>JABTUE010000001.1 GCA_015075515.1 Planctomycetota bacterium
GCTCCTTGGTCTGCTTGCCCGGCGCGGCGCGGAACCTCTGCATACAAACCATGAAAAAGCTCTAATCCACCACGCTGTTGCCCGCCGGGCGGCGGTTTTCGCCGGCCGGCGGGTCGTTGGCCGGGGGCAGCACGGGGCTGCGGTTGGCCGGAGCAACCGGCTCGCGCGGCGGAGGCGGCGGCGGCTCACGCCCGTTGGCGTCGGGCAGGGCGTTGTCGCGAACGTCGTTCACGCTGATGAAAAACGCCGGCACAAAAATCAGCGCCACCAGAATCACCAGCGCCACCAGTGTGCTCGGTCGCATGCTTTCCATGACCGCAGGTTAGCAGACAAAGCCCCCCACCTGCCAGCCCACCCTGTCGTGCAGTCCCGTGACCACATAGCGCAAGGCATCCAGCGCGTGATCGTTGCCGGGCGCGGGCGCGCGCTCGCGACCGGGCGGGGCGTCTGCCCACTGGCAGGTTTCCAGTTCTTCAATCAGGTTGACGCAGGCCGGGTCAATGAACAGCCCGGGCATTGAGCCCTGGCCGCCGCGCAGCAGCGTGCGCACGCGGTCAATGCCGGCCACCACGCTGTTGCCGGCGCGCGTGGCGGCCACGCCGGCGCGGCACAGTTCGGCGATCGCGGCCGGGTTCGACGGATCGGCCCAGGCCGCGGCGGGGCGCAGACCCGTTTCGCGCAACTGCCGGTCGGCGGCGGCAATGTCGCGCACCAGATCGGCGATCGTCCGGCCCGCGGCGTAATATTCGCGCATCACGCACAGGTTGCCGTGCTCGTCGGGTGTGACCCACAGACAGGCCGCCGGCGCGCTGTAGCCGAAGTCAACGCCGCGGAACACCGCCGCACCCGGCAGCGGAACCACCGGCCGCACGTGCACTTTCCGCGTGAACTCGGGAAAAACGCGCCCGCTGCGTGACCGGAACTGCCCGCCGTACTGTTCCTCGAATACCTCGGGGGCCAGAAGCGCGCGGGCGGATTCCACTTCGGCGGGGTCCACGCGCGGATTGTCCCAGGTGGCGTACTGAAAGCTCTGCCAGTCCGGGGCGGTTTCAGCGCGCAGAAAAAGCTCCAGCATCCAGTTCGCGCCGCGCGGCGTGCCGCCGGCGATCAGGCGGCCGTTGCGCGTCACCAGCCGCGGCCGCAGATAACGCGGCAGAATCTCGCGCCCCAGGTGCGCGGTCTCGCACAGCGCCACCACATCCAGTTCGTCGCCCAGCATGCTGTCGGGCTGCCGGCCGCTGCGGCATTCCACGCGCGCGCCGGCAACCGATTCAATTGCCTCGCGGGCCGGCGGCCGCGCGTGCGAAAGCCGCGCCAGTGAATCCGTCACGTGCCGCGCCTCCGGCCGCGCCAGCAGATACTGCGGCGCCACCAGCCAGCCGAACCCCGGCCCGCACACCAGTTCACGCAGCACTTCGCGCGCCACGGCCAGGCTTTTGCCAAAACGCGCCCCGCCCACCAGCAGCACAAAACGCGCGCGCGAGGCGTGAACCTCGGCCTGGCCGGGGTGCGGGCGGTACCCCAGCACGCGCCAGGTGTCGGCGGGGTTCATTCGCGTCTCCAGACAAAATAGGCCGGTTGCGCGTACAGCCGCGCCAGCGCGCGATCCACCAGCCCGAACGCCCGGCTTGCGTATTCCGCCAGCGTTTCCATGTCAGTTCCGCCTCAGCACACTCAGATCCAGGTCGTCGCGGCCCTGCCACTGGCCGCCGTAACGCTGCTGCAACTGCGCCACCATGTCGCGCAGGCATTCGTCACGGTTCAAACCGACCCCCACCACCAGGTGATCCACCAGGCACAGGCACAGGTAGACCTTCAGGTCTTCCAGCGGGCGCGAAAGAATCAGGTACGGCACGGCATTCAGGTCCATAACTGCCTCCACCCCAGGGCACCAAACGTGACACCCGGCCCGGTGTATTTGTTGCAAATGGTTTCTTAATCGGTACTTGTGGCGTTGACCCCGGATGGTCAGGGGTGTGTGGATAAGCTAGAATGGCTGGGCTATGGCCTCACGCCGCGCCAACCGTGTGCTTCAACGACTCGACGTCCACATCCTGGGTGTGCCCATGGACCACGGCGCCGGCCGCCGCGGCGTGGGCATGGGGCCCAGCGCGATCCGCATTGCCGGACTGCACGAAAAACTGCGCGCGATCGGGCACGAAGTCACCGACCACGGCGACGTGCTGATCCGCGATGTCGAACGCGCCCAGACCGCCAGCGCCCAGACCGGCACCGTCGGCCCCAACATGACGCCCCCGCCGATTGCCACCGCCGCGCCGGCAATCAAGGGCAAGGCCAACCATCTGCCGCTGATCCAGCGCGCCTGCGACGCCACCCACGAACACGTCCGGCGCATCGTCAAGAAAGACGGCTTTCCGCTGGTGATCGGCGGCGACCACTCGCTGGCGATCGGCACGATTGCCGGGCTGGTGGCGGCCTACAAAGAGGAAGAGGCCGAACTGGCCGCCAAAGGCACGCCCGACGAACTGACCCTGGGCGTGATCTGGGTGGACGCCCACGGCGACCTGAACACACCCGAAACCAGCCCCAGCGGCAACATCCACGGCATGCCGCTGGCCGTGGCGCTGGGACTGGGCCCGCGCGAACTGACCCACATCGGCGGCTTCGCGCCCAAACTGCACGCCAACGACGTGGTGCTGCTGGGTCTGCGCGACCTGGACCGCCAGGAAAAAGCCGCCATTCTGGACAGCGGCGTGCACGCCTTCACGATGAAGGACATTGACGAACGCGGGCTGGCCGCCGTCATGCGCGAGGCCATCAACCTGGCCACCCGCAACACCGATTACCTGCACGTCAGCTTTGACATTGATTCCGTGGACCCGCGCAACGCGCCCGGCACCGGCACCACCGTGGCCGGCGGTCTGACGTACCGCGAGGCCCACCTGGCGATGGAAATGCTGGCCGAAAGCGGGGCGCTGACCAGCCTGGAACTGGTTGAGGTGAACCCGATTCTGGATGTTTACAACCAGACCGGGCAACTGGCGGTCGAGCTGATCGCCAGCGCCCTGGGCAAGACCATTCTCTGACAGCCCGGCACGCGGCGTGAAGTCTCCCGCTGGCCGGTTCAGCTCCGCCGGAGCACGCTCATGGATGACCCGCTGGATCGTCTGCCCGCCGCGCCGATGTCACGCCGCCGGCTGTTCATGCTCAGCGGCGGGGCCGTGCTGCTGGGGCTGCTGGCGCTGCTGCTGGTGCGCTATGCCTACACCTTTCGCGCCGGGATCGAGCGCCGCGACCAGCGCGCGCAACTGGAACAGATCGCGCGCGAACTGTCGGCCCGCGTGCGCAACGGCGAAGACCCGTCGGCGTTCACCATCTACAGTCTGATCGGCGCGCCCGAAGATTCGCGGCTGTCGCCCTTTGGCGAGTTTCACATGACCCTGGCCGGCAGCGCGCCGGCCTATGCCGGCACCAGGTTCACTTTTACCTCCGGCGGGCGGGTCGTGATCACACTTGCCGTGCGCGACGTTTCCGCGGCCGACTGGACACTGGACGAAGAGCCCCTGCCGGGTCTGCTTGAGTTCTGGAAATAGCGCCGGCGTTTGGAGCAGCCCCCGCCCGACCGGCCGGTTAACCTGCGCCCATGCTGCTGGAGCCCGACATCTTCCGCCCGCTGTCGCGCGCGCTTGGTCTTGCGCTGGGCGCGGCGCTGGTGTGCGCGCTGGCGGGCTGGGTTTTTGCCGGGCGGCTGCCGGGCGCCGAAAGCCTGGATTCGCGGCTGCGGGCCGAACCGCGCCAGACCGCGACCGCGCGCCCGCCCTTTCGCATGACACTGCACGGGCGCGACTACGAAGTCGTGCCCGTGGCCGAATACGACATCACCGCCCTGGTCGTAAGCCAGAACCACGCAAGCCTGTGGCTGACCGAAGCGGTCGAAGATTCCGGACTGACGCCCGACGTGGGCGTGATCTGGGGCGAAAACGTGACGCGCGACGACTACCGGCGGGTAAGCTGGTCCAGCGGCGCGTTTACCCTCAACGCGCGCTGGACGGACCCGACGGTGCGCCTGAACATGAACCAGATCGGCAACGTGCACCTGCTGGCGGCCGGCGAAGACGTTTCACGCCAGATTGCCGCCATCCGCAACGGCGACCAGATCCGCCTGGTCGGCGCGCTGGTCAACTACCGCTGCCCGCAGCTCGGCACGGGCTGGCGCAACAGCAGCCTGACGCGCACCGACCGCGAAAACGGCGCCTGTGAAGTGATGCTGGTGGATCGTGTCGAAATTCTGCGCGCCAACACGCCGGGCTGGTATGCGCTGCGCGGGTTCGGGCTGGCGATGCTGCTGTTGCTGGGCCTGCTGAACGCGGCGCTGTGGGGGTACTGGCTGCTTGCGGCCCCGCCGGGCCGGTAGCTACTCCCAGTGCGGGGGCTCCGGCTGGTGGGTGCGGCGCCGGAAGTCTTCGCGGGCGCGGTCAATTTCCAGCATCTTTTCGAACTGGCTGTCGTGGTCGCTGGCAGGGTGCGCGGCCTCGATCAGCGCGATCTCGGCCTGCAACTGCTGCCAGTCGGCGCCCCAGTGGCGAAGTTTGGCGTGACGGTCGGCCATGGGCGTTTCCTCAATCCGGCGAGCGTGCCGAATTGCCAACGCCCCCACATTGTCGCGCATTCCGGCCGGATTGACAAGCGCCGTACCTGTGCGCCGGCCGCCGGATTGCTAGAACCTGCGCCCTTGCGCCGTGAGGCGCTGGCCGCGCCGGGAGGCGCGAACAGGAGCACCGCATGTCCGAGCACGACCATTCCACCAAGGAACGCCTGCAGAAGATCCTGGCCCGCGCCGGCTACGGCTCGCGCCGCGCCTGCGAGGAACTGATCGTCGAGGGCCGCGTCACGCTGAACGACCAGGTCGTCACCGTGCTGGGCACCCAGGCCGACCCGATGCGCGACGAAATCACCGTGGACGGCGAACGCGTGCGCCTGCCGCGCCCGATGTACTGGCTGGTGCACAAGCCCGCGGGCATGTTCTTTTCCGACAGCAACACCGACGACGCCGTGGCCGCGCTGGTGGGCCGCCACGACACGCGGCTGCTGGTGGCAGGGCGGCTGGATCGCCTCAGCTCGGGCGTGCTGCTGGTGACCAACGACGGCCGCATGGCCAACATCCTGACCCACCCGCGTTACCGCGTGCCCAAGACCTATCTGGTCACGGTCAAGAACGAAGCCCGGCCCGAAACCCTGCACGCCATTGAGCGCGCCCTGTATTACGCCTTCAACGGCGGCAAGTTCGAACGCCTGCGCGTGGTCGAGCGCGCCGCCGGCCGCGCCGTGGTCAGACTCACGGCCTATGAGGGTCTGCCGCCGTCACTGCGCGACATCTTTCTGAAGTACGGCCTGCCGGTGAAACACCTCGAGCGCGTGCGCATGGGGCCGCTGGAACTGCTCAACCTGCCCGCCGGCGAGAGCCGCCGGCTGCGCGGCGACGAAGTCACCGCCCTGGCGCGCTATGCCGCCGAAGCCGAAGCCGGCCAGTTGAACTACGAGGCCGAACTGGTGCGGCCGGAAAAGTTCGACCGCACGGCGCGGCCGGTCGAATTCCAGCGAAAGAAAACCGGCGCCCGCGCGACTACCGGCGGACAGAAGTCGGTTTCGGCACGGGTGGCCGGGCACAGAAAGCCCGGGCCGCGGGATCGTTTGCAACGGCGCGACGGCGACAGACCCCCACGGCGCGAGTTTAATAACGACCGGCCGCGCGGCGACAGACCCCCGCGGCGCGGACCCGACCGGGGGCCAAGCCGGGGCGGAGGCTACCCGCGGGGCGGCAAACCGCCGCGCCGGCGGGGCGGACCCGGAGGCCCGCGCGGCAGACGTTGACGGATACAGGAGACCAACCATGACACGCTCTTTGACCCTGCTGGTTGCGCTGGCGCTGCTGGGCGCGGGCACGTTGTGCGCCCAGGCCGACCCCAAGGCCGCGGCGCTGCGCGACCTGCTGAAAAAATACGGCGGCAAGGTCGTGGTGCTGAGCTGGTCCAGCCGCACCTCGGCCATGGGCCAGAACCTGGACACCACCAGCAGTACCTGCGGCGTGCTGTGCGGCGAGCGCGGCCTGTTTGTGGTCAGCAACCAGCCCTTTGCCGCGTCCAACATGGGCGCCATGGCCGGCATGTTCGGTGGCGGGCGCGGCGGTGGTGGCGGCGGCAGCGGCCCCACCGGCTTTCGCGTTCGCACCAGCGCGGGCATCGAATTCGACGCCGCCCAGGCGCTGGAACACAAGGACGAAAACCTGCGCTACTTCGGGGCAAAACTGGAAGAGGGCATGGAACTGGCGGGCCTGGGCTTTCCCGAAAAAGTCGAGGTCCCGGCCCTGGGCGAAGAGGTGGTGATCATCGGCGCCCACGACGCGACGCTGAACTACGCGCGGTTCTTCCGTCTGGCGCGCCTGAACGCGGTGATTGAAGACGGCAAGTACTACGGTCTGGACGGCGCGGTGCAGGACTGCCTGGGCGCGCTGGTCCTGACACTGGACGGCAGACTGCTGGGCATTGTGGGCCAGAAGCCCGCGCCGGTGGGCCAGAACCAGGACCCCACAGGCTTTGGCCGCATGCTGGGCGGCATTTCGGACCCGGCCAAGATGCTGGGCAACCGCGTGCTGATGACGCCGGCTACCTTTGCCGCCGGGCGCAAGGACGCCCAGGAGCGCGTCAAGAGCCCCGATTTCGGCAAAGGCGACGGCACCGAACCGCCCGCCCAGCCGACCCAGCCCGCCACGCCCGCGACCCCGGGCTTTGATTCCGAAGTTGTCTCGGCCCGGCGCCGCGACGCCACCAAGGACATCTGGGTGGTGATTGACTGCAAGGGCAAGGAACCCCCGGCCAAGGGCTCGGACCTGGTGGTGCTGGACACCGCGGGCAAGGAAGTCTGCCGCCTGAAGGTCAGCGAACACTACAAGGACATGATGGACCCCGAGGGCCGGATTGACCAGATCGCCGGCGCCGTGGCCGACCCCGACGGCAAGCTCAAGATCGAAAAGGGCTTCCGGGTCCGCACGCCCGCGCCCGTCAGCCGCGAGTTCCGCGGCATTGACCGCTTCATGAAAGTGGGCCAAGACGTGCTGGGCGACCAGTACGCCGGCGCCAAGGTCGGCTTCATGGTCAGCGCCAACCCGGCCCGTGATTCGCAGGCCCGGGCCGCCGGCCTGAAAAGCGGCGACGTCGTGATCAAGGTGGGCACGACCGAAATCAAGCCCGAGCACACGCTGGAAGACTTCTGGAACCTGCTGAACGCGGCCAGCGGCGAAGTGACCCTGACCATCGTGCGGCGCGGCGGCGAAAAGCTGGAAGTGAAGGTGGCCCAATAGGCTTCTACTGGCCGCGCCAGGGCCGCTGGCCGGCCTGAAGCGTCAGCGTCATTTCCGTGCCGTCGCGGTGGATCGTCAGCGGCACCACCGTGCCCGGCACCAGCGCGTCGGCGGCGCTGAGCACCTCGTGCAGCCCGAACATCTCGCGCTCGCCCAGCCGTATGATCACGTCGCCCGAGCGCACGCCGGCGCGCTCGGCGGGGCCAAAGGGCGCCACGGCGCCGAACACCGTGCGCAGCCGGCCCAGCCCGTTGGGGTACAGTTCCGTGGCCTGGCGGAAGTTTTCTTCGCCCAGCCAGCCGTGCAGCGGCTGTTCGCCGCGCAGCAGCGTCGCGGCCACTTCGCGCACCACCGGCGCCGGCAGCGCAAAAGCCACGCCCGAATCGCCCGGCACGTCGCGCGAGGTGGTGATCAGGGCATTGATGCCGATCAGCCGGCCGCGGCTGTTGAACAGCCCGCCGCCGGAGTTGCCGGGGTTGGTCGGCGCGTCGTGCTGAAGCCCGCCCAGGTACAGCCGGCCGGTTTCTTCGTTGAAATAGCTGCGCCGCACGGCGCTGAGCACGCCGCGGCTGATGCTGACCTCGCCGCCGAAGCGCGAAGTGCCAAATGGGTTGCCCAGGCTCCAGACCTGTTCGCCCGGCCGGGGCGGCAGCGGCTCGAACTCTACGGGGCGCACAATGCCCGGCGCCGCGGCTTCGGCGCGCAGAACCGCCAGGTCGGCCACCGGGTCGCTGGCCACCACGCGCGCGCGCACGGTAAAGCCGTCGGGCAGCAGCACTACAATGCGCGTGGCGTGCTCGACCACGTGGTGGACGGTCAGAATCGTGCCGTGGTCGTCATAGACCACACCCGACCCGAACGAATCGCCGCCGCCGGGCCGTTCCACAATCAGTGAAACCACACCGCGCCGCGCGCGATCCAGCGGGTCGGCGTGGCCGGGCGTTTCGCCGGGCAGGGGTTCGACGGGGCGGCCCGGCCCGGCACAGGCGGCCAGCAGCGGCAGCAGCAGCACCAGCGCGCGCGCGTTCATGCCGGGTACCCCAGAGCCATGGCCAGTTCCAGAATCACGCTGTCCAGCACGATCAGGCCGCGCGGCGTGGCGCGCACGTGCGTGGGCGTGAACTCCAGCAGCCCGAGCTCGACCAGACGCCCGGCGGGCCCGCCGCACACGGTGGTGAAGTCGGCGCCGGCAAACCGGCGAAAGCGGGCCAGTTCAACGCCGCGCGTCAGCCTCAGCCCCATCAGCAGCAGCGTTTCGGCGCGCTCGGCCGGGGACATCGGGTTGTCAATTGCACACGGCGGCAGGCCCTTGCCGATATCGCGTTCATAGGCCGCGAAATCCGCCACGTTGCGCTGCACGACGCCGCCGATCATGCCGTGCGCGCCGGCGCCGAAACCGTGCCAGTCGCCGCAGGTCCAGTACACCAGGTTGTGGGCGCATTCCGCGCCCGGCCGGGCGTAGTTGCTGACTTCATAACGTTCCAGCCCGGCCCGGGCCGTCACGCGGCCGGCAAGTTCGAACATGGCCTCTTCCAGTTCCGGCGTGGCCGGCGTCACCGTGCCGTCCTTGAGCCGGCGCGACAGCGGCGTGTCGTCTTCGTAGGTCAGGGCGTACAGGCTGACGTGTTCGGTGCCCAGCGCCAGCGCCTGGGTCAGGTCGCTTTCGAACTCGGCCAGGGTCTGGCCCGGCAGGGCAAACATCAGGTCCACATTCAGGCGCGCAATGCCGGCATCACGCGCGATCGCAAGCGCGCGCGGCGCCGCGCCGGCCTCGTGGGCGCGATCCAGCCCGGCCAGGTACCTGGGGTCAAAGGACTGCACGCCGAAGCTGGCGCGGTTGACGCCCATGGCCGCCAGCGCGTCGGCCTTTTCGGGTGTCAGCGTGACCGGGTTGATTTCGCAGGTGAACTCGACGCAGCGTGAACGGTCCACATGGCGGCCCAGAATCGCACCCAGCCGGCGCAGTTGCGCCGCGCCCAGGCGCGTGGGCGTGCCGCCGCCGATAAAGATGGTTTCGGGCGCAAGACCGTGGCGCGCGCGCAGGTCAAACTCGCGTTCAAGCGCGTTCAGGTAGCGCTCCATGTCGGCATCGCCCGCAGCCCCGCTGTAGAAATCGCAGTAGCCGCATTTGCGCACGCAGAATGGTATGTGGATGTAAAGCGAGGCCATGGCACAAGCATAACGCGACTCACCACCGCCGAAAGCCCGGTACGGGTCGGCGCGCCGCCTTGCCGCGCCCCGTCCGTGCCCGTACATTCAACGCAATGGCCGACGCCAAGCCCACAGTCGTGCAGGCCCTGTTCACCCGCAAACTTGTGTTCTGGGTCTGCCTGGTCGTGGCGCTGGTCGCCGACCTGGCCACCAAGGCCTGGGCCGAAGCCGTGGTCAAGCCCACCGGCGACGCGATCACGCCCGTGATGCCCGGACTGGCCTGGAAGTGGGCCGAAAACGAGGGCGCGGCCTTCAGCATGTTCCACGGCCGGGTGGGTTTTCTGGTGGTGGTGGCTTCGGCGGTGCTGCTGGCGGTGGTGTGGTACGCCTTTCGCGCCGATCCGCGCCGGCGCTGGTATCTGCTGGCGCTGGGGCTGGTGGCCTCGGGCGCGATCGGCAACCTGTACGACCGCATTGCCCTGGGCGCGGTGCGCGACTTCATCTTTTTTGACTTTGACCTGCCGCTGTGGGGCAAGGGGTTTGGCCTGTTCGGGTACGAGTTCCGTATCCCGCAGCGCTGGCCTGTGTTCAACGTGGCCGACATCGCGATTTTCGCCGGCGTGGGCATTCTGATGCTGCATTCCTTCCGCAAGGAAGAAGCCCCCGGGGCCGGCAAGCCCGCCGAAACCCAACCCGAACCCGTCAAGGCCTCCGCCCCCAGGCCCGAGCCGCAGCCGGCACCCGCGGAGACCGTCTGACATGGCCGTGGACCTGTCGGTAAAGCTGGGCCCGCTGCAACTGGCCTCGCCGCTGCTGACGGCCAGCGGCTGTTCCGGTTACGGCAAAGAGCTTGACCGCTACCACGACCTGGGCGTCTACGGCGCGATAGTCGGCAAAAGCATCAGCCGCAACCCGCGTCTTGGCAACCCCTACCCGCGCACCTGCGAAACCCCCGCGGGCATGATCAACGCCATCGGCCTGCAGAACGAGGGCTTTGACAGCTTTGTGAAGAACACGCTGCCCAAAATGCGCGGCTTTGGCACCAAAGCGATTGTCAACGCCGTCGGCCATGATTTCGAGGAATACGTGTGGCTGGTCGAACGCTTTGACAACGAAGAAGGCATCGCGGCGCTGGAACTCAACCTGAGCTGCCCCAACGTCGCCGGCGGCATGAAGTTCGCCACCGACCCCGGCGAATGTGAACGCCTGGTCGCGGCCTGCCGCGCGAAAACGAAACTTCCGCTGATTGCCAAGCTCAGCCCCAACGTCACCGACATCGCCGAAATCGCCCGCGCCGCCGAACGCGGCGGCGCGGATATGCTCAGCGCCATCAACACGCTGGTGGGCATGGCCGTGGACTGGCGCAAACGCAAACCCCTGGTCGCCAACTTCACCGGCGGGCTCAGCGGCCCGGCGATCAAGCCCGTGGCCCTGCGCTGCGTGTGGCAGGCCGCCAAAGCCGTGAAGATCCCGGTCATCGCCATTGGCGGCATCAGCACCGCCGACGACGTGCTGGAGTTCATGGTCGCCGGCGCCAGCGCCTGCCAGATCGGAACGATTCTGTTTGTCGAGCCCGACGCCGGCCGGACAATCCACGCCGGTCTGAAACAGCGCCTGATTGACGCCGGTGTGCCGCGCGTCAGCGACCTGATCGGAACACTTGAGGGTCTGCCCAGACCCGCGGCCTGCGAGGTTTAGCCCGGCGTCAGTGCACAACCTGGGCGTCGGCCCAGGTTTCGTCCAGGGCGTAGTACTTGCGCGCCTCTTCCTGGAACACGTGCACGATGATGTCGCCGTAGTCCACCAGCACCCACCAGCCTTCCTCAAGCCCCTCAATCCCCAGGGGCTTGCGGCCGGTTTTCTCGCGGATCAGCTCGCGCAGATGCTCGCCGATCGCCCGCGCCTGCGGCGCGCTGCCGGCGGTGCAGATCACGAAGTAGTCCGCGACAATGGTCAGACCGGTGACGTCCAGCAGTCGGATGTCCGTGGCCTTCTTGTCAAGGCACGCATCCTGCGCAAGGCGCGCGAGTTCAACGGGTTCGATGGGTAACCCTCCGCGTCGGGCGCGTTGTGCGCCACGCTTAAAGAATACGAATCACCGGCCCCCGCCCCAAGCGGCCTGTCCGGAATTCACGCTTTGTTTGCACGCGCCGGTCAGGCCCGGTCTTCGTCGTTGACCACCCAGGCGTCGCCGGCGCGGCCGTATTCGAACAGTTCCTCGGGCTTGAAGAACAGCCCGATCTCGCGTCTGGCGCTGTCGGGGCTGTCGCTGCCGTGAATCAGGTTCATGCCGCGGCTGACGCCGAAGTCGCCGCGGATCGTGCCGGCCTCGGCGTCGGTGCAGAAGGTCTTGCCCATCATTTTGCGGGCGACCTCAACGGCCTTGGGGCCCTCAATGCACAGCGCGACCAGCGGGCTGGAGGTCATGAATTTGACCAGCCCGGCGTAAAAGCCCTTGCCCACGTGGTCCTTGTAGTGCTGGCTGGCCAGTTGTTCGGTCATTTTCATCAGCTTGAGCCCGACCACCTTGAGCCCCCGGGTTTCAAAGCGGGTCAAAATCGGGCCGATCAGCCCGCGCTGCACGCCGTCGGGCTTGATCAGAATCAGTGTGCGTTCAATCGCCATGTGGGTCTCCGTTGAGGGCGCGAAGCGTAGCTTTCACCGCCAGCCACTGCCAGCGCCGGGCAACTGGACCGCCCAGGTCCGGTTTGATGCTTGAGACCGCGACTTGCCGGATTATCATCCGGCCCCCGGGTGTTTTGGCCCAAAAGCGCGCCAGTTGCGCTATCAAACCGTTCACAACCTCAAGAAAGGGAAACCATATGGCCGTGCAAGTTGCTTCGAAGGCGCCCGAGTTCGCGGGCACCGCCGTGATCGGCACCGAGTTCAAGGACATCAAGCTGTCCGACTACAAGGGCAAGTGGGTTGTGCTGTTCTTTTACCCGCTGGATTTCACGTTCGTCTGCCCGACTGAAATCGTGGCCTTCAACGACCGCCTGGACGAGTTCAAGAAACTCAACACCGAAGTGATCGGTTGCAGCGTGGACAGCAAGTTCAGCCACCTGGCCTGGAACAACATGCCCCGCGACAAGGGCGGCCTGGGCGGCATCAAGTACGCGCTGCTGGCCGACATCACCAAGAACATCAGCCGCGATTACGGCGTGCTGCTGGAAGGCGGCGGTGTGGCCCTGCGCGGTCTGTTCCTGATTGACCCCGAAGGCGTCCTGCAGTACCAGACCGTCAACAACCTGTCCGTCGGCCGCAGCGTGGACGAAACCCTGCGCATCATCAAGGCCTTCCAGCACGCCCAGAAGCACGGCGAGGTTTGCCCCGCCAACTGGAACGAGGGCAAGGAAGCCATGAAGGCCAACGCCGACAGCACCGCCAAGTATCTGGCCAAGACCGCCAAGTAGTCTGCCTGGCGCATGCAAAAGCCCCCGCAACCGCGGGGGCTTTTCTTTTTTCGCCACAAAATCCGGAAATTGTCCTTGCCGCAAACCCTGCCCGCGCGGCCGGTTGGGGCGCTTTGCGCACGCGTCCGGGCCACTTGCCGCGCCGGACTGTCACGTTTCGTGCCTGTGTGCGGGAGCACGCGTGAGCGACGACCTGCCCAACTTTCACCTGCATGACCCCGGCGAATACTTCAACGGGGTCACCAAGGACGGCAAACCGCTGCACTTTCCGTCCAAGGAAATGCACCCGCCCTTTCTGCCCTGGCAGATCCCGCCCGGCGAAACTCCCAAACTGCCCGAATACTCCGAACACCACAAGGCCGCCTCGGCCCACGTCCTGCGCACCCAAAAGTACGCTGCATCGACCTGGCGCCTGTGCGCTGACATGCACTGCGTGCCGCGATTGCCGCCGACAGGCCGCCGCCAGTTACGACTGCCGCCGTTGCGCGGCCTGCACCGGAACGAAACCAGTCCCGCCGGCTGCTGGTCTAGACCCTTAAGCCAGGCCAAAACCTGACGAACTGCCGCCCGACATCCGCAAGGCCGCGCTACGCCGCCAACTGGCCGCGCAAGCCGCGCGCCAGGGTAGCCGCGGTGAGGAAACAGCTGGCGCCGCAACAGAACGATAACAGAAGCCGCCCCGGAATCGACGCGCCCAGACGCCCTCGCGCGACAGCCCCCTGCCGGAAGATGCCCCAGACCCGCGCCCGCGCGCGCCTGTGTGTACACGGCCTTCAGCCTGACCGCCGTGAGCCCTGGCGGGCGGCGCGCGAGCTGCGCTGGCGCCGGTGCTACGCAGACCGAGCAGAAGTGACGCCTATCTGGCTGACGGCGAGCTGCGCAGGAGTTCCTGCAGGACCGCGCGCGGTGTGCATTGTGCTGGATGATCGCCCAAGATGGACGAGGTTTGCAATCCCGGCTTCGGCACTGACGCTGCTCGGCATTTTTTGACCAGATGATTGGCCTTGCCGGGGTGATGACGCGGTCTCATGGCGCACGGTCCAATCCGCAGCGACACCGACCTGACAGTACTGGCGGCTGCCGGAGGAACGCCGCCGACGGAACATCACAGGATTGTTACCGCGCGCCGCCGCTGAGCCTGGCCAAGAGTCGGCCGTCTCGATCAAGACCGTGGAAGACCTGAAACAGCGCATCGCCGCGCGCCGCGAAGACCCGAACCATCAGGCACGAAATCACGTTCTGGCGCAACGCATGGATACCGACCTGAAACGCGCCACAGGCCCGCCGCGAGTCTCGCCGCGGCGTGGACGACGACAAGCGTCGTAGACGTTCTGTTTCCGTGCCGCGTGTCCCGTGCCGCGACCCGTTGCGTGTGCCGTTGCGTGGCCGTGTGTATCTGTGGTTCCGGCTTTTGCGGTTCAAGCCACGCCGACGCGGGGCGCCGGTTATGGGCCGGCGGCGGGCTTCCATTGTTGCACGTACTCGACCAGTGCCCTGACGTTATCCACCGGTGTTTGGGGCAGAATGCCGTGGCCCAGGTTGAAGATGTGGCCGGCGCGGCCGCCGGCGGCGCGCATGACTTCGGCGGCCTTGCGCAGAACCACCTCGCGCGGGGCGAACAGGCACACCGGGTCAAGGTTGCCCTGCACGGCGCGCGCGCCAAGTTCCCAGCCTTGTTGCAGGGGCGTGTGCCAGTCAATGCCGATCACATCGGGTTGCGGGTTCTGTGTCCCTTGTCCGGCGTCAAGCAGCAACGGCAGCAGCGTGGCCGTGCCGGTGCCGAAATAGATCACCGGCACTTTGCCCTTCACCGCCGCAATCACCTTGCGTACCCAGGGCAGCACGTGGTCGCGGTAATCCCCGGGGCTCAGGCAGCCGACCCAACTGTCGAACAACTGCACGGCCTGCACGCCCCATTCCACCTGCGCCAGCAGATAGTCGCTGATCTGGCGCGTGAAGTGTTCCATCAGGGCGCGCCAGGCGCCCGCGTCGCCCAGCATCAGCGTCTTGGTGTGGATGTAGTTTTTGCTGCCGCCGCCCTCAATCGCGTAGGCCGCCAGGGTAAACGGCGCGCCGGCAAAGCCGATCAGCGGTATGTCGGCCGGCAGCTCGCGCCGGATGAGGCCGATGGCCGCGCCCACAAAAGGCATGGATTGTCGAGGATCCGGGGCCTTCAGCGTGTCAATGTCGGCGCGCGCGCGCAGCGGGTTGTGGATCTTCGGGCCTTCGCCTTCTTCATAGGTCAGCGTCAAACCCATCGGTTCCAGAATCGGCAGCAGGTCGGCAAACAGAATCGCCGCGTCCACGCCCAGAATGCGCCGGGCATCCAGTGTCACCTGCGCCGCCAGTTCGGGCGTCTTGCACAGGCCCAGAAACGTGGTTCTGGCGCGGACTTCGCGGTACTCGGCCATGTAGCGCCCGGCCTGGCGCATCAGCCAGACGGGGGTGTGGCCGGTGCGCTCGCCGCGACAGGCCTTGAGGAAGGTCGAGTTGTAAAGGCGCGGGTCCATGGCGCGACGTTACTAACCGGGGGGCGGCGCGTCAGCGGGCGCCGGTCAGCGCATTTCGGGTTCCAGGTCAATGCCCAGGCCGTCGGCCAGCCGGTTGAGGTGGTTGAAAAAGCCGATGATCTGGGCGGCGCTGACGATTTCTTCGTCGTTCCAGCCCGCCGCGCGCAGGGATTCGACGTCGGCGCGGGTGCAGCGGGCGGGCGTCAGGGTCAGCTTTTCAGCCCACTCGCACAGGGCCTTGTGTCCGGCGTCCAGCGACGAGTTGCGAAAGTCCTGCTTGACGGCCTCGGCCAGGGCTTCGTCCTTGCTGAACTCGCGCAGGTCCTGCGCGTGGGCCAGCATTCAGTACACGCAGCCGTTGGCCCGGCTGACCACCGTGGCCAGCAGTTCGCGCACCCAGCGGCGCAGCGGACCCTTGCCGTGCATCACCTGCACGTAGAAGTGCATGGTGGAATCGAGCGCCTGGGGCGTCAGCGACTGGATGCGCAGGATGTTGAACACCTTGCCCGCGCGCGCAAGCCCGGCCTCGTAGTGCTGTTTGACCAGACCGGCAGCTTCGTGCGGTTCGACCTGGCGGACGTAAGCCATGCGGGTTGGTGGCCGGACGGGCTAGAAATTGGATTGCGAGTTGCTGTGCCAGCTTCGGGCGTAGCCGGCGGCGGCTTCCTGCTGGGTCTGGGGGCCTTTGCGCCGGCGCTTGATGTAGAAGTGCACGCCCGCCAGCGCGATCCAGCCCAGAGCCGAATAGGCAAAGCACATGGCGATCACAGCCCAGTTTGTGGCGCCGTCAGGATCCATGCCGCCAGCATAGCAACGGGGCATCGGCGGCAGGGCAGAAAATTTCGCGGTTGCGGCCGGCGACCCAAGGGATTGGGCAAAAAGGGCTTCTCCGCCCCCTGCTAATGGTATTGCGACACTCCGGCGCGCCAAAGCGCCCGCGCCGGGGCCGGGGGAATGTCGCATCGCGCGGTACGCTTGGCATGCCAACAACAACCACACACAAAGGAGATCACCGTGGCAAAGAAAGACACACCCGAAGGCAAGGTTCTGGCCCTCAACCCCGAACGCGAAAAGGCCCTGGCGGCCGTGCTGGCCAACATCGGGCGCGAGCACGGCGAAGGCTCGATCATGCGCATGACCGAAGCCTACAAGAACAGGATCGAGGTCATCCCCACCGGCAGCCTGGCGGTGGACGTGGCGCTGGGTTGCGGCGGTTTGCCGCGCGGGCGGATCGTGGAGATCTTCGGGCCGGAAAGCAGCGGCAAGACCACGCTGGCGCTGCAGGCGATCGCGCAGGCGCAGAAACTGGGCGGAAACGCGGTGCTGATTGACGCCGAACACGCCTTTGACCCGGCCTACGGCCGCAAGCTTGGCATTGACATGTCAAGGCTGTGGGTCAGCCAGCCCGACTACGGCGAACAGGCGCTGGATATCGCCGAGGCCCTGATTGCCAGCAACGCCGTGGACATCATTGTGGTGGACAGCGTGGCGGCGCTGGTGCCGCGGGCGGAACTGGAGGGCGAAATGGGCGACAGCCAGGTGGGTCTGCTGGCGCGCATGATGAGCAAGGCCATGCGCAAGCTGACCGCGGCCTGCAACAAGAGCCAGACCTGCCTGGTGATGATCAACCAGATCCGCGAAAAGATCGGGGTGATGTTCGGCAACCCCGAAACGACCACCGGCGGGCGGGCGCTGAAATTTTTTGCCAGCCAGCGCATCGAGGTGCGCCGCACCCAGCAGATCAAGGAGGGCGAAGACAGCGTGGGCGTGGGCGCGCGCGTCACGGTGGTCAAGAACAAGCTGGCCCCGCCGTTCCGGCGCGCCGATGTCGAAATCTACTTCGGCCGCGGCATCAGCTACCTGAACGACCTGCTGACCTTTGCCCTGCAACTGGGTGTGGTCACCAAAAGCGGCAACTGGCTGGTGTACGGCGAACTCAAGCTGGGCAACGGCAAGGCCAACGCGCTTGAGTTTCTGCGCGACAAGGAAAACCTGGATGTCTACCGCAAGCTGGAAAGCGAGGTGAAGGCGGCGCTGTTCGCGCCGGAAGAAGAGGCCGCGGCCGAGGCGGCCTAGCGGCAGGACCGCAAGCGTGCAGCGGCGGGGGTCCATGTCCGGCGGCGCGGTTTACTCCTTTCCGCGGCGACGGTGCCCCCGCCGTGTCGCGTCCGGCGCGAGCGTGGCAGACTGGGGCCATGACCGGTTCCGCGCGCAGGCGTGTTCGCCCGATTGCCCTGGCCGTGGCGCTGGTGCTGGCGGCGGCGCTGGCGCTGTGGGCCCACACCCGCGACCGCGCGGGGCCGGGGGCCGATGCCGAAGCCCCGCCGCTGCACCCGCTGTTGCGCGCCGGGCCGGTGGTCGGCTGGGTCGAGGACGGCCGCGCCTGGCTGTGGGTCCAGACCACGCGGCCGGCCAGGGTCGAGATCGCGCTGGATGAACACAACGTCCAGTCCGCCAGCACCGACGCCGCGGGCGACCACATTGCGGTGCTGGAGTTTTCGGCGCTGGCGCCGGGACGGCACAGCCTGGCGCTGCGGCTGGATGGTGAACCGGTGGGGCTGGCGCCCGGCGCCGGGTTTGTCGTGCCCGACGCCACGGCGGCGGATTTCGCGTTCACGTTCGGGTCGTGTCTGTGGGTCAACGACGGCGCGCACGGCCCCGGCGGCGATTTTGAACTGCTGGACGCCCTGGCCGCCGAAAAGGCCGATTTCATGCTCTGGCTGGGCGACAACGTGTACCTGCGCGACGGCGACTGGAACAGCGAAGGTGCCATGCGCGCGCGCTACAGCCACACACGGGCGTTTCACCGGCTGCGCGGGCTGATGGCCTCGCGCGCCAACTTTGCGATCTGGGACGACCACGACTACGGCCCCAACGACAGCGGGGCGGAGTTTGCGCTGGCGGGCCAGGCGCGGCGCGTGATGAACGACTACTGGCCGGGGCCGGACGGGCACGCGGGCTTTGCCTGGCGCGACTGCGAGTTTTTCCTGCTCGACGGCCGGTCGTTCCGGCGCCCGCCGCACACGCTGCTGGGCGCGGAGCAACTGCAATGGCTGGCCGACGCGCTGGCCCAGAGCCGCGCCACGTTCAAGTTCGTGGCCTGCGGCACGCAGGTTCTGAACCCCGTCAACACCAAGGAGCCGTTTCCGGCCGCTGAACTGGCGGCCGTCACCGACGCGATCGCGCGGCGGCGCGTCGGCGGCGTGGTGTTTCTCAGCGGCGACCGGCACTTTGCCGAACTGTTGCGCGTGCAGCCGGCGGGCTGCTACCCGCTGTTTGAATTTACCTCAAGCCCGCTGTCGTCGCCCAACAACCCGCCGGCGCCAGGCAGCCCCGAACACGACAACCCCGCGCGTGTCAGGGGCACACTGGTGCCCGACCGGCGCAACTACGGCAGGATCGCCGTAAGCGGCCCGCCCGGCGCGCGGGTTCTGGAACTGACCTGCCACGACAAGACCGGCGCCGTGCTGTGGTCCCACCGGCTGACCCGGGGCGAACTGGCCCCGCGCGAATGAATTACAGGACACTCGCGCGGCCAAAGTTCGGCGCCGCCCCGCGCCGATGCAGGGCGGAGAACAGGTCATGAATCGTGTCATGTTTTTTTCTGGCCACCGCGGCGGCGTTTCTTCTGGGTGGCGTGTACGGACGGCTGGAGCGCAACGTGGAACCGGCGCCGCGCGTTCCGGGGGCTGTTCTTGCGGCGGCCGGGATCGCGGCCGCCGCGGAAGACGGCACGCTGCTCCCGGCGGCGACCTTGAACTACTGGATGCCTTGGCCGCCGAACGGGCCGATTTCATGCTCTGGCTGGGCGACAACGTGCACCTGCTGTATGATCTGGGCACCGAGGGCCGCCACGTCGCGGAGAAAGCGGGCGCCAAGCTTACCGCCGCCGAGGCCGTCAACACTCATCCCGCATTCATCAAGATGCTAGTGGATGGCGTCGAATTGAAGTTAGTAGGGAGCGTGTAGAAACAACGCCCGGTGGCTGCATCCTTTGCGAAAGTTGTCCCCATTTGTCGCCTTCCGGTCGGCGCGCTGTACCATTGACGGACAAACGCTTGCCGGGAACAGGAATGCCCACCACAACTACTCACTTGCCCGTATTGCCCAAGACCAACTTTCGGGAAACCTGCATCGGGCGAAATGCAAGGCTGCTCAATGCGGACGCGTTTGAGGTTCTCAAAGAAATCCGAGAGGAATCCGTTGACCTCATTTTCGCTGACCCACCTTACAACCTTTCTAACGATGGGTTTACGTGCCAAGCGGGGCGGGCGGTTTCGGTCAACAAGGGGAAATGGGACAAGAGCCAGGGAGTCGCAAAAGATTTCGAGTTTCATATGGCCTGGCTGGAGGCGTGTCGTCGCGTTTTGAAGCCTAACGGAACGATTTGGGTCTCAGGCACATACCACAGCATTTACGCGTGCGGATTTGCGATGCAGCTGCTTGGGTATCACATCTTGAACGATATCTGCTGGTTCAAGCCGAATGCGAGCCCCAATCTTTCGTGCCGGTTTTTTACTGCTAGTCACGAAACACTCATCTGGGCCAGAAAGAGCAAGGCCGGCAAACATCTCTTCAACTACGAGGCGATGCGCCAAGGCACGTTCCGGGGCGATTTTCTCAAGAAAGCCGGGAAGCAGATGCGCTCCGTTTGGGCAATCTTGACCCCAGCGAAAGCTGAAAAAACCTTCGGGAAACACCCGACGCAAAAATCACTGGCTCTCTTGGATCGCGTTGTCCGCGCGTCTTCCGACGAATCTTCGATTGTCCTAGATCCCTTTATGGGCGGTGGCACGACGGGCGTAGCAGCGGTTGCTCTTGGGAGGCGGTTCATCGGTATCGAGCGGGAGCGCACATTTTTTGAACTGGCTGAGAAGCGCATTTTGGCTGCGGCAAGTCCAAGTAAGGGCTCCCTGTTCGCAAATGAACTGTCGGCGAGACACATGCATGAAGAAGAGTGAAGCCATGCCGCTGCTGCAACAACTTGTCGGCCAGGACCTACGTCCGTTGGCAGAAAGGTACTGCGTTACGGTTTGGAAGAACGACAAGCTCAACAAAGGATGGGCTGGCCACGTCATCGAACGTCACTTGGGATTGCAGCTGAACTCGTCGCAAGCACCGAACCTGGGCTCCTGGGAACTGAAGGTCGTTCCCCTCAAAAGATTACGAAACGGCCGGATCGCCTTGAAGGAGACTATGGCTATCACAATGATAGATCCGGTGCATGTGGCACAGACTCCCTTCGAGAAGAGCCACTTGCTGACAAAGCTGGAGCGCTTGGTGCTGGGCGCTCGAATGTTTGAGTCGCGCCAAGAAACCAGCGCTTGCCTAGTCAGTATCGGCGAGTTTCGACTAGCCGACCCTGCTATTCGTAAACAGGTGCGCCAAGACTATGAGACCATTCGCGCTACAATTATCAAGCAAGGGTTTGACGCGCTCACCGGCAGGATGGGCATCTACATTCAACCACGAACCAAGGGGCGGGGTCATGGTAGTACCAGCCGAGCGTTCTACGCGCGCAAGAACTTTGTCGCGATCGCGCTTGGTCTAAATAATGAAGTAACTTCCGACGAAGAATAGCCTTGGCACGATGCTCAATGTCAAGCGTCCTTCACCATGACTGACGACTGACAGGCTTTCCTCGACGCACTGCACGGAAGGCACGCCCCCCCCCCCCCCAAAGCCGCGCTGATCGAATTGAGCTTGGCCGGGGGCAGGCGGCGGCGATGCAGGGCGTATTTGTGATTCTGTGCAGTGCCGTGATTCATTGCGTTGTTGCCTTTCGCGGCGGCGCAAACTTGGATATCGCGCAAATCATAGTTGGTGCGCAGCTGTTTGCCGCCGCCGCGCCGGTTGAGCATCCGGAGCGCGAACACCCCGACAGCAGCCTGGCCGATGACGCCGCACGGGCGGCGGGTTATTGGCGGCGCCGGCGCGCGGATCTGTTCGGGGCCCGGGTCAGCCTTCCAGACTGATGTCGGCGTCAACACCCTCGCCGCCCTCTGCTTCGTCGGCGCCGAGGCATGTCAGCCTGAAGCCGCCTTCCGTGCGGGTGTAGGCCAGATACTTGCCGCCGAAGGGGTCATAGGGCAGCACACCCAGCGGCAGATAGGGCAGCACCCAGAAGAACTCCTGCGGGTATTCGCCGTAGTCGGCCCTGAAACGCTTCAGCGCCGCGGCCACGGCCTCGACCCGCCGCCGGGCTTCGTTCCACAGGGCCTGGTCGGCCGGCGGTTCTTCCCAGGTCATGTCGGGGCCGGGCTTGCCGGCTTCGTAGTCGGCGCGGGTCTGGGCCCTGCCCAGCTTCTGCTGGGCCTGCCTGAACAGGCCCAGAAAATGCTCGCGGCTGGCACCGGTCTTGTGGCCGTGAAAGGCGTCGTCATGCACCAGCCAGGCGTCTTCCCAGCGGCGGACGTGCTTGCGGTGCGGGTTGAGCAGATAAAAACCCGGGCTGATGCGAAACGGCAGGCCCTCGGGCGGAATCGGCACGATGTCGCCCTGGCGCCAGTAGGCAAAGTCGGTGAACACCTGTTCCATGTCGGCCAGCGCAAGGCCGGTGTGCGGCACAAAGTTGCCGTGTTCGTCCACGGGCGAGTGCGGGCGGATCGGAATCTCGCGCCGCACGCAATGGCCGATCAGCACCACCAGGTTGGCGTTGCAGTATTCGACAAACCCGGGGTCGGTAAAGAGCTCCGCCTGCACACGGTCGCACTGGCCGCAGCGTTCGTAGCCCAGATACAGCAGGATCGGCACATTGCGCGCGGCGGCTTCTTCGTAGGCGTTCCAGGTGTCGGCCAGAACGCGCAGGGCGGGTCCTGGGGTTTCCACGGCGCGCAGCACTTCGGGCCCGCGCACTACCACGCGAAAGCCCACGCTGCCGTCCATGGCGTCCATGTTCTGGCCGCAGCGGCAGACGCAGCGCAGGTTCCACCAGTTGGGGCTGACCCAGGCCCCGCCCTTGAGCATCGTGGGCAGGTTGCGCGGGGTGGCGTCGGCGGGGTCAAAGTTGCCCCACCAGGCGCGCTCGTACACGTTGCCGGCCATGTTCAGGCAGCCATAGGGCGAGGCGCCTTCAGGGTGGCTGTTCACAGGCACGGTGCGGCGCGGCCCGGACAGGTAGCTGTTGGCCCGGTGCGCCGTGGGCATGTCATAGCCCCAGGGAAACAGCAGGCCGTCGGGCCCGCCGGCGGCTTTCTCCCATTCGTCGTCGGTGGGCAGGTCGCCGCCGACCCATTTGGCATAGGCCAGCGCGAGGTGGCCGCTGACGCCCACGGCGGGAAAATCCGCAAAGCCCGGCTGCACGCGCGGGCTGCCGTCGTCAAGGTTCAGGCCCCAGGGGTGGGTCACGGCCCAGGGGGTTCTGCCGTCGGGGGCAAATACGGCGTTGTCGCGGTAGACGGCGCCGGGCTGGTCCAGCAGGAACCTGCACACCTGCCGGTTGGTAATTTCGTGCTTGTCCATCAGAAAGGCCGGCAGGTGGCGCGCGGCGCCGGCTTCGTTGAAGGGCGGGCGAAAGTCGTACTCGCGCTTGATGAAGTGCCCGGCCGGAACCAGCACGCAGACGGCGTCGTCGGCGCGGCGCAGCTCCAGATAGCCCAGGTGATTGCGGCCCAGTCGGGTGTAGGCAATGCCGTTGATTTCGACCGGCTGGTTGAAAAACGTCCGGTCCGCGTCGGTTCGGCCGCGGGCGGCAAAGCGCGCAGGGTCGCCGGACTCAGCGCGGTCAGGCGCCGGCGGCGAAGCCGAGCACGCCGCCAGCACGCACAGCAGCAGGATCGCCGGTCGTTTCATGGCACGGGTTTACTGGGTCAGGATCCGCTCGCGGCGCTTGGCCAGTTCGCTGCGGTATTTTTCGCGCGCCTCGATGGCCTGTTTGCGCTTGAGCTTGTCGGGGTCGTCGGGGTACTTGACGCGGTGGTGGTACATGCTGGCCAGACTCTTGACCATGGTGTCTTCCACAATGCGCAGCTCGCGCATGGTGATGCCGCATTCGTCAAACTGGCCGTCCAGCAGTTTGCCGGTGATGCTGGCGTGCACCATTTCGCGGATGTCGTCGGGGTGGTTCACGCCGCCGGCAAACTTGCTGCGCGCCGTGGCCTCGACCTGGTCGGCAATGGCGGCAATCGCGCTTTCGCGGCTCTGGGGTTTGGGGCCGGGGTAGCGGAACTGGCCCTCTTCGATGCGTTCGCCCTCGATCGCGTTTTCCTTGGCCTTGTAATAGAAGTACTTGATCACGCTGGTGCCGTGGTGGCCGGTGATGAAGTCTTCCATGACCGGCGGCAGTTTGGCCTTGCGGGCCATCAGCACGCCGTCGGAAACGTGGCTGAGGATGATCAGGGCGCTCATCATGGGGCTGAGGCGGTCGTGCAGCAGCTTGGATTCGGGTTCGTTTTCGGTGAAGAATTCGGGTCGCACCATCTTGCCCAGGTCGTGAAACTTGACGCCGACCTCGCCCAGCAGGGCGTTGGCGCCGATCGCTTCGCAGGCGCGTTTGGTGAACATGGCGACGTTCTGGGTGTGCTGCCAGGTGCCGGGGGCGCGCTGCTGCATGAGTGTGATCAGGGGGTGGTCGCCCTCCAGCAGCTCGATCAGGCGCAGGTCGGTGGTGATGTTGAAGACGCGCTCGAACACAGGCAGCAGAAAGGTGCTGAACACACCCACGGCGGCGCCAATCACCAGCGCGCCGGCCATCCACAGCAGCAGTTCCAGCGGCGAGGTGCCGGTTTCCACCAGCCAGAGCCGGCGCGCGCCCAGCAGGTACAGCGCCGCAAGCTGCACCGCCACGGCAACGCCGCCCACCACGCCCACCAGCGCCAGACGGTAGCGCGAGCGCAGGTTGCGCGTGAACAGCACGGCCGTAAGCGACCCCAACGCGGCGACCACCAGCCGTACCGGCTGAAACGCGTCGGCGGCCAAAAGCACCAGCCCCGCGGCGCACGAGTTGATCATCAGGGCGTCAAAGGCAAAACGCTGGTCGAACACCACGGCATAGGCAATGCCCGACAGCAGCAGCAGCCCGAACACAAAGGCCGGCGTCACGGTGTCGGTGGTGACGGTGCCGGCGGCCAGCGAAGCACTGAGAAACTCCTGGGCGTGCGCGGCGCCGGCCACGGCCACGGTGTGCACCACACCCATCGTCAACAGCACGCTGGCGCCGAAAAACATCTGCTTGCGGCGTTCGCGCAGCAGTTCGGGGCGGAAACGCATCAGGTACACGCCGTACAGCGCCGTGCCGCCCAGCACCAGCAGGGCCTTGCCGATCACCGACAGCGGTTTCAGTTCACGAAACGGAACCAGCAGCACCGTGACCGCCAGCGCGGCAAACACGGCCGCCCCGGCCAGGCGCGGGGTCCAGGTTGCCCAGTCCACGCGCGACTTGGCGCGTTCGGCCTCGCCCAGCCGCTGCTGGATTACCTGGTACTTCTGTTCTTGCAGTTCCGTCAGGGCCATGCAGCCCCGCAGTATACCACCGCGTGGCAACGGGGCGGGGATTATCGCCGGGCAATCCCGCCGCAAGTTAGTGCGGGCTATTCGCCCGCGCGCTTGCCCAGGTTGGGCGGGCGCGGCCCGGCGTTGTCATCGGCGTCCTTGACGCCGCGCGCGGGCAGCTCGCGCGCCGTCACGGAAACCGTGCCCATGTCGTTGTGCATGTCGGGGCGGACCACGCATCCGATCTGTCCCGTGGTTTCAAAGAACGCGCCCGCAAGCTGCACGGTCACGGTCTCGACCGGCGCGTTGACAAACAGCGTCGCGCCGTTGCCGTCCACGCGCGCCGAGGCCTGCCGGATGCGCCTGCCTGCGGCGTCAAAGAACGACGCGGTCACCACCTGGCCGGCGGTGGTCCGGCCGGGGCAGTGCAGGGTGACTTTCAGGCTGGTGGCCAGCTTCATGCTGATGTCGGCGCCCAGCGGAAAATCCAGCCCGGCGGCCACCACCGCGCGCGCCACGTCATTGGGGGGCAGATAACCGTCGTGGGAAGCGTAAACCATGTACGTGCCCGGCAGCAGCCCCGTAATGCGGAACTCGCCGCGGGCGTCGGTTTCAAACCAGCGGCCGTGGCCGCCGCCCTGCGCCATAGACGGGAGCCGCGACGAGCCGCTGCGTTCGGCTTCGACCATCATGGCGCGCACCCGCGCCCCGGCCAGGGCCAGGCCGGTCGCGTCCACCACCCGGCCGGTGATCGCGCCGGTGGCAGGCAGGGCCAGGCGCACGCCTTCTTTGGTTTCGTCGGGGTTCAGTGAAAACTCGACGCCTTCGCCTATGCTGTGGCCGGCGTCGCGGGCATTGAGCGTAAACTTGATCGCGCGCACGTCGCGCGGAAAGCCCTGGCTGTAGTTGACCACAAAATTGCCCAGAGAGTCGCTCTTGGCCATGGCCGGGCCGGGAGCCCAGGGGGCGCGCCGGCGACGGGCGTCGTTTTCAGCCCGTTCTTCCACCCAGGTTACGGCAACCGCCACCAATACGTCCGCGCCCGCCACACCCGTGCCCGCGTGGTCCACCACACTGCCGCGGATCGTGGCCTTGAAGGTGAAAGCCGGGGCGGGCTGGATGACTTCTTCGCCGGGGTCGTTGACCACTTCGGCCAGTTGGGCGGCCAGCTCGCGCAGCTTTTCAATTTCTTCGGGCGACGGGTCGCGGTCCTTCAGTTTCTTGATTTCGGTGACCAGGTCCTCGGGCGCGGGGGAAGCCGGCGCGGGGGCCGGTGGTTTGGCCGCCGGCGCGGGCTGGGGTTTGTCGGCTGGCCGGATCACTTCGGGATCGGGCAGCGGCAACGGCGCGGGTTTGGCCGGCGCGTCGGTTTCGGGCGCCAGATGCACCGCGCCGGTTTGAGGCCGGGGTGCCGGCGCGTTGTGCGGCGAGGCCGAATCCATCACCCAGAAACCCAGCGCGCCACCGGTCAGAAACAACAGCACGATCAAGGCAAGAAACAGCGGTCTCATGCGCATGCCTGTCTCCGGAAACGCACCTGGGCCAAGGTAAGACGCAAGGGCGCCGTGCCGGTTCCGCGATTTCAACGGCGCCAGGCCAGCCGGTGGATGCGGGCAATCGCACGGCGCAGGTACACGCGCGCGGAGCTGGGCGTAACGCCAAGCCGGGCGGCGATTTCGGACAGGCTGAGCGCGTCGTTGTAACGCAGGTCAAACACCTGGCGCTGGCGCCCGCACAGCATGTGGCGCCAGTCCAGCAGAAACCGCGTGTAGGACCGGCGCCTCTCCAGCCGCCGGGCGTAGTACAGCGCGTTGCGCCGTGCCAGTCCGGCAACGCGGCCGCGGTCTTCGGGGGGCAGAAGCCCCGCGACGCCGGGGCAGACCTGTTGGCAATCAGCCCGAACAGGGCAGACAACACAGGGGGAAGGTTTGCGTTTGGGCATGAGAAGGGAAGCATGGTTGGGCTCCGGGCCTCTGAACTTTTTGTAAGATTCAAGCCGCGCGCAGTTCCAGCAGGCGGCCACAACGCCGGCACTTGACCTCAATCTGGGCCGGGCCATAAACCCGCATCAGCAAGGCACCGCAAGGGCAGCGCACGGGCATGGGCAGCTCGCGCAGGGTCACGCGCAGCAACAGCGGGGCGGTCATTCGTTTCGACATGGCTTCTCCTGAATATGTCGAAATGAAATATACCGGCTCGCGCGACAAACCGGCGCGATCCGCTGCAAGGCTATGCCTGTAAATGCTTTACAACAAAATCACCGGGCCTCTTGCAGACCCAGGGCGTTGCCTTCGCTGTCCCAGAATGTCGCAAAGCGCGGGCTGTCGCCTTCGCGGCGGGCCTGGCTGACCTTGACCCCTTTGGCGGCCAGGGCCGCCAGCACGGTCTCGATGTCGCGCACCTGAAAGTACGGAATCGGGCCAAAGCCCACGTCGCGTGAGCCGGCCTCTGTGCCGTGCAGGTCAAGGCGCAGCCCGGCGCTGTCCAGCCGCAGCGAGGCATAATGCGGCGCGTGGCTGAAGTTCACGGCACAGCCCAGCACGCCGGTGTACCAGGCCAGGGCGCGGTTCATGTCGTTGACGTACAGCATGATGTGCGAGAGTTTTTCGAACATGGACGGCCTCCGGGGCCAGTGTAGGGCGCGGGTGGCCGCCTGGTTGTGGAAAATTTGCCAATCGTCGCCAGGGCGTTGGGAACGTGCTTCTCAACGCCCGGTCCGCGCGACTGCACGAGCCGTGCCGTTGCTTTGCGTGGACGAAGTCGCCTGATGCGACTTCTTTGGCGGCCTGCTAGTGTAGGCGGTTCGACACGGGGGTGCGGCTGTGGCGCAAAAATACCGACTGATCACGCGCAGTGACTTTGACGGCCTGGTGTGCGCGGTGATTCTTAAAGAACTTGACCTGATTGACGACATCGAGTTTGTCCATCCCAAGGACATGCAGGACGGCAAGGTGCCGGTGACCAGCCGCGACATCACCGCCAACCTGCCCTACGCGCGCGGTGTGTATCTGGCCTTTGACCATCACGCCAGCGAGGTTTCGCGCGTGGGGCGGCCCGACAACTACATTATTGACCCCAACGCGCCTTCGGCGGCGCGGGTGGTGTACGGCTATTACGGCGGGGCCAAAAAGCTGCCCAGAATCAGTGAAGAACTGATGCTGGCGGTGGACAAAAGCGACAGCGCCAACTTCACCCGTGCCGAGATTCTGGATCCGCAGGGCTGGACACTGCTGAGCTTTCTGATGGACGCGCGCACCGGGCTGGGGCGCTTTCATGACTTCAAGATCAGCAACAAGGACCTGATGCGCAAGCTGATTGACCTGATCCGCACCCGGCCACTGAAGGAAATACTGGCTGACCCCGACGTGAAAGAACGCGTGGATCTCTACTACAGGCACGCCGCCCTGAGCGCCGAACAGATCGAGCGCTGCGCCAAGCTGCACGGCAACCTGATTGTGCTGGATCTGCGCGGCGAAGAAACCATCTATGCCGGCAACCGCTTCATGATTTACGCCCTCAGCCCCAACAGCAACATCAGCCTGCACGTGATGTGGGGCAAACAGAACCAGAACGTCGTGATCGCCTGCGGCAAAAGCATTCTCAGGCGCGACAGCAAAACCGACGTCGGCGAACTCATGCTCAAGTACGGCGGCGGCGGCCACAAGGCCGCCGGCACCTGCCAGGTGCCCGCCGACAAGGCCGACCAGGTGCTGAAGGAACTGGTCGCCAGAATCACCAGCGACGGATAGCCGGGGCCGGGTGCGGCTAGAGCTTTTTCATGGTTTGTATGCAGAGGTTCCGCGCCGCGCCGGGCAAGCAGACCAAGGAGCGCGAGCGCAGATGTGGCTGGAGGCCACATGGAGCGAGCGCGACGCAGGGATGCGACGCCCGCCGCAAGCGGAAGCCTGTAGACGAACCATGAAAAAGCTCTAACCCACGCGCATGTCAATCAGGCTGGCGCGGTGGCCGCAGGCGCCGCAGCGGGCCTCCAGCTTGAACATGCCGCTGCCGTCGGCGCCCACTTCTTCGGGTGTTTCCTTGCCGACAAACGTGGGAGCCTTGCACTTGGGGCAGGTCATGCTTTCGATCGCGTCGGCCAGTTGCTGGGCCGCCGGCGTGCGGTAGCGCCCCCGGCCTGCCGGCGCGTCGGCCAGCGCGGGCACCTGGCCCGTGCCCACGCGGGGCAGTTCGTCGGTGCCCATCTTGATTTCGTCCATCGCCGGTTCGAGCGACGGCTCGGCCAGCATGGGTGCCATGCCGGTTTCACTGGGTGCCAGGGCCTCGACCATCAGTGTCGGCGGCTTGGCGGGTGCGGCGGGCGCCGGTGCAGCGGCCGGTGGAACGGGCGCGGGCGGCGGAGCCGCCGGAGCCTGCGGGGCGGGCGTGGCGGGCTGCGGGGCGGCTTGCGGCGCGGCCGGAGCAGCGGCCGGTTCCGGCGCGCGGGTGTACGAAAGTTCGCCGGTCTTTTGCGACTTCTGCCGTGACACCACCACGGCGGCGACAATAATCAGCACCACCACGACAGCGCCCACAATCAGGGCAATCACGGTAATCGGCATCCGCACCCCCGTTGCACGTCACCCGACTTTACCCGGTGCCGCCGGGGCCTCAACGGTCTGCGCCGCAACGTTGGTCACCCGCCGGCGGCGCAGCGCCCGCACGCCGTACAACGTGCCCAGGCCAAACGCAAAGGCCGCGGCCAGCCCGACAATCACGCTGCCCAGCAGCCAGGCGCCGAAGCTCTGCCAGGCAAAACGGCCCAGCACCTGCCAGTTGGTCGTGCGCGGCAGCAGCAGCGGCTGGCCCAGCAGCAGCTTGCCCAGCCAGATGTTGGCCACGGTGATCGCGCCGGTCAGCGGCCCGAAACTGACGTTGGTGGCCGCCACGCAGGCAATGCGGTTCAGATGCACGCGCGTGGCCGAATACAGCGCCAGCATCCAGTGAAAGCCGATCCACGGGCTGCAGCCCCAGAACGCGCCGATGCCCACCGCCAGCCCCAGTTCGCCGGGCGTGTTCTTTTCATGCACCAGGTAGCGCACCAGTGCCCGCGCGCGCCGGATCGGGCCGCCCTCCATCTTCAGGTCGTCGGGCAGGGCCGCCAGGCGCCTGGCCCGGCGCCACAGCCCGGCGATGGTTTTGCCCGGACTGCCCTGCCACAGCGGTTCGGCGCGGCGCACCAGCCGTTTGTGCGGCAGCGGCACCAGCAGATGGCTGAAGTTGGCGTACAGGTACAGGCAGGTGAAGCGCACGTTGTCCCAGAACGGGTGAAAGTGGCTGACGCGTTCACCTTTGGGCGGGTAATACACCCTGACCGGCACGTTGATCACCGGGCAGCCGCCCCAGGCCATGCGGATGATCACCTCGCATTCATAGGTAAAGCGCCGGCCCCAGCAGAACAGCCGGTTCACGTGCCGCAGCGGGTAGACGCGAAAGCCGCTTTGGGTGTCGCCCACGTCCACGCCGGTGGCGACCTTGAGCCAGAAGTTGCTGAACATGCGCCCGAACGTGCTGCGGCCGGGCACGTGTTCGCCGCTCATGTCGCGCGCGCCAATCACCACCGCGTCGGGGCTTTGGCGGCTGGCCGCCACCAGCTTTTCGATTTCTTCGGGAAAGTGCTGGCCGTCGCTGTCAATTGTGACCGCGTGGGTGTAGCCCAGTTCGGCGGCCTTGCGGAACCCGGTGCGCAAAGCCACGCCCTTGCCCCGGTTGCGGTTGTGGCGCACGACCACGGCGCCGGTCTGGGCCAGAACTTCGGCGGTGTTGTCGGTGCAGCCGTCGTCCACCACGATCACGGTCTGGCACACGCGCATGGCGCCGCGCACCACGGCGGCCACGGTGCCCGCGTTGTTGTACGTGGGCACGACCACACAGTAGCCGCTGGCGGCATCAATCGGCGGGTTTTCCGGCACGGCCTGGCTGGTCACGTTGGCCCGCGCGAAGTGTCGCGGGCGGACGCGCCGGTTGCAACGGGGGAAAAAGTGATTTCGCGGGGGCGGGTTTGGTTGACACGCGGCCCGCGCGCGTACACCTTTTGCGGGCATGGATCTGGACTTCCGACCGCTGATTCCGCATCGCGCCCCGATGGTGCTGATTGACGCCGTGACCCAGTACGGCCCGGCCGAAATCCGCGCCGTGCGAGCCGTGCGCGTGGGCGACCCCTTTGTCACACAGCACGGGCTGGAGGACGCGGCGCTGCTGGAAGTGATCGCCCAGACCATCGCCGCCGGCGACGCCCTGTACGCCCGCAGCAAACAGGGCCGCGTGATCCGGGGTTATCTGACCGGGCTGACCGGCGTGCAGGTGCTCGGCCGCGCGCAATGCGGCCAGACAATTGAAGTTCACGCGCTGTGCCTCAAACGCATGGACGGCATGGGTCTGTTTGACGTGCAGGCCGCGGCCGACGGCGCGGTGATCGCGAGCGGGCGGTTCAAACTGTACGTGGACATTGACTACAGCCGCGAGCGTTGACAGCGCGCGGCCGGAATCATGGAATAGGATCCGGCTCACATTGCCAGGACACGGGCGACTGTATCACGACTGAGTCCGCAACTTCGGAGAACAACATGAAACGTTGGACGGCATTGTTTTGCCTGCTGGCGCTGGGCGCGGCGGGTCTGTCGGCACAGGCCACAGCGCCGGTTAACGGCACGCTGGCGGCGAACGAGGAACGCTTTCACGCCTTTACCATCAACTTTGGCGCGACCCCGGCGGCACACACCATCACGGTGGCGATTTCGGGCAACAGCGCCACGGCGGGGCTTCAGGTGTTTCTGGGCAACCTGGACGAGATGGCCGCCGCGGGCGCGGCCACCGGCGCCGACAGCGACTCGGACACCGGCACCGGCACGATCAACCTGTCCGTGACCACACCGATGTATTCGGGCACGCACACGTTTGTCGTCCACGCGGCTGAGAGAACACCGGGCTCGGGTGTGACCTACACCGGCACGATCAGTTGCGCCACGCTGGGTGCCGGCGCGATCACCGCCGGGGCCACTCACCTGATACCGGACAATCCGCCGTCGCTGAACGTGATCTTCAACCGCATTGTGCTGACGCGTGGCAGCGCAGATACCGGCGCGGTTGCCCGCCACGATGTGCTGGTGGACTTCGGCGCCACGGCCCAGGCGATCACGTTCTGGGCCCAGTGCGACGCCCAGGCAACCGGCAGCGCAACGGTACAGGAAATTCTGACTTCCGGCGCCGAAAGCGCGCTGGGCTCGCCACTTTCGGGCAGCGGATCCTGGCAGGCCGAGGGTAACCGCACCACCTCCAGCCGCAGCGGCAACGTGCGTCTGCGCCTTAGGCTTCAGGAAACCGGCGGCTCATCCATGAGCTATACCGCCGCGCTGGTTCTGCCGGCGACGGTTTCGGCCCACCCGCTGACCCCGATTACCGTCAGCGGCAACCTGGCACCGAACCAACGCCGGATTCACCGTGTCACGATTGATTTCGGCCCCACGGCCGTGGACCATGTATTGGAGCTACTGGCGGCAACCTCTACCGGCAACCCCGACCTCACGGTGGTAGACCGCACCGAAATCGTATCCAACGGCACCGCCACGGGCATCTTGGGGGATATTCCCTGGTTGCTGCCGGCAGATTCCGGCCTGCGCGACCTGCTGATTGTTCTGGAAGAAGACGACGGCGGCAACGACACCTACAGCATCACGTTCGGCATGGCGGTTCTGCCCGGCGCCGTCACCATCACGTCTCAGCTTTCCAGCCGTGATGATCCGATGGTCGTGCATTTCGACATCGGCGTGCAGGGCAATGACATTGCCGATGTCGCCACTCCGCGCGTGGTCGAGGTACTGGTGGACTTTGGCGCGGTCGCCCACACCGCGACGTTTTTTGTCTTTGTCAATGGTGACAGCGACGGCAGCGTTACAGTCAGCGAAATCATGCCCAACGGCGCGGTTTCGGCTCTGGGTACCCTCAGCGGCACCGGCGGGAACTGGAACGACGAGGCCAACCTGACCAGCAGTTCGCGCAGCGGACTGGTGCGTTTGCGGCTGACAGCTTCGACCGCGGTGGGCATGCAATTCCAATACGGCCTTTTCTTCGGTGCTGACGTTTCGGTGCCGGCCCAGACGACAATCACGCTTACGGGCAACCTGGCGGCGGGGCACGAACGCTTTCACCGTGTGGGCGTGAACTTCGGGCCGAACAACACGGCCTATGGCATGACCATGCTCAGCGCCACCACTACCGGTTCGCTTGACTTCACCATGGTGGACGTGAACGAACTTGCCGTGAACGGGCCGACCCAGGGCATGTTCTTTTCGCCCAATATTCTGACCGCCACCCACATGGGCGCCCAGGAGTTCGTGTTTGTGCTGGCGGAGAGTTCCGGCACGGCGCCGGCCACCTATACGGTCACGATCCAGGTGGCGTTGCAGGCCTCGGCGCTGACCAACCTGGGCACGCAGCTCAAGACCGGCCCGCAGCCGTTCAGTGTGCTGTTCAACATTGCCGCCGAAGGCACCGACACGCTGACGGCCGCGGGCACCGTGACCCGCGAGTTCAGCGCCGACTTCGGCCCCACCACCCACGCCGCCTACGTGTGGCTGATCGGCAGCGGCAGCGTCAGCGGCCAGGTTGAACTGTTTGACATCAGCGGTGCCTCGCCGGTGTCCATCGGACTGGTGCAGTGGACCGGCGCCAACGAAGACAGCGCCAACTTCCTGATTGCCGCGCGCACCGGCGTTGTCCGCATGCGTGTGGTGGTTACCGGTTCGGCAGCCGGAGACTTTGACTGGTCGGCGGTGTTCGACCGCACCGTCAACATCTTTGTCCCCGGCAGCGGCGGCGGGAAAAAGAAAGACGACGGCGGCTGCAGCACCGGCCATTCCGGGTCCGGTGTGCTGGCCCTGCTGGCGGTTCTGGCCACGCTGGCCGCCGGCATGCGCCTGCGCCGGGCGTAGACGCGGGTTTGAACGCGCAACGGGGAGGCCGCGCGGCCTCCCCGTTTGTCGTCTGAAAACCGTTACGCCGGGCTGTTGCGCGCGCTAACCTGTGCCGGGAGCCGACCATGAAAATCTTCATTTCCGCCGATATGGAGGGCGCCACGGGCGTGGTCCACCGTGACCAGCTTGTGCCCGAGGGCAAGACCTACGAGCGCGCCCGCAAGCTCATGACCGCCGACATCAACGCCGCCATCACCGGCGCGCTGCGCGAGGCCCCCGAGGCCGAATTCATCGTCTGCGACGGCCACGGCGTGATGCGCAACATCATCCTGGAAGAACTGCACGAGGCCGCGCAACTGGTGATCGGCCCCGCCAGCCCTGAAAACAAGCCGCTGTGCCAGAGCCAGGGCTGCGACGAAAGCTGTGACCTGGCGTTTTTCACGGGCTATCACTCGCGCGCGGGCACGCCCGGCGGGTTGCTGGCCCACACCTGGGTCGGCAGCACGGTGTGCAACTTCCGCATTAACGGCGAGATTGTGGGCGAAAGCGCCCTCAATGGCGCGGTGGTCGGCCACTGGGATGTTCCCGTGGGTCTGATCAGCGGCGGCAGTGAACTGGAGGCCGAAGCCCGCGCCACCATGCCCGAGGGTTTTGTCTGGGTCGGTACCAAGCAGACCTACGGTTACACGGCGGCGCTGTGCCTGCCGCCGGCCAGAACGAAGAAGCTGCTGGAAGAAGGCGCCGCCGAGGCCGTGCGCCGCTTCAAGCAGGGCCGCCTGAAACCCTGCAAGCCCGCGCTGCCCGTGACGATGGAGGTCGAGGTCTACCGCCGCGAGATGGCCGAAAAGGCTGCGCGCGCGCCGGGCATTGAGCGCACCGGCGAACGCAGCTTTGCCACCACGGCCAAAACCACAATTGAAGCCGCCACGCGCATGTGGACAGCCGTGTGCCGTGCCCAGGACGAAGAGCCGGCGTGGCTGAAGTAGCCCGCGGGCGCGCGCCGGTGCTATGCTCGCGTCATGAACCGCCCGCCCGTGGCCATTGTTGCCGGCGCCGCCATGATCCCGCGCGGGCTTGCGCCGGCGGATGATCTGGAAGCCCTGCTGTACGCCGGCCGGTCCCTGTTGCGCCCTCATTCGCACCTTGGCATTGACGCGCCCCTGTGCGCCTTTGACCGGGATTTTGCCGGGCGCGCCGCCACGACGCTGGCCTTTGCGGCCCTGCGCCGGGTGTGGCCGGCGTGGCAGGCCGCAACCGGCCGGGGGTCGTTCTGGCTTGCGACAACCAAGGGCGAACTGGACCCCTGGCTGCAGGGCGGAACGGGCGCGACGGGCGCGACGGGCCCGGACACCCTGGCGCGCAATCTGGCCGACATGATCGGGGGCCTGCCGCCGGCGCGTGTGGTCAGCAACGCCTGCGTTTCGGGGGCCCAGGCGGTGATCGAGGCCGCCGAAGAACTGCAGGACGGTCTTGCCGACCGCGCGCTGGTGGCCGGGGCCGACGGCGTGACGGCGTTTGTGACCCAGGGCTTTGCGGCGCTGCAGGGCGTTTCGCCGACCGGGGCAAGGCCCTTTGATGTCGCGCGCGACGGGCTTTCTCCGGGCGAGGCCGGGGCGGCCTGCGTGCTGGCGCGTGCCGCCGACGCGCCGGGCGCGCCGCGCCTGGCGGGCTGGGGCGCCAGCAACGACGCCAACCACATCAGCGGCCCGTCGCGCGACGGCAGCGGTCTGGCGCTGGCGATCGAGCGCGCGCTGGCTGGTATGGACCGGTCAAGGGTTGTGGCGATCTGCGGGCACGGCACCGGCACGCGCTATAACGACGCGATGGAGGCACGGGCCTTTCACGCCGTGTTTGGGCTGCGCGTGCCGCCGGTGTTCGGGGTCAAGGGCAGCATCGGGCACACGCTGGGCGCGGCGGGGCTAATTGAAGTGATCCTGAGCGCGCGCGTGGCCGCCACAGGACTGATTCCGCCCACGGCGGGGTTCGCGCGCGGCGACGACGACTTCGCGCTGGATGTCGTGCACGGCGCGCCGCGCAGGGTGGCGCCGGGGCTGGTGCTGACCACCAACAGCGGCTTTGGCGGCATGAACACGGCGCTTGTGATCGCGCCGGGGGAGGGGCCGTGGCCCGCGTGATCGCCTGTTCGCGCGTGGGCGCCACGGGGACGGCCTGGCGCGGGCCCCGCGGTGAGGGCCGCGCCGGCTGGGGCGAACTTGGCGCCGGGGCGCCGGATGAACTCGGCCTGCCGCCGCTGCGGGCGCGCTATTTCTTTGACCAGCCGTTTCCCAAGTTCGGCCGCATGGACCCGCTGTGCAAGGTGGCCGTGGCGGCAACGGCGCTGGTGGAGCGGGCCGGCGGCTTTGACGGCCTGGCGCGCGACGACGTGGCCCAGTGCGGCGGCACGGAACTGGGGTGCCTGGAAGTTGACGCGCAATTCGAGACCACGCGCCGCGCCGGCGCGCCCTCGCCGGCGCTGTTTGTGTACACCTTGCCCAGCATGTTCCAGGGCGAGGTGAGCATCCAGTTCAGGCTGCGCGGACGCTGTACCCTGCTGTGCGGGCCGGGCGCGGGGCTTCAGGCACTTCAACTCGCCCTGCGCTGGGTAAACAGCGCGCGCGTGCCGGCGGTGCTGGCGGTGGTGGCCGACGCGGCGGGGCTCGCCGCGCGCCAGGCCGGGTTGACGACGGCACGGACGGCAGCGGCGGCCTGGCTCATGGGTGCCGGTTCCGGGTTTGATGGGTCGTCGCTGGATTTGGGGCCAGGTGCGCTGTCGCTGGACGCGCTGGTGGAACGCCTGGGGCCATAGAACCGTGGCTGTACGGTTTAAACAGGCGGGGGTTGGGCTGCAAAGCCCAACCCCCGGTGTGTTGCGTGCAGTCTACTTGTTCTTGTCTTTGTCCTTCTTTTCTTTCTCTTCCTTCTCTTTCTTTTCGCGCTCCTCGCGCTCCTTCTTCTCCTTTTCGGACTTCTCACGCTCTTCGCGTTCTTTCTTTTCTTTCTCTGACTTCTCGCGCTCTTCCTGCTCCTTCTTCTCTTTCTCCGACTTTTCGCGCTCGGCCTTTTCTTTCTCGGCCTTCTCTTTCTCAGCGCGTTCCCGTTCTTCCTTTTCCTTGCGCTCCTTCTCGGCCTTTTCCTTCTTCTCCCGTTCCTCACGCTCCTTTTTCTCGCGCTCTTCGCGTTCTTTCTTCTCCCGCTCGGCCTTCTCGCGCTCAGCCTTCTCCTTCTCGGCGCGGTCCCGCTCTTCCTTCTCCTTGCGTTCCTTCTCGGCCTTTTCCTTCTTCTCCCGTTCCTCCCGCTCCTTCTTCTCGCGCTCCTCGCGTTCTTTCTTCTCCCGTTCAGCCTTCTCGCGTTCAGCCTTCTCTTTCTCGGCGCGTTCCCGGTCTTCCTTCTCCTTGCGTTCCTTCTCGGCCTTTTCCTTCTTCTCCCGTTCCTCCCGCTCCTTCTTCTCGCGCTCTTCGCGTTCTTTCTTCTCCCGTTCAGCCTTCTCGCGTTCGGCTTTCTCCTTCTCGGCGCGCTCCCGCTCTTCCTTCTCCTTGCGCTCCTTCTCGGCCTTTTCCTTCCTCTCCCGTTCCTCCCGCTCCTTCTTCTCACGCTCCTCGCGTTCCCGGTCAGGCTGGCCTGGCTTGATCTTGGGCCGGTACACAACGATCTTTTCACTGTCGGCGGGACGTTCCGGGGTGTGTTTGTGGTCAGGCGCGTCCACGACCTTGCAGCGTTTGGGTTTCTTGCCGGTGAACTTTTCGGCGTCGTCCAGCCCGACCGCCTGGTTGACCGGCCTGCCACCGGCGGCTGTCAGGCTGCCACGGACACTGCACTTGCCCAGAAGCACGCGGGTCTGGCGGGGGTGCACGCACACCAGGTGCAGGCTGACCGAAAGGAAGTAGCGGTGTTCCACAAACACCCAGCCAAACTCGTAGATCTCGGCGTCCCAGTTCACGCCCTGCACACGGATGCCGCCCGAATGCCAGGGGCACGAGGGCGGCAAGGCTGCCCAACCCACGTGGCCGCCGCCTTCGCGCCAGACCACCCAGCCGCCGCTCCATTCATAGCCCGGCACCCAGTACCAGCGCCGTTCCAGCCGGAACCAGCGCCCGTAGTGCTCGCAGGCCCAGCCCCACTGGTGATCCGACACCCAGTACCAGCCGTAGTCGTCAATCCAGACCCAGTGGCCGCGGCTGTAGGGGCGCCAGTCTTCGTCCACATGGTGCGGCGTCCAGCAGCGGCCGTAGCCCTGAACCTCAACCCAGGTGCCATGAGGTGCCAGGGCGTCGTGAAAATACGTGATCTCAACCTCGACCCGCGCCGGCGGTTCCGGTTCCGGTTGGGGCTGGGGTTGCGGCCGGGGTTGGCGCTCAGGCCGTGGCCGCGGTTCGGGCTGGGGCTCCGGCTGGGGTTCGGGCCGGGGCTCCACGCGGTGGTCTGGTTCGTGGTGGTGGTGATGTTCGACATAGACCGTGCGCTTGCACCCGGCCAGAGTTGCCAAGGCCAGCAGCGCCAGCAGTGCCGGCAAAAGTATTCTGCCCGAGTTCATGATTTCCCCTGTGTTGGTTTTGCCGCCGTGCGGTTCGGCGCGATCATAGCCGAACGCGCGGCTGTCGGCCCCACAATGCCGCGATTCATTGTGGACGCCGGGCGCGGGAAAAGTCTCCCGCCAAAATCCTGGCGCCGCCGGCCCCTGCCGCGGATTGACCGAATTGACCGTGGCTGCGATACTTGCACCGACGCGAACACCTCCCCTGACGGCGACCTTGGGCCGCCGCGGGGTGTTTGCGTCTGCAAACCCTGAGGCTTTCGGGTGTGCCTGGGCGCGCCCGGCGGCATTCAGGGTAGGGGGAACCACCCGGCCTCTGGCCGCGGGTTGCATCCCAAGGGCGAACATGCCACGGCTGCTGGTTGAAAAAGGGCCTGACCGCGGAAAGTCCGTCGCCATCGGCGAGGGCCAGCAGATCGTTGTGGGCCGTGACGTCGCGGCAAACCTGCAGCTTTCCGACAACATGTGCTCGCGGCGGCACTTTCTGATCGCCGCCAAGGGCAACGTGTTCGGCCTTAAAGATCTGGGCAGCGCCAACGGCACGCTGGTCAACGGCCGGCGCATGGCCAACGCCCACCGGCTGGAATACGGCGACACGATCCAGATCGGTGAAACGCTGATTTCGTGGCTGCCCGACGAACAGACCGACAAAAAGGGCGGCCTGATCGGCCAGCAGATCGGCGGCTACCGCATCGAAGAACGTCTGGGTCGCGGCGCGATGGGCACGGTGTACAAGGCCACCCAGATGTCGCTGGGCCGTACCGTGGCGCTGAAGGTGCTGTCGCCCGAACTGACCAAGGACCAGAAGTTCTGCGACATGTTCCTGAAAGAGGCGCGCGCGGCCGGCGCGCTCAACCACAGCAACATCATCCAGGTCTACGACGTGGGCGACGAGGCCGGCCAGTATTTCTTCAGCATGGAGTTCGCGGCCAAGGGCTCGGTGCTGGACGAACTGGGCCGCAGCAAGACGCTGGCGCTGCCGCGGGCGATCAAGGTAATCCGCGATGCCTGCGCGGCGCTGGATTACGCCGAGCGCAAGGGGCTGGTGCACCGCGACATCAAGCCCGACAACCTGATGGTGACGGAAGACGACACGGTGAAGCTGGGCGACCTGGGTCTGGCCATGAGCACCCAGGAACTGGAGGCCGAACAGGACGGCGTGTTCGGCACACCGCATTACATCGCGCCCGAACAGGCCATGGGCAAGCCGATTGACCACCGGGCCGATATCTACGCGCTGGGCGCCAGTTTTTACCGCATGCTGACGGGGCGCACGCTGTTTGAGGGCGCCACGGTCAAAGAGATATTGAAGAAGCAGGTGCGCGAGCCGCACCAGCCGGTCACGAACTTTGTGCCCGACTGCCCCAGGGGCATCAGCACGATCATTGACCGCATGCTGGCCAAGAACCCGGCCGAACGCTACCAGCACGCCAGCGACATCGCCACCGATCTGGCCAGCTTTGAAAGCATGCAGCAGCGCCAGACCGGCGCGGTGGCCAGCCCGTTTGCCGAAAAGCCGCCGACGCTGTCGCCCGAAAGCAGCCAGGAACTGGCCGCGGCCATGCGCACGCGCAACCTGGCACTGGCGGCCATTGCCGCCGGCGTGGCGATCATTGCCCTGATTGCCGTGCTGTGGGTGTTTGTGTTCAGCGGCCCGGCGCCGGCGGCCAACAACGCCCCCACCGGCCCGATCGCCGGCGCCAATAACGCCGCGCCCGCGGCCAACAACGCGCCCAGGGCGGAACTGCCCCGCGACGTGCTGGAGGCCAACGAGCGCCTGCGCGACGCGCTGGGCCAGGCCAACTACGAGGTCAGTTCCGAAAGCGCCGGCCGCCGCGAATACGAAAGCGCGATCAAGCGCCTGACTGACGCGCTGGCCGTCAACATCAAGGCCAGCGACGACATCAAAGAGCGCGTGCGCGCCCGCAAGGCCCAGCTTGAAGACGAACTCAAGCGCAAGACGCAGCTTGCCGATTCGCTGCGCTCGCAATGGGAACAGGTGCGCCAGGAGGCCGCGTCGCTGGCCGAAGACTTCAAGGTGATGGCCGGCCAGGCCAAGCTGGCGGAGTTTCTGCGGCGGCTGGAGCCCGACGCCCAGGGCGACGTCGAGGTGCGCAAGCTGTACGACGAAGTCGAGGACTACGCCAAGGTGGACTACCAGCGCGATTTTCAGAACCTGGTGCAGTTGTTCCAGAACGGCGCGATCGCCGAACGCAACCGCGCCCTGGCTGAAAAGGATCCCGCGACCAAACTGGCGGCCATGGAAACACTGCACGAGCGCCTGACCGACAAGCTGGCCGCCTGCGACCACGACCCCACCAAAACGCGCATCCGCAACCTGGCCAACGATGTCGAGCGCAACATCACCACCCTGCGCGACGAGGCCGACAGGGCCGCGCGCGCGGCGCTTGACCGCGCCTTTGCCGCCGCCAGCGCGGCGCTGGACGATGCCCTGAAAGCGGCCTCGCGTGAGGTGGCGCTGGGGAACTTTCTTCAGGCCAACCGGCGCGTGGACGACTTTGAGCTTACCAGCGTCGAGTTTGCCCAGTACCGCGACCATCCGCGCTTTGCGACAATCCGCGACGACATTGTCCGCCGGCGCGAGCAGACGGCGCTGATTCACGCCTCGATCGTACACCTGGCGGCCAAACTGCCGGGGCCGATGGACATGGGCCGCGTAATCCGCGCCGCCGCCTGGCCCGAAGCCACGGCCAAGGAACTGGGCCATCCCAACGCCGTGTTCACCATGACCGCGTCGGCCAAACCCGGCGACGGCGCCTGGTCGCTGGATCGTTTTGAGGCCGGCAAGAGTCTGGGCGCATGGACCAGCACGGGCTTTACCACCATGGAACGGCGCCGCGCGCTGGCGCTGGCGCTGGCGCACCTGTTTGCCAACGACAGCACCTTCCGCGCGGCGCTGCTGCAGACACCGGCGGGCCAGAAGGTTCCGGCCTGCGTGGGCGTGCGTTTGCGTGGCTGAGCGAATGGGAGTGCTACGAGCCGGCGTTTGCGTTTGTTGAGGCCGCGTGGAAGGACCCCAAACTGGCCGACACCGCCAAACCGCTGGTACGTGAATACTACGCCTGGGGCCTTTTGGGCCGGGCGCTGGCCGCCAGTAACGCCGGGCGGAACTCCGAGGCGCAGGAGTGGCTGCGCCAGCTTGAGGGCCAGTTTGCCGATACCCGGGCGAACAAGGGCCGGAAGTAAACGATAACCGTGGACCCCTTATCCCTGGTGATTTTCACCGCGCTGCTGGCGCTTTCGGCGTTTTTCTCGGGCACCGAGACGGCGCTTACCGCCACCAGCCCCGTCACGCTGCAGAAACTGTGCGACGAGGGCAACGCGCTGGCCAAACTGCTGCGCCACATGCTGGACAACAAGGGCCGCGTGATCGCCGCGCTGCTGATCGGCAACAACATCGTCAATACCGTGCTGGCGGTGTTTGCCACGCTGGTGTTCAACGCCTGGGCGCGGCAGTCCGGGCTGATGCCCGCGGCCTGGGCACCCGTGGCGGCTTCGGTTTCGGCGGTGGTTTTTCTGCTGGTGTTCGGCGAAGTTCTGCCCAAGACCGTGGCCGTTACCTACAGCGCGCGCTGGGCTCTGGCTGCGGCCTGGCCCACGTTTCTGCTGGTCAAGGCCACGGCCCCGCTGACGTGGCTGCTGCACCGTCTGGCCCACGGCGTAATGATCCTGCTGGGCCGCCGGGGCGGCGAAGACATCTTTGACGTGCGCGAAATTCACGCCATGGCGGCGATCGGCGAGGAAAAGGGCGTAATTGACCAGCAGGAAGCCGAACTGATCCAGCGCGCCAGCCAGCTTAACGACATCCGCGTGCGCGAGATCATGATCCCGCGCACGGACATCAGCGGCATAGACGTGGACATGAAGCTGTCCCAGATCCGCGAGTACCTGCAGCGCACCCAGTATTCGCGCATCCCGGTCTATCGCGGCGATCTGGACGACATTGTGGGCATTCTGCACTACAAGGATTTTCTGCGCCACGCGCCCCAGAAAGACGCCGACTTTGAACTGGTCAGCTTTCTGCACAAGCCGCTGTTCGTGCCCGAAAGCATGTTCATCGGCGACCTGCTGAAACAGATGCAGGCGCGGCGCACGCACCTGGCGATTGTGCTGGACGAATACGGCGGCACCAGCGGCCTGGTCACGCTTGAAGACGTGGTTGAAATGCTGGTCGGCAGGATCGAGGACGAGTACGACGAAATCACCGTGCCCTTTGAACAGACCGCCGAGGGAACCTTCAATGTGGACGGCCGAGCCACCGTGGACGCATTGGCCGAACGGCTGGGTTTTGACGCGGCCGAACTGGCCGAAGGTTTCCATACCGTGGCCGGGCTTGCCCTTACGGCGTTCGGGAATGTTCCGGCCGAAGGCGACAAAACGACGTATCATGGTATGGAAATTACCGCGTTGCGCGTGAAGGGTAACCGCGTGCGGCGTGTGTGCGTGCGCAAGCTGACACCCCAGGAGCTCGAACAGGCGGCCGCCGCCCCCAGCCAGCGGCGCCAGACCTCGCGCCTGAGCCCCGAGGGCGAAAGCGCTCGCGACGGCTAGCGGCGCGGCAGCAAACGGAGAATGCGGATGGCCAGACTGTGTCTTGTGCTTGCCCTGTGGCTTGGCGCCAACGCCCTTTGGGCGCAGCTTGGCGGCACACAGGGGCCGCCGTCGGGTGTGCAGGCGCCGCCGGCCACGCCTGAAAAAGAATCGTTTGTAATCCAGCCCAAAAATCTGGCCACCGGCGCCAAAGACGTGACCCTGCGCCTGGTGTGCAACACGGCTTCGGGGTTCAACACCAGCAGCTCGCGCCCGCCCGAACTCAAGTTCGGCGCCGGCGTCACGCTCAAGCCCGGCAGCTTTACGCTGCTGAACCCCAACGAGGCCGAATGTCGCGTGGATGTGGCCGACGACGCGTTCGGAACCTGCGCGGTTTCGCTGGAACTTTATTCCGTCAACGGCACCCAGGTGCTCAGCACCCTGCGCGCCACGCTGGGTATCGGCGGCCCCGTGGCCGTGACCGGCAGCCAGGCCAAGGTCGGCGCCGAAAGCGTTGAACTGGTGCGCGTCAACGTAAGCGCCGCCCAGAAGGCCGGCACACTGGTGATTCTCGGCCGCGTCGCGGGCACCGTGCGTGTCAACGCCCCCACGGGCACGGCCTTTGTGAAACTTCCGGCGGTAAGCACCAGCGGCGGCGATATCAACACCCCCGCGCTGTCGGCCAGCAACACGGTACTTACGTTCGGCATCGGCAACCCGTCGCTGGACGACATCACGGTGCGCGTAGCCGAGATTGAGTACAACACACAGCTTTTCGGGCTTGCCGGCGGCACGGGCACCGAGCTGGCATGCGAGATTTCGGGCGCCGCGCTGTCCAACCAGTCGGCGCTGGTGGTGAATGCCCACACCGCGCTGACCACCGTGGCCGGCAAGAACGACACCGTCAGCAACACGCCCGCCAAGCCGACAGACAGCGGCTCTCAGGGCTCCAACAGCACCACGCCCCAGACGCCGCAGGGCAACGTGACCCAGCGCGGCGACGGCCGCAGCTTGGAATCAAACACGCCGCGCACCCCGCGCCAGCCGCGTGACCAGGGGGGCCAGGGCGGTGTGTCGCCGGCCGGGCCGGTAACCCAGACCAGCGGCCCCCAGGGCGGCAACCCACCCCCGCCGCCCCAGCCCGGCGTGGCCCCGGCGGTGCAGCCCCAGCCGCAGCCCCAGCCCGCACCGGCGGGCGGCCCCGCGGCGCCGGCACCGGCGGCCGCCGCCGGCGGCAAGAACGCCGCCGACGGCAGCATGCGCCCGGTGCGACCCGACGACCCGCCCGCGCCCGGCACCACCGGCACCGGACGCGTGCGCGTTGAGGGCCAGGCCGCGCCGATGGTGGTTTCGCCGGGGCTGTACTTCTGCGACAAGGACTTCAACGTGCTGGGCGCCGTGGTGCTGGACAAAACCGTGGGCGGCGAGGCCGGCGGCCGGGTCTGGATTCTGCTCAAGCGCGCCAAAGACAAAGACCCCACCCGCGTCGAAACGGTGACGGTCAAGCTCAAGGTCTGCGGCGTCGAGCGCGAACTGGTGCTGACCGAAACCGGCAAGGACACCGGCGAGTTCCGCTGTGGCAAGGAAGGCGTGCTGCTGCTGGCCCCGGAAAACCCCGACAGCAACACCGTCGAGGCCCCGGCCGAGCCGGCCAGACCGCGCCTGCCGCGTTAGGCGCCTTGCGGCCGGAACTCGGGCTCAAGCCCGTCCATGCGGCCGACCTTCTGGATCAGGTCTTCCACGCGGCAGGAATAGCCCCATTCGTTGTCGTACCAGCCTATCACCTTGACGAAGTTGCCCTCCATCACCTGGGTCAGCTCGGCGTCAAAGATGCAACTGTGGCTGTTGCCGACAATGTCGCTGCTGACCACCGGGTCGGTGCAGTATTGCAGAATGCCTTTCAGCCGGCCTTTGGCCGCGGCTTCAAATGCCGCGTTGATTTCTTCGGCCGTCACGGACCTTGCAAGCTCCAGGGTTAAATCCACCACGCTGCCGTCGGGCACCGGCACGCGCAGGGCCAGCCCGTCAAGTTTTCCCGCCAGGGCCGGAATCACGCGACCGACCGCCGTGGCCGCGCCGGTGCTGGTGGGAATGATGTTCAGTGCCGCGTGCCGCGAACGCCTAAAGTCCTTGTGCGGCGAATCCACCAGGTGCTGGTCGGCCGTGTAGGCGTGAATCGTGTTCATCAGGCCGCGCCTGATGCCGAACGCCTCGTGCAGCACCAGCGCCATCGGCGCGGCGCAGTTGGTGGTGCAACTGGCGTTGCTGATGATGGCGGATTGCGGCGTGACCACATGGTCGTTGACGCCAAGCACCACGGTGCTTTCCAGGTCGTCCTTGGTCGGCACGGTGATCAGCACGCGGCGGGCACCCTGCTTCAGGTGCGTTTCGAGTTCGCTGACCCTGCGGAACTTGCCGGTGCTTTCGACGACGTAGTCCACGCCCAGTTCTTTCCAGGGCAGCTTTGAAGGGTCTCTTTCGTTCAGCACGCGAAACGGGTCGCCGTCAATCGTCAGCACGTCGCCGTCCAGCTTGACCTCGCCGGGGTAAATCCCGTGCACGCTGTCGTATTTGAAGGCATAGGCCAGCGCATCGGGCGGGGCCAGGTCGTTGACGGCCACCACGTCGTAGTGCCTGCGCAGCTTGGCAATGCGCGTGACCGTGCGGCCAATGCGGCCAAAACCATTGATGGCAATCTTCGGTGCGGACATGGGGCCTCCCTTTGTCTGTGTCCTGGCTGCTGAGCCCCCGCGGGCGGGGTTGTGCGCGACGCGGGCCGGCAGATTCCGCCGCCGCCCCGGCGCAAGCCGCAGCAGCTACCGTTGGGCGGGAATGGCGGGCTGGCTGCCCTGGCGGTGCGGGTGCTCGATCAAATACTTCAGGTGGGCCTGCACGCGCTTGTAGGCGTCAATGCGGCCTCTTTGCAGGTTGAGGTCCACGCCGTGCTTTTCGGCCCACTGGGCGTCGTCAATGGCGTGTTCAAGAAAATCCAGCATTTCCTGGGCAAGGTTCGGGTGCATCGTGGTCTCGTTTCCGGTGGCGGCTGCGTCCGTGGCGCGCAGAGGTATAGCGTTGTCGCCGCCTAACCCAAGAGAATTCGCGTTTTGCCTGCACTTCTGTGCCGCGTGCGGCCTTCCTATGATTGCCGCCGGAGACCACCATGCGCCCACGCACAGTTCTTGCCGCTCTTGTTCTGGCCCTTCTGCCGTTAGGGTTTGCCGCCCGGGCCCAGCAGGCGCCCAAACCTGAAACGCCCAGACCCGCCGAAAAGCCGGCTTTGCCCACGCGCCACGACAAGGGGCCCGGCAGCACCGAATATGCCCACAAATCCGTAACCGTGCACGAACACGGCGAGGGCGCCAAACGCTACTGGCTGTACACACCCGCCGACCCGGTGCCCAAGGACGCCCCGGTGGTCTGCTTTGTCCACGGCTTTGGCGCGTTTGAGCCCCCACCCTATCTGGCCTGGCTCAAGCACATCTGCATGCGCGGCAACATTGTGGTCTACCCGCAGTACCAGGCCACAGTAGCCGAGCCGACAATCAACTTCGCGCCCAACAGCGCCGAAAGCGTGCTGGCTGCCATGGCGTGGCTTAAGGAAGACCCAAAGCGCGTCCAGCCGCGCGAAAAGGACTTTGCGATTGTGGGCCATTCGGCCGGCGGCCTGACCACGGCCAACCTGGCCGCGGACTGGGAAAAACTCAAGCTGCCCCGGCCCAAAGCCGCCATGCCCGTGCAGCCCGGCCGCGCCTTCAGTTACCGGTCGGCCGACCAGAAGAACGGGCTGATCCCGTTGTCCGAGTTCAACAGGATTCCCGAAGACTGCCTGCTTCTGCCCGTGTACGGCGACAGCGACAACACCGTGGGCCACTGGTGCGCGCGCAAGGTGTTTGCCGACGCCACAACGGTCAAGGCCGAGAACAAGAACCTGGTGCGGTTTGTGACCTGCCTGCGCTGCAAGGAGCCCAGCGTGGCGCACCACCGTTCGCCCGGCGCGCCCGAAAACCTGCACGACTGCATGGACTGGTACGGCTACTGGAAGCTGTTTGACGGCCTGTGCGACGCGGCCTTTTACGGCAAGAACCGCGTTTACGCCCTGGGCAACACGCCCGAGCAGCGCTTCATGGGCAAGTGCAGCGACGGCAGCGCGCACGATGAACTGAAGGTGACGCTGGGCGATGCCAGGGTGGACCCCGACGAAGAATACACCCCGGCCTACAACGACGACGGCACCCCGTTTACGGGTGCAAGACCGGGGCGCCAGCCGCGCCCGGCGCCGCCGCGCGAAGCCCCGCCGGCGCCCACGCCGGCCCCGGCGCCGAAGAAGGACCCCGAAAAGGACCCGGCCAAAGAGGAAGAGTTCTGATTGGTCGCGGAGGTGGCGGAACGGCAGACGCGCTGGACTTAGGATCCAGTGGGGAAACCCGTGCGGGTTCAAATCCCGCCCTCCGCACCAGTTTTGCGCCTGCCGGGAACCGTGCCGGGGCAAACGGCGTCTGAACGTGGACCGGAGGTCTCATGCGTACCCACATTGCCATCGGCATTGCCGCCCTGATCGCCGCGGTGTGCGGCACCCTGTTGGGCGTGGGCTCAACCATCAGCGGCCAGAAAATCGCCGCCGGCAACACCGGCCCTGAACCCGCCCCCAAACCCGCGCCGGCGCCTGAACCCGAACAGCCGCGCATTCCGGCCCTGCGCGTCTACGAATGGGGCGTGACCACACTGAACTGGGACGGCACCCCCGAGGCCGAAGAAGTCATGCCCGCGGTGTTTTACCCCGCCGACCGCATTGCCCTGGAACCCCCGATGGCGCGCCCGGAAAAGCCGCCCGTGCTGCCCGAAGGCCGGCCCGCCCCCGACCCCAAGCCCGAACCCCCGCGCCCGCGCAAGCCTGTGCTGTATTTCGAACACGACCTGGCCGCCCAAAAGCAGATTCAGTTTGATCTTGATATCCGCTTTCCCAACGGCCGCGTGACCTGGGTTTACCCCAAGGCCAGCCGCCGCCTGGATGCCGCGACGGTGCAATGGGACAGCATCGAACTGGTCAACGCGCAGACGCCGGCCGTGCTGGGCCGCGAACTGCCCAAACCCGCGGTGTTTCCGGCCGGCCACTGGGCTGAAACCAGCCGTGCCGGCGGCGGCGCTAGCCTGTACGTCAACGGAGAACAGGAAAGCTGGCTGTTCTATGAGGGCGAACAGTTTGACCTGCCCGAGCTGGATATCTTCACCGCGCCCGACGGCAGCCTGCGCCTTCAGAATCACGGCGCATACCCGGTGCATGACGTGCGCTTGGCCATTGAGGGCCGGCATTACTTTGTGCCCGCCATTGCCGCCGCCAGCGGTGAACGCCCCACCGAGGTCACCCTGACCGAATCCCACCGCGTGGATGCCGCCGCCAAACCCGGCGTTCTTGCCGCCGAAACCTTTGCCGCCGGTCTGACCAGGGCGCAATCGGAAGTGTTCGAAAAAGTCTGGCAGGGCACACTGGGCGGCGTGAACGGAACCCTCAGTTGGCGGCGCACCGCCCGCGCCCTGGATGACATGGCCGAAATCAAGCTGACGCTGCCGGTGGGCATGGCCAGCGAGGTCAAGCGCGTGGGTTACGTGCTGGTCAACAGGCTCGACTTGGGCAGACAACCCGCGCTGGACGCCCAGGCCGCCAAAGCCGCCGCCGGCGACACCGAGGCTGGCAAGGCGCTCAAGGCCTCGGGCATGGCCGGCGCCGGCGCCCTGCGCCGCAGGCTACAGGACGAAAACCTGGCCCTGGGCCAAAGGCTGGCACTGGCCAAGCTGCTGGCCGAAATGCGCACACGATAGAGTGGACACCACCAAAGCGCCAAAGGCCCGGAACCCTGGGCCTTGAGCCCCAAGCGCAAGCGCGGGGGCCTGCCCCGTCGCTTACGCTCCGGGCTCAATTGCCTTGCCGATCCGTTGCCCAGTGCCGCAACTGCACGCTATAACGCCGGTATTCACGCCGCTTGAGGACGCCATGCCCGAGACCCTTGCCGTCGGCCTTGACCTGACCGAAGAACAGGCCCAGATCCAGTCCACGATCCGCGACTTTGTCAAAGAGCGCGTGGCGCCCCGCGCCCAGGAACTGGATGAAAAAGCCGAGTTCCCCGTGGACATCTTTCAGGGTCTGGCCGAACTCGGCTTTCTGGGCCTGAGCATCCCCGAAGAACACGGCGGCAGCGGCTTTGACACCATGAGTGTCGTGCTGGTGGTTGAAGAACTGGCCAAGGCCTGCGCCAGCACGGCGCTGGGTTACGCCGCGCACATCAGCCTGGGGCTTACGCCGATCTATCTGTTCGGTACCAAGGCGCAACGTGAGAAGTACGTGCCGCAACTGTGCAAGGGCGTGGACGATAACGGAAAATTGACCCTGGGCTGCTTCGGCCTGACCGAGCCCGGCGCGGGCAGTGACGCCGGCGGGACAAAAACAAGGGCGGAAAAAAAGGGCGACCACTGGCTGGTCAACGGCCGCAAGGCCTGGATCACCAACCCGCACTATTCCAGGACCTGCATCTTCACAGCCAAGACCAACCCCAACCCGCCAAAGGGCAAGGGCATCACGGCGTTCATCGCTGAACTCGACACGCCCGGCTTTAAGGTAGAGCCAAAGGAAGACAAGCTGGGCATGCGCTCCAGCGACACGGCGCAACTGGTGTTCGAAGACATGAAACTGCCGCTGGATGCCGTGGCCGGCGGGCTTGAACAGGTGGATGTGGGGTTTGCCAAGTTCATGAAGACACTGGCCGGCGGGCGCATCACGATTGGCGCGCTGGCACTGGGCATCGCCGAGGGCGCTTACAACAAGGCCGTGGAATACGCCCGCCAGCGCAAGCAGTTCGGCAAGCCGATCGGCGAGTTCCAGGGCGTGGCGTTCATGATTGCCGACATGGCCATGGAGATCGAAGCCGCCAAGCACCTCGTTTACAATGCGGCCCGGCTGCGCGACGCGGGCAGAGACTTCGCGCTGGCCGGCAGCTATGCAAAACTATACGCCAGCGAAGTGGCCATGAAGACCTGCACCAACGCGATCCAGGTGCTGGGCGGCGTGGGCTACACCCGCGAATACGACGTTGAGCGCATGCTGCGCGACGCCAAGCTGTGCGAAATCGGCGAAGGCACCAGTGAAGTGCAGCGGCTGGTCATCTCGCGCACTGTTCTGGGCGACCTGCGCGGCATGTAACACCGCGGCGCGGGTGGCCCTTGCAACCGGCGCGGGCATCGCGTGCAATGGCGGCATGAGCGGCGCGGCCACACAGACCCCCGAACAACCGGCGCCGACCGAGGCGCGGCCCAAAGACTGGGACGGCCGGTCGCGCACCGGCGCGGGCATTCTGATCTTCTTTTACCTGTTCCGTTTTCTGGGCCCGCGCTTTGCCTACGCGCTGCTGTACCCGGTGGCCCTGTACTATGTGCTGTTCAACTGGCGTCACGGACGCGCCAGCCGCGACTACCTGCGCCGGCGCTTTCCCGGCATCGGCGGCCTGCGCCTGTGGTGGATGAACTACCGCCACTTCCTCAGTTTCGGGCGCGTCCTGATTGACCGCGCCTTTGCCTTTCTGGGCATGCTGGGCAAGGTCGAATTTGAATGTGACGGCCGCGAGGCCCTGGACGAGCTGCTGGGTCAGGGCAAGGGCGTGATCCTGATTTCCGCCCATCTGGGCAACTGGGAACTGGCCGCCTACTGTCTGGGTGACCCCGCCACCGCCGCCCGCCGTGTCAAGGTCAACGCCGTGATGTTCAAGGGCGAAAGCGAAAAGGTCGAGCGCCAGCTCAAAAAAGCCAGCGGCGAGCCCCCCTTTCGCGTGATTGCCAGCAACGACAGCCTGCAGGCCAGCATCGAGTGCATGAACGCCCTGCGCCGCGGCGAAGTCGTAGCCATCCACGGCGACCGCCTGCTGGGTGCCGGCGGCGTGCGGGTGCCGTTTCTGGGTGCCGAGGCAACCTTTCCTGTAGGGCCCTTTGTGCTGGCTGCCAACACCGGCGCGCCGGTGTTGTTTGCCTTTGCCAACCGGCTGGGCCTGCGGCGTTACGCGCTGCTGGCGCGCGGGCCGCTGTATTGCAGGTTCGAAAACCGGGCCTCGCGCGAGGCCGACCTGAAAAAATGGGTGGGCCAGTACGCGGCGCTGCTGGAGGGTCTGTTGCAGAAGTACCCGCTGCAGTGGCATAACTTCTATATGTATTGGTCCGACGACCGATAGCCCGCCCAACCGTCACCACTAGCATTCTGTCCGGTTGCGCGGCCTCCGGGTTGTCCCCGTGTGTCAATATTTCCGTAAGTCTAAGTTAATAAGCCACTTCGGGAAAAAACCGGCCGGTTAGTTTACCCTTGACCAGGCTTGACAAATTGGCGTAATCGGCGGCCTTCAGATTGGCCGAGCGCGTTCACAGCCCCGGGTGGGGGTTCGCTCGGCCCTGACAACGGAGAGCGACTTCATGGCAATCTTGGGATGGAACGTGGGCAGGGGCGCCGCTTTGGCGGCCTCGCTGCTGGGCATGGCGCTGGTGCTTGGCGCCTGCGGCGGCGACGACAAGAAGAGTGGCGGCGGTGGCGGCGGGCCGAGCTACGCCCCGCCCCCGACGGCAAGGCCCAGTCTGACCGGCCTTTCCGTGCTGATTGACGCCAGTGGCGGCAACGCATCCGGCGGTGTCGGCGGTAATGGCGGTTCGATTGATATCTATGCGCAGTACGGCGCGATGATTGAGGGTACAGGCCCCGGCCGCGCCACGATCAACGCCAACATTCTCTCGGCGGCGTCGCTGGCGAACAACACAGTCACCGCCGCCGAACTGCTGGCCGATCTGGGCATCTTTGGAACCTCAAGCGGCACCACACTGCTGATTGACCTGTTCGCGCACGACTTCTGGCTGCCCTCGGGCGCCACGCTGGATCTTTCGGGGCTGACCGTCGGAGGCACGGATAGCGTGGTGCTTCGGACCCACGGGCGCAACAACTACATCCGCCTGGACGGCAACGTGATTTTGACCCGCGCCGGCGGAGCTTCGGTTTCACTGGCCATTGAGAGCCTGGGCGCGGAGAACCTTGCGATTTCGGTGGACGGCACGCTTACCGCGACCAGCAGCGCCGGAAACAACGCCGGTTTGCTCAGCATTGTTGCCCACATGGGGCACATCGCGATCGGCGGCACGCTGCACACCAACACCGCCAACGGCGCCACAGTCGGCGCCGCGGGCAGTGTCACGATCAACGCGCGCAAGGGCAACCTGTATCTGCCGCGTGGCATCATGCAGAGCAACGGCGGCAGCGGCACAACTTCAGGCGGCAGCGGCGGCGACATCACCGTGTATCTGCAGGACAACAACCAGTGGCGCTGGTTCCCGTGGTGCTTCCGCGCCAATGGCGGCAACGGCCCCACCAGCGGCGGCGGCAGCGGCGGCAACGTTACCCTGGACACGCGTTGTGAGCTGGACATCTTTTCGTACGTCGAAATGCACGGCGGCAACAGCACGTCGGCCGGCGGTGGTGATGCCGGCGACTTCGACCTGGACACCGACGGCCTGCGCGGTGTGATCATGGTGGTCGGCAACGGCGGCAACGGCACGTTCGGCGCCGCCGCCGTAGACACCGACATCAACGCCAACGGCATCTGGAGCTGCGCCATTGTCACCCAGGGCACGGGTGGTGCCGGTTCGGCCGGCAGCGGCGGCTACGGCGGTTCCCGTTACGTCTACAGTTATGGAGATGCGATCCAGGTGCTGCTGGATGACAGCGCTATTGGTGGTAACGGCACGTCGAGCGGCGGCCCCGGCGGTTATCTGTACTACGACACAGCCTACTACGGCAAGGCCGACCACGTCACCGTGGACGGCATCGCCAACGGCGGCAACGCCACCACCAGCGGCGTGGGCGGCACCCCCAACACCTTCTACTTCTACACCGACGGGCCGGCCTCAAACATTCGCATTGACTACATTGGCAACGGCGGCAGCGGCGTTTCCAACGGCGGCAGTGGCGGCTATATCTACGTGGACCATTACGCTCCGGTGGAAAACTGCATTGTGAATCTGACCAGCAACGGCGGTTCGGCCAGTGCCGGCATCGGCGGATCCTCGGGCTATGGCTATCTGTATTACGAAGGCAAGACGCGCAATGTGACCGCGAGCGCAACCTTCAGTGGCGGCGCGGGTTCAACCGACGGCGGTTATGGCTCCTATCTTTACGTGTATGGGTACGAGGATCTGATCAACTCGACCTTCACCTTCACCAGCAGCGGTGGCCAGGCCGGGACCGGTACCGGCGGCACTTCTGGTTATGCGTACCTGTACGCCGGTAATGACGGTTACGGCGGCATCCTTGACAACGTGACCGTGAATATGGCCTTTGCCGGCGGCAACTCGACATCCGGCATGGGCGGCGATGCCGAAGGTGTCTCGATCTATCAGGAAGAGTACGGGCACGGCCGCGTGACAGTCAACGGCAGCGCCAATGGCGGCAACGGGGCCACTTTTGGCGGCGACGGCGGCTACGTGGATCAGTACGCCTATGAGGCCACGCTGGAAATCACGTACAACGTGATGCTCAATGGCGGCACCGGCGGCACCAGCACCGGCGGCAGCGGCGGCCAGATCTACTTTTCGGAAGACAACGATCATGTGATTCTGCGCGGCACGATCCACATGAACGGCGGCAACAGCACCAGTGGTTCCGGCGGGCAGGGCGGCTACATTGACACCACGCCCGGCGGCTACCGCGGCGGCATTGAGTTTATCAACCTGACGTTCAACGCCCGTGGCGGTAACAGCGACACCGGCACCGGCGGTCCGGGCGGCGGCATTGATTTCGCCACAAATGGCGGCGTAGAGGGCATGTTGCGGGCCACGGGCTCAAGCTTTGACTTCTCGGGCGGCAACGGCTCGGTGGTCAGCGGCAGCTCCGATGGCGGCGACGCCGGCGGGGCGGCGATGTTCACCAACTCGTTTGACATCTTCATGGACAACACCACGTTTATCGCCAACGGCGGCACCGGCCGCGCCCAGGGCGGAAACGGTGGCGGTGTTGTCATCACGGCGGACCCCGACAGCGACGGTTTTGGCTCCAATCTGTGGCTGAACATCAACATCAGTGTCAACGGCGGCAACGGCGTGGGCAACGGCCACGGCGGCGATGCCGGTGGCGCGTATGCATTCCCCAGAAACTTCCCCGCCACACTGCAGATCGGAGAGGCCGAGTACCGCGGCACCTGGACCGCCAACGGCGGCAATGGCGCGGGCACCGGCAATGGCGGCGTCGGAGGTTTTCTGGGCAACTACGGCGGCAAGGTGCAGTTGCCCACGGCGGTGAATCTGACCGCCAACGGCGGAACCGGTGTTGTTGGTGGCGTTGGTGGTACAGTGATTGTGCAGATGGTGGACGTCGGCCTGCTTACGCTTAACGGCAACGTAACGGCTAACGGCGGCGTCGGCACCACCACCGGCGGCGACGGCGGCGCCATTAATATTTCTGCGAGTTCCGGTCAGGTGGTTCTGAACGCCGGCATCAATGTCCGCGCCAACGGCGCCAGCGGCCCGAGCAACGGCGCGGCGGGGGCAATCAACATTGACGCCAACGGCACCGGTGGCGCCAACGTGACGTTCAACCCGGCGCAGTTGCAGACCAACACCGGCGCGGGCACGCCCGTTCCGGCCAACATCACGATTAGTTAGCCGGTTGTGCTGCACGATTCAGCCAGGGCGCGGGGGAAACCCCGCGCCCTTGGCGTTGCGGGGCAAAACGCCATCCAAAGCGCCGCCAAAAGCTTTACCCCAGCTATTATGCCCAAAAACACACAGATGCTGTTTGACGCGGTGTAAGAGTTTGGCGTAATCGGCGGCCTTCAGATTGGCCGAGTGCGTTCACAGCCCCGGGTGGGGTTCGCTCGGCCCTGACAACGGAGAGCGACTTCATGGCAATCTTGGGATGGAACGTGGGCCGGGGCGCCGCTTTGGCGGCCTCGCTGCTGGGCATGGCGCTGGTGCTTGGCGCCTGCGGCGGCGACGACAAAAAGAGTGGCGGGGGCGGCGGGCTGTCGTTTCCAGGCATTCCCACATCTGTGCCGACCATGTCCAGCCTGACTGTTGCGATTGACACCAGCGGCGGCACAGGCTCGACAGGCAACGGCGGCAGCGGCGGGCCGATTCGCATCCGGGCCAGTAACGGCCGGATACTTCCGGCTTCCGGCGGCGGACGGCCTTCGATTGACAATAACTTTCTCACCGCGGCGGTCATGGCGGACAGCACGGTGACCTACACCGAGCTGGCGGCGATCAATCCGCTGCTGATTTCCGTCAGTGGCGCGGCAGCGGCGGTGTTGTCGTTGACCGGGTTTGACTTTCACCTGCCCCAGGGCGTAACACTGAACCTGAGTGACGCGCCGGCGGGTACAGTGGATGTCCTTACGATCGTGACCCACGGACCGTCTGATTTCATCCGCATTGACGGCAATATCATTACCACGCGCACTTCGGCCGACGCCGTATCGCTGTCGCTGGAATCGCGCGGCGCGACCAGCCTGGCCATCAGCGTGGACGGCAACGTGACCACCAGCGGCGCCGCTGCTGTCGGCACCAACCGCGGCGGCTACTTTATCGTCAAAGCCGAGTCAGGCCCGGTGCTTGTGGCGGGTGTTGTGACGACCACGGGCGGCAACTCGTCGGGCGGCACCGGCGGCCAGGGCGGTGCGATTGAGTTTGTCTCGACGGCCGGCGATGTATGGATCCGGCCTGGCATTCTTCAGGCCAACGGCGGCCAGGGCAGTGCCAGCGGCGGAGGCGGTGGCGGCATTGAACTGCGCGCCTACAGCGCCAACTCCCAGACTTTCAACTGGGGTCTGCGCAGCAACGGCGGCAACGGCAGCTCGGGCAACGGCGGCAACGGTGGCGGCATGTTTGTGGAAAACGACGGCCCCACACGCATGGAGTTCGCCTTTGAGGCCAACGGCGGCGCGAGCACCAGCGGTAACGGCGGCAACGGCGGGGGTGTAACAGCCCGCGGTGTCAACAACACCGGCGCCGTGGGCGGCATGGCCAACGGTGGCAACGGCGGCAACAGTGGCGGCAACGGCGGATTCGCTTCGCTGGAGGGCGGCGATGTGATTGCCGGCGTGCGTTCGCACATGACAGCCAATGGCGGCAACGGCACCGGGGGCGCGGGCGGCAATGGCGGATCGAACTACCTGTATCTGGACGGCGCGTACATGGCCAATGTGCTGGTCGAGGGCACAGCCAACGGCGGCAGCGGCAGCAGTGTCGGCGGAAATGGCGGTATCGCCACACTGGAGGCATGGGGTCACATCATCAACGGCCAGATCGCGTTTACAGCCAATGGCGGCACTGCTACCGGCGCCGGCGGCATTGGCGGGCCCGGTGGCCAGGCCCGGGCTTTGAATAACTCCTCCTACGGCGAGCCCAGCCAGGGCACAGTTGACCTGACCGCCAATGGCGGCACCGGCTTTATCGGCGGCGGCGGCGGCGTGGTGAGCATCCGGTTGCGTGGCAGCCCGTCCAACCAGTGGACGCTGGATGTCAGCCTTGACGGCGGTGCCTCCACCGGCGGCAATGCGGGCACAGGCGGCAGCATCTTTGCGCAGGATCTCAATTTACAGCCTTCGCTGGCGCTGAACATCGCGGGTTCGGCCAACGGCGGCAACACCACAAACGGGGCCGGCGGCGACGGCGGCACAATCATTTTTGGCACTGCCAGCGTCAACCAGAGCCGCATGACACTCAGCTCGACGGGCCTGTTCACCCTCAACGGCGGCAGTGCGACCGGAACGGGCACAGCCGGAGCAGGCGGCACACTGGACCTGCGCAACAGCTACTACGGGCACACACTGCTTAACAACCTGCAGCTTGCGGCGCTGGGCGGCAACTCGGCCCAGGACGAAGGCGGTGGCGGCGGCACAATTGCCACCAACATCCAGAACTCGAACCTTGAAGTCCGCGGCACCACACTGGATGTCTCCGGCGGCAACGGATCTACAACTTCCGGCACGGCCGATGGCGGCGTTGGTGGCTTCATTGAGCTTCAGGTCTACTTTTCGAACATTACCGTCACGAACTCGACCCTGCGCGCCAACGGCGGCACCGGTCGCGGTCAGGGTGGCGACGGCGGCGGTCTGCAGATCTGCGCCGACGAAGGCGTCAGCGGCCTGGGTGGCCTGCTGCGCGTAGACGCCGTGGTTGAGGTCAACGGCGGTGCCGGGGTGGGCAACGGCAGCGGCGGAGATGGCGGGGCTTGTGTTCTGTTGCCGTATTACTTTGCACAGGGTTTTGCCACCGGCGAGGGCGAATACCGTGGCACTGTCGCGGCCAACGGCGGCAATGGCGCGGGAACCGGCAATGGCGGCAATGGCGGAATCGCAGCTATCTATGGCGGCCGCCTGGCCATGCGCTGCCTGGCCACTGTACAAGCCAACGGCGGCACGGGTGCCATGGCCGGCGGCGGCGGCGAGATTTACTACATCATGGACGGCACGGGCCTGCTTACCATCGAGGCCAACGCCTCGGCCAACGGCGGCGCGGGCACGACCACCGGCGGCAACGGCGGCCTCATTTATGCCGAATCTTCGGGTACCGGCGGCAAAGTCACCGTCAACGGCGGCGTGACGCTGCGTGCCAACGGCGGCGCGGCTGCCGGCACGGCGGGCGCGATTACGCTGGACGCCGAAGGCACAGGCGGGGCAAACGTGACCACCACCGGCGCGACGCTTCAGACCAACACCGGCGCGGGCACGCCCGTTCCGGCCAACATCACGATTGACTAGTCGGTCGTGCTGCACGTTCAGCCAGGGCGCGGGGAAACCCCGCGCCCTTGGCGTTGCGGGTAAAACGCCACCGAGTCTCCTGCAAGGACTGCCTGTCACCCCGCGGCCCACGTATCGGCGCACAGCTACAGTTCAAACGACTGCATTTCCTGGGCCAGTTCAAACCCGGCCCGCAGCACCGCCTGCGCCTGGGGGCTGGCCGGGTCACACACCGGATTACTGTGGTTGAAGTGGGTCAGCACCATACGTCTCCCCCACTGCAGCCCGTCAAAGAACTTCAGCGTGTCGGTCACAAACGGGTGGCTGATTTCTTTCAGGTTGCGGCCGGGCAATTCCTCGGGGCTAAAGAACGTGGCGTCCAGCAGGCACACCCGGTGGCGCTCGGCCTCGGCCCGGGCGTTGGGCCATTGCCGCCAGCCGTCAATGTCCGGCACGTACAGCAGCCTGTCGTTGATGCTTACGCCCAGTGTGTCTGTGTATTCGCCCCGGTGCGGCACCGCAAACACCCGCAGCTTCAGTCCGGGCCAGGGGTGAAGCACGGCCCCGTCCACGGCTTCACGCAGGGCGATGTTTTTCAGGCCGACCAGCTGGTCCCAGGGCGCGTTGCGGCACAGAAAGTCGCACATGCTGGGCGTTGCGTAGACGGGCAGTTCGCGGGTGCTGGCGGCCTCGCGCCCGAAGTGGGCCAGGCCGACGTAGTGGCCCATGTGGGCGTGGGTCAGCAGCACGGCGTCAAATGGGTTGCCAAGCTCGCGCGCGGCGTAGGCCGGCAACTGCAACAGGCGGGTTTCCTGTTCCTTGATGTCCGGCGAGGCGTCAACCAACAGACAGCGGCCGTCGGCATCCAGCACGCAGAGGCTGGGACCCAGCCGCACCGCCAGCGGGTCGTGGCGGGCCTGCATGTCCGGCGCGATGCGCGCGCCAAACTGCGGCAGGCCGCCGTCTTGCCCCGTGCCCAGCACGATCACGCGCATGGCTCAACCTGTCAGGCCAGCAGCACTTCGGCCTTCTTCATGTGATAGCGGCGGGCGTTGTTCTTGTCGGCGCCAATGGCGCGCACGGCCTCAATGCCGCTGACCACCCGGCCGAACACGGTGTACTGGTTATCAAGACTCTTTGTGGCCTCGCGGCTCAGGCAGATGAAGAACTGGCTGCCGGCGCTGTGGGGATCGGGGGTGCGGGCCATGCTCAGGATGCCCTCGTCATGGGGAATCTCGTTGAACTCGGCGGGCAACTTGTAGCCGGGGCCGCCGCTGCCTGAGCCGGTGGGGTCGCCGCCCTGAATCACAAACGTCGGCACAATCCGGTGGAAGCTGACGCCGTTGTAGTAGCCGCGGCGGGCCAACTGGACAAAGCTGTGAACGTGGTTGTGGGCCCGGTCAGGAAAGAACTCCAGGACAATCGGCCCGGCCTCGGTGTCCAGCCGCACCTGCAGTTTCTTGCCCTTGCCGCTGACCTTCAGCGCAACCTTGTTGCTGGTTTCTACTTGCGTGCCCTCCAGCGTCGGGGTGACGCGCCCGCGCGGAAAATACAGGGCCTCAAGGTTCAGGCCGTGGGGTTCCACGGCCAGCAGTTCCATCGTGCCGCTGATGGACTTGCCGGGGTCAACCTTGACCGTGGCTGATTCCGGCCCGACGCGGGTCAACAGGCTCAGGGGTGTGGGGGCATCGGGGTTGCGCGCCAGGCGAAAGCTGACACTGGGCAGACAGAACTCGATCTTGGGCACGCTGACAGCGGCCTTGCCGTCGTTGGTGTAAGTAACGGTGGCGAGTATGGGCTCACCCAGGGTGTATTCGGGCTTGTCGAGTTTGAGTTGCAGGGTCATAGGGCCTCCGGAAGAGGAGGTTAGCGGGCGGGTATAAAGGAAGGAAGCGGTCTGGGACGGTAAAGGCAGTGTCAGTAAGTTGTGCGAAAATCTGTCCTTTTGTGAAGAGGAGAATTGCAACGCACAGGTTGCAAGCTATCTTGCCGGGGTATGTCAGTAACTTGCCGTAAGCCGGGCCGGACGATCGGCCCTGGCCGGTGGCTTCCAAGGCCGTTGGCGGACGGGTTTGGCGGCGACCGGCCCGTGTTGGCGCGGTAAGCGTATCAGACGCGCAGGTTTGCACCGGGCAGGAAGGTGTAAAGTTATCGGACGCGAACGTCCGATAAGCCTGTGCGAGGCCGTGTTAAGGCCGCGGTGGCGATTTGGAAGCGCCCGGAAGTCAAGTCAATTTGCGGCCGGGTGCGGTCAAAAAGTCATCAAAACGGTGTTGACGCGGAGTAAAGCGTGGTTATGGTCTGCCTGCCCTCGGGGGGCCGTTGAGTCGCTCTACGGCACCGGACACGTTCTCGGAAAGGCACGTGTTTGGTTCTCCCGAGTGCGGTAACGGACGGACGTCTGCAGTTTTCTTGGTCTATTGGGAGAGCAAGGCATGGCAAAACTTTCGGCAATGGCCCTCGCGCTGCTGGTCGGCGCCGGGGTCTGGGCTGCGCCCGCGATGGCACAGTCCAACGGTGACGCCGGACTCGGCGACATCGAGCGTAACGGCGGCCAGAATCCCGCCGAAGGCACCCTTGGCGACAAGGGCCTGAAGTTCACCTCGGAAGGGTTCGAGCTGCGTGTGACAAGCCGCGTGCAGTTCCGCCTGACCTACCAGAACGAAGTCGCCAACGGCAGCAACGGCACCAACGGACGCGACTTCATTAACTTCCGGGTTCGTCGCGCCAAGACTGGTTTCAGCGGCTTCATTTTCGACAAGGATCTGCAGTACCGGCTGCTCCTGAACTGGACGCTGGGTTCAGGTGCGCTCGTCGAAAACGCCGTGTTCACCTGGGCGTTTATGCCTGAGCTGAACTTCAACGGCGGCCAGGACAAGCTGAACTGGAACTGGGAAGAGTACACCAGCTCCGGCAGCCAGGCGTTTGTCGAGCGCGGCTACGTCAACGAAGTGTTCAACCAGGATTACGCCAAGGGCGTCTGGGTGAGCGGCGTGGTCGGCGGCGACACCCCGTGGGTGAAGTACTGGTTCGGCATCTACAACGGCAAGCTGAAGGGCAACAACGACTTCCGTAACGCTGACGGTGGTTTTGATTCAGACACCTTCAGCAACACGGTGGACGGCGACCTGATGCTCAACCTGCGTGTTGAAACACACCCGATGGGCAACGTGGCCCAGACGATGTACGACAACCGCAGTGAGCAGGAGCGCGACAGCATCCGCTTTGCCATCGGCTTGGGCTGGAACTGGTTCGCCAGCCGCTTTGACGACGCCAGCCTGCGTCCGGACACCGTTGGTACGCCCACGGCCTCGGGTCGTTTCCGTACCGGCCAGGACACCATGGCTCTGACCCTCGACGGCCACTTCCGCTGGATGGGCCTGAGCGTGGACATTGCCTACTTCTGGCGCCACACCGAGTTCCACAACTTCGGCCGGACTGATTTCCGCCCCACCAGCCCGCAGAAGAACGGTATCTCGAACCTGACGGACTCGGGCATCACCTTTGAAGTGGGTTACTTCATCCTGGCCCAGAAGCTGCACGTCGGCATCCGCTACAACATGCTGAACGCTGACGACTTCTGGGGTGGCAGCGACAACCGCGACCTGGGTATCCGCCCTGACACCACGGAAATGGGCATCGTCGTGAACTACATGATCCACGGCGACAACCTGAAGCTGACCTTCGACATCCTGTACGTTGACCAGCAGCTGATCTATCAGGGCAGCACCACGGGCATCCTCGGCGTCTACAACGCGCCGCCGGAACGCTCGGGTACACCCAGCGGCAACGCCGAAAACGGCGACCACAACGCCCTGTGGCTGGTTCGCCTGCAGCTCCAGTGGATCTTCTAAGATTCACCGGGGATCACGAAGCACTCAAGGGCGGCCCATCAGGGCCGCCCTTCTGCTTTTCCGGCTCTGCGCAGGGGGCGGTTCATCCCGCCGCCGCCCAACGTATACTCGGCCATCCTTTTCGGGGGCCACATGCGACTTGTTCTGGCGGTACTGTGCCTTGCCCTGGCAGCGTCTCTGTCAGCCCAGGACACGGCCACGCATACCCAAATCCGGCCGGCGGGACTGCGCTTCTGGACCGAAGGCTTTGAACTGAACCTGGAGACGCTGGTCCAGTTCCGCCTGACGGTTCAGGACGAACGCGGCGGCAACGACACCAACGGGCGCGACTTCTACCTGTTCCGTGTTCCGCGCGCGCGGCTGTCGCTGTACGGCCACATCTTTGAGCCCATGCTTCAGTACCGGGTACAACTCAACTTTGTGCGCCAGCCCGCCGAGTTCATTGAAGTCGCGCGCTTCCGCCTGGCGCTTGGCAGCGCCTTGAACCTGAACGCCGGCCAGGATCGCGTGGTCTGGGATTGGGAACGCCGTGTGCCCGGCCAGAACCTGCGCTTTGTCGAGCGCGCCTACGTCAACGAAGTGTTTCACCAGGACTGGGGCAAGGGCCTGTGGGTAGACGGCGCGATCGGCGCCGAGGCCCCGCTGCTGAAGTACTGGCTGGGTGTCTACAACGGCGTGCTGCGCGGCGATAACGACTTTCGCAACAAGGACGGCGCCCAGAACGCCGACAGTTTCACGCGCTTTGTGGACGGCGAGGTGATGGTGTCCATGCGCCTGGAAACCCAGCCGCTGGGTGCCCTGCCCACCGGTCTTGGCGACAACCGCGCGGGCGAAGAGCACGGCAAACCGCAGGTCGCCGCCGGTGTCGGCTTCAACTATTTCACCAGCGGCTTCAACGACGGCCTGCTGCGCGGCGACACGGCGTCGGTTCTGCCGGCCAGCGGCCGGCCGCGCACCCAGCAGGAAACTGTGGCGTTTGTGGTGGACGCCCACGGGCGCTGGTACGGCGCCAGCCTGGACGCGGCGTTTTACGCGCGCATGACCAACTTTTCCAACCGCGGCAGCAACCGCTACAGCCCGCGCGGCAAGCAGGGCATCGGCGACCTGTTTGACTGGGGCTGGAGCATCGAGGGCGGCTATTTCATCCTGCCGCGCGAACTGGGTGTGTTTGTGCGCGTGAACGCCCTGAACGCCGACGAGTTCTGGGGCAGCGACGGCGTGGTCGCCACCGCCGGGCACCAGCGCGCGATCCGCCCCGACGCCATGGAATACGGCCTGGCCGTGAACTACCACTTTCAGGGCGACCGGCTGAAGTTCAGCCTGGACATCAATTACGTGGACCAGCAACTGGCCTATCCCTATGACCGGGGTTTTGGTACCGGGTTGCTGGGCGTGTACAACCGTCCGCCGGCCCGCAGCGGCGCCTTGGGCAGTCACCCGGCCAACGACGACCACAACGTGATCTGGATTGTCAGGCTGCAGATCCAGTGGATTCTGTAGCCGGCCGGGAACGGAATCTATTTGCATAACGCCAATATGTAGTATATGCTGGCGTTATGGAGAGCCGCATGGGCCGCTGGCGCAAGAAACTGCCGTTTCGCGAACTGACCATCCCGATCAAGATGGCCCGCGGCCGCATGAACAACTACGGCCGCAGGATCACGCCCTTTCGCGAGCTGGAACTGGAACATGGCAGCCTGCGGATGGTGGACAGCGTGCCCGTGGTGCGCGTGCGCGGCACATCGCGTGAACAGGGCCGCGCGCTGGGCACACTGGTGGGCGTGCAGGCCGCGGAAACCTTCAACCTGTACATGCGCTACTTCTGCCCCGATTTCGCCGGCGACCTCAAGCTGGCGCGTGAAATGGAAGCGCGCATGCCGCAATGGTTCCGCGACGAAATGAAGGGCTTTTCCGAAACCAGCGAACTCACCTACGACGAAGTCCTGCTGGGCCAGACCTTTCTGGACATCCACAAGGTCGCCCTGTGCAGCACGATCTGCGCCCACGACAGCGCCACCCAGACCGGCGAAATCCTGATGGGCCGCAACCTTGACTTCCCCAGCCTCGATATCGCCGACCAGGCCAACATGGTGGTCGTGCACGAGGCTGACCCGGAATCGAAAATCCGTACCTTCGCGTCCGTGACCTGGCCGGGCTTTCTGGGTTGCCTGACCGGGTTGAATGACGCCGGCCTGGCGCTTTCGATGATGCTGGTCTATGGCCATTCGCGGCGCGAGCATCTCAACGGCCTGCCCTTTCCGCTGGTGTTTCGCACGGTGATGCAGAACTGCGCCACGGTGGCCCAGGCCGCGCAGTACCTGGAGACAAAACCTTACTGCACAACCACAAACCTGATTCTGGGCGACGCCGGTCGGCACGGCGCGCGCTTTCAGTTGCACCCCGACCACCCGGTGGTGGAACACACCAGCGCCGAAAACCCCGCGATTGCCTGCACCAACCACTATCTGGACCGCCGCATCAAGGCCTTTGCCTTTACGTGGTTCAGCAGCGTGTGGCGGCTGGCCAAGATCCAGCGCCGCATCAGGCGGCAGAAGTTTGACGTGCAGGGCATCAAGGACGCCCTGCAGGCCACGGGCATTCCGATGATCAATATCCAGCGCACGATCTTCCGGCCGGAACGCCGCGAGCTCGAGGTCGCCTTTGACGACTTGGGCCGGGGCCCCGGCCGCTGGGTGCGCCTGCCGCAAGAACTGCTGTTCCCCCAACCCCAAGTGGCCGCCACAGCCACGGTTTGAGGTGTGCCATGCCCCACGTCTGCCTTGTGGCACTGACGGGCTTTCGGGTGGCGGACCCTGAGCTGCGCGAACTTGGGCTGTCGTTGCCCGGGCTTCGTCGTCGCGGCGAGGCCATTGCGGCCCTGCCGGCATTGGGACTCCTGACCCTGGCGGCACACACGCCCAGCCACTGGACGCAGTGCTTTCACGAGGCTGCTGCCGTGGACGATGCGCTGGTCGAGGAACTGTGCCAACACCGGCCAGCCCTGGTTGCGATTTCGGCCCTGACAGCGTCCATTGAAGAATCCTACGCACTGTGTACGGCAATCCGTGCGCGCGGTGTCTTCTCGGTGATTGGCGGCCTGCACGCCACGGCGCTGCCGCAAGAGGTGCTGCGCCATGCCGATGCGGTGGTGGTTGGTGACGGCGAGACGGCGTGGTTGAGTGTGTTGGGAAGGGCTGAGTCGGGTTCGCTGCAAGGCGTGATTCGCGGCGAGCAGTTTCGCATGGCCGATTCACGGCTGCCCCGGTGGGACCTCTTGCCTCCGGGCAAGCGCCGCCGCTTTACGGTGCAGACATCGCGGGGTTGTCCGCTGGCGTGCGAGTTCTGCGGGGCCAGTCGCTTGCTGGGGCCCTATCGCCAGAAGCCGCCGCAATGCGTTGCCGCCGAACTGGCCGCCATCAAGGCCATCGACCCCGGCGCGGTGATAGAGCTGGCCGACGACAACACGTTTGCGGGGCCTGATGACCCTGCTGAGTTGCTTCAAGCGCTGGCCGAAGCGGGATTGCCCTGGTTCACCGAGTGCGATTGGCGAATCTCGCAACGGCCTGAGCTCTGCAAGGCCATGGCTGCGGCAGGCTGCGCGCAGGCCTTGGTGGGCGTGGAGTCGCCGGTACACAGCTATGCGGGCATGGGCCCCAAGGGCGCACCCGCACAGCGAATGTTTGAGGCCATTGCGGCGATCCAGGATTGTGGAGTCGCCGTTAACGCCTGTTTTGTGGCCGGGGCAGACGGAGAGACGCGCCAGAGCATGGAGCAGCTCGGCGAACTGGTCGCCGCGTGTCCGGCTGCCGACGTGCAACTGACCCTGCAGACGCCCTTCCCGGGAACCGCGCTTCGGTCGCGGCTGGCCCGCGAAGGCCGCCTTCTGGAGGATCGCACATGGAAGCACCACACGCTGTTCGAAGTAACCCACATGCCGGACCAGATGACAGTGGCGGACTTGCAATCGGGGTTCCGCCAACTGCTGGCGAGGCTGTACAGCCCGGCCGAGGCGCGACGGCGGGCGAAGATGCGACACCAGATCTGGCGGGGCCGCCACAAGCTGGTGGCGTCGGAATAGGGACCCTTGTTGGCTTTCTGCTTGGCCGCCGGGACGCGATTCTCGCTTTGAGCCGGGCGCGCCATCTGCTGTGGGTGGGATTGGTGCTGGTGTTTTCTGCCGCGCTGGCCCGCGAATACGACGCCGAGTTCATCCCGCGCCGGCCGTGGATCATACTGGTGCCATTGGGCGCATCGCTGGTTTCTTCGTTCTTGCTGTTCTGCTGCTTGTGGGGTGCGGCGGCGCGGCGAGACGGCAATCGCCTGCCCTTCTGGCGAAACTATCTGCCGTTTTTGGGGCTGTTCTGGATGACTGCCCCGCTGGCGTGGTTGTACGCCATTCCCTTCGAAAGATTCCTGTCCCCCGTGGACGCGATACAAGCCAACTATGCCCTTTTGGGGCTGGTCGCGAGCTGGCGCGTGTTGCTGATGATCCGCGTGGCGCAAGTGTGGTTTGGCCGCTCCGCCTTCGGATCCGCTGCACTTGTATTGGTCTATGGCGACGCTGTTCTGGTTGCCGCGTTGATTCTTTCGCCGTGGCCGGTCATTGCATTCATGGCCGGGAATTCCAACCCGGTAGCACTGGCAGAGCACAACATTCGGTTTCTGGTTTTGCTCTTCGGGATACTGGGGCTTCCTGTGCTGGGCGTCTGTGCGCTGCTGCGCATCATGGCCAGCCGGATCAACCCGGCACCAGAATGGCTCAAACACCCGAAGCCGCCGCTTCCGCTTAGGGTGACGTGGTGGATTGTCGCCGCGCTCTCAATAGTCGCCTGGGTGCCCATCCTGCCGTTCACACAGGCCGAAGTGCGCGACAGGCCCAACCCCGAAGAACAGCGCGAACAGGACTGGGAGGACTTGCGCCGACAGCGCGAGGAACTCATCCGGCCGCATTCCAATGAGTAGGGGTCAGGCCTGCTTGCCCCTGCCGCGGGCGATGGCGGTGTACCCCGCCAGTACACCCGTGATACCGAGGATCGGTGCGGCGATGTTGGCCCACAGCGGCTTGACGTCTCCGTACAGGAACAGATTGGGCAGGCTCATGGCCAGCATCAGGCCGATCATGATCGCGACACTGACTTTGCGGCCCGCGCCGGCAATCAGCGCGCACACCAGGCCGCCTAGAAACCCCGCCACCAGGTTAACCGGCAGCTCCGCGACAAAGCCGGGGTGATCCAGCGGCGGGTACACGGGCTTGCCGTCCACGGGTGCCAGTTCGGGGTAGATCATCACTACCACCACAAAGGCCCAGACCATGATCAGCGCGGCCATGGCCGCGTAGCCGCCAATCACGCCCAAGATGATGCGCAAGGTTGCCATGTTTCTCTCCGGCACAGGCAAGTGTGCCTGTGCCACTAAGGTGCGAGTTTCTTCAGGGCTTTGTCGATCGCGTCCAGACGCGGGTTGGCCTCGTCCCAGTCCAGGCCCATCACGTAGGCCCAGGTTCCGCCCTTGCCACTCTCGAAGCTCTCGATGCGCAGCAATGCGTCCTGCTTCTCGCCCAGAATCAGCCCCAGATGCCCCGGCGGGATGAACACGTCAGGCCGCACTTCCAGCTTGCCCAGGCCTTCAACCTTGCCTGTGGATGGCTCGCCAAGGGTCAGCTTGGCCGGGTCCAGCCCCAGGGCCTTGGCGTAGGCGGCAAAGGCGTCGGCCCTGGGCAGGTTGGTGCGCAGCGGAAAGCCACTTGTGCGGCAGGACTTGCCTTTGAAATGCTCCAGGTAGAACCGCAGGTTGCGGATGAAGTAGCCCCAGCCCTTGGTGATGGCGTCGAACTCGCTGTCCCACTTGCTGTCGGTGCCAAAGCCGCTGGCGACAATGCGTACCAGCGTGGCGCCGCCGTGGGCCTCAAGGTAGATGTCGGTGGCAAAGGGCACCGGGCTGCCGGGCATCATGTCGCCAAACTGCAGGTGCTTCAGGGGTTCGAACACAGTCACGGGGGAATCAATCGCCCCGTGTTCGTGCCAACTGACAAAAAAACGTCCGCCCTCGGTCGCGTCTTTGGCGTCGTTGCCGAACCAGCGGCGCAGCAGTTCGCCCTTGGTGATGGCGTCCCACACCTCCTGCAGCGAGGCGTTGATGACAAGCTGGTTTTCGTTGCTGCGGGTCTGGATCGGGTCGGTCATGTGCGGTCCTTGGGTGTCTGCGGCCAGGCGCCCAGCATTAGGCGAAACGCGCGGCCGCCCTTGGCCTCGGGGTTGTTGTGCTTGGCGGCAATGCGGCTGAAGGCGGCCGTGACCTCGTCGGTGAAGGCCTTGCGGGCGGCCGGGTCCGCAAAGCGCACTTCGCTTTCCAGGGTCAGGGTTGCCAGTGTCTTGCCCGCGGCATCGGCCTGCTGGCGCAGCCAGTGCAGGTCGTCAATAGCGCGCGAGGCCGCGGCCACCAGGTAGGCGCTGCTGAACTGGTCCTGCAGCGTCTCCGGCGTGGGGCCAAGACCGCCCAGGGTGCCGGGCGCGACCACGTAATAGCGCGCCGTGGCCTGCACGATGCGTTCGATACAGTTGCCCTTGACGCGCTTTTCGACCTCGCGCAGCAGGCCGGCCTTTTCCAGTTCATGCAGGTGGTAATTCAACTTCTGGCGCGGCAGGCCCAGTTTGCGGGCCAGCCCGGTGGCGCTGTCAGGCTCGGCCAGTGCCTGCAGCAGGCGCAGCCGCAACGGGTGCAGCACCGCAGCGGCGGCCTCGGTGGAGTTCAAAGTCTGGAGGGAATGCGCGGCGCCCATGCGGAGACCATACACCGACAAGAATACCTGTCAAAGAAAAAGTGAACTGTCGGTTGCGGTTTCGCCTCTCCCGTTCCGTCGGTTTCTGGCAACAATCCCTGAATGCGCGTGAATCCGTCACGCGCCAACCGTGAATCCTGTGTGAGCGGCGCCTTGGCTGACAGCAACCGGGCGGACTGGGATTTCGCAAGACTCGTCGAAGAGCACTTCGCGCGGGCGGTGCGATTCTGTACCCGGCTGCTTGGCAATGTCAGCGACGGTGAAGAGGTGGCGCAGCAGGCCTTTGTGAACCTGCTGCAGAAGGGCAGGCGGCCGTGGGAACAGGGTGACCCGCTGCCCTTTCTGTACACCGTGCTGCGGAATGCCTGCGTTGACCATGTGCGACGGCGCCGGCATTCCGCCACAGAACACCTGGACCCGCAGGCACCGGTGGCGGACCTGTCACGGGCCGAGGAACGCGAGATCAGCGACGCCCTGTTTGCGGCGCTGGAGTCCCTCGAAGCACCGCAGCGCGAAGCGATTCTGCTGCGCTTCTATGAGGGGCTGGATCTGCCCCAGGTGGCGCGGGTGATGCAACGCAGTGTGGGCGCGACGGCAATGCTGCTGACGCGCGCCAAGGCAAAACTGAAGGAAAGGCTTGGGCGGTTGCCCGAGTTCCGGCCATGAACGGCAACCAGGCACGACAATTGTTTCAAAGCGCGCTGGAGGATCGCCTTGCGGGCGACCAGTTGCGCGACTTTGAGGCAGCCTTGGCCCAGGACCCGGCCCTGTGCGCCGAGTTCGAGGCATTTGCCGACGCCCGCGCCAACGTGGCCGATATGGACGCCTGGCTGCGCAAGGCCGGTGCCAGTGCGACCCGCCAGGTGCCGCTGGTTCCGGCCGGTGTCGCCGAACGCATCAGCCGGGCCGCGGTCGCGCGCAAACGCGGGCGGCTGGTTCGCCTTGCCGTGGCGGCTGTGGCCACCGCCGCGGCGGCAGCCATTGCGCTGGTGCTGTTCCTGCCCGGCGACAAGCCGGTTCAGCCGTCGCCCGAAACGCCTTCGGGCTGGCCCCGCGCCGCGCAAGGCGGCGTAACGATGATCGAAGACGCCATCTATGCCAGCGCGCCGCTGCAGGAGTTGAACCCCGCGCCGGGCGTGACGCTGCTGGTGGCCGGCGGGTCGCTGCTGCACCCGATCCGGCCGGGCCTGGCGCTGGTTGAAGGCGAAGTGACCGTGCGCCTGGCGTCGGGCGCGCGGTTTGAAGTCCATGTGGGCAACCATCGTGTGTCGGCCCAGGCACCCGCCGAATTTGTCGTGCGGGTTCAGGCCGACGCGTTTCCTGACTTTCCACCACCCGAGGACACCCGTATGCACCGCCCTGAACTGCTGGCCCGCTTTGGCGCGCTGGCCTTTGCCTTTACCGTGACTGCCGCAAGCGGCAACGTGGACATCCGGGCCGAAGGCCCCGTGGCTACACTTGGCCCCGGCCAGGCCCAGACCTTCCAGGCCGGCCCGCCGCCGGCGCCCAAACCGCCCGAGCCTCCCAAACCGGAAGACGCCTTCAAGCATCTGGACAAAAACGGCGACGGCAAACTGGACGACAAGGAAGCCGACAAGAAGCTGATTGAAGATTTTGACGACAACAAGGACGGCACGGTGGACCTTGACGAGTTCAAGAAACACCACAAGCCGCCCCAGCCCGGCCCCAGGCCGCCCAAGCCCGAAGATCTGTTCAAGGAAAAAGACAAGAACAATGACGGCAAACTCGACGACAAAGAGGCCGACAAGAAGATGCTGGAGGATTTCGACGACAACAACGACGGCGTGATTGACCTTGACGAGTTCAAGAAGCACTTCCGGCCGATGCCGCCACGCCCCCCACACGGCCCTGACGGCCCGCCCAAAGGCCCCGGTGGTCCTCCGCCCGGCCCCGGAGGCGGCCCGGGCCCCGGTCCTGGCGGTCCTCCGCCTGGCCCCGGTGGGCCGCCGCCCAAAGGCCCCAGGTAAAGACCAAGCCCCCTCAACCGAGGGGGCTTTTTTTACCGGAACTGGACAAGCGCGCCCGCTTACGATTGCATGAACTGGCCTGACCAGCCCGTAATCGCCCATGAGACGGCCTGTCAAACCGATGCTGCCCGGAGTACCCCGACCTGTCCGGTCAGGTTCCCGCGCGCGTCGCGGGCGTGCACCCGGACGACCTGCCTCAAAGATGTCCAACTCGGGCTATGTTCCGGCTGTCGTCATTGGTTTGGTGGTGCTGCTGCTGGGTATTGTGGTTGCTGTATGGCTGATGAACGCCAAGCCTTCCCCGCCGGCCAATCGCAGCGCCGCACCTGCCGCCACCGCAGGCAGCAGCGGCTCGAAACAGGAACCGGCAAAGGCTGCCGCAGAGCCGGCCAAGGCAGGCCGCTGGTGGAACGTGCGAATCGTGCCCAACGAACCCGTGCGGCTGCACGTGAACCTGGATGACCCGGAGCCGGGAATCGCGGAATCCGCCAGGGCGATTTACAAAGCCGACAAGAAATCGGCCAGGGGCCCGGACGATCCCGAGTTGAAAGCGACGTTGCGCGAGATCACCGGCATGCTGAAAAAGACCGAGTCCAGACTGGACCAGCATGTTGCCAAGAACCCGAACGACCGGCCGCTAATGCAGAAAGTCCGCGACCTGATGAGCGAGGAGTCGTGGTACGGAATTCTGGGAACCCTCAGCGACGACAAGGTCGCCGCCTACTTTGAAAAAGCCCGCGGCCGGAAGTGAGCATGCGCTACTTTCAGGTCAATGCGTTCACGTCACGGCCGCAGGGCGGCAACCCCGCCGGTGTCTGTCCGCTGGATACCTGGCCTGACACGTCGGCCATGCAGGCGTTTGCGGCCTCCATGACCCTGGCCGAGATCGCATTCTTTGTGGCCCAGGACGAGGGCTTCGACCTGCGCTGGTTCACGCCTCTGGTCGAAATGGATCTGTGTGGCCACGCCACGCTGGCGTCGGCCCATGTGCTGTTCCGGCATCTGGGATACGCGCGGCCCGAGGTGAAGTTTTATACCCGCAGCGGCGAGTTGCGGGTGGCACGAGCCGGCGAAGAACTGGTGATGGATCTGCCGGCGCGCCCGGCGCTGCCCTGTGACGCCCCCACCGGCCTGGCGGCGGCCCTTGGCGCGCCGCCGCGCCAGGTGCTGAAGGCGCGCGACCTGCTGTGTGTGTATGACACCGAACAACAGGTGCGTGAACTGAGGCCGCGCTTTGCCGAAGTTGCGGCGCTGGGCGTGCACGCCGTGATCGTGACCGCACCGGGCGATTGTTGCGATTTCGTTTCCCGCTTTTTTGCGCCGTCGTTGGGTGTAGACGAAGACCCGGTGACGGGTTCGGCCCACTGCACGCTGGTGCCCTACTGGGCGATGCGACTGGGACGGTCGCGGCTGGAGGCCCGGCAGGTCTCGGCGCGTGGCGGTGAACTGGGTTGTGAACTGGCGGGCGACCGTGTGATTTTGCGTGGCCGGGCGGTGACTGTGCTCGAAGGGCAAACGGTTGACTGAAACGCACAAATCGCTCTTGTTGTAAGATTAATCGTCTGGAACCACGCGCGCCGAAATGTATGATTTCGCTATAGCGGCAGAGCGACTTGGGGACCCATAGCAGCGCACAGTGCAATCCGTCGCCATTGGGGCGGCGGAACCTAATCTGTGTCGGCGGAGGCATGCCATGCGTCGGACTGCGATTGCGTCTCTCTGGCTGGTTCTTGTGGCGACGGTGTTTGCGGCCAGCGGCTGCGGCCCCGGCCTGATTGCCCTTGGCGGCGGCGGCAGCGGCGCGTGGCTGGGTCTCAGCGGCGGCGACGACGACAAGAAGAAATCACCCCCGCCCGCGCCCACCACGGCCGTGGCGCCGGCAGTGATTGTGACGGCGCTGGTGCGCGAGGAATCGCCGGCGCGCATCCAGTACACGCTGATTGACGCCAACGCCGACCTGTGCTCAATCCAGGTTGAGTATTCGGTCAACGGCGGTTCGTTCAACACCTGCATGATGGGCGCCGGCGGTGACGGCACCACCGGCCTGACCAGCAGCGCCGCGGGCGTGAACCACGTGTTCCGGTGGGACTTTCAGATAGACCTTGGCCCGCAGCGCACGCAGGTGATTGACATCCGCATCCGGGCCAACGACGGCACGCAATTCGGAAGCTGGTTCACGCTGTCGGGTCTGGCCGTGGGCAACGACGGCCCCGAGCTGAGCAACATCAACGTGATCGGCAACTCGGGCGTGCTGCTGGTGACGTTTGACCTGGCCGACCTGGACAGCGATCTGGGCAGCCTGAACATTGAATGGTCCACCGACCAGGCCCAGACCTTCACCGAAGTAGACCAGCAGGGCGAGATTCTGGGCAATCCACCGGTCAACCTGTTGACCAGCCCCGGCGGTTCGCCGGGCCAGTTCATCTGGAATTCGGCGGTTGCGCTGTCCAACCACGTGGGCGAGTTTTACCTGCGCTTTACGGCCCACGACCAGCCTTCGGGCTACAGTGACATCACGCCGGCCAGCCCGGTGGTGGCCGGACCCTTCAGCATTGACAACAGCGTGAACCAGCCGCCGGTGCTGCAGCTTGTGCGTTCTTACGCGGGCCAGTCGTTTGTGGCTTCGGTGCCGCTGGATTTCACGCTGGCGGATCCGGAATCCGACGCTGCGGCAGTGATCGTGAAGTACACGCTCAATGGCGGCACAACCTGGCACGACTGCACGCTGGTGCCGCAGTTTGCCCCCGGGGCCGCCGGACCTTTCCCCACCATTGCCAGCCCGACGTTTTACAGCATCCGCTGGAACGCACTGGTGGACCTGCAGAACGAACCGGGCCTGCTGAGCCCCGGCGTGTCAGTGCAACTGGTGTTCGTGCCCGCGGATTCGCAGGCCGGCGACCCCCGGTTCACGGCGCCGTTTACGGTGATAGGCAACACGGCTCCGGCCGTCACGGCAGTTTCGGTGCTCAACACGTTCGGCAACGTGCCGGTGATTGTGCGTATGGTGGACGAGTCGTCGGATCCGGTCAGCGTGACTGTGGCGTACTCAACCGACGGCATCAACTTTGCGCCGCTGTCGCAGTCCGACTTTGCCTTTGGCAGCCTGAGTTCACTGGTGTCCAGCCCCAGCGGCGAAGACAACGTTCTGATCTGGAACACCAGCCTGGTTCTGCCCAACCAGAACGAGCCCGCGGTGTACCTGCGCATCACCCCCACCGATCACCCGGCCGGCGCCGCGCCGCCGCCGGCGACGGTGGTGGATCTGACCGGCTTGCCGTTCACCAGCGCGGCGTTTGCGATCATCAATGACCCGGCCGGCGCCGCGCCGATCAGTATTACCCCCTACACCACCGACAGCCCGGCCACGCCGCCTTCGGCCAGCCCGCCGTCCAGCACCCAGTACGTAACCGTGGCGCCGTCCGGCCAGCGCATGCTGGACCGCACGATCCAGCCTGCCAGCGCCGCGATCACGGACGTGTTCTGGTTTATTGACGAGCAGAACGGCGACTTTGGCACGCTGCTGACCGGCGCGGGCACGCCGCTGACGCACTCGACGGCGTCGCTGACCTGCAACGGGCCCGGCGGCATTGACGGCCACACCGTGACGATTGACGACGTGGCCAACGGCATGCACGTGTTCGAGTTCGACGACGACGGCCTTTCCACAATGAACCATATCGTGGTGGATATCAGCCTGGCCGCCTCTTCCGATGACGTGGCAGCGGCTCTGGCGGCGGCTATTAACGCCGTGCCGTTTTTCCAGATCACGGCCCAGGCCACGGGGTCTGACGTGACCCTGACCCACCGGCTGGCGGCCAAGGTAACCCAGTCCATTGCCGTAGCACCCAGCGTGGGCATGGCGCAGCCGATTTCTGTCAGTGGCTCGGCCGTGACCGTAAACTCGGACATGCAGGGCGGCTTTGGCCCCCAGAACGTGCGTTACACCGCGCCGGCGACGATTCCGCCCGGCAGCAGCTATGTGACGCTGAAGTGCTTCATTGACCATCCCAGCTATGTTTTCACGGTTCAGTCCAGCTATCGGCTGTACTGGGGCCAGCAGCCCACGGGCGTTTCGATTTCGCCCTCGAATCCCTCGATTCTGCTGGGCGGTACAGGCTCGTTCATGGCCACCGTGGCGCCGGCCGGCGCGCCCCAGCAGGTCACGTGGGAGGTCGTGGGCGGCAGCCCCAACGGCACGATCACGCCCGGCGGCTTCTACATGGCGCCTCCGACCATGCCCGCGAGCAACATCATCACCATCAAGGCCACCAGCGTGCTGACCAGCGTTACCGGCACCACGCAGGTCACGCTGATGCCCGAACCGACTTCAGTGGTGGTCAGCGCCGCGGGCGGTGTCACGCAGCTTGTGCTGAGCGGCGGCATGAGTTCGACGCTGAATTTCTCGGCCCAGGTGTTTCCCAACGGCGCGCCCCAGACCGTAACCTGGCGAATTCGCCACGCCGGCGTGGATCAGGGGCCGGGCAACTCCACCGTGGGCACGATCAACACCAGCGGCCTGTACACCGCGCCCAATACATTGCCCAGCCCGGACTTCATCCAGATTGAGGCCGTCAGCACCGTCAAACCCAGCGTGTTCGGCCAGTACAACCTGCAGCTTGTGGCACCGGCGCCCACCAGCTTTCAGGTCAGCCCGGCTACGGTGGTGATCTATTCCGGCGGCGTGGGCCAGCAGTTCAACACCCATTCGTTTGTGCCGTCGAACGCCAACCAGGCCGTAACGTGGGAAGTGATTCCGGCCACGGGCCACGGCACGGTTTCAAGCTCGGGCTACTACACCCCGCCGTTCAATGTCGGAGGCACGACCACGGTCACCGTGCGCGCCAAGAGCTCCGTGAACCAGGCTGTATTTGCCGACGCCACAATCACATTGCACCCCAACCAGTCCACGATTCCGACCGACGTGGTGGTGTCGCCGTCTGAGGCCATTATTACTGCCCAGACACCGCAGTTCATCTTTTCGGCCACGGTGAACCCGGGCACGGCGTCGCAGTCGGTGACCTGGGCGGTGGTGGCCGGGCCCGGCACAATTGACAGCGGCGGACGCTATACGCCGGTCAATACAACCGATACGGACTACGTGGCCACGGTGCGCGCCACCAGCACGGTTTCACCGTTCCCGTTCGGCCAGGCCACAGTGCGCGTGACCGGCAACGGCAAGACACTGCAGGAAGTATCCAACCTGACGCTGGGCCGCAACGATCACGAGGCGGCCTGGGATCCCACCAACGACCGGCTGTGGTGGATCGGCGGTGTTTCGGAAACGTCCAAACCCGACGCCGACCTGATGCCGCTGTGGTACAACACTGGGGCGGACAGCTTCGGTTCCGGACCCTCGCTGAGCACGGCCGGCACGATCAGCCCGCCGCCCAAGGCAATCATGGCCGGGGTGGATACGTTCAACAAGAAACTGTACGCCTTTGCCAACATGGGCAGCGCCCAGCGCATTCGGGTGTTTGTGCTTAACCTGGCGCCGATCGGGAGTGCATGGATCGAACTGCTTGTGCCCTCGGCCGGCAGTGACGAGCCCACACTGACGGCCAACACGCGCTACCCGCTGTTCTTTGACACCACAACAGGCCTGTTCAACATGATCGTCGGTGTCACCACGGCCTATCGCTTCAACCCGGTCACGGGTGTCTGGACATCGCGTGTGACACTGGGCCAGACGGCGCAGGCGCCGGGCAACCCGCTGAACAACGGCTGGGCCTGGCACCAGGGTACGCGCCAGTTGTGGTTTGTGGGGCCTTCGGACGGCACGGCCGGCGCGGCGATGAAGGTGACGATGCTGGACATCGGCGGCGGATCCGTGCGCTGGTATGCCCGCACTTCCGTCGGGCAGCCGGCACAGGCTCTGGCCAACCCGGGGCTGTATCTGAACACCACAACCAACACGCTGTGGGTGTTTGGCGGTCGCAACGTGGCGACAGATGTGTATAGCAACCAGTTGTCGAACATTGACTTGGGCGTCCAGCCGCACCAGTGGGTCAGCTACAGCAGCGGGCCGCACTGGCCGATGCCGCGCGTTCGCGCCGCCTTTGCCATGACCAGTTCCGGCACCGGCCCGGTACTGTTTGCCGGCGGAAACAACAGCGGGTCATTTGGCGACCTGTGGATGTTTGACGAAAGCGGCAAGACCTTCAACCGCGGCAACCCCGATGGACTGCGTCCCCAGGGCCGCCAGGGTGCCTGCGGCGTCTGGACCGGCTCCCAGGGCTATGTCTACGGCGGTGCCTGCGACCACGGCGCCAGCGAAGAGTTGTGGACCTTCTCCTACCAGGCCACCCCGTTCCGTATCCACTGGTCACCCGTGACCACGGGCCCGACCAAGCCGCCGGCCCTGATGGATGCCACACTGCTGCACGATGCCGGGGCCAACTGTTTGCTGCTGTACGGCGGCACCACCTCGCCGGCTTCCAAGGGCAGCGGCGCCAGCGGCCAATTGTGGCGGCTGCAACTGAACACGACACCCATGTCCTGGACCCTGCTTTCGCCCGGAGGCACGCCGCCGTCGCCGCGGTATGCCCCGGCAGTCTGCTTCAGCTACACCGGCGGCGGCGCAGTCAAGTCCATGTGGGTGTTCGGCGGCGAAGGCAGCAGCGGCAAGCTCAATGACCTGTGGGAGCTTGACCTGTCGGGCGGCTACCCCGGCACCTGGTTCAACCGCAGCATCAGCGGCGGCCCCGATGCCCGCGAGGGCTCGGCGATCGGCTTTGATTCGCGCCGCAACGTGCTTGTGGTGCTGGGCGGCAAGACATCAGCCGGCCCCAACCACCAGTACTGGGAATACAACATTCCCTCGCCAGCCTGGACGGCCCGCAGCCCCAGCAACACCGGTGACCAGGAAAACTTCTATCGGTCCGGTGTGGTCTATGAAGACCTGCACCGTCGCTTCTTCCACGCCCCTTGGGAAAAGCCCAAGTACCAGGCACTGGTGGTGGCGTCGGGTTCACCCGTCAACCCGACCTGGCATTACATGACCTCGCCGGGCAGCGAACACGCCTTTGGTACTGCGGGCTTGTATGACGCGACCAACGGGCGATACTACGTCGTGACGGGCGCCCGAACGATCGGTGGCCTTGATGTCGGCACAAACGGAGTAAGAGTCATCCACGTCAAGTAAACATGGCCGCCAACGACTCAGTAGACAGCCTGTTTCTGTCCCGCGCGCGGGCCGACGGATTGCTTAGCGACGCCCAGATCCGGCAGGCCCGCGCCGAGTTGTCGGCCCGGCGCCGCGCCGAGCCCGACCTGCAGGCCTATGAACTGGTCGTGGAAAAGGGCTGGCTGGGCGTGGAACAGGCGCTGGCGGTGCTCAATGCTTCGCCCGATGACACCGTCGAGCAAGTGGCCATGCGTGCTTCGGCCCCCCAGCTTGAACCCCAGTCCAGCGGCGACACCCTGGACGGCGAACAGGAATCTCCCCTGCGCCGCCGCGGCGCCGACACCGAGCGCTTTCAGTCTCCCTACCAGGCCGCGCGGGGCGAAGACGACCTGTCACCCGAAGACGTGGCCGATCTGGCGGCCGAGGACGACCCGGCCTATGCCGAGGTTCCCCGGCTGGTGGAGCCTCTGGCGCCGGGTTACGCCGTGGCCGACGGCGAATCAGGCGATTCGGTTCTGGAGATGGAACTTCCGCCGCCGGCTTCCGGCAGCGGCGACAGCCTGTTTGAAGAAGGCGACAGCCGCCCGGTGCCGGCCCTTGGCGCCGAGACTGAATCAGCGCCCCAGATTATCTCCGAGCGCACGCCCAGCGCCGTGTACACACCTTTTGCCGCCCGAACCGATGCCGACCCGGCGGTCACAGCCGACCCAAGCATCACCGCGCAGGAATGGAGCCGCCCCGGCACCAGCGCCGGCGACACCCTGACCAGCGACGAAGAATTGGCCCCGGTGCCGGTGTTTCAGCACAAAGGCAGTAAGGGCGCCAACGTGGACTTTGCCGCCTTTGGTGAAGACAGCCGCGTCACGGTTCCCGATGAATCCGACACCATGTCGTTGGAAATGAACGACAGTGCCGTCAGCGAGGTCATGGACGAAGCCGACGACGGCTATTTCGGGCCACCGGCCGACCTGACCCAGACGCCGCGCGAAGTGCTGGAAGAAAGCATCGCCCCGCCCCAGCCGGTGAGCGGCAGCACGCTGTTTGATTCCGAATCGCTCAAGGGCGCGGCCGATGTTTCCATTCCGGCCGCGGCTGTCCCCGACGACGATTCCGACTTTTCCGCCACGGCACCGCCGGCTGCCGCCGCGGCCACGCGTCGGCCCTCGCGCCCGATCACCGAACTGCGCGAGGACAGCGATTCGGACTTTTCGGCCACCATCACCGGCGAAGTCGCGCCCGACGCGCTCAAGACCGTCTACGACGACAGCGACGTCAGTCTGGCCGATACCGGAAACACCAGCCAGATCACCGACCCCAAAATCACCACCGGCAGCAAGACGCAATTTGCCACCGGCGAAGTTGCCCGCGCCGGCCTGCAGAAGACCGACCCCAGCAAGCTGGGGGTCGAAAGCAACATCACAGGCCAGGAAATGACGCTGGCCGACCTGCGCCAGCAGATGGGACTGTCCGACGGCGTCAAGCTGGATCATTCCGGCGGCAGCGGCGTGTCCAAGCTGCGCAAGATCGGCGGCATGAAGAAGCGCTACTCCGTGGTGCGCGAAATCGCCCGCGGCGGCATGGGCAAGGTAATCGAAGTAGAAGACAACGACCTGCGCCGCAGTGTGGCGCTGAAAGTTCTGCGCAAGGAAATGCTGGACCGCAAGGATCTGGTCGAGCGCTTTCTGGAAGAAGCCCAGATCACCGGCCAGCTTGAGCACCCCAACATCGTTCCTGTCCATGAAATCGGCGTGGACGGCCGCGGCAACCTGTACTTCACGATGAAGCTGGTGGAAGGCGAAGACCTTTCCAGCATCCTCAAGCGCATGCGCAAGAACGACCCGGGGGCCGACAAGGCCTACCCGCTGGCGCGCCTGATAGACATCTTCATCAAGATCTGCGAAGGCATCGCCTTTGCCCACAGCAAGGGCGTGATCCACCGCGATCTCAAGCCCGCCAACGTGATGGTCGGCCGTTTCGGCGAAGTGCAGATCATGGACTGGGGCGTGGCCAAGATCGTGGGCCGCAAGGAAGACACCCACGACCGGCTAGTGGTTTCCGACCGCCAGCAGGACGACGCCAACCGCACCATGGCCGGCAGCATTCTGGGCACGCCCAGCTACATGTCGCCCGAACAGGCCCGCGGCGAAGTCAACTACATGGGCCCGACCAGCGACATCTTCAGCCTGGGCGTGATTCTTTACGAGTTGCTGGCGCTCAAGACGCCGTGGACGGCCCAGACTTCGGCCCAGGTGCTGGATCAGGTCAAAAATTACAACCCCGACCCGCCCAGCAAGATGGCGCCCGAGCGCAAGATTCCGCCCGAACTGGAACAGCTTGCTCTCAAGTGCCTGGAAAAGCAGCCCCACAAGCGCATCCAGACCGTGCAGGAACTGGTCGAAAACCTGCGCAGCTGGCAGGAGGGCCGCACCCTGGCCGCCGTGGAATACTCCATGGCCCAGCTGCTGGCCAAGTGGATCGCGCGCAACAAGGTCGCCGTGCTGGGTGTTTCGGCCGTGCTGGCGGCGCTGATCATTGGCGGCACCCTGGCCTACAAGGCCGCCCAGCAGGGCGAAATTGACCGCAACCTGCAGCGCGTGGCCGCCGCCAGGGTGACACTGGGCAACGCGCGCGCGGCGCTGGACGGCGGCAAGTGGGACGACGCGATCAGCCTTTCGTCGCAGGTTCAGGGTGACCTGCGTGCGGCGCTGGAAGTGTTGCCCGACAACAAGGACGCCCAGGACGCCCAGACCGAGGCCTTCATCATCTTCAGCGGCGCCCAGACGCAGAAGAAACTCAAGGCCGACCAGGAACTCAAGGAAGCCCGCGACGCCGAAAAACGAAAGGAACTGGACGCGGCCCTGGCCGAAGCGCGCAAGGCGATTGAAAGGGCCCGCACCCAGGACGGCGACGGCACGACCGACCCGGTGGTGACCAACGAATCGTTCAACGACGCCAAGGACGCGTTTATCCGCGTGCAGACGATCGAGCCCGAGAACGCCGAGGCCAAGCTGGCGCTGGGCGAAATTGCCGACTGGCTGCGCTCGTATGAAACCCGTCGCCGCCAGGACGCCGACATGCGCAGTCTGCGCGCGCTGGTCGAAGAAGCCGGGCGCAAACTGGTCGCGGCCAGGGCAATCACCGTGGTTGACGCCGAAAGCTACTCGCGCTGCGGCGCCGCGTTTGTCGAGGCGATTTCAGTCTGCGACAGCGCGCTGTCCGTGGCGGTCAGCGGCCCCGATGCAGACAGCCTGCGCGGGCGCGCCCGCGCCTTCAAGGCCGAGGCCGCCCACGAGTTCGCCCGCCGCGCCATGGACCAGACCCGTTACGACGTGGCCGACCTGATGCTGACCACCGCCGCCGGCACAGGCCAGCTTGCCCGCGAAATCGAGGCCACGCGCGCCGTGCTGAAGAAGAAGGTGGACGAGCAAAGCAAGTTCCGCAAGCTGGTGGCCGACGCCGAGCGCGCCGTAAACGCCCGCGAATGGGTGCTGGCCCAGGCGCACCTGCAGAACGCGATTGCCGAGGCCCGCACCAGTCCCTTTGCCGACGACGTTGAACGCACCCGCCTGGCCCGCATGCTGGAGCTGGCGCGGCTGGAGGGTTTGCGCGTGGACGACCTGCGCGCCAAGACCTCGGCTGACATGCTGCGCGTGCTTGCGGCCTGGGAGGACATGATCGGCACATTGACCGATCCTGATTACCGCGCCAGGGCCGAAACCCTGCGCGACGAACTGCGCGGCAGGTTGGGCAAGGCCCTGCTGGCCGAAGCCGAAGGCGCCGAAGACGAAGTCGCCGCCGAACTGCTGGAACGAGCACTGGGCATTGTGACCGACAAGGCCGCGCTCAGTGACATCAACGCGCGCCTGACCGAGGTCAAGCTGCGGCTGGCGCTGGCCCAGGTCAGCGACCGGTTTGTGCTGCTGCCGCGCGGCACGTTCATTGTCGGCAGCAACCGCGACGGCGACGGCAACGCCCAGCGCACGATGGAACTGCGTGAGTTCATATTCATTGACCGCTATCTGGTCACCAATGCCGAGTACAAGCAGTTTGTGGACGAGGGCGGCTACAGCCGTCCCGAACTGTGGGACGAAGACGCCCGCGTGCACGTAAGCCGCATGGTGGACAGCACCGGCCAGCCCGGCCCCGCCAACTGGGTTCGCGGCAGCTTTGACGCCAGCTTGGCGCGCCATCCGGTCACCGGCCTGTGCTGGTACGAGGCCCGCGCCTATGCGCGCTGGGCCGGGCGGCGCCTGCCCACAGCCGACGAATGGGAAGTCGCGGCCGGCGCGCCGGCCGCCGGCGCCGCGGCACCCGCGGGTGATTATCCGTTCGGAACCCGTGAATCAGCGCCGGCCCAGGGCGTGATCGAACCGCGTGAAGTCGGCACCACCGAATGGGATCAGAGCCCCCTTGGCGTGCGCGACCTGGGCAGCAACGTGGCCGAATGGACGGCCGATCTCGGATCCGCCGGCGCCGTGGTCAAGGGCGCCGAGCCGGGTCTTCGGCCCGAGCTGTTTTTCCGCTATGCTCGGCGCGCCAAAAACAGCAGCGCGAACCCGCTGGATCGCTCGCTCGGCCGCGGCTTCCGCTGCGCCCGCGTGTTTACCCTGGCGGACACCAAGGATCCCAAGGATGGCTAGCAAGCTCGGGCCGGCGCTTACCACCACGATTCTGGCAAGCCTGCTGGCCCTTTCGGCCTGCAGCAACGTTGAGACTCCGGACCTCAAGGCTGATGTCGAGCGCGAAAAGATCATTCCCGCCAACTGGCGGCCCCTGCCGCTGCGTGTGGGCCTGGCCCCGATGCGCAGCGCGCTGGAACTCGACGAGCGCCGCTACAACGTCGAAAAAACCAAGCGCTGGGTGCTTGCGCCGGACGAAGCCCGCCTGAACGGCCCGACCGGCCTGAACGCCCAGCTTGTGGCCGTGCTGCGTGACTACCGCATGTTCGACCACGTGGCGGTGATTGAGGGCGCCACACCCGCCACCTCGCGCGAAGATCTTCAGGCGCTGGCGCTGCGCCAGGGTCTGGATGTCGTGATTGTGCCCACCGTGCGCCGTCACGATGTCGGCTATGTGGACAGCAACGGCGCCTACGGATGGAACATGTTCGTGTGGTGGATGGTCAGCCCGATCTTTTCGTGGTTCATTGCCGACGAAGACTTTGACGCCAATCTGCACATTGATTTGCGGCTGTTTCCCACCTCCAGCGACATTGAAATCACCGGCACACGCCTGGCGCCGCCCCAGGCCATCGTGCGCAGCCTGGACGACTTTGACCACGGCTTCAACCTGTTCAGTATCTTCAGCACGCCCGGCTACATGGACGAAGACAACTGGCAGAAAGTCGGTTCGCTGCTGCTGCCGATTGCCGAAAACGAAGCCAAGAAGGCCCTGCTGCGCTTTGTCACCACAGACCTGGCCCGGCGCACCGCCGAAAACGATTTTCTGGCCGCGGTGCGCCGCCGCGTGGCGCTGGTGATCGGCGTGGACGGCACCGGCGTGCCCCCCGTACCGCTGACCCGTTTTGCCTCGGCCGACGCCGAAGCTATCGCGGCGCAATTGCTTGAGGCCGAAGTTGACCGCGTGCCCGAAGTCGCCCTGCGCAGCCTGTTGGGCCCGCGCGCCACGCGCCGCGCCGTAGAAGGCGCCTGCGCCGACCTGGCAACCTTTGCCCGCGGCAACGACGACCTGTTTGTGTGCTTCTGCGGCGTGGGCACGCTGGATGACCGCATGCGCCCGGCGCTGGTGCTGGCCCAGGGCGCCGGCGGCCGTGCCGAAACGATCGCCCTGGACGATCTGGTGGACCTGATTGCCGTCAACAAGCCGCGCACTGTAACGCTGGTGCTCGATTGCAGCTTCACCGCGCCCGGCGACCGCCGCTGTGCCCTGACCTCCGCCCAGGCCGAAAAACTGGCCGGTGCCGGCCAGACCAGCCTGCTGGCGCCGCTGCAACGCCGTCTGGCCGAATCGGGCATTGGCTGCGTGATTCTGGCCGCCAGCGACGCGGTGCCTCGCAACCCGCACCCCATGCGCGCGCTGGAAATAGACGACCTGGGCCACGGGCTGTTCACCGCCTTTGCGCTGGAGGCACTGGCCGGCAAGGCCGACGCAAACGGCGACCGCCAGGTGACGGTCGCCGAGTTCCGCAAATATGTGGGCAACAACGTCGCGCGCATTGCCGGGCTGGAAGGCGAGGCCCAGGCCGGGTACTTCTACACGTCAGCCGACCGCGCCGAGTATTCGCTGCCGGCCTGGCGCCGCTGACGCGGTTGCCGTATCTGCGGCAGGTTCAATGGTTGGTGGCAAACTCCGACCCCGCCAGCAGCGCAAACAAAATGTCCTCATAGGCCGCCGCGGCGTCTTTCTGTTCCGCCACGTATTTCTTGAGCCGTGAAGTTTCGGCCGCCGTGGGCCGACGCGACAGAACCGTAAGGTACAGGTATTCAATACGCGCGGAATCGTCCTTGACGCGCGCGACCAGTTCCGTGGCAATCGTGCCGCGCCCCGAGCCCGCAATGCGGTTGGTGAACTCGCCGTTCATCACCGCCAGGGCCTGGTCAATTGTCAGGCTGAAGCCGTCCACGTCGGTCATTTCGTCGTCGCTGCTCTGGCTGGAAAAGCCGGCGGCCATGCTGCGGCGCAAAAACCACAGGTCCGACATTTTTTCGTACCAGCTTTCAAAGCGCTTGAGCGATTCCTCGTCAAAGTCGTAGTCGCGCATGTTGGGGTTGTCGCGCTGCATCTGGCGCATGCGGGCCTCTACCTGCCGGCGCACCTGCACGGCGGGGCTGCCCACGCGGCCGCGATAGCCGCGCGCCATTTCGGTGCTGCCGCTTACGGTCACCAGCGCGCCGAAGAACTGCTCGGGCGAAAGCTGGCGCGGGGCCGAACTGGCAAAGTGCCAGCCCTCGGCCTTGGCCGGACGGCCCTTGCCGGAAAGCTGGTAGGTGCGGCTGTTGAGCATGGCGCGGTACAGGCGCTTGATGTCATAGCGGTTTTCCACCAGATCGTCGGCCAGCAGGTCCAGAAGTTCCGGGTGGCTGGGTGTGTTGAAGCTGTTGAAGTCGTCCACCGGATTCAACAGCCCGATGCCGAAGGCGAAGCTCCAGAAGCGGTTGGCCGTGTAGCGCGCGGTCTGGCGGTTGTCCTTGCGCGTAATCCACTTGGCCAGATACGGGCGCCAGAAGTCGCGGCCCGGAATCGTCACGGGCTTGCCGTCCAGCGTCACCGGCCGGTTGTAACGGCCGCGTTGTTCCAGCGCCTGGCGCAGTTCCGCCGGCACATTTTCGCCCATGGCCGGCGGCAGACGAACCTCACGCGCGTCGTCGGTGACTTCGGGGTCTACGGGCAGAATCCGCAGGTTCTGGCGCGACTGGATCGGCGAAAAGAAGCTGGCCACGCCCTGGAACGTGGTCTGTTTCCAGGCGTCTTCGTACGGGTGGTCGTGGCATTCGGCGCACTGCAACTGCACGCCGGTCAGGGTGCGGGTTACCAGGCCGGCGGCGTTGGCAATGCTGAAGGGCTGCTCGCGGGTGTAGATCGAAACCGCCGGGTTCACGCTGGTTTTGCCCTGGGCCGTGACAAGGTCGTAGATGATGTCGCTGAAACGGGCATTGTTGTTGAAGCGCTCGGCAAACCAGATCGCCAGCAGCGTGCCGCCGCCGCCACGGTCGCCACGGCCGCCGCGTCCCAGCATGATGTTCGACCACAGGTCGCCCATGTGCTCGCCAAAGCGTTTGTCGTCCAGCAGGCGGTTGATCAGCGCCTCGCGCTTGTTCTTGTCTTTGCTGTCCAGAAACGCCAGCGTTTCCTCGCGTGTCGGCGGCAGGCCGGTCAGGTCAAAGTAGACCCGGCGAACGAACTCTTCGTCGCTGCTGAGGCCGGTGGGCGTGATCTTGTCGCGTGCCCACACCTTGGCGATTTCGCGGTCAATCGCCGCTGAGAGGTCTTTCTCTGTGACCGGGCGGGACGGTTTTGATTCGGTGGTTTTGTCCGGCGCCGGTTCGGCGGGTTTGGGCGCATCCTGAGCCGCGGCAACACCAAACGAGACGGCGCCAAGGAACATGGCGCCCGTGGCAAGCAACTTCACGCGCATCGAGAACATGCCGGCTCCTGTTGGGTTGCGCATGGAACCCTCGCGCGCGGCCAAGGTTGCGCGAAAAACCCTGCGCGCTGCCGGCCAGGCTCTCAGGCCGTCACCCTGGCGCGTTCGGCCATAAACCAGTCCTTAAGCCCTTGATCGGCAAAGCCTTGCGCCAGTTCATCGGCGCGGGCAAGTGCCCGGTTGTGGCTGTTCTGGTCGCCCTTGAGCCGATAGGCCGCGGCCGCCGCCAGATTCAGAAACGCCTCATCCACCACCTCTTCGCCATTGGCGGCAATGACCTCCAGCCCGCGGCCGGCATGGGCCAGTGCATCATCGGGCCGGCCCAGCTTGTTGTGCACCAGCGCCAGCAGATACTCGGCGCGTTCTTCGTTTTCCCAGGTTCCGGCCTTGAGCCAGAACTCGAGGGCGGCCTCGGCGGCGGCCAGCATCAGCTTGTCCTGTTCGGGTGTGCGGGCCGGAAGCTCCAGCAGGTTGTTTGCCAGGTTGTTGCTGGTGACGGCAACGGCGCGGTCACTGCCCAGCTTGCGGTCCTGGGCGCGGGCCAGATTCAGCACCGCGTGGTACAGGCGGGCGCCTTCTTCCAGTCGCCCGGCCTCGATCAGTTCACCGGCCAGCAGCACGCGGGTGCGGGCCAGCGCCGCCACCGGGTCGCCGTCGGTCAGTTCCACGGCGCGGCATTCACTGGCCAGCGCGGCGGTTTCGTCGCCGGCCATGAACTGCGCGATGGCCAGACCGCCCCATGCCGGCGAGGCCGCGGGTTCGGCGTTCAGGCGTGTCACCACGGTTTCGGCCAGCTTGCGCGCGCGCGGCCAGTCTTTCATGTGAAAGCCGATGGTGTGGCTGGCCAGCGCCAGAAAGGTCACGGTCTTTGGCGCGTCGGCGGCAAGGGCGCTGTTGGCCTCCAGATCAGCGGCCAGCGCGGCGCTGTCCTTGTCGTGGCGGGCCCAGCCCTGCTGGATCAGCGTGTCAAAGTCCATGCGTGCTCCCGGTCAGGGTTCCAGTTGCGCCAGCACCGGGGTGTGGTCGCTGGCGCGATCCCAACCCCGGGGTTCGGTGTCAATCCAGGCCTTGCGCACGCGGGGCCGCAGTCCGTCGCTGACCCAGATCTGGTCAATGCGCATGCCTTCGTTCTTGCGGAAGCCGCCGGTGCGGTAATCCCACCACGAGTACTGGCCACCCTTGTCGTCCACCAGGCGCAGGCTGTCGTGCAGGCCCCAGTCCGTCAGGTGCTTCAGCCAGCGGCGTTCTTCGGGGTGAAAGCCGCAGGTCCTGGCGGCCTTGGCCGGATCCCACACGTCTTTTTCTTCGGGGGCCACGTTGAAGTCGCCGCAGATACAAAGCGGCAGGGCGGATTTGCCCAGGTTGTCCAGGTGCGCGCGCAGGGCGGAAAAAAAGCGCTGCTTGTACCGGAACTTGTCGCTCGACGGCGTTTCGCCGTTTGGGCAATAGGCGCTGAGCACATGCACGCCGTCAATCACGGCTTCAATCAGCCGGGCCTGGCCCTCTTCGCCGGCAAACCCTGGCACCACGTCTTCGATCGGCAGTTTCGACAGCACAGCCACGCCGTTGTAGGTTTTCTGGCCGTGCACGGCGCACTCGTAGCCGGCGGCGCCGATTTCATCGAACGGAAAGTCGGCCTCCTGCATCTTGATTTCCTGCAGGCACACCACGTCGGGCCTGGCCAGTTTCAGCCATTGCAGAAGCTGCGCAAGGCGCACGCGCAGCGAGTTGACGTTCCAGGTGGCGATCAGCATGGGCGGCGGCAATCCGGTCGGGCTACGGCGCTGATCTTAGGTGCCGGTCACGTGCCGGCCAACCACAACCGTGGCCGGGTTCAGAAGAAATACGTGTAACCCACGATCAGCCCGATCGCGAAGTAACTGATGGCTTTGGTTTCGTTGCGGCCCAGCAGCAGGTTCTGTTCGCTGGGGTTGTCAAAGTTCACCGGCTGGTCGCCCTTGCCGGCGCCCAGCGACCATTGCAGCCCGACCATGAACTCGTGGCGCGGCACGTGATCGTCGTTGCGGGTTGTGTAGGCCACGCCGGTGGCGAAATGAAACAGGTCCCAACTGGTCACGCCCAGAAAGAACTGGCCGCCGTTGCGCACATAATCGGCCCCGTAGTCGGTGCGGAAGCTCCAGATGCCGGCCCAGTCCTCGTGCCAGCGGTTTTCCACCGCCAGGGCCAGGTTGAACACGCCGCGCCGGCCGTCGTAGACGGTCAGAAATTCCTCGGCGCGCGGCCCGCCGCTGACCCCGCCGCGGATGAACGGCGCGTCGCTTTCGGGCCGCACGGCCGTGTAGCGCCCCACGGGCAGAAACCACTCCCAGCTGAAAGCCAGGGTCGTGGCGTCAATCCGCCAGTCCATGCCGCTGGAGAAACTCCACGGCGTGCGAAAGCGCGTGGGGATGTTGTCCTGGCGCGCGCTGGCCTCGAAGCTTTCGCCGGTGCCGTTGCCGTCGGTGTCCAGGTCGTTGACCGAAAGCTGGCGCGATACCGTGGCGCCGCCGGCGATGTGAGTGCCCGGTGTGGTGACGGCAAAGCCGAACTTGAGGTTGCCAAAATCCAGTGCCAGGCCGATCTTGTTAACCACACGCAGGTTCCAGAACGCCACGCTGGTCAGGTTGTCGGCGCCAAAGGCGTCGGGCACGGCGTTGACGGCGCGCGAGGTGATACGCAGGTCGAGGTCGTCAAATCGCAGACAGCCGAAGTTGGCCACGCCGACGCTAAGCCATTGGGTCAGCGCCCAACTGTAGCTCAGGCCGGCCCAGTATTCCTCGGTGCCCACGGTAAGGTCCAGGCTGCCGATGTAATCTTCGGCGCCGGGGCTGCGGGCGTCGTCAATCACGTTCAGTGATGCCTCGCGCCGCGCTGAAACGCGCGCGCGAAAGTACTGGCGCGCAAGGATGTGAAAGCCGATCGCGTGCCCCGGCGCGCCGTTGAATAAAAACACGCCTGAAGCCGCCAGCGGAATGATGTCGCCACGCACGGAACTGAGGTTCTGCCCCTTGCCCGCGCCGTCAGGCATGCTGAAGACCGAAAGCTGGTAGACGTCGGCGCTGACCTTGACCGAATCGTTGCGCAAAAAGCCGACGCGTCCGGGGTTGTAGTAGGTCGCACTGGTGTCGTCGCAGCCGCCGACCACGGCCCCCCCGCGCAAACCCGAGCGCGTGCCGAATTGGTGCGTCCAATAGTGGTGATCCTGGGCGGCCAGGGCGCAACCCAGCGCCGCCACCAGCAGCAGTACGCGAATCATGGTGTCCCCCGATTGCGCGCCGAGTATAGCGCCAACTGTGGTGCCGTTGTCGCCGGCAGGCGCCGGTTCCGCGTCAACCCCGGTATTTGTAGCAGGGTGTAAATCTTTATTCCAATGGCACTTACGCAGCAAGTCGCGCACTGTCACGGCCTGTGATTGTAACCGCAACGGGGCCTAATGATTCGTGCCGAACTCGGTGGTCATCAGCAGGGCAAACAGCAGGTCTTCCATCGCCTGCGCACGGTTGGCCTGTGCTGCCAGAAACTCGCGGGCGCGGTGCTGTTCGGTTTCAGTGGGCCGGCGTGACAGCACGTGCAGATACAGGACCTCGATGCGCTTGTCGGCCGTAAAGTCCTTGCTGATCCGGGCCAGCAAGCCCTCGGGCGTGGACGCGGCCAGCCCGTTGGTGAAGTTGCCGTTTAACACCAGCAGCGCCTGGTCAATGCTGCCCGTGAAGCCTTCGCTGGCGTTCCTTTCGTCGTCCTGGCTCAGGGCCGCAAAGCGCGCGGCGCCAAAGCGCGTAAGGTACGCGCGGGGATCCATGGCCCTGAAGCCCCGGCTGAACTTGTCCCAGGCCTGCAGGTCATAGCGGTAGCGCGGGCGGTTGGGTTCGTATTTACCCTCGTCGGCGGCCTGCTTGTTCTTGGCCAGTTCGGCGGCGTAGCGGTCCAGCGCGTTGTCGCGCACCTGTTTGACGTTGTCGGCGATCTGCTTGTCGCTCATCAGGTTCAGCAGCGCGCCGATGAACTGGTCGGTGCTGAGCTGCCGCACCGGGTAGGCCGCAAAGTGCCAGGGTGCGGCCTTCTTGTCGGCCCCTGCACTGGAAAGCTGGTAGGCGCGAGAGTTCAGCATCGCGCGGTACAGGCCGCGCAGGTTCCAGCCGTTGTCGCGCAGCAGGTCGGCCAGCCAGTCCAGCAGTTCGGGGTGGCTGGCGCTGTTGACAGGCGTGAAGTCGTCCACCGGGTTCACGATGCCGCTGCCAAAGGCGAAGCTCCACAGCCGGTTGGCCACATAGCGCCGCGTCTGCCGATTGTCGTCGCCCACCAGCCAGTCGGCATAGCGGTCGCGCCATTGCGCGGCCTCGGCGGGGCCGGCGCGCGTCCCGTCGGGGGTCAGCGGCTGAATGAAGCGCCAGTACAGTTCGACCTGTTCGCGCTGTTCGGCGCCCAGAGTGGCGCGCCGGGTGTAAAGATCCATCACGCGCTTGACCGCGCCGGGGTCTTCCTGGACCCAGACGCGGGCGGGCTGAACGCCGTTGTCCACCTGGGGGCGGGCGGCGGCAAACCAGCTTGCGTAGCCTTCAAACACTTTCTGTGTCAGGGCCGGGTCGTAGGGGTGGTCGTGGCACTGGGCGCACTGGATCTGCACCCCGCGCAGGCCGCGCGAAAGCTTGCCCGCAAGGTCGGCAAGCTGAATACCCTGGCCGTCGGCGAAGTAGGGCACAATCGCGGGCTGATCGGCCAGGTCGCCCTGGGCGGTTACAATGCGGCGCAGGATTTTGTCAAAGCCTGTGCCCTGGTTGAGTTCGCCCGCAATCCACTCGGCCAGCCACTGGTGACCCGACAGTGCGTTGGCGTCGCGGTTGGACAGCAGCAGCGCCCACTGGGTGCCGAAGTGCCGGCCCCAGCGCGGGTCCATCAACAGGTCATTGATCAGCCGCGCGCGTTTGTCGGGGGCCTTGTCGTCCAGAAAGGCCACGGCCTCGGCATAGCTGGGCGGCACGCCCACCGTATCGAGGTACACGCGGCGCAGGAACTCCTCGTCGCTGGCAGGCTTGGCGGGCGTAATGCCGTCGCGGGCCCAGACTTTTTCGATTTCGGCGTCAATGGAAAGGGGCGCGGGTTCGGCGGCGGTTGCCTTGGAAGGGGCCGCCGGCGCGTCCTGGGCCAGCGACAACGCCACGCCGAAACAAAGCAGGCAGCCAAGGGCGCACAACGCCGGCAGGGTACGCATGGGAATCTCCGTGCCCCGTTATTGTGACTTGGCCCGGCCCGCTTTCCCGAGAAAACGATCCCTTGCCCGGGTCAGAAAAACTGCCGGGAACAAACTGCGTGTTTCGCTGTTTGCATAGGCGCGTTAACCTGTCGCGCCAAAATCGCTTTCCATGCGGGTCACTGCTTGAAAGGAATCGCCGTTGGCTATGGCCGCCGACATGCCTCTGGTTACCACCATCGCCGCCGGTCTGGGCGTGGCACTGGTGTTTGGTTTCATCACCCAGAAGATGCGGCTGTCGCCGATCCTGGGTTACCTGCTGGCCGGCATTGTCGTGGGGCCCTACACGCCGGGCATCCGGGCCGACCTTGCCATCGCCCAGCAACTGGCCGAAATCGGCGTCATGCTGCTGATGTTTGGTGTGGGCCTGCACTTTCACCTGAAGGACCTGCTTGCGGTCAAGGGCGTTGCCGTGCCCGGTGCCGTCGGACAAAGCATCGTGGCCACGGGGCTGGGCATTCTGCTGGCATGGGCGCTGGGCTGGAACATCGGCGAAGGCGTCGTGCTGGGCATCGGGCTTTCCGTGGCCAGCACCGTGGTTCTGATGCGCGGGCTGGAAGACAGCAACCAGTTCAGCACGCCCCCGGGCCACATCGCCGTCGGCTGGCTGATCGTGGAAGACCTGTTCACCGTCATCGCGCTGGTGCTGCTGCCCGCAGTCACGCTGGCTTCGCGCGCCGGCGACGGCGCGGGCACGGTGATCTGGGAACTGGCCAAAGCCATCGGGCTGGTTTCGGCCTTCGCACTGCTGATGCTGGGCCCGGGCGCCAAGGTGATTCCATGGGTGCTGGGCCATGTGGCGCGCACGCGGTCGCGGGAGCTGTTCACGCTTACGGTGCTGGCGCTGGCGATCTCGCTGGCCGTGGGCTCCACCTATGTGGGTTCGTCCATGGCCCTGGGCGCGTTTCTGGCCGGCATGGTGGTGGGCCAAAGCAAGGTCAGCCACCAGGCCGCGGCCGACGCCCTGCCGATGCGCGACGCCTTTGCGGTGCTGTTCTTTGTCTCGGTGGGCATGCTGTTTGACCCTTCGTTTGTTGTGGAACGGCCGCTGCTGGTGGCTGGGGCGCTGGCGATTGTGCTGATTGGCAAGCCGCTGGCGGCGATTGTGATTGTGCTGGCGCTGGGCAAGTCGGTGCGCACGGCGCTGGTGGTGGCGATCGGGCTGGCGCAGATCGGCGAGTTTTCGTTCATCCTGGCCAGCGAAGGCATGAGGCTGGAGATCTTCCGGCAGGACGGCCAGACGGCGCTGGTGGCCGCGGCGCTGATTTCGATCACCCTCAACCCGCTGCTGTTCCGCGCGATCCCGGCCATCGAACGCTGGCTGCAGCGCAGGCCGAAGCTTTACGGCATGCTGCAACGGCGTTCGGAAAAGCGCGCGATGGAGGCCAGCAACATGACCATGGTCCGCACCGCCGCCGAGCTTGGCCGCGTGCACGCCGTGGTTGTCGGTTACGGCCCCGTGGGCCAGACCGTGGCGCGCATCCTGCGCGAGTTCAAGATTGAGCCTGTCGTGATTGACATGAACGTGGACACCGTCAACAAACTGGCAGGGGAGGGCCGCGCCGCCGTCTTCGGCGACGCCTCGCGCCCCGAAGTTCTCAAGGCCGCGGGCATCGAGAAAGCCCGCTACCTGCTGGTGACCCTGCCCGAGCTTGCCGCGCGCATACCCGTGATCATTGCCGCCCGCGACCTGAACCCCGAGCTTCGCGTACTGGCCCGCGCGCGCTTTGTGCGCGAAGGCCCGATGCTGGAAGAAATCGGCGTGCACGTGATCAGCTACGAGGAATCCGAGGCCGCGGTCTCGCTGGCCGCCCACATGCTGCGCGAATGCGGCGCCGACAACGCCCACATCGCCATCGAGGCGCGCAAGATCCGCGAAAGCCTGGAACCGGCCAACGTCTCGCCGCTCTAGGGCAGTCCTTGACGCGTCAACACACGACGCTATCCTGCATCCATGCGCCACGCGCTTTCCAGCCGCGCCATGACCACCCGACCGTGACCACGGCCGACTCACCCTTTCAACCCTTGTAATTGAACCCGGCAACGCAACAATCCGCGCCTTGCGCGCGGTTGATCGCGCCACGAAAGGCCCGTCATGGCAAAGAACATCAAGACCCGCGCCGAAGATTACGCGCAATGGTACCTCGACGTGATCAAGGCCGCGCAACTGGCCGATTATTCGCCCGTGCGCGGCTGCATGGTGATCCGGCCTGAAGGTTTTGCGATCTGGGAGGCCATCCAGCGCGAACTGGATCGCCGCTTTAAGGAAACCGGCCACGTCAACGCGTACTTCCCCCTGCTGATCCCCCAGAGCTTCCTGACCAAAGAAGCCCAGCACATTGAGGGCTTCGCCATGGAGTGCGCCATTGTCACACACTCCAAGCTCGAGAAAGGCCCCGACGGCAAGCTGGCCCCCGCCGGCGAACTTGAGGAACCCCTGATCATCCGCCCCACCAGCGAAACGGTGATCGGGCACATGTACGCCCAGTGGGTGCAGAGCTATCGCGACCTGCCCGTGCTGATCAACCAGTGGTGCAACGTCATGCGCTGGGAAATGCGCACCCGGCTGTTTTTGCGCACCGCCGAGTTCCTGTGGCAGGAAGGCCACACCGCGCACGAAACCGAGCACGAGGCCCAGCAAGAAACCCTGCGCATGCTGGAGGTCTACCGCGAGTTTGCCGAAGACGTGCTGGCCATTCCCGTCATCAAGGGCCGCAAGACCGAGGCCGAAAAGTTCCCCGGCGCGAACATCACCTACACGATTGAAGGCCTGATGCAGGACGGCAAAGCCCTGCAATGCGGGACGAGCCACAACCTGGGGCAGAACTTCTCAAAGGCCTTTGACATCAAGTTCACCGGCCGCGACCAGAAGCTGCAGCACGCCTGGACCACAAGCTGGGGCGTCAGCACGCGGTTGATCGGCGCGACGATCATGGCCCACAGTGATGATGAAGGGTTGATCCTGCCCCCCCGCGTTGCGCCTTCGGTGGCGGTGATCATTCCCATCTTCAAGACCGACGACGAACACAAGAAGGTAACACAAGCCTGCCTGAAACTGGCCGGGCAGTTGTGCGGCGAAGGCGAAGTAGAAGCCGCCCGCAAGCGCCAGGGCGGGCGCGACCTGCTCAGCGTGTTCTTTGACAAACTGACGGGCCAGACCGTGATCATTGACCTGCGCGACATGCGCCCCGGCGACAAGCAGTATTACTGGGAACAGCGTGGCGTGCCCTTTCGCATCGAGATCGGCCCCCGCGACGTGGACGGCGGGGCCTTTGTGCTCAAACGCCGGCTGGATCGCGGCAAGGAAACCGTGCAGTTCAACGCGGCCACGCAACAGTGGCTGCGCACAAAGCTGGACGAGGCCCACGGGGCGATTTACGCCCGTGCCCGTGAGTTCCGCGAGCGCAACATTCACGAAGCCGCAAGCTACGACGAACTGAAGCAGAAGGTCGCCGCGGGCGGTTTCGTGCGCTGCTTCTTCAAGCCCGATAAGGCCACAGAAGCCCGCATCAAGGAAGAAACCAAAGCCACCGTGCGCTGCATCCCCCTGGACACGGAACACGAGCGCGGCAAGTGCATCGTCAGCGGGCAGGAAGGCCAGAGAGTGCTGTTCGCCGTGGCCTATTAGCATTGCCCACAACCACAGCGAGGGGCCATTGGCCCCCCGCTTTTACGGCGGCCTGCCCCCGCGTCACGACGCAGGCTAAAGGCCTGATGCCGGACTGCCGTCATTGGCTATCATGGCGGCCATGACACTCGGGGCTGAAACCGCCTATCTGTTCCGCCACGTTCTCTTGCGCGAAGCTGCCTACAGCCTTCAGTTGCCACGCGACCGCATGGCACTGCATGCGGTGGCACTGGAACTGATTGAACAGGCACTGGGCGGGCGCGCACCCGAGCCGCCACCGCTGGAGATTGGCGGACGGGCCGGCCTGGCCGCGTTTGCGTCCGATTCCGCCGCCGCCGAGCTGGCCTGGCACGCCGCCCAGGCCGCGGGGCTGGATGACGCCTGGCGCGATATCCAGCGTTTGTACCTGCGCCGAGCCGCCGAGTACGCGGAAAAGGGCTACAAGCATCCCGAGGCCGTGGCGCACTGGCAGGCATTGGCCGCGCTGCTGCAGGGCCCCGCACGAGTTGCCGCCCTGGTGCGCCGAGCCACCGTTTTTCACGAAGCCGGTTACTTGAGCGAAGCCGAAACAGCCTATCGCGAAGCCGCAGGGACGCCTGCGGTGGATGATGATGCCAACATGCTGCGGCTGTACGGAACACTGGTTCTGCATCGCGGAAGACCAACCGAGGCCGAGCCCCTGCTGCGGCGCGCCGTGGAACAGGCGCGCCGGATCGAGGATCACTGGTGCGAGGCCGCCGCCCTCTGCAATCTGGGCGGCCTGTACGCTGCAACCGGACGCATCCCGGAGTGCGAACTATGCTACGAGCAGAGCCTGGAGATGCTGCGCCGGATTGGCGACCGCCGCACCGAACTGATGGTGCTGGGCATGCTGGCCAACCTGCGCATGAACACAGATCGCCTTGCCGAAGCCGAGCCGATGTTCCATGACGCGATACACGGTGCGCGAGAGATCGGTGACCGCCGGGTGGAAGCCGCCAACCTGACCAACCTTGGTGTTCTGTACACGAACACGGGCAGGGCAGGCGACGCTGTTCAAGTGTACGCGCAGGCTCTGGCCCTGCACCGTGAAACAGGCAACCAGAGGTTCATCGGGGTTACTCTGGGCAACCTGGGTTGCACGCTGTACAGCCAGGGTGACTTGGGCCGTGCCGAACCGCTGTTGCGCGAGGCCATCGGGATACACGCGCAGATCGGCCATCGCGCCTTTGAGGGCGGGCACATGGCCATGCTGGGCCACTGTCTGGTTCGGGCCGGAAAAGTTGCCGAAGGCATGGATGCCTGGCGGCAAGGCCTGGCCATTCTTCGTGAAGTGGGTGACACCCGGGAAGCAGACGAACGCGTAGCCGAGATGGCGCAGATATGCGCCGATGCCGGCCTGCCCGCGCCGACCGAAGCCGCCGGCACACCGGCCTGACCGCTTCCCGGCGGCTACCGGTAGCTTGGCATGCGGATGGCGCCCAGGTCGGTTACGCCCTCGGCGGCCTTGAACACCACGCGCGCGTCGGGGTGCAGTTCGTTGCGGCTGTTGCTCCACAGGTACAGCACGTAAACGCGGCCGGGTTCAAGCTTCAGGCTGCCGGTCACCACATAGCCCTGCTCATCGCTGCACAGGCGGGTTCGGCCGTACCAGGTGCCGTGGCGCGCAAACCACAGCCTCTGTGTGTCAGTGTCCAGTCTGTCCCAGGCGTCGCCGATCAGGGCGCGCAGGCCGGCCTCGGTCGGCGCGGCTTCAACTTCGGCCAGTTCGCGGGCGTAGGCCTTGCGGTCGGGCGGTGAAAGCTCGTGGTCGCGGTCGGCCAGCATGGCGCGCACGGCGCGGGCGGTTTCGTCGTGCCGGTATTCCATGATCGTGCCGCAGACCCAGGGCAGACCTTCGTCAAGCTGTCCCACAGCGCGCAGGCAGAACGCGCGGTCCACACGCGGCTGCACGCTGCCGCCGGCCAGCAGCACCGCGGGATCGCCGTCGTGGGCGCGCCAGGTGCCGTCGAAGGTCAGCGGCGTGAACACATCGCGCCCGTCCAGCGAAAGCTCGTATGACCCGCGCCAGGGCCGGTTGAACAGCGCCACGCCGCGCAGGTGCGCCCGCGAGGTCAGTTGCTCGCCCGCGGCCGGTGCCGGCAGCGACGCGGGGCCAAGGCGAAGTTCGCCGCTGGTTTCGCGGTCGCGCTGGCGCAGCACCAGCTTGTGCAGCACACTGCCGCCAGGAGGAGTCTGGTAGCGCGGGTCGGGCCGTTCGGCCAGTTCCATTGTCGGCTTGTCGCTGCTCCTGTCTTCGTCGGATCCGTTGTCGCTGCTGTCCTCGGTAATGCGGGGGTCTTCAACGTCGCGTCCGGCGGGCGCCTTCAACATCCCGATGTCAAGGTCCACGGTGTGGGCAAACGCCTTCAGTGTCGGGCTCAGGCCGTCGCAGGTTACGCGCACAATCAGCGCCGTGGCGTCACGCCGGGCTTCCGTTACGCGGCCCGGTGACAGTTCGGGTATGCGCTCCCATGCGGTGGCGAACCAGCCTCCGTCACTGATGCGGAAGTACGCCGGTTTGTCGGGCACAAAGTACGCGCTGAACAACTCGCCGTGGCGCGAGAACGCACCGTTTGTTTTTACGCCGTCATAGGAAAACTGCACCTGCGGTTCAAAGTTTGCGGTCACGCGCACGACCAGCCGTGCCTGGTCGGGCCGCATCGGGGCCGTCAGCGGATCCCAGGCTTCGGCGGGGCGGGTGAACTCGGCGTACTCGTCGGCGGCGATTACCTGGCGGCCGCCCGGCGGGTCAGCCTGGCGCTTGTCCATGGTCTCCACGCGCTGGGCGAAATCGCCCGCAGTGTTCAGTGTAACGGGGTAATCGTCCCAATGAGATTCGGTAAACCGGCCGGACAGCGTGAACTCTTGGGTGCCCCACAGTTCACCCAGCGGAAAGCGGATCGTGTTGTCGGCGCCGACCCAGACCCGCACCCAGTAACGCCCCTGATCGGTCGGGTACACCTGGTTGTCGCGCGACGGCCGGCGGCTTGAACTTGAGCGCGAGCTGAACCAGCCGCCCCCCATGCCTTCATTGGCCGGTTCGTCCGTTGGCGCGGTGCGAAAGTTGACAGGCGGCGCGCCCGGGCGCTCGACTTCCGGCAGATCGGGCGACGAAACACTGACAACCGGCGGGGTTTTGATCCACAGCAGCGGCGAGCCGTCGGGGTGCGCAAAGCGCAGACAGATGGTGCGTGTCCAGTTGGGCAGAAGCAGGCGCTCGCGGCGCTGTTCGCCGGCGCGAACCGAAAACCGGTGCCGCAGCGCGCCGTAACGGGCGCTTTGAATGTCCAGTTCGTATTCGCCGGGTTCAAGGCCGGCCGGCGGGATGCCCGGTTCGCCAAGACCGTGGCAGACCACCAGGCTGGTGCCGCCTTGAACCTCGCATTCGTCACGCAGCCACCACGAGCCAAGCTGGCGCCACAGGGTCGCGCGGCAGAACTGCGCCGGAACCGGGTTGCCCGCGGCGTCGGCCAGTTCGAACTCGATGCGCGCGCCCCCGCGCCAGATGGCATGGCCGTAGTCAGGCCGGTGCAGTTCCGGTTCATCGGCCGCCGGTGCGGCCTGAGGCGGGGGGCCCGGCGGCGGGGGGGGTGCTGCGTCATGCGTATCAGGCGGCGCGTGAGGCCCGCGTGCCGGGGCCGGCGCGCGCGGCGCCGTATCGGGCACAAGGGCAACCTCATTGCGCGGCACGGGGCCCGGGCGGTTGTCCTGCAGCAGCCACCACAGGCCCGCCAGCAGGACCACCAGCACCAGTATCACCGGGGCAAGACGCCTCATAACCCTTGAAACGCGGTGACAGGCGCCGGGTTCAGACGCCCGGGCAAAGCCTTTGCGAATTCGTGAAGGCGCGGGCGCTATTCCGCGGCCGGCGGGCGCTCCACAACGGCAGCCCTGGCGGGGTCGGGCGCGGCCTGAACCATCGGCACGGGCGCGTCGCGCAGGCCTTTCACGCTGTTGTGGGCGGCGTCGTAGAAGCCCTGCGGGAAGATGCCCAGAAACAGGGTGCCGAACACGGTCAGCGCCAGGGCGAATTTCAGGCCCCAGTCATCGCGGCCGACAACCGGGCGATCGTCGGGGTCGCGGAAGTACGTCACCGCCACCACGCGAAGATAGTAGTAAGCCCCGATGATGCTGGTGCAGATGCCGATGATCGCCAGCACGGTGTAGCGCCCCCCGGCCTGGATCGTCTGGGCAAACAGAAAGTACTTGCCCATGAACCCGGCCGTCAGCGGTATGCCGGCCATGCTGAACATGAAAATCGCCATGCCGATGCCCACAGCCGGCTTTTTCCAGGCCAGGCCGCGCAGGTCGTCAATGCTTTCGACATCGCGGCCGCCGGTGCTGGCATACACCAGCATGGCAAAGGCGCCGCTGGTCATCAGGGTATAGGCCAGCAGATAGAACAGCACGGCGGCGTATACTTCGGTGCCCTCAACGGCGCTGGACAGACCCATCAGCATATAGCCCGAATGGGCAATGCTGCTGTAGGCCAGCATGCGCTTGACGTTGCGCTGGCTGATGGCGAACCAGTTACCCAGGATCATGCTGGCGGCCGAAAGCACCCACAAGGCCCAGCCCGTAAAGCCCAGGTCGCCGTAAAAACCCTCGGGCGAAGCCGAGGCCGGAAAGGCCACCACGGCCAGCCGGATCAGTGCGCCGAATGCCGCGGCCTTGACCGCCACGGCCATGAAGCCGGTGACAGTGGTGGGCGCGCCCTCGTAGGCATCGGGCACCCAGCTGTGGAACGGCACGGCGCCGACCTTGAAAGCAAAGGCAATCAGGATCACGCCCATGCTGAGCGTGGCCATGACTTCGCTGCCGTCCTGGCGCTGGTAGATCTGCAGCAGGCTTTCCCCCAGCGGCCGTAACTGAAGCTGGCCAGTGATGCCGTACAGACCGGCCATGCCCAGAATCATGAAACCGGTGGCAAAGGCGCCCATGATGAAGTACTTCATGGCGGCCTCGGCGCTGCGGCCGGATCTGCCGTGCATGCCGGTAAGCACGTACACGCAGAAGCTGAGCAGTTCGACGCTCAGGAAAATCATGATCAGGTCGTTGGCCGTGGTCAGCAGCAGCATGCCCGTGGCGCCCAGCAGCAGCGTGACCAGAAAGTCGGCCAGGTTGACACCGATGCGCCGCACATAGCTGAGGCTGGCGAACATCGAGATCGTGGTGCCGCACAGGATGGCGACATTCAGGTAGGTGCTGAACTGGTCCACCAGCATGGCGCCGCGCATGACTTCGCGCGCGGGGCTGTCCCAGTAAGGGTTGAGTGAAACAAAGGCCAGCATCACGCCGCCCAGCGCGGAAAAGAAGCTGAACATGCGGTTGCGGTCAGCGTCTTCGCTGAACAGGTCAATCAGCATGACCAGCCCGGCGCCGAGAATCAGAAAGACGACGGGATAATAGATCTCAAAGTTGAAGAACATTCACACCCCGGCGCGCTTGCGCGTGGCGGGAATATGCCTTGGGGTGGGTGGGGGCGCAACCGTCGGGGGAGCCTACCCGCCACTGGGGGCAGTGACAGTGATCTTGACCTTCTGGGTCATCTGGCCGAACCACTCGCGGCCGTCCTGCACCATCTGCCATTGCATGTCGTGTGCCCCGGCCTGGGCCGGCGCGGTAACGGTAAAGCTGAAGACCCAGGTTTCGCCCGGCCTGACCTCGGTACCGTCGGGCAGCGGGACGCGGGCCATGCCCCAGCGCGTGTTGTCGCGCGGGGCGCTGCTGCCAAGGCGCCAGGGCTGGCCGCCGGCGCTGGTCCAGGTGGTGTTGCCCTTGTTGCGCATGGTCACCTGAACCTCGTACTGCTGGCCGGCCACCATCTGTTCGGGCACGACAAATCCCAGAACCTGGGCGTAGTTGCCCTGGATGTCGTCGCGCACCTGCACCTGAAGCAGGTGCCCCTGGCTGGGCGCGGGCACCAGTGTGCCCTGGGTGCTCAGCGCCTTGTGGGTGGCCGTGCGCGGCACATAGAACCAGTAATCACCGGCGGGAACCTTCAGCGTGAAGGCCCCGGCCCCGTCCGTGTTCATCTGAAAGAAGTTGCCGTCGCGTTCGGGGTTGCCCGTGGGTGCCAGGTGCGCGCGCAGGGCCACGCCGGGCAGCAGTGTCTGGGTTTCGGCGTCAATCACCGAACCCTTGAGTGTCAGCGCCGGCTCAAGCTCAATCACCACCTCGCGCTCGGGCACGTTGGCCACGTTGTTGAAGTTGGCAAAGGCGATCTCGCTGCCGTATGTGGCCACAATCTGGTAGTTCCGGATCCAGTGAAAGTTGATGTATTTCACGCCGTTGGCGTCGGTGGTGCCGATGTCAAAGTGCCGCTTGTAGTCGTCGGGGTCTTCGCCCTCGGCATCGTTGCGGTAAATGTCCACGCGCGCGCCGGGCTGGGGCGTGCCGTTGTTGGTCACCACAATGCGGATTTCGTTGGCGCTGACCATGTTCAGCGTGATCGGGTCGGGGTCGCGGCCTTCCACCTTGACCTCGCGCTTTTCCTGGTAATAGCCGGTCTTGAAGGCCGTGATCAGGTAATCGCCCTCGCGCAACTGGCCGAACTCGAAATAGCCGTGAATGTCGGTCAGCGCGTCCTGGGCCCAGGGGTTGTTGCGGTCTTTGGACAGCCCCACACTTTCCATGCCGTTGCCCTGGCTGTCCTTGACGTAGCCCTTGATGATGAAGGCGCGTTCCAGTGTCAGTGTCACACTGCCGCCGTCGGGCACGTCGGCCAGCGCGTCGCGCCCCAGCGTGCCGGTGAAATACCGGTTGTGCACCAGCGTCATTTCGTAGCTGACACCATTGAGCAGGCTGAGCGGGATGTCGGCCCGGCCCTCGGGCAGATCCACGGCAAACAGCAGCGTTTTGGGGGCGTCCACGCCTGCCGGCGGCGCGCCCAGCACCGGCTTGACCGTGACCTGCACGCCCGTGACGGGCTCCAGCGGCTGGGTTGTCACCTTGACGGTGATTTTGCGGTCCACGCGGGCGTCAAAGGGCGGACACTCAAAATCCACGATCTCGCTGGCCGCCAGCTTGAGCTTCAGCTTGCGCTCGGGCGGCAGATAGTAGTAGCTGACGCCGTCGGTGGTGAAGATCGGCAACTGGCGCAACTGCGCGTCGGCAATCGGGAACTGGTTGGTCACCTTCACCGTGTGGTCGCCCGGCGTGACGCCCGCCAGCGTATACCAGCCGTCGGCACCGCTGGCCGTGGTGGTCTTGCCGTCCAGGCTGATCGTCACGCCCGCGATCGGGTTGCCGGCACTGGTTACGCGGCCGGTGATTGTGGCCGCGACGCGCACCACCACTTTGGCCCTGGCGGTGTGGCCCGGACGCACATCCACCGTGACGGGGTCACTGGCCAGGTTTTCAAACGTGGCCGTAAGCATGGCGCGCCCGGTGCCGAAACCCTCAAAGCGCGCCAGGCCGGCCGCGTCGGCAAGCTGGGCGTCAAACGGAAAGCGGGCGTTGCCCTCAATGTACGTGCAGGCCACCAGCGCGCCGGGCACCGGGTCGCCCTTGTCAGTGACCACGACGGCCTCAAGCGTTCCTTCGGGCTGCAACTGAACCTTGATCTCGCGGTCGTTGGCCAGCACCGTGCGCTGGTAGGGCGCAAAGCCTTTGGCGGTAAAGCGCAGCACCACGTCGTTGGTCCAGATGCGGTCGCGCACCATGTCGAAGGTGAAGCGCCCCTGGGCATCGGTAAACGTGGACTCCAGATCGTTCACCGCGTGCACCCGCGCGCCCTCGACCGGCCGGTTGGCGCTGTCGGTGACCACACCGGCCAGGCCGCGAGCGGGCTCCAGCAGGATCGAAACCTCACGTTCGTCGCGCCGGAAGTCAAACTCGCGCGACAGGTACGGCGCGTAGCCCGAGGTCTTGACTTCAAAGCGGTAGGTGTAGGCGTCGGCGATTTTCAGTGAAAACTCGCCCAGGCCGTCGCTGGTGACACTCAGGCGGTTGGGCGGGGCACCGGCGTCACCCTGGCGCGAGGTCTGCAGCACGTCAATGCGGATGTTGCGCACCGCCGAGCCGCGCTTTTCACGCACCTTGCCGGTCACGCGCAGGGCGGTGAACAGCTTGAGCGTGACCTCGGCGCCTTTGGCCAGGTCGGGGATCGCCAGCGGCTCAAACAGGTCGGCGTACCCGATGTGCGTGACCAGCACGCTGGTGGCGGTTTCGTCGCCGGGCTGGTCCTTGCGCAGTTTTTCCAGTTCGGCCGCGCTCCAGATTGCCACGCCGAAGCGGTTGGCACGCTTGCGCAGCGGCGCAAGCGCCGCGCCCACCTGCACGTCGCCCCCGTCGGCCTCCAGACGGCTGGCCCGCAGCGGAAAGTACACGCTGGCGCCCACCAGCGGGCGCTCGTCAACACGGTCGGTCACCCGCACCAGCAGGTGGCCCGGAACCGGGGCGTTGACCTCTTCAGGGTTGACCGGCGTGGCGCCGTCGGCAACGCCATCGGGCCCGGGCTCGTCCCCGGCTGTGGCACCGGGGCCCCTGCCGCGGGGGCGGTCAAGGCCGGTGACGTCGTCCCGCGCGCTGTCTTTTGTTGTGGCACGGCCGCCGGTTCCGTCGGGGCGCTGGGCGCGATCCAGCAGATCGTCGCGGGTGTCGAACTGCGAGCGCGCGGCCGCGCCGGCGGGGCCAAAACCCTTGCGCGTTTCGGCAGGCGGCGCAAGCACCAGCCACACGGCCCCCAGGCCGAGCAGCAGCAGCGCCGACAACGCGACAATCAGGATAGGTTTCCGCACCCGCCCCCCGACCCTGTTTGGCCGCCAAGGATACCGCCGGCCCATTTAACGGCCAAGCATTGTCCGGACTGAAGGGAATCAGCCCCGGACTTGCGCCGAACCCCGGCCTCGTTATCATTCCGCCCCCTTGGCGGCACCGGGTATCCTGGCTTGAGCTCGGGCCCGGCGCGGCGGTCAAACCACAGAGGCATGCCATGCAGAAAGAGATCCATCCCAACCACCGGTACACCGCGGTGCGCTGCACCTGCGGCAACACGTTTCCGATCTATTCGCGGTTTGAAAACCTGACCGTGGACATCTGCAGCGCCTGCCACCCGTTCTACACCGGCACCCAGAAGTTCGTGGACAGCGCCGGCCGCGTGGACGCCTTCACCAAGCGCTTTGCCTGGAACCAGGACGAGGCCAAAAAGCAGGCCGAAAAACTGGCCGAAAAGGTGGCCGCCAAACAGACCACCCGTCAGCCCGCCAAGGACCTCAAGACCGAACTCGAAAAGCGCAAGGTCTTCGGCAAGAAGAAGCCGATTCCGGTGCCCGGCAAGGACGGCGAAGAACAGCAGTAGCTTGGCGCGCGCGCGTCCCGTGTTCCGCCCGTTGGCGCGGAACGCGGGACGCGATGTTTTGCGCCCCGTAACCCGTCGCAGGAGCAGCCATGCTTGACGTTCTCAAGGCCCGGGCCGACCGCTTTGCCGAGCTGACACGGCAGACCGAAGACCCCCAGGTCTACGGCAACCCCAAACTGTTCGCGCAGGTCCAGCGCGAACGCGGGTCATTGCGTGAACAGGCCGAAGCCTACGCGGCGCTGGTCAGCCTGCAGGGCCAGATTGACGGCAGCAAGGAGATTCTGAAGGATCCCGCTGCCGATGCCGAGATGAAGGAAATGGCCCAGGCTGAACTGGACGACCTGCAGGCAAAGTACGACCGGCAGTACGCCGAGGCCCAGGACATGATCCTGCTGGGCGACGAAGACGACACCCGCGACGTGATTCTGGAAATCCGCGGCGCCGAAGGCGGCGACGAGGCCACGCTGTTTGCCCGCGACCTGATGGAAAATTACGCCCGGTACTGCGCCAAGAAGGGCCTGAAACTGGAGGTCCTGGACGAAGTGGAAAGCGAAGCCGGCGGTCTGAAAAGCGGCACCTACCGCATCAAGGGCCAGAACGCCTGGAAGGTCTTCAAGTACGAGGGCGGCGGTCACCGCGTGCAGCGCGTGCCGGTTACGGAAACCCAGGGACGCATTCACACCAGCCTGGCCACCGTGGCGGTGCTGCCGGAAATGGAAGAGGTGGAGATCGAGATCAAGGAAAGCGACCTTGAGATCAAGGCCGCGCGCAGCGGCGGCCCCGGCGGCCAGAACGTGAACAAGACCAACTCGCGCTGCCAGATGCGGCATATCCCCACCGGCGTGATGGTGGACTGCCAGAGCACGCCCAGCTTCAACAAGAACCGCGACGAGGCGCTGAAGATTCTCAAGACCAAGCTGTACCAGATGGAGAAAGAGCGCATTGACCGCGAACGCGCGGCGCTGCGCGGCGGCATGGTGGGCAGCGGCCAGCGCGGCGACAAGATCCGCACGTACAACTTTCCGCAGGACCGCTGCACGGACCACCGCAGCAAGGAGAGCTTCCCGCTGCAGAAGGTTCTGGCCGGCGACCTGGACCCGGTGATTGAATCCTGCCGCCGCTGGGAAAAGGAAGAAAAGCTGGCGGCACTGGCCAAACAAACGGCCAGGGGCACCTGACCCCCGCGCGCCCGCGGCCAGTCACGGACAGGTTGTTGATAACACGCGACACGTTCCACTCTCACCGCCTCGCGTTGTCGGATACACTCGTCTGCTCCATGACAGCGTTGCTCCAGTCGAAGCAAACTCGCGCCGGTGTTGAACTGCGGCTTACGCCGCAGGGGCGGCTGCTCCTGTACAAAGACCCCCTGGCTCCTCCGCTGGCCGCCGAAATCTCGGAACGAATTTCCGCCGCGTTTGCGCGCGGCACGGGCGAGGGGCTGCTGCACCTGGGTGCCGTCGAGACAGGCAGCGCCCTTCCGGCCGTATTTGGCTGGTGGCGCGGCTTTGGCGCGCGCTGGGTAACCGCGTTGCGCGCGTTGCCCGAACCGGGCACCGCCGATGTGGATGTGCCGCCGCCGCCCCCCACGGAACTCACAACCCTGGCCTGGACCGCCCCGCCCATGCCCGGTTCCGAGTATCTGGGTGTCAAGGTTCTGCGCGACGCCTGGCAGGAAATCACGCGCGCCTTCAACCAGGGCCGTGCCGCTGCCGGCACCACAGCGGCGGACTATCTCAAGTCCTTGAACCCCGCGTGGCATTTTGTCGGTCGTGTTCACTTCAATCTGGCCGAAAACCGCCGCGATGACGCCCTGCCGTTTGCTTTTCTGGCCACATACACCGACCGTCTGTCGGCCCAGGGCAAGGCCCAGCACCTGCCGCTGGGGCAGGCTCTGAAGCAGTACGCCGGCGAGCGCAACCGGCAGAGGCTGCTCTCCCTGCTGCAGCCTGTGCAGCGGGCGGCCGATCGCTGTCCGTGGCTGAAACAGTTGATCGAAACCGGCGAACTGTTCCACCCGTTGCGGTGGTCCCCCGCGGATGCCTTCCGGCTGCTGACCGATCTTCCCGTGCTTGAAGACGCCGGCGTGGTTGTCCGTATGCCCGCCAACTGGAAGGGCGCACGGCCAGCGCGGCCGCAGGCAACCGCAACCATTGGCGGCAGGCAGCCGTCCGTACTGGGCACCGACGCGCTGCTGGACTTCCGCATGGACGTCACCCTGGACGGCCAGCCACTGACCGAACGTGAAATCAGGCAGATTCTGGCCGGAACCTCCGGCCTGGCTCTGGTGCGCGGCCAGTGGATCGAGGTTGACCGCGAGCGGCTTGCGCGCATGGTCGAGAAGTTCCGCAAGGCCGACCAGCTCGCCGGGCAGAAGGGGCTTACATTTATCGAGGCCATGCGCCTCCTGGCCGGCGCCGACATCCACACGGCACAGGCCGACCAGGAAGACCGGCAGTGGTCGCAGGCTGTGGCCGGCCCCTGGCTGTCCGAAACTTTGCGCGCGCTGCGATCACCGCAGGTCGGCGGGGTACCGTCGCGCCCGCGCGGTCTCCACGGCGATCTGCGCCCCTACCAGCAGACGGGAGTGAGCTGGCTGCGCCTGCTGTCGGGGCTGGGTCTTGGGGCCTGCCTGGCCGACGACATGGGTCTGGGCAAGACGATTCAGGTAATTTCGCTTCTGCTTCTGGCGCGCGGCGGAAAGCAACCCAGCCTGCTGGTTGTCCCGGCATCGCTGATGGCCAACTGGGTGTCCGAACTCGACCGGTTTGCCCCGTCATTACGCTATAGCGTAGCGCACGCCTCGTACATGCCCGCAGATGAACTCAAGGAGTTCGACCCCGTCGCGCGGGAGCTGGATGTTGTGATCACAAGCTACGGGTCGCTGTTGCGCCTGCCGCGTCTTGCCCGGGCCGACTGGAACCTGGCCGTTCTGGACGAAGCCCAGGCAATCAAGAACCCGGCGGCCAAACAGACCCGGGCGGTCAAGGCACTCAAATCCCGCGCCCGGATTGCGTTGACGGGTACGCCGGTCGAGAACCGTCTGGGCGACCTGTGGTCCATTTTTGATTTCATCAATCCGGGTCTGCTGGGCAGCGCGCGCCAGTTTGGCGACTATGCCAAACAGATTGCAAACGGGCCGGCCGGCTCTTTCGGCCCGCTGCGCGAACTGGTCAGGCCCTACATCCTGCGGCGCCTGAAAACCGACAAGAGCGTCATTTCGGATCTGCCCGAAAAAACCGAAGTGACAACCTGGTGTTCGCTGGCCCCCAGACAGGCCGCGTTGTACCGCGAAGCCGTCCAGGAACTGGCAACGGCGCTGAAGACACTCGACGGCATGGAGCGCCGGGGCATCGTGCTGGCGTTTCTGACGCGGTTCAAGCAGTTGTGCAACCATCCATCACAGTGGCTGGGCGATGGCGCCTGGGCCGAACACGACAGCGGCAAGTTCACGCGTCTGCGCGAACTGTGTGAAACCATCGCGGCCAAGCAGGAAAAGGTGCTGGTGTTTACCCAGTTCCGCGAGACCACAGGGCCGCTGGAGGCGTACCTGGGCAATCTGTTCGGCGCGACGGGACTGGTGCTGCATGGCAACACGCCTGTCAAGCAGCGTCGGGAGATGGTGCAACGCTTTCAGAACGACGAAAGTATTCCCTTCTTCATCCTGTCCCTCAAGGCCGGCGGTTCCGGCCTGAACCTTACGGCGGCTTCGCATGTGATCCACTTTGACCGCTGGTGGAATCCGGCGGTAGAAAACCAGGCAACAGACCGCGCGTTCCGTATCGGGCAGAAGCGCAACGTTCTGGTGCACAAGTTCGTGTGCCGGGGTACGGTGGAGCAGAAGATTGATGAACTGATCGAATCAAAAAAGAAGCTGACAAGCGAACTGCTGGAAGGCGGACAAGAACTGAACCTGACAGAGCTGAGTGACAGCGAGCTGATACGGCTGGTATCGCTTGACTTAACCGCCGCCATCAAGGACTAGACCATGAACTGGTGGAAACCCTATGTGCCCGTCGCCCGGCGCCGCACCAACGCCCTGCGCAAGATCAGCAAAATGCAGTCTCAGGGTCACACCGTCTCCCCCGTCACGATTGAAGGGCGGCAGATCGCCCACACTTTCTGGGGCAAGGCATGGTGCGACAACCTGGAACGTTACAGCGACTTCAAGAACCGCCTGCCGCGCGGCCGCGCCTATGTCCGCAATGGCGCGGTGATTGATCTGCAGATCGCCCCCGGCAAAGTAGAGGCTCTGGTCAGCGGCTCCGAAGTTTACACGGTGACGGTCACTGTTCCGCGTGTGGCTTCCCGCCAGTGGGTTTCCATCTGTGACGATTGCGGCTCAAGCATCAGATCTGTGGTCGAACTGCTGCAGGGCCGGCTGTCCGACGGAGTCATGGAGCGCATCTGCCGGCCGAAAACCGGCCTGTTTCCCGAGCCGTCGCAGATTGATTTTCGTTGTACCTGCCCGGACTGGGCCTGGATGTGCAAGCATGTGGCTGCGGTGCTTTACGGCATAGGCGCGCGGCTGGACAAGCAACCGGAACTGCTGTTCAAGCTGCGCGATGTGGATGCCAACGAACTTGTGGCGGGCGTGGACGGCAGTATCGCGTTGGGTGACCGGGCACCTGTGGGCCGCAGGCTTCAGAACGCAGACCTGTCCGAGCTGTTCAATCTTGAACTGGCGGTTGCGCCCACAGAGCCGGCCGCGTCGAACAGACCCGCGGTACCTTCGCGCGCCAAAACCAGGCGTGTTACAGCCGGCAAACCGGCACAGGGGCGTACCCGGCCCGGAAAGAACAAGCCTCCAACCCGCGGACAACAGTCCCGTCGAAAAACAAAGGCGAAGCCAGGGCGACGGTGAAACGCAGGCGTAAACGAAGCGTGGCGTCCCCATACGCTGCGGACGCCACGGCAGTTGACAGGTGGTACACCCGGCAGGATTCGAACCCCGCGACAGTCCTGTGGACTGTCGCGGAAGCGAAGTAGCCCGCACCAAGCCCGCCCAAAGGCGGGCGACTGCGGGCGTAAACGAAGCGTGGCGTCCCCATACGCTGCGGACGCCACGGCAGTTGACAGGTGGTACACCCGGCAGGATTCGAACCTGCGACCTACGGCTCCGGAAACCGTCGCTCTATCCAGCTGAGCTACGGGTGCATGGCCTTCAACGTTAGCGGCCCGGGGCCAAGTTGCAACGCCACGGCGCCGGCGGCTACTTTTCGGTGATCGTGACGCCGATGTCACCCAGGTACTTCAGCGCCCGTTCCAGCGATTCGTGATCGCCCTCAAGGCTGAGTTCCAGATAGCCGTGGTCGTCGCTGACGTTGGCCTTGCTGATGTTGAACAGCAGGCCGAACTTGACGCTGAGGTTGTGCAGGATCGGTTCGCGGATCAGTTTCTGCGGAAAGCTGAGTGTGAACCTGCGCAGGGTGGTTGACATGTTTGCTCCGGTGCGGCCCCAACAGGGACTGCGTGCGACACCATTCTAAACGCAAATCGCCCGCGTTTGCAGTCAGGAAAACGGCCGGGGGCTTCACCCGGCAGCGCAAAAGCCGTGCCTAACCCCTTGGCGCGCCGCTTGTAAAGAACGCGGCCTCGCGTTCGGGGCCGACACTGATGATCCCGATTGGCACCCCCACGAACTCTTCCACAAACCTGAGGTACGCGCGCGCGGTTTTCGGCAGTTCACCCGCGGCGCGCACCTGGCTGATGTTGTCCTTCCAGCCCGGCAGGGTCTTGTAGACAGGCTTCAGTGCCGAAAAGCGCGCGATATCCGCGGGCAGGCCGGGTTCGTTCCAGCCCTCATACCCCACGCCGACCTTCAGGTCGCCAAAGCCCGAAAGCACGTCCAGCTTGGTAATCGCCAGACGCGTCACGCCGCTGATGCGGCAGATGTAGCGCAGCGCAAACAGGTCAATCCAGCCGCAGCGTCGCGGGCGGCCGGTGGTGGCGCCGAACTCGCCGCCTTTCTGGCGCAGTTCTTCGCCGGATTTGTCCAGCAGTTCGGTGGGAAAGGGCCCCTCGCCCACGCGGGTGCAATAGGCCTTGGTGACGCCGATAATGTCGTCCACCGTCAGGTACAGGCCGCAACCGGCAGGAATGCCGCCGGCCAGGGTGTGGCTGCTGGTCACAAAGGGGTACGTCCCCTGGATCACATCCAGCATTGCGCCCTGGGCGCCCTCGAACAGCACGCGGCGGCCTTCCTGAATGCCTTCGGCCAGGATCAGGGCGGTGTCGGCGACATAGGGGGCCAGTTTGCGGCCCTGTTCCAGCAGCGGCTTGAGCATGGAATCCACCGTGGGCGCGCTGTCACCCATCTGGCAGGCGCGCACGGCAATGGCGCGCGAAAGGGCATCGCGCAGGGCCTTTGCGTCCAGCAGGTCCGCCACGCGAACGCCGATGCGGTCGTAGCGGTCAGCGTAGGTGGGGCCGATGCCGCGTTTTGTGGTGCCGACCTTGTCGGCGCCGGCTTCGCGCAAGCCGTCGAGACTCAGGTGCATGGGGGTGGTAACGGCGGCGCGGTCGGAAATCTGCAACCGGCCTTTCAGCGGATAGCCGCGTGCTTCGACCTCGGCGATTTCGTCCAGCAGTCTGGCCGGGTCAATCACCATGCCCTGGGCCATCAGGTTGACACAGCCCTTGTGCAGAACGCCGGTGGGCAGGTGGTGCAGAACAATCTTCTTGCCTTCGGGATACACGGTGTGGCCGGCGTTGCCGCCGCCCTGAAAGCGCACGCACAGGTCCATGTCGGCGCACAGGCTGTCTACAAGCTTGCCCTTGCCTTCGTCGCCCCATTGCAGGCCAAGGATTGCGGTTGTCGGCATGGGTGTCTCCTTGCAGGCCTGCTGACGAAATCGCCTGAGGCGACTTCGTCAACGGAAAGCGACAGCCCGGTTCGCGGCATGAAGCCGCTCGCCGGGCGGGGCGTTGAGAAGCACTTTCGCAACGCCCCGCCTGAGCCTTGTAGCCGGGCCGCTTGCGGGCGCAAGGGCTACAGTGACGCGACCAGCGCCTTGACCAGCCTGGTCAACCTGGGTTCGGCCTTGTTTGCCGTGGCGATGATCTTTTCGATGTTGGCTTCCTCGAGTTCGTCGGGGATGCACATGTCGGTGACAATGCTGAAGGCCGCGACTTTCATGCCCAGGTGACGCGCGGCGATAACCTCGGGCACGGTGCTCATGCCCACCACGTCGGCGCCCAGGTTGCGCAGCATGCGGTATTCGGCACGGGTCTCCAGGTTCGGGCCGGTGACCATCACGTACACGCCCCGGCGCAGTTGCAGCTTCTGTTTTCTGGCCGCGGTCACGGCTTTTTTGATCAGCGCCGGATCGTAGGGCGCGCTCATGTCCGGAAAACGCGGGCCCAATGCGTCGTCGTTGGGGCCCAGCAGCGGGCTTACCCCGGCCAGACCGGGCAGATTGATGTGGTCGTCCAGCACCATGATGTCACCCAGCTTCCACTTCGGGTTCAGGCCGCCGGCGGCGTTGCTGAGAATCACGGTGTCGCAGCCCAGGGCCTTGAGCAGCCGCACCGGAAACACGATGTCTTCCAGTGAGTGGCCCTCATAGAAGTGCAGTCGGCCCTCAAGCACAAACACCGGCGTCTTGCCCAGCCTGCCGGCCACCAGTTCGCCGCTGTGGCTCTGCACGCTGGTTTTGCCCATGTGCGGAATCTGCGAATAGGCAATGCGCGTTTCGGCCTCCACTTCTTTGCCCAGCGCGCCCAGTCCGGTGCCCAGCACGATGCCGACGCGGGCCTGCAACCGGGTGTGAACGCGCACGGCGCTTGCGGCCTCGTGCATTTTTGCAGCGGTTTCGGACATGGTTTTCTCCAGACACATTAGAGACCGAGGCGGCGTTTTAGCTCGGGCACGTCGCCGGCGAAACCGGCCACCGCCACGCGCTTGTCCCTTGAGGCGTGGCCGGACAGGATTGTCACGTCGCGTTCGGCAATGCCCAGGGCGCGGGACAGCAGAGAAATCACGCCCTGGTTGGCCCTGCCCTGTTCGGGCGGCTCGGTAACGGCAACCTTCAGTGCCCCGCCGTGGATGCCGGCAATGCGAGCCTTGCGGGCGCAAGGGCTGACGCGCAGGCGCAGCAGAAAGCGGCCGTCGCGGGCCTGCACGTCCAGGCTGTCGCTCATTCGTTGCGCAGACGCTTGATCGTGTCCAGCATGCCGTCGGCGTTTTTGCGGGCTTCGGCCAGCAGGGCGCGGCCGGCCAGGTTGTGGTACTCCTGCGGCTGCAGATAGGGCGAAAATTCGTCGCACTGAAAGGCGCCCAGGTGCGTGGTCGCCAGAATCACGTCGGCAAACCCGCCCTTGACGTACAGCGCCTCGGGCCAGAATTCGCGCACCACCATCGCGGCGGCGCGGCGCTTGAGGTAATGCGGCGTCTGTTCCTCGTTGCTGCGGTTGTCGCGCGGGCCGGTGGCGTTGATCAGGGCAATCCAGCTGTTCATGTTGTCGGGCTTTTCCAGCACGTTCTTTTCGGCCGTCCACAGCGCGCGCCAGAAGCCCTTGCCGGCGATCTTCCAGCCGTCCATTTCGCGGATGGTCAGCGGCCCGCCAACTTCGTCCACGCGCTTGCGGTCAATCGCGGTCTGCAGTTCCTTGCGCAGCTTGTCGGCTTCCTTGCCCGCCTTTTCCCAGGCCGCGTTGAGTTCGGCGTCGTCGCGGAAGTTGCGGTACTCCTGCATGTACACGGCAATCATGCGCAGCAGATAGGCTTTGCCTGACTTGATTTCGGCGGCCTGGTTGCGCAGTTCCTGGGTCTTGATTTCGCCTTCTTTCTTGACGGTGTAACCCACGCCGTCAAAGGTTTTGATCGCGTCGTCGTAGAAGCCCAGGCGCAGTTGCGCCCGGCCTTCCAGATACTTGCGGGCGCTTTCGTGGGCGGTGTCGGTCCAGCGCGTGGTGGCCTTGAGCTGGTCGCGCTTGCCGGCCTGCATGGCGGCCAGCAGTTCCTGGTAACGCTTGAGCACGGCCTCGCCGTCCACGGTGTCGCGCGGGGTGTCGGGCGCGGGTTCGGCTTCTTTTTCCGCCGGCGCGCCGGCGATGCGCTTGTGGACCGTGTCTTTTTCAAGGCGCGGGAAAACCTGGGCACCCAGGGGCAGGGCAACCAGGGCGACAACCAGCGGGGCGATCAGGCGCATGGGACACCTCGGGCGTGCGGATTCGTGCCAGGTATGAAATGCCGCCGCCGGGCCGGCGGTGCGGCAAAATCAGTCCGGGTTGATGCCGTAACGCTCCATTTTCTTGCGCAGGCCCAGGCGCGAAAGCCCCAGCAATTCGGCGGCGCGGCTCTTGTTGCCCTTGGTGCGTTCGATGGCCTCGAGAATCTTGCGTTTTTCGATGCCCTCGACCACATCCTTGAGGTTGCCGCTTTCGCCGGCCAGGGATTCCTCCTCGGCGACCTGGCGCAACTGCGGCGAAAGCTGGGCGGCCTCGACCTTCTTGCCGTCGCTGAGCGCCACCATGCGCTTGACCTCGTTTTCCAGTTCGCGCACGTTGCCCGGCCAGTGGTAGTTGATCATCGCGCGCAGCACGCCGCGGTCCATTTTGAGGTTCGGCACGTTCTGGTCGCGACAGGCCTGCTTGAAAAAGTGATCCACCAGAATCGGGATGTCTTCCTTGCGTTCGCGCAGGGCGGGCAGACGGATGGTGACGACGTTGATGCGGAAAAACAGGTCCTGGCGGAAGGCGCCCTTGCGCACCTGATCGGCCAGGTCCTTGTTGGTGGCGCAGACCAGGCGGAAGTCCACCTTGCGGGTCTGCTTGCCGCCGATCGGGCGGATTTCGCCTTCTTCAATTACGCGCAGCAGTTTGGCCTGCATGGCCGGGCTGATTTCGCCGATTTCGTCCAGAAAGATCGTGCCGCCGTCGGCCATGGCAAACAGGCCCTGCTTGTCGCGGTCGGCGCCGGTAAACGCGCCCTTCATGTAGCCGAAGAGCTCGCTTTCAAACAGCGTGTCGGGCAGAGCGGCGCAGTTTTCGGCGACAAAGCGGCCCTTGCTGGCGCGGCTGGAGTTGAAGTGCAGCGCGCGGGCGATCAGTTCCTTGCCGGTGCCCGGCTCGCCCAGAATCAGCACCGGCACCGGCAGGTCGGTCACCTTGTCCAGCATGCGGAACACTTCCTGCATGCCGGTGCCGGCGCCGATGATATTGCTGTAGTCGTGCTGCCAGGTCGGACCCTGGTGTGCCTCGGCCTCCAGGCGCAGGGCCGTAAGTTCGGCGGTCTGGAGGTCCAGCTTGGCCTCCAGTTCCTTGCGCAGGCCGTCCATTTCGGTTTCAAAGCTCTGCAGCTTGGCACGCAGTTCTTCTTCGGTGCGGCGGCTGGCGGCCGCGCCGGCCAGAACGGCGGCGACGTTGGCGGCGTTTTCAAGCAGCTGCACCTGGGTTTCGCTGAACTCCACGTCGCGCGACTCGCGTTCGACGTACAGCACGCCCGCCAGGCGTTCGCCGCACTTCAGCGGCACGTACACGCACGCCGGCGCGTCGCCTGAACGCAGCTTGACCTGGGTGCGCGAGCGCGGACCCAGCAGCTTGTTGGCCGTGGCGGTGAACCCCGCCGGCAGTTCGTTGGCCGGCGTGCCGCTGATGAAGTTGAAAAACGCCTGGGGCTTGGCCGCCCCCTCCTCGTTGGCCAGCGCGATGCACACCCGCACCCCCGGCAGAAGCCGCCCCACAAACTGGGCCGTGGTGTCCAGGATTGCCTTGAACGTGTCCTCGGCCGCGGCCTTGGCAAAGCCGGCAAACGCCTCGTTCACGCCCACGGCCTCGCGCGGGGCCGAGGGCGCGGCAGTTTCCCGGATCGGTTCGATCGCATTCTTGGTTTCAAACGCGCTGGATTCCTCGGAAAACAGCGAAACCCGCGCGTTGCCGATCTGGAATGTCTCGCCGTACTGCAGCCGTGTTTCCAGGATCGGCTCGCCGCGCAGATAGGTTCCGTTGCGCGACTTCAGGTCGCGCAGCAGCCACGTGCGGTCGGGCTGCTGCACCAGCACGCAGTGGTTGCGGCTGGCCTTTTCGTCCACCAGCATGATGTTGTTGTTCGGGGCACGCCCGATCGTCACCTCGCTGCCGGCGATGGTGTAGTGGCTGGTGTTGCCGCGCTCTTCGACCACCAGAAAGGGCATACGGGAATGAAAGAGCACGCCCCGGCGCGCGTCAAGGGGAAGTGGCAACTTTGTTACCAGTTAGTTTTTCACCCCGTGGGACCCGGCACACTCTCCAGTCGCCCAAGGCGCCGCGCACGGTGTTCTAAATCGCGTTCGGGTCATGCTTTCCGAAAACTGCCTTCAGCGCACCGCGTGATCCGGCCGATAGCACCCTGTGGCGACAGTCGTGTCGCCATTTCCCGACGGGGCGCGCATGTCTTCTTCAGATGGTTCCTGGCGCTCGAACTACCTGCTGGCCGTGTCGCTGCTGCTGCCCATCGGCACGATTGTGCTGGTGTCATATTACTTCGCGCGCATGAGCGCGTTTGAGTCCACCGCCGGCAACGCCTGGGCGTTTTCGATCATCGCCATATCCGGCGGGCTGTCGGCGCTGATGGCGGCGCTGCTGGCCCTGTTTGCCAGCGCGACCTATCGCGCGCGCGTGCGCTTTGAAAACGAGTACCGCAACCTGCAACGTTACCTGAACGAAGACGTGGCCCGCGAACGCACGCGCATGGTGCGTAACCTGGACGTGTTTTCGGCGGCCCAGCAGGTCAGCATGGCCATCAAGCAGGAAGTCAACAGCGAACGCATCCTTTCCGTGGTGCTGGAACAACTGGAGCACTTCGGCAAGGCCGACTGCGTGTCCGTCTTCACGCTGGATGACACCGGACGCCCGGTACCCCGGGCCGAACGCCGCCGCGGCGCCGACCGCTTTCCGCCGGCGCTGGCGCTTGAATCCATGGACGCGTCGCTGGTGTCCGAGGCCGCGCAGGCCGGCCGGGCACAACGCAGCCTGAACGCCGCCACGGGCGAGTTCGTGCTGGCGGTGTACTTCAGCACGCCCGAAGGCGTGCGTGGCGTGGTGCGGATTGCCCGCAACGTGGCCGACGAGCCCGAGTTCAACGAAGAAATGCCGGCCTTTGAACAGGCGGTGAACCAGCTGGTGCGCATGGCCAGCCTGGGCCTGAAGACGGCCAACATCTGGGACCGCGCGATCAAGGACGAAAAGACCGGGCTGTACAACGCCAACCACTACGCGGACCAGATCCGCAAACAGGTGGCAGTGGCGCGGCGCACCGGCATGCCGCTGTCGCTGATCATGCTGGACATAGACAAGTTCAAGCACATCAACGACACCTACGGCCACCTGGCGGGCGACCGCGTGCTGGCCCAGGTGGCGGCGATATTGATGCGTCACGCCCGCGACAGCGACACGCCGTTTCGGTACGGCGGCGAAGAACTGGTGATTCTGTGCAGCGGCAGCGCCGGCGAAGACGCGGCCCTGGCCGCCGAACGCCTGCGCCAGGTGATTGCCTGCACCGAGTTTCATGACGACCGCGGGCGGCTGCTGCCGATCAGCGCCAGTTTCGGCGTGGCCGAGTTCGACCCCGCGGCCATGGAAAGCGAAAAAGACCTCAAGGAATGGTGCGACAACGCCCTGTACCACGGCAAACAGAACGGCCGCAACGTCGTTGTCGCCTGCGAAGGCAGGGAAAAGTTCCGTGTTGTCGAGCGTTCCGGCGACCTGTCACGCGAGGTCAAGCGCCGCATGGGACTGGCCGGCGACAACTCGCCGCTGGACGGCGACGCTGACCCCGCCCCGCTGCGCGACCAGCGCGCCGCCAGCGCCCGCGCCCAGCTTGGCGAAAGCATTGACGCCCTGGCCAACGGGCTGGTCGAAATCGTAGGCACTGACAACGAACGCGCCCGGGTTGTGGACTGCGTGGTGCGCGAGGCCGCCGAGTTCTTGACCCGCAACCTGTCAGCGCGTCTGGCGGGCCAAAACCCCGCGACTGCCGCGCCCGCCGAGCCGGCAAGCACGCTGGAGCGTCTGCACAGCAACGCCTCGGGGCGTGTCGTGCCCGCCAAACCGCGCCGCCGCCGCAAGACCGCACCGGCGGCCCAGCCCCAGGCTGCCCCGGCCGCCGCGCCGCAGGACCCGCCGCAGCCACCGGCCACCGCGCCCGAGGCCAAACCCAAACGCAAACGTGCCCCGCGCAAGCCAAAAGCCGCCCCGGTGGTGATTCCGCCACCGCTGACCGAAGAAGAAAAACTGGCCGCCGAAAGCGACCGCCTGGACTACCTCACACCCGAGGAAGGCCGGCAGTTGACCGAAGGCAAGGCCCCCAGCAAACGACTGCGGCGGGCCACGCCGGCCAACCCGGCGGCCTGATTACCGGTTCTGGCGCAGGTTGGCCGCGGCCTCGTCGAACAGCCGCCGGGCATCTTCGGCCAGTGCCGCGCGCAGGGCATTGGGATCGGTGCCGTTGTGGCTGCTGGTGGTAGTGGTGCCGTCGGCCGCGCGGCGAGACACCCGCACGTCCCACCGGCCGTCATGGACCGTGACCTCCAGACGCAGCCCGTTTTCGGCCGAGGTCACGGTGGCCTGCGACACGGCCTTGCGGCCTGAGGTCTTGATCACCACCTGCCGGCGGTCGGATTCCACGGGCGGAAGGGCCCAGGAGCGTTCCAGCCTGCGGCGCAGTTCGTCGTCAAACTGCCGGCTGCCGGTGCGCAGGTCGTCCAGGCGCAGGGTCAGTTCTTCAATCTCGCGCCGCGCGTCGTGGTTGTCGGCAAAAAGTTCCAGCATGATTTCAATCCGCCCGTCGCCGGTGCGCAGCACACGGGCGCGGTCGGGGCCCTGTTCAAGCCCTTCGCCCGCCACCAGCACGCCCGGCAGCATGCCCGGCCGCACCGGCAGAAACACGCCCTTGCCGTCGTTGACGCGCACATTCATATGGCGGGCGGCCATCCAGCCGCGCAGCGCCGCGGCGTCGGGCCGCCAGTTTTGGCCGTAACTGGCGTCAAAGGCAATCTGCGCGCCCGCCATCGGCACGAACTCGCCGTCACGCCAGCGCACGCACAGCAGATCGGGCCGGTCGCCCGCCTCGTACAGCCCGTTGCCGTGCAGCACGTACAGCACGGGCTGGGTTTCGCCTTCTTCCAGGGCAATGCGGAACACCGATTGCGGATCCAGGCTGGCCTGGGCGCCGCCGGGAAAGCTGAGCTTCAAGGGCGCGCTGCCGGAACTGAGCACCCATTCGTTGGCCGGAACGGCATCGGCGCGCTGCCACTGGCCCGAGGCCGGCACCATCAGTTCGCCCTCGACCACGCGGCCGGGCGCCTGCTGTTCGGGGGCAATCGCGATGACGTTGTTCTGTGCCGGGGGCGGGTTGAGCACCACCAGCAGCCCAAGCGCCAGCGCCAGCCCGGCCGCCGCGCCCGCCACCACGCGCCACGTCACCAGCCGGAACAGCCGTCCGGCACCCCGGGCAGGCGGCTCTTCCAGTGCCGCCAATGCCGCCAGTGTGCGTTCCAGCGCGCGCGCTTCGGCGGGGCCGCTGCGCGCGTCGCGGTACAGCGTGTCGCGCACCAGCGCCTGTTCTTCCAGGTAACTGTCGTACAGTTCGCGGCAGGCGTCGCACAGGTGCACGTGCTCCAGCAGTTGCCGGCGTTCGGGGCCCTCCACCATGTTGTAGGCCAGGGCGGTCAGATCATGGGGTTCGGGGTGGTTCATGGCGCGGCGTCTCCTGCCCGGTTGAGCCGTGAGCGCAAACCCTCCAGCGCGCGGTGCAGCGCCACACGCACGGCGGTTTCGTTCATGCCCTCCAGTTTGGCGATTTCGGCGCTGGTCATCTGGCCGAAGAAACGCAGTTCCAGAATGCGGCGCGTGCGGTCAGGCAGACGCTCCAGTTCACGCCGGACGTGTTCCAGCGACTCTTCGCGGGCCAGACGTTCCAGTGCCACGGCCGTGGCGTTGTCGGCGGGCTCCGGCAGTTCATCGGCCACATGCAGGCGCCCGTGGCTGCGGGCAACCTCGACACACACGTTGTGGGCGATGCCGAACAGCCATTTGCGGGCGTCGCGGGCCGGGTCATAGGTGGAAAAGTACTTGTGGGCGCGCAAGAAGACCTCCTGCAGTGCGTCTTCGGCCAGCGATTCGCTGCCCAGGCGCCGGCGGCAATAGCCCAGCAGCGGCCCGTGATGCAGCACGGCCAGCCGGGTCAGCTCGGCTCTGGCATCTTGCGCCACAACCCCCTCCCGCGAGACATACAGATTACGGCCCCGCACCCCCGCCCGTTACAGGGTTTTTCCGCCATTACCCGCTTTCCAGGGGCGACACACCGGCGCGGGCGCAGGCCTCGCGCATGGCGGCGACCCGCGTTTCCAGTGGCAGCCTGCTGCCGGCCTCGCGCAACAGCCTGCTGCCGGTCCGCCAGTGTCCGGCGGCGACCTCCGGCCGGTTTATGGCAAGCCACACCAGCGCAAGGTTGCACAGGCAGGCGCCCTCGGCGTTGCGGTCGCCCGCCGCCCGATGTTGTTCCAGTGTCCGGTGCAGATCCTCCAGCGCGCCGGCCGCGTCGCCCCGGCGCAGCTTCAGCATGGCGATTTCTTCGCAGATCGCCGGGGTCAGGTTTTCCGCGCCGCTGGATCGGGCAACCTCAAGGGCCTGGGTCAGGGATTCATCGGCCAGATGCAGGCGACCGCCGGCCGTGTACAGGCTGCCGAGCCGGGTCAGCATGATCGCGACGCCAACCCGGTCTTTGGTTGCGCGGCTGAGTTCCAGGGCGCGCCGCATGCCCGATTCAGCAAGTTCCGGGCGGCCCGTGTGGTAGTGCAGTTCGGCCAGGTTTCCCTGCACAATGCCCTCGGAACGTCTGTTGCCGACTTCCTGAAGGATCTCCAGCGCCTGGGTGAAACTTGCCTCGGCCTCCTGTGCGTTGCCCAGCGACGCCTGGAGATTTCCCAGGTTGCCCAGGGTGATGCCCAGAAACTGGCGGTTGCCCGTCTGTCGCCACGCGGCAAGGGCCAGCCTGTAGTAGCGACCGGAGTCTTCGAACCGGCCGGTTTCCTGGTAAAGACCCGCCAAACCGGTGTACGAGTTACCGGCCAGGCCACTGTCGCCTTCAGCCTCCAGCAGTGCGATGGCTTGCTTGTGCATTGCCTCGGCTTGTTCGTGCCGGTTCATGTCGCGGTACAAATTGCCAAGGTAGCTGAGAACCGCTCCCCGATGGCCGCTCTCACCAAGCTTGCGCCGGATCTCCATGACCCGCAGATACGCCTGTTCGGCTTCGGCAAGACGCCCGCAATCCTTCAGCAGGTTGCCATAGTTACTCAGCACTGTGGCCTCGATCCGCGGGACACCGGCCGCCTGCAACAGTTGAAGGGCCCGAACAAAACAGTCTTCGGCCTCGGTCATGCGTCCGGTAAACCGGTAGATGGTTCCCCGGCTTGCCAGAGCAACGCCTTGCAGCAGGCTGTTGCCCGCCTGCTGCTGCACGTCGAGGGCTTGCTGGCATAACATTTCTGCCTGCTGCCAGGCTCCGCGGTTCAGGCATGCCATCGCGGCCCGGCGCAGGCATTCGCCCTGTTCCGCACCCTGCACAACGGCCGCCAGAGCGCGCCATTTCTGTTCTGCCGCGCCGGTCTGAAACAGGCGTTCCAGTGTTTCGGCGGCGCGGTACAGGTAGACCCTGAGGGCCGCGTGCAGTTGCGGCGATTCGACGCCGGCCTCAAGCGCGCGCTGGATGTGCTCGCACAGTTCAACCGCCACGCCGTCTGTGGGGTGGGGTTCCCATTCGGACTGACCGGAAGGCACGGCAAGGCTTTTCGCCGGCGCCGGGCCGCCGAAAACGTGCTCGATCAGGGTAAACGCCAGCGCGTGCAGCCGCCCGCGGTCGGCGGGCAGTTGCAGTTCATAGGCGCCTGCCCGCAACAGCGCGTGGCGGAACAGGTACGCGATCTCGGCGCCGGGTTCCATGGTTCTGTCCAGCATCAGCCAGCTTCCGGGACGGCACGATAACGCATGATCCCGCTTGTGTCCGCTGTGGCGATTGCTACCATCCCGCGCCATGAAAATGATCCGCACTGCCGGCCTGCTGCTTCTTGCCCCCGATCGCGGGGCGAGTTAGCGCGTTGCGGCAAGCGCGAACTCCGGCCCCGCCAATCGGCGGGACCTTTTGTTTTGGAACACCGGTCATGAACCAGTTCAGCCTGATCCTCAACCTTCTGCTTGCGCCTCGGGGCGCGCCGGGTTGAGGATTGGCCAATCCTCTGTGCCCCGCGCCCCGCGACCGCGGGGCGCTTTCTTTTCCGGAGACCAGGAACATGGAAACAAACGAACGACATTGGCCCGCCTTGACCATCTTTGACACCACGCTGCGCGACGGCGAGCAGACGCCCGGCGTATCCCTGAGCGCACCGCAGAAACTCGAGATCGCCGCCGCGCTGCAGGAACTGGGGGTGGACGTGATCGAGGCCGGGTTTCCCGCGGCCTCCAGCGGCGAGGCCGACGCCGTGGCCGCCGTGGCCGCCGCCGTGACGCGCGCCGCGGTGTGCGCGCTGGCGCGCTGCCACGAGCCCGACATTCTGGCCGCCGCCGATGCCCTGCGCCATGCGGCCCGGCCGCGGCTGCACGTGTTCATTGCCACCAGCCCGCTGCACATGCGCCACAAGCTGCGCCTGAGCCCCACCCAGGTCTTGCAGCGCGCCCGCCAGGGCATGCGCCTGGCGCTGGACCTGTGCCGCGACGTGCAGTTTTCGGCCGAAGACGCCACCCGCACCGAGCCGGCGTTTCTGCACGATGTGGTGGCCCTGGCCGCTGAGCTGGGTGTGGCAACGATCAACATTCCCGACACCGTGGGCTACGCCACGCCCGCCGAATACGCCGAGGTCATCGCAATCGCCCGCCACGCGGCAGCAATCCGGCCAAAAGCCGTGATCAGCGCGCACTGTCACGACGATCTGGGTCTGGCCGCGGCCAACACCCTGGCGGGCATCGCCGCCGGGGCGCGCCAGGCCGAGTGCACGATCAACGGCCTGGGCGAGCGCGCCGGCAACGCGGCGCTGGAAGAAATTGTGATGGCCCTGCGCACCCGGCCTGAACGTCACGCCGTCACCACGGGCATCAATACCCGGCGCCTGTGTGAAACCAGCGCGCTGGTGGCGCGCCTGACCGGCATGGTTGTGCCGGCCAACAAGGCCGTGGTTGGCGCCAACGCCTTTGCACACCAGTCGGGCATCCACCAGCACGGTGTGATCGGCAACGCCAGCACCTACGAGGTCATGCGCGCCGAAGACGTGGGTGCCAGCACGCGGATCGTGCTGGGCAAACACAGCGGCCGCCATGCCTTTGAGGCCTGGCTGAAGCAACGCGGCGTGGAACTGGCCGAATCCGAACGGCAGGCCGCTTTCGCGGCCTTCAAGCGCCTGGCCGACACCGAACCGCACCCGACCGAGCGCCGGATTCTGGAACTGGCCCGGCCCGCCCGGATGCAGCCCGCGGGCTGGAAGCTGCTGGCGGTAGCCGGCGAAGACGGCCCCGTGACAGTGCGCCTTGCCGACCCTGACGGCCGCGTGCGCCAGGGCCGCGGCCGGGGCACGCCCGCCGAGGCCGTGGCGCGGGCCGTGGCCGAAGCAACCGGGTTGCGCCTGCGGCTGGCCGCCTGCCGCGCCGGCTTTGAATCGCGCGGCGACGGCAACGTGGCAACGGTGACGGTCGAGTTTGACTGCGAGGGCGCGGCCCTGCGCGGCCAGGCCATCGCGGCCTGCGAAGTCGAGGCCGTGGCTCACGCCCTGGTGGACGCACTGCCGGCGGCGCGGGCCGCGCGCGTGGAGGTGTCGCCATGAGCGCCCCCCGCAACCTGCTGGACAAAATCTGGGACGCGCATGTGGTGCAATCCGAACCCGGCTGCCCGGCCGTGCTGTACGTGGATCTGCACCTGATTCACGAGGTTACGTCGCCGCAGGCCTTTGCCGAACTGGACCGCCGCGGACTTTCGGTGCGGCGGCCGGACCTGACGCTTGCCACCATGGACCACAGCACGCCCACGGTTTCGCGGTCGCTGCGGGGTCTCGCGCCCGAGGCGCGCCGCCAGCTGCGGCGGCTGGAGGCCAACTGCGCGCGTCACGGCATTGAGCTGATGCGCCACGGCGACCCTGGCAACGGCATTGTCCATGTGATCGCGCCCCAGCGACGGCTGGTGCGCCCGGGCATGACCGTGGTCTGCGGCGACAGCCACACCTCGACGCACGGAGCCTTTGCCGCGCTGGCCTTCGGCATCGGCAGCAGCGAGGTCGCCCACGTGCTGGGCACGCAATGCCTGCTGCAGCGCAAGCCCGCGGCCATCGAAGTGAGATTTGAGGGCACCCCCGGCCTCGCCGTCACGGCCAAAGACCTGGCGCTGGCCATGATCGGGCGGCTTACGCCCCGCGGCGGAACAGGCGCGGTTCTTGAATACCGCGGCGAATGTGTGCGCGCCCTGAGCATGGAGGGCCGCATGACCCTGTGCAACATGAGCATCGAGGCCGGCGCCCGCGCCGGGCTGATCGCCGCCGATGATTGCACCGCGGCGTGGTTTGATGACGGCGCCGACTACAGCCATTGGCGGTCAGACCCCGGCGCGCGTTTTGACGGCAGCGTGGGCGTCAACGTCGCCGGGTTGGCCCCGCAGGTCACCTGGGGCACACACCCCGGCATGGTCGCGCCCGTGGACGGACGCGTTCCCGAACCGGCCGACGCCGCCGAGACCAGGGCGCTGGCCTACATGGGCCTGCAAGCCGGCATGTCGCTGCAGGACATTGCCGTCGGGCACGTGTTCATCGGTTCCTGCACCAACGCGCGGATTGAGGATTTGCGCGCGGCGGCGCGCGTGCTGAAGGGCCGGCGCGTGGCGCCGGGCGTGCGCATGCTGGTCGTGCCGGGCTCGCAACTGGTCAAGCGCCAGGCCGAAGCCGAAGGTCTGGACCGTCTGTTCCGCCAGGCCGGCGCGCAGTGGCGCGAACCGGGCTGTTCCATGTGCATTGCCATGAACGGCGACGTTGTGCCGCCGGGCGAATACTGCGTCAGCACCAGCAACCGCAACTTTGAGGGCCGCCAGGGGCCGGGCGCGCGCACGCTGCTGGCCTCGCCCGTAACGGCGGCGGCCAGCGCCGTGGCCGGGCGCGTGGCCGACCCGCGCGAGCTTGTCGCGGAGGTGACCCATGCCGTTTGAGACGATCGTTTCGCGTTGTGTGTGCCTGGATGCCGACGACGTGGACACCGACCAGATCATCCCGGCGCGGTTTCTGCGCGGCGTGGACCGTCACGGGCTGGGCCGGCACCTGTTTTACGCGCTGCGCCACCGGCCCGACGGAACACCCGATCCGTACTTTGCCCTGAACCGGCCCGACGCGCGCGGCGCCCGGATTCTTGTCGCCGGGCGCAACTTCGGCTGCGGTTCGTCGCGTGAACATGCCGTGTGGGCTTTGCTGGACTGGGGCATTCGTGTCGTGATCGCGCCCTCGTTTGCCGACATCTTTGCCGCCAACGCGCTCAAGAACGGGCTGTTGCCCGTGGCGCTGGCACCCGCGGCCTGGCGGGCCGTCCACACCGCCGCCGAGACCAGCCAGCCGGTGATGGTGGACCTGGCGGCCGGTGTGGTGCGGCTTCAGGGCCACGCGCCGCTGGCCTTTGCGATGGACGGCTTTGCGCGGCGCTGCCTGCTGGAGGGCGTGGATGAATTCGGCTGGCTGCTGGCGCGCCTGGGGGCGATTGCAAACTTTGAACGGGGGCGGCCATGAAGGCAAAGCTTGCGCTTCTGCCCGGCGACGGCATCGGGCCCGAAGTAACCGGGGCCGCCGCCGAAGTGCTGCGCGCCGTGGCCCGGCGTTTCGGCCATGACTTTTCATTTGCCGCCGCGCGTGTCGGCGGCGACGCGCTGGACCACGACGGCTCGCCGCTGCCCGAACAGACCCTGGCGTTGTGCCTGGGCGCCGATGCCGTGCTGCTGGGCGCCGTGGGCGGCCCGAAATGGGCGGGCGCCACGCCGGGCCCCGAGGCCGGGCTGCTGGAACTGCGACGCCGGCTGGGTGTGTTTGCGAACCTGCGGCCGGCGCGCGTGATGGATGAACTGGCCGACCGCACGCCGTTTCGGCCCGGCCACGTGCGCGGCGTGGACATCCTGATCGTGCGTGAACTGACCGGCGGCGTGTATTTCGGGCGGCCTCGCGGGCGCGACGGCGACCGGGCCTTTGACACCATGAGCTACACGGCCGATGAAGTGGCCCGCGTGGCGCGCGTGGCCTTTGCTCTGGCGCGCAAACGCCGCGGCCGTGTCACATCGGTGGACAAGGCCAACGTGCTGGAGTCCTCGCGGCTGTGGCGACAGGTGGTTTCGCGTGTGGCGGAAGATTTTGCCGGCGTGGAACTGCGCCACATGCTGGTGGATTCGGCGGCGCTGGCGCTGGTGCAGAACCCGCGCGAGTTTGACGTACTGCTGACCGAAAACCTGTTCGGCGACATTCTGTCGGACCAGGCCGCGGCGCTGGCCGGAGGGCTTGGCGTGCTGCCGAGCGCCGCTGTCGGCGGGCCCGGCCCGGGGTTGTTCGAACCGGTGCACGGCTCGGCGCCGGACATCGCGGGCAGGGGCATTGCCAACCCCGTGGGCGCGATTCTGTCGGCGGCCATGCTGTGCGAGCACGGTCTGGGCCTGGCCGCCGAGGCCGCGGCCATCGCGGCGGCCGTGTCGCGCGCGCTGGGCGCGGGGGTGCACACGGCCGACCTCGGTGCGGCGGGCGCGGTGGGCACCGCCGCATTCACAAAGCATGTGGTGTCGGCGCTGGCCTGAAAGACCCCGGAATTACGGTTGACTGTCCGCGCGCATAGTATAACCTTAGGGTTATGAAACCAAAAGGTTATGGAATGACAACGCTGGATCCACTGGACTCGGTGTTCGCCGCGCTGGCCGACCCGACACGCCGGGCGATTCTTGCGCGGCTGGCCCGGGGCGAGGCCAGTGTGGTCGAGCTAGCTAGGCCCTTTGCCATCAGCCAGCCCGCAATCTCCAAGCACCTGAAGGTGCTGGAGCGCGCGGGGTTGATTGCACGCGGCCGGCGGGCGCAGTCGCGGCCCTGCCGGTTGCGCGCTAGGCCTATGGCCCGCGCCCTGGACTGGCTCGAAAAGTACCGCAGGTTCTGGGAAACAAACTTCGCGCGGCTGGATTCGCTGCTGGAGGAACTGCAAGCCGGGCCGGACCGCAATCCAAAGAAAGGAAAGAAACCATGAACACTGGTCCACTGAAGATCACACCCAAGGGCGACCGCGAACTTGTGATAACCCGCGAGTTTGCCGCGCCGCGCAAACTTGTGTTCGACGCCTATACAAAGCCCGAACTGATCCGGCGCTGGTTGACCGGTCTTGATGGCTGGACCTTTGACGTCTGTGAGGTGGATCTGCGCGTGGGCGGCAAGTACCGCTGGGTGTGGAAGCGCGTCAGCGACGGCTTTCTGATGGGCATGGGCGGGGTGTACCGCGAAATCAGTCCGCCGGTGCGTCTGGTGGCAACCGAGAAGTTCGACCAGCCCTGGTACCCCGGTGAGGCCATCTGCACACTCGATCTCGCCGAAAAGAACGGCCGCACCACACTGACCCAGACCATGACCTACGAGTCGCCCGAAGCGCTGAAGGCCGTGCTGGATTCGCCCATGGAATCCGGGCTCAGCGCCGGCATGGATCGGCTGGACAAACTGGTGCAGTCGCTGGCCTGACGGGTGACGATCTGCCGGGGCCTTACGCCATCCGTTCCCGCGCCTTGCGGATCAGAGCCAGGGCGCCGTCGGGGCTGTTTTCGCTCGCGGCCCGGGCCTCGGTTTGTCGCAGCAGATCCGCGACAGCGGCCGTGTCCGGCCCCAGGCTGGCGCGCGCGAACCCCAGATAGCGCGTGGGGGTAAGAAACTTGTGGTACCACTGCGCGATGCGCACCAGCCCGTCGCGCAGCCGGTCGTTGCGATTGCCGGGCGTGACACCAAAACCATCGGAGGGTTTCAGAGACTCCGCCGGGTCAAAACCGTACTGCGCGGCAATGCGCGCCTTCATTTCGGCCACCAGCGACCGGTGGGCGTCACCGGCGCGCACAAATCGCTGCACCTGCGACGTGCAAAAACCGCACACCGCCATCATTTCGCGTTCGGCAATCCGCAGCCCGGACCCGCAACCGTGGCATATGGCTGAAATGGGGCCGGTGCTCATGGCCTCGCCTTCAAACGGCCGCGCGCAGTAACAACCGGGACAGGTCATCTTGTCCGTGCCCACGGCCTGGGGCGAAAACAGGCCGCACTGCGGGCACTGCCAGTCAAAGTACAGGCTGTAGTCCTGCCCCACCGGCGCGGCTTCGGCCACGGCCCTGTCGCCGTAGATCGCGCGCAGCAGTTGGTGCTGCAACTCGGGCGAAACCAGGCGCAGGTACGCCCCCACCATGACCGACGCCTGCACGCGCAGCCGGGTTTCGGGGCTGAGGCCTTCGGGGTCCGGGGGCGAGCCCAGTTCGGCGCGCGCGGCCAGCAACCGTCCCATGATTTCCATGACGCGCGCAAAGGCCGGCAGCGGGTTCTCGTTGGCGCCAAAGCCTATGGCCGCCGTGGCGCGGTTGAGGTCCGCGTACAGTGCCGCAATCGGGCCGCCCAGCCGCTGGTGCAGCAGTTCAAAGCCCAGCCAGCGGCGGTACGCGGCGCGCGTCTGCGCGTCGGCCAGGGCGTGGGGCGGAAACACCCAGGACGTTTCCGCCAGCAGAAACCCGGCCTGTTCGGCCGCGATGTTCATCGCCGTAACGGGGTCGGCGGCAAACAGCCGTGCCGCGCGGTCCAGTTCGGCGCTGTGGTCGCTCCAGCGCTTCTGGTAGCCCTGGGGGTCAAGCATCGCCCGGCGCTGGAACTCAAGAAACGCGGGCGATTCCGTCCACTGGGTGAAGTTGAAGCCGGCGGTGGTGCCGCAACTGCCGCAGCGAACCCAGGCCTGGCGGCCGTCGGTGGGCCCGCCGCAGCGTTCACAGCGCAGATGAATCACCTGGGGCATGTCCCAACTGCACCATGCGGTGGCCGGCCGCGCAAGCGATACCGGCGGCGCGTGCGCCCGCGTGACCTCAGGGCCAACATCCAGTTGCACGAAACCAGCCTGTCGGCCCATGCCGCCGGTGTCAGCACGCCACGCTGGCTGCTTGAATAGACCTGTTTTCTCAGTTTTTGGCTTGCTTCTCAATAAGTCGGGGGGGTACTTTGGGCACATTGCGACCCGGAGACCGCCATGTCCCTTCAGAACGCATCCTTGCTGGCACAGGTTCAGATTGCCCGCTGGCTGATTGAGAACTCGCCCTTCAAACTTCAGATCGCCCGTATCTTCCCGTTTCTGGGCATCCTGGGAGGCTCGATCACGTACAACCGGCGCAATGGCGGGCTGAACTCCGCCGGAACAAACGCGGACTGCGCCCCGGTGGCACGATCAACGTCATGGCGTGCTGGGCGGCCAAGGGCGGGTTCCTGCAAAGCCTGGGTAGGACGGCCAACGTCAAGGTGCGCGGAACCAGGGCCGAGCTGCTGATGTTCTACGACGGCAATCCGGGCAAGTATCCGGAAGAAAAAGTCAGCACGTCCAAATGGACAGCCGAGCCCTCCGGCATCGAAAGCTACTCCCCTCCGCCGGGTTTTCCCAGAGACCTAGATCGAGATGACTACTCTGACGGGCCGAGGTGGGGTACCACAGGAGCCGAGAAGAAGGAAGGCAAGCTCTGGACGGCAGGAACGACCCTCTGGGATTGATCAATGTGCCGTAATGAGGATACCGCAATGAGTGCTAAACTTCTGACTTTGGCTTTGCTGCCTTCGGCGCTGTTAGCCACCGGATTTGCCTTGCAGGATGGCAAGAACGTGCCGGCAGCAGGAGTGGTAAGGGCCAAGCAGATCATTCTCGTGGACGACGACGGCAATGACTCACTTCGCGTTTCGCTGCGTGGTCGTGAATTGATCGTTCAGTCGCTTACTGACAGTCAAGACATGGGTATGTTGACATTTGACCCGCAGCTCCGAAAACTGGAAGTGAGCGGCAGGAGCCGGGATGGCACTTCTTCGGCTAGCGTGACAGCACTGGGATTCTCTGCCCGGAGACAACAAACCGTGCTTTCCAACCCTCCGTATGAGAGGGCTGACTCGATCGTGATCCGCCCCGAAAGCATCACGCTGAGTTCGGGTACACTCATTGAAGGACAGGAGATTCCGAGACGGATTGTCCTTTCGTCGGAAAGCGGGCTGTCGCTTCGGTTTTTCGGAACGAAAGCCGCAGTGCAAGAAGATAAAGAAGGACCAGAATCGGCTTATCTCTATGGCGGCGGATACTACACCTCGATGAACGGGTACCACAAGCAGCCGTCTATGATGATGCTACATGAAAGCGGATCGCGGCTGTGGCTGCTGGCCGACGCCGAGGACAAACCGGCCATCATCAAGACGGACAAGGACAACGAGAAGATTGCCCAGTTTCCGCAAGGTAAATGAAGGTTCAAGCCCTGCCGGCATTGGACTTGGTTTTCCATCGGCGCGGAAAGAGAAGGACTGACGCCACCGTCGAGAAGTGCGTGGGCCACTGCAGGAACGGTTGCGCCAGTACCGGGGCGGGGGATGTGATGGGCGCGTACTGTTTCTTTGACGGCCCCAACTGCCTTGTGCGCTGCCACCCGACGGCGCAGTACGGAGCTTCCATCTGGCGGCCTGACGTGCCCACGCCGCCGCCGGGCGGTGTCACGTACAATCTTGTGTACTGGAACCAGACCTGGCCGCAGTACAGCGTGACGATTCCGACCACCTGCCCCGGCGGGCAGTCCTCGGGAACCACGACCCCGGTTGCGGTGCCGCCTCCTGCATCTCCGCCTGCGCCACTGCCGGTGGCACCGCCCGCCGGCGCGGCTGTGCCCGCGACGATTGCGGCATCACGCCGCTGGATCAACGTCCAAGCAACCCCGCCGGCCATGGCAACGCCAGGACCGGACCATAACCTGCCGCGGCATACGCCGGAGGAACCGCCGGCTTACGCTGGCGAGCCGGATTGCCCACCCTGCCCGCCCTGCGGCGTCAGCCACGACACCGCAGGCGCGACCGCCCCTGTGGAACACCCGTCGCGGTTTCCCGCCTCAGCCTCGGTGTTCCTGCATGAGGTAACGCCACCGGACAGGGAGGCGGAAAAGAAGCTGCCAATGCCCGGCGTCATCCAGGTCCAGACTGAGCGCGAAAAGCAGAAACAGAAATGGGTGTGGTGGAAGGAGTGGCTGCCCTACAACGCCTTGGCGCAGAGGTTCGAATACGAGTACTTTGATCTATCCAGCGCTCATGCAGTAATCGGTTCCGCCAGAGAATATCGCAATCAAGCAAATCTGTGTTTTATGGGTACGAAGTACCGTAACGTAACCAAGATCAAGATAAAAGTCGATCTGCTTTTAACTTACTGGTGCCAATTCAAAGCTTTCAAGCCCAAGGACCAAGGCAAGGTGCTGTACAGCACTGTTCAGTCGGCCATCCCGACACTTCGAATATTGTGGGCAGTCAAGAATATTTTGGCCGCATTTCCTGACCCAACTGCAATTATTGAGTCAGTATGGGGGCTACGAGAATCCATTAAAAACCTTGTCGATCCTCCTCCAGAGGCAAAGCCAAAGTTTGGATTTACCTTCATTCGCGCATTGGGAAAAACTAGGACATCGGCAGATTGGGTCATTGACTACTCCGATCCCAAGACTCCTCAAACTGGAACATTCATAAGCTTTGAGCCGGTGTTTCACATGATGGGGGCAAAGCCAGTACCAAAGTTATGTCCGGAAGCTCCCTTGATGCCCTCAAGTTGGGATCCGGATCCAAGATCAAAAGATGACTATATTGGGGACCGTGGGCAGACAGACCGCCTAGGGTATCTCGTGGATCCAGACACGGGCGTAGATAGGTCAGGTCTTGTACCGGATCCTTACAGCATAGAGAACCTCAAAGTTATCTTACCGCAATTGTTGCCTTGGAAAGAACCCTGGATTACACGCCGAATCAGCTTTGAGAGCAGGCAAGCCTGCGCGGATAAGTGCAGCAGCCCCCCCCCTGCTTTCCATCTGCTCTGGGCGACAAAAACTGGCCCCTGTCGCTCAAGACTGGTTTTGTACACAACGATAATGACAGACAGTGGTATCCAGTGAGCGCCTGGAGCGAAGGAGTATTCGAATCTACATATGATACGGAAGAAGTGACACCCTCTACTACAATACAAAGTGATCGTAAGTAGCAACACGAGTTCGCGCGACTCATTGTCGCCCAAAATCCAGTAACTGCAACCTCCTGAAGAGGCATTGAATGATCTTACGCCCGCTCAGCACGATTTTGCTTATGCTCTGCCTGGGGCTGGCAGTACTACAGATGGGATGCACCGCAACGAACTCGAGTGCGACTGTTTCGTTCGCTCTCGAGTCGGATCGATTACTGGCGTTGTTGCCCAAGTCCCACTCGTATATGTCTCACCTGAGCTGGCATATAGTTACTACAGATGGCGGTCGGTTTAGGGTTTCAAGCGATTCTGACCCTGCCTGGCCTCAACTTCGGCCTCGTTGGAGGACTACACCGCAGGGCCTGACAGAGGTTTTTCTGGCTCGCGGAGTGTATGAGATTCCGAAGGAATGGCAGGCGCTTCACTACTCGCTAGCGGTAACAAATGCAGGGTCACAGGATCCGGTCGGACTTGTTACTTTTTCCCGTGTTGTGGATCTAAAGGGCGCAGACACTGGGATCTTTATTGATTTATCACACTTAGAGTAGCATAAAGGAAAATTATTTGATGGCGTCCTCACAAAGCGCGGGTGATTCATAGTCTGCTGGTGGCGAGTGTGTAATCGTGCCAGTCCTTTCTTGTCGGCACTCTCAGTTCCGCGCCCCATTCCAGAAGCCTCTCAAACAGCAGGGGCCTTCTTGCGGCCTTGCGGCGGTTGAACCTATACCGCTCCCCTTGGAGTTGCAGCCACCCTTATTGAGGCCGATGATGGCTTTGGGAGGGTATGAACATGGCAACCGAACTACCGCAGGACGAAGTGCAGCGCTGGACCGCCAAGCGCCGTGGCACTGGTCTTGAGCATCCTCAGGTGCGAGACGTCCGTGGCCGACGCCGCACGCAAGCACGGGCTTACCGTGGCCGAAATCGAGCAATGGCGCGAGAAGTTCCTGGCCGGCGCCGAGAACTCGTTGCGCTCACACCCCCGCAACGACGAACAGCTCAAGGATCACGAGATCAAGCGCCTCAAGCAGAAGATCGGTGACCTGGTCATGGACAACCAAATCCTGCAGGAGGCCCTGAAACCCTACCGCCCTCAGGAGGGGACGTTGAACGAATAAGAGGCTGTTTCAAAACCAGTAAAGTTGGCTTGGGAGGCTGGCCGATAGGTTTGGCATAGGTCCATTAACCTGGAGAATGCCATGCCTCGACCCTTGGTCAGCGATGAACTTTGGAGCGTCGTCCAACCCCTGCTTCCCCCCGAACGTCCCAAACCAAAGGGCGGGCGGCCCGCCGCCGATCCCGTGCCTGTTTGCTGGGCATCTTTGTGCCAAGTCCGGCGGGGCCTGGAACAGCATCCCGGCCGAGCTTGAGCCGCTAGCCTGGCCACCTGCTGGCGACGCTTCAAGGACTGGACCAAAGCCGGCATCTGGCAGACCATCTGGAAGCTTTCACTGGCCAGGCTCAACAGGCAGGGCAAGATTGACCTCTCCGCGCTGTTGCCGACAGCGTCCCATGCGTGCGGTTTTGGGGGCCCACACCGGCCCGAACCCGACCGACCGTGCCAAGCAAGGCTGCAAGCACCACCTGATCACCGACGCCAACGGCGTGCCGCTGGCGCACTTCCTCACGGGCGCCATCGTGCCGGACGGGCACCTCGCGCTGCCCTTGCTGCACGCCATCCCGCCGATTCGCGGCCGTGCGGGACCACCGATCTGCCGGCCCGAGTACTACCTTGCGGATCGCGGCTACGGATGGGAGTGGAACATCATTCGGGTCAAGGCCATGGGCGTGAAGTCTCTGCTGGCAAGGCCCGGAGACAACACCCACGGCAGCGGGCTGGGTAAACTGCGGTACGTGGTGGAGCGCACGATCCCGTGGTTCAAGGCCTGGCGCAGGTTGCGCGTGTGTTACGAGAAGACGCCTCTGAGCCTGATCGGGTTTCATACCCTCGCCGCCGCCATGATCTGCTTCAACAAGGCATTACGGAGTTAGAATGGTTTTGAAACAGCCTCTAAAGGACTGCACAACCACACTGTGCCAACTGAAAGCGAGCGTTTGTAACGATGAACACACTTGGAAGCTCTGACTTGGGCCAGACCGCGCTAGTGGTTGTCGCAATGGTTGTCGCGACCTGTAGCCTAGTAGTCTCTATACTCAATACCCTTCTCGTTCTTCACGTATTTAGGCTTGTTGGCAAGCCGCCGCGAGACGAGAGGGCCCCGGCGCCCACGGCAGTTTGAGTGGATCGGCCACGCACCCCGCGGTGCCGTCCTTCCCCTCCGGCGGCAGCATGCACGGCCCGAACCGGGTGCAGGACACGATCCTCGACGACGCCGGCGTGGTCGAAAAGACCTTGTTCCGGTGTGAAGACCAGCTTGGCAGTTTGATCGGCGTGACAGACGCCACCGGCCGCAAGACTGACGAGTACGCCTACCTCGACTACGGCGCGCCGGTGCGCCGTGAAATTCGGCTGGACCTGCCCCGGGTGGACATCTACTCGGTGGAAGACATCGCCCTCACGCCGTTCTTCTACATCAATCTGGCCAGCGCAAGCTCACCGGCAGCCGACCTGCAGGGCCGGTGCATCACCGCGGCCTCGCCGGAAGATGCTAACGGTAACTTCTGGAATGTGGCTAATATCGTTGAGGTCGGCACCCGTGAAGTAGCACCCGGCGTCACCAAGGGTTACCTCAAGGTGCTGGACGGCGAGAAGAACATGCTTGACGCGCTGGCCAACAACGAAACCCTGGGCGCCACGGTGTACACCTTCCACGACAAGGCCACCTACGGCAGTGCCTTGCAGCACACCTTTGGCGAGTGGAGCCACACGCCAGTCAACACCGGCGGCACCACGGGCACCACGGCGTTCCGCGACACGGCAGGCGACATCAAGACCTTCATGAAGGGCTGGCTGCTGGTGCCGGCCGTGACCGAGCTTGGCTACCTCGAAATCACCAACGTGGACACCTCGCTCGATAAAGTGATCGTCAAGGGCGACGCCGACACCCTTTCCGGCATCGGCCAGCGCTACTGGCTGGTTGCACCCGCGGGCGTAAACCCGGAAACCGGCGCCATCGAAACCGACCCCTGCAAGATGGGCAGCCCGTGGCTGTGGGCGGGCTACCACTACCGCGCCCCGATCGTCGGCTTCAGCAACCCCCCAGGCCAGAGCGCCGGAACCTACGGCGCCCAGACCGGAAACAACAAACTGGGCAACTACCAGTGCTGGAACCGAGTCTACGAACCCAACACCGGAAGATGGACCACGCCAGACCCGGCGATGAGCCCTTGGTGGAACACGTGGGACTATGCACACAGCCAGCCACTTCAACGCTCAGACCCACATGGACTCGACGATTCCGGAGAAATTGATCAGTTTGACGGAGACGCCACAGTCACGATGGAGACCCCAACACTCCGCACCAAGACCGGAACTAAGAATCGAGAAGTTTGCATGAAAATTCGAATTGAAACCGACTCACCAGAGCTGGGTCAGTTGCTTATGGGACAAGGGGTCAATGAAAAAGTAAGGCTCGACACCTGGACTATGGAGAACGTCGATCCGCCGGTAGGCGAGGACGATTGGAAATACCCAAACGCTTGCGGTACTACCAAAAAGAACGTTCTTCGCAACCCCAAAACCGGTGAGCTAAAGCTAACTGAGGTTGTAGGACCGGGTGGAAAAAAGCACTGGGAGTTCGAGTTCTGTCTCGACCAGGAGCCGTGTACTGGTAAGGCATGCGGTTCGTTGGGATTGTTTGACAATGACACTGAAATAAAAATAACATTGAAGGTGTCAATTGAAGCTAGAAAGACAATCAAGGTAGGTAGAGCCAAGCTGCCAGATACAAAGTTCGATTGGCAGTCTGTTACTTTAGACGAAACCATCACAGTTGACTGCGAAGACTTCAAGTAGTAGGGCCGCCTCCTTTGCGACATAACCGAAGACACGATGAAGGAAGTGCGATACTTTGAGAAGGCGTTCGGAGTGTCTAACTTGTGTGGTTCGTGACGTTACGCATAGTTGCCGTCTCATAAGGAGGTGTATGCGCGTTCGCCGATTACTTATAATGCTCGCCACCACTGTTTGGGCCTACTCTTGTTCATCTCCCTCCACCGGGGATCAAGCAGCGGCGCAGTTGCGGGCCAACGAGACAACCTTCGTTGTCACGACTACTTCTAGAGACATTACAGACGCCGGGCTTGAGACGCTTTCGATGCGAAGCGAGGTGAACCTGATCGACCTATCGCTGTGCAAGAAGATCAGTGACTCTGGCATTGAATGGCTCACTCGCTTGCGAAAGCTTGAATCTCTGAGCATCGACGGATGCTCCGGACTGACGTCGCGGAGCGTTGTTACTATTTCTGGCATGTCATCTCTAAAATGGCTCGATATAAGCTTGCCCATTGTAAACGATGAGAATGCAAAAGACCTGGTTCGGCTGTCTGGTCTGAAGACACTGTACATTGGAGACTCTGAATTGACTGACGAAGGAATTCCGTCCCTGCTCCGATTGAGAGCTCTCGAACGCCTAAGTCTTAACTATTGCCACAGGATCTCGATGCAAGGTCTGAGGGCCCTTGTTAGCCTTACCAGCCTCAAGTATCTGGCTGTGGTGGGAGTCAACTTGACTGATAGCGATTTGAAAGAGCTGCGTACGCTACTGCCCGACTGTGAAATAGACTCGTGACTGTGCTGTCCTTCCCCTCCGGCGGCAGCATGCACGGCCCGAACCGGGTGCAGGACACGATCCTCGACGACGCCGGCGTGGTCGAAAAGACCTTGTTCCGGTGTGAAGACCAGCTTGGCAGTTTGATCGGCGTATACCGCTCCCCTTGGAGTTGCAGCCACCCTTATTGAGGCCGATGATGGCTTTGGGAGGGTATGAACATGGCAACCGAACTACCGCAGGACGAAGTGCAGCGCTGGACCGCCAAGCGCCGTGTGGCACTGGTCTTGAGCATCCTCAGGTGCGAGACGTCCGTGGCCGACGCCGCACGCAAGCACGGGCTTACCGTGGCCGAAATCGAGCAATGGCGCGAGAAGTTCCTGGCCGGCGCCGAGAACTCGTTGCGCTCACACCCCCGCAACGACGAACAGCTCAAGGATCACGAGATCAAGCGCCTCAAGCAGAAGATCGGTGACCTGGTCATGGACAACCAAATCCTGCAGGAGGCCCTGAAACCCTACCGCCCTCAGGAGGGGACGTTGAACGAATAAGGCTGGTTCTGCCCAAGGCCTCCCAGCGAAGGATTTGCCGAGTGCTGAACCTGTGCCGAACTGTTCACCGTCCCCGTCCCTCGTCCGTGCGCGCGAGTATAGATGACGTGCTGGCGCAGCGCATCCATCAGCTGATCCAGCGATTCCCCACATGGGGCTACCGGCGCGTCTGGGCATGGCTGAAGCATCATGAAGGATTGACCGTGAACAAGAAGGCCGTCTACCGCGTCTTCAGGCTCAAACGCTGGTTTGTGACCCAGCGCAAGGCAACGCCGCGGCCAAGGGCCAAGGCCAGCCGCAGCGTCGCGGCAGGCAGCAACGAACGCTGGGCGATGGACGTAACTCATATTGATTGCGGGGCTGACGGTTGGGGCCATCTGGCGGCTGTGATCGACTGCCATGACCGACAGATCATGGGCTACGAGTTCGCGTTGAGGTCGCGGGCCAAAGAAGCGGAACGTGCCTTGGAAGAAGCCTGCCTGGCAAGATTCGGGACGCTGCGGCCGGATGGAGCCACGCCGGTGATCCGTAGCGACAACGGGCTGATCTTCCAGAGCAAGCGCTTCCGGGCTGCCTGCAAGGACTATCGGCTCAGCCAAGAGTTCGTCACGCCCTACACGCCCGAGCAGAACGGCATGATCGAAAGGTTCTTCCGCAGCCTGAAAGAGGAGTGCGTGTGGCTGCAGAACTTCGATGACTTTGAGCAGGCCAAGGCGGCAGTAGCAAGCTGGATCCGGTTCTACAACTCAGAACGGCCGCACCAGTCATTGAACTACATGAGCCCGGAACAGTTCCGGGCCCAACAAGCAAACCAGGTGGCTTGACTTCAGGGGAGCACTACAAGGGCGCTTCAAGCCCCAGGCCAATCGAAAAGAGTTGGTTGGTATCCATGCCCTCATGCTAAACTCAACCCGCCGTTTCCACACCAGACAGCGAGGAACCTCTTTTCCGTGGACTGTTACAACCACACGATTCACATCGCGGGTACATGGCCCACGTTCCGCAATGACATGGAGGTTTGCGGGACGATAGAGACCGCCCTGACAGAGCTTCACAAGTACGTCGCGTTGGCAAAAGCCGGCGGAAGTGAATCGGCGTCCGAAGACGGCAAGCTTGTTCGCAAGTCGCTGGATGCCAGGTACGGGGAGCACTGCAAGATGTTCCCGGCGACCAGAACGGCGCTCTCGGCTTTCAATCTTGTGCGCGCCCGGAACTGGCGAATCATTGACCCATTCAACACGGACGACATGGAGCGAGTCTGGTTGGTAGTCCGCGACAACGCCATTGAGATCAAGGAGTGGGATGGTTCAGGCTATGAAACCTCTCCTGCGCATCAAGACATCACCGAAGCAATTTCGGCGACGACTGATCACGCGGGCAATCAAGAACGGTCTGCGGATGTATTCATTTTTCTGGGGCACTCCTCTCCGGTGAAGGGCCCAAACACGTTGCTAACCGGTACAGCCATGGATTCCGATGAAGGCCCCACCGCAAAGGCCTTTGCGGAAGCTGCCAAGAAGTGTAAGGGCATCGCCATATTGCTGGCGTGCGATTCAGTGTCCATGAAATCACTGTTCCCAAATGCCCAGTGTGTTATGGGATTTGCCTGGTGCGTTTTGCAGAAGAAGGCGGCCGAAGTAGCGGGGATGCTTGCCGATGTTCTTGAGTACAATCGCGGCGACCCGGCCTTCACATGGAACAAATTTCGGGCGGAGGTGCATGCGCGAAGCAAGGCGATTGCGATTGGAGGCGTTTTTGATCCTCCGGGTGCCGGCGGGAAAATTGCAAGCTGTAAAGCGGACAATACGCCCATCTGGGAGGTCCCGAGGTGATCCCTATAGTGCCAGCTGCTTCAGTTGGGATAGGTCGAGTCAAATGGCTAGCTCTGGTCGTTGGATTCGCTGGCTGCTTGTCCTACGTAGCATGGCTGGTTTCCATCAACATGCCCAACGCCGCTGTGGATGTCGAGTATTGGGAATCCGTCAGGGTTGCTGGCATTCTGGTGTGGCATGGCCAGGTGAAGTCGCGGCACCAGTACCTGACGGACGCTGACGGTCAACCCAAATACGAACACAACGGTGTCCTGTATCCCGGGAAGATTCCAGATGGCTGGTGCTACGCCTGGCACCGCAACGGACAACTCCGCCGCCGCGAGCTTTGGCACGACGGCCAAAGTCGGTACACCAGAAACACGATTTTTGTCGAAGCGTTTGACGACCGTGGCAACCTGACGCGGCGCATTGTAGGCGGCTCGGCGGGAACCGACACCACATGGTACCCGTCGGGGCGACCCCACATCCATATCGAGATGACCTACAACGACACCCCCCACGGCGAGACCATCGAGTGGGATGAGTCCGGAAACATCATCTCACGCAAGACCTACGAGCACGGCGTCCTGATACGGGAATCGCCCTCCTCCGACAGCACCACGGAAACGAAGTAACCCGCACCGGTTCACCGGCATCTACGGTCTGTTGGCCAGCAGCCCCGGCCTTGTCGTGGGGAATGGGGCCTGTGCCGACAGTTGCCTACAGCTGCACCCACACGCTCTTGGTCTGGGTCATGGCAGCCAGCGCCTGTAAACCCATTTCGCGGCCGTAACCGCTTTGCTTGTAGCCGCCGTAGGGCACCGCGCTGTCGTACCAGTTGTAGCAGTTCACCCACACCGCACCGGCCTTGATCGCCTTGGCGTACTTGTGGGCCTTGCTGACATCGCGCGTCCAGACGCCGGCGGCCAGGCCGTAGGGGTTGCCGTTGGCCTTTTCGACCAGCTCGTCGAAGCTCTCGAACTTCTGCACGGCCAGCACGGGGCCGAAGATCTCCTCACGGGCGATGGTCATTTCGGGCTTCACGTCGGCAAACACGGTGGGCTTGATGTAGTAGCCCTTGTCGCCCATGCGTTCGCCGCCGGCGACCAGGCGGGCGCCTTCTTTCTTGCCCGATTCGATGTACCGGAGCGTGGTTTCAAACTGGCCCCTGTTGTTCTGGGGGCCCCAGCGGGTCTGGTCGTCCAGCGGATCTCCGCCGACCATTTTGGCGGCACGGGCGGCCAGTTTCTCGACCACTTCGTCGTGGACTTTGGCCTCGACAAACAGGCGCGAGCCGGCGGTGCAGACTTCGCCCTTGTTATAGAAGATCGCGGCCTGGGCGCCCTTGATGGCGGTTTCGATATCGGCGTCGGCGAACACGACATTGGGGCTTTTGCCGCCGAGTTCCATGGTGAGTTTCTTGAGTGTCGGCGCGGCGTCGCGGATCATCTTGATGCCCACGTCGTTGCCGCCGGTAAAGCTGATGGCGGCGATGTCGGGGTGTTCCACGATCATCTGGCCGATTTCGCTGCCGCGGCCGTTGAGCACGGCCACCACGCCGGCGGGCACGCCCGCGGCGGCGATGCATTCGCCCAGAAGATTGGCCGTCAGCGGCGTGACGTTGGCGGGCTTGAGGATACAGGCGTTGCCGGCGGCGATCGCGGGCGCGATCTTGCGCGCGGCCATGATCAGCGGGAAGTTCCAGGGCGTGATGCCGGCGACAATGCCCAGCGGCTCGCGCAGCGTGTACACGAACAGCCCGTCGTTGACCGGGATGGTTTCGCCCTGAATCGAGCGCAGCACGCCGGCGAAATACTTGAAATGGTCGGCCGCCATCGGCACGTCAATGTTGAAGCACTCGCTGTAGGGCTTGCCGGAATCCATGGCCTCCAGCGCGGCGAACTCCTGGCGGCGCTTCATGATCTCGTCGCCGACCTTCCAGATCGCGCTGCTGCGTTTGGCCGGGGGCAGGGCCGCCCAGGCCGGCTGGGCCTTTTTGGCAAGGTCCACGGCGCGTTCCAGATCAGCGCGGCCGGCGCAGGCCATTTTGGCGATCACCTGCTCGTTGGCCGGGTTGACGGTCTCGAACGTGCGGCCGTCGGCGGCGTCCACGAATTCATTGTTAATGAAAAGCTTGGTCGGGAAGGTCTTGGGCGGTTCGATCAGGGCCATGGCGGTTCCTTTCGCGAGGCGCGAGTGTACCGGGCGTGTCGCGGGGTTCCAGTGCGGGGGCCGGGAATCGGGGCGAGGGTGTTGTCTAGGCCTGACGCTCGCGGGCGCGTTCGGTCACGTCGCGCGAATCGGGGTCTCCGGCGCGCTCGGCAATGGTTTTGGCCGTGACCTGGCGGAAGTACCGCGGCACGACCGGCGCGCGCGGGATTTCCTGCCATGATTTCACGCCGGTCAACTGGTGCCAGGCCGCCAGCCCCAGAAACATCGGCGTCAGCGCCAGCTCGGCGCCGATGGCCGTGACACGCGACTGATCCCAGCGGCCGGGGTACGCCGCCAGCCCGGTGCCGAACACCACGGCGCGGGGCGCGGCCTGTTCGCACAGCTTTTCGGGCTCCAGAAGCCGGTCGCCCGATTCGCGCCGCGCCAGACCGCCGGCCAGCACAAAACGCGCGGTCATGACCTCGTCGCGCCGCGCGTCCAGCACCGGCCAGAACTCCTGGCCGTCCTTGAACGGCACCGCCACCTGCGCCAGATACTGCAACACCATGGCCTCAAAGCACGGCACGCCCACGGCCGGGCGGTCCAGCCCGTGGGCGATGCCCTGGGCGGTGGCCAGCCCGATGCGCAGGCCGGTGTAGCTGCCGGGGCCGCAGTTGACGGCCACCACGTCTATCTGGTTGCGGGCCAGTTTGGCGCGCGCCAGCGCGCGATCCACACAGGGCATAAGCTGCGCGCCGTGGCTGCGCGCGCCCGGAACCGTCACCTCCGACAACAGCGAACCGTCGCGCACCAGCGCCGCGCCGCCGCTGTCGCCCGAAGACTCAATGGCCAGAATCACCAGACCCATTGCCGTTTCCCCGCCAGGTCAGGCCAGATCCTTCCTTGCCGCCGCGGCAAGTTCGCCGGCCACGCGCCGGACGGTTTCTTCGCTTTCGGCCTCGACCATGATGCGCAGCAGCGGCTCGGTGCCTGAATACCGCACGTTGACGCGGCCGGCGGCGCCCAGTTCGGCCTGGTGGCGTGCCTGAAGCTTGCCCAGATTTTTCAGCCCGGCCAGCGGGGGTTTGCGCGGGGCGGGCACGTTTACGATCGTCTGGGGGTACTTGCGCAGGCCCGCGCACAGTTCGCCCAGGGGCCGGCCGCCGTCGAGCATGATTTCAATGACGCGCAGGGCGGTGTACAGACCGTCGCCGGCCAGGTGGCCTTCGTCGGCCAGAATCACGTGGCCGCTTTGTTCGCCGCCCAGCACGGCACCGTGGCGCGTCATGGCCTCGGACACATGGCGGTCGCCCACGTCGGTGCGCATCAGCCGCACGCCCAGGTTTTTCAGCGCGGCATCAAGCCCCAGGTTGGCCATGCTGGTGGAAACAACCAGGTCGTTCTTCAGCACGCCGCGCGCCTTCATGTCGGCGGCCAGCACGGCCAGGATATGGTCGCCGTCGCGGACCTGGCCGGTTTCGTCCACCAGAATGCAGCGGTCGCCGTCGCCGTCAAAGCATACGCCCAGATCAGCCTTGAGTTCGCACACGGCGCGGGCGCAGCCCTGGGGGTGCAGGCTGCCGCAGTCCACGTTGATCAGGTGGTGCGTTTCGGGCTGGGTCGGCGAGGCCGCGTTCATGAAAAAGATGTCCAGCGCGTTGGCCGCGCTTTCGCCGCCGGCCACCAGTGCGCTGCCCACGCGGTATTCGGGCACGGTGCGCCCGAACGCCAGGCTGTGGGCAAGCTGGCTGAGCACCTGAAGGTCAATGCTGCGCGCGCCGTAGGCCAGGTCAAACACCACGGACAGGCGGCGTTTCTTGAGCGTGGCAAAACTCTTGCGGAAGGATTTGATGATGAACTCTTCGTACTTCTTTTCGCGCCCGAGCTGCAGCCAGCCGAAACGGTTGCCGTGCGGGCGCGCGTCGCCGCCGGCGCGGCCGCGGGCAATCGCGTCTTCCAGCATGCGCTCGATCGGGCCGGGCAGTTTGCGGCCGTCCTTGCCGAAAATCTTGATGCCGTTGTCCGTGGCGGGGTTGTGGCTGGCCGTCACGCTGATGCCCGCGGCAAACGGGCCGTGCCCGGTCAGAAAGGCGACCTCGGGCGTGCTCATCATGCCCGGCCAGTGCACGTCGCAGCATTCGGCGATCAGGCCCGAAGCCAGCGTCATGCCCACCAGATCCGCGCTGGGGCGCGGGTCCACGCCGATCAGCACCTGGGGGCGGCGCTGGCCGCTGGCGTGGTCGGACAAATACCGGCCCAGCGCGCGGCCGATGGCCAGAATGCTTTGGGGCGCCAGCGCGCCCGATCCGGCCACGGCGCGCACGCCGTCGGTGCCGAACAGTTCGGGCGCGGCCGCGCGCGCCTTCGCAGCCGTTTTGCGGGCACGGGCGGGGCGCCGGGTTCTGGCGGTTCTGGTCTTTGCTTTGCGCGGCACGGGTTTCCCCGCGCGAGTTTGCGTGCCGGCGGCCGCCCCGTCAACGCGCAGGGCGCGAAGCCGGCACGATCACATGGCTTTCATCGGCCACGGCCGCGGGCAGGGCGTTGCCGCGCTCGACACAGGTAAGAATCGCCACGGTCGCTTCCGGCGCCAGCGCCAGCAGCCGCTGGGGCACGCCAAGCCCGCCCTCGCTGTGAAATGCCCCGTTGATGTGCAGCACGCGCCCTTTGGGGTTGGCCGCCAGCCAGTCGGCAATGCTTTCGGCCATCGTGTCGTCCTTGATGCACTGGGCCGCAAACATGTTCTCGAGCTTTTCGTTATGACCTTCGGCGCCGCCCATCAGCTTCATGAACTTGTCGCGGTAGGCGCCCTTTTCGGCCGTCAGTTTGCGCGCCGTCCAGGCCTTTTCTTCGGCGCTGAACTGCTCGATCACCGCCGGGCCCTCCTTGTGCACGCGCGAGGCCAGCCGGCGCGGGATGTTGGCCGCAATCACGGGAATCTGCTTTTCCCGGCACAGCTCGATCAGCGGCCGGTAGTCGGCATAGTTGGGCCAGGGGCGCGAGTCTTTTAGAAACTGTTCTTCGCTGATCTGGCCCTTGAGATAGCGGTCCAGCACCGGCTGCACGTCGCGTTCAAACTGTTCGGTGGAAAGCGCCAGCAGCCCGCCCTGGGCGATCATCCCGCGCAGCACGTCCAGTTGCAGCCGGTGCGCGCCGGGGTTGCCGTGCAGTTCGCCCACAAAAACAACCCGCGCGTCCTTGCGCGCGCCCAGCCACGCCGCCACGTCGCGCGCCGGGGCCTGCATTTCATAGCCGCGAAGCCGGCCGTGCGCCCACGCCAGACGCTGCGCAAGACCCGCGTAGGGATCAGGCCCGCGCAGCACGCGGGCGGTTTTGCCCCACGGGCCAAGGCGTCTGCGCACTTCGGCCTCTTCGCGCGCGAATTCGGCCTCAGACCGCGGGTGCAGCAGCACATCCACGCCCGGCGTTCCGGCGCCTTCTTCAACCTGGGGCAAGTCCCCCACCGGCGGATCCACCAGCAGCAGGCCGTCCACATCGGCGTGGCGCGCCACACGCAATGCCGTGGCCGCGCTTTCATTCAGACCCACCAGCACCACGCGCACACGGCGCCCGGCGGCGGTGCGCGCGCCGTCGGGGCCGGTCAGCTCGAACTTCGACAGCATGCCGGCCAATGTCTCGCGGCCGGCAACGACATCCAGCACGGCCTGTTCATCGGCCCCGGGCCGCAGGCCCGAAGCATTGGCGGCGCGCGAAATCGTCGCCACCGATGTCTGGTCCGTGCAGGCACCCGCCAGCGCCTCCAGCAGTTTCTGGCCGTCGGCGGCCTGACTTTCCAGGCCGACCCACAGTTCGCGCGTGTAGGCCGCGCGCGCAATCCGCCACGTGCTGCGGATGTCGGTGGCGTTCTGGCCGGTTTCGACGTTGGTCTGTGCCAGTGACAGCGCGTCAAACCAGTTGAGTCCGACTGCCAGAAGGAAAACTGACGCGGCAATTCGCATGGGGTTCTCCAAAACCGTAAGCATACCGCAGGGAGTTGTCGCAACAACAGCGCCGGGCGGGACGGAGCTTGCGGCTTGCATCCGGTTCTCCAAGCTCTCTCTCCAAACCTCCCCCCCCCCAACCTCCCTCACTCCAACCTTCCGCCCCCAATCTCTCTCCTCCAACCTCCGTTCCACCCGTCACTTGCAACCATTCGTCCGCGCGGGGTGTCACGTTTCGTGCCATCCAGTGATGACGCGCGACGCTGACGAGCCTCTGATTCCCAACTCCGAACAGGAGTACTACGACGGCGTTGCCGCCGACGGCCGGCCCTTGAACATCCTCTCGCGCCACCTGATCCCGCCCCGCAACGAACTCGAGGTCTACCCGCCCATCGGCCCCCACGCCCAAACCGCGGCCTCCGCCGCGCCCAACAGCCGCTTTCACCTCGAGGCCGACGCCCGCATCCTTGACGCCGAGCGCGCCCACCTGGAGCGCGTGCGCAAGTGCGTGAAGTTGCTTGAGGGCACGGTCGAGCTGGGCGAGATCGGCCGCGCGATCCTGGCCACACAGGCCGAAATTGAACTCGAACTCAAGCGCCGCCGTCTGGCCCGGCTCAAGGCCGCGCCACTGGATGAGCTGGTCGAAGGCGAAGAGAGCGCGCCGGCTTCTTCGGCAGCGCCGGCCACGGGCCGGCCTGAACAAGATTTTGGCGCGGCCCAGGAAGGCCCTGACGCGGACGAAGAACGCCCTGACGCGGACGAGACACCCGCGCCACGGGCCGCCGGGGCGGCGGCGTCCCCAAAGACACCCGCGCCACGGGAACCACAGGAACCACGGGAGCCCCGGGCGCCACGCGCGCCACGGTTCTCGGCGGCCTTGCTGATCACGCTGGCGTTGCGCGCGGCCAAGGACCTGCCCGCGCTGTCGGCCGAGCTGCGCGATCTGGAATCCAGACTGCGCCCGGCCGAGGCCGAGCTCAAGCTCAAGCAGGAGTTCTATCTCGACAAGGCCGTGGCGGTGATCACCGACACGTTGAGCTGCATGGACGAAAAGTTCGGCAAGCTGGGCTTTGGCAACTGGATGCCGTTCCGGTTTCTGGACCAGTGGCTGATGTTCTGCGGCGTGCTGAACCGGGTGCTGGCGGCGCACGGGCTGGTGCCCAGCGGCCACGCGGCGCTGTACCGCAAGCTGCTGGAAGAAACGCCCAGCATCTCGCCCGCGGCCGCCGACGCCGGGCCGCCGAAATCCTGGGGGCTGGGCTATCGCGTGCGCGAACACCGGCACTTTCAGACCATGATTGACCGGATTCTGGAAAACCGCGCCGGCCGCGGCCCCCCGCTGTAGCGGGCGTGCGCGATGCGTGAGTCTAGCCGGCTTCGGCGCGGGCGGCGCGTTTGCGTGCGTTTTCGTCCAGCAGGCGCTTGCGGATGCGGAAGCCCTTTGGCGTGACCTCGACCAGTTCGTCGCCCTCGATCCATTCCATCGCGGCTTCGAGGCTCTGGTCGCGGCGGGTCTTGAGCTTGACGAAGGCTTCCTTGGTGCTGCTGCGGATGTTGGTCAGGTGCTTGGTGCGGCAGACGTTGACGCCGATGTCGTTTTCGCGGCAGTTTTCGCCCACGACCTGGCCGACGTAGACCTGGTCGCCGGTTTCGACAAAAAACTCGCCGCGGTCGGTCAGGTATTCCAGGGCGTAACTGGTGACCTTGCCGCCGTCGGTGGCGATCAGCGCCCCGCGGTTGCGGCGCGGAATCGGCCCGGCCATGGGGCGGTATTCGACAAAGCGGTGGGTGAAGATGGCCTCGCCCTGGGTGGCGGTAAGGATTCTGGTGCGCATGCCGATCAGTCCGCGCGAGGGCACGGAAAAGTGCATCACGCTGCGCGGGCCGTGGCTTTCCATGTTCACCAGCACGCCGGCGCGGCCGCCCAGCAGTTCGATCACGCGGCCGGAATGTTCGCTGGGCACGTCCACGACGGCTTCTTCGAAGGGCTCGGTCTTGATGCCGTTTTCTTCGCGGACGATGACCTCGGGGGCGCCGATGGCAAACTCGTATCCCTCGCGGCGCATGTTTTCCACCAGCACGCCCAAATGCAGCGTGCCGCGGCCCTGCACCATGAAGCTGTCGGCACTCAGGTCGGTCTGGACCTTCAGCGCCACGTCGGCCTCGGCGGCGCGTTCGAGCCGGTCGCGGATCTGGCGCGAGGTGACAAACTGGCCCTCCTGGCCGGCAAACGGGCTGTCGTTGAGCCGGAACTCCATGGTGATGGTGGGCTGGTCAATCGGAACCGGCGGCAGGGCGTCGGGGTGTTCGGGGTCGGCCACGGTGTCGCCGATGTCAATGCCCTCCAGGCCCACAATCGCGACGATGTCGCCGGCGCGCACGGCGGGTACATCCTTGCGCGCCAGGCCGTCAAACACCTGCACCTGCTTGGCGACGGCTTTTACCTGGCGGCCGTCGCGCTTGAGGATGACCACCGGGTCCTTGACCTTGAGCGTACCGCGCATGATGCGGCCGATGCCGACGCGACCCACGAACTGGTCGTACAGGAAGTTCGTGATCTGTACCTGAAAGGGCATGTCGGGCTCGACCTCGGGGCCCGGAATGCGGTTGATCATGGCGTCCATCAGCGGCACCAGATCTTTGCCGGGCACCACGGGGTCTTCGCTGGCGATGCGCTGACGGCCGCTGGCGTAGATGACGGGAAAGTCCAGTTGCGCGTCGCTGGCGCCCAGATCAAGGAACATCTGGAACACCAGGTCCAGGACTTCGTTGATGCGCGCGTCGGGGCGGTCAATCTTGTTGATCACGACCAGCGGCTTGAGGTTGTGTTCCAGCGCCTTGCGCAGGACGAACTTGGTTTGCGGCATCGGGCCTTCGGCGGCGTCCACCAGCAGAAAGCAGCCGTCGGCCATGCTCAGCACGCGCTCGACTTCGCCGGCGAAGTCGGCGTGGCCGGGGGTGTCAATCAGGTTGACCTTGATGCCCTTCCATTTGAACGAGACGTTTTTGGCCAGGATGGTGATGCCGCGTTCGCGCTCCAGCGGGTTGGAATCCATGAAGGCTTCGGCATGGTCGGTCTTGTGGCCGAAGAAGTTGGCCAGTTCGAGAAAGCCGTCCACCAGCGTGGTCTTGCCGTGGTCCACGTGGGCGATTACGGCCAGGTTGCGGATGTCGTCTCGACGCATGGGCGCGGAATGGTAGGGGCGTGCCGGTCGTTGGGAAGGGGCGGCCCGGCGGTGACCCGACGCACAGCAATTTCCGGAAGCTTTGGATTTTCACTGGGTTATGCCGCGCAAACATGCCTAGAATGTCGCCCACAACCGGGCCTCCCCCGGCCCGGCGGGCATCCTTGAAAGGTTGTGCTTCATGAGTAACGCATTTCAGAACGCGCCGGACGAGCGCGTGGACTGGGGCGCTTCGCTGCCCTTTCTGGTGCTGCACCTGGTGCCGCTGGGCGCGCTGTACACCGGCGTGCACTGGTCAGGCTGGCTGATTGCCGCGGTGCTGTACTATGTCCGCGTGTTCTTCATTACCGGCGCCTATCACCGCTATTTTTCGCACCGCAGCTATTCCACCGGCCGGGTAATGCAGTTTCTGCTGGCGTTTGGCGGCTGCACGGCGATCCAGAAGGGCCCGCTGTGGTGGGCGGCACACCACCGGCACCACCACAAACATTCCGACATGCCCGATGACATTCATTCGCCCAAGCGCGGCTTCTGGTGGAGCCACGTGAACTGGATTCTGTGCCCGAAATACAACGAGACGCGCTGGGAACTGATCCCGGATTTCGCCAAGTACCCGGAACTGCGTTTTCTGAACCGTCACCCGTGGCTGCCGCCGCTGCTGCTGGGGCTTGCGGTGCTGGCCCTGGGGTACTGGATCACCGGCACCTGGACCGGCGCCTGGGGCATCACGTTCATCGGGTTCTTTCTCAGCACCGTGCCGCTGTGGCACTGCACGTTTTTTGTCAACTCGCTGGCCCATGTGTTCGGCAAGCGCCGCTACGCCACGCGCGACACCAGCCGCAACAGCCTGCTGATCGCGCTGTTGACCGCCGGGGAAGGCTGGCACAACAACCACCACCACTACATGCCGGCGGCGCGCCAGGGTTTTTTCTGGTGGGAAATTGACATCACCTATTACGTGCTGGTGCTGTTGAGCAAGATCGGCCTGGTCAGCAACCTGCGCGGTGTGCCCGAGCGCGTGCTGCACAAGCACCTGATCAAGCAGGGCGCCACGGACCTTGGCATGTTCCAGAAGCACTGGGAACGCGCCCTGCGCGCGCTGGCCGACGCCCAGACCAGGACCGGCGAACTGGCCGCCGAACAGAAGAAGGCGCTGGAAGAACTGATTGCCGCCACCAAGGCCAAAGTCGAGGAAATCGCCAAACTTTCCGGGCAGAAGGAAGCCGCCGAAATCTAGGCTTGCCGCAGTTGATCAAGGGGCGGGCCCGGCAAGGTTGCCGGGCCCGTGCGTTTCCGGCCGCAGCCGCAACTGGCGCAGTCCCAGTACGTGACCCGCAACTGCCAGCGGCACCAGCAGCGCCGGCAGCCACACGAACGGAAACGTGGCCACAAACAGCGGCTCGTGTTCCGGACCGTGCAGTTGCTGCAGCGGGCCGGGCGTGGCCAGCACCGCGTGCGCCACCACGTTCAGAACCAGCCCCAGCCCCAGCACGTGATAGGCCGCCACAATCCCGCGCGGCACGGTGCGCCGCGCCATGACAAGACCGAGCACCAGCCCGCCCAGCCCGCTCAGCACGTCAAGGTTGCGGCCGTGCCAGCTCATCAGCACCGGCACCAGACCCGAGGTTGAACCCGCCCACAGAAAGATCTCCACGGGTATGCGGAAGGCCTGCATGCCCACAACCCAATGCGGCGCGAGGCGCCGGGCCGCGCGCAGTCCGGGGCCCGCAAGCGCCAGCACCGACAGCACAATCATGCCCGTGGCGGCAATCAACGGTACCGGTGGCGGCCGGTGCGCCGAAGGTGCCAGTATCCCCGATGCAGCCAGCGCCCCGGTAGCGGCCAGCCACAGCGCCAGCACGACGATCGCCACTGTTCCGGCCCGGCCGGCAAAGGCGGCGCGCAGGCCCAGCGCGACAATCAGCGCGCCCAGAGCCGTGGTTGCAAGAAACAGCCCGGTTACGAACATGAGCCCCCGTTGTTGTAGTCGCAACAACAGTCGAAACGCGCGGGGGCAATCGGGTTCTTCCCGGTCCGCGTGTTCTCAGCGCGCCGTGGAGGGAATGTTGGTCACGGCTTTGGGCCGATCCACAAGGCGAAACAGCAGCATGCCGCCGGCCAGCGACCCGAAAAACACCAGCGCCGGCAGTGTGGGCCGGCCCAGAATCGTGACCGCCGGACCGGGGCAGATGCCCGCCAGCCCCCAGCCGATGCCGAACAGGGTTGCCCCGGCAAACAGGCGCCAGTCCAGATCGGCCCGGGGCTTTGGAAACTTCGCGCCGCCCAGCCACGGCGTATGCCGCCGACGCCAGAACCACGCCAGCATGTAAACCGGAATCGCCGAACCCATCACAAACAGCAGCGACGGATCCCAGTTGCCGGTCACGTCCAGAAAGCCGATCACTTTGGACGGCAGGGTCATGCCCGACACACCCAGCCCCAGCGCGAACACAATGCCGGTCACGCACGCGATCAGGTTGCGCATTCAGACCCCCGCCACATGCCGGAACAGGTAAACCGCCGCCACGCCCGCGGCGATGAACACACAGGTGCCCGCGATGCTGCGCAACGACAGCCGCCCGATACCGCACACCCCGTGGCCGCTGGTGCAGCCGCCGCCCAGGCGCGTGCCGAAACCAACCAGCGCCCCGGCCGCCGCGTACAGCCACAGCCGGTCCGCGGCAAGCTCGGGCAGCCGCTGGGGCCAGAACAGGCTCAGCCCGATGCCGCCGACCAGCAGGCCCAGCAGAAAGCTGGCCTGCCAGCCGCGCTCGGCGGGTTCGGGTTTGACCATGCCGTACAACATGCCGCTTACGCCGGCGGTCTTGCCGGTAAGCACAAGCCAGCCCGCGGCGGCCAGACCGATCATGGCCCCGCCCGCCAGCGCCAGTGTGGTGTCATTGAGATTCATGCCCCCAGTAAACAGCCCGCGGGCGCGGACTCAATCACCGGGTTTGGGCCATCAGCCGCCCATGCCCTGGCTGGACATCTGCAGCAGCGGGATGATCACCGCCGCGACAATGCCGCCCACGACCACGGCCATGAACACGATCATGATCGGCTCGATCAGGCCGGTCATGCGTTGCAGGCTGATTTCCACTTCTTCGTCGTAGGCCGCGGCCACGCGCTCCAGCAGGCTTTCCAGTTCGCCGGTCTGTTCGCCCACGGCGATCATGTAGCCCACCACGGGCGGAAACACGCCGCTTTTCTTGATCGGCGTGCTGATGTCGGTGCCTTCCACAATGCTGTCGTGTACGCCCTGGATCACTTCCTGCAGCGCGCGGTTGCCCACGATCTTTTTGACAATCCGCAGCGATTCCAGCGCCGTCATGCCCGACCGCAGCAGCACGGCAAAGGTGATGGCAAACCGCGACACCGCGGCCTTGCGCAGCACGTCGCCGAAGATGGGCAGCTTGAGTTTGGCCTTGTCCCAGTTCAGACGGAAGGCGTCGCGCTGCAGGGCGCTTTGCAGGAAGAAGAAGCCGATCAGGGGGCCCTTGATCATGAGTTCCCAGTAGGTCTTCATGAAGTCGCTGACGGTGATCAGGATCAGCGTGGGCAGCGGCAGGGGCACGTTCTGTTCAATCAGGATCTGGGTGATCTGCGGCACCACAAAGGTCATCAGCAGAATCACGACCAGCGTGCTGACAGTCAGCATGATCGCCGGGTACATCATGGCGTTGATCAGCTTGTTGCGCAGGCGGTTCTGGTTGCTCAGGTATTCGGCCACGCGCGACAGCACGTCGTCAAGCTGGCCGCTGGCCTGGCCGGCACGCACCATGTTGATGTACAGGCTGTTGAAGTAGCCGGGGCAGGTTTCCAGGGCGTTGGCAAAGTCCGTGCCCTGGGTGACCTGTTCGCGCAGATGGCGCAGGACTTTCTGTAAACCGGGGCTGTCGGCCTGTTCAATGCAGGCGTTCAGCGCCTGGGCCAGCGGAATGCCCGAATGCAGCAGCGTGGCCAACTGGCGCGTGAAGCTGGAGACCTCGCCCACGTTCTGGATCTTGTCGTTGCCCTCGCTGGCGCCGGTGTCCTTCATGGTGGCAAACGACAGCACACACAGCGCCATCAGCGAGCCGTACACCAGCGCGAACAGGCCCTGGATGTAGTCGGATTCTGAAATCAGCGCCATGAAGGGCTGCAGCGCCTGCAACCCGGCAAACAGCGCCGTGACCGTAAGCGCCCAGGACTTGCCCCGCAGAATCACATACCCGAACATGCCCGTGGCCGCGGCCGACACCACGCCCACGGCAATGCCGACCGGTGTAAGCGCCCCGGCTGCCGCCTGGCCGTCAATGGTCGGGGGCGGCTGGTTGCGCCAGGCCAGCACCAGTTGCAGCAGCATCACACCGGCCGAAATGATTGCCAGCGTGCCCGTAAGCTGAACCACCTTGGGCAGTTCGGCCGAGACCACGACCTTCTTTTCGCCCTTTTCGTTCTTTACGACCTGGCGCTTGGCCTGGGTGCCCCGGACCTCGGAGATTTCAGTGACATAAACCTTCTGCTGGCGCAGCTTTTCGCGCGCGTCGCGGGCGGTGTCGGCGTCAATCACGCCGGCGGCGTTGCGGCCTTTGGCGTTGAGCGCTTTGTATTCGAAGACTGGCATGGGGCTCCGGCCCGCCCTGTGGCGATTGCAGGGTTTAACGCCCATCCTGCCCGGGCGTTGGCGCGACGGAAAGACGGCATTTGCGCAAGTTGGTGCCCAGAGGATTGTTCCGGCACCGTAAAGGGTCTAGACTCAGGTTTTCAACAACCGTGCAAAAACCAGTACGCCGGCGACCTTACCGCCAGCCGGCACGATGAAGGAGCCGCCATGTCCGGTGCCTATGCCGACCCCAACGCCAACCCGTACCTGCGCCAGCCCAGCGGCGTCAACCAGGCCCCCCAGGGCGGCTGGGAACAGCCCGAGCACAACCCGGATTACGAAGTCGGCCAGGCCGGCCTTGGCCCCAACGCCTTTACCAACACCAACCTGCTGAACCAGCTGCTGGAAATCGCCGAGGCCGAAAACGCCTCGGACCTGCATCTGGTGGCCGGCGCGCCCCCGGTGCTGCGCATCAACGGCCGGCTGGTGCCGGTCGAGGCCAAGATCCTGACGCCCGAAGACACCGAGGCCGCATTGCGCAGCATTCTGTCGGACCGCGAGATGGAACGCTTTTACCAGCACCGCGCGCTGGACTGCACGCACACCACGCCCGACGGCAAGGGTCGTTTCCGTGTCAGCGCCTACGTGCAGCGCGGTGCGGTCAGCGTGGTGTACCGGCGCATTCCCAGCGAAGTGAAGCCGATTCACAGCCTGGGCCTGCCGCCGGGCGCGACCAAGCTGTACGCCATGAACGACGGCCTGATTCTGTGCGTGGGCCCCACCGGCTGCGGCAAGAGCACAACCCTGGCCACGATCATTGACCAGATCAACAGCGAGTTCAACGACAACATCATCACGGTCGAGGACCCGATCGAGTTCGTGCACCGGCACAAGCGTTCGCTGGTCAACCAGCGCGAACTGTACAGCGACGTGAACAGTTTTGCCGAAGCCCTGCACTTTGCCCTGCGCGAGGACCCCGACGTGATCATGGTGGGCGAAATGCGCGACCTGGAAACCATGCGCACGGCAATCACCGCCGCCGAAACGGGCCACCTGGTGCTTTCGACGCTGCACGCGATTGACACGATCAGCACGATTGACCGCATCTGTGCCATGTTCCCGGCCGAGGAACAGGATTACGTGCGCCTGCAGCTTTCCATGGTGCTGCGCGCCGTGATTGCCCAGCGTCTGCTGCCCACCAAAAACGAAGACAAGCGCGTGATGTGCGCCGAACTGCTGATTGTCACGCCCGCCGTGGCCAACATGATCCGCCAGGCCCAGCCGGCGCTGATCTACCAGGCGCTCGAAACCGGTGCCCAGCACGGCATGATGAGTTTCGACAAGAGCCTGATCAACCTGGCCAAAAAGGGCGTGCTGGACCCCGACACCGCTATCCGCAACGCCCGCCACACCAAGGCCGTGGCCGAAGCACTGGGCCGCGCGGCGGTGCTCAAGGCCTGACGGTTCCAGAGTTGCGTTCCGGAAAACCGGCGCGGACTCTTCGCGCCGGTTTTCTTTGGCCGGGTCTGGCTGTTCTCAATCCAAAATCCACAATCCGGAATCTAAAATCGAGCCGGTGCGAAGCGTCGATTGCCAGAAAGCGGGCCCGACAGGGCCGACCCTGCCATGATCAACTTTGACCAGAACGCCACCACGCCCGTTGACGAAGCCGTCCTGAACGAACTGGTCCGCGCCACGCGCGAATTTGACGGCAACTCAAGCTCCGGCCATTCGCTGGGCCTCAAGGCCGGCAAGTTTCTGGAAGAATGCCGCGCTCGCGTGGCCAAAGTGCTCAATGCCCGCAAACCCGGCGAAATTGTGTTCACCAGCGGCGGCACCGAAAGCGACAACGCGGCCATCAACGGCATGGGGTGGGGCATGCGTGAAAAGCACGGCCGCACCGGCATTGTCACCAGCGCGATTGAGCACCGGGCCGTGCTGGCGCCGTGCGAGTGGCTGGGGACACAGGGTTTCAGGGTCACCGTGCTGCCCGTGGACGGCAACGGCCGCACGCGCCTGGACGCCGCCCGCGCGGCCGTCAACAAGGACACGGCGCTGGTCAGCGTGATGCTGGCCAACAACGAAATCGGCACGATCCAGCCGATTGCCGAACTGGCCAGACTGGCCCACGACCACGGCGCGCTGATCCACACCGACGCCGTGCAGGCCGCGGGCAAACTGGAACTGGATGTGCAGAAGCTTGACGTGGACGCCATGAGCCTTTCGGCCCACAAGTTCTACGGCCCCAAGGGCGTGGGCGTGCTGTACCTGCGCGACAGGACGCCCTATCACACGTATATGCTGGGCGGGACACACGAAAACAACCGTCGCGCCGGCACCGTGGCCGTGCCCCAGATCGCGGCTTTGACCGTGGCGCTGGAACTGGCCGACAAAAAGCGCAGGGAAAAGGGCGACCACCTGCGCGCCCTGCGCGACCAGCTGGTGCGCGAGGTTCTGGCCAAGGTTCCCGGCGCGCACCTCAACGGCGACCTCGAACACAGCACGCTCAACACCGCCAGCATCCGCTTTGACGGCGTGTACGGCGGTTTTCTGCTCAAGCGCATGGACGACGCCGGCATTCTGGCCAGCGCCGGCAGCGCCTGCATGTGGGAGCGCACCAAGCCCAGCCACGTGCTGAACGCGCTGGGCCTGACCGAAGAACAGGGCAGCGGCACGATCCGTTTCAGTCTGGGCTACACCAACACGGCCCAGGAGGTCACGCAGGTGGCCGACACGCTGGCGCGCCTGGTGCCCGCCCTGCGCAGCGAACCCCAGCCGGTGTAACGCGCGGATTGGCTTTACCGGGCCGGGTTGCGCCCGGTATCATGGCTGTTGCTCAACCAACCCGCGGTGCTCATGGGGCAAGTGCAACCTGTTCACCCGGTCACGCCGATTCTGGGCGTGCTGTTTGCCACCGAGTCCGTGCTCGAGGACGCCATGCTGTGGGTCGAGCATGTGCTGGGTGACATCGGCTTGGTCAGCCAGACCTGGGACTTCAACGACACGGATTACTACGTGTCTGAAATGGGCGACGGCCTGAAACGCCGGTTTTACAGCTTTGACCGGCTGGCCGATCCGGCGCTGTTGCCGGAATGGAAGCTGGCCACCAACCGCATCGAACGCGAGTGCGCCCAGCGCACCGGCGAACACCGGCCGGTCAACCTTGACCCCGGCTATGTGGACGGCAGCAAGCTGGTGCTGGCCAGCACCAAGAACCTGGCCCATCGCATCTATCTGTCCCAAGGCATCTGCGCCGAGGTCACCATGAGTTTCCGGCGAGGCCAGTGGGTCAAGCGCGACTACACCTTTGCCGACTTCAGCAGCGGGCGCTACGACGAGTTTTTCTGTCGCGTGCGCGACGCCCACGTGGCGCGCCTTTCGGGCCGGGCCACGGCCTGACGCGCCGTCAGCGCGGGCCGGGGCGCTGCAATTGCTGAAACTGTGCGTCGGCAGCCCGGCGCAGCGTGACCGGCACGTCCAGTGCCGGCACAAAGTAGCCCGGTTTCAGCCGGCCCCCGGCCACCAGTTCGGGCGGGTGGGCAAACTCGCCGGATTTGGCCCTGGCGTGCAGGCGCTCGACGGGTTTGCCGGTCTTTTCGTCCCATTCGTGAATGCGGAACTCCGCCGGCAGCAGCAGCGCCGGACGGTCGGGTTCGGTCAGGTTGGGCAGCTCGACAATCTGGTCGGGCGCAAACGACAGGTCGGTCTGGGCGGCGTCACGCCCGTTGGCCATGGCAAAGCGCAGCCGCGCGTGCAGCAGCGAGTGCGGGTGCCGCCACGTGCCGCGCGAACCCTGGGGCAGGTCAGCCACGAACTTCAGCACTACGGCCTCGCGTCCGCCGCCGGCCAGTTCACGCCCCAGCCGCAGATAGCGCCACACGCGCATGGTCACACCGGTGCCCAGGTCGGTGTGCGTGCCGCGGCCCAGAAACACCAGCCCGCCCTGGTCGGCGGCGCGGGCCACCCCGGAAAGCAGCAGCAGTTTGCGCGCCTCCAGTTGCGTGACCAGATCGTCGTACACCTTGCCGGCGCGCGATGGCGCCTGCTTCTGTACCTGGCCGGTCTTGATCGCGGCGCACGAGTAGTGCCAGTCGGTCTCGGCGTCGCCCGCGCCGTCCATGCTGTTCATCAGCCAGTCGCCGCTGAGGTTGTCCTCGGTGCGGATGCGCCCTTTGCCGCCGCGCCCGTCGCCGTGGTACAGCTCGACGTAGGTGCCCTTTTTGGGGTCCACGTTGGGCATGGTGATGGTCATTTCAAAGGCCAGCAGCGTGCTGGGAACCCCCCGCGGGTAGGCTGCGTCAAGCTGGCCAAAACGCCGCACCAGCGCGCTCAGGCGCGCCAGGTTGTGCGGGTTGCGCATGCTGTCCAGACCGGGCAGGTCCGGCATGCGCAGGGTGTGCAGGCAGATCGGCTGGCCGGCCAGGGCGTGGTCGGGGTTGGCCACGGGCTCGACCAGCCCGTACAGGCCGCGGCCCGGATCCACCAGCCCGCCCAGCCCGCTGGCCGAAACATCGGGCGCGTCGCGCAGCACCACCCGACCGGGGCCGCGGCGCACCCAGGCCACAACGCGCGCCCCGCGCCGGGGCCAGGCCGGCACGGTCACGGGCTGCAGACGCGACAGTTCGCCAAGCTGCACGCGGCGGTCGCGCACGCCGGCAAAGCGCACACGCAGGCCGCCGGTGACCAGTCCGCGGAAGTGGTCAAAGCGTGCCAGTTCGCGCCCGACGGCGCCGGGTTCGGGCGGGCGCTGTTCGATCATCACGTGTTCGCCGTCGCGGCGGGCCAGCACCAGCGCCCGGCCCAAGACATCCCAGCCCAGGGCTCGGGTGAAGGTCTCGGGCGGGAACTCACCGGCCAGCAGCGCCACGGCGGCAAGGGCACGGTCCTGAAGGTCCAGGCGCCACAGGGTTCCGGCTTGCGGCGGCGGGTTGTCGTTGACGCGCGGGATGGCGCCGCGCTCGCCCAGGCTTACGCGTGCAATGCCCGCGTCACTGGACAGGCACGCCAGCGCCCCGTTGCCGATCCACACCGGGCGGCTCCAGGCGCCGGCGGCACTTTCGGCCAGCAGCGTCCAGGCCGCGGTGTCGTACACGCGCAGCACGGCCGAACCGGAGCCGCGAAAGGCCCGCAGCACAAGGCGCGTTCCGTCGGGCGACACGGAGGGCGCGTCGGCAAACTCGGCGCTGGCCAGAACCGCCGCAGCCTCGGGCGGCGCGCCGGCCCAGGGTGTGTCGGCGCGCAGCACCGTGGTGGGCGGCACACCGGGGCCGCTGCGGTTCCACAGCACGAACGGCCGGCCGCCGACGGCAAACAGGGCGTACAGGGTTGACCCGGGGGCCATGCGCGTGATGCGTTCATAGCGCGCGCTGTCGCCGTCATAGCGCCACAGGTCCAGCACCGGGCGGCCGGCCGCCGCGCGGCCCAGCACGTCGGGGGCAAACAGCCCTGGGTCGTCGCCGTGCTCGTGCCCGCCGGGCGTGGCCTGGCCCGGCGGCGGCTCCAGCAGCAGCCAGGCGGCGCGGCCGCCGGGAGCGGCCACAACCATGTCGTTGGCGGCCAGCGGCGCGGCGGTCAGCAGCAGCAGAAGAAGAACTCGTGCGGGCATGGAACGGGCCGGACAAAACGGGCCCGCCATTAAATACGCCGTTTGCTTCAGCGGGTGGCGTGATTTCGGGTTTTTCGGGTGCGGGTTTGTGGCGCTATTCACGCAAGGCCGCACGGGCGGTCTTCAGACGCGTGCGCTCGGGGGGTGTCAACAGGCGCTCCATCAGCCGCACGTCGTCGGCGCTGCGCTTCTCCTCATAGACGCCGAACACCTGTTCATAGCGTGCCGCGGCGTCGCGGTCGCGTCCCAGGCGCAAAAGCGCCGCCGTAAGCGTCAGCGTGGCCGGCCGCACCAGCTTGCCGCCCGGAAAGCCGCGCAGATAGGCATCGCAGGCGCCGGCCACGGCCTCATGGTCGTTGGCGTGCACGGCGGCGCGGATGGCGGCGTAGGCGGCCTGTTCAGGGGTGGTTTCAGGGCCGGGCGAAACGCGGCGCGCACCGGATTCGGGGCCGCTGCGGCGTACCTCAAGGCGCACGTCGCGGCTCAGGCGCGGCGGCACATGCACGTTGTCCAGCGCGCCCTGCACCAGGCCCAGGTTCACGGGCCGGCGTTCGGCGGCGCTTTGGGCCAGTTCGCGGTCCACGATCTCGATCGCGTTGTCCAGCCCGTCCAGAAAACGCTGGTACTCACGGCGCCGGTCCAGTGCCAGGGCGCCAAGCTGGCCGTTCAGCCACACGTTGCGGCGCAACAACCCGGACTGGTCCAGTTCGGCCGCCAGCAGCAGGCGCTGGGTCTCAGCATCAGCGCCCTGCAGCGCGCCCACGTGGTCGGCCACGGCGCGGTAACGCGCGTACTGGTCGCCCAGACTGGGCAGAAGGTCGTCTTCGGCCGGTTCCGCGGCCACGGTTTCAAACAGCGGCCCGTCCGGCCGGGCCGGCGCGCTGTCGCGCCACGAGGGCCCGACCAGCGCCAGCACCACCGCCGCCGCCACGGCACCGGCGGCCACCTGGGCCACGTGCTGCCACAGCGGCGAGCGCGCCCCGCGAATGCGCCGCCGCGCGCGGTCGGCCAGTTCCACGTCGCGCACGCGATCCAGAACCCGGCGCGCAAAGCCCGGCCCGGGATCCTTCACCGGCAGGGTATGCAGCAGGTTCAGTGCCGCACCCAGGCGTTCCACCTCGTCGCGCAGCGCGGGGTCGCGTTCCAGGCGGCGGCGGAAATCGGCCTCGGCTTCGGCGCCAAGGCTTCCGTCCAGAAAGGCGTGGGCTTCCGGGGGAAGCGGCTTGTAATCATCCGGTTGCATGGTGTGTCCTGACGGGCATTAAGGGTGCCCGGTACAATCCTGTTACGAACCGGCTGTGCGGCAAGGGCAATTAAACCGGCCAAAGATACCGCCGCGCCAGAATTGGGCCCGGGCGCGGGCTAGACTTTTTCATGGTTTGTATGCAGAGGTTCCGCGCCGCGCCGGGCAAGCAGACCAAGGAGCGCGAGCGCAGATGTGGCTGGAGGCCACATGGAGCGAGCGCGACGTCGCGGTGCGACGCCCGCCGCAAGCGGAAGCCTGAAGACGAACCATGAAAATGCTCTAAACTCACCGGCGCCAAGCCCTGCGCTTCGGCCGTCGGCATGTTAGCCTGAGGGTTTACGCGAACCGGCGGCAGGCCTTGCACGTACTATAGGTAGAAAACCAGGCATGAGCACGGCCTCGGACAACCAGGACCTCAAGCTGATGGCCGCGATCAAGCGCGGCGACAGCGACGCATTTGAGCAGCTTTTTTACAAGTACTACCGGCGGCTGTACGCGCTGTTTTACCGGCTGGCCTGGGACGACGGCCGGGCCGAAGACCTGCTGCAGGAAACCTTCATGCGGGTCTGGCGCGGCGCGCTGACCTACAAGGACGACCTGAAAGTTTCCAGTTGGATCTACCGCATCGGGCGCAACTGCTGGATAGACCTTGAGGCCAGGCGCAAAAGCGTGCGCCGCGCCGTGGACATTGAATCCGATGCCGCGCTGGATTCGGGCCGTGTGGACGCGCTGAGCGAAAACGACCCCCGCGCCACCACCAGCGGCCGGTATGCCGCGGTGCGGTCGCTGAACATCATTGAAACGATTGCCAACCCCACCGAGGAAACGCCTGATACCCGGGCCGCGCGGCGCGAGGTCGAAGAGGGCGTGCGTTCGGGCCTGCTGGACCTTGACCCGATGCACCGGCTGGTGCTGGTGATGAGCTTTTACCAGGGCATGACCTACGCCGAGATCGCCGAGGCACTGGAGATTCCGGCGGGTACGGTCAAATCGCGTGTGTACTACGCCGAGCGCAAGCTGCGTGACCGGCTCAAGAAGTACGTCCAGCCCGCCCAGCGCGCCGCGGAGGGCACGTCATGATTGACGAAGAACTGAGACCCACCCAGCCGGTGATCGGCGCGGTACTGGTCAGCTACGCGCTGGGCGAACTGGACGCCGAGGAACAGTCGGCGCTGCAGAAGAAGCTGGACGCCACCCCGGCGCTGCGCGACGAACTGGAGGAAATCCGCCAGCATCTGCGCCTGCACCAGCAGGTGCGCAAGGTGGCGCCCCGTCGCGGCAGCTTTGAACGTCTGCGTGCCCGCATGAAGCGCGAGGGCAGCTTTGACGGCGCCGTGCCCGGCGCGCACTGCATGGCGCGGCGCAGCTTTGTCGCGGCGTGCGTGGTGGGCGTGATCGCGGTCGTGCTGCTGGTGCTGTTCACCGGCGTGCCGGCCGTGCAGTCGCGCCCCGACCAGATCGGCCAGATCGTGTACCACAACCCGTCGCTGACTCTGGGCCAGAAGCGCGAGGTCGTCGCCAGCGACGAACTGGTGCTTTACAACGGCAACGTCAACCCGCCCCAGGGCGATTACAACACGGGGTCCTACGACGCGTTTCTGTGGCTGCCCACCGGCCAGGCCAACACCTACAGCAGCATTGAGGTCAGCCAGAACACCGCGTTTCGGTTCAGCGCCGTGCGCGTAATGGAACTTTCCGGCGGCGAGATCCGCCGCCTGGATGTCCTGCCCGGAGGCATCACCGACGGCCCGTTTGTGGTGCGCACGCCGCACGGCCGCATCGAAGTCGAAGAAGGCGCCCTGGCCGTGTCCGTCACGCGCGACCGCGCCCGCACCCAGGTCAGCGTTTCGTCCGGCAGTGCCCGCGTCTACGGGCTGGAATCCGAACGCGCGTTTCTGGTGACTTCGGGCTATTGCACGGCCATCGAGCGCGCCAAGCTGCCCGACCCGCCGCGTCCGATGCTGGAACTTCTGCTGTCGCCCCGCACCGGCAGCGAATTCGAACTGGAGGCCACACTGGTCAACGCCGGCTTTGTGCCGGTCAAGGTGGCGCGGGCCTATTCGCGCGTGCCGGTGTATCTGCTGCATGTGTCGTACACGTCTGAATTTGACCCCGGCGTTCCGCCCGAAAACACGACGCTGCCGCCGGTGCAGGTAACGCCCAAGCCCCAGCAGGGCGAATCGCCGGCTGATCACCGCGGCGAAACCTGGCTTGAGCCCGGCAAGGTGTACCGCTTCACGTTTGACGTGTCGCCGGCGCTGATGCACGCTCCGCGCGTCGAGTTCTGGCTGCGGCTGGAATACCGCGGCGATCTGTACGCGCCCGCGGGCCAGGCCCAGGCGCGTATCCACAGCAGCAACCTGCGCATGGACATGAGAAACCGCTAACGCCGCCCAGTGAGCCGCCCATGACCACGACCGTGATCGAACAGAAACTTGCCCAGCTTCGCTCGCATATCCGGCTTACCTTTCTGTCCTGGGGGCTGGCCAAGGTCACGATCTGGGCGGCGGTACTGACCCTGTGGCTGTATTACACCGACCGCATCCTGCAGCTTCCCGGCGGCGTGCGTCTGCTGTTTCTGGGCGTGGCCGCCGTGGCGGTGATTGTGGTGGCGCTGCGCGGCATTGTGTTTCCGCTTTCGCGCACGCTGTCTGACGAAGACCTGGCGCTGCTGGTTGAACGCGAGTACCCGCTGCTGAACGACCGCCTGATTTCCGCCCTGCAGATTCTGCGTTCACAGGAACGCTACAAGGACACCGCCAGCGGCGACATGATCAAGGTTCTGGTCGGCGAGGCCTTTGATCTGGCCGGCCGCCTGAAGTTCGAACAGGCCGTGCGCACGCGCCGCCTGATGCTGGTTCTGGGCGGCAGCCTGCTGGCGATGCTGGTTGTGTTCGGCCACGCCTGGCTGGACCGCGACAACATGAGTATCTGGGTGCGCCGCGTGCTGGGCCAGGGTCCGGCCTGGCCGACGCTGACCCAGCTTGACGCGCGGATTCTGGAACGCGACGAGCTGCCCCAGTATCCCACCGACGACCCGCTGAACGTCAACTTCAGTTTCGCGCCGACCGAAGAGGTACCCGAACTGGGCGTGCGCGGGCTGTACGAAGTCGCCATGGGCTCCGATCTGCGCTTTGTGGCCGAACCCAGCGGCAAGATCCCCGACACCGCCGAGATCCGCATTGTCACCTACGCGCGCGAGCCCGGCGGCGGCTATGTCCAGGTGGGCAACCCCAACGTGCGGCCGATGAGCCGGGGTGTGATCCGCGGCGCCGACGGCAAGGAGCGCGTGTACTTCAGCTACAACAAAACCAACATCATCAGCCCGCTGGAACGCATCACGATCCGCGCCGGCGACGCTGTTGCCGGGCCGTTTTACCTGCGCGTGATTCCGGCCCCCGAACTGGAAAGCGCGCTGGAGCTGCGCCTGTCCTTTCCCCGCTATCTGGTGATTGAAGACCGCGTCACCCAGGAACCCCGCATTGAAGCCGTGGCCGGCACGTCGGTCGAATTTCTTTTTTCCACGACCAAGCCGCTGAAACTTGACGCCGCCGACGGCAGCGCGCTGGTGGTGGACTTCAACGTGGGTTCCAGCCAGCGCTACCCGGTCGAAAGCAACTTTTCCGCCGGCCCCCAGAACTACCGCGCGCGCATCCCGGCGCTGACACTGGGCATGGCGCGCTGGCGTCTGCGGCTGGTGGACGAACGCGGCATTGAAAACGCCCGCCGCATCGGCGACCTGATGACCGTCAAGGAAGATGTGCCGCCCACGGTCAAGATCCAGTTCAGCGGCGACCCGCTGGTGTCCAACCAGCTTGTCTATGTCACGCCCGATGCCTCGATTCCGCTGGAATTCGAGATGGCCGACGACTACGGCGTGGGCAGCGCCAAACTGATGTGGCGCTTTTCCGACGACCCCGAGTTCCGCGAACACGCGCCCTTTGCCGCGGCCTTCCGGCACCTGGAAACCGCGCCCCAGCCGCTGGTGCGCGCCACTTTTGAGCTGGAGTTCGACAAGCTGATTGGCGAGCTGCGGCCGCCCGCCGGTGCCCGCCCGACGATCCAGCTTTACATCCAGGCCTTTGACCTCAACCAGGTCAAGGTGGACGACACCACCCCGCCCGTGCTGCAGGGCAGCCGCGCCAATACCACCCTGACCTACGAGCTGTACACGATTGATGAACTGCGCATGAAGGTCAGCACCCAGATCCGCCAGATCAAAACCACCATCGGCAGCATGGTCGCGCTGCAGTCGGATCTGGTGGCCATGACGCGCGACGTGCTTTCGCGCACCAACCTGCTGGATCTGCGCGGCAACGAGGGCGAGCGCCTGCGCACCGACCTCAATGACGCCTACCAGAAACAGAACCAGTTGCTGCGCGACGCCGAAGTGGTCGCCGACCGCTTTGGCGTTTTCGCCCAGGTCTACCGCTTCAACCGCCTGGAACGCCAGGATGCCGCCCGTCCCCAGGAGGGCCGCATCCAGACCGTGCGCCTTCTGGCCACCATTGCCGCCGCCAACGCCGAGCTTCAGCGCCAGCTCAACAACCCGCTGGTGCGCCTCGAAGACGCCGAAGACGAAGCCGTCGCCCGCCTGGCCGGCGAACTGGTTCGCGCGCTGTCCGGCCATCTGCGCCGCGCCCTGCCCGATGAGACCTTTCCCGCCCGCAGCTTCGGCCATGTGCTGCAGATTGCCGGTCTGCACACCCCCGGCTTCATGGACAACGCCCGCACGGCCTACGAGGCCATCCTCGACATGGACCGCAAGCCCAACGAACGCCGCGAACTGCTGGCCGAACTTGAGCGCCAGCAGGTTCTGACCTTGGCCATGCTGCGCGCGGTGCAGGAACAGGTGAAGAAGTGGGAGGGCTTTGACGACATCCTTCACGGCTTCCGTAACCTGCTCAAGTCACAGGAAGAGACCAACCAGGAACTCAAAGAGCTCGAAAAGGGCCGGCGCGGTGAATAACCCGCCGGTGTTGGCCATAAACTGTTGTTGTAAAACGGGTTATAAATGTGATTTCGACGTGAACCGATCCGCCCCGCCCCGCGTACTATAAGGTACGCAGTGCTCTGATCGGGGACCGCATGAACTCACGCACCTTCCAGGCCAAAATCCGCTTCTGGAACCGACTGTTTTCGGCCGTGGCCGTTTGCGCCATGGCCGTGCTGCTGGCACGACCCGTGGACTCCCAGGATACGGGCCGGTCTTCGGATCCGGCTGCGGCCAAGCCTGAAGAGTTGCGCGAAAAACTGTCCAAGAAACAGGCCGCGCTGCGCCAGACGCTGTCTGACCTCAAAGAGCGTCTGGAGAAGCTGCTGGTGGAACTCGAGGCCAGCGACGACCAGGCTGAACGCCGGCGCATTCCGCACATCACCGCCGCGCTCAAGCGCCTGAACGAGTTGCGCATCGAAGACCTGATGGGCACCACCGAGGAAAACATCCGCGAGGGTGAACTGCGCACTGCCCTGGCCAAGGCCGCGACCATCGAAAACCAGATCAAGGAAGTGCTCAAGCTGCTGGAACACGGCGCGGCGATCGGCGTGGACGAAGAACTCAAGGCCCGCCAGGAACAGATCGAGGCCCTCAATCGCATGATCGAGGACCAGCACCGCCTGCGCAACGATACCAGCGAAATGCGCAACAACGACCTGGCCAGGGAACTGCGCCAGTTCGAACAACGCGCCCGCGAACTGCGCGAGCGCGAAGAAAACCTGCGCCGCGAAACCCAGGATCTGCAACAGCAGCGCGAGATGCTGCAACAGCAGTTGCGCGACCTGGAACGTCTCAAGGAAGACCAGCAGAAAGCCCGCGAAGCCGTCGAACAGCGCCGCAAGGACGACCAGAAAGCCCACGACGAACAGGTGCGCAACCTGGAACAGGCCCTGGACCAGCTCAAGAAGCTGGAAGACGAAGCCCGCAAGGCCCACGAGCAGGACAAGCGCCTGAAAGACGTTGATCAGATCAGCCGCGACCTGGAACGGCTGATGAAAGACCAGACCGACGTCAAAAAGAACGCCGAAAAGGCCGGCGAGCAGCCCAACCAGAAGGCCCTGGACGCCGTGACCCGCGCCGCCCAGGAACAGGAAGAGGCCTACCGCAACACCCGCAGCGCCAACGCCCAGCGCCAGGGCGCCAACACGCCCCTGCCGCGCGAACTCAACGAACAACTGCAAAAGGAACAGAAAGAGGCCGAAGAGGCGATTGCCGCCGCGCGCAAGGCCACCGAGGCCCTGCCCGCCACGCCCGATTCCCGCAAGGCCGCCGAGGCCCTGAAAAAAGCCGCCGAACACAGCGCCCAGGCCGAAAAGGCCCTGCAGTCCGGTGACCCCGACGCCGCCGAAAAATCCCAGGCCGAAGCCGGCAAGGCGCTGAAGGAAGCCGCCGAGGCCCTGCGCCCGGCCAGTGAAACCAGCCCCGACCTGCGCCGCTCACGCAGCGGCCAGGAGAACGTCCAGCAGAACGCCGACAAACTCAACCGTGACCTCAAGGCCCTGGCCAACGAGATCGCCCGCCAGCGCCAGCAGCAGGGCAACCCCGACGGCCAGAAGGCCAGCGAGGCCGATTTCGCCCAGGAACAGGTCGAAAAGGCCCAGGGTGCCATGGAACAGGCCCTGGAAAACCTCAAGCAGGCCGAAGCCGCCCAGGCCCAGCAGAAAATGCAGGAAGCCCTCGACGCCATGCAGAAAGCCGGCGAACACCTGCGCAAGTCCGAGGGCATGAACGCCGAAGGCAAGCCTGACTTCAACCAGGCCGCCAAACGCCAGCAGGAACTGGCGCGCAGTCTCGACAAACTGGCCGAAGACGTCAGCCGCCTGCCCGAACCAAAGCTGGATGAGGCCGGCCTGAACGAGGCGCTGCAGCGCGCCCGTGACTCGGCGCGCCCGTTGCAGGATTCGGAAGACCGCAACCTGCGCAACAGCGCACGGGCCATGGACAAGGCGCTGGAGAAACTCCAGCAGGAAATGCGCCAGGGCAACCCTGAGCCCCAGTCCATGCGCGATGCCATGGACGCCGCCCGCGCCATGCAGCGCGAAGCACAGCGCGCCCCCGGCGATCAGGCGCGCCAGGCCGCCCGCGACGCCGAAGACCTGGCCCGCCGCCTCGAAGAAGCCTACGACGCACGCCAGGGTGCCCGCGAAGCCCGCGAGGGTCTGCAGAACGCGGCCCAGGACACCCGCAAGGCCGCCGAAGCCCTCGAAAAGCAGGATGGTGAAGCCGGCACCCGCGCTGAAAACCAGGCGCTGGACGACATCAGTGCCGCCCGTGCCGGCCTGCAGAAACGGCTGGATGCCGAACGCGGCGCCAAGGCGTTGCAGGGCGCCAGCGACCAGCAGGCCGATATGGCCCGCCGTGCCCAGCAGGCCGCCGATGATCTGCAGAAAGCTGCCCAGCAGCAGAAGAGCGCCGACGCCCGCGATGCCGGTAACCAGGCCGGCAAGCAGGCCGCGGAAGCCGCCCAGCAGATGCAGAAGGCTGCCGAGGCATTGAAGAACGCCGCGGAAGCCAGCAAGGGCCAGAACCAGCAAGGCCAGAACCAGCAAGGCCAGAACCAGCAAGGCCAGAACCAGCAAGGCCAGAACCAGCAAGGCCAGAACCAGCAGGGCCAGAATCAGCAGGGCCAGAATCAGCAGGGCCAGAATCAGCAGGGCCAGAATCAGCAGGGCCAGAATCAGCAAGGCCAGAACCAGCAACGGTCCGAGCAGATGCAGCAGGCCCAGCAGGCCCAGCAGCAGGCCGAACAGAAACTCAACGAGGCGATCGAACAGTTGCGCCAGCAGCAGCAGCGCATGGAGCAACAGCAGCAACAGGCCGCCGGCGAACTGGCCAAGACCCAGCAGCAGCTCCAGCAGGAGACCGCCAAGGTTGCCGACGAGCTGAAAAAGGCCGGCGAAACGCGCAAGCCTGCCCCCTCGGAACAGGAGGCGCTGGACAACCTGCGCCAGGCCGAACAGGAAATGAAAAAGGCGGCGGAAAACCTCCAGCAGGGCAAGTCCGCCGAATCCCAGCAGAACCAGCAGCAGGCGGTCGAAAAGCTCGACAAGGCCGTGGAGAAACTCCAGGAGGCCCAGAACGACAGCATCGCCGAGGAAGACCGCCGCAAGTTCGAGGAACTGAAGGAGCGCCAGAAGGATCTGGAGCGCCGGCTGGACGAGTTCAACAAGAACCCCAAGAACCAGGAAAACCAGACCGCCCAGCGCGCCCAGCAGCAGGCCCAGAAAGCCATGCAGAAGGCCCGCCAGGACCTGGAACGCCAGAACTCCTCCGAGGCCGAGGAAAGCCAGAAGGAAGCCCAGGAAAAGCTTGAAGAAGCCAAGAACGCCCTTGAGGAAAAGCTCAACGAATACGTTCAGGGCCAGCAGGAACAGATGCTGGTCCAGGTCGAGGAAAGCCTCAAGGCCATGAAGGAAAAGCAGGTCGCCGCCCGCGACAACACTGTCAAGCTTGACCTTGAACTGCGCCAGAAGGGCGGCCGCTGGAACCCGCAGCTTCGCCGCAAGGGCAAAGCCCTGTTCGGCGAACAGGAAGAAGTGCGCAAACTGTGTGACGAAACGCTGGAAGCCCTCAAGACCGGCAACTACGGCGGCTTTACCCGCAACATGGAGCTGATCCAGAAGCTGCTGCTGGAAGTGCAGGGCCGCCTTGACGGCGCCGAACCCGACGTGGGTGAAGGCACCCAGCTCGACCAGGGCGAAGTGATTGACAAGATTGACCGCATGCTCAAGGCCGTTGAGGGTGAACGCAAACGCCTGGCCGACCAGCGCAAGAAACAGCAGCAGCAGCAACAGCAGGGCGGCGGACAGCCCCAGCCCCAGCCCCTGGTCAGCAAGCTGGCCGAAATGGAACTCGTGTACGAAGAACAGAAGGCTCTGGGCGAAAAGATCCGCAACCTGGGCCAGAAGACCAAGGGCTACAGCCGCGACGAGTTGCCCGAATACTACAAGCGGCTGTACGAACGCTATTCGGCCGAACAGGCCGAACTCAAGAAGACCTGGGACGACCTGCGCAAGCAGATCCCCGGCGGCAGCGAGGAATAAACCGGAACCGCGGCGCCCAAACCCGCGTTTTGATCAAGGCGGCACACAAGGAAACAGACCATGAAACGCATTCTGCTTGCTCTGGCCTTCACCGGCATACTGGCCGCGCCCGCGGCCCTGGCCGCTCAGGAGGGCGTCGTTGAGGGCGAAGCCGAGGAGTCCCCCCAGGAACTGCTGGCCAAGCTGCACAAGCTGATGAAAGAGGCCAGCAAGGAAATGGGCGAGCTTGAAAAAGAACTGGCCAAGGCCAGCCTGTCCGCCCCCAAGGCCGACGTGGTCAAGGAACGCCTGGACCGCATCCGCAAAGCCATGCAGGAAGGCAAGCTGGACGACCTGCCTGAGGGCTTGCGCAAGGAAATCCAGGACAACCCTGAAGACGTCGCCCGTGCCACCGGCAAGAGCACAGACGAAGTCCGCAAGCTGGCCGAAGACGAGGCCAAACTGCGCGAGTTGCTGGAAAAGAACCCCGAACTGCTGAAGAAACTGGCCCAGAACGAAGAAACCATGCAGCGTGTTCTGGAAAAGCAGAACGCCGTCGAAAAGCGTCTGGCGGAAACGCTGCAGAAACAGGAACAGGCTGCCGAAGCCGCCCGCAAGAGCGTGGACGAAGCCGTGGACCTTGCCCACAAGCTGCGCCAGCAGGGCCAGGGTCAGGGCCAGGGACAACCCAAGAACAAGGGTGAAAAGACCAAGGACGGCCGCGAAAAGGAACAGCAGCAGGGCAACCCGAACCAGCCCAACAAAGGCGCCGACAGCCAGTACCAGCCCGGCGAAGGCGAAGGCCCCCGCAACGACAAGACCGAAGACTTCGAACGCAGCGCCCAGGGCGGCGCCCAGTTCGAAAAGAAAGGCAAAGACATGGGCGACGGCAGCGGCAACGACAGCAACCGCCGCGAACCCGAAAAGTACAAGGACTTCTGGAAGAAGTTCCAGGAAGACTCACGCAAGAAGATCGAAGAGCGCAAGTCCGAGGGCAAATAACCCCGCCTCTGCCACAGCAAGCACACGGGCCCGGCACACGCCGGGCCCGTTTCTTTTGTTGATGTCGGTTTCTGTGTTACTGCGACTTTACGGCGCGGCGACGACGCAGCAGCGCCACACTGGCAATCGCCGCCAGGAACACAGCCGGTGCAAACGGTACTCCGTCGGCCGCCAGCCTCAGCCGGCAGGAGCCGACCCCTTCGTCATCGCGCGGCGGCGGCGGAGGTAGCGGCGGTGGTGTCGGCACCAGCTCAACCAGCACGCCCCCGGTCATGTGTACTGATCCGGGTACAACCTGCACGTTGGTTCCGTCGTGGATACCCGAGAGACGTATCTGGCAGTAACCCAGCGCGGTTTCATCCTGGATTACGGCAAACAGAAAGCGTCGTGTCTGGCCTGTGGTGCAGAACATCTGCCCGCCGGCAAGCGAGAACAGTGAGTTGCTGTTGAGCGGCCCGATCAAGCTGTTATAGGCGTTGGCCGTGTCTGAAATGTCAATCACACCCAATGGGCCGCCGCCCTCCAGATACAGAATAGGTCGTAGCCCTGAACTGTTACCTACGCCGCCGAATCCAAAGTTTACGTCAAAGGTCAAATCCGGCAGCAGGCCGCCCGCACCACGCGCCGCGCACGTGATGCGGAACAACGCCACCGGCTGGCCCGGCCGGGCGGTTACATTGTCGGTTACGCGCTCGACGGTAATGTCAATGCCGGCCTGGGCCACGCCGTTGCGGATATCCAGTGCCGGCCCGTAAATACGCGGCACAGTGGGGGCGACTTCGCTGTAACCGCAACGCAAAAAGCTGTTCGCCGCAGCATTGTCGGACTGGTCCAGCCAGAAAGCCAGGTTCGTCGTGGGCGCAGCGCCCGGTGCAATGTCCACCACCATCAGCACGTTTGTGCCGCTGAAGGTTGCCGTCAGGCCTCCGATCAGGCTGAACGTGATGTCAGTTGCGTTGATTGTTGTCGTGTAGCTCAGGCCTGTGTCACCGGCATCCACCAGGCCGGGCTGTAGACCGCTGTCTATATAGAGGCGGGCGGCTGCGATAGCGACGGTGGTTGTGGTGCCGAAGATCAGGTTGGTGATCGTGAACGGGGGCGCGACGGAAGACTTCATGTAGAAGCTCAAGGCTGGAACATTCGTTGCCCCGGGTTGAACCGGCAACACGTCCAGATAACCGTCGCGGTTGTTGTTTGCGTACACCTGGGCGATGCCGGAACCCACTACGTCAAATTTGCGCGGATTGGGGTTAAACCCGGACAGGCGCACGACCGAGGGACTGGTCAGTAGTTGAGTAACGGCGACTTCAATCGAGCCATAGCCTGTGTACGTGTTGGAGATCAGGATTGTCACCTGGTAGTCCTGCCCCGCCGTAGTTGCCGGCTCGTTCAGGCCCGCAAACGTAAAGTTAGTGGCCGGGGGCATGGACCCAATCATTACGGAAGATGTCGCGGTCATGCGGTGCAGCCGAACCTCGGCGACAAATGCCAGGTTGAACCCGTTGATCGCGTTCAGACTGACGGCAACGCCGGTCATGGTAAAGTTGGACCCGGGCTCGGCGCGCAGTTCAAACTCTGCCACCGGGCGTTCGCTGCCGTCCGTCAACGCCAGATGTTCGAATGAACCATAGTTGCGGAAAGTGAACGCGGCCGTACCTGCCGGTCCTTCACGCATGGAAAACGGCAGCCCGTAGTAAGTGCCCCACCAGGTTGTCGTCCCTGTTGTCAGGCTTGTAACCCGGGCGAACCCTTCGGAAATGTTGCTGACGGCGGTTATGTCCACCACAACCAGATAGTTAATTTCCGTTCCGGGAAGGAATGATTCCGAAAAACTGCTGAAGGTTATGCTGCTGCCGGCGGCGGCGGTTGCCAGTTGTGTATCAAACAGCGGATCCAGGGCGCCCGCGTTGGCAATGTCGCGATACAGCCGCGCCGTGCCGGTGACGAAACTGGAAAAAGACAGTGTAAGGCCGGTAAAGGTCGTGTTCGTGATGTGACAGCGCAGCCGGAACGATGCGATCACGACATCGGTGTCACCGGGCTTTCCTTTCTGCATGCTGCCGACGAGCGCGTTGTGTGTCAGCTCCATGCCCGTCTGAAACGTGAACCCGCTGGGTGTGAACACCACGCGGTCGCCGTTTGCGGGCCGCGTGCTTTGCGGTGTGGAGCTGTTGCCCAATCCGTTGACGGTGCTGGCGCCGCTGGGTGAGACGATGCCGCTGGTAAACAGAAACGACTCGGTGTAGCCGGAAGGCAGCTTCTCCGGGCCATAGTGAATCTCGATGGCGTAATCCTGCCGCAGGTGTACCTGAAAACTGAACTGGGCATACCCGCAGGAAATCGAGTACCCGACATGCCCCATTTCGCGCCACTGCAGTACGACTCTGTCCGATTCAAAGTACGCCTGCATGGCCGCGGGTTCTTCGAGCAAAACCTGCCACAGGTTGGCCGCAAACGCAAAGATTGTCCCGTGCAGGTCAGGGCCCGGGGTGCTCAAGTCATAGGGCGGCGCTGCGGCAAACCCGTCGGACGTGAACGTCGCGCGGCCGTCAGGCATCATGATTACCTGATGGTATTCCCGGTTGAAGTACCGAAACGTGAACGGCAGCCTGACCAGTTTCGGCAGGGCGTACGATACGTTCGGACCGTCCAGCGATATGGAATTCGAGTTGACCCCCTCGCGTTGCACATAGGCCACGTTGGATGTCGCACGAGAGTAGGTTTGCGCCGCAAGCGGCAGGCACAGAGCAAGGCCCGCCAGGACCAAAACAAGTCGGTTCATGGCGATTGCCCGGTTAGAGAATGGCAGGCAGGATAATTTCGGAGACGCTCAGGACAAGCATGCCCCGACTGCTACTTCTTTTTGAGCTTGCGCTGGGTCTGCCACTGGTACAGCAGTTCCATGGCCCGCACCACTTCGCCGGCTTCACGTTCGTTGGCGTGTTCCAGCGCCAGCACCACGCGGGTGGGGCCGATCGGTTCCACGCTGTCCAGTACCTTCTGGGCCTTGGGTGTCAGCCTCAGCTCGCGTTTGCGTTTGTCGGCGGGGCTGGGCTCGCGCGTGATGAAGCCGTTGTTTTCCAGACGGTTGAGCATCTGGGTGATCGCGGGCTGGGCCTTGCCCAGCAGTTCCGTCAGGTCGGTGGTGGTGATGTCGGCCTGGCGTTCCACGGCACGCAGCAGGGCGTATTGCTTGGCGGTCATGCCGTGCTGGGCCTCCAGTTCGCGCGACCAGGATTCATGGGCGGCTTCGTTGGCCCAGTACAGGCGCAGAAACTCGCGCACGTAGGTCAGTGCGGTCTGGACGTCCATGGCGTGCAGGATAGCGCGGCGGTTGGCGGGCGCCAGTCATATAACGCAATGATGAAACAGGACGGTTTTAGTCCACGTTGACCGAAACAGTCGGCAACATGTCCCGCCCGGCGTGTTGCCGGGCGTAAGTCGTTGCCCGCAAACCATCTGCCCGAACGTGCTGCCTAACCCGCCCAGGCAATGCCTTCCAGCCGCAGCAGTTTGCGTTTGCGGTCCAGCCCGCCTGAAAATCCGCCCAGGCGGCGGCCCGCGGCCAGAACGCGGTGGCAGGGCACAAAGATCGGCAACGGGTTGGCGCCCACGGCGTTGCCCACGGCGCGGGTGGCGCCCTTGCGTCCGGCGTTTTCGGCCAGTTCGGCGTAGGTTGTGGCGTTGCCGTACTTCAGGCGTTGCAGCCGGCGCCACACCGCGCGCTGGAACTCGCTGCCGCAGGACAGATCCAGCGGCGTTTCGAATTTCTCGCGCGCGCTGAGCAGGTATTCGACCAGTTCACTGCAGGCCTGCTCGAGCACTTCCCACGGGTGAAAGCGTCCCTTGCCGTGGTCGCGCCGGCGGCAGATGCCGCCGGCCAGCATGCGCTCAATGTCTCCGTCCAGACACACCGCCACCAGTCCGTGTTCGCCGGCGCATAACCCGACTTCTCCAAGCGGCGTGGGTACACAGGCAAGGGCAAGCTGGTTGCGCATGGAGGTCTCCGGTGTCAACGTGCGACTATACGCGGAGGCGGTGTGTCAGTCGCAAGCCCCAAGTTGGATGCCTGGCAGGCGCTGCGTCGCTGGCGCAAGTTTGGCGACGAAAACCCGGGCGCCTTCGGCATTACCGAACGCATCAAGTTCGCCGGCGTGTCGGCCCTGGCGCGTGTGATGCTGCTGGTGCTGGGCGCCACCACCCGCCAGAGCGCACACGGCGACGAAGCCATCCGCGAGGACCTGCTGCTGGGCCACACCAGCGCGCTGTTTGTAAGTTGGCACAACCGGCTGGCCGGCGCGCTGACCTACCACGACCTGTTTGGCCGGCGCAACATGGCCTACCGGCTGGAAACCATCGTGTCAGCCAGCCGCGATGGCGAACTGTTGGCGCGCATGATCCGCGAATCCGGCGGCGGGGTAATCCGCGGCAGCAGCAGCCGCGAGGGCGTGGCCGCGCTCAAGCAGGCCATGGATCGCCTGCGCCAGGGCTTCAACCTGTTCACCGTGGGCGACGGGCCGCGCGGCCCGCGCTATGAAATGAAACCCGGCCCGATCCTGCTGGCCAAGATGTCCGGCCTGCCGGTTTATCCCTTCACCTGGGCGGGGTCGCGTGTGGCCCAGTTGCACCGTGCCTGGGACCAGATGATGATCCCGCTGCCGCTGTCGCGTGTTCAGTATCGTTTCGGCCCGCCGCTGCGCGTGGCGCCCGACGCAGGCCCGCGCGAGATCGCCGCCGCGAGGCGTGAATTGGAAGCCCGCCTGAACGAACTGACGCGCTGGGCCGACGACAACACCCGTGTGGCGTGGCAGATTCCAAGGCCGCGGCCCGGCGAAGTGCTGAAGCGCCGCCCGCACCAGAAGATCAATACGCGGCGCGTGTAGCCCGCCGCTGGTATCCTGTACCCGGAGACCGCCCGATGACACACGCATTGCTGGATGCCGCGCAGGCCTGCCGCGAGTGGCTGGTCAGCACCCGCCGAGACCTGCACAAACACCCCGAACTCTCGCTGAAGGAAAAACGCACCGGCCAGGTCACCGCCGACGCGATGGAAAAGCTCGGCCTGAAGGTGCGCCGCAATTTCTGGGGCGAAGGTTTTGTCGCCGACCTGGACGTGCCGGGCGGCAAGGGCCGCATCGCCCTGCGCGCCGACATGGACGCCCTGCCGCTGACGGAACTCAACGACGTGCCCTACAAATCCTGCAATGTCGGGGTCGCGCACATGTGCGGCCACGACACACACATGACCATGGCGCTGGGCGCGGCGCGGCTGCTGGCAGAAAACCGGGCCAGGCTCAAACGCAGCGTGCGCTTTCTGTTCCAGCCCAGCGAGGAAACCCCGCCCGGTGGCGCCAAGGGCATGATCGCCGCCGGCTGTCTGGATGGCGTGGATGAAGTCTATGGCGTTCACAACCAGCCGTTGCTGGAAGTCGGCAAGGTTGCCACGCGCGCCGGTGCCATGACGGCCGCCGCCGACACCATTCGCGTCAGGTTGACCGGCCGCGGCGGCCATGCCTCGCGCCCGCACGAGGCGCTGGACCCGATTCCCGGCGCCTGCGCGCTGGTGACGCAGTTGCAGTCTCTGGTGTCGCGGCGTGTGGCGCCCGGTACCCCGGCCGTGGTCAGTGTCACCCGTGTCAGCGCCGGCACCACGCACAACATCATCCCTGACTTTGCCGAGCTTGAGGGCACGGTGCGCACCTTTGACGCCGCGCTGCGCGACCAACTGGAACAGCAGATCGGCCACATGACCCGCGGTGTCGCCGAGGCCCACGGGCTGAAGGCCGATTACCGGTTTGAACGCGGCTACGACAGCATCGTCAACCATACAAGCGGCGTGGCGGCCGTGCGCAGGGCCGCGGCCGACGTGGTGGGCGAGGCCAACGTGGACACCGAATACCCGGCCCAGACCTGGGGCGAAGACTTTGCCTATTTCCTGCAGCATCGGCCGGGGGCGTTCTTTGTGGTCGGCAGCGGCAACAAGCAGAAGGGCATTATCGAGCCCGTGCACAGCCCGCGCTTTGACGTGGACGAAACATGTCTGGAAATCGGGGCGGCGATTCTGGCGCGCCTGGCGATGGGGTAGCGTCGCAACCCTAGGGAACCGTGATGCTCAACGCGCGCTGGGCGGTGTTGCCGGCGCTGTCGCGTACGCGCACGATGAACGAATACGTGCCCGAGGCCGTGGGCGTGCCCGAAATCGTCGTCAGGCCGTTGTCGGGCGCCGCGATGGCCATGTGCAGCGGCGCGTTGGCACCCGATGCAAGTTCCGTGGTGGTGAAAAGCTGCGTGCCGTCGGCGGAATAGCACACGGCTTCGTACTGCTGGCCGCCGGGCATGGAAACGGCAAAGCCGGCAGTGCCGAAGATATCGTCAAAGCTGCCGCCGGCCGGCCGCACGTACTGGGCGCCGCCGCCGTAGCCCCGCAGAATCACGCGCATGGCGTCGCGCGAGGCGTCACCGCCGGTAAGAGTCGAGGCGGCAAAACCCGCGCCCGTGGCCACCGGCAGCAGCGTCACCGGGCTGGCGGCCGTCCAGGCCGTGCTCAGCGGCATGGGGAACTTGTGCACGCGCGCCGGGCCGGCGGTCTTTTCCACCAGATAGGGCGTGCCGGTAGCCCAGTCCAACAGCAGTGTTTCACAGTTCTGGGGGCCGCCGGGGTAGGTGAACCAGAACTCTTCATAGCTCAGCACGATCGCCGCGCCGCCGGTGGCGGGCACAATCGGTTCTTCCACGCGCACCATGCGGCAGTTGCCCCGGTTCAGGCCGTTGTCGCCCACGTCGCCGATGTACAGGTATTCTTTGTTCGGGTCGGGGCCGGGGCCAAGGGCGATGTCTTCCCAGTCTACGGGTGTGAACCCCAGCGTGTACCGCTGGCGGATGTTGCCCGCCGTGTCCACGGCATACAGCTCCGCCCCGGCGCCGCTGTCGTCGTGAACCCACAGGATGCCGGGGTTGCGGCGCGAGGCGCAGATGCCGCTGGCTTCGGAGAGCATGCCGCCGCCCAGCGACTGGTCGAGCTGGCCCGTGATCGAAAACGCGCCCCAGTTGACGGGCACCTGCCGCGCGTCCAGCACCAGCCCCGGCGGCAAAGAGCCCGAGGCCAGGCTCCAGGTGTAGCCCACGCCCGAGCCGCCGGCGGCGTCCAGCCACGCAGTGCAGGGCGTGCCCAGTGCTGCGTTGGGCAGGCTGGTGGTGGTGACAATCAGGCTGCCGACGGGCAGAACCACCAGTTCGCGCGGAAACGACGCGTCGGCAGTGCCGGTCTGTGAAAACACGCGCAGCGTGAACTGGTAGGTGCCCGCGGCCGTCGGCTGGCCGGACAGCGTGTTGACGGTGCTGTTGGAATAGCCAAGGCTCATGCCCGGCGGCAGAGAGCCCGAGGACACCATCCAGTGCAGCGGCTGCTGGTCGGCGTCGGCCAGTTTGCCGCCCACGGTAATCTGTTCGCTGTAGGGCGTGTCAGCCCAGGCCTGGGACAATGTGGCCGGCGACATTGTGTAAATGGACCACGACCCGTCATCGCCGCCGGACGAACCGTCGCCGCCGCAGGCCGCAAGGACCAGCAGCACGGTCAGTCCGGCAAGCACGGGGGCGCGGCGGGTCATTAACGCTTCCTGTCACTGTTGAAGACCGAAACTTCCTCGTCGTTCAGAAACACCTTGCCGTCGGTAACGCGAAGCTGGTGGGTGGCTTCGGTGCCCTTGTCGCTGGTCAGCACCAGCGCCATGCCGGTCAGGTTGAACTCAACGCGCCACTTGCCGTTTTCCTGCTTGTTGTTTTCACTCCAGGCGCCACCGGTGTGGGTTTCATTGCCGCCGCCGTCCTTGCCTTTCACATAGTGGTCGCCGGTAAATACGTAGGTGTACAGGTACGTGCCGTCGCTGCCGAAGTGCCAGTGGATCTTGGTCTCCCAGCTTGAGCTGTTGGCGCCGCTGCCGGCCTGCTTGTAGCGATAGATATGCAGGCACTTGCCGAACAGTTGCTTGCGGATTTCCTCGCGCCGGGCTTCGGCCTGGGGTTTTGCAAACTGCACCGACTTGACCACGGCGTCGCAGTAGCCGTTGAGTTTGTCGCGGTCCGATTTGGCGCCGATGAACGTGACCGCCAGCGCGTTGCCCGAAGGCCCGATCACCATCACCGCCCGCGCGTGGTACACATCGTTGGCGTAATCCTGGGTCAGCTTGCCGCCCTCCACCCTGCACTGGCCGCTGGGTTTGAGCACCACACCCTGTTCGATTTCGCTCAGGTTCATGTCGTCGTGCAGAAACGCCGCGCCGCTGGCCGCCGTCAGCCCGGTCTGCAGCGCCAGAATACCCAGCCCGCGCTGGTCGTCGGGGCGCATCACAAAGATCGGATTCTTGCCGTCGCAGCCGCCCTTGGTTCCCGCCGGGGTTTTGAACGAAATGCCCAGAAAGTCCGTCTTCAGGCGCTTTTCGCCGCCGTACGGCACGTTGTACTGCAGTTCGTCGCCCTCCAGCTTGTCCACCTCGCGCTGGTCGGACTTCCAGTTCGGGTCTTCCTTGACGGCGCGAACTTTGGCCTTGTCGTTGGCTTCGGCGGGTTTTTCCAGTTTGGGGCCGTCTTCGCCGCCACCCTCGACGGGCTTGCCGCCGGCCAGCGGCGCGCGGGTGTAGCTGTTGCCGTCCACAATCAGGTTTTTGCCATCGGGTGCCAGAAACAGCGCCTTGGCGGCGCCGCCGGACGGAGTCAGCACCAGAAACCCGTGCACCGGGCCCAGTTCCACGCGCCACTTGCCGGATTCCTGCATCTGCTGGTCACCGCCGCGGTACACCAGCGCGTAGCCGCCGTCGGCCTTGATGTCGGCGGTGACGGATTCGCCGCCGACGCTCAGGCTCAGTCGCTGGCCGGAGACCTGGGAACGCCAGTGTGCCATTTCCTTTTCGTTGTCGGGCGCGGCCCAGGCGACGCTTTCGTCCAGGGCTTTGGTCAGCGCGCGGGCGGTGGCCGCCGAATCGGCCAGAATCACCGCGGCCCAGCCCTGGCTCTTGTCACCGGTGGCGCCCAGGGCGCTGCCGTAGACTTCGTCGCCTTCGTAGGCGGCACTGACCTTGCCGCCGCTGACTTTGGGTTCCGATGTACGCTCGGCCCAGGCGTCTTCGTGCAACTGGGTCAGGTCCATTTCCGGCGCGAACAACTGCTTGATCTCGTCGGTCGAAAGACCGCTGCGCAGCAGCAGGATGCCGACGCGGTCGTTGCCCTTGAGCACCAGGGCGTTGGCGTGCGGTGTGAAGCTGGCCGTCAGCCCGGCGGGAATCTTCAGACTGATGCCCAGACGCGCTGATTTCACGCGCGTGCCGGCGCTGTAGGTCTTGTCCTTGGCCAGCTCTTCGCCCTCCAGACCGCTTTGCAGCAGTGTCAGGCCGCACGCGGGCACAGGCGGCTGGGCCAGCGGCGAGACGACAAACAGAAACAGCGGCGCGGCAACAAGGGCGGCGCGCGCGAACAAACGGACACTGGGCATGCGATACCTCGGTTGTGAGCGGCCCGGATTATAGCACGAAAGGCCGGACGGCAGGGCAAAACCCGCGCCTTTGCCAGGCGTGAACTGTGACTACACTGGCGCCGTGAGCGTAGAGACGATTCTGGCCCGCAACCTTGCGTCGGTGCGCGCGCGTATGGCCGCCGCCTGCGCCCGTGCCGGGCGCGATCCGGCGGGCGTAACCCTGATCGGCGTGACCAAGAGTGTGGATGCGGCGGTCACGGACGCGCTGATCGCGCAGGGGCTTGGCGATATCGGCGAAAACCGCCAGCAGGACGCGTCGGCCAAGTTCGCGCAAATGAAGGCGCCGGGTGCGGCGCGACGGCATTTCATCGGGCCGCTGCAGCGCAACAAGGTCAGGCGCGTGCTGGAACAGTTTGACGTGATCCACAGCGTGGATTCGCTGAAACTGGCGGAAGAAATCGAAAAGCGCGCCGTGGAGCTGGGCCGGGCCGAGGTACCGGTGTTTCTGGAGGTCAACATCGCCGCCGAACCCCAGAAGCACGGCTTTGCGCCCGACGACCTGCACAATGCCCTGCAGCACTGCGCCGTGCAGTTTTCGCGCCTGAAGGTGCTGGGCCTGATGTGCATGGCCCCGCATCTGGACGACCCCGAGCGCGCCCGACCGTACTTTCGCCGGCTGCGCGAACTGGCACGGGTGCCCGTCAGTTGCGTCGTGGCGCATGAACTGGCGGCGCTGAGCATGGGTATGAGCGGCGACTTTGAGGTCGCAATCGAGGAAGGCGCCACCCACGTGCGCGTGGGCACGGCCCTGTTTGAGGGCCTGCCGGCAAGTCTAGAGCGAGGCTGATTCGGAGCGCCGGGCGAGCGATGCAAGGCGCCCTCTCTGCGGCATATCTTTGGTGATATGCCGCAGGGAGGGCAACGCCGCAGCGCGAAGGCCGCCGCCCGAATCAGACCGCGACCGGGCTTGTCGGCTGGCCCGGAACCTGCCGCCTCGTTGACGCTGCGGGCACTGCCCCTAGATTGTCGCCCATGCAGATTGAGATGCTGATCGGCAAACTGCACCAGGCCACGGTCACGCAAAGCGACCTGAACTACCAGGGCAGCATTACCATTGACGAAGACCTGATCGAAGCCGCGGGCTTCCTGCCCAACCAGAAAGTGGATGTGTACAACATCAACACCGGCGGGCGCTTTCACACCTATGTGATCAAGGGCCGGCGCGGCAGCCGCGTGATCGGGCTCAATGGCGCGGCGGCGCGCATGGTGCAGACCGGCGACCGGGTGATCATCGCGGCCTACGGCACGTTTGACGCCAAAGAGGCCGCGCGCCATGTGCCGCAGGTGATACTGCTGGACGAAAAGAACGAGATTGTCGGACGGGGGCACTGATGCCACGCCACGACGGCCGCGCGCCCGACCAGTTGCGCGAAATCCGGTTCACCCGCCGGTTCACCGACCACGCGCCGGGCAGTGTGCTGGTCGAGTTCGGCCGCACGCGCGTGCTGTGCACGGCAATGTGGGAAGACGCCGTGCCGCCCTGGCTGCGCGCCGAAAACATGCGCAAGAAAGAGGACGAACGCCAGGGCTGGATGACCGCCGAATACGCCATGCTGCCCAGTTCCACGCCCGACCGCAAACCGCGCGACAAGGGCGGCAAAACCGACGGCCGCAGTGTCGAGATCCAGCGCCTGATCGGCCGGTCGCTGCGCGCGATCATTGACCTGAAACTGGTGGGCGAACGCACGCTCTGGATTGACTGCGACGTGCTGCAGGCCGACGGCGGCACCCGCACCGCCAGTGTCACCGGCGCGTACCTGGCGCTGTGGGACTGCCTGCTTCAGATGAAGGAAGCCGGCAAGCTGAAGTACTGGCCGCTGATTGACAGTGTGGCCGCCGTCAGCGTGGGCATTGTGGACGGCACTCCGGTGCTGGATCTTGACTATAAGGAAGACTTCGCCGCCGAAACCGACATGAATGTGGTCATGACCGGCAAGGGGCTGTTCATCGAGGTGCAGGGCACAGCCGAGGAGCACGCCTTTGCTCGCGCTCAGCTTGATGCCCTGATTGACCTGGCCGCCGGCGGCATACGCCAGCTGGCCGCCAGACAGCACGCGGCCCTCAACCCGTGACCCGCGAGGTTCCCGTCTTGGGCGCTGCCGCGCAATCACGTCTTCTGGATCCGGCTGCTGAGAGACCACCGCGGGCCAGGGCGGTCATCTTTGCGGTGATCATGACAGTCGTACTGCTGGTTGTGTTCGTTGACTATATTACCGGCACCCAACTGCGCGTGTTTCCGCTGTACTTCATTCCAATTGCCGCCGGAAGCTACCTGTTGTCCACACGGGTCGGTATTGCCATCAGCGTGATCAGCGGCGCGGGCTGGTTGACATCCAACTGGCTGGCCGGCGAAGACAAGCCGGGCACACTCATCTGGGTTCTGAACACAATCACAATGACGGTTTCCTTCCTCACGGTGAATTTTCTGATCAGTGCGCTCAAGCTCTCGATCCTGCGCGAGCGCAACGCCAGTCGCGAAGATCTGCTTACGGGTCTTGCCAACAGCCGGGCCTTTCATGAAGCCGCCGAGTTGCTTTTACAGGGTGCCCGGCGTTCCGGCCGGCCCCTGACGCTGGCCTATATGGACCTGGACAATTTCAAGTCTGTCAACGACACCTGTGGGCACGCCGAAGGAGACCAGGTGCTGCGTGTTGTGGGCACCGTGCTGAAGCACAGTTTTCGCAAGAGCGATCTGGTCGCGCGTGTCGGAGGGGACGAGTTTGTGGTGTATCTGCCCGACGCCGGCGAAGACAGCGCGCGGGTTGCGCTGGATCATGCCCGGGCGAACCTGCTGCAGGCCATGGCGGAACACAAATGGCCGGTAACGGTCAGTGTCGGCGCGGTCACGTTTTCTGCTCCGGCTGTAACGCTGAAAGAGGCCATGCATTGCGCCGACGAACTGATGTATGCGGTCAAGGCACTGGGCAAGAACCGCGTGCATACCCGCACCGTCGGACCCGATCTGAAGCCGTTGCCTCGACCGGCGGATTGACGCCTCAGCCGGTTACATGTCCGCGTCAATAATCATTAATCCGGAACCGGTTGTAGGCCGTGCCCAGGCACACCACCAGCCAGATCGCGCCCACTACCAGGTGCTTCCACGGAAAGAACCACACGCTGAAGATGCTGGCCTCGGCGCTTTCGCGCAGCCACTTGAAGCTGGGAAACGTGGCCTTGACGAATTCGGCCAGGGCACCCACACCCTTGAGTTCATTCAGAAACGGCGCGGCAGCCGGGTCAGCCAGCAGCGCCACAGCCGTGTCCACGACCAGGTAGTACACGTACCCGATCACCATGGCCATGCTGGTGCTGCGCGTCCACAGTCCGACCCAGCCGACAATCGCGTTGAGCAGCGCCAGGCTGAAAATCGTCATCGGCAGGGCGTTGAAGAACGGCCAGTGCCACACGCCGGTGACCAGACCGGTGCCGGTAAACACGGCCACGTACACCGCCAGCAGCGCCGCCGAAATCAGCAGCAGCCCGCCGATGTACTTGCCGAAAAACAGGTGCCAGCGCCGGATCGGCTTGGACAGCACCAGGTCAATGCTGCCGGCCTCGATCATCGCCGGCACATAGCCGGCGCAGGCGGCAATGAACCCCAGCATGGCAATGATGAACAGCATGGTCGCGGCCTGGCTCAGCCAGTATTCCACGCCCTTCTGCAGCATGCTGATGCTGGCGGTGCGTTCGGCCAGCAGTTTGTCCACGCGCTCGCGTTCTTCGTTCATGGTGGCGCGCCAGCGCGCAGTCAGTTCGTCCAGTCGCACCTCGGCGTCGCGGCGGGCGTCGCGGGCGGCATCCAGTTCGGGGCCGGCGGTGCCGCGGGCTTCCAGCCGATCCACGCGGAACTTGGCCTGTTCAAAGGCCGTGGTGGCTTCGTTGACGGCAATGCGCTGTTCGCGGATGGATTCACCAAGCCCGATTTCCTGCTTCAGGGCGTCGGCGTACAGCCCGTCCCAGCCCACGTCAAAGCCGCGGCGGCTGGTGTTTTCGGTTTCGCCGCGCATGCCCAGAAACTGGCGGCCGTCGGGCGCCTCGTACACGCGCATGGTCAGGGTGAACAGCGGGATGGTGGCCAGCAGAATCGCGATCAGCACCAGCAGCACAAGCTGGTGTTTGCTCTGGCGCCAGGTGTCGCCGATGATCGCCGCCAGCGGTCCCTTCATTGGCGCGTCCCCCCGACACCGTGGTGGTTGCCGTCGTCCATGACGCGCAGAAATGCCTCTTCCAGGCTGGCGTGGTACTGTTCCACGCCGTAGATGGCCACGCCGCTGTCGCGCAGGGCGTCAATCAGGCGCGGGATTTCCTCGCGGTCGGCCACGGCGATGCGAAAGCCGTGATCTTCGCGCTGCAGGCCTGCCAGCAGCGGCGGAAGCTGCGACGGCAACGGGCCGGTGCGGAATACAAGCTGGTACTTGCCGTCGCGCATGGACATTTCGTTGCGGATGTCCTGTACCCGGCCGCGCTTGAGCACGCGGCCCTGGTACATGATCGCGATTTCGTGGCACACGCTTTCGACTTCGCTGAGCATGTGGCTGTTCAGAAACAGTGTCACGCCCTGTTTGCCCAGGCCGATGATCACGTCGCGGATGTGGTGGCGGCCCTCGGGGTCCACGCCGTCGGTGGGCTCGTCCAGAATGATCAGGCGCGGGTCGCCCAGCATGGCCTGGGCCAGCCCGATGCGCTGGCGCATGCCCTTGCTGTACTGCGACACTTTTTTGTCGGCCCAGTCGGCCATGCCCACCAGGCGCAGCTTGGCGTCCACCTGTTCACGCAGGCGCGTGCCGGTGAGCCCGGCCAGCCGCCCGAAGTACCACAGCACGTCGCGCCCGCTGAGGTACCGGGCAAAGTGCGTGCCCTCGGGCAGATAGCCCACCTCGCGGCGGGCCGCCGGGTCACGGCTGTCCTTGCCGAAGATCAGCGCGTGGCCGGTGGTCGCGCGGCAGATGCCCAGAACCGTCTTGACCAGCGTGGACTTGCCCGCGCCGTTGGCGCCCAGCAGCCCGAATACCGTGCCCGGTGCCACCGCCAGATCCAGCGGTTCCAGCGCCCGGATACGGCGCAGGCGGCGATAGACCTTGGAAAGTCCGCGGGTTTCCAGAGCGGCATCCATCAAACCCGTCATTTAATCCGCCTTGCGCCGGGGTTCAAGCGCGGCCGCCTGAATCACCACCGCCGTGATGTTGTCGCTGCCGCCGGCGCTCCGCGCCTGGGACACCAGCGCTTCGGCCTTGTCTTTGGCCCCGACCGTCGCGGGCTTGAGCACTCTGGCGATCGTGCGATCGTCCAGGTGTTTGGTCAGGCCGTCGCTGCACAGCAGCATCACGTCGCCCTTTTGCCACTGGCCGGTCAGCAGTTCGGGCGCGAACTCGCCGCTGCTGGAACTGCTCAAACTGTTCCACAACACGTGGGCAAAGGGCGAAGCGGCGGCGTCTTTGGCGCTCAGGGCGCCTTCGGCGGCCAGACGCCCGGCAATTGTGTGGTCGGTGGTGAGCTGGCGCAGCCGGCCCTTGCGCAGCAGATAGCACCGGCTGTCCCCGGCGTGCAGCACCGTCCAGCCACCGCCCAGCACGCAGGCGCAGGTCAGTGTGGTGCCCGCGGCCTTGGTGCCTTCGCCGGGCAGTTCGCGGGCCAGACGGCGCCGGCAGCGCCGGGCCGCCCGCGCCAGCGCCCGTCCGATTTCGGGCGCGTCGCCGGAATCGGGCCAGCCCATACCGTTGATGGCCGCGCGTAGCATGGCCCGAACAGCCATGTCGGCGGCGCGGGCGCCTTCGGCCATGCCGCCCATGCCGTCGGCCACGGCCAGCAGGTGCCCGTGCAGGCGGCCGGTGGCGCCGCCGCGCGCCGGTTCCAGGTTGCCCTGGCGCAGTCGCGCGCGCTTGCGCAGGTCAGCCACTACAAACCGGTCCTGGTTGGTCGGGCGTTTGAGACCGACATCCGACAGGCCGAAGCATTCCAGTGCGTTGCGGGGTTGGGCCATGTTGGCGGTATTGTAGTGGCGGCGACCGCGGTCGGTCAGACCCAAGGTGTCGGCGCAATTGACCGGATCGTTAGAAGCGGAATCGTTTTGTTTTGTGCAATCTGAAAATCGTGCCTGCTGCGAGGTGTGCGTTCGGCGTGCGGCCTGTTGCAGTTTGACAACATTTTTTCAGCGCTCTGCGACCACTGCCGGGTGGAATCGAGGCTTGAACAAACTGCACAAGTCGTTGTTAATTTTAGAGTTACAGCAATTCTGTTGCGCCGGTGCCATGTTCGTGGCAGCTTGGTCAGAAGCAGTTTTTGTTCGGCACTCTCACTAAGGAATGGTACCATCTTCATTTGCACGGGAACGCACCTGGGTTTGTGCCCCGACCTGCATCGGGAGCTCGCAACGTGACAAAGTATTACACCACAAGTGAAGTCGCGAAGTTCTGCAACGTTCACCGCAACACCATCATCGGCGCGATCCGCAAGGGTCTGCTGAAGATCCACCGCACGCCCGGTGGCCATGCGCGCATCGCGCAGGACGACCTTGATGATTTCTGTCATCGGCGCAGCCTGCCCACGACCTCGCTGATTTCGCGCAACAACCGCGTGCTGGTGGTTGACGACGGTTCGCAACACCTGGCCGTGCTGGCCCAAGGGCTGCGCGACGCGGGCTATCTGGTCGAGTCCGCCAACGACCCTTTCAGGGCCGGGTTCATGGTCGCCACTTTTGCCCCCAATGTGCTGCTGGTCAACGCCGGCAAGACTGGCGAACTGGGCGAACAGGTCACGCGCCAGGTGCGCGCCCTGCCGCGACAGCGCGACCTGGCCGTAGTCGGTATGGCCGCGGGCCGCGACAGCGAAGGCTCGCGCGGGCTTCTGGCCGCCGGCGCCGACGAAGTGCTCAGCCGTCCGGTGGAACTGGACAACCTGATCAAACGCATTGTCGGGCTTATCGGGCCCGTGGTCACCGGCACCAGCGGCCGCGCCAGCACCGAGTCCACCCGCCGCGTCGAACGCGCCGAACTGGACGACGAACGCGCCACACGCAAGGCCGCCCCGCGCGGCGACCGCTTCCACAGCACGTCGGTGGACGGCGTGCTGAGCGCCGAACGCGAAGACGAGAGTTAATCCGCGTATGACGGATCCGGACCGGCCCCGTGCGGGGCCGGTTCTTTTTACAGCCCCAGCACCTGGGCCATGTTGTAACGACCGGCGAGTTTGCCGGCGATCCATTCCGCGGCGCGCAGCGCCCCGGCGGCAAAGGTGTCGCGCGAGCTGGCTTTGTGGGACAGTTCGATGCGTTCGCCCTCGGCGGCAAAGATGACCGTGTGGTCGCCCACCACGTCGCCGCCGCGCAGGGTGTGCATGCCGATTTCCTGGCGCGTGCGTTCGCCGGTGTGACCGCTGCGGCCGTGGCGCACGACTTCGCCGGCGTTGCGGCCGTTGCCGGCACAGATCGCGTGCAGCAGCGCCAGCGCTGTGCCGCTGGGGGCGTCCACCTTGCGGCGGTGGTGCATTTCGACGATTTCGATGTCATAGCTTTCGGGCAGGGCTGCCGCGCACTGGCGCACCAAACCCAGCAATAGGTTCACGCCCGTGCTCATGTTGGCTGCCCACAACACCGGGATTTCCTGGGCCGCCTGGTCGAGCAGCTCAAAATGCGCCGGCAGCAGACCTGTCGTGCCGCTGACAAACGCCGTCTTGTGCCGGCGGCACTCGCGCAGCCGCGTCTCAAACGCGCCCGGCAGGCTGAAGTCAATCATCACCTCGGCCCCGCCCTGGTACGCCGTGACCACCGGCGCCTTGTGGCGCGGGTCGCCCAGCAGCGCGCCGTAGCTTTCGCCGGCGTTTTTCAGGTCTATCGGCGCGACCACGGTGTGCCCCGCGTTGGCGGCAAGCTCGGCAATGCGGCGACCCATGCGGCCCAGCGCGCCGCTGACGGCAAGCAGTTGAGGCATCGGAAATCCTCCACCCGGATGATGGGTTTTTGCGGCGCCGGGGCAACGCCCGGCAAGGCCAACAGGCCGACAAGAATGTCACGGGTTTATCTTTTGCGGAGAATACAGCCCGTATCACGGCCGCCCGCGCACGATCTTGAGGATCTTTTCGCCGTAGCGCCGGGCGCGGCTGGGGCCCACGCGCTCGATGGCGGCCAGGGCCTGAACGTCGGCGGGCGGGTTCAGCACCAGTTCATGCAGCACCGCCGTGGGCAGAATCGCCTGAAGGCCAAGACCGCGCGCTGCGGCCTCCTTTTCCCGCCACTGCTTGAGCCGCCCCAGCCGGTCGCGCTGGCGCGGGTCCATGCGCGGGCCCAGTTCCGCCGTGGGCCGCCGCCGCGGGTTGCGCGCCGGCGCCGGGTTGGCAAGCCCGTATTCCACGGCCTCGACCAGGGCCGGGCCGCCGTGGCTGAGCAGCCATTCGCCGATGCCGCGCAGTCCCGCCAGGGCCGAGGTGTTTTTGGGCCGCGCGCGCGCGATTTCCAGCAGCGTGGCGTCTGAGGCAATGCGAAAGGCCGCGCGGTCAAGCTGGCGCGCCATGTCATTACGCCACTGGTACAGACGTTTGAGAATGCCGCGCCCGGTGTCGTCCAGTTCCAGCGCGCCCTTGATCTTGCGGAAGCGTTCGGGGTCGAACTCGCGCTCGACGGGAACCGACGTGGCCACGGCCCGGCACTCGATTTCGTATTCGTTGATCAGGTCGTGCTGTTCGATCTGGCGCAGAATCAGGTCGTGCACGGCAAACAGGTGGCGCGTGTCGTTGATCAGATAGCGCACGTGTTCGGGCAGAATCGGGCGCCGCGCCCAGTCGTGACGCTGCAGTTCCTTTTCCAGTTTGAAACCCAGAAAACGCTCGCACAGCGCCGACAGACCGGTGTGCGTGTAACCCAGCAGCGTGCTGGCTACCGAAGTGTCCTGCACAAACCCGAACCGGAAGTCGTACTCGCGCTTGAGCGCCAGCACATCGTTGTGCCCGGAATGCATCAGGCACGGGCCGTCGGCGCGCTCCACCAGCCGCGCCAGACGCTGGGTTTCGTCCCCCAGCGCCAGCGTGTCTATCACCACGTCGCGCTGTTCGCTGGACAGCGTCACGATGCACACCCGTCCGGAGTAGCTGTGAAAGCCGTCGCTTTCCACGTCCAGCGAATAACGCCGCGAGGCCAGCATCTCGTTGATGACGGCCTCCAGCCTGTCCACGCCGGTAATCAGTTCGATTTCTTGCGCCACATTCCGACGATTGCGGATGGCGGATTGCGGATGGAGGACAAAGCCCGCGCGCTGGCGGCCCAGTCCGCGATCCGCAATCCGAAATCCGGAATCCCTTTGCCCTGGCCCTAGCCCTTGTAATTGCCGCTTTTGCCGCCGGTTTTTTCCAGCAGCCGTACCTGTTCAATTATCATGCCCTTTTCCAGTGCCTTGAGCATGTCATAGATTGTCAGTGCCGCCACCGCCGCGGCGTGCAGAGCCTCCATCTCCACGCCGGTGCGGCCGGTGCATTTCACCGTAACCCGCGCGCAAATGCCATTGCGTCCCTGGGCGTCACGCGGCAGGTCGGCATCAAAGGCGACCTCAATGCCGGCAATCGCCAGCGGATGGCACATCGGGATCGCGTCGGCCGTGCGCTTGGCCGCGCTGATGGCCGCGATGCGCGCCGTGGCCAGAACCTCGCCCTTGGGGCCGCTGCCGTCCAGGGCCGCGCGGTGGGTGGCGGGGCGCATGCGCACCACGGCTTCGGCTGTGGCGCTGCGGGCGGTGACATCCTTGCCCGACACGTCCACCATGCGGGCGTGGCCCTGTTCATTCAGATGCGAAAGTCTGGCCCTGGCCATGGGGCGATTAAACGCCGGCGGCCACGGTTTGCACAGGGGTGCACTGTTTTCGCGCCGCCGGGGGCTGTAGACTGCGGCCTGCACCAGCGGACGCCACAGCCGGGCCGGTCTGTCTGCCACGGAGCCCGATATGCCCCGCAACGCATGGTTTGTGACCATCCTTGCGGCCGTGCTGGCCGGCGCGGCCGGTTTTGCCGCGGCCCGGTTCCTGCGCCCGGTTGGCCCACCGGGCCGCGTTGCGGCAACGCCTGAAAAGCCCGCCGATCCCGAGGCCGAAGCCCTGCGCCGGCAGGTTGCCGATCTGGCCGCCGAACGCGACCGCCTGCGGGACGAACTGCGGGCAAGCCGCGAAACCCCGCTGCAACCGGAGGCCCGGCCGGCGCCGTTGCCCGCCAGCCCCGCCGTCGAGGCGCCCAAAGCCAACGCTGAAGCGCCGCCGGACGCAGCACCCCAGATCGCGCACGAAACCGCGCCCGGAGCCGCGTCTGGACACCCGCTGGACGAATTGCGGCAACAGGCCGTGGCCGATCTGGCCGACCCCGAAAAATCCGAACGCGCCGCGATGTTTCTGGCCGCCCTGGCGGCCAAGGGCGACGCCGGCGCGATTGCGGCCATGGTGCGCGCCCTGGGCGGCGACAACGCCGACGCCAGAGAACAGATTCTGGATGTCCTGGACGACGAACGCCTGATGGGCAACCCCGAACTGGCCCAGGCCGTCAGCGCCCTGATGCAGGACCCCAGCGCCAGTGTGCGCGCCAGGGTGGCCGAATCCCTTTCCCATCTGCCGGCCGACGTCGCCGGGCCGCTGCTTCAATCCATGCTTGGCGACAGCGACGCCAAGGTCCTGCGCAAGGCTGCCGCGACCCTGGGCAAGCTCAAGTACGCCGATGCGGGGCGGGAACTGGCGGCACTTACCCGCCATGCCGACGCCAGCGTGGCCTGGGAGGCAGCCTATGCTCTGCACCGCGCCGGTGATTCCAGCTATGTGGAGGCCTACGTGCCGGTGTACGGGGGCAAGACGCGCAGCGCCGACGCGCGCGAGCGCCTGGACGGGGTGAAGCAACTGCGGCGGCTGAAGCTGGAAAGCGCGCGCCCGTGGCTGGCGCCGCTGGTGAACGACGCCGACCCGGCCGTGGCCAAAGAGGCCGCCAAGGCGATCAAGGACCTGGACCAGCAGTTGAAGAAGTAGCGTCAGCGATCCAGTTCGCCGGCAATCACGTTCAGGCTGCTCAGGCACGCCACCACGTCGGCGATGTATCCGCCGCGAACCATCTGGGGCATGGCGCCGTAGTTCCAGTAGCTGGGCGGGCGGCAGCGCACGCGGTAGCCCACGGCCGAGCCGTCGGTTTCGATGTACCAGCCCAGTTCGCCGTTGGTGGCCTCGGTGCAGGAATAAATCTTGCCGTTGCGGGGCGTCTTCAGGCCGTGGCCCTTCATGGTCAGCTTGAAGTGGGTGATCAGGCTTTCCATCTGGGTGTACACGGCGGCCTTTTCGGGCAGCACGATCTTCCAGTCGTCAATGTTGACAGGCCCGCCGGGCAGGCGATCCAGCGCTTGGCTGATGATCTTGACGCTTTCGCGCATTTCGGCCATGCGCACGGCATAGCGCGCGAACACGTCGCCTTCGGTGCGGGTGATCACGTCAAAGTCAAGTTCGTCGTAGACCCAGTAGGGGCGGGCGCGGCGCACGTCATAGGCCACGCCGGCGGCGCGCGCGATCGGGCCGGTCAGGCCGTAGCTGGCCACGTCGTCGGCGTTGACGGCGGCGATGCCGACGGTACGGTCCAGAAAGATGCGGTTGCGGGACAGCATCTTTTCGATTTCGCGCAGGGTCTGGGGGAACTCGCGCAGAAACTTGCGGCAGCGCGGCACGAACTCGCCGGGAACATCCTTCATCATGCCGCCCACGCGGGCAAAGCTGGTGGTAAGGCGCGCGCCGGTGACCATTTCAAACAGGTCGTACAGCTTTTCGCGCTCGACAAACGACCACAGCAGCACGGTGAACGCGCCCAGGTCCATGGCCTGCAACCCGGTGCAGATCACATGGTCGGCCAGTCGCGACAGTTCGCACAGAATCACGCGCAGGTACTGGCAGCGCGGGGTCAGTTCGATTTCCAGCAGTTCCTCAATTGCGTGGGCAAACCCGAAGTTGTTGCACAGCGGGCTCATGTAGTTCATGCGGTCGGTCGTGCACACGAACTGGTTGAAGGTGTGGTATTCGCCCAGTTTTTCAAACCCGGTGTGCAGAAAGCCGATCTCGGGGTCCACCCGGACCACGTTTTCGCCCAGCACTTCCATCTTCACGCGCAGCGTGCCGTGGGTGGCCGGGTGCTGCGGCCCGAAGTTGATCTGCAGCGTGCGCGTGGTGATGTCTTCGCCCGCTTCAATGTTGGGTTTGTCCAGCATCTGGCTCATGGCGGTTCCTCTGGCCCGGAGCATAGCTTGGCCCGGTGTGCCGGGTAGGGGCGACGGGCCGCCTACAACTCGCGTGACAGCACGAAATCGGCGATCTCGCACAGCAGATCGCGCAACTCCGAGGGCGGCAGGACTTCCAGCCCCTTTTTCGCCTGGGCCACAAACGCGCCGGCGCGCCCGGCGGCGTACTTGAAGCTGCCGCTGTCGTGCAGCAGACGCAGCAGCCGCGGCCGGTCGTTGCCGCGCGCAGCGGCAATCGCGGCCTCGCGGGCGGGTTCGGGCGCCACGGCCAGATGGCGGATCAGCGGCAGGGTGGGTTTGCCCTTTTCGATGTCGCTGCCCAGGGTTTTGCCGACCAGGGCTTCTTCGCCCAGCAGGTCCAGCAGGTCGTCCATGATCTGGAACGCGCGACCCAGGTTCATGCCGTAGTCATAAAAGGCGCGGGCGGTTTTTTCGTCGGCGCCGGCGTAATGCGCGCCCAGCATGGCGCTGGTGGCGTACAGTTCGGCGGTTTTGCCTTCAATAATCTGCAGGTACTTCTGCTCACCCAGCTCAAAGTGGTTGCGGTTGTGCACCTGCATGATTTCGCCAAAGCAGGTTTTGGCCATGGCGCGCGAAAACTCGCGTGCCCCCACGGGCGTGCTGGCGTCCAGGCTGAGTTCAAACGCGTGGCTGAAAATATGGTCGCCCAGCAGCACGCTGACTTCGTTGCCGGCCAGCGCGTTGATGCTGGCGCGTTTGCGGCGCAGCAGCGCGTCGTCCAGAATGTCGTCATGCACCAGCGTGGCGGTGTGCAGCATTTCGGCCACCACGCCCAGCACAATGTGGTCGCGCGTGAGTCTGCCGCAGGTCTTGCCCGCCAGTAGCAGCAGCGCCGGGCGAAGCTTTTTGCCGCTGTAGTCCTCAATGTACGCCAGCAGGTTGGTGATGTACGGGTCGTCGCTGGTCAGCTCGGCGCGGTACATGCGCTCGACCTGGGCCAGTTCGTCGCTGATCGGGGCGTACAGCCGCCCCAGAATCACTCTGGCGGCCTGGGCGGCGGCGTCGGTCTTGGGGGCAACGGGAGCGTCAGACATGGCAGTCACTCACCTGGGCCGCCCCCGGCATGGCCCGGACAATACCATTGCGCGGCGGCGCGGGTCAACCAAGGGCAGACGCGGCTTTGCGCTGCAAAGCGGGTTTCAGGCCGATTCCAGATCCGCCGGCGTGTTCACGTTGGCAAACAGCCACGCCGGGTCGCCCAGTGCGGCCAGTTCCGCACCGGTGATCACGCACGCGTTCAGCGACTGCCAGACCGGAATCACCTTGTGGCGACCCGCCCGCAAGGCCGCGTCCACGGCGGCGCGCGCGGCGTCACGTTTGAGCGCCGCCAGCAGCGGCTCGTCGGCATCATGCCGGCACCAGGCGGCGTCGGCGTGGTCAAGCGCGACCAGCAGCGCGCGGGCGAGGGCCGGCGTCACGTGCGGCAGGTCACAGGCCAGCACCAGCACGCGCGGGCGCGAGGCCGCCGCCAGCCCGGCGGCGACACCGGCCAGCGGCCCGGCGCCAAGATGTTCCGGCGCGTCGGGCGCGGCCATCACGCCGGGGGGCAGTGCAAACTCGCGTGTGCCGGTGGCGACCACCAGTTCGTCGCACACGGCGCGGGCCGTGTCCAGCGCGATCTGAAGCAGGCTGCGCCCGCGCAGCGAACGCAGGGCCTTTTCGCCGCCCATACGTGTGGCGCCGCCGCCGGCCAGAATCACGGCGGTGGCGCCGGGGGTCACTTGGCGGCCTCGTTCGCGGCGCTGGATGCCTCGCCACGGGCCTTGATCAGGACCACGGGGGTCTCCTTAAGCAGATCCGCGGGGGTGATCAGTTCACGCACCAGCGGGCTGCCGGCCAAGTGGCGGTTGCGCCAGATTTCGGCCGGAGAATATCCGTAACCGGATTCCTTGAGCGCCGATTCCTCAAGACGTCTGGGTACGGCGCGGCGGTTGGTCAGGCGCGCCAGCAGGTACGCCCACTGTTCGTGTTCCAGACGGCGCAGCGGATCCTCGTTGCGCTTGTCGGCCAGCATGTTGGTCACACCCTCGCGGGCGTGGGATTCGCGCAGGCGCGTCATCAGAGGCAGGTCAGGCGAGCTGGCGTTACCCATGGACGAAAAGCCCAGCAGCTCGCTGTCGCCTTCGCTGTAGATGCCGGGGATGTCCATGGCCTCGGTGAACCAGCCGGTCTTGATCACGCGGAAGTGGCTGCCGTATTTCTCGGCGGCGCGGGCCACGGCGGCGTCCCAGCCGTTTGCAATGATGTCGCGGCGCACCTCGCGCATGGCGTCCACGCAAAGCTGGCGCGCGCGGTTCATGACGGCCAGCTTCAGCACCAGTTCACGGGCGTCGGCGCGGCCCTGGGCGTATTTGGGTGTCTTGTCGCGCAGGCGCAGCAGCAGGTAACCGCGGCCGGGCATGGCCAGAATGCCGCTGACCTTGCCGGCGGTGTTGGAAGGTTCCTCCAGGAACGTGCGGGCGCCCTCGACGAAATCCAGATAACGCAGGCTTTCGTTGGTCACCACGCGTTCCCACGTCAGCAGGTTGTCGCCTGAGCCGAAGCTGAGCATGGTCAGTTTCAGCTCGCGGCACATTTCCTCAAGGTTCAGGCTGCGGGTATCAGCGGCGTCCTTCTGGATCGCGGCGCTACGGGCGCTCACGTCGGCCTGGATCAACTGAGACCGGCCGTCCCAATCGTCAATTTCCGACTGCGGCACAATCACGTCGGCCTGGTCGCGGGCAAAGCGCGCCAGCCGCCCCGGAACCTCGACCAGCATCGCGCGCAGCGTGGCCGAGCGCAGGGCCAGGTCGCCCGTCTGGCCAATCTGGCGCACGGCCAGTTCATAGGCCGTGATCATGGCCTCCAGCGCCTCGACGAACGCCTCGACGGGCGGCAGCTTGGCGTCGCGCATGCGAATCTTTTCGTTGATCGCCTCAATCTCGAGGTCAAAGCCTCGCAGTCTGGCCGCGATTTCGGCCGCGGTCATGGGTTCGTCCTGGTCGTTTTTCTTGGGTTCCTTGGCCTCGAATTCCTCGCGCTGGGCGCGCTTGTCGTTGCGCATGCGCTCAAGATCCTGGGCGACCATCGAAGCATTGGACTTCAGGCCGGAAAGCTGTTCGCCGGACAGGTTGCGCAGTTCGCGGGCGAAGTCGCCGGCCAGGCGCTCGACGTCGGAATCGGTCAGGGTTGCGGGCACGCGCGCCGACAGCCCGGTAAACTTGACCCAGGTCTGGTCTTCCAGACTGGTAAAGCGCTGGCGCAGGATCTCAAGGTACGACTTTACGCCGTCGGCCACGGCCTGTTCCTTGCGCGTGACGTCCAGGTCGGCGTTCAGTTCGCGTTCGCGCACGCGTTTGGTTTCGTTCAGCTTGCGCAGCAGCGCCGAAATCGCGGCCTGGGCCGCGGGCACGGCGTTTTCGCGCTCGAGCGATTCCTTCAGGTCGCGTTCGGCCTCTTCGAACGAGCGGTATTGCAGCATCTCGGGTCGCTGGGCATTTTCCCATTCCGTCCATTTGGCGTCGTTCCAGTCGCGGGTGGACGGGTCCAGGGCCTTGCGGTCGCGGGCCTCGCGCAGGCGCGCGTCAATGTTCTTGCGGTCTTCGTCGCCGGCCTTGAACATTTCGTCGCGCACGGCCAGATAGGTGATGCGCAGGCGGTCGGTGTTGATCGGTACGGCGCCCTCGGCGCGCAGGGCGGCCGGGAAGGCCTGGATCACGTCAAAGCTGAAGCGCGCGTCGGCCTGCAAGTCGGGCTTGGTGCGGTTCTTGTCAAAGGCTTCTTCCAGCGCGTCGTAGCCGAAGCCCTGGGTGGAAAAGCCCGCCGCGCCAGCGTGGTTCTGGGCGCGCCAGGCGTGGTGTTCGCGCAGCACTTCGGCGCGGGCGCGTTCGGTGAACGCGTCAATGGACAGGCGCAGGACCTCAGCCTCGAATTCTTCGGTGTTGCCGGCGGTCATCAGCGCGATTTCGTCCAGGCCAGCGCGCTGCTGGGCGATCTGGGCCTCGACGTAGTCGCGGATCATCAAAGCTTCGCGGAACACGGGCAGCAGGTCGGTCAGTTCGTCGCCGAAGATTTTCTTGAACTCTTTTTGCAGGTCCTGGGGCTGGATCTTTTCGAACTCTGAACGACCCTCGTTCAAAAGCCGCAGCAGCACGCCCGAAACGCGCGTGTTGCCCGGCGGCTCGATGCCGGCATCGCGCGCGCGGCGCGCCAGCACCATGTGGCACCACACGTGCTGGTCCTGCCACTTGGGCCACACGTTGAGCAGGCTGATGCTCTGGGGCGTGGTGGCGTTGCCGTAGTTGTAGCCGTCAATCTCGCGCTGGCTGAGTGTCGGCACGCGCGCGTACAGCGTTTCAACGCCGTCGCTGGCGCGGTAAATCGCGTAGTCAAGCTGCTCAATGATGCCCAGCGTGCGGCGCAGCCGCAGGTGGTCCACGGCCCGGATGCTTTCGCCGCCGAACTTCGCGGCCTCAGGCGGCGTGCCCTTGGCCGACGAATCAAAGATCGCGATCATGGCGCCCGTGACCGTGAACGTGGACGCCAGCAGGATGATCAGGCCGGCAAAGAAGATCTTCTGTCCGCGCGTGTAGTTCTCAAGACCCACTGCTGTCCTCGCGTCTTAACTACATAAAGAAACGATCAAACCCGTTTCAGGGGCGGGAAGGGTAGCAGACCGGCCCCAAGGCGGCAACGCGGCGGCGCAAATTCGGGAGGCCGTCCGGTGATGGATATTGCCGTGCCTTGCCCCCTCACACCAGCTTCTTTGCAACGGGCATGCGGCGCCCGGCGCCAAAGGCGTGGCCGGAAATGCGCAGCACAATGGGGGCCTGACGCCGTTTGTACTCGGCAGTCTCGACCATGCGCACGACTTTGCGGCACAGGGCTTCGTCCAGGCCACGGGCGGCCATCTGTTCGATACTCATGCGTTCGTCCAGGTATGCGGCCAGAATGCGGTCCAGCACGTCATAGGGCGGCAGTGTGTCCTGGTCGGTCTGGTTGGGTCGCAGTTCGGCGCTGGGCGGCTTGGTGTGGATGGCGTCGGGGATTTCGGCAAAGCGCCGGGCCATTTCAAACACTCGCGTCTTGGGCACGTCGCCGATTACTTCCAGCGCGCCGCACATGTCCCCGTACAGGGTGCTGTAACCCACGGCCAGCTCACTCTGGTTGCCGGTGGCCAGCACCAGCGCGCCGCTTGCGTTGCTGCGCGTCATCAGCACCAGCCCGCGCAGCCGCGCCTGGGCGTTTTCTTCGGCCAGGCCGCCCGGAAAGCCGGCCAGTTGGCGCTGCTGTTCAAAGGCCGCGTCTATGTCCACGACCTCAAAGCCGATGCCCAGGTTGGCGGCCAGCTCGCGGCTGTCCTCGACGCTGCCTTGGCTGGAAAAGCGCGTGGGCATGGTGATGCCGTGCACGTTGGCCGGCCCCAGCGCGCGCGCGGCCAGACAGGCCACCAGCGCGCTGTCTATGCCGCCGGAAAGCCCGACCAGCGCCTTGGTGTGGCCGGTCTTACGGAAGTAATCGGCAAGGCCGAAGACCAGCGCGTGTACCTCCAGTTCCAGGTCGTCGGCGGGCCAGACCGCCACCGGCGCGGCACCGGCGGTGTCCAGAACCGCCACGTCCGGGGCAAACAGCGGCAGTCGCGCCACGGTGCGCCCGCCGGCGTCGCAGGCCACGCTGGCGCCGTCAAAGATCAGATCGTCGTTGCCGCCGCACTGGTTGACCAGCACGGTGAATGTGCGCGTGCGGCGCGCGGCATTGGCCACCAGTTGCTCGCGCACGCGGTGTTTGCCGCTGCCCCAGGGGCTGGCCGAAAGGTTGACCAGCAACTGCACGCCGGACTGCACGCACTGGGCCGCCGGGTCAATCGCGTAATCCAGGCGCCCCAGCAGCGATTCGTCGGTCCAGATGTCTTCGCAGATCAGCAGGCCCAGGCGCGTGCCCCGGAACTCGGCCACGCAGGGGGTGTAGTCGGGCTCGAAATAGCGCCGTTCGTCGAACACATCATAGGTGGGCAGCAGGGCCTTGCGCTTGGTGGCAATCACGCGGCCGGAATCGCACAGCACAGCCGCGTTGTGCAGCGGCTTGCCCCAGGGTTTTTCGTTGGCAATCGCGCAGCCGAACAGCAGGCCGCAGCGCAGGTCGGCCGACAGTTCCACCAGGGCCTGCACGGCGCGGGCGTTGGCCGCGACAAAACCCTGTTGCAGCGCCAGGTCGTGGGGCGGGTACCCGCACACGGCCAGCTCGGGCGCGATGCACAGTTCGGCGCCCTGGGCCACGGCGGCGCGGGCGGCCCGGGCAATCGCCTGTGTGTTGCCCTCGAAGTCGCCGACCAGCGGGTTGAGTTGCAGCAGTCCAAGCTTCATGTTGGCGCCAAATCGGGTATGGTGAGTGTCCTTATACAACCCGGAGCCGAGCGTGATTGGATACTATCCCATAAACCCCGCCGCACAGGACAACGAGGACGCCTTCGGCCCGCGGTTCTTCCGCACCCACTTTGTGGACTACATGCGCCAGGTGTGCGCCGTGGACGGCCAGACGCCGGTGCTGGAACTGGTGCTGGCTTCGGGCCAGGTGCTGGATGTCAGCCACATTCTGGAGCTCAAGCCCGACTACATGCTGGTCAGCGTGTTCCGGGACGAACGCACCTGTGAGGACACGTACAACACCTATCTGCGGTACCAGACGATTTTCCGCATCAATGTGCTGACCCGGCCGCACGAGGACCGGCCGATCGGTTTCAGCATGCAGAACATGCCCGCGGTGCTGGACACCGACCGCGCCGCGCCCGACAACGGCCGCGAAAAGAAAAAGCCCGCGCGCCGCAAGTAGCCGCCGCCAAACCCGCCAACGAAACAGGGCCCGCAAACGCGGGCCCTGTCTGTGTCTGCAATGCGGGTTACGCCGCGCGGCGCCGGCGAACCAGCGCCAGCGACGCAAGGCCAAGCAGGGCAACCAGCCACACCGGGTTGCCGGTTTCGGCCGCGCACCCGCCGCCGCCACCACCGCCACCGCCACCACCGCCACCGCCACCGCCACCGCCGGAGGGGTTGATGGTCAGGGTGAAGCTGGCGGAAGCGCTGTTGGGCGTGGGCGTGGCGCTGTCAGTCACGGTAATGGTCACCGGGAAGGTACCCGATGTGGTCGGCGTGCCGGTGATGGCACCCGTGGTGGTGTTAATGCTCAGGCCGCCGGGCAGGCCCACCGCACCCCAGGTGTAGGCCGGCGTGCCGCCCGTGGCGTTGACCGTGAAGCTGTAGGCCACGCCGACGGTGCCGTTGGGCAGCGCCGTGGTCGTGATAGACAGGCCGCCCCCGCCACCGCTGTCATCATCTGCGATTGTGAGCTGGGCGCTGTCCGGCGTGCCCACTGTGTACCCTGTGCCGGCAACTACGGTCAAAATGACGGTTTCGCCGCCGGTTTCAACGGTGGAATCGTCAATCACCGTCAGGGCAACTGTTGCTGTTCCACTGCTGGTGATCGGCACGGTGGTGCTGATGGTCTGGTAGTCTGTACCGTTGGTTGCCGTACCGGTGACCGTGATTGTCACGTTGATTGTGCCGAGGGGCGCCGGAGTCGCCGTGAACGTGAACGTGCCGTTTGTGCTGGGCTCAGAGGGCGAACCACTGGAGCTGACAGTTACAACCGGCGTTGTGGTAACCGGCAGGTCGCCGATGACCAGCTCGTCAATACCAACGTAGTTGGAGTTTGCTCCAGAAGGGCCACCGTCTTCGACAAAGTAACGAAATGCGACACGGCCTGTGACCGTACCCGTGATGCCGCTGACGGTAATCGTCTGAAGTGTCCACACCTCAGGGTATGCGGTGGTTGAATAGGTGGGGTTGATGTCCAAGGCCAGGATCGTGAAGTCGCCGACAGATGTTGCGCTGGCCCCGACGTTTGTCGTGTTCGAGGGGTTCAGCCGCACTTGCATACGATCCGGGAAGACGCCGCCACCCGTAGCAACACGGGTATAGAACGTGATTTGTTGACCGTTCTGCAGTTGCACCGCCGGTGAAATCAGCCAGTTGCTGATAGTGCAGGGTGACGAGCCGCCCGAATTGAAGTTGACCGCAATGTGGTTGGCGCCAGCGTGGGGTGCGAAGACGTTGTTACCGCCAAACCAGCTTGGGAAGGACCCAACCGGGTTTGACAAGTTATTTTGGGTCCATCCGGTCGGGACTCCTGCTGTACCGACGGCCAATGAGTCAAACGTTTCCGTAAGTTGCTGGGCGGCAAGGGCAGTTCCTGTTGCCAGTGCGACCAAAAGACAGATGGCTCGAAGCATGATGAACTCTCCGCGTGACACCCGGCCTGTGCCGTCCCACGACGGCAACCTCCACGCCCGGCCGGTGGCCGGTTCAGGCTGGGGTGTGTTTCGATGCCGGAAGGTTAGGCCGGGCCGAGGCAGGTTTCAAGCAAATTGTCATGCCCCGGTCACGGAAAGTGATCACAATGGAAAATACGTGTCACTTCAGCGACTTACCCTATTGCTATCTGTGCGAAAAATCTTCTTCCCTGGCCTCGCTGGGTTTCTTGGGTGGCGGCTGGCTGGGGTCACGGGGTTTGCCGTCGGGGCCCACGGCGGTCTTGACCGGGCCGATGTAGTCCGCATAGCCGGGGTCTTCGCTGATGCGCCAGGCGATTTCGGCCATATAGCGCGCGCCCAGAACAATGCCCCCGTACTTGATCGTTTCGGGGTCATCCAGGTTGGTGTGCATTTCGGGCGGGATCGCGCCCATCGGAAACAGCACGGGGATGCCGGCTTCGCTGAAGAAGGGCCAATGGTCGCTGGCCGGAATCGGCGCGCGCGTGGTCATGGTGACGCGCAGTTCCGGAAACAGTGGCGCGGCTTCCTGGCAATGGCGCAGCAGAAACTTGCTGGCGCCGGTGCCCTGCATGGCGATCTCGTTGTTGTTCAGCCGCCCCAGCATGTCAATGTTGATCATCGCCACCACGCGGTCGTGCGGGACCGTGGGGTGCTTGACATACCACTGGCTGCCCAGCAGCCCCTTTTCTTCGCCGGTGAACGTAATGAACAGCATGCTGCGGCGCGGTTTGCGGCCGCAGGTGGCAAAGGCCTCGGCGATTTCCAGAATCGCCGCAACGCCCGAAGCGTTGTCGTCGGCCCCGTTGTGGATCTCGCCCATCTTGTTGGGCGAACGCGACCCGAAGTAGCCCTGGCCCAGATGGTCGTGGTGGGCGCCGAACACGATCCATTCGTCCCGTTCGCCCTCGATCTTGCCCAGCACGTTGGGGCAGGTGCGCACCACGGCCGTGGCCTTCATGCTCAGGCTGGCTTTGGCGCCAGCCAGATCGGGCCGGTTGGCAAAGTTGCCCTGGTCGAACTCCTGCTGCAGCTTCTGCAGCCGGCCCTCGCCGCCCAGCAGCGCGTCGGCGGCGGCAATCGTGATGTGCAGAAACGGAAACGACGCCGGCTGCGCGCCCGCGGCCTTGAGGTCCAGTTCCAGCGGCGGCGATTTTTCGCCCGCGCCGGGGTCGGGCAGGTCGCGGCGGTTGTCGGTGGCGCCCAGTGATTCCGGGCCGGTCACCAGCAGGATGCCCACGGCGCCCGCGGCCTTGCACTGTTGTTCTTTGGTCTGAAGAAAGCTGGCGCGTGAAAAGGGGTTGCGCCGGCCGCCCTGGCGCCAGGGTGTGGGCTCGTACCGCAGCACAAGCGCCAGCTTGCCCTTGAGGTCAAGCCCGTCCAGGTCGTTGTAGTTGCGCGTGGGTTCATTGACGGCATAGCCGGCAAAGGCCAGCGGCACGTCCTTGAGCTCCGCCACGCCGCCGGGGCCGCCGGCGCCCACAAAATCCCTGCCGTATTCCAGTTTGCGTTCGCCCGCGACGGTGGTGAGGCTGAGCGCCGGCGGCGTATCCCATTTGTTGTAGCGCAGGGCGACTTCCTGGTACCAGGTGCCCTTTTCGCCCGCGGGCTTGAGCCCGGCCTGCTGCATGCGCGTCTTGACGTAGTGTGCGGTCATGCGCGTTTCGGGCGACAGCGTGTCGCGACCGTTCATTTCGTCGCTTGCCATGAAAAACACGTCCTGGCGCGCGTCTTTTTCACAGATGCTGTCCAGGTTCGGGGCCAGAAAGCGCGTGGCCGGGGCGTCCTGGGCCACCGCCAGTTGCCACGCCAGACCAAGGCCGGCCAAAGCCAGCAGCGCGCCAAGGGGTTTCATGCCGGGTCTCCTGTCGGGCGCGCCGGGATCCGCGGGGGAACTGTGCTTGCCACGGCGGCCGCGAAAGCCAATATTACGTACTCCCTGCCTTTTGCCCCGTACAAAACCTTGGTGGCACGTCCGGTCCTTTTCTTTCTGGCCTGTCTGGTCCTGGCGGCCTGCGCGCAGCCGGGGCCGCGCCCCGGCGTGGGTATGAACCGCGTGGATGTGCCGCCCTGGGCGCGCACAGGGGTGCACCCCGAATACCCGGCCCAGACGCATCTGCTGGGCTTTGGCAGCGCCGCGGCCAAAGACGCCGCCGAGTCCGCCGCGACGGCGCGCCTGGAACAGGCAATTGTGGCCCACGCGCTGGCCCAGGACGGCGGGATGCTGCAGGGCACCCAGTTCGCGTCGCTGGTCACCGAACGCGCGGCGTGGTTCACACTGGGCGAGTTTGAAGATTCCGTGCGCCGCGACCTGGCGGGCAACGGCTTTGAGTTCGTGGCCCTGCGCGCCATTCACAAGGGCGATCTGCGCCTGCGCGCCGCGGGCATGCTGGCCGACGCCCGCGCGGCGCTGGCCGGCGCGCCCGACCCCAACACCGCCGGCGACCTGCGCTCGCGCGTGCAGACCGCCGCGCGCGCCTTTGTGCTGGCGGCGCGGGTGCTGGCGCTGCGGCTGCTGGCCGAGGGCGCGGTGGACAAACCCGCGCTGGCCGCGGCCGAGGACGCGGCGCTGGCGATCTGGGAACTGCCCGGTCTGGTGCGGCTGGAACAGGGCGGCGCGGGCCAGAAGGCGGCCTTTGGCGGCGGGCTGGCCCGGCCGCTTACCCTCAAGGCGCGTTTTCGCGGCACCGACCTGGCGAACATTCCGCTGTTGTGGAGCCTGCCGCCGGGGCTGCGCGGCGTGGTGCAGGGCGACGCCGCCACCGACGCCGCCGGCCGCGCCACCTGCACGGTGCTGCAGGTTGTGCCCGGCGGCGACCCGTTTGGTCTGGTGCGCTGCCAGATGGATCTGAACCAGATGACACCCCAGCCCACGGGTATTGCCGTGCCGGTCTGGGCCTGGCAGTTCACACTGCCCTGCCGCCACAACGTAGAACTGGTGGTCAATGTCGAGGAAGTAGTGGACGACAAAAAGACCGGCTTTGAACGCTACTTCGTGCCCGGCCTTCAGCAGTGGGCCACGCGCCGCAACCTGACAATCGAGCTGGCCCGTGCCAGTGAACGGCCCAGCGAATACCGCCTGCGGCTGGAGGGCAGCCTGAGCGTCAGCACCTGGCTTGAGGGCGAAGTGCCCAAAGCCCGCACCGGCGGCAAGCTGAAACTGGTGGACCACGCCGACGGCCGGGTGCTGTTTGAGTACGTGCCGGGGCTGCTGCGCGAGGGCCGGCCCGGCAACACCGCCGACAGCCTGGCGCTGGTGACACTGCGCGAGGCCGCGACGGATGCGCTTTCTGAGGTCTGCGCGCGGCTTCTGGTGCTGGCCCCGGCGCCGGGTGAAGAGTTCGGCCGCGGAAAGTAACCTGCCATTGGCAGGGTCTCCTAAAACAGGCTTCGGTCCAGGTTGATGTAGAGCCTTCCGGTCACCTTGAAGAGGAGCGATATACAGCGCCGGTGATCCGCAGCGACAACGGGCTGATCTTCCAGAGCAAGCGCTTCCGGGCTGCCTGCAAGGACTATCGGCTCAGCCAAGAGTTCGTCACGCCCTACACGCCCGAGCAGAACGGCATGATCGAAAGGTTCTTCCGCAGCCTGAAAGAGGAGTGCGTGTGGCTTGAGAACTTCACCGACTTTGAACAGGCCAGAGCAGCCGTGGCAGGCTGGATCCGGTTCTACAACTCAGAGCGGCCGCACCAGTCATTGAACTACATGAGCCCGGAACAGTTCCGGGCCCAACAAGCAAACCAGGTGGCTTGACTTCAGGGGAGCACTACACTTACTCAACCGCCGGAATCCCCAAGTTGAATGTGCCTCCGTTGCGGTAGACCTGAAGTATCGCTCTTCGGGTTTCTCCGTGCCATTGTTCTGAGATCGCGTTCTCCAGATTGCTCTTGCAGGGGACGCCGTTGACGGAAAGAATAATATCCTCATCCATGAGACCAAGAAACTCCAGTGATTCACCCTTGACGCGCATGCACGGCGCGCCCTCGTGGCGCGATGTTAGTGTCGCTCCACGCACTGCCGTGATCATGCGCTTTTCGCGGCTGATGATCCGTAGCTCCCTTTCGGTCTGCTCCGTGACTGATTCCGAAATTGGCGCCCATTCAATCTTTTTTTCCGGCGACTGCACCATCAGTGACGCTTGGCCTGTGCTCCGGTTCAGACGGATTACGCCCTTTGAGGTATCCACGATGATCCACGGAAAGGTATCAAGTTTATCCGGCGCCGGGGGGTTCGGCTTTGGTTCTTTTTCTTGGTTGATCAGCACATCGGCATTGGCACGGTTGTCGCGCACGTCATGCCGCGGATTGACGTGTTCGGCAACTGTCGTGGAAAGACTCAGCACAGCGGCCATCACCAACACAAACGCGCACTTGGTCCGCATGGGTGGCCTCCTACAATCATGCAATACTCGCCAACGCTGGGGTTGAAACTCTGTCAGCGGTACAGTCCTTACGCTCAAGGAAGTTCGCACACCACCAGAACCCCGCATTGCAACTCGTGCAACTCATTTCGTGTAACCACATACTCGCTCGTGCCGTTGAGTTTCTCTTCAGTAACAGAAATCCCGACAAGTACTCTGTAGCGACGCGGCGATACATCCAAAACCTTCATTTTGCACGGATCTTGGCATGTGAGATCAACGGTAGATTGAAGAAAACTTGCGCACTTGAGCTTGAGTGCGTCCGAGTTCAACTGCGCCTCGTCCGCAGGGTTGCCTGCAATGGAACCATCTCCAAGCTTCAAGGCGTCGTCGAACGAGCTCGCTCGACCCAGTGAATCAGTCACCCACCAGTGAACATCGAGTCGGAACCTCAGCCACTTCGATGTTGGGCAGCTGATCTTGGTCTTGGCTGGAGGGTCTGGAAGCTCTTTCCACAGTTGCGTGAAAGCGTAGTACTTCGGATCCGTTGCTTCTTTGGCTTCGTCAGTTAAGTCCCCCGATGGCAGCGAGTAGCCCCAGTCTGCTTTGTCCGTTCTAATGTAGTCTCTCGATTTGAATTCAGCCTCAGCACTTCCTGATTTGGGGTTACCGGGGTCTTCCTTCTTGTTTTCTCCAGCCGCATCGTTGTTGCGTATCTGAAAGATGCTTTCCGTCAAGGGCTGCCCTTTCAGGGCGGCGCGGGTGGCCGGGTCGCGGATGTTTTTTGTCGGATGGCGCATCTGCCACAGGTATTGCGGCCGGCCGACATTGGGCAGGCTCTCCGGGCCATGCAGGCGCAGAAAAGTCGCACCGTTTTCGTTTCGTGACGGCAGGTTGAATGCAGGGCGCTGTCCGGGGGCAAACAGGCCGACGACAGCAGGGCCATTGGGGAGCATCGCCGATGTTTGTTCCGGCGGGAGCATTACCGGCGTTGCCTGCCTGAAGAACCCGGTACCTTCTGTCGCCATGTTGGCCGCAAACCGGGCGCGGACGTCAGGTCTGGCAGCGTTGGCGCGCATGAGATCCAGATGCTCGGGCGGGATTCCGTCCGGGTGGCGGCAGGTAAGGCAATTGTCGCCGCTCTCTTTCATGGACGGCTCTCCAGGGCGGGCGAGACGCCCGCAATCCTTACGCCGGCGGGGCTTCGGCCACCAGAATGTCCTTCAGCATCGTCAGTGCCCCCTTGGCCGCCACAACCAGGCCCACAGTCAGCGTATAGTCTACATACAGGCGGCTCTTGCCGGGAATGATCGTTTCGCGCCGCGTGATCATGTTCGGCCGGCCCGCGGGCTTGATGCAGAACACCCCGCCGGGGCCAAGCTGCATGCAGTACACGTTGGTGACCTTGGCGCCGCCCGGCGTCAGCCGGTCCTTGATGCAGTTGTTCAGCAGGAACTTGGCGCCGATCAGCGACGGTACCCGGGTGTCTTCCCACCCGCCGCGCCCGTCCGGTGCCCCGTGCGGCAGCATGTCCGGGTTCAGGCCCAGCAGGTTGTTGGCCTTGAGAAACGCCAGCAGCGCGCTTTCGTTGCCCATGATCACCGGCAGCCAGCCGTTGTTGGTGCTACGCCAAGGCGAAAGCGCTGCCAGACATCCAGCGGGGCGAACAGGCCCGGCGCGCCGTAGATTTTCGATGGGTCCACCTGCGCGGCCAGCCCGGCGAAACTGCCCACGCCCGCCGTGCCGTCATCCAGCATCTGCAGGTGCTTGTAGATGACCGTGTCGGTGGCGAACTTGCCTTGCTCGGCGTCCTGGTCGTTGGGAAAGCTGCGCGGGTCCTGGGCCGTGTAGCAGACTTCGTAACTGCTGCCGATTTCGGCGAACTCGTGGGTGCGGGCTTCGGGTTGCCGCGTGCGGTCTGTGATCTCTTCGCAAAAGGGCACGATGTCGGCGAAGTTGTTGATGTCGAAGATCGGGACTGTCGCCGTTCGCACCGACCCGCCCTGAACGTCGTAGTACGGAAGCACGTCCGTGATCTGGGCCTTGAACGGAAAGTCCTGGCGTATGCCGGGCCACTGGAACAACTGGGCCGCATGGGCGGAATTGGGGCCAAGCGAAGCCATGCGGATCTCCACAGGTTTCCGCAAGCTTATCCCACGAATGTCACAAGCCACCCCCCCCCCATTAGTCATACTTTGGTCAAACCGCCGCGCGGTTGCCGACACACCCGATCAGGCCGTGCCCGCAAGCTGGAACGCGCCTTGGAACTGCACCGGGCCAGCAGTAACCGCCGGTTCGCCGGCATCCACGGCGCTGACCACGCCCTGTGCCTGCTGGTGCTGGGCCGTCCGCAGCAGGCCCGCCAGGCCTGGCAACAGGCCGCGGCCACACTGCGCGCAATCGGCGATGTGGACTGGCTGCAACGCAAGACCGAAGAGATGCGCCAAGCCTGCCAAAACGCCGGCGCAACCCCGCTGGATGAACAGGCTGAACGTTAATGAGGCCCGCCCGGGGAAAAATTCGGCAGGGAAAAGTAAACTGCGGTGATGCGACACTTGCTCATTTCATCCGCGCTGTTGGTGTTGTTTGCGATCTCCACGAACACCGACGCTGTTGGTGCCCAGAACAACAACGATGATGTGGCGCGGGACATCGAAGACCGGCTGTTGCTGCGTGACTACGGCAGCGGCCGCAAGACCGTGGACACGTACTTCGGCCGGATTCATGAGTCCCCGCAGGCAGGACAGTTCGCGGCCTACCAGAACGCCAAGGGCGAGCGATTCAGCTGGTGCATCGCTTCGTTGCGCGGCAACGTGTGTGTGATCGAACAACGCCTGGCCGGCAGCAACGTTGTCATTGCCCGCGAAGTCGAATTCACGGGCCCCCTGGCACGTCGCGTCCGGCGCGCCTGGGTTGGCAAGGCAGGCGAGAAACCCGTGCCGGCCACAATCAGCGATCCGCCGTCTAATGCTGTCGGGCTTTCGGGCGGCATGCACTACCGGGATACGACTTCGGAGTTGCCGGATTATGAGCATGCCGGTCGCAAGTGGCAGGCCAAGCTGCATGTGCGAAAGTACTGGCCAACAGAGGCCGACGAGGGGCAGCCGCCACACTCGATTCAACGCGTATGGACATCAGTCGAGAACTGGTTTCGTGAAGATCTGCGCGTCGAGACTGAAACGGCAGGCACCATCGCCATTGTACACGACATGGTTAGCGTTGGTGACTCCAGCGAACCAATGCTGGACTGGTCCGATGTGCCCGCGCTGACCGAGGCCGAAGATCGCGCGCTGCACGACAAGCTGGTGCAAGAACTCGAAACCGCCGACCTGCGCCAGGCGATCTCTGGTGGGTTGACCGTCGCGGCGCACGTCGGCCTTCACCCCGACGCCAAAGTTGGCGATTGGGCCAGTTACGGCTTTCGGCGGCTGACGGTGGTCAAGCTTGAGCAGGGGCGCATAGTGATTGAGTGTTTCGCCCAGCGCGAACGCAACCGCGTGGTGGAAGCCGTAGAGTTCGAGTTCACCGACGGCAAGCTTGGCGCACTGATGGCGCGCCACGTCGGTATCGTCGGCACCCAGCCGCAACTTGGGGTCATGCCCTACGTGCCTCAAGGTGCGATCACGGAACTCAGTCGTTCCGAGATGGCCACCGTGGAAGTCGCCGGTCGCAAGTGGCAGGCCACGACTATCACGCGTTCCGAGATTCACAACCGCCGCGAGACCCTGGTCGAAACCCTCGAAGCACAAGACCAGCCATTTGGCCAGCCGCTGGTCGAGACCCGCACGAACAAGGCCGACAAGGCAAGGTCGGACCGGGTTGAGTTGAAGGAACTCGGCAGCGACGCCAAGCCGCAGCTCGACTGGTCGGCCTGGAAGCCCGGCTGGGGCTGGCGCGCACCATTCTCGGCCGAACAGGCCAAGGCCTTTGTAAAGGTGGGCATGACCTGGCGTTACAGCCAGGTGATCACGCTGGACGAAGGTGGAACGATCCAGCAAGACCAGCACTGGACAGTGACCGCTGCAGACGAAGTTGGTTACAGCGTCCAATGCATCCGTACCGCCGAGGGCGTTCGAGATGAACTAACGACCAAGCTGACCTGGCGAACCTATCTGGATCGCATTGCCATGCTGCCGGTGGGCAAAGTGAGGCAAGAAACCATGAAACTGGGCGAGCGCGAGATTCGCGTCGTGATCTATGAATCCAGCAAACGCGGAAGTGAGCTGCCGGTCGTGTTCGGCCTGAGCCCTGACCTGCCGGGGATCCGCATCATCACCGAAGAGGAGCTTCACGGCTACTCGAAGATCAAGCTGACCGAGTTCAACATCCCCCCGAAGGACTAGTACCGCCGTCGCGGCTCTCTTCTACACTCCGCGCCGCATGGGTGATTCGGCACAACCGGCGGGCCGGGGGCGGAACCTGTTTCTGCTCTGGCTGGGACAGTTTGTTTCGGGCACGGGCGATTCCGTGTTTTCAACCTGCATCGGCTTTCTGGTCATCTACCTGCTGGGGGCCGGGGCCGAGTTCGAAGTCGGGCTGACCCGCACCATGGATGCCTTGCCCTTTCTGCTGTTCGGGGCCTATGCGGGCGTACTGGTGGACCGGTTCTCGCGCCGCGGCCTGATGCTGGTCTCGGATATTGTACGCGCCTGTGTGGTGGGGCTTGTGCCGTTGCTGTTTTTCGCCGGCGGGCTGGTGTGGTGGGTGCTGCCGCTGGTGGCCTTCTGCAGTTACCTGTTTGCCACGGTGTTCAACCCGGCGCGCGACGCGCTGATCCCGCAACTGGCCCAGGGCCGCAACCTGTTGCAGGTCAACAGCTTCTTTCAGACCAGCACGCAACTGGCGGTGATTCTGGGTGCGGGGCTGGTGGGTCTGCTGCTTTCGCCGGGTGTGCTGGGCGCGCTGGGCCCCGGCGGCATTGCCTGGCTGCTGGTGTTTGACGCCGCCAGCTTTGTGGTCAGCTTTGTCTGTCTGCTGCTGATCCGTGTGCCGCCCGGCCCGCCGCGCCAGGCCGGCCGCGACTCCAGCCTGCGTGAACTGGGCCAAAGCCTGAAGTCCGCCGTGGTGGACGCGCGCCTGCGCGGGCTGCTGTTTCTCACCGCCATGGACAACTTCTTCATCATGGGCCCGGCGCTGGTCGGCGGGTTGTTTCTGATCCGCAACTACCTGGGGCTTGAGGCCTGGGCCTACGGCGTGTTCGAGGCCGTGCTGGGCCTGGGCTGGCTGTGCGGCACGCTGCTGATCGCGCGGCTGGGCGGGCGGTTCCGCACCGGTCAACTGGTGATCGCGGGCATGATTCTGGACGGGATTACGTACGTGCCGTTTCTGTGGCTGCAGAGCTTTGAAATGTTCCTGGCGGCGATTTTCGTGCACGGGCTGACGATTCCGCTGATCACCGTGGGCCGCACCACGCTGATCCAGCGCCACTACCCGCCGCAGCGGCTGGGGCGCATCTTTGCGCTGGTGGCGATCACGGTGCAGGGTTTCACGGCCCTGAGCGCCTTTGCCACGGGCGCGGTTCTGGGCGCCGGCTGGCTGGATTCGCGCGAGCTGTTTTTCTGGGGCGGGGCCTGCGGCGCGGCGATCGGCGTGGTGGCGCTGGGCTTCAGGGCGGTGCGGAACAGTGAATAGGGACGGGTGTTCGGAGTTCTGACTACCGCCCCGCGAGACCAACTTCCGACCTTGCCCGTATTGCGCTATAAAGCCCCCATGCCGCAGGATCGCCGATTCATGTGGCGCGCGCTGGAACTGGCGCGCCGGGGCCAGCCCTATGTCGCCCCCAACCCCATGGTGGGGGCCGTGATCACTTTGGAAGACCTCGTGGTCGGCGAGGGCTTTCACGAAGCCTACGGCGGTGCCCACGCCGAGGCCAACGCCCTGAAGCAGGCCGGCGTGCGCGCCAGGGGCGGCACCATGTACCTGACGCTCGAACCCTGCTGCGCAACCTACGAGGGCAAGGTCAACCCGCCCTGTGCCCCTGAAATCATCAAGGCCGGGCTCAAGCGCGTCGTGATCGCCACCGAAGACCCCAGCCCTCATGTGCAGGGCAAGGGCGTGGCCATGCTGCGCGAGGCCGGCATCGCGGTTGAAGTCGGCGAATGCGGCGACGAAGCCCGCGAACTGAACGCGGCCTATATCACGCACACCACGCGCGGGCGGCCGCTGGTGACGGCCAAGTGGGCCATGACCATGGACGGCAAGATCGCCACCCGCACCGGCGACGCGCGCTGGATTTCCGGCGAACAGGCGCGCAAGGAAGTGCACTACGATCGCGGCTGCACCGGCGCAATCATCTGCGGCGTGGGCACGGTCAAGCGCGACAACCCGCTGCTGACAGCGCGCGGCGACGTGGGCCGCCAGCCGCTGCGCGTGGTGGTGGACACGCGGGCCGAAATCCCGCTGGACTGCAACCTGGTGAAAAGCGCCAATGACGCGCCGGTGTTCGTCTATGCCGCCGACGACGCGCCCGAAGACCGCCTGGCCGCGCTTGAGGAAGCCGGCGTGTACGTGATCCTGCTGGCCAAGCACGGCCAGCACCTGCGCTGGATCGAGATCATGCACGACCTGGGCGAACGCGGCGTGAACAGCGCCATCATCGAGGGCGGCGGCGCCATCTTCGCCAGCGCGTTCCGTGAACGCGCGATTGACCGCATCAAGATCTTCATCGCCCCCAAAATCTTCGGCGGCGAGGCCGCGACCACGCCCGTGGAAGGCCCCGGCGTTCCCACCGTCGAGAAGGCCATCACGTTTGACCATGTGAAGACCCGCACCGTGGGCCCCGACGTGGTGATCGAAGGTCGCGTGGTCTACCCGCAAGACACGGGCCCCAGCCCCAGCGGCCACTGGCAAGGCTACGAAGGGCAGTAGCCCATGGCCAAGAAAGCCAAAGTCGTTTTCGCCTGTCGCGAGTGCGGCTACAACTCGCCCAAGTGGCTGGGCAGGTGCCCCGGCTGCAACGCCTGGAACACACTGGTCGAAGAAATTGACACCAGCAGCCTGAAGCCTTCGCGCCGCGCGGCGTTGAACGAAGCCGGCAAACCCACACCGATTCGCGAAGTGAAACCGCTGGCAGCATCGCGGCTGGCCACGGGCATTGGCGAGTTTGACCGCGTGCTGGGTGGCGGCTTTGTGCCCGGCAGCGCGGTGCTGCTGGCCGGCGACCCCGGCATCGGCAAAAGCACACTCACGTTGCAGGCCGCACACCGCTTTGCCGAGGCCCACGGCCGGCCGGTGCTGTACGTAACCGGCGAAGAAAGTGCTGAACAGGTCAAGCTGCGCGCCGAGCGGCTGGATTGCCTGGGCAACGCCCTGTTCGTGGTGGCCGAAACCAACATGGACGCGATCCGCAACCATGTGGCGCACCTGCGCCCGGCACTGTGCGTGATTGACAGCATCCAGACCCTGTATGACCAGGAACTGCCCAGCGCACCCGGCAGCGTGGGCCAGGTGCGCGAATGCGCCGCGGGCATCATTATGCAGGCCAAATCCACCGGCACGCCGGTCGTGATTGTCGGCCACGTCACCAAAGAGGGCACCGTGGCCGGCCCGCGCACGCTGGAACACATGGTGGACACGGTGCTGAACTTTGAAGGCGAAAAGTTCCAGGCCTATCGCCTGTTACGGGCCAGCAAGAACCGTTTCGGCAGCACCGGCGAACTGGGCGTGTTTGAGATGCGGCAAGAGGGGCTGGTCGAGGTCGCCAACGCCAGCAAGGTGTTTCTGGACGAGTTTGACAACACGCGTTCAGGCTGCGCGATTCTGCCCGCGGCCGAGGGCACCCGCGTGCTGCTGGTGGAAGTGCAGGCGCTGGTCAGCCCCAGCCCGCTTTCCAGCCCGCGCCGGCGCGTGACCGGGCTGGAACAGAACCGCGCCCACATGCTGCTGGCGGTGCTGGAACGCCGCGCCGGGCTGAAGCTGAGCCAGCTGGAGGTCTACCTGAACATCGTCGGCGGCGTGGTGGTCGAAGAACCGGCGGCTGACCTTGCCGCAAGCTTCGCCGTGGCCAGCAGCGCCACCGAGGCCAAGCTGCCACCGGCCACGGTGTTCATCGGCGAAGTCGGCCTGGCGGGTGAAATCCGCGCCGTAAGCCACATGCAGTCGCGCCTGGACGAGGCCGCCAAACTGGGCTTTACCCAGGCCGTGGTGCCAAGGTTGCGCGGCGAGAACGTGCGCCCGCCTTCGGGATTCAAGCTGGTGCAGATCAACAGCCTGCGCGAAGGCCTGGAAAAGTTTTACCTGGTGGAATGAAAGCGCACTTGAGCCCCAAGCGTAAACGCGGGGGCACGCGCCGCAGGCGCGAGGTCGTGAGGTCCGTCCATGCAACCACTGGCCTTTTTCATCACCATCACAACTTACGGCACCTGGCTTCCGGGCGACGATCGCGGCAGTCATAGATGACGAACACAACATTCACGGCCAGGCGCTGGCTCCGGGCAACAAAGCCCGCAAACAGGCCAACGCCGAGAAGCTCAAGCACCCACCGGTCATTCTTGATGCAGAGGCCCGCGAAATTGTTCATCGAACCATTGAAGAAGTATGCGGTCATCGCGGCTGGAGACTGCTCGCGGCCAACGTGCGCACGAATCACCTTCACGTTGTGATCGCCGCCGCGGCTACAGTGGACAAGGTTCACAACGACATCAAGGCCTACGCGACTCGTCGGCTTCGCGAGGCTGGATGGGCGCGCCCCGATCAAAGGGTATGGACCCACGACGGAAGTAAACACAGGCTGTTCACGGCCAAGGCGGTTGCCCATGCTGTGCACTACACGCTGTATGAGCAGGACAATCGGGAGAGATTCAAGCAGGTGGAGAGTTGAGGGAGGCTCTGGCCCCGCGCGCTGACGCTTGGGGCTCAAGGCGCAAAGGGCCCCCGCGCTAATGCTGGGGCTCAAAGTAAGGAAGGCCGATGAAGCGCTGGTTGTTTGCTGGATTGCTGCTGCTGGCCGTGGTGCATGTGCCCCGCGCGCAGGAAGCACCGCGCCTGTCCGCCGTGCTGGTGGACGAATTGGTGCGGCTGTATCCGGATGAGAACGCGGCCTCGCCCGCGCCGTCACGCGTGGACACCCCGCGCGGTTCCTTTGCCGCAGTGCACGTGCTGGTCAACCACGCGCCCGTGGGCGAAACGCTGGCCCTGCGCGCCAGTGGCGCCGACGACCTGCCGCTGCGCTGGTACCGTCTGGTGGACGTGCCTGTGGCCTTCAACACCGGGCTGGAGGGCTGGACCACCGCGCGCAAGCCCAACAACGAAAATCCGCACGTCACGCGCAAGGCTCCGTTCCGCACCTACGACGCGTACCAGCCGGTGAGTTCGCCGGTGGCAATCACGTCCGCGACTATGGCCCTGCGCGCGGAGTTCGAAGTTGCGGCCGGCGCCAAACCCGGCAAGCGCGACGTTACGCTGTTTGTGGGCGGACTGGAACTCCGGTTTGCGCTGCATGTGCACGGGGTGGTTGTGCCGCCGCCGGGCAAGGACACGTTCGGTTACACCAACTGGATGGACTGGGGCTACGGCGCCGGACGCTACGGCGTCAAGCCGTGGTCGGACGAACATTGGGCGGCGATTCGCCGCTACGTGAAGCTGTTGCACCGCGCGCGCCAGAACACGTTCTGCATCTGGCTGTGGCTGGTGTTTGACGGCGTGACGCCCGGCCCGGGGCCCGGCGAGAACCCCGTGCTCAACCGCGAGCGCCTGCGCAAGCTGGTGCAGTTGCTGACCGAAGAAGGCATCTGGTGGCTTGAGGGCGGGCACCTGGCGGCGCGCGCCAACGGCGAGTGGTTTGCCGATCACTTTCAGGTCTGGGGCAAACGCGGCACTTCGCCCGAGGGCAACGACCTGCTGGCCCTGACCTGCCGCCAACTGATGGAAGAAATCAAAGCCAACGGCTGGGAAAACCGCTGGATCCAGCATGTCACCGACGAGCCGATACCCGAAAACGCCCAGGATTACCGCGTGCTGACGGGCATGGTGCGCAAGTACATGCCCGGCATACCCACGATTGACGCCGTGATGGACACCAGCCTGGCCGGCAGCGTGGACATCTGGGTACCCAAGGTGCACGACTACCAGCGCGGCCGCGAGTTCTATGAACGCCAGCGCAAAAACGGCGACCGCGTCTGGGTCTACACCTGCCTGCATCCCGGCGGCAACTGGATGAACCGCCTGCTGGATTTTGAACCGCTGCGCCCGCTGCTGATCGGCTGGGCCTGCGCGAAATTCGGCCTGGACGGCTTTCTGCACTGGGGCCTGAACCAGTGGAACGAAGACCCGTTTGCCGTGGGCAACCAGAAGCACGGCGGCGAGGGCGACGAACGGCGCCTGCCCGCGGGCGACTCGCACATCGCCTACGACGGCGACCTGCACACCGGCCCCTGGCCCGGCCAGCGCATGGAGGCCCACCGCATCGGGCTGGAAGACCTTGAGCTGTGGCGCGCGCTGAAGCGCAAAAACCCGGCGCTGGCCGACGAGATCATGCAGTCGGTCTGCCGCGGCTTTGACGACTACACCAAAGACATTGCCGTCTGGCGCGCCGCCCGCCTGAGGCTGATCGAGGCCTTGGCACCCTAGGCCGGTGCGACCTACACTGCGCCGGTGCGCCTGACGCTTGCCCGTGACGTGAAGCGAGTGCCCAGCCCGTGGGAGGGTTTTTCGCTGCTGATTCTGGCGGCGGCGGCGGTGTATCTGCCGCTGTGGCTTTCAGGCACGCTGGAGGTACCGCTGGGCAGCCCGCTGAAGTTTCTGGGGCTGGCCTGCCCGCTGTGCGGCGGCACACGCGCAGTGGGCTCGCTGGCGCTGGGGCACTTTGAGGCCGCCCTGCGCTACAACCCGCTGGCGCTGCTGATTCTGGCCGCCATGCTGTACGGCGCTGGCAGTTTTCTGTTTCTGGTTCTGCCGCTGCGGCGGCGCATACAGCTTGAGGCCACGCCGGGCCAGACCCGCGCGCTGTGGGTTGTGGTCGGTCTGTTGTTTGCCGCCAACTGGGCCTACGTGCTGATTTCGGGCATGCACGCGGTGCCGATGAAAGCCTGATTGACCTTGGCCCGTCGCGCGAGTCCAATGCGCGACCCATGACCGAAGCCTACACCGTGCTGGCGCGCAAGTACCGCCCCCGTCGCTTTGCCGACCTGGTGGGCCAGCCGCACGTGGTCAACGCGCTGCGCAACGCGATTGTGACCAACCGCGTGGCCCAGGCGTTTCTGTTCACCGGCCCGCGCGGCACGGGCAAGACCACTTCGGCGCGGCTGCTGGCTTCGGCGCTGAACTGCGCGCGGCGCGGCGACGACGCCGAGCCCTGCGGCGAATGCGAAAGCTGCAAGGACGTCGCCCGCGGCGAAGACCTGGACGTAATCGAAATGGACGCGGCCAGCAACTCGCGCGTGGACGACATCCGTCAGCGCCTGGAAAGCGTGGATACGCGGCCCGCGCGTGGACGCTACCGCGTGTTCATCATTGACGAAGTCCACATGCTTTCGACCAGCGCGTTCAACGCGCTGCTCAAAACGCTCGAGGAACCCCCGGCCCACGTGAAGTTCATTCTGGCCACCACCAACCCCGAAAAAATCCCCGAAACTGTTCTCTCGCGCTGCCAGCGTTACGACGTGCGGCGCGTAACCACGGCCGAAATGGTCGCGCGTCTGGGTGAAATCTGCGCCGCCGAAAAACTGCACGTCGCGCCCGAGGTGCTGCGCGCGATCTGCGAAATCTCCGAGGGCGGCCTGCGCGACGCGCTGGGGCGCCTGGACCAGCTTGTGGCCTTTGCCGGCGACCGGCCGACACTGGAGCACGCGGAAAAAGTTTTCGGCCTGATCAGCCGCCCCAGACTGGTCGAACTGTTGAACGCGCTGGCCCGCGGCGACGCGGCCTTTGGTCTGCGCTTTGCCGAAGAAGTCTTTGACAGCGGCAAGGACGTGGCCGAAGTGCTGGGCTCGCTGGTGTCGCTGACACGCCTGTTGATGCTGCTTGCCGCTTCGGGTGGTGAGGCCAAGGGGCTGGACCTGCCCGCCGATGAAGTGCCGCAAATGCACAAAGTTGCTGAAAGGTTCGGCCTTCACGGGCTGGTGTACATCGCCGAGATTCTGTCGGACTGCCGCCAGCGCGTGCGTCGCGCGGCCTTTCCGCGCGTGATGGTCGAGGCCGCGCTGATCAAACTTACGCTGGTGGGCCAGTTGGAACCTGTTGGCGTGTTGATGGATCGGCTGAGTGAGATGACGGACACGGATTCCCTGTCTGGTGTCACAGGACAGGGAGATTCGTCAAAATCTGACGCTGGTGCGCAACAAGCGTCACAGAATGTCGGTGGCAGGCAGGAATCGGCAAAACCTGCGACCCGATCCGAAAATTCAGATGTAAGTCAAGGTAGTAAAAGGACTCCCACAGAGTCTGAAAAGGCGGCGCTGGAGACGCTGAAGCGCAAATTCGGCGCGCGTTAGCGTGTAAGAAAAAGTGCCAAGTGCGTTGCGCTTGGCTAACCAGTCATTTATATGTTTAGGCACTTCGGGAGGCGACATGGCAGGACTCGGTAACTTCAGTGACCTGATGAAGCAGGCCCAGCGCATGCAGCGCGACATGGGCCGGATCCAGGAAGAGCTGAAGGAACGCTACGTGGAGGGCTCCGCGGGCGATGGCTCGGTCAAGGTCGTTTGCTCGTGCGCGGGCGAACTGGTCAAGATCGAGATCAGCAAGGACGCCGTAGACGTGGATGACCTGTCGCTGCTCGAAGATCTCGTGGTCGCAGCCGTCAACTCGGGCCTCAAAAAGGCCGAGGAAAAACGCCAGGCCGAGATGGCGAAGGTGACGGGCGGCCTCAACTTCCCGGGTTTGATCTAGCGCGGGGGCGCGCTGGGGCCGTCGGGAAGGTCAGGGAGGCGCCGTTCGTTAGGTAGAACGGCGGGGGTCCACCAAGAAAGGGTTTTCTGAGATGCACGCCACGGAGCTTCTGCGAGACGTACCCCTATTCAAGAATCTTTCCGACGAAACGACCAACCAGCTTGAGGCGCGGCTTCAGGTCAAGCGCGTGGAAGAAGGCGAAAGCCTGCTTTCCGCCGGCGCTGTCCCGCGCACGTGCTGGGTTGTTCTTTCCGGCCAGGTGAAGCTGTACCGCGTGAACCGCGCCGGCAAGGAACAGGTGTTTGCCTATCTCAAGCCGGGCGAGGTGTTCGGGCTTTCGGTGCTGACCGACCCGCAGACGCCGGTGACGATGGGCGCCGTGGCACGCACCGCTACCGAGATTGCCGAAATTGACGCCGGCATGCTGCGCGATCTGCTCAAGCGTGAGCCCGCCTTTGCGCTGGCTGTTCTGGCTGAACAGAACCGTCGCCTGCGCCAGATGACGGAACTGGTGGACCAGCTCAGTCTCAAGGACGCGCACAACCGGCTGGCGCGCTGGCTGGATCACTGGATCAGCCAGAACCAGCCCAGCGCCGGCGAGGGCGAGCTGATGGTGGTTCTGCCCTACACCCAAAGCGAAATCGCCGCCCAGATCGGCACCGTGCGCGAAGTGGTCAGCCGCGGTTTTTCGCGCATGGAAAAAGACGGCATTCTGCGCGCCAGCGGCAAGCGCGTGACCCTGATGTCGCGCAAGCGCCTGCGCCAGATGGCCGACGAATAGCCGCCGAGAACCGGACGGGCCCGCCCCCGCGGCGGGCCCGTCTGTTTTGGTGCCGGTGTTTGCAAGACCCGGCGCTGCTACAGCAGCGCCGGCAGCTCGCGGATGTCGCCGATGGTCGCGTCCGCCCCGGCCAGTTCCTCGGGCTTGCCGTAGCCGTAGGTGCAGGCCACGAACCACGCGCCGTTGGCCCGCGCGGCCTCGCCGTCGTGGTGGCGGTCGCCGACCATGATCGCGCGCGTTGCGCCCAGCTCGGCCAGACCGCGGCCCAGCTCGCCGGTTTTGGTGCGGGCCGGGTCACGGCCCACGGCGCTGCGAAAGTGAAACAGCGCGTCCAGCGCAAAGGCCTGAACCACCGCGTTCATGTAGTCCTGGGTGCAGTTGCTGACCAGCAGCAGCTTCAGGCCGCGCCCGCGAAGCACGCCCAGCACGTCCAGCGCGCCTTCGAACAGTTTGCCCGTGCCTTGCCTGAGAAACGCGCGCTCGTTGGCCCCGGCAATGCTGTGCAGGTGGCCGGCCAGGTGACGGGCGCCCGGCGGCAGCAGGTCGGCGTAGAACTCGTGGGGCGGCTTGCCGATCTGGGCGCGGATCAGTTCGTCGGCGGGGGCGCGCGACAGGCCCGGCAGGTCACCCAGCGCGATCATCTGTTCAAACGCCAGTCTGATCGCGCGCACGCCGAAATCGCCGCTGTTCAGCAGCGTGCCGTCCATGTCAAAGGCGACGGCGTCAGGCGGGCTCTGGTGCCACGGAAGCGTCAGGGGCGGGGAATTCACAGTCGGCCGTCAACCTTCACCTGGGGCCTCCTTGGGCGCGCGTCTGGCCAGCACCAGCCCGTACACCGCGCCGATCACAAACCCGCCGATGTGCGCCCACCAGGCCACGCCGGCGCTTTGCGTGCCGTTGAAGCTGAGTTGCAGTTCCGTCAGGGCGTTGATCACGTTCATGCCGATCCAGAAAAACAGAAACACGAACGCCGGCACGCGCACGATCAGCGGCACAATCCAGATCGGTACCACGCTGACCACACGCGCCTTGGGAAACAGCACGAAAAACCCGCCCATGATGCCCGCAATCGCGCCCGACGCGCCCACCACCGGAATCTGCAGCGCCTCGCCGGTGCTGAAGGCCAGTTGCGTGATTGCCGCCGCCAGCCCGCAGGCCAGATAGATCACGGCAAAGCCAACATGGCCGAAGCGGTCCTCGACGTTGGGGCCGAACACCCAAAGCGACAGCATGTTGCCCAGCAGATGCCACAGCCCGCCGTGCAGAAACATGCTGGTCACCAGCGGCGCGTAGGTCTGCCAGCCGGCGGTGACATCGGCCTGGCCGGGGTGAAACAGGTACGGGTGACGGGCCGGCACCAGCCCCCAGTGCATGATGAAGTGCACCGGGTCGGCCACGGAAAGCTGCTGGACGAACACGTAGATGTTCAGGGCGATCAGCAGCCAGGTGACAACGGGCCACGAGTTCAGGCGCTCGGTGGTCTTGAGCGGAAACATGCCCGCAGGTTAGCAAAGTCCGGGGTCAGCCAGCAGCCCGCGGTGTCCCGTGTCTTGTGTCGCGCGCCATGCGCCACGCGGCGGCGGACACGGGCCGGCCAGTACCCTGTCAGCCCTTTGTTAGCGCCTTGAAGCTTGCTTTGTCGCGGACGCTGGTACATGTATGCGCCCATGGGTCGCGTCGCCAAAGTCCTGGATCGCAACGGAGAGGTCGTGCCCTTCCGGCGTTCGCGTGTGGTGCGCGCGATTCTGGCCGCCGTGCGCGCCGCCGGTTCGCGCGACGAATGGGTGGCCGACAAGCTGGCCGACATGGTGGTTTACTTTCTTGACCTGAACCACGGCGACAGCAAAACCCCGCCCACGGCCGAAGACATAGACGACACGATTGAAAAGGCACTGCTGTCGTCGCCGGACCTGGCGGCGGTGTCGCAGGCGTTCATTGCCGCGCGCCGCCAGGGCCGCGAACTGCGCGCGCTGGAGCAGGCCGCCCGCGAGGACCCCGCCGGCCCCGAGGTCGAGCGCGGCCACGTCCTGCAGGGCTGGAACCGCGCCCGTATCACCGCGGCGCTGGTGCGTGAAAACGGGCTGGATGTAACGCGTGCCGCCGAGGTCGCCGCCGCCGTGGAACAGCGCGTGGCCGGCCTGAACCTGCCGCGCCTGACCACCGGCCTGATCCGCGAATTCGTGGACGTTGAACTGTACGCGCGCGGGCTTTCGACCCAGCCGGGCACGCTGCATGTGCCGCGTCACGACATTGACCAGTGGCTGTTTCCGGCCGATGACGACCCGCCGGCGGCCACGCAAAGCGAACTGGCCGATCGTGCAAGCCGCCGCGTGCTGGGCGAATACGCGCTGGCGGCGATTCTGCCCGCGACGTCGCGCGAGTTGCACCTTCAGGCACGGCTGCACTTTCACGGGCTGGACACGCCCGTGGCCCTGGCCCAGACGCGGCTGGACGCCGTGGCGGCGCTGGCCGAAGGCGCCGGGTTTGGTCTGACGCGCCAGTATCCCGCGCGCGCGCAGGGTCTGACCGCAGCGTTTGCGCGGCTGGCGGTTCTGGTGCGGCACGCCAGTGCCCTGACCTCGGGCCCGATTGTGCTGCGGCGTCTGGACGAAGCTTTGGCTCACGAGCCCGACCTTGACCGTGCCGCGCTTCAGGAGGGTCTGCGGCTGCTGGCCTGGCAGGCGCCCAACCCGCTGCGGCTGGAAATGGGGCCGCCGGGCGCGCCGGGACGCGATCTGGTGGCGCGTGCGCTGCTGGACGCGCTGGCCGGCGAAGACGCGCCGCTGCGGGCGCGCGTGTCACTGGAACTGGCGCTGACGGCCGGCGCGTTTTCCGACCCGGCCCGCCGCGCACTGGTTGAACGTGCCGCCCTGGCGGCCTGCCACTGCGGCGAACCTTCGTTCCGCCTTTCCGAAACCGGCGCCGGCGTGTCGGGCGGACTGTTCGGCGAAACCGGAGCGCACCGCCACGCTGCCACGCTGGCGCGCGCGTCGCTGAACCTGGTGGCGCCGGCGCTGGCGGCGCGCGATCTGGCGGGCTGTCTGGCCGCGCTGGACCCGGCGATTGAAGCCGTGGCCGAGGGTCTGTCCGCGCGCGTGCGGTTTCTCGAGCGTGTGGCCATGCGCGACCTGCCTGACCCCGTGGCCCCGCCAGCGCGCATGTTGCGCGTGCTGGTGGGCCAGTCGCGTGAAGTCAGCCTGACGCCCGTGGGTCTTGCCACCGCCGGCGCGCTGGTTGCCGGCGCCGACCGGCCCGAGGCCGAAACCGCGCTGCGCGCCGGCCAGCAGGTGCTGAGTTATCTGGCATTCAAGTTCCGGCAGTGCTGCGCGCGCCACAACCTGACGGGCCAGATCGGCGCCTGGGCCGGCGCCGCCGCTGCGCGCATGGCCGGCGCCGACATGGCCGGGCTTGCCGCCGCGGACCCTGAATCGCCGTTGCGGCTGCGCCTGGCCGACGACAGCGCCTATCTGCCCGGTACCGGCCTTGACCCCAGGCTGCCTGTCGGCTCGCGTCTGGCCCATGAATCGGCCCTGCATGCTCTGGCCGGGCGCGAGGCCGAACTGACCGTCAGCCCCGACCAGGCCCTGACCGGCGAAGAACTGGCGGCCCTGATCCGCGCCGCGTTGGCCGAGGGCGCGGTTCGGCCCACGCGGCTGTCGCTGAGTGTGCGCCACCGCCTGTGTCGCGATTGCGGCACGCGCAGCGTGGCCACGGCCGAATCCTGCCCGCATTGCGGCAGCACGGCCTGGGCGGTTCCGCCGGGGCAGAAGACGCTGTTTGGTTGAAGGCGGAAAAAGGAAGCAGGCGACGGGGGGGCTTGTCGCCTGCTTGATATGGCGCGGGCCATTCGGGGGAACCGGCCGCGGCGCCAATCTCTGTACCTGCTACGGTTGAACAGCGCATGACCACCGTTTATTCCTAGGCCGCGCGCGGCAGTTTCATCAACTGGCCGGGTTCAACCCAGTACGTCATTTCGGGGCCGCCGTGGCCGGTCATCTGGACGTACAGGCTTTGCGGGCCCAGTTCCGGAATGTGGTCCAGAACGACGCATTCAACACCGCTGGTCAGATCCACGGCGAAATCACCGGGCAGAACCGTCTGCTGGTAAGCGTCCATGGCCGGTTGCGAGGCCGTGTTGCGTGGCATGGTTCGGGTCATGACGTACTACCTCCCTGGCGAACAAACGTCGCCCTGTCGCAGGCATTGCCTGTGGTGTTTTCGGGGTTCGGGCCGCGCCTGGTGTTTGCGCGATCCCGGGGCGGTGATGCTTCCCCTTCAGCCCCTGCGGCGCTTCTGCCGCGTTAAACGTTCCAGCCGCCGGAAAGTTTCGACAAATCGCGCGCGCCGTGCATCAATCCCGCGCTCGAACTCTGTGAAACTTGTGCGGCCTCCTTTCTTGCGCGTTTGTCCGCGCTGCTTTCACCTGTCTGAATGACCCGCGGCACTTCGAACCGGTTCCGGCCCTTGCGCGTTGCTTTGCTTTCACACAAAAGCGTGGCCGCCTTTGTATAACCGCACAGGCGCCGAGCCCTTCACTGGTCCGTGGTACTTTGCATGTCTGACCGCCGTTACCCCGAATTCCTCACCCGTTCGGTCATGCCCGGTGTGCGGCTGTATGCCCTGCACACCGACCGCTTCAAGACCGTGCGCGCGCGTGTGTTTCTGTGCGACGCGCTGCGCCCCGGTGACGCCACCGCCAACTCACTGCTGGCCTATGTGTTGCGGGCCGGCAGCCAGAGCCACCCCTCGCGCCGCGACATCGCCCGCGCCTGCGAGGAACTGTACGGCGCCGGCGTAGGCGTCGGCGTGTCGCGGCTGGGTGACACCCAGGCCGTTGTGGCAAGCGCCGAGTTTCCGGCTGACCGCTTTCTGCCCAAGGACGCCCACGAACTGAACGGAGTGCTCTCGCTGCTCAGTGGCATGGTGCTGCGTCCCGCGCTGGCACCGGATGGAAGCACGTTCCGTGCCGAAACCGTGGCCCAGGAAAAGGCACAGCTCGAAAATGACCTCAAGGGCATGCGCGACGAAAAGTTCGCCTGGGCCGCATGGCTTGCCGCGCAAAGGATTTACGCCGGAACGCCCGGCGCGATCCACGAACAGGGCGACCTGGCCGATCTGCCGGCTCTTGACGGGGCTGCCCTTATGGCACGCTGGCAGTTGCTGGTGCGTAACGCCCGTGTCTATGCCTTTGTTACCGGCCCGCTGGACGAACAGCGCGCCCTGGACGCGTTGGCCCACCACTTTGTCTTTCCGCGCGCGCGTCGGCCCGCACTGCCCCGCCCGGCCGCGCTGGCACCCCGCCGCGGCCCCCAAAGCGCCCGCGTGCGCGAAAAAACCGAACAGACCCATCTGGTTCTGGCCTGGACCGGCGCGCCGCTGGTCGCCAAACCGGGTTTCGAGCCGATGCTTTATGCCGACGGCATCTTTGGCGGCTTCAGTTTCTCGCGCCTGTTCAAGGTTGTACGCGAGGAACACGGCCTGGCCTATGCCGTAAGCAGCGCCTACCAGCGTTCGCGGGGCGTTCTGCTGGCCCAGGCGGCGGTGGACCCCGCCAAGGCCCAAAAGGCCGGCAAGCTGATGCAGTCCGAGTTCGTCCGGCTGGTCAAACACGGTTTCACGGACGACGAGTTCGCGGCCTGCCGCGACAGTCTGCTGGAGTCGCGGATTGCGGCCTGGGATTCTCCCACAACGCGCATGGCCGAAACCGTGGCTCAGGACCTGGCGGGCGTGAAACAGACGCCGGAGCAGCAACTGGCGCGGATTGAGGCCGTCACACCGGCACAGGTGCGCGCGGTGCTGAAGAAGCTGAAGCTGCACACCGAGTTCCGGTACGGGCCTTAGGCCGGACTTCCGGGCATCCCGTGCCGCGTGCCGCCATGCGCACCGTGGGTGGTTGCGCGCCAGGCTGTGGTATGCGACCGACAGCCAGCACAAGCCACTGCTGCCGGCCGCGTTCTTTCCTACAATCCGCGCGCGTTTCGCTCACGGAGCCGTCATGACCTACACCAAGGTACCCGACATCAAGATGCCCCTGCCCGGCCCCAGGGCCAAGGCCGTCATCGCCCTGGACAACGAATACGTTTCGCCCAGCTACACGCGCGGCTATCCGATGGTGATCGTGCGCGGGCGCGGCCTGGCCGCCGAAGACTGCGACGGCAACGTGTTTCTGGACATGACCGCGGGCATTGCCGTGAACTGCGCCGGCCACAGCCACCCGCGGATTGTCGAGGCGATCAAACAGGCCGCCGAAAACTTCCAGCACATGTCGGGCACGGATTTCTACTACCCCGTGCAGTCCCAACTGGCCGAGATGATCAGCCGGCACACGCCCGGCAACACGCCGCGCCGCGTGTTTTTCTGCAACAGCGGAACCGAAGCCAACGAAGGCGCGCTGAAGCTCGCGCGCTGGTACACCAAACGCCAGTGGGCGGTCAGCTTCCGCGGCAGCTTTCACGGTCGCACCTACGGCAGCCTGAGCCTGGGCTGCAGCAAGGCCATCCACCGCAACCACTTCGCGCCGCTGCCGTCAGCCGTGGCTCACGCCAACTACCCGTACCCGTACCGCGCGGCGCCGCACCTGAACACGCCCGAGCTGGCGGGCCAGGACTGCCTGGATTACCTCGAGAACGTGGTCTTCAAGCGCGAAGTGCAGCCCGAGGAAGTGGCCTGCATCTTTGTCGAGCCGATCCAGGGCGAAGGCGGCTATGTCGTTCCGCCCGACAACTGGCTGCCCGGCCTGCGCAGGCTGTGCGACAGGCACGGCATTCTGCTGGTGTTCGATGAAGTGCAAAGCGGCATGGGGCGCACGGGCAGGTTCTTTGCCCACGAGCACTGGGGCGTGACGGCCGACATCATCACCATGGCCAAGGGCATTGCCGCCGGCATGCCGCTTGGCGCCGTGGTGGCCAAAAGGGAAATCATGACCTGGCCGCCCGGCAGCCACGCCAGCACCTTTGGCGGCAACCCGATCGCCTGCCACGCCGGTGTCGAAACGATCAGGCTGCTGGATGAAGGCCTGACAAAAAACGCCGCCGAAGTGGGCGATTATCTGCGCGGCAGGCTGGCTGCCCTTAAATCCGACCACATTGGCGAGGTGCGCGGCAAGGGTCTGATGATCGGCGTGGAAATCGTCAAGTCACGCGCCGGAAAGGAAAAGGCCCCGGCCCTGCGCAACGAGATCGAGCAGACGGCCTTTGCGCGCGGCATGCTGATTCTGGGCTGCGGCGAAAACACCATCCGCTTCTGTCCCAGTCTGGTCATCACCAAGGCCGAAGCCGACAAGGCCGTGGAACTGTTCGAGCTTGCGCTGGCCGACGCCGCGGCAAAGGTCAAGTAGCGCGCCGGCGCCGCCACGCCAGCACGGCCGGTACCAGCGGCAGCCACAGGCCACCCGCGCCCGCGGCGCAGCCGCCCCCGCTCGATCCGGCGCCAAGCCGCGGCGCGGCCTGCACGGTCAGCGAGAACCAGCGTTCGGCCGTGGAACTGTTGGCGTCCGTCACCCGCACAGAAAAGTGGTAGTCACCGGCGTGGGTTGTGGTTCCGGCCAGTGTGCCCAGCGCCGGGTCAAGGCTAAGGCCCGGCGGCAGTGTTCCGCCGTTGATGTCCCAGGCGTAGGGCGTCAGTCCGCCCGTGGCCCCGAACACGACCCCCGGCCATGTTGCCCCGGCCGTGCCCTGGGTCAGCGTCGGCGACACCGGCGTGGCCAGTACCAGCGGTGCCGGCAGCACCTGAACCTCGAACAGACCGCTTGCGCTGTTTGCCGCCGTGTCCGTGACCTGCACCGTGAACTGCCAGGTGCCGGCCGCGGGCGCGGCCGTGCTGAGCAGCCCCGCGGGCGACATTGTCCAGCCCGCGGGAAGACCCTGGGCCGACCAGGTGCGCTGGCCCACGCCGTTGACGGCCGTGAACTGCTGGCTGTAGGTCTGCCCGGCGTTGGCGGCCGGCAGTGGCGACAGGGTCATGATCGTCAGCAAATGGGCCGCGGGCGTGAAGCGGATGAAACGCCCGCCGGGGTAGGTGGCAACCTGGCCCGTGGCGCTGACAAAGTACGGCATGTCGGAACCGGCAATGATCGTGGAAGTTTCGTCGCAGATGCTCACGGTGTGGTCGCGCGGCTGGATGCACTCGCAGATCAGAATCACCTTGTTGGGCGGGTTGGTCGGGTCGCCGTAGTTGAACTCGATCACGCCCGTGGACTGGTTCAGGATCGCCTTCATGCGCAGGGCGCTGGGGTCCCAGATTGTGGCGCTGGGGTTGGGGTCGGTTTCCAGCCAGCGCCATTCCACGGTTAGCACGTCGCCGGTGAAATCCCAGGCAATGCGGTCGGCCGCGGGGTTGGCCAGCCCGGTGCCGGTCTTGGCGTTGGTCCAGAACGGGGCGATGGTCGGCCCCGGCCAGGTGGTGCCATGGCACGGAATGTTGCTGGTGACGCTGCCGTTGCCGCCCAGGACCAGAAAGCCGTTGTCGCACACCTTGAATCCGGTGTACACGCGCCCGAAGTACGGAAAGGCAAACCCCGCGGGGCGGATTTCGGCCGAAAGCTGCTCGTCGCCCAGCGTCAGGTCGTTGCCGCCCACAATGTCGCTGTAGGTCTTGCTGCCGGCTGTGACCGTGTAGTCCTGGGCGGCCAGCAGACCGCCCAGCGCCGCCAGCAGCATGATCGTCAGAGTGCGCATGGTGTTTCTCCGTGTGCCCGCGACCAGCGTAACGTTTCTGTTCGCAGTGGCGAACAATCGTGGCAAAATGCGTTACAGAAACGTAATTTGCGCGCCGCCATGCCGAAAACGAACGCGCTGGCCGAACGCCTGCGGGTGATTCTCAGGGACCGCAGCCAGGCCGAAGTCGCCCGCCGCACCGGCAACACCGGCGCCAGCGTCAACCGCTGGCTGGCCAAAACGCGCGTGCCCGCCGATTTTCTTCAGGCGCTGGTGCGCGAGTTCGGCGTCAACCCGGTCTGGCTGCTGACCGGCAAGGGTGCCGTCTATTCCGCCGACATCGCCGTCACCGGCGAACAGCTTGCCGGCAACCTTTTGGAACTGGTCGAGGCCATGGAAACCGTCGCCCGCATGCGCCTGGGGGCCGTCAGCGGCAAGACCGGCGGCCGCGTGCTGCGTGAACTGGCCGAAGCCAGCCGCCGCTACGAACAGTTGCGCGAAAACCTGCATCGGCACAGCAAACCCGTGCTTGAGCGCGTGCTGGCCGAACTTCAGGCCAAAATGGCCCGCCGCAGCATCGGCGAGGCCGAGGGCATCATCAAGACCGCCGAGGAAGTCGCCCGCTTCTGCGAAGAGCCGGCATTGCGCGTTTCACTGGACAGCTTCAAGGCCGAATTTGCGTACCTGACCGGCCGCCGCGAAGACGCCCTGCGCATGCAGGAAGAGGTGGTCATGCGCATGCTGCTGAGCCACGGCGTGGGTGATGAGACGACATATCTGCAGGTGTTCAACCTGGCCAGCGCGCTGCTGGATCGGCGCCGGCTGCACGATGCCCGCCGTGTCACCGGCGCGGCGCTGGCACTGGCCGAAGACGCCAACCCGCGCTGGCGCGCCCTGCCGCTGTTGCGCTGCATGCTGGGGCTGCTGTGCGTGGAACTGGGTGAACTGGACCGCGGCGTCGGCCTGATGCACCGCGGGCTGGCCCAGTTGCCCGATGTCGAGCCGCCGGTGAACGCCGACACAATCCGTTTTCAGCGCAGCCACCTTGAACGCGCGCAATTGCTGTCCGGCGCGCTCAGTCTGGCCGAACTTCTGGCCCGGCGCGACTATGCCCCCTGGGCGTTCTTTGCCGCCACCCTGCAGGCGCTGTGGCGGGAAGACCCGGCGTGCCTGCAAACCCTGCGCCCTTCCCTGGCCGCGCGCATCGCCGCCGGCGACGCCACTGCCCGCATGGTCTACGGTGCGGCCATGTATCTGGGCCGCGGCAAGTCCGCCCTGCGCGCCTTTGACCGCCTGTGCGAAGACGCCGTCGTGGCCGACCCCGCGTTGTTTCAGCGCTTTACGGCCGCGGCCCTGCGGGCCCAGCTTGCCCACCGGGCCGGCGCGCCCGTTGCCGAGACGGCGCAAAACGCCCGCCATGCGCTGGAGGCTCTGGGGCCGCGCGTTACCCCGCTGCTGGAACTGCGCGCGATTCACTTCCGCACCCTGCGGCGGCTGGGCGAGCGCGACGGCGACGAGTTCTTTCACCGCCACCTTGGGGCCGGGTATCTGTGGCTGCGGGCCCCGGCCTGACACGCGGGCCATTGACCACGCGGGCGGACGCGGGATCATCAGGGCCATGCTGGTGCTGGAAAACCTCAAGCGTGTTGTCACCTGCGCCCCGGCGGGCGTATCAGGCCCGCTGCTGCGCGAACACATGGGCGATCTGGCACCGCTGGAGGGCGACCTTGCTGTCGCCGTGCGCGACGGCCGTGTGGCCTTTGTCGGCCCGCGCGCGAAACTGCCCGCCGGGTTCGCGCGTGCCCCGCGCCACGACTGCCGCGGCCTGCTGCTGACACCGGCGCTGATTGACTGCCACACTCACCCGGCCTTTGTGCGCTCGCGCGCCGACGAGTTCGAAATGCGGCTGGCCGGCGCAAGTTACGAAGAAATCGCCGCGCGCGGGGGCGGGATTCTTTCCAGCATGAAGGCCGTGCGTGAGGCCGGCGACGCCGAGTTGCTTGCGGCCACGCGCCGCAATCTGCAACGCCTGCGCGACCACGGCGTGGCGGTGGTCGAGGGCAAATCGGGCTACGGCCTGAACCAGCAGCACGAGCTGAGGCAACTGCGTGCGATCCGCGATGCCGGCGAGGCGCTGGACATGCACACCATCCGCACCTGCCTGGCGGCGCATTCGTTTCCGCCCGAGTTCCGTGGCGACGATGCCCGGCGCGAAGCCTACGTGCGCCAGGTGTGCGACGAGATTCTGCCCGCCGCCGCGAAAGACGGCCTGGCCCAGCGCGCCGACGTGTTCTGTGAACAGGGCGTGTTCAGTGTCGCCCAGGCCGCGGCCGTGGCCAACGCTGCGCGCAGGCACGGCCTGCGCGTCACCGTACACGCCGAGCAGTTGAGCGCCTCTGGCGGCGCGGCCCTGGCCGCCGGCGTGGGCGCCGACAGCGCCGATCACCTCGAGTTTGCCGATGCGGCCGCTGTTTCCGCGATGGCGCGGGCCGGCACCAGCGCCGTGCTGCTGCCCGGCAGCACGTACCATCTGCGCATGGGACAATGGGCCGACGGCCGTGCCATGATCGGCGCGGGCCTGTGTGTGGCCCTTGCGACCGATTTCAACCCCGGCAGCAGCCCGATTCCGAACCCCTGCTTTGTCATGAACCTGGCCGTGATGCGCTGCGGCCTGACGCCCGCCGAGGCTCTGGCGGCGTTTATGCGCAATGCCGCGCACGCCCTGCGGCTGGACACAGCGCAATGGGGGCTGGTGGCGCCGGGCGCGCGGGCCGCTTTTGCCCTGTGGGATGTCGAACACGAGCGCGAACTGGCGTACTATGCTGGTGCAAACCTGTGCCGCGAGGTGATCACGTGCCAAGGCTGGCGCTTCTGATCCTGCTGTTGTTTGCCGCGCCGCTGTGCGCTGACGCCACCCAGGACAGGGTGCGCGACCTGATCGCGCGGCTGGGCGACAACAGTTGGGAGGCGCGCGAGCGCAGCCAGCGCGAGCTGGCCGGCATCGGCGAACCCGCGCGCAAACAGCTCAAGGCCGCGCTGGAACACGACGACCTTGAAGTCCGCAACCGGGCCAGCGCGGCGCTGATTGCGATCGGTGAAAGCTTCGCCCACGCCGTCGAGTGCGCCACTTCGCAAAGCGCGGGCCTGCGCGCTCACGGCAGCAATGCTTTGGCCAACCTGTTCCGCATTGACGACCCGCAGAACCTGCGCCCGCTTTCACCCATGGAACTTCAGATGCGCTACTGGGGCGGCGGCGAGGAACTGCGCCTGACCCAGCCGCCGGCGCTGGCGCTGGCGCGGGTGGAATCACACAGCGGCGTGCGCGTGTTTGTCGCGCCGGGGGCGCTGGAGTCCTGGCGGCGCCTGATGGCCAAACCCAGCATGGACATCAGCATCGGCGGCGATTCGCGCCAGGTGGCCTTTGTGAAAATGGGGCTTGAAAATGCCCTGCGCGTCATGACCGGGGCCGAACCCGGCGGGGAATCCCTGACCGTCACGCCGATGCGCGTGGGCCGGTCGAACTTTCTGTATGTCACGGCCGTGGCCGATGCCGGCCAGGACCAGGGCCGCCGCGTGGGCGAAGAACTGATCGCGGCGCTGCTGGCCGACGACGCCCGCGCCGTGCGCGCCGCGGCGCTGCTGGCCGACGGCGCGGCCACCGACTCCACCGCCGCCGACCGCATCCGCGCCGAGTATCTGGCCAACCCCGATTCCGCGCGCCTGATGTGGCTGGCTCTGGCGCTGGGCCCCGACGACCGGCTGCGCCAGGCCGTGCGCGCCACCGATCCGGCCCCGGCGGTGCGGCTGCTGGAAAGCTTCGACTGGACGGCGATTACTCTGGCCGCGCGCTATCTGGAATGTCTTGAGTCCGCGCGGCGGGGCGCGCTGCTGGACCCGCTGGTCGCCAACGGGCGCAACAGTCTGGGGCTGCTGGCGGCATTGTGCTGCGCGCGCGGCTGCCCGCTTTCCGTGGCGGCGCGAACCCGTGCCCGCGCCCTGCTGGCGCTGCGTGAAGACGGCATTGCCGCCGCCGCCGCCGCGTGGTTCGGCCGCGCCGGCGAACTTTCCGACGACGAGCTCGACCAGGTCTGGAAAGCCGCCGAAGTCCAGCAGCCGGATTCAGCGTTCTTTGCCGCGGCCCTGGACATCATCTCGCGCCCCGATGTCGTGCCGCGCCTGGTCGAACGCGCCCGCGCCGCGCTTTCCGGCGTGCAGGAAACCCAGCAGTCCCTGGCCGCGGCCGTCCTTACCGGGCGCGCGTTGCCGGCCGACCTTTCCGTGGCGCTGGACAAGCTGCAGCGCCGCGACCGCCCCGCCCTGACACAGCGCCTGGCGGCCATGTTCACCGGCTGCCGCGAACTTGACGAAGCCGCCCGCGGCAAGCTGGTGGGCGGCCTGACCCACGACGACCCGATGGTGCGGCGCGAGTTTGCCTCGGCCCTGCGCGTGTGCGACCCGGAGCTTCGCGCCGCGCTGGTGGCCCAGTGGGCCGAACGCGTCAAGTCGGCGCTGGGTGACGGCGATGAATCCAAGGCCCCGCGCAAGATCATTCACTCGCGCGTAATGCTGTGGGCGTTTCAGGCCGCCGGCGGCGACATCGAGGCCCACGACCAGTTGATGGCCTGGGTCGGCGGTGCCGACGCCGAAAAGGCCAGACTGGCCGGCGCGGCCCTGCCTGACGCCATGGGCGAAGAAGCCCTGAATAAGGAACTGGACAACCTGCGCGAACGCGCCAAGGCGCCCCACGCGGCGATGGTCAGCGCCGAGGCGTACCTGGAGTTCTGCCGCCGCGCGCTGGCCCGCGCCGACCGCGCGATGTTCCGGCGTTATTACGGCCTGGCGATCACCATGAACTTTCCCAACAACTACATGATGCGCAACGAGCTGCAGCAGCTTCAGGCGCGGCTGAACCGGCTGCCCGATGCCGGCGCGACCCAGGAAACACTGCCGCGCGGGCCGGTGCTGAACCGGCTTGAGATCGAAAACTGATTTTTCCGCACCTTGCCGCGCCAAAGATCGGCGTTAGTCTTCGGCCATGCGCGAAGACCTGTTCACCCGCCTGAGAACCCTCAAGGATCGCACCAGCCAGCTTCAGGTGTCGCTTTGACTACGCCAGCCTGCAGCGCAAACTCGCGGCCGTAGAATCCAGAATGAACGCCGACGGCTTCTGGAACAACCAGGAAGCCGCCCAAAAGGTCGTGGCCGAGGGCCGCAAGCTGCGCGCCCTGGTGGAACCGCTGCGCAAACTCGACAAACAGACGGCCGACCTCCAGGCACTGCTGGATCTTGCCAACGAGGCCGGCGACGAAGCCACCTTTGCCGAGGCCGAAACCGAACTGGCCGCGGCCGAGACACTGTACGACCGCACGGAAACCCAGAGCCTGCTCAACGAGCCCGGCGACGAGGGGAACGTGTTTTTAAGCGTCCAGGCCGGCACCGGCGGCACCGACGCCTGCGACTGGGCCGCCACGCTGTATGAAATCTACATGCGCTGGGCGCGGCTGCATGACTTCGAGATCGAACAGGTTGACATGAACGAGGACGAAGTCGCCGGCATCCGCAGCGCCACGGCGCTGATCAAGGGGCCCTTTGCCGCGGGGCTTTTGCGCGGCGAGGTGGGCGTGCACCGGCTGGTGCGCATAAGCCCGTTCAACTCCATGGGCAAGCGCCAGACCGCCTTTGCCAGCGTGGACGTGGTGCCCGAAAGCATGGCCGACGACATAGACATCGAGATCAAGGACAGTGACATTGAACTGAACTTCTCGCGCGCCGGCGGCAAGGGCGGCCAGAACGTCAACAAGGTGGAAAGCGCCGTGCGCATCACGCACATTCCCACCGGCATTGTCGTCAGTTGCCGCAGCGAACGCAGCCAGCACCAGAACCGCGCCATCGGCATGGAGTTGCTCAAGAGCAAGCTGTACCAGATGGAACGCGCCAAACGCGACGCCGAACTGGCCAAACTCTACGGCGCCAAGGGCGAGGTCAGCTTCGGTAACCAGATCCGCAACTACGTGCTTAACCCCTACCGCCTGGTCAAAGACACCCGCACCGGCGTCGAAACCGGCGACGTGGACAGCGTTCTGGCCGGCCACATTGACCCGTTCATTGAGGCCTACCTGAAATGGTTCAAGGAAAAGAAGAGCAAGGCCACAGCCAAGGCCGAGGCCGCTCAGCAGGCGGCACAACAGGCCGCGGAAGTGGAAGACTGACCCGCCGCGCGGCTTTTCAGCAGACTGTCCACGGGCGAAACACGGCTGTGATTGTCGCGCCCGGCGCTAGAATCCCGCCCCTATGCGCCTGACCCTGTCCGAGATCCGCGCCAACGCCCTGGCCTTTGCCGCCCAGTGGCGCGACGCCGGCAGCGAGCGCGCCGACGCCCAGAGCTTCTGGACGGAACTGTTTGCTGTGTTCGGCATCCGGCGCCGCAGTGTGGCCAGCTTTGAGGCCAGGGTGCGCAATCTGGGCCGGGGCTATGACCGCATTGACGTCTTCTGGCCCGGCAAAATGCTGGGCGAGCACAAAAGCCGCGGTGAAGACCTGGGCAAGGCCGCCAGCCAGGCCTTCCGGTACGTCCAGTTGCTGACGGGCGAGGGCCGGCACGACGAACTGCCACGCCACATCGTGGTGTCCGATTTTGCCCGCATTGTCATCTACGATCTGGAATCCGAAACGCCCGGCACGCCGGTGGCCGAGGTCGAAACCGCCCGGCTTGCGGAGAACATCCGCTGTTTTGACTTTCTGTCGGGCTACCAGTCGCGGCCCGTGGATCCCGAAGACCCGGTCAACACCCGCGCTGTAGAACTGCTGGGCGAACTGCATGACGCGCTGGAACGGGGCGGCTACGCCGGCCACGCCCTGGAGCGTTTTCTGGTGCGCGTGCTGTTCTGCCTGTTTGCCGACGACACGGGCATCTTCGAAGCCGACACGTTCAAGATTCTGGTGGAGAACACGCGCGAGGAAGGCGGCGATCTGGGCCCGGCGCTGGCCAACCTGTTCAAGGTGCTCGATACACCGCAGGACCGGCGCCAGCAGAACCTGCCCGACGAACTGAAGGCCCTGCCCTTTGTCAACGGCGAGCTGTTCCGCGAAGACCTGGCCTTTGCCGCGTTCGACAAGGCCATGCGCGCGGCGCTGATCCGCGCCTGCAACTTTGACTGGGCCTGCATCAGCCCGGCCGTGTTCGGGTCGTTGTTCCAGTCGGTGATGGCCGGATCAGAGGGCAGGCGCCGGCGCCGCCAGATCGGCGCGCACTACACGTCGGAACGCGACATCATGAAAGTGATCCGGTCGCTGTTTCTGGATGCCTTGCAGGCTGAACTGGCAGCCATCGGCAAGGACCGCAGGAAACTGCTGGCCTTTCAGCGCAAGCTGGCGTCATTGAAGTTTCTGGATCCGGCCTGCGGCTGCGGCAACTTTCTGGTCGTGGCCTACCGCGAACTGCGCCTGCTGGAACTTGAGGTGATGCGCCTGCTGTACGGCAACGGCGGTGTCCAGCGCGTGACGCAGATTGATTCGTTGATGATGGTGGACGTGGACCAGATGCACGGCATTGAGATCGAGGAATGGCCGGCGCGCATCGCCGAAGTCGCCATGTGGCTGATAGACCACCAGATGAACCAGAAGGTCGGCCGGGCGTTTGGCGAGCCGGTGCTGCGCCTGCCGCTGCGCAAGGGTGCCAGGATTCTGCACGGCAACGCCCTGCGCGCCGACTGGAACAGCGTGCTGCCCGCGGCCCAGTGTTCGTATGTGCTGGGCAACCCGCCATTTGTGGGCGCGAAGTTCCAGACGCCGGCCCAGCGCCAGGACATGCAGACGGTGTGCGACCGCGTCAAAAACTTCGGTCTGCTGGACTATGTCTGCGCCTGGTATGTCAAGGCGTCGGAATACATCAGGGGCACGAAAATCCGCTGCGCCTTTGTGTCCACGAACTCAATTACCCAGGGCGAACAGGTGGGTGTGCTGTGGCCTGAACTGTTTCGGCGCGGCATCAAGATCCACTTTGCCCACCGCACGTTCCCGTGGGAAAGCGAAGCGCGCGGCAAGGCCCATGTTCACGTGGTGATCATCGGCTTTGGCCAGGGCGCGGCCAACGGCCGCAGAATTTACGAGTACGGAGAAGACGGGGGCGAGCCGACAGTCGCGACCGTGGCCAACATCAGCCCGTATCTGGTGGGCGGGCCCGACGTCGCCATTGCCAACCGGTCGAAACCCCTGTGCGAAGCGCCGGAGATCGGCATTGGCAACAAGCCGATTGACGGCGGCAATTATCTGTTCACTGACACCCAGAGGCGTGCCTTTGTGCGACAGGAACCTGCGGCCAAAAAGTACTTCCGGCCCTGGTACGGTTCTGAGGAATTCATCAATGGGGGGCGTCGTTGGTGCCTGTGGCTTGGCGAGACCACACCTGAGGAGATACGGGGTATGCCGCTGGTGCGCCAGCGTGTTGAGAACGTCAAGAAGTACCGACAGGCCAGCAAGAGCGCGCCAACACGTGAGCTGGCCAAGTTTCCGACACGCTTCCACGTTCAGAACATGCCCTCAAGGCGCTACATGGTGATTCCCGGCGTGTCGTCGGAGAAGCGCAACTACATACCAATGGGTTTTCTTCGTCCTCTCGATATCGCCAGCAACCTGCTGAACGTCATTCCCGACGCCACTCTTTACCACTTCGGTGTCCTGACCAGCGAAATGCACATGGCCTGGGTGCGTCAGGTGTGCGGACGGCTTGAGTCGCGTTTCCGCTACTCCAACAAGCTGGTCTACAACAACTTTCCCTGGCCCCAGAACCCATCACCCAAACGCAAGGCCGCCGTCGAGGCCGCCGCACAGCAGGTGCTGGATATCCGCGCAAAATGGAAAGGCCAGACACTGGCCGATCTGTACGACCCGCTGGCCGCGCCCCCCGACCTGGTCAAGGCCCACCGGGTTCTGGACCGCGCCGTGGACCGTTGTTATCGCGCCCAGCCCTTTGCCGGCGAGCGCGCCCGCGTGGAGTACCTGTTTGATCTGTACCAGAAGCTGACCCAGCCGCTGTTGCCAACGCGAGCGCGCCGACGCGCCTGAAACCGGGCGCGGCGCGAACCGGGTGACCACGGGTTCAGCGCCCCGTCAGGCCCGGCGCTTGACGCTGATTTTGGGCGGGGCCTTGACCGGCGTGCGCACGAACTCCAGCCGGAAGGTTTCGTTGGTGCCCAGGCGCATCTCAATCGGACCCTTGTGCAGGCCCAGAATCTGGTCGCGGCCTTCGACTTTCCTGCCGTTGAGAAACGTGCCGTGCTTGGACAGGTCCTGGATAAAGATGGTCTTGGCGTCGGGAAACTCGATCTTCACGTGCTTGCCGCTGACGGTCAGCAGGTGTTCTTTCTTGCCGCCGCCGCCCCTGAAAGGTTTCTTTTCGCTGGGTTTGTCGTCGGGCACTTCCTTGCTGTCGAGGCGGAAGTTGCACTCGCGCGAACGGCCGATCACGGCCGTGCCGCCTTCTTCAATGGAAAACTCCTTGCCGCGCGAGTAGCCGGCAATGCCCGTAAGCCGGATACTCAGGATTTCACTCGCCATGATTGCCCCGCGTCAGGACTGGTTCAGTTCGTTCAGAAAGGCCTCTGGGGGTTCGTGGTTGGTAAAGATGTTCTGCACGTCGTTGTTGTCTTCCAGCGCGTCCAGCAGTTTCTGCAGCTCGCGCGCGGTTTCCAGGTCAATCGCGTTGCGCAGGTGCGGCACGTATTCCAGTTGCGCGCTTTCGGTGATGATGGCGGCCTTTTCCAGCGCCTTTTTGACCGGCTCGAATTCGGCCGGGCCGGTGGTGATGGTGTAAAACTCGTCGTCGGCCGTCAGGTCTTCGGCGCCGGCGCCCACCACCATGTCAAACAGTGCTTCTTCAGGGGCCTTGTCCTTTCGTACCACGATGATGCCCTTGCGCGAAAAGCTGTGCATCACGCTGCCCTGCGCGCCGAAGCTGCCCCCGAACTTCTCAAAGATATGCTTGATGTCGGGCGCCGTGCGGTTGCGGTTGTCGGTCAGGCACTCAATCACCATGGCCACGCCGCCGGGGCCGTAGCCCTCATAGGTCAGTTCAACCGTTTCGGGGCCCTGCAGCTCGCCGGTGCCGCGCTTGATCGCGCGGTCTATCGTGTCGGCGGGCATGTTCACCTTTTTGGCGTCATGTACGGCCATCGCCAGGCGCGAGTTGGCCCGTATGTCGCCGCCCCCCAGCCGCGCCGCCACGATGATCGCGTGGGCGGCCTTGCTCCAGGCCTTGCCGCGTTTCTTGTCGCTGGCGGCCTTGCGGTGCTTGATGTTGGCCCATTTGGAATGGCCGGCCATGGGTGGTTCTCCGTGGTGCGGTGTCGCGGCAGCTAACGTAAGTTCCGGGCGGGGGTCTGGAAAAGGGAAAAACCGGCCCTGTGGCGGGCCATGCGCCGCCGGCTCAGGCCGGGTTCCAGCCCGCAAAGGCCTGGGCCACGCCCGGCTCGTTGGTGTCGCTGACCTCATAGCGCAGCGGTGTCAGGCTGATATAGCCCTCGCGGATGGCGGTGGTGTCGTAGTCGGGGTTGTTCTGGCGGGTACGTTGGGCCTTTACGTCGTCCCACACCGGCCAGAAGTAGCGGCGGCCGTCGGGGCTTTGGCGTTCTTCAAAGTTGTCGCCCTTGACCACGGGGTTCTGGCGCGTGATGCGCACGCCCCGCATCTGTTCGACGGGGATGGCGGGGATGTTCACGTTGTACAGCCAGTCCGGGCGCGAGTGCCTGGCGTCCATCAGCCGGCGGATCAGCCCGGCGCACAGCACGTCCAGACCCTCCCATTCGATCCGGTCGGCCCAGTTGGTCAGGGAAAACGCGATTGCCGGCACGCCGAAGCTGTGGGCCTCGGCGGCGGCGCTGACGGTGCCGGAAAAGAACACGTTCCAGCCCAGGTTGCCGCCGTGGTTGATGCCGGAAAGGCACAAATCGGGCTTGTGCTCCAGCAGCTTGATCATGGCCAGTCGCACGCAGTCGCAGGGGGTGCCCTCAACGGCAACGCGGCGCGCTTCGCCGTGGGTGCGCGGCAGTTCGCGCGCGAACACCGGCTGGTGGATGGTGATGGCGTGGCTTTGCGCGCTGTGCTGGCGTTCGGGGGCCACGACGTAAACCTCGGCGCCCAGGCGCTGGGCCGCGCGCTCCAGCATCACAATGCCCTGCGCGCCGATTCCGTCATCGTTGGTTACCAGCACCCGCATCAGGATCCTTTCTTCAGGCCAGCCACGCGACGGCCAAGCTCGGGCGCCAGTCTGTCCAGCCCCGCGGCCAGCCCGGCCAGGGGCTCGGAATCGCCGGCCAGCAGCCTGCGCAGCAGGGATACGTTGTCGCCCGAGGCCAGATGCCACACCACCGCCCAGCCGGCGGCGTAGTTGGCCCGGATCGCGGCCGGAACGTAGAAATCCGCGCCTTTTGCGGCCAGCGCGCGGCGCAAAGATTCGGGGCAAAGATCCAGGCCGTCGGCGAACTCTTCGGGCAGACGGTCGTAGTTCATGGCGCCGCGGTCCACGCGGCCGGCCGACAGGTACACGGCCATGCCTTCGTTCAGCCAGCGCGGGGCGTCCTTGCCGCCGGGTGTGGTTGCAAACGCCAGATGCCACAGCTCGTGCACCAGCGTGCGCAGCAGTTCGTCTTCGCCAAAGCCGCGGCAGGCCAGAACCGTGGGCTTGCCCTCGATGCCGGCGGGCAGGTACATGCCCGCCACGTTGTCCAGCTGGTCGCCGGCCACCAGCAGCGCGGCGTTCAGGTAATCTTCGGGCCCGTTGTAGATCACCAGCGTTCCCGCAAGCTGGCGCGCGAGGTTGGGCAGCCAGACGCGGAACTTTTCCAGGTACGGTTCCAGCCGCGCTGTCAGCACCGCCAATTGCTTGTCGGTAAGGTCGCTCAGAACGCGCAGTCCCAGCGGTCCCGCCCGCGGCGCGGGCGCCAGCGCCGCGGGTCGGGTCAGGCTGCGGGCGCTTTCGCAATACGCGCGCAGCGCCGCGTGTTCGGGCCAGGTTTTCAGCGCGGCCTCCAGCGTTGCCGCTGCGCCGCCCAGATCGCCGCGCGCGGCGGAAAGCCGCGCCGTCAACAGGGCGTGCTCGGGCTTGAGCGCGCCGGGCAGAGACGCCGCGGCCTGTGCCAGCGCGGTTTCGGCCGCTGTCGGGTTGCCCGCGCGGCGGTAAGCCTCGGCCAGCGCCAGCCGCGTGATCGGGGCCGGGGCGATCTTTTCGGCGCGGGTCAGATACTCGCGCCCTGCAATCACGTTTCCGGCCAGCAGCGCCGCCACGCCGGCCATGTGCTGGGCCTGGGGGTTGTCCGCCAGTTCGTCGGCAATCGCGGCCAGGGCGCCGGCGCGCGGCGCGGCCTCAAGCGTCAGCGGTGCGGGGTTCAGGCGCGCCAGCGCGGCCGCAAACTGTTCGCGCTGGACCGCCGTGGCCGGGTATTCATGGGCCCACACGCCCTGCAGCAGCCCGCCCACGGCCAGGTCGCGCAGCCGCAGCAGCGCCCGGCGCGCCGCCAGACGCCGGGCGGCATCTTCGGCCCAGCTTGCCGCAAACGCGGCATCCAGACGCAACTGACGCACGCGGGCGTGACCGTCGGACACGGCAACACCCGGCCGCACGCCGCCGTCGGTTCTGGCCGCGCCGGTCAGGTTCTGGCCGGCCGCGGCCAGGCTGATCTGGCCGCCCTGCAGCGTGACGGTCAGTTCGCAGGGAAACTCGATTTCCGCCACCTGGGCCTGGGCGCCGGGCACGGGGTTGAACCGCGCGCCGTCGCCAACCCGAAGCTGAAGCTGAAAGCTGCCGTCGCGGTTGCGCCGCAACTCGCACAGATAGTCGCGGCCCTTTTCAGGATCCAGCGCGCGCAGGTGAACCGCCAGCGTCGCCCCGCGGTCCAGCGACACGGCCAGAAAGCTCACGACCAGGCGGTCCGCGCCAAGGTCTATCGCGGCCTCGCAGGTGCGGTGCAGTTTTTCGTCGGCACGGATTTCAAGACCCGCGGCCGCGGGCACAAACCGGTCGCTGCAGTCGCCGTCGCCGCTGGAATGAAGGTCCACAAACGCCGGCAGGTCGCCGTCCAGCGCCAGTTTCAGTGTTCCGGCGCGGGGGTTGTCTGGCTCGGGCACAAAGAAGGCCGCCCCGAAGAACTCGACCGGGTCGAGTTCCTGGGCATGAAGCGGGACCAGCGGCAACAGCAGCGCCAACCACAGCAAAAGCCGCATGCGTGCTCCCTGACCCCGGACAGGTTATTGTACCAACGGGCGCGCGGCGGTCATGGGCCGGAAACGAAAGCCGCCGGCGCGCCGGCCGGCGGCTGTGACCCGGTGCACGCCCGCTAGACGCGGCGTTCTTCCAGCACCCCAAACTCCTTGCCGCCGCCTTCTTCTTCAAACCGGCTGCGGCAATGGATACAGATGCGGGTGTAGGGCATGGCGCGCAGGCGCTCAATGCTGATGTCAATGCCGCAGCTTTCGCAGATGCCGAACTTGCCGTCCTCGATCTTGTCCAGGGCGCGGCCGATTTCCTTGAGCTCTTCCGTCTCGTTCTCGATCATCGAGAGGTTGAACTCCTGCTCGTACTGCTCAAAGCTGCTGTCGGCCAGGTGGTTGGTGCTGACAATCTGGGTTTCGTCCGAAAACGCCTCGGCCTCCAGTCCTTTCACGTCGCCGATCAACTGGGCGCGGCGGCGCAGCAACTGTTCCTTGAACTCGGCCAGTTCCTGCTTGGTGGGCTTGCGGTGGTGCAGCGTGATCGGCTGCTGGCCCTTGGATTTTTCGTTGAAGCTGCGGTTGGGGGCGACTTCGGCGGCCGCGGCCTTTTTGTCCTTGTCGGCCGGGCGCTTAAGCCGGATCAGTACGCCCTTGGTGGACACCTTGACCGCGGGCTTTTCGGCCTGGGCTGCCGGCGCGGCTTTGGCCTTCTTGGCCGCCGGCTTGGCGGGTTTGGCCGCCGGGCGCTTGGCCGGCTTGGCCGCCTTCTTTGCTGCCTTCTTTGCCATGGGATTCTTCTCTTTCTGCCGCGACGCGGCCGCGGCCCGCAAAAGTGCCGCGAAATGGTAGTGGCCGTGCCCGGCCTGTCAAGCAAAGCCGTGCGTTATGCAAGTTCCGGCGGTGATTCAACCAGACGCCGCAGCACCGGCAGGTTCGCCTCTAGAAACTTCATTTCCAGAACCCGGCGCGGCTCCACCCAGCAATGTTCCTGGGCGTCAGGCCGGGGCCGGCTGTCCGGCTGCGGCGTGCCGACAAAGAAGCTCACGCGCACGTTTCGCCCCGGGTATTGGGCCTCAATCGTTTCCAGCAGCCGCAGCGGCCCCGCGGCAAGCCCGATTTCTTCGGCCAGTTCGCGGCGCGCGCAGGCCTCCAGGCTTTCGCCGGGACGGCACTTGCCGCCGGGCCATTCCCACCAGCCGCCATAGTAGCCGCCCTCGGGCCGCCGGTTGATCAGCATCAGCGGTCCGTTAAACAGGATCACGGCGGCAACCTCGATTACGGCGGCGTCGGGCATGGGCAAAGTCTGCCCCCGCGCGGCGCGCCGCCAAGGCCCGGCCCGGCGCTTTCTGCCGCCGCCGCGGGCGCTATGGTCGTACAATCAGGGCGGGCAGGAACGCCGATGAAGTGGCTGGCAAACAACAAAACGCGCGTGCTGCGCTGGGGCGGGCTGGGCCTGGGCTGCCTGCTGGCGGCGCTGGGCGCGTTTGTCGGCGCGCGCTGGGTGGCCTCGGGCAGTGAGTACGAGCCGGGGCTGGATCATCTGGTGCCGGCTGACGTTTCCTATGTGCTGCGCGTGCCCAGTGTTCCCAAAGCGCGCCAGAGTGCCGAATCGTTCCTGGACGAACTGCTGCTGGATTCCAGCCTGGCCGTGCTGGAATCCAGCCCGATGTGGCGCGACGGCCCCGGCAAGGGGCTGGGCGACCTGCGCGAACTGCGCGAGGACACGCTGCGCAAGGGGCTTGAATCCGCCGCGCGCCAGGCCGACAGCGCCGGCGTGCGGCTGTTTGACGACGTGCTGGGCGGCGAACTGATCCTGGCCGCCGAGGCCGGCAAACACGGCGGCTTTGTCGCCGTGTCGCGCGTGTCGCGCGCGGCGCGTTTCCGCTGGCAGTTCATGGATGTGGCCTCGGCATTCTTTCCTGACGAACCCGGCCGGCCCAGACTCGAGTACGAATCCGGCACGCTCAAGGTCACCCCGCGCCGCAAGACCGCGCCGGCGGATGACGCCGCGGACACCGCCGCGCCGCGCACGCTGCTGGTCACGCTGCTGGACGACGTGCTGGTGATTTCCGACAGCCCGTGGCTGTTCAACGCCACGCTGAAGGCCCACGGCGGCGAAAAGGGGCTGGCCGCCCAGCGCGACTGGCAGCGCGCGGCCAGGCTGCCCGCGCCGGCCGACGCCGCGCGCCACCAGATGACACTGTGGCTGAACCTTGACCAGATGCGCCGGCGTCTGCCGCCCGCGGAAACCGGCCAGTCGCCCGTGGACACCTACACGTCGCTGGGGCCCGGGCTGGTCGGCGTGATGCCGGACATTCTGATGCCGCTGAACACGCTGCTGGAACGCAACCTGGACACCACGGTGTTTTCGGCGGCGCTGTACGGGCTTGACCTGTCCGACGCGCCCAACCTGCGCTTTGACCAGTATCTGCTGGCCGACCCGGCCCGCGCCGAAGACCCGCGCTTTGCCCACCTGCGCAAGACCTGGGCCCAGCCCGCGCGCGAAGCCACGCAGCTCAGGCTGCTGCCCCCCGACACCATGCTGCAGGTCAGCTACCGCCAGCCGCTGGACGTGATGTACCACGAGGTGCTGACCGAGCGCGACCGCCAGAGCCTGGTGGGCGACTTCTTTGTCGCCATGCAGTCGCCGGCGCTGCGATCGGCCCTGGCCGGGCCGGTTGAAGAAGTGCTGTTCGCCACCGCCCCGCGGTCCTACGCGCCGGGCGTGACCGCGCCGGTGCCGCCGGTGGAGCTGCCGCTGCCGGCGTTCTGCATCGGGTTTCGCGTGCCCGGCGCCGGGGCCGAAATCCCGCGCCTGCTGCTGGAAGAATACCTTCAGGCCCAGCGCGGCCGCGGCCAGGAACCCGGCGAGCAACCCCGCACCGGCGCCGCCGTCGTGGTCGAGCTGGCGATCGAGGGCCGCCGCGCCTGGGGGCTGCATGACCCGCGCGACGACCCCGGCAACCAGATATTGATCCGCCTGAACCGCAGCATCCGCTCGGCGCTGGTCGGTGACTGGCTGCTGCTGACCAATTCGGAATCCCTGGTTGCCCGTGCGATCCGCAACAGCACCGGCAGCGACCGCGGCCTGGCCGCCGACGCGCGCAACCCGTTTGCCCAACTGGACAGCGTCAGCTCGGCCACCATCTACGTGAACCTGGACGTCACGGCCGATTACCTTGCCGGCACCGCCGAACTGTTCAAGCTGCTGCGCGACACGCGCTATAACCCGCTGCTGCCCGAAGGTCTGGCGCCCAGCGACCTGCGCCGTGAAATCGCCCGTTCGTTCGGTCTGGACCCTGCCAGCCCCGCGGCGCTGGACGACCCGCGTGTGGACGCCGAATACCAGCGGCGCAAGGAGGTCTGGGCACAGACCTGCCAGATCGAGGGCGACCAGTACGTGGCGCGGCTGCAGGCCAACTTCCGCGCGATGCGGTTCTTCCGCGACCTGGCCCTGACCACCAGCTTTGCCGCCGATCATCTGCATGTGCGCGGGCTGCTGCGCGTGGGGTAACCCGCCGCTATCATGGGCCCTCCTTCGGAGACGCCCATGCGCCATGCCCTGCTGCCACTGACTGTTCTTGCCCTGCTTGCCGTCGCGCCGCGCACCGCGGCCCAGGAGGCCCCGGCCGAAAAGCTGCTGCTGGAACGCAGCTATTACCTGTACTTTTCCGGCAGTCGCATCGGCTGGCAGAAGTCCTGGCGCTACGAAGCCAGCCACGACGGCAAGCCCGCGATCCGCGAAAAAGACCAGCTTTACGCCCGCATCTCGCGCGACTTTGACGGGCTGGTGATCGAGATCAAGAGCGACGGCGAAACGCTGGAAACGCCCCAGGGCCGCCCGATCCGCAAGCACGAAGTCAGTGTCAACGGCCCCCAGACCACCACGCGCACGGCCACATTCGGCACCGACAGCGTGACCGTCACCGAAACAATTGATGCCGGCCAGCCCCGCATCTACAGCATTGACACCAAAGGCCGCAACGTCGCCGGCAGCAACTGGGCGTGGCAGGAACTCAAGCGCAACGACCGCCTCAAAAAGGGCGAAACGATCAGCTACGACAAGCTGAGCCTGGAAAACCACAGCCTGGAAAAAGACACCTGGACCGTCAGCGGCAGCGTCACGCGCAAGCTGAACCCCGGCCCCGCCGGCAAGGACGGCGCAAAGCCCGCCGCAAAAACCGTGGAAGGCATTGAAATCATCAGCGTCAGCGGCGGCAGCGTCTCCCGCGTTGTGGCCGACAACGACGGCATGCCCCTGGTCGCCACGCTGCAGGGCGGGTTCACGCTTGAGGTCACCGACGCGATCGCCAAGGACTTCAAGGCCGAACCCGTAAGCATCCAGAGCGCCATGGAGGCCAAACCGGCCGTCAAGGACCAGTTCAAGCTCAAGCGCATGGATGTGACCATCGCCTTTGAGCACGACGACGGCGACGGCGTCGAGCAACTGGCCGACAGCAACGAGTACCACGACGTGCTGAAGTACGCCGACGAAAAAGGCAGCGGTTACGGACTGCGCCTGAAGGCCCAGAAACTGCCCGCGGACTTTCAGGCCCCGGCCCTGCCGCTGGCCGACGTGCCCGAAGACGTCAGGCGCTACATGAAGCCGACCTCGATCTGCCAGAGCGACGACGCCGATCTGATGAAGGAAGCCGCCCGCCTGACCAAAGGCGTAACCGACAGCCGCAAGGCCGCCGAGGCGATCTGCGCCTGGGTGTACCGCTATCTGGGCAAGGAAAGCGGCGCCACCGGCGGCGCCAGCGCCCGCCAGGCCTACGATGAAAAGAAGGGCGACTGCACCGAACATTCGGCGCTGTTTGTGGCCGTGGCGCGGGCGGCCGGCCTGCCGGCGCGCAACATCGGCGGCATTGTGTACCTGGCCAGCGGCGACAGCGCGTTTTTCGGCTATCACGCGTGGTCGGAAGTCTGGCTGGGTCGTTGGGTGCCCGTGGACGCCACAGTCAACGAAGTGGGCACCAGCGCGCGCTACATCCTGTTCACCGTGGACGAACCCGGCGACACCCACGGCTCGGGGCGCATCTCGCGCTGCATCGGCCAGAAGATCAAGCCGCAGGTTGACGCCTACGAGCTGACCACCGGCGCAAGCTGGAAACGCAAAGGCGCCCGCGAACTGAAGTTCACCCAGGAGTAATAGCCACCGACGCTCCTGCCACCGGCGGCCGCGTCATGCCGTGGCGACAGTTTCGGCGGCGTCGGCCGGCTCCTTTGCCCCCTGGGGCGGCTGGGGGGTGGGCTCAGAACCCGCCTGGCTGGCCGGTTGTGGCGACTTTGGCGGACAAAGTGAGGCCTCGGCGGCCGACATTTCCGCCAGCGCGTGCTTCACCATCGCCAGACATTCGGCCTTGAGGCGTTCCCGGCGCTCCAGCAGGTCGTGCAGCATGCGGTCCACGCGGTAGGCGATGCTGGGGCTGACCGTCCAGCGGTGAGGCTTGGTGAAGTCGCTGTCGCCCACAATCGCCAGTTCGCGGTCGTGGATCGCCAGCAGCTTCTTGCAGCGTTCGATGCTGGCGTCCAGCTCGGTGCCGCTGCGTTCGGCGTACAGGCTTTCGGCCGCGGCCTGAAGGCGCGCGTGCATTTCTTTGGCCTCGGCCAGGCTGGGCTTGTTGCCGCCTTTGGGTTGCGCCGGAGCCGCCGGCGTCGGGACCGAATGGTGTTGGGGTTTGGGCCTGACACGGTGATAGCGAGCCATGACAGTGCTCTGGTTGTGACCGGCACGGACCTTCCGCGCCCGATACAGCAAGTATACGGGCGGGTGCGACATTTTTCGGGCGTGGGGGGGTCTTGACCCAACCCCCTGACCTGAATCTTGACCCGAACCTTGCCGCTGTGATGGAACCATCGGACAATCGCCCCAACAGGAGATCCCATGAAGTCCTACTGTCTTGAAGCGATGGACGCCGCCAAAGCCCTTGGCGCCGGCTATGCCGATGTGCGCATCATTGACTACCGCCGCGAGGCCGTGGCGCTGCGCAACGGCTGTCCGTGCAACCTGACCAGCAGCCAGAGCCTGGGCGCGGGCATCCGCGTGCTGGTCAACGGCGCGTGGGGGTTTGCCAGCACCAACCAGGTCAGCACCGCCAGCCTGAAGGAGACCGCGGCAAAGGCCGTGGCGATCGCCAGGGCCAGCGCGCAGGTGAAAAAACAGGACGTGAAGCTGGCGCCCAAGCCCGCGGTGGAGGACTTCTGGGGCACGCCGTTCACGATTGACCCGTTTCGGGTTTCGCTGGAGGAAAAGCTGGGCCTGCTGTCGCGCATTGACGCGGTGCTGCGCAAGAAGCCCGAGGTCAAGGTGGCTTCCAGCGCGATGCAGTTCGCCCGCGAAAAACAGTGGTACATGGACAGCGACGGCAGCTTTATCGTGCAGGATCTGCTGCGCAGCGGCGCGGGATTCAGCGCCACGGCCGTGGGCGGCGGCGAAGTGCAGATTCGCTCATACCCGCAAAGCTGGGGCGGCAACCACAAGGCCATGGGTTATGAAATCGTGACCGCCTACGACCTGCTGGGCAACGCCGAGCGCATCCGCGACGAGGCCGTGGCCCTGTTGACCGCGCCGGAATGTCCCAGCGGCAAGAAAGACCTGATTCTCGACGGGCCGCAGCTTGCGTTGCAGATTCATGAAAGCGTGGGCCACCCCAACGAGCTCGACCGCGTGCTGGGCTTTGAGGCCAACTACGCCGGCCGCAGCTTCATGGTGCCTGAACTGCACCGCACGGGCTTCCAATACGGCAGCGAGATTGTGAACCTGGTGGCCGACTGCACCGTGCCCGGCGGTCTGGCCACGTTTGGCTACGACGACGACGGCGTGCGGGCCGAGCGCTTTCACGTGGTGCAGAACGGCATTCACCGCAACTGGTTCACCACGCGCGAGACCGCGCCGCTGGTGGGGCTTGAGCGCAGCAACGGCTGCAACCGCGCCGACGGCTTCAACAACATTCCGATCACGCGCATTCCGAACCTGAGCCTGATGCCGGGTTCATGGACGTATGATGACCTGATCGCCGACACCAGAGACGGCATCATCATGGAAGTGAACAAGAGCTGGAGCATTGACCAGATGCGCCGGAACTTCCAGTTCGGGTGTGAAATCGGCCGCGTGGTCAAAAACGGCAGGATCACGGGCATTGTGCGCAACCCCAACTACCAGGGCGACACGCCGGTCTTCTGGGGCAACTGCGACGCGATCTGCAACCAGGATTACTGGGATCTGTGGGGCGTGATCAACTGTGGCAAGGGCCAGCCCGGCCAGACGGCCGAAATGTCCCACGGCGGCGCGCCAACAAGGTTCCGCAATGTCGAGGTGGGGATCAGGGGGTAGGGTATGCCGGACTACAAACCTTTGATTGACCAGATTGCGCAGAAGTCCGGCGTGTCGTTTCGAAAGGCCGGTCGCAAGGATTTGAAGAAGCTAGCCAAGTTGCGGCTGCCTGAGTCCGTGGCAGAGTTCTACCGCGAATATGAACCTACGGAACCGACGGAAGACCCGGTGCGCATTTGGCCGCTTGAAGCGCTGTTTCAAGAGAACGAAGAAGGCATTCCGGGCATCTGCACGTCTCGCCATGGATACGTGGTGTTTGCCTCCAACCATAACGGCGACGCTTACTGTTTTGATCTCACATCGGGGCAAAGCGGTGATCCTCCAATCGTGTTAATCTCCCATGACGAGGTGGACGAGGACTCACCCGCAGAACAGGTCGCCAGGGCAGCCGTACCGGTCGCGGACAATCTAGGCGATTTTCTCAAACAGTTCGCCGCAGGCACACTTCGGACGGAATGAGTGCGCCCTTCAGGGCGCCCGCAAATAGCCGGTGGCGTAAGCCACCGGTTCGCTTCCCCAACGTTCCAAGCCCCGTCAGGGGCGACAGAGGGGTACATGGTTGGACAGCGGCAGCCAAGCCGGTTGTGTCGCCCCTGCGGGGCTTGGGTTCTTCTTTGGTTCTCTTTCCGGTGGATGACGCCACCGGCTATTAGCGAACGCCCCTGCGGGGCGAACGGCAAGGTCAGGGGCGGCAAAGCCGCGGGTTGCGGCGGCGGGGCGAACGGCGGCGGCGGGGCGAACGGCGGGGTGGCTATACGGAGTTGGAGTGTTCGTCAGACACCGCCGTTGCCGGAAGTAAAACACCGGCCTTTCGGCCGCCGGTCTGGCCGTGAGCGCCCAAAGGGCGCCCGCCAATTGCCGGGGGCGTCAGCCCCCGGATGTTTGCCCCGCCTGTTCAAGCCCCGTCAGGGGCGACAGAGATCCCCAACGACGGTGTGTTCGGTTCATCCGATATGCCGTGAACTTCCTTGAAGCGTTTCAACTCGTCATGAAACGAGTGCTGCTTGTGATGCTCGGCCTGGTTGCGGATGTACGCGCGGGCATTTTCAACGTGTGAGATGCTGACCGAAAAGATGCCGTAGCCTTCCTGCCAACCGAAATCGTGTCGGGGCCATGTTTCGTGAATCCACTTTGATGTGTTGGCCTTGATGTCGCGGAGCACGTCCGAAATGGCGTGGCGCGGGGCGAAACCGATCAGCAGATGGCAATGGTCTTCGGCGCCGCCGCCCTCCAGCAGCACACAGTCGCGTTTGCGCACGATGCCGCCGATGTAAGGGTAAAGGCGCGCGGCGATATCGGGCGTGATCAGGGGGCGACGATCCTTGCACGCGAAGATCACGTGCAGCGTGACGCTGTGGAATGTGCTTCCCATGCGGGCAGGATAGGTGTGTCGCCCCTGCGGGGCTTGCGGATTTCTGTGGTTCTTTTTCCGGTGGCTGACGCCACCGGCTATTCACGAACGCCCCTGACGGGGCGAACAGCGGGGCGGCGGCGGGACAGCGGTGGGGCGGCGGCGGGACAGCGGTGGGGCGAACAGCGGGACAGCGGTGGGGGGCGAGGCAGGGGTGTCCCCCCTGACGGGGCTTGGGGGGGGCGGGACAGTGGGCCTTGTGGGGCCTCCGCAAATGGTCAAAAAGTCGTCAACACCGGCCCCGGTTAAGGTATAGTCAAGACACAGGCCAATACCGCTGCGGTTGCGCCAGCCCCATGCCCGGGGTCCAAGACCACGCAGCAACGCAAAAAGAGGCCGGGGGGTTCCCCCGGCCTTTTTACGTTTACACGAGTTGCGCCGGTTACTGGCGGCGCGCGCGGTTTTCGAAGGCCTGGCGGAACAGTTTGGCCATTTCGCGCAGGGCGTCGGGGTTTTTCTGCAGTTCCTGTTCGAGCATGGCGAACATCTGGCGCATCTGAAGCGGCACGTCCTGTTCGCTGGTGCCCTGGCCGATGATTTCGGCGATGTTCAGGATCACCTGGCGCTCCTGCTCGCTGCGGTCGTCCAGCCAGCCGTGGCGGACAAAGAACTTGACGGCAAAGGCGTTGGTCGCGGCCTCGGCGGGGCTGGCCATGATGCCGCGCAGCATCTGTTCGTAGTGGCCCCAGTGGGCCGATGCAAACTCGTCATAGCGCGCGCCCAGCCCGCGCCGCAGTTCGCCCTTGATGGCGTCCAGGCGGCCGTCCACGGCCCATGCATCCAGCGCCGGGTTGGGGTGCGCGCTGATTTCAATGCCGCCGGCGCTGACCAGCGCGCGCTGGCGGAACGCCACGGTCCGGTCGCCGACCACAGCCTGGCCGAAGCTGGGCTCAATCACCACGCCGGTGCCGGTGCGGCGCAGGGTCAGGCCGCCGCGGCGCACGCGCAGCGGCACGTTGTGCACGCGCGAGCTGACCTGGCGGTCGCCGCTTTCCAGGTACAGGTCGCCGTCCACGGGCTCAAGGTTGGGCACGCCGTCGGCGTCCACGTCGCTCAGGCGCGCGCGGGCGCCCGGCGGCAGCACCGCCGTGCCGCCGCCAACCTGAAGCACCGCGTGGGTGTCGGCCGGGGCCTGCACGGTCGCGGGCAGAATCACCGCGCCCTGCACGCTGGTTTCCTCGCGCACCGCGCCGGCGCCGTCGGTCAGGCGCAGCTTGCCGTTGCTGTAGGCCACCACTTCGGCGCGCGGGCGGGTGTCCTGTACCACCGGGGGTGTGGCTTCGGGGCCGTTGCCCGTGGCGATTGGCGGCACAAGCGGCGCTTCGGGCGGGTTGATGAAGCTTGCCGCCACCACCAGACCCAGCGCCAGCACCACCGCCGCCGCCGCGGCGATCCAGGTGCCCAGCGGCCGCGAGGGCAGGGCGTGAACCGGGGCTTCGGCCGCGGTTTCGGCGGTGTCCAGCGCGCCAATCACGCGGCGGGTGAAATCCGCCGGCAGCGGCGCCAGACCCGCCAGCAGCGACACGCCCTCGTGGGCGCGGCGCAGCGATTCAAACAGCGCGCGCAGATCGGCGTCGGTGGCCAGCGCGGCCTCCAGGCGCTCCTGTTCGGCGGCGTCCAGGTCGCCGTCAAAGTGGCGCGAGCACAGCAGTTCCAGTTCTTCGCGGGCTGACATGGTTTACTCCGGCGCGAACGCCTCCAGCTTTTCCGCCAGTGCCTTGCGCGCGCGCAACAGAATCATGTGCACCGCGCCTTCACTGACACCCAGGACCTTGCCGATTTCCCTGCCTCGCTGCTTGTCAAAGTAGTGCAGCAACAACGCGTCCCGGTAATTCTCGGGCAGTTCCTCAATCGCCCGTCGCACCGCGTCCACTCTCTCGTTCGTGATCGCGGCCAAGGCTCCGCTTTCACGTCGTTCCGGCGAGGCCTCCAGCAGCTCGAGGTTCGCCACTTCTTTTTTCCGCCGCCGCGCCAGGTTCAGCCCGATGCCGATCACCCAGGACCGGAAACTGGCGGGCTTTTCCAACCGGGCCAGTGTTGTCCAGGCCGTGATGAAAGCGTCCTGGGTCACTTCCTGGGCGCGCTCGGGGTCGCCCAGCCGCGCCAACAGGTGGCCGTAAACCCCATTTTCATAACGACTTACAAGTACCTCATAGGCCCGGCGGTCGCCGGATCGGGCCCGCAGCACCAGCGCATGCGTGTCTTCCGATCCGTCGCCCATCTGCCGTCCTTAGTCACGGGGCAGGCCCGCGCCTCACGCACAATTGCGGGTGTTTCTAGCAAGCGCCGGCCCGCAAGTCACAATGGCGCCGGAGATTCCCATGAAACATCTGTGCTGGCTGCTGGCCCTGTGTCTTGCGGCGGCCTGTTCGGGCGACAAGGGCAGCGGTTCCGGTTCAGGCGGCGGTTCAAGTTCAAGTTCTTCTTCCGGCGATTCGGGGCCGGCGGCGGATGCCCCCAGCCCCCAAAGCAAGGTTCCCGTGAGCGACACGTTGACCGGCAAGGAACTTCAACCCGGCGTGCAGTACGAGGCCGGCGAGCGTATTCAGGTTCCTTCGCTGGGCGCGTCGTTTGTCGTGCCCCCGGGCTGCGTGGCGGCCTATCCGCCGGGCGGTCTGGCCATGATCGTGCGCGACGCCTCCAAGCCGGGGCTGGGGCTGGTTCTGTTGCAGACAGGCATGACTAAGGACGGGTTGCGCAAGCTGCTGGAACAGCCGCTGGACCTGAACAGCCTTGAACAAGGCCTGGTGCTGCAGGCCCGCGGCGAGATTGAGGAACAGGGCGACCGGCTGACCCGGCGCTTCAGCAACGGGTTTTACACCACCGATGTGACGGGCATTGTGGCGCCGTACAGCTTTGCCGGGTTCAGTTACCTGGTGCCCGAAGCAGACGCCGAGCGCGGCCGCGCGCTGGTCAAGGCCATGGCCGACAGCGCGAAGTTCGCCAAACCGAAAAACGACGACCTGCGCAAACAGTGGAACGACGGACTGAAGGGCAAGTGCCTGCATGTGTTCAAGTACCGCGGCAGCGGCTACAGCAGCGGCGGCAGCAGTTGGTCCAGCGAGACCAACCGGTACTGGCACTTCGGCAGCGACGGCACGTACATTTACAGCGGCCGCACCACCAACAGCGCCAGCGTCGAGGTGAAAGACGGACTGGGCAACCCCAGTGTCAGCGGCGGTTTTGCCGCCGATAACGACAACGACCACGCCGGCAGGTGGAAGCTGGAGTTCAACCTGGTGGGGGCGGTGCTGGTTCTGGAAAGCAGCCAGGGCACCGTGCGCGTGCACACGCTGGCCTACAACGGCCGGGTGTACATTGACGGCGACGAGGCTGGCGTGAGCCCCAGCCAGTACAAGCAGTAGCCGCGCCGGCGGTTTCGGCCTTACCACGTCACCAGGGCTTCCACGCCGGCGATCACGTCGGCCTTCTGGGGCAGCACGGCGTTTTCCAGCGGCTTGGCGTAGGGCACGAAACTGTCCCTGGCGGCCACGCGTCTGACCGGCGCGTCGAGCAGCTCAAAGGCGTCTTCCATGATGCGGGCACTGATTTCGGCGCCAAAGCCCATGGTGATGGTGTCCTCGTGCAGCACCAGGCAGCGGCTGGTCTTTTTGATGCTTTCGAACACCAGTTGGCTGTCCCAGGGCAGAATCGTGCGCAGGTCAATGATTTCGACTTCGATGCCCTTGTCCTCCAGTGTGCCGGCGGCATCAATCGCGATATTGACGGTGTTGCCCCAGGTCACCAGCGTGACGTGCTTGCCCTGGCGCACGATGCGGCCCTTGCCAAACGGCAGCAGATAGTCTTTGTCGGGTTCGGGGCTCTTGCTGCGTTCCTGGCGGTACAGGTTCTTGCACTCCATGAACAGCACCGGGTCCTGGCCGCGGATCGCAGCTTTCAGGAGACCCTTTGCATCCGCCGCATTGGACGGCATGGCTATCCTTAAACCCGGGCGGCTGGCGAACAGACCCTCAATGCACTGGCTGTGGTACATCGCGCCCTGGATGTAGCCGCCCACGGGCACGCGAATCACCATCGGCGCGGGCCAGTTGTTGTCGCTGCGGTAGCGCGCGGTGGCCACCTCGTTCACGATCTGCATCATGGCCGGAAAGATGTAGTCACCGAACTGGATCTCGACCACGGCCTTGCGCCCGGGCTTGTAGCTGTAGCCCAGACCGGTACCGACAATCGTGGCTTCGGCCAGCGGGCTGTTGAACACGCGCCTGGCGCCGAATTTCGTGCTCAGGCCCTTGGTGGCCCCGAACACGCCGCCCTTGCCGTCCTGGACATCCTGGCCCCAGCACACCAGGTGCGGGTCGCGTTCGAATTCCTCGTGCAGGGCGTGGTTGATGGCGTCAATCAGCGTGACAGGGTCGCCTGTGGCGGCCGGGGCGGCCGCGGTTCCGAGAATCGTGTTGTCCGGGCCTTCGTAAAAAACGTTGCGGGCGGCCTGGCTGGGGTCAGGGTGCGGGGCCTGTTCGGCGCGTTCGGCGCTGGCGTCAATGTCGGCCTTGATCTGTTCTTCCAGGGCGACCAGTTCGTCTTCTTCGGCCACGCCGTTTTCGATGATCCACTTGCGCAAAATGGTGATCGGGTCGCGTTTGGATTCCTCGGCGATCTGGGCGTCGGTCATGTACAGCTTGCGGTTGTCGGACGACGAATGGCCCCACAGGCGCACCACCTTGCTGACCACAATTGCCGGGCCCTTGCCGCTGCGGCACCATTCGTGGGCCTGTTTGAAGGCCTCGTAACTGTCAAACAGACTGCACCCGTCGGGCGCAAAGATGCCCAGGTTGGCGTAGCCCTTGACCATCTGCTCGATCGGCTGGGCGCGTTCCTGGCTGCTGTGAGTGGATATGCCGTAGTTGTTGTCTTCCACGTGAAAGAGCACGGGCAGCTTGTGGATGGTCGCCCAGTTCAGGCCTTCGTGGAATTCGCCCTGGGCGCAGGTGGCGTCGCCGCTGCTGACGTAGACCACTTCGTCTTCGCCGTCGAGTTTGATGCCGTAGGCGCGGCCGCCGGCCTGCAGCCACTGGGTGCCGACGCAGCTTGACTTGTTGATGATGCGCAGCTTTTTGTGGCCGAAGTGGCTGGGCATCTGGCGCGAGCCGCTGTTGGGGTCGCCTTCACGGGCCATAAACCCTGTGAAGATTTCCTCTGTGGTCATGCCCAGACCCAGCACATAGGTCAGGTCGCGGTAATGGCAGATGGACCAGTCGCGGCCGGGGCGCAGCACCATGCTGGCGGCCACCAGCGCGGCCTCGTGGCCCGGCCCGCTGATCTGGAAGCTGCCGCCCTTGGACTGGCGCAGGATGATGCTGCACTTGTCCTCGGTCTTGCGCGAGGTGACCATGGTGCGGTAGGCGCCCAGGATCTGTTCGGGCGAAAGTCCCTTGGTGTCCTTGCTGCGTGCGGTGCGAGGCATGAGCGGCTCCGGGTTGTGCGGGCTGATTGTGTCCGGTAAGGCCGGCCGGGTCAAATGGGGCCCGGAAAATGCCGGTTACGGTTTACCGGTTTCGGGAAAGGCTGTTCCCCAAACCCGCAACCCCAACCCGCGGTTGCCGCCCTGATTATTTGCTCAGGCTTGCGTACTCGGGAATTTCGCTCAGGTTGATGCCGGCCACGCTGGCGGCTTCCTTGACCGCGCCGGTGAACTCGTTGTCTTCCTGCAGGTCCACCTGGCCGATCCGTCCGGCCAGACGCTGGCGCAGTTCCTGGCGCACCAGATAGCGCAGTTCCTCAAGCCCGGTGTGCAGATCCAGTTTCTTGTGCAGTTCGTCCAGGCCGGGGTAGGCCGCGGTGTTGCGGCCGTCGGCGCGGGCCAGTTCGGCCAGCTTGTCTTCGCCCAGGGTCTTGGCCAGTTCGGCAAAGTAGGCGGCAAAGGCCGGGTTTTCCCGGGCGCTTTCGAACTCGTCGTAGATCCAGCCCTCGAAACTGCGGGGCTTCAGCACGACATCGGGCTCCACGCCGCGGTCGTACCAGGGCATCTGGGAAACCGGCCCCATGTAACGCGCCACAGTCAGCAGCAGCGCGGCTTCTTTTTTGTCTTCGACCAGTTCGGCGGCCTTGAGCGGTATCAGTGTCTGCACGATCGAGCGCCCGAAGGTTTTCTGGCCGGTGACGCGGGCGCGCCTGTGTTCCTTGAGTGCGCCGGCCAGAACCTCGGCGGCGTCGCAGGTTCCGCCATTGACCAGCGCCAGCAGGGGCAGGCGCGTGTCGCCGTCGGTTGTGGTGCGGTATTCGGTGCGGGGCGCCAGTTCCTCGCTGCGGCCGAAGCTGAAGGTGACCAGCGTGTCTTTGGGCAGAAAGTTGCCCGCCACCTGGGTCGCGGCTTCGATGCTGCCGCCGGCGGCGTTGCGCAGGTCCAGAATCAGGGCCTTGGCGCCGTCGGACTTGAGCTTGGCCAGGGCCTCGCGCACGCGCGCGGGGGCAGACGCCCCGAGTTCGGCCACATGGATCATGCCGATCGCGCCGGGCAGCATTTCACTGGTGACAGGTTCAACCCGGGTTTCGGCGTGGGTCAGGTGAACCCAGCGCGCCAGCAGCCAGCCGTCGCGCATGATCTGAAGTCCCACGGTGGTGCCGATCGCGCCCTGAAGCTGGGTCAGCGATTCGTCCAGCGGCAGGGCCTGGAACGACTTTTCCTCGTCGGGCAGTTCCAGTTTGTTGGCGCGCAGGTCGTGCACGGTCTGTTCGGTAGCGCCGCGCAGCACGCGGTAGATGCGGTCGCCCGAGGCAATGCCCGCGCGGTCGGCGGGGCTGCCGGGCACGACACTCAGCACGCGCGTCAGGCGCACCTGGCGGTTGGGCTGAAGCCGCGCGCTGCCAAGGTTCAGGCCCAGCGTGGGCACGGCAAAACGCGACAGCTCGCCCGCGTCGCGCAACTGCCCGTCCTCGAGCAGGCAGGTGTACGGATCAAGGCCGTCCAGCATGCCGTTGGCCGCGGCGTACAGCAGTTTGCGGCCGGAAATCAGGTCGGGGTAGATGAAGCGTTCCTTGAGCATCTTTTCCACGCTGTCCAGCAGCCGGGTGTCAATCTTTTCGACTTTGGGCTGGCCGGGGTGTTTGCCCTCAATCGCGGCCTCAAGCCGCCGGATTGCCTTTTCGTAATCCAGCGCGCGGCGGGCGGTGCGGCCGCGCAGGGTGGGCTCTTCGGCCAGTTGTTCCAGAATCGGCTTGGCATCCGAGGTAAGCTGGTTGATCTCGCCCAGCGCCAGCGCGGCGATGATGCGGAAACTTTCGTTGCCGCTGGACAGCAGATCGCGCAGCACCCTGGTGGCGGCCGGGTCGCGCGCGCTGCGCCACAGCGCCACGGCCAGTTGCACCTTGACCTCGGGGTCGAACACCTTTTCGTTGAGCGACTTGCGCAGCAACTGTTCGTGGCGTGTGCTGGCCACGGCGCCCAGCACCTCGGCCGCCGAAACCCGCGTGGCCGTCGCGCCCTGGCCCTCGACAATCGCCAGCAGACCCTGCACCGCCGGGTCCCAGCCCTCAAGCGTCCACAGCGCGCGCAGGCCGGCAATCCGCGGCAGTTCCGGCAGCTTGCCCACGGCGGCCTCAAGCTCGGGCCGCACGTCCTTGCCCAGGTCTTCAATCGCCTCGGCCAGTTTGAAGGCCTCGGCCAGGTTGCCCGCCTTTTCCAGCCGGCCCAGCAGTTCCTGCAACTGCTTGACCAGCGCGTCGCGGCTGGCCTTGCGCGCGGCCTCGGCGGTGCCGCTGTTGTCGGCCTGGACAAAGGCGTTTTCGTGCACCTGACCGGAGACCGGGGTGGGGGCGGGTGCCGGTGTTTCGCCCTGGCGCGAGCAGGCGGCGAAAACGGCAAGGGCAAACAGGGCAAGACAAAGGCGCGACTTCATGCATGGGCTCCGGCTTTGGCCACCGCGACATTACCTTATACGGTGGGGACGGGGCGAGGGGGCCGGGGTTTTCGCTGGAATCCGGACTCTGGTACGGGGTTGTTATGGGTTGTGGGGGGGGCGGTCAATGGCCGACCGTGGTTGCGAACCCGGCCGCGCGACTTGCCTGTCCTGTAGCGACCGTAAACTGCAAACCATGACTGCCGTTCTTGACATCCGCGTGGAAGGCATGACCTGCGCCCACTGCGCCCGCAGCGTCGAAAAGACGCTGGCGGGGCTGCCGGGCGTGGGCGGCGCCAGCGCCGATTTCGCCAGCGGCAACGTGCGCCTGACCCTGACCGGCGAGGCCCCGACACTGGAGGCCCTGGGCGAACGGGTTGCCCGCGCCGGGTATCACCTGCTGCCGCCCGAAATCGCCGCCCGCACCGACGCCGCCGATGCCGCCAATGCCGACGCCCGCGGCCATCTGCGCATGCTGCTGCTGGGCGTCCTGTTCACGGCGCCTGTTCTGGCCTTTGACTGGCTGCACCTGCACGGGCCGGTCTACGACTGGCTGGCCGTGGGTCTGGCGGTCACGTTGCAGGCCAGTGTGGGGCTTGTGTTCTACAGGGGCGCGATTGCCAGCATTCGTTCGCGCATGCTGGGCATGGATGTGCTGGTCAGCATCGGCATGGCCTCGGGCCTGGTCTATGGCGTGCTGCTGGTGCTGTTTGACTGGCCTTTGCCCACGGGTCTTTCGCGTCATGTGTTCTTTGAGGCCGCGACACTGCTGGTGGTGTTTCTGCGCCTGGGCAAGTACGTCGAGGCCAGGGCGCGCGGCAACGCGCTGAGTGCCCTGCGCAGCCTGCTGAAGCTGTCGCCGGAAACGGCGCGGGTAAGGCGGGGCGGCCCCGGCAACCCGGGCGGGGTCATCGAGATCCCTGCCGGCGAAGTGCGGGTGGGCGAGGTCTGCGTGGTCAGCCCCGGCGGCCGCGTGCCCGTGGACGGCGAGATTGTCAGCGGCGCGGCCGATGTGGACGAATCCATGCTTACGGGTGAACCCGTGCCGGTGGCACGCAAACAGGGCGACAGCGTGCGCGCCGGCACGATCAGCACCAACGGCGCGCTTGAGGTTCGCGCCACGGCTGTCGGCAGCGGCACCGCGATTGCCCACATTGTGCGGCTGGTCGAAGAAGCCCAGCGCACCAAGGCCCCGATCCAGCGCCTGGCGGACCGTATCAGCAATTACTTTGTGCCGGTGGTAGTGCTGATTGCGCTGGGCGCGGGCATCGGCTGGGGCCTTTCGGGCGCCGGCGCGGCCCGGGCGATTACCCACGCGATTGCCGTGCTGGTGATTGCCTGCCCCTGCGCGCTGGGCATTGCCGTGCCCGCGGCGGTGATGATCGGCAGCGGCGCGGCGCTGCGGCGCGGCGTGCTGGTGAAAAACGGCGCGGCGCTGGAACGCATTGCCAAAGCCACCATCTTTGCCTTCGACAAGACCGGCACCTTGACCCAGGGCAAGCCCCAGGTGGCGCAGGTCATGCCGGCCGACGGCGCGACACAGCAGCAGATGGAAGATGCGCTGGCCGTGGCGGCGCAAGGTTCACGGCACCCGTTTGCGCGGGCGGCAGGGCAGTGGGTCGCTGGTCGCGGGTCGCTTGTCGCTGGTGAGCCAACCCGAACCTCCGACCTCCAACCCCCAACCTCGCCGTACGACACTCACACTCCCGCCCCTGACCCTGACCCTGACCCTGACCCGAAGTCCGCCGTTCGTGGCTTCGAAACCCCCGGCAAAGGTCTGATTGCCATTGCCGGCCAGCGCACCATCCTGTTCGGCAGCGCCGCCCTGATGGCCGAACAAGAGGCCGCGATCGCGCCCGAACTGGCCGCGCAGGCCGAGGCCGCCCGCGCCCAAGGGCACAGTGTCAGCTTTGTCGCCGAAGAAACCCGCGTGCTTGGTGCCGTGGCGTTCACCGATGCCTTGCGCCCCGAGGCCGTAGAAGTGATTGCCGCCCTCAAGGCCGCGGGCGGGCGCGTGGTGTTGCTAAGCGGCGACCACGCGGCGGCAGTTGCCCGCGTGGCAAGCGCACTGGGCATCACCGAGGTTCATGCGGGCTTGAGCCCGGCCGAAAAGCTGGCCCGCATTGACGACCTGCGCAAACAGGGATTGGTGGCCATGGTCGGCGACGGCATCAACGACGCCCCGGCGCTGGCGCGGGCGGACATTGGCGTGGCGATTGGCGGCGGCAGCGACGTGGCCAAAGAAACCGGCGACCTGGTGCTGATGAACGGCAGCCTGCGCGATTTGCCGCTGGCGATGGATCTGGGCCGCCGAAGCCTGCGCGCGATAAGGCAGAACCTGTTCTTCAGCCTGGTCTATAACGCGGTGGGCATCCCCCTGGCCGCGGGCGCGCTTGTGTTTGCGGGGGTGTTCCTGCCCCCCAGCTTCGCGGCACTCAGCATGGTGTTCAGCGACCTGAGCGTCGCCCTGAACTCGGCGCGCCTGGCCCACGAACTGCGCAAGGCCGGCAAGTAGGGCGGGCACAACCCGCCCAGGCGCCGGCAAGGCTGGTGTCCTGTGTGGACGGCTACCGGCGGGCATACTGCGCGCGCTGCTTGCGCAGTTGGCGCAGCGCCCGCACCCTGTCTTTGCGGTCATGGGCGCGGCCTTCGGTTGCGCGGGCCCTGGCGGCGGCCTTTTCGTACCACTCGTAGACGGCCGCGTTGACCAGGCAGTAGGGGCTGTTGTGTCCCTGCTGTTCCGACCACAGGGTTGCCGCGCGGTTCCAGGCGCGGGGCACGAACCATACGACCTGCCCCTGCTGTACAAGGTTCAGCAGGTGTTTCGGCACACGCAGCGGGGCCACCCTGATGGCGTAGCGGTCAACGTATTCGACACCGATGTTGATGAAGCCCCGTGTGTACACCCCCCAGACAATCGCCAGCGGCAGGCTCAACGGCAGCATCACGAGGGCAACCAGGCACCCCCACAGGCAGCCCGCCGGGTCGCCGGGGTATGCGGTCAGACGACCGGGGATCACCAGCGGTGAACACTTCTGGTTCACCTTGCGTGCCGCCCAGGCGCAACCCAGCGTCAGAAACGGACAGCCCATGACGCACAGAAGCAGCGCCATCAGCACCGCATCCGGCATGCCCACACGAATGTCGCGCGGCAAAAACACAAAGCCGGCAATCAGCCCCGCGGCAACCAGAAACAGACCGGCCGTCACAAGCGCAGCGCGGGTCAGCCACCGCCCCGCGGCCTCATGCCGCGGGTTTGGCACAACCAGCCGGTTTGGCTGGGGGAAGCCGCGCATCGGAAGGTGCGACGGGTTCATGGTCGGGGCAATCTACCAGCCGGCCTGAATTTCTTTCAGCGGTTACTTTGCCGCCGCTTCACCCTGTTCGGGAATTTACCGTGCCGCCACCGGCGGGATTCCGGCGTAGATGCCCCCTGTCGTTCGTATAATGTGCAGTCCCTTTGTGTGCCCTTGTGTGCGGAACAGGAGGCGTCATGAACCGTTTTTCTACACTCATGCTTGCCGCGGCGGTGGCGGGGCCATCGCTGGCGGCGGCAGATTTCGCGTTTTCCCAACCACGCCAACTCAACGGCGGCGACAAGCCCATCGAAGTTGAGTCTCCGGGCTATGCCGCGCCCGGCCTTGGCGATGTGGACGGCGACGGCGTGCCGGATCTTCTGGTCGGCCAGTTCCGCGACGGCAAGATCGGGTTTTACAAGGGCAGCAAGGCTGAAAACGGCAAACTCACCTTTGGCGCCCACCAGTGGCTGCAGGCCGGCGGCGAAATCGCCAAAATCCCCGGCGTGTGGTGATGCACCAGCAGCACTCCACAGGTAGTGGATCTGAACGGCGACGGCTTCAACGACATTCTTTCGGGCTGCTACAGCCAAAACGGCCACGCCAGCATGGTCGGCAGCTTCTGGGTGCTTTACGGTGACAAGCAGGGCAAGTTTGCCAAACCGGTCGAACTGACCGGCACCGACGGCAAACTGCTGCAGGTCGTCAGCGACCTCAAGGGCTCCGGCGACGACCGCCTGACCAAGAACATCTGCACCCGCCCCTTTGCCGTGGACTGGAACGGCGACGGGCATCTCGACATCCTGACCGGCAACTTCGAGGGCACGTTTTATCTGTTCACGGGCCAGGGCAAGGGCAAGTTCGCCCCCACGCCCGTGCAGTTGACTGACACAAGCGGCAAGCCGCTGAAGATCTCCGGCGTGCACAGCGACCCGTTTATCGTGGACTGGGACGGCGACGGCGACCTGGACCTTCTGACCGGCAGCAGCGACGGCAACATCTTCTGGGCCGAAAACACCCGCAAGAACGACGAGAAAGCCACCGGCGCCGACCGCACGCCGGAACTGACCGCCCTGAAACTGCTGATCAAGGCGCCCGCCGCGGCCAAGGACGCCAAGGCCCCCAGCTACGGCCTGCGCGTCTGGGCCGCCGACATCACCGGCGACGGCAAGCTGGACATTCTGGTCGGTGACCGCTTCACCAGCGGCGGCGGCATGCGCCAGGACCTGACCAAGGAAGAACAGGCGGCCTGTGAAAAGGCCGAAGCCGAGTACCAGCAGGTGATGAAGGACTATCAGGAAGCCTACCGACCCTACAACGAGGCCTACCAGAAAGCCCTGAAAGAGGCGCGGGAAAAGGCCGGCGACAAGGAAGTAAGCCAGGACGTGCTGCGTGCCATTTACAAGGAACACGTGACCGACAAGGTGGCCAAGGACGAAATGTTGCAGGCACTGCTCACAAAAATGCGCGAGGCCAACACCGCGCTGAGCAAGTACCGCGCCGCGTCCGTCAGCGGCGGCAACGTGTGGCTGTACGAACAGAAGTAGCAGTCCTTGCGTGGAACACGGGGGCGGGACTTCGGTCCCGCCCCGTCTGGTTTGGTGCCAACCCGCCCGTCTTGCCGTTGACCCCCGTCCCCCGGCCTCTAGGATGCCCGCCGTTTTGATTCCGGGCATATCGCGAGGGCTACCATGGCAGACGCACCCAAGTTCAAGGACCTCAAGGCACCCAGTGTGGGCGGCCGCATTACATTCAAAGACGGCGACCCGGTTGTCCCTGACAACCCGATTGTTCCTTTCATCGAGGGCGACGGCACCGGCCGCGACATCTGGAAGGCCAGCGTGCGCGTGCTGGACGCCGCCGTGCAGAAAGCCTACGGCGGAAAGCGCAAGATCACCTGGTTTGAGGTCTACGCCGGCGACAAGGCCAACGACAAGTACGGCACCTATCTGCCCGACGACACGCTGGAGGCGATCAAGTACTACGGCGTGGGCATCAAGGGCCCGCTGACCACCCCCGTGGGCGGTGGCATCCGCAGCATCAACGTGGCCCTGCGCCAGTTGCTGGACCTGTACAGTTGCCAGCGCCCGGTGCGGTACTTTGAAGGCGTGCCCAGCCCGATGAAGGACCCCAAAGACGTCAACCTGATCATTTTCCGCGAAAACACCGAAGACGTGTACAGCGGCATTGAATGGAAGGCCGAAACACCCGAGGTCAAGAAGGTCATCGAGGCGCTGAACGCCGTGCTGGCCGCTGACCCGGCCACCAAGAACAAGCGCATTGCCGAGGCCGCGGGCATCGGCATCAAGCCCGTCACCAAGTTCAAGAGCCAGCGCCACATGCGCCGGGCCATGAAGTACGCCATCAAGCACGGCATCAACGACGTGGCGATCATCCACAAGGGCAACATCATGAAGTTCACGGAGGGCGCCTTCCGTGACTGGTGCTATGAGCTGGCCACCACCGAGTTCCGCGACTTTGTCGTCACCGAAGACGAACTGTGGGCCAAACACGACGGCAAGATGCCCAAGGGCAAGATCCTGGTCAAAGACCGCATTGCCGACAGCGCGTTCCAGCAGATTCTGCTGCGTCCGGCCGAGTACCGCATGCTGGTGACGATGAACCTCAACGGCGACTACCTGTCTGACGCCGCGGCGGCGCAGGTGGGCGGCCTGGGCATCGCCCCGGGCGCCAACATCGGCGACAACGGCGGCGTGTTCGAGGCCACCCACGGCACGGCGCCCAAGTACGCCGACAAGGACGTGATCAACCCCGGCGCGGTGATCCTGTCGGGCGCCATGATGTTCGAGTGGATGAACTGGAACGAAGCCCGCGACCTGGTCTACAAGGGTCTGCAGGGCGCGATCAAGGCCAAGACCGTGACCTACGACTTTGAACGCCAGATCCCCGGCGCGACGAAGCTGGGCACGGCGGCGTTCGGCGACGCGATCATCAAGCACATGTAGGGCCGGTTGACGGTCAAGGGTTGCAAGTCAAAGCAGGGGCCGGCCATGCCGGCCCCTGCGCTGTTTAAGGCCCGAAGTCCACCGCGGCCCCGCCGGTGGTACAAGCACAGCGTCCAAACCGCGCCGGGCATTGTAATCGCCAGCCTGTGACACAGGTTGCACACTGATCTGGTCAAGCCGGAGAGCCCCTGCCCGAACCCCGACGGAGAACGTATGCGTATTGCCCTGTTGTGCCTGCTGCTGTGCGCGCCGCTTGCGGCCGGAGAAAAAACCGATGCCGCCGTGAAACGCCTGGGCGAGCAATTGGAAAAGATTGGTAAAGAACAGGCCCAGCGTCGCCCGCCCCGCAAGGTTGCCGAAAACGGCTGGGAGGCGTTTGTCAAGTTCTGCAACGATACCGATGCCCTGGACGGCGATGATGACCATGACTGGAAGGACGCGCTGACCGACCCGACCCAGGACTTTACGACGCACACTCCGGAAACCGCCCGGCTGGCCCTGGAAAAGACCGCCGGCATCCCGGCCCAGGTCGCGGCGCTGGCCCGCCTGCCGCGCATTGTGATGATCCCGGACCCCAAGGTCGAGCCGAGCAAACAGATCCCGGTGCTGCCGATGCTGGAGGCGTTCCGCTTCGCGCTGGGGCGTGTCGTGCTGTTGGCCGAGTCCGGGCAGCACGACGCCGCACGGGCCGAGGCGCGCAATCTGGCCGCGCTGGTCGGCAAGCTGGACCTGCGCGCCAGCAGTCTGGGCATGCTGGCCGAATCGGGCATGCGCGGCTCCGTGCTGCACGACGGGCTGTTGATTCATCTTGGCAGGCCCGGCTGGGACACAAAGTTCGCGCGTGAGTTGATGGCGCTGGTGCCCCGGCCCTCGTGGGATGTTGCCGAGCTGCTGGACGGCGAACTGGCGGGCATGCTGGACGAAAGCAGGCGCCTGTTCCTGGGCAAAGACGCCGCCGGGATCGGCAAGGTACCGGCCGGAGAAGCCGACCCCGACGCCTGGATGGCCGGCCAGATTGACAGCGCTACCGACACGATTGGCGCCGTCAATCAGGCAATTGTTGAACTGCGTGACAAGCCCGCCCGGGCTGACACCGCCGATGGCATGGCCAGGCTGACGGCTGTTCTCAAGCGCATGGGTGAAGCCGGCGCCAGCGAGGATGCACGGTATGTCGTGAGCCATCCCCTGAGATGCGCGGTACGGGAAAGCCTGTACTGGGCGGCCATCGAGCTGCGTCTGGCCGATCTGGAAAAACCGCTGGCCGGGCGGATCCAGGACGGCCGCAAACTGCTGGAGCGGTTTCCCGGACTGAAACTGAAACTGGACGGAAAAACTCCGGTCGTGTTCATTGACCCGGATGCCGAATGGCAGAAGCAGTTGAGCTTTGCACAGGAGAACGAGATCCGCATTGAGGCCCGGGCCGCCAGATAAAACAGTGTGCGGCCAGTGACAGGGGCCGGCCATGCCGGCCCCTGTGCTGTTCGTGGCCCGTGCCGACCTGTTTGTGGTAACATGGCATGCAAGTGAATCATGATGGACAGCTCAACAACCAGCGAACGATCTTCCATGGATGACGTGATTGACGCCTACAAAAAGGATGTCGATCGCACGTTGTTGCGCGAGTACCTCAAGATGACCGTCGAGCAGCGCTTTGAACGGTTCCTTGCACTAATGAAGTTCCTTGAAGAACTCAGCATCGCGGGCAAGTCCCCCCGGACCGACGCATGACCGACTACGCCGGGCTGTTGAAAGCCCTGACTGAGGGCGGAGTGGAGTTCATCCTGATTGGCGGCATGGCCGCTGCGTTTCACGGCTCTATTCGTTCGACCGCAGATGTTGACGTGGTGTATCGCCGCACGCCCGAGAACATGCAGCGTCTCGCGAGCAGTTTGTCCGGAGCTCACCCAAGTCTGCGCGGAGCCCCGCCCGGGCTGCCGTTTCGATTCGACCTGCGGACGATCCAGCAAGGCCTGAACTTCAAGTTATCCACGGATCTTGGTCCCTTGGATCTGTTGGGTGAGGTAGTCGGTGGTGGCACTTACGAGGCGCTTGCCTCACACGAGTTTGGGAACGGTTCTAGGCGTGGAGTGCCGCTGCGTTGATCTCGACACGCTGATTCGTCTCAAGCGCGCCGCGGGCCGCCCTAAGGACCTGGAAGCAATCGCAGAGCTTGAGGCATTGCGCGAAGAGCGCCGGGGGGCATGACCCGGGGCAGTGCATACTTGGCCCTGAGTCCCGTTGGGCTGTGGAACCCCGCCCCGGGGCACACGCGACTGCTGTTACGAGAAACCCCTGGCAGGCCCTTCGCGGGGTTGAACGCCCCTTGCCCTCCTTTGCCCATGCGCGATTGGGGCTGGCTTGACCCGTTGCATCGCCGTCCCGCCATGCGAGACTGAAAGCGCACAACCCCCTTACCGCATTGGTGTTGGATAGCCATGTCCGCATCACCCCGCCGGTCGCGTCTGCGCGGCTTCACGTTGCTGGAGCTGCTGGTGGTCGTTTCCATCATGACCCTGGCGCTGCTGGCCTTTGCCACCGTGATCGGCAGCCGTTCGTCCGGCCCGGCGCTGGAGCGCACAGCGGGCGTGATCACGGCCATGGTCGCCAACGTGCGCCAGAACGCCTCCGTGCGCAAGGTGCACAGCGAGATCGTGTTTGACTACAAAAACGACCGCGTGATCGCCCTGGCGCGCCGGCGTCTGGTCTCGTTCGCCATGGAAGACGACGTGGGCAGCGGCGACACCGTGGGCCGGCGCGCCGGCGGCGCCCAGTTCGTGGGCAGCCGCGCCGCCACACTGCGCGACGGCAAGTGCCTGGAACTGCCCTCGCCCAGCTCCAGCTTCACCATCCAGTGGGCGCCGCACTTTGACGTGCAGGGCGACTATGAGGGCATGGCCCTGGCCTTTGACTATTACCCCATGGAGGGCATGGACCAGCAGGGCCTGCCCATGCCGTTCAACGGCGGGCTGGTCAGCATGGGGTCGGTGTTCACGCTGTCGGTGGCGGCGGCGCGCGAAAACTCGGTGCGGCTGGTGCTGGCCAGCGGCGGCGTGGTGGTGCAGAGCCGCCCCTGGATTGCCTGCTATCGCTGGCACCGGATTGAGCTTTCCGTCAGCCGTTACGGCGTCAGCCTGTGGATAGACGGCCGCCTGGACGAAGGCGTGCTGAGTGACGGCTTTGAAGTCATGCCCGCGGCGGGCCAGGATCTGCGCCTTTCCGGCACGATCTGCCGCATTGACAACCTGGAACTGTTCAGCCTGGTTTCCAGCCAGACCCTTCAACTCGAGGGCTGCCAGTTCATCCCCGAAGAAGTAGACCCGATGAAAGAAGCCTTGGGCCACGCCGAAGGCATCTATCTGGATCGGTCGTTGCCGCCCCCGACCGGGCCGGTCACGGGCCCCGAGGCCCCGGAAATCACCGGCCCCGGCACCGGCCTGCCGGCCGAGCCGGTGCCGGCGATACGGCACATCTACTTTGACACGGCGGGCAAGCTTGACCCGGCGCGCCACGCCGGGGCAGTCGAGATCTGCATGGTTTCACTCAGCGGCGACGACCTGCGCCGCATGGTGCTGACGTTTCACCCGCTGGGCACCCTCACATGGGAATACGTGGACCGCTTCTGGTGGGAACCCGAGCCTGACCCCCTGGCCGGAGGTGGCGGATGAACAGGATTGCCCGGGTTGTCGCCCCGCGCCCGCTGACTGCCTTGCAGCGCGGCGCCGCCCTGATGATGGTGCTGGTGATTCTGGGCCTGCTGCTGGTCATGGCCGTCAGCTTTGCCTTTCTGATGACCCAGCAGGAAGGCACCAGCGTGGCCAGTCTGGCCGGCGACGAAACCCGCATTGTCACCCGCACCGCCGCCGACCACGCCTATGCGCGCCTGAACCGCGGCAACCGGCTGCGCGAGTTTGAACGCTGGTGGAACACGCGCCCGCCCGACGTGACGGCCTGGAATGACCCGTGGCTGGACAGCTTTGACGAAAGCACCGTGGACCTGCTGTATGACTTTGAGGGCGGGGGCGAAAACTGGCCGCCCAACTTCAGCGGTCTGATGGACAACCAGGGCCGCCCGCTGTTCCGTGTGGAAGACCCGCGCCGGCTGGTGCTGGGCGTCAACGTGCAGGACGAATCCGGCAAGGTGAATCTCAACGCCTGTTCGCCGGCGCTGCTGGGCAACATCCTGGGCGCGGCCACACTGACCGAGTTTGTGCAGCCCCAGGGCGGCACCTACCCGGTCGTGACCCTGACCGACGCCAACTTTCTTACCCCCTACGACGAAGACAGCAACCCCACCGACAACCGCTACGGCCCCGGTTTTGTCGTCCTGGATGGCTGCCTGTTCAGCTACACCTCGCGTGTGGGCAACCAGCTTTTCAACGTGATTCCCAACGCGCCGCACAACGGCATGCCGACCAACAGCGGCGAGGCCACGCTGTTTGCCTACTGGCCCCCGGATCGGCCGCTGCCGCGCGGCATGTATGCCACCACGCCTACAGCCTACAAGGTCGTGTACCGGCGGTTTCTGGCCACGGCCACGGGCGACGCCCAGGCCGACGCCAACCCGCCGGCGCGCTACAACAATCTGGGCGAGGTGCGCCGGATTGCCGAACTGCGCCGCTGGTTCAACCTTTCCGGCGCGCTGGGCCCCTATGTGGAAGGCATAAAGCTGGAGGGCTGGCCCGAAGGGCTGGATCCGGTGCACTACCAGCACCTGGAACGGCTGGCCACGACCGGCGCGCCGACCGATCGCTTTGACGGCGGCTGGTTCTTTCCGTACACGGTGCAGGGCGCCCAGTTGGTCATGCACCCCGAACTGAACAAGGACTATTTTGCCGTCAGCTATGATTCCATGCAGGCGTTTCAGGCCAACTTTCACGTGCCGGGCGACCCGCGCAGCCCCAACCCGAACCAGATGGACTACACCCGCGCGCCCTATGGCGCGGGCAATATCATGCGTTTCCGCCATGCCGACGGCCGGGCATTTTACGCCTACAACTTCGGGCCGAGCTTCGGCATGACCGTAAACGCCGAGCGCTTGATCAACCAGGGCGAGCCCTGGATTGTCGAATGCGCCGAACGCGCCACGGTCAACATCAACACCGCGCCGCTGGAAGTGGTCGAGGCAGTGTTTCACGGCATTGGCCCGCGCGGCCGCGGTGAGGAAGACTACCCGATCACGCGCCAGCAGGCGCGGCGGATTGCGCTGGCGGTGCGGGCGCGCATCCGCGGCGCCACGGCCGACCCGCAGCCGTTTCGGGACCTGGGCGACCTGGAACAATTCCTGCGCGAGCTGCACGAGCGCGACCCGTCTGTCATCACGCGGCCGCAGATCAACCACTTTGTAAATACGCAGCGCTTTCCGTACTCGCAGCACCCGCTGAGCACGGCCCAGTTTTCGTTTCACTCGCTGGACTACTACATGGTGGACGCCTTTGCCACGCGCTACCAGCCCAGCGGCGGTGTGATGGCCCGGCGCGCCTTCCGCGAGTGGGCCAGCATCGGCAGCGACAGCAGCGTGGAATACATCTGGCGCGCCTACCAGAAATGGCAGGAAGAAATGCGCCTGCCCCAGGGCAACGTATTCAACCTGTTTCCGGCCGGCACCGAAAACGGCCGCATGGTCGGCGTGCAGGAACTGCCGTTCATCCACTATCTGCCCGACGAGCGCCACATGCGCGGGCGGTTCGACGCGCCCTGGAGTTCGCCCACGCCGCGCGACATGTACGCCATGGGTGTGGACGCCCCACCGCCCCGGCGCGAAAAGTTCTACAGCAACGTCGTGCCCAAGGACATGCCCAACGGCCAGACCGTGGACGTGGGCGACCTTGAGGCCGGCATGTTCAGCCTGTGGTACCGCCCGCAATGGGAGGGCCACGACCAGAACCACCACATCTTTGACTGCGCCGAACAGCCCTACAGCAACCGGATCGGCCTGCTGTGGTGGGGCCAGCGCCAGCGCGGCTATCGCCTGAGCCAGCGCAACAGCGGGCTGGTGCTGCGCGTCAAGGACCGCACGCTGGAGGAAGCGTTCACCGAACTGCGCATGGAGCTTGACCCTTCCAACTTCCGCACGCGCGACTGGTACCACCTGAACATGAACTGGAAGGGCACCAGTCTGTCGCACCTGAACCTGCTGCTGGACGGCGACTGTGAATCCGGCACGCCGCCGCGCCGGCCCGAAATCAACCACACCTTCCGCCAGAGCAACAACGCCTGGGTCAGCCGCACCAGCACGCTGGACATGGAGCTGGAAGACCCCCGGTTCATCAACCGCACCCAGTTTGAAATCTACGTGGACCAGGCCGACATCGGCGCGTTTCCGCAGCGCGGCGTGATTCTGATCGGCGACGAGGCGATTGAATACAACGGCAACAACGGCGTGGCGCTGCTCAACGCGTACCGCGGGCCGCCGGTGCCCAACGGCATGCCGGGCAGCGCGCGCGGCGCGCGCGGCACCACGGCGCACTATCACCCGCGCGGTTCGCGCGTGACGGTGTTCGGGTACGTTTCGCCGGTGCGCCAGCACTTCATGAACAACACCAACCCGAACCAGCCGCAGTTCCCGCGTCTGCCGGCCACGTCGGGCAACCTGCGCTCGCCCATGGGCGACCAGGGGCTGTACCGCGTGTCCAAGGTCGGCAGCGCCAACCCCATCTACTACCGCCCGCAGGAATACGGGCCTGACGCCGGTTTCCCCGGCGGCGGCGACGACCAGCGCGGCGGCGACCCGTATCACCTGCCGCTGGCGGATTACACCGGCCTGCAGCAGCGCGGCGTCGTGGCGGTTTATGGCTTTGCCTGGCGCGGCTATCACCCGCCGGGCACGCCCGGAATTCCCCAGGCCGGCGTGTGGTACCCAGACTTCGATCCGACAGTGCCGGGCGTCGAGCGCGCGTTGACCTTCCCGGCCGACCTGAAGTTCGAATATGTGGCCTACGACCGCATTGACCCCCAGGGCCTGCACGTGATGCAGCGCTATGACGCGTCGTTTACACCCAAGGATCCGGCCACGTGGTTTCACTTTTTGGGAACCTATGGCACGAACCTGCCCGAGATTCCGTACAACCCGGCAATCCAGCAGAGCGTGAACATCTACAACTTTTTTTCCGCCGGCACCTGCGTGGTGCCCGTCAGCATTGATCTGGACAACGTGACAGGCTACCACAGCCGTTCGTGCGTGCAGGTTGACGACGAATGGTTCTTTTACAACCGGGTCTGGGACCCGCAGGCGCGGCCGACCACCGACCTGCTGACATTGCTGATCTGCCTGGACGGCGCCGGCACCGTGGGCATGGTCGGGGCCGCGGCGATTCAGGACAACAAGAACCCGCCGCCGTCGGCGGGCTTTCGCGGTTATTACGGCACCGGCGTGGGCGTGCACCCGTCGGGCGTGCCTGTCACCCCCTGTTTCGGCAGCAGCATCCGCACCGGCGAACAGGACGTGGTGACCACCATCAACGGCAAGAACAACGACAAGGAGCTGCATCGCATCCGGCGCCAGCGCCACATCGGCAACGGGCCTGACAACGTGCCCGGCACCTATGACGACATCTGTATTGCCGCGCTGTACGACCATACCTCGCATACCTACGACCCCAACCAGACCTACCAGCAGGGCAACGGAAACCTCAACCCGTACAACTCGGGCAACCTGTGCAAGTTCCCGACCGGCGAACTGCCCGTGGAACTGCCCGTGAACTGGACGTTCGCCGGCACCGATCCGCGCGCCCCGGAAGCCACGGTGAACACGGCCGACTTTGATTCCTTTGAACTGCGCATGTACACCAAGGGCGACTTCCGGCTGGTCGGCGGCATGACCGACAGCCAGCCCGGCGAAGGCGGCGAAATCCAGGTCAACCAGGTGGCGGCGCTGCCGCGGCCGGGCGTGGTCAAGATTGACGACGAACTGATCTGCTACCGCATGACCGAAACCCGCCAGCAGCAGATCATTCTGCCCAACGGCACGACCCAGACGATCATCACCTACTGGCTGACCGACATCACGCGCGGGATTCTGGGCACCCAGCGAACGGCTCACACCGCCGGCACACCGATCATGAACATGGCCAGCCTGCGCATCGGCCAGAGCAACGCCTCGGGTTCCCTGCAAAGCAACCAGATCACGGCCATTCTGGGCGAAGAATCCATGCGGCCCTACGGCTTCATCCGCATCATTGACAACAACCAGACCGAGATCGCGGGGTACCAGAAGTACCTGGAAACCGTGACGCCGGACCCCAACGACCCCAACCGCCAGATCCGCACCGCGCGCATGACCAGCGGCCTGTACCGGGATCCGGCCCAGCCCCAGGCGCTGTTCCGCGGCGTGTACGGTACCCAGGCGCGGCCCTACGGCACGCGCGCGCTGTTCTTTGACCAGCCGGTGCGCTTTCCGGATTTCTTTCCGGGCTATCACGAACGCCCGGCCAACTTCTTCGGCCCGTGGCACCAGCAGGGCGACCAGGGCATCCCCGGCGCGCGCAGCCCCGAAATCTCGTACATCCAGGGCGCGCTGACCCTGCGCAACACGCGCTTTGAACAGTTCCAGTGGATCGTGGCCTGGCCGCCGCACGCGGAACAGAGCCGCTACCAGTACGGTCTGGGCGCGCGGCTGGTGGTCCGTTTCCGCGGGCGCGGCGTCAACGGCCGCGTGCCGGACTGGGGCGAGGTGCCGACCAACCGCCCCGGCGGCCTGTACAGTTTTGAGTTCGATTTCGGCGGCCCCAACACGCGTCTGCGCGGCGGCATTTACCCCGAGTCGTTCGTCCAGACCGAAAACCTGGGCGGCGTGCGCGCCGACGGGATCGAATGGCGTGTTTACTTCTATTACAAGCAGAACGCGTTCACCAACGACCTGTACAAGGCCACGTTGCAGTTTCAGGGCGCGTCCGTAACCGCCACCCAGTACACCGACATTCTGCGCCACGAAGAAAAGCGTTAACGGCGCCGCCATGTCCTTGTACGGAAATGACGATTGCCGCGCGCCAACATTGGGGATTGCGGATTTCGGGCGGCGGATTGAACTGGGGGCCTATGCCGGTTGATTCCGCCATTTGTCATCGGCCATCCGCAACCCGGTTGCGGCGCGGCTTCACGCTGATTGAGCTGATGGTGGCGATCGGCATCCTGCTGGTGCTGGGCATCATGATCATCGGGTTTCTGCGCGGCGCGCTGACCATGAGCCGAACCGGCGCGGCGCGCGGCAAGGCCTATGAGACGGCCCAGACCACGTTGCGCCTGCTGCAGAACGACCTGGATCAGGTCATCGCCAAGCCGCCGCACCCCGATGGCCCGATTGCCGACCTGTCGTTTTCGATCCAGCAGGACCCGTGGGGGCGGCAGTTTCTGTGCCTGACGCGGGCCTGGGGCGAAGAGCAGTCATCGCTGGCGGGCTATGATTCCGGCCGCGCCGCGCCCGGCCAGCGGCTGCTGGATCGCAACCGGGTAAGCCAGGGTGATTACAGCGGCGTGTTCCGCGGGCGCAACGTGCGCGACACAATGCGGCCCTCGGGCGGCAACCTCGAGGTGGTCTGGATGATGGAACCGTCGGGTACCGGCATGCGGCTGTACCGCGCCGAGCGTTCACCGCCGCAGGATCCGGGCGGACTGATCAGCGCGATTCTGGACTGGGCCGGCACACGCCGGCCGGCCAACCCGGCCCAGGTGCTGGCCCCGGACGATCTGGTGCCCGGCGCGTACCTGCGTGAATACGGGCTGGACGGGCAACTGGCGCGGCCCGGTTTGAACCCGTCCATCTGGAGCCACTTTGAGCTGGTGGCCGACGATGTGGTGTGCCTGAGCTTTGAATGCTGGGATGACTGGCAGGGCCGCACCCAGACCTGGCTGGCCGGGCGCGACGGACCCGTGCACGCCTGGGGCCTGCGCTCGCGCCTGCTGGCGGGCCAGTACCCCCTGCCCAGCGCGCTGCGCGTGACACTGATTGTGGCCGCCGACGACCCGATCCGCGCCCAGTCACCGATGGTGGGCGAACTGTCGCGGTTTGACACCAGCGTGATGCTGGAAAGCACCGACAACTTTCCCGATGTGGCAAGCCCCATGGCCTATGCCCGGATCAACGGCGAGATCATGGCCTATGCCAGCAAGACCGGCAGCATGCTGGGCAGCATGGGCCGCGGCGCGCTTGGCACCCGCGCCACCGACCACGCGCGCGGCGCCGTGGCGGTTTCAGGCATCGGCTTTCAGCGGGTGGTGCAGCTTCCGGTGTCACGATGAATCGCCCGCGAAACAACCGGGGCTTCACGCTGCTGGAGATCCTGATGGCGTTCACCATCCTGATGCTCGGCGTGGTCGGCGTGTATGCCGTGTTTTCGGTCGGGCTGGTGTCGCACAAGCGCGCCGTGGACAACACCCACGCCGCCAACCTGGCATCAAGCCTGTTTGACGATATTTCGGCCAACTACGACGTGTGGTACTACGACCGCAACCGCAACGGCGTGCCTGACCTGGCCGAAGACCGCAACAACGACGGCGTGGATGACTGGTTCGAGCCCCAGGCCGGCGGCCGCCCGCGCTATCCGATACCGATGCTGCCGGGTTACAGCTATCGCATCCGCTACGTGCGCAGCGACGTGTCCGACCAGGAACTGTTTGTGACCGTGCAGGTGTTCTGGCGCCAGCAGGGCGAGGCCAAGGCCGCCACCTTCCAGCGCAGCCTGTTTCTTAAACGTCTGCCGGCCATGGAGCCGCGGCCTTCGGGTTCGTGACGGTTACGCGTCGCGCAGCGCCTGGGCCTGGCCCAGAAAACGCGGCTCGATCAGCGCCCGCACGCGCACGCGGTCGGAGTCGTCAAAGTCCATTTCCAGAATCTTGCCGTGCTGCTTGAGAAAGGCCATCAAACGCCCGTTGCCGGCGCCGAATGTCCAGTCAATGCGGGTTTCGCGTTCCTCGACCACTTCCTGCACGCGCCGTTCCAGTTCGCGCAGGCCCACGCCGGTCACGGCGGAAACGTCAATGTGGTCGGGGTACAGATTGTGCAGGTGGGTCAGTGTGGGCTGGTCGCGCACCAGATCAATCTTGTTGAAGACCATCAGCACGCGGCGGTCGTCGGCGCCAAGTTCCTTCAGCACGGTGTTGACCGCCGCCACCATTTCCGTGGCCGCGCTGTGGCTGGCGTCCACCACATGCAGCAGCAGGTCGGCCTGCAGCACTTCCTCCAGCGTGGCGTGAAAGCTCGCCACCAGCCGGTGCGGCAGGTTGCGGATGAACCCGACGGTGTCACTCAGCAGCACTTTGTGATCCGGCAGCTTCCACACGCAGGTGCGGGTATCCAGCGTGGCGAACAGCTTGTCTTCGGCCAGCACGCCCTCGTTGGTCAGCGCGTTCATCAGCGTGGACTTGCCGGCGTTGGTGTAGCCCACAATCGCCACCTGGAACAATTCGCTGCGGCGCTCGACCTCGATCTTGCGGCGGCGGTTGATCACATCCAGTTCTTCCTGCATGCGGTGGATGCGCTTGCGCAGCAGCCGGCGGTCGGTTTCGATCTGGCGCTCGCCGGCGCCGCCCACGGCGCTGAGTGAACCGCGCTGGCGCTCCAGGTGGCTCCACAGGTTCTTCAGCCGCGGCAGCTCGTATTCCAGTTGCGCCAGTGCCACCTGCACCTTGGCCTGGCGGGTTCGCGCGTGCTGGTGAAAGATGCGCAGGATCAGCTCGGTGCGGTCAATCACGCTGGCCTTGATTTCTTCTTCAAGCGCCTTCTGCTGGTTGGCGCGAAGCTCGTTGTCGAACACCACCACTTTGGCGCCGGTCTGGGCCACAAGCTGGGCGATTTCGGTCACTTTGCCGCTGCCGATGTAGGTGCGCGGGCTGATCTGTTTCAGGTTCTGGTACACCCGTCCGACCACGGTAAGCCCGGCGGTATCGGCCAGCGCCGAAAGCTCGTCCAGCGGGTCGTCACCGAATTTGACGTCGTCGGGCAGAATCGCGCTGACCAGCACGGCCGGTTGGGCCGTGTAGGAAAGGTTGTCCAGAAACGTGGTGTCTTGCATGGGGCCGGTTACGGTAGACATGGCATGGTAACGCCCGGTGGTTGCGGCGGAAGCACCGTGGCGGCCAATTGTCTCCTGCGCGCGGGGGGCATTTTGCCCAACCGGGCCGGCCGTCATGCGTTACACTGGCGGACCTGTCATGCCGATTGCGTTTTCTGTTGATTTCCCCCGGATCGTGGCCGTCGAGGTCACGGGTTCGGCCAAAAAGCCGCGGCTCAAGCGCGTCGAGATCGGCGAATTGGCCGAGCCACGCAACGAAGACGGCACCTTTGTGGCCGACAAACAGGGCCACCTGAACGCCCAGGTCGCGGCCTTCATCAAGGACCGCAAGCTGGATTCCGGCAAGCAGTACCTGCTGGTCGGGCCTGACGCCATGCGTTACCGCGACCTGCGGCTGGCGTTTTCCGACAAGCGCCAGATCAACCGCGTGCTGCCGTTTCAGGTTGAGGGCCTGATCCCGAACATCCCGATTGAAGACCTGGCGCTGGGGTACATTCCGCTGGTGTCCGAGCCCGGCAGTTCCCAGTTGCTGGTGCACGCCGCCGACCGCGACTACATCCGCCAGCGCCTGATCGCGCTTGAGGAAGCCGGCTGCGCCATCGAGGCCGTGGACAGCCATCTTTCCGGCACGATCAACCTGGGTCTGCTGCACCCCGAACTGGCGGCCGACAAGCCGCCCACGCTGTGGCTGGATTTCGCCGGCACCACCGCGGCGGTCATGATCGTGGACAAGGGTGTGGTTCAGACCGCGCGCGTGTTTGTCAGCCCGTACCTGGCCGGCGCCGTGGGCGCGGCGGCCGCCGCCGACGCCAAGACCGCCGCCGATTCGGCGCGCCGCGAGGCCGAGGCGCGGGCGCGCGAAATCGCGGCCAAGAACGGACTGAACACCGACAGCGTGAAACTGCCCGGCGCGGATTCGGCCAGCCTGCCCAAGGGCGAAAGCGTCAACATGGGCGCGGCCCAGGTGGCGGACCGTATCCGCCACATGTCCAGCGACGACAAACTCAAGTTCGTGCAGCGCGTGGCGATTGAGGCCCGGCGCACACTGGCGATTTCGCGCCTGGACGCCGAGCCCGCGCGGCTGGTGGTTTCGGGTCTGGGTGCCGAGGGCCCGGACCTGGCGACGCTGCTGGGCAACGACCTGCGCCTGGAACAGACCGTGGCCGTGGATCTGATGCAGGCCCTGAACACCAAAGACGACCAGCGCCTGCCGGATCTGGGCGAACTGACGTACCTGACCGGCGTGGCGCTGAAGGGCCTGGGTCGCGATGTCACGGGCATTGACTTCCGCACCGGCAACCTGGCCGCTGGCACACTGCTGGATTACGCGCGCACGCCGCTGGCGTTTACGGCCACGCTGGCACTGCTGTTCGGCGCGATTCTGTGCCTGGTCAGTTACACCCATGTGCGGCGCTACAAGGCCGACATCGCGCACCTGCGCGGCGACGCCGAAGACGGCCTGCGCCAGTTTCACGCCATGGCGTTTCGTGACGTGAACAAGACCAAGGTCGTGCCCAAACAGGAACAGACCGAACGCGAATATTACGTCAACGAGGAAGACCCGGCCGCCGAAATCAACAACAACTACGACCGGCTGCTGCGCCACCAGAAACGACTGCAGGGCGCCACCACGGACAACTTTCTGCGGCCCCAGCCCGCCGACCAGATTCTGGCGCTGGTGCTTCGGACCCTGACCGAGGCCAAACCCAGCTACGACTTCGTGCTGCTGCACATAGACATCAAGAACAACAACCTGAACATTGACTATTTTGCCAGCCTGTCCGAAACCGCCGAAGAACTGGCCAAGGTGGGCAACGTGCGCGAGGCCGACCGCATGTACGACGCCCTGCGCAAGATGACGCGCGGCAACCCCAAGTTCTTTGCCGATGAACCCAAACAGACCTTCAGTTCGCGCGCCCAGGTCGGGCCTGAAGAACGCAAGGCCGACCAGGTGAAGATCCAGATTCCGCTGGTGAAACCCGAGCGCAAGGCGCCGGCCGCCAAGCCCGCGACGCCGGGCAAGGGAGGAGCCTGACATGCAGGACGGCGGCGAAGGTTCCAGGGCCATGAACGCGTACATCGTCGTGTGCTTCGTGCTCGCGGCGGCGGCGCTGGTGGGTTACAAGGTCACCAACGACGAGCGCGCCGAGCTGTCCGACGAATACCGCGCCCTGGCCCAGAAGGTGGCCGACATCCAGGGCGGTCTGGCGCCGAACATCGCCGATTACTACCGCAAGGAAAAGAACGGTCTGATCTTCACCGTGCGCAAGGATGTCAAGGACGACACCTACAAGTCGCTGAAAGCCGTGGCCGAAGAACTGGGTATCAACGAATCCGCCGGCGCCGACGACCGGCTGGACGTGGTCAACGAGCGCCCGCGCCTTCAGTTCAAGGAGTACTACGAGTGCGCCTGCACGGTCACGCTCAAGAACGTGACCCAAAGCGAGTGGGCGGCGTTTCTGCGCAAGGTGATGGACCCGCTGGCCGAAAAAAACCTGCTGGACCAGTACCTGGTGGTTGAAAGTGTGGACATCAAGCGCAAGGAATCGAACTTCAAGAAGCTCGAAATTTACTCCGAGGTCGGCGGCCGCTATGTGGACCGCAGCCTGTGGGATGCCACCTTCCGCTTTGTGTGGTTCCTCAGCAAGGAAGAGTACGACGCGGCCACGAACTGACGCCGTGCTACTGCCCGTCATAGACTTCTTCAATCGCAATGTCCGCCGGCGCCTCACGTCGCGCCCGCCAGCGTCGTTTGGCCCAGGCCACAACACTGAGCACAGCCAGCGTCAACGCCAGCGTGGGGGCGGCAAAGCGCAGGATCTTTTCCGCCACCATCAGGCGCGGTTTGCCCATGGCCTCACCCAGCCGTTCGGCCGGGGTTACAAGGGCGTCAATCGGTTCGCCGCCTGAGCGCGCCAGAACGTGCCCGTCCCAGGTGATGATCGCGCCGCCGCCGTCCCACACGCAGGCCTGGCGGGCGTGGCGCACCAGCGCGCCGCGGCGCTGTTCGCGCAGCCACCAGGCTGCTTCGGCCGGGTGCAGCGGTCGGCGCGCCGTGGTGCACAACTGCACGTCGTGGTGGGCGGTGCCGGCCTGCGGCGGAATCAGGGCCGGGTGCAGTGTCAGCACGCCGGGGCCGTCCACCACCAGCGGGTCGCCGTCCAGTTCGCCGGGCGCGCCCTGCCAGCGCCGCTGTGCCTGCGGCACGCGCGAGCGCAGAAACAGGTAGCCCGTGCTGTGCGTATCCTGGGCAATCACCAGCGCCAGCGCGCACTGCAGGCTGTCCGAGACTTCGCCGGCGCGGGCCAGGACCTCGGCCTGTGCGGCGTCGTCGGCGGCGCGCGTCACGCCCCACAACACCAGCGCGCCGCGCGCGTCGGGGCCCAGCATGTCGCGCGTGGCCCGGTCCATGTCAGGGCCGGCCGGCACCACCACAATCCGCTGCGGGTCACCGGCGTAGTAGCGGCCGGCCGCGTCGCGGGCACCCAGCACGTCCACTCCGGCCAGAACCGCCAGTGCCGCGACCAGTGCCGCGCCGGCCCACGGTTTGCGGCCCGGCACGCGGCAAAGCTCGGCCGCCAGCCACGCCAGCGCCGCAAACACGCCCGCCACGGCGGCCAGCCCCAGCTTGGCATAGGCCGGACGCGCCAGTTCGCTGTCAATCAGGCCGCCCAGAGGCACCAGCATGCCGCCCGCCGGCGGAATCAGCGCCAGCGCCCCGACCAGCGCCAGTCCCAGAATCGCCGGGCGCAGAGTCCAGGGCAGCCTTGTGGTGCAAAACGGCAGTTCCACTGTGGCGTAGGCCAGCGCCGGCAGCAGCGTGGCTGCCAGCCACAGCGGCCAGGGCGATTCGGGCCCGTCCAGCAGCCACAGCGTCTGGGCCACGTTGGCCGCGCCCAGCACGGGAAGCGCCACCAGCAGCGCCGCCACCGGCCCCGCGCCGCGGCAGGCCAGGCTCAACGGCACCAGCGCCAGCCAGCACAGCGGCCACCAGCCGACCATGTCGCCGCACAGGTACAGCAGCAGCGTGGTGACGCCGCCCACGGCCAGACGCGGCGCCAGCGTGCGCAACCCGCCCAGCAATTCCTCGTGTTCCAGCGGCGTCAGCAGCGGGGCCCTTGCGGGAACAAGACTGGGGTCGGGCTCGTTCATCGTGACCAGGCATTGACCCCGATGCCGGGGACAGTTACATGGGCGGCTTGCTGTCGGTCGTGCAGCCTATCGAGCAGGCCGCGCACCGGGAAGGAGAGCCGTGTCTCGAACCGCATGTGTTTTGCTTGTGCTTGCGGCCGTTGCCGTCGGCGCCTGCAGCGGCAAGTACCGCCGTGATTTCGGCGGCGGCGAGGCCGTGACCCGCGCCGATCCCGCCGCCCGCGTGCTGGTGCTGGATGACGCCGGCTCGGCCGAGATCTCGGTGTGGGAAGGCGTGGTTACGTTTGACCTGCGCGATTACCAGGATTGGGTGCAGGGACACATCCCCGGCGCCCGCCGCCTGACACTGGAAGACCTGAACAACGGCCGCGGCCTGCCTGACGACCGCGACGTGCCCGTGATGTTCATGGGCGACGGTCCGCTGGACCAGCGCCCCGAACAGGCCGCCCGCGCGGCACTGGAACGCGGCCACCGCAACGTGCAGTACTTCCGCGGCGGCTGGCAGGCCTGGACCGCCGGCCGCACGGCGCGGTAACTATTCCGTGAATGTGCAGTGCAGCGGGTCGAACAGCGCGCCGAAATGATCCACCGGCTGGCGCAGTTGCTTGAGCACGTCCTTGGCCAGCCCGCGCAGTTCTTCTTTATGTTTCTGGGCCATCTCTTCACCGGCCACGTCGGAATACACCAGGTGCATGGTTACGTAGGCCTTGAAATCCGAAAGTTCCAGGTACAGGCCGTCGTAGGGTGTGGTGAAGACATAGCTGAAGGTGCTCTGCTTGCCCTTGGGCAGCTTGTTGTTCGGATAGCCGAATCGGTGCAATGCGGCGTAGGCGGCGGCCCAGGGCGTCAGTTCGTACTCTTCCACGAGGTCAAGCCGGCCGCGCCGGTGCTCGTCGAGGAACTTAAGGGCCGATTTGGACGCGAGTTCCGCCATTGGTGACAGTCTACCCCACCAAGGCCGGGGCGTCCAATCACAGCAACGCAAGTACTTGCTTGGCAATCACTTCGGGCTCGGCCAGTCGGCCCTCACCCTGCCAGCCGCAGGCCAGGTCGCCGGTATCGGGGGCAATGAAGTGATAACCCCTTTGCTGCAAGGTCTTTACGTTGGCGCGTGTGGCCGGGTTCTTCCACATGCGGGTGTTCATGGCCGGAGCAAACACGATCGGTTTTTCGTCAGGCAGGCAGGACAGGATCAGTGTGCTGACGGGCTCGTCAGCGATGCCGGTCGCGGCCTTGGCCAGGATGTTGGCCGTGGCCGGGGCGATCAGCAGCAGGTCGAGTTCATCGGCCAGGTCAATGTGTTTGGGCTTGGTGTGGGTGGGTTCCCACAGACTGGTGATGACCGGGTTGCCGGTCAGGGCCAGAAAGGTCTGGGCGCCGATGAACTGCTGGGCGCTGGGCGTCATGGCCACGGTGCAGTCGGCGTGGTCGCGCAGATGCTTGTGCAGCACGGCGATCTTGAAAGCCGCGATGCTGCCACAGACGCCGATCACGATGTGGGGCCGCTTTTTGTTTTTCTTGGCCATGTTGATGGAACAACCGGCCGGCGGGCCGCAGTCCGCAGTTTATGCCGGTTGCGGACTTCGGACCGCCGACCCGGGCGGTTAGTCTTCCGCGTGGACGACGTGCTGGTCGTCTTCGGACAGGTTGATCTTGTTGTTCTTGAATTCCTCGACGGCGATGAACACGTAGTCTTTTTCGTGTTTCTGGTCAACCTTGATCAGTTTGGGCGCGCCCTTGACCAGCTCGTTGACCCGGCGCTGCAACAGCACGGTAAGGCGGAACTTGCCGCCGGCGCGGGCGTAGAGTTTTTCAAGCTCGGGGTAGTCCAGTGCGAACGACATGTTGCCTCCTGTGTCCTGGTGCTTCGGTTTGCGCGGGCGGAACTCCGCCGCCCTTACTCCGGTTGGGGCTTCAGCCCCGGGTACAGCAGTTCGCCGGCGTCGCGGCGATCCTTCAGTTTTTCGCGGGCCGCCGTTACCAGCGCGTGCACTTCTTCGACGCAGCGGTCCAGATTTTCGTTCACGACCAGGTGGTCGTAAACCGCCCTGGCCCGGTGCATTTCCACTTCCGCCGCGTGCAGCCGCACCGTTTGCTGCTTTGCGTCCTCGGTGCCGCGGCCCTGCAGCCGCCGCGCCAGTTCGGCCTTGTCCGGCGGCAGCAGAAAAATCAGCAGCGCGTCCAGATCGCGCGCGCGCACCTGTTCGCCGCCGGCCACGTCAATCACCAGCAGCATCACCTGGTCCAGCGCGATCGCGCGGCGCAACGGCTCTTTGGGCGTGCCGTAGAAATTGCCGTGCACCTGCGCGTGCTCGATCAGTTCGCCGTGGGCGACCAGCCCTTCAAACGTTTCGCGGCTGACAAACTGGTAATCCCTGCCCTCCTGTTCCCCGGCGCGGATCGGCCGCGTCGTGACGCTGATGGACCGCACATAATCCGGGTGCTGCAGCAGCCGGGCCGCAACGGTGGACTTGCCCACGCCCGAAGGGCCGGAAAGCACCACCAGCAGACCGGGAAGCCTCTGCGCCACAGCCTCTCACTCGAGGTTCTGTACCTGTTCCTTGATCTTCTCGATCTCGGACTTCATTTCCACCGCCATGCCCGCCAGTTCCGCGTCGTTGGCCTTGCTGGCCAGCGTGTTGGCCTCGCGCAGCATTTCCTGGGCCACAAAATCCAGCTTGCGGCCGACCTCGCCGTTTGCGCCCAGCGCCTTCAGAAACTGGGCACAGTGGTGTTCCAGGCGCGTGGTCTCCTCGGTCACGTCGCAGCGGTCGGCGAACATCGCCACCTCGCGCGCGATCGCGGCCTCGTCGGCGGCCACGCCGGAATCGGCCAGCAGCTTGTCAATCCGCTGCTTCAGCTTCAGCCGGTACTCCTGCACCACCTGCGGGGCGCGGCTTACGGCGCGGGCCGCAAGCTGCGCCACGTTTTTCACCCGTCCCTCCAGTTCGCGCGCCAGGCTTTCGCCTTCGCGCGCGCGCATTTCGCGCAGCCCGGACAGGGCGCCGCCCAGCGCGGTGCCCACCGCCGCCCGCAGCGCTTCGTCGGGCTGAAGCGGCTCGGCCTGTTCCAGCACCGCCCCGTCCATCACCAGCAGGTCCGCCAGTTCCGGCTCGCGCGACCCGTGTTTGCGCGCGATTTCGCGCAGCCGGGGCAGCCACTGGGCCAGCAGCGGCTCGTTCAGGCTGTACGTCACGTCGGGCCGGCCGCGGTCAAAGGCCACATTGACGTACACCGACCCGCGGGCCAGCGCGCCGCGAATCTGGGCCTCCAGTTCGGCCTCAAGTTCCGCGAATGCCTCGGGCAGGCGCAGGCTGACCTTGAGGAACCGGTTGTTAACCGATTTGACCTCGACAGTCACGGCGCCAAGCGCGTGGGTGGCCGACGCGCGGCCAAAGCCGGTCATGCCGTAGGGCAATTACTTGCTCCCGTCCGCCGGGGTTTCCGTGCCGGCGTCGTCCAGGCCGCGGCCGTCGGCTGTTTTCGTGCCGGTGCTGACCAGGCTGAACACCAGCGCCAGAACCACAAACGTCGCACCCATGAAGGTGATGACCTTGTCCACTACCGCCTGGCCTTTGGTGCCGAACGCGCCGCCGCCGTCGCCGCCGCCGAACGCCGCGCCGATGCCGCCGGTGTCGCTCTGGCGGAACAGCACAAACACAATCAGCGCCACGCAGTTCAGAACGAACAGCGTGGCCAGAAGAATCAGCAGGGTGTTGCTTGCCGCCGCCAGCATGTTCATGGCCACTCCTCAGGACGCGCTTTTGGCCGCGTCGTCTATTGCCGCCAGACTGTCATACTCCAGACTGCCGCCGCCCACCAGCAGCCCGTTTACTTCGGCCAGCGCCAGCAGCTCGGCCGCGTTTTCGGGCTTCACACTGCCGCCGTACAGAATCGGCTGTTTGGCCAGTCCCAGTTTGTCCAGTTCCGCCCGCACCAGCGCGTGCATCGGCGCGATTTCGGCCGCCGTCGCGTTCACGCCCGTGCCGATTGCCCACACCGGCTCATAGGCCACGGCGCACAGGCGCCCGCGTTCCACGGCCGCCAGTTTCGACAGCAGCGCCAGTTGCTCGCGCACCGTGTCTTCGGCCTTGCCGGCCTTGCGGCGGGCCAGGGTTTCGCCCACACAGAACAGTGGGGCCAGCCCGGCCTGGGCCGCGCGGCGCAGTTTGGCCAGCAACCGGGCGGCGTCTTCGCCGTAGCCCTGGCGGCGTTCGCTGTGGCCGACCAGCACCATGCCGCAGCCCAGATCGGCAAGCATTTCGGCGCTGACATCGCCGGTAAAGGCTCCGTCAAGTTCCGGGCTGACGTCCTGTGCGCCCAGCTTGCACTGGCTGCCCTTGATAGCCGCGCCCACGGCATCCAGGTGCGGAAAGGCCGGAAACAGCCAGCAGGCCCGGCCGTCCCTGGCCAGGCGCCCGGCCAGCGCGCTTGCGGACCCGCGGCGCAGGTTCATTTTCCAGTTGGCGGCTACAATCTTGGGCATAGGGCACGCACCCGCGGCCAAAGCGGGCCGAATACGGTAGCAACCGCGCCGGTCTAGGGAAGGGCGGGGGGAGCCTGGGATTGCCGCCCCGGTTGACATTGGGCCGTTGCTGCCGACACTTGGGGCATGGCCTCGTTTCGCGTGATGACCAAGAACGGCTGGAAGGGACCGTTTCCCGAGGCCGCCCTGATCACCAAGTACCGACAGGGCGGCATCCCCGACGGCACGCGGATCCAGGATTCCACCACCGGCGGCGAAATGGCGATTGAAGACCTGGTGGCTGATGCCACAGTGATCCTGCAGAAATCGGCCTACGACAAGCCGGTCAGTACCGCGCCCGCAAAGCTTTCACCGGCCGAGGCCCGCGCCGCCACCCAGAAGCTGCCCGAAAACCGGCCCAAACGCGCTTCAGGCCCGGTGGCCAAACCGGCGGCGAAATCGGCGTCTGTCCCGGCGGTTCCGGCCCAGCCGGCCGCGGCCAGGGTTTCGACCCGCGCCCCTGTACCAAAGCTGCCTACCCGCCCCGGCGGCTTGACGCGTGCCGCCGCCGTGGCGCCGCCGGCGGTCAAGGCGCGCGGACTGAACGTCGTGTTTCTGCTGGGGTGTCTGGTGCTGCTGGGCGGCATCGGCGGGCCGTTTCTGTCGTTTGAACACGGCGCGGCCGACGGCGGGGCGATGCTGCTGTTCGGCTATGACCTGCCGCTGCGGCTGACCGCAGGCGCGGAGGAATTCGCCTGGCAGCCTTCGGCACCCCTGGCTTGGGCGTTTCATGCCCTGTTTCTGGTGTATCTGGTGCCGCTGGTGGTGCTGATCGTTCTGGCGGATGAACTGCTGGGCCGGGGCAAGGGCCGCAACCGCTGGTACGCGCGGCTGGCGACGGGTCTGATTGCCCCCGCCTGCGCCGCCGCGATCGGCGCGTTGTTCTTCAGCGCCCAGGCCGCGGGCATTGCCGGCGACGACGCGATCCCCCGGACCATGCGCGAAGCCGGCAGTTACGCGGATTTTCTGCGGGCCACCTTCGAGGCCGGACGCGGCTACTTCAGCGCCGGGCCGTGGGCCTTGGCGGCGGGTTCGGTGCTGTGTCTGGTCAGCGTGTTTACCAGCCCGCGCCCGAAGGCTTCAGCGCCGCCGGGCAGCCCCAATGCCTGACAGAACGGCCTGGCGTTCGCGGGCGTGAATCGCGCGCAGGGCGGCGTTGTCGGCAATCGCGGCTTCGACTTCGGCGTGGATCTGCCGCACTTCGTCGCGGGTGATTTTGAGTACATTTTCGCTGAACACGTCGGTGGTGCGCAGGCTGCGCGCCAGCGTGCGCACGGCAAACACCAGCGGCAGGGCGCAGAACAGCCGGATGTCGCGTTCGGTGGCCGGAATCGTCACGGTGTATTCCAGGGCCTCGTCCAGCCACAACAGCGTCATTTCGGCCAGACCGGCCACGACCTCGCGCCCGCGCGGGTCGCCGGGGTTGTCCAGCAGCGTTTGCAGGTCAATGCCGGCGGCGGCAAACAGTTTGTGCGGCACATAGGCCACGCCGCGCGCGATGTCGTCGGTCACGCCCTTGAGAATATTGGTGACCTGAAGCCCCAGGCCGAAGCTGACGGCGCGTTCGTCCAGCGCGGCCTTGATTGCGGGGGTGATGGATTTGCGGTCCAGCGCCCACTGGTTGCACAGCAGTTTGCCCACGGTGCCGGCGACGTAATAGCAGTAACGCTTCAGGTCTTCTTCGTCCTGCAGGCGCAGGCCTTCGCCGCGCAGTTCGCGGCGCACGGTTTCGGCCATGCCGTTGGCCATTTCGATGATGCTCTGGCGCTGGGCGTCGCGCGCGCCCTGGCGAAAGCCGTGAAAGGCGCGCAGCACGGTGGTGGTGTGGCGGCACAGTTCGTGGTCAGGGCCGTCCAGCGACCTGTCGGCGAACATGCGCTCAACGTCGGCGGCCAGCATCGGCCAGTTGTGCGGCTCTTCAAACGTAACGGCCCAGGATTCCAACAACGCGGCGCGCGCCGGCGCCGGCAGGCTGGTGGTGTCTTCAATCGTGTCCAGGATGCGGCAGATCAGATAAGCCACGCCGATTTCGTCGCGCAGCGGCTCGCGCAGCAGTTCAATGCCCAGCGCGAACGTACGCGAAACCGCGGGCAACACGGTGCGGCAGTAGTCACGGTCGGCAATCGCCAGCATCGGGCGCACTATAGCCGCAACCGTGGGCTTTCAAGGCGCGGACTGGTAGGACACAAAATCTGCCTCGAGTTCCTTCCAGCCTTTTTCGTCAAGGCCGAAGGCTTTGGCAAATTCTTCGACCTGGTTGGGGCCGTTGATCTTGCCGTTGAGGTCAGCCAGCAGATAGGTGCGGAACTTGTCGCGGTATTTGGGCTTGCCGCCCTTTTCAAAGTGCCACAGGAACATGGCAAAGCCGCGGAAATAGGTGGTCAGCACGGTATTGAGGTTGCGGCTGTTGGGGGCGCGCATTTCGTCCACCACGCTTTTCAGGCGGTCTTCAGGCCAGCCGGGGTAGGTTTTCACGTTGCGCTCAAAGGCGTCCACGAAGTCTGTGACGTTCTGGGCCGCGATAATGTCGCGCATGGTCACGGCGGGGCCGCCAAAGCTGTCAATGTTGGCCGTGCCGCTGGAGGCAAAGGGCTGACGCCAGCGGTGCATCAGGCGCCGCCAGCGGTCGTCGTGGTGAAAGAACGTATAGCGGGTATCGTCGCCGTCCTGTGCGGCCTGGTACAGCGACACGCAGGCGGGCAGGATGATTTCCAGTACCCAGGTTTTGAACGCGGGCTTGTCCCTGGTTTCGACGGCGCGGGGGTGCCAGGTGTCAATGCAGTGATACATGAACATGGTGGCCAGATTGATCGTGCTGGCCGAGGTGCCCTCGAACACATAGCTGAAACGGCCGCTGGGCTGTTCGGTGTAGTGGCTCTGGCGCGCGGTATCTATGCCGCGTACGCGCGCGTCGCTGAGGTATGGCCGCCAACTGGTGCGGTCGTGGAACAGCAGAACTTCCAGCGGCGCCTGTTCGCGTTCGGCGGCGTCGGCAATGTCCGTTGGCAGGGTGCGTGACAGCTTCATGGGTTTGACGAACTCGTCGCGGTAAAACGCGGCGAACTGTTCCACCATCTGGATCAGCGGCAGGTAATAGGCGCGGTCGGTTTCCTCGCTGAAGCCCTTGCGCAGTTCATAGTAAATCACCAGCGGCTCGGACACATGCACGCCCCAGGCGCTGCGGCTTGCCACGCGCTGGCTGTTGAAGTGGTGCCGCGCCCGCGCCGCCACGAACAAAAACGGGTTTTCGCGCTTCAACCGCTCCACTTCGGCCTGCTGGTCACCCAGCGTGCGGTCTATTTCGGCAAACCGCGCCGCGGTCTCGGCGGATACCCAGCCGCTTTCGGATTCTTCGGACATCTTCACCAGTTCATCGCGCAGGGGCTTGGCACTGTCCAGCACCCCCGATTGCAGAATTTCGTCGGCGCGGGACAGCAATGGCGTGAAATCAAGCTTCTCCAGCTTGCGCAGCTTCTGGGCGCGTTCAAAGGCCGGGGGCGGGTCGGCCTTGCCCAGCCAGCGGCGGGATACCAGCAGGTACAGTCGGCCGGGCTCGGTCACATAGCCGTCGCGTTCAAGCTGCTGGCCGAAATCCAGCACTTCGTCTTCGGTCAGGCCGGACATGTTTTCATTGGCGACCTGGTCCACGGCCGCGCGGGCCACGACGGACAGGTCGGCCTTGTCCAGTCGCGCCGCCACGGCGCGTTTGTACAGCGCGATCATGGAGGCCGGCGTGCGGCCCGGCGCGCCAAGTTCCAGCATGATCTGTTCGCGCTCGCTGCGTTCTTTGGGCGTGTTGGCCGCCGGAGCATTGGCCGCGATGTTCGGGGTATTGGTGCCGGGTCCTGCCGCGGGTTTGCCGCTGAACACGCCGGCGGCCCAAAGCCCGGCCACCAGCGCGACCACGACCACGCCGCCCGCGATCGCGCCGATCAGAAGCCCGCGACCGGATTTTGCCGCCGGCGCGGCAACGGCCGTCGGGGCATGTCGCACCGCCAGGTGCGCGCCGCTGTTGCGGGTGATCATGCGCGTGGGGTCCACGCTGGCGCGGCGGGCGGAATCGGTCTTGCGGATTACCTGTTCGCCGGCGCCCAGTTGAACCTCGGGGTCCTGGGGCACCACAATCGGTGCCGGCGGCGTGCTGGCTTGCGGCACGACAAGCTGGGTGCCGCAGCTTTTGCAGGCAAAGGCGCGCCCGGCGTTGGCCGCCGCGACGCGATAGGGCGTGTGACACTGGTTGCAACTGAATGTGATTACATCCGCCATCGTGGCGCACCCTGCGCAGTGCCGGGACCGGACTTGAGGCCGCGCATCTTAACATGGCCCGGCCCAATCGCACAGATTCGCCCCCAGCCGGGGGCAAAATAGCCGGTCCTGCAACCCCCGGCCGTCTGATTTTGCGGTAAACCCGGGGTTTACAGCACCCTGACCCCGACTATATTCCGCCCCCTGCCACGCGGGTGTAGCTCAGTGGTAGAGCATCACGTTGCCAACGTGATGGTCGTGGGTTCGAGTCCCATCACCCGCTCCAGTTTTCCGGCCGCCCTGTCGCGGGGCGGCCTTTTTCATTCAAACAGCACGGCGCGAATTGCCCTGGCCTGGGCCTTTGTGATGCGTCCGGCGGCTTCGGCAAAGTTGGTGGTCTGGGTCACGGCGGCGCGCCAGGCGGCGGCCTGTTTGCGGTTCATGGCGGCCAGGTGCCGGGTCAGTGTGCGGGTGTCGCCGCGCACCACGGGCCCGGTCAGGGCGGTTTCCGGCCCCAGCGCCGCCACGTTGTCCAGCGTGCCCCGCACCAGCGGCAGCAGCATGCGCAGCGCCTGTCTTGGCGCAAACCCGGCCCGACCCATCAGATCGCGCGCCAGCGCCAGCCACGCCACCAGCGCGTTGCTGGCCAGTACCGCCGCGGCGTGGTAGGCCGGGCGGGCCTTGTCGGGCAGTACAAACGGGCGCATGCCCAGTCTGCGGGCCAGTGCCGCCAGTTGGCCGCGCAGGCGTGCCGGCCCGGCCAGGGCGCACCAGGCACCGGCCAGGCGCCGGTGACCGTGGTTCGGGGGCAGGCTCTGCAGCACATGAAAGCAGCCCACGTTCGCGCCGGTGTCTTCGAGTTTTGCCAGCAGCGCCGTGCCGAACGCGCCGCTGGCGTGCACAAAGGCCAGTTTGCCCGCGCCGGGCAGGGCCGCGAACTCGGCCGCCACCGGCGCCACCGCGTCGTCGCGCACGGCCAGCACCACCAGCGTGCCGGGCTTCAACCCGGCCAGCAGGGCGCGCGGGCCGGTTTTGCGGCCGCCGGTGCGCGCCGGGCGGCAACCGGCAGCCTTGAGCGCGCCGGCCAGCGCGCGGCCGAAGCGACCCATGCCGTAGATGGCGATTGGCGGGATTGTGTCGGGCCGTGCCATGCCGCCACTGTAGTGACGGCGGTCGAAAAAGGCACGCGCGGCGTGGCGTTACTTCAGGCCCGCCAGCTTGAGAATTTCGGGGCTGATGTCGTAGGTCTGGACCATGTGACCGAACGCGTTCTTCCACTGGCGCACGCGCTCGCGCGAGACGTTGAACTCGCGGGCGATCTGTTCGCCGCTGGTGTTCTGCTGCAGCAGCTTGAGAAACCGCTTGAAACGGGCCTTGCCGTACTGGTTGATGAAGTTCGCGGCCACGGTGGCGGCATTGGCGGCATCGGTGGGTTTCACGGCGGTCTCCGTCAGGTGGTATTGACGCGTAAAGAGAATGCCTGAACCGGTCTTGTCCTGTCAAGAGAAACCCGGGAACCGGTCCGGTCTGTCTGCGGGGGCGCGGTTCCGGCCCGCGGGTGTCCGAAATCAGCCGGCCTGTTGAGCCTTAACAATCTTTCCACTAGAGTCTGCGCACCTATGGCGGGAAATATCACCGTAGAATCATTTGCCGGGGCGCAGGCGGCGCCCCTGGCCGTGTCGCGTCAGGGCTGGATTCATTCGCCCACCTGGGACAAGCGCTGGATCATTTACCCGGCGTTTCTGGCCCCGGTGCCGGTGCTGGTGTTTTACCTGGCGATGTACCTGCTGGAGCGCTATGTCGCCGCCGACCACGCCACACGCGTGGGCATGGCCGAAGACATCACCAGCCTGTTCGTGATGGTGCTGGCCGGCGGGCCTCATGTTTGGGTGACCTACACCCGCACCTATCTGAACCCTGATTTCCGGCGCCGCGAAAAAGTCTGGTTTGCCGCCAGCCTGTTCGTGCTGCCGTTTGTAGCCACGATGGCGCTGTCCAGCGAACTGACGCGCCGCCTGCTGATGACCGGTTTCTTCTTCATCGCCAGTTTGCACCTGATTCACCAGCTTTCCTACGTTGTCCGCTTCTACCACGACCGCGACGCCGCAAGGCCGAGCCTCAAGTCGCGCCTGATTGACATTGCCGCAGTGATGTTTCCGTTGTACCCGGTTTCGAGTTTCCGCATGGTGCTGGGCAACCATGACAGCCTGGCCTGGGCCTGGACCTCGGGCTGGCTTGGCACGGAAAAGGCCACGCAATTGCAGTTTCACATCGGGCGCGCCCAGCCGCTGCTGCCGGACTTTATTCTCAGTGACTGGTTCTGGATGGCCAACACGGCGGGTCTGGTGATTTTCACCAGCCTGTGGGTGGCCAAGACATTGCGCGAACGGCGCGAGGGCACGCTGCACCATGCCAAGGTGCTGCTGATTGCCTGCGCGATCGGCGTGGGGTTGTTCGCGCCGATGTGGCCCAATCTGGACAGTTCGTTTCAGGGCTTCAACCTGTGGCACAGCATGCAGTACATCGCCCTGACCTGGTTCATCACCCGCCAGCAGGTGCAGGCCGGCAACCGGATGAACCCGCTGGTGAAGTGGCTGGCCAAAGATGAACGTTCGGGCTTCCGTTACTACGGGCTGGCGCTGGCGATTGTGGTGTTTCTGATCGGCGTGATCCTGCTGATCGCTGTGGGCATCAGCATGATCCGCGAAGTCGGCATGTTTGCCGGCAGCGGCGAACCCGGCACGCCCTACTACAAGCCCGGCGCGGTGCTGCAGGCTTACTATCTGCTGGGTTTCGGCCTGCTGCTGACGCATTACTTCCACGACGCGTTTTTCTTCAACTGCCACACGTTTGCCAGAACTGCCGTCAACACCCGGCCCTGAAGTTTCCCGTTACGTCAGCAGCGGGCGCAGGCCCGCGTAGCCCGCGTTGACATGGTGGGTCAGCACGCCGTGCATCCGCGCGTATTCCTCCGGCGCCGCGATTCGCAGACGTGCCAAGGGCCGGGCTCCCCACGCCCGGCCCTGTTGTTTCGGTCCGGCCGGGGCTTCTGTCGCGGCAAGGCCGGACCTACAGTTGCGGCATGAACCAAACCCGAGTGCCGGCCTGGATTGTGTCGCGCCCGCCGTTTGCGCCCGCCGCCGGCGGGGCTGAGCTTGCGGGCGCGTTGCGCGAAGATCTGCGCGAGTTGTGCCATGCCCTGCGCCTGCGCCTGAACCCGGAACCGGCCGATGTCGCCGCCCTGGGTGCCAGGGCCGGCCAAGGCTTGCTGCTGCTGTTTTCCGACGTGCCGGCTGTGCCACCGCCGGCTCTGGAGGCCGCGCTGGACGCCGTTGCCGAGGCCGATCTGGCGCTGGGGCCGTGCGCCGACGGGGCGCTGTATCTGCTGGCGCTGCGGCCGGGGCTGGAACCGGATGTTGCCGCCGAAGTGCTGGCCCATGCCGCCTCGCCCGATGCCGTGGCGCGCCTGACGGATCTGTGTGACGACGCGAATCTGGCCGCCGTGGTGTTGCCGCCGTGGTTCCGGCTGGCGCGCCAAAGCGACCTTTCCTTTGCGGAAAGTCTGGCGCGTCTTAGCCTGATGACTGAGGAAGGCGAAGAGGGCTTTGTCGCCGACAGGCTTCGGCTGTGGTTTGAACAACACGCGATGGACGAAAGCGAATCATGAAGCGCCGCTGCTGGCTGCCCCTGTTGTGCGCGCTGGCGTTCTGGCCCGCGGTTCTGGCCGATGCCCAAGGCCGGATTGTGATTCGCCCGGCCATAGAGCGTCCGCCCCAGCCCGCGACGCCGGGCGACACCGCCAACCCTGATGCCGTCAAGCCGGTTGAGCCTACCCCCGAAGAAGCCGAGCGGATTGCCGAACTGATCGAACAACTGGGCGCGCCGCGTCTGGCCCAGCGTGACCGCGCCATGGCCGAACTTGCCGGCTTTGAGGCCAGGGCACTGCGCCAGGTGCGCGAGGCCAAGAACCACGCCGACGACGAGATCGCCAACCGCTGCGCGCTGCTGGAAGAAGTAATCCAGTCGCGCCAGGCGGAACTGTTTCTGGCCGCGCGTCGCCTGAGCCTGCAGCCCAACGAACTTGAGCGCATGCTGGCCGCGCCGGACGTGAAACCGCTGCTGGAAATTCTGCGTGCGCGGGCCCAGCCCGGCCTGACGCCGTTGTGGGCGCGCGTACTGGCGATGCTGGCGGCGCGCCCGCAGGTAAGCCAGGCCGCGCAATTGTGCGCGGAACTGGAGGGCGTGGAGGGCTACGGTCTGGCACTGGCCGAGGCCGCGCGGTTTGCGGCGCTGGGGCCGGATCACGCGCGCGGGCTGGCGGCGCTGGCGTCTTTGTTGCCGCCGTCGCGCGCCCCCGAGGCGGTGGACGCGCTGGCGTTCTGTGGCGTGCGCGCCGGCGGCGCCGACGGTGTGCAGGAAGCCCTGCGCGCGGCCTGGGTGCTGCGCGGCCAGTACGCCGCCACAGATGTTCTGGCCGCGTTGCGGCCGCCCGATGACCCCCGGCGCCGCCTGGAAGGCGACGGCGAAGGCCTGCGCCAGGCCGTGGTGCTGTGCATGACCCCCGCCGCGACAGACCCCGAACTGCGCGCGGCCCAGTTGCCGGCGCTGGGCGCCATGTCGCCGCTGGTGCTGGCGGAATATCTGGGTCTTTTGCGCCGCAGCGGGCTGGTGTCGCGGATTGAAAACGTGCTGGTAACGCTGGTGGCGTCCGGTGCATCGGCGCGGGTGTTGGGTGCCGCCGGTGCGGCCTGGGCTGACGCTGTGGATGTGGCGCGCATGCAGGCTGAATTCTCGGCTCTGCCCGGCCCGGCGCGTCTTGGCGCGCTGGATGCCCTGTGGCTGAACCCGCGCGAGCCCGAACGCATGCACCCGTTTCTGCTGGGTTTGTTGCGCGGGCCCGACAGCGCGCTGCGTGAGCCAGCGGCCCGCATGCTGGGCCAGTACCGGGCGCCTTCCACCGTGCGTGCGCTGGCCGACACGGCGCTGGCCGGAGGCCCGGTGGCGGTTACGGCACTGGAATCCCTGGCGCCCATGGCCGACCTGCTGGTTTCGGCCGCACCTGAGCAACTGAAGCGTCTGGTGGCACTTTTGCCCCAGGCGGATCTGGCGCTGCGCGCAGTGCTGATAGACGTGCTGGTGGCGACGGCCTGGCCTGACGCGGCGTCCGCCCTGCGCGCGCAGTGGCTTGAACACCTGCCGCGCAATGAAATGCTGGCGGCGTGCCGGTTGTTTTCCACCGATCCGTCGCACCCGGCGGGCGCGCTGGCGGCGGCGGTGAACCGGGCCGTCGAGCGTTCCGGCGGCGCCGCGCGCGACCGCGCATCGGGCGCCGTGGACTACCAGATTCTGGTACTGATGCGCGTGCTGCTGGCGGCGCCGGCCGACAGGGGCTTTGAACTGCTGGTCCGCGTCTGCGCCGACGAAACCAGCGGCGTGCGTTCCTTTGCCGCCGGGGCGCTTGCGCTGGCCGGCAAAGACGGCCCGTACATCGCCGACTGGATCCGCCGTGTGGTGGGGGAAACGCCCGACGCTCAGGGCATGGCGCTGGCCTATGGCGTGGCGCTGAGCACCAGTGACGCCGCCGAAGACTTCCGCCGCCGTACGTTGCAGCAGGGCGCTTCGGCGCGCCATCTGTCGCTTGTGCACGAGTCCGTGCTGGCCGGGCGTTCGCGGACGGTTACACGCGAAGATCTGCTGCGCGTGTTGTTCGACACGCCGGCCAACGCACGCAACTGGCTGTTTTCAGACATTCTGGACGGTCCGCTGCCCCCCGACGTGCGGCGCACCGTGGCCACCACCCTGTTGTTCAGCGAAGACATACAGCCGCTGGACGGCATTGCGCCCGCTCTGGTATTGGCCGATTCGGGCGTGGACGTGCTGCAACTGCTGTTCGGCGACGACGCCGACGCCCGCCCGCGCGACGCCCAGCGCACGATGGTGACTGCCCTGATGGGCAACCCGCAGCGCGCGCGCGAACTGGTTGCCCGCGCCGACGTCGGCGCCGACGGCGCCAACTTTGCCGCGCTGCAGTTTGCCAGGGCTTATCTGGGCATGGTGGACGCGGCCGTGGCCAGGCGCCTGTTGCGTCACGGTGGCGGCCAGGGGGTGCCCCGGCTGCTGCTGCTGAAACAGGCCGCCCAGGGCGGCGACGCGACCTCGGCGCGCATGCTTCTGGACCGGCTGGCCGCCGGTTCGGGCCGTTTTGCCGAGGGCGGAACCGCCGGCGTCGAAATCCGCGTCCAGCGCTGGCGCGGGCCACAGGTCGAATTTGACGGCGTGGCCGGCGAGGCCCTGCGCGGTGTCGCCGGGGGCCAGCAGGTGTCGGCCGACCGGCTTCAGTCACTGTTTGGGCAGCCCTTGCCGCCGCAGTGGTCGGGCTGGTGGGCCTGTCGCCGCGCGTTGCTGGAGTACGATCCCGCCATCGGCAAATACCGCATCAAGGAGCTGCCATGAAGCGCCCGGTTCACGCCCTGCTTATGGTTGCCGTGCTGGCTGTGACTGCGCGCGGCCCCGGCTTGGCCCAGGCTGCTCCGACGCCGCGCGACGACGCCCAGGGCACGCTGGCACTTGAGTTGTCCCAGCTTGTGGAAACCTGGATTCACGGCGACGCCGACGCCGCTGCGGCGCGGCTTGATTCGCTGCGTAACGACAACCGGCTGCGCGGTGAACTGCCGCGCTGGCTGGCCGGCCTGCGCGCGGCACTGGCGCTGGACGCGCGCGATGTGCCCGGCGCTCTGCGCGCCCTTCAGCCGCTGCTTGACCAGGCCGACAACCCCAGACCGTACCTGCGTGCCGCGCAGCTGCTGCTGGCGCTGGACGCGCGACCCCAGGCCCTGGCCGTGATCCGGCAGGGACGCGCCCGCGATGCGGCTTCGCCGGCGCTGCGGCGGTATGAGGCCGGCCTGTTGTGGCTGGGCCAGAATCATGAAAGCGCGGTGGCGGCTTACATTGACGCGATTGCCGCCGACGGCCGCGAAAACTACCCGTACGTGCCGCCGAACTTCGGCGACTGGGCCCGCGTTCGTCCGTGGGGGGCCGCAGCCTTGCCGGCCGCTGGTGTGGCGGAGCCCGCCAAAGTGAGCGATTTCAAGGACTGGGACGAACCCGCCCCGGCGACCAACTGGCAGCCTGAACCTTTTGCCGACCTGTTTGAGCCCGGCGTGTGGTACGGCACTGACCTGCCCGGCCTGGACCGTTGCGTGGCCGAGATGGCCGCATTGCCCGACATGCTGGCTCGCCGGCGCGCGGAATTTTCGGGGCTGCACACCCGGGCCGAGCAGGCCCAGTCCGCACTGGAGGCATTTCGCGGTGGAGACGCGGCCCAGCGCAAGATGCTGGCCCGCGCGGCCGTGGTCGCGCGCTGGCATGCCGCTGTGGCCGCCCGCGTCTGCGCCGTGGCCGACCTGGCCCAGGGTCGCGCCGCCGAGGCCGAAACCATGCTGCGCATGGTGTTGACGGTGGCGCCGGATGACACCGCGCTGCTGGATCTGCATGCCCGCGCGCTGGGCGCGCTGGGCAAGGCCGAAGAAGCCCGCACCGGCCCGCTGGCGCGGCTGCAGGGGCAGGGTCTGACACTGTGGTCTTCCATGCTTTACGCCAAAGGCCCCCAGCAGCAGGCTGTGGACCGTGTGCTTGAGCCCGCGCTGCGGCTGTACCGCGCCAACCCGCAGGCCGGCCGCCAGCAACTGGAGGCCGTGCGCAAGTCGTTCGGCCCCGAACACCTCAAGCGCGAAGTACCCGCGGATCTGATGGGCGTGTGGCTGTTCCAGAAGGGCGAACGCGAACTGGCGCTGCCCTATCTGGCCGATGCCGGGCGTCTGATCGGCCTGGAATCGGGCAAGGCCCTGCCCCCTGACGGCGTGGCGCTGGAGCACGCGCTGCTGCTGTTGCGCGTGCCGGTCGGCGCGCGGCCCGCCAACGACGCGCCCGGGGCCAAGAAAGAAGAGGAAGAGGCCGAGGGCGAACCCGAGCCCGCCAAGCCCGGCCAGGGCCAGCCGGCGCCGGGCGCTGATGAATCCGACCCTTTGGCGCTGCGCGTGCTGCCGCGCGCGGGGTTGCTTGTCGGGTCTATTCCGGAATCACGGGCGGTGATCTGGCGCATTGCCGAGGTTGACTTCTGGGGCGGAAGCTGGGGCGCGGCCAATCATGTGCGTGCCGCGCGCGCCCTGCCCGACGGCGAAAAGCAACTGCGCGAACTGCTGTACGGCTGGCACGTCAAGCTGGCCACCGAACTGACCCCGCAGCAGCTTGATGCCGCGCTGTCGCCCGATCACGCCTCCAGCAAGGCCCTGGCCGAAGCACTCAAGGGCTTTGCCGAGGGGCTGCAACAGGCCAAGGGCGGCAGCAACTGGCGTGTGATGCAGACCCTGCGCGAGCGCGCCGGCTTTGTCATGGGAATGGTCGAGGCCCGGGCCATGCTGCTGCGCGCGCGCCTGCGCCGCGAACCGCCGGCCGACATGGCGGCCCTGGCTGTGTGGGTGAAACAGCACGCCGGGCTGATTGACCTGCGCGCGCAGTTCAAGGCTGCGGGCAACGAAATCACCGGCCGTCTGGCCGAAGAACGCGCCGCCGCCCGCGTGCCCGAAGTGCCCCACAGCGGCCTGCTGCTGGACGCCGCGCGTGCGCTGGCGCGCAACGGCGACCATGTCGGGGCCGCGCGGCTGATCTGGCTGAACCGCGACGTGGCCCTGGGCGTTGACACCCAGTCGCGCCGGCTGTTTCTGGCCGCGCTGCTGGCGCGCAAGGCCGGCGACCCGTTGCTGGAGGCCCAGTGCCGCATGGCGGCGCTGCAGACCGGGGACGGCCGCCGCGACAACACCGATCCCGTGCTGCAGGTGCTGGAGATCCCCCAGTTGCGCGCCGAGATCGAAGAATTCGGGCTCAAGGGCGACCTGGAGGCGTACTTTGAAACCTGCATCGTGCCCTGGGCCGACGCCGCGACATTGACCGGGGCACTGGCTGTTGCTCCGGAACTCAAGTCCGCGCGTGTCACCATGTTGATGCGCAACAGCCTGCGCGGCGGCATGGACGGCATTTTCCGGGCCTCGATTGCCGAAGGCAGCGTGAACGTGATTGACCAGAACTGGCCGAAGCTGATTGCCCCGCGCGAAAGCTACCAGCGCTGCCGACGCCTGGCGCTGTGGGTGCTGTGCGCCGACCTGCCCTTTGCCCGCGGACGCGCGGCGACAATCGGCATGAACTCGACCACCGAAATGCTGCGCGGCTGGGCGATGCTGCAGCAGTTGGCAGAAACCCGTGCCGCCGCAGACCCCGCCGCCAAGGCCGAATCCGAACGCCTGCGCTTGCTGCTGGGGCGCTGCTCGACACCCGCCGAAGAAGTCGAATACGACGACGAAGAGTGGTGGGATTAGCACGGAAGTGCGCGGAGGCGGTAGTCCTGTTGCACCTGCAAGACCTTCCGCAGTCATTCTCAGGTACCATTCCACAGTAACTGGTAAGTTCGCCAACTGATTCCCTCGGGACGTTGGCGGTCTGCCACATCTTGAAACACTCTGGCGTACGACGGACGTGCGTTCAGGTGTATTCATGCAACATTGTTGCCCAGATCATCCAAATCGCATAAAAACGCATATTTGAGATTAGTGATTGACGTTGTGGGCAAGTTGGGTAGTGTGCCGCCACATTGGACCTCTACTTGTGAGTGTGACTTCCAGAGGGGGCGTCGCTATGTCGTTGAGCGAACCGCAGCTATGGACTAAGTTTCCAGTTTGCCGAGTCGTCTTAACTGTGCTGCTTGTGGTGATCTGCTCGGGTGAATTGTCCGCGACGGCTCCCTGGGAGGTTGATTCTGATGGTGACGGAATCCCGGACCAGCGCGAGTTGGAGCTGGGCACGGATCCCAACAGTGTTGATAGCGACGGCGATGGCCTTCACGACGACTGGGAACTTGGATACGGCACGGACCCAACGAAGGCCGACACCGACGGTGACGGCATCAATGATGCGGATGAGATCAGGCGCAAGGGTACAGACCCTCTCAACGAAGACAGTGATGGCGACGGCGTTAAAGATGGTGCCGATGAATGGCCGTTGCGGGACGAAGACGAGAATTGGCACCCACCGATCTGGGACCGTCCGCATTGGCAGGACAACGATGGTGATGGCCTGAAGGCGGGCGTGGACCCGGATGACACAAAATGGGACACCGACGGCGACGGTGAAGGTGATGGGCGTGAGCGTCGCAACGGGACGGACCCATCCAATCGTGATACAGACGGAGATGGACGCACCGATTTTCAAGAGGTCGTAGACGGAACTAATCCGCGCAACAAGGACACGGACGGTGACGGGATCAGCGACGGGGACGAGAGACGCCTGGGCACGGATCCGCTGGACCCGCTGAGCTATCCAACGAATCTGCCGCAAAGTGGCGACTATATGCTTCCATCACCGGTGTTCCCTGGCCTGGGCGACGCCTCCAAGGAGGCAGGCCCCGGTGACTGCACGTGGGACATATCATTCACATGGCCCACAGGGGCTATCAAAATTGATTCGTTTGTTGATGTTACGGTGGTTCTCGGCATTGATGTGATGTGGGGCGGATGGAGTTACTCAGGTGACGCGAATTTCTGGTACGCCAAGGCCAACAGTCAGGCTTGGGGCCAGAACTACTCCATGACGCGCTATCACGCCCAGATGGACACAGTGACGGTTCGCTGGGAAATCGAAGCGCGAAAGACCGGCGAGTGCGGCACTCCGCGTGTCTGGACGCAGGCCGGTAGCGTGATTGAAGCTCGCGCGAGCCGCTGGAAGAAGTTCGGCGCTGTTTCCGAAGTCAAAGCAAGTTCCTATTCGGCCCGTTCGATAGCCTGCACCCAGGTTGGCTTGGCCTGGACACACGCCTACGGGTGCGAAGTTCCAGTCCCAGCGGGTGGCGCTTCAAGTGTTACCCTGCCTGGGCCAGGAGGCGCAGGGTTCACGTTCTCGCTGGAATCCGGCGCGGACTCGTCCGGTGACATCAAGCGCGACTACTCCCCGGGTCACGAAGCGAACGTGTCTTATGCAAGGTGGGACACGACAGTCTGGGCTGACAGCGATTCGATAGCTGATCCCAGGGTGGACTACTGTTACTCGAATACCAAGACTCACGCGCGCGAGTTTTACGTTGCTATCTTGCTGCAGTGCACAGGACCCAACTGCAACTTTCATCGCCGTCTGATTTACGAGTTTACGCCGGATTCGATGGTGGTACCCAAGCTACGGCGGCAGAAATAGCGGATCAGCAACAGGCAACCGTGATGGCAAAAAGAATCAACTGGCCCCTGGTTGGCTTCATTGGTGGATCCGCCGCAGTGCTTGGACTTGCCGCCTTCTTGTTCTGGCCGGCACCAGGACCGGCAGTTCCGGCCTTGGCCGATGTTGTCCCGCCGGAGGCAGAACTGTGGGAGGGTGCTCAGGGTTCGGACCGGCCTGATGGCCCGGTCGCGCCATCAGATAGGCCCTTGTTTGAACTGAGGGTCGTTGACGACTTGGGTGGCCCCGTAGAACCAGACCAGTGCGCTGTCAGCACCGATGGCAAGTCCTGGACGCCGCACTTCGACATGGCCGGACCCGTGATACGGTTGCCACAGCCAACGTCATCGCTATTTCTCTTTGTGGCCGCAACGGGTCACCTCTCCCGCGTTGCCCCGTTGACCGAGCCGGGGCCTGTCGTGCTGCCCCGACTTCCTAAGGTCATGCTGCAGGTGGATAACGGGCTTGGCGTGGGATTCGGGGAGTGTCAGATCGAAGTCAGCCTCAAGCTGGCCGCATTTCCGGACGCTGGTCTTCGTCTTCCATTCATTGCCAAGGGGCGATCGCAGATGCTCGCCCAAATAGGGCGGTCGTTGCAGTTGAAGACACAGGCCGATGCCAGGACCGCATTTGACCTGGCGATGCCATACTGGACATACAGCGCTCGCGTGATCGGAGGCCCGGTTGCAGGAGCCTTGGTAGACTTTTCGGCTCAGCCCGGCGAAAGCCTCACGGTTCGCATCCCGTTCGGCGGCGGCCCGTTTATCATCGGAAGGATCTTGGGTGAGAACGGCGCGCCGGTAGAGGGCGCGGACATTCGTTTCAGCAAGGATGTGATTCAGAGTGGATTGCGCGTGCACCACCAGGTGGCGGCCACGAGGTCAGGCACAGACGGCAGGTTTGTGCTTGCCCCCCAGTTTCCACAGGATCGGCTGGATGAAGAACTGCGGATGAAAGGACGCGGTTGGCTCAACGTTCGTGCAGGGGAAGGTCAATCCGGCCGGTCCGCGCAACGTCTGGTTGAAGTCGCGGGAAATCTCACCGACGTTGGTGTCATCCGTATCGGGGCGGGGCTGGCCGTTTCCGGGCGGGTCTTTCTGGGTGATCGCCCCGCAGCCAACATCAGGGTCGGCATCTGGACCGAGGGAGGGGTTTTCACGACCACGTGCGACGAAAGCGGGTACTTTTCGATGTCAGGTCTGGAAGCCAGTGACAAGATCGCTGTCACGGCATCCGAGAAAGGCTATTCGCCGGCCAACGTGAATGTTCAGGCCGAAGTCCTGGCCGGAAAACCGATCGAGATAAGGCTTCTGAAACTGATGCAAGGAGTGCTGCGCATTGAGGGTTCGAACGAGTTGCTGGGGCAAGGGATCTTGCGCTGGCGTCTGCATGACAACACAGGCTGGAAGGCGACGGATCTGCGTGGCCAAGGTGTCCGGCAGATGGAGCCGGGCAAGTATGCAGTCTACCTGTGCACGGACGACGAAATCAGCACCGTGGAAACGGTAGAGATCTCGGACTCGTCGGAGACAGTGTTAAGGCCGGTGCTGTTTCCGGCGGCCAAGATCATGGTGACGGCGGGTAAGGATTCTCGACCTGTGCACTTCAAGGTGGTGGACGCAGACGGACACGGTCTGGGTTTTGAGTACGAGGTGGCCAACGCAGCAACCCGCGTCATTGTTGTGAGGCCGGGCGTGCTTCACACCATCAGGTCGGGCTCATTATCCGCGCCGCTGCAGGTGCCCGGGATTGCCGCCGGAAGTTCCTTTCAGGTCGTATTGGAGAAAGGCCCGTGACGGGGAAGGCGCTTAGCGCGGTTTATGTGTTCATTCTGTGCTGCTGTCTTGCATCTTCTTGCGGCAAGTCGGGATCCCCTCCATCGGTTTCCGCCCATGTCCGGGTGCCAATGCATCCGTCGCACGCGATGGTGATTGTGCGGGACATTGAAGGCTTCTTTGCGGACTGTGGGTGTGCTTCAACCGCCACCGGCGGCTTGGCGCGTGTTGCCAAGGTCGCACCTGTGTCCACTCATGCCGCAACCATCGTCCTTGCCGGCAGCTTCCTGGTCTCCAGGTCGAACGAATCAGCCTGGAAGGCCTTGGACCTGCACTGGCCGCAACTTCGGGCTGTCCTCTCGCAGCTCGGTCCTACGGTTGTGTCGGGCAACGCCACCGACGTTGAGTTCCTCAGTTCGCGCGGGGGCCTCCCGGCGAACGTCAGCCTTGCCGGGCCGGGCCAAAAACTGCCCTGGGCCGATGGGTTGTACTTTTCGGTTGGCCACGACGGACACATTGTTGTGGAGGAGAACAATCGGGTCATTGTTTCGCGCGACATCTCTTCTCTGGGGACGCGCGCCAGGCAAGCGATGGTGTTGGGTATCTGGAATTCATCGGTTGGTCAGGCGACGACGTTAAGTGAGAGGCTGGGCCCAGCCTACTCGAAGTGGACACTGGCAGGTCTCGACAAAGATGAACTTGATGTAAGGTCCATTCTTGAACTGACCTCAACGCCCGTCCTGGGAAGTTACACCCGCGATGTGGGGCAGCTTGCCGGTGAACATAGTACGCTTGCTGAGCTGATTGCCGATCTGGAGATTCGCCTGAGCCATTCCATGCCTGGAGATGGGGCATACCCAGAGCAGGAGCCCCGGGCACCGGACTGCGCCAGGTGTCATCAAGACGCGCATGCGGTTTGGGCCGACACTCGGCACGTTCGGGCCATGCAAACACTGCGATCAAAGGGCAAGCATGCCGACTCGCGTTGCCTGCCTTGCCACAGCAGCGTTTCGGGCACACAGCACACCGCCCCTGTTTCCTGCGTGTCGTGCCACCGTGAACCGGGTCGCCCGGCGACCCCGGACACTTGCAGGGCCTGCCATACATCCGTGACAGACCCTGACGCGCGCTACATTTCAGGATTGAGTTCCATTTGCATCAAGAGATCCGGCAGTCATTCGGTCTGCCCAGGACGGTAGCCGTCTCGTAGCGGATCGGAACCCATTCCCTTGCCTAGCGTTTCTTCTGGGCTTTCTTGGCCTTCCCCTGCACTTTCAACGCTTCGGCGCGCACCAGCCGGTAGTTCGAAAAACCGATCGGTTCGGCCCCCGGTGTCGGCGCGCGCCAGTACGACGTGAGCATCAGCCCGTCGCCTTCCTGCACCAGTGACACCACCACATGGTTGCCGGTGATGCTGCGGCCTTCCACCGCCAGCGCGCCGGGGTCTTCGGGTGTCACGGGCATGATCATGCTGCCGTGCAGGGTCGAGGTTACGCCCAGCCGCAGCCAGCCGTCGGGATCCACTGTCAGGTGCGAAACCACGCCGTGGATCAGTCGTCCCGTGCCGGGCTCACGCGCCTGAACAATGAAGCACAGCACCAGCCCGTCCAGTTGCGGCTCGATCTGCAACGTCACTTCGGCCGGCACGCTCTTGAGCGTTTCGCCACCGCCCACCCAGGTGCCGACCCATGACTTGTACGGAAGGAACTCTTTGCGCATCACAACCTCGCTGTGATGTTTGTCTTACAGCGCAGGGATCCGCCCGTAAAGCCTGTTCGGCCTGCCCGCGCATTAATCCGGAACCGGTGCCACGCCGCGTGCGTCACACAGGGGTCGAAAGTGTGCAAGGGGTCTGTCCATGATCAAGACGTCCTGGTGTCTGTGCGCGCTGCTGGCGGTTCTGGCGCCGGCTCTGGCCGCCAAAGAAGAGCTGGTCACTCTGCCCAAGCGCGACAAGGTGCAACTGACCATCTACAACAGTGTTGATCTGACACTGGTGCGCGAAACCCGCGCCCTGACCTTCAAAAAGGGCAACAACCGCCTGCAATTTTCCTGGGCCAACACCCTGATTGACCCCACCAGCGTCGAGTTCCGCGCCGTCACCAGCGCCGACAAGATCGAGGTTCTCGACACCAGCTATCCCGCCGAAAGCCACCAGATGCTGATCTGGACCATATCCGCCGAATCCGACCTCAGCGCAACGGTCGAGATCAGCTACTTCACCAGCGGCATCAGTTGGGCCGCCGAATACCACGGCATGCTGGCCGCTGACGATTCCAGCATGACACTGACGGCCTATGTCACCGTCATGAACAACAGCGGCGAGGAATACGAAGACGCCCAGGTGCGCCTGGTGGTCGGCAGCATCAACCTGGTGGAAACGATTGCCGGCCTGGCCGGCGGCCAGCGCCAGAACCAGCGCATGGAAGAGGCCTACGGCGAAATGCGCAAGGCCGCCCGCGCCGCCGACGCCGACCGCAAGAAGGACATCGTCAAGGAAGGTTTGTCCGAGTACTACATCTACACCGTCGGCGGTACCGAAACCGTGCCCAACGCCTGGGCCAAGCGGCTGGAAAGCTTCAAGCAGGCCGGTGTGCCGGTGCGCAGCGTGTACACATGGGATACGGCCAAGTACGGCGCCCAGCTTTGCCGCATTCTGACCTTCAAGAACGACGAAGCCCACAAGCTGGGCAAGGAGCCCCTGCCCGCGGGCATCGTGCGTTTCTACCGCGAGGCCGGGGCGGGTCGCCTTGGCTACGTGGGTGCCGTGGCCACCAACTACATTGCCAAGAACGACGAGATCAAGGTCAACGCCGGCTCTGACCCTGAGGTGACGCTCAAGATCACCCGCTCCAGCCACAAGAAGGAAAACCTGAGCTTTGCCTTCAATGGCCGCCAGCAGTTCCTGCAGGGCTGGGACACCTACGACCAGTTCAAGCTGGAACTCAAGAACTTCCGCGACCGGGCCGTGGAGTTCGAGGTCAATCTGGTCTTCAACGGCGACTTCGATTTCGAAAGTGAGCTGGCCGCGACCAAGGTGGATTTCCGCACCCAGCGCTACACGCTGCGCATGGACAAGGGCGCGCGGCAGGAAGTGGTCTACAAGGTGCGCACACGCTTTGGCACCAACGCCCGCAAGTAAGACCTGGCACGAACGAAACGCCGGATTATCCGTCAAGGAACCCAAGCCATGAACAAGCGCATTCTGATGACCTTCTGCTTCACCTTCGGTGTGGGCGCGATGATCAGCCTGCTGAACCCCACGCCCGCCGACGCCCGCATCAAGCTGGCCACTCTGCCCGATCGCGAGGCGGTGGTAGTGCGGTTTGACAACCCCAACGTGGTCATGGTCGAGGAAGAGCGCACGATCAGCCTGCAGAAGGGCGTGAACAACGTGGACTTCTCGTGGGCCGGCACCCAGATAGACAAGGGCAGCATTATCTTCCGGCCTGCCGACCCCGCGGCCAAGGTCGAGATCCTTTCCACCAGCTACCCGCCCGGCGAAGCGGCCCTGACGTGGCAGATCAGCGCCGCCGAGGCCATGAGCGTGAAGTTCCGCCTGAGCTACCTGATGGCCAATATCCAGCGTGAAACCGATTACCGCATGCTGGTCAGCAAGGACGAACAGACCTGCAGCTTCAAGCACTACTTCAAGATCCGCAACTGGTCCGGCGGGCGTTTTGCCACGGCCGACTTTGTCACCCGCGACGGCAAGAAGTTTGAAAAGGGCCTGGAAAACGGCGAGGCCAAGCGCGTGCTGGTCAACAGTTGGGACAAGGTCAAGCTGACCAAGGAATACGTGTACGACCTGACGCGCCAGCCCGAGGGCAAGGTGCTGACCGACTACGTGCTGAAGAACGCCAAAGAAATCGGCCTGGGCAGCATCCCGCTGGAATACGGCAAGGTGCGCATCTACCAGGACGACGGCAGCGGCACGACGGCGTTTACCGGCGAAGACTGGGGCCGCTTCACGCCGATTGGCGACGACATGCGGCTGAACATCGGCATTGCCCAGGACATCAAGATCGAGATGAAAAAGATGGTCAACGATGTCCAGAACCGCCGTGGCAACGTCTACGACACCGACGAAGTGGACGAATACGAAATCAAGAACTTCAAGGACACCGAGGCTGTGGTGACGCTGGTGCTGCGTGTGGACGGCGAATGGGAAATGAAGGCCACCACCAGCGGCCACGACAGCTTTGAGCGCGTGGACAACGAGACGATCCGGTTCAAGGTCAAGGCGCCCGCCAAGGGCACGCCGGTCAAGCTGAGGTTCCACTACCAGAAGAAGAACGTGTGGTAAACGCAACAGTCACGGAACCCCGAACCGGAACCCGGAACATGAAACTTGCGATTGCCACCCTGGTCCTTCTTGTCGCCGCGCCGCTGTGCGCCAAAGAAGAACTGGTCACACTGCCCAAGCGCGACAGCGTGCAGTTGACCATCTACAACAGCGAAGACCTCACCCTGGTGCGCGAGCGCCGCACACTCAGCTTCAAGCAGGGCAGCAACCGCCTGCAGTTTTCCTGGGCCAACACACTGATTGACCCCACCAGTGTCGAGTTGATGCCCGTGGGCGACGCCGCCCGTGCCGCCATTGATGTGGCCGACACCAGCTACCCGGCCGAATCGCACGAAATGCTGATCTGGACCATTTCGTGCAAGACCGCCGGCAGCTACCCCGTCGAGATCAGCTACTTCACCAGCGGCATCACCTGGCAGGCTGAATACACCGGTCTGGTCAACCCCAACGAAGATGCCATGACCCTGACAGCCTATGTGACCGTGACCAACAACTCGGGCGAAGAGTACGAGGACGCCCAGGTGCGGCTGGTGGTGGGCACGATCAACCTGGTGGAAAAGATCATCAACCTGGCCCAGCCCCGCCCCCAATCGGCCCCGCGGCCCAGCCGCGAAGACCAGGGGGCCGCCCGCGACATGGATCGCATGGCCCGCGGAAGGGGCGGGGACGAAGGCGGCGGGGGCGGCATGGTCAAGCCCAAAGAGATCATCAAGGGCGGCCTGAGCGAGTACTACATCTACACCGTGGAAGGGCAGGAGACGATTCCCAACCGCTGGTCCAAGCGCCTGCGCAGCTTTGAAGTCGCGGCGATTCCGCTCAAGACCGTGTATCGCCTTGAACCGGCCAAGTTCGGCCCGGCGTTTACCAAGGTTCTGGAGTTCAAGAACGACGAAGAACACAAGCTGGGCAAGGAGCCTTTGCCCGACGGCCTGATCCGCCTGTACAAGGACCACGGCCAGGGGCGCCTGGGCTACATGGGGGCGCTGGCCAGCAAGTACATTCCCAAGAAAGACGAAGTGAAGGTCAACGTCGGCCCCGACGCCGAGTGCACGCTGGCGATCAAACGCATCAGCCTGAGGAAGAAAGACCTGACGTTCCAAAACGGCTGGCTTTCGGGCTGGACGACCGTCGAGGAATTCGAGATGGAAGTGAAGAACTTCCGCGGCCGCGCCGTCGAGGCCGAGATCCACCGCAGCATGCAGGGCGACTATGACTTCGAAAGCGCCGACGGCTTTGTTGTGCACGACGCCGCCACGCGCAAGGTAACCCTGAAGCTTGAGGCCAACAGCACGCGCAAGCTGCGTTACACCGTCACGACACGACAGGGCTCCAACGCCAGAAAGTAGCGTTCCCATGCGACTGTTCCTGCTGGTACTTGTTCTGGCCGCGGCGCCTCTGTGCGCCAAAGAAGAACTGGTCACGCTGCCCAAGCGCGACAGCGTGCAGTTGACCATCTACAACAGCGAAGACCTTACGCTGGTGCGCGAACGCCGCACGCTCAGCTTCAAACAGGGCAGCAACCGCCTGCAGTTTTCCTGGGCCAACACCCTGATTGACCCCACCAGTGTCGAGTTGATGCCCGTGGGCGACGCCGCCAGGGCGGCCATTGATATTGCCGACACCAGCTTTCCGGCCGAGTCGCACGAAATGCTGATCTGGACCATTTCGTGCAAGACCGCCGGCAGCTATCCGGTAGAGATCAGCTACTTCACCAGCGGCATCAGTTGGCACGCCGAGTACGTGGGGGTGGTGAACGCCGGCGAATCCAGCGTCGAAATCACGGCCTATGTCACGGTGAACAACTGGTCCGGCGAACAATACGAAGACGCCCAGGTGCGGCTGGTGATCGGCGTGATCAACCTGGTGGAAAAGATCATCAACCTGGCCCAGCCGCGCCATCCGGTGCCTCCACCCGCGCCGGCCCCCGCCGCACCGTCGGAGGAAATGGAAGACGATCTGCGCGGCATGCAAGAAGCCATGGACGACCCCGACGGGGACGGCATGGTCAGGCCCAAGGAGATCAAGAAATCCGGCCTGAGCGAGTATTACATCTTTACCGTTGGCGGCACCGAGACGATTGCCAACCAGTGGTCCAAGCGGTTGCGCAGTTTTGTGGTCGGGGGCGTGCCGCTGAAGACGGCCTATACTCTCAAGCCGCGCGAGTTCGGGCCGCTGTTCACCAAAGTTCTGGAGTTCAAGAACGACGAAGAACACAAGCTGGGCAAGGAGCCTTTGCCTGACGGCGTGCTGCGCCTGTACCGCGACCAGGGCCAGGGGCGTCTGGGGTTCATGGGCGCGCTGGTCACCAAATACATTCCCAAGGGCGAAGAAGTGAAGGTGAACGTGGGCCCCGACGCCGAGTGCACACTGGCGGAAAAGCGCATGAGCCTGCGCAAGAAAGACCTGATGTTCGAACACGGCTGGCTGACGGGCTGGACCACCGTGGAGGAGTTCGAGATCGAGGTGAAAAACTTCCGTGGCCGCGCCGTGGAGGTCGAGATTCACCGCGTGATCGGCGGCGACTTCGACTTTGACAGCACCGACACGTTCGAAAAAGAAGACGCCCAGACGCGAAAGATCCGCTTCAGCCTTGACCCCAACAGCCCGCGCAAGCTGCGCTTTACCGTCACCACACGCCACGGCAGAAACTCGCGGCGGTAGTTTGCACGATCAACTCTCGAACACCCGCAGAATCGCAGCCTCCAGAGGCAATCGCGCCGTCGCATCGCCGGATTGCACGCGCCGTGACAGCCGCGCGATCTCGCCATAGGCCGGGCCGATTTCGGGGCCGGGCACGGGCAGCGCCCGCAGGTGGCTGACCTTCATCTGCGGAAAGGTCCTTTGGCGCGCGTCACGGTGCAGGGCCCGGTGAATGCGCGCCACCACGTCACTGTTCAACAGCGCCACCAGAAAGTCGTCGTCGTGGCCCGGCGCGCCAAAGCAGGCCAGTACGCTGTTGCGAAACGCGGCCGCGGGTTGGTGCCGGGCGGCTATCGGACGGTCGGCGGTCTGGCGGATCAGAATCCGGGCGTGCTGCATGTGCGCGGGGTCGGGCACGCGGGCGTATCGCCCGGCGGGCAGCGGGCGGCCGCTTAACCAGAGCGAGGCCTTTTGCAGCGCAAAAGGCCTCACATCGGCTCCGACACGCACGGCCGTGGCTCGCGGCGACGGACGGCTGGAAAACAGCAGGTCGGCGGCGTTGCCGCTGTGGATGCCGATATCGCCGAAGCACTCCGGCGGCAGGGGAGCAAAGCGCCGAGCCAGCCTGGCGGCCTGGGTATCCGGCACGGGGTTCCAGGGCCCGGTTGTGCCGGCGCCCGGCCCGAACACAAACAACCCGCTGGGTTCCGTGACGCCCGCAAAGGCATGTTCGCCCAGGTCGGCCACTGTCTCCAGCCGGTGGTGTTTCTCCAGTGCCGCGCGCGCCGCGGCGTAGCCGGCCAGGTCAGACATGCCCAGCGGCAGCAGCAGTCCGATCCGGCCATGTGGTTCCGCAAGCCGTGCCGCAAGCTCCGCAAAGGCAGCGTGCAGGCTGGGCCATCCGGCAAAGGCCGCAAAACGCCGGGCCAGTTCGCGCCGGCGCGCCGGTGGAATGCGGGCGGCCTGTCGCCCCGAAAAGCTGACCCACGGCGGGTTGGCCAGTACGGCGTCAAAACAGACGTCCGCGGCCAGATCAAGCCCGTCGCCGACGACAATGCGGGTGCCGTTGGTGCCAAGCGCCGTGCCCAGCGCGCGGCGCGCCGCGCGGGCGGCGGCGGGGTCACTGTCCACGCCGTGCAGGCCGTCTTCGCGCCAGACCTCCAGCCAATGGGGGCGCCGCAGGGCGGCATACTCAATGGCGCCCAGCAGCAGCGCACCGCAGCCACAGGCCGGGTCCATCAGGCGCGGCGGATCGGCCAGCGGCTCCAGTACCGCCCCGGCCAGACGCAGCGCCAGCGGCCGTGGCGTGAACACCCGACCGGGGCCGGGCGCCAGTGCCGCCGCCGCGCGATCGTGCGCCTGCCACGCGGCATCAAGGTTGGCGGTGGCTGTCAGCATCAGTTTCTGGGCTGCACAAACAGTGTCTTGCCGGCGTCATCCAGCAGTTCAATGCGTACCTTGTGCTCGGGGGTCACGGCCAGCGCGCCGCGCGACTTGCCGGCGGCGTCGCTTACACTCAGGCCGCTTTCGCCCCGGGCGTCGCTGAACATCAGCGTGCGCACCGTGCCCTTGGGGTCGGTAATGCCCAGGCCCGCCCAGCCGTCGGCGTTGGCGCCCGCCACCAGCCGCGCCTGGCCCCTGGCGTCGCGCAGCGTCCAGGCTGGGGCGTTGTCTTCTTTCAGAACCAGCTTCATGCGCTCCACGCCTTTGTCATCCAGCATCAGGATGTTCGGCCGCCCGTCGCTGTTGCCCAGCGCCAGGTTGGTGTCGCCTTTGGGGCCGTTGAGAATGATCGCCGCGTCACGCTCGGATTGCACGGTAAAGATGCCTGCCAGCTTGCCGCTGGCGTAGTTCATGGTCAGCGCCGGTGCCCCGGCCTTGTCGGTGCCCAAGGCAAGCCGCGAGTTGCCGGCGGCATCGGCAAAGGCCAGCCCGCCGACACTGGCGCCGCCGATGCCCAGTACCATGCGCGCCTGTTGTTTGGCGTCATGAAAGGTCAGGGCAGTGGAGCCGTCGCGGCGGATGCGCAAGGTGGCGTTGGTGTCGTCGTCGTGGCCGATCAGGCGCAGCTCGGTCACGCCGCCGGCGGCGCTCAGGCTGGCGCGCACGGTGCCGCCCTCGTCCACCAGTTCAAAGCGCTGGGCGCGCAGCACGGCGGGCGCCTCTTGGGCCCCGGCCGGCGCGTGCAGCAGGTTCGAACACAGGCCGCCGATCAGTCCGGCGGCCACCAGCATCAATGTCTGTCGCATGGGCATGGCGGGTCCTTGTGCGGGGGTTGCAGCGTGTGTGGTGGTTACGGGGCGTCCACCAGACGCGAAGTGCGACGCAAGAGCACCGGCGTCAGCGCGGCGCCGTCGTCCAGGTCGGCTGTCACCAGCGCACCGCCGGCGACCAGCCGCAGGTTCACCAGATCAAGTTCGGCCGGGGCGGCGCTCTGCCCGCCGGCGAACACCAGTGACGCAAAGGCCAGCCGTCCCTCGACGCTGAAGCGGCCTTCGTACATCTGGATCGTCGAGGGCTTGCCCGGTGGTGTTGCCGGGCCGTACTTCAGGGGGTCGCGGCCGGGGCGTTCCAGCATCATGCGCGCGCTGCCGTCGGCGTAGCCCACCAGCGTCAACCGGTCGGCCGCGGCGGCGAAATGCGCGCGCAGGGGTTCGTCCAGGCTGTCGGCAAAGACATCGGCGTCGGCGGTCAATTCGGGCGGCAACTTCGGTGCCCTGGGCTCGCCGTTGCGGCGCGGAAGGGGCCCCGTCCATACGCCGACGATGCCCGGCCCGGCGGTGCGAAACCAGCGTTCCACGGCCCGCGAACGCGCCTGGCCCACGGCCAGTATCCGGGCCGTTGCAGTTTGCGTGGCTCCCTGAGCCTTCAGGTACGCCAGCATCGCCCGGTGCAGTTCGGATTCATTGACGCCGCGCGACAGCGCGCGCCAGGCCAGAGCCGCGTCCTGCCAGCCGATCAGCACGCGCTGGCGCGCGTTCAGGCCGTTGGGGTATTCGCGCCTGAGGGCCGCGGCAAAATCCTGTTCTGTCCAGCCCAGCGCCAGCAGACCCTCCACAAGCTGCACGCCGTCGTAGTGGCCGCCCTTTTCCTCGCGGCCGTCAGAAAGGTTGAACTCCCACAGCGCCGCCGAGGCCAGAACGTCAATACCACTGCCCGAAGCCGCCAGGGCCCGAAGCTGGGCGCGCAGGCGCAGGCTGTCCAGCCGCTGGCCGTCCAGCGCGCGCTGAAGTGCAAAGAAGTTGAAGCTTCGGCCGTACAGCCAGGCCACGCCGTGGCTGAGTTTGCCGTGGCGGGCATCCAGCACCGCGCCCAGCGCCGTAACAACTGCCGGGGCGGTGTGACCGGCCCCGCGCAGGGCGGTTTCCACGGCGGCGGCATCGGTGGCACGCGCCAGCGCGCCCTTGAGGCCCAGGCGTGTGTCCAAAGCGGTCTTTTCATCGGTGTCCAGCCGCAGCGCGCAGAACGCCGCAAGTTCGGCCAGATCGGCCTGTTCGAACAGGCGTTCCACCAGCGTGCCGGCCGAAAACGGATCGCCGACAATGTCGGCCAGCAGCCGGTCCCGGCCTTCGTTGAAGCCTTTGGCGGGGCGGGGCAGTTCCGGCGCGGCGGGCTGGGCTCGCGCCACGGAAAGCATCAGTACCAGAACCGCAAGACTGACCAGCGCAAGTCGCATGAACCAAGTGTAGCGCGCCGGGTGCCGAATTGCGCCTGTTCAGGGCTCGCCCCGCACGCGATGGATCGTGCTGCGCAATGTGGTCCCGCCGGCCACAACCTGCAGTTCATGGCCCGAAATGATGGTGATAATGTCGTTGCGGCCGGTCAGGGTTTCACCCAGAGCCTCGACAAACCCGGGGTCAAAACCCACAAATTCAATCGCCGAAAGCCGCCGCACCTCGCCGCGGCAACGCTGGGCGATGTCATTGGCCTCGCGTTCGGTGGCTTTCATCATGATGACCCGCGCGTCGTAGTGGCGGAAGGTGATCTTGTCCAGCTTCTGGACGCGGCACTGGCCGCACTCGACCCACAGCAGCGGGCGGTGGTCGTCGCCGCGCAGCAGCAGATCGGGTTCATAGCGTTCTTCTTCGTCCATGCCGGGTTCGACCTGCAGCTTGCGGTCGAAATACAGCGCCATCGCCAGAATCTTGAGTACCAGGTGCCGCATGCCCTCGTTTTCGCGCAGTTCAAGCACCAGCTTGCGCGTCTCGAACAGCCCGCGGTCGTAGTCGTTGACGGAAAGATCCACGTTCAGGCGGGCCATAAGTCGGCGTGTTCCGTTTCGCGGACAAGGCGCGGGATACGAAACATCACGTGCGGAAAAACAACAACCGGGGACGGATTGCAGCCCGTCCCCGGCCGGTTAGCGCGCGAAACTACTTCTGGCTGTCGGCAAAGCCGTTGGGGGCGGCAAACGGAACCTTGGGGTCCTTGCCCTTGCCCACGGCGCCAAAGCACTGGAAAGCGAACCACATGCCGGGCAGGTAGCAGATGATCCAGAAAATCATGCTGCGGATCATCAGACGAACCTGGCTGACGAACCAGGGGTTCTTCCAGAGGCCCGGCTTTTCCACGAAGATCAGGTACAACGGCCCGAGGCCGATGATCTGAAGCATCCACATCGTCTTGGCGTAGTCCTGGATTTCCTTCGGAACTCCCAGGGCTTCCAGTTCGTTGCCACCACCAGCGTTCTCTGTCATGGGTACGTCCCCTTGGTTTCTGTTTTCGTTAGACCTGAAATGACCGGTGTCGCCCGCTACGAGGATGGGCAATATAGGCCCACCGAAAGTCTAATCCAGATGGAATTTAGGATTTTGCCCCCGTTTGGTTTTTCACGGTTTGCTTCGCTACTGGCGTTTCCGGCTTGGTTCCGACCTGACATTGGCGCCGGGAGCGACTCCTTTGCCAAAGCCAGCCCGGCAACCGCGCCAGGCAACGCTGTACTCGTCACAAGTCCTTGAAGCACCAGCGGTACTACCGGTTACAAGCCGCTGGTTTACCCCAAGGGGTGACTGAATGCAACCCTGTCTTTTGACACAAAGTAAAGTCGAGAGGTCACGGTCAACAGTTCGCGTCAAGGGTGCCTGCAACAAAAAACCCCCGCTTGGGCGGGGGCTTTTCCTGTCGGTGCAGGCTGCGACTTCCGGCTTACTTCAACTTGTCCGCCAGGTCGGCCTTCTCCCACGGGAAGTTCGGACCTTCGTGGCCGAAATGGCCGTTTTTGGCCGTGGCCGAATAGATTGGTCGCAGCAGGTCCAGATGCTGGATGATCGCCTTGGGCTTGAAACTGACCGCTTTCTTCAGGCGTTCAATGATCTGGGCCTCGGGCAGTTTGCCGGTGCCAAAGGTGTTGATGTTGATGCTCACCGGCTCGGCCACGCCAATGGCGTAGGCCAACTGGATTTCGCAGCGCCGGGCCAGGCCGGCCTTGACGATGTTTTTGGCCGCATAACGCGCCATGTAGGCGGCGCTGCGGTCCACCTTGCTGGGGTCCTTGCCGGAGAAGGCGCCGCCGCCGTGGCGGCCCATGCCGCCGTAGGTATCCACGATGATCTTGCGGCCGGTGAGCCCGGAGTCGCCGTGCGGGCCGCCGATCACAAAGCGCCCGGTGGGGTTCACGTGGTAGATGGTTTTGGCGTCCAGATACTGCGCGGGCAGGGCGGGCTTGATGATTTCTTCAATGGTTTGCTCACGCACGCGCGACAGGCTGACATCCGGCGCGTGCTGGGTGGACAGCACCACGGTGTGGATACGGGCGATGTTGTCGCCGTCGTATTCAACCGTGACCTGAGACTTGCAGTCGGGGCGCAGCCAGTCAATCTTCTTGCCGTGGCGCAGTTTGGCCTGCATGGCCGTCAGTTTGTGGCTCCAGGCAATGGGGGCCGGCATCAGTTCGGGCGTTTCGTCGCTGGCGTAACCGAACATCATGCCCTGGTCGCCGGCACCCTGTTCCTTGTCCTTGCCTTCGTCCACGCCCATAGCGATGTCGGGTGACTGGCCGTGAACGGCCACCATCACGCCGCACGAGTTGCCGTCCAGGCCGTAGTCGCCGTTGGTGTAGCCGATGTCGGTGGCGGCCTTGCGCGCGATGTCGCCAATCTTGCCCAGCACGTGGCGGGCCGTGGTGGTGATTTCGCCCAGTACGCAGATCAGGCCGGTGGTGGTGGCGGTTTCACAGGCCACGCGGGCGTGTTTGTCTTCGGCCAGGATGGCGTCAAGGACGGCGTCAGATACCTGGTCGCAGAGTTTGTCCGGGTGGCCTTCGCCGACGGATTCCGAGGTGAAGAGTTTGCGCTCGCTCATGGAGTTACCTGTATTTGCGGCCCGAAAGGAACCCGAACCTTATAGTAACAGCCTTGGGCAGGCATAGGGCAGGGACAGGATTTCACGTACCCGGCAGCCCCAGCAGTTCCCGCAGCACCGCCGCCAGGCGCGGCGCGTTGTCGGTGCCCTGTTTCAGCGTGCCTTCGTGGCTGTCGTCGGTTGACCCCGCCCGGTTGGTGATCAGGCTCAGGCCGCACACCCTCAGGCCCAGGGCCCGTGCCACGATCACTTCGGGCACGGTGCTCATGCCCACGGCGTCGGCGCCAAGGGTCTTCAGCGCCCGCACCTCGGCGGCGGTTTCGAAGCTGGGCCCCAGCACGGCCGCGTATACGCCCGTGGCCACGCTCTCGCCTGCGGCCTTGCCGGCTTTGACCAGTGCCCTGGCCAGCGCCGGGTCGTAGGCGCCTGCCAGGGGGGCAAACCGGGCCGCCCCGGGCAGGCGTTGGGGCCCGACCAGCGGGTTGATGCCCATCTGGTTGATGTGGTCCGTAATCGCCATCAAGGAGCCGGGCTTCAGGTCCGCGCGGATACCCCCGGCCGCGTTGGTGACAATCAATGTTTCGGCGCCCAGGGCATGCGCCAGTTGCGGAATCAACGCCAGTTCGCGTGCGGCAAAACCCTCATAGGCGTGATAGCGCCCCCGAAACACCAGCACATCGCGACCCCACAGCCGACCCTGCGTAAGGCGGCACGCATGGCCCGGCAGACCCGAAGGCCGCGGCCAGCGGGGGATGTCGGCGTAGTTGATGCGGGCGTCGGCCTTGCACTGGCCTTCCATGCCGCCAAAGCCCGAACCCAGAATCAGGGCCACGGGCGCGCCGGTAAACCCCCGCCTGCGCAGGTATCTCAGCGCGGGCTCGGTGGAGGATGATCGGCGGCTGAAAGATTTGTGGTTGGGCATGGGCCGGTGGGCGGAGTGTACAATCCCCCATCCGCAATCCGAAATCCGCAATCCCAAGGCTGGCGGCAACGCCACAATGTGCTAACTATGCCGCCCCGTGGGAGGCCCCGTGTCTGACCTGCCGCTGAGCAAAATCCGCAACTTCTGCATCATCGCGCACATTGACCACGGCAAGTCAACGCTGGCCGACCGTCTGCTTTCCATGTCCTATGCCGTGGACAAGCGCAAGCTGGTCGAACAGACCATGGACAGCATGGACCTGGAGCGCGAGCGCGGCATCACAATCAAGGCCAAGGCGATCGCGTTGCCGATGAACCTGGACGGCGAAGAATATCTGTTCAACCTGATTGACACCCCCGGTCACGTGGACTTCGGCTATGAGGTCAGCCGCGCCATGAACGCCTGCGAAGGCGCGCTGCTGCTGGTGGACGCGACCCAGGGCATCCAGGCCCAGACCGTGGCCAACATGTACCTGGCAATCGGCGCCGACCTTGAGGTCGTGCCCGTGGCCAACAAGGTGGACATGGTGGCGGCGGATTTTGACCGCACCTGCCAGGAACTTGAGGCCGCCTTCGGCACCAGAAAAGAAGAAGTGGTACAGGTCAGCGGCAAGACCGGCCTTGGCGTGGACGTACTGGTCAAGGAGATTGTCAAGCGTATCCCGCCGCCCGAGGGCGACATCACAAAGCCGCTGCGCGCGCTGATCTTTGACGCGGTATATGACGACTACCGCGGCGTGGTGGTGTATGTGCGCGTGCGCGACGGTGTGCTGCGCGCGGGCGACCGCATCTTCATGATGGGCACGCGCAGCGAATACGACGTGCTTGAGGTCGGCGTGGTGCGTATGGGTCTGCACAAGCAACCCGAACTCAAGTGCGGCGAGGTCGGTTACGTGATCTGCGGCATCAAGACGGTGCAGGACGTGGGCGTGGGCGACACCGTGGCCCTGGCCAAACACAAGAACGAGATTCTGCCCCTGCCGGGTTACAAGAAACCTCAGCCTATGGTGTACGCCGGCGTGTACCCGACCAACGCCGCCGACTTTGACGCCCTGCGCAAGGGGCTGCAGAAACTGACCCTGAGCGACAGCAGCATCACCTACACGCCCGAGCAAAGCGACGCATTGGGCAGCGGCTTCCGTTGCGGCTTTCTGGGCCTGCTGCACATGGAAATTTTCCAGGAACGCGTCGAGCGCGAACTGGGGCTGGATCTGGTGCAGAGCGCGCCCAACGTGACCTACGAGATCAAGAAGCACGACGGCACGATCGAGCGCATTGAAAAGGCCGGCGACCTGCCCGACCCCACGGTGTACGAGGAAATCCTCGAGCCGATAGTAAAGCTCAGCATCATCACGCCCACCGAATACATCGGCAACGTGATGTCGCTGGCACTGGAACGCCGCGGCCTGTACGTGAACCAGGAACATCTGGGCCAGGGCCGCGCGCTGCTGACGTTTCGTATGCCGCTGGCCGAGGTGATCTTTGATTTCTTTGACAAGCTGAAGTCCGGAACGCGCGGCTACGCGACCATGGACTACGAACAGGTGGGCTTTGAGCCCGCCGATCTGGTCAAGGTGCGTATTCTGATCGCCGGCGACGAAGTGGACGCCCTGGCCATGATTGTGCACCGGCAGTTCGCCGAACAGCGCGGGCGCAACCTGCTGAAGAAGCTGAAAGAAGAAATCCCGCGCCACCTGTTCGTGATCAACCTGCAGGCGGCCATCGGCGGCAAGATCATCGCCAGCGAAAAGATCGGCGCCATGGGCAAGAACGTGCTGGCCAAGTGCTATGGCGGTGACATCAGCCGTAAGAAGAAACTGCTGGAAAAGCAGAAGAAGGGCAAGAAGCGCATGAAGGTCATCGGCGGTGTCGAAGTGCCCCAGGGCGCGTTTCTGAGCATCCTCAAGGTCGGCAACGAACCCGGCGAATAGATCCGCGCGGCGGGTTTCCGGTGGTTAACGCAAACGGCGGCCCGTTCGGGCCGCCGTTGTCATGCCGTGACGCGCTAAAACGCGCGTTCGACGCTGATCACTTCGAACTTGACCGTGCCCTCCGGCGTCTGCACCTGTGCCGTTTCACCCGGTGTCTTGCCCAGAATGCCCTGGGCGATCGGGCTTTCGATGCTGATGATGCCGCGGTCGTGGTCGGCCTCGTAGCGCCCGAAGATTTCGTAGACCTTGGTCTTGCCGTCTTCGCGCTTGAGCGTGACCTTGGTGCCGAAGCCGGCCTTGCTGGCGTCCACTTCGCCGGATTCGATCACCCGCACGCGCTTGAGTTCTTCCATAATGCCCTTGGCGGCCTCTTTCAGGCGCGCTTCTCGTTCGCGGGCGGCGTCCAGTTCGGCGTTTTCGCTGATGTCGCCCATGGCCAGCGCTTCGCCGATCTGTTTGGCCACGTCGGGCAGTTCTTCTTCCTGGATGCGCTTGAGTTCGGCCTCGCGCTTGCGGCGGCCGTTTGCCGTGGCCAGGATTTCGCCGCCGCCCTCGGCCTCGATTTCGGCGGCCTGGGCCGCGGCCTTTTTGGCCTGCAGGTTGGGGAAGCTGCGCAACAGGATTTCGCGCAGCGTGCCGTTATGAATGTCGCTCAGGCCGCGGCAACGGTCAATTTCGTGCAGCAGGTGGGCGGCGCGCTCTTCGGCGATGCCCTCAATTGCCGTGGAAAGCAGGCGCGAGTTGCGTTCGGTCATGGCCGCGCGCAGAGTGGCCAGCGTTTCCTTCAGGTGGGTTTCGCCGCGTTCGATGCGCGTGAGCACCTTGTTCATCACCCACAGGATTCTTGAGAACAGGTCCTGGGCACCGGCAACCTGTGTCGAGGCCGGCAATGTCTGGCCCAGAATGCCGCGCTTGGCAAACCACAGGTAGTGCTCGGGGTAGATGTCAGGGTCAGCCTGCACGGTGGCCAGCGCCCGGGCCAGTTCTGCATCGTGGCCCTGGGTCATCAGTTCACGCGCGATCATGTCCCACAGGGCCGAAACGTTCTTCAGAAACGCCCGGCCGAAGGTGGCGGGCCAGGCCGGGTTGAGTTTGGCGTGGTGTTCCAGCGCGCGGCCCTGGTAGTCGCTGTCGCGGATTTCCTCAATCCGGCGCAACATGTCTTCGGGGTCACGCACCAGGTCGTCAATGCTGTAGTTCAGGCCGACCGAAGCGTCCGGTTCGGCCTTTTTGATGTCCTGGATCATGTACCAGCCCAGAATACGGTCGCCGGCCAGCGACGCGCCGCTGTCGCGGTTGCGGGCGTCAAGGTCGCCCTCGCGCTGGACAATCGCCGCGGTCTGGGCGCCGATGTGTTCCAGTAACGCGCGGCGGGCATCGGAGCGGTCGCTGTCCTTGAGATAGCGGCGCAGCACCGCCAGCTTCTGGGGCAGACGAATCGCGTTGTCGAACAGCTCGCGCGTTTCGTCCTCGTGCGTCATGGCCGTGACCAGACGCTCGATGGTCGGGTTGGCGCCGGTACCCACGCGCACGTACTGGTGCCGGGCCAGGTCCTTGCGCACGGCCGTCCACCACTTGGACCACTCCTTGGCCGAAATCACGGCGGGAACAAGTTCGGCCTTGATGCGCTTGAGATTGCTCTTGTTGCCGTGGCCCTTGAGGATGCCCAGGATCACGCCCTGGGGGTCGCTCTTGCAGCGCTGTTTGAGACCGGCCAGGTCGGCCGTGCGCTGAACCATGATGTCCTCGGGCGGCAGCTTCTTGAAGAAGTTGGCCGCAGCGCCCATTTTGACTTTGTGGCCCTTTTTGTCGTTGAAGTCCACGATCACTTCGGCGGCGCCGATGTCTATGCTGGCGACCTGTCCCAGCCCCCAGCCCGCGTCGTGAAACACCCAGTCACCGGGCTGGAACACCAGTTCATTGCACAGCGCCTTGACGAAGCGGTTGTCGTTCTCGCGCGAAGCGGCCTCGGCCCGTTCGATCGCCTTTTCAAAGCCGGGCAGGCTGCCGTAGGCGTTGGTGAACAGCGAAATCGCAAGCTGTTTCTGGTTGCTGTTGCGGGGCGCGACCTTGGCCAGCTCGGCCAGCACTTCGGCGCCCAGACGCGGCTCGGACAGCGAATCCAGCTTGGCCACCACCTGTTCCAGCAGGCTGCCGGCTTTTTCGCCGTGGCCGCTGCGGACCAGTTTTTCGGCCAGGCTCAGAAAGGTCTCGATCTCGCGGGGGGCTTTCTGCAGGGCGTCGGCCCAGGCGGATTCGACTTCGCCCAGTTGCTCCTGCTTGATCAGTTCGGCAATGCGTGCGGTCTCTTTGTTCAGGCTGCTGACCATGGTCTCGGCTCTCGTGTCATGTGTCAAAAAAACAAGCGTCGGCAACACGCCCGACGCGCTATCGCTTATAGGCGGCCCGGCGGCCTGATGCAAGAAAAGGTTTTGGCCCGGGTCGCAAGCCGGCAGTCCACGGCAATGGCAACCGCACAAGCAAGTGCCGCGGGAGTTCTCCTGTTGCGGCTGCTGCCGGCATACACCATTACCCTGCCGCCCTCCGGGCTTCCTCAATCGCCTGATCCAGACTTACACAAAATCGCAGTTCGCCCGGCGATTCCACAATTTGCGCCTTGGCCATCACGCGCTGAGGCTGGGGCTGCAACCCGCCCACGATCACGCGCACGCCCCGGGCCTTAAGCTTCTTCAGCACGCTTTCCAGTGCCACCAGGCCCGTCACATCCATGGCCGGCACGGCGCTCATGTCCAGCACCACAACCTTTACGTCGGCGGCCATGCCCGCGATGTTGCCCACGGCCTTGTCGGCGGCGCCAAAAAACAGCGGGCCGGCAATCTCGTACAGAATGACGCCCGGCGGCAAAGGCGCGCGCAGCTTGGCACTGCCGGCGTTGACCACGCGCGCCCCGCTGATTTCGGCCATGCGCCGCATGAACAGAAGCGCCGCCAGGACAATGCCGATGCTGACCGCCACCACCATGTCAAAGGCCACGGTCAGCCCGAAGCAGATCAGCAGCACCGAAAGGTCGCTGCGCGGGGCCACGCGCAGCATGTGCATGAAGTGCCGCGCATCGCTCATGTTCCAGGCCACGACCAGCAGCATCGCGGCCATGCTGGCCATGGGCAGGTACGAAAGGATCGGCGCCAGCGCCATCACCGCCGCGAACACGAACGCGGCGTGGATCACGGCCGTGAAAGGCGACTTGCCGCCGGCACGGATGCCGGTGGCGGTGCGGGCGATCGCGCCGGTGGCGGCAAAGCCGCCAAAGAACGCCGCAGCGACGTTGCCCAGACCCTGGCCTACCAGTTCGCTGTCCGGGTCGTGCTTGGACCCTGCCATGCCGTCGGCGACCACGGCCGAAAGCAGTGACTCAATGGCGCCCAGGGCCGCAATGGCAAAGGCCGGGCCGATCAACGAGCGCACCAGATCCATGCTCAGGCCCAGCGGGCTGCCGTCGCCGCCGGGCTCGGTCCAGGGCAGGACAAAGGCGGGCAGTTGCTGCGGAATGCCGCCAAAGCGGCTGCCGATGGTGGCCACCGTCGCGCCCGCAATCTGCGTGTTCAGAAAGTACGCGACTACGGAGCCGAAAATCACCGCTACCAGCGGCCCCGGCACGCGCCGTGTCACCCGCGGCCAGACAATCAGCAGCGCAAGACTGAAGGCGCCTACGGCCAGGTCAGGCCAGTTGAAACTGCCCAGAGCCCCGGCGATGTCCGCCACGCGCTCCCAGTAATGGTCGCCGCTGGGCACGTAGGTCAGGCCCAGAAAGTCCTTGAGCTGCAACGTGGCGATCACGACCGCGATGCCGGCGGTAAAACCTGTGGTAACGGGGTGAGGCACAAACTGAACCAGCCGGCCCAGTTTGAACAACCCCATGCCCAGCAGAATCACGCCGGCCATGGCGCTGGCCAGCGCCAGCCCGCCCAGGCCGAAGCGGGCGCTGACCGGCGCCAGCAGCACCACAAATGCCGCGGTCGGGCCGGAAACGTTGTGGCGCGAACCGCCGGTTACGGCGATTACGGCACCGGCGACAATGGCCGTGTACAGGCCGTGCTGGGGCGGCACACCGCTGGCAATGGCCAGTGCCATGGACAGCGGCAGGGCGACAATGCCCACAATCACGCCGGCCATCAGGTCGGCGCGGAACTTTGCAAAGCTGTAGCCCTCGCGCAGCGTGCCACGCAGCGCCACGGCCAGAGGAAACGGAGATCCGGATTTTGTGGATGGGCTCAGGGTCGCGTCGTGACGCGACGATCGGCCCGGCGGGGTTGTCATGGCCAGCACCAGTCTGCGGCAGGCCGCAAACGAGGCTGTGAGGCGGGTAGACGACTGCCCGGAACCAGCCCTGCACGCCGGGCACAACCGTCCGGCAATGGGGGGCAGTATAGCTTGCGGGTTGTCAGGTCAATGTTGCGGCGGCGGCCTGTGACATCAGGCGTGACGTTCGCGCGGGGCCGTAAACGGGCCGCCGTTGTATTCCACCACGGCGGGGCCGTCGGTTTCGGGGGCAGTCAATACCTCTTGGCCGCCGGGGCGCTGAACCGGGCGAAGTTCGCCGCGGGCAAAGGGGTGCAGCAGGTGCAACGCCAGCATCAGCGCGGCCACGCCCGCCAGCGCGGCGCGTGAACCCTTTTCGCCGGCCACAAGCCAGCGCGCGCCCCAGACCCAGGCCGAGGCGATCAGCACCGACCACAGGCCGAGTTCGGCCTCCGGGTAGCTGATCAGCGGCCGCAGGTCCCAGGCGTAGAAGACTACAAGGTCCAGCGCAATCAGCGCCGCCGAGGCCGCCAGCGCGCCGGGAATGAGCAGGTCAGAACGTGAAACCAGTTTCTTCCAGGCAGCCATGAGAGTCTCCGGCGTGTGCCGCGTGGCCTGAATCGGCAGGGACAGGGGCGTGTCTTCAGTCAAAGGTTCCGATATCGAGCCAACGGGCGCGCTCAAAGGCCGCCCTGTCAGGGCTCCACAGGAAGACCTTGCGAACAGGGTGTTCCAGCCCGTCCCAGCCCAGCGTCTGGCCGTGGGCCCAGTACTGGTCAGGACTTTTGACGGTTACAACCCGACCCTGCAGGACAACGTCCGTGAATCCGTCCTTGTCAAAGTCGTAGTAGCGGGCGGGCATGACGAAGCCATCGGATTCCTGCAGCACGGCGCCGTCGCTACCGAGGTGGGCATCCACGGCGCGGGTTGTAATCAGCGTCTCGACGCCGCCGTGGTGTACGTGGAACAAGTAATAGCAGCCATTGCCCATGTGGGTCATGCCGTAGGCTTCGACGATCACGCCTTCCCACAGGGGGTGGCTGAAGGCCCGCAGTTTGTGCATGGACTGCTCGACCTGGCCGCTCCACACGATCTCGGCGATACGCGGCCCGTCCATGCGAAACCAGCACCAGCACCCAAACCAGCCGTGCGTCCAGTCCGCAATCGCCACGTATTCGTTCTGCCGACCTGAAACTGGCACAACCTCAACGTGAGCGAAGGGGAGCGTCTCCTCGCCCTCGCGCTTTTGATCCTCCTCATGCAGCAAGGCCGCAAAGTCAACGACCGGCGGCGCGGGGGCTGCAACGGAGGGTAGGTCCGCCAGAAGTGGCGCTGCCGGCGCGATGGCCTGCGGTTCCCGCGCCACACAGGCCGTCAGCAGAAGCAGAAGCAGTGGGCCAGTGGTTTTCATGTTCGGCCTGCTGGAGTGAATACGCTGCGGGGGGCAGCAAGCCCGCCGTAAGTCAAGCCGCGATCTGGGAGTCGTAGACGTCGCTGCCGCCGGCTGCGGGGCCGGTCAGGTTGCCGCTTTGCTTGCGGGCTTCCCATTCCTCGAAGGTGATCAGGATTTCGCGTTCCTTGGCGCCGCGGGCGGGGCCCAGAATGCCCGCGCGCTCCATCTGGATGATGATGCGCGTGGCACGGGTGTGGCCCAATCCCATGGCCGTGCGCAGGAAGCTGGCGCTGCCGCGGCCCGCGGCCAGAATCTGGTCCACGGCGTCCACAAAGTTCGGGTCGAGTTCGCCCACGGGGCCGCCATCGCTGCCGCCGCCGGGGGCGCTGATCGCGTCGGGGTCAATCACATAGCGCGGCTTGAGCTGGCCGCGCAGGCCGTCGAGAATGCGCTTCATTTCATCGTCGGCAATGTAGGCACTCTGGGCGCGCACGGCCTTGGCCTCGCCGGGCATCTGCATCAGCAGGTCACCCTTGCCCAGCAGGTCTTCGGCGCCGGTCACGTCCAGCACAATGCGGCTTTCCGTGCCGGTGGTGACACGCAGGCACACGCGGGCCGGGATGTTGCTTTTGATGATGCCCGTCAGCACGTCGGCGCGGGGAGACTGAGTGACCAGAATCAGGTGGATGCCCGCGGCGCGGGCCTTGGCGGCTATGCGCTGGAACAGTTCGTCAATCTTGGTGTCGGCGGCCACGATCATCAGGTCGGCCAGTTCATCCACGATTGCCACAATGTACGGCAGGTGGTCGGGTGCCTGCTCGGGGTCCTGGCCTGCCTCGGCCAGGCGCTGGGCGCGGTCTTTCTTGCTCAGGTCGTGGTATTCCGTCAGCTTGCGCACGCCGGCATACTTGAACAGCGTGTAGCGGTTCTCCATTTCCTTGACCAGCCACTCAAACACGCCCGCGGCCTTGCGGCTGTCGTCAATCACCGGTGCCAGCAAATGCGGCACGTCGGCATAAGGCGTGAACTCCACCTGCTTGGGGTCCACCATGATCAGGCGCAGGTCGCGCGGCGTGCGCGCCATCAACAGGCTGGCCAGCACCACGTTTTCGAACACGGACTTGCCCTGGCCGGTGCTGCCGCCGACCAGCAGGTGCGGCATGGCCGCCAGGTCGCGCACCACTGGCACGCCAAAGGCGTCTTTGCCAAAGGCCACGGGCAGTTCCATCTTCTTGCCAGCGGCCTCGAACTCGGGGCTTTCCATCAGTTCGCGGAAGGTCACGGTTTCGCGGGTGTGGTTGGGCACCTCGACGCCGATGGTGGACTTGCCGGCGGCCGTCACCATGCGCACGGTCTGGACGCGCAGGTTCAGCGCCAGGTTGGCCTTGACGCGTTCAACCTTGCTGACCATGACATCGGCGGGAATGGCGATCTCGTATGTCGTGACGGTCGGGCCGCGCACGGCGTCCACGACGTTCACGTCCATGCGGAAGTTCGCAAAGGTGCTGCGGATGATTTCGGCGGCGCGCTGCATTTCGGCCTTGGCGCCGGCGGCGTCCTTTTTGCGCGGGGCATTGAGTGTATCCACGCCCGGCAGGCGGAAGCTCTTGAGGGCTTCCTCCCAGTCGGCCTCGTCGTCCTGGGCCGGGGCGGGTTCGGGAGCCGGGCGCACGGCCGGGCGGCGCGCGGCTTTGGGCGCCGGCTCGGGCTGGGCGGGCACCAGTGCCGGGTCGGGTTCAAACTCGATTTCGACCTCGGTGTCGCCGGCATCGTCGGCGTCATCACCATCCGTGTCAGGTTCATCAGCAGGTTCGGCCGGTTGGGCTTGCCCGCGGCCGGCACGCCCCAGCAGCCGCGCCAGCAGGCCCGCCCGGGGGGGAGCTTCGGCGGCGGCTTCATCACCGGCGCCGGGCATGATCGGTTCGGGAATACTGGGCAGGGGCAGCACGCCGCTTTCGGCGTCGGGACGGCCCAGCGGGTTCAGCAGGTCGCGGATGATCGGGTAGAACAGCACGTCTGTGGCCAGCAGAAAGCTCAGCAGCGCCACAAACGCCAGCACCAGATACGTGCCCGTCAAGCCGAAGTTTGCGTCCAGCAGGCCGAAGATCGTGGTGCCCACCACGCCGCCGCGCGAGGGCATGATGCCCGAATCGCCGTAGCTGGCACCGAACAGGGCGCTGAAGGTGGCCACCAGCATGACCGTGCCGACCAGCCGCACCGGCCAGTCGGCGGCCTTGCGGCGGAAAAAGATCAGGGTGGCGTACACGCCGACCAGCCCGACCAGCAGGTACGTGCCGACGCCCAGAAAGGTGTAGCCCAGGTGTACAGCCAGCGCGCCGACACGGCCGCCGAGATTGGCCGGTGTTTCGTTGACGGGCCAAACGGCGCCGGCCACGTCGGCGGGATCGAACGAAACGATGGAAAGCACCATGAACGCCACCACCAGCAGCAGCGACAGGGCGGCGCATTCCTGAAGCATTTCGCGCTTGAACAGGCCCGAAATCCTGCCTGAAACCATGGAATCGGCCGCGCTGAGTGTTTTGCCCGCCATGTGCTCTCCGATAACCGGCGTGCCCGCGAGTGCGGACACCCTTTCCGTTGTCGGCTGTAGGGAAGGGGATTCTTGAGATGGATTGGTTCGCGGCGTGCGGTTGTGATCCCGGTGTTATCGGGCGACAAACCGCGTTACCCGCGGCGCCGTTGCTTTGTCGCGGTGGCTGTTGTGGCCGCGCGTTCGAATGTCACGCCTGAGCCCTTGAACCGCCTGCGCATCACGGCAATCGCCTGGGGGTTGTTGTCCACCAGCACAAACCGGCGCCCCAGCTCCAGGCATGCCGCGCCGGTGGTGCCGCTGCCGGCAAAGAAATCCAGCACCGTGTCACCGGGCAGGGAACTGGCCTGAACGATGCGCCGCAGCACGCCCAGCGGCTTCTGGGTCGGGTATCCGGTTTTTTCGCGCGAACTGGTGCCGACAATCGTGTGCCACCACACATCGGTGGGCAGTTTGCCGCGCGCGGCTTTTTCGGGGCCGACCAGCCCCGGCGCCATGTATGGTTCGCGGGTGATCTCGGCCGCGTTGAAGACAAAGTTGTCCGGGTCTTTGGCGTAAAAAAAGATCGTGTCGTGTTTGGCCGGCCAGCGGTCCCTGGGCCGACCGCCGAAGTCATAGGCCCAGATGATCTCATTGATCAGGGCCTCGCGCCCGAAAATCGGGTCCAGCAGGTTCACGCGGGCATAGTGGGCTTCGCGGTAATCAATATGAAAGTACAACGCGCCGTCGGGTGTCAGCAGGCGACGGGCCTGCTCGATCCGAGGGCGCAGAAACCCCAGATAGTCATCAAAGTCGTCGGCGTAGGCGCGCCGCGCCGTGGTTTGCCGGCGGTAACGGGCGCCCTGAAAACCGGCGGTGCCGGCTTCGTCGCGCGTGGCGCGCACGGTGCGGCGCTGTTGTCTGCGGCCGGTGTTGAAGGGCGGGTCAATGTAAATCAGGCGTGCAAGGCCGTCGGGCAGGGCACGCAGCACCGCCAGATTATCGCCGTGGATAACGCGGCCGTTTGTGGCTTGCTTGCGGGCGTGCCCCGGCGGGTTCATTTGGCAGGCGGCTTTTTGGGCGGCTGCGCTGACGCCGGTTTTGCGGCCGGCCTGGCGTCGGGTTTCTGGGCGGGTTGGCGCGCGCTCTGGCCCGGCGCGGCGATCTTGATGTCCACGCCGCTGCCGATGTCTTCGTTCAGGTCAATCACACCCGGAGCCACTTTGCCGGTAGCCCGTTTGCGCTCGCGGGCTTCTTCAAGGCTTACGCGTGCCACAGCCTGGTGGGCGGCAATCACGGCCAGCAGCAGAAACACCAGTTGCAGCGGGCCGAAAAACTCGGCGACCATGCCCTTGGCGTCAATGCTTTCGCCCGATTCGCGGCCCCAGTCCGCGGACAGGCGGGTCTTCCAGTCCTCAAACAGGGGCGGGTTGGTGCCCCATTCGGCCAGGCGCGGCGCCCAGAAGCGGTTAAACACCTCGCGCTCGCGGTCGGACAGTTTGCCGTCGCGGTCGGCGTCGTAGGGGCTGCGCCCCAGCAGATAGTTGTCGCGGTCGGCGCCCTGCAACCGCATCAAGGCCGCGGCGTCGGCCATGTACATGTCGTACTGCTTGAGCTCAAACTCGGTCTTGACCTGACTGTTGCGCAGATCCAGTGCCAGCGGCACACCCGCGAACTTGGCCGCCAGACAGAACACCAGCGTGATGACCGCCGCGGGAACCGCCCCCGATGGTGTTGAATTGAAGATAATCGCGCCGGCGGCCACACCCGCGGCCACAATCAGCGCCAGCGCCGCCAGCGGCGTGCCTTGCACCGCCACCGCGATCAGCCAGATGACGGCGCCCGCAAGGCCGCCGCCGAGTGCCCCGATCAGGGAAAGCCCCTTCATCGCGTGCCCAATGATAGGGTCTGCGGCGATTTGCGAAAGGGTGACCGTTCAGTCCGCCCGCACAAAGCGCAGCACCTCGACGGGCCGGTCAAAGCCCTTGGCGTGGGCCTCAAGCGCCTGGCTCTGCCAGCCCTGGGCGCGCAGGGTTTCACAGTCGCCGGTCAGTTCGGCCATTGCGCGTGTTACGACAATGTCGCCGCCCTGGCTGAGGTTCTGCACGCGCGCGGCCAAGTTCACGGTGGTGCCGAAGTAATCCAGGCGGTCGTTCAGTGTAACGGCAATGCAGGGCCCGGCGTGCAGGCCAACTTTCAGTTCCACGCCGCGTTCGTGGCCCTTGTCGCGTACATAGCGGTCTACCTCGCGGTGCAGGTCGTGCGCGGCGCGCAGGGCGTTGTCGGGTCGTGTGAACACGGCCATGATCGCGTCGCCAATGGTCTTGACAATTGCGCCCTGGTGGCGCTGGACCAGCTCGTGCAGGATGTCGAAGTGGGTTCGCACCAGGCTGAAGGCGCGGGCGTCACCCAGCGCGTTGTACAGGGCCGTACTTCCGACCAGATCGGTGAACAGGATGGTGGCGCTTTCCACCGCCAGCTTGATGCCCGGCGCCAGCACTTCGTTGCTGAACAGGTCGCGAAAGCGCTGGTCGGCCACCAGTTCGCCGGCGCTGAGGGCATCGCGGGCCCATTCAACGCTTTCCATGGCCGCCAGCACGCGCCGGCCGCTGTCGTTGCGCACGCGAAAGCGCACCGGCGCGTCGGCGCGCGCCCGCAAGTCGTCGCCCAGCACGCGCTCTGTTCCGATGACCCAGCCGGCTTCGGCGGCGCCGTCGTGGGCCACGTCAAGCCAGCGGTACTCGCGGGCGCCGGAAAAGCGCGCGCGGTAGCGGCCGGGGGCAAGCCGAAGTTCGAAGGCATGTTCTTGGCCGGGTTCCAGCAGCTTCTGGTACACAATGTGCGGGGTGGTGCCGGGGCCGCCCAGGCAGTAATGCGCCGGGGCTACCTCGCGCACCTGCGGGTGCGGCGTGAACACGGCCTCCAGCGACCGGTCAAGGTCCACATCAAAGTCAATGTTGCAACTGGGGCAGAAAGCCTTTTCCTTTACTTCGGCCAGGGACCCCAGGTTCATCTTGTCGCCGCGGCAATGCGGGCAGATCACGTCCCAGCGCATCTTCAGCAGGCCGGCGCGGGTCGCGGCCAGAAAGGCGTTCAGCGTGTCGTCACGGGGTGCCATCCAGCGCTGGGCGTAGGCCTTGGGCTGCATGCGGCGCAGTTCTTCGTCGGGGTAGCGGCCGATCGCGTCGCCGATCTTTTCCATCAGCGGCGAGTCCAGAAACCGGCGCGCGCGCGTGACGAACTCGGTGACCCGGGCGCGTTCCTGGCTGCGGCCGGCGTTGTCCAGTTCGTTTACGGGCACGGGCCGCTGCAGTACGACACTGTGGTTTTTTTCGCGCCGCAGTTTCTTCTGCAGGCGCTGGTTCAGGTCGGCAAACAGCTTTTGGTACGGGTTCAGCACGTCCTTGCGTGTGCCGCGCCGGGCCACAAAACCCAGCACGCCCGCGGTCTCGAACGTGAAGGTGGTGCGCACGCGGCAGCCGGCGCCGGGGTTATCCGGGTCGCGCGGGAACAGCTCGCAGCGGTGCTCAAATGTGCGGAAAGGCCCGCGGCTGAAGACACGGCGCACTTCGTAAAACTGCTCGTGCACCCAGGTGAACGGCAGCTCTTCGTACTCCAGCATAATGCCCAGCTTGCGCATGCTGGCAAACCGGCGCGAGGTGCCGTCGGGCTGGGGTTCGTCGCGATAGGTCACCGCAGGCAGGCCGATCGCGCCGTCCAGCAGGTCGGTGTCGCTGACGACCCGCCACACCTCGGTGACCGGGGCGTCAAACTCGGCATCAAAGGACAGGGTCGTCGGCATCGGGGGCGGGCGCCGGTCACATGAAGTTCATGGCCACAAGATCCTTCAGGGCAATGTGGCCCAGAATGCGGTCCTGGCTGTCCACAACCGGCAGTTCGCCGATCCGCCGGCCCTCCACCATGGTGCGCACGGCCTCGGGGGCCAGGCGGTCGGCGCCGATGCTGCGGCAGGGGCTGGTCATGACCTCGACAATCGGCGTGTCCAGCAGCGCCTCGTCGCGCACGTGCCGGCGCAGGTCGCCGTCGGTGAACACACCGCGCAGCCGGCCCAGTTCGACCACAAAGGCCGCGCCGGTCTTGTGCAGCGTGATTGCGTGCAGCGCGTCGGCCACCACGGCACTGACGCCGACCACGGCGGTTTCTTCCAGCGGCCGCATGATGTCGGTGACCTTCATCAGGCTGCGGCCCAGCGCGCCGCCGGGGTGAAACCGCGCGTAATCCTCGCGCGTGAAGTTGCGTGCCTTCATTACCGCCAGCGCCAGCGCGTCGCCCAGCGCCAGCATCGCCGTGGTGCTGACACTGGGGGCCATGCCGATCGGGCAGGCCTCGGGCGCGCGCGGCAGACGCAGCACCAGGTCGCTGTGCTGGCCCAGGCTGCTTTGCGGGTTGCCTGTCACGCCGATCACGCGGCAGCCCAGACGCTTGAGTACCGGAAGCAACCGCGTGACTTCTTCGCTTTCGCCGCTGTTGGACAGCGCAATCACCAGGTCGTGGGCGCGCAGCCGGCCCAGATCGCCGTGCACGGCCTCGCTGGGGTGCAGGGCAAAACTGGGGGTGCCGGTGCTGGCCAGCGTGGCGCTGATTTTCTGGCCGACCAGCCAGGGTTTGCCCACGCCGGTAACCACCACGTGGCCGCGGCAGTCAATTACGGCCTTGACGGCGGCCTCGAAGGCGCCGTCCACCAGTTCCAGCAGCAGGCGCAGGCCCTCGGCTTCCTGGCGCACGACGTCGCGCCCGAAATCAGAAAGTTCTCCCATGGCGCCACTATACAGCCGCACGGTGCAACCGTCGCGGCCTAGGGACGGTGGCCGAAACAGAAGGTCGTGTCGGCGCAGCCCAGCAGCAGAAAGCCATCGGTGACCGCGATCTGCATGATTGGTGCGCGGGCGTTGTTGGCGGGCGTGGACCAGTTCAGGCGCTGGCTGCCGTCGTTGTCCAGCACCACCAGCCGGAATTCGGAAAGCTGCATGTTGCCCTGCACCATGGAGTGCACCGAATAGCCCACGGCGAGGCCGCCATCGAAGGCAAAACTGCCCTGCAGCTCCATGCGGTCAGACTCCGCCGCGCGCGGCGCCAGATAACGCATGGCCACCGACCCGTCGCCGGCGCGGACTGCCGTGACACGGGATTCACCGGCCGCGTTGCGCGTGCACAGGTACACAAGACCGGGGCTGTGATGGGCCGCGCGCAGCATTTCGCCGCGGTCCAGCGCGCGCGACCACAGGGTTTTGCCGGTGGCGGCTTCCAGACAGGTTGCGCCCTCAAGACCGGCCAGAACCAGGCGGCCTTCTTCCACGCGCAACAGGGCCGTGCCGCGCTGGCCGGTGGCGAACGTTGCCCCGGCGCCCAGATCGCGTGTGCCGTAGGCCCGCACCTGGCCGAATACATCCACCAGCCACAGCCGGTCGCCGTCCAGCGCGGGGGTCACGTTGACCTGGCCTGACAGATCCACAGTCACCGAGCGAATCTCGGCGCCGGTTTCAGCGTCCAGCAGGTACAGCTTCTGTTCGCCGCCGGACAGCAGCACCAGCACGCCGTGGGGACACTGGCCGATCCAGCGGACCATGCTGGCCTCGAACTCCTGCTGCCACAGACGGCCGCCGCTGGAGACATCCAGCGCGTGCACCCGCACCATCTGCCGGCGGGTAGTGGTGTTGGTAAAGCGCGTGCTGAACACCAGCATGCCGCCCTCCAGGCTGGCCTGGCTGGGTGTGGCCCCCACAGCCAGAGACCAGCGTTCAGTGCCGGAATCTTCGTACAGACCGAACCCCTGGGCGGTTTCAAACAGCACGCCATAGTCCGTATCGTGGGCGGCCATCAGCGTCACGTCGCTGGCGCGGCTCCAGACCACTTCGCCGCTGGGGCCGTCCAGTGCCGTAACCTGAAGACCCTGCTGGCTGCGTTCGCCCAGATACACGCGCGACATGGCCGAATGGGCCGGGTGCGCGGGCACGCGTGTGAACGAGCCGGGCTCCCAGTCCCGTGACCACAGCGCCACCGGTCGCGCCGGCAGACGCGGCAGGGCTGATTTGGCCCCGGCGTTGGCACCGGCCGCGACCAGCGGGCCCAGCACATCGGCAAACCTGGTTTCGCCTTCACCCAGCCGCAGTTTTCCGTCGGGGAACTCGCGCAATGTGCGCGCGGCAACCAGACGCGCGCGCAGTTTTTCGCCGGCGCGGGCGTGCGCCAGGGCCAGCGTGGCCTGAAGTTCGGCGCGGCGCGGGCGTGCGGTGTTGTCTTCAAGCGCCGCCAGCAGAACCGCGACCGCCGCGGAGCCGTCCCCGCGCGCAAGCGCGCGCCCGGCCAGCCGCAGCGCAGCTTCGTCGGCGCATTCGGCCAGCGGGTAACGCCGCAGCAGTTCGGCCAGCGTTTCGGCGGTGTTGGCATCCAGCAGCTTCTGGGCGGCCTGTTCCTGGGCCGCGTAAAGTTTCACGCCGTGGGTTTTGACCAGCGCGCGCAGCCGGTGCAGTCCCAGTACCCGCAGCGGCGTGCCCTGCCAGGCCAGACGGTCGGGGCTTTCCTGGATTTCCTGGTACATACGCGCGGCGGTTTCGGGTTCGGCGGTTTCCAGCATGGCCGCCAGGCGGATCAGCCCGTACAGGCGCGCCGGGATTTCGGGGTCTTCACCTACCCCGAAATCCGGGTCGTTCTGTACCAGGCCCTCGTACAGCTCGCGCAGGGCGCGGGTGCCGGCCAAGCCCTGCAGGGCGGCTTCTTCGCGGACAAAGCAGTCGCTGCGCTGGGAACGCGACAGGGCAAACTCGCGCGCGGACTGCACGCTGCCCATCGCGTCGGTGTACCGCCGCGCCGCCAGCGACGCGTCGGCACGCTTGAGATGCCAGGCCACCAGCGCGCGCGAGGCGTGATCACGCACGCGCGTGTTCACCGGGGCGCGCGAGGCCAAGTCAAACGCCGCCTTGAGACGCCGCACGGCTTCGGCGGCGTCGCCCAGTCGCAGGCACAACAGGCCGTAACGCAGCGCCGCGTCGGCGTTGCCCGTGTCGGCTTCGGCGGCCTTGCGGGCGGCGTCAAGGATCGCGGACTGGTTGAAACGCACAGCAAGCTGCCCGGCGCCACGGGAATAGTCCGTGCCGGCGACGGTAAACAGAATGCCGTTCTGGGCAAACACGGAATAGCCGATACCGGCATAGGTGGCGGGCACGTAGGCCGAGGCGGCAACCCGCCCGGAGTCAAGGTCAAGTTCGCAGACCATGCACTCGCGGTCCTGGTATCCGGGCCAAAACATGCGGTTGCCCGCCAGGCACGGGCGCCCGGCCAGCAGCACGGTGTCGCCGCGGTTGGCGGGCGTTACGCGCACCGTGGTGGTGACGCGCCCGGAACGGATGTCTATGCCGTAGGCGCGCGTGAAGGTGACGCCGCGGTCGCCGCCGTCAGAGGCCACCCACGCCGTGGGGCCGCGCAGCCCCACCAGCACGCGCCCGCCACCCAGAAAAGCGTGGCGGTCCAGACGCCAGACAATTTCGCCGCTGCGCGCGTCCATGCCGTAGGCGTAGTCGCTGTCGGCGGGCGCGAACACCAGCCACGGACGGCCGTCCAGTTCGGTGTAAAAGGTGGGGTTGTTGGCCCAGCCCACCGGGCGGTAGTAGGTGTTGGTGTACTTGGTGATCGGCCGCGGCACGTGGTCGTAACGGCTGATCCAGTTCAGGCACCGCCGCGCCAGGTTGACCGAAACCACGCCGCCCAGGTTGGTGCAAAGGTACAGGTTGCCGCCGGAAATCGCGCACAGGCTGGGGTATGGCGTGCGGGCCGGCCGCCCGAACATGGTGGTTTCCTGCTGGCCGTAACAGGCGCGCAGGTTCCACAGCACTTCGCCGGTGACGGGGTTCAGCGCGTAAATGTGGATTTCACTGAACTGCGGCAGGCGCGTGCCCACGGCGTACAGCACGCCGTCATAGACCGTGGCGTACAGAAAGCTGGTGGTCTGGTCGGCCGTGCCTTCATACAGACCGCCCAGTTTCCACAACAGGCGGCCGGTGGCCGCGTCCACGGCGCACAGCGCGCGCCGCACCTGCGGGTAGTGGCTGTAAAGCCCGAACATCGGGTCGGGGTTGCGGTCGTGATAGGCCGTGTGCAGCGGGTTCTCCAGCGCGGCGTAAACCGTGCCGCGCCAGACCGAAACCGGCAGGATCATCGCCGGGTCGGGCTCGGTGGTGCGCCAGTGTTCACCCAGGCGCGCAAAAGGTTTGCACGACCACAGCGGTTCGTCGCCGGTACCGCCGCCGACCAGGTCATAGGCCGCCAGTCGGTCGCCGGTGTTCACGTACACCGCGTTGCCGTCAAACACCGGCAGATACGGAGGGGTCAGCGGCCGCGGGTAATCCATGAACGGCGGCTGCGGGTTGGATTCCAGCCGCGGCAGGGCGCGCGCCCAGGCGATCTGTGTGTAGTCCGTGGGCTGGGGGTGCAGGCCGGTGTTAGTGTAGTTGCCGCCGGGCCAGTCCAGCCCCAGCGCGGCCAGAGTGTCGGCGCTGGTGTCACGGGCGGATTCGAGGTTGCGGCGCAGCACCGCGCCCAGGGTCGCCGTTACGCCGCCTTCGTCCACGGAGGTTTCGGCAATGTGTGACGTGTCGGCCATCAGCCGGGCCAGGTTGGCGCGTTCGCCCAGCGCGCGGTAGCAGTGGCTCAGCCACGCGCTGAGCGCCGCGCGCCGGCGGGGCTCCAGCAGTTCCGGGGCGTGCAGCGCGCGCTCCAGCGCCCGGGCCGCGGCCGAAATCTCGCCGCGTTCCCAGTACATCGTGGCCAGCAGTGTCGCCGCGCGCAGCCCGGCCTGGGTCAGGCCGAAGCGCCGGTTCAGGCTTTCCATCGCCGTTAAATCGCGCGAGGCCAGAGCATCCTGCAGCAGCCGTTCGGCGCGCGGGCCGTACAGGCGTTCGTAGGCATCCAGTCCGTCGGCGCCCAGATCGCGCAATGTGGCCTCGAGGTACGCAAAGGCGCCAGTCCAGCGCACGGCCATGTTGGGTGTGCGGCGGTCGGTGGACAGCGCCGTGATGATCGCGCCCGAGGCGTTGGCCTGTTTGCCCAGTTCGTCCTGGCACAGGGCCAGGATCTGTTCCATCACCTGGTTTTTTTCGCGTTCGCTGCGGGCTTCGGCCAACTGGGTACGCAGGCTGCGCACGCGGCGGATGGAATCTTCCAGGTCCGCGCGGGTGGTGATGTCAAAGGCCTTGGGGTCGGTTTCCGGGACCTCGAACATCGGCCGGAACTGGGCCGATGTCGCAAGACCCGCCAGCAGCAGACACAGGCAAACCGCCACGGTACGGCGCATGGAGCCTCCGGCCTATGATACGGCCGGGGGGTGAGTTTCCGGCCGTGAATCGGCCCCAGTGTATGCGCGCAGCGCCGCCACGGCCACCGCCAGAAACAGCCCGGCCGCCAGTGCCGAGCCGCACAGGTTGGCCGCCAAGTCCCACAGGTCAAAAACGCGGCCGTGCGGCGCCCCCAGCTGCAACTGGACCAGTTCAATGCCGAGGCCCACCAGGCTGTCCAGACCTGCCGCCAGCGCCGCCACGCGGCCGGGGCGCGGCGCCGAAACCGGCTGCCGGATCAGCGCCATACCCCAAACCAGCAGCAGGGTGATCCAGCCGTGGGCCGCCGCGTGCAGCAGTTTGTCCAGGTGCGCGATCGGCAGTGTCAGGGCCGGGGCCGCGGCGGGCGCGCCCGCGCCCTCGATGACCAGAAGCGCCACCGTGGCCAGCGCGCCGCCCGACAGCACCAGGCCGGCGCGAGGCCGGCCCGTGCGCAGCGCCTTGCCGATCGCCGCCAGTATCATGCGCGGGCCAGCAGGCGGATGATTTCGTCCTGGCACTCGCGCGAGTAAGCGCAGTCGTTCATCAGAATGGAAAACGCAAAGCGCCGCTTGCCGCTGAGCACATAACCCGACAGCGCCCGCACGTTGCTGATGTAGCCGGTCTTGGCGAACACCTTGCCCTTGAGCACCGTGTCGTTCAGGCGCTTTTCCAGCGTGCCGGATTCGCCGCCCACGGCCAGGCTCTGGCGGAAGTCTTCATACCACGGTTCGGCAGCCGCCCGGCGCAGCAGTTGCGCCAGCAGGTTTGCCGTCAGGCGGTTGCTGGCGGCCAGGCCGCTGCCGTCCACCAGCGCGCAGCCGTCGGCCGGCAGACCGGCATTCTTGAGATATTCGGCCAGCGCGGCCGTGCCGGTGCGGAAGGTGCCCTTGCCCGTAAAGCGCGCGCCAAGCTGGCGCAGCAGCATTTCGGCGTGCAGGTTCTGGCTGTTGGTGTTTACGGGCTTCAGCGCGTCAACCAGTTTCGCCCGGTGCTCCACCAGTGTGCGCGCGGCGGCAAACTGGTCGGCACTCAGTGTCACGGGCTTGACGCCGCCGTCCACGGCAATGCCGTGCGCCATCAGTGTTTCACGGAACACCGTGGCGGCGTAGGCTTCGGGCTGGTGCACCGCCACGTCCACGCTGTAGCCCCAGGTCGCCTGTTCGTACACGCGCCCCTTGACCGTGATCGTGTTATCCGCGCGGCCGCGCAGAATGCCGATTTCGGCTGCCTTGCGGCCCGGCAGCGTTGTGGTCTGGTTGATCACGGTGACATAGGCGGTGGGCGGGATGGTCTCGATTTTGGCGGGTTCGCCGGCCTTGCCGGGGATCACGCGGACGCCCACGCAGTTGTCGTTGAAGGCCAGCGCCGAAACTTCGGCGCAGTACCACCTGGTATACTGGTCATCGCGCGGCCAGCCATCGCAGTAGGCTTCGCCCCCGAACAGCGAGCTTTCGTACTGAATGTCGCCCGCCACGCGCCGGATGCCCATTGACGCCAGTCTGGCCGCCCAGGCGCGGAACAGGGCCGTGACATCGCCGTCATGAAAGCGCCCGCTGAGGTTGGGGTCTCCGCCACCGATCAGGCACAGGTCGCCGCCCAGAGTGCCGTCGGCCACGCTGCCGCGTGCCACCACGCGCGTGACGAACTCAAAACCCGGCCCCAGTGTCGCCAGCGCCGCCACCGACGTAAGCACCTTCATGTTGCTGGCCGGGGCCAGCGGCTCGGCGGCGTTGTGGCTGACAACCGTGGCGCCGTCGGCAAGGTCAATCACCACGCAGCCGGCCTTGCCGCGTTTGCCTTCGGCTTTCTTGAGCTGGGCCAGGATGGCGGTCTCGATGTCGGGTGAAACCGGCGCGGCTTCGGCCGCGCGCGGCCGGGCAAGCGCGATCAGGGCCAGTGCCCACAGGGTCAGCAGCAGCGTTCGCTTAAACATGGAGAAGTTCCTCGGTGGTCGCCTCATACAGGCGATAGGTGCGATAGCGGATACCCCCGGCCTTTTCGGCCAGAGAGTTCATGGCGTCGTTGTCTTCAAGTACCCAGCTCAGCTCGCAGTAGTTGTAACCGTTAAGCTGGCCGTGCCGGATCACCTTGTCTATCAGAAGTGCGTCTATGCCGCGGTTGCGGTATTCGGGCAGAACGCCCATCAGCATGGTGCGGAAGCCCTTGATGCGGCGCAGCCCGCGCAGCAGCGTCCACCACCCGGTCGGAAACAGCCGGCCGTCAGGGATTTTGCGCAGCACTTCGTTCAGGTTCGGCACGCAGATGATCATCGCCACGGGCTTGCCGTCGGCCAGGGCGATGCCGGTCAGGCCGGGATCCACAATCGGCTTGAGGTCGGCGGCAATGACGTCGGCCTCGGCGGGTGTGACGGGCACAAAGCCCCAGTTGTCCTTCCAGGCGGCGTTGAAGATGTCCAGCATCACGCGCAGGTCACCGGCAAAGCCGCCACCGGTCGAAACCTCGCGCATGGCGATGTCTTTGGCGCGGCGGCGCACGGCGTTCATCACGCGCTGGAAGCGTTCATCGGCCACGGTGGCGCGCGTGACCAGATAGGCGTACAGGTCCTTGCGCTTGCGCAGCCCGGCCTGTTCGATCAGTCGGCCGTAATAGCGGGGGTTGTAGGCCATCAGCAGCAGCGGCGGGCCGTTGAACCCGTCCACCAGCACGCCGGGACATTCGTCGTTCAGGCTGTAGTTGAGCGGCCCGCGCACGCAGCCCAGCCCGCGCTCGGCGCACCAGCGCGCGGCGGCGGCAAACAGAGCGCGCGCCGTGCGCGGGTCGTCTTCGCATTCAAAGAAACCGAAGAACCCGGTGCGGTCGTTGGCGGTCTGGTTGTGCAGCTTGTTCTGGATACCGGCGATGCGGCCCACGCATTCGCCGTTGCGGCGCGCGATGAAAAACGCCGCGTCGCCGATCTTGAAGAACGGGTAGTGCTTGCGGTCCAGCAGCTTGGCCTGGGCCATGCGCAGCGGCGGCACGAAATCGGGGTCGCCGGCGTTGATCGTCCAGGGCATGTCCAGAAACTCGCGGCTCTTGCGCGGGTCCGGCACCGAAAGAATTTCAAGCCCGTGCGCCATCCGTGCCCCGGCGGGTTTCATCGGCACACAAGGTCCGATAAGTTGAATCCGTTATTCCCAGTCAGGCCGGATGTCCAGCCGCGGCTTTATTTCGGCCAGCGCCGCCGCGACTTCCGGTGTCTCCGCCGCCGTCACGCGGTCCAGCAGTCTGGCCTCGGACGCGCGCAGCGGCACGGGCGACCCAAGCCGCGCCTGCACGCGCCACTGTTCGATGATGTCGCGGGCGCGCTGCGCGTTGATCCGTTCGGCGTGCAGCTCGCGTTCGCCTTCAGGTTGCAGGATCACCAGCCGCACCTCATGGCCGTAGGCCAGGCACTGCAGCGCCGCCGCCAGCAGCGGCAGCCGCGCCACGCCGTTGTCGTCGGTGAACAGCCGGCGGTCTACGCGAAAGCCGTCGGTTTCCTGGCCGGTGCGGGCCAGCAGCATGTGTTCGGCCAGCGGCTTGTCCACCACCGCCTCGCGCGTCGGGCCAGCGGCGCGCGTGACGTCTGTGGTCTCCGTCCAGCTTCGGGTGGCACAGCCGGCCAGCAGCAGCGCCGTAAGGACAGCCAGCGGCTTCATTCGTCGTCCTTGCGTGTCCAGGCGTCGGCGGCAAAGAACAGGTAAATGCCCAGCACCAGCAGGCTGCCCAGAATATAGACCACGGTCATGGCTACGCCGTCCCAGTCCACCGTGGATTCCAGCTTTTCGTGCAGCAGCGTCAGGCGCTCCACCGGCGATTCACGCCGCAGCACCTGCTGTGTCAGGCGCACCTCCAGCCAACCCGCGGTCACGGCTCCTTCGGCCCGCGAAGCCTGCAGCGGCTGTTCGGTCACCTGCTGTTCGGGCTGCCAGTATTCGCTGGTACTGCCGCACCCGCACAGCACCAGACAGGACAGAAGCGCGGCAAGCATGCCGGCCTTGCGCAGTCGTGTGTTCATGGGCGCATGGTACGTGCCGGGGGGCGCCGCCGCGACTACACTTTGGGCATGAACGCCCGTCCCTGGTTCGCCGACGCTTTTGACGCCCGTTATCTGGACGTGTACGCCCATCGTTCGGCGGAACAGGCCCAGGCCCAGGTCAAGGGCATGCTGGCCTGCGGGTTGTTGCCGCGGGCCGGCCGCGTGCTGGATATCGGCTGCGGCGCCGGACGTCACCTGCGCGCGATGCGGCGGGCCGGTCTGGACGCGCGCGGACTGGATTATTCGGCGGATCTGCTGCGTGCCGGGGGGCTTTGCGGTGTTGCCGTGCGCGCCGACATGCGCGCGATTCCGTTCGCCGACGGGCTGTTCGACCGGGCGTGCAGCCTGTTCACATCGTTCGGCTACTTTGACGACCCCGAACAGGACCTGCGTGTGCTGCGCGAGGCCGCGCGCGTGCTGAAACCCGGCGGGGCACTGGTGCTGGACCACATCAACCCCGGCCCGACACTGGCGGAGCTGGTGCCGCAATCGGTGGACGAGCGCGACGGAGCGCGCCTGACGCAGCGCCGAACCTGGGACGCGGCGGCGCGGGTGCTGACCAAGGAACTGCAATGGTCGCAGGGCGGCAGCACGCGCCGCTGGCAGGAACGGGTGCGGCTGTACGAACCGGCTGAACTTGACGCGCTGCTGCGTCACGCCGGGTTTGGCGCGCTTGCGCGGTACGCCGATCTGGACGGCAGCAGGTGGCAGCCCGCCGCCAGCCCGCGCCAGGTGGTGCTGGCAGCGCGCTAAAAATCAAAGCGGATGGTGTCCTTGGTGGGCGCGCCTTCCAGTTTGCCGCGCCAGCGCCACCAGCCCGCAAATGCCAGAAGAGCCAGCGGCAGAATCGCCAGGTCTTCCCACACCCGCCACAGGATCACCGTCAACGGCGACACCAGAGCAATCGCCAGCGCCGGCAACAGCAGCACCAGCCGCGGTGCCGGCCGGGCCGACATCAGTACACCCAGCGTCAGCAGCACCACCGAACCGGGCATCAGGCTGTAGGTCAGCACCTGCGGGTACTCGCGACCCAGGGCCCAGCTTACGCCGGGATAGCCGATCACGCTGAAGGCCGTAATCAGAAACGACAGCATGCTGGGGTTGTCGCGCCGCCAGTGAAAGTGCGGCGGAAAGCTGCGCGAAGCCGCCCCGGCATAGAACAGACCGCCCAGAAGAAAGGTCACGCCGCCCAGCGTGCCCAGCCAGTGCACCGGCGCCATAACGTTGAGAAAAAACAGCGCGCCGACCATGGCCCATTCGGCCGCCAGCAGCAGCAGCACCCCGCGGCTGGTATCCTGTTTGGTACCCCGGCGCAGCAGGGCAAAAATCAGCAGCGTCGGAATGAAGATCAGCACCTGCAAAGGCTCAATCGCCAGGTTGTAGACCTGGGCCATACCGTGCAATTCCTCAGAGCTGAAGGGCATCATGATGGATACACCGGATCGCGCGGCACAGCAGGCGCCCCAAGAGATTAGCAAACCCGGCTACTGGAACGATATCTACGCCCGCGAAGGAAACCCGCGCTGGGACCTCGGTCGCTTTGCGCCGCCTTTACAACGCTGGCTGCAGGATCACCGCCCCAGCCCGGGGCGCGTGCTGGTTCCGGGCTGCGGTTTTGGACACGACGTGCGGCTGCTGGCCGAGCACGGCTTTGATGCCCTGGGGGTGGATTTCGCGCCGCTGGCCATGGAGGGCGCGCGCAGGCTGCACGCCGGCGTGTCGGGCGCAAGCTTTGAGCAGGCCGACATGTTCAGTCTGCTGCCCGGTCAGGCCGGGGCGTTTGATTACGTTTACGAGTACACCTGCTTTGTCGCCGTGGATCCGCCGCGCCGTGACGAATACGCCCGCCTGATTCACGGTCTGCTGAAACCCGGCGGGCTGCTGGTCGGGTGCTTTTACAACCACGGCCGGCCCGGCGGCCCGCCCTTTGACGCCACGCGCGAGATTGTGCTGCGGCACTTTGAGCCATTGTTCCGCATTGAAAAGTTCGAGGTCTCGCCCCACAGCATCGAGCGCCGCAGGGGCCACGAACTTTGGGCCGAGTTCCGCAAGGCCTGATCAGGCCGGCGGCTTGCCGCCTGCTTCGGCGATGCGCCTTTCGAGTTCTTCCATGCGCTGGCGCAGCCGGGCCTCAAAGCCCCGGTCGGTGGGCTCGTACAGGCGCGCGTCTTTCAGCGCGTCGGGCATCAGTTTTTCCGGAAAGAACGCGTCCGGGTGGTCGTGGGCGTAGTGATAGTTCTTGCCGTAGCCCAGGTTCTTCATCAGGCCGGTGGGGGCGTTGCGGATGTTCAGCGGGATCGGCACTTCGCCGTGTTCGTCAATCAACTTGTGCGCGGCCATCCGCGCGCCGGCGGCGCTGTTGGATTTCGGCGCCAGCGCCAGGTAGGCCGCAAGCTGGCAGATGGTGTATTCGGCCTCGGGCAGGCCGATGAACTCGGTGACCGTGATGGCGCTGGCGGCCAGGTTGAGCGCGCCGGGATCGGCGTTGCCGATGTCTTCGCTGGCCAGAATCGCCAGCCGACGCACGACAAAGCGCGGGTCTTCGCCGGCGGCCAGCATGCGCATGGCGTAGTACACGCTGGCATGCGGGTCGCTGCCGCGCACGCTTTTGATCATCGCGCTGGCAAGGTCGTAATGCGCGTCGCCGGCGCGGTCGTGGCGCAGCATGCGTTTGCCCAGAGCCTGTTCGACCACCTGGGCGGTGATCGCGCGTTCGGATTCGGGCCGCGGGGCCACGTGGTCGGCGGCGGACTCCAGAGCTGTTAACAACCGCCGGCCATCGCCCGCGCCATAGTTGCGCAACGCCACGCGGCCGTCTTCGGCCACGCGCAGACCGGGCAGGTTCAGGCCGCGCGGGTCGCTGAGCGCGCGGTCTATCAGGCGGTCCATGCCCGCTTCGTCCAGCAGGGACAGCACATGCACTCGGCAGCGCGAAAGCAGCGCGCCGTTGACTTCAAAGCTGGGGTTTTCCGTGGTGGCGCCGATCAGCGTGATCAGGCCGTCTTCGCTGGCGTGCAGCAGTGAATCCTGCTGCGCCTTGTTGAAGCGGTGAATCTCGTCAATGAACACCAGTGTCTGGCGGCCGTCGGCGGCCAGGCGCGCCCGCGCGCGTTCCAGCAGCTCGCGCACGTCCTTGACGCCGCTTGCGGTGGCCGAAAGTGTCTCAAGGGCCATGCCGCTCTTTTCGGCCAGCAGGCGCGCCAGGGTGGTCTTGCCGGTGCCGGGCGGGCCCCACAGGATCATGTTGCGGGGTCTGGCCTTGCCGGTCAGTGCGGCATGCAGCGCGCCGCCCTCGGCCACCAGGGTTTGCTGGCCGACGAAATCGTCGGGCTGGCGGGGGCGCAGGCGTTCGGCCAGCGGGGCGTTGGCGGCGGCCACTTCGCGCGCGCGTTTGTCAAACATGTCGGCCATGAGGATAGAGTAGAGCTTTTTCATGGTTTGTATGCAGAGGTTCCGCGCCGCGCCGGGCAAGCAGACCAAGGAGCGCGAGCGCAGATGTGGCTGGATGGTTGCGAAGCAACATTCTGAAAACGCCAAAGGCGTTTTCAGGGGATGGAGCGAGCGCGACGCAGGGATGCGACCCCCGCCGCAAGCGGAAGCCTGTAGACGAACCATGAAAATGCTCTGGCGCCAAAGACACGGCCTGGCACCCGCGCGGGTGCCGAAAAAGCAAGGACGCCCGCGGCGCGGGCGTCCTTTCGGTTGTGCTCGGAACTAGGCCGGCTTGACGTTCTCGGCGGCGGGGCCTTTCTTGCCCTGGCCGACATCGAACGAGACCTTCTGCCCCTCCTTGAGCGACTTGAAGCCTTCCGCCTGGATGGACGAGTAGTGCACGAACAGATCCGCGCCACCGTCGTCGGGCGTGATGAAGCCGTAGCCCTTCTCATCGTTGAACCACTTCACTTTACCTGTAGCCATACTGCTGCTCCTGCGTTTTGGGGCTGTGCCCCTGCGTACCCGCCCGATTCCCTCAAACGCTGAAGGAATGCCAAGCGGCCTGTTACTGGCGGCACATGATAGGGTCGGTAGTTATCCACGCGCCATCCGAAATTTGCCGTGATGCATGATTTTGTGAGTGGCTCTGCGTCTGCCAAAAGACAGACGCCCGCTTGCGCGGGCGTCTGTAAGTGGTTTGTGCGTATGCCCTAGGCGCCGCGCACGTTCTCGGCGGCGGGGCCCTTCTTGCCCTGGCCGACGTCGAACTGGACCTTCTGGCCTTCCTTGAGCGACTTGAAGCCCTCGGCCTTGATCGACGAGTAATGGACGAAGAGATCGGCGCCGCCGTCATCGGGGGTGATGAAGCCGTAGCCCTTTTCGTCGTTGAACCACTTCACTGAACCTGTTGCCATAAAACAACTCCGTGTACTGGGCGCGGCACTGCCGGCCCTTTGGTATCGCCGTCCCTTCTAACACCGTTGTCGGAGGGGTACTGCGACGTGTTACTGGGCACATTCTAGCGACAACCGCGTGCGGTTGCGACGGCCGGGTGTGCGAATTCGCGATTAAAGTTTTCACTGCCGCAGCACACCTACACCGGCCAGTCATACACGTAGGCATGGCTGCCGTCGCATGCCAGCGGGAACTGGATCGGCCGCGCCTCGGGCATGCGCGTGTCGGCCGGCACCAGAATCAGGTTCGGGTTGTCCTTGTCAAACGTGACGGCGAAATAACGGCCGTCCTGGGTCAGCCCGATGCCGCGCGGCTGTTTCAGCCGGATGCGCGACACATACACCGCCTCGGACAGTTTCCAGAAGCTGATCAGGTTGCCGAACGGGTTGGTCACGCCCACCACGTCGCCCTGTTCCTGCCAGGCCACGCTCAGGGTTTCGCCCTTCATCGCGCCGGTGATTTCGGCCGGGCTTGCCATCTGGGCAATTGCCCGGCCTTTGGGCCGCAGGCTCAGGCCGCCCAGTGCCTCGGTGGTGTTCAGACCTTCGCGCATCGCGTGCAGCACCGCCAGATCGCCCTTGGGGCTGATGAACAGGTGGCCGGCGTTGATGTTGGGGTTGGCGAATTCGATTTTTTCCTGCAGCTTGCCGCTGGAAACTTCCACGTAGGCCACGTTGGGCAGGGCGCCGCCCTCAAGGTGCCCGCCGCCGTTGGTGACGGCCACGACTTTGCCGTCTTCGATGAACTGGCAGTCGTGGGGCCACTCGCCGTAGGTCGGAAACTCGCCCAGAATTTTGAAGTCCGCGGCGTCGCGCACCACCATGCGGCCTTCGTAGCTTCTGGCGTCGTATTCGGTGGCATACACGCGCGAGGCATCGGGGCTGTAGCCGCCGTGGCCGTAAAATTCGCAGCCCTTGCTGGGCGGGATCTTCGTGACGACCCTGTTTTCCTTCAGGTCAATTTCGCAGCCGCCGTTGCCTTTCTTTTCAAACACCAGGATGCGCTCGGGCTTTTTGGGGTGCGGGATCACGCCGTGGGCCAGAAAGCCGATGTCCGTGATCAGCCGGGCATTGTCGCGCGACCACTGGGCCATCTGGGCAGGTTCGCGTCTGCCCAAGTCGCCAAACGCCTCCAGGGCCTTGTCCAGGTTCAACTGGCTGAAGACCCAGCGCTTTTCGCCGGTGTCGGGGCGGATCTGGCTGCCGCCGGTCAGCAGCGTGCCCTGCTTCATCAATTGCTTGCGCGGTTCGGGTTTCGGTTCGGGCTTCGGGTCAGGTTGCGGCTGGGGGGCGTTGGTCGGCGCCGGCGTGTTGTCGCGCGCGCAGGCGGCAACCACCAGGCCGGTGGCGGCTGCGGCTCCGGCGGCCAGAAAACGCCGACGCGGCACGTCGGCCTTGCGGTCGTGATGGTGCATGGCGGATCCTCCGGTGGGGTTCGCGTCGGTCCTCAACGGCGCGAACCGGCCTCAAGTCTTGATGTTAGCTTGGGCCAAGCTAGTTGTTTATCCAGATGCGCCACCGCGAAAGCCCAACTGCACTGGAAGCGCTTGAAGCCTGGAAGGCTTTACGTCGAAAGGTCGAGGCCGAAGGCGGCCAGCACTACGACCGGCCGGTGCTGGTGCGCTTTGGCGACAAGGGCACGTTTGAGGTCATGGACCGCGACATTGTGGAAGACGAGTTTTACGTGCGGCGCCCGTACAAGGTTATCCGCGAACTGGACCCCAAAGGCGCCGATCTGGAACAGGCCCTGCGCGAACAGCGCGGCGGCGACCGTGACCGCAGCCGCCCCGGCGGCCGGCCCGGCCAACGCGGCCGCCCCGGCGGCGGCAAACCCGGCCAAGGGGGCTCGCGCCACCGCCGCGGCGGGCGCTCGCGCCGTGGCTCACGCCGCGGCGGCGACCGCGGTCCCAGACCGCCCCGCCCGCCCCAGCCGCCCCCGGCAGCCTGAACGGGAACCGCCGGTTTGCGAATTGTAAGCTGTTGCCATGACCGACCAGGGCGCCCCTCAACCGCAGCGCCGGGAAGAACGCAACGCCAACGGCGTGCTTGTGGCCGAGTGGTGGGTGATTGCGGATGCCGCGGGCGCTGAGGTCCACCACGGCGAATTCACGGCCTATCACCCCAACGGCCAGCGCCGCGAGCACGGCTTTTACGATTACGGTCAGCGCGTCGGCCCGTGGTACGGCTGGGCGGATGACGGCCGCCGGATATACGACAAGATCCACGCTCCGGTCGAGGTTGAGCCCCCGCAGGCGGAAGAACCCCCGGCCGAAGCTTGGAATCAGCCGATTGAGCCGAGCCCTCCCAAACCCGAGGACAAAACAAAAGCGGGCCTGTGGGTGGAATTGCTGGTGGTGCTGGCGCTGGCGTGGCTGCCCTTGATGGTTAGCGCGGCACTGACGCCCGACCTGTTCGTGCCCGCTGCCACGGTGCTGGATCTGCCGTCGGGTGGCGAAGACACCAGTGAACCGGCCACGCCTTCGGCCCTTCAGGAACGCCTCTCCAACCGCAGTGACCGGTTATACATCTTTGCGGAATTGCCGATGATCGCGAACCACATTCAGGTTCTGGCGGTCATGCTGTTTCTGCTGGCTTTGCGCCGCCATGCAATCCCGCTGGCCGATGCCGGGCTGGTCAGGCCGCGCCTGGTGCGGGATCTGGTGGCGGCGGCGGTGCTGTTTGTGCTGGCGACCGGTGCGACTTTCGCTGCCGAGCAAGTTCTGCCGTCAAATGACTTTGAGGACTACCGCTTCTATCCGGATGCCGCGGCGGGCTACACGGTGATGATGGTGTCACTGGTGCTCAACAGCGTCATGGAGGAACTGGTCTGGCGCGGTTACGTGATGCAGCGGCTGATCCGGCTTGGGGCGTCCACGACACTGGCGGTGGTGGTCAGTTCGGGTCTGTTTGCGTCGTATCACCTGTACCAGGGCCCGAACGCGGTAGGCGTAATTTTCATCTGGGGCGTGATCTATGCGCTGGTGTTCCGGCTGTGCAGGTCCATTTGGCCGCTGGTGATTGCCCACACGCTGCACAATGTGCTGGTTTACACCGGGGCGTTCGAAGCGCTGGGAATGTAGACGGCGTTGCCCGGTGTTGAAGCTTCGCCCGCCTTGACCGGGTGCACCGGTTGTGTTGAAGTCCGGTCTCAGGAGATGCCATGCTCGATTTCGATCCGCACACCTTCCGGCTGGAAGACGACGAAGATGAAAAATCCGAAAAGGGCGAGGGCAAGCAGCCGGCCGGGCTTGCCAGCAAGCTGCTGAAGTCGCGCACGATCATCATCTCCAAACAGGTGGACGACAAACTGGCCGCCGGCGTGATCGCGCAGTTGCGCATCCTGGAAGACGACGATCCGAACAAGATCATCACCGTGCTGGTCAACAGCCCCGGCGGCAGCGCCGATTCGGGTTTTGCCATCATGGACTACATGCGCTTTGTAAAGCCCCCGGTGCGCAGCATCGTTTGCGGCATCTGTGCCAGCGCGGCGGTGATGATTCATCTGGGCAGCGACAAGGACGAACGCTACTGCACGCCCAACAGCCGCTTTCTGCTGCACCAGCCCAGCATGTCCGCGCGCGGCCAGGCCAGCGACCTGGAAATTCTTTCGGCCGAAATCGAGCGCATCAAGCTTCAGTACAACAAGATCGTGGCCGAGGAAACCGGCCGCAAGCTGGCCCAGATCGAAAAGGATGTGCACCGCGACTTCTGGATTCCGGCCGACGGCGCCGTCGAGTACGGTCTGGTCAAGAAAGTGATCGCCCACCGCGGCGAGCTCGACTAATGCACAGATCCGGCGTCATGCTGGTCCTTTTTGCCCTGCTGCTGCTTGCCGGCTGCAGCGGCGACTTTGACCAGCGCGAAGAAATCGCCCGCACCATCGGACTGGGCGGCGGCAGCACCGGCACCACCGCCAACCCCAACACCGGCTCGTTTGTGCGCGGCGTGGCCAGCATTGCCGGCGTGGTGCGCAATGCCGCCGTTGTGCTGCGGCCCGTGCGCGACGACGGCAGCGTGGACTGGGACGACAACAACGCGCTGGGTCAGGGCGTCACGTTTTTCAACGGCATTTACCAGGTCAATGTGCTGAACCCGGCCTACCGCGGGCCGATTCTGGTTGAGATCCGCGGGCGCAGCAGCATCGGCGTGGTCTCCGAGGGCGGCAACCCCGCCACGGCCACCAGCCAGAAGTTTCACGTCATGGGCCCCGGCCACGTGATGTATTCGGTTCTGCCGTATTTTCAGGGTGCTTCCAGCGGCAACACCCACGTCACGCCGCTGACCACCTTTGCCGTGACGCGCGCGCTGGCCTTTGACGGCAGCATCGCCGGCGTGCAGGGCGGCATTGCCGCGGGGTTGTTCGGGCTTACCTGCCAGCAGACGGCGCGGTTTTTCGGTCTTGGGGCGGTGCGGGCCTCGCAGCCCATGGACCTTGCGGCTTCGGGCAGTTTCGGCTTTGACATGCTGCACGGTTATGTGCTGGCGGCGCTCAGCCAGCTTGCCCGCGACATCGGCGTGGCCAACGTGTGGGATTTCTGGCTGGGGCTGGCGCTGGACGGCCTGGACGACGGCATTGCCAACGGCAGCATCGGGCTTGTGCCCAACACCGGCGTGACGATGCCGGACCTGACCCAGCCCAACCTGATCGGAAGCGCGCTGCTCAACGGCTATCTGGCGCCGGGCAACCTCGATCGCGTGTTCGGCGGCGATGCGACCCAGGTTGTGCCCGGCAGCGCCCTGGCGCAACTGATCAACGATCTGGACGCGTCGCGCAACATCAACAACGTGACCGTGGACTACGACTACATCTTTCGCGCCCCCGACGTGATTGACGCCGCGCGCGGCGCCACGGTGCGCACCAGCGTCCTGGCGTGCCAGCGCATTGGCACCGGCACCGACTTTCATCCATTTGGCGATTCGGCCGGCCCCAGCTTTGTGGATTTTGTCTGGGTTTCCAGTTCGCCGTCCAACGTGACCGTGCAGCCTTTTGGCCGCATCGTGGTCTCGCCCGCGGCGCCCGCCGGCGACTATCTGCTGACGCTGACGGTTCAGCCCAAAGCCGGCCAGATCTTCGTAACCGGCCTTACCCGCAGCTACACGGTTGTGGTCAAGGTGCGGTAGGGCCCGGTCAGCTTGCGGTAGCGGGAACTTCACTGAACTGCGGGTCCACAATCACGGCCAGAGAATTCTTCATCGCCCGTTCCGTCAGGCCGCGCAGAGCCGCCACGCCCCACTTGGCCCAGAACCGGCGGCCCACGCCTTCCTGCTTTTCGTACTTTTCCATGTCGGCGTTGCTGATGGAAACAAAGGCGTCGAACTTGCGGATACCCATGGTCTGTTCGATCGCCACGTATTCATCAAGAATGTCCAGCTCCTTGGTGATGCGCGGCGCGGAACAGACGGTGTAGGGGTGCCGCCGCCCCGGTACCTCAACGTTGATCGGGACCGGAAAGTCAAAGGGCACAATCAGGCTGTCGTTGGGGCCCAGCAGCACGATGTGCAGAGCCTCGGTCCAGGCGTTTTCCTGAAAGACTTCTTCCACCGTGGTGCCGTTGAGAAAACAGGCAAAGTCATGCAGCGGCCGCAGGAACGTGAAGCGCTCGCACTGAAAGTGGCTGATGCAGTCGAACTTGCGGCGGAAAAAGTCCGAAACCGCTTTCTTCTGCGCCGGCAGCTTGGCCAGCAGCTTGGCTTCGGCGGCCTCGAACTTGGCTGTTTCCTGCTGGAAGTCAGGCTTGGAAAGATGCTTCTTGGCCGCCGCCAGGTGGTTGGGAATGCCGATCACGCGGGCATCAAACTTCATGCATTCCTCGGGCCTGGCAGAAGGGAGACCGCCAGCAAACCAAAGGGGGGCGGTGGCGGCAATAGGTATGGGGCGTCGCCCGGGTCGGGACCGGGCACCGCCTGCTTTGTTACTGCGTCCGGCCATGAACGGAACCTGCACTGCCCCCGGATTGACAGGCCACCCTTCACTGTTATCTTCCCCGCCCCTCGCAAAGGCGGGGCAGACAGAGGCGACATTCATGACCGTGGCACATTCCCAGAAGTCCTGGCGCGCCAACACCGGCGACGTCAAGCAGGCCTGGCACCTGATTGACGCCAGCGGCCAGAACCTTGGCCGCATGGCCAGCAAGATTGCGGTGCTGCTGATGGGCAAGCACAAGCCCACCTACACCCAGAACGTGGACACCGGCGACTTTGTGGTGGTGACCAACGTGGAAAAGGTGGTGGTTTCGGGGCGCAAGAGCGAGCTGAAGGAGTACCTCAGCTTTTCGCTGTACCCCGGCGGCCAGCGGCGCGAAAACTTTGCCAGCCTGCAACAGCGCTTTCCGGAAAAGATCGTGATGCTGGCGGTGCGGCGCATGCTGCCCAAGAACAAGATCGGCCGGCACATGCTGACCAAGCTCAAGCTGTACAAGGGCGGCAGCCACCCGCACGCGGCCCAGAAGCCCCAGCCCTACACCATTACCTACGGACAGAAGGCCGCGCTGGGCAAGTAACCCCGCCGGCAAGCGAGCACAACGACCATGGCAGACGCAAAGAACTTCACCTGGGGCCTGGGACGCCGCAAGTCGGCTGTGGCCCGCGTGCGCATCCGCGCCGGCAGCGGCAAGATTGAAATCAACGGCCGCGAAGGCGACGAATACTTCAAGAGCGCCATTGAACGCAACTACCTGCGCCAGCCCTTTGCCGTAACCGACCTGGCCGGCAAGTTTGATGTGTTTGCCAACGTCACCGGCGGCGGCAACGTGGCCCAGGCCGAGGCCGTGCGGCTGGGCATTTCGCGCGCGCTGATCGAGGTGAACAAGGAACTTGAATCCCGGCTCAAGGAGCACAACTTCCTTACCCGCGACAGCCGCATGAAGGAACGCAAGAAGTACGGCTTCCGTGGCGCCCGCCGCGGCACCCAGTTCAGCAAGCGCTGAAGAACCCGCCACGCAACCCAAGCCCCCGCAAACGCGGGGGCTTTTTGTTGCCGCCCCGCCATGCCACGATGAACGCATGGCCACAGCCACGGAACCCGAACCCAGGCTGCGCGGCGATTCCGCCGTAGACCCGCGCGACAACGCGCGCGGCGCCAAAGTGCGCGAAATGTTCGCCGCCATTTCGGGTCGTTATGACCTGCTGAACCGTGTGATCAGCGGCGGCCGCGACATGGCCTGGCGCCGCAAGGCCGTAAGACTGGCGCAAGTAAAGGCCGGCGACCGCGTGCTGGACGTGTGCTGCGGCACGGGCGATTTCGCGTTGATGTTTGCCGCGCATAACCCGGCGCCGGCCGGCGTGACCGGGCTTGACTTCACGCCCGAGATGCTGCGGCTGGCCCGCGCCAAGGGCGAAAAACTCGGCGCGCCGGTGCCCTGGGTGGCCGGCGACGCCCTGCGGCTGCCCTTTGCCGACGCCTGCTTTGACGTGATCAGCGTTGGCTATGGCGTGCGCAATTTTCAGGATCTGGATGCCGGGCTGGTTGAACTGGCCCGCGTGCTGAAACCCGGCGGCAGGCTGGTGGTCCTGGAATGTACGCCCGCCCGCGGCCTGATCGGCAAGTGCGCCAACTTCTATATCAATCGCGTGGTGCCGTGGGTCGGCAATGCCCTGAGCAAAAGCCCGCAGAAGGCCTACAGTTACCTGGCCGACAGCATCGCGGTGTTCCCCGGCGCCGCAGAACTGGCCCGGCGCATGACCAGGGCCGGTTTCAGGGAAGTCACGTTTTGCAAGCTGAACCTGGGAACAATGGCGATTCATGTCGGGGTGCGCTGACGCTTCGCGTTTGTGCCCGGCTTCGCTATAAGAGTGCGCACTAACTGGAGACCACATCATGTCCGGTGTTGACCGCCTGAACGTGCCCGACTTTGAACGCCCGATCGTCGAGCTGGAAATGAAGCTCGAAAGCCGCCGCATGGACCTGGCCAACGAGAAAGACAAACACAAGGCCAAAGACATCCAGTCTGAAATCGAGGTTCTCGAAAAAGACCTGCGCAAGCTCACCGACAGCGTGTTCGGCAGCCTGGACCCCTGGAACCGCGTGCAGCTTTCGCGCCACCCGCAGCGCCCGCTGACCAGCGATTTTGTGGCGCACATCTTTGACGACTTTCAGGAACTCAAGGGCGACCGCGCCTACAAGGACGACCCGGCCATCCTGTGCGGCTTTGGCACGATTGACGGGCACAAAGTGATGGTGATGGGCCACCGCAAGGGCAAAACGCTCAAGGAACGCCTGGAGTGCAACTTCGGCTGCGCCCACCCCGAAGGTTACCGCAAAGCCCTGCTCAAGATGCAGCTGGCCGAAAAGTTCGGCCTGCCGATCATCAGCTTCATCAACACCCCCGGCGCCTACCCCGGCATCGAGGCCGAAGAGCGCGGCCAGAGCCACGCGATTGCCGAAAACATCCGCGAAATGACCGGCCTGAAGGTGCCGATCATTACCTGTACGATCGGCGAAGGCGGCAGCGGCGGCGCCCTGGGCATCGGCGTGGGCGACCGTTACCTGATCATGGAAAACGCCTACTACAGTGTGATCAGCCCCGAAGGCTGCGCGGCCATTCTGTGGCATGACGCCAAAAAAGCCAGCGACGCCGCCCGTGTGCTGCGGCTTACGCCCAACGACCTGATCGAGCTGGGCATCATGGACGAAATCGTGCCCGAGCCCTACGGCGGCGCCCACCGCGACCCGCGCAAGGCCATGGAGATTGTCAAGACCTACCTGCTGAAGCATCTGACCGAACTGGTCAAGCTGCCGGTGGATGAGCTGCTGGATCGCCGCTACGCGAAGCTGCGCGGCATGGGCCGGTACATTGAGGCCGCGGCCTGACGTGGGCCTGGGTGACGCACTGGCACGGCTGAAGCTTCGGCTGCAACTGGGGTTCTGGCCCCCGCCGCTGGACGGCATGCAGACCTTTTCGCGGATGCGCTTTCTGCACGACTGCGTGCTGGATCTGGCGCCGGCCGCCGGCGCGGCGCTGGAGGTCGGCTGTTTCAAGGGGGGCTCCACGGTTTACCTGGGCATGGCCTGCCGCCGCCGCGGCATTGCCCCCGTGGCGGCGATTGACCTGTTCACCGGCACGCCCGGCTGGAACCAGAGCTTTGACACCCACGACGAGGCCCGCGCGCGCCTGGACCGCTGGGGTCTGGCCGACGTGCGCCTGATTCGCGGCGATTCGCGCGTCGTGGCGTGGGACATGCCGCTGGCCGTGCTGCACATTGACGGCGACCACAGCTTTGAGGCCTGCAGCGCCGATCTGGCGCGCTTTGCCCCGCATCTGGTGCCCGGCGGCATCGTGATTCTGGATGACTACGACGATGTTCACCCCGGCGTGACGCGCGCGGCGCGCGAGTTTCTGGCGCGCGGCGGCTTTGAGATCGCCCGCGACAACTACCGCGCCGGCGGCAACGGCAGCATCTGCCTGCGGCGGGTTCAGGCCCGATAGCGGCGCATGGTTTCCGCCAGCAGCCGCGCGCGGCCCTGAAAGTACAAAGCCACGTACCCGGCCAGCGGCAGTGTAACGAATGCGGCCAGCACCAGGCTGACAGCCGGTTCGGTGACTTCGGCGCGCGGGCGCAGCAACCCCGCCAGCCCGCCCAGACCCAGTGCCGCGGCCGCTGCCAGCAGCAGCACGCAGGCCCAGAACGCCGCCGCCCAGCCGGCGCGGCGCCGCCCCAGCACAGCCAGCGCCTCGTTGCGCCGGAACTGCACGTACAGCGCCCCGTCAAAGGCGCGTGCGGCCTGCCGCCGCTGCCACTGGGCCGGGTCGCAATACGGCGGCGCGGTGACCGGCGGCGGCACCAGCGCCAGGCCGCAAACTCCGCCGCGGTCCACGCGCACCAGTTCGGCGTCACAGAAGTTGCAGCGCATGGCGTGCAGTTCGGCCGGCACATACAGGTGCGCGGCGCAACAGGGACACAGCAGCGGGGCGTCGGGCATGGGGCACCGCAAACAGTATACCCCGCGGCGCGACACCGCGCGTCATGGCGCCACAAACCCCGATACCGCAAGCGCCCCGTCGGCGCCCAGCGTGACCGTGACCGCGCCGTCCTGCCACGTTGTCCACACGCGCGACCGCGCCGCGTAGGCCCGCATGGCCTCATCGTCGGGGAAGGTCCGGCGCGCCGAAACAATCACGTGCGCCGGTTCCAGCCGCGCCAGCAGATCCTCAAGCCCCGTCACGGCACTGCCCTGGTGAAACGCCAGCAGCACATCCGGGCCGCGCCGCGCGTAACGCGGCACAATCCCCGCCAGTCCGCGGTGTTCGACATCGCCGGGCAGCAGCACGCGGCCGGGCCCGGCCTCAAGCTCCAGCACCAGCCCCGCGTCGTTGCGGCTGTCGGCGTCGCCAAACAGCCCGCGCACAAAGGCCATGTCCGGCCAAAGCGCGTGCAGCCGCAGGCGCGGGGCAAGCTCGAGGTACTGGCCGCGCCGCAGCACGCGCACCGGCGCGCGAAGCTCCAGCCATTGGCGCAGCGCCCGGCCGGTTTCGTCGGCGTCAAAGGCCTGGCCGATCACGACTTCGCCCACGGCAAAGCGTTCAAACAGCTGCGGCAGGCCGTTGACGTGGTCGGCGTCGGCGTGGCTGAGCACCAGCGTGTCAATCTGACGCCGCCCGCGCGACCACAGATACGGCGCCAGCACGCGCTCGCCGGGGCTGCCAAGGCTGGTGCTGCCGCAATCCAGCACCACGCAGGGGCCCTGCGGCACCTCGATCACGACACACTGGCCCTGGCCGACATCCAGCACCGTGACCGTGGCCGGCCCCGGCGGCGCGGTGTCCACCAGGTCGCGCGCGGGCAGAACCCCGCACCACGCCGCCAGCAGCAACGCCCCGCCTGCGCGCGGCAGCCCAAGCCGCGGCAGCAGCACCACACCTGCCAGTGCCGCGTAATACACGACCAGCCACCACAGCGGCGGCGCGGGCACAAAGTGATGCCCGCCCGGCACGCCAGCGAAAAACCCCGCGACAAGCTCGAGCGCTCCGCCCAGCAGCGAAAACACCAGCGCCAGCGCCGCGTCCACGCCCGGAATCACCGCCAGCGGTATCGCCAGCGCCAGAACCAGCACCAACCCGACCAGCGGCCCGGCCACCAGGTTGCTGACCAGCATGACCGGGCTGACGATATGCACGGTGTGGGCCAGCAGCGGCATCAGACACAGCGCCACGCCCGCCGACACACGCAGTGACGCGCCGGCCCGGTCGGCCAGCGCGCGCAATGGCCCCCGCCGTTCGGGGCCTGATTCCGGCCGCCAAAGCCGCAGACAGGGCGCGATGACCACAATGCCCAGCACCGCCAGATAGCTGAGCTGAAAGCCCAGCTCGGCGACTTCGGCGGGGTCTATCGCCAGCGCCACCAGCGCGCTGCCGCCCAGCACGTTCAGCGCGTCCGGCCGCCTCAGCAGCACCTGCCCCAGCGCGTACAGGCACACCATGATCGTGGCGCGCAGGCTGCCCGGTTGCAGGCCCGTGATGCCCAGATACAGCAGCGCCACCGCGCCCGCCGCCGCCCAGCCCCAGCGCGGGTCCACGCCCAGAATCCGCAGCAACAACACCACCGTCCCCGCCAGCAGCGCCACGTGCATGCCGCTGACCACCAGCAGATGAATGCTGCCCGAGCGCACAAAATCGGCGCGCTGGCCCATGCTCAGGCCGCCGCGTTCGCCCAGAATCGCCGCGCCCAGAACGGCGGCTCGCCCGGCGGGCATGCGCGCCCCCAGACGCTCGTGAAAGAAGTCGTGAACACCAGCCGCCAGCCGTGACGGCGATACAGCCGCCGGCGTGTCCAGCACGGTCACCTGGCCGGGGTGGCTTGCCGTGATGGTGTGTGTCACGCCCCGGGCCAGATAACGCGCGCGGCTGTCCACCTCGCCGGGGTTGCCGGCCCGGCGCGGCCGGCGCAGTTGCCCGATCACTTCCACGCGCGAAGAAACCGGCAGACGGGTTTCCGGCGGCGCGTACAGCTTGACACAACCCGACACCGCGCGGTTCATGTCGGGCAGTTCGTCCACGCGCACAAGCCAGGACTGGTTGCGGCGCGGGTCGGCGCCGACGGGGAAGTCGCGCTGGGGTTCGGGGGCCTCGGGGTACTCAAAGGCCGCCGGGTCGCGGCGCAGATAACTGCCGCCCTCAAGTACCGTGCCGCGCAGGCGCACCAGTTCGGCTTCGGCGGGAAACACCTGCCGCAGGTCGTCCGGCGCGGGCGTGGTGCGCCAGCCCCCCCACGCGGTGAAAACGGCCGCCAGACCGCAGGCGGCAACCAGTCCGCCGGCGGGCCGCCTCCGCAGCGGCGAGAACGCCGCCGCGGCCAGCAGCCCGCAGCCGCCAACGGCCAGCGCAAGCTGCCAGATTCCGCCGGGCGCCACGAGGTGCGCCAGAGCGCAACCCGCCACGGCCGCGATTGCTGCCAGCAAGGCCGGCCGCCGCACGGGGTAGTGTTTGCCCTCCCAGGGCAGCGGGTCGCTCATGGCGCAAATGTAGCCGCCAACGTTCCGCCCGAAAACGGTGGACATAGGGTGTAGGGCATGACACGCGGGCATCCCGCCCGCGCCAATGCGTTGCCCGCGCAAAACTCCGCTACCGCCGGGGGCGTTCCGCCTTCGGTTCATGCCGCCGCTGCCAAAGCCCGCGACGCCCGCTACAGCGGGGGGCCGCGGCCGGCGCGGTTTTCCAGAATCCGGTCAATCATGGTCTGAAAGTGCCGGTGTTCGCGCACGCGATAGCCCAGCCCCCAGGATTTCGGCGGCCCGGCGTCAGCGGCCGCGGGCGAGATGCTGGGCGTTTCTTCCAGCAGCTTGCGGTACAGCGCCGCGTACGCTGGCACCAGCCCGTGCGCCGCCAGCACCCGGTTCAGCACGCCGCAGAACATCAGCCACTGGTCCAGAAACCGGAACGGCATCCAGTTGCCAAAGCCCAGCTTGCCCGAATCTTTCGTCCATGCAGCCCAACGTGTCGGTGATCACCGCCACGGCCTTGTCGAGTAGAACTCCTGCTTGAGCTTGAGCTCGGCCTCGCCGGGCGCAGCCCGGATTCCAGATCGCGCAGCTCGGCCGACAGCGGGCAGGTCCTGGCCGCGCGCAACGCCAGCGTGATCAGCAAGCCGCCGAGAACCGTGGCGCGCGGCGCCCGTGGTCCGGGGCCCCGTGGTTCCTGTGGTTCCCGAGCGGGTGTCTTGGGACGCTGCCGCCCCGGCAGCCCGTGGCGCGGGTGTCCCGTCCGCGTCAGGGCGTTCTTTGTCCACGTCAGACCCGTCCAGGGCCGGCCCGTGTCCGCGCCGAAGGCCGGCGCGCTCTTCGCCGTCCACCGGTTCATCCAGTGGCGCGGCCTTGAGCCGCCAGACGGCGGCGCTTGAGCCGAAGTCCACTCTTGGCCTGTGTGGCCAGGATCGCACGGCCGATCCTCCCAGCTCGACCGTGCCCTCGCCAACTTCACGCACTGGCGCACGCGTCTGGTGGGCCCGCTCGGCGTCGCGATGCGGCGTCGGCCCCGAGGTGAAAGCGGCTGTTACGCGGCGGAGGCCGCGGCTTGGGCGTGAGGGCCGATGGGCGGTAGACCTCGAGCCTGTTGCGGGCGGGATCAGGTGGCGCGAGAGGATGTTCATGCCGGCCGTCAGCGGCAACGCCGTCGTAGTACTTCTGTTCGGAGTTGGGAATCAGAGGCTCGTCAGCGTCGCGCGTCATCAACAGATGGCACGAAACGTGACACCCCGCGCGGACGAATGGTTGCAAGTGACGGGTGGAACGGAGGTTGGGGCGGGAGTTTGGAGACGGGAGGTTGGAGGAGGGAGGTTGGGGGAGGTTTTGGAGAGCTTGAGACCGGATGCAGCCGCAATCATCGCCGGCCACAGAGGGGCCGCGAACTTCGCGGGTGGAGCGAAGCGAAACCCGTGAAAGACGGTCTCCCTGTAACCCCCGCCCCGAAGGGGCGGAGGAATCACGGACCGCAAAGCGTAAACCACGCGCGCGCTAGTGGTTCGTCACGATTGAGTTGTCGGGTAAAGGCTTTTCAGTTTGGTGCGTGCGTCTTGGGTGGTGAAGTGCCAGTCAACTTTCCGGCTCGCGGCGTTGCGCCCATGTTGCCCGCCCGCGTCTCGCTTTGCCAGCGTCGCCAAGTCGGGGATGCGCCGGTTCAGGCATTGCGTTGAGAGGGCTTGAGTTCAATCGGCGATGTTCAACCAGCTCCGTGTTTGGGCGTATGCCGCAGATCCAGTCTCTTCGCCAGCCTGTTGGCCGTCTTCGGATCGAAGGCCTCGTAGAGTGAGGCCTTGTGTGAGTGTTCAGATTGTCGCACACCAGCGTGACCTTGGCCGCGCAGGGGAAGATTTCTTCCAGCAGCCAGCGCACCTGCTCGGCCCAGTCCTTCCCGGTGCGGCGCTCCCGCACGTTCACCCAGCGCAGGCCGGTCAACGGCTCGGTGAACATGAAGATCCGCGCGTGCCCTTGCGCTCGTACTCATAGTCAGCGACGCGGCTTGCCCGGCTCCATCGGCGGGGGCTGCGGGTTTCCGCCTAAGCTGCTGGCGATCATCCATGCACACCATGCCGGACACGACGGGTCGTAGGGCGCGTGGTACGGATCAAGCACCTCTCCATCTGCGCCGCCGAAAGCCGCATTCTCTTTGGGCGGGATGCAGCACTCGCTTTTGGTGCGGCCTCAACTCGTTTTTGAAGATGGCGCCGCACGGTTTCGCCACAGATGGAGTCCACAACGTTCCAGGCGCACAAGCTCGTCGGCAAGAAGTTCCAGCGTCCAGCTCGCGCGGCCATCGGGCGCTTTGGAACAGGCCTGGCGGTCAACCGTGTTAGCTGCGGCCGTCGAGCTGGCTGGCAGGACGGACGCCCTGCTTGCGATTGAGCGCGTTCGGGCCGTCGAGAACGAAGCGGCGGCGGATGCGCTCGATGGTCTTGACGTGATCCGGCAGCGGTGCGATGTGGGCGTCGATCAGACTCCAGCCCGTCAGCTCGGCCAGAAGCAGGACCTGGGCATGCAGGCGCTTCTTGCGGCCGCTTTGGCCTGTCTTGACGAGGGCGGTGTTGATCCTGTTCTTCAGCGGTGAGGCGGACGATGTAGCGCTTGGCCATGGGAAGGCTCCTCAAGGTGGATACCCACCCATCGGCAAGCCAACGCCACCGACTGAATCAAAAATGTTGAACCACTAGGTCACCACGCCCGCCAGGCGCGCGTACCCGCGCGCCGTCCATTGCCGGAAAAACTCCGCCGCCGCGCCGTGGCGCGCGCCCATGCGCGATTCGCTCAGCCGCCACACCAGCCGGTGAAACAGCGCGCGCGGCAGCAGCACCGGGTCGTCCTGGCCCATGCTGTCCAGCAGTTCGCCGGCCTGGGCCACCACGCGCGCGCAGTGCCGGGTGTTGCGGCTCAGCCACGCCACCTGGGCCTCGAACACGCGCACGGCAAAGCGGTCGGCGGGCAGGTCGCCTTGCTCGGGCTGGCGCGCCAGAAGGTCGCGCCGCGCGCCGGCGGCCAGGCCGTGGTGCGGCCGGCGCAGCGCGCGCAGGCACCAGCGCGCGGTGATGGATTCGGTGTTGGGGTCGGCGCTGGTTTCGGCCAGACCGGCGCGGTACTCGGCCAGGGCCGCGCGCAGACTGGGGGCGTCTTCCTGCCACAGCGCCATCAACAGCAAAAACTCGGCACGCGCCCACCACGGGCTGCCGGTGCGCTGGGCCTGGGCGAAGTCGCAGGCCCCGGCCCAGTACTGGGCCAGCATCCAGAACACCACGGCAAAGTCGCGCGTGCGTGACCCCGGCGGCGCGGCCTGCACGGCCAGACGCAGGGCGCGCAGGGCGTCTTCCAGTTCGCCCAGATCCATCGCCTGGCTGCCGACGTTCATGTACAGAATGCTGCGGCGCGCGGGCTGGACGCGGTCGTTGTCACGCACCAGTTCCAGTGTCGCGCGGGCAAGCCGCAGCGCCTCGCGCAGCCGGCCGTGGGTTTCCAGCATCGCGATCAGCATGTTGATGCGCGAGACGGCCTCGTCGTCCAGGCCGCCGGGCCGCAGCAGGGTAAGGGTGACGGCGCGGCGCTGAAGTTCCAGGGCGCGGCTTTCGTGGCCGAAGTGGGCCTCGGTGTGGGCCTCCAGCGACGCGGCTTCCAGGGCCAGGGGTTCGTCGTCGCACAGGCGCAGAAGCTGGCGCGCCGATTCGCGCAGCGCGGCGCACTGTTCGCCCTTGAGCCCGGCAACGGCCTGGTGCCAGTCGTCCAGCACGCGGCGCAACACGCCCCGGCACAGGCCGGCCAGAGCGCTGCGCGTCTGTTCGTGGCGCGCCAGCGCGTCGGAAAGTTCGCGCGCGACCTTCAGGTGGTGCTTGTCGCGCAGCGCGCCCAGGTTCAGGCGCGCCGCCGCGTTCATGGCGTTGACCAGGTCAATCAGCCCCTGTACCCCCGGCGCACCGGCCGTCGCGTCATCCTGACCCTTGCCCGGCAGCACGCCGCGACCGACCATTAACCAGCCGGCGTCCACGCCCAGGTTTTCAATCACCGCGGCGCACAGCGATGCCGGTATGCGGTTGCCGCCAAGCCAGCGGTGCACGTTGGCCTTGCTGGAACCGCACTTGCGGGCGATCTCGGCCTGGGGGTGCCGGGCCGTGAGTTCGCGCAGGCGGCCGCGCAGCCGGCGGTCGTATTCGTCCAGCAAAGAGTTACCGTTTTGCATTGGTTCTCCGGAGTTTCCGTTCGGAAACCAAAGCTACCAGTTGTGCGGGAAATCGCAAAGGCCCGCGCCTAGGCTTGGGCGCGTCCACTTGTGGGGGAAACCATGAACGCCCGCTTTCTGCTTTGCGCGCTTGTACTGTCGGGGCTGGTCCCGGCGCTGGGCGCGGTGACGATCAACGTCTCGAACGAATCCCAGTTGCGCAGTGCGATCACCACCGTCAACGCATCCGGCGACGCGGTGGACACGATCGTTCTGGCGCCGGGCACCTACGACCGCGGGGCAGCCGGCGCCCAGTACCTGATCACCAAGTCGGTGGCGGGGTCGCGGGTGATCATCCGCGGCGGGCCGGGCGCGGCGGCCACCACGATCATTGAATGCAACAACGCCAGCCGCGGCTTTCACGTGCAGACGGCCGTGACGCTGACGGTCGAGTTCCGGGACCTGACCATCCGCCAGGGGCGCACCTACGACGACGGTGCCACACTGGCCGAGGCACGCGGCGGCGCGATTCTGAACCGCCGCAGCGGCACCAGCGCCACCAACAGCAGCATCGAATGCTACAGCGTGCGCTTTGAACTGTGCCGCGCCATCGGCGAAGACGGCACCGGCGGCGGCACCACCGCCCAGGCCAACGCCTACGACGGGCGCGGCGGCGCGATTTATTCGCGCGGCGGCACGGTGCGGCTGGAGGGCTGCATCTTCAACACCTGCAGCGTCTGGGGCGGCGACGGCGAAGACCCCGACTACAACCGCAACGGCGGCAAGGGCGGCGACGCCTACGGAGGGGCGGTGTACATCCACCAGGGCACGTTCAACGCCATCAACACCACCTTCACCGGGTGCTCGGCCACCGGCGGCGACGGCGGCATCGGCGGAGACGGCGACAGCGCCAGCGACCGCGCCCAGGGCGGCAACGGCGGCGATCGGGCGGCGGCTTCGGCGGCGCGGTCACATCGCCGGCGGCACGGCCACCATCACGGGCTGCACCTTCAGCACCAACGACGCCTCCAGCGGCGTGTATGGCGGCGACGCCGGCGACCCCGAAGACAAGGCCAACGGCAGCCGCGGCGGCGCCTGCGGCCCGGCCTGCGGCGGCGCGCTGTACCTGGCGTCAGGCACCGTGACCATGAGCGACTGCACACTGGGCGACAACGTGGCGATTTCGTACTTCGGTGGGGCCGGTTCGGACGGCGGCTGGGGTGACAACAGCGCCGGCGGCGACGGCGGCAACGGCGGCGCCGGCGGCGTGGGCCAGGGCGGCGCGCTGTACATTGAAAACGGCACCTTCAGCGCCACGCGCTGCACGATCACCAACAACCTGGCCTGGGGCGGCGACGGCGGCGATGCCGGCGACGGCGGCGACGGCGACGCCTTTGACATTTCCAGCGCGCGCGGCGGCCACGGCGGCGATGGCGGCAACGGCGGGCCCGGCGAGGGCGGCGGCGTGTACGCCCGTGGTGGTTCCACCACCTGACCGAATGCACGCTGTCGGCAACACGCCCGCGGCGGCGGCGACTACATGTACACCCAGTACCCCGGCGTCGGCGGCTGGGGCGACGGCACCAACGGCAACGGCGGCCGCGGCGGCAAGGGCGGCGACGGCGGCGCGGCGCGCGGCGGCGGCGTGTACATTGACGTTTCGGGCGTGCAGGTCAGCCTGGCGCGCTGCACGATCTACGCCAACGCCTGCGAAGGCGGCCAGCCCCAGGACGGCGACTGGGGCGGCGACGGCACCGGCGGCGGCACCGGCGGGGCAGGCGGGCCGGCGGCCACGGCAGCAGCGCCTACGGCGGCGGCATCTTCCGCCAGGGCGGCACCCAGACGCTGAACTTCGTGCAGTGCACGATTGACGCCAACACCTGCGCGGGCAACTTCGGGGCCGACGGGGCCGACGGCGGCGCCGGCGGCGCCACCGGCAACGGCGGCAACGGCGGCGCCGGCGGCAACGGCGGCCGGGGCGACGGCGGCGGGTTGTACCTGAATGCCGGCACCACCAACCCGTACAACAGCACCGTTTTCGCAACAACCTGTCGGTCGCACCCGCTGGCAGGGCGGTACGCCAGGCGGCACTGGCGGCGCGCCGGGCGCGCAGGAACCCAGCCCGGCCCAGGGCGGCGGCGGTTCCGCCAGAGGGCACGTTCGCGTGCTTCAGCACGATCTGGGCGCTGAACACCGGCACCCAGGGGCCGGATTTCTTCGGCAGCCTGACGGCCAACAACAGCCTGTTCTCAAACAACGCCGACACCACCATCAGCGCCGGCAGCGGCAACCTGGTCAACCAGAACGCGCAACTGAACAGCATGGCCAACAATGGCGGGCCCACGGCCACCCGCAGCCTGGGGCCCACCAGCCCGTGCCTGAACACCGGTTCCAACCCGTTGAGCCTGACCACCGACCAGCGCGGCGCCGGCTATGTCCGCGTGCACGGCTCGGCGGCCGACATGGGCGCCTTTGAGGACCAGCCCGCGCCCAGCGTTGCCGCGCCGGTGGTGACCACCCCGGCCCAGGCGGTGATCGTAAGCAGCCTGGGCTTTGCCATCATGGGCACGGCGCAGGCCACCAGTCTGGTCAAGGTCTGGCACGACGCCAACGGCAACGGCTTCATTGACGCCTCGGAACAGCCCGAGGTCGGCAGCTTCCAGCTTACCGGCGCGGCCACAGCCTGGACGGTCAATGTCACATTGAACGCCAACAGCACCATGAAGTACCTGGTCACGGCCGAAATCGGCGCGCTGGGCAGCGCCGTGGTCGCCGTGCCCGACATCACCCATGACAGCATCGCCCCGTCGGCGCCCACGATTACGGCGCCGGGGTCAGCCGTGACGGTCTCCAGTTCCACCTTCAGCATCCAGGGCACGGCCGAGGCCGACGCGCTGGTGCGCATCTATGAAGACACCAACGGCAACGGCGTGCTGGACACCGGCGAGCCGGTGGTCCAGAGCGACCAGCTTGCCGGCGGCGCCACAAGCTTTGCGGTGCTGGTGAACCTGCAGCAGTCGCAGGTGAATCACTATCTGGCCACGGCCGTGGACGGCGCGGGCAACGAATCGGCGGCGGCGGCAGTGCCGGCGATTACCCACCAGCCCTCGACCACCGTGGCGCCCCCGGTGGTGACCAACCCGGCAGCGGCGGTCACGGTCAACGCCAACAGCTTCAACATCATGGGCACGGCCACGGCCGGGCATCTGGTGCGGATCTACGCCGACGTCAACGGCGACGGCGTGATCAACGGCTCGGATTTTGTGGCGGGCCAGCAGCAGCTTGGCCCGACGGAAACGGCCTTTGTGATCAACGTTGCGCTGGCCCAGAACGCGGCCAACCGCTTTCTGGCCACGGCCGACGACGGCGCGGGCAATGAATCGGCGCCCACGGTGGTTCCAACCATCACCGAAAGCGCCAACCCGTTCGGCGGCGGCGGCGGCGGTGGTGGCGGCGGCGGTGGCGGTTGCGCCGCCGGCGCCCCGGTGGCCCTGCTGCACAGGCCCTGCTGCTCTGGCGGCCTGGCGTCGCCGGCTGCAGTAGCGCCACCCGGGCCGGGGGCGGAACCTTACTCCGTTTCATTCATGCCCATGCCCGGCGCGGGGCATGGCCGTTTGGGGCCGCTTACGGGGTCAGCCGTGCCGTATTATTGACCCCGGCAAAAGCCCGTAAAGCCTGGCTTTTGCCGGGGGCCCCGCGCAAGCGTTGTGGCACAAGCTGCTTTACATGTTTCTGCCGAGGTCAGTAACGCGCCGCCGCGCCGGTTGGGGCGCCGGCGCAACAGCGCCACGGGCAGGGCCAACAGGCGGCGCAGTGCCGCAAGCCGCGCGTACTGGCGTGGCGTGACGGGGTCGTGGCGTTGCGGGTCCGGCTCAGCGGGCGGTCTGGCGTGGTGCAGTCTGGATAACTCGAACATGCGTGCTCCCGGTTGTTTCGTGCCAAGGCCACGAAAACGAACCGGGGATTCACACACACTCTTGACGCGTCAATCGTCACGCGCGGGTTACGCGGCCTTGATGACCGGGATGCCGGCGGCGTTGCGCACTTCGGCAAGCTGCATGACCTCGTGCAGATATTCGTCACGCATGTAGGTTTCGGTCAGGCGGTCTTTGCGGAACCAGCGCCAAAAGGCGAACTTGCGGGCGAACTTGCGCGCCAGCGCGCCGGTGATGTACCGGAATGTTTCCAGCCGGCCGAATTCGGCCAGCGGCTTGTGCGTCATGCCCATGCGCTGCAGCCGCAGGTCGGTGGTCTGCACGATGCGCGCCAGATAATCCGGGATCATGCGCATCACCGGGTGGTCTTTGTCCACGCGCCTGCGGATCCACTTTTCAAACCGCTTGACCACCCACAGGCTCAGCAGGTGCAGGCCAAGCAGGCGCTTGCGCAGTTTCGGGTTGCGGGCCAGGGCCTTCATGGTCTGCTGTTCGCCGAAATCCACGTGGCCTTCTTCCTGGCGGCAGGCCGCGTCCAGGCGTTTGGCCAGCTTTTCATCGTCAATGCAGGCGATGATGGCGTAAAAAATCATCAGCACAAAGCCCTCGCCCTGGGCCATTTCCAGCGCGCAGTGTTCCTCCCAGTCGCTGCTTTCGCTGGACAGCAGCTTGACCACCGGGTGGACTTTCACCGGCCGCGCGCCGATCCACTTGAAGAATTCGACGAACACGTCCACGTGCTGAAGTTCCTCGATGCACTGGCGGGCCAGAAACTTGGCCGATTCAACGTCCGGGGCGTGCAGGATCCACTTGCCGACCTGGATGCCCGTGACTTCGCCGTACAAAAACTGGCTGGCAATCCAGGCCAGCAAGTCGCGGTCCTTGACGCGGTCGAACTTCGCGCCCTGAAAGTCAAAACCCATTTCTTCGCGTGTCAGCAGCATGGGCACAGTGTGCCATGAGTCCGCGACTTCGTCAGCAGCCGGCTAAAGCTGCCCCGTGGTCTTGAAATGCACCTTGGCCACGGCCGGCAACTGGCCGGCCCCGAACGTGCGCCTGAACTCGCGCCCGGCCCGCAGCACCGGCTCGCCCGCGCCGGGCGGAAACTCCATGCCGAACTCGTGGCCCAGCTCCTTCAGCCCCGCCACAAAGGCCACGCGGGCCAGCACGCTGGCAGCAGCCACGGCCAGGTCGGCCTCGGCGCCGGTGCGGGTGACCAGTTTGGTGCCCGCGGGCAGGTTCATGGCGTCGCGCAGCTCGGTGCTGTCGCGCGCAAACTGGTCAATCAGCACCGCGCGCGGCGCGCCGTGTTTGCGAATCAGGGCGCCCATACACTGGCCGTGCAGGCGCGACAGCAGCGTATTGAGATTTCCGGTGCGGGCGTACAGGCCGTTGTACTCGCGCGGCATGACCGTAACCACGTGGCCACGACCCAGTTTGTCCAGTTGGCCGGCGAGCTTTTCCATGCCGGTGTCGGTCAGCTTCTTGCTGTCGGTGATGCCCAAGGCGCGCAGCTTCTCGACATGCCCCTCCTCCAGCAGCCAGGCCGCCACGCACAACGGCCCGAAGTAATCGCCCTTGCCCGATTCGTCGCCGCCGGCGTGCGGCAGGCCCAGTCCGAAAGGGTCGGCCTGGGCGGCGTCGGCGTGTTTGGGCGCGGGCTTTGCGCCAAGGTCGGCGCCAAGGTCAGCCGCGGCCTTGCCGCCGGTGACAAAGGAGAGGCCCTTTTTGCCCTGGTAGCAGTTGAGCATGGCCACGGCCTGGCCCCTGGCCAGCTCGAACTGGCGGCCATAGGGAATGGTGCGCCGGGCGCGCGTCTCCCAGCCCGCGGCCTCGGCACGGGCAAGCAGCCTGTCGCAGTAGGAATCGAACTGGGTCATGCAGGCGGCACGGGGGGGGGGTCGCCCGTGGGTCGGGCCGATTCTGGCGCGCGCGGCGCGGCGTGGGAAGGGCCGCGCGGGCGGGCGGGGCGGTGTCCGTGACGGCGGCGGTTTTTCTGTTGACTCCGGCCGGGCATTAGTTACTCTATCTAGGAGTAAGACTTGAAAAAGGAGTATTTCGTGGCCGAGCCTGTCACCAACCCCGAATTCATCGCCCGGCTTCGTTCCATGGGCCTGTCCCAGTACGAGGCCCAGGTTTACCTGGGCCTGCTGGGCGAACAGGCCGCCGACGTGGCCACGATCATCCGCAAGTCCGGCGTGCCCCAGAACAAGACCTACGAGGCCCTGGAAACGCTGGTGGACAAGGGCTTTGCCGAGCAGGTGCTGGCGGAAAAAAAGCGCTTTCGCGCCGCCGAACCCGCCATGGCCTTTGCCCGTCACAGCGCGCGCGTGCGCGCCGAGCTGGCCGCGCAGGAACAGGCGATGGCGGCGATTGCCGCCGCCGCGCCCAGGGGCCCGGCGCGCGAACCCTCGGCCGCGGGCATCCGGCTGATTCCCGGCGTCCAGGTGCCGGTGGTGTTCGAAGAACTGATGCGTGTGGCCAACAAGGAACTGCTGGTCAGTCTGCGCGCGCCGCTGCTGCGCGTGGGCAGCGTCGAGCAGGCCAGAAACGTGCGCGCCCAGGGGCTGCGCGCGAAATGGCTGGTCGAGACCACGGCCTTTGACGACCACCGGACCGGCAAGGCGCTGCGCGACTGGGCCGAAGCGATCGGCCAGGTGCGCGCCCACGACGCAGTGCCGATGGCGTTTGCGGTGTACGACGGCGCGACGGTGCTGCTGGACATGCGCGAAGAAGACGGCTCGCGCTTTGCGCTGCTGATGCCCAACCGCGCCCTGGCCCAGGACCTGAGGGCGCTGTTTCTGGGTCTGTACGCCGCGGCCACGCCGGCCGAAGAACTGCGACCGGCCAAAGCCCGCAAGTAACCGTTTTGCCTGCGCGGTTTTGGGGGCCGGCAGGAACAGGAGACAGTCATGCCAGGAATACTGCTGCTGACACTGCTGCTGGCACCCGTGCTGGCGGCCCAGACCACCTACCAGGTGACGACGATTCCCAACGACTTTGCCGGCAAGGACATTTCCAGCTACGGCACCGGATTGACCACGTCGCTGGTCAACCCGGCCACCGGCCAGCCCGACACCGACGAGGGCGTGGCGACGGCGCCGCTGTACTTTTCGTTTCCGTTCTTCGGCAACAGCTACAACCAGTGCCATGTCAGCGCCAACGGCCTGATCAGCTTTTCGGCCCTGACCCAGGCCTGGCCGTCACCCGCCGCGGCGGTGCCGGCGGCCGGCGGCCCGGACAACTTCATCGCCGCGATCTGGAAGGATCTGGGGCGACAGCCGTTGACCCACAACAGCCAGTGCATTCTCTATGACACCAACATCGGCAGCGGCCTGGGCCAGTGGGAGTTCCGCGTGCAGTGGCAGGACTGGCCGGACCAGGGCCAGTCCACGCCCTCGGCGTTTAACTCGGTGGTGCTGTGCCTGTACCAGGCCACAGGTGTGATCGAGATTCACTTCGGCTCTTTGTCGGGCAGCTACGCCTTTCACTGCGGCCTGGAAGGCCCCGGCGGCAGCATCGGCGTGGCCGGGCCCGGCGGCTGGCAGGTGACGGCGATGCCCGGTTCGGCCTATCGCTTTACGCCGTACACACCGCCGGCGGCCCTGAGCATCACCACAGGGCCCACTTTGCCCGACGGCACCGAGGCCACGGCCTACAGCACGCACCTTTCCGCCACGGGCGGGACGGCCCCGTACCTGTGGCAGGACGCGTCGCTGACCGGCACGGGGCTGGCCTTGCCCGCGGGCTGGAACCTGACACCGGACGGCCAGTTGAGCGCGCCCGCCGGCGCGGTGGTGTCCGGCGTGTTCAGTTTTGACATCACGGTAAGCGACAGCGCGGCGGGCCAGGCCTCGCGGCAGTTCACGGTGACGATCGCCGCGTCGGGCGGCGGCGGCACGGGCGGCGGCACAGGTAGCGGCGGCGGAACCACGGGCGCGTTTTCGGGCGGCGGCGGCTCTGGCGGATCCGGCGGTGGCTGCGCCGCGGGGGCGGGCGGACTGGCCGGGCTGTGGTTGTGGCTGCCGCTGCTGGCGTCGCGCCGGCGCCGCGCGAACTGAACTGAAGACAGGCCGGCCGATCCCGAAGGCCCCGCCGGGCGAGCACGCCCCGGGGGCCTTCGGGCGGTCAGGCTAAAATCCGTTGAGCGTGGCCTTCTTGAACAGGTCGTCCCAGGCCGCGAGGCTGCCCTGCACTTCAATGACCACGCCAGGCTGCATGCGGTCCAGGCGTTCGTTTTCGCCGGCCGGGTAGCGCGCGGCCACGCGCAGATCCTTGCCCGAGACGCGGCCCTCGACAGTGCGGCCGTCGCGCAGGTTGTCGGGCAGGTCAAAGCCGAAGGTGCGCTCGACGCGTTCAACCTCGAGGCGCAGGATGAACACGCGGTCGCGGTACTGGGCCAGAATCTTGTCGCGGTCGCTGCTGAACAGGCCGCTTTGGGACAGCTTCTGCACCAGGTCGTCAAAGCTCAGGGCTTCGGCGTTGGGGGCGGGTTGCTTGTCCGGCTTGACCTCGAATGTTCCAAAGTTGCTGCTGCCGGCGACAGCGTCGGCGGCGGTGACAGCGGGTTTGGGCTCAAACCGCGGGGCGAACTTGGGTGGCTCGAATTTCGGGGGCTCAAACTTCGGCGGCGCGAACTTTGACGGGGCCGCGCCGGCCGGCGCCGCGGCAAAGGCGTCGGCGGCGCTGACGCCCACGGCAAAGGGGCTGGCCTTGTCGGCGCCAAAGGCCCCGGCCGAGCCGGGGGTTGCGGCAACATCGTCGGCGCGGAAAGCGCCGGCGGCGGCCATTTTCTTTTCGAGTTGCCCGAACACACCGGCTACGTCAGCCAGGGCGCTGGTTTCGGCGGGCTGGCGGCGCTGGCTGTCGGCGGGCAGGGGCCGGTCGCCGGTGCGGGCCACGGTGGCTTCGGCCTCGGCCTGGGCGCGCTCCAACGCGGCCCTGGCGGCGGCAACTTCGGCGTTCTTCCGCGCCAGGGCCTGGGCGACTTCGGCATCGGCGCGCTGGCGGGCGGTCTGCGCTTCGTATTCCATCTTCTGCACGGCGGCCTGGGCCTCGGCCAGTTGCTGCCGGGCCAGCGCCGAGGTGACAACAGCGGCGGGGGCGGCCAGCACTTCGGCCGCGGCGGCGGGGCGCATGGCGGGCGCGCTGCGGCCCTTGGCCGGGCGGGCCTGCGTCTGGGTCTGGGCGGGGGCCTGGCCCGATGCGCCCAGCAACTGCTGGTAACCGGCCTCGAGCGTCTGGCACAGATAGGCCAGATCGTCCACGCCCACCTTCATGCGGGCCATGTCGGCCAGTACGCCGTTTTCCTCGAACATCAGGTGGCGTTCATTGAGCTGCATGTTGGGGTGGCGGGCGAGAAACGTCAGCAGCGCCTGCTTGACCTGCGGGATGCGCATCAGGTTGAACGCGCCCATCACGTCGTGGGCCTTGATGAGAAAGGCGTCGTCAAGCTGTTTGTCGCCCAGTTGCACGTCCTGGCCGCCGAAGAACTTGCCCATCTTGCTGAACAGACCCTCGCGCGTGAGGTTCAGGCCCTGCGGCATGGGCACGTTCACGTGGGCATGAAACTGGGTGTAGGTGTGGCGGTTCTTGCCGCTGCCGCGGGTGACGGTGTTGATGGTGACGTGGGTGCGGCCGTACCAGCCGGCGATGTGCGGGTTGGCGGTGGCGGAAATGCCGCCGCTGTAGGTCAGGCCGCTCTGCTGGGCGAACAGGGCCCAGTTCTGGCGGACCTTTTTGGCGTGCTGGAGGCTCCAGACAATCAGGGCCACCACGCCGCCGGCAATGAAGATGAAGACGAAAAAACCTTCCACGGGCCAGCCCTCCCGTGGGACAGTCTAGCGCCGGAACGCGCGCGCGCACGATTCTAAGGCAAGTCGTGTTTTGTAGCGGCCACGGTAACGGGGCGGGTATCGGTTTTGTCCATGTATTCGGCGAATGTGACAACTTCGGGCGTGCGGAAGCGGAACAGTTCGTCGGCATAGCGCCAGCTCAGGGTCTGGTACAACACCTCGACTTCCAGCTTCAGCACGCCGGCGGCGGGCACGGCGATCTCAACCCGCACGGTGTCTTTGCCACCCACAAAGTCGGCGTCCGTGCCCACGCCCGCGGGTTCGGTGTCGTGGGCGTCGGGGCCGTCGGGCTTCCAGCCGCGGGGCAGCAGGCGGTTGTCCTTGACGTATTCGGCACCGCGCAGCAACTGGAACGTGGGCCGGCCCCGGCTGTCCTGCATCACGGCCTCCCAGATCTGCACCTGGCTCGGGTCGCGGATCAGCGTGTGGTGGGGCTCGACCGGCCCGCCCGCGGCCTCGACGGCCAGAGGCTTGCCCGCGGCGTCCACCAGCCGGCCGCGGTCGTCATAATCACCGCTGACAAACACCACCCTGCCCGCGGCGTCGGTCACCCTGATCCGCAGCCAGGCGCGCCGTGAGGGGTACGCCGTGGGAAACTTGTGCCCGGCCAGGTTTTCCACCGTGGCGTCAAAGACCAGCTTGCCCCCCGCGCGTTGCAGGTCCGTGACCTCGAGCCGGGCCGTGTTTTGCTGAAGCTGCCGGGTGGTCAGTTCAATCACGCGGTCAAAGGCCTCGGGGGGCGCCAGCACCCCCATCTCGCGCCCGAAGTCGCGCAGCATTTTGGGCACCAGCGTGTTGCCGCCGACAAAAATGTGCCGCGACAGATGGTCGCGCACGGGCGTGCGGAAGTCGCGCCCGTCGGGCGTGCGGGCCAGCCGCGTCCTGATCGGCACGCCGGCCTCGCTGTTGCGGGGCATGTGGCAGTTCTGGCAGCTGGCGGCCTGGGGCGAGCGCGGCGTGGCTTCGGTGCTGAACACCGAGTTGCGCCATTCCAGGTACGGCGTCTGTTCGGGCAGGTGGTGGCCGGTGGGCCTGCCCTGTTCGTCCAGCGCCTCGGTGTACAGCGTGTGGCAGGTGGCGCACAGGCGGCTTTCGGAAATGTGCGTGCTGTAGGTGGGCGTGTAGCCGGTAAAGCCCACCATCGGGCCGCCCTGGGGGTTGCGGTGCGGGCCGTAAATGCGCTTGCGCGTGCCGATGCGGAACCCGCCCGAAAAGCTGGTCACGTTGCCCAGGCCTTCGGGCGAAATCTGGTGACAGGCCGTGCAGCTTACGCCGTCCAGCGCCAGGTCCGTCAGCAGGCCGCTGCCGTACAGCACCGCAAACCCCGGTGCCGGATCCTTGCGCAGATGCGCCTGGGTCACGGCCATGGGCGCGTGGCACTTCAGACAATCGGCTTCGATCGCGGCCTTGCGGCCGGGGTTGGCCAGCACCTCGGCGCTGACCACGGCGCGGTAGAACGGGTCGCGCGAGGCGTTGGCCATCATGGTGGCCTGCCACAGGTCAAACGGCGCCACGCCGTTGCCCTTTTCGTCGCGCAGGTTGCTTGCGCTGTCAATGTTGCTGTGGCAGTTGGCGCAGACCAGGCTGGTGGCGAAGTGTTCCTCAAACGTCTGCTGCGGGCCGGGCATGTTGCGGTTGACCCAGGTGCTGCGGGCGTTGCGCGGCGCGGCCAGGCCGGGCCCGGCGGCGGCCACGGCACAGACCGCCGCGGCCAGACCAAACACGACCGGCAAGACCAGACGGGAAGAAAGCCTCATGCGCGCCCTTGTACGTGCCGGACAGAGATTTACGTGGAACAAACCTGGTCGGGGGTTACTTCCAGTTTCCAGGGGCCGGGGCGTGACACTTGCCGCACCGCCACGGCCAACTGGTCCAGGAACTCGCCGCGCGGGATCAGCCGCGCCCCGAAACGCTCCAGGTGCTCGGTGTGGGTCTGGCAGTCCACCAGGTTAATGCCCCAGACCCGCAACTGCGCCACCAGCGTGGCAAAGGCCACCTTGCTGGCGTCGGGCTCGGCGGCGAACATGGATTCGCCGAAAAACACGCCGCCCAGACACACGCCGTACAGCCCGCCGGCCAGCTTGCCGTCGCGCCAGCTTTCGGCGCTGTGGGCCAGGCCCATTTCGTGCAGCCGCGTGTAGGCCTCGATCATTGCCCGCGTGATCCAGGTGCCGCGCGCGCCCTTGCGTCTGGCCCGGGCGCAGCCCGTCATGGTGCGGGTAAAGGCGGTGTCCAGCCGTACCTCAAACCGGCCGCGCCGGATCACCTGGCGCAGCGAACGCGAAAGCCGTATCGCGCGCGCGTCCAGCACCATGCGCGGGTCGGGGCTGAACCACAACAGGGGCATGCCGCGGTGCGGCCAGGGAAAGATGCCCATGGAATAGGCCGTGATCAGCCTTTCGGGCGAAAGGTCGCCGCCCACGGCCAGCAGGCCCTCTTCTTCGGCCTCTTCGGGCGAAGGAAACACGGGCTCGGGGGGCAACTGGTAGATCGGCACGGCGTCATGGAACCGCCAAAGCGGCCAATGCGGAAGGGGTCGCGCGGCGCTAACCCGCCACGGCGCGCATTTCGTCCAGGCCGACCAGCTTGACGCGCGGGCGGTTCTGGGCCTTGCCCCTGGCCACTTCGGCGGCGTCAATTTTCTTCCAGCCCTGCCAGTCAATGAAGCGCACGCCGCGCTGTTTCAGCAGGTCGGCCACGTCGCCGCTGCCGCCGGCTTTGGTCTTGCCCGCGTCCTGCAGCATCAGGGCCACGGTTTCTTCGGCGTCTTTTTTGTTGGTGCCGATCACGCCCGTGGGGCCGCGCTTGGCCCAGCCGGCCACGTACAGGCCGGGCACCACGGCGCCGGAGCCGTCCTTCACACGGCCGCCGTCGTTGGGGATGATCGCCTTTTTGGGGTCAAAGGGCACATCGGGCAACGGCACGCCCTTGTAGCCCACGCTGCGCAGGATCATGCCGGCGTTGACGGTTTCGAACTCGCCCTTGCCCACGGCGTTGCCGGCCTCGAGCCGGTTGCGTTCGATCCGCACCTGCTCGACCTTGCCGTTGCCGGTGATTTCGACCGGCGAAACCAGAAAGCGGAAGTGCACGCGGCGCTGTTTGCTGCCCGCGCCGCGATCAAGGTAACCGCGCAGGATTTCAACGTTCTGCTTGACCAGGCGGTCCTTTTCGCATTCGGCGGCGCTTTCGGGGTCAAGCTCGAGTTCTTCGGCCTTGACCACCGGGTCGGCCACGGCCAGATGCCCGAACTCCTTGATTTCGGTGTTGGTGAACTTGGCCTGGGCGGGGCCGCGCCGGCCCAGCACCCAGATGTCCTTCACGCGCGACTTGCGCAGGGCCTCCAGCGCGTGGTCGGCGATGTCGGTGCCGGCAAGTTCGTCCACGCTCTTGGCCAGAATCCGCGCCACGTCCATGGCCACGTTGCCCACGCCGACCACCACCGCGCCCTCAATGTCGAGGTTCGGGTTCAGGTTCACGTAGTCGGGGTGGCCGTTGTACCAGGCGACGAACTCGGTGGCCGACATGCTGCCGGCCAGGTTTTCGCCGGGGATGCCCAGGTTGCGGTCGCTTTGCGCGCCGGTGGCAAAAAAGATCATGTCGTACAGGGCGCGCAGGTCGGCCAGCCTGAGGTCCCTGCCGAAGTCCACGGCGCCGAAGTAGCGAAAGCGCGGGTCGGCAGCGGTCTTTTCATACAGGTTGGTGACGGACTTGATCTTGGGGTGGTCCGGCGCCACGCCGTAGCGCACCAGCCCAAATGGCGCCGCCAGGCGGTCGAACATGTCCACCCGGATGTTGTGGTCCTTGCACGCAAACAGCGCGGCCGCGCCGTAAAAGGCGCTGGGGCCGGCTCCGATGATCGCGACGCGCACGTCCATGGTGTCTCCCGTGGGGGCCGCATTGTGGCTTCGGGTTTTTGGCTGGCAACCGCAATGCACCGAAAGGGAATACCCCGCGCCTTTTGGCCTGTGCGGACTGGCAAAGTCCGCGCCATGTGCGATACTGCAAGCACACGGTTTTCCCTATTCGCGTATCGGCAAGGACCGCCATGAACACAGCGACCACCGGCGAGGCGCCCGTTTCCACCCACGTCTACGACGAACAGATCCGCGAACGCATGCGCCAACTGGTCAAGACCCGCTCGCAGAGCGACCTGGCCCGCAAGACCAACACCCTGGTCAGCACCGTCAACCGCTACCTCAAGTCCACCAAGATACCCGCCGAGTTCTGCACCGCCGTGATCAACGGCCTGGGCGTCAACCCGGCCTGGCTGATGACCGGCGAAGGCACGCCGTATCTGGCCGACGTTTCCGCCGGCACCAGCGAAATGGCCAGCAACCTGCTGGAACTGGTCGAGGCCATGAACCAGGTGGCCAAAATGAAGCTGGGCGCCCTGACCGGCCAGCATCACCTGAAGGTCCTGCGCGAGCTCAACGACGCGCTGGAACGCTACGAATCCCTGCGCGCGGTGCTCAACCGCCGCACCCGCACCGTGTTCCGTGAACTGCTGGACGGTCTGAAAAAAGCCCTGCAGGAACTTGACCAGCAGCGCGCGGCCGACATCCGCAAGGCCGCCCAGCAGGTCTCGCGCCTGTGCGACGACCCGCAACTGACCGTCGAGTTCGACAACCTGCAGGAGTTCTACGAACAGATCTTCGGCGACCAGGTGCGCGCGCTGGAACTGTCACGCAAGGTGTTCGTCAAAAGCCTGGGCGCGGCCGACGTCACCATGGACAAGGAACACATGGCGCTGGCCATCAACCTGGTCGTCAGCCTGCACAAGGCCGACCGCTGCCGCGAAGCCCGCCGCATCTGCCGCGCCACACTGGCCCTGTACGAAGACGTGGGCGCCGACTGGGGCCGGTTCGGCCAGTTGCGCGCGCTGAATGCCGTGCTGGACATTGAACTGGGCAACCTGCGCGAAGGTCTGCGCAGCCTGCACGATACCTATCCCAACCTGCCCGAGGCCCTGCAGCGCGCGTTTTCCGGCAAACTGGTGGAAACCATGCTGCTGAGCGGGCTGGCGCCCCTGACCTACGCGGGGGCGATCGGACTGGATTCCACCAGCAAGGCCACGGCGCTGGTGCGTTTTGCCGGTCTGGTGGAAGACGCCGAGGCGATCAGGACGCTGTGGCAGAAGTACCACGGCGACGAAAAGCACGGGCTGGCTGAGGACAGCATCTTTGAGGTGTACGCCCGCGTGCTGGCCGGCAAGGACACCGTGGCGGCCTTTGAAAAGGCCGTGGCCGCCGAGCGCGGCCGGATTGCCGTGCGGCCGACCCAGGAATTTGCCTATGCCGCCTGCGCCTGCCAGTTGCACCGGCTCAAGGGCGACGAAAAGGCGGCCCGCCGGCACTTTGACGACGCGGCCCAGCGGCTGGCGGCGCTGGACCCGCAGGTCAGCCCCCAGATGCTGGCCCTGAGCCTGCACTGGGCCAACGCGCTCAAGCTGTTTGCGGGCACGGCCAAGGCCAAAGACGCCAAAGAGATACGCGACCGGGCCGGGGCGTTCTTTAAAGAGTCCTTTGACAAGGGGTACGGGGCCTTTGCGCGCTATCTGTAGGTGCATGGGCCGCTTGACACCCCCCTTGGCTGGAATAGATTGGGCGGTCTAACCGCCTTCCCCCCGAAGGAGCTGTTACTCATGCTGCTACGCATTGCGCGTGGAACTTTCGTGTTCGCCTGCGCCCTTGGGCTTGTCGGGGCCGTTTCCTTTCTTCCCCAGCCGGCGCCGCTGCTGGCCCAGGCCGGCGACGCCCTTGGCCTGGTGAAGGAAGGCCTGCGCGAATACAAGGCCGGCAACTACCTCAAGGCGATCCAGAAGTTCGACGAGGCGCTGGCCAAGGATCCGTCGGACGAAGAGGCGCGCAAGATCCGCGACGAAATCAGCGCCGAACTGGCCCAGCGCATGATCAACAACAACCTGTCCAACCCCGAGCTTGCGGGGCGCTATTCGCGCTTTGGCAAGTGGGTGCTGGCGGGGCGGCAGAAGGGCCCGGCGATGGGCCGCAACAAGGCGCCGGACGACATCAAGAAGTACGTGGACGAATACATGGGCGACGCCGATGTGGCGCGCAACCTGCTGCGCGGCGCGGCAATCCGCGACGCCTACGGCGACTTTGTGGTGCCGTACCTGCAGGAAAACTACATGCACAGCGACAACCAGGATTCGCGCTACCGCGCGCGCAACCTGCTTGCCGTGATCGGGCCGCAGTGCGTCAACGCGGTGATCCAGTGCATGCAGTCCAGTGAAATGTACGACCGCCAGACAGCGGCGCTGGCCCTGACCGACATCGGCGACGTGCGCGCCCTGCCGGTTCTGGCCAAACACTTTCAGGACAACGCCGAAGACCCCAAGGTGCGCGACGCCTGCGCCAAGGGTGTTGAAATCCTGCGCCGCGGCCTGGCCGAGCAGGACAAGAAGGTCAACAACGCCAAGGACCTGTTCTATCTGCAGGCCGAAAGCTACTACCGCAACAACGCCGCCGGGCGCTACTACCGCAACCGTCTGGTCGGGGCCAGCTACCCCGGCAACCTGCCTGTGGTGATGTACGGCTTTGACCGCAGCTACACCGTCTGGCGCTGGTACAAGGACGATTCCGGCGAGCGCCTGGTGGACAAGGAAGTGCCGCTGTGGGCCTTTGCCGACCTGCTGGCCGAAGAATCGGCCGTGATGGCCCTGGAACTCGGGGTCAAACAGGCCGGCGGCAACCAGAACGACGCCTGGGTTCAGGACTGCGAGGCCCTGCTGGCGTGCATTCGCTTTCACCTGGCCAGCGAAGCCGTGGACCGCTGGTACAACGGCAGCCCCGAAGAACGCCAGTTCATCAACGGCCTGATGGCCGAACAGGGCATTGTGCCCAGCATGATGGGTTTCGGCCTGGGTGCTTCGGCGGGTTCGCCCCGCCTGTACGCGGCGCTGGAACGTTCGCTGGCCGACGGTTACCCCGAAGTCAGCATCGCGATCTGTGACGCGCTGGCCGAACTGGACGACAAGAACGCGATCGGCACCAACGTGGCGGCGCCGCTGATCCGCGCCCTGACCGACCCCGACAAGCGCATCCGTTACGCGGCGGCGCGGTCTCTGGTGCGGCTGGGCGCCAAAAAGGATTTCGGCAACAACGCCATGGTCGAACAGACCCTGACGCGCAACCTGCAGGAAACAGCCGCGCGTTCGGTGCTGGTGATCTCCGAGGACGAGGCACTGCGCAACCAGTACCTCAGCGACCTGGAAAGCCTGGGCATTTCGGCCACCGGCGCCAATTCTCTGGAACAGGGCGCCGACCTGGCCACGCAGGCCCCGGTCTACGACGCGATCATCGTGCAGGGCAGCCTGATTCTGGCCCCCACCTTCACCTGGGAGCCGCCGCAACTGCCGGGCCGCGACCGCGCCGGCGAACAGCGCATGGAAACGCTGTTTGACATCCTCAGCAAGGACGTTCGCACGCGCCTGATTCCGCTGCTGGTGGCCAGCCTGGACAGCGAAAGCGAAGGCCGCAAGTCGGCGCTGGCCGGCCGCGGGTTGCAGGATTCCCAGTTCATCACCTATTCGTCCGAATACAAAACCGACCCCACCGCTCTGGGCGACACGCTCAAGTCGCTGTGGGACATGAACCCGGAAAGCGCCAAGTCCCGCGCCAACCGCCTGGTGGCCGACATGGGCCGCGCCCTGATGACACTGGACCCGGCCGCCACCAAGTACAACGTCGAAAAGCTGCTGGCTGCGCTTTCGGGCGGGCTGCGACTGCCCGGCCGCGACTGGGAAGCCCGCGCCTCGATCTGCGACGCGATTGCCGTGCTGGTCAAGGACAGCAACCGCGTGGGCGCCAACTGGGTGCGCACCAACCTGGTGCCCAACCTGGTGGACACCATCAACAGCACCGACCGCGTGGATGCCCCGCTGGTCAAGGCCGCCGCGGCCCGCGCCCTGGGTGCCTGCTACCAGTACCACCGCGGCAGCTTCGACGAAGATGGCTTCAAGGCCCTGCTGGCCCTGGTGCGACTGGAGCACGACCTGGACAGCATCGGCGACGAAAACACCAGAATGCGCGCGATTGCCGAAGTCAACGCCGCCCGCAACGCCGCCGGTGACGCCCTGGGCCGCGCCCCGACCACCCAGGCCCAGCGCGCCCTTATCGCCCGCGCCCAGATGATCGTGCCCCACGCCAAGCCGCCGGCGATTCCGAAGTCCGAATAACTGTCATGCCGACGTAAACCGGGAGGCCTTGCGGCCTCCCGGTTTCTTTTTGTGGCCGGCGCTCAGGCCGCCTCGATCTCGCGCGGGGCCTGCAGTTTGCGCGTGCTGTCGCGCTTTTCCGCCGGCGGCAGGGTCACCACAAACCGCGCGCCGCCCAGGCGTGTGCTGCGCTCGACGCTGATCTTGCCGCCGTGGTTGTCCACGATCGTGTGCACAATGCTCAGGCCAAGACCGGTGCCCTTGCCCGGCTCCTTGGTGGTGAAAAACGGGTCAAAGATGCGGTCCTTGATGTCTTCGGGCACGCCGCTGCCGCTGTCTTCGACGGCGTAGACCACGCCGCCGTCGGGCGCGGCGGCAATGCCGATGCGCACCTCGCCGGCCTCGGGCGCGGCGTCGCTGGCGTTGATCACCAGGTTCATCAGCACCTGGCTGATTTCTTCTTCGTTGCCGAACACCTGCGGCAGGTTGGGGGCGACGTCTTCCTCGAGTTTCTGTTTGCGTTTTTCGATGCGGTGGCGCACCAGCGGCAGGCTGCGCTTCAGCGGCGCGTCGGGATAGAACCGCTCGGGCTTCATGTCGCGCCGGCGCGAGAAATCCAGAATCTGTTTCATCAGGCCTTCGATCCGCCCCAGCCCTTCCTCGATCAGCGAAATGTAGTCGCGCGCGCGCTCGTCCAGACCCTCGCGCATCTTCAGCCGCCGCGCGGCGTTCAGCATGCCCGACAGCGGGTTGTTCACCTCGTGCGCCAGCCCCGCGGCCATCGTGCCCGTGGCCGCCAGACGCTGGGCGATCACCAGGCTTTGCTGCTGGCGCTGGATGGTGCGCGTGGCCTCGTTGACCTTGCCCTCCAGGTCGTTCTGGTAGGCCTTGAGCTCGGCGAACATCGCGTTGAACGCCGCCACCAGCGTTTCAATGTCGCCGCCTTTGGCTCCGGACAGGCCGCGAACCTCCAGGCCGCTGGCGCCCTTGACGATGCGTTCGCTTTCGCTCAGCACGTTGCCCAGCGGCGCCAGCACAAAACGCCGCAGCGCGAACATCAGCAGCACAAACACCGCCAGCATCGCCAGCGCCAGCGTCGAAAACCCGATCAGCGCCAGCGGCCCCAGGTCGGCGCTTTCGGGCGGCGACAGGCGCGGCGGCTCTACCGTCGGGGTGGCAATCGCCGGCATCTTCACGCCCAGCCGCAGCACATGGCGCAGTTTGGGGTGGGCTTCTTCGCGGTACGGAATGAACAGCAGGTCGCCGGCAAAGCGATGCCGGCCGGTTTCAAACACGCTGCGGGCGATTTCTTTTTCCTCGGCCGACAGTTCCACGCGCGAACCGCGCGGCTTGTGCTGTTCAAACCGCAGCTCGCCGCGTTCGTCCAGCGACACGATGCCGGCCTCGCGCACGCCGTTGTTTTCGTCGCGCAGGCGAAAGGGCAGGTCCGAAATCGGCGTTCCGGCCAGGTCGTTGACCCACCCCACCACCAGGTCTTCCACGGCCTTGAGCGCCACCTGCTGCTGCTGCTGGCGGTAGGCCTCGAACTTGCGTTCGGTTTCCTTGCGGTAGGCCTCGAACTCGGCTTCGGTGCGTGAACGCTGGGCGCCGGCGGCGCGGTCCAGTTCTTTTTTGGCCGCCACGCCAAGGTACGCCAGGGCGGCGGCCAGAACGGCCGTGGCCGCCAGCACGCCGATCGCGATCTTGGTCCGCAGGGACATGACCGGATATTAGAGCATTTTCATGGTTCGTCTTCAGGCTTCCGCTTGCGGCGGGCGTCGCATCCCTGCGTCGCGCTCGCTCAACCCCCTGAAAACGCCTTTGGCGTTTTCAGAATGTTGCTTCGCAACCCTCCAGCCACATCTGCGCTCGCGCTCCTTGGTCTGCTTGCCCGGCGCGGCGCGGAACCTCTGCATACAAACCATGAAAAAGCTCTAGCGGAATTGGGGCCAAGCGGCAGGGACAAGGGCAGCGGCAGGGGAAGTTGGAAGGGGAAGGAAAAGAAACGGCAAAGTAGGATGACGCGGCAGTTGTCCTTTCTTCCCCTTGCCGCGGCCCTGTCTTGCGCATGAACGCGCTTTCCGGACTCGTCACGCGCCTGCACGGCCAGCACGCCTATGTGCAGGCCGGCGGGGTCGAGTACCGCTGCCCGCTGCGCGGGCGTCTGAAGAAAGGCCCGCGCCGCGACCGCAGCCCCGTGGCCGTGGGCGACCGCGTGACCATCACCCCGATTGCCGGCGACGGCGAGCCCGAAGCCGCGCTGGAACAGGTGCACCCGCGCAAGGGCGAACTGTACCGCAGCCACCCGCGCGACCGCCGCCTGCGCCAACTGATTGCCGTCAACGTGGACACGCTGGTGATCGTCGCCGGGGCCGACCGTCTGGCCGAACAGTTGACCACCGTGGATCGGCTGCTGGCCTCGGCCCACCTGCAATCCCTGACGCCGGTTCTGGTGATCAACAAATGCGATCTTGGCGACCGCGCGACGCTGGACGAAACACTCAGGCCCTATGCCGCCATGAACCTGGAAATTCATTTCACCTGCGCCACGCGCGGCGAACTGGACGGCCTTGGATCGCGCTTTGCCGGCCACACCGCCGTGTTTGCCGGCCAGAGCGGCACCGGCAAAACCAGCCTGGTCAACGCCCTGCAGCCCGGCCTGAACCTGCGCACCGGCGACGTGGACCGCGACGGCGAGGGCCGCCACACCACCACCGCCGCGACACTGCTGCCGCTGGCGGGGGGGCACGTGGTGGACACCCCCGGCGTGCGCGACTTCGGCTTTTATGACCTCAACCTGGCCGACCTGTCGCTGGTGTACCCCGATTTCGCCCAGGCCCGCCGCCAATGCAGGTTTGCCACCTGCACCCACCGCCACGAGCCGCACTGCGGCGTGAAAGCCGCCGTCGAACGCGGCGAATTAGACCGCGGCCGCTATGAACGCTATCTGGGCATCCTGCGCGAGGAATGGAACGCGGAGCAGAACCGCGCCCCGTGAACGGGCCGGGCGTGGCGTTGGGGTCACGACTTCCGGTGATTCCAGTTTCAGGATTCAGGATTCAAAATGGACTGGCGCGTTGTCAGCCCGACGAGCCACAATTCCACCGTTGCGGACGCCTTTGCAATTCATCCTGAACCGGCAATCCTGAATCTATGGCTTCCCCCGACAACTCCCTGCCCGCCCTGTTCGGCCCGCACTCGCTGCCGCTGGGCACCCACAGCCACCCGTGCAACTATCTGCCCGGGCTTGAAGCCACCGACGAGGCCTGGCTCAGCACGGGCCTGAACCCTCTGGCGTACCACGAACTGATGAACCGCGGCTTCCGGCGCAGCGGGCACATTCTGTACCGTCCGGTGTGCGGCACCTGCCACAAGTGCGTGCCGATCCGCGTGCCGACGCATGAGTTTGCGCCCGGCAAAAGCCAGCGCCGCAACCTGCGCCGCAACGCCGACGTGCGCCCGCACGTGGCGCCGCCGCGCCTGACCGACGAAAAGCTGGCCGTGTACCGCCGCTATCTGGCGGTCCAGCACAGCAACAGCCCCCAGGGCGCCGACGCCGAAAGCCTGCGCGAGTTTCTGTATTCCACATGCGTGCAGAGCATCGAGTTCGAATACCGCGACAGCGCGGGCAATCTGCTGGGCATCAGCATTGCCGACCTGTGCAACGAATCGCTTTCCAGCGTGTACCATTACTTTGACCCCGCCCATTCCCGGCGCGGCATCGGCGTGTTCAGCGTGCTCAAGGAAATCGAATGGGCCCGCCAACGCGGCATCCCCTGGTACTATCTGGGCTACTGGATCCAGGGCTGCCCGACCATGAACTACAAGGCCAACTACCGGCCCCACGAACTGCTGGTGGACGGCCGGTGGGTCAGGCACGACGGATCGCGTCCCGTGCCCCCCGCTTGATTCCGGCCCGGCCACCGCTATCCTTCGCCGCGCATGAAATCCTTCGCAGCCATGTGTTGTTGTCGCTAGCACGGCTTTCCGCCGCGGCGATGACGTTTTCCAACACCTGAACCTGCGAATCCCATGCTGTTGCTGACACCCGAAATCCGGGCCTTGATTGAGGCCCATGCTGCTGAAACCTACCCGCACGAATGCTGCGGGCTGCTGGTCGGCCGTGTCGAAGCCCGCGGTCGCGTCGCGCTGGAGGCCCACCGCGCCGGCAACCTGAACGTTGAGCGCGCCCACGACCGCTTCAGCCTTGACCCTAAAGACTTCATGCGCGTGGACACGCAGGCCCGCGCCCGCGGCCTGGACATTGTCGGCATCTACCACAGCCACCCGGATCACCCGGCCCGGCCCAGCCAGACCGACCTTGAGGCCGCATGGGAGGGCTACAGTTACGTGATTGTGGCCGTGAACAAGGGCAAGCCCGGCGACTTTCACTCGTTCGAGCTGGTGGCCGGCGCGTTCCGGCAGGAAGAGACGATACCGGAGACCAGACCATGACCGCGACAACTGCCGGCCTGGCCGATTTGATCCGCCGCGTGCCCGCGCTGGGGCTGATCGGCAACACGCCGCTGCTTGAGATCAACGTGCTGCAGAACCGGTTTCCGAACCTGTCCCTGCGCGCCAAGGCCGAATGGATCAACCCCGGCGGCAGCATCAAGGACCGCCCGGTGCTGAACATGCTGGCCCGGGTGATCGAAGACGACAACCTTGGCGGCCGCCGCGTGCTGGACAGCACCAGCGGCAACAGCGGCATCGCCTATGCCATGATCGGCGCGGCGCTGGGCATACCTGTCACGCTGGTGATTCCCGGCAACGCCAGCCAGGAACGTCTGCGGCGCATCCGGGCCCACGGCGCCGAAGTGATTTTGACCGACCCGCTGCTGGGCTACGACGAAGCCATGCGGCACTGCCACCGGCTGGCCCACGATCACGAGGACAAATACCTGCTGGTGGACCAGTACAGCAATGCCGCGAACTGGCACGCGCATTACAACGGAACAGCCGTGGAGATTCTGCGCCAGGGCGGCGGCGACGCCACGCACTTCATCAGCGGCGTGGGCACCGGCGGCACGCTGACCGGCATTGCCCGGCGGCTGAAGGAACACAACCCGGCGCTGAAGGTGGTGCTGATGCAGCCCGAAGAATTCCCCGGCATTGAAGGCCTCAAGCCGCTGAAGAACCCCAACGACATCCGGCCCGTCAACTTTCATGAACACCTGGTGGACGACCGCGTCGAGGTCACAATTGAGGAAGCCTTTGAGCACAGCAGGCTGCTGGCGCAAAACGGCATCTTTGTGGGCCAGAGCGCCGGGGCCAACATCGCCGCCGCGGCCAGAATCGCCGCCCGCGAACCCGAGGCGCGCATCGTGACGCTTTTGCCCGACACCGGCGAACGCTACTACTCGACCGGGTTGTGGGATTGAGCAGCAGGTCTGGGTGCAGGTTCAGGTTCGGGACTGCGGTCGGCGTTGGGGTCAAGGTCAAGATCAAGATTGGATCCGTGATCTGGGACTTGACCTGAACCTTGACCTGAACCTGTACCCATGCCTGATTCTGCACCCGAACCTGCACCCGCATCAACCCCTGCCTTTACGCCCCCGCCAAAACCGCTAGTGTTTCGCTCCCGCGTCACCCTGCGGGAGTTCCCCATGGAATCCTTGCGCGAGCTGTACCGCATCGGCGCGGGGCCTTCGGCCTCGCACACGATGGGCCCCAAGCGCGCGGCCGAACTGTTTCTGGCACGCAACCCCAACGCCCCGGCGTACCGCGTCACGCTGTTTGCCAGCCTTGCCGCCACCGGCAAGGGCCACCTGACGGATACGGCGATTCTTCAGGTGTTTGCGGGCCGCAAACTGGACATCCAGTGGAAGCCGCGCGAGCGCATGCCGCTGCACCCCAACGGCATGACCTGGGAGGCACTGGATGATGCCGGCCAAAGCGCCGTCACCTGGCAGGTCTACAGTGTGGGCGGCGGGGCGCTTCTGGACGGCGACGGCGGCAGCGCGCCGGCGCGCATTTACCCGGTCAAGACCATGAAGGAGGCGCTCGACTGGGCAGCCAAACACAACTCACCGCTGTGGAAATTCGTGGAACACGTTGAGGGCAAGGATATCTGGGACTATCTGGCCACCTGCTGGAAGGCCATGCAGGAAGCCATCGAGCGCGGCCTGGAAAGCTACGGCACCCTGCCCGGCGCGCTGAAGCTCAAGCGCAAGGCCCACCGCCACTACCAGCAGGCCAAGGGCCGGCCCGGCAACCTGCAACGCACGGGGCTTTTGACCTCGTATGCCCTGGCGGTCAGCGAAGAAAACGCCAGCGGCGGCACGGTGGTGACAGCGCCCACCTGCGGCGCCTGCGGCGTGATGCCGGCGGTGCTGCGCTGGCTCAAGGAAACGCTCAACGCCGACGACCGGCAGATTCTGCGGGCGATGGCCACGGCCGGGCTGGTGGGCAACTTTGTCAAGCACAACGCCAGCATCAGCGGCGCCGCCGTGGGCTGCCAGGGCGAGGTCGGCACCGCCTGCAGCATGGCCGCGGCCGCGGCCGCCCAGTTGATGGGCGGCGACAGCAAACAGATCGAATACGCCGCCGAAATGGGCATTGAGCACCACCTGGGACTGACCTGCGACCCGGTGGCGGGGCTGGTGCAGATTCCGTGCATTGAACGCAACGCCGTGGGCGCCATGCGCGCCGTGGATTGCGCCGACTACGCGCTGCTGTCCGACGGCAGCCACGAGATCCCGTTTGACACCGTGGTGCGCACCATGAAGGCCACGGGCGAAGACATGCAGGAACGCTACCGCGAAACCAGCGAGGGCGGCCTGGCCAAGATGCACGTGCCCGAAGGCGTGGACATCAAGGCAATTGAGGCCAACCACTGCGCGTGAACACCGGCGGGCGGCGCAACGGCTGTTTCCTTGCTCATTGCCGGTTTTGAGTTACCCTCGCGCGCCTTATGACCACGCCCGCACGAGTTCGCGTTGCCCCCAGCCCCACCGGCGACCCGCACGTCGGCACGGCCTACATGGCCCTGTTCGACCGCGCCATGGCCGACAAGACCGGCGGCCGGTTTATTCTGCGCATTGAAGACACCGACCGCACCCGCTATGTCGCCGACAGCGAACAGAAGATCTTTGAAGCCCTGAAGTGGCTGGGCCTTCAGCCCGACGAAGGCCCGCCCGAGCACGGCCCCGGCGGCCCCTACGGCCCCTACCGCCAGAGCGAACGCCTGCCGCTGTACAAACAGGCCGCCGACGAACTGGTGGCCAAAGGCAGGGCCTACAAGTGCTATTGCACCAGCGAACGGCTGGAAACACTGCGCAAGATCCAGCAGGCCGAAAAATCCAAGTTTGTGGGCTACGACGGACTGTGCCGCAACCTGACACCCGAACAGATCGCCGCCAACGACGCGGCGGGCAAGCCGCACGTGGTGCGGCTGAAGCTGCGGCGCGAGGGCACGATCAAGGTGCACGACCTGTTCCGCGGCGAATTGAGCTTTGACGCCGCCGAACAGCAGGACGCCGTGATGCTGAAAAGCGACGGCTTTCCCACCTATCACCTGGCGATGGCCGTGGACGACCACGCCATGAAGATCACCCACGTGATCCGGGCCGAGGAGTGGCTGCCCAGCACGCCGATTCACTTCGAGCTGTACCGCGCCTTTGGCTGGGAAATCCCCGTGTTCGCCCACATGCCGCTGTTGCGCAACAAGGACAAAAGCAAGATCAGCAAGCGCAAGAACCCCACCAGCCTGCTGTGGTACCGCGACGCCGGGTTTCTGCCCGAGGCCCTGCGCAACTTTCTGGGACTGATGGGTTTTTCCCTGCCCAATGACCAGGAGATCTTCACTTACCAGGAGTTTCTGCAGCACTTTGATCTGGCCAAGGTGAACATTGGCGGACCGATCTTTGACCTGCAGAAACTGCACTGGCTCAATGGCGAATACATCCGCAGACTTGACGACGCCGACCTGGCCGCGCGGATTGTGGAACAGTGCAAACTGCTGGCCGGGCGCGAGGCCGAACTGGCCGATCTGCCCGAATCCGAACTGCCGCAGGAAACGTTTCTCAAAGACTTCGAGCAGAAGCGCCGGCGCCAAAGCCGCATCCTGGGCGGGCTGGCGGGTGAACTTACGGCACGCGTGGCGAAACAGCCGGACGCGCTGCTGCCGATCATGCCGCTGATCAAGGAACGCCTGCACACGCTGGTCGAGGCCGCGGATTACCTGCCCATGTTCTTCACCGGCGAGTTCGCCTTCACGCGCGAAGCGTTCGTGCCCAAAAAGCAGACGCCCGAGGGCGCGGTGCAGGCATTGAAGGAAGCGCGCGCGATCCTGGCCGCCCAGGACTTTGCCGCGCCCGGCGCCAAAGACGCGCTGGATGCCGCGTTCCGCGCCAAAGCCGAGGCATTGGGCCAGAAGATCGGCCCGTTTCTGGGCCCGGTGCGCGTGGCGCTTACCGGCGCGACGGTCAGCCCGCCACTGGTGGAAAGCATGCTGGTGCTGGGCAAGGCCGAAACGCTCAGGCGCCTGGACAACGCGCTGAAGTTTCTGGGGCAAGCATAGCAGGGCGCGTTGAGAAGTGCTTCTCAACGCCCTGCCCGCCCGCGCGACTGCACGGGCCGGCGCGCGAGAACTTCACGCCGCGAGCCGGGCTGTCGCCCGTGGCAGAAGTCGCCTCGAGGCGACTTCTGCCACGGCCTGATAGCGCCTAGGGGCCAGAACTTTCCGGCGGCAAGCACGATCCGGGCGCAGGCCTCGGCGTCGCTCAGCGCGTCGTGGTGGTTCAATTCAAGGCCCATCACCTTTGCCACGTGGTTGAGATTGGCGGGGCGGATGCCCAGCGTGCGGCGTGCCTGGCGCACCGTGCAGACCCAGGGCAGGTCCGGCGGGTCAATGCCGGCGTTGTAACAGCAGGCCAGCAGCACGGCGCGGTCAAAACCCGCGTTGTGCGCGGCCAGAAACCCCACGCCCTCAAACAGCCCGCGCAGCACCGGCCAGGCCTGTCCGAAACTGGGCTTGTCATGCAGGTCGGCCAGGGTCAGGCCGTGGATGTCCGTGTACCAGATCTCGTGGTTGGGCGGGCGGATCAACTGGCGCACGCGGCGCGTGACGCGCCCGCGCTCGACGCGCACCAGCCCGACGCTGCAGGCGCTGCCGGGGTCGGGCGCGCTGGTTTCAAAATCCAGCGCGACAAACGGCCCGGCGGGCGGGTCAATGAAGCCTGTAGACGTGTTTTGGCGGGCCATACCCCAAGCATAACAGGCCGGGCGACGCGGGCATTGCCGTCGGCGCCGCCCGCGCGCGTCATTCGGCCTTCTTCTTCGGCGCGCGTCGGGCCGCCGGTTTTTTGGCCGCGGGCTTTTTGGCCAGCTTCTTGTCGCCGGTGGCGGCCTTGCGCTTGCCGGTGGATCTGGGTTTGGCCTCGCCGTCGGCGGTTTTGCGGCGGCGCGCGGTTTTTCTGTCGCCGGCGGGTGCGGGCTGTGGCGGCGCGGATTCAGCGGCGTTGCGCGCCGGTTCCGGCTGCGAAACAGGCGGCGCGTGCTCGCGCGATGGTGAAGTATCGGCTGTGTCGGGGGCCTGCCTGTCCTGGGCCTGCCGAACGGAGGACTCCTGTTCGCGTGCCGGCGCCTGCTGATCCTGGCCCTGACCCTGACCTGCGCCCTGCGCGCGTTCGCGTTCGCGGCCACGGCCACGTCCATGGCGCCGCCGGCCGCCCTCGCGGCCCGGCTGTGGCTGCGGGCCTGCTGGCTCGCCTTGCGGGCGGGGCGCGGGCTGGGGTTGGCGGATCACCTCCATGGGCGGCAGTTCGGGCAGGTCGGCGCCGAAGCTGACGGCCTTTTCGGCTTCCGTCTGGATGCGCTGGGTGCGCTGCAGGCGCTGCTGTTCGCGTTCGCGCTGGCGGCGGCCGCCGCGCCGGCGGCGCTTGCCCTCGCGGCGTTCGCCGGTGGCAAAGGTCGTGCCCGGCGCGCCCGTGGCTGCCGGCGGCGGCGCGACGTTGCTGCGCACCTTGTGGGCTTCGTTGCGCACAAACGAGTTGATGCGCTGGTCCATGTCATAGACCACGCGGACCTGGCGGTCGTTCACGTAGTAGAAGCGCGACTGGCCCAGCGTCAGGTCGCCGGGCATATTCAAACAGCACGCGCCTTGTCGAACTCTTCCTCCAGCAGGTCAATGTCCTCGCGGAACTCACTGTGCAGGTGCGACAGCACGTGCGGGTGCACCTGCACGACCAGTTCGATCACACGCGGCTCGCACAGCGCCAGCTTCATGCGCCGGATCAGGCTCAGGCACATGGTTTCGGCCGAATGCACCATGCCAAAGCCGTTGCAGGTGGGGCAACTGACGTAGGTGTAGGCCTTGATGCTGGGGCGCACGCGCTGGCGGGTCAGTTCAATCACGCCAAACGGGCTCATGCGCGCGACCTTGGTGCGGGCGCGGTCCTTGCGCAGTTCGCGGCGCAGGGCGTTTTCGATTTCGCCGCGGTGCTTGGCGCTCATCATGTCAATCAGGTCGCAGCACACGATGCCGCCCAGATCGCGCAGCCGGAGCTGGCGGCAGATTTCCGGAATCGCCTCCAGGTTCGTCAGGTACGCCGTGCGCTCGGCGTCGCCGGCAGACGTGAACTTGCCGCTGTTGACGTCAATGCTGACCAGCGCCTCGGTCTGTTCCACGTACAGATAGCCGCCGGATTTCAGGTTCACCTTTTTGTCAAAGATGCGCTCGATCTGGCCCTCCAGGCCTTCGGCGAAAAACAGCGGCACTTCGCCGTCGTACAGCTTCACGCGGTCCTTGAAGCTGGGCATCAACTGGTCAAAGAACCCCAGCACGCGCTCGTAGACCGCGCGGTCGTCAATCACGATCTCTTCGGTTTCGGCCGTGAAGTAATCGCGCACGGTGCGGATCGCCGGGTCGCTGTCGCTGTACAGCAGCGCCGGCGCCGGCGCCTCGGCAATGCGCGACGTGATCACGTTCCACAGACGCAGCAGATAGTTCAGGTCACGGTTCAGGTCGTCAAAGCTGCGGTTGATCGCCGCGGTGCGGATGATCACCCCCATGCCCTCGGGCACCGGCAGCCGGTCCAGAATCTTGCGCAGCTCGTTGCGCGCGCCGCCGTCTTCAATCTTGCGGCTGACACCGCCGCGCTGGCTGTTGGGCGTCAGCACCATATAGCGGCCGGGCAGGCTGATCATGCTGGTCAGGCCGGGGCCCTTGCCGCCCTGGCTGGCCTTGGCGACCTGGACCACCACTTCCTGGTCGCGCTTGAGCAGGTTCTGGATACGCGGCAGCGGCCCGCGGTGAAAGCGCAGGGCCGGGCCGTTGGGCGGGGCCGAACCGTCGCCGCCGGAGGGCGCCGGACCGGTGTTGCCGGATTCAGGCGGCAGCATGTCCGGGGGCAGCGTGCCGTCTTCGAACAGGCGCTTTGGCAGATGACCGCCGCGCTTTTTGGGCAGGCGGCGTTTTTTCTGGCGCGGCGGGCGCGAGGCCTGGGGCCCGGCGGCCGGATGGGGCTGCGGCTCGTCAACGGGCGCGGGGGCGTCCTGCGCCGCGGGCTGCGGCTGGGCGGAGGCCCGCCTGGGTTATGCGGCGGTTGGTCTGCTCGGCGGCGGTTTGCGCGGGTTGATCGGCTAGGGCCTGCGTCGGCGGTCGCGGCGCTGGTTTTCGGCGGCAGCGCGCGGCGGCTTCGCGGGCTTCGCGGCGGCGGCGTCCACCGCGGCGGCGCTACGGCGGCGACGGCGGCGCGCGGCTGGCCGTCAGGGCAAGGGGTACCGGCGCGCTGGCTGGGCTCGCCGCCGGCGTCACCTCGTCGCCGTCTCCTTCATCGTCTCCTTCGTCGTCGTCGTCCTCTTCGCCCTGGTCGCCGGCGTTGTCGCGCGGCACGGATTCGGCCTGCGGCGCCGGCGGCGGGGTTTCCGGCATCGGCTCGGGTGACGGCGGATCCACGACCAGGGGCGAATCAGTCAGCCGGTGGCCGGGCTGGGGTTCGTTCAGCCGGTCCAGAAACTCGGCCTCGCGCGGGGCGCCGTTTTCAGGCGCGGCGCCGTTGTCGGCCGGGGGCGTCACCTTGGGCACGTCGCCGGTGCCCACGAACTCGTCCACCTCTTCGACATCCTGTTCGCTGCTGTTGGACAGCATGGACTCTTCGGGCAGCGGCTCACGGATGCGCAGCGTGCGCGGGAACAGCTCGGTCAACGGCGGGTTGTTCTCATAGGCATACAGCACGTCGCTGACGTGCAGAAAGCCGTTGCGCTCAAGGCCGATATCCACAAACGCGGCCTGGATGCCGGGCTCGACGTTCTGGATCACGCCCTTGTAGATGTTGCCCACGTGCTTGAGCTGGCTGGGCCGGTCCACAAAGTATTCAAACAGCCGGCCGTCTTCGATAACCGCAATGCGGCATTCGTCGCCGTCGGCCACGTTCATCAGAATTCTGCGAGACATGTTCACCCTTGCTGGGCCGCCTGTTGCGGCCCGTCGGGCCCGGCGTCCGGGAGAGCTTCGTCAAGGACGGTGCGGGTCTTGGTGACCAGCACGCCCAGGGGGTCAAGCCCCAGAATCTGCAGCAGATCGGCCGGTTTCATGCCACCCTCGGCCCCGGTGCGCAGGCGCATGAACAGCGTGCGCCCCTGCAACCGGGCCGCGTGCACAAAGGCACGGGCATCAAAGTGGCGTGCCGCCTTGCCCTGGCCGCGCGAGCGCGAAAAGGGGTAAGACCCGGCCGCCAGAAACCCGTCCAGCCGTTGCCGCAGACCTTCGGGATCAGCGCCGTCGGGCAGTTCGCACCGGTATTCGGCCGCCACCACACGCGGGCGCCCTGTGGCGACCTGCGCGGCGGTCAGCGTCAGACCCGGCGGCATCTGCCGCCCCAGCACCTGAAGCAGCTCTTCGGGCCGGGGCGCCTCGGGCCCGTGTTCGAGATCAATGTCCACGATCTCGTCCAGGCTCTCGACGCCCAGCGGAAGTGCCACCGCAAACGAAACCCGCGGGTGGGGGTTGAACCCCTGCGTGAAGGCCACCGAAAGCCCCGAACGGCGCAACGCCAGTTCGAAGACGCGCATCAGGTCGTGGTGGCTGATGAAACGCAACGCGTCGCGTTTCTCAAAACGCACCCGGTACCTGCTGGTGGCCATGATTCCGTCCCGGCCGCCCGCGAAATGCGCGAGCGCGCGCCGGACCGCTGATCCTTCTTGTCTCCCGGACAGAACCGGAGCCCTGTCCGTAAAATTGTAAAGGCGGCCCGTGGGCCGCCGTGCTAGCTGCCTGTCCTGGGCTTGCGGCGCAACGTGGCGCGGAAGTCAGCCTCCATGCCGAAGTCGCTGCTCAAGCCCGCCTGCGTGGCCGTGCCGCGCAGGCTGATACTCCAGGTCACGTCGGCCGCCACGCCCTTGGCCAGGTCGTACAGCAGCACGCCGTTTTTCACCTCGGGGGCGTCAAAGCGCACCTGGATTCCGTCCAGGGTCTGGCTGACGGCCGCCGTCACCGGCACGGCGGTAAAGCTGAACCGCGCCGCCGCGGGCTCGGCCAGCGTGCCGTACAGCCGTTCCAGCCTGTACGTAAAGCGGTACTGCGCCGTGGCGCCCGGCACCGGCCCCACCGGAAAACGCCGCGTAACCTCGACCGTTTCGCCGATCTTCAGCCGCGTGCCCTTGTTGAACTGCGCGCTCAGCCCCAGCGCCAGATGCACCGGGTTGACCAGCAGACCGGGCTGGTTGCGCTGGTCGGCCACGTTGAAGTCGGCAAAGTACTGGTCGTTGTACAGCCGGCCGGTTTCGTCCACGCTGAAGAACGCGCTGGCGGCGCCGGTCAGGCTCTGGTTGCTGCGGGCGGATTCCATGTTGGTGGCGTTGATGCCCACCCAGCCGGGGATGTTCAGCACGTCGCTGCGCGTGCCGTCGGCCAGAACCTCCTGGAACCTGGCGGTGCGGCCGTCGCTGCCGGGCCCGATGTAGCCCGCGTAACGCCCGCGGCCGTTGTCCACCAGAAATGAAAGCTGTTCGTACTGCACGCCCAGCCGCAGGTCGGTGCGGCCTTCCTGTTCATCTTCGGCCAGTTCCAGCATCGCCAGCACCAGCCAGTTCTCGTGGCGGGTAAAGGCATCCACGGCGCGGCCGCCCTCGCTCGTGCTGCCGTGGCGCCGGGTGTTGAAGTAAACCTCATAGGGAAAGCGGTCGTCGGCCACGGCGCGAAAGCGCGGCTCAATCGCAAGCTCGCCCGCCCCGGCGGTAATGTCGTCTTTGGCCGGGTCTACCTTGAACTCGTAGGGCTCGCGGGCCTGGGCCGAGGCCAGGCGCACCGCCAGCACCGCCGCAAGGGCAACCACCAGCAGGGGAAGGACAAATCGGGCCTGTCGCAAACCGTTTGCTCCGCCAAAACGTGGGGGGGATGCTAGCGGCAAAGGGGGGTGTGTCAATCCGGGGTCGGGCCGGGTTGAACTCTCACCACCGGCCGTGCCGATTGCTACAATCAGGCGCTTTACGGCCCCGGGGACGCGGCAACCACGTGGAGAACACTTCGGATTCCGGCCTGCACATTCTGCCCCTGCCCAAGGTCGGACAGGAGGTCGGCCGCTTTCTGATTGAAAAGGAACTGCCGCGCGGCGGCCAGGCACGCGTCTACCGCGCCTGGCAGCTTGACCTGCAGCGCCCGGTGGCGCTGAAGCTGCTGCCGGCCAGTTTCGCCACCGACCACGACGCCCTGACACGCTTTCGCCGCGAAATCGAAAACGTGGCCAAGGTCAGCCACCCCAACGTCGTTCACGTCTACGAGGCCGGCCAGATTGACGGCCACGCCTTCTTCACCATGGAGTTCATCGAGGGCGAAGACGCCGAAACCGCGGTGCGGCGCGGGCCGATGGGGCCCGACCAGGCCGCGGCGCTGATCGAGGCCGTGGCGCGCGGCGTGCAGCAGGCCCATGACGCGGGCATCGTGCACCGCGACATCAAGCCCGGCAACATCATCCTGCGCCGCGACGAAACGCCGGTGCTGACGGATTTCGGCCTGGCCCAGGACTTGAGCCACAGCAACGCCTTGACCCAGACCGGCGTAAGCATGGGCACGCCCGCGTACATGTCGCCCGAACAGGCGCGTGGCGAACGCGCCCGCGTGGGCAAGCGCAGCGACGTGTACGGGCTGGGCGCCACGCTGTTCACGCTGCTGACCGGCAAGCGCCCGGTCGAGGGCGAAAGCGCCTACGCGCTGATGGTCAAGGTCGCCGAAAGCGAAGGCCCGCGCTGGCCCCGCCAGGCGCTGGAAGACGTGCCCGCCGACCTGCGCGCGATTGTCGAACGCGCCATGCAGAACGACCCCGGCAGGCGCTATGAGTCCGCCCAGGACCTGGCCGACGACCTGGAGCGTTTTCTGCGCGGCGACTGGGTTCACGCCCGTTCGCGCGGGCGGCTGTCGCGCCTGTGGTCGCGCGCGCGGCGGTTCGTTCCCGCCGCGGCGGTGCTGCTGCTGGCCGCCGGCGTGGCCGCGGGCATCGTGTACACGGACCTGAGCACACTGGCCGGCAACGAGCCCGACCCGGGCGCGACCTATTACGTCGAAGACCTGACCCGCGACGTCGAGCGCACCAACGACACGGAAATTGACCGCCTGTTCGGCGACGAAGGCTCGTGGGTCAAGGCCAACGCCACGGTGCGCCGGCCCCAGGGCGACGAACTGCAGCTCACCCGCGAGGGCGAAGGCCGCATCCTGATCGCCCCGCGCGCCGCCGCGTGCTGGGGCGATTTTACCCTGCAGGCCCAGTTGTCGGCCGCCGGCACCACCGGCCCGGTGAACCTTCTGGTCGGGTCGCCCGAAGACCACAACCCGGACGACACGGCCTACACGATCGCGCTGGGCGACGGCGCGGCGCACCAGTTTGTGCTGCGGCGGCTGGGCGTGCCGGTGTTCAGCGGCCTGCGCGGCGACGGTCTGCCGCTGCTGGAAGACGGCCGCTGGTACAACTTCGCGATCACGCGCCGCGCCCAGGCGCTGGCGTTTGCCCTGACTGATTTGGCCACCACGACGGTTGTGGCTTCCTTTGAATATGAAGACGACTTCCCGGCCCTGGTGGGCGAAACCCGCGCCGGTGTGCGCATCGAGCGCCAGCGGTTCGGCATCAGCGCCGACTGCGACAGGCTGGGCGTGCGCAACGTGACCGTCAGCCACCGCGACCACCGCCACGCCGCCGAAGAGCTGCTGTTTGCCGTGGGCCAGTACGCCGAGGCCGGGGCGCGCGCGGCGGCGCGCCTGAGTTCCGCGCCCGCGGCGCCAACGCCCGAATCCCGCGCCGAGCGCGCCAGGCTGCACTTTCTGCGCGGGCGCTGCCACCTGGCGCTGGGCCGCCCCGAGGCCGCCGCGGCGGACCTTGCCCAGGCGCGCGATCTGGCCGACGACCCGGTGCTGCGCGCGCGCGTGCTGGTGCGGCTGGCGGCCCTGGAAACCGCGCGCGAGCGCGACGAGGCCGCTTTGGCCCAGCTTCGGGCCGCGCGGCTGATCAGCGGCCCGGCCCACCAGGCCCGCGTGTTTCACGCCGCGATCCAGTCTGCCCGCGCCGTGGCCGCCGAGCCGCAACGGGCGCTGCTGTATTACGACTATGTGGCGGGCAACGCGCTGGTCGCGCCGCACCTGGTGGCCGAGGCGCTGCTGGAAAGCGCCGGCCTGCGCCTGGCCGCGGCCGACCCGGCGTCTCTGGCCCAGGCGCGCCAGTCGCTGCGCCGCCTGGCAACGGCCGGCTACCGGCGCCACGGGGGCGTGTTTGTCCCGGCGGTCGTGCTGCTGTTTGAACAGCGCTGGGCCGAACTGCTGGCCGGCGCCACGGCACCGGCCAACGAACCGCCGGCCGCGCCCGAACTGACCGAACTGGCCGAACTGCTGGCCGCCGCCGCCGGCGGCTACGGCGTGGACAACGAACGCCTGGTGCGGCCGCTGGCGCGCGCGTCATGGCTGGCGCGCCTGAGCATGGGCCCGGCCGACACCGCCGCGCTGGAAAGCGCCTCTGACTGGCTGGCCGTCTGCGCCGCCGCCACCGCCGACCCCTCGGCCCGGCTGTGGGCGCGCGCGCTTCAGATTCTGGCCCGCGAGGAACACCCCCAGCTTTCGCCCGGCGGACTGGCCGCGCGCAAGGAACTGTGGGCCGCCTTCGCCCGCGCCCTGCCCTCCGACGACCCGGCCTACGGCGCGCTTTCCGCCCTGGCCGACTTCTTTCTGGTGGACGCGCCCAACCCCGCCGAAGCCCAGCGCCGCGCCGACCTCTTCCGCCACACCCTCAAGCGCGAGCTTGCGACCGTGCCGCGCCACTGGCTGGCCGATGCCGAGCCTGACCGCTTTGCCGAGTTCTGTGTCGGCCTGTACTTTCTGGGCTTTGACCGGCCCAAGGCCAGAAGTCTGATTGAGGGCGCCGCCACCGGCCGCTGCGGCGCGCTGGGGCTGCTCAAGGGCCGCGTCGAGCAGTGGCTGCCGCCCGAGCGTGAATAGCGGCTCAGGGCGCGCGCGGCAGGCGGTACAGCATGCAGCCCTGCCCGCGCCCGTCAAAGGCGACCTCAAGCTGACCCGACCGCGCCATCTGCAGCGTCTGGTCAAAGAACCGCTGTGACGTCAGCCGGTGCACAAACAGGTACTGCGCCCCGAAGTCATCGCGCAGCACGCGCACCAGGCCCGGCCCGTCGGGCGCCACCTCTCCGGCTCGGCCCTGCATCAGCAGCAACCAGCGACGGCTGTTTTCCGTGCCGCGCGCCACGGCGAACATCGGGTCCAGTCCCACCATGTACGAGGCGTCGGGCCGGTAAAAGAACAGTTCCGAAAATGCGTCCCAGGAATGGTTGTAGACCACCGCGTCGCGCAGTTCCGGCTGGCCGGCCATCCAGTCGCCGCAGGGGCGGAACACGCCCGGCCCCAGATACCCCAGCGCGTTGCCCGCCCGTGCCGCCTGCACGGCCACAGCCGCCGCCAGCAAGACGACCGCCGCCGGCAGAACCGGCCGCCACGCAAGCCGCGGCCACGGCCACAGCGCCAGCGCCAGCGCCCACCACGGCGCGGCGTATTCGGCAAACCGTTCGTGCCGCACCAGCAGCATCGTAAAGCCCGCCGCCACCACCGTGGCCAGAACGGCCTCGCGCCCCGGCCTCCGGCGCAGCGCCAGCATGGCGCCCATGGCCAGCGGCGCCGCCGCGACATACCAGAAATCGGCGGCCAGGCGGGCAAGCCCGGGCGGGCGCATCTCGCCGCCGAACAGCGCCGGCGTCATGCTGGGCCAGGGCGTGCCCGGCGCCCAGCCCAGAATCGCCTCTGACAACGGGCGCAGCGCCTGGGGCACGTGGCCGTAATTCGCCGCCTGGGGCACCAGCACGTTCTGGACCCACCACAGGCGCGCCAGGTTTTCCGGCTGCGGGTGCAACAGCCACCCGGCGGCAAACCCTGCCAGCACCGCCGCCAGCGACAGCGCCTCGTGCCGCAGCGCCACCGCCCGCGACTGGCCCGACGGCGGAAGCGCCAGCGCCGCGACCAGCCGCAGCCCCGCCAGCGCCGGCAGCAGATGCGAACCCGTGTACGCCAGCACATAGGCCGTGGCCAGCACAAACAGCCACGCCCGCATGCGCCGTGCCAGCAGCGCGTGCCCCAGCAGACAGAACGCCACGCCCAGCACCCAGCTTCGCGGTTCCGAGGCCCGCGCCAGCAGCATGCGCCCGCCCGCGGCGGCCAGAACCGCGACCCACAGCCACGGCCGCGGCACGCCCAGCAGCGCCAGCGCCCCCCAGAACGCCAGCGCCAGCAGCGCCGTGCCCGCGGCGGCCGAAAGCTTGGCGCCGGCAATCAGCCCGTCGTAATCGCCCCCGTCGCGCGCCAGAAACGTGAACGGCACCAGCGCCAGGTGATACAGATAGTCCTTGTCGGCAAAGCCGCCGTTCCACAACGATTCACGCGTCCAGTGAAAGTTGCCGCCCGCGGCCTGGATTTCGCCGGTGCGGTACAAACAGGCCATGCGGATGTGATAGTACCCGTCGCCGGGCGGCAGGCCCCGGCTGCGCTGCCACATCCACTGCGAGTCGCCGCCGGCGCTCACGTAACCGGGGTTGATCTGAAGAAACGCGCCCAGCACCAGCCCGGCCAGAAACACCGCCACGGCCTGGGGCCACAGCGGGCCGCGGGCCATGCCGGCGGTTGTCGCGTCGTGGCTCATGGGCGTACACGAAACAGGGCGCAGCCCGCGGTTTCATCAATGAATACGGTCTGGATCAGCCCGTGGCCGGCCATCTGCTGAAGCCCGTCGTACAGCACCGGGTTGGAAAACCGGGTCACAAACAGATAGTCCGCGCCAATTTCGGTGCGGATTACTTCGGCCAGTTCGGCGCCGCTGCCCGCCACGTAATGCACCCGGCCCAGCGACAGGTTGATGAACACCTGCGACTGGCGCGTACCCGCCGCGGCCACAAAGGCCGGGTCCAGACCCGCGGCGTAGTCACAGTCCGACCGCACCAGAAACAGGTCCGGAAACGAGTCCCACGACAGGTTGTACACCAGCTTGCCGCGCACTTCGTCGTGGCTTTCCAGCCACGCAACCATGGTCGGAAACATGGAAAGCGGCAGAAACGGCACCTCGTGGCGCAGCACCAGCAGTTGCGCCAGCGCCGCCGCCGCCAGCACCCCGGTTGCGACCCGCCGCGCGACCGCCCGACGCGCGCCCGAAAGCCAAGCGCGCAGCCGCGCCGACGCCAGAAAGTCGCGCGTCCACAACCCGCAGGCCAGCGCCGCAAACGGCAGCGCGTATTCGGTAAAGCGGATCGAACGCGCCACCAGCGCCAGCAGCCCGGCCGCGATCGCCATGCTCATCAGGCTGTCGCGCGCCGGCCGGCAACGCAGCACCAGCGCGCCGGCCAGCATCAGCACCGGCAGCGCCAGCGCCGCGCCGCAGCCCGCCCACAGCGTGTAGGCCGCCGGCGGCCTCAGTTCGGCCCCGAACAACTGCGGCGGCAGGGCCAGATCGCGCGGCACGCGCTCCCATCCCAGCGCGGCCTGCGAAATCGAGGCCACCAGACCCGTCACCTCGCCGCCGCTGTGCATGTACAGCACCAGCACGTTCTGAACCCACCACAGGCGCACCAGTTCCAGCGGCTGCGGGTGCAGCAGTGTGCCCGCCGCCAGACCCAGCACCGCCATGCCCAGCAGCGCCGCGTTGCGCCGCAGGTCCGCCCGCCGCGACGAACCGGCATCGGGCCCCAGCACCAGCCGCGCCGCCAGTTGAAACACCGCCAGCACCACCAGAATGTGCGACGCCGTGTACGACAGCGTGTACACCACGCCGGTGCAGAACACCGCCGCGCGGTTGCCCCGCAGCAGAAACACCCACCCCAGCACCGCGCACGCCGCCGAAAACGCCCACGAGCGCGCCTCCATCATCCGCAGCAGGAACAGCCAGCTTGTCGCCGCCACCAGCAGCACAAACGGCCACGCCGGCCGCACGCCCGCCAGCCGCAGCGCGCACAGCAGCGCCAGCGCCAGCAGGCCGTAACCCGCCGCCGAGGCCACCTTGGCGCCCTTGACCAGCCCGTCGTGGTCCCAGGCGTCGCGGGCAAAACCGGTAAACGGGATCAGATAAATGTGATACAGAAAGTCCTTGTCCGAAAACCGCCCGTTCCACACCGACAGCCGCGTCCAGTGAAAGTTCGGGCCCGCGGCCTGGGCTTCGCCGGTGCGGTACAGCCAGCCCATGCGGATGTGATAGCCGCTGTCGCCCATGACAATGCCGGGCGAACGCTGCCAGTGCCATTGCTCGCCGTTGCCAAGATCCAGAAAGCCGGGGTTGGTGTGCACAAACGCGCCCAGCAGCGTGGCGATCAGCACCGTCAGCAGCGCCTCGCGCCAAAAACTGATGCCCGGCGGCGAATCGTTCATGGCGCAGAGGATAGTTTGCGGCCCCGTCCCGTGCAGCCAAAGCTTGCCCCGCGCCCGGCGCCCCCGTACACATTAAGGGCCAACCCAACGGAGAAACCCATGCGCAAGGCTGTTTTCCTGCTTCTGCTGCCGCTGCTGGCCGCCGCCGTCGCCGCCCAGACCGCCACCCAGCCCCGGCCGCCCTATGAATGGAAGCCCCAGGGCGACAGCCCGGAAACCTTCAAGGCCACACTGGTCGTGCACCAGAAGGTGGACCAGTCCACCGCCCGCGGCGTGGTCGAGGCCTATTGCGGGTTTACCGACAGCCGCGACACCACCCGCAAAGCCGACCGGGTGGTCCGCGACGCCTGGAACGCTGTGCAGTGGAAGGCACTGGCGCCGTGGGAGGAAAAGCTGCTGGGCAAGGAAGCCCGCGAGTCCCTGGCCAAAGCGCGCAAGGAAGAAACCGACCGCGACCCGACCAAAGACCGCAGCGCCGAGCCCACCACCATCACCGGCGAAAGCGAGGGCGAAAACGGCGCGGTGCTGGTCGAAACGCTGCAAAAGACCATCAACCGCGCGCCCGGAAAGGACGGCCAGATCAACGAAAGCGTGTGGGAGTCGCGGCTGCGCTTTACCTGCCGCAAGGGCGACGACGGCAAGTGGCGTATCGCCCGGATCGAACGCCGCCAGCGCGACTGGAGCAAGGACGACGACAACGCCTGGGTCTGGCGCGAAGAAACCGGCATGCTGTCCATGATCTATTCCCTGCTGGCGCTGAAGGCCCCGGCCGAGCCCGCCGAACCCGCCCAGGACACGCCTGAAAAGGCCGCGCTGGCGCTGTATCTGTGCCTGCTGGCGCGCGAAACCGCCCTGCAGACGCGCATGCTCAATCTCGCCATCGGGCCCTACCGCGACGTTTTGGAGCCGCTGTTCGCGCCCGAGCTGGTGGACAAGGCCAAAGCCGAGGCCGAAGTGGAACAGAAGCGCTCCGCCGACAGCCCCAGGCCCGCGTCACCCGAAGTGGACAGCGTCAGCGACGGCAAGGACGGCGACAAAGTCGTGCGGCTGAAGCCGGTGACGCGCTGGGGCGGCAGGGTGCAGATGACGCTGCGCGCCGCAAACGGCAAGTGGCAGGTGGTGGAGGCCGGCGTGCTGGAAAACGTGGGCGGCATGGACCAGGGCGACAAGTACCGCGCCCTGGCCAACGTATACGACCTGCCCCGCCCGCGTTAGGCGGCGCGACCGGGCGTGGCGGAAACGACAGGGCCCCCGCGGCGGCGGGGGCCCTGTGCTGAACGGCGCGGTTTACTTCCTGTCGGCGATGGTGCACTTCCATTCTTCGCTGTTGGCGCGGACTTCAGCCACGTACATGCTGCCGCCCTGGGTGGGCAGGGCACTGAACGTGCCCGGCACCTCGCAGCGCAACTGGTACTTCAGGCCGGCGTAACCCTGACGCATGTAGCTGACAAAGAACGCCACGCGGTCGTCACGCAGCTCGACGTTCTGGCACAGTCCGCCGGCAAACCCCTGGCCGCTGCGCAGGGCCACAGGCTCGCAACCGGCGGGCTTGAAGTCCTCAAAGGCCAGGTATTCGTAGTCGTTGTCGGCGGTGATGCCAAGCTGAACCTCGATCAGGTCGCCGCTTTGCAGCCTGGCGCCGTATTCCAGCGGGATGCGGTCGTAATCCAGGCGCTTTTCCACCACTTCCTTTACGCTGCCGTCGGGCTGGGGCTTCTTGACCGTCACCTCGACCACCTTTTCCACCAGCTTGAAGTACTTGCGGTCAATGTGGATCTCGTTGCCCGTGGCCGGCAGTTTGTCTTCCTTGCTGAAGTAGCTGCAGAAGCTGCTGAAGTACACCCTGCCCTCGCCGCCGGTGCGCTCGATCGTGAACACGTGCTTGCCGGGCGTGAGCTGGGCGCCGTCCAGCCGCAGGTTGGTCTGCAGGGCAAACACGTTCTGGGGCGTGACATCCCAGGTCTTGAGCGTTTTTCCGTCCATCTTGACCGTCACGCTGTAGGTGCGGGACAGCTCGCCGCGGGCCTTGGCAAAGGCCATCAGCGCCTGCACGGCGTGGCTGGTGTCCTTGGTGCTGTTCCAGCGTGAACCCTTGCGGTTCTGGGCCAGCCAGCGCACGTGCTGGTCCAGGTACTTGTTGCCGGGGTCCACCATGGTGATGGCCTGCATCACAAAGGCGTTGGTTTCGATCTTGTCGTTGTACCACCACCAGTATTCGCGGCCGCCGTCCCACCACACGGTGCCCACGCGGGCGTCTTCCTTGCGGTAGTCCTCGATGTTGCTGACCAGAATGCGGGCGCGTTCCTTGTCTCCGGCCAGCCACTGGGCCATGCACACCATGGCGCGGCTGAGGTGCGTCAGGTCGTCGCGGCGGTCATACACCCTGTCCAGCAGTTCCTTGTCGGGCTTGCCGGCAAAGCTGAGCGTCCAGGCGATGTAGGCCGCGCGGTGCAGGTTCTTTTCCTTGCGGGCCTCGGCGGCCAGGAAGTTCACGCCGCGGTCCAGCATGCTGGTGTCAAACACCACGCCGGCGTTTCTGGCGGTCTGCAGGCCGTACACCACATAGGCGCTCATGTACGTGTCGCTGTCGCCGTACTGCCACCAGCCCCAGCCGCCGTCGCCGCGCTGCATGATCGCCAGACGCCGGATGCCGGTGTCAATGATCGCGTTCATGGTCGGCGTGCTGAACACCGGGTTGTGCTTGTACCAGTAGGCGGCCTGGGGGTTGGTGCCCTCATAGGCCAGTTGCGCGCGGCGCTGGCCGATTTCTTCCAGGCTGATGCCGGAATCGGCCAGGGTCTTGCGCACCACCACGGCGGGCAAAAAGCGGCTCATGGTCTGTTCGACGCAGCCGTAGGGGAACTCCAGCAGGTACGGAATGGCGTCCATGGCCAGGGCCGCGACCGACGGGCTGAGCATCAGGTCCAGTCTGGTCTGGGCCGGGTCCAGCTTGTCGGGCAGGTTGACTTCAAAGCTCTGGCTGGTTTCGCCGTCCTTGATCACGGCGTTGACGGCCTGGTACAGCTCGGCGCCGCGCACCTTGCAGTTGTAGTCCTTCATCGTGGCGTCGGACTCAACGGCGCTGAGCGCCGACATGCGGATACGGAACAGGCCGCTGCGGGTCATGCGCACCATCCAGTCCACGCGCACTTCGCCGCCGGCCGCCACGGTGATGCTGCGGGTGTCGGGCGTTTCCGGGAACAGTTCGTAACCGCAGAACCGGCCGATTTCGTCCTTGGTGGCGCTGTCCACCGGGTTGAGCGTCAGCAGCGCCTGCACCGCCAGCGGGTTGGGGTAACGGTTCATGATGATGCCCGACAGCGTCACCACGTCGCCCTCGACAAAGAAGCGCGGGGCCTGGTCACGCAGGATCAACTGCTTGGTGACCTTGACGCCGGCAAAGGCCTCGCCGACCTGGGCGGTGGTTGTGATGCCGCGGGCGGCAATGCGCCAGTCGGTCAGGTTGTCCGGCCAGGTGAACTCGACTGTGGCCCGGCCGTCGGGGCCGGTGACGACGCTGTGGCTGTAAAACGCGCTGTCCTTGAAGTTGCTGCGCACGCGCGGGGCGGCCATGCCCTGCGGGGCTTCCTGGTTGGCTTCCTCGCTGGATTCGTTGCCGGCATCCTTGGATTCCTTGGAGCGTTCCATTTCGCCGGGTGCTTCGTCCTTGAGCGCGCGGGCGGCGGGTGCCGGGGCGCCGCCGGTGCGGCCGCCCTCGCCCTGGGCCTCGCCGTCGGCAAAGCGCGAGTCGCTGGGGCCGCCGACGCGGTTGCGGCGCAGGCTTTCGCCGGCCTTGTCGCTGGCGGGGTCGCCGGAGGGTTTTTCGCCGGCTTTCTTTTCCAGCTTCTTGACGTCGCCGTCAAAGCCGGCGCGGAACTTGTCGGACTTGCTGGCGGGGTTGTTGAAGTCAAACGAATAGCGTTCCCATTCCAGCCAGTTGTTCACGCCCCAGCCCAGCGGCGCGCCGTAGAAGCGGTATTCTTCCCACTTCTGTTTGTCCCACTGGCGGGTGCCGACTTGGGTGTGGTAGCTGTTGATGTAGTTCAGGTTGTAGCCGCGCCGGTCGCCGTAAAAGTGCTTCATGATGTTGGGCGTGCGGTCGGGCATGATGTAGGTGATGCTGCGGTCAAACACCGTAAGCGCGAACTCGGCGCTGGCGGGTTTGCCGTCCTTGTCCTTTGCGGTCACGGTCAGCACGCCCTTGTCGCCCGGCAGGTACCAGGGCTTGTCGGTGGTGACCTGAACGTCCAGGAACTGGTCATTGGGCGGCACGAACAGCTCCAGCGTGGTGGTGTTGATCTCGCCGCGGCGCACGGTCATGACATTGATGTGGAAGTTGGGCACGTGGGCACGGTCCACCGTCAACTCGATTTCAAGCTGGCCCTGCACGTCGCTCATGTTCACGTAGCTCTGGCTGATCACTTCGCGGCCGCCCATGACGCTGACCAGCATCCAGGCGTCGCGGAAGTCGCTGGCCAGCAGCACGCGGGCCTTTTCGCCCTTCACATACACGCGCTGCTGGGCAATCAGGCTGAGCGTGCCGAAGCGGAAACTGCCGGGCATCCAGGTGTCGGCCTTGACAATCACGCGCGTGCTGCCGGTGATTTCGGCGCCCCATTCGTCGCTGGTGCGGAACACCAGGTCGAAGGTTCCGGCTTCCTTCAGTTTTTCGCGCCAGAACGCCAGGCCGCGTTCGTCGGTGGCCATGTCGCTGCTGCTGATCAGGGTTTTCTGTTCGTCCACGCGCGGCATGCCCTTTTCGTCCATGCGTTCGGTGAACGTGACCTTGTGGATTTCAAACTTGCCTCTGGTCTGCACCGGCTTGTCGTCGGCGGTCACGGCGCGGACTTCGACGTCGGCGAAGTCGCCCGCGCGGTAGAAGCCCAGTTTGTTGTCCACAAAGGCAAAGAACGCGCGGCGCAGCGCCCGCACGCTGCCCTGTCCGGCGATCGTGCGGCGCGAGCTGTCGGTGACGCTGGCTTCCACGCGGTACTGGTGGTCGTATTCGCCCCAGTCGGCCAGGGCCTTTTGCGTGTTCCACTCGATCACCAGGTTGCCGGCCTCGTCGAGTTTGCCGGTGCCCTCAAGCACCAGTTCGCTGCCGGCGTTGCGCTGGAACTGCTGGTCGGGCGTGCCGTAGTAGACAGGCGACTGCCAGTTGTACAGCCAGTCAAACCGGCGCGGGAAATACACGCTGTGGAAGTAAAAGTCGCGGAACACCTTGTAGGTCACGTCGGCGCCGGCAGCGGGCCCGCCAAAGTAGTATTCGGCCTTGATTGTGGCGCTTACGGCCTCGCCCAGTTTGACGGGCTTTTCGGGCGCGCTGACGCTGACTTCGAATTCGGGTTTTTTGTATTCCTCGACCTGGAAGTTGCCGCTGCCCAGCCAGTTTCCGCCGGCGGTGCGCAGGTAGTAGTACCAGGCGCCCAGGCCGGCGTCCTTGTCCAGGGGCAGTTCGTACTCGATGGCGCCGAACTTTCCGGCGCGCAGGACCTTCTTGAACTTCTGTTCGCCCTTGGGGTTGTAGATCTCAAGCAGGAAGTCGCCGCCGGCCACGTTGCGCCATTCGCCGCCGTCGCGCTGGCGCATGATGATCTTGCCGTACACGGTGTCGCCGGGGCGGTAGACCGGGCGGTCGGTAAGCTGGAACATGCGGGTGTCAAAGCGCGAGTAATCGTTGTAGCCGCGGCGCTGCCACCACGGGAAGCCCTGCTGGACAAAGGCGTGGCGGCCCGAGTTTTCGGCGTACAGCAGAAAGCCGTCCCAGTCGCTGTTGCCGGCCGTGGGCACGCGCACGCGACCCTGGGCGTCGGTGGAATAGGTGGAGGTATCCACGCGCCAGCGGTACTGGTCGCGTTCCCACCAGTGGCGCCAGCGCTTGTAGGTCACGCGGCTGTTGCCGATCGGCGCGCCGGTTTCGCTGTCCACAAACAGCACCAGGTTTTCCGTGGGGCTGTAGGTCTGCAGCACGATCTGGGCCTCGGTGACACTGAACAGGCGGCGGTCCACCAGCCCGCCGGTGTCCACTTCGACCACATAGCTGCCCGGCGGCAGGCGCTCGGGCATTTCGAACTGAAGCTGGTTGTAGTTGTGCCTGCCGTCGTCGCCGGTGGTGAAGTCTTTGGCGTAGACCTTTTCGCCGATATAGCCGTCAATCAGCGGCAGCAGCGTTTCGTCGCCGATGCCCGGCAGCCCGGCCACGTGCGCGTCCAGAAAGCGCGCGTCCTTGAGCAGCCCCGGCAGGTTGAACGTGCGCACGCGCAGTTCAAACTTGCCCGCGTTGCGGGTTTCAACCCACAGGCCCAGGCGTTCGTCCTTCTTGAACAGGCTGCGGTCGGTGCCCACGTTGTAGCGCCAGTACCAGCCGGCGTAGTTGCTCCAGCGCTGGACATTGCGGGCTGATTCAATCGCCGTGTCGCGCGCCAGCGTGCGCACCGTGGCGCGCTGGGCCCTGATCTGCTGAAGGTTGTACAGCGCGCTGGAACGTTCGGTGCTGGTTTCAAAGGCCTTGTTGTTGATCAGCACTTCGTAGGCTCTGGCGGCTTCGGCGTGGCGGCCGACCTGCTGGTACAGATAGCCCACGTAGTACTGGGCGTCGTCGGCATAGGCCGTGTCCTGGTACTCGGCGTAGACCTTTTCAAAGGTCGGGATCGGGTTGTATTCGCCGGCCAGCGGGTCGAAGTGCTGCATTTTCGGGTGGTACAGAACCTGCATCATGTCCCAGTCGTCAATCTGGGCCAGCGAGACCAGAAAGCAGCCGCGCCGGTACAGCGCCAGCGCCGCCATGTTGCGGCCTTTGGCGCGGCCGTCGTTGATGGCCGCCAGCACGTCCTTGGGGAACTCGCGCTTCTGGGTCAAAAGGCCGGTCGCGGCCTGTTCCAGCGCCCTGCCCAGTTCAAACGCCTCGTCGTGGCGCCGGAGAATTTCGGCCCGGTCCTCAAACGGATAGTGCCACAGGTTCATCGCCTGCTTCTGGCCGTTGTCGTCCAGGTAATCCACCTGCACCGACTTCTGGTTCTGGTGGTACTGCCAGGCGTGCAGGGCAGCCGCGGCGTCCAGCGCCGCGTTGTAGGCCTCGTCGGCCAGCGCCAGCGATTCGGCGCCTTTTTCGCCAAGTTCGCCCACGGCCTTCTTGCCCAGCGGCAGCAGCAGCTCGCAGGCCTTGAACAGGCGCGTTCTGGCGTTTTCGGCGTCGCTGCGGCTCACGTCGAAGTAACGCGAGTCCTGCATCCAGCGGCCCCAGCTGCGCTCGCCCTTGGCGTTTTCATAGTAATGGTGCGGGCGGTCAGAAAAGAAATGACCCAGGCGGTAGTTCGCCCGGGCACGCTGAAGGTCCGTCAACCCGTCGCTGTCGGCCAGCGCCACCAGATCCTTTTCCGCCTGGTCAAAGTTGCCCAGTTGCGCCTGGCAATGCCCCATGCGCAACCGGATGCGGAAGGCTTCACCGCTGCCGGCGTTGTCTTTCAGATACGCCTGGTAAGCATCGTAGGCCTTGCGGTAGCTTTTTTCGGCAAAGTGTTTGTCGCCCTCGGCCAGCATGTCGGGCTTGGGCTCGGCCATGCTCACGCCCACCAGCAGCGTGGCCAGACCCACGACCATCGCGGCGGCCAGGCCGCCAAACAGCGTCTTGCGCTTGAAGGAAAGGGACATCGCGTTCTCCGTCCGCAAAAGAATCACCGCCCGCGCGGGGCGAAAGTCAGGTGCCATGATACGCAAAGGGAAAGCGTGTGGTTCCAGCCATCCCGGCCCGGCACGCATGTTGTAACCTTTTCAACTGACAGCGGTTACAACACAATGGCCGCGGCCGCCAAAATTGACGGACGCGCCGCCATAACGGCGGCGCGTCCGGTTTATGCACTTTTCAGGCCTTGCGCCGCCGGCGCCAGGCCAGCAACACCAGCAGCGGCCAGGGTGTAACCGCCAGTCCGGCGCTGCAACCGCCGCCGCCACCGCCGCCACCGCCCACTCCCCCACCGCCGCCGGAGGATACGGCCGTGCCGGAAACGCCAAAGGTGAAGGGCGAAGCGGTAGAGACATCGTTGTGGGTAAAGGTGATCGTGCCGGTCTTGACCCCGGCCGTGGTGGCGGCAAAGGCCACGGTAAAGCTGGTGCTGCTGCCCGGCGCCACACTGGGCGCAAAGCTGGTGGTGTTGAGGGTGAAATCCGGGCTGCTGCTCAGGGGCGTGCCCAAGTTCAGGTTCGCGCCGCCCACGTTTTCAATCGTGATCGTGACCGCCGCCGTGGGCAGGGCCGTCAGGTTGTGCGTGCCAAAGGCGCGCAGACCAGCCGCCGGGGCGCCGTTGACAATCACCGGGCCGGCCAGCGTGCCCTCGTGCACCACCAGCGTCGCCACAGGCGTGCCGGTCGTGCCCACACCCGTGACCTCAAACCGGAACGGGTTGCTGGTCGCGGCGTTGTGCGTGAACTCGACGTGCGCGGCCTTGCTGCCGGCGCTGCCGGGGTCAAAGGCCACGGTGAAGGTCGTGTTGTTGCCGGGGGCAACGTTGAAGTTCATGCCCGTGGTGTTGAGCACAAACTGCGAGGCGTCGGCGCCCACCAGCGTGGGGCTGCTGAGGTTCAGTTGGGCGCTGCCGCCGTTGGTGATGGTGATCGTCACCGCCGCCGTGGGGCCGGCCGCAATGTCGCGGTTGCCAAAGGCGCGGGGCGAGCCCGCGGCCGGGGCGTTGTAGGCAATCGCCCCGCCGGAATCGGAAACCGCAAGGGCCGGCGCCGCCGCGGCCTGGATGATCGAGAAACTCAAGACCGTGCTGGCCACGCCGTCGTTGACGGTCAGGGTCACCATGTGCGTCACGCCGGCGCTGGTGTTGAACGTGCCCGACGTGGGCGTAAGCGTGTAGGGCACGGCCGTGGAGGCACTCTGCCACTGGGCCAGAACAATGCCCGTTGCACCCAGGTTGGTGATCGTCGTGGTCACCGAACAGTTGTTGTTGTCGGCGTCCGTCACCTGGAACGAAAAGTTCATCGAGGCCACGGTGGTGTTGAACGCGACGTTGATCGAGCCGCCGTGGCTGATGGTCACGGGCGTGCCGGCGCCGGCGGGCTGGTACGTACCGGCCACGGCCGGCGGGGTGTTCGAGCCGCCGCCGTTGGGCGTGAACTTGATGAAGGATTTTTCCTCCCAGCTGTACATGGTGCCGTCGGCGGGGTCTACCTTGCCGCTGGTGCCGCCGCTGAACTCGCCAAAGATGACTTCCTGGTTGGCCGAGTAAGCCTCGGCGATCACCACCGCGTACTTCTCGGTGTATTCGCTGCTTTGGGCGGGGTAGGTCGGGCTGCCGTAGCAGAACTCGATTTCGCCGGTGTTGCAGTCCATGCGAACCTGCATCAGCACGGTGATGGTGGTGCTGGAACCCGAGGCCTGCTTGATTTCAGACCATTCCACGACCATCACGCCGCTCTGGTCCTCATAGGCGATGTCGCCGCCCGAAGTCGGCGCGTAATCGGCCCAGCGCGGCGCCAGCACCGGCAGGGCACAGTTCACGTAATCGGGCGTGGGCTTGTTGTACGACCCGCCGCCGCCCAGAAGAATGAAGCCGTTGGTGCAGACCTCAAGCTTGGTGTAGGTCTGGCCGAAAAACGTGAAACCGCTGCCGGGAAAGCCCAGCGTCGTGCTCAGCTCGTCGTCTGAACTGAAGCTCAGGCGCGTGGCCGAAGCCCCCAGCGGGTTATACGACTGGTGGCCGTAGGTCACGGTGTAACTCTGGGCGCCCAGTGCCGCTGTCAGCAGCAGGCACAGCAGCGCAAACGCTGTCCGCATGTTCATTGCCTCCGAAAGTGGTTGTCCTCGGCGCCTATTGTAAGGAAACGGCCAGGCCAACCCCAAGCCATGACCGGGCTTGCCTTTCCGAAACCGAGAAGAACCCGCGACCTTCACGCTTTTGGAAAGCCCGGCCGGCCCGGCCCATGCGGCGACCGGGGCCGGCGCTCGACCGGCCGATTCTGGCGATGGTTTGCCCCGCGTTCAGGCCACGGCGACCGGAGGCGGAGCGATGGAAGTCTCAGACTGCTCCGCGGGTACGCCGGGTTTGTCCGCCGCGGGCGTCCGGGGCGCAAAAGACCGGGCCGTCTTAACAATTTTTTCGGCGCCTTCGGCCGGGGCCGGTTCAGCCGTCGCCGGGGCGGTTTTGCTTGCCGCCAGCCGGGCCCCGGTGCCGTCCACAGGCGGGCGCGGGCGCAGCCCCAGGCGTTCAATCGCCTGGGCACGGGACATGCGCAACAGCGCGGCTTTTTCGTGCATCAGGGCGCGGATTTCGCGCGCGGCGCGCATGGCATCAGCGGCGCTGAGTGTACGGTCGCCGGCGCGGAAGCTGGTCAGGATCGCCTGCATGGCGTCCAGGGCGACATCCAGCGCGCCGCCCTGCATCTCGATGTAGATGGCATTGGCGGCTTCCTCAATGTAGCCCGCGAACTCGGCCTCGGCTTCGACAGGAAAGTCGGCGGCGTATTCTGGCAAGGGTCTGGACATGACGGTTCTCCGGTTGTGTGAGCCCCCCAACCATACCAGAGGGTGCGACACAAACCGGACGCCGCTACTGGGTTTCCTTGCCGTCCTCAAAGCGGCGTTCGGCCGTCTGCTGGCCCTGGGGGTTGAAGTACCGCCAGGTGCCCTGCCGTTTGCCCTGCACGAACAACCCTTGCTCGGACACCGTCTTGCCGTCGGCGTGAAAGGCCCGGTATTCACCGTGGCGCGTGTCCGGGTTGGAAACCAGCACGGTCCACTGGGCCCTGAGCGTGCCGTCGGGCGCGCGGTCGCTGCGGCGTTCGATTTCCAGGCCGGCGTACCACAGGGTTTCGGGCCCGCCGGTGCCTTCCTTGTATTCGCGGCGCATGGCCAGGCTGCCGTCGGGCCAGAACTCTTCCACCAGGCCCTCGCGCATGCCGTTGACCCAGGTTTCGGTCAGCCTGAGGTTTCCGTTTTCGTGCCATTCCTGCCACAGGCCGTCCTGGCGGCCCTCGACGTAGCTGCCCTGGCGGCGTCTGTTGCCGTTGGGGTGCCACCAGGTCCATGACCCGGTCTGCAGGCCGGCCTGCCAGGTGCCCTCAAATTCGCGCTGGCCGTTGCGGTAGGCGCCCCAGGTGGGGCCCTGGTGCAGGCCGTCCTGGTAGTTTTCCTCAAATTGCAGCTTGCCGGTGTCGCTGTAGCGGCGCCAGGTTCCCACCTTGCGCCCGGCGGCGTAGTGATAGATCAGGCGCGGCTCGCCGTTTTCGTGCCATTCCAGCCAGTCGCCGTCCAGTTTGCCGTCCACAAACCGCATCACGCTTTCGGCCTGGCCGGTGTGGTACCAGCGGCGGGCCTCGCCGATCTGGCGGCCTTTGTCCCATTCGGTGCGTTCGGCTTTGGCGCCGTTGACGTGAAAGGTTTCCCAGACACCGTCGCGGGCGCCGTCCACGTAATTGCCGCGGCTTTCGATCTGGCCGTTCTGGTGCCAGGTCTGCCACAGGCCCTGTTCCTTGCCCTCGACAAAGGTGCCCAGGCCCTATTTCTCGCCGCCCGAATAGAACTCCTGCCACTGGCCGTCCATGACTTCGTCGCCGCCGGGCAGGCGCTTGACCGAATAGCGCAGGCGTTCGCGCCCGTTGGGGTGGCGCTCGACGCGTTCGTTGCCGCCGGCGCCCTCAACGTTGCGGATTTCCTTTTCATCTTCCATCAGCGACAGGCCGATCACCGTGACCACGCCCAGCACCAGCACAATCAAGACGCCGCCGATCAGGTACGTGCGCGCGGCGGCGGTCAGCACGCGGGTTCTGGCGGGCACGGCGGCGTAGTTGCCGCTGACGCTGGTGTATTCGGACACTGTGCCCATCGCGGCCAGTTCTTCGCGCTCGGGCTCGACCGACGCGGTGGCCTTGCGGCCGGTGTAGGCGTCAGACCTGGATTCGACTTCTTCCAGTTGCGTGGTGCCGAAGTCGTTGACGATTTTGCCCTTGAGCGCGATGTTGAGCTGCATCTGCGCCGGGGCGACCTTGTGCTGGAAGGGTTCCTCGATCACCTGCTGGCACTTGAGGCAATTCACCGGCTGGGCCAGACGCTGTTCGGGCACTTTCTGGCGGCTCTGGCAGAACGGGCAGATGATTTCGACGACGGCCATGCCCAACCCCTGATGCGGTGGCGCGATTGTAACCACCCCCGGTGGCGTGCCTAGGCCGCACGCCGCAAACGGGGCGCGCGCGGCCCGCGCGACAGATTGCATCTACAACCTTGTTGCCATCGGCGCGCGACCAACCCAAACTGCGCCGCAGGTCGCCTATGGCCAGGGTTTCTTTCGCGCGGCACCTGTACCGATTTTTTCCCGGCCTGGAAGGCCAGGAAGTCCACGTTGCGGCCGGCAACGTGGCCGAGCTGCTGCGCGAGCTGGACCGGCGCTGGCCGGGTTTTGCCCTGTACATCACCGACGAGCACGGCAGCCTGCGCCAGCACGTGAACATCTTTGTGGGCGAGGAAATGGTGGTGGACCGCAGGCACCTGAGCGACCGGCTGAAGGAAGATTCGCACGTGTACATCATGCAGGCTTTGTCCGGCGGCTGACCCGCCGGACGATGCTGCACCCGACGCCGCACGAACCGAGGAACCCGTCATGACCAAAAAGAAGGCAGCCAAGAAACCCGCCCGAAAGCCCGCCGGAAAAGCGGCCAGAAAGTCCGCCGGGGCGGCAGCAGCCGGCCCCAAACTGTCGCCCCGCGCCAACCGCCTGATTCTGGGCACACGCAAGGGCACGTTTATTCTCGAGCGCGGCAAAAGCGGCTGGAAGTTCAGCGTGTCGCACCACGGCGTGCCGATTTCGTACGCCGCCAGCGACCCGCGCACGGGCACGATCTGGTCGTTTCTGGACCACGGCCACTGGGGCAGCAAAATTTCGCGCAGCGACGACGGCGGCAAAACCTGGCGCGACGCCACGCCGATCAGGTACCCCGAAGGTGCGCGCCTGATTGACGGCTTTGACACCCTGGACGGCAAGCCGATTGACCCCTTCGGCCCGCCGACCGACGTGCCCAAGCGCCCGCGGTTCAAGGACGCCAGACTGCTCAAGCTGTGGGTCATGAACTTTGGCGGCGCCGACAAGCCCGGCCGGATTCTGGTGGGCACCATTCCCGGCGGACTGTTTGTCAGCAACGACGACGGCCAGAACTGGGAACTGTGCCGCCCGCTGTGGAACCACGAATCCCGCGGCGGCGACCTGTTTGCCGGCGACGGCAACGGCATCATGCACTGGGGCGGCACGCCCGCGGCCATCGGCACCGGCGAGTTCGCCCCCGGCATCCACAGCATCGCCGTGGACCCGCGCGACAGCAACCGCTACCTGATTGCCATCTCCAGCGCCGGCGTGCTGGAGACCACCGACGACGGCCGCACCTGGCACGGCCGCAACAAGGGCCTGCGCATGGAATACATGCCCAACCCCGAGGCCGACTGGGGCCACGACCCGCACTTTCTGGCCCTGTGTCCGGCCAGCCCCGACCACGTGTGGCAGCAGAACCACTGCGGCATCTTTTACAGCACCGACGGCGCCGGACAGTGGAAGATGGTCAGCAAGGGCGGCAGCGTGCCGCACTTCGGTTTTCCTGTCGCCGTGGACGAACAGAACGGCAACCGCGCCTGGGTCGTGCCGCACAAGGCCGACGATTCGCGCATGGCCATCAACGGCGCCCTGGCGGTGTGCCGCACCGACGACGGCGGCAGAACCTGGCGCGACCAGCGCAAGGGTTTGCCGCAATCGGGGGCCTACGACACGGTCTATCGCCACGCGCTGGACATTGCGGGTTCCAGCCTGGCGTTTGGCAGCACGACCGGCAACCTGTACCTGAGTGACAACGGCGGCGAAAGCTGGCAGTGCCTGAGCACCGGCCTGCCGCCGGTGTATTCCGTCCGGTTTGCCTAGCGGGGATGTCGCTTTCCGTGAAGGAAGTCGCCCGTGGCGACTTCCTTCACAGCCTGCCGGCGGCACTGCCCAGGCGCCAATCCGTCGTTACAATGCGCGGCTCAAGGAGAGCCCATGCGACGGATTGTATTTGTGTTGCCCCTGTTGCTGGCCGCCTGTGGCGGCAGCCCCAAGCGTACCGACGACCGGCCCCAGCCCGACCCTCAAACGCAGGATCCGGTGTGGCGCGAAGACCAGAAGCCCGCCGAACCCAAACAGCCGACCAAGCCGGCCGACCCCAAGCCCGCCGAGCCCAAAGTCGAAAAGCAGCCGACCAAGCCGGCCGAGCCCAAGCCCGCCGAGCCCAAAGTCGAAAAACAGCCGACCAAACCGGCTGAGCCCAAGCCCGCCGACCCCAAAGTCGAAAAACAGCCGACCAAACCGGCCGAGCCCAAGCCCGCCGAGCCCAAGGTTGAAAAACAGCCCGATCACCCCGTGGGGCCGGTCGCCAACAAGGAACTGCTGGCCGACGAGTTCATCGCCGACGTCAAGGCCCGCCTGAGCGGCCTTGAGGACACCAAGTCGTTCAAACGCGCGCGCCAGGAGTTCAAGCACTTCCAGGACAAGCTGGCCAGGGTGGCGGAAGAAAAGAAACAGCCCAAACCCAACCCCAAGAACCTGGAAAAGGCCTGGGCCGAAACGATCAAGGCCTGGTACGAGGCGCGGTATTCGCTGCTGCTGTTTCTGCACCTGCACACGCCGGACAAGGAGTTCGTCACGGTGTTCATCCACGAGCGCGCCGAGGTTCTGGCGCTGAGCGACGCGCAGCTCAGGTCCGCGGCCTGCCGCGCCAGCCAGGCCGCGGCCGAAGTGTCGTCGGAGATGTCGCGTGAGCTGGGCCGGTTCCAGAGCGATTACCTGAAAAACGACCTGACCTGCCACAACGTGTTCCAGGACAAGCAGTGGCAGAAGACCTGGGAAGACGAAAAGAAGAAATGGGCCGACGCCGCCGAGGGCCGGTTCGACAGCAGGGAAATGCAGCGCTTCAAGGACTGACTTGACGTGTCAAGTTTCGTTGCCAGACTGTACGGGTCATCACAAGGAGAGTCTCATGCCGATTGTCCTGTTCACCAAGGCTGCCTAGGCACGAGACCGTTCAGCCCGCAAGCACAAGGCCGGTCCGTGCGGACCGGCCTTGTGCATTAGCCAAAGGAGGTGCGCCATGAAAACGCGCATTCATTCGTCGTTCAAACCGATGCGGACGAAACGTCCGCGATTTCAGGAACTCAACCCGTCATGGATACCGAAACCAGAGAAGCGATCGAACCTTTCCTTGACTTCTCTTTGATCACGCAGGTGCTGTACCCCGTAAAAGCGGGCAAGGAAGCAACCGTGTGGGCCTGCCGGGCCCACCCCGACACCGGCACGGATCTTCTGGCGGTGAAGGTTTACAGGCATCTGCGCGAGCGCAGCTTCCGCAACGATGCCGTGTACCAGGAAAACCGCACCCAGATGTACCACAACACCCGCATCCGCCGGGCCTACGAAAACGGCAGCGAGTTCGGGCTTGAGGTGCATTTCATGCTGTGGGTCGGCCAGGAATGGGAGGCGCTGAACCGGCTTCATGACGCGGGCGTGTGCGTGCCCCGGCCGGTCAAGCAGATCGGCGCGGCGATTCTGATGGAGTTCTTCGGCCACCAGGGCGGGCCCTGTCCCACACTGCAACAGGCCGTTGTGCCGCCGGACCGGGCTGATGCCCTGTGGTCGTTGTTGAAGGCCAACATCGAAATGATGCTTCAGGTGAACACCGTGCACGGCGATCTTTCGCCCTACAACATCCTGGTGGACCTTGACGAGCCTTCCGACCCGCTGCGCGTGATTGATGTACCCCAGGCCGTGGACGCGCGTTTCAACCCCAACGCGCGCCAACTGCTGGAGCGCGACGTGGCCACCTGCCATCGCTACTTCGAACGGCTGGGCGTGCGCGACGACCCGCGCGCCTTTGCCGCCGATCTGTGGGATCGCTGGCGCCGCGCCGAACTCTGACCGGCCGCAAAGTCGCGGCGCGCCGGCGTGGGGTCCGGCGCGCCGCTTGCCCGGGTTGACGTCGGGTGTTGCGCCCGATCACCAGCCAGGCCTTCGCGCGAGGGGGCGTCAAGACGACAGGATAGATGTCGCGTTGCTGCGTAAAAGATTACGCTCTCATTGCCGATAGCGCGCGATAATTCCTTGAAAATTGCCACCCGGCGCCGCCAAAATGGCAGCGCGCCTGTATGCGCCGCGCCGCTGTACCCTAAATATGCCATTTTGGCGCTCCTGGCCCCACAAATCGTACTTGGCACGGGCGTTGCATCAGTACACCCGAGGCCGGGGCCAGTGGCGTTGGCGGAGCCCAAGACGGAATCCCACCCCCCGATTCCTGCCCGCTGGCGCCACTTGCCCCGGCCTCCTGGTTCAGAACCGTGCCGCGAGGACCCCCCATGCGCCTTGACCGCCTGACCGTCAAAACCCAGGAAGCCGTGCAGGACGCGCTCAGCATTGCCACCCAGAACGGGAACCAGGCGATCGAGCCCGAACACGTGCTGGCCGCATTGCTGAAACAGGACGACGGCGTGGTGCGCCCGCTGCTGCAGAAGCTCGGCGCCAACCCCGAACACGTGCAGAAGCAGCTGGAAACCGAAATCAACAAGCTGCCCAAGGTTTCGGGCGCCAGCCAGTACGCCAGCACCGAAACCAACAACCTGTTGCAGCGGGCCTTTGACGAGGCCGGCAAGCTCAAGGACGACTACGTCAGCGGCGACCATCTGGTGCTGGCCATGCTGGACGGCAAGACGCCGGCGGCGCGCATTCTCAAGGACGCCGGGGCCGACCGCAACCGCGTGCTGGCGGCGCTGAAGGACCTGCGCGGCACGCAGAAGGTGGACACCCCCGACGCCGAGGGCAAATACCAGGCACTGGAAAAATACACCCGCGACCTCACGCGCGAGGCCCGCACCGGCAGGCTGGACCCGGTGATCGGCCGCAACGAGGAAATCCGCCGCGTGCTGCAGGTGCTTTCCCGCCGCACCAAAAACAACCCGGTGCTGATTGGCGAACCGGGCGTGGGCAAGACCGCGATCGTGGAAGGCCTGGCCCGGCGCATTGTCGAAAACGACGTGCCGGAAGGGCTCAAGAACAAGCGCGTGCTGTCGCTGGACCTGGGCGCGCTGATGGCCGGCACCAAGTTCCGCGGCGAGTTCGAGGAACGGCTCAAGGCGATTCTCAAGGAAGTCGAGGCCGCCGAGGGCGACATCATCCTGTTCATTGACGAACTGCACACGATTGTCGGCGCCGGCAGAACCGAAGGCTCGCCCGACGCCGGCAACCTGCTCAAGCCCGCGCTGGCGCGCGGCACCCTGCGCTGCGTGGGCGCGACCACGCTGGACGAATACCGCAAGTACGTCGAAAAGGACAAGGCGCTGGAACGCCGCTTTCAGCCCGTGCAGGTCGGCGAACCCACCGTGGAAGACACGATTGCGATTCTGCGCGGCCTGAAGGAACGCTACGAGGTTCACCACGGCGTGCGCATTGCCGACAACGCGATTGTGGCCGCGGCGACACTCAGCAACCGCTACATCACCGACCGTTTCCTGCCCGACAAGGCAATTGACCTGATGGACGAGGCGGCCAGCCGCATACGGCTGGAAATAGACAGCCTGCCCCAGGAGCTCGACGAGATGGAGCGCGAAATGCGCCGCCTTCAGATCGAGCGCGAGGCGCTGAAAAAGGAAAAAGACGCCGCCAGCAAAACCCGCCTGGAGGCCCTGGAGAAAGAACTCGCCGACATCGGCGAGAAGCACAAGGGCGCCAAGGCCCAGTGGCAGAGCGAAAAGGACGTGATTGTCAGCGTGCAGAAAGGCCGCGAGGAGATCGAGGCGCTGAAGACCGAGGCCGAACGCTTTGAGCGCATGGGCGATCTCGAAAAGGTCGCGCGCATCCGTTACGGCGACCTGCCGGCGCGGGAAAAGGCCGTGCGCGAAGCCGAGCAGAAACTGGCCGCCATGCAGGGCCAGAAGAAAATGCTGCACCAGGAAGTGACGGACGAAGAAATCGCCGAAGTCGTGTCGCGCTGGACGGGCATACCCGTCAGCAAGATGCTCGAGGGCGAAAAGCAGAAACTGCTGCGGCTGGAGGAACACCTGCACAGGCGCGTGGTGGGCCAGAACGAGGCGATTGCCGCCGTGGCCAACGCCGTGCGCCGCGCCCGCAGCGGGTTGCAGGACCCCAACCGGCCCGTCGGCAGCTTTATCTTTCTGGGCCCCACGGGCGTGGGCAAAACCGAACTGGCGCGCACGCTGGCGCACTTTCTGTTCGACGACGAACACGCCCTGGTGCGCATTGACATGTCCGAATACATGGAAAAGCACGCCGTGGCCCGCCTGATCGGCGCGCCCCCGGGCTATGTGGGTTACGAAGAAGGCGGCCAGCTCACCGAGGCCGTGCGGCGCAGGCCCTACAGCGTGATTCTGTTCGACGAAATCGAAAAGGCCCACCCCGACGTGTTCAACGTGCTGCTGCAGTTGCTGGACGACGGCCGCCTGACCGACAGCCACGGCCGCACCGTGGACTTCACCAACGCGGTCGTGATCATGACCAGCAACATCGGCAGCCACCTGATTCTTGAAATGAAGGACGGCCAAGAACACCTGGTCGAACAGACCGTGATTGCCGAAATGCGCAAACACTTCCGCCCCGAGTTTCTCAACCGGGTGGACGACATCGTGATGTTCAAGCGCCTGCAACAGGAACAGGTGCGCAAGATTGTGGATCTGCAACTGGAGCACATCCGCAGGCTGCTGGCCGAAAAAGGCCTCAAGCTCAACGTGACCGACAGCGCCAAGGACGAACTGGCGCGCCAGGGCTACGACCCGCAACTGGGCGCCCGGCCGGTCAAGCGCGTGATCCAGCAGAAGATCCAGAACGCCCTGGCCATGAAACTGCTGGAAGGAGCCTTCAAGGAAGGCGACACCATCACCGTGGAACAGCACGAAGGCTTTTTCAGGTTCAGCAAGGGGTAGCCGGGCACGGCGCCGGGCCGATGACCCGCCGCCGTGCCCGCGCCAGCATCGCCGGAGGCGGGAGGCCGGCGCTCCCGCCGTGCCGCGGCTCTACAGGCGGCGCACGCGTTCGGGAATGTCGGGCACGTGGGCAATCACCTTGGCGATCACGTCGTCGGCGCGCACACCTTCGGCTTCGCCCTCAAAGTTCAGAATCATGCGGTGGCGCAGGGCCGGGAACGCGCATTCGCGGATGTCGTCGGCACTCACGTTGTACCGGCCGCGGGCCAACGCCACCATCTTGGCGCCGCGGATGATCGCCTGGCCGCCGCGCGGGCTTGAGCCCACGCGCACGAACTGCTTGACCACCGGCGCGGCCTCGGGGCTGTCGGGGTGCGTGGCCAGCACCAGCCGGGCCACGTATTCAGTCAGGTGCTGGGCGATCGGAACCTGGGCGGCCAAAGCGCGCATTTCCAGAATGCGCTTGCCGTCAACGACCTTGCCGGCGCGGGTGTGTTCGGCGCCGGTGGTGCCGGCAAAGATGCTGGTCAGTTCGGCCACGCTGGGGCTTTTGACGTCCAGCTTGAACATGAAGCGGTCCAGTTGCGCCTCGGGCAGCGGGTAGGTGCCCTCCATTTCAATCGGGTTCTGGGTGGCCAGCACAAAGAACGGCTGGTCGAACTTCATGGTCTTGCCGGCAAAGGTCACGCTGCCTTCCTGCATGGCCTCCAGCAGCGCGCTCTGGGTCTTGGGCGTGGCGCGGTTGATTTCGTCGGCCAGAATGATGTTGCCGAAAATCGGCCCCTTCTGGAACTCAAAGCGCCTGCGCCCGTCTTCTTCCACCACGATGTTGGTGCCGGTGATGTCGGCGGGCATCAGGTCAGGCGTGAACTGGATGCGCGAAAAGCTCACGTCCACGGCGTCGGCCAGCGTGCGCACCAGCATGGTCTTGCCCAGACCGGGCACGCCCTCCAGCAGGATGTGGCCGCCGGTGACAAAGCCGACGATCGTCTTGTCCACGATGTCGGCGTGGCCCACGATCACTTTGGCCACTTCGGTGCGCAGCCGGGTCACGGTGTCGGCAAAGGCCCTGGCCTGTTCTTCGATGTTCATTCGCGGCTCCACGGACGCGCCGATGATAGCGCCGGCCTTGCGGCGTGGTACCCTTACGGGGGTGGTCCGCGTCGCGGCAGGTTTCTTGCACGCTTCACGGCACCTTAATACTTCCTTGACGCCCCACGGCTATCCCTTTGCGGGGAAACACACCATGCCCAGTCAAGTCAGCCACCTGCGCCGCGACCTGGAAAGCCTCAAGCGCAACCTGCTGTTTGTCGGCAAACTGGCGTTGTCGGAGCTTTCCAAGGCGCTGGAAGCCTACGACAAGCGCGACGTTTCACTGGCCCAGCAGGTCGCCGACAGCGACAAGCTGCTGGACCAGAAAGAAGTCCGCGTCGAGGAAGAATGCCTGCGCATCATCGCGCTGAACCAGCCCGTGGCCCAGGACCTGCGGTACCTGATTTCGGCCATCAAGATCAATGGCCTGATTGAAAACACCGGCGACACCGCGGTGCAGATCTCGCGCCGCGCGGCGTTTCTGGCCACCAAGCCGCCGCTGCCGATCGAACTGGACATCAACAGCATCGGCGCGCGCGTGGTGGAAATGTTCGACCGCGCGCTTCAGGCGTTTGTGAACCTGGACGAACTGGAAGCCCACCAGGTGGTTGACATGGACGGCGAAGTGGACGGCTACTACCGCGCCAACACCAACAAGCTGATCACCCTGATGGAACAGCATTCGGATCTGGTCGAGGTCGCGCTGCAGAGCATGCACCTGGTGCGTCACCTTGAACGCGCGGCCGACCGCGCCACCGACATTGCCCAGCAGGTTCTGTACATCCTTTCCGGCGACATCGTCAGACACCGCAACGCGGTGTAACCGCGGATTGCCGCGGATTGAGGAAACCCATGGCGACAGCCACCATGACCCAGCGCATCCTGATCATCGAGGACGAACCCGACATCACCGAAGTACTGAAGTACAACCTGGAAAAGAACCACTACCAGGTTTCCACCGCCGGCACCGGCGAGGCCGGCCTGGCCGCGGCGCGCGAGAACCCGCCCGACCTGCTGCTGCTGGACCTGATGCTGCCGGGCATGGACGGGCTTGAGGTCTGCCGCAGGCTGCGCGAAGACCCGCGCACACGCGACCTGTTCATCATCATGCTGACGGCCAAGGGCACCGAAGCCGACGTGGTGGTAGGGCTTACGCTGGGCGCCGACGATTACATCGTAAAGCCGTTTTCCACCAGCGAGCTGATGGCCCGCATCAAGGCCGTGCTGCGCCGGTCCGAAGCCCGCGACGGCGAGGCCGGGGCCAAGGACCTGCTGCGCTGCGGGCCGGTCGTGATTGACCTGCAGAAACACGAAGTAACCGTCGGCGGCGAGAAACTGGAGCTTACCCTGAGTGAGTTCAAGCTGCTAAGCTTCCTGATGCGCAAGAAGGGCCGGGTCTTCACCCGCGACCAGCTTCTGGACGCGGTGGTGGGGCCCGATGTATTCGTCACGGCGCGCAACATTGACGTGCACGTGGCCGCCCTGCGCAAGAAACTGGGAAAGCTCGGGGCCTGGATCGTCACGGTGAGGGGTGTCGGCTATCGCTTCGAAGAGTCCTAGCCTGCTGCGCAGCCCGCTGTTGTGGCGCCTGGTCGCCATCAACGGCGTGGCGGTTCTGGCCTTTCTGGTTGCCAGCAGCGGCTACCTGGAGCTGAAACTGCGCGACGATCTGGTGCGCGAACTGCGGCTGGACCTGCTGGCGCGGGCGCGGCTGTGCGGCGGCGCCCTGCCCCAATCGGGTGACCTTCAGCCTCAAGCGCAGCGCCTGGCCGAAACCGCGGGCGTGCGCCTGACCGTGATCGCGCCAAACGGCTCCGTGCTGGCCGATTCCCACGACCTGCCCGCGCGCGTGCCGGCCCAGGGCGGCCGCCCCGAAGTTGAAGCCGCCCTGCGCGACGGCGTGGGCCACGACCAGCGCGCCGCCGACCAGGGCTCGCGCGAATATCTGTACGTCGCCTGGCGCGACCTGGAACGCCCCGGCGCGCCCGTCGTGCGCGTGGCCATGGACACCGCCGTGGTTTCGCGCCGGATGCAGGACATCCGCACCACGATCTGGGTCACCGTGGTCAGCCTGTTTGTGATCGGCGCCGGGCTCAGCCTGGTCGCCGCGCGGTTTCTGGTGCGCCCGATCCAGGTCGTGCGCAACGCCGCCAACGAAATCGCCCGCGGCAACCTGGACGCCAGCGTGAACCTTGACCGCCGCGACGAACTGGGCGAACTCGCCGGCGCCTTCAACACCATGAGCCGCGAACTGCGATCGCGCGTGGGCCAGCTTGAGGCCAACAGGCGCGAACTTTCCGCGATCATGGACAACATGTCCGAGGGACTCGTGCTGCTGGACGCCCAGGGCAACGTGACTTTGGCCAACAAGGCCGCGGGCGCGATGCTGGGCCACAGCGCCGGCAGCCTGGCGGGCCGCCCGCTGTGGGAAAGCGTGCGCCTGCCGGAAGTGGACGAACTGCTGGCGGCGCTGCCGGAACTGAAAGAGCCGCGCCGCATCTGGGTCGAGGACCGCACCAACCCGCACCAGCGTCGCGTGCTGGCGTTTGTGGCCACGCCGCTGTTTGACGCCGGGCGCGGCGAAAAACTGGCGGTGCTGCTGGTCAGCGACGCCACCGAGGACCAGAAACTGCTGGAACTGCGCCAGGAATTCGTGGCCAACGTCAGCCACGAACTGAAAACGCCCCTGACCAGCATTTCCGCCTACGTCGAAACGCTGCTGGACGGCGCGGCCGACGACCCGGCCGTGCGGCGCCCGTTTCTGGACAAGATCCGCGTCAACACCTCGCGCCTGACCAAACTGGTCAGCGACATTCTGACCGTTTCGCGCCTCGAAAGCGGCACCGGCGACGAAACCCGCACCCAGCTTGACCTCAACGAACTGGCCGCCGCCAGCGTGCGCCGCCACGCCGAGGCCGCCGAACAGAAAAACATCCGGCTGTCGCTTCAGACAGCCTCGCGCCCGGCGATTGCGCTGCTGAACGAAGAAGACTTTCTGTCCGCCGTGGACAACCTGCTGGACAACGCCATTGCCTACACCCCCGCGGGCGGCCGAGTGGACGTGGTGGTCAGCCACAACGCCCAGGGGCTGGTCATTGAGGTCAAGGACACCGGCGTGGGTATTCCGCCCGAGGCCCTGCCGCGCGTGTTTGAGCGATTTTACCGCGTGGACAAGGCGCGCTCGCGGGCCATGGGCGGCACCGGGCTGGGGCTGGCGATTGTCAAACACGTGGCGCTCAAGCACGGCGGCCGCGTGGACGCCGAAAGCGAAGTGGGCAAGGGCTCCAGCTTTCGCATCAACCTGCCCGCGGCGGTGAGTTCCGCACGCCTGCCGGCTACGGGCCAGGCATAGGCGCGCCGGTCATTCTGCCGGCGGGCGCGGGCCTTGCCGTCTACAACCGGAACCACGGATGCTTTTGGGAACACGCCGCCGTTCGCGTTTGTTCGCGCCCGCGGCACGGCCGTCAGCGCAGGATCAGCCACTCGGCAATGTTGAAGTAAATCAGGACGGTCAGGATATCCGCCGCCGTGGTGATGAACGGGCCGGCGGTGACCGCCGGGTCAATCTTGAGCGCGCGGGTAACCAGCGGAATCGCCGCGCCCAGCGCGTTGCTGGTGGCCAGCGCCAGCGCCATGGCCAGGCCGACAATCACCGCCACCTCGTGCACCTCGTGCCCGCCCAGGGTCTGGGGGTGGGCCCCGCGCACCAGCACCAGTGTCACGGCCAGGCCGGCCATGGTCAGGCTGAGCATCGCGCCCACGGCCAGCTCGCGCAGAAAGATCGCCCGCAGGCGCTTGCGGTCCATGCCGTCGGTGGAAATGGCGCGGATCAGAATGCCGGCACTCTGGGTGCCGACGTTGCCGGAACTGGCGGTGATCATGGTGATGTAGGCCGCCAGCAGGCTGAGATGTGCGATCACCGGGTTGTAGGCCTGCTGCACCAGAACGGACGCGCTGCTGACCACGACCAGGGCCACCAGCCAGATCACGCGCGCGCGGAACTTGCGCCCCAGGCTGGCCGAAAAATAGTCGTCGTTCTGGGTGGCCACGCCGTGCATCTTCAGGATGTCTTCGGTGGCTTCTTCTTCGGCGACGTCGGAAAGATCGTCAAACGTCACGATGCCCACCAGCCGCTGTTCGGAGTCCACCACCGGAATTGCCACCACGTCGTATTCGCGCAGCTTGCGCAGCACTTCTTCGCGGTGGTCGGTGGTCTTCACAAACGCCACGTTCTCGCGCATGAACGTGCGCACCTGGGCCGAGGGCTCGGCCACCACCACGTCGCGCAGGCTCAGCGTGCCGATCAGCCGGTGGCCGGCGTCAATCACGTAAATCACGTACACCGTTTCCACCTGGTCGGCAAAGCGCCGCACCTTGGCCAGCACGTCGGCGGCTGTGGCGTCGGCCGGCACGTGCAGAAACTCGGGCGTCATGGTGCGGCCGGCGCTGTCGGGCGGATACTGCAGCAGCGCCAGCGTGGCCTTGCGTTCTTCGGCGGGCAGAACTTCCAGCAGTTTGCGGGCGACGGGGCCGGGCAGTTCCTGAAGCAGTTCGGTGCGCGTGTCGGCGGAAATTTCGGCCAGCATGCGCGAAAGCACGTCGGGCTTGAAGTCGTTCAGCAGCCGGGCCTGGGTTTCGGGCTCGAGGTATTCGAACACCTCGGGCTGTTTTTTGCGGTCCACGGCCAGAAAGGCCACCAGGCGCTTGTCTTCGGGCGCGCTTTCGATGATTTCGGCCACGTCGGCGGGGTGGAATTCCTCGCTTAAGGCGCGAAAGCCGGTGACATCGCCGCCGCGCAGCATTTCGGCGATTTCGGGCCCGATCAGCCTGGCAAGCGTCATGGTATCCCCGGCAGGACGGGGCGATTTGGCATTGGCCGGCGCGCCGGGGCAAGCCACAATTGCGCGCCATGCGCCCGGCGCGACTGTTTCTGCTGTGTCTGGCGGTTCTGGCCGCTCTGGTGCCCGGCGGCGCCGGCTCCGCCCAGTCCGCGCCCGAGGCGCCGGCGGCCCCGCTGTGTATGGCCGCCGGGGCGGCGGTCAGCCTGGCCTGGAGTCTGCCGCCGGGGCCCAGGCCGCAGCTTGTGGTGGTGTACCGGGCCGAAAAGGACACCGCGACATTCGAAGAGCTGCGCCGCGTGGACGCCGCGGCGCTTTCCATGCAGGACGACAGCGTGCAGCTTGGACGCACGTACCTGTACCGCGTGGCCACGGTGCGCGGCGCGGCCGTCAGCCCGCTGTCGCCGGCTGCCGAGGTTCTGGTCGGCGGCGGCGCGCGCGTGCTGTTGCGCGGCGGCAGCACCGACCGCGCGGTGTTCGAGGTGACCGTTTACCGCGCCGGCCGGCGCCTGAGCGCCACGTTTGTGCACGCCGCGGGCGACCGGGTGGGCGACCTGGTGCACGTGGCGGGGCTTGACCGGATTGAGGACTTCCGGCTGGGGCTGGTGCTGCGCGAACTGAGCCTTTCGCGCGCCATCGGCCAGGAAGCGTCGCTGCAGGAGCTGCGTGACTCGCGCGGCGAGGCCATGCTGGACCCCGGCGGCAAGCCGCTGCGGCTGGAGTTCAGGTTTCCGGGCCACGAGCGCGAGGTGCTGGTGGCGGCGCTGGCGCTCAAGGACGGCCGCATCGTCGCCCTGACCGAGGGCGAAACGCTTAACGTTCCGTAGTCAGACCACAAACCGTTCAAATGCCCGGCGCGCCGCCGCGCGGTGCCAGTCCAGTTCGGCCGTCAGTTGCCCGGCCGCGCTCTGGCCGCCGCCGGCTCGATAGCCCATGCGCTGGGCGAACACCTCCAGCGCCGGGCCGTCGGGCAGCGTGTCGTGCGGCGTGCCGTCGCACAACTGCATGCGGTTAATGCACTGGCGCAGAAACAGGTAGGCCTCGACCAGCGCATCGTGGCTGCGCGCGTCCAGCAGGTCGTGGTCACGGCAGGCGCGCAGGGCCTCCAGCACGTCGGGGCGGCGCAGGGCGGCGATGTCGGCGCCGCGCGCGAGCTGAAGGTGCGCCAGCAGAAACTCGACGTCCAGCGTGCCGCCCGCCGCGCGCTTGAGGTCGTTGCGCTTTGCGCCGGCCAGCAGCCGGTCGCGCATCTCGCGCACGGCCGCGGCGTTGCCGCCGGCGTAACAGAACGCGGCCAGCAGTTCTTCGGCGCGGCGGCCGGCCGGGCTTTGCGGCGCCAGCACGCGGGCGCGGCAGGCGGCGATGCGTTCCCAGAACTGCGCGCCGGTTTGCAGGTAACGCTCCAGTTCGTCCAGGCTGGCGCACAGCACGCCCTTGCTGCCGTGGGGCCGCAGGCGCAGGTCCACGTCGTACAGTTTGCCGCGGTCGGTGCCGACGGTCAGCATGTCCAGCACCCGCCGCACCACGCGGTTGTAGAACGCGCCCTCGGCGGCGGGCTCGACGGCGCCGGGCTGGTAGGCAAACACCAGGTCCAGGTCGCTGGCGTAATGCAGCGCGCCCGCGCCCAGCTTGCCCATGCCGATCACGCACAGGTGTTCGGCCGGGTCGGCAACCAGCAGTTCCGGCTCGCGCGCGGCCTCGCGTTTCAGGGCGTGCCGCACGGCAAAGGCCAGCAGCACTTCGGCCAGCACGCACAGTTCGCGCAGCGTGTGCGGCAGGGGCGTGCGGCCGGTGATGTCGAGTGTGCCGATGCGCAGCAGTTCGGCGTCGCGCTGCCAGCTTGCGGCCTCGGGGGCGGTGTCGGCGCCGGCGGCGCGGTCGGCCAGTTCGTGTTCCAGGCGGGCGCGGTCAAGCGCCGAAATGGTCTGAAGGCTGTCAATGAATTCGTCCACCAGCCCGGGCCGGCGCGCCAGAATCGCTGAAAGCCAGTCCGACTGCGCGGCGATGCCGCCGAAAATGGCCAGCGCGCGGGGGTCTTCGGCCACCAGTTCAAACAGCATGGTCTTGGCGCCCAGGTTGGCCACAATCCGTTCAAAGTTGCGCAGCGTGGCGTCGGGGTCGGGCGAGCCCGCGGCAAACTCCAGCAGCGCCGGCATCATGCTGGCCAGGTATTTGCGGGCGCGCGGCGCGTACAGGCGGTTTTCGCTGCTTTCGTTGGCCAGTTCGCGGATCGCGGCGTGCGCGCCGCTGATGTCGGAAAACCGGTACCGGCCCAGAATCTCTCTGGCGCGGTCGGGCGGCAGGTCAGGGTCCAGCACCAGCGCGCTTTCCTCGGGGGCCGGGCGCCCGAACAGCCCGGCAAACAGCCGCACCATCAGGCCGCGCGACCGCAGCGTGTGCGCGCGCAGTCCGGACAGCAGCTGGCGCGCCGGGTCCAGCCGGCGCGGCCCGCCGAAACCCAGCGCGCGCCCGATGCGCGACAGTTCGGCGGCGTCCTGGGGCAGGGTGTGGGTCTGCGCGCCCTCCCACAATTGCAGCCGGTGCTCGACACCGCGCAGAAAGCGGTAGGCGCGGGACAGGTCGCCGGCCTCGGACTCCTTCAGCACGCCGTGGCGGGCCAGCGCGGCCAGGGCGTCCAGCGTGGCGCCGCGCCGCAGGTCGGGCAGGCGCCCGCCGTTGAGAAGCTGAAGAAACTGGGTGACGAACTCGATGTCGCGTATGCCGCCAAAGCCGGTCTTGACATCCAGAAACGTCTCGGCGCGTTCGTCGGTGCGGCGCTCGATCGTGCGCTTGAGTTCCTGGATCTGGCGGATTTCCTCGACTGTCAGGTACTTGCGGTACACCCAGGGCTGCAGTGTCTGCAGCATGCCCGCGCCCAGGGCGATGTCGCCGGCGCAGGGCCGGGCCTTGATCAGCGCCTGGCGTTCCCAGGTGCTGCCGAAACTGTGGTAGTAATCCAGCGTGCCCTGCACGCTGCGCGCCAGGCTGCCGCGCTTGCCCTCCGGTCTAAGGCGTGTGTCCACGCGGAAGACCAGCCCGTCTTCGGTGACTTCATCCAGCAGCGAAATCAGGCGCTCGGCGATCTTGACCGCGAACTGCCGCCCGGAAAGCCCGCGCGGGCCGTCGCCGTCAAACACGAACATCAGGTCAATGTCGCTGCAATAGTTCAGTTCGGCCGCGCCCAGCTTGCCCATGGCGATCACGCAGAAGCGGAAGTTTTCCGGCGCGTGCCACTGGCGGCGGGTTTCGAACTCGGCCAGGGTGTGCTGGAGCGCCACGGCCAGCGCGCCGTCGGCCAAAGCCGAGATTTCGGCGCCGGTTTCCTCCAGCGGCCGGTTCAACAGCGCCTCGCGGATCAGCACCCGCAGCGCCAGCGCGTGGTGGTTGGCGCGCAGCGCGACCCGGATTTCGGCGCCGGCGTCCAGCCGCGCCCGCGCGCCGCGCGCCACGGTCGCGGCGTCCAGCGGCCGGGCCAGGTCGGCGTCATCCAGCGCCAGCACGTCGCGCCAGGCGCCGCGCGCGGCGTGGCGGCCCAGCGCGCGCGAATGGCCCAGCGCGGCAAACAGGCGCGAAAACGCCGCCGGCCGGGCCAGCGCCGCGGCCACAAAACCGGCCGTGGCGCCGGCGTCATGGCGCAGCGCGCGTTCAACCGCCGCCACCGATTCCGCCGGCGCCGGCGACAGGTCAAACGCCCGCGCCAGCAGATCCACAAACGCCGCCGCCGTGGCCTCGGGCAGAACGCGCAGATCCTCGCGGATGCCCTCGGCCGCCGCCTGCAGCGCCGCCGCCGCGTCGGGCAGGGGTTCGTCGCCGTCGGGCGGCACGGGCACGGGCCAGTCAAGCTGTTTGGGGTCTGTCGGGTCCACGTGCCGGCCCTACACCAGTTCCTGCTTCAGGCAGAACACGCTGCCGCCGCTTTTCATGAACTCGCCGGTGTCGAGTTCAATCACGCCAAAGCCGCGCCGCACCAGCGCGCTGACCGTGGCCTGGCTGCCTTCGTGCAGCAGCACGTTGCGGTCATCGGGGCAGTGGGCATTGCAGGCGAAGTTGGCCGCGTCGGTGTCACTCAGGGCAATCAGGTCGTCAAAGCCCCGGCGCAGCCGGTCGCGCGAGGCGTCGTCAAACGCGCCCGGTATGTAAAGCGCCGTGCCGCGGTTCAGCACGGCCAGCGCCGTGTCCAGGTGGTAATAGCGCGGGTCCACCAGGGTCAGCGGAATTACCGGGGCGCCGGTGATGCGCGCCACGTGGTCCCATGCATCCTTGCCCGTGCGCGGCCCCACGCCGCCCCAGATCACGCGCCTGCCGTGGTGCCAGATCGCGTCGCCGGTGCCCTCAAAGGGCTTCACGTCCGGCGGCAGACGGTGCAGCGCATAGCCGTGGTCGCGGTACCAGGCCTCGAAAACCGGCACCTCGGGCGCGCGGGTTTCGCTGCGCATGTGGCTGAGAATCGCGGCCGGTTTGCCGGCAGCGTCACGGAAGGTCACGGCCTGGTTGGCGCAGAAACAGAAATCCGGCAGGCCGGGCTTGCCCTGGATTACCTCGACTTTCACGCCCAGGGTTTCATAGGCGACCTTCAGCGCGTTCCACTGCGCGCGGGCGCGGGGCTGGTCCACGACGTTGAGCCTGCCCGAGGCGTCGGCCATCCAGGGATTGATTGCGGATTCCACGCGAAAGTGGGCCGGGTCGGCCATCAGAACGGCCTTGCACGGCGGGCGCTCGGGCGCGGCGTTGAGGGTCGGGCGGACGGCGGCAGGGTCGGTGATCAGGCGCATGGGCGCAGTCTAATCCGCCATCCGCAATCCGAAATCCGCAATCGGCGCGGTCTTGCCAGGCCGGGGTACCGGGTGCGTAATCGCGGGCATGGAAAAGATTCTGTTTCCTGTTTTGAACTTCGGCATCTTTGTGTGGTTCTGCATCGGTGTGCCGATGAAGCGCAACCGCCAGTTGCACGCGTTTTGGATGACACTGGGCTTTGCGCTGGACACCACGCTGCTGCTGTTCATTGAACTGGACCGCAGCGCGATTGCCCAGATGGGCGGGATGATGAACTTCTGGCTTCAGGTGCACATCGGCATCGCCACGCTGCTGATTTTTCTGTACCCGGCGCTGCTGTTCAGCGGCGGCAAGGTCAGCATGGGCGCGCCGGTCACCTGGCACAAACGCATGGCGTTCAGTTTTCTGGTGCTGCGGCTGCTGCTGGCGGTGACGGCAGTGCTGGCCATGGCGGCCAAGACGTAGCGATCTGCCGCGATTGCCCCGCGCCGCTAGCCCGCATACTTCAACAGGAAATCGCGCGCGCGTTTGGCGACCTCGACGGCCTTGTGCTCGAACGTGTACAGCTCGACGGTGATCCAGCCGTTGTCGTAGCCCGCGCCGCGCAGTTCGCGAAAAAACGCGTCAAAGTCTATCGCGCCGTCACCCGGCACCAGGTGAAAGTGCACGCGGTCCGCCGCGATGTCCTCAATCTGGATGTGGTGAATGCGGCCGGCAAAACGCCGCGCGTTGGCAGCCGGGTCTTCGCTCACACAGTAAAAATGCCCCACGTCGAAGTTCAGGCCCAGCCACTTTTCCGCCACCGGGTCACCCTTGAACCTTGCCATGAAGTCGTCGTATTCGCCTGCGCGCTCAATCAAAAGGCCGGGTTCGGGTTCGATGCACAGGCGCACGCCGGCCTTTTGCGCGTCCGGCAGCACACTTCGCAGGCCTTGCTCGAACCAGTCGGCGGCCTGCTCGCGGGTGACGCCGGGGTCAACCGGCCCGCCGGGCTCGGTGCTGATCGTGGGCGCGCCAAGCTGCTGCGCGAGATAAAGACACTGACGGGTGTGCTCAACGCGCAGCTTGCGCCGGGCGGGGTCTTTCTCGCACCAGCTTGGCCGGTGGCAGCCTTCGATGCCATACAGCATGAAGGCGTTGCAGTTGCTGACGGCCAGCTTGCGCGCGGCCAGCTTTTCGCGCCAGCGCGCAATGTCGGCGGGCTTGACCTGCGGCGGGAAGGCGTGGGGCGGATCGAGCAAGATCTCAATGCCCTGGTAGCCCGCATCGGCCACAAGATCAATCGCCTCGTCCAGCGAGTAGCGCTTCATGGCGTTGGAGGCGAATGCAAGGCGGAAACTCATTTCATGTCCTTTGGTCTGACCGGAATGCAGCGCTTGTACTCACCCGCTTTAACTACCGGCCTTCCGCGCTCATTGATGTGAGCATCGCAGTCCGGGATGTTGTGCAGCGAGTTGCCCCGGAAGTGAATTGTCCCTGTAAACTTGCCGGCGTTGTCAAACCCAAGGGTCCAGCGAATGTCCTCTCGCTCGTAGTACTTCCCGCTCGTGGCAGCCCCCTGTTGAATCAGCTCATGCTTCTCAAGCGCACTCCAGTCGGCTGGAGCAATCCCCTGCTGATTTGCCTTTTCAAGCAGCAACTTGAGAGACATGGAGTCGCTAACTGCCTGAACCAACGGCATGTGAACGTCATTTATTTTTCCAGAAAACAGGACGCCAAGAACAACGCAAAGCGACACCACGAATGCCGCAATGTAACCAACAACCGCACGCCGCCAGTGACGCCGCAACGTCAGAAGCGAACTTGCGGTAAACACCAGCGATCCAAGCGCTACGGTGCTGGTAAGTGACCACGCCAATGCATACCGCCAGTCCAAAGCTAGCAGGGCCGCCACGGTCGCGAATCCGAACGCGCCCACTAACAGTGCTTTGACCGGAAAAACCAGCCGCAAGTAGCGAGGCAACTTGCCGTCGGTTGTACGCGCCTCATGCAGTTGTAGTTCTTCGTTCATGCTCGCTACCCGCAGCCGCAATGCTCGTTGGTAGTAGTCCGTGGGTCAAGCGGAACCAACACGGCCAGGGGTGTCTGCATTTTGCCCTTCGCTCTTTCGCGTTTTCGCGGCTGACCCTTCCAGCCGGGGCAACACAGGGCAAACTGCGCCCCATGAATATCTTCCTTACCGGCGCGGCCGGATTCATTGGTTCGCGGGTTACGGCCGCGCTGATGAAGCGCGGCGACAGCGTGGTCGGTTTTGACGACTTCAACGACTTCTATGACCCCGCCATCAAGCACCGCAACGCCGCCGAGGTCAAAGCCCTTGGCGCCCGCATCATCGAGGGCGACCTGCGCAACTATGACGCGCTGGACCGCGCCATGCCCGATGCCGCCGACGTGGTCGTCAACCTGGCCGCCCGCGCCGGGGTTCGCCCCAGCCTGGAACAGCCCGTGCTGTACGTGGACACCAACGTGCGCGGCCTGACCCATGTACTGGAGGCCATGCGCGCGCGCGGTCTGAAAAAAATTGTTCACGCCAGCAGCAGCAGCGTGTACGGCGGGCAGGAGAAAGTGCCGTTTAGCGAAACCGACCCGATCAACCGCCCCTGGTCGCCCTATGCCGCCACCAAGCGCGCCAACGAGCTGTTTCTGCAGACCTATCACCACCTCTACGGCATAGAATCGCACGCCCTGCGCTTTTTCACCGTGTATGGGCCCGGCCAGCGGCCTGACCTGGCGATCATGAAGTTCATCCAGTTGATTGATGCCGGGCAGGAAGTGCCGTTTTACGGCGACGGCAAAAGCGGGCGTGATTACACGTTCATTGACGACATTGTGGCCGGCGTGCTGGCCAGCATTGACCGCGTCAACGGCTGCGAGATCATCAACCTGGGCGGCGATGAACCGATCACGTTGACCGAAATGGTCCAGACGATCGAAAAGGCCCTGGGCAAAAAGGCCCGGCTCAAGCACCTGCCCGACCAGCCCGGCGACGTGCCCCGCACCATGGCCGACATCGCAAAGGCCCGCAAGCTGCTGGGCTACGAGCCGAAAACCGGTTTTGCCGACGGCGTGGCCAGGCAGGTGGCGTGGTGGAAGTCGCTGGGGCGTTAAGGATCGGCGTCATGACCCGCTCGCGCAGCCATCGCAAGGCCAAAGAACCGATTGCCGACCTCAGCGCCGTGGAAACCGAGCGCGAGTACCGTGTGGAACTGCCGCAGGAAGGCATGCGCGCGGACAAGTTTCTGAAACTGCGCACGCCCTGGATGTCGCGCACGCGGGTGCAGGAAACGTTCGACCAGGGCCGCGTGCTGCGCAACGGCGTGCCGTGTCCGGCCGGGCGCAAGCTTGCGGGCGGAGACCGCATCACGCTGGTGCTGCCCGCGCCGCACGAAGACGTGACCGAAATGGCGCGCATCCCCTACGACGTGGTGCACGAAGACGACGTGATGCTGGTGGTCAGCAAACCGCCGCACCTGATTGTTCACCCCACCGGCGGCTATCGCTACACGACGCTGCTGAACGCGCTGCACCTGAAGCACCGGGGCGAAGGCGACAACGCGCCGCGGCTGGTCAACCGGATTGACAAGGAAACCAGCGGGCTGGTGCTGCTGGGCAAAACCGGCGGGGTAACGGCGGCGCTGGGCCGCGCGCTGGCCGACAAGGATGTGGTCAAGGACTATCTGGCGCTGGTCGAGGGCGCGGTGACGCCCGACCACTTCGACATAGACGCGCCGATCGCGCCCGACACGACCGCCACCGTCAGCATGCTGCGGCGCGTGGACCCGGCCGGCGACCCGGCCCGCACCGAGGTCTGGGTTGAACAGCGGCTGGGCCGGTTCACGCTGGTGCGCTGCCGCCTGCACACCGGGCGCCAGCACCAGATTCGCGTGCACATGCGGCACATCGGGCATCCGCTGGTGTGCGACCATCACTACGGCCTGCGCGACGAACTGCGCCACAGCGACCTGGCCGACCCGCCCCCGCCGCCGACGCGCATCGAAAGCCCCTACGGCTTTCGCGAGGGCGACACCGAAGCCGACGTGAGCGAACGCATCCGCGCCCTGGACACGCAAAAACGCCACGAATACGAAGAACTCTGCGCCGGACGCCGCGTGGGGCGCGGCAACGACGACGCCCTGGTGCTGGGCCGTTGCGCCCTGCACAGCCATTACCTGAAGCTGCGCCACCCCGTCAGCGGCCGATGGCTGGAACTGACCGCGCCCCTGCCGCGCGACATGGAGGGCGCGGTGCGGCAACTGGCGGGCAAAAACTCCGGCACCGCTTGAGCCCGGCGCGCCGACCCTTACAATCGCCCCTACAGAGTTCCGTCATGACCTTCCAGCTTGGTGTCTGGCATGCCGACACGCCCCTGTCCCTGGGGGCCGCCGGCGAGATTTTCGACCGCGTCGCCGCCGGAAAGGACCCCGGCGTCAAGCCTGCACCGGCCATGAAGGCCTTTTTCAACCAGTTGCTGCGCCGTTATCCCACCCTGGACCAGTGGCCCGACGACAACGTGGCCGACTGCCCCTGGGAAGTCCAGCCGCGCTTCAACCCGGCCTATGTCATCTTCACCCTGCTGCCCGCCCACGCCGAACAGCTCGAGGCCGTGATCATTGACATGGCGCTGGAACACGACATGACCGTGTACGACCCCCAGACGCCCGACCTGCACATGCCCCCGCGGCTGGAAGACCAGACCTTCTGGCGGCTGGAAACCCTCAGCAACGAACTGGTGGACCCCGCGCCCCAGGACGTGCAGGCGGCGCTGGCCCAGTTGCGCGACGACGGCCAGAGCTACGTGCTGCTGTCCCAGTGCGCCACGGCGTACATCCAGGCCGTGCTGGACCAGGGCGAATACGTGGTCGAATACCGCGACAAGGACACCGGCGAACTGTTCCAGGCCATCCACAAAGACCTGGCGCCGGTAAGCGCCGCGTTTGCCGCCTACCGCCGGGGCGAGTCCGGCTGGCGCGACACGCTGGCCTGGGAACAGGTGGAATAGCTGCCGGCCGCGCGTCGCAAAGGCATCATTCGATGTTTCCCGCGCCGGCGGTAAGCTGTACCCATGCGCCTGTGCGCCATAGCCCTGGGGCTGCTTGTCATGCCGCTTCTGGCGGCCCACCCGCTGGACGACAAGGCCGACATGGCCAGCCGCATCGTTGTTGCCGACGACGCGCGGCTGGAACTGGTGCTTGAGTTCCGGTACCGCGACGTGCGCGCCAGCTACGCCGAACTGGCCGCCGGCCTGGACCGCGACCTTGACGGCGCCGTGACGCGCCAGGAAGCGCGGCTGCGCTTTCTGGACAACGTGGACCCCCTGGCCCTGGCCATCACCGTCAACGTCAACGGCAGGCCAGTGAACCTGGAGGCCGACCTCGAACGCTGCGAATTTGCCGATCTGGACAACCCCGCGGCCGATCTGAACGCGCCCGGCGGCGCGCCGGCCATGGCAATGCGGATTTTTTACCGGTTTGTGTTCACGGCCCGGCCAGACCCCGGGCCGGGCGTTCACGCGGTGGAGTATTTTTTCAGCGGCCCGCAGGCGGTGGTGCATGACCCCAGGGCCCAGATGCTGCCACTGGACGCGCGCGACGCAATGCGGCCGGTGGCCGGCGCGCGCTGGGACACAACCCAGGGCATGCCGCGCGTGCGCTTTGAGTGGCGCGTGGGCACCCCGCCGCCGGCCCCCGCTGTCGCTCCGGCGGCGATGCCCCCGACGCCGGAACCGCCGGCGGAACCCGAACGCCTGCGCGGGCTGGGCGAGGTGCCGGCCTGGCTGACGCTGGTTTCCGGTCTGGCGCTGGTGCTGGCGTCACTGGTGCTGGTGGCTCGGCGCGTTCTGGATGCCGGGCGCCGGGGGCGCTGGGGCAACGCGCTGGCGCTGGGCTTTGCGGGGCTGGCGATCGTGCTGGGAGCACTGATGCGGCTGGGCTATTTCGCCCGGCTGTGAATCGCGCCAGAATCCGAAGTTTGTCGCACCGGCGGGTATACTTCCGGCATGAAACTGCCAAAACAGACCGACGAGCTGCGCCAGTATCTGGCCGCGCAAAGCGCGCGCTTTCAGCAGGCGATTGAACAGGCCGAACACAAACGCCGGCGCGACGAAGCCTCGGCGCGACTGAAAGTGATTGACGAACACCTGGATACCCTGAACCGGCAAAGCGGCCGGCTGAAGGTCCTGGGTCTGCGCCCGCAGGCGCGCGAGGCCGAAGAACTGGTGACACAGTTGCAGCAGGAAAAACACCAGTTGCGGGAAATCCTGGCCCGGCCGGACGCGCCGGGGGCCGAACCGGAGCCGCAGGCCGCGGCACCCGAAACCGCCCCGCCTGTACCCGAAACCGTGGAACCGGCCACGGAAGCGGCACCGGCTCCCGCCCCGGTGCCGGCCGTGGAGCCGGAACCCGTGGCCGTGGCCGTGCCCGCACCCGCCGCACCCCCCGAACCGGCTGCGCCCCCAGAACCCGCGGCCGTGACCGCACCCGCCACGCCCCCCGAGCCCGCCGCGCCACCGGAACCCGCGGCCGTGACCGCACTCGCCACGCCGCCCGAACCCGCCGCGCCACCGGAACCGCCCGTGGCGCCGGTCACGGCCGTGGCTTTTGGCGCCGTAACACCCGACGGCTTTGACCCCGCGGCCGCCACGCGGGCGGTGTTTCATGCCCTCAGCGCGGCGGATCTGCCGCGCGAGGTAGATGTGCTGGTGCAGCGGGCCGAGGCTCTCCAGCGCGCCGTGGCCGAGCGCGAGCCGCGCGAGGTGTATCTGGAAACCCAGCTTCTGGTGTACGAAGGCCGCGTACTGCAACAGCAGCACCTGAAGCTGATGGACCGGACACGCGGCCCCGGCAAGGAACTGCACCTGTTTTTCGGGCGGCTGACAAAGCTGTGCCAGCAGCACCTGAACGAGCGCGGCTATTATGTGCACGGCCTGCGCGCCGATGACAGGGGCGACTGGCCTGCCCTGCGCGACGCGGCCGACAACGAACTGGTGGGGTACCGCCAGAAGATGAAGCGGCGCGAGCAGCAGCAGAAAGAGAAAGACGACGCCGAACGCCGCCGCGCCCAGACCGAAGCAGCCAACCGGCGCGTGTACCAGGAGCTGCTGACCGAAATCGAAGAACACTGTCGTGAACCGGAACACGACGACCTGTGGGCCACCGAACTGCGCGAACTGGCGCGCGAGGCCATCCGCTTCTGCAACCGGGACTACACCCGGCTGGCCGAAGTGCTGCGGCCTCACGCGGCGCTGTTTCAGGCAGGCGGCGACTTCCGCGCCCTGCGCAAGCACTGGAACCGCGGGACGTCGTCTGAGGCCAGCGGCCGCCACGAACCGGTCCCGGCCGCCGCGCCCGAAACGGCCGCACCGGCCCACCGGGCGCCGCCGGAAAACGCTCTGCGCTGGAAGGACTGGGGCCGGGGCAAACGCGCGGCCATGGTCGGCGGCAGTTGCCGCGAATACCGCCGCAGGCAGCTTCAGGAGTTTCTGGGTTTTGACGAACTGGAATGGATTGAAAACGAACGCACGGAAACCGCCGACGGGGCCGTGCTGGCCCAGCGCGTGCGCAACGGCCGGTATGATGTCGTGTTTCTGCTCAACCGCTTCTGCAGCCATGACCTTCAGAACCACCTGAAGCCGGCGTGCAAGGAATCGGGCGTGCTGTTTGCGGCCGTCGAGCGCGGGTACGGCCTGAACGCGCTGTGCGCCGCGCTGGAGGCCTGCGGCCGGCACGCAAGGGGCCCGGCCGAGGCCGGGCCCTGAAGGCTGGTCGGGGCGACTGGATTTGAACCAGCGGCTTCCACGTCCCAAACGTGGCGCTCTACCAGGCTGAGCTACGCCCCGCTTGCTTCACTATATACGCGCCGCGCCCGCGCTTCACCCCGGGGGCAGTTCCGCCAGTTCCCGGCGCAGCCGTTGCAGGCTTTCGATCACCGGAGCGCTGAGTCTGGCACCGGTGTCCAGCGCCTGCTGCACGCCGTCGGCCAGCTTTGCGGCCTCGGCGCGGCGGCCCTGGCGCAGCAGTGTCCAGCCCAGTTCCATTTCAAAGTTCAGCTTGCGCGCCGTGCCAAGCGCGGCGTGGGTGTCAATGCATTCGCGCAGCAGGCGTTCGGATTCCTTCAGCCTTCCGGGGTCGTTGTCGCGCAGCGCCAGGTCGCGCATGAACACGCCCAGGTTGCCGCTCTGCACGGCCATGCCCAGGCGGTCTCCGATCTGTTCGTACATGGCGCGCGCCCGCGCCTGCAACTCCAGCGACCGGTCCAGTTGCTCCATCTCGCGCAGGATCGTGGCCATGTTCGCAATCCGCATCGCCTGGCCGCGCGTGTTGTCCAGTTCAACGTCCAGCGCGTAGGCCTGCTCGTAGAACTTCAGCGCGCCTTCCTTGTCGCCCCGCACGCTGCTGATCGTGGCCAGGTTGTTCAGGTTCACGGCCTCGGCGGCGCGGTTGCCCTGTTCGCGCCCCAGTGTCAGCGCGCGGTCAATCAGCGCCCGGGCCTCGTCGTAGCGAAGCTGGCTCATCACCGCCAGCCCGCGGTTGCTCAGCCAGTGCACCTCGCCGGCATGGTCGCCGGCTTCGCGCGCGGCCTCGTGCGCCTGGCGGAAGCACTGTTCGGCGGCGGCGGGGTTGCCGCGGTAAAAGTGCACGACGGCGCGGTGGCCGATGATGTTGCCCTCGAAGTAGCGGTCGCCTTCGCGGCGGGCCACGACCAGCGCGCGTTCGAACAGGGCATCAGCCTCGTCGTAGCGGCCCTGCAGCGTGATCGCCGTGGCCAGCCAGTCTTCGGCCTCGGCGCGCTGGCGCTGTGTCAAACCGGGCAGTTCCAGCACGCGCGTGCATTCGGCAATCAGTTGCGGCGCCTTGCCGCGGGTGTGCAGGCTGCGCACCAGCGCCAGTGTGGCCTCAAAGCGCGCGGGGCTGTCGGGCGGAACTTCGGCCAGTTGGGCCTCGGCGGCCACGGGGTCGGTGCGGAACAGGCAGTCGCTGCGGCGCACAATCAGCCAGTGGCGCAGCACGCCGCGGGCCGCGGGCAGCCGCGCCTGGATCAGTTCCAGCGCGACACGGCCGGCGCCCTGGTGGTCCAGAGCCTCGGCGGCGTACACGGCGGCCCAGGCTCCGGCGTCGTCGTCGGCATGGCGGGCGATTTCAACCAGGCCGTCCAGTTCCAGCGCCAGGCGCTTGCGGCCGGCGCGGGCCTGGGCGCTGTGGCGGCGTTCCCACCAGGCGCGGGCGTAGTCCATCAGGCAATCGCGCCAGCGGCGGGCAACGGCGGGCTGCAACGCCGGGTCGAGCATTTCGGCGGCAAAGGCGCGGATGCTTTCGTACAGAAAGAACCGGCGTTCGCCGGCCAGTTCGGGCACGTCGGCGGAATCCAGCAGGCTTTTGTCGCGCAGGCTTTCAATCACGTCCACGCACAACGGCGCGTCGGGCCAGGCGGAAAGGTCCACCACCTGCTCGGCGTGTTCGAGGAAAAACCCGCCGCGAAACACCGACAACTGGGCCAGCGCGGCGCGCTCGTGGGGTTCCAGCAGGTCCCAGCTCCAGGCGATGGCGCCGCGCAGGGTGGCATTGCGGCCGCCGTCGCGCTGGTCACGCAGCAGGGCAAAGCGCTGCTTGATGCGTTCCAGCATCTTGGCCGGCGGCAGAACGCGGGCGCGGGCCGCGGCCAGTTCAATCGCCAGCGGTATGCCGTCCAGGCGCACGCACAACTGCCCCACCGCGTCGGCGTTGTCGGCGTTCAGCACAAACCCGCCGTCGCGTTCGGCGGCGCGGGCCACAAACAGCGCCACGCTGGGCACCGCGGCCAGTTGCCGCAGCGTCGCCTCGTCCACGCTTTGCACAATGCCGGTGGCCTTGCGCGCCGGCACCGGCAGCGGCCGCAGCGCCAGAACCGATTCGCCGGCGCCCGGCGGCGCGCGGCTGGTCAGCAACCAGGCAACGTCCGGCGCGGCCTCGCGCCAGCGTTTGACCAGCGCCGCCAGCGGCGCCAGGCACTGGTCGCCGCCGTCCAGCAGCACCAGCAGCCGCCCGCCGCGGCTGAGCGCGCGGCCCTTCAGCGCAAAGCCCAGCCGTTGCGCCGCGTCGTCGCCGGAGATTTCAACGCCCAGCGCCTTGGCCAGCGCCGCGCAGACCGCGTTTTCGTCGCGCGCATCGGAAAGATCGGCGTGCCAGGCACCGGCCGGATAATGTGACAGCGCCAGCCCCGCCGCGGCCACGGCCAGGCGCGACTTTCCGATGCCGGCGGTGCCGGTGATCGTGATCAGGCCGGGTCTGGCGGCGGTCAGGCGCGACAGCAGGTCGGCCAGTTCGGTTTCACGGCCGACCAGTCTGGCGCCGCCGGGGGGCAGGTTGGATTCATGGCCGCCGGCACCGCCGGAAAGCGGCGCCAGTTCGGCCGGGGGCTGGCCCACGCGCACCAGCACCAGGGCTTCGTCGTCGTGCTGGGCCGCGCCGCGCCGGAAGCCGTCCAGCCGCGCGCGCAGCAGATCCAGCGGCGCCGCGCCGGGGTCGGACGCGGCATGGGCCAGCGCCTGGCGCAGGCGGGTTTCGCCGAACATCTCGCGGTCGGGGTTGACGGCTTCGGTGACGCCGTCGGTGAACAGCAGCAGGTCGTCGCCGGGCTGAAGCTCAAGCACGGTTTCGGCCAGCATCGGCGCCAGTGCCGCGCCCGGCAGCACGCCCAGCACCGTGCCCTCGGGTTTGTGCGTCGTCACCTGATCGCCGCGGCGCAGCAGCAGCGGCGCGTGCCCGGCGCGCACAAAGCGGCATCGGCGCGTGCGAATGTCCACCACGGCATACAGCGCCGAAACAAACATGCCGCGCGGGATTTCGCGCAGCAGGCTGTCATTCAGCGCCACCAGCACCTCGCGCGGGGCGGGGTTGCCGCGCGCGACCTGTTGCAGCGACTTTTTAGCCGCCGCCATCACCAGCGCCGCCGCCGTGCCGTGGCCCGACACGTCGGCCACGGCAATGCCCAGGTGCCACGAGTCCACCACCACAAAATCGTAAAAGTCGCCGCCCACCTGTTCGCAGGCGCGGTATTCGGCGGCAATCGCCAGGCCGGGCACCGACGGCGCCGACGGCAGCATCGCCGCCTGCACGGCGCGGGCGCGGCTGGAGATGCTGGTGCCGTGCGCTTTGTCGGCCATGGTCAGGTTTCGACGTACGCCCCGATGCCGTCCTCGCGCATCACGCTGACGCCCAGCACCTTTACGCCCGACCGCGGCCTGTGCCAGCGTTTGCGGGCCAGCGCCATCCACCAGTCGGCGATGTCTTCGACGCCGCGGTCGCCGTGCTGGCCGAAGTGCGGCGCCTGTTCGTGCATCCACTGCTGCACGTCGTGGGCGTCCAGCTCGCCCGCAATCCGCAGCACCACGCGCCAGGTGTGATAGTGGGGGTTGCTGTGCACGGGGTGTTCCAGCCGCGACACGTAGTGCGAGGCCTTGTATGTGAGTTCAATCAACAGACCGGTTGCCATAGGCGCGCCAGCATAGCGGCAACGGGCGCGGTCTACAGCCCGCGCATCCATTCGGGGCGCAGGCCAAGGCGGCCCTCAATCGCGGCATCCAGCAGTTCGACCAGCCGCCCGCTGTCGCGCGGCAGGCGGCCGGACAGCGGCAGATAGTTGCTGGCGTGGTTGGTGCGGAAGATCGCGTCCTGTGGCCGGGCCCGGGCCACAAACACGCGCAGTTCGCGCAGCAGGCCGTTGACGTCCGGCAGGGTAAAGCGCCCCGCAGCCTCCAGCCGCGCCAGCGGCGTCCCCGGCACCACCGTCAGCGTCAGAACGCTGAGAAAGCGCGGGTTCATGGCCGTGGCCAGGCGCGCCGAGGCCTCGGCGTGTTCGGCGCTGCGTTCGGTGCCGCCGGCGCCGAGCAGAAAGATCGCCGACAGCTTGAGCCCGGCGGCGTGCGCCCGTTGGGCGGCCTGGGCGTGCTGTTCAAACGTGGCGCCCTTGGCGATGTGGCGCAGTGTCACGTCGTCGCCGCTTTCGGGGCCGATGTACAGAAGGCCCAGGCCCAGCTCGCGCAGTTCCCGCAGTTCGTGAGCGCTTTTCTGAAGGATGTTCAATGCCGTGGCGTAGCAACTGACGCGGCGCAGGCGCGGGAAGTTTTCGCGCAGCGCCGCCAGCACCTCGCGCCAGTGCGGCATGTCCATGGCCAGCGCGTCGCCGTCGGCGACAAACACCTTGTCCACGCGGTCGGCGCCCAGGCGCGCGGCCAGCCGGATGTCCTCCAGCGTCTGGTTCAGGTCGCGCACGCGAAACGACTTGTCGCGGTACATGTCGCAGTAGGTGCAATGGTTCCACGAACAGCCGATTGTGGCCTGCAGGATGTAGCTTCCGGCCTCGCTGGGCGGGCGGTAGATGCGGCCTTCGTAGCGCACGGCGCGAGTGTGGCACGGCGGCGCGCGGGCGCAACACCCGGCGCGGCTTGACGCGGCGGCGCGGCAAACCATGCTTCCGCCGGCCATGAATGAACCGCTGGGGATTGCCGCCGCCTCGGGCACCGCCGTGTGCTGGGCGTTCACGGCGCTGTTTTTCAGCGCCGCCAGCCGCCGCATCGGCCAGTATCACGTCAACCAGATCCGGCTGGTGATCGCGTGTGTGCTGCTTTCCGCGGCGTGCGCGGTGCTGCAGGTGTTTCAGCCGGTGCCGTTCAACCAGCTTGTGCTGCTGTCGCTGTCGGGTCTGGTCGGGCTGGCGCTGGGCGACGCGGCGGGTTTTTCCAGCCTTCAGATTCTGGGGGCGCGGCGCGCGTCGCTTTTGGGCGCGCTGGCGCCGGGTTTTGCCGCACTGCTGATGATTCCCATGCTGGGCGAATCACTGAACTGGGTGGGCGTGGCGGGCATGGTCGTGACGCTGGCGGGCGTGATGTGGGTGGTGCTTGAGCGCGCCCAAAGCGGCGAAATCGCCGGCAGCGCCGCCGTCGGCATCGTCATGGGCCTTCTGGGCGCCCTCGGCCAGGCCGGCGGGCTGATTTTTTCCAAGGCCGGCATGGGCATGGAAGCGCCCTCGGGCCTGATGAACCAGTTGGCCGGGATTGACTCATCGGGCGTGGTGCCGATCAGCCCGGTGCTGGGCACGCTGGTGCGGATGCTGGCGGGCACGGCGGTGCTGCTGGCGTGGGCGGCGGCGCGGCGCAGTTTCAGGCGCACGTGGCAGGCGCTTGGCGACCGGCGCGCGCTGGCCCAGACCGGCGCGGGGGCGCTTTTCGGGCCGTTTGTGGGCGTGACGCTGAGCCTGGCGGCGGTCAAGCACGCCAACACCGCCGTGGCGGCCACGATCATGGGCACGTCGCCGATTCTGGTGATTCCGGTTGTGGCCGTGGTGTACCGCCAGAAGATCACGTGGCGGGCGGTGGCCGGGGCGCTGGTGGCGGTGGGCGGCGTGACGATGCTGGGGCTGCGGCTGCCGATCGCGCGCGAGCTGGCGCGGCTTATTTGACTCTGGGCAGGGGGTTGCTGGCCAGCCACTGCCACAGGCGCTTGGCGCACAGGCTGCCGCTGGCGACCACGCTCATCATGGTGCGGATTTCAATGTTGGTGCAGTCGCCGGCCACATAGATGCCGCCGAACATGGTCTTGCCGCCTTCGCCGTGGGCAAAGTAGCCGTTTTCCTGGGGCAGACGCTCCAGCCCCGGGATCGGCGTCTTGGGCGCCGGACCCAGCGCGATCACCATGGCGTCAATCGGCAGGCCCTGTTCCTCGGGGATGCCTTTTTCCATGAAGAACATGTAGTCCAGCGTTTCGCCGCCCTTGACCGCCACCACTTTGGTGCCGGGCAAGATGCGCACCTTGTGGCCGATCGCGCGCTGGACCAGCAGCGGTTCGGCCGTCGGGTTGTCGTCGGGGCAAAGCACCGTCACGTGCTTGGCGTGCTGGCCCAGGAAAATCGCGGCGTGCATGGCCTCGTCGCCGCCACCCACCACGCACACCCGGCGGCCGGAATAAATCTGCGCGTCCACCTGGGCGCCGTAGCGGATGCCCTTGTTCAGGTATTGTTCAACGCCCTGGATCTTCAGCTCGCGCTGGGCCGCACCGGTGGCGATGATCACCGCGCGCGCCCAGAAGTTGCCGCCCGTGCTGTGCACGCGCTTGAACGCGCCGTGGATGCGGATGCTGTTCACCTTGCCCTTCATCAGCACCGCGCCCACATGCCGCACGTGCTCGGCAAAGTTGTCGGCCACCTCGCGCCCGCTGATCGCGTCGTCGTAGCCCACGCCCAGGTATTCGTCCACGTCGGTCAGGCCCAGCAGATGCCCGCCCGGCTCGTTTTCATCCAGCCCCAGCACCGAAAGCCCGCCCAGACGGCAGCCGTGGCACGCCGCCAGCCCCGCCGGGCCAAGCCCGACCACAATCACGTCAAAGATGGTCTGGCCGCGGGTTTCCAGTGATTCCAGGTCAAAGCGCATGCCCGTGGCCTCAAGCAGTTCTTCCTGCGTCGGGTCGGGCAGCCAGCGGTCATTGACATAAAGCACCGGCGAGGTGGGCGCGCCGCACAGCTTGCGGATGAAGGCGTTGGCCTCGGCGTCAGTGTTGATGTTCTTTTCGGTCCACGACAGGTGGTGGGCCTCAAGCGATTCCTTGACGAGCCGATTGGATTCGGACACGCCGTCGGTAAAGAACACAACCTTCGCAGCGGGCATAGGCAATCCTGACGCGCCGGGCGCGTCCGGCCAAACATTGCAGGCGGGGGGAGCCCGCGCGACGCGCCGGAACACCAACAGGGGAACACAAGTGTCCCCAGGCTCCCGGTTCGACGTCGGAAGGCGCACTTTCGTCTCTTTGCCCGTCACTGTCAACGTGCTGGTTTGGCCAAACCCGGCCCGGTTACCCCCACTTGCCCCGGCGGCCCGCACCCCGCTAATGGGGGCCATGCTCACGCCCGTGACCGAAGTGCTGGATGACCTGCGCAACGGCAGGCCGATCATCCTGGTGGACGACGAAGACCGCGAAAACGAGGGCGACCTCGTGATCGCCGCCGAGCGCATCACCCCCCAGGGCGTGAACTTCATGGCCAAAGAGGGCCGCGGCCTGGTCTGTCTGGCCCTGACCAACGAAATTGCCGACCGCATCAACCTGCCGCCGATGGCGGTCAACAACGAGTCGCCGTTCCATACCGCGTTTACCGTCAGCATCGAAGCCCGCGAGGGCGTGACCACCGGCATCAGCGCCGCCGACCGCGCCCACACCATCCTGACCGCAATCAAGGACGACGCCAAACCACGCGACCTGGTGCGGCCGGGCCACGTGTTTCCGCTGCGCGCCCGCGACGGCGGCGTGCTGGTGCGCAACGGCCAGACCGAAGGCAGCGTGGACCTGTGCAGGATGGCCGGCCTGAAACCCGCGGCCGTGATCTGCGAGATCATGAACGACGACGGCAGCATGGCCCGCCTGCCCGACCTCGAAAAATTCGCCGCCCGACACGGCCTGAAAATATGCAGCATCGCCGACCTGGTGCAGTACCGGCTGGGCACCGAGCGCATCATCAAGCGCATCAGCACCGCGCGCATGCCCACCATCGCGGGCTACTTTGACCTGCACGTCTACAGCAGCCTGGCCGACGGCAAGGACCACGTGGCCCTGTGCAAAAACGTGCTGCCCGCCGACCTGCGCCCCGCCGACATGGATTACTCGAACGAGGGCGTGCTGGTGCGCGTGCACAGCGAATGCCTGACCGGCGACGTCTTCGGCAGCGAACGCTGCGATTGCGGCCTTCAATTGCACGGCGCGCTCAAACAGGTGCAGGCCGCCCAACGCGGCGCGGTCATCTACCTGCGCCAGGAAGGCCGCGGCATCGGCCTGGTCGAGAAAATCAAGGCCTACGCGCTTCAGGACCAGGGCTACGACACCGTCGAGGCCAACGCGATGCTGGGCCACAAGCCCGACAAGCGCGAGTACGGCACCGGCTGCCAGATCCTGATTGACCTGGGCATCCGCAAACTGCGCCTGCTGACCAACAACCCCGCCAAGCGCGAGGCGATTGGCGCCTACGGCATTGAGATCATCGAGCGCGTGCCGCTGGAAATCCCGCCCACAGACGAAAACAACTTCTACATGCTGACCAAGCGCGAGAAGCTGGGGCATATTCTGCAACTGCCCAAAGACAGCGGCCGCCACCGCAAGGTGCGCAAAGAACGCGGGATTGAATAAGCCCCGGCCGAAAGGCCGTGGGTCGCCCGCCGATTTTGGCGGGCGGGAATAGCTAATTCGTCTCGCCGCTTATGCGGGCGGTCTCTGGCTGCATCAACCGCCCAATCCACGATTTCCTGCTTGAATTTGCACCGTTCACGTCCAATCTGGCGGCGCAATCTTTTTGGAGACCACCATGAGCAAAATACTGGCGCAGGTCGCCCTGACAGTGTTCGGCGTAAGTCTGCTTGCAGGCCTGATGGGCGTGGGCTATCTGGCCCAGACCTTCGGCCCGGCGCAGTTCAACGAACCCGCGCCTCGCCGCAATCAAGCCCGGGGCAATTGGGCTGATTCCAATGAGCCCCGTAATCCCATCCCCAAGGACGAACCTGCCTGGAAGGACTGGGATGAGGCGTACTACTCCAACAAAGAGCGCAACGCCGTCAAACCCGGAAACTTTGAGGTCTTGGCCGCGCTTGCCGAAACCCTGAAATCAATGCGGGCGGTAGAGAAGTCCTACGGCCCAATGGCTTTCCCGTTCTGGGAAGAGGACGACTCGTGGGCAACGAAAGAGGCCTGGGATGCGGATGAGTCCCGAAAGGACGACCGCGCGCGACGCTCGGGGAAGCATCGCATAAACGCCCTCCGGCTGTTCAACTTTGAAGTCTCGAACGTGCAACTGATTACGCTGGAGCAGGGCGAGACCGAACTGCCGACACGGGCCGAGTTCGGCATGTCTGACCAAGAATTCGAGCACTTCAAGGAGGTCCGCAAGGCTCATCCGGAACGGTGCGTCCTTGTGCTGCTCACGATGGATTTGAAGTCGCTTGAGTCCGACAGGATTCAGAAGGCCAAGGTCGGCAATCCGTTGCGGCTTGTGTACGTCAAGAAGGCCGATGGCTGGAAGCTGGTGTGCAACGAGGATTAGCCACGCGCTTGCGCTTGCAGCCTGGGGTGTGATAAGCGACGGCCATGGACTACGCCGTCCGGGTCTCGCATTACATTGACCCCGTCAACTTTGAGCTCGCGCGCGACGTGATCCTGCTGATCGCCGGCGGCCACATTGCCGAAGTCATCACCGGCGGCAAAGTCAGTGGCGGTCTGTCCGGCCTTGCGAAGAACACGCTCGAACTCGGCGAAGCCCTGGCCATGCCGGGGTTTGTGAACGCGCACTGTCACCTCGACCTTTCGCATCTCTGGCGCCAGGTGCCGCACGGGCTGAAGTTCCATGAATGGGGGCCCGTGATCATGGCCGGGCGCATGCTGCCGCCGAACATGATCGCCGCGGGCATCGAAGACGCCGTGGGCATGATGCTTTCCGGCGGCACCACCGGCGTTCTGGACATCAGCGTGGCCGCCGATTCGCTGGGTGCCCTTGCCCGCCACGGCCTGCGCTCGGTGCTGGCGCTGGAATCACTGGGCTTTGACGGCACCCGCGCCGAGGCCGCCATGCAGCGGGTGGACGCCTTGATCCGCGACAAGTTCGTGCTGGAACGCGACCGCCTGGGCAAAGACGCCGGCGAGGGCGCGGCACCGGCAATGCACGAGGGCATAGACTACGGCTTTTCCCCCCACGCCACCTTCAGCACCAGCCAGCAACTGTACGAACTCAACATGGGCCGGGCCTTCGGCGAGGGCCGCGTCTGCACCACCCACGCCGCCGAAACCACCGAAGAAGAAGAGTTTCTGCAACGCGGCACCGGGCCCTACGCGCCGTTCCTGGCCCAGTTCGGTGTTGACGTGTCAAGTTTCAGGGGTTACGGCGCGCGCTCGATCGAACTGCTGCTGCGCGACTGGCTGGCCCCGTGGCTCAGGCCGGAAAACCCGCAGCTTGTGCTGGTGCACTGCAACTACGCCCGCGAGGCCGACTTTGCACTGATCGCCGAAACCAGACCCAGCATCTGCTGGTGTCCGCGCAGCCACGCTTTTTTCGGCCACGAACCCTGGCCCTGGCACGAAATGCTGGCCACAGGCGCCAACCTTGTGCTGGGCACCGACAGCCTGGCCAGCAACACGGGGCTGGACATGCTGGGTGAAATCCGCCAGGCGCTGGCCGCCGTGCCCGACGCCGATCCGGCGGCGCTGTTCCGGGCCGCCACGATCAACGGGCGCAAGGCCGTGAACACCGCGCCTGACGCCGCCGACCTGGCCATCTGGGCTCTGCCCGGCGGCGCGAAGTCGCGTGATGAAGCGCTGATGGCGCTGGTCACGAACAACCCGCCGCTGCTGGCCAGCTTCTCGCGCGGCAACCTGGTTGCACGGTCCATCTGACGATTCCATCACCCGTTGCCCTCTGCTAAACCGCAACCGCTGCGCGTTCTGCACGGGAGCGAACATGCTTGATATCAAACTCATTCGCGAACAGACCGATGCCGTCAAACGCGGCCTGGCCGCGCGCAACGTGGACACGGCCGTAATTGATGAAGTCCTCAGGCTTGACACCAGCTGGCGCGAACTCAAGGCGCAGGAAGAAGCCCAACAGGCCGCACTGAACAAGGCCAACAAGGCCTTCGGCCCATGGATGGGCGCGCGCAAGAAAGACCCCAAGGCCCCGGCACCGGCCGAACTCACGCAACTGCTTGGCGCGGCACCCGCCGACCCCGAAGCCGCCAAGGCCGCGCTGGGCAAGCTTGGCGAAAAGCGCGCCGAAATCGCCGCCCGCGCCGACCGGCTGATGGCCGAAATCGAGCAGAAACTGCTGTTTGTGCCCAACCTGCCCGTGCCGCAGACGCCCGTGGGCAAAAGTGAAGCCGACAACGTGGTGCGCAAGACCTGGGGCGCGGCGCCGAAGTTTGATTTCACGCCAAAGCCGCACTGGGAACTTGCCGACCTTGGCAACGAAATCGGCGGGCGCATCAGCGGCAGCGGCTTTCCGTTCTTTCGCGGCAGGCTGGCGCGCCTGGAACGCGCTCTGATCAATTTTTTTCTGGATCTGCACACCCGCGAGCACGGCTACACCGAATGCTGGGCGCCGTTTCTGGTGCGCGAAGAAACCCTGCGCAACAGCGGCCAGTTGCCCAAGTTCGCCGAAGAAATGTACCGCACCGACGCCCGCGACGACCTGTATTTGATTCCCACCGCCGAAGTGCCCCTGACCAGCGTGCACGCCGACAGCATCATTGCCGACGAACAGACGCCGATCCGCTATTGCGCGTTCACGCCCTGCTTTCGGCGCGAGGCCGGCGCCGCCGGCAAGGACACGCGCGGCATTCTGCGCGTGCACCAGTTCAGCAAGGTCGAACTGATGGTCGTGACCACACCCGAACAGAGCGAAGCCGAACACGAAACACTCACCCGCTGCGCCGAAACCGTGCTGGAACGCCTTGAGATCCCCTACCGCCGGCTGGAACTGTGCACCGCCGACATCGGCTTTGGCGCCGCGCGCTGCTACGACCTGGAAGTCTGGGCCGCCGGCGTGGGCAAGTGGCTTGAAGCCAGCAGTTGCAGCACGTTCACCGACTACCAGGCCCGCCGCGCCAGAATCCGTGTCAAGGACAAGGACAGGGGCGCGCGCCTGGCCCACACGCTTAATGGCAGCGGTCTGGCCTGCCCGCGCACCATGATCGCGATTCTGGAAAACAACCAGACCGCCGAAGGCAAGGTGCGCATCCCGGATGCACTGCGGCCGTTCTACGGGGCGGAATGGCTCTGAATGAGCAATGAACAAGGAACAATGACCGGGCCTTACATTGTTCCTTGCGCATTGTTCATTGCTCATTAGCCCATGGACCGCTACCTCACATCCTTCGACACCGCGCACATCGCCCACGAAACCGTGGATGTGCTGGTGATCGGCACCGGCGTGGCCGGCCTGTCGGCCGCGATCATGGCCGCGCGCGGCGGGGCGGAAACCCTGATGGTCAACAAGGCCGCGCTGGAAGACAGCAACACCGCCGCGGCCAAAGGCGGCATTGCCGCCGTAATCGCCGACAGCGACAGTGTTGAAGCCCACGTGCGCGACACGCTGGTGGCCGGCGACGGCCTGTGCGACGAAGCCGCCGTGCGTGAAATTGTGTCCGGCGGGCGCGACTCGATCGAGTTTCTCAAGGCCTGCGGCGCGCGCTTTGACCTGACCCCCGAGGGCGAACTTGACCTGGGCCGCGAGGGCGGCCATTCGGGCCATCGCATTGTGCACGCCGGCGGCGACGCCACGGGCGCCGAAATCGCCCGCGCGCTGCTGGAAACCGCGCGCAAAGAGCCCGACCTGCGCGCCTACAAGAACACGTTTGTGCTGGATCTGCTGACCCACGAAGGCCGCTGTGTCGGCGCGATCATGATGCGCCACAACGAGCCGCACGTGGTGTACGCCCGCACCACGATTCTGGCCAGCGGCGGCGCCGGCCAGTTGTTCCGCGAAAGTACCAACCCGCAGGTGGCCACCGCCGACGGCCACGCCATGGCGATTCGCGCCGGCGGGCTGATGCTGGACATGGAAATGGTGCAGTTTCACCCCACGCTGCTGTACGTGGCCGGCCTGGAACGCCGCCTGATCACCGAAGCTTTGCGCGGTCACGGCGCGTACCTGCGCAACACCGCGGGCCGGCGCTTCATGGTCGGCAGGCACGAGCTGGCCGAACTGGCGCCGCGCGACGTGGTCAGCCGCGAGATCGGCCGCGAACTGCGCAGCACCGGCGAGGCCGCGGTGTTTCTGGACGTCACGCACCTGGACCAGGCCGAACTGCGGGCCCGCTTTCCCGGCTTCATGCAGTGCTGTGACGACGCCGGCATTGACACGTCAAGATCATGGGTGCCGGTGCGACCCGGCCCGCATTACATGATCGGCGGCATCCGCGCCGACACCCACGGACGCACCGACATTCCCGGACTGCTGGCAGTGGGCGAAGTCACCAGCACCGGGCTGCACGGCGCCAACCGCCTGGCCAGCAACAGCCTGCTGGAAGGTCTGGTGTGCGGGCGCCGCGCCGGCACGCTGGCGGCAAGCTTGCGCCAGGCGCCGGCCAAGCCGCCCCGGATCGTGCACGAACGGCCGATCCGCGCCACGCGCCGGATTGACATCCCCGACCTAATCAACAGCGTCAAGGGCGGCATGTGGCGCTATCTGGGCGTCGAACGCGACGAACGCGGCATGCGCGAGTTTCTGCGCCAGTTGCAGGGCTGGGCGCGCATGGTGGCGGAAAACGAACGCCGCTTCCCCAGCGAGTGGCAGCTTGAAAACATGCTGGCCGTGGCGATTGCCATGTGCGAATGCGCGCTGGAACGCACCGAAAGCCGCGGCGTGCACTACCGCACTGATTTTCCGGGCCACAGCCCGCAGTGGCAGGGCCGCCACACCCGCTGGCAGCGCGCAGTCTAGCACGCCCTGCTAACGCAGCACTTCAAACAGGTTCGAGTAATCATCCGTCCACAGCCGCGCCACCGCGCCGCGGCTCATGTCCGTGACCTGCGTGCCGCGCGCGTCAAAGGCGTTGGCCGCAACCGCCGCGCGCACCCGGTCTTCCAGTTCGCGGCCGTGGCACAGCACCACCCACACAGCGCCGCTGCCGCCGTTGTCGTCGTCGCGCGAAGTCACGCAGAACATGTGCAGGCCGAGTTCCGGCCTTGCGGCGCGCAACACCGGCTCCAGGTCCAGGTGCCGGTTCGAAATATGCACGCACAGCGCGCCGTCGGGCGCCAGGTGCCGGCGATAGGCCGCAAAGGCCTCGATCGTAAGCAGATGCACCGGAATGCTGTCGCTGGTAAAGGCGTCCAGAACCAGCAGGTGATAGGACTGGGGCGGCTCGCGCTCCAGCGACAGGCGGCCGTCGCCGGGCACGATCTCGATCCGCGCCGGCGTGTCCTTGAGGTAATAGAAATGGCTGCGCGCGATTTCGGCGCAGCGCGGGTTGATTTCGTAAAACCGCATCAGGTCTCCCGCCCGGCCGTAGGCCGCCAGCGTGCCCACGCCCAGCCCCACCACGCCCACGCGCCGGGGGCCCTCCGGCAGTGATTCCATCACCAGCCCCGCCCCGCCGGCGCGCGCGTAGTATGTGGTCGGCCAGTGCCGGTACTCGGGGGCCAGAAACTGCGACCCGTGCAGCGTCGTGCCCGAATGCAGCGTGCGCTCCCAGGGCGAGTTTTCGCCGGCCGGAGTTTCCACCACCGAATACGTGCCGTAAAAGTTGCGCGTCAGCAGCACGCTTTGACTGTGGCGCGCCGCCAGTGTCCACACCAGACCCACGGCCAGCGCCGCCACGCCAGCACCCACCACAGCCCACAGACCGCGCAACCGCCCGCCGTGCATGGCGCTTTGGGGGTCCGTCCACAGGCATGCCGCCAGTGCCAGCGCGCAGGCCAGCAGCCCCAGCGGCAGCTCCAGCGCCAGCGGAAACACCAGCGGCGCCACCACCGCCACAAACAGCCCGCCCAGCGCCCCGCCCGCGGCCACGCACAGGTAGAACTGCGTCAGCCGCGCCGGCTGCGGCCGCAACCGGAACACCTCGCCGTGCAGCACGATGCACAGCACCGCCAGCGCCACACTGTAGGCAATCACAATGCCGTGGATCACCAGTTTGAAGTGCCAGGCCATGACCCCCGCCGTGCCGCCCAGGGCTACGGCCGCCAGCGGAAACCACGCCCAGCGCGGCAGCGGCTTGCGCCCCGAAAAGGTGACAATGAACGACAGCAGGTACAGGCTCAGCGGCAGCACCCACAGAAACGGCACGCTGGCCACGTCCACGCACAGCTCGTGCGTGAAAGCCAGCAACAGCGCCGAGGCCACCGCCGGCAGCAGCACCCAGAGTATGACCGTGCGCCGCCCCGGCGCCGCGCCGGGCGGGGTTGTCGCGGGCGTGGCTGTTGCCCGCCGAGCCGCCAGCCACGCCACACCCGCGCACAGCAGCGCGAACAGGCCAAATGCCCAGGACCATAGGCCGGCCAGCGCCGCGCGCCCGAACGTCGGCTCAAACAGAAACGGAAAGGAAACCAGGGCCAGCAGCGACCCGGCGTTGCTGAGCGCATACAGGGGCCAGGGCGAACGGCCGGGCACGGCGCGGGCAAACCAGGCCTGCAACAGCGGCCCGGTGGACGACAGGGCAAAGTACGGCAGGCCCACGGTGGCGCCCAGCAGCAGCAGAATCGCGCTGATCGGTTCGGCGTCCGGCGCCGGTTGCAGAAACTCGCGCGGGATCACCGGCAGAAACAAGGCGCACAGGGCCAGCACGGCGACGTGCACGCCAAGCTGGGCTTTGGGCCCCAGGCGCGTGCTCAACAGGTGGGCATAGCCGTAGCCCGCCAGCAGCACGCATTGAAAGAACAGCATGGTCACCGACCACACGCCGGCCGAGCCGCCAAACCAGGGCAGAATGTAGCGCGCAACCAGCGGCTGCACCTGAAACAGCAGAAACGCGCTTAGAAACACCGTCACCGCAAATACAACCACGCGCATATTCAGCCCCCGGCCCGGATCTGCGCCCGTTTTTGCAGTGATTTTGTCTCGCGCTTCTGCCGGGCCAGAAAATCCGCGTGCGCGCGCAGACGGCCGCCCTGCAGCAGCAGATACGCGCTTACAATCACGCCCAGCACCGCCGCCGGCAGGCCCCAGAACACCAGCCAGCCGTACACCAGCCGGAAAAACAGCGTGACCAGACCCGCCAGCGCCAGCCCCGCCAGCGCCGTCCAAAGCGCCAGCCGTGACAGCCGCCGCGCCCGCCGTTCGACCCCGGCCAGCTCGGCGTCCAGCCGCGCGATTTCAGCCTCGGGGTCGAACTTCACGCTGCTCTTGAGCGGCGCCAGCTCGCGCTTTTCAGGCTGGTTCATGCAGCAGCTCCGAAATCAGTTTCAGGTGACGCTCCAGCGCGCCGCGCCCGGCCAGCAGCCGCGTCCGGCCCGCCTGCCCCAGTTTCGCACGCGCGTCGGCGTCCGCCAGCAGCCTCTTTACCTCGCGCTCGAGGTCAACCGCGTTCCGCACCTCAAGCGCGCCGGCGCATTCCTTCAGCTCGCGCACCGTGGCCTTGAAGTTGTGCGTGTGCGGGCCGAACAGCGTGGCCTTGCCCAGGGCAACCGGCTCGGCCATGTTCTGGCCGCCGTGCGGGATCAGAGAGCCGCCCACGAACACCACGTCGGCAAGCGCGTACACATGGGCCAGTTCGCCCACGGTATCCAGCAGGATCACGTCGCCCGGCCTGGCCGGCGTGTCGGGTGAAAGCGCGCTGCGGTTGGCCCAGGCCGCGCCGGCGCGGGTCAGCAGGTCGCGCACGCTGGCGTGGCGTTCGGGGTGCCGGGGCACGATCACGACGCGGCAGCCCAGCCGCGGCAGCATCTCGACCAGCGCCTCGTGTTCGCCGGGGTGGGTGCTGCCGCAGACCAGCACGCGGTCGGTGTCGGCCAGGGCAAACGCCTGCCGGAAGTACGCGGTCTTTTCGGCGTCGGGTTCGGCGCGCAGGGCGTCGTACTTCAGGTTGCCGGTCACAACGACCCGGGCCGGGTTGCCGTCACCGGCCAGTTCGCGCGCCCGCTGCGCGTAGGTCTCGTCCTGCATCGCCCACACCCGGATCGCGTCATAGGCCCCGCGCAGCAGCCACGCAAAGCGCCGGTAGTTGCCGAAACTCTTTTCGCTGATGCGCCCGTTGGCCAGCAGCACCGGCACGCCGCGTTTGCGCGCGGTGATCAGCCAGTTGGGCCACAGTTCAAGTTCCACCAGCACAACCAGCGCCGGGTTCAGGGTGTCAAAGAACCTGTCCACGACCCAGCTCAGGTCCAGCGGCGAATAGCAGTGGTAATAGTCGGGCAGTTCGCGGGCCGCGATTTCGGCCGCGGTTCTGGTGGTGTAAGTAACCACCACATCATGTTGCGGGTAACGTTCGCGCAGGGCCTTCAACAGCGGCTTGATCTGCAGCAGTTCGCCCACACTGACGGCGTGCACCCAGATGCTCTGGCGCGGATCCTGGCGCGGGGGCAGACCGCCCAGCCGTTGCGAAATCCCGGCGCGGTACTTGCCGGTCGTGATGTACTTAAACACGAACCAGGGCCAGATCCACGCCGCCAGCCACAGGTACCCCAGGTTGAACAGCCAGCGCATGCCAGCTTTGTAGATTGCCCCGGCGTGCCTGCCAGCCCGCCGCGCGAACTGGCCGCCGCGCCGCGCCGGTGTTAGCCTGTCAGGCCCCGCCTGCCCCGCCCCGTTTGCCGATGCGCCGACTTCTGCCGCTGTTTGTGCTGTTGCTGATGCTCCCGGGCTGTCCGGGCGACGACAAGAAATCGGCCCCGCCGTCGCCGGGCCTGCACCCGGTGTACGTGATCGGCCCCGACGGCGGCACGGCCAACCCCGACGGCGGCGCGCCCGTGGCCCTGACAATCAGCGGCCAGGTCACGTTCGACCGCCTGCCGGTCACGGCCGCCGGTCTGGGCGCGACACCGGCGGTCACGCCCGCGGCCGGCGTGCTGGTCGAGGCCGTGCGCCACAACGACATTTTTGCCGTGGTTGCGACCACGACAACCGATGCAGGCGGCAACTACACGCTGAACCTGAACGTGGACCACGATTTCTATGTGCGCGCGCGGGCCCAGGCCGGCGCCGCTGGCAACCTGGATCGCGTGTACCACCCCCGCACGGTGCCCGCGATCACCCACGCCGTGACCGGGCCGATTCTCAACCGGGCCGCTGGCAGCCAGAACGCCGACCTGCACGCGGGGTTTGCCCTGCCCGCCAACCGGGCGGGGGCCTTTGCGGCTCTGGACACCGTGCGCCGGCTGCGCCAGTCGGTTTCGGGCAGCTTTGCGGCGCTGGGACATCTGGATGTGTTCTGGTGCACCGGCGCCGCCACACCCACGGGTACCGACGAGGTCGGCCCCAACGGGCGGCCCGCGATTTACCTGCTGGGCGGAACCGAAACCAGCCCCGCAACCACCGACCACGACGAGTACGACGAAACGGTGATCGCCCACGAATGGGCCAGCTTTCTGCAACTGACCCAGAGCCGCGACAACAACTTTGGCGGCTTTCACGGCGGCGAAGAACTGATTTACACCGCCAGCTACAGCGAGGGCGTGGTCACGGCCATCGGCTGCGCGCTGCTGGGCCAGCGCCTGTACCGCGACACCGTGGGCTACCCGACCGGTTCCACCGGCGTGCAGTTCGAGTTTGACTGTGAATCCGGCGTTCTGCCCGGCACCGGCGCCGGTTACGCCAGCGAGTTCGAGGTCACCCGCGCGGTCTGGGATCTTCTGGACGGCGCGACCGGCTGGCCCGCCGACACCGACGGCGACCCGGTGGCGATTGCCCCGACCGACTTTTTTGCCAGCTTTGCGGCTTTGTCCGCGCGCCCGGCGCCCTATGAAATCTGCTGGCTGGCCAGCCTGCTGCAGCAACTGGTTGACGATGGCCACCTGACCGTGACCGACGCCGACACTGTCATGACCGCCCACGGCGCCCAGTTTCCGCCCGCCGGCGGCGCCGACCCGTTTCCGCCCCCGCTGGTTGTCGGCGGCCCAGCCGCCACTGGCACTCTGGACGCATGGGGCGGCACCAACCCCAACCCGGTGCTGGGCCCCGGCGCCAACGCCGTGTTCCGCGTGACCCTGGCCGCGCCGGCAACCCTGCAACTGAACCTCAGCACCACCACGGCCGGCTATACCCCGGCCGCCCACCGCCTTGAGCTGAGCCTGCACGACCTGGAACGCAATATCCTGGGCCTTGCCGGCGGTAACGGCGCGGCCAAGGGTCTGTCGCTGACACTGCCGGCGGGGACGTATCTGGTGCGTGTGCAGCACCGGCCGGATTCGTCGGTTTCATCGCAACCTTCAGAGTATTCCATCACAGCCCAATGACCACGGCCGTTGCGCCTGCACAGCAAAAGGAATAAACCGTACCATAGAAAGCCCGAAGTCCCGTTGCGCACAGTCCGCCGAGGGAGGCCAGGCGGCCCGATATGCCGTACCTCGAGATCAAACTGGGTCCTGACACGCTGCTTGTGCCGTTTGTCGGCCGCATTGACTACGTGATCGGGCGCCTGCCCAAGGCCGACATCCAGTTGCGCGACATGAAAGTGTCGCGTCTGCACACCCAGTTGTTCATTGACAGCCGCGGCCGCGCCTTTGTGCGTGATCTGGGCAGCAGCGGCGGCACGGTAATGAACAACACGCGGCTGCGGTCGGGAGCAATCGCACCGCTGGTGATGGGCACCAAGATCCGCATCGGCGACGCGCGCATCACGTTTTACGACCAGGAACCGCCCGTCAACGCCGCCATGCCGCCCAGCAAAAGCGACCCGCGCGGGCTGGTGCGCACCAACCACCGCGAACGCCTGTTCCACGCCGAGGCCACGGTTCTGGCCGCCGACAAAGTCAGCGCCGAAACCGAAAACGGCCCGGCCGAGGCCCCGCCCGAAGTAGACCCGATGGTGTTTGCCGATTCGGCCGTGCCGCCCAGCGCCGCCCAGCCCGCCGTGGGCGCCGCGCCGCCCGCCAAACCCGCCGCCGCCCCGGCAAAACCCGGCACGGCGCCCGGCAAGGCCGCATCGGGCCCGCAGAAGCCGCCGCCCAAACGCCGCGACACCGGCATTGTCGAGGCGCCGTGGGAAGCCGCCGAAAGCAACCGCCACCAGCCCGCCAAGGGCGAAAAGCGCGTGACGATTCCGCCGCCCACACGCGGCGGCGCCAAGCCGCCGGCGGCCAAATCACCGCCGCCCATGCCCACGGCCGAAATTGACGAAACCGGCAAGTTCCACGAGCCCATGCCCGCACCCGGCGCGCCCACCCAGTACGTGCCGCCGCCGCGGCCGGGCTCGCCGGTGCCGCCGGCTCGCCCCGGCACCGCGGATTTCCGCAATGCAAAGCCCGCCCCCACGCCCAGCGTGCGCGCGCCCCAGTCGCCGTTGAACGAACCCGAAGAAATGAGCCTGGACGACGCGGTGGTCGCGTTTGTGCCCCCGCCGCCACCGCCGCCGCGCCCGGCCGACCTGCAGGAGGATGACGCCCCGGCCTCGGGCATGCCCACGGTGCGGCTGGATCGCGCGGCGCTGCTGGCGCGGCGCGCCGCCGAAGAAGCGGCGGCCAAAAAGGAAGAAGAAGAGTCCCCGCGCATTCCCACTGCCACGGTGCGGCCCGACGCCAGACCCGCGCCCGCGGCTCCGGCTGATGATGATGCCCCGGCGCCCCGGATCGGGCTTGCACCGGGCGAAAAGCCGCCCACGGCGCCTCTGGACGACCTGATCGAAGACGTACAGCAGGAGGCAAGCGCCGAAGTAGCCCAGAAAGCCGCCCAGGGCGAAGAGGAAGAATCGCTTACGGACGAACAGATTGCCGTGTATCTGGGCGGCAGCGCATCGGGGCGCTATGACGCCGTGGACTTCGGCGAAGACGGCGCCAAAAAAGACGAAGACGACGGCGAGGTGGCGATCAACAGCAAGTTTGCCGCGCCCCCGGCCGAAGACGTGGATTTTGAAGAGCCCCCGCCAACACCCGCCGCGCCCGCAACAGCCGAACCGCCCGCCGAGGTCAGCCACGTCAACACCTCGATGCTGGGCAACACCACGGCAATCCGCGAAGAAGCCGTGGAGGATTCCGCCGAAGAACCTGTGCCTGAATACAAGGCCGCCGACGACCACCAGACACCGCCGCCGCCGTCACGCACCGGCGCCGTGGCTGACCAGGGCTTCAAGAAGCCGCACAAGACGCGCAAGCTGATGAAGCGGCGCACGGAAAAGGTCACCGACCGCACCAGAACGCCGCCGCCGGAATCCAAGCCCACGGAAATGGTGGCGCCGGACCTGGTTCAGGGCGAGGTGCCCGTGACCGGCGGCGCCAAGACGATTTTCATACCCAAGCCCGCCGACGCCAAACTGGCCCGCACCGGCGCGGCCGAACCTGCCGGCGACGACGACGAAACCGGCCGCGCGCCCGTGCAGGGCAAAAAGGTCCAGGACATGGGCTTTGGCCCCGGCGGCGATACCGTGGCCCTGCCGCCCGACATGATGAAGCAATTGCGCGCCGAACTGGCCGGCAAGAAGCCCCCCGCCGACAAGCCCGCGCCCGCCACCATCGGCGAAAGCCCCACGGTCAAGCACCCGCCCACCGAGGTCGAAGACGAAGAATTCATCGTGGACGACAACTACGCCTTCTTTACCCCGCCGCCGCCCACACGCGCCGCCAAGGCCAAAGCCGCCAAGGCCGAACAAAGCGACGTGATTGACGCCAACGACTTCAACGCCGAAACCGACAACCTGCCGCCCGAAAAGCGCGCTAAACCCGGCAGCGACCCCGACACAATCGTGGATTAGACCCGGTTTGCCGCCCCGCCATCGGCGTGGTACGGTTCTTGTACCCCGACAAGGAGCCCGCATGTTCTCATCCCCCGTCAGGCCGCGCCCGGCGCGGTTTGTGGCGCCGTGGGTCTGGTGCCTGGCCCTGGCCAGCGGCGTGGCCGTGATCGCAGGTCTGGCCTTTGCCTTGGGCGCGCGATTTGGGACACCCCCGGAACTGTCGCAGGCCCCGACGGCACGCCACACCCGGCCTGAACCGGCGCCGGTGGTCCGCGAGGTGGTCCGTGAAGTTGTTGTCGAACGCGCCGCGCCGGCCATGCCGCGGCACGAGCCACTCGCGCCGGAACCCGCAGCGGGGACCACGCGGGTGGTGTACGTGGACCTGCCCGTGACGGTGGAAAAAGAGGTGGTCCGCGAGGTCGTGAAGGAAGTCGTGAAGGAAGTGGTAAAAGAGGTGGAAAAGGAAGTGGTCCGCGAGGTCGTGGTGGAACGCGACACCGCCCCGGCACCGGATCCGCTGCTGATGCCCGGCGCGGCTACAAACCTGCCGGGCTGGATGAAGCCCGGCGCCACGGTGTTCTGGTACCCTGACGACGGCAAACAGCACAGCGGCCGCATCCACGCGTTCAACAGCGACCACGTGATCGTGCTGTGGAACAGCGGCAAGCAGACCCACACGGCCGATTTTGCCCTGCGCCACTTTGAACAGAACCCCCGCCCGCGCCGCGTTTCGCCCCTGACTCCGGCCGCCACGGCTGAAGAAGAGGTCAAACGGCGCGGCGTCTCGCGCAGCGAGGCCGCCCAGCAGGAAAAGCTCAATGCGGCCTGGAACAACCGGCGGCGCTGACAACCAGCGGCGCCAAGCGAAGCGCAGGCGAAACGAAAAGCGCCCGTCACAAAGACAGGCGCCGATCGTTGGTAGCGGGGGCTGGACTCGAACCAGCGACCTCAAGGTTATGAGCCTTGCGAGCTGCCATCTGCTCCACCCCGCAGCAGGGCGGCTATAGATACACGGGCCCGCCATGCCGTCAAGCCGGGGTCCGGGCGGCCGGACCGATAATTCGTGCCTGCTGCGGCGCGCGTGATCTTGCCGGCGTGCCACTTTCTGAAACGGGTTATCCAACGGCCTGACTTGCGTTATCATGTCCCGCCACTAACAGGGCGTTGGGATAGTGTTTTCAACGCCCTGCCCGGCCCGCGCGACTGCACGGGCCGGCCGGCGAGCGGCTTCACGCCGCGAGCCGGGCTTTTGCTTTCCGCGGAAGAAGTCGCCTCAGGCGACTTCTTCAACGGCCTGCCAAGGGGGAGCGATGTCCACGGAACTCAACCTGCTGTTTCTCGAAAAAAAGGTCGAGGCCGCGCGCCTGTGCGCCTCAATCACCGAGCCGTTTGCCACCGGCACCGTGCCCGGCAATCCCAAGGATCTGATGGCCGACTACGAGACCGTGGTCAAACGCCTGGACGAAGCCCTTGGCGACCTGAAGAAGCTCAATGCATCGCTGGGCAAGGACGGCATGGATCCCGGCGATGTTCGCCACCTGCAACAACGTATTGAAGTCGCCGTGGGCGAAGTCGCACGCGTGGCCCAGGATTTCGCCGCCCAGATCCGTTTCTTTGAAGCCATGAACCCGGCCGAGGCCGCGGCCACCAAAAACATCCTGACGCGCTTTGACACCGTGGACAAAGCCACCCGCGAAATCACGGTCAAGGACGGCCCCGAAGAGGGTGACGAAATCCAGCCCGAAGAAACCGGCCAAGCCGCCGCTGACGAAGCCGACCCGATGCTGATGTAGGCGCGGCCGATCAAAAATAATCCGGCAGCCAGGCCATGCCCCCGGCGAACATCGCCGCCAGTGCCGCGTCGTGGCGCGCGGTTCCGGTCAGCAGGCCCGTCCGGCGCAACGCCGGCACGCTGGCAAAGCCACTGAACAGCGCGGCCAGGGCGCGCGCGTGCAGCAGCACCCCGGCCGACCGGGCGCGGCGCACTTTCGCACGGCCGCTTTCAATGCTCAAACGCCAGGGTCCACGATTGTCGGGCAGCAGCGGGTCCTCGACGGTGAACTCCGCCTGGGCCGAAACGGCGGGCCAGCCGCGGGCATCCAGCGCGTCGCGCACCCGCACCACGCGCAGCATCCAAGCCAGGGTTTCAACGATGCGCGTGTCCTGGTTGTGCATGACACCCCGCAGCAGCGGATCATGCGGGGCCACCGCCAGCGTCAGTTCCTCGACCACACTGCGCTGTACCCATAACTGGCGCAGCAGCGCGGCCTGGGCGCCTGCCGTGGCACAGGCCCAGTCGCGCACCTGCATGGCAAGGCGCATGCTGCCCTCGCGGCGCGTCAGCGTGAACAGCAGGTAGCCCTCAAGACCGCGCGGGCCTTCAAACACCTGGCCCTGCAGCAGTGTTCCCGGCGGCACGTGGCGCAGGCGTTCCCAGATTTCGGCGTTGCGGTCCAGGCAGCCGTTCTCGCTGGCGCGAAAGCGGGCGTAAACGTCGCGCAGCGCCGGCCAGTCGGCGGCTTCCAGCGGCCGGGCGCGCAGGGCGGTATCGGCCTGGCCCGGCTCCAGCTCCAGTGGCCGCAGGCGCGCGATCGTGCGCAGACCCGCCAGTTCATAGCCCAGCTCGCGGTACAGGCGTGTGGTGGCCGGATACAACGTCGCCAGCGGCGGGCCCGCGGCGTACTGTTCGCACAGATTGGCCAGCAACAGTTCGCGCCCGGCGCCCTGGCCGCGTCTGTGGGGCGGCAGGGCAACGCCCGCCAGGCCCCAGATCGGCACGCTGCGTCCGCCGAAGTACTGCCCCATGTCGTACAGGCACAGGCCGGCGGCGATTTCCCCGCCGGCGCGCAGCAGCCGGATGTTGCGCTGGCCCAGGTTGCGCACCCAGGCCAGCATGGTTTCCGGGTCGCCGGCAAAGGTGGCCGCGGCCAGGCGGGCGTACTGGCGCAGTTCGTCGTTGCCGTCGGGCGGGCCGTAGCGCGGGGGCGCGGGCATGTTCACTCCGGGCGCATGCCCAGCACGTCACTTTCGAACTCCGAGCGCCAGCCCTGGCGCCACTGGGTTTCCACAAATTCGAGCTGAGCGCGCACGTTTTCCAGGTCGCGCAACAGGGCCATGGTTTCAAAGTCCACCGCGCCGCGACGCGCCAGCAGCGGCCGCAACTGCGCGCCCAGACGCGCGTGCTGGCGCCGCAGCTCGCCCAGATTGCCGCCCAGACGCAGGGCCTCGATGATGGACTCCAGCCGCGCGATCGCGTCGTGGCTGACCGTCGGGCGCAGCGCCAGCAGTTCGGTCGCCGAGGGCGGCGAACAGGCCACGGCCACATCAATCGCCAGCAGGGCCGTTTCCTGACGCGCGGTGCTGACCATGTCCAGCATCAGCGCCAGCACATCGGGCTGGGCATCTTCGGTCAGCTTTCGTTTAAGCAGCCCCAGCCCGAAGGCCGCGCGTTCGGGCAGGTTGCTGTGCCCCAGCGCCAACAGCAGCCATACGTTGTTGCCGACCATCGTCTCCAGCCGTTCTTCGGCGGCCAGGCGTTCAATGGCCGTGGGCCGCGCCAGGTCGCGCAGCGCGTCCTGCAGCTCGCGCAGCCCGCAACGCGGGGCACTGGCGTGGCGTTTTTGCCAGCGCGCCCAGGCCGGTTCCGCACCGGACGAGGCCAGAATCGAGCACAGCAGTGCCACCTCCAGTCGCGCGGCCTGGCGTGTGCCGGCGCCGGCGGCGGCGAGCTTTTCTTCGGCTAGGGTCTGGGCCCGGCCGGTGGCAACATAGCCCAGCAGAAGCTGGCACTGGGCCAGAACAAAGGCGTCGGCGTTTGTGTCATCCAGACGCGCGCGCAAGGCGTCCAGCAGGCGGGCAGGGTCAAGCTCGGGCAGGGCACGCGCGGCAATCACGCGTTCGGCGCGGCGTGACTCGCGCGAACACAGCGTGCGCAGGCACAGCTCCACGCGGCCGGGGTGGTTTGTGGCCGCCAGCAGCCGCAGCAGAGCCTCGCGTCCGTCGCGAGGCTGGTCGGCCAGACGCGCCACCAGTTCATCAAAGCAGTGCTCGGCCGCGGCGGCGACAATGGCTTCAGCCTTGATGCGTTGTTCGGGCACGTCGCTGGCCAGGTACGGCAGCGCCGCCAGCGCGCGGCTTGTTCGCGGGTCAGGTTCGGGGCGGTCCTGGCCCGACGGCAGACGCGGCGCCAACAGCAGCACCGGCGCAACCAGCACAAGCAGCACAAGCCACCGTTTCATGCCCGTTCCGCCTTTGCCGCCGCGACGCGCTGACGCCGTGCCCGCAGCCTGCCCGCCAGCATGGCCAGCATCACCGCCACGGTAAGCCACAGCGCCAAATGGGCAAGGCCGCGCCCGACCAGCGCCACAAATGGCGTGGCTGCGGGTTCGGCCAGCACTGCCGGGCGAACCACAATCACGCCCCCGACTTCGCGGTCTTTGCCGCCGACGGTCAGCACTTCGCGCACGCGACCGGCGGCGTCAATGTGACAGGAAATGCCCGTGTTGGTGGCGCGCACCATGGGCACGCGCGACTCAATGCAGCGCAGGCGGCAGAAGTCCACGGCCTGGTCCAGTTCGGCGCTTTCCCTGAACCAGCCTTCGTTGCTGATGTTGACGTGAAAGTCCGGGTAGCGCGCGGCGGTGGTGTGCAGCTCGCGGTAACAGCCGGGCCAGGCGTACTCGTAGCAGATGCTGGCGGTGAACGCCCAGGGCCGGCCTGCCAGGCGGGGCGCGCGCGATTCAAGCGTGAATGTGGTCAGGCGGCGGCCGGCCTCGACACGGCTGACGGCGCCCTGAAGACCCGTGGCGTAGTATTCAATCAGCGCGCGGATTGGTGCCACGTCTTCCAGCGGGATGTACTCGCCGCCGGGCACCAGATAGCGCTTGTCGTAGCTGTCGGTGACCCGGCCGCTGCGGTCAACCATAAGGGCCGTGTTGTAATAGCGGTCGTCGTAGCTGGCCTGCTTCCAGGGCACGTCGCGTTCAGAGGCCGGAATGTCGGTGATCGAGCCGATCAGCATGGGCGTGCGCAGCTCATGGGCCACACGCGCGCGCAGATGTTCGACAAAACCGGTATGGCGGGCGCGGCCGCGAGAATCGAGCACGCTGGGCTGCAGCAGTTCGCGGCGCGGCACGCCGTTGTCAAAAAAGTTCGCCGACTGTGCCGGGTCGCGGCGATCCAGCCCGTCGCGGGTGCTGCCGCCGAACAGCATGGTTTCGGCCCAGCAAACCAGTTCGGCGTCCTGCTTCACGGCGCGCTCGGTCAGGTCGAGGTGCGTCGAGAAGCTCTGCTGGATGATGCGCACGCGCTCGTCGCCGGCGCGCACCTTGACCTCCTGGGCCAGGTTGCCCTGCACCAGCCCGATCGCCGGGCCGTCGCCGGATTCGGCGGCGTCAATCTGGTGCACGCGGATCGCGCCGTACAGCGTACAGGCAGCCAGAGCCGAAAAGGCGGCCACACCCAGGCCCGCGCCGGCACGCGCGGGAACAAACGCGGCGCGCGCACCCTCCAGCGTCAGCACCCGCGCCAGCGCCAGATTCACCAGAACCGCCAGTGCCGTCAGGCCGTACTGGCCCCACAGGTCGGCGGTCTGGATCACCAGACCCAGTTCGCACAACGACGCGCCCAGCGGCAGCCACGGGTACGGAACGGGCGTGTAGAACTCGTGCATGAACTCGATGCCCAGCCAGGCCAGCGGCACCAGCCAGGCGCAGGCGGCGGCGCGGCGCGTAAGCAGCCAGCGCGAAATCATCGCCGCCACGCCCCAGAACGCCGCCATGGCCGTGGCCACAAAGGCGAACATGCCGAACACTATCCATTCGTTGCCCGGGTCGGTGACCATCTGGCCCAGCCACCACATGTTGCCCCAGAAATAACACAGGCCGACCAGCCAGCCCGACAGCCAGGATGCACCCGGCCCCAGACGCGGCAGTGCCAGCAGCAGCGGCGCCAGCCCGCACAGGCCCAGCAGCGGCACATCCAGCGGCGGCTGCGAAAGTGTGATCAAAGGGCCCGAGGCCAGCGCCAGCACCCACACACGCGGGCGGGCCTCAGGGGCAAGCGGCTCAAACGATCGGGATTCAAGCATTGTGCCAAGGGTACGTCGGATGCCCCGCCAGGGGCCAGAGGCCGTCACGGGGTTCGGGCGGCGGCTAACGCCGCCAGTTGTTCCTGGGCAGCCTGCTGTTCGGCCAGGTCTCCGCCGGCGATGGCGGCGTGGGCTACCTGCATCAAAGTGCGGCGCGCCGCGGTGGTGTCACCTGATTCGTGCTGCACCGCGGCCAGACGCCGCCGCAGCTTCAGCACCTCGCGCGGCAGACCCGCCAGTTCCATCAGCGCCACAGCCTGTTCCAGCGCCAGCCACGCGTCCGAAAATCGCCCCTGGGCCTGGCGCACGCGCGCGATTCCGGCCTGGGCGTGGGCACGCGCGTAGGCGTTACCGATGCGCGCGGCGGCTTCTTCGCTTTCGCGGAAGGCCTGCTCGGCCTGGACCGGGCGGTTGCCGTCCATGTGCAGGCCGCCCAGGTTGACCAGCACCACTGCCAGGTTACGGTCGTCGCCCAATTCGCGCGAGATGGCCGCCGCATCGTACAGAGCCGCCAGCGCCGGTTCGGTTTCACCGCGGCTGTCGTGCCACATGGCGCGGTAGACCAGTGTCTGCGACAGGCCCACGCGATAGCCCAGTTCGCGGGCAATGGCTTCGGCCTGTTCCAGATACTTGCGGGCCACGGCGGTCTGGCCCTGGCTGAAGGCCTGGTCGAACAGGTAGTTCAGCGCGTCCACGCGGTTGACCGTGCGCTCTGTACCCTCCAGCAGCCGCAGCGCCGCGGCCAGATGCTCGCGCGCCTTGGCGGCGCGCCCCGACATGCCGTGCAGGTAACCCAGGTGAATGCGGGCAATCCCCTCAACCTCGCGCGCGCCGATTGCCGCCGCGATCTGCACCGCGCGCTCCAGCAGCAGGCGCGATTCCTCCGTGCGCCCGGCCATGCGGCAGGCGCTGCCCTGGCTGGCCAGCGCCGCGGCCTCCAGCCGCTGGTCGCCGGAGGCCCGCGCCAGGGCCAGCGCGCGGTTGCCGGCCTGTTCGGATTCATCCAGCCGGCCCATGCAGCTCAAAATCGCCGCGCATTCCTGCCAGGCCGTGCCCTCGGCCTCTGTGCCGGCGGCAATCCCGGCTGCGTTGCGGGCAGCATCCAGAGCCGGCTCGTACCGCAAGCCCACGCGCAGGGTGTGGGCCAGGCGCGTCAGTGCCCGGGCGCGTTCAACGACTGTGGCCCCGGCAAAATCGGCCGCGCGCCGGGCCAGTGCTTCGGCCTCGGACAGGTTGTGGTCGCGCATGGCCTTGCGCTGGGCCAGTTCCAGAAAGCGCAGCTCGGCGCGGCTGACAAAAGCTTCGTCAATGTGGCCGGTGGGACGTGCGCCACGGGCGGCGCGAGCGTGGTCGGCCAGTTCACGAGCCACGGGCTCCAAGGCCAGGTCGCCGTCACCCAGCACGCGCTGGGTGACTTCCAGCAGCAGCGCGTGCAGCCGGGCGCGTTCGGCCGGGGGCTGCATGAGATAGGCGGCATCGCGCATCAGCGCGTGGCGGAACATGTAGATCTGTTCGGCGCCGGGCATGGGGGAATGATAGTAACGTCTGTGGCAATCGCAGACGCGGACCGATTGGTTTTGAGCCCGCGCATACCCAATGCCACTGGCGCTTTTGGGCAATCACCTACACGTCTTCACCGTCGCGGTGCGGCGTGATCGGCGCATTGCGGGCCTTTTCGGCCTCGTAGGCCTCAACAATTTTGCGGTGCACGTACTCGCGGATTTCGGCGCGAATCGGGTGCACAAGGTCAAAGTGCAGTTTGGCCCGGCCGCGCGAGTCGGTATCGGCGCGGTTGGGGTTGAGCCGGTGGCCGCACTCGTTGCAGAACTTGGCGCGCAGGTGGTTCTTGAAACCGCAGGATTCGCACTTGTCGGTGATCTTGCGCGAGGGCATGGCGACGAAAATCGTGCCGTCGCCCTGGATCAGCTTGAGGTCCTTGATCACAAACGCGTTGTTCAGCGTGACGCTGCAATAGCCCAGCAGTTTCTCGTCGTCCTCCGAGGCCAGCTTGACCCGAACTTCTGTGACCTCAATGTCCCGCATGGGCTCATTCCCAACGGGGCCCCCTTGGCAACGTGTGCGTTGCAAAGGCCTGCCCCAGGCCTCGGTCGCCAAGCGACCTTGCCAAAGACTGCGCGACGGCGGCGTCGGGTACGAGAAAAGCGATAGACGACCCTGACCCACTTACAAATCGCACAATAACGCCAGTCTCGTGTGCAGTCTTCCCCCACACGTCGGCAAGTCGGCTGGAAACGCGCAGCGCGGAGTCCTGCAGACGGTTTGTGACCACGGACGCTATCTTTTCCGGGCCCGCATTGCTCTCGAAAACATGAAAAAAGTAACTTTCGGGCCGGCCATACGTCAAGCGTCGGGCAAGATCGGCATAAACATCCTTGGTGGGGCAGACGTCGTTGGGGTACAGAATCACCAGATGCTTGCCGGTCTGGTCGGCCAGTTGCCGTACCTGCTCGCCGCGGCCGGTGCACAGGGCGGTTCCGCCTTCAATGAAGAACGCGCAGTCGCTGCCGAGTTCGGCGGCCAGTTGCCGCAATTGGTCGTTGCTTTGGCCCAGATTCCACAGGCGGTTGAGGGCAACCAGGGTGCAGGCGCCGTCGCTGCTGCCGCCGCCCAGTCCGGCGCCGTGGGGCACACGCTTGATCAAGGAAAGATGAACGCCGCGCCCGGGCGCCAGACGCTGGGCCAGTTTGGCGGCGCGAACCACCAGATTGTGTTCGGGCGGCCCAAGATCCACACGGCAGTCAAACGATACTGTTCCGTCGGGGCGGTCGGTCAGGGTCAGCGTATCGTGCAGGCTGATCGTCTGCATGACCGTCACAATTTCATGAAAACCGTCGGGCCGGCGGCCGGGAATTTCGAGGTACCAGTTCACCTTGCACGGCGCGTGGATGGTCAGCATGGAACGATTGCGGCCTACTTGAGGGTACGGATGCCGTTGATGTTGCTGGTCACGCCCTGGGCGTCCAGCCATTCAAGCAGCGGAATCAGAAACTTGCGGCTGGTGGGCAGCACTTCCTTGAAATCCTTGGCCGCGGCCTGGCCTTTTTCGCGCAGAAAGGCCATCACCTTGTCCCGCGCCATATTCAAGGCCTTGGTACTGAACAGCACGCCGCCGTGCAGCACGCTGGCCTTGCCTGAGCCCACCAGATAGTCCACAGCGTTTTGTGTGGCCTCGGGGTTGGCGCGGGCAGCCTGGCCGAGTTCTTTCAGCGTGGGCGGGTTTAACAGTGCGTCTTCAAGCTGTTTGCCGACCAGTTCGACGATCTTGCGTTCTTCGACACTGAGTTTGCCGCCCTCGCCGGGCAGGGCCAGCAGGTCGCCGCGCTGTTCGACGAGTTTGTTCTGCAGGGCACGTTCAAGGATCGGCGCGAAGGTGCGCCCGTCCACGCCAAGCTGCTGCTGCACGGTTACGGCCTTCATGCCCAGTTGGGCCGGGCGGTCCTCGTGAAAACGCAGGAGTATGCCCACCAGCGCGCGCTCGGCCCGGGGCCAGGCGTCGCGATGCACCAGCGCGCGGCCGGGCCCGAACTCGGAGACCTTGCCCTGGCTGACCAGGGCCTCCACGTGCGGGGCAATCGCGGCCGGGGCCAGTTCGGTGGCCGACACCAGCGCGCCGCGGTCGGTGCCCGAGGGCCCGGCGTCCAGAACGGCCAGTTCAACGCGTGCGCCGGGGTTGTCGGCGGCGTCAGCCCAGGCCGCCAGCGCCGCCATCAGGGCAGTGTCGCCGCGGCGCAGCTTGTCGCGCTCGCGCCGGATCACACGGCCGCCACCCAGAGTTACCGCCGGACTGGGCTGGCGGATGATGAACCGGTCGCCGATTCCGGCCACCACCGGCGCTTCCAGCAGCACCTGACAGTCGCAGCTTTCGCCGGGGTTCAACACGGTTCGGTCCAGAAGCTGCATTTCGGCCACCAGCTCGCTGGTTCCCACATGGAACTTGACCTCGGCGCGGTGCTTTAACGGCCGGGCAGCACCAGGCAGAAGACTGATGCGAACGCTGAAGAACTTTGCCGGTTCAAACACACCCGGTGCGCACAAATTGTGCCCGCGCTGTACCAGCGTGTGGTCAACACCCGCCAGATTGAACGCCGCCGAATGGCCGGCACGGGCTTCTTCGATTGCGCGGTGGTAGGCCTGAATCCCCCGCACCTTGCCGCGCTGATCGCCGGGCACGACAACCAGGTTGTCGCCCAGCCGCGCCGTGCCGGAAACCGGTATGCCGGTAAGCACCGCGCCCTGGCCCTTGGCCGAAAACACACGCTGGATCGGCATGCGGAACACGCCCTGGGTGTCGCGGGTCTGCGCTGACTCAATGGCGTCGCCCAACGCCTTCCACAGGTCAGGCAGGCCCTGACCGGTCAGGGCGCTGACAGGAATCACCGGCGCGTCCTGAAGGAATGTGCCCTTGACCAGCTCGCGCACGTCCTCGGTGGCCAGCTCGATCGTGTCGGCGTCCACCTTGTCCACCTTGTTCAGCGCGATGATCCCCTTGCGCACGCCCAGCAGGGTCAGGATTTCCATGTGCTCGCGCGTCTGCGGCATCACGCCGTCGTCGGCGGCCACCACCAGCAGGACAATGTCTATGCCAGTGGCGCCGGCCACCATGTTCTTGACGAACTTTTCGTGACCCGGAACGTCAATCAGGCCCACGCGGTACTGATCCTTGTACAGGAAGTTGGCAAACCCGATGTCTATGGTGATGCCCTTGTCTTTCTCTTCCTGCAGGCGGTCGGGGTCAATGCCGGTCATGGCTTTGACCAGCGAACTCTTGCCGTGGTCAATGTGGCCGGCCGTGCCGATAACGACATTCTTGATCTGGACCGCCTCAGTCATTGTTGATTTGGGTGTCATGAAGGCTGCCCAGCCCACGAAAATTAGCGCCCGGCCAGTGTTGTAACATAATTTGGCGCAATCGTGCGCCCTTCCCGCCTGCCGGTGTCGGGCTTACACTTGGCACCCGTGGACCAGCTTGTCTATGAACACGAGGGCCGGCGCATCGAGGTCAGGCTGGCTAACCGGCCTGTTTCGCTGGGCCGTTCACCCGAGGCCGACCACCAGTTGCCCAGCAAGGCGGCCTCGCGCATCCATGCCCAGGTGTTTCTGCGTGACGACGCCTGGCACATTGAAGACCTGGGCAGCAGCAACGGCACGGTGGTCAACGGCATTAAGATTGACGGCCCGGTGCCGCTGTATCCCAACGACCTGATCCTGCTGGCGGACATCAAGCTGAAGTACGAGGGCCAGGGCCCCAAGCCCAAGGGCCCGCCCGATCACCTGATCGCGCGGCTGGTGTACACCGCCGTTCCCGGCGGCCAGGCGCGCGAGTTTGTGATCCGCGACAAGGTCACGATCGGGCGCAAGCCCGACAACACGCTGCAACTGGACATCAAAGCAGTCAGCAGCCACCACTGCGAGGTCACGCGCCGCGATGGCGCGTATATCCTGCGTGATCTGGAAAGCAGCAACGGCACCTTTGTCGGTGACACCCAGGTGCGCGAACACACCCTGCGCAACGGCGACGTGATTACCGTGGGCAAGGCCGTCAAGGTGTACTTCATTGACCCGGCAGGCCCGGCGCGCCAGGTGGAAACCGCCCCGGCCGCTCCCCAGGCGGCGCCGGCACCGGACAAGGCTGAAACCTCCGCGCCGCGGGCCTCGGCGGGTTCGGGCCGTCGGGCGCCGTTGGCGGCCGGCGGTGCCAGCGACCGCGGTGTATTTGAGCCCGTTTCGGGCCTGGGCCAGGCCCGGGCCATTGCGCCAAGCCCCTGGCCCCACCTGGCGGTCGGCGTGGGTCTGGGCGCGGTGTTTCTGGTGGCCGGGCTGCTGGTGGCGGGTGTGATCCGCGACGCGCGCAAGCCGCGCCCGCCGCAAAGCGATTTTCCGCCCCCGATTGCAGCCAGCAGCGACGTGGCTTTTTCGTTCGAAGGCGCGATTGACAGCCGCGGTAATCCTGAAGGCTGGACAGCCAGTTTTGAAGCCCCCAACCGCGCCCGAGCCGAGCTGGCCTCGGACCCGGAGTATCCCTTTGACGGCGAGCGCAGCCTGCGCGTGTCCTGTGGCGATCTGGGCGGCGCCGTGGGCACGCTGATCCTGCAGACCAGCCAGGCCCGGTCACTGGACACCGGCGGCCAGTTCAAGGGGCTGCTGCGCGTGCGTGGCGAGGGCGTGACTGGCGCGGCCGTGGCGCTGAGTGTTGTGGGTGAAAAAGGCGAGGTGCGCACACTGGCGGTGTCAAAACTGGCCGATGTCAAGTCGGCCCAATGGACGGAATACGCCCTGGCCGGCGCGATTGTGGGCGACCCGCCGGCTTCCGGGCGGCTGCGTCTGATGATCAGCGGCAACTTTACCCGCCTGTGGCTGGACCGGTTTGAGCTTGGCAAGGGCAGCGCCGACAAGCCCCAGACACCACTGGCGACCCTGACCCAGGGCGAAATGAAGCCGTCGTTCGGCCGCAACCTGGCCGCCGAGGTGGTAGTCGCCAACTCGCGCGGACTGCAGGCCGCGTTTGTGCCCAAACTGCTGGCTGCCGATAACCGCGTGCAATCAGAACCCGAACTCTGGTGTGTGGACAGCAGCACGGCCTCTGCCACCCGTTTCCGCGCCCTGATGCCGCGCCGGGGCGAACTGCGCGAGGCCGAACTGCGCGCCGAAACCCGCAAGGTTGAGTATTTCCCCGAACAGGGCCTGCGCCTGAGCTGGAAAATGACCGAACGCGGCGCGGCCAACTTTGCGCTGGAGGTGCAGCTTCCGCTGCCCGATGCCGCCACGATTGTCGTGGCCGACCGCCAGGGCGCGCCGCTGGTGGTGGATCGCGCCGCCGTGCATGCCTACCCCTATGCCACGATCAGCGAGCTGGCCGTGAACGAGACGGACTTTGCCCTGGCCTTTCCGCAGGGCGCGGTGGCATGGCTGGATTTCTCGCGCCGCGGGGTACTGGGTGTGGTGCTGCGCAGCGGGCCCGAGGAAGCACGCAACGGCTTTGTCGTGGACGTTTTTTCCAAACCGGTCATGTTCGCGCGTCTTTACGACCGTCTGTTCAAGGAAGGCGAACGACTGTTTGAGGTGCGCAACTTCGCCGCCGCCGAGGCGCGCTATGCGTGGCTGGCCGCGCCTTCGCGCGCACAGCGCGACCTGCCCGTGATCGGACGCGCCACCGACCGCATCCGTGACATCAACGAGCAGCGTGTCAAGCTGCGGGCCCGTGTGGACGCGGCCTGGAATGCCCTGGCTGCCGGGCGCGGCAAGGCCGCGCTGGAGACCTGCGAGGGCCTGATCGAACAATACCTGCGCGAATTCCGGGCCGACGAGGCCTGTGCCGAACTGCGCGTGAATCTGGAACAGGTGCGCAAATGGCTGCGCGAGGCCGCGGCCGTAGCCCGCCCCCCCGACAAGCAGAAAGAGGCCGAGGCGTTCGCGCGCGGGTTTTATGAAGACGCGCTGGCCAAAAAGAAAGAGGGCAACCTGCTGCTGGCGCTGGTGCTGGCCGAAAACGTGATCCGCGATTATTCGGACACGGCGGCCTACCGCGACGCGCTGGCGTTGCACGACGAAATCCGCCGCATGCTGGCCGACCCGGCCGTGCGCGACCAGCAGATTGACGCGGCGCTGGCCAAGATTGACGAAGAAATCAAGTTCGGCGAATACGCCCGGGCGCGCAAGATGTGCCACGACCTGTTCAAGCGCTTTCCCGACACGCCGCGCACGCGCGACATCATGCTGCGGATGCGCAAGATAGACCAGGCGTTTGAAAAGTAGGGCTTACCGGTACAGCGCGTTCAGCCACAGCGCCGTGACCACCACGTTGGCCAGGCTGAGCGGAATCAGCCGCTTCCAGCCCAGGCTCATCAATTGGTCGAACCGGAAACGCGGCAGTGTCCAGCGCACCTGGATGTACAGCCACAGCACCACGGCGCACTTGGCGCAGAAAATCAGCGGCCCGGCCAGACTGGCCAGCAGCGTGTCGCCGGCTGTCGGGTCAAGACCGGGGATTGTCCAGCCGCCCAAAAACAGCGTCACGATCAGCGCCGCCTGGATGCACATGCCGTAGTATTCGCCCAGGAAGAACAGGCCGAACTTCATGCTGCCGTATTCGCTGTGGTAGCCCGCGACCAGTTCGGCCTCGGCTTCAGGAAAGTCAAACGGCAGGCGGTTGGTCTCGGCAAAAATGCACACCAGAAAGATGATGAACGCCAGCGGCTGTTTAAAGATACCCCACTTCAGAAAGCCCCACACGCCGGGGTAGTCGCCGCCGGTGTCGGTCTGGGCCAGCACCATCTGCTGCAAGTCCAGCGTGCCGTAGGTCATGATCATGGCCAGCACCACCATGAACATCGCGGCCTCGTAGCTGATCAATTGCGCGCCGGCGCGCACGCCGCCGAACTGGGCGTATTTGTTGTTGCTGGCCCAGCCGCCCAGCGACAGGCCGTGAACGGCCAGGCTCAGGCACGCCAGGGCAAACAGAACGCCCACGCCGAAGTCAATGATCTGATAACGGATGAAGTGGCCCTCGTAGTAGAAGCCCCAGCCAAAGGGCACCACGGCAAAGGCCAGCGCGATCGGCACAAACACCAGCGCCGGCGCGATGAAAAACAGAACCTTGGACGCCCGGCGGGGCACAAAGTCTTCCTTGAGCATCAGCTTGAGAATGTCCGCCAGCGGCTGCAACAGCCCGAACATGCCCCAGCCCGCCAACGGCCCGAAGATCTTCCAGCGCGGCAGACCGACCTTGGAAGGCCCGTCACGAAGCTGGATCCAGGCCGCCATCTTGCGCTCGAGCCAGATCATCAGCGGGATCACGTTCATGATCACGCCAAAGGCAGCCACCACCTTCAGCGCGTTCAGCGCGTAAACCTGCCACGGGGTCGAGGTTGCGGTTTCGGCCAGGAACATCTGGGCTCCGGGTTTGTGGCGCGCAATCTACAAGCGGGGAACCCCCAATCAACGGGGCAGGGGCTATGGCCCCCGGTGGCAGCCGAGCGCAGAATCAATCCCGGAATTGCTGAACCCGTCGGGGCGAGTGCCTCCTTTCACTGGGGATGATGATGACGGCCGCGGGCAAAGAGCTCGATCTGGCGGGTTTGATGCGCGAGCACCAGGCCGCGGTCTGGCGCTATCTGCGCGCGCTGGGGGCGGACACGGCCCTGGCGGACGACCTGACCCAGGACGTGTTTCTGGCCGCGCTGCGGTCGGGGTTTGTGGAAAGGTCACGCGGAGAAACGATCAGTTGGCTGCGCACCACCAGCCGCAACCTGTTTCTCAAGGCCCGCCTGAAACAAGGCCGCGAGGTGGCAACCGACGAGATCGAACATCTGGACCGTCGTTACACCGAACTGGTGGACGACGGCGACGGGGCTGAACTGGTGAATGCCCTGCGCGAATGCCTGAAGCAGCTGGAAGAAAAGCCCCGGCAAGTGATGGAAATGCAGCACGGCCAGAACCTGGCCCGACTGGACATCGCCGCAAGACTGGGAATGACCGACGACGGCGTGAAAACGCTGATCGCAAGAACCAAGGCACGCCTGAAGAAGTGTGTGGAAGTGCGGCTCGGCAGCAAACGCCAGGCGTAAGCGAGCGTCACTTCAACGAGGCAAAGTCATGACAGACCCCAAAGACCCCATCCTTGATGCAGCGCTGGACGAGCTGCTGGGCGGCAAAACGCCCCCCGACCTTGTGGCCGCAACGCTTGCCAGGGCGTCGGCGCAAGGCGCCGCCCCGGGGTTGCAGACCGTGGCCAGGCCGCGCCCGTTCTGGCGTGCCTGGGGCGGCGGCCTGGCCGCGGCTGCTGTGGTTGTGATCGGCACGGGGGTGTTTCTGGCGACCGTGCCAACACTCGGCCGGCAGGACATTGCGCGGCAGACACCCCAGCGCGAGGCTGGCAACCACGTCGGCAGTTCGGCCGGTTACAAGTCAGGCGGCAGTGACGGTACCCCCGCCGACACGGTGATTCTGGGCCAGCCGGAACCCAACCCGAAAACACGCTACGTCTCGCCCGCCGAGCCTCGGGTTCCTGCGCCGCCTCCGGCACCCGAGGTGGGGCCCCCCGACACACACACCAACGGCTTCAAGGCCCACGGCAGTAACCCCTTTGTGGATACCGAAGACGACCGGCTTTCCACCTTCGCGCTGGAACACGACACCGCCAGCTACACCCTGGCGCGCGATTTTCTGCGTCGCGGCCAGATGCCGCCCGAAGAAGCCATCCGCGCCGAGGAGTTCATCAACTACTTCGACTACGGCTACGAAAAGCCCACCCGCGCCCCCTTTGCCATCCACATGGATGCCGCACCCTCGCGCTATGGCGCCGACCTGCGCAACTGCGTACTGGTACGCGTGGGCGTGCAGGCCCGCGTGATTGACCCGCGCGAACGCAAGCCCGCGATTCTGACCATCGTGGTGGACACCAGCGGCAGCATGAACGGCGAACACCGCCTGGGTCTGGTCAAAAACGCCCTGGAACTGATGGTGGCCGAACTGCGCCAGGGCGACAGGGTCGGCCTTGTCGCCTTTGGCACCGAGGCCCGCGTGGTGCTGGAACACCGCGACGCCGGCAGCAAAACACAGATCATCGAGGCCATCCGCGGCCTTCAGGCCAACGGCTCCACCAACGCCGCCGCCGGCCTGGCGCTGGGTTACAGCCTGGCCAGTACGGCCTGGCGCGACGGACACACCAACCGCGTGGTGCTGTGCAGCGACGGCGTGGCCAACACCGGCGTGACGGATGTGCCCGGCCTGCTGCGCACGATTGTGCAGCACCGGCGCAAGGGCATTACGCTGAGCAGCCTGGGCTTCGGCGTGGGCCACATGAATGACCACCTGCTGGAACAACTGGGTGACAAGGGCGACGGCCACTACGCCTACATTGACAGCATCAATGAGGCCAGGCGCGTGCTGGTGGACAACCTGACCGGCGCACTCGAGGTTGTGGGCCGCGACGTGAAGATGCAGGTCGAGTTCAACCCTCAGGTGGTGAAGAGTTACCGCCTGATCGGCTACGTCAACCGTGACATCAAGGACGCCGACTTCCGCAACGATGAGGTAGACGGCGGCGAGATCGGCGCCGGCCACAGCGCTACCGCTCTCTATGAGGTCAAACTGTACGACAACGCCAACGGGCCGATCTGCCACGCCACCGTGCGCTACCGGACCGACGAAGAAAAGCTGGCCAACGAGATCACCTCCGAGTTGTTCACGAAAGACGTGGCCGCCAACTGGGAAAGCGCCAGCAACAGCTTTCGCCTGGCGGGCAACGTGGCGGAGTTTGCCGAGATCCTGGGCAAGAGCTTCTACGCCAAGGGCAGCAGCATCGAGGACGTACTCAAGGACATGGAGTCCATGCGCTTTACGGACGAACGCGTGGCGGAACTGATCGAACTGATGAGGCGGGCAAAGCGTTAGCGAGCGACACTACTTCGCCGCTGGCGCGGCGTGACCCTTCGCTGGCGCTTCGGGCTCCACACAACGAAACCACCCCGGAAAGGTGAACCATGAAAACCAAACACCCCATCACCAAGGCTGCACTGGCCATTGCCTGCATCGGCGCGATCGCACTGGCGGCGTGCAGCGCGGGCTACTCGCGCGGCGGCGCCGAGCTTGCACGCGACAGCCAGCCCCAGGCCGGCATGTTTTTCAACGGGCAGGATTCCAGCCGGCAGTCCGTGAACCTCAACCAGGACATCCGCGGCCGCTTTGAGCACGTGTATGAAGAACGGCACGGATCCCGGCCGGACAACCAGCCCGGTGAACCATTGGGGCCGGGCCCCACAAGCGAGCCTTACGACATGTTCTTCAAGCAGTACGGCGTGAACCCCTTTGTGGACACCGAAGATGACCGCTTCAGCACCTTTGCCGTGGATGTAGACACCGGCAGCTACAGCATCTGCCGCGACTACCTTAACCGCGGCCATGTGCCCCCCACCGAGGCCGTGCGCACCGAGGAGTTCGTCAACTCGTTCAAGTACAGGTACGAGCCGCCCCGAAGCGGCGTGTTCTCCATTCACATGGACACCGCGCCATCGCGTTATGGGACGGAACTCAAGAACTGCCACATCCTGCGCGTCGGCCTGCAAGGCAAGGTTGTGGACGCCGCCGAACGCAAGCCCGCGGTGCTGACCTTCGTGATTGACGTCAGCGGCAGCATGAACATGGAAAACCGCCTGGGCTACGTGAAAAGCTCGCTGCGCATGCTGGTCAAGCAACTGCGCCGCGACGACTACGTGGGCATTGCCGTCTACGGCAGCAATGGCCGCCGGCTGCTGAACCACACCAACGACCCCGGCACGATTCTCGAGGCGATAGACCTGCTGCGTGCCGAGGGCGCAACCAACGCCGAAGAAGGCATCCGCATCGGCTATGACATGGCCGCGGAAAATTTCCGCAAGGGCAGCATCAACCGCGTGATCCTGTGCTCTGACGGCGTGGCCAACGTGGGCGCCACAGGCCCCGACGCGATTCTCAAGACGATTGAAGCCAACCGCCGCAAGGGCATCACCCTTTCGGCCGTCGGCTTTGGCATGAGCAACTACAACGACACCCTGATGGAACAGCTTGGCGACAAGGGCGACGGCCACTACGCCTATGTGGACACACTGGACGAAGCCAGAAAGATCTTCGTGGACAACCTGACCGGCACGCTGCAGGTAATTGCCCGCGACGTGAAAGTGCAGGTCGAGTTCAACCCGGCCGTGGTGAAGTCCTATCGCCTGATCGGTTACGAAAACCGCGACGTGGCGGACAAGGACTTCCGCAACAACGCCGTGGACGGCGGCGAAGTGGGCGCCGGCCACTCCTGCACGGCACTGTTCGAAATCAAGCTGTTCGAGAACGCCAATGGGCCGATTGCCACCAGCACGGTGCGCTGGAAGCACGACGAAGAAGACGAATACAGCGAAACCGCCGTCGAGGCCCACACCAAAGATATCCGCGCCTGGGATCAGTCACCGGTCAACCTGCGCCTGGCCGCCAACGTGGCCGAGTTCGCCGAACTGCTGCGCGCCAGTTACTGGACCAAGAACGGCAGCTTCGAACCGGTGCTGGCGGATGTGAAGAAGCTGATTGCCGAAACCGACGACAGCATGGTGCTGGAACTGGCCAACCTGGTTACCAAAGCCCGCGACCTCAAGGCCCGCCAGGCGGAAAGCGGCCTGGCCGGCGGCAAGTAGCAGCAAAAAAGCATGCGGGGCCGCCCTGGGGCGGCCCCGCGATTGTTCGGGCCGGTGACAGCCGGGGTTACTTGTCTTCCTCGTTGCCACCCTGATCCACCCACACGATCTGCCACTTGTTGTCAAACTTTTCGACCACAAAGGTCAGTTCAAGCTTCATGATCTTGCGGGCTTCATCGGCCAGCGTGACCTTCATCTGTTCGCCCTCGCCCTTGCTGACCACAAAGTTTTCGGTGTGCATCAGCAGCTTGAAGAACGCGGCCTCGTTCTTCTTGTCGGTTTCCGATTTTTCGCCGCCGCCGCCCATGAACTGCTTGAGCACAATCGGGCCGTACATGGCCTTGGCCTCGGCGCGCTGTTCGGGCGTCATCTGGCGGGCTTCGGGGTCTTTGTCAAAGGCGATGTCCAGGAAGCGGTCCACGTTGACGGCCTTGGCCATCTGTTCCTGGTTCTGGTCGGTCGCGGCCTTGAAGAACAGGGCGACGGCAAGCAGTTCCTTGTCCTGCTTGGCCAGCATTTCGTCGGTAATCGGGGTGCGCTTGGGCGGGTTGCCGGCAACAAGCTCAAAGCGTTCGCCCATGTCCACCTTGACGAACTTGCCGCCCTTGAGCGTGGCGGTGATCACCTTGGGGCTGGTCTCCAGGTTGCCCTCGGCATCCAGGCTGGCGTCGGTGCCGGTCTGCGTGATCGTGACCAGGCCATCCTTGTCAACGGCGACTTCGACCGTGGCCGGGTAGGTCTCGGCGCTGTCGTCGTCCCAGGTGGAGAAGTCGTAGCTTCTGGTTTCGGCCGGCAGCACGCGCCCCAGCAGGATCGGGGCCACACCCAGCAGCAGCCCGGACTTGGGCTTGATGGTGTGTTTCTTGTTGCGGTCGGCTTCGTCGGCGGCCTGGGGCTTGGAGATTTCAACGACAATCGCACCCTCGTGCCACTTGTAGGTTGTGCTTTTTTGAACCTTGCCGTCGGTGGTTTCGGTTTCTTCCTGCCACAGCAGGGTCAGGTTCGGCGCCAGCGCGGCCTTGAGCGCGAGTTCGTTCTTCACGCCCAGATCAAAGGCGGCTTTGGCGGTAACCAGGTAGGCGGGTTTGCCGTCGTGTTCGCCCTTTGCGAACTCAAGATCCATTTTGCCCACGCTGATGCCCAGAATCAGCAGGTGCAGGGTTTCTTTGCCCAGGGCAGCTTCCTTGGGCGCGGTCTGGGCATCCAGAAAGGCTTTGGTGTTGGCGGTTTCTTTTTCTCCTGCCGCCAGAGGCGCCGCCAGCAGCGCGACCAGCAGGCCCAGCGTCAACGTTTTCATGGGTTCTCCGGAAAGTAAGCCCGGGCATCATAGGGCCCCCGGGCGCCGCGGACAGAACCCGGCAGCGTTCATTCACGCCGTGATGCAAACACGTGCCGCAGCAGCTTGGTCGTGGCCGACGACTGCGCGACAGACATCGCCTGGCGGGCGGTACAGCGCCGCGACCACCCCGGCGCAAAGCGCGCGCTGCCGACCAGCGTACCCGTTTGCAGCGTCAGTGCGATGTCCATGTCCATGATGCTGTGGCGGGTTGTGAACAGGTCGGGATGGAGATCAAATCTCAGGCCCAGCAGCTTGCGCATGGCCGCCAGCGGCGGCGGCTGGTCAGCCGGCCAGGGCAGGTGCGGCAGTTCCCACAGGCCGCAGGGCAGTGGTGAATCACTTCTGGCAAGCCTGCGCCGTACCAGCAGGACTTTGCCGTTGCTGTCCACAAGCCCGACAAACCACAGGCGCAGGTCGCGGCGCGGCGCGCGCGGTGCACGGCGCGGCAGCTCTTCGGCCCTGCCGTCCCGCGCCGCGCGGCACAAGGTCTGCACCGGACACTCGCCGCAACGCGGGCCGCGCGGTGTGCACACCAGCGCGCCCAGTTCCATCAGCGACTGGTTGAGATCGCGCGGGGCAAGACCGTCGCGGGCGCCGTCCTCGACCCATTGCCGGGCAAGCTCCCAGACGCGGCGACGGGCGGCAGGCGACCGGATATCTTCGTCAATGCCGTGCCAGCGCGCGAACACGCGCTCGATGTTGCCGTCCACAATCGGCGCCGGCTGGTTGAAGGCAATGCTGGCGATCGCCCCGGCGGTGTAGCGCCCGATGCCGGGCAGCTCTTCCAGCGCCGCGACATCACGCGGAAACACGCCGTCGTGCCGGCTTGCCACCACGCGCGCCGCCGCGTGCAGCATGCGCGCGCGACGGTAGTAGCCCAGGCCTGACCAGGCCGCCAGCACCGCCGGTTCGTCGGCGTCGGCCAGCGCCCGCAACGTGGGGAACTTCGCCATAAAGGCCCGGTACTTGTCGCGCACGGCCTCCACGCGGGTCTGTTGCAGCATGATTTCGGAGACCCACACACGGTACGGGTCGGGCGTGCCGCGCCAGGGCAGGTCGCGGGCGTTTTGGCGGAACCAGGCCGTCAGGGCCTCAGCGCGGGGTGACTTGACGGCCATCTTGGACGGTGTCCGGTGGGTGCAGAATGACCAGCGCGCCTTCGCCGATGCCCGAAACGATTTCAACTTCCAGGCCGTTGCGGCGCCCGGTCTGGACTATTTTGCGCACGGCGCGGCCGTCCTCGACGGCAAACAGCGCCTGCCCTTGGGGCGTGGAAAACACGGCGCCGGCGGGGGCCTTCAGGACATTTACGCTCTGTTCCAGAATCACGCGCACCTCAACACGAAAGCCGTCGCCCAGTTCCGCCGCCGTCGTTCCGGCCGCCAGATCCAGCACCACGTTCACGCGCTGTTCCTCGACACCCAGGGCCGAGATTTTGGAAAAGCCCGAGGGTTCCACCAGCCGTACCACGGCGTCCAGAGACCCCGCGCCGCCCCAGCGTTCCAGCCGGGCCTTCATGCGCGGCTGGATGCGCGCGGCGTCGCGCGACAGGAAGTCTGCGACCACTTCCAGTGCCGCCACGTCGCCGATTTCAACCAGCGGCTCGCCGGCCAAGACCGGGCCCTCGCTTTCGCGCAGCACCCGCAGCACGCGCCCCGACACCGGCGCCCGCACCGTCACGGCACGACCGGGCGCGGCGTTGTCCTCGACCAGGGCGGCGCGAGCGGCTTCAAGCCGGTAGTTCGCCGCCGCCCGGGCAAACTCGGCCGATCGCAGCGCGGCTTCGGCCACAGCGTGGCGGGTTTCCGCGGCATTGACGGCGTCCTGGGCCACATGTTCGGTGCGGCGCAAAGCACGCAGATCCTCCAGCCGCTGACGGGCATAGGCCAGTTCGGCGGCGGCGGCTTCGGCCTGCTGGCCGGCCTGGTTCAGGTCGGCCTCGGCCGCGCGCACGTTGGCCGCGGCCTGGGCGCGGGCGCGGGCGTCCAGCGGCTGGGGCGGCAGAGGCGCCAGCGTGGCCAATGTGTCCCCGGCGGCCACGGCGTCGCCGGAGCGCAGGCTCAGGCGCGCCATGTGCCCGGCCACGGACGCGAACACCACAAAGCGGTCACGCACCCGGGTGCGGCCTTCCTCGGCCAGTGTTACCTCAAGCATCCCGCGGCCGATCGCGGCCGTGTCCACGGGCACGGGGCGGGGCATGAAACCCCAGGCCACGGTCGCCACCACGGCCAGAGCCGCCGCCACCGCAAGGATGCGCTTGACCCACTTCATGCCCTGGTTCTACTCCCGGCTCTTGAGGACTTCCACGAGGTCCAGATGATCCAGCCGGCGCCGCACCACCAGCGCCGACACTGTCGAAGCCGCCAGCACCACGGCACACCCGAACGCGTAGCTGAAATCACTGATCTTCAGCGGCAGGCGGATCACCTCGGTATTCAGCAGTTCGCCTGTGGCCACGCTGATCGCCCAGCCCATTACGCACCCGACGGGAAGCGCCACCACCGTCAGCACTGCCAGTTCACCCAGCAGAATGAAGCTGATTTCGGCCCGCGTCAGCCCCAGCACACGCAGACTGGCCAGCTCGCGGGCGCTTTCACCCAGGGCAATCCGCGCGTTGTTGTACACCACGCCAAAGGCAATGATGCACGCGAACACAATATTGAAGATCACACTGTACATCAGGTTCTGGGTGATCTGGTCGCGCATGGACTGAATGGTGCTGGCCTTGACCGCCACGCCCGCCACAGCGGGCATATCCTTGAGCGCGCGGTACAGTTGTGTCTGCCGCGCCGGGTCCACGCGCAGGTGCGCGCCCGAAATCACGCCGTCTTCGCCCATCAGGCGCCCCAGGGCGTCCAGATCCATGTACGCGTTCAGGCCGACAAAATCATCCACCAGCGCTGCTACCGGCACGCTTAGCGCGGGGCGGCGGGCCTCCAGTACTTCGACCTGCACGCTGTCGCCGGCCTTAACTCCCAGCGCCCGCCCCAGCCAGCGCGACAGCACCAGACCGTCAGCGGGCATTGCCACCGGCCGCAGGTTTTCGTCCACCACACGCGACAGGGTCACGCCGCGCGGCACGCCGGTGAGGCCGGTCAGACGGTGGCGGTGCTCAAAGCGCACGCGCGCGGCCACGCTGCGGAAGGGTTCGGCGTGCAGCACGCCCTGCTGGGCGCGCACGGCATGCAGCGCGCTTTGGGGCCGGGGCTCGACAAACGCCACGGTGATGTCCTCGCGCTGGATGTCGTATTCCTGGCTGTCAATCACGTACCAGATCGAATCAATGAACGCGAACCCCCACACCAGAATCGCCACCGCCATGCCGATCGCGCTGATGCTCAACAGCGCGCGGTAAGGCCGCCGTTCCAGATTGCGCAGAATCATGCGCGCAGGCTGGGACAACAGGCGCTGCAGCCCCAGCCGCTCAATCACCGTGGGCCGGTACAGCGGCGGCGCCTGGGGGCGCATGGCTTCGGCTGGGGGAAGAGACGCCGCCGCCAGCACCGCCTTGAGCGTGCCGGCGTAACAGGCCGCGCCCGACAGCGCGCCCGCCGCCAGCGGCAGCAACGGGTTGAGGGCAAACGTAAGCGACGGAAAGCGATAGACAGTGCCGTACAGGGCCACCAGCGCGTCGCCCAGATACGCGCCCACGGCCGCGCCCAGCGCCGTGCCGATCACGACAAACAGCAGAATCAGTTTGGCGTAATGCAGCCCAATGGCCGGGTTGCCGTACCCAAACGCCTTCAGCGCTGCGATCTGTTCGCGCTGGGTGCTGATCAGGCGGTTCAGCACAACATTGAGCAGAAACGCCGCCACACCCAGAAACACCAGCGGCACCACCACGCCAAAGCGCGAGAGCTGTTCCAGCTCGTTGTTCAGAAACCAGTGCGAAAGCTGGTTGGCACGCAGGGTCGCGCCAAAACCGCCGTGGCGTTCCAGAATCATGTCCAGCCGGCGCGCCACTTCCTGGCCGCTGGCGCCCCGGCCCAGCTTCAGGGCCACGTTGTTGAACGCGCCCTCCATGTCAAAGGCGCTTTCCAGCCCGCGCCGCGGCATCCACAACACGCCAAAGCGCTTGTCGTCAGGCAGAGGGTTGGCCCCGCCCCGGATGCTGTAAATGAACTCGGGTGACAGGCCGACGCCGGTGATGGTCAGCACGCGCTTGCGCCCGTTCAACAGCGCGCTGATGGTGCTGCCCTCGCGGTAACCGCGCGCGGCGGCAAACGCCTCGTTGGCCAGCACTTCATCGTCGGCCGCCGGCCAGCGCCCGGCGCGCAGGTGCACGTCGTTCAGCACCGGGCGGCCGTGATCCGGCAGACTGACCAAACGGCCGATTGCGGGTTCGTCCAGGCCGGGAATATCCAGCGTGACGTCCACGACAATGCGGGTCTGGACGGCGTCCACGCCCTCGATTGCGGCGATCTGTCCGGCCACGGACTCGGGGGCGCGCTTGCAGGCCGCGAACACGTCGGCAAAGCGGTACTGCGCGTAATATTCCTGTTGCGTTACCTTCAGCCGGTCCAGTGTCGCCAGTTGCGCCACGAACAGCGCCACGCCCGACATGATCACCAGACAGATTGCCAGCGCCTGGCCCTTCATGTGCCACAGATCGCGCAGCAGTTTGCGGTTAAGGGCACGCATGCTTCACCATTGCAGGTCCGCCGGCGCCAGTTTGGCTGTGTTGTGATCCACCCGGGCAATCCGGCCGTCGGCAATGTGCACCACACGGTCGGCCATGCGCGAAATCGCGGCGTTATGCGTGATCACGCAGGTGGTGGTGCCAAGTTCGCGGTTCACGCGCTCAATGGCCTGCAGCACCACCACGCCGGTGGTGATATCCAGGGCACCCGTTGGTTCGTCGCACAGCAGCACCTGGGGACGTTTGGCAATCGCGCGCGCGATTGCAACGCGCTGCTGCTCGCCGCCGGAAAGCTGGGCCGGAAAATGGTCCGCGCGATGCGACAGCCCCACCAGCTCAAGCGCGTCTTCGGGCGGCATGGGGTCACGCGCGATTTCGGTGACCAGCGCCACGTTCTCGCGCGCCGTCAGGCTGGGGATCAGGTTGTAAAACTGAAACACAAAGCCCACATGATGCCGGCGGTACTCCGTAAGACCGCGCTCGCCGGCGCCCGTCAGATCCCGGTCGCGGTAGGTGACACGCCCGGCGCTGGGTACATCCAGGCCGCCCAGGATGTTCAGCAGCAGGTGGACTTGCCGCTTGCCGGAAGGACCCAGCATGACCACGAACTCGCCCTGGTACAGGTCAAGGTCCACGCCGCGCAGGGCGTGAACCTCGACTTCGCCCATGCGGTAGACCTTGGTCAGGCCCTCGGCGCGAAACACACACTCGCGCGTGGTGTCCGCCAGCACATAGATGGGTTCGTTGTCCGCCACGACAATGGTTTAGTCTGTTGCGCGCCAAACCGCCAACGCAACGCGGCCCGCTTGCGCCATTGGCGCCAAATACTAGCCTGTTCCGGCTCACCTACGGGGTCGAAAGGATACGTCATGAAGATGCGGATTCTGTTGGCAATGCTGTTTCTGTTCACGTTCTGCACACTGGCCAGCACCGGCGCCACCGGCTGCCGCCAGAGCACGCGCGAGGACCTGAAGGACGACGAAGTCGGGCCCGAAAGCTCGGGGCCTTACGCCGCCGACCTGCTGGAAGTCACGGACGTGATCGTGGACAAGCTCAAGAAGCAGAAGATCAGCGAAAACTTCAAGGCCAAGTACAAGGGCGAGCCGCCGATCATCGCCATCATCCGGCCCCAGAACGACACGCGCTTTCCCGAAGTGACCCAGATTTTCCAGGAAGACCTGCTGACGGCGATGATGGAGCGCTTCACGCGCGACCAGTACCGCTTCAGCCAGCGTGACAGCGACGTGCAGAGCGCGATTGCCAGCGAAAAGGAAGCCAAGGAAGCCGGCGAACGCACCGACCGCACCGGCCGCCGCACCAAGCTGGGTGCTGACTACTTCATGAAGGCCAAGTTCAGCACGCTGAGCATGACCGACGGCCAGTACGAGGATGACACCATCCTGTACACCTACGAGCTGATTGACACCGAAACCGACGAACTGATTTTCAAGGGCGGCCACAAGATCCGCCGCGTCAGCAAGAAGTCGGCCGTCTATCGCTAACCGTTTCCACGCCGCTTGGCGGGGGCGCCGATTGGCGCCCCCGTTTGGTAACGGGGCCGGAGGAACACCATGAAGCTCAAACCGTTGATCGCGCTTACCCTGGCGTGCGCGGCACTGGCCGGATGCCAGAGCGTCTATGACGCCAAGGCCGCCATGAAGCAGGGCGGCTACCAGAAAGTCATGATGGACACGCGGGACCTGAACGCCTTTCCGGAGCGCGACCAGACGCTGGTTCTGAACTGGCGCGCGCATGCCAAAATGGCCCTGGGTTATCGCGACAGCGCGCGCGTGGACTATCTGCGTGCCTGGAACATCATGAACCACGGCGAGGGTGGCGGTGTGGCGGCGGCCAACTGGTTTTCCGAGCGCCAGAAGTGGTGGATGGGCGACCCCTACGAGCGCGCCTTCAACAGTTGGTACCTGGGGGTACTGTATTACCAGCAGGGCAAGTTCGAAGACGCCATGGCCTGTTTCCGCAACGCCATCTTTGTGGACACCGGTGATCTCAAGCAGGGCGAATTCGCCGCCGACTGGTTGCCCGCGTTCATCATGCGCATGCGCTGCTTTCTGACCCGCGGCGACGAAGGCAGCGTGAAAATGCTGCTGGACGAAATTTCGCGCCTTGAAAAAGACAAAGCCAACTTCGACCCCGACTGCCCGTGGCTTACTGTCGAGGCCCAGAAGGACGCCAACGTGGTGATGATGATTGAGCTGGGCGAGGGCCCCTATTTCACCGCCGAGGGCCACCACGGCAGTGTGCGCGCCATGAACCAGGGCCAGTACCGCGAGGCTTTTGCCGAAGTGTTCATTAACGGCAAGAAGCTGGGCACCACCTACAAGATCGGTGATACGTTTTACCAGTGCATCACCCGCGGCGGCCGCGTAATGGACGACATTCTCAAAGGCAAAGCCATTGCCAAAACCACCATGATTGCCGCCGGCGCCACGGCCATGGCCGTGGGCCACGCTGTCGGAGGCAAGGGTGGCGCTGTCGCCATGGGCGTGGGCGCGCTGGTTCTGGTCGGCGGGTTGCTGATGAACGCCGAGGCCGACACCCGCGGCAACACGCTGCTGCCCGGCGAAACACACCTGATGATGGCCAAGGTTCCACCCGGTGACCATGAGGTTGAACTGCGTTTCTATGACTCGGCCGGGCGTGAACTGCGCGACATGCGCCAGGTGGGGCTGAAGCTTAAGGTGCCTGAAACCGGCGACGCGGTGCTGCTGGCGCGCAGCCACCCGCGCTATTCAATCCCGACGGAAAGCCAGGCCCAGGCCGACCCCTACGCCGGACTGGGGCTGAAAAAGAAGTAGCGATCAGTGCTCGCGGCGCCGGATGGTGTACAGACAGCGGCGCTGGCCGGCCAGAATGTGCTCGTGGCGTTCGATTTCCGTGCCGGGCAACAGCCGGCGGAACAACGCCAGCTCGCCCCGGCACAGATCCTGGCAGGTCTGGGCCGCGGCGCAGATCGGACAGTGGTTTTCCACCAGAACCAGCGTGCCGTCGGGGCGCTGTTCGTGCTCGGCCAGATAACCTTCCTCGCGCCGGATCGCCGCCAATTCCGCCACCCTGGCCGCCAGACTCATGTCGCGCCGCATGCGCCGGGCATAGGCGCGGGCCTGCGCCCGCGTTCGCTCGTCCATCAGACGCGCCACGCCCTCCGGGCCGAACGCGGCCGTGGCGGCCTGCAAGATTCCCACCGCCAGTTCACCGTGGCTGTCAGGAAAATGCGCCCCGGTGGCCGCTGTCAGGCGCCAGATGCGCGCCGGCCGACCCACCTTGCGGCGTTCGTCGTTGTATTCGACTTCGCCCTGGCCGTGCATGCGGTACAGATGCTGACGCACCGCCATCGGCGTCACACCCAGCTTGCGGGCCAGAATCGAGGCCTGCTGGGGCCCCTTGGTCTTGAGCAGGTACAGAATCTTGTCGCGGGCGCGTCCGGCCTTGTCCATGCGCCGAGTTTAGGCGAATGCCGGAATAAGACAAGCTTCACGTTGACTTATTATATATAGTAATAACTATATATAATAACCGGGGGGTGTAACATGCAGGTGCGGCAACTGGATCATCTCAATCTGTCTGTGGCCGACTTTGAGCGCACGGCACAGTGGTACGGCCGCGTGTTCGGCTTTGCCGTCGTCGAACAGGGCGTGCGCGACGGCCGGCGCTGGGGCGTGTTGCGCGCCGGTGACGCCCTGTTGTGCGTGTACGAACACCCGGAGCTGAAATTTGCCGACTCCGAGCAACTGGCCGAGCGCGGCTTTCACGGTCTGGCGCATCTGGGACTTCGCATCACCGACCGCGCGGCGTGGCTGCGCACACTTGAGACCGAAAAGCTGGAGCATCTCTACTGGCGCTACCCGCATTCAGAATCCTGGTACGTCACCGACCCCACGGGCTGGGAGATTGAAGTTGCCCTGTGGGACAACGATGCCGTGCGCTTTGACTGAATGGCCTTGGGGCAGGGCGATGCTCGCCCCGGCCCAAGGCCGCCACGCGCGCTGCTATTGCGGCATGGCTGTCAGGGTCAGCGATTCGCGGACCGTGCCGGCCACGGCGCGTTCATAACGCGCGCACACACCCGGCTTGTCCTTGCAGAACCACCACTTCTGGACAACTTCGGCGCCTGCATCGTCCTTGGTTGTGTGGGTGACCAGACTGCACGCCACGGCCTTGGCGCTGATCGTCAGCAAAGCCGTGCCGGTTTTTGCCTGACTTGCGTCGGGCAGTGTGCGCAGGGCGGCTTCTTCGACAAATTCGGCGGCCGTGCCTTCCAGCTTAAGCACGTGGTTTTCGCGCCGCACGGTTTCGCCCTCGACGCTGACGATCTCGCGCGTGACCTGCCAGCTCAGGGTGTCGCCGTCCACGCCGGTCAGTTCCAGCGTCTGGGTCTTCACCAGCGGCTTGCCGGCTATGGTTACGCCCGTGTCGTGGGTCCAGGTAAGTTTCAGACCAGCCTTGAGCGTGCCCAGTTCAGCCTTGGTCCAGACCTGCACGGGGGCAGGTTCAACGGCCGCGACGGGCGCGTTCTCGCACAGAACGACGGACGCGGCGGTAACCAGGATCAACAGCGCGGCGGATACACGAAGGGTGAGCATGGAGAACTCCGGTGGGGTGGCAACAGGCGCCCTGCCTGCATGACCGGAGCATAGCCGATACGCACAACATCGCAAAGCGTGGTATCCGCATGACTATGCGGATACGCGATATTCGTTTGAGGCTGCCCGATACGGAAAGCGCGCGGGCGCCGCGACGGGCGCCCGCGAAAGTGTGGTGGAGGCGGCGGGAATCGAACCCGCGTGCCGCGAATCTGGCTGACAGGGCATCTAGATGTGTAGTCCGTCGTTTGGTCTGACGGACGCGGCGTTGACGGACAAACTCCGCGCCCGCGAGTCACTGTGGTCTCGCGCCTCGGCCCGTGACGCGGCCTCTGGCACCAGCCCGGTTGAATGTCGTTCTACGGCCGCTCGGGCGGCAGCCGCAGCACGCTCGGAGCACTCTTAGGCTGCGAGAGCGTAGCCAGTGTCTTCGACACTTGTTTTTTGCCGGATGATTAACGAGGTCACCTGCATCCTCGACACCCTTCCCTGTCACACAGGCTTCCCGGTCGATACCGATCGCCCCCGGATTTCAAAGAACATCGGGCCTTGACCCGTCAATAGTTTTACCAAACCCCGCGCGGATCGCTACGGGCGGCGCACCAGTTCAATCCGGGCCTGTTCCGACTGCCCGATCTGCTTGACCTGGCGCGTCAGCGGCCCGTACAGCGCCGGCTCGATGCGCCCCGGCCCCAGCGCCAGCGTGCGGCGGATCACCAGTTCGTCGTTTTCAAGCTCAAATGACAGCGCGTACAGCAATGGCGCCGTCGGATACACAAGACCCTGCGGCAGCGCGCCGAAACGCCAGCCCGCGGGCGCAACCACACGGATCTCGTCTCGCTGGTGCAGGTCAAAGTTCAGAACAATCGCGCTGCGCCGCTCCGCGGTGGAACACAGCGCCGACAGAAGCTGGCCCAGGTTCTCCATCGGCAGCTCCAGTGTCATGCGGTCGGCCCCGACGTCGGCCAGTGACCGCACCGTGCCCGCAAACCGGCGCACCAGCGGCGTACCCGGCAGATCCAGCCCCGGCGCCGAAAAAGAGTCCAGGTCCAGGCCGCCGTAAAGACCGGCCAGTTCGCGTTCCAGCCGGCTTTGCATTTCGTCGGCGGGCTGGGTGCGCAAGGCTTCCTTCAGCCCCCAGGCCCGGTCGCCGAAGATGCTGATCGAGCCCTCAATCGCGGCGTCGCCCTTGGCGTCCAGCCGCAGCGTCGCGCGATTCTCAAACCGGTCGGTGTCGGGCGCCGTGGCCGGCAACTGTTCCAGTGTTACGCGCCCCTGCCGCCACACCAGCACCGGCGCGCGTGAACGACGGGCCGACAGAAAGCCAAACGGCCGCAGGCGGTCGCCAAGGTCAAGATAGACCGGCTTGCCGTCGTCGCCCGGCACAACCACCAGAAACAGTGGAAAGTCGTCACGCCGCAGGTACGCGTAATTCAACGCCGGCAGGTCTTCCTCGACCGCGGGCTTGTATTCGGGCGCGTAGTCGGCGCAGGCAAAGCCCAGCTTGACACCCGCGGCCGTGCATAGCGCGATGAACAGTTCCTGGCGGTCGCCCGCCAGGGCCTTGAGTGACTGGTGCGGGTGAAAGCCGTCGCCGCGCGTAGTCAACTTGTCATTCACCCATTCGTAGATACGCCGCGCCTTCTGTTCGTCCGTGGCCGCACCGGCACACAGTTCGGCCGCCTTGTCGCGTACCAGTGCCGTAAGGCGACGGCCGGCGTTCAGGCCTCTTTCGGCGGTCTCGCGGGCCTTGCCGGACATGTCGCGAGGCAGGGTGATCTCGACCCACGGGATGGTTTCCAGGGGCGAAGGCGCAAACGATTCGTCCTGCGGGTGGGTCGGTCGCCGCACGTCCCAGACGTGAACAGCCATGCCGTCGCGCGTGGTATTGGCGTAATCACCCGGCTGAAGATTCTGCGACCGGATTTCCAGACGTGTGGCACGCGGCGCTACCAGAACCCAGCGGCTGACGGCAAAGGGTTCGGCGTGGTGCTGGTCGGCGAAATAGAACCGGTCACCCATCAGCGTGTTCCACGGATTGGCGTCGCCGTGATTGAGCCATGCCAGCTCGATGTAGCAGCCGACGCGCACGCCCGGAAACTCAAGCTGGTTGCCTGAATAGGTAATGGGCTCCAGCACAGAACCGTCAGGCCCCAGCGTGCGTGCCAGTACGATTTCGCCATTGACGCGCTCGCGCCCGCGCTGGTCCACGCCGTCCTGGGTCAGAACCTTGCGCACCTGGTGCACATAACTGCGCGAGCTGCCGTCGGAATAAACAAGCTGCACCATTTCATCGAGCACCAGCGCGCTGTCGGCGCGCGGGAAATCCTCGGGCTTCACGTCGTGGCGCATCGCCTCTTCCAACGGCAGCGCCCAGGGCGACCAGAAGTCTTCGCTTTCGCCGGTCAGGCGTCCCAGTTGCCGCCGGGCACCGTGTTCACCCGGGCTGGCATCCAGCGCGCGCCCTAAAAAACCCGCCGCGCGCGTGGCGTCACCGTGCTGCAGACAGGCCCGGGCCGCGTCCTGCCAGTACTGTTCGGGGCGGCCCGTGCGCGAGGCCAGCAGTTCAAACACCGCGCAGGCGTCGTCCAGCCTGCCGCAGGCCAGCAGTGCCGTGGCCAGCCGCCCCTGGGCATAGGGACTGTAAGGGTCCAGCGCCGCCTGCAGCCACGCGGACTTCAGGGCCTCGTCAGGCTGGCCCGTGCGCAGCAGCGCCGTAACCAGCGATGCCAGCGCGTCACGGTGCGCCGGCACCAACGCCAGCACGTCGCGCTCGGCCGCAATCTGGGCACCGGTGTGCCCGCGCAGGTTCCAGTACCGGGCAAGCGCCAGCCGCGGCGGCAGGGCGCGCGGCGCGGCCTTGACCGCCGCGCGCAAGGCACCCAGTTGCTCGGCGCGCCAGCCGGCCCGGCCGAATACCTCGGCCCGTGCCAGTTGCACGCGCCAGGCCGGCGCCAGGGACGCAACGCGGGACAGGGCCTCGTCGGCTTCCTGCCAGCGTTCGTCCCGGGTCATCAGCGCGGCCCTGGCCAGCCACGCCGGTGCCAGGCCTTCGTTTTGTCGCAGCAATTCCGCAATGCCCGCGGACTCCAGGCGGCGGCGCTCGCTGCCGCTGTGCAGCGGGCTTTCCGACAGCATGGACAGCCACGCCAGGCGCACCAGGGGTTCTTCGGGCGCGGTATCCAGCGCCTGCTGGGCATGCTCCATGGCCTGATCCCTCAGCCCGTGCGCGGCATAACCCGCCGCCAGGGCCAGCGCCAGCGCCGCGTTCTGACGGGCCGTGGCGCCACAGCCAAGGCCCAGCAACGCCAGTTCCGGCGGCACGGGTTCAACGGGACGGCTGGCGCTCGCGTTCAGTTTCAGCACCGTACTGGCAGGCGGGGCTTCACACACCACGCCTTCGGGTACAGCGCCGTCAGGTGTGCGCAGCCGCAGTGTCAGCGGCGAAGCACTGGCCAGCTTGACCACCAGCAGGTTGCGCCCGCGGCGCAACTCAACGGTCAGCCACGGCCGGGCGTAGTCGCGGGCGCGGGTATCCATGTTGGCGATCAGTTCGCCGTTCAGCCACAGTTTGCCCGGCCCGTTAAAACGCGGTTTCAGCACCACCGTGCGTCCGCCGCCACAGATCAGGTCAAACGCCAGATAGTAGCCGCAACCCATCCAGCGCGACTCGGCGCCCAGGTCAATTTCGCCGTCCAGGTCATGCACCGGGCCCAGTTTGCGCCACCCCACACGGCCATAGGCGCCGGCGGCCGAACCAGCCATGTCGTGGGCGGCTTCCGGCGCGAACACGTCGTCGTGGGCCGGCGCGCCGGCTTCGGCAAACGGGCCGATCCATGCCGCGGCCGTCAGACCGGCGCGGCGTCGCGCCACCGCGTGCCACAGCGCGTCGGGCGCGTGGTCGCGGGCCAGTTCCAGATACGCGTCGGCAAAGCTGTCGGCATGGACGCCGCAGGCGGCAAAATCAGCGTCGGCGTGGCGTTGCAGCATGGCGTACAGCGGCGCCTGGTCGCCCAGATCACGGCGGATGTCCATCAGACGCTGCAGCGCCAGCCAGGCTTCGGCCGAAGCCGGCCTTGGGTTGATCACATCACGGATCAGCGCGCCGGCAAAGGTGTCCAGATCGTGGGCCTTGAGATGGTCATTGAGGTAAATGGTTTCCAGGGCGGCAAAGTCCTGGGCACGGGCCTGCGCTGCCAGGCAAAACGCCAGTGCCAGTGCCGCCAGCGGTGCAGCGCGAAACGTTCTGTGGCGGGCAGGCGTGTTCATGGCTAGCGTTCCCTGGCCAGGCGGATGGTCGCGTTCTCGGCATTGTCAAAATCCAGCAGCGCGCGGCGCCATGCCACGTATTCGCCCGCCGGAATCACGCCGCCCAGCATGGCGTAGCTGCGCCGGATCACCAGCCGGTCTTTTTCCGTCACAGCCTCCACCAGCAGGCGGGTGTACGGCGTTGTCGCGGCAAACCGGCGCGGCAGTTCGCGTGGGCTGGTGCCCTGAGGCAGGGTAAACGTCCATGTGGAGCTGCGCGTATAGGGCGGCGGCAGAACCATGTCGGTACGGCGGGCTGTCAGCGCCGCGAACTGGGTGCGGCCCCACTGGCGCGGGTTCAGCGCCAGCTTGAAACTGCGTTCATTGTCTTTGGCGGTTACCGCGCCGGGCAATGTAACCGTAAAGCTCAACCACGCCGGGGCATGGATGTCACCCAGGTTGCTTGCGGTGATGTCACTGACCGTGGCACCGGGAAAATAATCGGCCCATTCGCGCTCAAGCTGGCGCTTGCGGTCGCCCTCGCGCTGGTAGCCCGCGCGCAGGCCCGCCGCGGAATCACCCCGCCCGGTGCGCATGACCTTGAGCCTGAGCCCCCCGCCGTCCAGAAACTCGACATCCACGGCGTCGTGCAGCGTGTCGCTTTCGGCACCGGGGATAGGCACGCGCATCACCACGCCGCCCTCGGGCTTTACCGCAATCACGCTGGCGCCCGCGTCGCCGGCGGGCAGTTCGTCCATGCCGTTATAGGTTGTCGTGCCGTCCAGAAACTGCCCGCTGCCGTCGGCATACTCCACATAGGCAATCGCGTGGTTGAAGTGGTGCGGCATGGGCAGCGTGATGTCTTCCTGGCCGCGCAGCAGTTCCAGGTTGATAATCACCGGGTAAGCCTTGACGCCGGCAAGACCCAGCATGGCGCACATGAGAATCGCCTTGTCCTTGCAGTCGCCGATACAGCGCGCAAATACCGCGCCGGCCGAAAACGGCTTGTAGCCGTGCACGCCGAAATGCCAGTCGGCGTTGTAGCGCACGGCGGTAACCACCCACTGGTAGATGGCGCGAACTTTTTCCTTTTCTGTAACAGCACCGGCGGTCAATTCACGCACCTTGGCGGCCATTTCGGGCGTGGTTTCCAACTGCTTGCGGATCAGGTTGTGGTACCAGCGGCCGAAGTCCTGCCACGAGCGATAGGTGCTGATCTGAACCGTCGGCGAGCGCTGATGGGCCTGCGGTGCCAGCGGTTCGTCGTGCAGCTTGTCCAGATCGCGCGCCGTGTACGACCACACACTCTGGCCATGAGCCTGCCCCGCCTGGCGCGCCGGCGCTCCGCCGGTGGTGTAGTCGAAAAACTCGCGGCCCGGCGGCAGCACATACACCACGCGCGTGAATGCCACCGGCACAAAATCCGCCAGTACGGCAATGTCGCCGAAAAAGTCGCCAAAGAAGCTCTGTTCGGTGTCGGTGACCCGAAAGCGCGTGTGCACCACGTCGCCGACTGCAAGGTCGCCGAAGCTGGCGCCGAAACTGGAACGCCGCCCGTCCTCGACACTGCCGTCGGCGCGCCACAGGCGGGCCTCGACACAACGCGACTGCTGGCCCGACCAGGCCGGCGCGCGCCAGGTTTGCAGGGCGTCGCGCCCGTCATCGTTCAGAACGCGGCGGGCCTCCTGGGTGTAGACGCTGGTGGTGCCGTCTTCGTTCACCACCGTGATGCGGTCGCGGTACAGCACCAGCCAGGGCGAATCACCTGCCGGGGGCGTCTTCAGCGCCGCGCGAATGACGGGGGTGATGTCTTCCTGCAGTGCGGCCTCAAAGCGCGGGCGCTCGCGATCCCAGAACTCAATGTAACGCAGTACGTCTTCGCGGTTGGGGTTGGCATCGAGTGCCTGGCGGAAGTACGCCAGCGACCGCGCGCGCAGCGCCGGGGCCTGCTCGGGCGCGGCTTCGTCGGCCCACAGCGCCAGGGTTTCCCCGGCACGCGCCAACAGGCCGTCGTCGCGCGGGGCAATCGCCAGGGCGGCCTCGGTTTCCCTGAGGGCTTCTTCGTACAGACCGCGCGCGGCCAGCAGTTCGGCAAGCTGGGCCATGCAGTGGATGTGCAGCGGCTCCAGTGCCCGTGTCTGGTCGGCCAGTTTGCGCGCGGTCTCAAGGTCGCCGCGGGCCACGGCGCGGTCCATCAGCCGGTCGCGCGCATAGCCGTCGTCAAAATTGGTGGCCAGGGCCTTGGTGAACAGGCGGTTGCTGGCGGCGTAGTCTTCGCGCAGGCCGGCGTAGTAGGCCGCAAACCGCAGAACCTGCGGGTGCTCCGGCTGTTCCCGCCGCAGTTCGGCCAGTTCGCGCTCGACCTCTGTGTTCAGACCCTTCATCTGAAGCACGCGGGCAGCAAACACCCGCGCCTCAACCCAGCGCGGGGCCAGCCTGGCCGCCATCGCGGCGTAGTGGTCGGCCTGGGCCGGATTGGTGAATGTGCCGGTGTAGTACTGGGCCAGTTCCAGCGCCGCGCGGGCGGCGCCCGGTTCAAGTGCAAGGCATTGGGCCAGCAGTTCGCGCCGGCGGTTTTCCTCGCGCCCGGCGGCAACGCGCGCGGCGCTGCGGTTGGCCCAGGCGGCAATGTAGTGCAGCACGGCGCGCTCGGTCTTAAGAGCTGCGCGTTCGGCTTCGCCGGCGGATGCATAACGCGACTCGTAGTCTTTCAGCACGTCGGCCATGGTCAGGCGCACAAAGGCCGTGACGCGGTCGCGCACCGGATGCAGCAGTTCGGAAAGCACCTGCTGCAGCGGCGAGGGCGGTACATGGTCGGGATTTTCGGCCAGGTCTATGCGGCGGGCGCGGGGTTTGGCCGCGGCCAGAACAGCCGCCAGTTCGGCGGTGTCGGCCGGCAGTTTCGGCCTGGGGCCGGCGCCAAGCCGCAGGCTGACCTTCCATTCTTCTTCGCCGTTGCCCAGCTTGACCAGCAGCACGTTCCAGCCCGGCGCCAGATGGATGAAGTCGCGACTCTGGTCGAACAGCAGCGGGCGTTCAACATCGTCTTCCAGTGCCATCGGACCGGCGGCTGACGGCGCTGGTATGCGTGATCCGAACTCGTCGGTACTGTAGGTAAACGGCTGCCATGCCCGGATCGGGCCGTCCGATGCCGCGTACAGTTCCACCTGTTCTTCACGGTCACTGTGAACGGCCGTCATCAGAAAAGCCGCCGCTTCCTTGTTGGGCCGCAGCATGGCGCCCACATGGATCACGCCGTCGGGCGCAGTCGCGGGCACGGGGCGCCAGGTGACTTTCTGGCCGTCCTTGCCGGTATAGACGGCATCCAGCCGCAGGTCGTGTTCAGGTTCCAGTTCGTCCTCAAAACCCTGGCCGCGTTCGTTGGAAAAAGGTCCGGCAATCCACCAGCGATCCAGCACGCGCAACTGTCGCGCCTCGGATTTTACGGCTGCCAGGTTGCCCAGTTTGCGCAGCCGCGTCATGCGGTGCCAGCGCAGCACGGCCCAGTTGCCCTGGGCCTCCAGCGCCGCGGCCAGATCACGGGCATGGGCCTCGTGCCATCCCAGTTCGTCGGCGCAGCGGGCCTGGAGGGCCGCCACCACTGTCAGGTCGTCCAGCGCGCCGGGTGTGGTCAAAAGGTCCTGGGCCCGGGCATAGCAGGTGGCGTGGTCACCGCGGATCCAGGCCTGCCACAGGGCAAGCTCGGCCCGCGAAAGCAGCAGCGGCTGAACTTCGGGCGCGTCCTGGGCCGGCGCCGCGCCCGGCGTGAAGGCCGCCAGAACCAGCGTTGCGGCCAGGCACAGCAGGGAAATGCGTTTCATGGCCCAAAGCATACGTTGGTCGCGCCGGCGCCGGGGTGGATTTCCGGGCGTTTCGCGGCACGGCCCCCGGCCTATACTCGGGCCATGCTGTTTGACACGCACTGTCACATCAACTTTGACGACTACGCGGCGGACCGCGATGCCATGCTGGCCCGCGCGCGGGAGATGGGCGTGTCGCAACTCGTCTGCATCGGCATGCTGCCCCCCGGCGGGCGTGAAGCCCTGGCACTCGCGCGGGCCAACCCCGGCTTTGTCTACGCCAGCGTCGGATGCCACCCCTACGATGCGGTTCACTACAACGCGCAGGTTGAAGCCGAGTTCCGCGCGCTGTTGCGCGAGCCCGAAGTGGTGCTGCTGGGTGAAATGGGCCTGGACACCGTGAAATCGCCGTCTCCCCTGCCCGCCCAGGAAGCAGCCTTTGAGCAGCAGTTGCAGCTTGCCGGCGAGACCGGCAAGCCGGTGTGCATCCACAGCCGCGAGGCCTTTGCCATCTGCGAACGCGTGATCCGGCGCGTGCACCCGCGCGGCTGGAAGGGTTTTGCCCACTGCTTCAGTGACGGGCCGCAGGAGGCCCTGGCCTGGAAAGAACTTGGCTTCAAGGTGAGCTTTGCCGGGCAGATTACATTCAAGAACAAGTCCTGTGACCCGATCCGGGCGGCGGCGGCGGCGCTTACCCCCGAAGACGTGGTGATTGAAACCGACGCGCCGTTTCTGGCCCCGCAGGCCCGGCGCGGCCGGCGCAACGAACCAGGCTTTGTCCGCCACACCGCCGAGAAGCTGGCCGAAATCTGGGGCTTGGGCGTCGAAGAAGTCGCCCGCCGCACCACAGCCACGGCCCGGGCGGTATTGGGTCTGTAACCCGCTTGCCAAGGCAGCCCCGCAAAGCCTAAAACCTCGCGTTCCCGCACCGGAGTCCGCCGTGGCCCACAACCTGAACCAGTGGTGTTCCGCTGAAATTGAAGCTCTCAAGGCACGTTCGCTGTTTCACATGCCCAAGGTTCATTCCACAGCCGTGGGCGCGCGCGTGACCATCGAGGGCAGGCGCGTGATCCAGCTTTCGAACAACAGTTATCTGGGCCTGAGCACGCACCCCAGGGTGGTCGAGGCCGCCAGGCGCGCCCTGGAAAAGTACGGCGTGGGCACCGGCGCGGTGCGGCCGATCAGCGGCACGATGGATCTGCACGTCGAGTGCGAAGAGAAAATCGCAAAGTTCAAGGGCACGGAAAGCGCCCTGCTGTTTCAAAGCGGCTTTACGGCGAATGTGGGCGTGGTCAGCACACTGGCCGTCGAGGGCGACCACATCATCAGCGACGAACTGAACCACGCCAGCATCATTGACGGCGCGCGCCTGAGCAAAGCCACCCGCGCCGTATATCGCCACAAGGACCACGCGCACCTGGAGGAACTGCTGAAGGAAGCCCGCGGGCCCAAGGCAATCAAGGGCAAGATTCTGGTGGTTACTGACGGCGTGTTTTCCATGGACGGCGACGTGGCCGACCTGCCCGCCGTGCTGGCCCTGTGCGAGAAGTACGACGCGATTCCGATGGTGGACGACGCCCACGCCACCGGCGTGATGGGCGAAAAAGGCCGCGGCACGGCCTTTGCCCAGCATGTGCACGAACGCTGGACGCTGACCGTGGGCACGCTCAGCAAGGCCATTCCGGTCGTGGGCGGCTACTTCGCGGGCCCCAGGGTCGTCAAGGAATACCTGATTGCCAAGGCGCGCCCGTTTCTGTTCAGCGCCAGCGCGCCGCCGATGGTGGTGGCGGCCGTCAGCGCATGCGTGGACGTGATGGAAACCGAGCCCCAGCACCATGCACGCCTTTGGGAGAACACAAAGTTCTTCAAAGACGGGCTGAAGGCCTTGGGGTTCAACACCGGCAACAGTGTCACACCGGTGACGCCGGTGATTGTGGGCGAGGGCGCCAAGGCCGCAAAGTTCAGCGACATGCTGCTGCAGAACGGCGTGTACGCCCAGGGCATTTACTTTCCAATGGTGGCCGAAAAGCTTTCGCGCGTGCGCACGATTGTCAGTGCCGCCCACACACGCGACGACCTGCAGGAAGCACTGGATGTATTCAGGAAGTGCGGCAAGGAACTGGGGTTGATCTATTGACCCCGGCAAAAGCCCGTAAAGCCTGGCTTTTGCCGGGGGCCCCGCGCAAGCGTTGTGGCACAAGCTGCTTTACATGTTTCTGCCGAGGTCAGTAAAACCCTGGCCTATCCCACCATGACCAGCGCCTGGCTGGGCGCGATCTGCTGGCCGGCCGGAACGTTGGGGTTGCTGCCGTTCTGGCCCACCATGCTGGTCAGGTGACAGGCCGGCTTGCCGGCAAATTTCACCTTCATGCTGCCCATCTTGAATGTGGCCGGCCCCATGTTCATGCCTGACATGACACCGCCGTTGACGCCGGCCTCGTCGCCGTTGGACATGGGGATCATGCTGTTCTGGACGATGGCGGGCATGTTGGAAAGCTTGACGGTCATGGCGCAGGTGCCGGCGTTGGCCGTGGCGCACTGGGCGATGTTCGGAAACGGTGTGGGCACGGGCGGGGCCGGCGGCGCCGGAACCAGACACACGTCGGGCATGCCCATGCACATGCCGCCGGCGGTACAGGATGCTGGAAACATGGCGTTCTCCTTCTGTCGGTTGCCGTGAGCGGTGTCCTAACCCAGGTAAATCTTGTCGCCGTCAAGCTTCACGTCTTCTTTGGCCTTGACCAGAAAACGCTTGGCCGTGGTCTGGCTGATTTCGTCAATGTCCGTGCGCTCGCGGCCGGCGCGCACCTGCATCAGGCCGCGGATCCAGCGCCAGGCGCTGTCGGCTTTTTCAATCACACTGCGGGCCAGCAGTTCCAGCTTGCCGGCGCGCAGACGCACGTTGGGACTGTGCAGTTCCAGCCCCTTGGCGGACTTGAGCGTGATTTCGCCGCGCGGGGCCGAAAACACCGCGTCGGCCGGAAACTGAAACTGCATGGCGCCGGCGGCCTTGAGCACGCCGATCACAAACCACTTGCCCTGCTGGCCGATTGCCAGCACAAGGTCGCCGCGCTGGGGCTGGTACGGAAAGGCCAGGGCGTTGCCGGCCCAGACTTCGCCCTCTTCGGTCAGCACGCGCACTTTCCCGGGCGCGGCATCGGTGACCGGGACCGGGCTCAGGCGCACGCTAAGCTGGCTGGTTACTTCCTGGGCTTCCATTGCTCGGCCTCCAGTCTGTCCACATCCGTCCGTTTGAGCGTCTTGACGTTCGCGCCGTCAAAGCGGGCGCCGGTTTCGCGCGCGGCATGAAGCGTCGCGCCGGAAAGGTCGGCCCCGGAAAAGTCCGCCAGTTCCACATTGGCGTGCTTGAGCATGGCGTGGTTCATGCGCGCGTTGCGGAAGCTGGCGGCCTGGGCGGCGGCTTCGTCCAGCACGGTCTGGGTCAGCACCGCGTCGTCAAAGTTGGCCTTGGCCAGCACGGCCTTTTGCAGTTGCGCCATGTCCACGGTGGCACCGGCAAACTGGGCCTGGGTCAGATCCGCGCCCAGGAACACGGCGTGGGTGAGTCTGGCCTTGCGCAGGTTGATGCCGGCGCCCTTGGCCTCGACAAACAGGCTCTGGGTCAGGTCGCAGCCGGCCAGGTCGGCACCCTCGAGGTTGGCGCCGGTGAAGTCAGCGCGGGTCAGTGTGGCGCCGGGCAGCTTGACGCCGCGCAGGTCGCATTGGGCAAAGGCGCATTCGTTGGCCTGCACGCCGTCCAGAAGCGCGCCGGCCAGACTGACGCCGGTGAAGCTGGTCTTTTGCAGTTTTGCGCCGCGCAGGTCGGCGCCGGCAAGGCTGGCGCCGCTGAAGTTGGCGTTGACGATTTCACTGCCCTCGAACCGGGCTTCGGTCAATTCGGCACCGGCAAACGAGGTTCCGACCAGTTCGGCCTGGCGGAAGTCGGCTTTTTGCGCCTGGGCTTCGGCCAGGCTGGCGTCGTGCAGGGCGGCGCGTTCAAAGCGCGCGGCGCGCAGGTCACTGCCGCGGAAATCCACGCTGCGCAGGTCCCAGCCGGAAAAGTTGCGCTGGCGCAGGTCGGTGTCGGTGATCTTGGCGCCTTCCAGCGCCGCGCCCATCAGGTTGGTCTGGTCGAGCGTGCACTGGTGCAGGCTGGCGTTGCGCAGGTCACAGGCGGTGAAATCCAGCTTGTCCAGGATGCAGCCGCCAAAATCCGCGGCCTGCAGCAGCGTGGCGTCAAACGCGGCCCCGGCCAGCACCGCCCCGGCAAAGCGCGCGCCGTTGGCGTCAGCCTCGGCGAGTCTGGCGCCTGAAAGGTCGGCGCGGGTGAAGTCGGCCTTGACCAGTTGCGCGCCGGTGAAGTCGGCCCCGGCCAGACGGGCGTCGCTGAAATCACACGAGTGCAGGTTGCGTTTTGCCAGCGACAGGTTTTCCAGCCGCGCGCCGGAAAAGTGGCAGCCGGTCAGGCTCGGCGGCAGGGCCTGCACGCCGCGAAGGTCGGCCTGGTCAAAAAACGCGCCCTCAATGGTCGCGCCCTCGAACGTGGACTTGCCCAGACGCGAGGCCGAAAACAGCGTGCCCACCAGGCGCGCGCCGGCCAGGTTGGTTTCCAGCAGTGTCGAGCCCAGCACGCTGGTGCCCGTCAGGTCTGCACCGCGCAGGCTGGCGCCCGAAAGCACGCACTGGTCAAGCCCGCCGTCGGCAACCACGGCCTGGCTCAGGTCAGCGTCGCTGAGGTCCATGTCGGCCAGGCGCGCGCGGGCCATGTTGGCGCGCTTGAACTGGCTGCCCTTGGCCTTGCCGCTCATGAGAACGGCAGCGGTAAGGTTGGCGCCGGAAAAGTCAGCGCCCTCGAGCTTGACGGCACTGATCACGGCGCCGCGCAGGTCGGCGCCACGGAACACCGCACCGGAAAAGTCGGCGTTGAAACCCACGGCGCCGGCCAGGTTGGCGCCGGTCAGGTTTGTGCCTTTCATTTTCACGGCGCTCAGGCGCAGGTCGGCCATCTGGGCGCCCGAAAGGTCAAGGCCGGAAAAGTCCACGTTGGAAAGCGTGCGCGAGGATGAAACCGCGGCTTCCCGTATGCGTTGCAGCGCCGATTGTTTGTCCAGTTTCGCCATGTCTATTTCGCCAGCAGCGTCATCTTGATGTTGGCCTGGCTCAAATCGGTGTTTTCCAGTTCCGCCTGGTGCGTGGCGCACTCGTACAGATTGCTGGCAATGAACGAAGCGCCCTTGAGATTGGCGCGCTCCAGGTTGGCCTGAAAGAAATCCGCGTTGCCGGCCTGGGCGCCCGCAAGGTTGGCCTTGCGCAGAAACGCGCGGCGCAGCGTGGCGCCGAACAGCACGGCCTTGTGCAGGTTGGCGCCCGAAAACAGCGCGTTGGCGCACCCGGCAAACCGGAAGCTGGCGCCCTGCAGGTTGGCGCGCTCAAATGTGGCGTCGGCCAGTTCGGCCTCGTCGGCAACCAGGTTTTCCAGCCGGGCCTCTTCGGCACGCAGGTTCGGGGCCTGGGCTCCCTTGAGGTTCAGACCCTGTCCGCCGGCGCGCAGCAGCGTAGCCTTGGCCAGTTTGGCGCCGGCAAGGTCGGCACCGTCGAGTTTGGCCTGGGTAAAGTCGGCGCCGTCCAGAGCCGCGCCGGGCGCGGACAGTCTGGCGGCGTTGGCCTCGTAAAAGTTCGTGTCCGGCGCGGTTGCGGCCTTGAGGCTGGCAGAGCTCAGGTTGGCCTGAACGAACACGGCTTGGGGGATTTCGGCCTTTTCGAAGTTTGCGCCGCCGGCGTTGGCCCGGGTGAAATCCGGCCGCTGCCCCTTGATGCCGGAGAGATTGGCGCCGCTCAGGTCAGCGTTGCCGAAGTTGGCGTATTCAACCTTGCAACCCGACAGGTTGGCGGCCTTGAGGCTGGCATTGCGGAAGTCGCAGTGGGTCAGGTCAGCGCCGGAAAGGTCCATGCCGTCCAGGTTCTGGCCGGAATGGTCGCGCGTGGGGGCAGTGTTGCCCTTGATGGCCAGCGCCAGAGCCGCGCCGGCCAGTGGCGCGGCCTTGGCGGCCGCGGCCAGGGCCTGCTGGATCAGCAGGTCGCCTTCAACCTGTTGCAGCGCCGGGTCGGACTGAAACTGATGGATTGCCTGATCCAGTGTCGGGGGCACGGGCTGGCCGGCCCTGACCAGCCGCGCCTTGAGCTCAAGCATCGAGGCCACCATCGGAGCAAAGCCCTCGAACACCCCCGGCGCCAGCGCGATCACCGCGCCCCTGGAGCGTTTGGTCATTTCGGCCTGCTGGGATTTGACCAGTTCCTGCATGGCCTCCAGCACGGCGTTGCCGGCCTCGGCGGGCAGGGCGCCCTCGGCGGGCGGCGGCGGCGCGACGGGCTCAACGGGCAGGGGCGGGTCTTCAAACCAGGGCAGGATCTGTTCGCGCGCGGCGGGTGTTGCGGCCAGCGGCTCGCTGAAGACCAGGAAATCTTCAATGTCCTCAAACTCCGACGCGCGGGTGTTCTGCACGCCGCGCCACACCAGCCGCATCAGCCCGGCGTCGGCGTCCACGTGCAGCGTGTCCAGATGCATCGGGACTTCGTGCAGTTCCAGCTTGCCCTCGTGGCGCAGGCGCACAAACACGCGCACGCGCAGGCCGGGCAGGGTACAGGTCTGTACCGGGATCTCGGGGTGCAGATTGGTCAGGGTGACGGTTTCGTCACCGCGCAGAAAACCTTCCAACTGCTGGTCTTCGGGTGCGGCGTTGAAATAGCCCCAGTCAAAGTCTGCCGGCAGGGCGGGCCAGCGCTCCTTGAGCCATTTTTTGTCGTAGCTGCCCATGCGGCCGGCGCGCTGTTTCCAGGTGCGGTCCAGCGGGCCGAAACCGGCGGGGTGTGGCTTGTCGCCAACACCCTTGATCAGTTTGCCGGGCAGCTCGATGTTCGGCAGAAGCGGTGACTTGAAGCCCTTGCCCACCGGGTTTTCGGCAAAGCCTTCGCCGCCAAAGGCGTTGCCCCAGTGCAGGGCGCAGCGCGTGAAGGGCTCGGGCTCACTCTGGCGGCTGAAGACCAGGCCCTTGTCCCAGTGGCGATTGCCAATCACGGCCAGTTCCCTGGCCCAGTTGCCAACCTGGAACTTCACCGGACAGGTGGTCACGGCCTTGCCGCCCGGCGCGTAACAGGTGCCGGTCAGCAACAGATCGGCCCGCGGCTTGAACAGGCCGAGGTCAGCCTCGTACAGCGGCGCGCCCGTGGTTTTGTCGCGGATGTCCCCCTCGATCTCGGGTTGTTTTTCCAGCGGTACCGCAACACCGCCGTGCACAAAGCGGAAACCGGCCTTGACCACACAGCTCACGCTGTGGGCAGGCCAGTTGACCTGCCCCAGCATGGGCGCGAACTTGAAGTCTGTGCGGTTGCGGACTTTCATGGCTACCCCGCCTGAACCATGGGTTTGGAGGTAATGCCCGCCGCCGCAACCTTGAACTCGCCGGCACCGCTTTTGATCGTGATGCCCGCCGCGGCCAGTTCGATGGACGTGGTGGGGTTGACCTCAAGCTTGATGCTGCTTGAAGTGATCTCGATGTTCGGCGTGGGCGGGGCCGGGGGCGCGGGTACCGGCGCCGGCGGGGCCGGGGGCGCCTGGCCGCTGGCCTTGGCCTTGATGCTGGCCACGGCACCGGCGGCCCAGGCCCGCATGCGCGAGGCAAAGCTGGGGTCGGACGGCGGCGCGGGTACACCCGCCTGAAGTTTGATGTTGCCCTGGCTGGTGACGCTGATCGCGCCCTTTGACTTCAGGTTGTAGGCGCCTTCGCAGTCCACGTCCTGGTCTTTTTTGATCGTCAGCTTGCGGCCGTCCAGGCACACCTCGATTGCCTTTTCTTTTTTGACCTTCATGCTGATGCCGAACTCGGCGCCGATTGTCAGGCCGGCCTTGATCGCGAAATCGGCGCCGCCGGAAATCGCGATCGCGCCGCTGGCGCGGAAGTCGGCCGTGGCGGCCAGAGAGATGCCGTAGGTGAGGCCGAGCTTGAGGCTGAACCATTCGCCGTGTTTGTATTCGGCGCACTGCTGGGTCCATGTCCAGTCGCTGTTGCCGGTGACTTTTTTGTTCTCGGCGCCTTCCACGCGCAGGTTGTAGTCACCCTTGACGTAGTGGTTGAACTCGCCCTCGGTTTCCAGACGCATGCCGTCGGCGTGCTTGCATTCGTCGTGGTCGGGCTCGTCGGCGCTCTTGCCCAGGCGGATCTTGGTCTTGCCGTTGTCGGTTTCCAGAACGATGCGGTCTTCGCCGGATTTGCCGTCCAGCGTCAGCTTGTTCTTGGGCGTCTGCACCGTGACCTTTTCGCTGTCGGTGGTGGCGTCCATCTGGAACTTGGTCTTGTCGTCCTTGGTGTTGATCTGGACCTGGGTGGCGCCCTGGGTGTCGTCCATCAGGATCTGGGTGCCGCCGGGTGTCGCAATGCGGTTCTGGGTCTGGTTGGCGCTTGAAACCACCGCCGCGTTGTCGCCGTTGAACACCGCGCCGGTAATCACGGGCCGGTCGGGGTTGCCGTCAATGTGGGTAATCATCACCTCGCTGCCCTTGAGCAACGGAAAGTGCATGCCCTGGTTGGGGCCGGCATAGGGTTCCTGCTTGCGCACGTACTTGCTGGCCGTGCCGTTGCCGGTGCCGCTGCGGTCAAAACCGATCTGCACCTTGTAGCGTCCCTTGTCGTCCACCTGGGCGTAGGGCGTGGAGTTGCTGCCGCCGTCCACGGTGCCGTGCATGACGCCCTTGATCTCGGGCCATTTGGCCTTGCGCTCGGGCCGGAACTCGCGCGCCTTGGGGATAGCCACAAAGGTGTTGTGATAGCTGGCGCCGGCGGCGCCGCCGGTGCCAAGCGCCAGCGCCTGGGTGGCGTGGTGGGTGACTTCAACCAGCATGTACTCCTGGTTGAAGGCGCCGCGGAAATGCTCGTCCAGTTTGAACACCAGCCCGGCGCGGAAGCCGCGGCATTCGCTGCGGCCGGCAAACAGCTCCTGGCGCCAGGCCAGCGCCTGGGCGCGCACCTTGGCCAGTTTTTTGCCCTCGTCCTTGGTCGAGTAGTGGTTGTTGTACTCGTAGACGGTGCCGATGCCCTTGTCGTGCACCTTGTGGCTGCACAGCATGTCGGCCCTGGGGTTCTTCCAGTTGTAGTCCTTGAGCATCACCTCTTTGGGCAACTGGCTGACGCGGCAGGAAAAGTCGGTTACGACTTCTTCCTTGAACCAGTCGTCGCTGGCGGCCTCGGAGTCTCCGCCTTCCACCTGCTGGCCGTCGCTGTTGCGCGGCTTGTAGCGCAGGGTGCTTTCGCCGGCCATGCTGCCGTAGCCTTCTTTGGCGTCGGCCAGAACCAGCACTTCTTCTTCGTCATCCTGTTTGAAGTAGTAGTAGATGCCCTCGTGCTCGAGCCAGCGCGAGATGAAGTTCAGGTCGGATTCCTGGTACTGGGCCACGTATTCGCGCTTGGGGCCCTTGTCGGTCACGCGCGAAATGTCCACCTTCAGGTTGTAGCCGTACTTGGACGCGGTCAGGATTTCCTTGACCATATCCACAATGTGCACGTCCTGGAAAATCGCGCTGTTCTTGGTCAGGCCGGCCTTCCACAGCCCCGGCACCAGCACGGCACGGTACTTCACCCATTCCAGTTCCTTGCCGACCTGTTCAAAGCTGGCCAGCCAGCCGTGAATCTTGAGCGTGGTGGAACTGTACGAGTCCGACCCGGAGGCCTTGACCGGCTGCTTGATATGGATGACGGCGCGTTCCTCCAGCAGCTTGGCAAAGTCCAGCGAGTCGTCCTGGCTGGCCAGTTCCAGCGTAAACGCATAGGGGGCGCTGACGTGTTCATGGCCGGTCAAGCCGGTAATCTGAAGGGCGTCGTCGGAGACGGCCTTTGAGGTAAAGCGCATGACCTGGTTGCTGGCGATGGTTGGCATGTCGTTGTCTCCTTGCGGCGGTACTGCGCTGTCCGGCCGGAGCGACCCGGCTCCCCCGTGGTCTAGGCCCCGAAGGTGAAGCGGAACTCCCCGTTGTCACCGATGCCGACGCTGAGACTGGCCGGCATCTGGCCCTCGCTCATTTTCTGCAGCAGTTGCGTGCTCATGGTGGGCAGCAGGTTGCCGCGGATGATGTGGTCAATGTTGCGCGCGCCGGTTTCAACTTCCTTGCAGCGGCCGGCAATCGCGTCGCGCACGCTGGGCTCGAACACCAGTTTCATGTCGTGGGTGGCGGCCATGCGCTTGACGATCTTGGACAGCTTGAGATCGGTGATTTCCTTGAGTGTGGCCTCGTCAATGGTGAAGAACGGCACGATGCTCATGCGCGCCAGAAGCGCCGGCTTGAAGTGGGCCGACAGCGTGGGGCGAATCAGCTTGACCAGTTCTTCGGCGTCGGGACGTTCGCCGTCGGCGCAGGCCTCGGTAATGATGTCGGTGGCCAGGTTGCTGGTCAGGAAGATGACGGTGTTTTTGAAATCAATTTCGCGGCCTTCGCCGTCGTTGAGCATGCCTTTGTCAAACACCTGGTAGAACAGGTTCATCACATCCAGGTCGGCCTTTTCCACTTCGTCCAGCAGCACCACCGAATAGGGACGCTGGCGCACGGCCTCGGTCAGCATGCCGCCTTCGCCGTAGCCGACGTAGCCCGGCGGGCTGCCGATCAGGCGGCTGACGGTGTGTTTTTCCTGGAACTCGGACATGTTGATCGTGGTCATGAAGCGTTCGCCGCCGAACAGCAGGTCGGCCACGGCCAGCGCGGTTTCCGTCTTGCCCACGCCGCTGGGGCCCACGAACAGAAAGATGCCCATCGGCGCGTCGGGGTTGGCCAGACCGGCCTTGGCCGCGCGAATGCCGGTGGCAATCGCCTTCATCACGTGATCCTGGCCCTTCACGCGGCGGCGCAGTTCGTCTTCCATGCCAAGCAGACGGGCGGCCTGGTCGGAAACCATGTTGCCCAGCGGAATGCCGGTCCAGTCGCTGACCACGCGTGAGACGACCTCGGCCGTGACCTCGATCGGCACCATCGGTTCCTTGCCCTGCACCTGGCGCAACTGGGCCATGGTGTTGTCGAACAGGGCCTGAAGTTCCTTGGGGTCATCGGGCAGGGCGGGTTCAGCCTTGAGCGCCTTGGTGTCCTTCCTGGCCACCTTGGTGGCACCTTTCTTGCCTTCTTCCCTGGCCGGGGTATCGGTTTTTCTGGCGCCCGGAGCCTTGTCGCCCAGCAGCTTGTTGCGGATCGCCACGGCCTTATGGGCCAGTTCGCGTTCCTGTTGCCAGCGTTTGGCCAGGGCGTCGGCTTTGGCGCGGGTGTCCTGGATGCGGGCGTTGATCTCGGTGATCTGGTCGTTGTCCTGCGGGCCGCCGGTTTCAGCGTCGCGCTTGAGCGCGGCCAGGGTCCGTTCATCGGTCTGGATCGAACGCTCCAGGTCCTGCAGTTCGGGGGGCTTGCTGGAAAACGCCACGCGCACGCGGGCGGCGGCGGTGTCCACCAGATCAATGCCCTTGTCGGGCTGCTGGCGGCCGGCGATGTAGCGGGTGCCCAGTTCAGCCGCGGCCAGCAGGGCCTCGTCACGGATGATCACGCCGTGGGTCTTTTCATAGTTGGCGCGCAGCCCGCGCAGCATGGTGGCGGTCAGTTCAATGCCGGGCTCGTCCAGTTTGACCAGTTGAAAGCGGCGGGCCAGCGCGGCGTCTTTTTCGAAGTACTTCTTGTATTCGGCCCAGGTGGTGGCGGCGATTGTGCGCAGTTCGCCGCGGGCCAGCGCGGGTTTCAGCAATTGTCCGGCGTCGCCGGTTCCGGCGGCGCCGCCCGCGCCAATCAGCGTGTGTACCTCATCAATGAACAGCACGATCGGTTTGGGGCTGGACTTGATTTCCTGAATCACCGACTTGAGGCGGTTTTCAAACTCGCCCTTGACGCTGGCCCCGGCCTGCAGCAGGCCGATATCCAGTCCGATCAGTTCGACATCGCGCAGCACTTCAGGCACGTCACCTTCAATGATGCGGATTGCCAGACCCTCGACCACGGCGGTCTTGCCCACGCCGGGTTCGCCCACGCAGATCGGGTTGTTCTTGCGGCGGCGGGCCAGGATGTCCACGATCAGCCGGATCTCACGGTCGCGTCCGAACACCGGGTCCAGTTCGCCCTTGCGGGCGCGTTCCGTGAAGTTCTGGCAGAACTTGGCCAGGGCGCCGTCGCCGGAAGGCGCGCCGGTCTGGCCGGGGGTGCCTTCGGCGCCTTTGGCGGCCGCGGCGGCGGTTTCGTAGCTGGCCTTGGTCAGCGCGTGAAAGTTCTTTTTGATTTCGCCGGGGCTGATCTCGGACAGTTGCTCAATGTAATCGCCGCCGGCCAGACGCGAGGCGTTGGCCACCAGCGCGTGCAGCAGGTTGCCGCTGCGGATTTCGGCCTGGCCGAAGTCCAGGCTGGCACTCAACCAGGCGTTCTGAAACCACGCCGACAGCAGCGGGCTGAACACGGGGCGGCCCTGGTTGCCGGTCTTGAGCCGGTCAATATCACGGGTCAGGGCTTTCTGCAGGCGCCCGACATCCACGTTGAGTTTGCCCAGCATCTGCTGGGCGTCGGCGCTGGGATCTTCAATCAGCGCCTGAAGCATGTGTTCAACGGTGACCTCGTGGTTGGTGCGTGACACGCAGTTTCCGGCCGCGGCCTCCAGGGCCTTGGTGCAGAAACGGTTCAGCTTGCCGACCAGCGCCTTGATTTCAACCTCTGCCATGTCTCCACCCTTCGAAACGGAACGTCACGGTACGGTCGCCCAGGCGGTTTTCCCCCAGCCAGGACGAGTAACCAAGCCGATGCACGGGATTGCCAAGCTGCAGCGCGGGAGTCTGGTCGCCGCGCAGCACGACGGTGACCTCATAGTCCAGGCCGTCGCTGTTGAACAGATCCACCAGCTCATTGAGCTGGGCCATTTCAGCGCGGTCGGGCATGAACTCGATGTAATCGTCAAAGCCCAGCGGCCCCACGCGGATCCCGAAATTACCCGCGCGGTCGGGCACATCGCGGCCCAGGCACAGGTCGGCGCCCAGGCGCGAGTTGGCCTGGCCCAGCCGGTTCTGCTGGGCGGCCGGGATGGTTTTGAACCCGGCCACGCACTGAAGCAGCGCGACTTCACCCTGCGGAAAGTGCGCGGCCAGCATGGCGCGCAGCGACGCGGCGCCGCGCGGGCGCTGGGTCAGCAGGCCGGCGTAGGCCAGCACGCTGCCGGCGGCAAGCTGCTGGTTTTCGGGCAGCCAGGGCAGGTGCGCGCCGAGCAGGCGCAGCAGGCGCGTGCTGTAGAAATCGCGGCCGGCGGGGTCGTACTGGACGGTGTGGCGGTATTTCTCCCAGCAGCGGTACAAAAGCGCCAGCAGCCGGTGGTGGAACAGGTCCAGAAAGCCGCGCACCAGACTGATGTCTTCGCCCTGGTATTCATCGCGCAGCAGGTCTTCGGTGTAGAACGTGGGCAGCGGCGAAGACGGCCCGTACAGGCCCATGAAGTTCACATCCAGATGCCAGCGCAGGCCCCCGTCGGCCATTTCGGTCTGGCGCACGGCGGCGATATCGGCCGTGGGAAACGACAGCGAAAGCGCCGGGCGCAACCGGATGCGTTCGCGCTCGACCGGGCCCTGAAAGCCCATGCGCGGCGCCTGGGGGTCAAGCGCGTGGATCCGGCGGATGGCCTGAAAGAACGAGAAGTGGTGGCCCTCGTTTTCCAGCCTTTCCGTCACAGGATCGCCTGCAGACCGATCCGTGCCGGCCATGCGTAGACCTCCGCAAGTTTGGCGCCCCTGACCTGCAGGCGCGAAAAGCTGTTAAGGCTCACGTACTGCGCGAAAAAGGCGTCCAGCACCGAGCCGAACAGAAACACCTCGCCTTCGCCGCCCAGCAGGTCTTCATCCAGCACCAGCTCGACCTCAAGCCCCCGCACCGGCAGACCTTCCATCAGCCGCGTGGCCGGGCGGCCGGCGACGGCGCGGATGCCCTCGATCAGGCGGTTGTGGGACTGTTCGGCCTGACGGTCAAAGTTGGCCCGGAAGTTGTACAGGCCCACCAGGCTGCGCAGCGCGTCTACACTCAGCAGCGACATGTAGTTGAGGCTCAGGTGCGCCACCAGCCGCCACAGCAGGTCGTCTTTCAGCGGCGCGGGCACGGTCGCGGTCGGGCGGCCGATGTTACGGCATGACGCGAACAGCGGGCTGGACTGGGTGGCCGTGGCGATGTCACCGGGCTCCAGCCGCGCCGGCAGGGCACCATTGGTGCAGGTGAGTTCGATGCTGGCGGTCTCAATGTTCGGGGCGTCGGTCGGCGGCTCGACAAATGAAATCGTCAGCACCTGGTTGCCGCCGGTAACCGGCGGGTGGCGGCGCACCTGGTAGTACACCTGGCCCCGCGCGCCGGAACGCGGCAGACGGAACTGCGGCCGGAACTCGCGGATTTCCGAAGTGCCCACTACCAGTCCGCTGACGCGATCCACGCTGTGGATTTCAAAGTGGCCCGGGTTTTCGCCCGCGGGGCGCAGCGTGTATTCGGTGCGCGTGCGGTCCAGACGCACCGGGTCGGCGTCGTGGGCAAACAGGTTGACGGCCGGCGTGCAGTGCAGCAGCAGGTTGGCGCGGCTGACCGGCGGCATGTTTTCGGGCAGGCGCGAAAACTCAAGTTCAATGGTGAAGGCCCTGGACCCGGCAAAGTTCCGTAACGGCTCCAGCCCGCCCATGTCCACAAACATGAACTTCTGGGGGCAGACAAAATATTCCTGCAGCAGGCGAAAGCCCGGAAACGACGCGCCCGGCCCGCGCAGCACGGATTCGGCTTCGCCAAAACCCACCGGGCGGATGCAGTCCGGCGCGGGTGAAAACGCGCGCGCCGGGTCGGCGCCGTCACGCACGGTTACGCGCCGCACAAAGCGGTTGAGCGCCAGAAACAGCGGACGCGTGACGGCGGGCTCGCCGGCCAGATGCAGCCGGATGGCCGGGATGTCCAGTTTGTCCAGCGGCAGCTTGCCCGGCAGTTCAAACGTCAATGTCAGTTTGGGCGGCGCCTCGCGGCGCAGATCCGCGGTTTTGAGTTCCAGTGGCAGCAGCGTCACCGGGTAACACGTCACAAACGGGCAGCGCGTGCCGTCCACGGGCACGCTGTCGGTTCTCACGCCGGCGGGAATCGGCCGAACCTCGCCCGCGGCGGCGGGCAGGGCGGTGAACTGCATGATCGCCGTGGCGGGCACCGGCCGCAGATAGTGCGGCCAGAACATCTCGGTAAAGCTGTGGGTCAGCTCGGGCAGCTCGTCGTCAAGCTTCTGGCGCAGGCGCGCGGTAAGAAACGCCACGCCCTCCAGCATGCGTTCGACGTCGGGGTCGGCGCCGGGCTGGGCCAGAAAGCGCGCGGCCTCGGGGTTGGCCTCGGCGAACTCGCGTCCGCTTTCGCGCAGGTAAAGAAGCTCGTCCTGGTAGTATTTGTTGAACATGGCCTGGCGCGCGCTTTCCCGCGGGCACCACGCCGCGCGGAACGATTCAGATTGTCATTTCAATGTGCCCCGAAGGGTCAATCAGCGTGTCAAACCGTATCTGCCGCTGGTCACTGGCCGTGGCAAGCCGGGCCGAGACCTGAAACCGCACCACCAGCCGCTGGTCGTCGCTTTCAATGCGCATGACCTGCACGTCGCGCAGCCGCGGTTCGTACTTCTCGATGCAGACGCGGATCGCCCTCTGGATCTGCACGACCGATTCCGGGTAGCCCTGGCCGATCTCGGACGGCGGCGGAATGCCGAAGTCCATCTGCGCCGGGGCCTGGCCGCTGCGGGTGTTCAGGATGCGTTCCAGGTTGCCCACAATCGAGCGCAACTGCGACTGGTGATCCTCGTGCATCGAGTGCGCGTGAACCTGGTCAGGCCGGCGCAACCGCTCGAACAATGTCGCTTTCTGGAACACGCTGCCTCCCGCACCGCCCGGCCGGGGCGGGCCGCAAAGCCCTGATGGGCCGTGCTTCCCGCCCCGCCACTGCGGTCGTTACGCGTCGGGCTGGCTGAAGTCGAAGGTGGTGGGCACCTGGCCGCCGCTGATCCACGTCCACTCGACGATCTTGTAGGCAAAGCCAATCATGTCGAGGTGGCTGAAGGTTTCGGCGTTCTCGCTGGGCATGTACGGTTTGGCGTACACCACACGGCAGTCCTTGAGCTTGATGCTGAAGTACTTCTCGCTGCCGCCGTCCTTGGGGTTGTCGCGCCAGAACTCGAACTCCACTTCCTTGACCTTCTTCTTCTTGGCCAGAGCCTCGTAGAGCTTGGGCGAGGCCTTGTCGAGTTCCTTGATGACCTGGAAGTCGCCGTGAGTGGGTTCGCCGCGGCCCTTGTTCTCGCGCATGTCGAAGGGATACTTCATTTCGTGCGAAAAGCCACGAACGTCACACCAGTCCTTGTGGTCCTTGTCGCTGCTGCTGCCGGGAATGTCCGCGATCTTCATGAACACTTTCATGCTGGCCATGGCTCGTCTCCGTTAGTAGTGATTTGCCTTACAGTTAGGTTTTTGTTGGTGCTCTTGCCCCGTCCGTTCGGGACACTCGAAAGGTATCCCACGCCAGCCTTGGGCAAAAGAAACATAGCCTAAGGAAGTGAACGTGAAATACATAAAAGTAATTACTTCTTGTCGAGTTTTCCGACCAAGCCAAGGGTGAAGAACGCACCCATGTACTTGAAGTGCGGCCGAACCTGCATGCCTACCTTGTACCAGCCGGCCTCGCCGGGCACATCTTCCACGGTGATCTCGGCGCTGCGCAGCGGGCAGCGCGAGCGAATAGCCGGGCTGGGGTTATCGGTGTCGGCCACGTACTGGCCGATCCACTTGTTGAGTTCACGGGCCAAGTCGCCCTTTTCCTTCCACGAACCGATCTGTTCGCGCTGGAGCACCTTGATGTAATGCGCCAGGCGGTTGACGATGAACAGGTAGGGCAGCTGCGTGCCCAGACGGTAGTTGAGCTCGGCGGCCTTGCCTTCGGCGCTTTGGCCGAATGTCTTGGGCTTCTGGCACGAGTTGGCGCTGAAGAAACAGGCGTTGTCGCTGCCCTTGCGCATGGTCAGACCGATAAAGCCCTGTTCTGACAGCTCGTACTCGCGGCGTTCGCTGATCTGGACCTCGGTGGGAATCTTGGTCTGGGTTTCACCCATGGCCTCGAACTGATGCAGCGGCAGGTCGTCCACGGCGCCGCCGCTTTGCGGGCCGATGATGTTGGGGCACCAGCGGTACTTGGCAAAGCTTTCCGTCAGGCGCGTGGCAAAGGCAAAGGCGGTGTTGCCCCACAGGTAATGCTCGTGGCTGTCGCGGACGTTTTCCTGGTAGTTGAAGGCCTTGACCGGCTTGGTGTCCGGACCGTAGGGCAGACGCAGCAGAAAGCGCGGACAGGTCAGGCCGACACTGCGGGAATCTTCGCTTTCGCGGAAGCTCTGCCACTTGGTGTATTGCGGGCCTTCCTGGATGGATTTGAGGTCTTTGAGGTTTGGCAGCCCGGTGAAACTGTCCAGCCCGAAAAACTTGGGGCCGGCAGCGGCAATGAACGGCGCGTGCGACATGGTCGCCACGGCGGCAATCTTGGACAGCAGAGCCACATCCTGCGGGCCGGGGCCGAAGTCGTAGTTGCCAATGATGGCGCCGTAGGGCTCGCCGCCGAACGTGCCGTACTCGCTGGTGTAGACATGCTTGTACATGCCTGACTTGACCAGTTCGGGCGCGTCCTCGAAATCTTCCTGCAACTGTTCCTTGCTGATGTTCAGCACCTCGATCTTCACGTTTTCGCGGAAGTTGGTGCGATCCACCAGCATCTTCAGTCCGCGCCAGGCGCTTTCCAGCTTCTGCACGTCGGGGTGGTGCAGGATCTGGTCCACCTGTTCGGACAGTTTCTTGTCCAGTTCGGCGATCATGGCGTCCACCGCGGCCTTGTCGGCCTTGGCGAACTTGGCGCCGGGGGCCAGGATTTCCTTGAGGAACGCCTGCACGCCCAGTTTGGCGACGTCGTAGCCCTCGTCGCCGGGGGCCATCTTGGACTTCTCCATGATCTCATCCAGCAGCGAGCCCTCCTGGGCCTGGGCTTCGGCTGGCTGTTTCTGTTTGTCGGCTTCTGCCATGGCGAACGACTCCATTTTGGATTCTGGATGGCGGTTTTCGGATGGAAGGGAATCGCCCTTTCCGGCCGGTTCGCCGCCAGAACACGTTTTCTAGCTGTCCGGTGCTACTTGCCTTCTTCTCCGCCGGCCACTTCCTTGAAAATCTTTTCGCGGGCGGCGGGGTCCTTGATGATTTCCTCGATCTTCTTGCGGAAGGCCGGGAAGTTGCCCAAGGGTCCCTTGAGCGCCGCCAGCGCCTCGCGCAATTCCAGCATCTTGGCCAATTCCGGCACCTGGCGCGCCACAGCGTCGGGGTCGAAGTCCTTCAGTGTCTGGAAGTTCAGCTTGGCCGACAGGTCGTCGCCCTTGCCGGACAGGGTGTTCTTGACGTTGATGTCTATGGACACCTTGTGGTTCTTCATCACGTCGTTGAAGTTGTCCTTGTCAATGTTGACGGCCTTGCGCTGTTCCAGCGGCGTGTCGTCGGCGCGGTTGGTGAAATCGCCCATGACCAGCAGCTTCAGCGGAAGCTCTTTCTCCTCGCTGGCACCGCCGGTGGCGGGCTTGTACACAATGTTGACGCGCTCGCGCGGGGCAACGGAACCATCGTCTTTGGCCATGGCTTCTCCTGTGTTCGGGCGGGGTCACCGCCTGGTTGCTGCCTTGCGGCCGGCTGCGGGCGCCAGAACGCCCCGCGGCCGTCAGCTTTCCTTCCGTTCTTCCTTGACGCCCAGCGTTTCAAACAGGTTACGCCGGACGCCGTCATCTTTCACCAGTTCGGTCAGCACATCCTCCAGTCGCATGTCGCCCCATTTCACGGCCCGCTGGACCAGATAGCTGACCGGCGAATGCGGCTCGGTGCGGCGCAGGAACTCGGCAACTTCCTTCAGACGCTCAAAGGCCTGTTTGCGCGACGTGATCGGCCCCACGGGTCCTCCCTGCGCGCTTGCGCTGCTGGTGCCGGCGCTGACGCCCGGCGTTGGCCCCGCCGGTGCCGGCGCGGCGGAAAGGGCGCCGGCCTTGCCGCTGAGAGCACGCACCAGGCCGTCCAGTTGCGGGTTGGGCGCTTCCAGCCGGCTGTTGACCAGGTTGGCCAGCTCGTTCATGGTTTCGGCGCAGGCCTTGAGACTGGCCGGGTCGGCCGCCCCGTCGGCCTCAAGCTGACGGTTGACGCGGTCCACCATCCATTCCAGGGCGGATTCGCGGGCGCGCATGCGCTTCTTTTCGGGCCACAGTGTATCCCAGAAGTTGGCGCACAGGCCGTGAATAACGCCAAGGCCCTGGCGCAGGCCGTCAAAGCCCTCGCGCTGAAGCCGCGCCACGGTGTAATAGGCCGCCACCAGCAGGTCTTTGGACTTTTCGGCAAGCAGCTTTTCGGCCAGTTCCTGCACGTCATTCCAGCGCACATCGCCGCCGGCGGGGTTTTCCAGCTTCTGGATCTCGGCCTGCAGCTTTTCAAATTCGGGTTCATAGCGCGCCGACTGCCCGCTGGGGCTGGCGCCCGCAATGGGCTTTGTGGCAAGCGGTGAAGTCACGCCGTCAGACACGCCGCAGTTCCCTGGTTCAGGCCACAGACTCTAGAGCCGCCCCCGCCCGATGGGAAGCATCCCATCGCCATTCCGTCACAGTCCTTTGCAGCGAGGCAATCTTTGCAGCAGGTCGGAAAGCTTCAATGAACCCGCGCTCAAAACCTGGTCAAACGCGGCCTTGCCCTTGCGCGCGGCCTCGTTGTCGCCGTGCAGGCCGGCCAGATCACGCAGCACCGGGTCGGGTCGCGCGGGCAGAACAAACGGCAGAAAGTGGCGACTGCCCAATTCGCCAAAACACAGGTGCAATCGGGCACCGGTATCACCCGCGGCATCGGACCACCAGGCCAGCACAGGCAGCGTGCCGGCCCTGGTCATGCGCCGGGCCAGTTCCACCCAGAACGCGGCGGCCACTGGGCCGCCGGTCAGCGGCAGGCGCACGGCCAGAGCGTTGTGGCCGCGCAGTTCGGGGCCCTCGGATACGCTCTGGAGCGCCGCGTACACGCGCGGGTCGGTGGCGCTGCCGAAGTCGGCGGCAAAAAAGTCCTGCGCGCCGGTGACCAGTACATGGCGGCCAAAAGCGCGGCGGGCTTCGGCCAGGTCGGGCTCAAAGCGCAGCGAATCAAAGTGCCCCAGAAACATGTTCAGGTTGATCGCGGTGTCGGCCCAGTGCGTGACTTCGGCGGCCTTTTCCAGAAACGGCGCCAGCGCCAGGGGCAGATACGGCACGTCGGCCGGGTTTATCCCCTGTTCCAGCAGCGCGTAAACCAGAAACGGAAAGCGCCGGCCGGCCTTGTCTACTGACGGCCGCGCCAGGCCCGCCACCATGCGGCGCGAGCGTGCCGAAACGTACACAAACGCGGCGCGCGGGGCGGCGTCAAAGGTGCGATCCCAGGCCGAGCCCAATTCGTGGTAGCCGTGAACGATGCCCTCGCCGATCCAGTGATCCAGTTCGTGCACCTCGGGCGACCCGGCGTTGTAGCGGATGAAGTCGCCGTGCAGCGGCAGTTTGCCAAGACAGCCCGAGGTGAAACTGCTCATTGCGTCACCCCCGGCGCGATCCGGATGCGCGAGAACATGCCGGGGGCAAACGGGTTCTCCGTCTTGGCGGCGTTGATAAAGGCCTCCAGCGTGTAGGGAATGCCGTCGGGGGCCACAAAGCGCCACGCGCACAGAAAGCGCTTGCCCTCGGTGTTGGTCAGCGGCCCGCTGATGCTGCCGCGGTGCAAAAGCTTCAGCAAACCCCAGCCCTGGTCCAGCATGTCAAACTCGTCGGTGCGCGGCGTGCTTTCGCCCCAGCTTGCGGTCACGCGCGCGCCGGGCTTGGCCCGCGCGCTGTCCAGTTGCTCCCACACAAAGTCGCGGGTCTGGTCGCGGTTGTCGTTCCAGCGCAGGATGTTGGGCTGGCCCTGCGGGTTGAGACCAAGCTGGAACGTGCTGGATCGCAGCAGCCCGCGCTGCACCAGTGTCAGCCCGAAGCGCACCCTGATCTTTTCATCCTGGGCGGTGTCAAACAGCGCGTCGCGGATCAGGCGGGCCTCGCGGATTGTGTCTTCGTAGTCGGCCTTGAACACAAACATGGGACGGTCGTTGAATTTCAGGGCCTGGACGGCGCGGAACAGGGTGTCTGAGGTCCAGATCGCGCCGGTTTTGGGGTTCATCAGGCGGGCCAGCGAATCCAGCTTCACGTCGTTGCGTTCGCTGGCGTAGTCCACGGGCGAACCGGCATCAACAAACGGGTACTTGCCCCGTACTTCCGTGGCCCAGGGGTCGGCGACATTGCCCTTCCAGACACTTTCCAGCTCCCGCACCGCCTCTTCACGCAGCGAGTTGAACAGGGCATCCACCACGCGGTTCATCACGTCGGCGCCGGCGGCGGCGTCCTTGGGGAACAGGTCGCCGATCTTGCGGTACGCGGCATTGATCGCGTCACGCAGCGATTCCAGTTTTTTCGGGTCCTGCAGGTGGCCGCGCACGCGGTTGCCCACGCTGGTGGCCGTTACGAAGTCGTCCACGGCCTTGCGCATTTCGTCAAGCGCCTTGAGCGAGTCCTCCAGGGCCTTCTGTTCCTGTTCGGTGACTTCGCCCAGGCGATCGCCGGGGCCCATGTTCAGCGCGCGTTTGTCCCAGGCGCGCCTGAACAGCGCACGGTAGGGCGACACGTCACCGCACAGACGGCGCAGCGAGTCGCGGGCGTCGGTCATGCTGCGGAAGCCGCGCGCGCGGGGGTGCACCGCGGTCAGAAACGCCCGCCAGGCCTGGCCGTGGCGCACGCGGTGACGTTCGTGCAGGGCCTTGACCAGCGCGTCCGCGTCGCGGGTCATGCCCAGTTCCTTGAACATGGCCGCCAGGTCCTTGGCGCGTTCGTCAATCAGCGGCTTGATCTGGGTGTCCCAGGCCTCCTGAGTAAAGCCGTTGAGCAGCTTCTGGGGGTCTTCGCCCTCGCCCTGGCGGATTTCCAGCAGGTCGCGGTTCTCATCACCGGCCAGCAGGCTGGCCAGTGTTACCGGTTCGAGCTTTTCACTGGCGCGCTGAAGAATGGAGTCATAGGCCACCTGTTCCCAGAACGCGTTTTGCAGTTCCGCGCCGATGGCCTTGGACAGGTCGCCGTCAATCGGAACATGCCAGGGATAGGCAGCCGGGTCCTTGCGCGCCAGCGGCAGAATATCGGCAAAGAACTCAAGCTGTTCGCCGGCCAGTTCTTCGATCTGCCCGGCGTTGCTGCCGCCGACGCGACCCGTCCAGCGCTGGTTTTTCTTCAGCACGGACGAAACCAGACTTGGCACCGGGTCAAGCTCGCCGCCCAGCATGCGGTAAACGCGCCACAGGTCCAGCAGTTGCTGGTATTCCTCGCTGCTGCGGATGCGGCGCACGTTGGCCAGACGGTCGCGCAGCTCGGCGTGCACGCGGCGGTTGGTCGGCTCGACATACAGGGGCATCAGCCGCCGCATGTAGGGTTTCAGACCGGCGTGGAACACACGGTTGCCCTGGTGCATGCCCATCGTCAGGTTCAACGGGTTGTCGGCGCCATGCAACGGTGCCAGTTCACGCCGCATGGTCTCCAGTGCCTGCAACTGCGCCAGTTCGTCGGCGGGGGTCTGGTCGGCCTGGGCAAGCTGGGCCGCCGCGGCCTCGGCCCGGGCGACCATCTGGCGGTTTTCCAGAAAGCTGCTGATCAGCGAATAGCTTGCCAGCGCCAGCGCCAGCACCGACGCGAACTGAAGGCCGGTGCGCACGGCGCGGCGCTTGCGCAGCACGGCACTGCTGCTGCGGGCCAGGGCCTTGTCGGGGAAAATCAGGCGCGTGAACAGGTGGTTGATGAAGTAGCTCTTTTTCTCGATGCGTTCGTCGGCGCCGGCGTTGGCCTCGACACCCAGGGCTGCGCCCATGCGCGCCATCAACTGGTCAATCGGCGTGCCCTTCTGGGTGCCGCTGGAGAAATAGATGCCGCGCAGGATGGCGCTTTCCTGAAAGGCCGTGGCATGAAACAGGCTCTCAATGAACTCTTTCATGCGCGGCAGGGCCAGCTCAAACTGGCGCGGGAACAGATACACGTTCTGTTTCTTGCTGGCGGGGCGTTCGCTGGCCAGCAGTTGCGTGCGGCGCGGCGCCAGCGCGGCCACCAGTTTGCGCGCCTCTTCGTCAAAGATGTCGGCGTACTGGCGGTCGGGCACGTTGTAGGCAAAGGTCATGCCCCAGACCTGGTTGCGCTCGTCCTTGGTGAAGTCTTCAAAGAACTCGACAAAACCCTGCAGCAGGTCCACTTTGGTGAACATCACATAGACCGGAAACACCGCCTGCAGCCGGGCCGAAAGCTCGTCCAGCCGGTTGCGCACGTCCTTGGCAATGCGGTCAAGGTCGGCCGCGCCGGCGCGCAGCAGTTCGTCCATGCCGATGGCGACAATCGCGCCGTTGATGGGCTTCTGCTTGCGGCCCTGCTTGATCATGTCCAGAAACGCGAACCATTCTTTCTGGTCTTCGGCCACGGTGGTGTATCGGCCGGCGGTGTCCAGCAGGATGCCTTCGTCGGTAAACCACCAGTCGCAGTTGCGGGTGCCGCCTATGCCCTTGACCTTGGCGTTGCCCTGGCTGGCCGGAAAGTTCAGGCCGGATTCCTGCAGCGCCGTGGTCTTGCCGCTGCCGGGCGGGCCGATGATCACGTACCAGGGCAGGGTGAACAGGGCCATTTTGCCGCCCTTGGATTTTTTCAGGGCGTCCAGGCTTTCGTCGAACTTCTTGCGCAGGGCCTCGATTTCGGCCTTCTTGTCGGCGTCGGCGCCGGCAAGCTGGGCGCCGCTCTGGGCCTTGAGTTGTTTTTCGATGCGCATGGCGGCCGACACGGCGCGCACACGCTGCACGATGTACAGCGCGGCCCAGATGCCCAGCAGGCCGCAGATGATGGCGATGCGGGTCTTTTCGGGCGTTTCCAGGTACATGCCGCCGAACCAGACCAGCAGACACAGAATCACCAGCAGCACGATGCTGACCAGGCCTTCCTTCATCAGGGCGGAGAACAGTGCCTTCATTGCGCCGTGCCTCCGGAAGTCATGGCTTCGGCGGCGCTTTCGCCGATGCGGTTGATGGCAAACACCAGCCCCATGGCCAGCAGAATCAGCACGGCCAGGCAGATCGCGGGCACAAGCCAGGTCGGTGCCGTGCGCGCCAGTTTGGGCAACTGATCGGGCGGCATGGCGCGCGGTGACAGCGGGCCGTTGGCGGCCCCGCCGCGCCCGGCGGTGATTTCGGCGCCAAGCTGCTCGGTCAGGGTCTTGCGCTCTTCCATGCCGCGCAGGTCTATGTACATGCCCTTGAAGCCGTGGGCCAAGGCCAGAAAGTAGACCTCAAGCATGTCCAGCCGCTCGGCGTCGGCGCCGGAACGGATGGCGGAAAGTTTCTTGTAGAACTCCTCGCCGGCGGCGAAGTCGTTGAAGTATTCCAGTTGCAGCGGGTTGCCCGACCAGGCTTCTTTCATCGGCCAGTTGCTGCCCAGCACCAGTTCGTCCACAAAGGCCACCAGGGCGTACTTGCAGTTCTGGATCGTTTCGGGCCTGTAGCCGGCGCCGCGGGCGGCCTGCTCGAAATCCTTGAACAGCTTGTCGGCCTGGATGCGCACGGGTTCAACCGGGCCCGGGTCTTTGCTGTGGCGCAGGTTGAAACAGAACGCGAACAGTTCGGCGCTCAGGTCGGCAATGCTGGTTCGCTGGCTGGTCGTCTCGGGCATCGTTGTCTATTCCGCCAGTCAATGATTCGGTTCACTGCACAGACACGAAGAATCCCGGCGGTCAGTCCTTTACCGCCATCAGTTCAAGCTTGAGCCCGGCGAACTCGGGCGGCAGGTAAAACGCCATGGTGCGCGAGCCGCGCACGGCCTCCCAGTGTTCGCCGGCCTTGTCAATCTGAAAGTAGTTGCGCCCCGGCTGCACCGGAATCTCGGGCGGCGGCGCGGGGGTATGGCGCACCGAAATGCCGCGCAGCGCGGCGGTGATCAACTGGTCCACACGGTCGGTGCTGGAAATCTTGAACTTCAGGGGGGCTTCGCGCACGACCTTTTCGGCCGGGACGTTGGCCATCACGGCCAGGTACAGCGCGCCCTCGGGCTGCAGCACGCGGTCGTCGGCGATCTTGGCCGTGAACATGGTGTCGCGGGTCTGGGTCAGCGGGATGTTGCTGCACTTGGTGGGGATGATGGTGTCCAGCAGCGCGCGCAGCTTTTCTTCCATGCGCGCGAAGGTGGGGCCAAGGTCCTCGTGCTGGTACGGCGGCAGATCCTTGGGGTGGCCCTCGCTGGCAAAGGTGAACAGGTAGCCCGCCAGGCGTCCCAGTTCCAGGTACACCTGTTCGGGGTGGGCGCGGCCGTTGGCGTACATGTGCTGCAGCGGCGGCAGCGCACCGTTGACCGTGTGCAGCAGCCAGAAGCTGGCGGCTTCGCTGGTGCTGAAACTGGCCAGGCCGGCGCCGCGGTCGCGGCGCTGGCGCGAAAACTCGGCGCTCTTGGTGCCCAGGATTTCCAGCACCTTGCGCAGATGCCCCATCAGGCGCGGGCTGGCTCCCACGTGCAGGCACGGCGCCACGAACGAGTCGCTGACGGCAAAGCCGCCGGTGGCGGTGCGGCCAAGCTGGGCCACGCGCAGCCAGGCGTGGCCGTCCAGCGATTCACCGCCGAACAGCACCCGCAGGTTGGGCACAGCCACGGTCACGGGGCGCTTGCCGCCGCCGGCATTGAGGTCGCGCAGTTCAAGCTGGCGCGGGGCATAGCGCGTCAGGCGGCCGTCGTGCTGGCCGCCGGGGGCGGCGGCGGTGCCGCCTTCGGGCGCTTCGGGCAGGGCCAGAAACACATCCAGGCTTTCACGCTCGGGCGGAAAGTGCGGCGCAATGTCGCGCGCCGGCGGCGGCTCGCAGGCGCCGGGAAAGGCCGCCACGGTGCCGTCAGGCAGAACCGTGTCACAGCGCGTCAGCCGGAACTGACCCCCGGCCAGCGCGTCGGTGTCCACCACCAGTTCGCGCACGCCCCAGGGGTGGCCGTGCAGCGCCCCCAGGCGCGCGTCCAGCACGCCCTGCCAGTAGCGATCCCACTGTTGCAGGTGCTGCGGGGTCAGAAACATGCCTTCGGACCACAGCACCTTGGGTTGGTTGTTCACGGTTTCCCCCGCTACTTCCGGATCGCGATGCGGTTGCCGGTCAGTTCAAAGGTCACGCTGCCGGCCTCGCCCACGGGCACCACCAGCTTCTGTTCGCCCTTTTCGTCGGCCTGGCGGTACAGGGCCAGGACGCCCAGAAAGCGGCACTCGGCACTGAGCGGTTCAATCGTGACCTGCATGCCTTGGGCTTTTTCCTTCTTTTCGGGAAACACCGACGTGCCCAGCTTGACGTCAATCAGGTGATCCGCCAGCACGGCCTTGTCATTTTCCCAGATTTCGTCCACGGTCGCGGTCTTGAATTTGGCGTCGTCGCGCAACTGGTAGACGCGGATGTCCACGGGCCGGGATTCGCCGGGCTGAAGCTCGTTGACGGGCTCGATGGCGACAAACTTGAGAGAAACCGAGGTCGAACTGCAACCGGTCATCAGCGCGCCGATCAGCAGCAGAAACGGCAGCAAAACCTGTCGCGGCATGAACGTACTCCAGGTTGGGTTGCCGGCCTATTTGCGGTCCGGCACGTCATCGTGGCTGAAAATATAGCCCTTGCGGATGCTTGGGTAGATCAACTCATTAAACAGCTTCGAGCTTTCGACAAATGTTTCGCCATAAAGCTGTTCATAGCGCGCCCAGGCTTTCTTGGCGCCGCCGCCCAGCAGCCCGCCCCCTGCATCCTGTGCAATTTTCTGGGGGTCCAGTTTGGTCTGCAGGTCGGTCACGAACTGCTGCACGCCCGCCAGCAGCCCGACCTGGTGGCGGGCCATGTCGTGAAAGGCGTGCTGGAGGCTCTGGCGCACGGTTTCAATGTCGCGGTCTTCGCGCCAGTCCAGCAGAAAGCTGGCGATGTCGGCCAGATCCTGGCCCTTCTTCACCGGGTTCAGGCTGCGCGCGAAAAGCTGCGTCAGCGGCGCCGAGAACTGGTCCTTGAACTCTTCGCGCCCGCGCAGCGCCTTGCCCATCCATTCCATGGCGACTTCCAGCGTGAGCTTCAGAAGGTCGGCAAAGCGCCTGACTTCGGCTTCGGACATGAACGCGCCTTCGCCCAGAAAATAGCGCGAGAGTTCCGACATGGCGCGGTGGGTTGCCGCCGTGACACTGCCCTGCGGCGCCGAGGCGTCAATCACCGCCGCCGGGGCGGCCTCGTCGCGGCGGGGTGTTTCGGCGCGGCCCACGCGCAGCAGATAGTCGCCGATTTTGGCCTGGGTGCCGTCGGTGATGCTGATGGCGTTGCCCGCCGCCAGATCCACCAGGAAATAACCGTTGGGGCGGCGCTCAATGCGCGCCTGTTTCGGGGCGGCGCCGGGCAGAACCAGGTCGCTGGAAGGGTCGCTGCCCAGGTTAATGCCCCGGGCGCGGGCCTCTTTGCCGAAAACCTGCTCGGCGACGGGCGCGCCGCTGTCGGCCTTGGTCACCGTGAGTTTTAGGGCCATAGGGCTGCCGGGTACTGAGCCGGGGCATTGTTGGGGTACGCCCGTGCCCCGTCAAGCACGGTTCTGACCAGTTCCTGTGTCTTCACCACCGGCGGTTGCAGGGCGCAACAAAACCGGCCCCTCGCGGGGGCCGGTTTCAGAACAATTTCTCGGCTATCCATTCTGTTCGGCAAACTCGACCAGCGGCCGCACCGGCGTGCCCGTGGCGCTCTTGCTGTTCCACAGCCCCCAGGCCTCGCCGTCGTGCATGGCCGGGCCGGCGATGTCCAGGTGCGCCCACTTCTGGCCCTTTTCAATGAACCGCTGCAGGAACAACGCGGCGGTGATGGTGCCGGGGTTGCCGCCGATGTTGACCATGTCGGCGATCGGGCTGTCCAGTTGCTTGTCATAGAACTCGGGCAGCGGCAGACGCCAGCAGTGTTCGCCCACGGCCTTGAACGCGGCGTCGAGTTTTTCGGCCAGCTTGTCGTCGTTGCTCATCAGGCCGGTCACCTTGTTGCCCAGAGCCACGACCTGCGCGCCGGTCAAAGTCGCCATGTCCACGATGTATTTGGGTTTGTATTCGCGCTGGGTGTAGGTCAGGGCGTCGCACAGGATCAGGCGGCCTTCGGCGTCGGTGTTGCCGATCTCAATCGTCTGGCCGCTCATGCTGGTCAGCACACAGCCGGGGTGGTAGGCGCTGCCGTTGATCAGGTTTTCGGTCGCCGGCACCACGCCCACGGCGTTGATCTTGAGCTTGAGCTTGCCGATCGCGCCCAGCGTGCAGATGGTGGCGGCGCCGCCGGCCATGTCCATTTTCATGCCCAGCATGCCCGCGGCGGGCTTGATGTCGTAGCCGCCGCTGTCAAAGCACAGCCCCTTGCCCACATAGGCGATCGGCGCGGCATCCTTCTTGCCGCCGTGCCATTCCAGAATGATCAGGTGCGCCGGAATATCACTGCCGGCGTTCACGCCCAGAAACGCCCCCATCTTCAGCTTCTCGATTTCCGGCTTGTGCAACACCTTGCACTTCAGGCCGGGCACGGCCTTGGCCATGTCCTGGGCGAACTTGGCCAGCGTGGCCGGGTTGATGCGGTTGCTGGGCTCGTTGACCAGGTCGCGGCAGTGGGCGGTGTAGACGGCCGTTACTTCGCCATAGGCCACGCCGCGTTGCAGCTTGTCCTTGTTGCCGCCGACCAGAGTGACTTCCTTGGCTGTTTCCTTTTTCTTGTCGGCCTTGGTGATCAGCACGTCAAACTGATAGCTGGCCAGGATCGCCGCCTCGGCGGCCCAGCGGCCCAGGGTTTCGGTCTTGATGCCCTTGAGCTTGACCACCGCGCCCAGATCCACGGCCACGTGGCGCAGCTTCAGGCTGTGGATCGAGCCGTGCCGGAACACCCCGGCCAGGGCCTCGCCGAACTCGCGTTCCTGGACCTTGTCCTGCTTGCCAAGACCCAGCACGCAAACGCGCGCGGCAGCCACGGCCCCGCGCGAAGGCAGAATGGTGATTTCGCCGGACTTGCCCTTGATGTCACCCTTGACGGCACCCAACTGGTCGGCAAAGGCGTAGGGCTTCAGCGGGTTGTCAGATTCAAACACAGGCAGAACCAGAAGATCAGCGGCAACCTTGCCGGCGTCGGATGCGTAGTGGAATTGCATGGCGTTCCTTTGGGTTATGAGGCGCGGAACTATCCAATGCCAAAGCCTGTGATGCAAGGGCGCGGCAGGCGCGTTACCAGGCCGGGCCCTGCATTGGATCCCAAAAGAAGGTGCGCAGGTTGCTGAACTGGAAACTCAGGCCAAAGGTGAACCCGTGGGTGGCAAAGCGCGAGCCGTCGGCGTTCATCCAGCGCCAGCCGGCGCTGACAAACAGGTGCCGGAACACCTGCACCTGGGCGCGAGCAAAAAAGTCGTTGACCCCGGTGCCGTCAAAGAACTGGGCCCGGCTCAGGCCGGCCTCCAGTTCCAGCGGCCAGACCGGGTAAATGCTCAGGCTGGTACGAAAGCTGACCCCGCCGCGCGACAGGCCGGGGGTTTCGTCAAAACCGGCCAGCCCAAGGCCGAAGTCGGCATAGCCCAGGTGCGGGATCGGAATCGTCACGCCCAGGTGGCCGCGAGCGTCGGTGACGTGGGCCCAGTCTTCCACGCGACCGGCATCCAGATAGTCGTGGTGGCGCATGCGGGCCAGTTGGGTGTAGCCGACATCGGCAAAGAACAGACCAAAGCGCGCCCGGGCCTGCATGGCCGCGCCGCGAAAGTGGTTGCCGGTCAGCCACATGTCGGCGGCAAAATCAAACCAGATGTCGCGGGCAATCAGGTCGTCGTCGCAGTCTATGCCGAAGGGGCCGTTGTAAAACGGGTACGGCGCGCGGTTGGCCCACAACCCCCAGGGCGGTTTGATGTCTTGGGCCGGGGCGGGCAGTTCCCCGGCGGCGCGTGTGCCGCGCCGCGGCAGATCAAACGCCTGGGCCGCCAGCGCGCCGGGGGCGGCCAGCAGCACCAACAGAAGCACGGTCAGTCGCGGGGCCATGAAGGGCCGGAGTATAGAGGCACCCGGCGCTTTGCGCGGGGGAGATTTCGGGCGGCGGCAATCTAGAATCATCGTTGTGAGCCCCGCCGCCTATTCCGCCAAACGATTTGACGTGGATTACGCGCGCCTGCGTCGCCAGCTCAAGGGTGCCGTGCGCGACGACCCGCTTTCACGCGCCCTGTATGCCTCCAGTGCCAGTGTGGTCGAGGTCTGGCCAAGCTGCGTGGTCGAGCCCGTGGATGCCGGCGACGTTGAAAAGACGCTGGCTTTTGCCCGCGAACACCGCGTGCCTGTCACCTGCCGCGGCGCCGGCAGCGGCGTGGCCGGCCAGTCGCTGGGGCCGGGCATCATTCTCGATTTCTCGGTGCACCAGGCCAAGATTCTGGAAGTTCACCCGGTGGGCCAGTTTGCCCGCGTGCAGCCAGGCGTGGTCAAGGACGATTTCGATGCCGAACTGGGCGCCTTTGGCATGTTCTGGCCGCCCGACCCGAGTTCCAGCCCCTGGTGCACCGTGGGCGCGATGGTCAGCAACAACAGCGGCGGGGCAAAGTCCATACGCTGGGGCACGGCCAAAGACTACCTGCAGGAACTGGACGTGCTGCTGATCTCGGGCGAGCGCTGCAAGCTGCGTCCGCTGGATGTCAGCGCCGAGGGCAAAATCGCCTTTCCCGCCGACGCCACGGCCGCCGAGATCCGCCTGGCCGAGGGCGCGCTCAGAATCGCGCGCGAACACGCCAAACTGATTGCCCAACAACGGCCCGAAGCCACACGTTCAAGCTCGGGCTACAACCTGTTTGAACTGCTGCACCAGCCAATTACCGCCGACGTGCAGGCCTTCTACCCGCGCGTCGAGTTCGACCCCAAGGTCGGCAACGGCAAGCCCGGCATACTCGACATGCCCCGTCTGTTTTCCGGCAGCGAGGGCACGCTGGGCGTGCTGCTGGAGGCCCGGCTGCGCGTGCTGAAACTGCCCAAGGCCCAGGCCGGCGTCAGCCTGTACTTTGACAGCAACGAAAAGATGGCCGAAGGCGTGGTCAAACTTTTGCCCACGCGGCCCACCAAGCTGGAAGTACTGGACCGCAGTTTCATTGACGTGGCCGCGAAATCCGACCCGAAGCTGGGCGAGGGCATCCCCGCGCGCCTGCAAAGCCTGCTGATCGTCGAATACTGGGCCGACACGCCCGAGCAGGCCCGGCAGGGCGTGCAGGCCGCCATGGACGCCTGTGCCAAAGGCGGCCCGGCCTTTGAGGGCCGGCCGGCCCTTGACGCCAAAGAACTCGACCGCGCCTGGACGGTGCGCAAGGTGGCCAGCCCGATTTTGTCACGGGTCAAGGGCGACCTGAAGCCCACGCGCTGGATTGAGGATTGCGCCGTGCCGCCCTGGAAGCTGCCCGAGTTCATTTCGCGCTTCAAGGCAATCTGCGAAAAGCACGGCTTTGCCGCGGCGTTGTTCGGCCACGGCGGCGAGGGCAACCTGCACGTCAACCCGTTTGCCAACGCCAAGGATGCCGGCCATCGCGAGCGTATGCGCCAGGCCGCCAGCGAAGTGTTTGCCATGGTCAAGTCGCTCAAGGGCACAATCAGCGGTGAACACGGCGACGGCATCATGCGCAGCCCGTATCTCAAACAGATGTACGGCGATATCTACCCGCTGTTCGTGCAGGTGAAGGATCTGTTTGACTCCGGCCGGCTGCTCAACCCGCTGAGCAAGGTCGGCCCGGAAGCGCAAAGCCCGGAATCCGGGCCGGGTCGCTCTATCACATCCTTTCTGCGCGTGGGCGAAGACTACACCCGCGTGCAGACCGGCACGGCGCTGGATTCGCCGGCCGTGGCCGAAGAGATCGAAAAGTGCCACGGCTGCGGCAAGTGCCGTCACTACTGCCCGCTGATGAAAGTGGGCAAGGACGAAAAGTTCTCCGCCCGCGCCAAGGCCAACCTGTTGCGCGGCGTGATCAGCGGCCGGCTGGATGCCAGCTATCTGCTGGATGCCGAGTTCAAGGCCAACCTGGACCTGTGCATCGCCTGCGAGCAGTGCCTGGTGGAGTGCCCGACCCAGGTGGACATCCCCGGCATCGCGATTGCCTTTCGCGAACAGTACGTGGACCGCAAGGGCAAGGGCGGCTTGTTCAATGACATGCTTTCCAGGCCTGACCAGATGGGCAAGGTGGGCACCAAGCTGGCCGGCGTGACCAACGTGCTGCTGAAGAACCGGTTCCTGCGCGGTGTGGCCCAGGCCGCCACGGGGCTGGACGAACGCCGCAAGCTGCCGGCGTACCGCAAGGCCGCGGGCATTGCCAAACTGAAACCCCTTAATGTCCCGGCGCAGGTGCGCGCCAGGCTGCCCGCCGAAGTGGTGGTTTTTCCCGGTTGCTTTGCCGAGTACTACGACCCTGACGGCGAAAAGGCCACGCTGGTGGCGATTCTGGACGCGCTGAGCATCACGGTGCACACACCCGAGCTGAACTGCTGCGGCATCAGCAAGATCACCCAGGGCGACCGCGCCGGGGCCAGGCAGGATATCGCCCAAAACATCGAAAAACTGATCAAGCCCGTGCGGCGCGGGGCAAAGATACTGTTCAGCGCCCCGTCGTGTCTGCTGGCAGCCAAACGCGAGTGGGAACACACCGTGGGCCCCGGCGAGGCCAATCTTGTCGCCGCCGCCTGTGTGGACGCGCACGCGCTGTTTGCGGAAACCTTCCGCGACCCGGACATGCTGGCGCAGTTGAGGCCGAACACGAAAAAGATCGCCTGGCATTCGCCCTGCCATTCCAGGGTGCTGGGCGTGGCCGACGCGGCGCGGGCACTGCTGGACCTGATTGACCAGAAGCGCACGATGGATCTCAACGCCGGCTGCTGCGGCCTGAGCGGCAGCTTCGGCCTGAAGACCGACAACTTCGACATGAGCATGAAGATCGGCCAGGGTCTGTTCAACCGCATCAACCGCGAGCAGCCTGACGTGGTGACCACAAGCTGCGGCATCTGCCAGACCCAGGTGCGCCAGGGTGTTCCCACGCGCGAAGACGGCGGCAAGGGCCCCGAGGTGTTGCACCCGCTGCGCCTGCTGTACGAAGCCCTGCGCTGATCACGGAGCCGCCATGTGGATACCCGGTTTTGGCCGCTACACGCCCCGCGAGGGCAACCGCGTGGGCGACAAGGCGCCCGACTTTACCCTGACCGACCACACCGGCTCCGCCGTGCGCCTGCACGACCAGATCGGGGATTTACCCGTGGTGCTGGTGTTTTACCCGCGCGCCAGTTCGCCAATCTGCACGCGCCAGATGTGCAGCCTGCGCGACGGCTGGGCCGAACTGGGCCGGCGCGCCCGGGTGTTCGGCCTGAGCTACGACGGCGTGGAGGCGCTGCGGCGCTTTCACGACCAGGACCGGCTGTCCATCACATTGCTGGCCGACCCCGATCGCATCGCGGCCAGGGCCTACGGCGTGAACGGCCTGTTTGCCGCCGCGCGCGTGACGTTCGTGATCGGAACCGACGGACGGATTGCCGCCGTGATCACCGACATTGACGCCGGCAACCACGCCGGCCAGATTCTCAAGACGCTGTAGGAGCGCCGGCCAGCACCCGCGCCATCGCCTCCAGCGCGAACTCCAGCTCCTCACGCGAAGCCACAATCGGCGGCGTGAAGCGCAGAATCCAGCGGTGCGTGTCCTTGAGGATCAGCCCGGCCTCGACCAGCTTTTCGGCCACGGCGTGCCCGTCAGGCCCGTCGCGGGTCAGTTCAATGCCGAACATCAGGCCCTTGCCGCGCAACTGGTGGATGCGCGGGGAATCCTTGGCGATCTGCCTGAGGCGCTCCATGACCCAGGGGCCCTTTTCGCGGGCCTGATCCACGAGTTTTTCTTGCTCGATCGCGGTAAGGGCCGCGACCGCAATCGCGCTGCTGATCGGGCAGCCGCCAAAGGTGCTGCCGTGGCTGCCGGGGCCCAGCAGATCCATCAGCCTGGCGTCGGCCAGTATGCCCCCCACCGGCGCGAACCCGCCGCTTACGCTCTTGCCAATGCACAGGATATCGGGCCGGGCGGGCTCGCCCTCGTGCATCCAGCAGAACAGCTCGCCGGTACGGGCCCAGCCGGTCTGGACTTCGTCGAGTATCACCAGCACGTTGTGCTTGCGGCCAAGTTCTTTCAACCCGCGCAGATAACCCGGTTTGGGCACGTTCACGCCGCCTTCGCCCTGGATCGGCTCGACCAGAATCGCCGCCGTGTCGGGCGTGATCGCGGCTTCCATCGCCGCCAGGTCGTCATAGGCCACGCGCCTGAACCCGGCGGGCCAGGGGCCGAAGCCTTCCACGGCAGCCTTTTCGTCAGGGTCAAACATCTGGGTCACGGTCAGGGTGCGGCCGTGAAAGCAGTGGTCGGCGTACAGAATCTCGGGCGTTCCCCGCACACCCTTGACTTTGTGGGCCCAGCGCCGGGCCAGCTTGATGGCGGCCTCGGGGCCTTCGACGCCGCCGTTGGCGGGCAGAAAGCGATCAAAGCCGGTCATCTGGGTGACTTTCCGGCCGAACAACGCCAGCCACGGGTCGGGCAGAAAACGGCCCAGCACCGTGGGCGCGTTGCTGTCCAGAAACAGCTTCAGCGTTTCCTTTACCAGCACATGCCCGTGGCCCAGGTTGGCCGCGCTGTAGGCCGCCACACCGTCAAACAGGCGCCGGCCGCTGCGGGTCTGCAACCAGGGCCCCTGCGCGGCGACAATTGGATCCTGCAGCAGCAGCCCGTAGTTCCGGGCCACATGCTGGTTCAGCAGGGCAATTGCGTCGTCACCGCCAAGCTGGTTGGCGGCCTGTAACAGGTTGCGGGCTTCGCGGCGGGCAGCGGCGTGGTCCATGACAGGTCTCCGCGCCCAAGACTAGCAACGGGCATTTCTGCCGTAACCCCGGGAAAGCGCGCCGTGCGGCATGCCCGGACAGTCGCAACCCGATATTCTGAAGCAGCTTCCACAGTTTCCCGAACATTTCCACGCGCTTTTCGTTCCTATATAGTTACTCTGACTCCAACCGAGGCCTTCCCATGAGCATTGTTTCCTGCGGCTCCTGCGGCATGCAGTTCAACGCGGCCGGGTACCAGCCCGGCGTTCAGTTTCAGTGCACCCAATGCGGCGCCATGGTGACTGTCGGCGCGGCCGCGCCTGCGGGCCGGCCCGGCGCCAGGCGCGCCACCGGCATACAGAAACGCGGCCCGGCGGGCCCCGGCCCCCGCGCCGCGCGTGGCGGCCCGCCCGGGCCCCAGCAGGGACAGGATGCCGGCTTTCAGCAGGCCTACGCGCCGCGCAAGAGCAACGCCGGCCTGTTTGTCGGTCTGGGTGTGGGCGTGGTTGTTATCGGCATCATCATTGCCGTGGTCGTGATCGCCAGCAAACCCAGCCCCAAGGAAAGCCAGAAGGCCGCGGCCGACAAAGCCTTTGAGGAAACCAAACAGTCCATCGCCAAGCGCGACGCCGAAACCCAGGCCAAAAACGACGCCATCAAGCGCACCCTCAACGCCGCCATGGACCGCGGCCCGTCCATCGAGGCCGCACTGCGCGGCGGCGACAAAACCGCGCTGGAGGGCATGTTTGACTGGGTCACCTACGCCGCGTACCTGAGTGACCTGGCATCTAAGGACACCGCGTTTCTGGCCTCGGGACCGCTGTTTTCCACCGGCGACTGGGAGAAAACCCCTGAGGGCAAGATGACCGGCAAGTGGCAGGGCCGGGCCGTGCACGGGCCGGAATCTCTCAAGGCTGCGGTAATGGGCTACATTGAGGAGTTCCTGTTCGGCGCGCCCGAAATCAAGTTCGACAAGCCGCGCTCGGAGACTCTGGAAGGCGGCTTTGCCAAGCTGGTAATCAACGGCCGCGAATACATGGGCAAGAAAGTGTTCATTGACATCAAGGGCGGCGGCAAGATCAAGGAGTTCTGGGTCGGCGCCGTCGAGGGCGACGACGCGGTCAAGATCATCAACTTCCGCGATCCTTCGGCCCTCACGGCCCTGCAGCAGAAAGCCGGCAAGGCCAACCGCGCCGCCACCACCGACGACCGCAGCCACATGCGCGAGGACGACCGCAGCCACCTGCGCGAAGACGACCGGCCCAAACCCGGCGAAAAGGACGAGCCGGGCGAAACCCCCGAGGTCGAGCTGCCGCCGCTGGCCAAGACCGGCGCACGCGTTGTAGACGCCGCCGTCACCAACGTCATCAACCAGCTCAAGGACGGCAACAGCCTGAAAGAAGCGCAGAAGCGTACCCTGATCAACGCCAAGGCCGAAGAACGCAAGGCCGCGATGGGCGCGCTGGTGGACGCGCTGATTGACGCGCACCAGGGCGGCAAGCGCCGCGAAAAAGCCACGATCTCGGCGGCCATGTTCGAGGTCTGGGCCAACTTCGCCCGCAACGAGGGCTTCAGCAAAGCCGACATGGTCTATGACTTTGAAGGCCGCACCCAGAGCGCCGAAGACGACGTGATCCGCCGCTGGATTCTGGTCTATAACAAATACAAGCCGTAACCCGGTTTTCCGCCGACGGCGCGGCCTTGCGGCCGCGCCGTTTTTGTTGGAAACCCCCTGCATGGCCACGCTGCGGCTTTACAACCTGGCAGTGTCCCTGGACGACGACTTTGCCCGCGGACTGGCGCGCGAGGCCGAACGCCGTGTCGGCGCAAAACCGGCGGCGGTGCGGCTGGTCAAGCGCGGGGTGGACGCGCGCGGGCGTGTGCCGTATTTCAACTGCACGGCCGACGTGGAACTGCCGTCGGACGCCGACGCCGGGGCACTGGCACGCCGGATCGGCACCAACGCCGCGATTCCCGAGGCCGCGCCGCCGCTGACGGCCGAACCCGGCCGCGAACCCCTGCGCGGGCCGGTGGTCGTGGTGGGCAGCGGCCCGGCGGGCACGTTCGCGGCCTGGGTGCTGGCGCTGAACGGTTACAGACCGCTGGTGTTCGAGCGCGGAAAGCCCGCGCCCGAGCGCTTGCGCCAGATCGGTCGCTTCAACGCGCGGGTGGTCGGGCTTGACCCTGAAAACAACACCTTGTTCGGCGAGGGCGGCGCCGGCAGCTTCAGCGACGGCAAACTGTACACAAGCAACCGCGACCCGCTGATCCCGCGCGTGCTGGAGTTCTTCGTGCAGTGCGGCGCGCCACCCGAGGTCATGACCGACGCCGCGCCGCATGTGGGAACCGACATTCTTTCGCGCGTGGTGGTGCGCATGCGCGAAACGATCACGAACCTGGGCGGCGCCTATCGCTTTGACGCCAGGCTGTCCGACCTGCGCGTGGAAAACGGCACAGTCACGGCCGTAACACTGAACAGCCGCGAGATCATCGAAACCGGCACCGTGATCCTTGCCCCCGGTCATTCGGCCCGCGACACCTACGAAATGCTGCTGGCGCGCGGCGTAGCGACCGAACCCAAGCCCTTTCAACTGGGCGTGCGGATTGAACACCCGCAGGGCTTCATTGACCGCGCGCAACTGGGCCGGTTTGCCCGCGACCGCCGTCTGGTTCCCGCCAGCTACGATCTGGCCTGCCGCGTGCCCGGCGCGCCCGAACTGTACAGTTTCTGCATGTGCCCCGGCGGCATCACCCTGGCCAGCATCAGCGAACCCGGCCATCTGTGCACCAACGGCATGAGCTTCAGCCCCCAGGCCAGCGGTTTTGCCAACAGCGCACTGGTGACCACCTTTTACCCCGGCGACTTCGGCACCGGCCCGTTGGACGGCGTGAACTTCCAGCGCCGCTTTGAGTCTGCGGCCTTTGCCGCCGGCGGCGGCGACTACACCTGTCCGGCCCAGCCGGTGACGCATTACCTGCGCGGCCTGAACTCGCCGCGCAACATGCGCAGTACCTATGCCCGCGGGCGCAGGTACACGCCACTGGCCGAGCTGTTGCCCGAAAAACTCAACCGCGCGCTGTTTGCCGGTTTGCCCCAGTTTGACCGCCGTATCCGGGGTTTTGTCAGTGACAGCGGCATTTTGCACGCCGTGGAAAGCCGCGCCTCCAGCCCGGTGCGCCTGGGCCGCGACCCGCAAACACGCCAGAGCACCAGCGTGCGAGGCCTGTACCCCTGCGGCGAGGGCGCGGGTTTTGCCGGCGGCATTGTCAGTGCCGCGCTGGACGGCATGCGCGGCGCGCTGGCGCTGATTGCGCGCCATGCCCGCCCGGCCTGACGGGGCTTACTTGTCGGCCAGAAACTTGCGCAGCTCTTCCTTGAACCGCGCCAGGGCCTGGCTGCGGTGACTGACCTGGTTTTTGGTTTCGGCGTCCAGTTCGCCAAACGTCTTGCCCTTGGGCGGGTACAGAAACAGCGGGTCGTACCCGAACCCGCCGCTGCCGCGGGGCTGGTCCACGATCACGCCCTCCACCGTTCCGCGCGCCCCGAACAGCAGGCCGTCGGGGCAGGCCAGGGCGATTTCGCACACAAAACGGGCCTTGCGTTTGCCGCCGGGCACACCCTTGAGGTTCTGCAGCAGCAATTTGTTGTTGGCGGCGTCATCGCCGTGCTTGCCGGCATAGCGTGCCGAAAGCACGCCCGGCGCGCCGTTGAGGGCGTCTACTTCAAGACCGGAATCATCGGCCATCACCAGCACGTCAAGATTTTTGGGCTTGTTCACGGCCTGCTGGCGCCCGCTGGCGCCGCCGACAGAAACCTTCTTGTGACGGCCGCTGGTGCGGGCGCGTTCGCCGGCCAGGGCCTCAAAGTCGGTTTCGTCGTCCTGGGCGGTGGACTGGTTGGCAAAGGAAAGCCGGCCCATGGCGGCCAGAAAACGGGCCAGTTCCAGCGCCTTTTTGGCGGCGTTGCCGGCAAAGGTTTTGGCCGATTCGTCAATCGGCGGCACGTTGGCAAAGGCACTCAGGGGCACCAGCTCGATGGTTTCGACATCGGCCAGGATTGCCTTGATTTCCTCGAACTTGTGCCGGTTGCTGGTCCCGACGACAATGCTGTGCTTCTTGCCCGGCATGAAACCCCCGCAAGCCCCCAGAACTTTAGGGCCGGCACTTCAGGACGCAAGTGACTGAAGATCAACCGTTGGCCGCGCAGGCTCCGCCGCCGCCGGCGGCGCAGCTTCCGCCGGTGGCAAACCTGCTGGTGATCACCGCCGGCTCGCCCCCGCCGTCGCACACCATCGGCAGACCGGCCTTCTTCCAGGCCTGCATGCCGCCCTCCAGCAGGTACCAGCCTTTGTCGCCGGCATGGCGCGCCGTCATCATCACATAGGTTGCGCGCACGCCGCTGCGGCACACGCTGACAATCGGGTGCTTCAGACGCGCGATTTCAGGCCAGCGGTCGCGCACCTCCGGCAGCGGCACGTGTACGGCTTCGGCGATCCGCCCGGCCTGCCATTCGTCCATGTAGCGCGAATCCAGCAGCGTGAAGTCCACGCCCGGCCTGCCCAGTTTGGCCACATCGCGCGGCGCGATGATCTCGGGTTCCGTCAGGCCACGCTCGCTGTTGAACGAAAGAATCTCGGCCATGTTCGCAGGCAGTTCGCCTTTCATGGCCAGCATGGCCACAAGGTCGGCTTTGGTGGGCTGCATGAAGGCCTTGTTGGTCTTGCGTTCGCGGCCAATCGTGCTGCTTTCCTTGCCGTTGTAGTCGTGGCCGGGCCAGACCTCGATGTTGTCGCCCAGGGCCTCGAGCTTGCGGAAGCTGTCAAACAGTTGTTCGCTGCTGCCGCCCATGAAATCCGTGCGCGCGGCGCCGCCGATGAACAGGGTGTCGCCGGTCAGCACGCGCTTGCCGTCGAAAATCGTCATGCTGTCGGGCGTGTGGCCGGGCGTGTGGATGAAGCGCAGGCTGGAGCCGCCCAACTGGAGCGTTTCGCCGTCTTTGACCTTCAGGTCCGGCACGCGCGACTTGGTGGCGGCGCTCATGATCACTTTGGCGCCGCACAGGTTGCGAAAGCGGTCGCCGCCCGAGAGATGGTCGGCGTGGGTGTGGGTATCAATCACGAACCTGAGGGCAACGCCGCGCTGTTTGAGAATCGCCTCGTAATCGCGGGTCAGGTCAAAGCGCGGGTCCACCAACGCGGCCTGCCTGCTGGCCTCGTCAATCAGCAGATAGGCCCGGCAATCGCGGTCAGAGTGCAGCGGAACAAGGGCCGGCGCGGTCTGTGCGGTTTTGGTCGTCATGGCTTCATTATGGGGGCCAACGCCGCCCAGCGCCAGCGCAAGCCGGGCGGCACGGACGCCCTCGCCCGCGAAAAACAGGCAGAGGATGACCTCTGCCTGTTTGGCCGGATGGCAGCAGGGCCGCAAACCTGCCCGGCAGCAGCCCCTGTTTCGTTTATCCTCCCACCGCGCAGCCGCCGCCTTTGGGGGCGCCGCCGGTGCCGCAGGTTCCCGAAGCCGCGCCGCCCACCGCACAGCCGCCGGTGGTGCCGCCGCCGGGAGTTGGGGCCATTTTGTTCCAGGGCATACGCATCAGCACCAGCGCCATGCCGCAGAAGCCCGAAACCCCGGCAAAGGCCAGGCCGGCGCCGACAAAGCCACTCAAGGCGTAAAACCACGGGTTCGCAAACGTTCCCAGCAGCACGCCCGCCAGCACCAGCAGCCCGGCGCCGATCTGAACCTGGCGCATGATGCTGAGCACGCGCCGACCTTTGGTGTAGGGCAGCCCGGCCTTGACCCAGCCCTGCATGCCGCCGTCGAGGATGCGGTAGTCGGTGACGCCCCTGCGTTGCAGGATCTGGGCCGCCATCAGGGCGCGGTTGCCGCTCTGGCACACCAGCACCAGCCTGCCCTTGGCGCTGCGCAGTTCGCCAACCCGCTTGTCGAGTTCCTCCAGCGGGATGTTCCAGGCCCCGTCCAGCCGGTCGCCGGTGAACTCAAGGGCGCTGCGCACGTCAAGCAACTGCACGGCGTGGGGCTCGCGCATCAGGTCGTGCAGGGTGCGGGCGTCCACGTGGGCGCCGGGGGCCGAACCCTTGCGGTTGAAGGTGATGATTTCGGCCATGCCCTGGGGCAGCGGTCCGCGGACAGAGAGTTTTTCGACCACGGCCTCGCGGCCGCCGGCGGAGTAAATGAGATTGTGGGCGCGTTCCTTGCCCAGGGTGCTGTGGCTGCGGCCGGCGTAGTCGTGGCCGGGCCAGACAACGGTGTCGTCGGCAAAACGGGCGAACTTCTGGAAGCTGTCGAACAGTTCGCCGGCGTCGCCGCCCATGAAATCGGTGCGGCCGCTGCCGCCGATCAGCATGGTGTCGCCGGTGAACAGGTGGCCGTCCAGGGCGATGCTGAGCGAATCGGGGGTGTGGCCGGGGCTGGCAATGATTTCAAGTTCGAGTTCACCCAGGTTCAGTTTCTGGCCGTCGTTCAGGGGCGTGTCGGCGGCCTCGACCAGCGTGCCGGCAAGCATGGCGTAGCGCGCGCCGGTCAGGCGCTTGAGTTCCGCCGCGCCACTGAGGTGATCGGCGTGGGTGTGGGTGTCAATCACGTATTCCAGCGTGAAACCTTCGCGCTTGAGCAGCGTGATGTATTCGTCCACCTGGTCGTGGCGCGGGTCAATGATCGCGGCCTTGCGGGCGGCGGGGTCGGCGATCACGTAGCCCAGGCAGCCTTCGCCCTGGCGGGTGACCTGCCTGAGAAAGGGTTTGACGGTTGTGGCGTGCATGACGGTCTCCTTGGTTGTGTCCGGTTTCCAAACACCCGTTTGCTTGACTATATTCCGACATAGTTATATAGTCAAGTGTGTTCTTGCGGGAAAGGGCAAGTCACGCCAGACTGCCTGAAACGGAGACCCCCATGCCGCGCAAACCGAAAATGAAGAACCTCAGCCCCGCCGCGCTGGACATGATTGCCGCGCGCTTTCGCGTGCTGAGCGACCCCTCGCGCCTGGCGCTGCTGCACGCCCTGATGGAAGGCGAGCGCAACGTCGCCCAGCTGGTCGAACACACCGGCCTGTCCCAGGCCAACGCCAGCAAGCACCTGTCGCAGCTTGCCGAGGCCGGCTTTCTCGCCCGCCGCAAGGACGGCCTGTTCACGTGGTACGGCGTGGCCGATCCTGGCGTGTTTGAACTGTGTGACCTGATGTGCGGCAGCATCGCGCGCAAGCTGGGGCGTGATTTGCAGGAGATCGCGTAATGAAACTCGCGCGCCACATTCCGCTGATTGGCCACCTGCGCGGCTACACCCGCGCCGATGCCGCCGGCGACGGCGTGGCCGCGCTGGTGGTGACGCTGATGCTGATTCCGCAGAGCCTGGCCTACGCGCTGCTGGCGGGTCTGCCGGCGCAGTACGGCCTGTACGCGAGTATTCTGCCGCTGGCGGTGTACGGGGTTCTGGGTTCCAGCCGCGTGCTGAGTGTGGGGCCGGTGGCGGTGCTGGCGCTGATGACGGCGTCGGCGCTGCAGCCGCTGGCCGCGCCGGGCAGCCCCGAATACGCGGGGCTGGCCATGCTGCTGGCGGCGCTGGTGGGGGTGATTTCGCTGGCGCTGGGTCTTTTGCGCGCCGGGTTTGTGGCCAGCCTTTTGAGCCACCCGGTGGTGGCAGGGTTCATCACCGGTTCCAGCCTGGTGATTATTCTCAGCCAGTTGAAGCATGTACTGGGCCTGCGCGTGGCCGACGGCCACTTTCCGTGGCAGACGGCCGCCAACCTGTTGGCCGCGCTGCCGCAGACGCACCTGTGGACGCTGCTGGCGGCGGCGCTTGCCGTGACACTGCTGGTGCTGGCGCGGGCGCCGCTGCGCAATCTGCTGCGGCGCACCGGCCTGCGCGAGAACACGGCGCTGCTGCTGTCGCGGCTGGCGCCGGCGCTGGTTGTCGGTCTTTCCATGCTGGCAGCCGGTCTGTTCGGGCTGGATTCGGCCTTGGGCCTGCGCGTGGTGGGCGAGTTCCCCGCCGGGCTGCCCGGGTTGGCCCTGCCCGCTTTGGACTGGGGCGCGATCGGCAGCCTGCTGCCCGCGGCGCTGGCGATCGGGCTGGTCGGTTATGTCGAAAGCGTTTCCGTGGGCCGCACCCTGGGCGCGCGCAGGGGCCAGCGCATTGACCCCAACCAGGAACTGGCGGCACTGGGCGCGGCCAACCTGGCCGGGGCCGTCAGCGGCGGCTTTCCGGTCAGCGGCGGTTTCTCGCGCAGCGTGGTGAACCACGACGCCGGGGCACGCACCGGGCTGGCAAGCCTGCTGGCGGCGGGTCTGATCGCGCTGGTGGCTTTGCTGGCCGCGCGCTGGTTTGCGTTTCTGCCCCAGGCGGTGCTGGCCGCCACGGTGATTGTGGCCGTCAGCACGCTGGTTGACCTGCGCGAGCTGCAGCGCCTGTGGCGCTTTCGCCGCGCCGAGGGCACGCTGATGGCGCTGACCATTCTGGCCGTGCTGGCGCTGGGCGTTGAATGGGGCGTGGCCGCGGGCGTGGTGCTGTCGCTGGCCGCGTTTCTGGCCCGCGCCAGCCGCCCGCACCTGGCCGTGGTGGGCCGCGTGGCCGGCACCGAACACTTCCGCAACGTCAAGCGCCATAACGTCCAGACCTGGCCCAGCCTGCTGCTGGTGCGCGTGGACGAAAACCTGTTCTTTGCCAACGCCCAGTTCGTCGAAGACGCCCTCCATGCCGAACTGGCCGACCACCCCGCGGCAAGACACCTGGTGCTGATCGCAAGCGGCGTCAACGGCATTGACGCCAGCGGCCTGCACGCGCTGGGCGAACTGCGGCGCGGGTTGGCCTCGCGCGGCGTGACCTTGCACCTGGCCGAGGTAAAGGGGCCGGTGATGGACGCGCTTTCCAGGGCCGGCTTTGAGCGCGAACTCGCCCCAGGCCGGGTGTTTCTGAGCACCCACCAGGCCGTGCTGGCGTTGCAGGGCGACCCCGGGCGCGAATCGGCGGCGGCGTGAGGGCGGCAATGTCATGGGTTTGTCTTTTTCGGAGAACGGGGCCGAAGCGGTTGCAAGGCAACGCACCGGCCGCGTCGCCGGGGCTGCGCGAAGGCAAATGACAGAGTCGGAGCAGGTGTGAAAAAACACGCCCCGGGCAGGCCGCACGGCCTGCACCCGAAACACCGCACCACAAACCCGGCGCCCGGAACTCGCGGCGCCAGCTTCCAACCTACGCCACCGGCAACAGCGCGTGCAGCTTTTGCCGCAACTGGCTGATCGTGAACCGGCCTGACCGCGCCAGGCGCTTGAACTCCTCGCGCTGGGTCGGCGGTACTTTGTGGCGGATCAGCGCGTGCAGCATCGGCTTGAGGCGCTTGCCCGTGACGACAACCGGCTGTTCGGATTCGGGCGCCGGTTCAGGCTGTGCCTGGGCCGCCGGCGCGGCTTCGGGCGCGGGCAGAGGCCCGGCGGCGGGTTCGGCGGCCTGGGGTTGCTCAAACGCGGGCTGGGGTTCGTCGGAGTCGCAGGGGTCATCCACACGCGGCAGACGGCGGCCGGTGCGCAGAAAAATCGCGCTGGCGGCAAAGTAGGCGGCGCGGTCGCGGCTGACCTGCACCAGTTTCTGCACGCGCTGCATCTGGTTGGACAGGCTTTTGAGTTCCGCCAGCCCGGGCGGTTTTTCGCCGTCCAGCGGCTCGACTTTGGCGCCGGGCACAAACTCGCCGACCATGCGCTCCATCACGCCCAGCATGGTTTCGAACTGGGTGACGAAGTGTTCGTCCAGCCACTGGCGCGACAGCCGCAGCATCTCGTCGCGGTAAGGCCCCGGGGGCAGCAGCAGCATGCGGTCGTAGTACGACAGTTTCAGTTTTGTGGTCATGTTCGCCTCCGGGATCAGCATACCCGGTCATGCGACATGAACCGGCGGCATCAGAAGTTGAAAAAGCCGCCCTGGCTGCGCACATAGCCCAGCCGCGCCAGAACCCAGTGCAGCAGCGGAAACACCGCAATCGCAAACGGCGCCGTGACCGCCGCCGTTGCCGCCGCGCGGCCCAGCGCGGCGTTCCAGCCCACGCCCGCGCCGCCGGCCGCCAGCAGAAAGTGACAGCCGGCGTTGACGGCAAACACGCCGCCAAAGGCCAGCAGCGGCGCCACCAGCGGGCTGTCGGGGTCAAGTTTGGTCCGGGCGCGGCTGGCGGCCTTGTGCAGCAGACTGTACAGCACCGCGTAAACGCCCAGCAGGCCCAGGCTGAAAAAGTCGCGCACCAGACCCAGCACCAGGCTGGGCCAGTAGCGACCCTGGCGGCTGGCATACAGTCCCACGTACAGGGCAAACAGGGTGAACAGGTCAGGCGTGTATTCGCCCAGGTTCAGCCTCGGCAGAGCCAGCGCGTGCAGCGCCGAAAGCCCAAGCCCCGCGGCCAGCAGCAGGCGCCAGCGCGCGCGCGGCGCCACGGTGCGTTCCAGAAACGCGCGCGCGGCGTTCATCCCTTGCCCCTGCGCAACAGAGCCAGCGCCTGGGCCTCAAGTTCCGGCCGCTTGTGCAGCAGCACCTGAACCACATCCAGGCGCGCCAGATCAAGGTCGGCCTCCAGGCGAACCTGAAGAAACCCGGCCTGCGGGATTACCTCGCGCACCACGCCCACGTTCAGTCCGGGCGGGAACTGGCCCGAGAAATCCGATGTCAACACACGCTGGCCGGCGCTGACGCTGTCGCCCAGCGGCACGTCTTCCAGTTCCAGACGCGGAAAGTGCGGCCGGGCCGATGCGTTGCCGCGCAGCACGCCGCGCGCGGCGGCGCCGGGGCGGGCCGGGTCAACGATCACGCAGCTTGCGGCAAAGCCGGGGTCGGTCACAAGCTGCACGCAGGCGTGGTTGTCGCCGGCCATGTAGACGCGGCCGATCAGGGTGCGGCCGCTGACCACCGGCATGAACTCGACAATGCCGTGGGCACGGCCGCGGTTGATCCACAGGCAGTGGCGCCAGGTCGAGGCGTCGCCGTGAAAGATCACGCGCGCCGGCACCGCCGGGGGCAGCACGGCCGCGGCAAAGGCCGGGTCGGGTTCGGCCAGGGCGCGGGCACCGGCCAGGGCCGCGGCCAGGGCGGCGTTTTCGGCGGCAAGCTGGGCCACGCGCTCGCGTTCGAACAGAAGTTCGCGCCGGGCGCGTTCGGTTTCGGACAGGCCGGATTCTTCGGCCTGGGGCACGTCGGGGGCGGCGTGGGCCAGCGGCAGAAAGGTGACCAGCTTGAGCCGTTCGGCCACGCGCGTGTAGGGCAACAACAGGGTCAGCGCCAGCAGAATGCAGGTGGCGACCAGCGGGTGCTGGACCAGCCAGAGCAGCGAAAGTTTTTCACGCAAACGGGGCATGGGCGCGCGGGCAAGGCTCAGGTCAAGGCTCTGCAACGATGAAGCCGCCGGCAACCGCGGGCAGCCTCGCCTGAAGACCTATCGGTGTTTTACAGGGCGCGGCTTTGGCGCAGTTGGGGCGGCGGTCGCCGAAAACCGGTTCGGCCTGCTAAATGTCCTCGGCCGATTCCAGCAATTCGGTGTAGCCGTTGAGGTCTTTCAGCACGGCCTCGGTGCCGCGCACCACGGCGTAAATCGGCTCTTCGGCGCGGCGCACGGGCAGGTTCACGTCGTGCTCGAGGTAGTAATCCAGACCGCGCAGGCTTGCCCCGCCGCCGGCCAGCATGATGCCCTGGTCCACCAGATCGGCCGCGATTTCCGGCGGTGTGCGCTCCAGCGTGCGCTTGATGCTCTGGGCGATCTGGCGCACCACCGGCATCAGGGCCTCGCGGATCTGGATGCTGTTGATGGTGGTGCGGGCGGGCAGGCTGGTGGCCAGGTTGCGGCCGCGGATTTCCATCTGCATTTCGTCCTGGCCCAGCAGTTCCATCGGGACCACCGAGCCGATGGCGATCTTGATCTTTTCGGCCGTCTGTTCGCCGACCAGCAGCCCGCACTGGTCCTTGATGTAGGCCACAATCGCCTGGGTCAGTTCGTCGCCGGCAATGCGCAGCGTTTCGTAGGTGACCACGCCCTGAAGGCTGAGCACGGCAACGTCGGTGGTGCCGCCGCCGATGTCCACGATCATGCTTCCGGCCGGGTCGTTGATCGGCAGTCCGGCGCCCAGGGCCGCGGCCTTGGGCTGTTCAATCAGGTACACGCTGCGGGCGCCGGCGCGTTCGGCGCTTTCGATCACGGCGCGTTTTTCGACGCCGGTGATGCCCATCGGCACGCTGATGATCAGGCGCGGCTTGAGCCCCCAGGCGCGGTTGTGAACCTTGCGGATGAAGTAGCTCAGCATGGCCTCGGTGATTTCGAAGTCGCTGATCACGCCGTTCTTCAGCGGGCGGATCGCCTCGATGTTGCCGGGGCACTTGTCCAGCATGTTCTTGGCCGCGTTGCCCACGGCGTCGCCGTTGTTCAGCACCTCGGTCGTGCCCTTGCGCACCGCGACCACGCTGGGTTCACACAGCACGATGCCCTGGCCGCCCACGCAAACGGCGGTGTTGGCCGTGCCCAGATCTATGCCCATGTCCAGGCTGAAGACGCCAAGAATCCGTTCAAGCATCGTTGCCATGGCGATTCCCGAAAAGCCGCGAATGGTCGCAGACCGCCGATGCGGCCTGCTCTTGGGGTTATCGGGAAGCGAGTTGTGCGTTCTTCACTCAAATAACACGCGGCGCCGAAAACGACGCGGCCCCCGCCGGGCGGGGGCCGCGCGCGGGGCCGTGGGGCCCTATTCGTCCACGCTCATGGCTTCAATCGCGAGCTTGAGCCCGTTGAAGGTGCGCACGCCGACCTGGCCGCCGCCTTCGCCGGCCTGGTCGCTGGCGGCCAGACGGTGGCCGTTGAAGGTGCCGGAGACGTTTTTGCCGCGGAAGGTCAGCACAATCGTGTCGTATTCGGCGTCGCGGTTCCAGCGCGGCAGGGGCAGATAGCCGCCCTTGTTGTCGCCCACCAGCACGGTGGGCTTGCCGCCGCTGACGCGCAGCACGCGGTAATAGCCGTCGGCGCGGACCTGCAGCGAGTGGTAGTCGCCGGCACCGGTGTAGCGGAAGTGAACCTCATAGCCTTTGGCGCTTTCGCCGGTAACGCGGCGGTCGGCGTCGGTCATGTCACGCCAGATAGTCAGGCGGATCTCGCCGTCGTTGACCCGGCCCTGCATGTGAAAGCCCTTGTTCGCCTCCACCTCAATGGCGCCCTTGACGCCGGGCTTGCCGGGCACATAGCGCGCGCCGGCGGGCAGCCAGCGCCAGTCGTGGCGCGGGGCGTCAAAGTTCTCGTTGAAGTAGTCGCGGGCCACGCCGGCTTCGGCGGGCTTGGGCGCCTTGCGCTCGTACTTGGGCCAGGCCGTGCGGAACGGGTCGGTCTCGGGCTCTTTGACCACCGGCGGCTTCGGTTCCGGCAGCGGCGGCGGAGGCTCCGGTTTGGGTTCGGGCTTCGGCTCCGGTTTGGGTTCGGGCTTCGGCTCGGGTTTGGGTTCCGGCTTGGGCTCGGGCTTGGGCTCGGGCAGCGGTTCCGGCTCCGGCGTCGGAGGTTGGGGTTCGGGCTGGGGCGGTTCCGGCTCCGGCATCGGAGGTTGGGGCTCCGGCATAGGCGGTTCCGGCTCCGGCATCGGAGGTTGGGGTTCGGGCTGGGGCGGTTCCGGCTCCGGCGTCGGAGGTTGGGGCTCCGGCATGGGCGGTTCCGGCTCCGGCGTCGGAGGCTGAGGCTCCGGCATGGGCGGTTCGGGCTTGGGTTCCGGCTTGGGCTCGGGCTCGGGTTCCGGCTTGGGCTCGGGCTTGGGTTCCGGCTGCGGCTCGGGCTTGGGTTCCGGCTTGGGCTCGGGCTTGGGTTCCGGCTTGGGCTCGGGTTCAGGCGTGTTCGCGCCATTGGCGGGCGGTTCATTACCCGCCGGCGGGGGCTGGGTACCCTTGGCGCTGTCGTCGTGGCCGCCCACGTTGCGGGCAATCTCGTTCAGCCAGCTTTGGCCTTCCAGACCCACGGCCTTGCGCGCGTCGGGCAGATACACCAGCACGGCCAGCGCGCCGAGGTCAAGCAGCAGGAACAGCACGAGAAACAGCACCAGCTTGCTGCCGCCCTTTTTCTTTTCACCCGCCGGGGTCATGGTGCCGGGTTTGGTCACCTTGGCGGGCAGTTTCTTGCCCTTGTCGGGCAGGGCACCCTTGCCGGGCAGCTTGGCCGTGCCGGTTTTGGCCGCGGGCTCGGCGCCGTCACCGGCCGGCAGTTTGCCCTTGCCAAGCGGCGCCTTGCCCGGAAGCTTGGCGGCCTTGCCGGGCAGCTTGCCCTTGCCGGGCAGTTTGCCGGTTTTGGGTTCGGCCTCGGGTTCGGCGGCGGCAGGTTCTTCGGCCGGCGGAATGAAGTCTACGGCGGTGTCGCCGGATGCGGGCGGCACCTGGTCGGCCACCGTGTCGCCGGATGCGGACGGCGCCTGGTCGGCCACGGTATCGCCCGAAGACGGCGGGGCGTCGGCCACGGTGTCGCCGGAGGACGTCTCGCCGCCGAAGTGCCCGTCGGCCTGGGTGTCGCTCCAGGTTTCGCCCGAGCTGCGGGCGGTGTCGGAAACAGTGTCGTCGCCCCAGCCCTGTTCGGGGGCGCCGGGCAGGGTCTGGCTGAAATCCTGACCCTTGCCGGGGTACTGGGTAGCGAAGTCGTCGCCGCCTTTGGTCGGGTACTGGGTGGCGAAATCGTCGCCGCCTTTGGTCGGGTACTGGGTGGCGAAATCGTCGCCGCCGCGGGTGGGCATCTGGGTGGCAAAGTCATCGCCGCCGGCGCCGGGCATACGCCGGGCCGGGCCGCTGTCGCCGGCAACTGCCGGGGCGTCCACCTGGGTGCGGTCCACGGCGGCCTGGCGGTCAAATTCGTCGGCTTCGGGCAGGGTGCCGGTTTCGCCGCCGACGCGGAACACGCCGCCGCAGGCCTTGCACTTGATGCGCTTGCCGAACAGGTTGTCGGGCAGAATGAAGTTTTTCTGGCAGTGCGGGCAATCAGTGGCAAGAGACATGGGGCGCCTCCGGAAACGAACGCCCCGAGTATAGGCTCGGGGCGGGTTGAATCACACCACGAACAGGGCTACCGGCTGCGCAGTTCGCCGGGCAGTTCGCCGCGGTAGAACTCGGGCCGGGCCAGTTGCCGCGGGTCGCGTTCAAGCACGGAAAGCTGATAGCCGGGGCCGTAGCGCGAACTCATGTAGTTGTAGCGCCGGGCCACGTTTTCAAGCTGCTGGCGAACTTCGTCGCGGCGGCGCTGCTGAACCAGAAACAGCAGCCGGTCCACGGCGCGGCGCATGTCGTCGGCCTGGGCCTGGTATTCGCTGTATTCGTCGTACACGTTGCCGATGCGCGCCGGGTCGTGGCGAACCAGCGCCGTGGCATAGGAAAGCGCGCGCTCGCATTCCGGCACGGCCAGGGCGTACTGGGCACCGATCACGTGCTTGTCAATGTTGCGGATCTCGAACGCCAGCTTGTCCATGGCCTCTTCGTAGCCGCGAGGATCGCGGGACAGGCGGGTGTCCTGGCTGGAGGCACAGCCCGCCGCCAGCAGCAACAGGGCCATCGGAAGAAACAGGTTCTTCATGGGCGTGACCGGTTACACACGGCGGGGGAGGGTTTACTCTAGCGCCCGGCGCGGGCGCATCAAGGGTGGGCTGTTACTTGCCCATTGCCGCGCGCAGGCCGTCGCGCAGCGCCGGGGCATCCAGGCGCGCGCGGTAGTTGTCGGGCTGAAGCGCGCGTACCACCTGGCCCCGGGCGTTCACAAAAAACACCGCCGGCCGCGCCGTGGATTTGCCCGGCACGGCGTCGTTGTGGCGCAGGCCGAAGGCGTCAATCACGCGCAGTTCGGGGTCGCCGATCACGGCAAACTTCAGGCCGAAGCGTTCGGCCCCGGCCCTGGCCGTTTCGGGCGTGTCGCCGCAGACGGTGACGGCGGTGGCGTCCTTGAACTCGGGTTCGTCCAGCACGGACTGCAGCACCTGCAGTTCCTGGACGCAGAACGGTCACCAGAAGCCGCGCGTGAACACCAGAGCATAGGCCCGGCCGCGCAACGTGGTGTCACTGACCGTGGCGCCGGACTGATCGGCGCCGGAAAAGGCCTTTACCGGTTCCAGCGCCTGAACCACCACCGGCGCCGGCAGGCGGTAGCTGTAATCCAGCACCCAGAACGCCGTGCCGCCGGCCACGGCCAGCGTGGCCGCGCACAGCAGCGCCACCAGCGCCTTTTTCATGCCGCCGCGACCCAGACGCAGGGACTGGATCGTGCCCAGCAGCGACCAGCCGGCACCCAGCCCCAGCAGAATCAGGCGCGGAGGATCGCCGGCCGAAAGCACCGGAAGCTGCGGCGCCCAGGGCAGAAACAGGTACCCGGCCGCCAGCACGGTGCAGGTTCCGGCAATCGAGACAAGAACGGGCAGGCTCATGGACGGCTCCGGGCGCGGCGCATCATACAACCGTCACGGCGTCGCCAAGACGCACCGGGCCGTCTTCCAGCACGCGGCACAAAATGCCGACACGGCCGACAAAGTGGCTGACGGGCTCAACGCCGACAGCGCGCGCCAGAGATTCACAGGGGGTACGGGCACTGAAGACTTCCAGCAGCGCGGCCCCGGCCCGCAGCCGGGTATGAATCGGCAGCCAGTTCAGGTCAAGCGCGTCGCTGACCACCACCTGTTCGCCAAAGGCGCCGGGCGCGGCCAGCGCGCGCCCGAAACTGGCGGCAAACCAGGCGTAGGCACGGGCGTTGATCAGGTTGACCTGGCGGTTTTTGCTCTGGCCGAACTTTTTGTCACCCTGCACGCCCCTGCCGGCCACAAGCAGCAGTTCTTCGCGCGCCTGGCGGTACAGCGGCGGGTGCGAGCCGGCCGGGCCCAGCGCCAGCCCGGTGATGGTGGCTTTGGCGGTCATGGGCGGCGCTATTCGGGCTTGACCTTGCCGTCCACGGTCTTGTTCTTGCGGTAGTTTTCCATGTCGTGCTGGTACAGCTTGGTGTCAAACAGGATGTAGCCCACCATCCACAGCAGTGTCAGCACCGACCCCAGCATGATGAAGAAGTTGAACCGCTTGTCATAGCGCAGGTGCATGAACCACAGGCACACGATGCTGCCCTTGACCACGGCAATCGCCAGCGCGCCCACGACGTTCAGGCGGCCGACGTCCACCTGGGCCGCCGCCACGGTAATCACCGTCAGCAGCACCAGGGTCAGAAACACCATCACCAGCGTTTTGGCGGAAGTGACGTGGCCGATCGTGCCGGGCAGGGCCTCGCCGTGGCCGTGGTCGCCGTGGGAATGCGCGTGGGCGTCGCTCATGTCGCGTCTCGTTGGCCGCTAACCGATCAGGTACAGCAGCGGGAACAGGAAGATCCAGATCAGGTCCACGATGTGCCAGTACAGCGCCACGTTGTCCACGGCGCCGTAATACCTGCGGTTGAAATGGCCCTTGAGCGCCCGCACAAACAGCCAGGCGTAAACGCCCATACCCACCAGAACGTGAATGCCGTGCAGGCCGGTCATGCAGAAGTAAACGGCAAAGAAACTGCCCAGCCCCAGACCGTTCTTGCCCAGCATGTCGTTGACGGCCGCAAGCTGTTCCTCGCCCTGCATCTGGGCCAGGCCGGGGTTGTGCTTGTACAGCCAGTCCACCACGCCCCTGGGCAGGTCAGCCATGTTGTGGATGTGGAAACTGTCGCCCCACACCGACCCGACGTGAATCTTGTGGGTGTATTCAAAGTACTTGACGACCATGAACGTCAGCGCGCACAGCCAGGTGATGGCGATGGTCAGCACCAGACCCCGGCGCTGTTCCAATTGCGCGCAGCGCACCGACCAGGCCGCGGTCATGGAACTGAACAGCAGCACGATCGTGTTGGTCGCGCCCAGGCGCCAGTCCAGAAAGTACTGGCCCACGTGAAACATTTCGGTGTGGTTGCCGCGGTACACGGCATAGGCCGTGAACAGCGCGGCAAAGAACAGCACTTCCTGGCCCAGAAACAGCCACATGCCCAGCTTGCCGGCCTGGTACTGGTTGTGCAGGGTGTCAAAGTGCATGGCCAGCTCTTTCGGCCTGGGCGGAAGAGCGTGGGTATCGTGGCTGTGCGCGGTGCTGGTGCTCATGTGCCGTCGTGCCCCCGGTGCTAGTGGTGAGCGGTGGCCAGACTGCGGCCGCTTTCCACCACTTCCTTGCGCAGTTCATAGCCGCCGGTGTTGGGGTCGTATTCCCAGTTCTCGTAGTCGTAGGCGGCCATCACGATCACGGGCTTGGTGAAGTTGTGGAAGTCCGGCGGGCTGTCGGCCTGCCATTCCAGGCTGGCCGCGCCCCAGGGATTCTTGGGCGCGCGCGGGCCCTTGAACCAGCTGTAGGTCAGGTAAATCACCTGCAGCAGCACACCCGCGCCCAGCACGTAGGCGCCGACGGTTGAAATCTGGTGGAAGGTCGTGAACTCGTCGGCGTAGTTGGCATAGCGCCGCGGCATGCCGCGCGTGCCGGCCACAAACTGCGGCATGAACGCCAGATTGAAGCCCAGAAACACCAGACCGCAGGCGATCTTGGCCAGCGTCTCGTTGTACATGCGGCCGGTCATCTTGGGCCACCAGTAGTGCACGCCGCCAAAGAAGGCGTTCAGCGTGCTGCCCACCATCACCATGTGGAAGTGCGCGATCACAAAGTACGTGTCATGCAGGTGCACGTTGTTGGCGATGCTGGCCAGAAACAGGCCGGTCAAACCGCCGATGCCGAACAGGTACATGAACGCCAGCCCGTACAGCATGGGCGTCTTGAGCTCAATGCTGCCGCGGTACATGGTGGCGACCCAGTTGAAGACCTTGATCGCGCTGGGAATCGCCACAAAGAAGGTCAAAAAGCTGAAGATCAGCCCCGCCGCCGGCGACTGGCCGGCCACAAACATATGGTGGCCCCAGACGATGAAGCCGATCGCGGCGATCGCGATGGACGACCAGCCGATGGCCTTGTAGCCGAACACGTGCTTGCGCGAGAAGGTGGCGATCAGTTCGCTTTGAACGCCCATCGCCGGCAGGATCATGATGTACACCGCCGGGTGGCTGTAGAACCAGAAGAAGTGCTGGAACAACACCGGGTCGCCGCCGTACTGGGGCAGGAAAATCCCGATGTGGAACATGTGCTCGACCATCGCCAGCGCCAGCGTCAGGCCGATCACCGGCGTGGCCAGAACCTGGATCAGGCTGGTGGCGTACAGCGCCCACAGAAACAGCGGCATGTCGTACATGCCCATGCCGGGCGGGCGCAGGCGGTGCATGGTGACAATGAAGTTGAGCCCGGTCAGGATGGACGAAAAGCCCAGGATGAAGACGGCCGAAAGCGCCAGAATCAGCGGGATGCTGGTCTGGCGGTCAAGGCTGTAGGGCGGGTACAGCGTCCAGCCGGTGTCCAGACCGCCAAAGGCCAGCACGCCGACAAACAGCGTGGCGCCGATCCAGTACAGGTACAGCGACATCAGGTTGATGCGCGGCAGGGCCAGATCCTTGGTGCCAAGCTGCATGGGCAGAATAAAGTTGCCCAGCGACGCCGGAATGCCGGGGATGATGAACATGAACACCATCACCGCGCCGTGCAGGGTGAAATACTTGTTGTACATCTGCTCGACGCGCATCCCCAGAATCAGGTCGTTGGGGTCGCGCACGGCGCCGTCCCACAGCACGGTGCGCAGGGCCACGGCAAAGAAGCCGCCCAGCAGCAGCGCCAGCGTGACCGCGACCAGGTACATCATCGCGATGCGCTTGTGGTCCAGCGTGATGATCCAGTTCTTGATGCCGCGGGTTTCGTTCAGGTAGTTCCGCGTGGAACCGCCGTACGCGCCCTCGGGTTTCTCGACTACGCCACCAGCCATTGCAGTGTCCTTGCGGTCGGCCCGCGCCCTACTTGTCCTTGAGAGACTTCAGGAACGCGTAGATGCCTTCGTATTCGTAATCCTGGAACTTGAACGGCGTCATGGAGTTCGGGTAGCCCTTGACGATGCGCTTGCCGGGCTCGTTCAGCGACTCGCGCACATAGGCCTCGTCCACGATCACCCTGCTGCCGTCGCTCATTTCCTCTTCCTTGCCCCAGATGCCCTTGAAGCTGGGCCCGGTGCCCTTTTTGCCGTCAATCGTGTGGCAGATCTTGCAGTTGCGCTCCCAGATGATCTGGCCGCGCTGCACCGGCGGCTGGTTCTTCAGGTCGCCTTCCTTGATGATCCAGTCGCGCCAGGCGTTGGGGTCTTCGTGCACGACCACGGTCGTGATCATGTTGCTGTGGTCGTCGCCGCAGTATTCGGTGCAGTACAGCGGAAACTCGCCGGCCATGGTCGGGCGGAACCACAGCTTGTTGTAGCGGCCAGGCACGCAGTCCTGCTTGACGCGGAACGCCGGCAGGTACATCGAGTGAATCACATCCGGCGAATCCATCACCAGCCGGTAGGCCTGATCCTTGATCACGTGCAGTCGCGGCGTGACCATCTGGGATTCAAACGGGTCGCCTTCGTACTTGAAGCTCCAGCTCCACTTCTGGCCGCGCACGGTGATGTCGTAGACTTTTTCGTCCCTGGGCGGGTTGATCATCTCGAGGTACCAGTACATCGAGACGCCGAACACCACCATCAGCATGATCAGCGGCACGACCGACCAGGTCACTTCCAGAATCAGGTTGTGCGTGGAGGTTTTCTGTTCCTTGTGGCCGGGGCGCTTGCGGTAGCGCGCCACAAACAGAATCGTCGTGCCGCAGATGCCGACAAAAAACAGCACGCAAAGCCACAGAATGATGTCATACAGCAGGTCGGTTCCCGCGGCCACGCTGGAGGCCTGGGGCGGGAACCAGAACGATCCCTGGCGGGCAAGCGGCAGGGCGGCAAGAGTGTCCAGGTATCCGGGCATGGATGTCATCAGGCGGTTTCCAGATTCGGGCGCCGGGCGGCGCGAACGCGCTTGAGTTCGCGCAGCCAGAAGTAGCCCACAAAGCACACCACAAATGCCAGCACCGCCGAGCCCCCGATGCGCATCATCAGGTACGCCCGGCCGATGTTGTCCGTGTATTCCATGACAAAGCAGTTCAGGCCGAAACCGGTGCCGTCGTCGCTGATCGGCGCGCCCAGACGGCCCTGGGCGCTGGCCTGGAGGTAGCCCTCCAGCATCGAGCCGTCATAGCCCAGCGAACGGATGTAGTGCGAGATCACGCCATCGGGCGTGACAATGAACATGGCGGTCTTGTGCAGGTACTGTCTGGTTTCGACATCGTAGCGGTAGTGGTAGCCCAGGGCGTCGGCCACACGGCGGGCGTTGGATTCGTCGCTGCTGGTCAGAAAGTGCCAGCCCTTGTCCACGCTGCTGCCGGATTCACTGGCGCCCAGATAGCGGATCTTGCTCTGGCGCGCGCGCTTGAAGTCTTCGGCCGGGTCCACGCTGATGGTGACGATGGTGAATTCGGTGCCGGGCTTCCACTGCATTTCGCGCAGCGCCCGGGCCAGGTCAGTCAGTTGCAGGCTGCAGTTGCGCGGGCAGTCGGCGTAGTTCAGCGTGATCAGCACCGGCACGCCGGGCTTGAAGTATTGCGCCAGCGTGACGTTGCGGCCGTTGTCGTCCACAAACGGCACATCCAGCGGCAGTTTGTCGCCGATTTTCTGCACGACATCCACGCCCTTGAGCTGTTCGGCCATCTGCTGTTCGGCGATGCTCTGGGCACACAGCGACCCGGCAGCGGCCGTAACCGCAAGCGCCAGAACACACGAATAGACAGGCCGCAACCGCATCGTGGACAGTCCGTGAAATGTTCGCCGCGACGGGCTTAAAACCCCGTCGCGGCTGCTCGCTTTAGCATGACGCGGCGCCTTCGTGTAGAGGAAATCCTTTCGGTTCGAAGCACCGCGAGACAGGGGTCTCAGCGCGCGCAATTCAGACCGCCACGGGCCGAAATGGCGGGCGCGCCGACCGGTTGTGGCCGGCAACTTCGGGCCATCCACCGACTCCCCGCCCCGGTCCGCCGCCGCTATGCTGCGCGCCGATGCACGACACCGTCCCGCAATTGAACCCCTGGCAGACCCGGGCCCATCGGCTGGCCTGGGTGTGTGTCAGCCTGGCGCTGTTTCTGATTGCCGTGGGCGCGATTGTCACCACCACCCGCGCCGGCGACACCAACCCCGGCTGGTCATGGCGGTTCTGGGAATGGTTTGCCACCTGGTGGCAATCCGACGGCGGCCGCGCCTGGGAGGACGGCCACCGCGTGATCGGCACACTGGTGGGCTTTGCCGGCATCGGTCTTGCCGTTTCCATGTACCGGGGCAACCCCGGCCGCCCGCGGCGCTGGCTGGGCCTGATCGCGCTGGCGCTGATTTCCCTTCAGGGTCTGATCGGCGGCCTGCGCGTGCTGGTGGTCAGTGACCCGACGGTGCAGAACACGGTGCTGGATTTCACCGGCGGCGGCTTTGATGTCGAACTGCGCCGCGCCGTCAAGGCCATGATCCACGGCATCACCGCCCAGGTGATCTTCGCGGCGCTGTGCTGCACGGCGGTGCTGACTTCGCGGCGCTGGCTGGCCGACTGGGCCGCGACGCGCGCCCCGGCGGCAACGGCAAGCCGCTGGCTGGCCGGTCTTGCCGTGGTGCTGGCGGTGGTTCAGCTCGGGCTGGGCACATACGTGCGCCAGACCGGCCACGGCGTGCTGTGGCACATTGCCGGGGCCACGCTGGTGGCCGCGGCGATCATCGCCACGGCGCTGCGCATCATGCGCCATCACCCGCACAGCCCGCTGCGGCGCACGGCCTGGGCTACCTGCCTGCTGCTGTGTCTGCAGGTGTTTCTGGGGCTTACGCCGTACCTTTTGACCGGCGGCGACATGTACGTAAGTGAGCTGGCCAGCGCCGTCGGCCTGATGCGCAGCGCCCACGTGGTGTGCGGCGCGCTGATTCTGGCGCTCTTGAGCGTGCAGGCGCTGTGGCTGTTCCGGCTTACCGCCACCCCCGAGGGCATGCGCCACAGCAAGGCACAGGACTTCGAGGCCGCGGCGGCGGGCCTGGTGCGCGACCTGGCGGCGCTGGGCAAGGCGCGGCTTTCGGCGCTGGTGATGGTGACGGTGGCGGCGGGCTATTTCATTGCCGCGCCGGGCATGCCCAACGTGGTGATTCTGCTGGCCACGATGCTGGGCGTGTCGCTGGTAGCCGGCGGCACCGGTGCGCTGAACCAGTACCTGGAACGCGACCTGGACGCGCGCATGGAACGCACCCGCAACCGGCCGCTGCCGTCGGGGCGCATGCGGCCAGGCACGGCGCTGGCGCTGGGGCTGGGCACCGTGGCGGTCGGCACGGCGCTGGTGGCGTTGTGGGTGAACCTGCTGGCGGCCGCGCTGACACTGGCAACAACGGCGATTTACCTTGGCATCTACACGCCGCTGAAGACACGCACCACGGCCAACACGCTGGTCGGCGCGGTTCCGGGCGCGCTGCCGCCGGTGATCGGCTGGGTCGCGGCCACCGGCCGCATTCAGCTGGGCGCGTTTGTGCTGTTTGCGATTCTGTACGTGTGGCAGTTGCCCCATTTCTGGTCCATTGCCTGGCTGTACCGCAACGATTACCGCCGCGGCGGCATGCGCATGCTCAGCGTGGTGGACGAAGAGGGCGGCCTGGTGGCGCGCCAGATTGCCGTCTGGTGCGTGGCGCTGCTGCTGACCAGCCTGCTGCCGGTGCTGGTGGGCATGGCCGCGCCCAAATACGGCGTGGGCGCGCTGGTGCTGGGGCTGGCGTTTCTGGCCGCGGGGCTGGTGCACGCGCGCCGCCGCACGCCGCAAAGCACGCGCGGCGTGTTTTACGCCAGCCTGCTGTACCTGCCGGCCCTGCTGGCGGCCCTGCTGATGGATGTGTGGTAGCAGGTGAAGTGCAAAGTGCGCACTCCACCTATTTCTTCGCCCCTTCAATCGCCGCCAGGAAGTCCGCCGTGTCCTTGAACTCGCGGTACACGCTGGCAAAGCGCACATAGGCCACGCTGTCTATGGCCTTGAGCTTTTCCATGATCAGTTCGCCGATCACGCGCGTGGGCACTTCGCGGTCGTAGCGCTTGCTGACGTCGTCTTCAATGTCCTGCACGACCTGTTCGATCTGGGCGGCGCTGACGGGGCGCTTTTCACAGGCGCGCTGGATGCCGTGGCGGATCTTTTCGCGGTCAAAGGGCGCGCGCGAGCCGTCTTTCTTGATCACGCGCAGCGGCGTTTCCTCGATGCGCTCATAGGTGGTAAAGCGCTTGCCGCAGGCCAGACATTCGCGGCGCCGGCGCACCACCGCGCCCTCGGAAGAGGCCCGCGAGTCCACCACTCGGTCGTTGTCCACTTTGCAGAACGGGCAGCGCATCAAATCCCCAATTGCTGGTATGACAGTGCGCAATCATAGACACGCGTTGTACGACGCAAGCACAAAGTTCACTACAACCCCAACATTTTGTGGTTTGTGCCGCCCGCCTTGGGCCTTGTGCCGGATTAGGTGGGCACAAGTTGCCCCGGACAGCGCGCGGCGCGCCGGATTACCCAAACATCAATGTCACGTCGGGCCGGCACCCCGATTGGTTCGCCTTTAACCACGCACCCGGAACTTCGAACCACGCCCCTGACACACCCATTACACACTTCCGCGTTAGGTTCCACGCACCGCCTCCACTATCAGGGCGACCGGTCTCTGGGCGACCGGTCTTCTGGAGACACCATGCCGCGTCTGCTGCTTGCGCTGGCCGCACTGGCCGCGCTGACGGTTCCCTTTGCCCTGACCGTAGACGCCCAGCGTCTGCCCCCCGGCACTCCGCCCATCCCGGTTCCACCGCCCGGCGGCGGCGGCGGCCAACCGCCCGGTCTTCCGCCCGGCTTTCCCGGCGGCGGCAACGGCGCGCGACCCCAGGGCAGCGGCGCCGACCTGTACAACCTTGGCCCGATCGGCGGCAAGGCCGCCATGGCCACCAACCCGCGCCTGGCCCTTGACGTGCGCGAAGTATTCGCCAAGGCCCCCGGCGAGGCCGGCGGACTGCGCGAGGGCGACCTGATTCTGGGCGCGCCCAATGCCTTCAAGTCGGACGCCTACCACGAGTTGGGCGCGGCGATCGAACTGGCCGAACAGGCCAAAAAAGACAAAGACGCCGTGGTGGACTTGCGCGTGCTGCGCGACGGCAAGGAACTCAACCTGAAAGTCACCGTGCCCGCCTACGGTCCGGACGCGAAAAAATTCCCCGCCGGCAAGATGCGCGACGCCGTGGTCACCAGGGCACTGGAATACCTTGCCAAACAGCAGCAGGGCGACGGCGGATGGGAATGTCACCTCAGCGCCGAAAACGGCCGTGTGGTCATGACCAGCCTGTGCGGCCTGGCCATGCTGGCCGCCGGCCACAACGCGGCCAAAGGCGACTACAAAACCAACGTCAGGCGCGCGGCCGAATTCGTGATGGCCAACGTCGGCAAGGAAAGCGCCTTTGGCAACGCCGGCGCCCGCGGCGGCGCCAACTGGAACCAGACCAACTGGGGCCTGGGCTATGGCGGCATGTTTCTGGCCGAAGTGCTGGCGGCTTCGCCCCTGCCCGGCCTGAAGGAAAAACTGGCCTGGGTGCGCGACCAGATTCTGGCCAACATGGAGGCCAGCGGCGGCTTTGCCCACGGCCCCGGCGGCCCCAACGCCCTGAATTACCTTGAACTGGAAATCGTCAGCAACTACTGCATCGCCGCGCTGGGCGGCGCCATGCAGAACGGCCTGGAAGTGGACAAGGCCAAACTGGAAAAGGCGCTGGCCTACGTGCAGGCCTGCGGCGGCGGCAAGGGCGGCGTGGGCTACAGCACGCGACAGGGCCAGGTGGGCTGGGGCGACCCCGGCCGCACCGGCGGCGCGATTCTGGCCTTTGGCGCCGTGGGCCGCGCCGACCACCCGTTTTACAAGCCGATGGTGGGATACCTGGCGGGCAACCTGCATGACATCATTGACGGCCACGTAAGCCCGACCATGCACCACCTGAGCGCCGCCGGCGCCTGCTGGCGCGAGGGCGGCAAGACCTGGGACGCCTATTGGGCCGCCCAGCGCAACGAATGCACCATGCTGCGCAACCCCGACGGCACCTTCACCGGGCGCCCCACCAAAAAGCGCCCAGATGGGCCGCAACAACGACCTTGATCTGGGCCCGGTCTGGAACACCGCGCACTGGACCATCATTCTGTGCCTGGAAAAAGACAACCTGCCGGTGTGGTTCGGCAAGGCCGGCAAAAAATCCGCCAAGCCTGAACCCAAGCCCGAACCCAAAGAAGAAAAGAAACCCGACCAGAAGCCGGTGACGGGCGAAAAACCGCCGGCCAAACCGCCCGAAAAGAAACCGATCGAAATTGACGAATAGCCAAGCGCCCGCGCCAAAGTCTGAGCCGGCGGCGGCAGTTCAGCCGGCCATAGTTCGCGACCGCGGGCTCGTCGCGGGAACAACCGGTTTCCGGCGCGCTCGCGCCGGAAAGATTCCGAACCCCGGGCGCGTGCTCGCGGGTTTAACCTCACATGGCTAGACTCTCCGGTTCGCTCGCGGGGAGTCGCCATGACCGAACCCTTGCCCCCAACCAATCCGGCCGGCACGCCTCTGCCGCCCGTCGGCGAAACCCTGCTGGAAGTCACCGCTCCGGCCGACGAAACCGGCCCCGGCCGCACGTTGCTGGCGCTGGATGCCGGAACAGGCAACGAATCCGTGCTGTCACGCCTGGAGCGCGCCACCGGCGCCGGCCTGCATTCAAGACCGATTGAGCTGCAGACCGGCGACCTGAACGACGGCTCCAGCCGCGCCAGCCAGGCGCCGACACGCCCCGTCGCCAACGACTTCAGTTCGCGCGCCAGCGGCAGCGTGCGCGCCGGCGCCCGCTACGTGTCGGCCACTGAACTCGGCCGCGGCGGCATGGGCGTGGTGCTGCGCGTGCGCGACACCGATCTGCGCCGCGACGTGGCCATGAAGGTCGTGCGCGCCGACCGCGCCCAGGCCGGCACGCCCAACGGCAACGCGGTGCTGCGCCGCTTCATCGAGGAAGCCCAGATCACCGGCCAGCTGGAACACCCCAACATTGTGCCGGTTCACGAACTGGGCGCCGATGCCGACGGCCGCGTGTACTTCACCATGAAACTGGTGCGCGGGCGGCCCCTGAACGACGTGATCCGCGCGCTGCGCGCCGGCGACCCGGCCACCCGCGACGAATACCCCCTGGACCGCCTGCTGCAGGTGTTTCTCAAGATCTGCGACGCGCTCAGTTTCGCCCACGCCCACAACGTGATCCACCGCGACCTCAAGCCTGAAAACATCATGCTGGGCCGGTATGGCGAAGTGCTGGTCATGGACTGGGGTCTGGCGCGGATTCTGAACCAGCCCGAGGCGCCGGGCGTTGAATCCGCCGGCGGCATTGAAACCGACAGCAGCCAGCGCAAGCTGCAGGGCGACACCCGCCCCAGCGCCCTGAGCATGGAAGGCACCATCGCCGGCACGCCCGCGTATATGGCGCCCGAACAGGCCCGCGGCCAGGTCAGCCGGATTGACCAGACCACCGACGTGTTTGCCCTGGGCGCGATTCTGTACGAACTGCTGGTGCTGCGGCCACCCTACCAGGGAGAAGGCGGAACCCAGATCATTGAACGCGCCGCCGAGGGCGAAATTACCCCGCCCTCGGCCCGCGCCGCCAGAGACCCCGAGCTGCGCGCCCTGCTGGCCCGTCTGCCCGGCGGGCGCGTGCCGCCGGAACTTGAAGCCGTGGCCATGCACGCGCTGGCGTACCTTCAGTCGCGGCGCTACCCCACCGTGCGCGCGCTCAAGGAAGACGTGGAAAATTACCTGGCCGGGCGGCCGGTTTCGGTGCGGCGCGATCCGCCAGCGGTGCGCGCCGCCAAGTGGGTGCGCCGCCACCCGACGCTGAGCATGTCCACCGCCGCCGCCTGCGCCGTGGTGCTGGTTTCCGTGGCCGCGATCCTGTTTCTGGTGGCGCAGGCACGCCAGGAAGCCCTGGAACAGGAAGGCCAGCTTCTGGCCGCGTCCAAACTGGCCGAAGATGAGGCGCAGCGGCGCGCACGGGCCGAATCACAGACCGCCGCGCGCGAGCGCGAACTCAAGGACGCCGCTTTGGCCCGCGAACAGGCCCTGGCCCGCCGCGCCAGAGCCGCCGAAATCTTCCGCGTCGGCACCGAACAGGCCGAACGCGCCCGCGACATCACCGACCCGGCCCTGCGCGACGCCACCCGCGCCGAGGCCGCCGACACCCTGCAACGGGCAACCCGGGCCGACGAGGCCTACATGGACCCCTGGTTCGCCCTGGCGCGCCTGCACCACTTCTTTTTTGACCCCCGCGCGCTGGACTGTTACGGCCGCGTGGACCAGCTTGCCCGCGCCGACGGCGCGCCCGGCGACGCCCGCAGCCTGGTCTATGCCGGCGACTTTGCCCGGTTGTACCTGCGCGACACCAAAGCCGCCCGCGACTTCTACGAGCGCGCGGGCAAAATCGCGCCGGACGACCCGCTGGCGCTGGTGGGCCGCGGCTATGTCGAACTTCTGGACGGCGACTTCGGCGCCGCGCTTGACCTGGCGCGCCGCGCGCGCGAGCTTGAGGGCTCGCTGTGGGAACCCTACCTGCTGGAAGGTCTGGTGCGCGCCAGCGTGTTTGTGCACGACGACCGCGCCCTGAACCGGCACTTTGATCCCGAACAGGCCGAACAACTGCTGACCCAGGGCCTGCTGCGCAACTCGCGCGAAGGCGTGCTGTACAACGAACGCGGCACCGCGCGTCTGGAACTGGGCCGGATCGCCGACGCGCTGGCCGATTTTGAACGCGCCTGCGAACGCATGCCCGGCGCCGTCGAACCGCGCGTCAATGTCAGCATCGCCATGATGCGCCAGGCCCGCCTGGGCGAGGCGCTGGCCATGGTCGAGCCTCTGACGGCCGAGTTTCCGCGCCATGTGCAGGTCTGGATGCAGTACGGCACGGTGCTGCTGATGCTGTCGCGATACGACGAGGGCATCCTGGCGCTGAACCGTTCGCTGGAACTGCGGCCCGGCCGCCCCGCGCCCCTGACCAACCTTTCGCTGGCTGAAACCTGGCGCGGCGATTACGCCCGCGCCGAACAGTACGCCCAGCAGGCCCTGGCGGCCGAGCCCGAGTTCCCCCAGGCGCACATCGCCCTGTGCGAGGCCCGCCAGGGGCTCAAGCAATACGACGCCGCCCTGCAGTCCGCCGAGGCCGCGCTGGCCCTGCGCCCGAACTGGGGCGTGGCCGAAATCGCCCGCGCCAAGACGCTGGTCATGCTGGGCCGGTTTGACGATGCGCTGGGCTGCGCGCGCCGCGCCGTGAAAAGCCAGCCTGAGTTCGACGAGGCCTGGGCCGCCCTGGGCATGGCCGAACAGGGCCTGCGCAACTGGCCCACCGCGATCGAGCACCACACCCGCGCCGTGGAAATCAACCCGCGCAACAGCATGGCGCGCCTGAACCTGGCGATCTGCCTGAAAATGCAGGGCCGCGTGGCCGACGCCCTGCCGCACGCCGAGGAAGCCTGCGCCCAGCGCGCGCTGGGCGCGCGGCCGCACTTTGAGGTCGCAAGCTGCCTGATGCTGCTGGGCCGCACCGAACAGGCGCTGGCGCGGTTTCTCAAGGCCGCCGAAATCGAGCCGACGTTTGGCGACGCCTGGATCAATGCCGCGCTGTGCGCCAACAAGCTGAACCGCCCCAAAGAGGCCCGCGACCACGCGCTGCAGGCCACACGCTGCCGCCCCGACCATGTGCTGAGCTGGGTGCAGTTGTGCCAGAGCGAAATCTACCTGAAGGACTTCGAGGCCGCCAACCGCGCCGTGGACAAGGCCAAAGAGCTTGCCACCGAAGACCCCGCCGCCCGCTGCGACGTGGCGGCCATGCTGTACACGCTGGGCCGCAACGACGAAGCCCTGGCCGTGGCCCGCGAGGTGGCCGCACTGGCCGAGGGCTACGCCCGGCCCTGGGAACTCATGGCCAACATTCACATCCGCCAGAAAAAGTTCGAAGACGCGCTGAAGGCCCGCGCCGAACAGGCCCGGCGCGACCCCGAAAACCCCGCGCCCTGGGTGTCGTCGGCGGCGCTGCTGTACGAACTGGGCCGCCACGAAGAGGCCGTAAACGCCGGCAAGCGCGCTTTGGCACTGGACCCCAACAACGCCGAGGCCCACAACCAGATCGGCCACGCGCGCCAGGAACTCAAGCAGTACGACCTGGCGATTGAAAGCTACGAGGCCGCGGCCCGCGCCAACAAACAGGACGCCTGGCCCTGGTTCAACATCGGCGTGGCGCGCATCCGCCAGAACCGCATTGCCGACGCCGCCGCGGCCTTCGAACAGTGCGTCAAGGTGAACCCCAAGAATGAAAAGGCCCAGTGGACGCTGGGGCTGTGCTGCAAGAACCTGGGCCGCTGGCCCCAGGCCCAGGCCGCCTTTGCCGCGGCCTTTGCGCTCAACCCGCGCAACGCCGCCGCCGCCCAGGAGGCCGGCATCGCCGCGATCGAAAACGCCGAGTTTGAGACCGCCCAGGAGTTCGGCCACAAGGCCTCGCAACTGGCGCCCGACCAGTGGCTTTCGTGGTACGTTCTGGGCCGAGCGCATTTTGAACAGGGCCAGCACGCTTCGGCGGCCAAGGCCCTGAACAAAGCCGTGGCGCTGGAGACGAAAACGCCCACACTGTACCGCCTGCTGGCCGTGGCCCAGTCGGAACTGGCCGAGTACGAGGCCGCGCGCCAGGCGGCGGAAAAATGTCTGGCGCTGGACCCCAAGGACGCCGATTCGCCGCTGGTGCTGGCGCGTGTGGCGCTTGCCCACGACAACAAGCCCGAGGTTGCGCTTGCCTGGCTGCGCAAGGCGCTGGAAAACGGCGCGGACCGCGAGTTTGTGGTGTCGCGGCCCTGGGCTGCGCCGCTGCACGACAGCGACGGCTGGAAACAACTGCTGAAGGACTTTCCGGGTTAGCGCGCGAACTTTTCCACCAGCAACCGCGCGTGCGTGGCGGTAATCGCCTCGCCCTGGGTGGCTTCAAAGCGCCGGGTGATTACCCCCACCACCTTGCCGTCGGCGCTGACCAGCGGCCCGCCGCTGTTGCCGGGCAGAATCGGGGCCGAAGTGCCGATCTTGCCTACCTCGTACTGCTTGCTGCGGATTTCGCCCGTCGCGGGGCTGGTCGTCACGGTGGTTCCCTTGATCACGCTCATGCCCAGCGGATAGCCCAGGCTCATCACGCGGTCCATCTGGTGCAACCGTTGCAGGTCTTCCTCGCTGGCCATGGGCAGCACCGTGGTCAGGTCGGCCGGGTTGCGCAGTTCAAGTTCCAGCAGCGCCAGGTCATTGAACGTGTCGGCGTGGATGCCCGCGGCCTTGACGCGGGCAATGATGTCAGGCGGCAGTTCGGTCTTGAAGCCGTTCTGCTGCAGCACCAGCTTGTAGTCGTTACCAAAGCGCACAAAGTCGTCGTCGGCAAACCCGGCCACGCGCAGTGTACCCTTGCCCCCGCGCGCGCCCGGCAGCATCGCCCAGGCCTGTGCCACGTTCAGCATGCTGTCGCCCACCTTTTCACGCAGCTTCATGCCCGGCTGCCAGCAGGCGATCGTCCAGCGGTCCATGGGCGCGGGCTTGACGTCGCGGATCGCGTGGCTGAGGGCGAGTTCGGCGTTGAACTGAAACGGCTTGATCACATGCTTGTTGGTCACGACCCAGGCCTTGCGGCCCTCAATCCTGGCGCACCAGCCGGTGCCGTTGCCGCCCTCGACGCCCACGGCGTTGCCGTCGGCGTCAAGCAGCGGGTACTGCACGAAAATCAGAAACACGCCGGGGTTGTACTTGTCCACCAGTTCGCGGAATGATTCGTCGCCTGAGGGCGGCTTGAACTCCTTGAGCGCCCGAAGCTGTTCGTCGGTGGCTTCCTTGAGTGACTTGAACTGGGCCTCGCTGATTTCCTTAAGGCGCGCGGCGGTGGATTCGCCCACCTCTTTCTTGATGTCTTCAAAGCGCCGGTTCTGTTCGGCGCGCAGGTCATCGGCCAGTTTTTCCTGCTTTTCCATCGCCGCCTGCAGACCGGCCAACTGGCGGCGCAGGTCTTCCAGTTCCTTTTCGCGGTCCTTTTCGCGCTGCTGGCGGGCCTTTTCGGCATCGTCGCGTTCTTTTTCGCGCGCCTGCAGTTCGGCGTCGCCGCGGGCCTGGGCGGCAACCTTGGCCGCTTCTTCATGCTGGTAGTACCACACACCGATCGCGCCGGCGGCCACAATCAGCAGAAACAGCGCCCCCACCACCGTGACCAGCGCGCCGGTCTTTTTCTCCGCGCGGGCTTCCAGCTCTTCGGCCACGGCCTTGAGCAGGTGCTTGGTCTTGTCGCCGGCGCCGACCTTGCTGCCGATGTTGTTGACCATCATGGTCAGGCTGGCGGCGTCGCCGGACGCGGGCGCGGACTTGGGGTGCTGCGACGGCGCGGGAAACGCGCTGACGGGCGGGCGGTCTTCGCCGGGGATCAACAGGCGCACGATCGCGCCTTCCTGGCCCAGGTGCAGTTCGTCGCCGTTGTACAGGCGCGCGCCTTCGGCCGTGACGCGTTCGCGGTTCAGGTACAGCCCGTTGCTGGAACCCTGGTCGCGCACGAACACGCCGTCCATGCGTTCTTCCAGCAGCGCGTGGTGACCCGACACCTTCAGGTCGCGGGCGGCGTCAAAGCGGATCGTGCAGTCGGGCGCGCGGCCCAGCAGAACACCCTTGCGCAACTCGACCGAACCATAGGCAAAGCGCCGGCCGGCCAGCGAACTGGTCAGGACTTCCACAATCACGCGCGAAGGCGCGGCCTTTTCAGGCACGGTGGACGCGGCATCGGCCATGGTGTTCTCCGGCCTGACTTTAGCGCCGGGCGGCGCCGGGTTGAAGATGGCGCGGCCGTCAGCCGCGCGGCCGGACCACTACGCGATTGCGGCCGCCGGCCAGCGGTTCCACGGCAATACAGTCGCCCAGAAACAGCGCGATCGTGGCCATGTTCGTGCGCGTGTGGCCGCTGAGCGCCCCGGTGACAAAACTTCCGCCGGCGCCCAGCGCCAGCGGCAGCAGCAACTGGTCGGCCAGGTATTCGCCCACCGGCGCGCCGGCATCCAGAAAGGCGCGCGCCTGGCGCGCGGCCTGGGCTGCCACGTCTTCGGCCGGGCGGCCCTTCTCCCCAGCACCGAAACCAGTTCCACGCCGTGGGCGTGGCGGATCAGCACCATCACCACGTTGCCGGGGCTGGCGGCTTCGTGGCGTTCGATACGGCCGTGTTCAGGCCGCAGCCCCAGCGCGTTCTGCAGCACGCGCAGCTCGCGTTCGGCCACGCTGTCGGGCAGGCGCGCCAGCATCACCCGGGCGTGAAGCTCCACACCGGCCAGTTTTTCGGCCCGCGCCTCGCCGGCCGGGGCTTGCGTGCGGATTTCGGCGCGCACACGGCCGCCGCCGGCGGGGTAGAACCCCGGACGTTCCAGGCCGGCAACCACCCGCGCCCCGGCCCGTTCCAGCCAGGGCAGGAAACTTTCGGCAATGAAATCAAACGGCGGCGCCATCGGGTTGTGGGTGCCGCCGGCAATTTCAACTTCGCTGGCGCCACCGGCCTGCCACAGCGGGTACAGCACGGTCTGAAGCACCAGCGTGGCGCTGCCGGCGCTGCCGATATCGAATGCATAACGGCCCGGTTGCGCCGGGCCGGGACCGAACACCAGTTCCCTGCTGCCGGGCCAGTCGCCCTTGACCCCGCCGCCGCACACCTCGCGCGCCGCGCGCACCGCCGCCAGGTGCTGGCGTTGCAGGCCGGGGTTCTTGCGCCGCGCCCGGATGTTGTACGCCCGGAACGCGCGGCCCGTGACAATGGACAGCGCCAGCGCGGTGCGCAGCACCTGGCCCCCGCCTTCGCCCTCACTGCCGTCAATTTCGATCATGACACACCGGCGCTCACGTTGTGGCGTGGCGCGCGGGGCTCTTGCCGGCCTTGAGGTCGGCCAGGATCTCGTCAATCTTCTCGAAGGTCAGGCCTTCATAGTAGTCGTCATTCACCTGCATGCACGGCGCGGTGCCGCACGAGCCCAGACATTCGGCCTTCTTCAGCGTGAACAGCCCGTCCTGCGACGTTTCGCCCTTGCCAAGCCCCAGTTTTTTGGACAGGTAATCAAACACGTTTTCGGCGCCGCGCAGGGCGCACGGCAGCGTGGCGCAGACCCAGATGATGTGCTTGCCGTCGGTTTCCTTGCGGAATGTGCTGTAGAAACTGACCATGCCCCAGACCTTGGCCGGCGGCATGCCGATCGCCCCGGCCACCTGCTCGCACACATGGGCGTTGATGAAGCCGACCTCGCGCTCGGCAATGCGCAGCGCCGTCAGCAGCGCGCCGTCGGGCTGGGGAAAGCGTTTGGTCAGCGCGGCAATCGCGCGCAGTGTCTCCGGCCGCAGTGTGGTGTTGGTCGCGGTGGTCATGCCGATGGTATGGCGCAAGGGGCCCGTCCAGTCAACACCAAGCCGGCGACGGGCCTGAAACTGACACAGGGCCCCGGGCCGGACCGGCCGCGCCGCCGCGCCGGTTCCGTGCTAACATACAGAAAACGGACAGGGGCAAAGCCAAGGACAAAGTCATGAGCACACCCGAGATCGAGCGCCTGATGGAACGCCTGACCGACAAAGACCCCCAGGTACGACGCAGCGCCGCCGAAGCTCTGGGCAAGCTCGGCCCCGGCGCCGAGGCCGCCGTGCCCGCTTTGGGCCGCGCGCTGCGCGACAGCGACCCGCACGTGGTGTTTGACGCGGCCTTTGCGCTGGGGCGGATTGGCGCCGCCAGCGTGCCGGTGCTGGTAGACAACCTGCGCGAGGGCGGAACCATGATCCGCCGCCGGTCACTGGAGGCCATCCGCATGGTCGGCCACCGCGCGATTGACGCCGTGCCGGCGCTGGCCCACGCCCTGCGCGACACTTCCACCGAAATCCGCTGCTACGCCGCCGAGGCACTGCGCAAAATCGGCCGCGCGGCCAAGGACGCCATTCCCGAACTCATGCTGGCCCTCAAGGACGAAAAAGTGGATGTGCGCCGCGCCGCCGCCGACGCCCTGGGCGACATGGGCGCCGAAGCCGTGGGCCCGCTGTGCAAGGCCATGAAGGACCCCGACCCCAACGTGCGCTTTGACGCGGTGTTCGCGCTGGGCAAGATCGGCCCGGCCGCCAGCGGCGCGATTCCGGCGCTGATCGAGGCGGTGCAGAAGGACGTGGGCAGCGTGCGCTATATCGCCGCCGAGGCGCTGGGCAACATGGGCGCGGCGGCGGAAACCGCCGTGCCGGTGCTGACGCGCGCGCTCAAGGACAACGAAACCGAAGTGCGCGCCGCGGCAGCCAAGGCCCTGGGCCGCATCGGCAAGGGCGCGGTGCAGGCCCTGGTGGGCACACTGACCGACGAAGACGCCCGCGTGCGCCGCCGCGCGGTGATGGCACTGGGGCGAATCGGCCCTGACGCGCGCGAGGCCGTGCCGGCGCTGATGGAACTGCTGAACGACCCGGCCCTGCGGATTGAGGCTGCCGGGGCGCTGAAAAACATCGGGCCGGCAGCGGCCGCGGCCGTGCCCAGACTGATGGACCTGCTGCGCAAGGAAGGCGGCGACGTCAGCCGCGCCGCCAGCGATGCTCTGGGCGCCATGGGCAAGGCCGCGGTCGAACCGTTGACCAAGGCCGTGGTGGGCGGCACGCCCGAGGTGCGCCTGCGCGCGCTGGACGCGCTGATCCAGATCGGCGAAGGCGCGGCAACGGCGGTGCACGCGCTGGCCGAATGTCTGCGCGACCAGGACGAACGCATCCGCTTCAATGCCGCCCGCGCGCTGGAAAAACTGGGCGGCCAGGCCGCGCCCGCGGCCGCGGCACTGACCCGCACGCTGCAGGACGAGGACGAAGACGTGCGCTACTGGGCCGCCGAGGCCCTGCGCCGCATCGGGGGCCAGTAACCTTGCCCGAGATGTACCCGATTTTTCTGCGGCTGGAAAAGCGCCCGGTGCTGGTGGTCGGCGCCGGCACCGTGGCCGCGCGCAAGATTGAGGCGCTGCTGGCCGCCGGGGCCGAAGTCTACGTGATTGCGCCCGGGGTCTGCCCCGAAGTCGCGGCCCTGGCCGCCCGGGGCAAGGTGACACTGGAACAGCGACCCTTTCGCCGCAACGACTGCGACGGCGCGTTTCTGGTGATTGCCGCCACCGGCGACAGCGCCGTCAACCGCGCCGTGCGCGACGAGGCCGAACGGCTGGGCCTGCTGGTCAACAGCGTGGATGACCCGGCCAACTGCAACTTTTACGTGCCGGCCCTGGTCCGGGTGGGCGACCTGCGCATTGCCGTCAGCACCCAGGGCAAGGCGCCGATGCTGTCGGGTCTGGTGCGCGCATGGCTTCAGCGCGTGGTGCCGGCAGAACTGGCGGCGCTGGTCGAAGACACGGAAAAACTGCGGCTGCGGCTCAAGCAATCCGAGCCCGATTCCGCCCGGCGCAATGCCGCGCTGCGGGCGTTTCTGGAACACGAGCTGCCGGCCCGCAAGCTTCTGCAACCGCCGGCGGAGAACCCATGACCCGAACCGTCGTCAGTTCCGGCGCGCCCTGGGAAACCTTGTACGGCTACCGCCGCGCCGTGCGCGTGGGCAACCATGTGTTTGTTGCCGGCACCGCGCCGGTGGCCGACGACGGCGCGACCTTCGCCCCCGGTGACGCCGCCGCCCAGGCCCGGCGCTGCTTTTCCATCGCGCTGAGGGCCCTGGCGGAACTTGGCGGCGGGCCGCAGCACGTGACACGCACGCGCATGTACGTGACCGACATTTCCCGCGCCGACGAGTTCGGCCGCGTGCATGGCGACCTGTTCGGCGCGCACCCGCCGGCCTCGACCATGGTCGAGGTTCGCGCGCTGGTGCGGCCTGACATGCTGATCGAGGTCGAACTCGACGCGCTTATCCCGTAACCGGCACCGCGGCGTGCCAGCGCAGCTCGCGCTCGATCGCATCGCCAAGGTCGGCCGTGGGCTGATAACCCAGTTCGGCCTGCGCCCGCGCGCTGGAGTAATGCTGGCCGTACTTCAGGTGATAGTAACTGGTCAGGCTCAGGGCCCCCACACGGCCGGTCACAAGCCCCAGCCATTCGTTGGCCCAGGCGCCCAGCCCGGCCAGAAACCGCGGCACAACCAGCGGCCGCGAGATACCCGCGCGGGCCGTCACCCGGCCGGCAAACTTGCGCAGCGTGGTGTTGACGCCGCCCAGAATGTAGCGCCGGCCGGGCGTGCCCCGTTGCAGCGCCAGAACGTGGCCGCGCGCGCAATCGCGCGTGTCCACAAAGTTCAGCCGCGCGTCCACCATCAACGGCGTCAGCCCGGCAAAGAACACGCAGGCGGCCGAAAGCTCGGGGTTGCGGCTGCCCTCTCCGCACAGGCCGGTGGGATTGACAATCACCGTGGGCGGCCCGGCCGCGGTTTCGGCCAGCACCGCCTGCTCCAGCGCGTGCTTGACGGGGTAATAGTTGCCGCCGCCCTGGCGCGCCGGATCATAGGCCAGTTCTTCGTGGGCAAGCTCGCCCGGCGGCGCCGGCCCGATCGTGGACAGGCTGCTGGTGAACACCGCGCGTTCCACGCCGCACTGGCGCGCCAGCGCGAACTGCGCGCGAATCTGGGGGATCCAGCGGTCGAGCATGGCCTTGCGCCGCAGCGCCAGGCCGCTGTGGGGGTAGGGCGCGGCGCAGTGCACGAAAAACCGGCAGCCGTCCAGGGCCGCGCGCAGGGCGCCGGCGTCGTTCATGTCGCCGTATGTGATCTCGCAGCCGGACGCCCGGGCCACGGCCAGGTTGCGGTGCCCGCGCGATCGCGCCAGACAGCGCACGGCGTAACCGGCCTCGGCCAGGGCTGTCGCCACGCGCGAACCCACGGTTCCGGCCCCGCCCAGCAGCAGCACGCGGTCAGCCATGGCGGTTCAGGGCGGCCAGATGGGCCGGGGCCAGCGGCACCAGGGCGTGGCGCCGTCCGCTGGAGAGGTCGGTCAGGGTGCCGCCGGCAGGGTCAAGGGCCACTTCGGCGCCGTCGGCCACGCCGTCCAGTGTGTCGCGCCGGCGCAGCACCGGCACGCCGCGCTCGTTCAACAGGCGCTCCAGGTAAGGGTCACAGCCGGCGCACACAATCGCGCCAGGCACGGAACGGTCCCACTCTCCGGGCAGCCCGGTTTCAGCGGCGTCCAGCAGCAGCGCACCGGGCACCAGAACGCACAGACCCCGCCCGTTAGGGAGGTCATGCACCCAGCGTGTGGTTACCTTGCGCAGAATCATGGCCCGGTTATGCCAGCCGCCCGCCGCGGCGTCACGCGCGGATCCGGCGCAGCATGTCGCGGCCGCGCGCCAGCGCGCGGGCCGGGGCATTCGGCCGGCCACCGCGCAGCAGTTCGGCAATCACCGGCGCATCGGCGCGCCGCACGGCCAGCTCGCTGGTGCCGGTCTTGCCGCGGTGCAGCAGCAGCCACGTTTCGCGCGCGGGTTCGTCCGTGGGGCACAGGCCGTCACGCAGCAGCGCCTCGCGGATCGCGCTTACGTCGTAACCAAACCGTTCCAGACGCGTCGGCGCGTCTTCAGGCCACGGGCAGCCCAGCAGTTGCTCGTACCGCAGCAGGTCGCCCAGCCAGGGCGCGGCGGCCAGCGCCGGGCCCAGTTCCTTTATGAACGCCGCCAGCGCCCCGGCGTCGGCGTCGTCATTTACGCGCGTCTCAAAGGCCGGGCTTTGGGTCAGGCGGCACACCAGTTCGGCCTCGGGCACTTCCAGCACCGCCTGAAGCGCCAGCCAGGTTGCCCCCACGCGCGGACGGTACCAGGCCACGCCGATGTCCGCGGCGTGCAGATCCACCACGCGCCGCAGCCGCGCGGGCTCAACGGCGCGCAAAAGGGCCAATTCGGTGCTGCTCAGGCCGACCGCGGGCGGCGTGCCGTGACGCAGAAAGGCCTCGCGCGTGTCGCGTTTGTAGTACAGCCGGTACAGGGCGGTGAACTGGGCGGCAAGACTCATGGCCTGGGCCCCCAGTCCGGGCGGGCCTGGCGCAGTATGTGTCGCGCCTGCGCGCACTGGTCGAGGGCGCGGCGTTCGGTGGCGTCTTCTACTTCGATGGTGACAGCCTTGAGGTTGGGCAGTTTCGGCGCCAGTTCGCGCAGCAGCATCAGCGACGGTTCAGGGATCGGCCCGGCGCCGTGCAGATCACGGTAGATGCGGCCGCCGGGATATGTTTCGACGCGCGCACCGGCCAGGTGAACCTCAATCACGCGCGACAGGTCAAGCTGGTCAATGCCGTGCAGCGGGTCATCGCCGCGGCCGGCGCAAAGCTGGTACGACCACAGGTGCCCCAGATCCAGCACCAGACCGCAATCGGCGCCGTGGGCCAGGCGCGTCAGCCATTGGCACAGGTGCATGTCGCCGACCACAAACTCGTAGGGCGCGTTTTCGGGCAGCAGCGGGCAGGGCAGCCGCGCGTTCAGCGCGCGCAGGTTGGCGATGCTCGCGTTCAGCGAATCCTGGGTCAGGATCGCGGGAAAAAAGAAATCGGTGTACAGGCCGTCAATGTGGCGGACCGCCAGTTCCTCGACCGTCCAGGGCGGGTTCAGCAGGCGCTGGTTCTCCACGCAGCCCAGAATCGGCTCGTCGGGGCACAGCGCCGGCCCCACCGGGTCAAGGCCTTCGTGGTGGTAGGTGCGGGGCACCCCGGGGGGAACCTGCCGCAACAGATCGGCCGCGTCACGCCAGTTGCCGCGGGTGTAAATCTCCAGAAAGTCAAAGCCCTGCCGGTGGCGCGACACCAGCCGCCGGAAGTCGGGTCTGTCGCTGAACAGATCCACGCCAAGGCCGACGCCCAGAACGGGCGCGGCCCTGACGCGTTCAAACGGACTTGCGGCGGGCATTACGACGCGGGTTTGTGCTCGGTACCCTCGGCGCGTTCGGCCGGGATCAGCACGCCTTCTTTTTCGCTTTCCAGCAGCAGCTCTTCCAGCGAGCGGCTGACCTTGCCCGAACGCTTGAGCAATTCGCCCAGCACGCGCGACAGAAAGCGCACACCCAGAATACTGGCGTGCTTGACGGTTTCGCGCACCTCGGGGCTCAGGCGGTCAATGCGCGCCGTCACCAGTGAACTCAGGCTGCCGGGCAGGCGCGCGGTGTCGGTGTTCTTGATGCGCAGCCGGCTGCGGCGCGTCGTGCCGGTGTCGCCCTTGGGCGCTTCGGCCTTTTCGAGTTCGCCGGTCTCGTTCAGGTGCAGGATCAACTGTTCGGTGAAGAACGGGTTGCCCTTGGCCTTGCCGGTCACCAGACGCACGGCCTCGACGTCCAGTTCGGATTCACCGCCCAGCAGCACGCGGGCCATCTGCTGGGTGAACTCTTCGCCGCTGATGGGCTTGAGCTCAAAATCGCGCAGGGTCGCGTCCTGGGCGATCTGAAGTTCCGGCTTGGTGCCGTCGTCGGCAAAGCGGCTGGTGGCGATAATCGCCAGCGGCAGCGCCGCCACGTTGCGCGTCATGGCCGTAAACCAGGCCGCGGTGCTGGCGTCCATCCAGTGCGTGTCTTCCATTTCCAGCACCACCGGGGCGGTGTGGGCCAGCGCGCGCAGCAGTTCCTTGACGGCGATGATGCGGTTTTCGTGGCGCAGCTTGGGGTCGTCCAGCCTGGCAAACGGCGAATCGTCCCAGTGGCAGTCCACCAGGTCGGCGCAGAAACTCATGGTGCGGGTCAGTTCGCTGCGGGTGGATTCAGGCACGCGCTGGTCTTTTTCCAGCACGGTGTAGCGTTCCTCGATCGCCTTTTTCTTGGCTTCCTGGCTGGCACTTTCCGAGATGGCAAAAAAGCTGCGCAGCCAGGTGCTGACGGCGTTCCAGCCGCTCTTGTGCACGCCGTCGCAGGGCATGGTGATCCAGTGGAAGGGCTGGCCGCGTTCCTCCAGCTTGGCGCGCAGCGCCGCCACCAGGCGCGTCTTGCCCAGGCCGGGCTCACCCAGCAGGCGCAGCACACCCACAAACTTCGGCTCTTTGCCCAGAATCGGGTCAATGAACGCCTGCAACTCGGCCAGTTCGGCGTCGCGGCCCAGCATCGGGTTGCGGTACACAAAACCGCGCATGCGGCCGCGCAGGCCGCTGGGCGAAAACACGACCGCTTCCTTTTCCTTGCCCTTGAGAATGCGCGTGCCCTTGTTCTGGAACTCCCAGCGTTTTTCGCTGGCGGCTGTCACGCGCTGGCTGACCAGCGTCTGGCCGGGGTCGGCGGCTGTCATCAGGCGCGCGGCCGTGTTCACGGCGTCGCCGATGCATGTCCATTCGTTGCGGCGTGAACCGCCCAGAATGCCCGAATACACCAGGCCGGCGTCAATGCCCGCGCTGACACTGACACCCTTGAGGTCCGACAGCGCCGGCGGCAGCGCGGCCACAAAGCTGACCGCCACGGCCTCGGCGTTTTCGGTGGCGATCGGGGCGCCGAAGAACACCAGCGCGGTGAAGCCCTTGTCGCCGAAGTCAATCTTGTTCAGTGTGCCGCCGTGGCGCATGCAGCCGGCGCACAGCGCGCGGAACACGCTTTCAATGCCGGCGTGGTCGTTCACGCCCCGGAATGTCAAAAACACCGGCACCACATGGCGCAACTCGGCGCGCTCGCCGGCATCCAGAACCTGGTCGCGGAAGTAGTGCTTCAGCACCCCGCGGTCGTTCACGGCCTCGGTGGCGGGGGGCGCCGCACCCTGTTCTTTTTTGTCGGCCGCAAGCGCCGGGCCGGTGGCAATCTGGCCGCGCTCGGCCTTGTGTTCGGCCGCCGCGGCGCCGTCCACGGCCGGGCCGCGGAAGTACCAGGTGGTGGCGGAGGTCTGGGGGTCATGGCACAGGCCCCATTCAATGTTGCCGCTTTCGGCGCCGACCTTCACGCCGAACGCGAAGTCGCCGTGCCGCGTCTTGCTGGTGCCGTGCTCGGCAAAAAAGCGCGTGATTTCGCCCGCGGCGTCCAGCGCGCGGCGGGCCGAACCCGCCGACTGCGGAAACACCGCCGTAAACGCGTCGCCCGCAAACCCCGCAATAAAGCCGCCGCGCTGGTGCACCGCGTTGACCATCGGGTCAAAGATGCGCGTCAGTTCGCGCGACATCAGTTCGGCGCCGGCGTCGCCCAGCTTGAAGGCCACTTCGGTCAGGTTGGTGAAGCCGCTGACGTCCACAAACAGCACCGTGCCGGCAAACTGGCCCTGGTTCTTGCCCGCCTGCCGCTGCTGTTCGACAAATGCCGGAACGAAGTTCTGCATGGCTTGCCCTCAATGTTCAGGAAGTGTGATTATTGCTTCGGTTGGCCCACGGGCCAGTACCTACTCGGTGACTCCGCCCAGCCAAAGCAGCCATTCCAGAAGCACCAGCCCCAGCACCAGATACAACAGCAGCCCCGGCAACAGGTCGCGCCAGTCCAAAACCCGCGCCGGGTTCAGCGCCCCAAAATCAGCCCGTGCATGGGCCACAAAGGGCAGGGCCTGCTCGGATTCGTCGGCCCAAAGCACGCACACATGGCCCAGCACCTCGCCACCGTCACGGGCAATCTGCCACAGGCCCGGCGCCGCAAACGGGCCAAGGCCGGCACGCCCGTCGGGGCCGACGGCGAGTTCCCAGACCGGCGGCACGCGCGCGGGCGGGCCACTTTCGCGACGCACTGTCAGCCGTCCCGGCGGAAGCGAAAGCTCGATCGTCTGGGTCATGCCCAGAAACGGCGGGATGCCCCAATCGCGCGGGGCCTGCACCGCCGCCAGCCAGCGCACCAGCAGCAACAACCCGCCCAGGTCACCACGCTGATCCAAAAGCGTGCTGAGATGCGGCACAAACCCGCAATACAGCACGCGCGTGCCGCCGATTTCGCCGTCGGCAATCAACACCCGGCCCAGCGGATCCGAAAGCAGCGGCCGCAGCGGCGAGTCTTCCAGCGGCCAGGCCTGCTGCGCCGACAGCAGCGACAGGTCCGGCAGTTCAAAATCCGCCGGTGTTTGCGCCCGCTGGAACCCAGGCTTTACGCTGACCGGCGCGCCGACCCGCCCCCAGGCCGCGGGGATGGCGCCAAAGCACAGCGCCGCTCGGCAGTCCGGCACGCGCGGGGCCACACGGTCCATGACCACCAGGTCGGCGTCATCCCGGCGCGTTTCTGCACCGGGCAGCAGCACACCCAGCGCCTCGGATAAAAACGGATTATCGCGACCGTCTTCGGCCGGGTGCCACAGCGCCAGCGAAGCCAACGCGTCGTTGCGCAGCCGGAACTCGACGCGATCGTCCAGGGCCAGCGCGTCGCCTTTGGCCAGCGCCAGCACACCCGACCCGGAGCCGTGGTCGCGCGGCAGGTCAAACTCCAGCGCCGGCCCTTGCGCTCTGGCCGCCGCGCCGGCGCGCGACGGGGGCGGCTGCAACAGCACCGGGCCGCCCCGGCGTGTGGCGGCCTCCAGCCTGGGGCCGGCTGCCGTTGGAACAACGCCAACGGCGGTAATCCCGTCATTTTCGGCCGCCGCGCCGAAAGTTTCGACCAGCACCGGCAGGCCGCCAAGCGCAAACCAGTCGCCGCCGGCCGCCGCCAGCCTCGCCGGCGGATCGCGGCGCGCCAGTCCGGGCGCGTCGTCTCCCAGCCACCACAGAACCGTCTGCGGCGCGGGCCGGTCCGGCAGACCCGGCGGCACCTGCCAGGCCGCCACGGCAGCGGCCAGGGCGGAAAGATCCGGCGCGGCAAAATCAATGTCTTCGTGCAGTTGCGGCCGGTCGCCGGCACGCAACCAGGGCGTGCCGACGGGCCGGCCGGATTCGAACTGGTAAATCACGGCGCGGTCGTCAGGCCCCAGCGCGGCCAGGATTTCCAGCGCGCGGGCGTTGGCCAGGGCGCGGCGGGTGGTGGCGCCGTGGCGGGCGGCCATGCTGGGCGTGGCGTCAACGGCAATCGCCACCAGCAGCGGCGCCGGCCGTTCGGCCGGGGGTCGCCCCAATCCTGCCACGTACAGTACCACGCCGCCCAGAATCAACCCGGCCAGCGCCAGCGTCAGCGCCGCCCGCAGCAGGCGTTTCCAGCCCGGCGGGCGAACCCGGCGCGCCACGGCCTGCCACACCTGGCCGTAGGTCACGCGGGCGCGCGCGTACCGCCGCGCCAGCAGGTACGCCGCGTACAGCACGACGGACAGCGCAAACAGCCACAGCCACTGGGCGCGGGCGAACTCCAGCATGCCGCAAGGGTAGCGGCGTTTCAGCCGCCGCGCGAGGCCAGCAGCCCCTGCCGCGAAAGCGCCGCCAGAACCGGTTCCAGGGGCGCGGCGCTGTCGAACTCGACCAGCCCGGCGCCGGTGGCGCGCACGGCGTGGGCGGCAGCAGCGCGCCAGCGGGCAACTTCGTCGCGGTAGGCGCGCAGGACGTTGTCGTCCACACGCAGTTTCAGCGGGCCGTGGCCCGCGGCACCTGCAGACGCTGAAACCCGCCAGCGACGGCGCCAGTTCTTCCGCCGCGTGCACGCACAGGCACAGCGCCCGGCCGCCGTGCCGCGCGCACTGGCGCAACAGCGCCAGCGGGCCGTCCATGCGCTGCAGGTCGCTGACCAGCAGCAGCACCGTGTCGGCGCCGCCGGCCGAGGCCAGCTCCAGCCACGCGCGCGAACAATCGGCCGGCGCGCCGGCCACGGGCATTTCCCGCAAAGCTTCCAGCATCCGGTTCTCGGCCGCGCCTTCAAAGCCGCGTGGCGATTCACCCAGCGCGCCCAGCCACAGGCGATCCGTGCCGGCCAGGGCGACAATCGCGGCCGCGGCCGCGGCGCGTCGCGCCGCCAGCCATTTGTCGGCCGCGCCGAAGTTCATGGTCGGGGTGTTGTCCAGCGCCACCAGCACGCGCCAGCGGCCGGGCGCCTCGAACAGCTTGACGAACAACTGGCCCAGCCGGCCGTACACGTTCCAGTCCACGCGCCGCAGGTCGTCGCCGCGCGCGTAGGCGCGATGGGCGGCAAATTCCTGGCCCGCGCCCAGCGCCCGGGCCGCGCGTTCGCCCCGCGCCGACGCCCGCACCACGCGCGCCCCGGCCAGACGCAGCCGCCGCAGCCGTGTCAGTTCACGCTCCGTAAGCAGAGGCCCGGCCGTCACCTAGCCGCCCTTGCCCTCGCGGGCGTCGCGCAGGCGCTGCAGTTCCGCCGCGCGTTTGTGCGCGCCCAGCGCCTGGAACACAATAAACGCCGCCAGCACCGTCCAGACCGCCGCGTTGGAAAACCACAGGCTGCGCAACGATCCTTCCATGCCGGCCTTTTCCTGGGCCACGCGCTTTTCCAGTTCGGCCCGGTATTCGGCCTCAAGCTGCTTGCGCAGTTCGGTTTCGGCGGGCGACCGCGGCGCCCCGGCATCATTGGCCGGGCGCAGGGTTTCGGCCTTGGAGTCAGCGGCCAGCGGCGCGGCAAAAACCGCCACAAGCAGCACCAGCACCCCCGTCAGGCACCACGCCGCGAACCGGGACCGTGTCTCTGCAATCTGTTTCACGCCGCGCGCTCCAGCTCAATCTGCCGTCCCAGCTCGTTCCACTGGTAGCGCAGCGCCACCAGCGCCACCAGCGCCACCAGCACGCCCAGCCCTGCCACCCTCTGGGTCAGGGCGACTTCGGGGGCGCTGAGCTGATCCTTGAAGCTCAGCGGGTGGGCAATGCGCCCGATCTCCACGGCCTTGCTGACCAGCGGGTACAGCGGCCCCAGCAGAATGCCGTACACGGCCGTGATCTGGGTGACCTGGGCCCGCGACTGGGCCTGACCCAGCGCCCGGCGCACCACCAGCAGCGCGGCAAAGGCCAGCCACAGGATCAACATCGTGGTCAGGCGCGGCTCCCAGTTCCAGCCGCTGCCCAGGCGCCCGCTGCCCCAGGCAAAGTCGGCCCACAGCGTGCCGGTCAGCAGCACCAGCGCGCCAAAGGCCAGGCCGCCCTCGGCGGCGCTGACCACCAGCGACTCCCATTGGGGTTTGCGCGTCAGCAGCAGCATCACGCCGCCCAAAGCCGTCAGCCCGCAACAGGTCGCGGTGGCGTAGGCGCTGGGCAGGTGGATGAAGAAAATGCGATAGCTTTCATACAGGCTGACCGGCGCGCCGCCGTCGGGCGTAACCACCCACAGCGTGCCGGGCGTGATCTGGGTGGGCGTGTAGAAGTACGACAGGTACAGCGTGGCCTGCACGCCCGCCAGCCCCAGAGCGGCCAGCGCCACGACAACCAGCCAGCTGTGCGATCGTGACTTCACGCTTCGTTAAGCCTTCCGAACAGCAGCAAGCCAAGCGCGGCGAATGTAGCGTCACAGATTCCCAGCAGCAACACAAACGGCAGCGCCGCGCGCCAGCCCTGGCCGCCGGCCAGCGCGTCGGTGGCAAAGGCCGCGCCGGCAAACACCGGCACAACCACGGGCAGCAGCAGAATCGCCAGCAGCGCCTCGCCCCCGCGCACGCGCCCGGTGGCCGAAGCCAGCAGCACCCCCGGCGCCAGCACCCCGATGTCGGCCAGCGGCACAATCAGCAGCAGCAGCGGCTGGTCCCACAGGCCAAAGCGCAGCAGCGGCACCGCCAGCAGCACCATCAGCGCCTGGGTCGCCAGCAGCAGACACAGCACCGTGACCAGCCGCGCGGTATACGCCAGCGCCGCGTCGTGCGGCGCCGCCAGCAGCGCGTGCACAAAACCCCGGCGCAGATCGGACACCGCCGCGCGGTTCAGCCCCACCAGCGCGGCAAACAGGCTGCACACCCACAACATGGCCAGCACGAAGCGGTGAAACGTCTCGTCCACGGCCAGCGAACGCACGCCCAGTCCCAGCACCACCACGCACAACACGGCAAACAGCGCCATCGAGGAAAGCAGCGACCGCGTGCGCCATTCCACCACCGCCTCGCGGGCCAGCATGGCCCTCAACGCGGCAAGGGAAGAGGGAGTCGCGCTGTGGGGTTGGTCGCTCATGGGCCTGAACGCGCCGCCGGCGCGGTGCACTATTCGGTTTCGCCGTCCAGCAGGCCGTACTGCTTGCGCTTTTCCCACAGGTTCTTGCGCGAGATGCCCAGAATTCCCGCGGCCTCGTCCACCTTGCCCCTGGTCATGCGCATCACGTTCAGGATGTGGGCTTTTTCGGCCGCGGCCACGACTTCCTTGAGCGGCCGGCGGTCGTCGCCGGGCGTGATTGTGGCCGCACCCTCGGGCAGCGCGTCCTTGAAGTCGCGCAGGAAATGCTCTTTCTTGAGCACGCCGCCGGCACCGCCAAAGGCAATCGCGCGCTGAACCGCGTGCTGCAGCTCGCGCACGTTGCCCGGCCAGCGATAGGCCACCAGTGCCGCCATCGCCTCGGGCGCGATGGTCAGGGCGCGGCCGGGGGCGTAGCGTTGCAGAAAGTGCTCGACCAGCACCGGGATGTCGCCTTCGCGCTCGCGCAGCGGCGGCACATGCAGGTCAATCACGTTGATGCGGTGGTACAGGTCTTCCCGGAACTTGCCCTCGCGCACACGGTCACGCAGGTCCACTTTGGTCGAGGCAATTACATGGATGTCCACCTTGATCGGGTGGTCGCCGCCCAGGCGTTCAATTTCGCGCTCCTGCAGCACACGCAGCAGCTTGGCCTGGGTATCCACGGGCATGTCGTCAATGTCGTCCAGATAGATCGTGCCGCCCATGGCCTGTTCAAAGCGGCCGATGCGGCGGCTGGTGGCGCCGGTGAACGCTCCCGGCTCGTGGCCGAACAGTTCGTCTTCGAGCAGGTTGACGTTGCTGATGTGGCAGGCGACCTTGATCAGCGGGCCTTTCTGGCGCGGCGAAAGCTGGTGCAGCGTGGTGGCAATAACTTCCTTGCCGGTGCCGTTTTCGCCGCGGATCAGCACCGAAAACTCGGATTCGGCCACGGTCTTGATGTCTTCGTACAGCCGCTTCATCTGCGGGCTGTTGCCGACCATCTGGCTGACCTTGAAGTCGGTCTTTACTTCTTCGACCAGTTTCTGGTACTTGCGGCCGGTCTGCTGGCTTTCGCCGTAACCGTTGAGCAGCAGCACGATCTTTTCGTTGTTGAAGGGCTTTTCGACAAAGTCCTTGGCGCCCAGCTTCATGGCCTCGAGCGCGCGCTCGACCGTGGCGTTGCCGGTGATCATGATCGCGATGATGTCGGGCACCTGTTCGCGCGCAAAACGCAACAGGCTCATGCCGTCCACCTTGGGCATGACCACGTCGCTGATCAGGCAGTCGAACTTCTGCTTCTTGAGTTCGCGGATTGCCAGCTCGCCGTCTTCCACGGCGACAACTTCGTGCCCGGCGTCTTCCAGGTCTTCGGCCAGGGTCAGGCGGATGCCGCGTTCGTCGTCAGCCAGCAGGATTTTCATAGGCGTCCGGTGTGCCGATTCTGGTGTTCCGCGTCAACGGCATTGTGACACGGAACGCGGGACTCCGGCACAGTCTACCGCCCGCGCAGCTTGGGGTTGAAGGCCTCGCGCAGCCCTTCGCCCAGCAGGTTGAACGACAGCACGGTAACCAGAATGGCAAAGCCGGGAATCACCATCAGCCAGCCGGCGTCGGTCATGTAGGCGCGGCCGTCGTTCAGGATCTGGCCCCAGGTGGGCTGGTCAGCCCGCGCGCCGATGCCCAGAAAGCTGAGCGTGCTTTCGGCCAGCACGGCGCCCGCCACGCCGATCGTGGCCGCCACCAGCACCGGGCTGATCGCGTTGGGCACCAGATGGCGCCAGATGATGCGGAAGTCCGACACGCCCAGCGCGCGCGCGGCCTGGATGAAGTCCTGCTCGCGCAGGCTCAGGATTTCGGCGCGCACAAAACGCGTCATGCCCATCCAGCCCGTCAGGCCGATCACCGCCATCACGATGTACACGTCGCGGTCAAACAGCGCCAGCACGGCCAGAATCAGAAACAGCGTGGGGATGGTGATCATGATTTCGGTAAAGCGCATCACCAGGTCGTCCACGGTCATGGTGGGCAGAAACAGCTTCTGCAGCGGGCCCTTGATGTCCTGAATCGCGCCCTGGGCCGTACCCGCAATCACCAGCACGGCCACCAGCATGCCCAGCCACAGGATGGTGGCGGCAATGAAGTGCCGCGTGATGCGGTACACGGGAAGGCGCCAGTGCTTGGACAACAGCTTGGCTTCGATCAGGCCGTCCTTGAACCGTTTGTCGCCTTCGGTCTTGAAACGATCCAGGTAGTCACGGCGGATCTCGGCCCGGCGCTCCAGCAGCTCGCTGTGGGTCTGCAGCTTCAACTCTCCCAGTTCCTTGATCTGCTCGTCGCTCAGGGCTTTTGCGGCTTCGGCGTCCTTGCGCGCCTGTTCAAGGCCGGTTTTGGCCTTTTCGGCGGCGGCTTTCAGCGGCGCCACGCCCTCGCGCAGCGTGTCCAGTTTCTTGCGTTCGGCTTCCAGGGTCGCGGGCTTGGTGTCGGCCTTGGCCCCCAGGTCGGAAATCTGCTTCTGCTGGTTGGCAATCGCGCGCTCGCGCGAAGCCAGCGCGTTGGCGGCCTGGGCTTCCTTGACAGTCAGGTCGGCCACGCGCACGGCCCACAGCAGGGCCGGGCGCTGTTTGGCCAGATCATCGCGCCTGGCCGCATTGTCGCCCGCGGCGGCAACCTGCGCGTCGTGCAGGGCCAGCTCGCGGCGCGCCTGCGTGGCGGCCAGCTCCAGTTCCGCCACGGCCAGCGCGTCTTTCAGGTCCGGCAACGCCTGCTGCAGCCTGACCAGACCCTCGCGTTCGGTGACCAGCGTGGCGCGTTCCTGTTTGGCGCGCTCGGCGCGGTCAATGCCGTCCAGATGCGTCGCGCGGGCTTCGCGTTCGGCAATCGTGCGTTCCGCAATCTCGATTGCCGCCTCCTGTTCGATCACGCCAAAGCGCGCGGTTTCCAGCGCCAGACGCGCCACGGCCAGTTCCACGTCGGCCTGGCCGCGGATGCGCCAGGCCAGATCGGGCGCGCCTTCGGCCTTGTCATCTATTTTCTTGACGTCCATGCCATAGGCGCGGGCGTCATTGAGCGTGGCACGGGCCAGCTTTTCAATCGCGCGGGCCTGCTGCATGGCGCGGCCGTTGGGGTCGGTGCGTTCGATGTACTGGTTGTAGCCGTTGACCGAGGCAAACAGGACCGCGGCCACGGCAAACACAGCCAGCGCGCCCCAGCGCCGGCCCAGCACGACCACCACAAGCTGAAACAGAAACGCTGCGCCGGACAGGCCGAACAGCAGCCAGGCCAGGGCGTCGAAATCGGCACCCCAGGCAATGGTTCCGCCCAGGGCAAAGACCAGCATGGCAAAGAACGGCAGGCGCACGCGCTCGCGGCCCCAGAAGCCGGCAATGCCGCCCAGCGTGATGCCCAGCAGCGCCATGATGCCCACGGACAGAAAGCCGATCGTCAGGCTGATCGTGCTACCGGCCCACAGGCGCGAAAGCACGTCGCGTCCCAGATGGTCGGTGCCCAGCAGATAAAAGTTGCCGGTCTGTTCACCGCGGCTGAAGGGCGGCAGAAGTTTTTCGTCCAGCACTGTTTCCAACGGGTCGCTGAGGGCTATGGCGTTGCGTTTGACCTCGACCTTGTCGCCGATGTACAGGCTTTCTTTGATCAGTTCGACTTCTTCGGGCGAGGGGCGCTTGCCGGTCAGAAACTCGCCCGAAACGGCCACGCAGGCCAGCAGAAAGATGGCAATCGCCGCGGCCACGGCGGGCTTGTTGCGGAAAAACAGCCGCAGCGCGTCGCGCAGGGGAGAACTGGGTTTGCGTTGGTCACTCATGCGCTTGTCGAATCGTCCTAGCCCAGCTTGATGCGCGGGTCCGCCACGCTGTACAGCAGGTCGGAAATCAGAATCCCGATCAGCGTCAGCGCCGACCCCACAAACAGGTTTGCCATCACAATGAAGGCGTCACGGGTGAACACCGCCTCCAGAAACCAGCGGCCCAGACCCGGCCACGAATAGATGCTTTCAAAGATCACCGACCCGCCGAACAGGCTGGGCAACAGCCCCGCGATCATGGTGATGAACGGCAGGCTGGCGTTGCGCAGCGCGTGCTTGTAGTTCACCGAATCGTGGTCCAGACCCTTGGCCTTGGCGGTGCGGATGTAGTCCTGGCCCAGCACCTCCAGCATCTGGCCCTTGACGTAGCGCGTCATCACGGCGATGCCGCCGAAGCTGCCGATGATGCCCGGCACCGCCACGTGCCAGGTGCGGTCAAAGAACGCGCGGGGGCCCTCCAGCTCGACGCCCAGCGTTTCAGGGGCGATTACCGGAATCCCCAGGTCCACGGTGAAAAACTTGATCACCAGCAGCGCCAGCCAGAAACCCGGAAAGGCGATCAACGTGTAGGCCAGCACAGTGATGGTCTGGTCCTTGATCGTGCCGCGGCGCAGCGCCGAAAAAATGCCGATCGGAAACGAAAGTGTCCAGACGATGATTGTGGTCAGGATCACCAGCGGCAGCGTAACCAGCATCTTGCGCCACATGGTGGGCAGAACCGGCTCCTTGGTGTTGTTGCTGATCAGCTTCCATTCCGTGCGCTCGGCGGGCGAAACCACGGCGCCCAGGTCGGAAAAGAAGTTGCCGTAAAATGTCAGGTACTTGGTCACCACCGGGTCGTCGTAGCCGCCGGTGTCGCGCTGGCGCTCGATGTCGGCGGGCACGGCGTTGGGGTCCAGATGCCCGGCAAACGGGTCACCCGGCGCCAGCACCACCAGCAGAAAGCTGAGAATGCTGACCACGAACAGCGTGATCCCCATCTGTATCAGGCGCCGGATGATATACGCGATCATGCAGACCCCAGAACCACCCCCGGCCATACCGGGCCGCGGCTAATTGCGGAAATCCTGTTCTTCCCACTGCGGTTTTTCCGGCACGCGCCTGAACTCCGTCAACCAGTACCCGAACGGAGCGCGCGCGTTGCGGATGTATTCGTGCGTCAGCGGGCTGTCCACCAGCGTGGCCTTGCCGTCACGGGTTACTTCGCGCCGCCAGACCACACGCGGGTCCACCACCGTGGTGGCCAGACCCGAATACAGGAAAATATACGGCAGTTCGTCCGCCACCAGCTTGAACATGCGGTGCGACATCTGCACCTGTCTGTCAAAGTCATACTCCAGCAGGATGTCGTCCATGATCTTGTCGGCCTCGGCGTTTTTGAAGCTCGCAAAGTTCAGGCCGCGCGGCGGAATGAACCGGCTGTGCCACAACTGGCGCTTGTCAAAATCCAGGCCGCCGGACCAGCCCAGCACGCAGACCGTGAAGTTGCGCGGCCGCACGCGCTGGGACAGGTAAACGTTCCATTCGAATTCTTCGATCTTTACCTTGATGCCCAGATCCTGCCAGCGTTGCTGGGCGTACAGAACGATGTCCTTTCGGATCGGGTTTTCCGGGTGCATGGTGATGGTAAACTCAAGCGGCTTGCCGGCCTTGGTAGGCACGCCCGACTTGAAGTCATAGCCCGCTTCCTCCAGCAGCGCGCGGGCCTCCTGCACGTTGTAGGGCACGAACTTCAGGTCTTCTTCCTTGCCGGCATCGGGGCCGGTGCGCCATTTGTGGCGGAAGCGGTAGTTGTGGTCGTACCAGGGCAGAACCGGGTAGCCGGGGCCTGAGATACGCTCGCCCTGGCCCCAGGCGATCTTTTCGATGATCTTGTCCACGTCCAGTGCCATGGCCAGGGCCTTGCGCACCAGCGGGTCGTTGACGGGCTCGCGCTCGGTGTTGAAGCCCAGGTAGGCGTAGGTGGTGGTCCGGCGCTTGATCACATAGTAGCGATCGCCCTGGGCCTCATAGCGCCGCACCTGATGCGGGTCGCACCCGTACAGGTCAATGCCGCCGGTGTTGAACACCATTTCGGCCGTTTCGCGCCCCAGGTTGGGGTTGAAGATGTAGTAGTCCAGCCACTTGTACTCGGGCTTGCGGCCGGCGTAGAACTCGTTGCGCATCAGGCGCACCAGCTTGCCGTTCTGCCACAGCGGAAGGTCCGGCCCGTTCAGCGGGTACAGCACCATCGGCCCCATGCTGGGCGGCCGGCGCGAATAGTCGCGCTTTTTGGCGCGCAGGTGCGCCGCCGGCTTGTAGTTCTCCGGCGCCACGCCCACGTCGCGCGGGCCGCTGCCCTTGCGGATTGCCTCGAGCTTCCAGGCCGTGTCATTCCAGTGGTGGTAGGCCAGATATACGCCCGTAAGCGCCGACAGCGCCGGCGAAAACAGGCGCCCATAAACCACCTGCACATGATGCGGGTCGGGGTGGGTGCGCACTTCACTGACGTCGGCCCAGGTGGACATGCGCGGGCTGGCAAAGTCGTTGTCCTTCAGCAGCTCGATCGTGCGCTTGACGTCGCGGCTGGTGAACTCGGGCCCGCGCCCCCACCAGGGCCCGCCCGGTTCGCCGAACACCTCGCTGCTGCCCTTGTCGGCCGATTCCACGAACTGGCGGGTCGTGACCGGCACGGTCTTTTCCAGTTCCAGCGCCGAGCGCACCTGCTCCACGGCCGCCTGTTCGCTGTCGGCGGTGATGTAGCCGGCCTCGTCGGCCCCGACCTTGACCAGCCACACGTTCTTGACCGGGCCAAAAAACGGCCCGTCCACCCAGTGGATGCCCTTGCGGATGCGCATGTCCACCACCGGGTTGTGGGTCACGGCTGTCAGGCCGGCATCGGTCAACAGCTTGCCCAGCGCCGCCGTCAGGCCGGTCGGGTCGGTTTTCAGCACGCCGGCCAGACGCTGCTTGTCCTCGGGGCCCAGCGGCGCCAGCAGCTTGGCGGCGTCAATCGCGTCATGCAGGGGCGCGCCCAGTCTGGCCGCCAGTTTGTCCACGGCACCGGGATCCACGGCGCTGGCCACGCGGTCGTTGCGCGGTTTGGCGGTCAGATACAGGCGCACGCGCCGGGCGCCCTGGACAAACTCGCGTGTGGCGGCCAAGGCGGGATCCGCCAGGGCGGCATCCCAGGCCGCGCCGCCCCTGGGCTTGAACTCGGCCACGGTTTCCACCGTGGCGCTGCCTTGGCCGTAAATTTCCGCCAGGGCGCGGGCCAGCCGGTCGTTGTCTGCGCCGGCGGGCGCCAGCATCAGAATCTCGTGGTTGACCACCGCCGAGTCGGCCATGTGGGGCACGATCTGGTACATGTGGTTGTACTTGAGCAACCCCTCGGTCAGGCTGGCGTAGATCTCACTGTCGTTGGCCGAGGTGGACTGGTAGGGGTTCATGTCCTCGGGGCTGGCGCCGGCGTACCAGACCAGACGGTCCAGGCGGCCCTCGTTGTCAGCGGCCTGGCGGGTGCCGGGCACCCAGAACACACTTTGCGCCAGAAACACCAGCAGCAGCGCGGGGATCACTACCAGCGAACGCTTGATCCACATGGAACACCTCTTGCCACTGGCGGGGCGGCCGGGGTTTGCTTTGCTGGCGCGCCCCCCGACTGGCGGGGGCACACCATACAGGCGCCCATGGCCGACCCAAGACGAATTCAGCGAATCCAGAGCCGGATCCGGCAGGACATCGCCGAACTGTTTCTGACCGAACTCAAGGACCCGCGGATGAAAGGCCTTATATCCATTACGCGCGTCAAGGTCAGCAGGGACCTTACAAACGCCCGGGTTTTCTATTCCGTGCTGGGTACCCCGGCCCAGCGCCGCGGCGTAGACCGGTTCGTCCAGTCGGTGACCCCGCTGGTCCAGCGCCATGTGGCGGGCCTGCTGCGTATCCGGGTCGCACCGAAGATTGCATTCACGTATGATGACTCGATTGAAAAGCAGGACTCGGTGTCTAAGCTGATTGACCGGGCGCTTGCGTCTGACCGCCGGCGCGACGGCGCGACGGCCCACAACGACGAATAGAACCGGCCAAACCCCATGCCCCGAGCCGCCAAAACCGACACCAAAGGGCTGCTCGACAAGTTCGACAGCTTTTTGCAGCGCAAATCACTCAAGCTTACCGCCCAGCGCCGCCGCATCGTCGAACAGATTCTCGGCATGGAAAAAACCCACTTCGGCGCCGACGACCTGCTGGACCAGTTCCGCGACGAACGACCCCGCGTCAGCAAGGCCACCATCTACCGCGCCCTGGGCGTGCTGGTCGAGGCCGGTATTCTGGAACAGCACGACTTCGGTGAATCACACCGGCTGTTTGAGCTGTCCGAGGGCCGCGACCACCACGACCACCTGATGTGCACGCGCTGCGGCACGATTATTGAGTTTCACAGCGAGGAGATGGAGGCGCTGCAGGACAAGGTCGCGGCCAGGCTCGGTTTTCACCCCACGCACCACAGCCAGAAGATTTTCGGCATCTGCAAGGACTGCTGGAAACAGGGCAAGCGCTGACCATGCCGCCGTCCCGTACCCCGACGCCACCGCCCGCCAGCGCGCCCGAAACACCGGCACGGCGCGATTTTCTGCGCGTGGCCGTGCACGGCGGCGTGCTGCTGGGCGCCGCCGGCGCGGGCTGCCTGGCCGCCCTGCCCCGCGCGACGGAAGAGCCGCCCGACGACCTGCTGCCGCTGGCCGAAATCGCCGCGCTGGCAAAACTCGAACCGGGCACACCCCAGCGCTTTGAAATCACCCTGGCCCGCCGCGACGGCTGGCGCGTGGTGCAGCGCACCCGCCGCCTGTTTCTGCTGCGCCGGTCCGGGGGCGACACCGCCGCGGCCTTTGCCGCCTTCAGTTCCGTGTGCCCGCACGCGGGCTGCGAAGTGGAAACCACCGGCAAGGAATACATCTGCCCGTGCCACCAGGCCAAGTTTGACGCCAACGGCGAAGCCGCCGCCGGGCCGGCGCCGCGCGGACTGGACCCGCTGGAACTGGCGGTGCAGCCACGCGACGGCAAACCCTGGCTGCATGTGCGGTGGCAGGAGTTCGTGACCGGCATTGCCCAGCGTGTACCCCGCACCACATGAGCGACGCCTCGCAATCCAGTTCGCAGATCCAGCAGGAACTCCTGGCCGAGGTCCAGGCTGAACTTGCGCGCCGCAATACCTCGCAGGTTGCCCGCAAGCCCGAGCCGCCGCCGGTGGCCCCCGACGCGATTTCGCCGCTGGTGGCCTCGGCGCTGCTGACTTGTCTGGCGCTGCTGGCGGGCACGGGCATCGGGCTGGCGCTGGTGTACGCGCCGTCACCGGATGACGCCGCGGCGTCACTGGACTGGATGCAGCGTTCGGGCGTCGGCGCCTGGGTTCGCGCCATGCACTGGCACGGCGCGAACCTGATGGTGGCGCTGTGCGGCGCGTATCTGTTCTGGCTGGTCTGGCGCGGTCTGTACCGCCGGCCCGGCCAGGTGCGATGGTGGCGCTGCGGCGCGCTGGGCGCGCTGGCGCTGGCGTTTTACATGACCGGACAGTTTCTGCCCTGCGACCAGAATGCGCTGCACGGCACGGTAATCCGGCTGGGCTATCTGGCCGAGGCACCGCTTGCGGGCCCCTGGCTGCGCGAAATGGCCGCCGGCGGCTCCGAACCGGGCTTTGCGGCGCTGGCGCGCTTTCTGGCCCTGCATGTGATCGTGCTGCCGGCCGCCACGCTGCTTCTGCTGCGCGGCCTGTGGGGCGACGCCCGCTATGCCGGCGGCGCCGGCCCCGTCATCGGCGTGGCGGCAACCGTCGTGGCGCTGGTGGCTTTGGCCGCGTTGTTTGTCGGCGCTCCGCTGGGCCTGGCCGGCAACCCCGGTGAACCCTTTCCCCAGGCGCGCCCCGAATGGTTCGGGCTGGCACTGTTCCTGCTGGTCAAGGCCGTGCCCGGCGGCACGGCCCAGCAGGCGGTGCTGTTTGTGCCCCCGGCTCTGGCGCTGGCGGCGCTGGGTGGCCTGCCCTTTGTTGAGACCGCGGCCGCACAACCGGCGCGGCTGCACAAGCCCCTGCGCGTGGCGGCGCTGGTGTGCCTGGTGGCGGGTCTGATGCTGTCGCTGGTGGCAGTATGGGAGGATCACAAGCAGAAAGCCGGCTGGTTCACCCAGCCTGAACTGGACAAGCTGATGGCCCAGATCGGCCGGCGTAACGAGGCGCTGGGCCACTCCACCCACCCGCTGCCGGCCAACGCCCACGCCGCGGCGCGCGATGCGCGGCTGCTGTCGGCGCGCCTGCGCGGGCTGTACGTGGCGGACATCGAGGAATCGCAAAAAGCTCAGTGGGACCAGTGGGCCACCGATATGGAATCGCTGGCTGACCGCATCATCACCACCACCGCCGAGACCGAACGCCGCAAGCTGCGGGCGCAATTGCGCCAGGTCTGCGCCGATTGCCATAAACTGCACGCCGACGAAGAAATCGCCCTGGAGCCCAAACTGCCCGCGCCTGTGGCCCGCCGCCCCGACCCGCCGCCCGAAACCCCGCCGGCGCGGCCGTTGCTGGATCCGGCCCGGCTGGCGGGCCTGGCGCCGCTGGCGATTGAAGCCCGCGACCTGCGCTCGACCCGCCGCCTGATGAATCGCGCCAAGTTCCGGCTGCGCGACCTGATGCGCGCCGCCGGCGAAAGCGAAGGCGAACCCGAAGGCAGCCCCGAACAGCACTTTGTGGACCTGCGCGAGGCCGTGCGCCTGTTTGGCGCCAAATGGGACGACAACCAGGGCACGCACGCCGACAAGGCCGCCTGGGATCGTTACATGCGCGACCTTGGCGCGGCGCTGGACGGGCTCCGGGACGCCAAAACCGGCCCCGACGCCCGCGCCCGTTTTGCCGCCGTGGGCAAGGTCTGCGACGACTGCCACAACGCCGGCGACTGGGCCGAACCCTTCGAGTGGCAGTTCAGCGACCTGAAGCGCTGACAACGCGCAATGGCACCGACTCTATCGGCGCGCCAGTGCCCCGGCCGCCATGTCGTGAAAGCGCCGGAACAGGTGCAGGCTGTCGTGCGGGCCGGGGCTGGCCTCGGGGTGGTACTGCACGCTGAAGACCGGTTTGTGCCTGTGGCGGATGCCGCTGACGGTGTTGTCGTTGATGTTCAGGTGCGTGATTTCGACTTCCGGCGGCAGTGACTTGGGGTCGGTGGCAAAGCCGTGGTTCTGGCTGGTGATCTCGACCATGCCCGTGGCCAGTTCCTTGACCGGGTGGTTGGCCGCGTGGTGGCCGAACTTGAGCTTGTAGGTGCGGCCGCCCATGGCCCAGGTCAGCAACTGGTGGCCCAGACAGATGCCGAAAATCGGCAGCCCGGCGTCCATCAAGCCTTTGACTGTCTCGATCGCATAACCCAGCGCCGCCGGATCACCGGGGCCGTTGCTCAAAAACACCGCGTCGGGCCCCCAGGCCAGCACTTCCTGCGCCGTCACCGTGGCGTTGAACACCCGCACCTGAAACCCGACCTGCACCAGACAGCGCAGAATGTTGCGCTTGGCCCCATAGTCAATCGCCGCGCACTTCATGCGCGGCTGGCCCGGCTTCAACACACCGGTTTCCGCAAACGCCGAAGCGTAGCCTTCGTTCATGTCCCAGGCCGGCCGGTTGCTGACCACCTTGACCAGGTCCTGGCCTTCCATGGTGGGGCTGGCCTTGACTTCGGCCAGCAGGGCTTTGGCGTCGGTGTCGGGCGCGATCACGCCGCGCATGGCGCCGTGCGTGCGCAGATGCAGGGTCAGGGCGCGGGTGTCCACGCCGTCAATGGCGGGCACGCCGTGGTGGCGCAGAAAGGCGTCAAGGCTTTGCTCGCTGCGGCAGTTGCTGACCATGCTGGACAGTTCGCGGCATACAAAACCCGCCAGCCAGGGTTTTTCGCACTCGTCGTCTTCGGGATTGATGCCGTAGTTGCCGATCTGGGTGGCCGTCATGGTGACGATCTGGCCGGCATAGCTGGGGTCGGTAATGATTTCCTGGTATCCGGTCAGGGCGGTGTTGAACACGACTTCGCCAAAACCCCTGGCACCGGAACCAAAAAGGCGGCCGCGAAAGGCGCGGCCGTCTTCAAGCAGGAGCATGCCCGTTGGTCTGTTCATGAGCGGCGGAGTATAGGCCGCGCGCGTCGTCGCGCAACGGCGCGGGGCGCAGGGTTATCCACATTCCCAGCGCCCACAGCGCCAGCAGCGCCAGCGTCGGCGTGCCCCACGCGCCCATGTGCGCCAGCGGCGCCCAGGCTTCGTTGATCGGCGCCCAGGCCAGCAGAACCAGCCCCGCCGGCACGGCCCAGACCAGCGGCATGCGCGCCACACGCGCGTACAGCGGCGCCAGCAGAATGGCCGCCGCGCACATGTGGTGCGGCCAGAACAGCAGGTTGCCGAACATCGCGGCCATCAGCGCCAGCCCCGCGGCCATGGCCCGGCGCTGCGGGTCATGCCGGGCCCGCCAGGCCGCCCCCAAAGCGCCCAGCCCCATCAGCGCTGCCAGCGCCAGCCCGCCCCAGCGCGCCAGCGGCACAGGCAGGGCGGCCACCAGCGGGGCCTCGCCGGGCAGGGCATAGCTGACGCGCCCGCCCCGGCCGAACCAGCGCTGCCAGGTCGCGGGCAGCCCGTTGTTGGGGGCACGGATGCCGCCCAGCGCGTCAGTGTTCTGGGTTTTCACGCGCGGCGCGGCCACGCTGTCGGCGTATTCGCGGCTGAGCTGCACGTTGCGTTCCAGCCCGGCCCACAGGCCGTGCGCCGGCACCGCCCACACCAGCGGCGCCAGCCACAGCGCGCCACACAGGCCGGCCACGGCCAGCGCGGGCTTGAAGCGGCCCTGTACCACCAGCACCGCGATCAGCACCACCGGGATCACCTTGACGTGTACCGCCGCCGCCAGCAGCAGCGCCCCGCGCCCCGTGCGGCCCTGTTCCAGCCACAGCCAGCCCCAGCACACCAGCGCCGCCACCAGCAGGTTCACCTGGCCCTCGACCAGGTTCATCCACAGCGCGCCCCACAGGCACGCCAGCAGAAACAGCGCCGGCCCGCGCCGCTGCTGCAGACCGGCCAGCCGTCGCGCGCCCTCAAATGACGCGTACAGCAACGCAAGCTGGCACAGCGTCCAGACCGCGTAGCCCGCCCAGCGCGGCAGCCACGTCAGCGGAGCAAACAGCGTGGCAAAGAACGGCGGGTAAATGAAATAGCCCACGCTGTTGGCCGGGTCGGTGGCCGAGGCGTACAGGTCGGCCCCGCCGGCACGCATGCGCGTGCCGGCCTCCCAGTACACGGCGATGTCCAGCGACTGGCGCGTCCACCACCACTGCATGGCAACGCACAGCCCGACCAGCATGGCCAGCGCCGCAAGCAGGGCAAAGGTCGGCAGCTCGTCTTTAAAGGACTTGGCCAAGCGTCCCCGGTAATCAGCTTTCCGGCAGCCGGGCGATCCGCACCGCCCACCAGGCCAGGTGCGGGGCAAGTTCGTCGCTCTGGGCGCGGTGGCGCGCGGCTTCTTCGGGCGGCACGTTGCACAGCCGCGCCAGCCCCGCCAGCACGCGGTCCAGAAGCCCCTTGTCGCTGGCGTCCACGCCCGGTTCGCCACGGTCGCCGTCAAGATCCGCCGCCAGGCGCGATGCCACATCATGCAGCGCCGAAGCACCCAGGCGCGTGCCCACCTGAATCAGGCTGTTGACCATGGCCACACGCACCAGAAATTCGCGCTCGTACAGGCGGCCGGTCTCGTCGCGTTCGAACACCAGCCGGTCGCGCAGCCGCCGCGTCACGGTTTCGCGCCGGGGGTCGGCGCGGTCAAAACGCAGCTTGCCCAGGGCAATCGCGCACTCCATGCGCACCATCAGGTTCTCGTCGGCCAGCGGCCCGGCCAGGGCATCCAGCAGCGGCTCGGTGTCGTCGGGGTCGGCCAGATTGCCAAGGCCCTGGGCGGCGCTGGCGCGCAGGTGCGGGTCCACCGCCGGGCGCGTCTGGCCCTGGCCCAGCAGGTTCGTCCGCAGCCGCGCGCGCAGGGCGTCGCGGTTTTCGGGCGCCACGGTCTCAACCTCGCGGCGCATGGCCTCGCGCTCTTCGGCCGGGACGTTGCGGCACCCCGCCGTCGCCAGAACCGCCAGAATCATGACCGCCGCAACACCGCGCATGGCCGGATTGTGGCCGCCACGCGCCCTGCGTCAAGGCGCATAACCGGCGCCAGCGTTGCCAAAACGCAAACCGGCCTTTACTCGGCGCCGCCGTACCGGCCCTCCGCGCGGTACCATAAAGGAAGCCCCTTGTGTCCCGGTCTGAGGAAATCCCATGAAGCCGTTCTTCCGAATGGGCGCCGCTGCGTTGACGGCCGCCCTGCTGCTTGCGGGCAGCGTGAACTCCCAGAACCAGCCCGACGAAGGCGACGAGCCGCAAGCGCCACCGCCAGTACTGCTGGAATACGACCTGCACGGCCTTTCGCGCACCGGCCTTGAAATCGCCCGCGCGCCCGGCATGTCCCGCGACCAGTTGGCCCCCGATCGCCTGTTCGGCGTTACCCCCGACCGCGAAACCCACCAGTGGTCGTTGCGCGAATCCGGGCGCGAGGCCTGCTGCTGGGACGAACCGGCCGAAGCGCTGGAGGCCCTGGCCAACTTCTGCTCGTTTGACGAATCCTGGGAACTCCGTCGTCTGGACGAAAACAGCCACCGCTGCGCACTGGTGGCGCCCCAGGTTCTGCATGACCGCGTGCGCTGGGCCCTGGGGGCGCTGCGCAACCTGGCCTCGATCCGCGTGAACCTGCACGTGCACCGGCTGGCCAACACGCCCGACAGCACCGTTCTGGGCGCCAGGGCCGCGGCCGAACTGGCCCGCGGCGCGCGTCTGGTGGGCGCCGCCAGCACCGGCCTGGGCGACCCGATTCTGCTGCAGCAGACCGGGGCAACCACCTATGTGGCCGACTACGACGCCAATACCGCCGCCGGCGCCGGCGGGCACAACCCCGTAACGGCCACCCTGAGCACCGGCGAAGAATTCGTGGCCGGGGCGATTGTGCTGAACGACGGGCGGCTGTGGGTGCAGGGCTGGCACGCCGTGCGCAAGCTGGAATCCATGCGCAAGCTGAACAGCGTGGCCGGCGAAATCGAACTGCCCACAGCGACCTACAGTTACACGCCGGTATCCGCCATCATTGAAAACGGCGGCGCGGCGGTGATGGATGCCGGGCCGTCCGGGCGCTTTCTGCTGACCGCCACCGCCGGCGGAACCGTGCCCGACACGCGTCTGGATTGCGGCAACGGCCGCGAGTTGCGGCTGATCAACGCCACCGGCGTCCTGCGCGGCCACGCCATGGGCTCGCGCTGGCTGATGACGCCCAACACCCAGGAGGCCATGCACGACACGATCTTCCACCAGATTCACCTGGACGAAGAATACGTGGACGGCCCTTACAACGACGCCGCCATGGTGGCCCAGGACCGGCTTGAGGGCCTGACCTGGGGCCAGGACCTGTACGTGGTCGGGCCGCTGCTGGGCGTCAAGACCGACCCCGAGGACGCCGAACTGGCCGCCAGCCGCCAGGCCTTTGACCGCGCCCTGGCCGAGGTGTGCCGCGTGCGCGACACGGTGGGGCTGCGGGCCCGGGCCGTGCGTGTTCCCGCCACCGCCGCGCTGGGCGCGGGGTTGCTCAACGGAACACCCACCGCCACCGACCTGGCCGACCTGGACGCTGTGGCCGGCCGTGTGGTGGTGACCGACCGCCTGCTCAGCAACGGCATTGACCAGAACATGGACCTGCTGGACACCCGCGCCATGGCCATGCTGCACGGCTATGACTCCCAGACCGCCACCGAGATCATGCTGCATGACCCGGCCGTGCGTTCGCTGCTGCTGGGGGCCCAGCTTCGCTGGGTCGCGCGCGAGGCCGCCGACGGCGCGATCACGCTGGAAATGCGCGCCGGCGTCACCGTGGGCAGCCAGCAGTTCGATGCCGTGCCGGTGCAACTGGCGGGCAAGCCGTTTGTGGTTGAACGTTCGCGCAGCAACCTGGTGCAGGCCCGGTTCGGGGCCGAACTCAAGCCCGGCCAGAGCCTGTCGCACATCGTGCCCGGCGGCGGCACCGGCGACGAGCTGCTGGTTCTGGTGGTCACGCGCGTGCGTTGAAACGCCGCACGGAACGCAACGGGGGCCGCGTGCGGCCCCCGTTTTCGTTGGCGCAGTGGGCCAAAAACACGACATTGGCCATGTGCGATTGCGCGCTTCGTCTTGCGCACCACTGACCGTGGTACTATGACATAACCATTACATAGCTTTGCTTCATACCGCGCACCGTCGAAAGCCCGTGGGGACTGGCTTCGGCGGCAGCCCCTTGGAGGAGGCGTCATGAAGACGTTCTTGGCATTTGTGCTTGCTGTTCTGGGTGGAACACTCGCGGCGCAAACTTGGGCCATGCAACAGGCGGACCCAACAACCACAGGCGGTCAAACCTATTCCGGTGGCGGCTGGAACCTGGGGTATCACTTTAACTGCAACGCCAGCAACGTCACCGTAACCCATCTGGCCGCGTGCTCGCCCTCTGCCGGCACACGCATTGTCACGCTTTGGGACAGCACGACCCAGGGCGTGATCGGGCAAGTCACCACCGCCAATGGCGCGGCGGGTGCATGGCGCACTGGCGCGTTGGCCACACCGGTGACACTGGTAAACGGCCGTAACTACGTGGTCGCCGTGCTGACAGACACCACTCATGGCTACTATGGCATCACAAACACTGCCAATGCTGTTTGGCATCCCACCAGCGGGCCTATCTTGCACCAGGGTGATAAGTGGGTTAGCACGACCAACCCCAATACCTATCCCACCAGTTCCAGCGGCGCAAGCTGGTGGCACTTCGGTCTTGCGGATATCGGCTATACGACCGGCCCTGCCGTTTCCGCTTCAACCAATTCCATTAACCTGGGCACAACCCCCCAAGGCACACCCGGCACGGCGGTCAGCTACACAATATCGGGGTCTCAGCTTTCCACGTTCACGACCATCACCGCGCCTACGGGCGTAAACGTCAGTTTCAGCCAGTCCAGTGGCTATGCGCAGTCCATTCAATACAACACATTCCCCAGTTATACCAACGTTACAATCTGGGCCCGCCTGACCGGCGCGACGGCCGGCACAGTGACGGGCAACATCACCCACACCAGCACCGGTGCCACGAGTGCCAACGTGGCGGTCAGCGGCACGGTGACGGGCCCCACAATCAGTACCTCGACCAGTTCGCTGAACCTGGGCAGCACGCCCCAGGGCACGCCCGGCAGCGCCGTCAGCTACACGGTTTCGGGCTCGGCGCTGACCGGCCCCACCACGATCACCGCGCCCGCCGGCGTTGAGGTCAGCTTCAGTTCCTCCACCGGCTTTACCAACGCCATCACGATCAACACCTGGCCCACCTTACACCAACACGCGGTGTACGCGCGCCCTGATCGGCACCACCGCCGGCACGGTCAGCGCTACGGCAACATCACCCACGCCAGCTCCGGCGCCACCGTCAACGTCGCCGTCACCGGCACGGTCACGCCGCCCACGATCACGCCCCTCAACCGGCGCGATCAACCTGGGCAGTACGCCCCAGGGCACACCAGGCAGCGCCGGCTACAATTCCTGGGCTCAGCGCTTTCCGGCGCCACCGATCACCGCGCCCACCGGCGTTGAGGTCAAAGCCAGCCAGTCCAGCATGGTTACGCCAGTCCATCCAGCATTCCACTTTCCCCAGCTACCCAACCTCACGATCTGGGCGCGCCCAGCCGGCACCAGCGCCATGATCGTTTCGAGGCAACATCACCCACGTCGCGCGGCAGCGCCTCGGGTAACGTTGCCGTCAGCGGCAACACCTGGCTGCCACCGCCAACCCCACCAGCCTCAACCCTGGTCCCGGTTCCACCTGCAGCGTGGGCACGCCCAGCACGCCCAGAGCTATGACCTGACCGGCGCCGGGCTGGTCTCAACACCGTGGTCAACGCGCCGGCCAACTTTGAAATCAGCCTCAGCCAGACCGGCAGCTACGGCACCAGCCTGAACATCAACCAGACCCCCACACTCAACGCCACGATCTGGGTGCGTCTGACCGGCGCGACGCTGGGCAGCTTCAACGGCAACGTGACCAACGTGGCCGGCACCGCCAGCGTCAACGTGGCCGTGACCGGCGCCGTCACGCCGCCCAACAACCTGGCGGTGACGCGCAACGGGCCGGCGGCGACCACCATGGTGGACAACGACGCCCAGGGCACCGGCGGCAACGGTCTGGTGATTCTGGACATCACCCTGGCCACGGCCCAGGCGGCCTGGAACGTGACCGACCTGGTGTTTACCGCCAGCGGCACCGCCGACGAGCAGGCCGGTCTGAACTTTCTGGCCCTGTACGAAGACACCAACACCAACGGCGTGTTTGACGGGCCGGGCACGGACACCCTGGCCACGGCCGCGGCCGGCACCAGCTTCAACGCGCCCAACGGCACCTTACACCGCCACACTGGCCAACGGCGCCTGGGCGGTCTCCACCACCAGCGCTTCTTTCTGGTCTGCAAGCTGTCGGTGTGTGGCACGGCCGGCCAGACCGTGGTGGCCAGGCTGACCACGATTCAACGCCACCACCGGCGGCGGCGGCAGTGTCACCGGCACGCCCACCTCAGGCGCGGCCCCGGCCCTGACCGGCATCAACCCGGCGACGCTCAGCGTGACCCTGATCGGGCGGTGGCGCTTCACCACGGTGAACAACAACACCCACCAGGTCCCCACATCGAACACGGCCACATCGTAGTGCGAGGTGACACTGGCGCTTGGCGCAATGGCTCGTTCACGGCCACGGTCATGGTGTTCACCGAATCGCGCGCTGGACGCAGCGTCTTGCGGGCCGGCCGCGGCGTCTGAACTTCCTGGCGCTGTACATGGAGCCGACAACGGCAACGGCACCTGGGACGGCCCGCGACGGACCTTCTGGCCACGGCCCGGCCGCGAGGCACCAGCTTCAACGCGGCCAACGACTGCTTCCCCACGTGACTGAGCCAACCATGACCGCGCCGCAACCCCGGCCCACGTTTACGGTGAACCAGACCCGGCCCGTTGCACGCCTGGCGGTGCCAGGCCATCCGCCGCCAGCCCCGGCCAGCAGTTGCGGGTGGCGCTGACGGCGACGCGGAATACGCCACCTTGGCGCGCTCCGTGGCGGAGCGCGAACACGGCGGCCAGCAGCGCGCTGCAGATTGCGCGTGCCGATTCGCGCCGTGAACGCCGGGCCGCAAACCCCGTCCACGGTCACGCGCGAGCAGACCCCCGCGGACTTCACCTGTGCTGGTGGGCCAGTTCCGCGCATGACCTCCAGCAACGCCGACTTCGAGCTGATCTGCGGCTTTACCGGCCTTCCTGCGACTGGTCTAGCGGCGGCGGCAGCTGGGCGGCAACCTGAACAGCGCCACGGGCGGGCAGGTCTGGCGCGACGACAACATCAGCAGCATTGACGCCGGTGACGCACCGCTGAAAGGCGCCGGCGCCGGGGCGACGCCGGTTGTGAGCTGCGTGTTTGCATCGAAAAGCAGGCCTTTGCCGCCGATTGCCATGAACACCAGCGCCAGGACTTCTACGTGTACCCGCGCGTGCCGCCAGCGTCAGCCGGCAGCCAGCTTGATCCGGTGTTCAACGCGGGGATTGCCGCCGGCCACGGACATTGTCGCAGGCCATCACGGCCGGCACGGTGGCAATCGGCGAAGTGCCGCCCAACGCCGCGGAAGGACTGCGCGTGGTGACCAGCGCCGACCTGACCGGCATCACGCCCACGGCCAGTCTGCCCGGCGGCGGGGCGGCAATCACGATCACGGGTTCAGGCTTCGGCCTGCCGGTGACGCTGACGATCGGCGGCGTGAACTGCCCCGGCGTGGCCACGGTCAATGCCGCGGGCACGCAGATCACGGGCCTGACGGTTCCGGCCGGCAGCGGGCAGAACCTGCCGATTGTGCTGACGACCAACAACCTGGGCCCCAAGACGCTGACCCAGACCTTCAGCTACAGCAACGTGGCGGTGATCGGCGTGGGCGGCGGCGGAGGCGGCGGCAAGGGCGGCTGCGCGGCCGGCATCGGCGCGGCGCCCGCGGCGGTTGTGCTGCCGGTGCTGCTGGCGGCCTGGCGCCGCCGGCGCAGGCAGTAAGGGCATTGCCGCCATCAGCGCGACACACAAGGGCCGGGGAATCCCCGGCCCTTTGCGCTGGATACCCCACGGCGGGCGGGCTCACCAGCCGGCCCCCGTTTTCGTTGGCGCGCTACAGAGGCCGCAGGCGGCGGACCAGCTTGTAGGCCTCCAGCACCAGAAACAGGCTCAGCGCCGCGACCAGCCACAGCCCGTACTCGGTTGCGCTGACCGGCGCAATCTGGAGCACCCGGTTCAGGCCGGGGGTAAACATCGCGCCGATGTGCACAAGCTGGGCCAGAGCCGTGCCCGCCAGCAGCAGCGGGTTGCGCAGCGGGCTGATCAGAAAGCCGCTTTCGCTTTCACTGCGTGCGTTGCCGACCTGGATGTTCTGGAAGAACACCATCAGCAGCAGCACCGAGTTGCGCGCCTCGAACTCGGACGCACCGCGGTCCAGCAGCCACCAGAACGCGCCGGCGCAAACGGTGCCGATCCACAACGCCGACACCAGCACACTCTCGATCATGCGCCGGTTGAAGATCGGCTCTTTGGGCGGGCGCGGCCTGCGCGACAGTTCGTTGCCCTCGGCGGGTTCAAAGGCCAGCGCCACGTCCTGGATTCCGTTGGTCACCAGGTTCAGCCACAGCAGTTGCGTGGCCACAAACAGCATCGGCAGGCCCAGCGCCAGACAGGTAATGAACGCCAGGATCGTTCCCGCGCCGGTGCTGATCAGCAGAAAGATCACCTTGCGCACGTTGGCGTAGGCCACGCGGCCTTCTTCGATGCCCGCGACGATGCTGCCGAATGCGTCGTCGGTGATGATCAGGTCGGCGGTTTCGCGCGCCACGTCGGTGCCGCTTTTGCCCATAGCCACGCCCACGTTGGCCTGGCGCAGCGCCGGGGCGTCGTTGGCGCCGTCGCCGGTAACAGCGACAAAGTGGCCCTGGGCCTGCAGCGCCTGGACGATCTCCAATTTCTGGCGCGGTTCCACGCGCGCGAACACGCGGGCCTGGCGCACCAGCGCCGCGCGGGCGCTGTCGTCCGGCGCGGATGCAAGCTGCGGCCCGGTGACGACCTCGGCGGCGTCACTGGCCAGACCCAGCTTGCGGGCGATCGCCAGCGCCGTCACCGGATGGTCGCCGGTCACCATGGCCACCGCCACGCCGGCGCGGCCGCAGGCGGCAATCGCGGCCGGGGCGTCGGGGCGCAGCGGATCAATCGTGCCCACCAGCCCCAGAAAGCACAGGCCGGCCAGGCGGTCCGGCCCGAAGCTGTCGGCGTCGGCGTTCACGCGGCCGTCGGCCACGGCCATCACGCGGTAACCCTGATCGGCCAGTTCACGCGCGGCCGCTTCCACGGCCTGGCGATCCAGCGGCGTGTCGGCGCCGGGCGCGGCCATGCTCGCGCACATCGGCAGCAGCTTTTCCAGCGCGCCCTTGACGCAGGCCAGCGCGCCCGGCCCGTGCAGTGTCGCGGCATACTGGCGTTCACTTTCAAAGGGCACCGACGCCAGCAGCGGGTGGTGCGCCTCCAGCGCCGGGCGGGTAATCCCCAGCTTGTGTGCCACTACCAGCAGGCTTACGTCCACGGCGTCGCCGTGGGTAACCCAGGTCTGACCCTTGAGCGCCAGCGTGGCCTCGTTGCACAGCGCCACGGCGCGGGCCAGACGTTCGGCCAAAGCGCGTGCGGCCAGGGTATCGGTGTCAGGCGGAATCACCAGTTCACCGGCCGGGTTCACACCCTGGCCGCTCAGGCGCAGCAGCGGCAGACCCGGCAGCCACAGGCGCTCGGCGGTAAGCTGGTTCATGGTCAGCGTGCCGGTTTTGTCCGAGGCAATGTAGGTGCACGAGCCCAGCGCCTCGACCGCCGCCAGCTTGCGCACGATCACGCGCCGGCGGCTCATGCGCCGCACGGCAATCGCCAGCGCGACTGTCAGCGCCACGGGCAGACCCTCGGGAATAGCCGCCACGGCCAGAGCCACGGCCAGCACGAACACTTCCTGGGCGCTCTGGCCGCGCGCCAGCGCAACCGCCGCCACCAGCGCGCAGGCCACGCCGATCAGCACGGTCAGTTTGCGCGTGAACGTTTCCATGCGCAGCAACAGCGGCGGCCTGGCGCCCTCGCGCCCCAGCACGGCCTCGGCAATCGCGCCCAGTTGCGTGTTCAGCCCGGTGGCCACGCACACGCCGCGCCCGCGCCCGCGCTGAACCAGCGTGCCCGCAAAGGCCATGTTCACGCGGTCGCCCATACCGGCGTCGGCGTCCACAATCGCCTGCGGGTGTTTGTTGACGGCTTTGGATTCGCCCGTAAGCAACGACTCGTCCACCTGCAGGCCGTTGGCCGTGATCAGCCGCAGGTCGGCGGGCACCAGGTTGCCCGTTTCCAGCAGCACGATGTCGCCCTCGACCAGGTGGCGGGCGTCTATTTCGAGTTCTTCGCCGTCGCGCACCACCAGCGCGCGCGGCACGGTAAGGCTGGCCAGCGCCGCGGCGCTGCGCTGGGCGTTGTATTCCTGAATCGTGCCGATCACGGCGTTCAGCAGCAGCACCGCGCCGATGAACAGCCCGTCTTCCCAGTCGCCCAGCAGCACCGCCACCAGCGCCGCCACCAGCAGCACATAGATCAGAGGACTTTTGAACTGGTGCAGAAACACCAGCACCAGACCGGCCTGGCGCCCGTGCGGCAGTTCGTTGGGCCCGTTGCGCGCCAGGCGCGCCGCGGCTTCGGTTTGTGACAGGCCGCCGGCGGTCACGCCCCGGCCGGCCAGGACGGATTCAATGCTGTCGTGATGGGGCCGGCCGCTCATGGCGCATTTATAGCGGTGCCGGGTGCGGTTGTCGCGGCGGGGCGGGCGTCAGGTGCGCGGGGCTTCGTCGAGTTCGTCCTGGGGCTTTTCGGGCCGGGGCACGAATTCGGTGACGTTGTCGCCGGGTTTGGCCACGCGCTCGGTGGCCAGGCCCTGGGCGACATCGTCTTTTTCAATCCGCGTGGTTTCGACCAGGTGCGGGCGCGGGGCGTCGGGTTTGTCCAGCTTTTCCGTGGACAGCGCGCCGTCGCGGGCGGGCTTGGCCACGCGTTCGGTGGCCAGACCGGAGACCTGCATTTCCTCGCGGGTCAGGGTGCGGGTAACGGCCGCTTCCTGGGCGATGGCGGCGCTCATGGCGGCGTCGGCGTCGGCTTCGCCGTTGCGGGTCTGGTCGGCGTCGGCAACGCGGGGCTTGCCGGAACCGAAGGTGATTTCGCCGGGCAGGCCGATCGCGCGGCCGGTGTTGACCAGCCGCATCGGTTCGCCGTCGTAGGGCTTGGGCATGGCGTGGTGCTTGGGCGCAAAGGGTACCGCCCCGTACAGCAGGCTGAGCATCGCCGCCAGGTCGCCCAGGTCGGTGTCGTCCGGCAGAAACGCAGCGTAGACAATCGGCTGCTTGCGGATTTCCTGGCAGCGCTTGAGGGCAAACACGCCCAGCGACATCTTGAGCAGCTTTTCCAGGTGGTCGCGCAGGTTGCCGCCGCCCTTGTGCACGTTGAACAGAACCGGTTCACGGGCGGTACAGGCAATGCCCTGTTCCACCTTCTTCAGCTTGGCGCCCATCACGGCGTAGACGGCGGTGCTGGAATTGAGCTCCGCCGCCGCCGACAGCGGCGAACGGAACAGCCACCAGCCTTTCCAGTCCAGCGTGAAGGACTTCAAGTCACCACTCCGTGCGCCAAGCATAATGGCCGCAACGGGCCCGGCGCTATGGGGTCCTTCAGTATAGCCATAAAGGGCGCGGCGGGGCGCACAAATGCGGACGGGCGGGGCCGGCCGGCCCCGCCCGTGTGTCTTGGCCTGCTAGCCGTTCTTCTTTTCGTCCTTGGGCGCTTCCTCTACCCCGGTGGCGCTCTTGTCCACGATGCGGAAGGTTTTGTTGCCCTGGCGGAAGATCACCTCGTTGCCCAGGGCCAGGATTTTGGCCGTGATGTCGTCCTTGCGGGCGATTTCGAAGTACCGGTCACTCATGTACTCCACCACCTCGGCCCCGAACAGCTCGGCGTTGGTCAGGTCGCTTTCCAGCCACAGCCCGTCGGCCCACACAAAGGTGCGGGTGCCGATGGTCTTGACCACCTGTTCGGCCTCGGTGGCCGCGGCGGCCTTGTCCAGCCCGCGGGCGGCCAGCCGGCGCAGTTTTTCGGCGGTCTTGGTGGACATGCCGGCCTTTTTGGCTTTGTCCTCGAGGTCCTTGAGCTCGGCTTCTTCGGCGTTGCGGGCGTCGTCGGCGTTGGCGTTTTCCTTGCGCGCGGCATTGCCGTCGGAGCGCCGCACCGCGTCCTTGCCGCTCTGGCTTTCCGGCGCGGCCGGGGCGCCGCCGCCGACGCCGCGGCCGCTGCCACCGGGGCCGCCGCGTTCGTTCCAGCGGTCTTCAGCCGGGCGGTTGGGCGGACGCGGCGTGCCGGGACGGGTGACCGGCGTGTCTTCAACGACCAGAAAGCTGGTGTAGGGCGTGACAATGCCGAACTGGGTGCCCAGCTTGATGATCTCCTTGACCAGTTCCTCGTTGTGGCCCTTGAGCGTGATCTGATCCATCAGCGCGCCCACGCGGCGCACCGCCCACATGCGCGGCAGCCAGCCCTTGGCGGTGTCCTTTTCAACCAGTTCGACACTGTATTCAAAGGCGCGCTTTTCGCCGTTGACCGTGCCCTCCAGCACAAGCTGGCGCTTGCCGGGCTTTTCAAACCGGCCCAGCACCGCCAGTTGCGTGCCAGCAAACAGGTCGCCCGGCACCTGCGGGTGCATGTCGTGGATCTCGGCGCCGTCCATGCGCAGCTTGACATCACTCAGCACCGGCGCGGCAATCTTGTTGGCAAAGTTGCTGACCTTCACCTCCATGTCTTCTTTGGGCTTGACGTACTCGCGCTGGCCGCGGCCCTCTTCGGCCAGCGTGTCCAGCAGCCAGGTGTTCACGTCGTAGCCCACCCCGAAGGTGAACAGGCGCACGTGGGCCGGGCGCTTTTCCACGCTGAGTTTGGCCAGCGCCCGCACGTCCGTGATTTCGCCCATCGTGGGCAGGCCGTCGGTAAAGAACAGCACATAGCACGGGCGCTTGCTGTCACTGCCCGCCAGTTCATAGGCCGCGCGGATCGCGCCCTCGATGTTCGTGCCGCCGCTGGCTTCCAGCCTGTCAATGCTTTCCTGGGCGGACTTCTTGTTGTCCTCGGTGGCGTCAACCAGCCTGTCGTGCAGCTTGCGCACCATGGTGCTGAAGGTGACCACGGCAAAGCGGTCTTTGGCACCGAGTTTGCCCACCACAAACTTCATGGCCTTGCGCGCCTGGGCGATCTTGCCGTCTTCGTCCATGCTGCCGCTGGTGTCCATCACCACGATCACGTCCTTGGGCAGAATTTCGTCGGTCGCAAGCTGGATCCTGGGCGTCAGCAGCGCCAGAAAGTACCCGGCCTTGCCGTCTTCGCGGTAGCTCATCACGTTGGCCGCCAGCGGCCCGTCGGCGTAGCCGAAAAACACCTCAAAGTCGTTGGCCGGCTGTTCGCCCTTCATCTCAAGTCCGACCACGGCCTCGGTTTCGCCCTTGCGGATCACTTCGACGCGGTGCGTGGGCGAATAGATCGCCTGCAGCGCGCGCTCGGACTTGATGGTGACCCTGGCCGTGACCAGCTCAGGCGGCGTCAGACAGAAGTTGCGCGTGCGCAGCGGATAGTTGAAGCGCACCAGCCCGCTGTCAAAACGCAGCAGCTCGGTGTAGGTGAACCGGATTGTCAAATCCTGCTGCGGCAGAATCGGAAACACCCGCGCCTGGAACAGCCCGCGCCCGGTGTATTCCAGCAGCCCGGGGTCTATCATCTTGCGTACAGTCTCTTCGTAGATGTGGCGGGCCTTGTCGGCGGGCAGAAGCTCGCCTTTGACCATTTTGCCGTCCATGGTCATTTCAAAGCCGTTGATCGCGGCCTCGGCGGGCAACGGGAAGATGTAGGTACCCTCAAGCTGCCAGCCGTTGGGGTTGAAGAAGGTCTGGGTGATGGTGGTGGTCGCGCCCTGGCCGTCTATCACGGTCTCAACCTGGTGGCTCTTGACCCGGATGTTCTCCACAGGCACAGGGCGAGGCCGGGGCATGGGCTCAGGCCGGACGCGGCGGTCAATCACAATGCCCTGGGCGGCGGCGGCGCCGGCCAGGGTGGCAATCAGGGCGGCAAGCGCCAGAGAGGTACGGTTGAGCATGGTTTCCCCTGCGTAGAGACTGCGTGCGGGTGTTAGGACGCAGGTTGCCGGCGGGTGGTTCCGGGTAGTTGGGGCTTGGGCCGGCAACGTCACATTTATGTCACGCGTGTCACGGGCGCCGCAAGCGGCGCCCGAATGTCACATTTGTGCCACGTGTGTCACAGCCATCGGGGTTGCCTGCGCTCGATTGTCACATCTGTGTCACGGCGCCAAGGTTGAGGCGCAGTAGATCACCCGCCGGTGCCGGCGAAGGTGAATGCGCGACGGCTTGGGACGAACAGGCGCAACCGCAACTTAATGCTGTGGCTTTTCACGGGCGGGGCATTTTGCCCGCGCAACCATGGGCGACTTTTGCCAATGCTTGGGACTCTTGTTGTCCCGCCCTGCGCCAGCTTCACCTCCAACCCACTATACCCCGCAATGGCGACAGGCCCGTTGGGGTCTTGTCTGGCGCCGGGTGTGACTATGCTGGCGCGCCATGGACCGGGCCGAATATCTGTTCCGGCATGTGGCCCTGCGCGACGCGGCCTACGGCCTGCAATTGCCGTCCGAGCGCGCGCGGCTGCACCGTCTGGCGCTGGAGATTCTCGAGCACGCGCTGGACGATTCCGAGCGCGCGCAAATGGCACTGGCGCTGGCCGACCACGCCCTGGCCGCCCAGCGCGGTGTCACCTGGGCCGGCGACAACCTGCACCGCAAGGAACTGGAATACCTGATGGCTGCCGCGGCCCAGGCCGCCGGCCGCTATGAAAACGACCTGGCCATCAGCCTGTACGAACGCATCGCCGACCACCCGTTGTGCACCAACGGCCAGCGCGTGGACGCCATGATCGAATGTGGCGCGATTCTGTGGTTTCTGGGCCGGCGCCAGGCCGCAATCCGCAGGCTGGACGCCGCCGTGATGGCGGCTTCGAGCGACCTGCCGCGGCTGGCCTTTGCCCTGATCGAGCGCGGCACGCTGTACCGCGACCTGAACCAGCACGAGCGTGCGGCGCGCGACCTGCACCTGGCGCTGGATGTGGCCCGCGACGCCGGCGACAGGCGGCTGGAACTGCGGGCGCGGGGCAACCTGGCCACGGTGCAGCAGCAGGGGGCCACGCCGGCGCAGGTCGAGGCTCTGTTCGCGCCGGTGCTGGCGCTGGCCCAGGAACTGGGCAACACCCGGGCGATCGGCATTTCCAAGGGCCAGATCGCCCAGGCGTACCTGGAAAACGGCGACCACGCGCGTGCCCAGCCGCTGCTGCTGGAATCGCTGGAACTGCTGCGCCGGTCCGGCGACCGCATGAACGAGGCGGTGATGTTGTCGGTGCTGGGCCGCACGTACCTGAAGCGCGCCGACGGTGACGTGCGCGGCGCGCGCCAGAAGGCGGCGGCGTTTTTCCGCCAGGCGCTGGCGGTCAACGAATCCATCGGCAACCGGCCCCAGCAGCCCGAAGGCATGGCCGGGCTGGCGCGCGCGTGTCTGGACCTGGGGCTGCTGGCCGAGGCCGAAAGCTTCGCCCGGCGCGCCCTGGCCGAGGGTGAAGAAATGGGCAAATCCGCGGCGGTGCAGGAAGCCGGCGAGGTTCTGAAGGCACTGGCCGCTGCGGCCGGCGGCGATCCGGCCCGGCCGCCGGTTTAAGGGCGCGGCAAAAGCGCCGGGCCTACTTGTGCGGAAGCTCCAGCCAGTCCGGTTGGCCCAGCGCCGCAGTCTGGGTTTCGGGGCTGGCCAGACGCGGCCAGAACAGCCAACTGGTGCGCAACTGGCCCTGCACCTGCCGGGGCAGGCCGCTGTATTCGGCGCGTGTGGTCCAGAAGTCGTGTTCGTTGGCCGAAAGCTGGATCGTGCGGGCGCTGAGTTCGCAGCCCTCAAGCATCCGCACGCCCTCGTGCTCCAGGCGCAGCAGAAACGCCAGCATCAACTTGCCGCCCTCGCGCTGCGGGATTTCCAGCGTACACAGCAGCGCCGCGTCGTCGCGGCCGTCCTGGCGCAGCAGCACCGGCACGAACTGGTCACCTTCGGCCAGGCGTTCGCGCCCCACGCGCGCCACCGTGCGCCCGCGCGCCAGCGACGCGGCCAGCGGTTCCACCGCCGCCCCGGCCTGCGTGACCACGGAATGTTTCAGCAGCGTCTTTTCGTCGGCGTACACGCGGGCCTCGCGCACGGTCAGGCCGTCAATCACGGCCTCGGGTTCGCTGTCGGCGATCACCGGAAGCTGTGCCGTGCCCAGCAGCTTGTCACCCAGCCATACGCGGGCGCCCTGGGGCGCGCGAAAGACAAAGCTTTTGGCATAGCGCGTGTCCAGCAGCCGCACAAACAGCGCGTCGCGCAGTTCGCCCCAGGCGGCCATGGTGATGCAGAACGCCAGCGACAGCACCAGCAGCGCGGCAAAGCCGGCGCGCAGCACGCGCAACGCGGGGGCAGGCGGCTTGTCGGTCGCGGTGACCATCGGCCCCACACTAGCAAAGCCCGCGCGGCCGTGGACCGGCAGGGCGTTGAGAAAGTGCTTCTCAACGCCCTCAGTCGGTCGGGCCGTCCCAGGGCATCGGGTTGTGGATCGGCCGCTCGGGCCCGGCCCAGGCGGCGTGGCAGGCGCGGCAGGCGGCGCTCATGTTGGCATAGGCCTCGGGCATTCCGGCGCGTTTCTGCGCGCGGGCCAGTTCCGCCAGTTGCGCGGCATTGTCGGCCACCTGCCCCCACAGTTGCGCCTGGGCGCGCGCGGCTTCGGCCACGGGCGCCAGTTCGGATTTCACCTGCGGCTTCTTCCAGTCCTGCAACGCCACCTGCGCGGCCTGGTACTGTTTCCACAGTTTCTGCATCAGCACGCGGTTGGGAATTTCGGGCGGCGGGTTGTCGAAGTGTTCCATTTCCATGCCCAGCTTGATGCGGTTCTGTTTCCAGGCCTCGACGGTGTTGGGCGTGATGTGCAGGTACGTTGGCGACCAGGTGGCCAGGTGGCAGCCGTCGCAGGCCGCGCCCAGGGCGCGGAACTCGTCGCTGGCGCCGGGCCGGTCGTCGTCGTCCAGCGCCAGCACCAGGTTGTCAACCGTCCTGGCGATCTCGGACCAGAAGTTGTGGGCCATGCGCGCGCGGCGCGCGATGTCGGCCGCCGCAGGCCAGATTTCGTCGTAGTTCGGGCGCTTGTCGCCGCGGCCGGCGCTGACAATGCGGTTGGCCGCAATCCACATGTGGCGCATGCTGGCCTTGAACTGGCTGCGGTGGCGCCAGTCGGGGTCGCTCTGGTCGTCCCATACGGCGGGCGGGCCCTTGGGCGCGGGTGTCTGGTTGCCGGCGGGCGTGCAGGCTGCAATTGCGCACACGACCGTCAGCACGGCCAGAACTGCGGACACAATACGCATGGTCTTGCCTCAACGGCGCGGGCGCCGCGGTCCCGCGTCATCAAGTTCCAGCCTGATGGCGGGCGTCACGCGCAGGCTGGCGCCGGACTTGCGGACGGACTCGGCGATTTCCGCCTCAAGGTCCGAGCCCGCGTACAGCTTGGCCAGGGCCGCCAGCTTGTCGCTGTCCTTGCCCGCGGCGGCAAGCTGCTTGCGGCCGTCCTCGAGTATTTCGCGGTACAGCCTGATCGCGCCCTCGGCCTCGTCGTAGCCCACGATGTCCAGCTTCAGCGCCTTGTGCAGCGCCGCCAGAGCGTCGGCGGTCTTGCCGTCGGTGCGGGCCTTGGTGGCGGTTTCAAGATGTTCCTTGACCTTGGCGCGCTGCTCGCGGAAGTGTTTGGCCACGGACTTGACCAGGTCGGCCAGTTCTTTCTTGGGCGTGCGGCGGTACTCGTTGCCGAATTTGTCGCACACGATGAACAGGTCAGGCTCGGTCACACCGTAGGCCACCCACAGGTCGGCCGCCGCCAGCCGGTTGGCCGGCACGCGCGACCTGGGCAGGGCCTTGGGTTCTTCTTCGGGCTTGGGCACGCGGATGCCGATTACGGTTTCCGCCGCGGCCAGTTCGCCCAAGTCGGTCTGGGAAAGCCATTCGCTGGTCTTGAGCCGGTTGCCGAAATACAACACCACGACCTGCGATTTTTCTCGCGCTTGCTTCAGCAGGTCTTCGCTCGGGTCCTGCCAGCTGATGGTCGCGGCACCGCCGCGATCTTGCTGGCCTCAGGTTTTGGCCGCACCGGCCGGGTTTCCTGTGGCTCAGGAACCTCAACCGTAGGCCGTGCGAGGAAGGGCCGACGTGACGCCGATGCAGGCGACCAACGCCGCGCCCAGAAGGATCATGTGGCGACGCATGAGGGATGCTCCGGAAAGTGCTGCCCAGCACCAAGGTTCATCTTACCCGTAGTTTAACGCCAAAAGCTATGGGGCGGTTCATGGATTGGCGGATTTTGGGCCGTAACTGCTTGAATCATCGAAGGTTAACGCCGTTGGCCCGCGCCAGCCAGCGCCGCAGATACGCCGGCGCCGCGGCCAGTTGGGACTCGTCCGGCGGCGGCAGCGGCGCGGAACTTTTCGTGGCCCAGAACAGCACCGGGCCGTCCAGCGGCCGCCGCGCATCCAGCAGCGCCGCCCCCGACTTGTTGGCATAGGTGGTATCCAGCGGCGGGCCGTCCAGTTGCGCAAAGCGCGCCGCCGCCGCCAGCCCCGCGCGCGTGGGCCGCCCATAGCCCCAGCCCAGATAACCGTGCCGCAGCGTCAACAGCGCCGCCGCCCGGCGCGGGTCCAGCCGCGGCCCGCCCCGGTGCGCCAGGGCGTTCAGAGTGCGCCGCGCCAGCCCGGTGATGCGAAAGCGCGCCGTGACCGGCCACGGCGTCACCGGCACGGCATGCACACGCGGCAGATCGCCCGGCCACAGCCCCAGATGCCGCGCCAGCACCAGCCCCGCCAGCAGCCCCGCCGTGGTGCAGGTGCTGCCCACGGCCAGCACGATGTGCGCCGGCGACGGCAGCAACCCCGCGCGAATCTGCGCCGCCAGTTCCAGTGCCGCGCCCGCGTGGCCCAGAGCACCCAGCGGCACCGCCCCGCCGGGCGGAATCACCGCGCAGTCTTTGCCGCGACCGGCGCGCCAGGCCCGCCACGGAAAGGCCGCAATCGTGCGCAACGCGGTCACACGGTCGGCCAGGCTCAACGTGACGCGCAGATTGTCGGCCGCCGTGGGCGTCGGCGGCTGCGGAAACAGCAGGGCTTCGGTGACCAGCCCCAGCCGCCGGCCGTGCAGTACCGTGGCCACAGCGTGGTTGCTGCCGTAGGAGCCCAGGCACAGCACGCGGCGCTGGCCGCGATCCTGCGCCGCGGCCAGCAGTGTTTCCAGCGTGCGAACCTTGTTGCCGCCGTAGACGGGCGAACTCTGGTCTTCGCGCTTGACCCACACGTCGCCAAGCCCGGCCAGCGGCTGCACCGGCGTGGGGTACTGGCCCAGGGCAACCACGGACAGACGCAGACCCGGCAGAAACTGCCGCAGTCCGTGCTTGGTGGCCGCGTCGGGCGCGTTCATGGCGCCGTTCTACATCGGGATGCGGCCGATCAGCCACACCAGACAGAAACACAGCCCCGGCACAATCAGCAGCGACGCCAGCGCGCCCGTGGACGGAAACGGGCTGCCAAAACGCCGCGCCGCCAACGGGGCGCGCCGCGCCACGGCCGCAATCACAGGCCGCGCGACGACCGGCCGGGCTGAACTCTCGCGCGTCCAGGACAGTTCCAATTCATCCGGCTCCTGCCACGGGTCATAGGCCGCGGCCGGCGGCAGGGGCGCCCCCACGGGCTTGCGCCCGCGCCGCGCCACGGCGTAACCGTGCAGGGTTTCCAGTTCGCTGGAATCGGCCGGCAGGCCGGTGAAAAGGTAGGCCATGGGAACCTCCATATGGATTGTCCCACATGAAAGGCCCTTCGCCAAACGGATTGTGGCTGCAAGGCGGGGTTGCGGCCTGCCGGGCTACGCCCCCGCCGGCGCCGGGGTCACAGCCCGCACCAGCGGCATGCCCTCGCGCAGCAGCGTGATGCGCATTTCCGCCCCGCCGCCCAGCACCATGGCCCGCGACAGATCGTCTACCGTGCGCAACGGCTGGTCGTTGGCGCGCAGCAAAAGGTCGCCCTCGCGGATGTCAGCCTTGCGCGCCGCGCCGTCTTCGGCCACGCGAAAGACGCGCAATGCCCGGTCCGCGCCGGCCTCGGCGCGCTGCTGGGCGCCCAGTTCCACGCCGGCGCCGAACACGCCCAGCACCGGCCGCGACACGCGCCCGTCACGGATCAGAATCGCCGCCACCCAGCTTGCGGTCTGGGCCGGTACGGCAAAGCCGATGCCCTGGGCAAACGGGATGATCGCCGTGTTCACGCCGATCACTTCGCCGGCCATGTTCACCAGCGGCCCGCCGCTGTTGCCGGGGTTGATCGCGGCGTCGGTCTGGATCAGGCCTTCAAACAGTTGCCGGCGGCCGCCCAGCGTGCGATCCACGGCGCTGACCACACCCAGCGCCACCGAACGCTGAAACCCCAGCGGGTTGCCGATCGCCAGCGCAAGCTGACCCACGCGCACGCTGTCGGCGGGCGCCAGCTTCAGCGCGGGCAGTCCTGTGCCGGGCACGCGCACCACGGCCAGGTCGGTGCGTTCGTCGCGGCCGGCCACGGATGCCTCGGCGTGCGAGCCGTCCTCGAAACTGATGCGGACTTTTTCGGCGCCGTCCACGACGTGGGCGTTGGTCAGCACGTAGCCGTCGGCCGCCAGCACAAACCCCGAGCCGTGGCCTCGCCCGTGTTCGACACTGACCACGCCGGGCGCGGTGCGAGAAGCCAGTTCTTCCAGTTCACGGGAAAACGCCGCCAGGGTCGCCATGTTTGCTCCGCAAGACACTTGCAGAACAGAACACCGGCCCGCCACGGCCTATTTCCGGCCGCCGTCCTGGGCCAGCAGCGCGGCGATCAGCTCGGCCGCGTGGCCCAGGCTGTGCACGCTGTGGTCGGCCTTGCCGCTGGCGTATTCGCTGGGCACCTGAAACGTCAAAAGATCCGGGTGCGCGTCCTTGGCGGCGGCGTGGTCTATGTCGGCGTCGCCCACCATGAAACAGGCGGCAAGCTCCAGCCCGAACTCGCGCGCGGCCTCGCGCAGCATGCCGCCGCCGGGTTTGCGCCAGTCACTGTCTTTGCGGTAGCGCGGGTCGTCGCCCTCGGTGGGGTGAAACGGCGCGTAGTAAAACGCGTCAAACCGCCCGCCGCTTTCGCGCGCCACCTGCAGCGCGACTTCGCTGTTCACGCGCCGCACCTGGTCTTCCGTGATCAGGCCGCGGGCCACGGCGCTCTGGTTGGTGACCACGATCGTCAACAGCCCCAGTTCATTGAAGCGCCGCACGGCCTGGGCCGCGCCGGGCAGCAGTTCAATCAGTTTGGGGTCGCCGCAATAGCCGACCTGTTTGTTGATCGTGCCATCGCGGTCCAGAAACACGGCGCGTCGTGCCATGAACGCATCTTGGAAACACCACGCCCGCGCGCAAGCCGTAAGGCGGCGCGGCCGGCGCCGTGGGGTATCCAGCGCAGGGCGGGTTCCCCTCGCCCTTGCGCCGTCGGCGCTGATGGCGGCGGCGCTTCGTTGCCTGCGCCGCCGGCGCCCTCCAGCCGCCAGCAGCACCGCGCGGTACCAGCCGCGACCACCGCGCCGATGCCGGCCGCGCAGCCAGCCAGTGCCGCCGCCGCCGCCGTCGGGCGATCACCGCCACGCCTTGCTGCCAGACCTGAAGGTCAGGTCGGCGTCGCCGTTCTGCGTTGTTGGTCGTCAAGCCACAATCGGGCAGGTTCGCGCGGCACGCCGGCCGGAACCGTCAGGCCCACACATCTGCGTGCCCGCGGCATTGACCGTGGCCACGGTGCATCCAGTCGCAGTTCTTCGCCGCACGATCGTCAGCGTCACCAGCAGGCCGAAGCCTGAAACCGTGATCGTGATTGCCGCCCTGCCGCCGGGCAGAAAGGCCGTCAGGGCGTGATGCCGGTCAGGGCGCGCAGGTCACCGCGCGCAGGCCCGCGGCGTTGGGCGGCACGGTGCCGATTGCCACCGTGCCGGCCGTGATGTCAGGTCACGTCCGTGGCCGCGGCAATCCCCGCGTTGAACACCTCGGCCCGGCCGCTGCGCCGGCTGACGCCAGCACGTCGTACACCACCCAGAAGTCCACGCTGGTGTTCATGGCGTCGTCTGGTTGGCCGCAAACACGCAGCTCACAACCGGCGTCGCCCCGGCGCCCGGCGAACACCGATTGTCACCGGCGTCAAAGCTGCCGTTGCCGTCGCGCGCCAGACCTGCACGCCCGTGGCGCTGTTCAGGTTGCCCGCCCAGTTACCGCCGCCGCTGGTGCTCAAGGTAAAGCCCGAGATCACCAAAGTCGGCGTTGCTGGAGGTCATGCGGAACTGGCCCACCAGCACCGTGAAGTCCGCCCGGTCTGCTCGCGCGTGACCGTGGACGGGTTTTGCGGCCCGGCGTTCACGGTCAGAATCGGCACGTCAATCTGCGGCGCGCTGCTGCCGCCGCCGGGCGTGCCCGCCACGGAGCCGCCGCTGGGCGCGCCCGCGGTCACGCCCGTCAGCGCCACCCGCAACAGCTGGCCGGGACTGGCCGTGCCCGCCAACCAGCCGCCAGGTAGTAACGCTGGTCTGGTTCACCGTAAACGTGCCCTGCGGCGCCGGTCAGGTTGGCCGTGTGAGATGGCCGTTGGCCCGCGTTGAAGCCGGTGCCCGCGGCCGCCGTGGCCAGAAGGTCCGTCGCCGGGCCGTCCCAGGTGCCGTTGCCGTTGTCGGCTGCCACAGCGCCAGGTGTTCAGACCGGCCTGCCCGTCCATGCTGCCCGATTCGGTGAACACCATGACCGTGGCCGTGAACGAGTCGCTGAGGCCTGTCACCTCGCACACGATGTGGCCGTCGTTGTTGGGGCCCTGGCTGTTGTTGTTCACCGTGGTGAAGGCCACCGGCCCGATCAGGGGTCACGCTGAGCGTCGCCGGGTTGATGTGTCAGGGCAGGGGCCGCGCCGAGGTGGGCGTGCGGTGACACTGCCGCCGCCGCCGGTGGTGGCGTTGACCAGTGGTCAGTTCGTGCACCACGGTCTGGCCGGCCGTGGCGGCACCGACAGCTTGCAGACCAGAAGCGCGCGGGTGGTGGAGACCGCCCGGCGCCGTGGCCAGTGTGGCGGTGCAGGTGCCGTTGGGCGCGTTGAAGCTGGTGCCAGCCGCGGCCGTGGCCAGGGAATGTCCGTGCCCGGCCCGTCAAACACGCCGTTGGTGTTGGTGTCTTCGTACAGGGCCAGAAAGTTCAGACCGGCTGCTGCTCGTCGGCGGTGCCGCTGGCGGTAAACACCAGGTCGGTCACGTTTCAGGCCGCCTGGGCCGTGGCCAGAGTGATGTCCAGAATCACCAGACCGTTGCCGCCAGTGCCCTGGGCGTCGTTGTCCACCATGGTGGTCGCCGCCGGCCCGTTGCGCGTCACCGCCAGGTTGTTGGGCGGCGTGACGGCGCCGGTCACGGCCACGTTGACGCTGGCGGTGCCGGCCACGTTGGTCACGTTGCCGTTGAAGCTGCCCAGCGTCGCGCCGGTCAGACGCACCCAGATCGTGGCGTTGAGTGTGGGGGTCTGGTTGATGTTCAGGCTGGTGCTGTAGCTGCCGGTCTGGCTGAGGCTGATTTCAAAGTTGGCCGGCGCGTTGACCACGGTGTTGGAGACCAGCCCGGCGCCGGTCAGGTCATAGCTCTGGGGTGTGCCGGGCGTGCCCACGCTGGTGGTGGGCAGGGTCAGCGACGTGGGGTTGACCTGCAGCGACGGCGCGTCCACGGTGCCGGTTACGGCCACGTTGACACTGGCCGTGGTGTGGACGTTGGTGACGTTGCCCGTGACTGTGCCCGCCGACGTTCCCGCCAGGCGCACCCAGACCTGCTGGGCCAACGTGGGCGTCTGGTTGATCGTGACACTGGCGGCGTAGCCGCCGGACTGGGTCAGGCTGACCTCAACGCCCGTGGGGGCGGTTACCGTGGTGGTGGTACTGAGGTTGGAGCCGGTCAGGTCGTAGCTCTGGGGCGTTCCGGGTGTGCCCACGGGGGTGTTGCCCAGGTTCAGGCTGGTCGGGTTGGCGCCCAGTGACGGCGGATCTACGGTGCCGGTGACGGCCACATTGACACTGGCCGTGGTGTGCACGTTGGTGACGTTGCCCGTGACTGTGCCCGCCGAGGCGCCGGTCAGGCGCACCCAGATGGTCTGGTTCATGGTCGGCGTCTGGGTCACGGTGATGCTCTGGGCAAAGCCCGAGGTCGCGTTGGTGCTGACGTTGACGCCAGTGGGCGCCGTGACGGTCACACCCTGCACCAGGTTGCTGCCCGTGAGGACGTAGCTGACCGCCGTGCCCGGCGCGCCCACGGGGGTGTTGCCCAGGTTCAGGCTGGTCGGGTTGGCATTCAGTGACGGCGCGCCAAGGACGTTGCCGGTAACCGCCACGTTCAACGTGTTGGCCCCGGTACTGGTATGCACGATGTTGCCGCTGACGCTGCCCACCGAGGTGCCAATCAGGCGCACGTTCATGGTCAACGACCACGAGCCGGTGGTAGGTATGGTCATCGTCGTCACATAGGTGGCGTCGGTGGAACGCTTGAACTCCACACCGGCGGGCGCGGAGATCAAGGTATCGTTGGTCAGAATGCTTGCCGTGAGCGTGTAGTTGACCACAGTGCCCGGCACGCCCACGTTGGTGGAGCCCAGGTTCAACGACGTCGGCGACGCCGCCAGTGTCGGCACAGGCGCATTGACCTGAAGGTTGTAATCTTCAGCCTCGCCGTAGGTGTAACTGGTGTTCCAGCCGTGCGGGCCCACCGTGCCGTACACCGCGCGCACGCGCAACCGGTAGGTTCCCGGAGTGGTGGACCCCGGCACCGTCAGCGAGATCGTGGCCGCTGTTCCCGCGGCTGAATAGGAATGGCCCAAGGTTTCGCCGCTGTCACCGAAACTGAAGTTGTTGTTGAAGTCCACGTAGACTGTCCAGTACTGACCCCAACTGGGGCCCGGCGTGAGCGAAAAGTTGAACGCCACACCGGCGATCACCGTACCCGTCATGTTGTAATAGGTGTTGTAGGGCGATGCGGCAGCGCCGGTGGTGTTGTTTACGCCGGCAAAGGTCACGTTGGTAATGTAGTCGCCCGCAGTGGTTCCTGACGTGTAGGGCGAGTTGGTGTACGAGCCACCGCCGCCGGTCTGGACCAGAATGTTGTAATCCTCGGCTTCACCGTACGTGTACGAAGTATCCACGCCGTGTGGTCCCACCGTTCCATAAACACAGCGCACGCGCAGCCGATACGTCCCGCCAGCCTGCGAGCCCGGAATGGTCAGACTGATCGTGGCGGCTGCCCCGGCGGCTGAATACCCGTGGCCCAGGGTCTCGCCTGAATCAAGGAAGTTGTTGTTGCTGTTAAGGTCAACGTAAACGGTCCAGTACTGGCCATAGCTGGGTCCGGGTGTCAGTGTGAAGTCAAACGCCACACCACGGGTTACCGTGCCCGTCATGTTGTAATAGGTGTTGTAGGGGCTCGCCGAAGCGCCAGTGGCGTTGGTCATGCCGCCAAAGCTTACGGACGCGATATAATCGCCTACACCCGTGCCCGTAGTGTAGGGCGAGTTAGCGTACTGCGCCCATGCCGCTGTCCCCCACACCAGCAGCAGGGCAAAAAAAATGTTCCGCACCTGAGTAACCTCCAGAAGAGACGGACCTGCCAAGCCCGCGGTGTCCCACCACCGCCCCACAAAGGCCGGGCATGTCACATTCGTGTAATGGAGATATTACGTTACGGGTGACGGAAGTCCAGTGTGACGCACCTCTTTGTGTGCGTCATGTGCAATACATCCCCTTTCCTTACCACAACTTACGAAACTCAAGCGATTCTTGGCAGAATTCACTCCGCGATCTGCCGCCCGCGCCGCACCAAGAACCCCAAAGCCGCCAGAAAGGCCAGGGTCCACAGGCCAGTCTTGGAGCATCCGGCCGCGCAACCGCCACCTCCTCCGCCGCCACCAGAGCCGTTGCCCGTGCCGGGCGCCGGGGCCGCCAGAACCGTCAGTGTGTAGTTGCGCGAGGCCGTGGCGGCAGCCGAGTCCGTCACTAGGATGGAAAAGCTGTGGCTGCCGACGGCCGTGAACGTGCCGCTGACCTGGCCCGTGGCGGGGTTCAGTGCCAGTTCGGCGGGAAGACTGACGGCACTGAATGTATACGGCGCCGTCCCGCCCGTGGCCGTCACTGTGAACGTGTAGCTAACGTTCACGGTCGCGTTGGGCAGGCTGCCCGCGGCCGGGCTTGCGATCGCCAGGGCCGCGGGCGGCGGAGGGTTTGCGCCCGGCCCCCCGGTCTTGAGTGTGTTGCCGGGGCTCCAGCCGGGGTTGGTGCCGCTGCCGGCGTAACAGCCGCGGTAGGTAAAGCCGGCCTTGCTGTTGCCGTTGAAATCCAGGTTGTAGTGCGCGTCGCCGTTCATGGGTGTCATATCCAGCGCCGCGCCGGTGCACTGGCCCGCCAGCGGGTAAAAGTTCATGCTGCCCAGTGTGGTGCCCGGCGCCGTCACATGGTTGCCGGCGTTGGCCACGCTGTCGGTCAGGTTACCGGTGTTGGTTGTGATCGTCCCGCTGATCGGGTTGGCCGAAAACACCAGGTTGCCCGCCACCAGGTCGGCGGTGCTGCCGCTGGCCACGCGGATGCCGCGGCCGGCGGCGTGAATCGTGTTGTGGTACACGCGGGCCAGCTTGACCGTCTTGCCCTGGTGCGCGGTAATGAAGATGCCGGCAAAACCCGCGTCGGGGCAATCCACCAGCAGGTTGTCGTGAATCGTGAAGCGCCCCGTGGCCTGGATCAGGCTTTCGCGCGGGTTGGCGGCGATGAAGTTGCCGTAGACTTCATACAGGTCGTTGCCGCCGTCGCCGCTGTCGGGAAAGCCGCCGAACAGCAGGTTGGGCCGGTCGCCGGACCCGCTGGCGCGGCTGGTCTTGATCAGCACGTTGTTGCGGATGATCGTGCTGCCGTTGCCCGTGGGCAGACCCAGCCCGGTGGGCCAGTTGGACTGGTGCTTGATCTCAATGCAGTAGCCTTCGGGGTCGTAGACGCGGTTGGACTCAATGATGCCGCGGATGAACGGCTGGCTGCCGTCGCTGTTGCCCAGATACATGCCCGTGCCCGCGCCGATGATTTCGCAGCCACGGATTGTCCAGTTCCAGCAGGGGCATTTCGTATTAATCCCCACGATCTGCTGGTTGGCGCCGGCATTCACGATGGTCACGCCTTCGATCAGCATGTTGTGCACGGTGTGCGGCGTGGTCGTGTAGCCTTCGGCCTTGATACCGTCCACGGCAAGGCCCAGACAGTCCACCCGTATGTTCCTGATCGCGATGTAACTGCAATTGCGCAGGCTGACGGTGTTGTTGCCTGAAACGCCGTTGAATGTGGCCGTGCCCGTGGCCGGCCCCTGGATGGTGATCCAGTTGGCCGAGTTGCCGTGCAGGCCGTTGATCACCAGCCGGTTGGTGTAGGTTCCCGCGGCCAGTTGCAGCGTGTCGCCGGGTGTCAACGTGGCCAGCAGAGTCGTGTAGTTTGACGGGTCGGCATTGATTGTGGTCGCGTGCAGGGCGGGGGCAATCAACAGGGCAAGCAGCAGCAGGCGCATGGGTTGTCTCCCGGACTAGTTCACACGGCGCACGACCTCGACCCAGTCGAGTTCGGCGCGCGGGTTGCGGCCTTTCAGCAGCAGGCTGAAGTTCTGGAAAAACACGCCGGCTTTCGGCGCGTCCTTGAATGTGGCACGATCGCGCAGATCGGCGGCGCGAATTTCAAGGATCTGCCAGCCGGCCTCGGGTTTGAGCTCGCGGCTGAAGTTGTCGTTGCGCTGGGGGCAGAACTGGCTGAAGGTAACGGCATCGGCGTCGGTAAAGCGCACGCGCAGGCGAATGACCAGGCCGTCCAGATGCGGCAGATCGCGCGGGTAGCCCCAGAAAAGCTGCGGCTTGCCGTCGCCGGGTTCACTGACCAGCGCGCCGTCGGTGATGCTGCCCGCGCGCAGGCGGCCTTCGGGCTTTTCTGTGTTGAACTCCTCGCGGTACAGCACGCGATCGGGCAGGGTCTTGAGCATTTCATGCTCGCGCGGCTTGCGGGTCAGGTCGTAGGTGCCCGCCAGGCCGCGCTTCTTAAGTACGCCGCGTTTGCCGGCGGCCACGGTTTCGCCGGCCGCCAGCACGCTGCCGTGAAACACGGACAGGTCGGTGTCGGCGGCGCCGCGTTCGATCAAGGCCGCGCCGGAATCAACCCGCACGGCATGGCCGCTGACATGCACGCGCAGCGCCGGGCCGCCCTCGGTGTCCAGGTACAGGTCGCCCTCGGCCAGGTCCAGCAGGTCGGACTGCTCGCCATCGTGGATGGTCAGATCGCCCTGCAGGCGCACCAGCGCGCCGCCAAGGCTCAGATCCACGGGTTTGCGGCAGGAAAGCTTCACGCCGTCCAGCAGGTCTTCCGGTTTGGCGGGGTCATAGTCGCGCCAGTCCTGCTCGCCATAGCGCAGGCGCAGCTTCGCGTTGCGATCCGCGCCCACAACTTTGCCCACCACAACCACCAGCAGCGCGGGGCCGGGCTGCGTGTCCGGCCGGTCGGGTTTGGGCCCGGACGGTTCCGGCTCGGGCCGGGGCACAGGCGGGTTTTCAACCTGGTCCGGCGGCCGGACAGGCCTTGGTTCCGGCTCGGGCTGAGGCTGGGGCAAGGGTTCCGGGCCGGGCTCAGGCCGCGGGCCGGGTTCCGGTTCGGGCAATGGTTCCGGTTGCGGCCGCGGCCCGGCCTGATTGCCCGTGTCAGGCCGGGGCGCGGTCTCACGCGGTGTGCTCACCGGCGTGTTGGACGCGACAATGGGGGTGTTGGCCGTCGCCGCGGGCGGGCGGGTCAGGGCGTAGCCAACGGCCAGCGCCACAACCACCAGGCAGGCCACGGTAACGGCGACGCTCGCCCAGGTCTTGCGGCGGGGGCGCGGCACCAGGCGGCGGCCCGGCGCGGGCAGTGGCGCAGGGGGCTTGAGGGCGTCCTGCAGCAACACATCCATGATGCGCTGCTGGTTGGGCGACAGCGGTTTGCGGTTGGTGTCAGGCATGGGTTCAAGAGACAAAGCGGCGGGGCGGCGAAATGTCCTCAAGAATCCCAAGCCGGCAGCGCAAAACCAGAAGCAATGGTGCAAGCGCCTTCGTCACAGATGTTTATGACGACTCCTGGCGCCGTCGTTGCAAGCACTCTTTCAGTTTCTGCTTCACCCGTTCCAGCAGGTTTTTCACGCCGCCGTCAGAGAGATTCAGTGCCGCGCCCATTTCCTCACGGCTGGCGTTGCGGGTATAGCGCAGGTCCAGTATCAACCGTTCGCGTTCGGGCAGGGCGGCGATGCAATGTTTAAGGCGCTCCACGGCGTCATCGCTGTCGTCACCCACGGTCTGGGCGTATTCGGCCTCGATCGTGGCCAAATCCACGGCAATCACGCGCCGGTTGCGCTGGGCGAACTTGATGAACAGCGATTTGGCCACAGCGCGCAGATACATGGCGGTTTCGCCGGGCGAGCGCCGTTCAAAGGGGTGCCGCGCCACGTACAGAAGCACTTCCTGCACAAGGTCGTCCGCGTCGGCGTGGTCGGCGCCCAGCACCCGCAGAAAGCGGTGCAGGTCGCGGCCATACTCGCGCCACAGGGCCTCAAGTTCGGCCTGGCTGAAAGTCACGGCGTCATTATGACGAAGCAGCGACGGGCGGGCATGTCCTCATCCATGTGACGTCGCCGTATGCGCGAACTCCTGCTAAAACCGCGCCGTGACCGACCCCGCCGTCAAAGCCGTCAAGCTGCGCAAACAATACGGCGACTTTGTGGCCGTGGACGGCATTGATTTTGAGATTCCGCGCGGCGTGTGTTTCGGTTTTCTGGGCCCCAACGGCGCGGGCAAGACCACCACCATGCGCATGATCTATCGCGCCTCGCCCGTGGGCTCGGGCAGCCTGCTGATTCTGGGCCATGAGGCCGCGCAGGGCCACCGCGACCGCGCGATCAAGGGCCGCATCGGCGTCGTGCCGCAGGAAGACAACCTCGACACGGAACTCACCCTGCGCGAGAACCTGGAAGTGTTCGCGCGCTTTTACGGCCTGGGGCGCAAGCAGGCCCGGACCAAAGCCGACGAGCTGCTGGAGTTTGTGCAACTGCGCGACAAGACCGGATCCAAGGTTCACGAACTGTCCGGCGGCATGAAACGCCGGGCACTGATCGCACGCGGCCTGCTGGGCGACCCGGAACTGCTGGTGCTGGACGAACCAACCACCGGGCTGGATCCGCAGGCGCGCATCAACCTGTGGGACCGGCTGCGCGACCTCAAGCGCAAACAGGCCACGCTGATCCTGACCACGCATTACATGGACGAAGCCGAACAGTTGTGCGACAGCCTGGTCATCATGGACAAAGGCAAGATCGTGGCCCAGGGCCGCCCGCGCGACCTGATCCGCGAACACGTAAGTTCACACGTCGTGGAAGTCGGCCTTTCCGCGCCAACAGGAACCCGAAGCGCAAGCCAAGGTGCCGTTGGCGAATTGACCGCCCTGGCCAAACGCCACGAGCAACACCACGACCGGCTGCTGCTGTACGTGGACAACGGCGAAGAAGTAGTCACCCGGGCCGCGCAACTGCTGCCCGACGCCGAAACCCTGCTGCGCCGCAGCACACTGGAAGACGTGTTCCTGAAAATCACGGGCCGGGGGTTGATTGAATGAGATTGCCCGGCGACATCAACCTGACCACGGCCCTTTCCGTCTGGCGGCGGAACAAGACCGAGTATTCGCACTCGTGGATGACCAACATCCTGCCCAACTTCTTTGACCCGGTGCTTTACCTGCTGGGCATGGGGCTCGGGCTTGGCATGTTCGTGGGCCGGGGCGTGGGCGGGCTCAGCTACATTGAATTCATAGCGCCCGGCCTGATGGCCGCCAGCGCCATGCAGGGCGCGTCCTTTGAAACCACCTACAACGTGTTCGTCAAAATGAACTTCGCGCGCCTGTACGACGCCTATCTGGCCACACCGGCGCAGATCCAGGACATTGCCTTTGGCGAGCTGCTGTGGGCGGTCACGCGCGGACTCATCTACGGCATGGCCTTTCTGGTTGTACTGGCCGGCTTCACCCTGTTCGGTCACCGCATCCTTGTCAGTCCGCTGGTTGTGTTTCTGCCCGTGGCCATGGCGCTTACGGCCACGCTGTTTGCGCTGATCGGCCTGACGTTCACGGCCAGTATCCGCAACATCAACTACTACGGTTTCTATTACACTCTGTGGCTGACGCCGCTGTTTCTGTTCAGCGGCATATTCTTTCCTCTTGGCGACCCGAAAATTGCCGGCGGCCACGGCGAGACGATTGCATGGTTCACGCCGCTGTTCCATTGTGTGCGCCTGATGCGCGCCCTTGCCCAGGGCCCCGTGGACTGGTCCCATCTGGCCAGCGTGCTGATCATAATCGGCGCGATTGCGGTGCTGGCCATGATTGTGCCGCGCCGCATGCGCCGGCGGATGGTGACGTAGCGGCTGGTTCAGGTTCTGGGTCAAGGTCAGGGTCAAGGTCAGGGTCAGGGTCAAGAAGCGCAGGTCAAGAACTGCCGCGCGGTAACCTGGAACACTCGACCGTTAACTGCCGCGCGGTAACCTGGAACACTCGACCGTTAACTCTCGACCGGCCGCGCCTGTCCTGCCATCATCCCGCCCATGCCTGACCTTGCCGGAAAAACCATGCTGGTCACCGGCGCCGGCGGCGGCATGGGCCGCGAAGTCGCCCTGGCCCTGGCCGCCCGCGGCGCACACGTGATCGCCCATGGCCGCAGCGAAGAACGCGTCAAGCCAACCCTGGACGCGATTGCCCGCGCCGGCGGCAAGGCCGAACCCGCGGCCTTTGATCTGGCTTCGCTGGCGTCCACACGCGCCGGCGCGGCCGAGCTGGCAGCGCGCCACAAGGCAATCCACGGGCTGGTGAACAACGCGGGTTTCTGGGCCGGCGGGCGCGAAGTAACACCCGAAGGTTTTGAAAAGACCTGGGCGATCAACGTGCTGGCGCCCTTTGCCCTGTGGCAGGGTCTGGCCGAACCGCTGCGCGCCGGCAGCGCACGCGTGGTAAACGTGGCCAGCGTGCAGCACGAAAAGGGCCGCATCCACTGGGACGACCTCGGGCTGGCCGGCGGGTTCGGCGCCCAGAAGGCCTACCGGCAAAGCAAGCTGGCGCTGGTGATGCTGAATGCCGAACTGGCCCGGCGTGAAAAAGACCTGCGCGCCAACGCCGTGCACCCCGGCGTGATCGCGACCGAGTTGTTCCGCAACATGCCCTGGATTGTGGGAATCTGCATCGGCGCGTTCTGCCCCAGCGCCGAAAAAGGCGCGCGCACGATTTGGCGCCTGGCCGCCGAGGCCGAATTTGCCGACACCACCGGCCGGTATTTCCACACCTACAGGCCCAAGCCGCCACACAAAGAAGCCCAGGACGCCGCCAGTTGCGCGCGGTTGTGGGATGTGGTGGCCAGGCAGGCAATGACGTAGCATCACGCCGGGGGAACCATGCCGCATCCGCAGATTGAGCAGGCACTCGATCTTCTGTACTCAGGCGACACCGCAGGCGCCGAAGTGCTGCTGCAGGAAGCCGGCGGCGGCAAACTGGAGCCCCCGGCCCAGTTGCCGCCCCTGGAACAGGCCGCGTTCTTTGAGGCCCTGGGCGGCATCAAATTGGCCCGACAGGACGGACCCGGCGCCGAAGCGGCATTCCGAAGCATGATCCAACTGGAAGAAAAAGGCGGGGCCGACAAGTCCGGCCACGCCACCAGCTACGCCAAACTGGCCCAGGCCCTGTGCCTGGCTGACAAACACGACGATTCGCTGGCCGAGTTCACCAAGGCCCTGACCATGAAGGAGGCCGCCGGCGCGGCCCCCACCACGTTACTGAACCTGGTGTACCGCTTTGCCGACACGCTGTTCCACAAGGGCAAATACAAGGACGCCGCGGCGCACTTTGAAAAAGCCGTCAGCTACGGCGAAAAGGCCGGCGCCGACGCCGCCACGCTGGCCAACCTTGTCATGTACCAGGCCGACGCACTGAAGCATTACATCGCCCCGCTGTTCGGCAGTGTGCGCCTGCAAAAACAGATGCAGGGCAAAAACGTGCCGCCGCAGGTGCTGCTGCTCGAACAACAACTGGAGGGCCAGTACAGGCAGGCGCTTGCCCTGTACCAGAAAGCCGCCGATCTGGCTGAAAAAGCCGGCATGACCCCCGAATTCAAGCTGGCGGTTGCGCGCGCACTGGGCGAGCTGCACCACGACGCCGGCCGCCCGGTCAAGGCCGTGATGGCGCGCAAGAAGGTGATTGAACTGGCCGAAAAGCTGAAGGTAGACGCGCTGGAACTGGGCTTCATGTACCACGGCCTCGGCGAATCCACCAAGGCCATGGACAACGCCGCAGAAGCAATCGAGGCCTACCGCAAGGCGATTGCGCTGAAGGAAAAAGGCAAGGCCGACGCTGTCAGCCTTGGCAAAAGCTGGTACTCACTGGGCGACTGCCTGGGCGAGGCCAAGAAGCTGGATGCAGCCCTGGAGGCCTTTACCAAGGCCCGCGACCTTGAGGACGGGTCTGGCGCGACCGACGAAAACCACAAGATGCGCCGCAAGAAGTACTGGGGCGCCGTGGCAATCGTGTTGCAGGCAACGGGCAAAGAAGCCGAGGCCAGAGAAGCCCAGAAGAAGGCCGACGCGATCTAGCACCCTGTTCCAAACCCCGACCCCGGCGTATCGTTAACAACTGCATGCCGGCCGCACTTGCCGCCAAACTTGCCACACAGCTTTCCCGTGCCTTGATCGGCAAGCCCGAGGTCGTGCGCCTGCTGCTGACGGGCCTGTTCGCCCGCGGCCACGTGCTGATTGAAGACATGCCCGGCCTGGGCAAGACCACGCTGGCGCGGGCGCTGGCGCGGGCAGTGAACTGCGACTTCAAGCGCGTGCAGTTCACGCCCGACCTGCTGCCCACAGACATCATCGGCACCAGCGTGTACCGCCAGCAGGACGGCACGTTTGAATGGCGGCCGGGGCCGATTTTCACCAACATTCTGCTGGCCGACGAAATCAACCGCGCCACGCCGCGCACGCAATCGGCGCTGCTGGAGGCGATGGGCGAGTTGCAGATCACGGCCGAAGGCACAACCCACCGGCTTTCGCGGCCCTTTTTCGTGGTCGCCACCCAGAACCCGATTGAGCATGCGGGCACGTACCCGCTGCCGGAATCGCAACTGGACCGCTTCATGCTGAAGTTCGAAGTCGGCTATCCCGGCGCCGAAGACGAAAAGAAAATCCTGTTCGAACACGCCGCGGCCGACACCCTGCAGGACATCGAACAGGTGCTGACGCGCGAAGACGTGCTGGTGGTGCAGGAAGCCGTCAAGAAAGTCCGTGTCGAGCCCGCAATCGCCGACTACATCCTTGAAATCGTGGCCGAAACCCGCAACCACCCCAAGCTGGTCAGCGGCGTTTCGCCGCGTGGTTCGGTTGCGCTGCTGCGCGCGGCCCAGGCCCATGCGCTGATTGAGGGCCGCGATTACGTCGTGCCCGACGACATCAAAGCGCTGGCCGTGCCGGCGCTGGCGCACCGCGTGATCGAACGCGCCAGCTTTGACCGCCGCGGCGGCAAGTCCGGCCAGGAAATCATCCGCAAGATTCTGGGCAAGGTCGCCGTCAACACCTGACAGGCGCCCGCAAAAGAAAGCGGCCCGCCCCATCCGGGCGGGCCGCGTTGCTGCGAACATCGGTTACTTGCGGCGGCGACGCGCGCCCACCAGCCCCAGACCCAGCAGGCCCAGCACCGCGGGCAGCGCCCCGGCCGCGCCGACAGCACAGGAGCTGCTGCCGGCCTTGCCTGAAGACGGGTCACGCTGGACGATCACCGTGTACGACTTTTCGTCGGTGGCGCCGGTGGCGTCCTGAACGCGAATCACCACATCGTTGATGCTGCCAAAACCCGAGGGCGAACCGGTAATCTGGCCCAGCGAGTTCATGGACAACCCGGCAGGCAGGTTGCCGCTGTAGATGGACCAGGTGTACGGCGCCACACCCTGGTTGGCCTGCATGTTGAAGGTGTAGGCCACCGAGGACAGCGCCGGGGGCAGATCCGGCGTGGTGATCTTGACCGAGTTCGGATCCGTGCCTGTGCCCATGAAGCGCACAATGAAGGGCGATGTCTGGCCCGGGTCGTTGTGGGTGAAGGTCACCGTGCAGTCCTTGATACCGGCCAAGGCCGGATCAAACACCAGGTCGAACTGGGTCATGCCGCCGGCGGGAATATTGGTGGTGAAGCCGCCAGTGTTCAGGGTGAAGTCGCCGCTGTTGGTACCACCCAGAACCGGCATGCCCACAGTCATGGCCAGGTTGCCGGTGTTCATGATCACGATCACCAGCGGCAGGGTGTTGCCCGAGTTCACGTCAATGCTGCCCAGGTCGCGGCTGACGCCCGGCACCGGCGCGGCGTCATGAGCAATCAGGTTGCCGATGAAGCTGCCTTCGCGCACCTCAAGCTTGGGAGCGTTCAGGGTGGCAATGCCGGTCACATTGAGCACAAACGGAGAGCCCGTGCCCGCGTCGTTGTGGGTGAAACGGATCTGGGCATTGACCGGGTTGGCCGCCACCGTGGGGTCAAAGATGATGCTGAAGGTGGCGCTGGCGCCAACGGCCAGAGTCTGGGCAAAGCCCGTGCTCTGCAGTTGGAACTCGGTCGTGGCCGGGCTGAAGAACGGGCTACCCAGTGTCAGCGGGGCGGTGCCGGTGTTCTCCACATAGATGATGGCCGCGGCCGACGGGCCGGCGTTCACGTCACGGGTGCCAAAGTTCAGAATACCCGTGGCGGGCGCCGGGTTGGTCAACTGCGTGCCCGTGGCGCTGGTTTCGCGCACGGTGATGATCGGCGCCACGTTCACACCTGAACCCGACACGTTGATGATGAAGGGGCTGGTGATGCCCGAAACGTTGTGCGTAAACGTGATTTGCGCGGCCTTGGGGCCTACCGATGACGGATCAAAGGCCACCGAGAACACCGTGGTCGAGCCCGAGTTCACCGAGGTCTGGAAGTTGGTCGTGTCCAGAATGAACTCGGTGGGGTTCAGGCCGCCCAAGGTCGGCATGCCCAGGGTCAGGGCCACGCCGCCGGTGTTTTCAATCGTGATGTCCAGCGCCGGAGTCGGACCCGCGGCCACCAGCTGGTTGCCGAACGCCCGCCCGCCCGATGCCGTCTGGTTGTGGGTCAGGGCCGGGCCGGTGGCGCTGCCCTCGTGCACAACCATGTCAGGCACCGAAGACGTGGTGCCGTTGCCCAGCACGGGTACATAGAACGGACTGGGCTGGCCGGTGTCAGTGTGGGCAATGCGCGCGTACGCGTCCTTGGATCCCACACTGGACGGGTCAAAGCGGATCGTAAAGCTGGTGCTTTGTCCCGCCGTCAGGCCGCTGAGCATGCCCGTGGTGTCCACGACAAACTGGTTCCACCAGGTGCCGCCCATGTCGGGCGTGCTGATGTTCAACTGACCGGTGCCGCTGTTGATGATGAAAATAGTGATCGCCGCCGAGGGCCCGGCGTTGATGTCCCAGTTGCCGAAGTCGCGCGGCGTGCCGGTTGCCGACTGGTTGTGGGTGATGACCGGGCCTGTAACCGAACCCAGCCGTACCTGAATGTCGGGGTTTGGTGTTATGGCCTCGCCACGCAGGTTGAACTCCCACGGACTTGTGCCGGACCCCGTGGCGTTGTGTGGCACGTTGACCGTGCCGGTACTTATGCCGATGGTTGTTCGGTAGAACGTAATCGTCAGCACGCAGTACTGGCCGACCGGCAGGTTGTACAGGAAGCTGGAGGCGTTCACGTAGAAGTCGTTGGGCTGGGCGCCGGTCTTGCTGATGGTACCGAAAGTGATGTTGGCCGGACCCTGGTTGATGAAGTACAGGTTCAGCGGGGCCGAGTTGGTGCTGGTGTTGACCTGGCCGAAATCCAGAGGACCCGTGGCGGCCTGGTTATCCGTCAACTGCGTGCCGGTCAGGCTGCCGGCGCGGACCACAAGGTCCGGCCCCGGCTGCTCGATCTTCAGGTCGTCAATGCACCAGCCCGTGTGCAGCGTGGCACCGGTGGGGCCGATGCCGAAGCGCACCTGCACCGTCGGATAACCCGCGGCTTGGGCTGTCAGGTCGTAGTAGACGGAAGTCCAAGCGTTGTCCTTGTAGGTGGTGCCGTTGACTGTCTGCCAGACGGTGGTCCAGTTCACGCCGTTGTTGCTGACCTGGATTGTGCCACCGCCGTTGGCCGGGCAGTCCAGCGCGATGCCCATGAAACGCCAGAAGCTCAGGCGTACACTGGTAGCACCCGAGCAGTTCACCAGCGGCGACACCGCCCAGTGCGTCACAGACTGGTTGGCGGCGTAGTTACCACCGATGTTGTCGCCCAGAATGTAGTTGTCCGTCGTGCCCGGCGTGTAGTCCGTGCCCGGTTCTTCGCGCGGCGGAGACGAGGCCGTGTAGGCAACGGCCGGGGCACGCTGCCAGGTTGTGCCAAGTTGCCAACCTTTAAATGTGGAGAAATCATCGAAAAACGGCAGTGCCGCCGGTGGCGGTACCACGGTTATGGAAAAATCTTTCTGCGAACTGTCTGGTGTCGGTGTCTTGCTGTCTATGACACGCACCGTGAAGTTGTACACGCCCGTCGTGGTCGGTGTGCCCGAAATGACCAGGCCGAAGTTCGGGGAGCCTTGGGGGGTGGCAGACAGACCCGGCGGCAGGCTGCCCGACCAGATGTAGCCCGTGCCTTGCCAGGTGTACGGGGTTGTGCCGTTGGTGGCCAGAATGGTGGTGCTGTAGGCCGTGCCCTGGGCCGCTGTAGGCAGCGGCGAGTTGGTGGTGATCGAGAAGCCCAGGTTCACCAGATAATCCTCGGCCTCACCGTAGTACTGCTGGCTGGTGGGGTGGGTCGGCGCGCCGTAGGGCGAATAGTTGGTGCGCAAGCGGAAGCGCTGGGTGCCGCCCACACCGACGACCGGCACAAAGCTGATCGTGCCCGTGGCGCCGCTGTTGATCACGCCCGAGGAACCCAGCAGTTCGCCGGAATCCAGAAAGTCGCCATCGTTGTTGCTGTCAACAAAGATGCTGACGTAGCACGCGTAGCCACCCTGGATCGTGACTTCCACCGTGTGGGTCTGCGAAGGCAGCAGCAGCGCCGGGCCGACTGAACTGAAGAACGTGTTGTAAGGCGAAGAACTGGCACCGCTGGAGTTGCTGGCCAGCGTGGTTGTACCGCGCTTGAACACCACGTTCGACGCATACATGCCATACGTGGTGCCGTACATGTAGTCGGCGTTGGTGTAGCCGCCCATAGGCGGCGACTGCGCCAGCAGGCCCGACGCGAACGCGACGACCGCCACCAGCGCCAATGCAAGGGTTGCCTTCATTTCAGTCTCCTCCGGACTGCCCACGATCCCACAATGCCACTCACCACCGCGGGGCGTTCCTCCACGCCACCGCAAGCGGCACCCATTGGACCAGCCATCACCCAGTGATTTCTACGCGATAAGAAGCTTACCACCCAATGGACTAAGGGAAAGGGCTTTTTTTGCGAATGGGCGGATTCTGTGATGCACCGTGAACGATTCTGACACAGGCCGTAAAATTTACGTAAATTACATATCCAGAGTAGTTTATAGCTTCATTCCACTACCCGGAGCACCGGTTTTCCCCAGCAGTTCTTACACTGGAAACAGCATTGCCAGTGCGGGATGCTATTTCCGGCCTGCCTGCGCCACAGAAGACAAAACAACTTCCATTTCCATAACGACCAGCACCCCGCGACTACCGGATGATCCGCACCACGGCCTCGGTGCCTTTCTGTACCACACCGTCGCCGGCCTCGATCTCGATGTAGCCGATGCTTTCGCTCAGGCTGGTGATGCTGCCGCTGTCCTTGAACGTGCTCCAGGCCACGTCGTGGTCGTCCACCTTGACCGGCAGCAGAATCTGTTTGGTCTTGTCCTGCTTGACTTCGTGGCCCAGGGTCACGTTCTTGTGCGGGCGATCCACGCCGGTGATGTGCGCCATGCGCCGCAGCGCCGGGGCCAGAAACAGTTTGGCCGTCAGCAGGCAACTGGTGGGATAACCGGGCAGTCCGAACACCGCGCACTTGCCCACGGTGCCGAACAGCACGGGCTTGCCGGGTTTGATCGCCACGCCATGCACGTGCACCTGGCCCAGTTCGCCGACCACCTCTTCGGCAAAATCGCGCGCGCCAACGCTGGTACCGCCGGAAAACACAATCGCGTGAAACTTCGTGGAGGCGTCCTTGACCACCTTGAGCAGATCCTTGACCGTGTCCTTGACGTTGGGGCGGTAGGTGACCTCGGCCCCGCTGCGGCGGGCCACGCTCATCAGCGCAAAGCTGTTGCAGTCGTAGACCTGGCCGGTCTTCAGCGCCTTGCCGGGCGCGGCCACTTCGTCGCCGGTGGTGAAGATCAGCACCTGCGGCCGCGCGTACACGCGGGCCTTGGCCTTGCCAATGATTGCCAGCGCGGCGACCTGGCCGGGGCCCAGCACGGTGCCGCGGCGCAGCACGACCTGGCCCTTGCCGATGTCGCTGGCGCGGTGGGCGATGTGTTCGCCCTTGCGCACAGGGATGCGAAAGCTGACCGCGGAACCCACAACCTGCACGTTTTCCTGCATGACCACAGCGTTGGCGCCCTTGGGAATCGGCGCGCCGGTGGCGATCTGGACACATTCGCCGCGCTTGATGCCCTTGTTAAAGGGTTTGCCGGCCAGGGCCTGGCCCACCACCCGCAGCATGGCCGGTTCGGCCAAATCTTCGGCAATCACGGCATAGCCGTCCATGCCGGCGCGGTCAAAGGCCGGCACGTTGATAGTGCTTTTGATGTCTTCGGCGACAACGCGGCCGTCGGCATCGGCCAGGGGCACGTCCTCGGTGTCCAGCACGGGCTTGACCCGGGCCAGGATGGTGTCAAGCGCGTCTTCGGCGCTGACCAGTGTTCCGAATGCCTGCTTGGTACTCATTCTTTTTTCCCGTCGTCAGTGAGTCGCTGCAGCGCCCGGTTGATGGCCGCCCGGGCAAAGGGGTCGCTTTCGGTTTTCAGGGCCGCGTCCAGCGCGCCCCGCGCGTCGTGTGTCTTGTCGAGCAGCCCCGCGCCCAGCTTCCAGGTCGCCAGAGCTTCGGCGGCGTCGGCGCGCACGCCGGCGTCGGCATGGGCCAGGGCGGCGGCAATCCGCATCGGCGTGTCGGCGTCGGCCAGTGTCGGGATCACAACCAGCAACTGGCGCACAAACGCCGCGCGCTGGTCCGCGCGCGGGCGCGCCAGTTCACGCCCCAGTTCGGTCAGACAGCGCCGGCGCGCCGCCACAGAAGCCGTTTTCAGACCCGATGCCGCGGCATCGGCCACGTAGTAAACTTCATCGGCCAGCAGCTCGACCAGGCGATCCAGGGCCGCCGGCTGCTCGTCATAGTGCAGCAGCAGTGTCGAGGCCCGTGACCGCAGCCGTTCCAGCCCGGTGCGCGAGGCCGTCACCAGCAGGTCCAGGGCGTTGGGGTCTTTCCAGCGTGCCAGCGGCGCCAGTTGCGCCATACGCACGCCCTCGGCGGTTTCCTTGCGCGCCTGGGCCAGCAGCGGGTCCATCGCCGCGCGGTCGTCAAACTGGTCCAGCAGGTCCGCCACATTGCGGCGGGTAAACTGGTCTTCGTGACCGACATGGGCCAGCAGGCCCGCCAGCGCCTTTGGCGCCATCACGGCGTCGGCCTTCCAGCCCGCGAACACCGCCGAAAGACAGCGCGTCTCCAGCGTGTCGCGTGCGCCAAGCCGGGTAAGCGCGTGGGCCAGCGCCGGCTCGCCGGCCTCGATCAGGGCCTTGCGGGCCGCGGGCACAGTTTCGCGGTTGTCGCCGACTTCCCACAGACAGCCGGTTTTCCACAGTTCGGCGATGTCGGGTTTTGGCGCGCGCGGGTCGGCCTGGGCCGCCAGGGGGCAGGCCAACAGCAGGCACAGGGCAATGGCGGCGCGCAACCCCACGTGTGACCCTCGTTTCAGGCGGCGAACCGCAAAGATTAGCCAGCAAAGGCCCCGGTTCCAACTCCAATGTGGCGCGCGGCGCCGGCGGGTGATTTTGATTGAACTTTGCCGGCAGCCCCCGCCGATACACCCCAAGAGGCCCGCGCTGGCGGGCCGTGCCCACAGGAGTAATGCCATGCGCGGATTGACCCTGGTGTTTTCCCTGCTTGCCCTGCTGGGCGCCGGCTGTTCGGTGATCACGCCGATTCCGCCCCAGCCCGTGATCGCGGGCCAGTCCAACGAGCCGCGCACGGTCCGGCTGTCCGAGATGTGCGCCGAAATGGGCTGGAAGTACGAAAGCGGCCCCGGCGCCTACCAGTACACCGCCAACGGCCCGCGCGGCGACCGCATGACCTTTACCATCGGCAAGGACGTGTTCAGCATCAACGGCACGCGCTGGCGCCAGGAACGCGACGCGGTTGAACTGCGCGGCCGCGACCTGCTGCTGCCCGAAAGCACCCACAACTTCGTGGTCAAGCACTTCGGCATGCACCACCTGGTGCGCAACGGCGTCAAGGCCGGTCGCGTCGAATATTCGATGGACCCGATTGCCCCGCTGCCGGCCGGCAACGTTGAAAAAGACCCGGCCAGGGCTGTGACCACTGAACTGCGCGGACTGCACATCTGCATTGACCCCGGCCACGGCGGCAAGGACATGGGCGGCGAAGCCTTTGGCGTGCAGGAAAAGACGATCGCGCTGGAAGTCAGCCTGATGCTGAAGGAACTGTGTGAGGCCAGCGGCGCCAAAGTGACCATGACCCGCACCAGCGACGTGTACCCGACGCTGGACGAGCGCGTGCAGCTTGCCAACACCTGCGGCTGTCACCTGTTTCTGAGCGTGCACGCCAACATCGCGCCCAACAGCAGCGAGGTGCGCGGCTTTGAGGCTTTTTATAACGGCAGCAGCGCCGCGGGCCAGCGCTTTGCCCGCCACCTGGTGGATGCCTTTGCAACCGTGGCTGACTCGCCCAATCGCGGGGCCAAAAAGGACCCGCGCGGACTGCGCGTGCTGGAAAAGACAAAGGTAACCTCGGTGCTGTTTGAGTTGGGCTTTCTGAGCAACGAGTCCGAGGGCAAGCGGCTTTCCCAGAAAAGCCACCAGAAGGCAATGGCAAAGGCACTGTGGGAAGGTATAGTGAAAGAGTGGAACAGCAAGGCTAGCGTCAGCCGCTAGCGGACAGACATAGTAGTACGGTGCTCGCCGCGGAGACGCGGCGTGTGTCGTTTTTCGGGGCGTGTGTCGTACGCGGGGAACCGGCGCAAGGACGGATGGGTGGCTGGCCCGCCTGGACTCGAACCAGGAAACGCAGAACCAAAATCTGCTGTGTTACCAATTACACTACGGGCCAGTGCGCGCAGGGTAGCACCGGGGCCACTTGCCGCAACGCCCCGACGCCACCGAAGGCTTCAGTTAGCGGCTTTGCGGGCCGCGAACCTTGATTTGGCGCGGCCGGGGGCTTAGCCTTGCGGTGTGCGCGGGATCTTCCATGAAAGCCGTCACGATCAGGCTGGACCAGTCCGGGCTTGAGGGCCTGCTGCGTCGCGTCAAGGTCGGCCAGAAGGGCGGCTTTGACCGTTTTGACCTGTGCATCCAGGGCCACGGCCTGGACCCGGGCCGGATAGTGAACGCGCTGCGCGAGCATAAAGTTGCGCTGGCGTCGCTGCGGCTTTCGGAACCGCGCAACGACGCGCTGGTGCTGCGCAAGCCCGGTTTTTCCAAGACCGGCGCCAAAGACCCGGCGATTGCCGCGCGCAGCGCCGAAATTGTGGTCGAGGCCGCGCTGGCGCTGGCGCCGCTGAAGCCCGCGTCGCTGGTGCTGGACGGCGGGTACGTGAACGTGAGCCGGCTGCAGGACAAGCAACTGGCGCTGGACGAACTGCTGGACTGCGAAGACAGCGAAGAAAAGCGCAGGGACGCCACCGACAAGGTGATCCGCCAGGACAAGGCACTGGTCGAACAGCAGCTTGTCAACCTGTGCCGCGGGCTGCACGGCGCGGCCAGACAACTGGCGCCGCTGCAGTTGTGCCTGCTGCCGGCGGACAGCCCGCTGGGGCTGTTGCAGCCCGAGGCGATGGCGCATGTGCTTGCTGACCTCAAAAACGTGGGCTACTGGCACAGCACCAGCAACGCCGCGCTGCTGCGCAAGCTGGGCGGCCCGCCCGAACACGAGTGGCTGGAACGCTTCGGCCCGCGCCTGCGCGGGGTGTACCTGGCCGACATGCTGGGCGGGCACGGCGAACAGCCGCCGGGGCTGGGCGAAATTGATTTCAAGAAGCTCGCCCCCGAACTGGCCGGCGGCACGGTGCGCGTGCTGGTGATTGACGACGACAAGGGCACCAAACTGCGTTTCGGCACGGAATATCTGGCCCGGGTCGGAATCTTTTAATACGGCAGCACACACAGGGCGCGACCATGACCATGACCATCGGCCAGTTCGCCAAAGCCGCCGGCGTGAACCTGGAAACCGTGCGCTTCTATGAGCGCAAGCGTCTGTTGCCGCCGCCCGAACGCACCGGCGGCGGCCATCGCCTGTACACACCCGACGACGTCGAACGCCTGCGCTTCATCCAGCGCGCCAAATCCGTCGGCTTTACACTGCGCGAAATTGCCGTGCTGGCCAGACTGCGCGAAGAAGACCCCGGCGCCAGTTGCGCCGACGCCATGGACCTGGCCCGCCGCAAGCTGGCCGAAATGGACGCAAAACTGCGCGACCTGCGCGAAATGCGCGCGGCGCTCAAGGCCTTCATTGACGCCTGCCCCGAACGCGACCTGGAACACTGCGAGGTACTCGGCGGGCTTTCCGGCCGTTCCCGGGCCAAAAGGGGTTGAACCCGTAGCCCGGTACAGGCTTACTGTGGCCGCCCGGGCGGACGCGACCAAAGGCCACCATGCGACTGCGCTATCTGTGACTGCTGCTGCTGCCGGCCGTGCTGCTGGCAGGCCCGTTGGCGGCTCACAACACCCTGTTCGGCTATTCCCCGCGCTCGATCTGGAACAAGGGGCTCGAGATCGAGGGCGAAATTCACTGGGAAGGTTTCCGTACCTTCCGGCACCACGACAGCATTGTTTCCAACCCGCGCGACATCAGCGTGGACATCTATTCACTCCAGTTCGCGCTGACCTACGGCCTGATGCGTGACCTGGCCGTGCGCGGCGTGGTTCCCTTCAGCCATGCCGTGCGCGTCAGCAAGGACGGCCGCGACACCTTCTGGGGTCTGCGCGACATGCGCCTGGGCTTCAAGTGGCGCATGTACAACGACCCCTTTCCCGGCGGCAGTTTCCAGGGCGGCGCGTTCTGGGATTTCACCCTGCCCACCGCACGCATGCGCGACGACACGCGCCTGACCGGCCGCCGCCTCAGTCTCGACATGGACTCCTGGATGCTCACCACCGGCCTGACCTGGGGCTACAGCACCGAACGCCATTACCTGTGGTGGGATGTGGCCACCATGTTCCGCACCCTTGACCACGGGCGCATCCACGGCCCGGTGATCATGTTTCACCCGGCCTATGCCGTGCGCGTGTTTTCGTTGACCGACTACCGCGATTTTGACCTGATCCTGCTGTTCGAGGCCGACCTTGAATTCGCCGACGAACGCATGCTGGGGGCCGCGCGACCGGACCGCCTGGATTACTACAAAATCCACGTCAGCGGCGGCGTGCAGATGAACATCACGAACTTCGTCGAGATCAAGTTCGGCTACGAGTATCCTGTGTACCAGTACTATTTCCGCACCACGTTCACCCACGACGGTGAGGCCAAGTTCAGCTTCAACTACCTGTTCTGAACCATGAAGCGTCTGCTGCCGATCCTGATTCTGCTGTCCCTTGCCGCCGCCGGCTGCAAGAGTTCGCAATGGACCTTCAGCAAGAACTGGGGCGGGGGGCAGGCGGCACCGACCGACCCACGGCCCGAACCCGCGCCGCGACCGCAGCCACAACCGCAGCCCGAACCTGCGCCGCCGGGGCCAAAGCCCGAACCCCAGACGCCCAAAGACGTGATCTTTGTTCTGGGGATCAACGGCATGGACTGAGGCCAGTGAGCCACGGGCGTCATGGACGCCCTGCAATCCCAGGCTGGGATCATCGAGGGACGCACCGACATCACCAAGGCCGAGGTCTATCTGCGCGGCAAACCGGGCACGGTTCTGGATCCGGCGGCGCTGCGCCGTCTTGTCGAGGGCGAGTTCGGCTATACCTTGCGCTCGTTTGAGCGTCTGGAAGCCGACTGGGGCGAGTTCTTCAAGGCCGCCAAACGGTAGACGCAAGACCGGAGTCTGTATGCGCCACTGGTTGCCCCTGTGTGTCCTGATCCTGGCCCTGGCCGGATGCGGCCGCGACGCCGCGCCCGCGGCCAACAGCACCAAACCCGACGCCACGCCCGCGCCGGAAGCGCCAAAGGCCGGCCCGAAACCCGGTGTAACCGTCGAAACACCCGCCACTGCGCCCAAGGGAGAAACCGTCACCTACACCGTGGAAGGCATGCATTGAGCCAACTGCGCGGCCTCGGTGCGGGGCCTTCTGGAAAGCCTGCCCGAAGTGGAAAGCTGCACTGTTTCCAATGAAACCAAACTGGCGGTGATCCGGCTCAAGCCCGGCGCGACATTTCCGGAGGCGCTGGCGCGGGAAAAACTCGATGCCGACAACTTCACCCTGGGCGCAAAAAAAGCGCCGCCCTCAAACTGAATTCAGGCCTTATCCCGGTTTTGTGGCGGCAGTTGCGGCACCTCGCGCGAGTCTTCGGGCGGGGGGTCCTGCGGCTTTGCGCCTGTGCGCAGGTACCACGGCGGCGCGGGGTTCTCACAGGTGAAGGCCGACCAGCAGTAGTCGCCGCCGGCCTTGCTGCCGCGCAGTTTGCGGATCATCCACCGGACGCCGCTTTCCAGAACTCACAGCATGGCATGGCTCCGTGCCCGGAAGGATAACACCGGGACGGGTCGGTGTAGTCCGGCGCATCGGACGGCTTTCCGTTTCGCCGGGGGGCACGGCGTGCTATGCACAATACACCCAACGGAGCCCATCATGCCCAAGCGCGACAAGACCAACACCGACATCAGCAGGCGCATCCGCAACATCCCGCCCGGAACCAGCCTGGAGTCGTTCCTGATCCACGGTCGGCACTTCACCGAAAAGTGGGACTTCCGCCACCACATCATTCCGCCGCAAAGCAGCAGCGTGACCTACCGCCTGGACCGCACTGAGCGCGGGGCCAAGGGCTTTCAGGAATACGCCAGCGGCCAGGCCCACAAGACCCACCCCATCTACATTTACGACCGGCTGGACGAGCCCACCCGCGGCATGCTGGAGGACGAACTGGCGGGCATCGAAGGCGGCGACTTCTGCGTGGCCTTTGCCACCGGCATGGCGGCGATTGCCGCCGCACTGGGCGTGGTGCTCAAGTCCGGCGACCGCGTGGTGGCGCACAAGACGCTGTATGGCTGTACCTACAGCCTGATCACCAACTGGTTCCCCAAACTCAAGATCAGCCACACGCTGTGCGACATGCGCGACCCCGCGGCGCTGGCGGCCGCCATAGACGACAGCACGCGCGTGCTGTACCTGGAAACGCCGGTCAACCCGACGCTGGAACTGATTGACCTGGAGGCCGTGCGCAAGGTTGCCGACCGCGTCAATGCCAAACGCCCCGATGACCGCCAGGTGCTGGTGATTGTGGACAACACCTTTGCCACGCCGTACTGCCAGCGCCCGATTGAACTGGGCGCCGACATTGTCGTGCATTCGCTGACCAAAAACATCGGCGGCTACGGCACCGACATGGGCGGATGCGTGATTGGCCCGCACGAGCTGGAGGGCCAGGTGCTGCTGTACCGCAAGGACTTCGGCGCGGCGCTGGCGCCCAAAAGCGCCTGGCCGATTCTGGTCTACGGACTGCCGACGCTGCCGTTGCGGCTGCGGCGGCAGATGCAGACGGCGCTGGAAGTGGCGCGTTTTCTGCACGGCCACCCCAAGGTGGCGCGTGTCGTCTACCCGGGGCTTGAAAATCACCCGCAGTTCGCGCTGGCCAAACGCCAGATGGTGACGCCCGAGGGCGAATTCGCGCCCGGCAACATGATTTACTTCGAGACGGTCGAAAAAGACCCGGCCCAGCCCCACAACAACATCAAGGTCGTGGACTGGATCGCGCGCAAGGCCTACACCCTGACACTGGCCGTCAGCCTGGGACAGTTGCGCACGCTGATTGAAAACCCCGGCGCCATGACGCACGCGGCGGTGCCCGAGGACAAGCGGCGCGAGGGCGGCATTTCGCCCGCGGGCATACGCCTGAGCATCGGCATTGAATCCGCGACGGACATTATCCGTGACCTGGAACAGGGGTTGGCCCAGGCCGACTGACCGCACCCCATGACAGCGCCGGGGCGGTTGCTATGATCCGCCCCGCCAAGGAGATTGCCGTGTCCGCAGCCCACGAACACGCCCACAACGAACCCCGCGCCCTGATGACAGGGCACGACCACGGCCACGACGAGCCGCGGACTTCCGAACGCAAGCTGACGTTCTGGGAGCGCACGTACCTGCCGGTGATCTTCAAGGGGCTGGTCAACACCTTCAAGATGATGTTCCGGCCCAGTGCCACGATTGACTACGTGGGCCGCGACAGCAAACCCGAACAGCGCCACATTCCCGCCGTGGGCTATCGCGGCGAGCATTACCTGAAGGTGGACGACGGCGGCAACATCAAGTGCGTGGCCTGCTTCATGTGCAGCACCGCCTGTCCCGCCGAATGCATCACAATTGTCGGCGAGCCCACGCCGGTGGACGAATTCGGCGCCCAGCGCTTCAAGAAACCCCAGGTGTTCGAAATTGACATGCTCAAATGCATCTATTGCGGCATGTGTGTCGAGGCCTGCCCCAAAGACGCAATTGCCATGAGCACCACCTACAACCAGGTGCACACCAAACGCAGCGACGCGATCTATGACATGCAGCGGCTGCTGAAGAACAACGACGAGTTCATGGCCAGTCTGAATCTGTCGCGCAGCGGCAAGGACGCCACGGGCAAGTACCCGCTGAGCCCCGATGGCTGCGGCCCGGATGTAACCCACGGCCTGCAGCCCTTCCGTGTGGGCACCCGCGAAGGCGGGGCCTAGAGCTTTTTCATGGTTTGTATGCAGAGGTTCCGCGCTGCGCCGGGCAAGCAGACCAAGGAGCGCGAGCGCAGGTGTGGCTGGAGGCCACATGGAGCGAGCGCGACGCAGGGATGCGACGCCCGCCGCAAGCGGAAGCCTGAAGACGAACCATGACAATGCTCTAGAGCATTGTCACGTTTTGGCAGCGCGAGAAGGTCGATCCACCTACAGGCTCCTGTCGGTGGGGTTGGCGTAAAACAACCCGCAAGCCCGAGATGTGTGCGCTTCCGGCGCCTCTTGTCGCCTGATACGGAAGCATCTATAAAGTCCTTAAATCACGACTTTTTTTGCAGCTACGGCGCAGGTATCCCGGGGCAATGCATGTTCAAACATCTTGTAGCTGCACTGTTGATGGCGTTGGCGGTTGTGCTGGTTCAGGCCGCGGTCGCACAACCACTCACGATCACTACGTTGGCGGGCCCGTCTGAATCACCGGGCTGGTTTGACGGCACGGGCAGCGCTGCACGGTTCTACAAGCCTTACGGCGTGGCCGTGGACAGCAGCGGCAACATCTTTGTCGCGGACACGAACAACCACACGATCCGCAAGGTTACCCCAGCGGGCGTTGTCACTACGCTGGCCGGTCTCGCGGGTAGCGATGGCAGCACCGATGGAACCAGCAGCGCCGCGCGGTTCACCAATCCCAATGGCGTCGCCGTGGACGGCAATGGCAACGTCTATGTCGCGGACACAGCCAACTACACCATCCGCAAGATTACGCCGACGGGCGTTGTCACCACATTGGCCGGATTGGCGGGCGATGCAGGCAGCGCCGATGGTACGGGCAGCACCGCACGGTTCACCAATCCCACTGGCATCGCCGTAGACTCTGGCGGCAATGTCTATGTGGCAGATTCGGGAAACGACACGATCCGTAAAATCACGCCCGCTGGGCTGGTGACCACATTGGCGGGAACAGCGCAGATCTCCGGCAGCGCCGACGGCACCGGCAGCGCGGCGCGGTTCCTCTTTCCCAATGGGATAGCCGCGGACAGCAGTGGCAACGTCTATGTTGCGGACACGGGCAACTGCACAATCCGCAAGATTACGCCTGCAGGGGATGTCAGCACGTTGGCGGGAACGGCAGGCAGCGTCGGCAGCGCCGACGGCACGGGCGGTGGTGCGTCATTCAGCTATCCTTACGGTGTGGCCGTGGATGCCGGCGGCAACGTCTATGTCGCGGACACAGACAACCACACCATCCGCAAGATCACACCTGCGGGCGTCGTTACGACCTTCGCCGGAACAGCGGGCAGCAGCGGCAGCGCCGACGGCACGGGCAGCGCCGCGCGGTTCTTCTTTCCCAACGGCATAGCCGCGGACAGTAGCGGCAACGTCTACGTCGCGGACACGCAGAACCACACCATCCGCAGCATCACATCCGCGAGCGTAGTAACGACGCTGGCAGGTGTCGTGGGCGGCAAGGGCACTGCTGACGGCGCGGGCGGCGCCGCGCGGTTCAATATGCCCTACGGGGTGGCCGTAGACTCCGCCGGCAACATCTACGTAGCGGACACAGACAACCACACCATCCGCAAAATCACGCCTGCGGGCGCTGTCACGACCTTCGCCGGAACAGCGGGCAGCAGCGGCAGCACCGACGGCAACGGCAGTGCCGCGCGGTTCTACTATCCGTGGGGTTTGGCCGTGGACACCAGCGATACCCTCTATGTCGCCGACATGTACAACCACACGATCCGCAAGATAACCCCGACCGGCGATGTCACCACGCTGGCTGGAACCGCGGGCATCAACGGAAGCGCCGATGGCACGGGAGCCGCGGCGAGGTTCTACTCTCCCTATGCCGTAGCCGTGGACGCCGGCGGCAACGTCTATGTCGCGGACACCTATGCCCACACCATCCGCAAGATCACACCCGCGGCTGTTGTCACCACGCTGGCTGGAACGGCAAACAGTGAGGGCAGTGCCGACGGCACGGGCGCCGCGGCGCGGTTCTGGTTCCCCTCGGGTGTGGCCGTGGACGCCGGCGGCAACGTCTATGTCGCGGACACGTACAACCACACCATCCGCATGATCACACCGGCAGGGGTCGTCACCACCGTGGCCGGAGCGGCAGGTACTCAGGGCAGCGCCGACGGCACGGGCAGCGCCGCGCGGTTCAGCTACCCCTATGGAATAGCAATTGGCAGCGGCGGCAACCTGTATGTGTCGGACTCGGAAAACTTCTCGGTCCGCAGGGTTACGCCCGCGGGCGTTGTCACCACCGTCGCCGGCGCGGCTGGCGTTTCTGGCTTCATCGATGGCACGGGCAGCGCCGCGCGGTTCAGCTATCCCACAGGCGTGGCCGTGGACAGCAGCGGCAACTTCTATTTTGCGGACGCATCGAACCACAGTATCCGTAAAGGCGTGCCCTCCATCGCCGACGTGGCGACCATTGACTCCGCAACCAGCAAGCCAGGCGCGTTGCGGCAACTGGATACCGCACCCCAAACAGCAACCTCATGGCAGTGGTCGGTTGTCCTGCGCCCAAGCGCCTCGATTGCCGCGCTTTCCAGCACCAGCATCCGCAATCCCACGTTCACCCCCGACATGGCGGGTACGTATGTGTTCAGGCTGCAGGCTGATTCGCCATCGGGCGCAAGCATTACGTTCGTTACGCTTGCGGCTACGCAGGCAGGCAAGTCCAAGAAGTCTAAAGATGACGGCTGTTCCACAGGCACCGATCAGTCCACATGGTTGGCGCTTGTAACACTGTTCGTGCTCACGATGGTTTCGTTCCGGCGGTTTGGCACTGCACGGGATCAAGTATAGGTAAACCAGATATTGCCTGTGCCGACACGCGCACCACAGGTGCGCGTGTCGGTTTCAGCGTTTCCACACGGCACCGGCCTGCCGGAGGCAACGTTCAAGACCCGGCCCTGGTGAAAGACCTCCCGCGAGCCGCGCTCGACCAGTTGCCAGACCGCTTTGCTTCTGCCGCAAAACCGCCGAAGGTATACATCGCGTCTTTTCGCCTTTTTCCCGACAGCGTTGCCACCGCGCCCGCCCGCGCCATGATTACACAGTGGCCCGCTTTTCGCACATCTTGGGCATTGACGAAGCCGGCCTGGGCCCGATTCTCGGCCCCCTGACCATTGGCTACAGTGCCTTTGCCCTGCCCGCGCCGCTGTCCGCCGACGCGCTGTTGAAACTCGATCTGTGGCAATCCCTGGGCATCGGCCGCGAACCCAAAGAACGCGCCAAAGGCCCCGTGGTCTGCGACAGCAAGACCCTGTACACACCCGCCCGCGGCCTGAAGCCGCTGGAAGAAGAAGTGCTGTGCTGGCTGGCGCTGAGCGGACTTGAAACCGGCGATTTTGCCGCGCTGTGGGACGCGCTGTGCCCGCTGGCCCGCGAAAAACGCGGCCTGTACGACTGGTATTACGACCCGCCCGAAAAGTACCCGCTGGAGGCCGACTGGCCCCGCACCCGCCTGCGCGCGCAGCCACTGGGCCGCGCACTTGATGCCGCCGGCGTGCAATTGGCGGAACTGGGCGTGCTGCCGGTGTTTGAGGGCGAACTGAACGCCGCACTGCGGCGCCTGGGCAACAAAAGCCGCGCCGAGTTCGAATGCATCGCGCGCGTGATCGGCCACGTCTGGCGCAACCACCCGCACCTCTGCGTGTTGTGCGACCGCCAGGGCGGCCGCGAGCGGTACGGCCGCGCCCTGGCCCGCGAATTTCCCGAGGCCGAAGTGCGCGTGATCCACGAATCGTCCAGACTCAGCACCTATGAACTGACCGTGGCCGGCGTAAGCGGCGACCCGCGCCTGTTTGTGGCGTTTCAGGAAAAGGGCGAGTCCGACCACCTGCCGATCGCGCTGGCCAGCATGCTGGCCAAGTACCTGCGCGAACTGTCCATGCACCAGTTCAACGCCTGGTTCCTCAAGCACGACCCGGCGCTGAAACCCACGGCGGGCTACTACACCGACGGCAAACGCTGGCTGGACGACACCGCCGGTCTGCGGCGCGCCATCGGCATCGAGGACAGCAAGATCGTGCGCCAGAAATAAGAACACCTGTGCCGCGTCCCGGGCCGACAACCGGCCAGGCCGCGGGTCCGGACTCACGACGTATGCCCGGCGGACTTCCCCATTGAGAATCCTTCGCCCTTGCCTGACCATGCCCCTATGGCCGTCCTTCGCGGCGAAAAACTGACCAAGCGCTTCGGCAGCCGCACCGTGGTGCGCGGCGTGAACGTGGAGGTTCGCGCCGGCGAAATCGTGGGCCTGCTGGGCCGCAACGGCGCCGGCAAATCCACCACCTTCAAGATGCTGATGGGCGTGCACCGGCCCGACGGCGGCACGGTTACCCTGGCTGACAAGGACGTGACCCGCCTGCCCATGTATCTGCGGGTGCGCCACGGCCTTGGCTATCTGCCCCAAGACCACACCCTGTTTGCGCGCCTGACGGTCGAGGAAAACCTTCAGACCATTCTTGAAACCACGGCGCTGTCCCGGCCTGACCGCGAAAAACGGCTGGAAGAGCTGATTGCCGAGTTCGGCCTGCACAAGGTTCGCACCACGCCCGCCGGAGGCTGCAGCGGCGGCGAACGCCGCCGGCTGGAAATCGCCCGCACCCTGATTTCTGACCCGAAGGTGATTCTGCTGGACGAACCCTTTGCCGGCGTGGACCCGATTGCCGTGTCCGACCTGCGCGAGCTGGTGCTTCAGCTTTCGGCCAAGGGCATTGCGATTCTTCTGACCGACCACAACGTGCGCGAAGTGCTGCCCATGACCGACCGCAGCTACATCATCGTGGACGGCCAGGTCATCAAAGAAGGCCCTCCGCGCGAAATCGCCGCCGACACCATCGTGCGCAAGGAATACCTGGGAGAGCGTTTCCGCCTGGACACCGACATCATCCGCCGCCGCGAGGGCTGACGCCTGTGCCGCGCCGGCCTCAGACCACCGCCGGGTGATCGTCGCCAAAGTGCACCACCGCGCGCACTTGCCCGCGCCCGATGCGCGCAAACCGGCAGGCCAGATCCAGGTGCTCTTTCACCGTACTGGCGCAACTGTGGCGCGACCGCGCGTCAAAGCCCAGTGTCCAGGCGCCGGGCAGGGTTTCGGCCCAGCCCAGTTCCGTCAGCCGCGCCGCAAACATCTGCGCGCTCACGCGGTCCACGGAGTCGTCCAGGCGCAGCACCAGCAGGGCCACAAAGTCGTTCATGCGCGGGCCACCAGAATACGTTCCAGCCCGGCAAAGTCTTTTTCCGTGCGGATATCGCCCAGGCCGGCCTCGGCGGCGGCACGGCGCAGCGCCGCGCCCTGTTCCATGCCGTGTTCCATCAGCACCGGCGCGCCCGGTCTGGCGCGAGACGCAATCTGGCCCGGCAGCCGCGCGGCGACCTCCAGCCCGGCGGCGCCCCCGACCAGGGCCTCGCGCGGCTCAAAGTCGCGCACCTCGGGCTGCAGGCCGGGAAAGTCTTCCGGCGTTACGTAGGGCGGGTTGCTGACAACCAGATCAAACAATGGCGACGGCCGCAGCGCCGCCAGGCCGTCCATGCGCGCAAGACATACGCGCCCGGCCACGCCCAGCAACCGCGCGTTTTCGGCCGTGACCCTCAACGGCGCTTCGTGCAGATCCAGCGCCAGCACGCGCAGGCACGGAAACTCCAGCGCCAGCGTCACAGCCAGAACACCCGAACCGCAGCCGATGTCCACGGCCCAGCCGCGCGTGTCGGGCGCCAGCATGCGCCGGGCCAGCGTGATGATCTGCTCGGTTTCCGGCCGCGGGATCAGCACGCCCGGCCGGACGGCAAAACGACGGCCGTAGAACTCCCAGTACCCCAGCAGATAGGCCAGCGGCTCGCGCCGGGCGCGCCGGGCGCACAGGGCGTCCAGTTGTTCAGCCCGGTCGGGGGCAAGCTCGCGGTCGGTCATGGCGGCCAGCACCCCGCGTTCGACGCCCAGCACATGGGCCAGCAGCAGCTCGATCGTCAGGCGGGGCGAATCCACACCCGCGGCGGCAAAAGCCGCGCGCCAGTGGTCCAGAGCTTGGCGGATCGTGGGCACAGGCATGATTTGCCGCCAAACCGCGAAACAGCGAGGGGGGCAAAACGCTGTTATGGCGCGCCCCGGCGGCGCGTCAAACCGTAATCTTCTTCCACGCGCCGCCCCACCAGCGCCACAGCATCGCCCCGCCCAGCAGCGCGATGTACACCAGCGCCGCCGTCCAGGCCCCGGTGCTGCCCAGCCCATACTGGGGCAGAAAGTCCACAAACCCCTGCCCCGGCGCAAAGGTCAGCACGTGGGTCAGGGGCACAAACAGCCCCCAGGCCAGAATCGCCAGAACCACCGCCGGAAACTTCACGTCGCCGGCGCCGCGCAGACAGAACGCCGCGCCCAGGTTGAGCGCGTCAAACACCTGATAGCCCGCGGCAATCCACAACAGCGTGACGCCCAGCGTCACCATTTCGGCGGCCTGGGGGTCGCCGGTTTGCGCAAACAACGGTAAAACCCACGGCCCCGCCGCCGCCAGCAGCAGCCCCAGCCCGCCCATGTAGGCCACGGCCAGTTTGATTACGGCGCTGCCGGTGCGCTGGGCCCACTGGCGGTCGCCTGCGCCGATGCTCTGGCCCACCAGGGTGGTTCCGGCCAGGGCAATGCCGATTGCCGGCATGTAGCACACACTGGTCAGCATCATGACCACCTGGCTGGCCGCAGCGTGCACCGACCCCACGCGCGCGATCATCAGTTGAAACAGTGCAAACCCCGCCAGGTCCGCGGTGCCGTGCAGGCCCATCGGAAAACCCAGCGCCATCGAGGCCCAGATGCGCGCCGGGCGCGGCCGCATCACGCTGGTCGTGGCAAATTCACGCCGCACGGCCGGCGTCAGAAGCGCCGCCACCAGCGCCAACACCCCGATTGCCTGCGCCGCCGCCGTGGCCCAGCCCGCGCCCGCCACGCCCCAACCCAGCTCAAAGATCATCAACTGGTTCAGTCCGGCATTGCTGAGCGCCACCAGCAGCATCACCAGCAGCGGCAGACGCGTGCGCCCCACGCCGTTGAAAAACCCGGCCACCGACCACACGGCCACGCCCAGAAACCCGCCTGCCATGCGGGGAAACCAGTACTCGCCGGCAAGTTCGGCCACCTGCGGCTGCATGCCGAACGGCCGGATCAGCCACGGGCCGGCAAACGCCAGCGCGACAAACAGCGGCGCCGTGGCCAGTGTTGCCCACAGGCCGTTCCAGGCAAAACTGGCCGCGCGCGAGCGCGCACCGGCGCCAAAAGCCTGGGCCGCCAGTGTCTGGGTGGCGTGCCCCACGCCGCCCAGCAGCACCACAAACACCAGTATCAGAAAAAACACACCGCCCACGGCCGCCAGCGCATCCACCGACAGACGCCCCAGAAACCATGTGTCCGTGAGATTCAGCACCGCCTGGATGCCGGTGTTCAGCAACAGCGGCCACGCCAGCGCGAAAACCGCCCGGTAGTCTACGCGGCGGGTTCCGTCCGGCGCGTATAGCACCGCCGGCAGGCGCGAAATGTTGGCGGGAGCATTCATGGCAAAACCGGCGGCAGTCAGAAGCGGCTGTCAACAGCACAAGCAAACCGCCATTGGGCGGTTCAAGATAACGCTCGGCCGACACGAAAACGTCCGGCGGTTGCGCGGGCCGGACAAGGCGCCGAGAAGCACTCCCTCAACGCCCTGCTAACGGTAATTCCCGAACGTGATTGGCAGCGGCAGGTCCATTTCCCGCACTGCCTGCATCACCGCCTGCAGTTCGTCCTTGCTCTTGCCGCTGACGCGGACCACGTCGCCCTGGATACTGGCCTGGACCTTGAACTTGCGGTCCTTGACCATTTTGGTGATCAGTTTGGCCTTGTCACTGGGGATACCCTCCAGCAGCGTGTAGATCTGGCGGATGCCCTGGCCGGTGGCGGGTTCCTCAGACTTGAGTTCCAGCGCCTTCAGGTTCACGCCGCGCTTGGCCAGTTTGGTGCGAAAGATGTCCAGCATTGCCTCCAGCACGGTTTTGTCCGCGGCCAGCAGCGTGATCTTGCGTTCCTTCTTTTCCCACGTCAGTTGCGCGGTCTTGCCCTTGAAGTCCCAGCGATTGGCAATTTCCTTCAGCGCCTGCTGGTGAGCGTTGTCCACCTCGTTGGTGTCGCAGGTTGCCATGATGTCAAAACTGTTGTCGGCCATGACCGCCTCCGTGCGGTCTGTGCTAACACGAACCGGCGGGGCTGAAAAGGTGGCGGGCTTTTCCTTGCGCGCCCGTTGCGACTTTCCAGAATCAAGCCCCGAACGGGAGACGCCATGATCGTTCACGCCTCGCGCCTTTGTACGCTTGCGGCCCTGGCCGCCCTAACCCTGTCGGCCGCCACAGGCTGCCAGACCGACGCCCTGACCGGCAAAAAGACGCTGAACCTCTACAGCTATGAGGAAGAAAAACGCCTGGGCGACGAGGCCGTACAGCCAATTCTGGCCGAACTGGGCGGCCTGTACCCAGACACCGCGCTGCAGCAGTATCTGGACGAGGTGGGCCAGAAGGTCGCCGCCGCGGGCCGCACGCGGCTGAAGGGCCAGGCCGAGTTTCCCGACTGGCCGTTTCAGTTCTATCTGGTGAACTCAAGCATGCTCAACGCCTTTGCCCTGCCCGGCGGCCACGTGTTCGTCACGCGCGGCATTCTGCTGAGGCTGAAGGACGAGGCCGAACTGGCGGGTCTTCTGGGCCACGAGGTCGCCCACGTGTTCGGCCGCCACGGTGTCGAACGCATCAGCAAGGTGCAGCTAATGATTCTGCCGGTGGCGCTGCTGGGCGCATTTGAGGAAACCCAGGGTGTGGCGGTGGTGGGCGTGATCGCCGTGCAGTTGCTGGCCATGAAATACGGCCGCGACGACGAAACCGAATCGGACAAGTTCGGCATGCGCTTTGCCGCGCGCGCGGGCTATCACCCGGCGGGCATCATCGGCGTGATGCAGATGCTCAAGGATTTCACCCACGAACACGGCGGCGGCGGTCCCGAGTTTCTTTCAACCCACCCCGACCCCGGCAACCGTGTCAAATATCTGGGCGACCAGCTGCGCAAGGAATACCCCGACGCCGACGCCGGCGCCTATGTGCGCAACCCCGACCGCTTTGACAACGCGCTGATTCAGGTGCGCGCCGCCCAGCCGGCCTATGACCTGGCCGACCAGGGCGACGCCGCGATGGCGCTTGGTTTCAAGGCCGCCGAAAAAGGCGACAGTGCCGGCGCGCGGGCCGAATACACGCGCGCGCTGGGGCTTTACAACCAGGCGGTGGCAAAGGTGCGCGACCACGCGATTCTGCATGTGAATGTGGCCCAGGCCCGGTTCTATCTGGAGCAATACGACGGCGCGGAACAGGCGATTGTCCAGGCCCTGCGGTATGACGGCATGGCGTTCTGGCCCAACTTCATGGGCGGGCTGGTGGCGATCAAACGCAATGACAATGCCACGGCGGAACGCCGCCTCGAACAGGCACTGAAACTGGTGCCGGATTCGCCGGTGGGCATGTTCTATCTGGCCGTGGCCTACGACCGCGGCCAGAAAACCCAGCCGGCGGTCAGCCACTACCGCAAGGCCTACGACGCCTTTGGCGGCGAGGGCACACTGGCCGAAAGCGCGCGCCGCCGGCTGATCGAGCTGGGCGAACCCGACCCGCGCAACAAGTGACTCCGCCGCCACTGGCCCGCCCCGGCGCGGCTGCTAGCATCCGGCCATGAGCACACGACCGGCCACACGCGGCGCGCTGGTGCGCGCCGGCTGGCGCCCGCGCACGGTCAAGGACGAACTGCGCCAGAACCTGATGGCGCGCATGAAGTCCGGCGCGACGCTATTTGATGGCATTGTCGGCTACGACCGCACCGTGATCCCGCAGGTCGTCAACGCCCTGCTGGCGCGCCACAACATCATACTTCTGGGTCTGCGCGGCCAGGCCAAAACAAGGCTGCTGCGCGGCCTGACCGGGCTGCTGGACGAATACATTCCGGTCATCAAGGGCAGCGAACTCAACGACGACCCGCTGAACCCCCAAAGCAAGCGCGCCCGCGAACTGGTAGCCCGGCACGGCGACGACATCGAGATTGAATGGCTGCACCGCGACGCGCGCTACAACGAAAAGCTGGCCACGCCCGATGTCAGCATTGCCGACCTGATTGGCGACGTGGACCCGATCAAGGCCGCTACCCGCAAGCTGACCTTTGCCGACGAAGAAGTCATCCATTTCGGAATCATCCCGCGCACCAACCGCGGCATCTTTGCCATCAACGAACTGCCCGATCTGCAGCCGCGCATCCAGGTCGGCCTGCTGAACATGCTGGAGGAAAAAGACATCCAGATCCGCGGCTTTCCGGTGCGCATCCCGCTTGACATCCTGCTTTGCTTTTCGGCCAACCCCGAAGACTACACCAACCGCGGCAGCATCATCACGCCGCTCAAGGATCGCATCGAAAGCCAGATTCTCACGCATTACCCGCTGAACCTTTCGGACGCCCGCCGCATCACCGATCAGGAAAGCTGGGTCAGCCGCCCCGGCGCGCCAACCGTGCGCGTGCCCGAGTTTCTGCGCGAAGCAATCGAGCAGATTGCCTTTGAGGCCCGCAAGTCCGAGTTCGTGGACCAGGCCAGCGGCGTCTCGGCGCGCATGACAATCGCGGTCTATGAAAACGTGCTCAGCAACGCCGAACGTCGCTGCCTGATCGCCGGCCAGTCCGAAACCATGTTGCGCGTGGTGGACCTGGGCGCGGCAATCCCGGCCATGAGCGGCAAACTCGAGCTGGTCTACGAGGGCGAACAGGAAGGCGCCCACAAGGTAGCGGCCAAGATCATCGGCGCGGCGTTGCGCGCGGTGTTTGAGACACGCTTTCCCGGCGTGTACGCGCTGCGCGCGCGCCAGGGCCGCAAACAGAAAGAAAGCGCCCCCCAGCGCGAAGAAGGCCCCTACAAGCCGGTGATTGACTGGTTTGCGCGCGGCCGGCGCCTGGAACTGACCGACGAAATGCCCGACACGGCCTATGGCGCGGCGTTGCAGAGTGTGCCCGAACTGGAAACGCTGACCCGCCAGTACCTGAAGGATCTGCCCGCGTCGCACCTGCACGCGGGCATGGAGTTCCTGCTGGAGGGTCTGCACCAAAGCAGCCTGCTGGCCAAAGAAGACGTGGACCGGGGCATTTTGTACTGCGACATGCTGGGCGCGCTGTACGAATCCCAGGACTGACCGCCCTTTTCGCCAACCCGCTGCGCCGTCGGGCGTTACAATCAAACCATGCGTGCGTTCGCGTTCAGTCTGCTGTGTCTTGGCGCCCTTGTCGGCGGCTGCCGCGGCTATTCACTGGACATGAGCGGCCTGGACGCCTACGCCGACGGCCATACCCGCGACGCGGCCTCGTCGCGATGGACCATGAGCGACCTGGATCGCGCCAGCAGTTGCCATGTTGAGCCTGCCGGCCGCGGCCTGACCATGAGCGACGCCGACGCCGCCACAAGCAGCAGCCTGGACGAAACCAACAGGCGCCTGAGCATGTCACGCCTGGAGCGCCTGAGCACAAAACACGTCGAGCCGACGGGTGACGGCCTGAGCATCAGCGACCTGGAGCGCGTGACCTCGCGCCGTCTGGACCCTGACAACAACAAGATTCGCTGATCCGGCAGGCACGGTACCGCCCAACTTTGCCCCCGCGGGGCCCCTGCTATAGTCCGGGCATGAGCGCCGGGCCACAGGGTACCGTCACACTGGTCTTCACCGACGTGCAGGATTCCTCGCGCCTGTGGGAGCAGCACGGCCGGATGTTCGAGCCGGTGCTGGCCCTGCACAACCGCATTCTGCGCGAACAGATCGCCGCCCACGGCGGCTACGAGGTCAAAACCGAAGGCGACGCCTTCATGGTGGCCTTTGCCGACGCGGGCGCAGCACTGCGCTTCTGCGCTGACACCCAGCGCGCGCTGGCGCGGGCGCCCTGGCCGCAGCCCGCGGGCGGCGTGCAGGTGCGCATGGGCATGCACACCGGCGAACCTATTGTCAGCACTGACCCGGCGACAGGTCGCACCGATTATTTCGGCCCGGTGGTCAACCGCGCGGCGCGCGTGGCCGCGGCCGGCCACGGCGGCCAGGTGCTGCTGAGTGAAACCGCCTGGCGCGTGTCGGGCGCGGCGCAGTCCGGTCTGGCCTGTTCCGAACTGGGCGAACACCGGCTGCGCGGTCTGGAACAGCCCGAGCGGCTGTTTCAGGTTCTCCCGCCCGAGCTTGCCCAGCGCGAGTTTCCGCCGCTTAACACTGTCACCGCTCTGCCGACCAACCTGCCGCCCCAGGCCAGCAGTTTCATCGGCCGCCAGGCCGAACTGGCCGAACTGTGCGAGCTGCTGGCACCGCGCAAAAGCGGCCAGTCCGGCCGCCACGCCGGCACCAGCCCCGGCACCAAGCTGCTGCGCGGCCCCGGCGGGGCGATCGCGCGCGAGGTGGCCCGGCTGGTGGCGCTGACCGGCCCCGGCGGCACCGGCAAGACGCGCCTTGCCGTGCGCGCCGGACACGAGCTGATTGACCGGTTCGAGGGCGGCGTGTGGTTTGCGGATTGCAGCGGCGCCGCCGATGGCGCCGGTGTGGCCCACGCCGTGGCGCTGGCGCTGGGCTTGCGCCTGACCGGCGCGGAAAACCCGGTGCTGGCCGTGGCCAACGTGCTGGAGTACCGCAAGCCGCTGCTGCTGATTCTGGACAACTTCGAACAAGTGGCAGCCTTTGCCGCCGACACCATTGGCGCCTGGCGCAAGCGCGCGCCGCAGGTCAGCTTTCTGGTGACCTCGCGCGCCGTGCTGGGGCTGGCCGGCGAACAGCAATACGAGCTGGCGCCCCTGACCCCGCCGCCGCGCCGGGTGGACACCACGCAACTGGAGGTACTGCGCGCCTGCGAAAGCGTGGCGCTGTTCGTCGAACGCGCCCAGGAGGCCGACCCGCGCTTTGTGCTGGATGAATCCAACCTGGCCGATGTGTGCCAGATCTGCCTTGAGCTGGACGGCCTGCCGCTGGCCCTGGAACTGGCGGCATCGCGCGTGCGCATGCTCAAGCCCGCGCAGATGGTCAAGCGGCTGGGGCGCAAGTTCGAACTGCTCAAGTCCTCGCGCCGCGACCTCAGCCCGCGCCAGCAGACCATGTACGGAGCCATTGAATGGGGCTTTGAACTGCTCAATGAAACCGAACGTGACGCGTTTGTGCAGGCCTGCGCGTTTCACGAGGGCTTTCTGCTGGAGGCCGCCGAGGCCGTGGTTGACCTTTCCGCGCGCGGGGATGCACCCGACGTGCTGGACGTATTGCAGAGTCTGCGGGAAAAGAGCCTGTTGCACGCCGTCGAGGGCGGGCACGAAACACGCTTTCGCATGTACCGCCCGATTCTCGAGTTCGGGCGCGAGCGCCAGACCACCGACATGTCGGCGGAATCCCGCGCTGCACTGGCCAACCGCCACATGCGGCATTTCGCCGACCACGCCTGGCACTGGGCCGGGCGCGTCGAGGGACCCGATGAACTGGAGGCTCTGGACCGGCTGGAGGCCGAGCGCGAAAACATCGTGGCGGCCGTCGAGCACGCCTGTGCCTCGCGCCAGGCCGAGCTTGCCGCCAAGGGCGCACTGGGGTTGTGGGAACTGCTGCTGGTGCGCGGGCCGGTGGAACTGCGTGGCCGGCTGCTGGACGCGGCGCTGGCGCTGGACCAGACGCCGCACTGGCGCGCGCGGCTGCTGACGGCCCGCGCACGCGCCCACCAGGAAGTGGGCGAATCGGCCCCCAATCTGGAACTGGCGGCCCAGGCGGTGGCGCTGGCCGGCAAAGACCCGGTCGTGGGCGTAGAGGCCGGCGTGCAGTTGGCCAACGCGCTGTGGCAGGTGTCGCGTCTGGCTGAATCGCACCAGACGGCACTCGATGCCGCGCGCCTGGCGCGCGAACATGGCAACGAGCGCGGTCTGGCCCGCGCGCTGGGTACTGCCGGCATCTGCCAGATCAATCTGGGTGACCTGCCGGGCGCCGACGCGACACTGGCCGAGGCCGAGACACTGTGGCGCAAGCTGGGGTACCGGCGCGGCGTGGCCCACAATGTGGCCAACCGCGGCGTGGTGATGGGCCGCGAAAACCGGCGGCTGGAGGCTCTGGCGGCCTATGAGGATGCCGAGCGCATCTACGATGAAATCGGTTACACCGTAGGCGTGGCACGCATGGTGGGCAACCGCGGCGCGCAGCACCAGCGCGGCGGAGACCTGCAACGAGCCGAGGAGTGCTACAACCAGGCCTCCGTCCTGGCGCGGCAGATCGGCGCCAAGTTCGCCCTGATCAGCAACATCTCCAACCTGGGGGTGCTCAAGTCCAACCGGGGCGACTACACCGGAGCGCTGGCCGACTACAACGAAGCCCTTGAACTGGCGCGCCAGACCGGCAGCCGCCAGAGTGAAGCAGACATGATCGGCAAGCTGGCAGAAATGCACGCCCGCAAGCGCGAGTTTGGCATTGCCCTGGAGTTGCGCCGCGAAGGACGACGGATACTGCAGGAGGTCGGCGACGCCTGGAATGTGTGGGACAGCAGCTACTCGATCTGTCGCATCTTGTACCGGGCGGGCCGGGCAGCAGAAATCCCGGCCGAAGCCAGCCGCAGCGAACCGCTGTTCAAGGATGCCCCGTTGCACTACCGCGTTGGGTTGTCAGCCTGGCTGGCCGTTGGGCTGGCCGGCCAGGGAGACTGGGACAACGCCGCCGGACACATGCGCCGCGCGCTGGATCAATTCGCAACCTTCTCCGCCGAGCAAACCGGCCGGGATCGCGTGCTGTTCGGCGCGCTGCTGGGGGAAATGGCCGAACAGGCAGGCAAGACCGCGCTGGCCGATGAAATGGCCAAGCTGTGCGCGCGAATGCTCGAACTCCACCCCGCGCTGCACAAGACCACACAGGATCTGGAACGCCCGTGGCTGGTGTCGCGCGGCCTGACACAGCCGGAACCTGATGCCGCCGGCGGCAGCGTCGCCTGAACCGGCGGCTACAACAGATACTTCACGGCCGCAAAGCCAGCCACACCGACCAGCACCAGCGCCACGGTCAGCCATTCAAAGTACTTTTCAATCAGTGGCTTGACCTTGTCGCCGAACACGCGAATCAGCGTGCTGAGCGCGAAAAACCGCGCCCCGCGCCCGGCGATGCTGCCGGCAATCAACAGCGGCAGGCTGACCTCGAACAGTCCGCCGGCAATCGTGAATACCTTGTACGGAATCGGCGTAAGCGCCGCCGAAAAGTAGGCCAGAAAGGCGTTGTCGTCAAACTTCAGCTTCACGGTATAGAACAGGCCGTCGGGGTAAAACGTCATGCCCCCGGCGCGCGGCAGGGCGGCCTGCTCGGTGGCGCTCAAGGCCGCGGCGCTTTGCGGCGTACCGAACCACGACGGGCCGGCGCCCGCGCCCTCAATCACTGCCCGCGCCAGGTCAAACAGCGCCAGCCCGATGTACCAGCCCAGAATGCCGCCCAGCACGCTGGCCACGGTGCACACCGCGCCGTACCACAGCGCGCGTTTGCGCTTGCCCAGACACAACGCGATCAGCAGCGGGTCGGGCGGAATCGGGAAAAAGCTGGCCTCAACAAACGACAGCACAAACAGCGCCGGCGTGCCAAAGCGCGTGTCCGCCCAGCCGACCACCCAGTAGTACAGACGTTTCAGCGCCCGCAGCGGCCACAACAAGGCGTGCAGCACGCCGCCCCGGGCAGTCGCGGCTGTAGCGGCTGGTTCGGGTTCGGTCAACGTGTCTCCGACTTCACAATCGCGGCCAGCAGGCCGTCGTCATCGTGGCTTTCGGCCTGGGCGGCAACGGCAACGCCGCTGGCTTGTAATGCATCGGTTGTTGCAGGCCCGATGCTGTAACAGCGCAGACGCGAAAGCTCCACCCCGCCGGCCAGGGCCGATGCCACGGCGCTGGGGCTGGCAAACACCACGGCCTCCAGGGCGCCGTCCGCCGTCAGATCGCGCAGCCGTGCCGCCCCGGCCGGGTCAGGCAGCGTGCGGTACACCACCGCTTCTTCCACGTCGGCTCCGGCCTGACGCAGCGCATCGCCCAAAGTCGGCCGCGCCAGATCGCCCCGCGGCCACAGCACGCTGGCGCCACTGACATCACCCATGACTTGCGCCAGCGCGCGCGCGGTATGGGTTCGGGGCACCAGAGGCTCAGCCCGCAGCACGTGCCGGGCGTAGTCGGCCGTAGCACTGCCCACGCAGGCCAGCCGTTCCCAGCGCGGCCCGCCGACCGCGCCGGCGCGCCAGTCCAGCCACACCAGCGCGCGGCGGCTGGTGGCCGCCACCCAGTCGTACTGTTCACGCGCAAGCCTGACCACCGCCGGGTCAACCAGTGCCACCCGCACCAGCGGGCACAGCACCGGCCGCAGCCTGGCCTGGGCAAGGCGCCCCGCCAGCGCGGCGTTATCGGCGGCCTGGCGCGTCAGGGCAACACGCGAGCCAGTAGTTCCAAGGCCCATAACCGCCGCTATAACTTGCGTCCATGCGCGCGACCACGCAATTGACGCTTGCGCTGTGTCTGGTTCTGGCGGGCTGCGGGGCCGAGAATTCGATCAAGCAGGCAAGGCCGGTGTGCGAACAATTCCTGGCGCACCTCAGCCAGGAAAAGTTCGCCCAAGCCCACGAGCTGTGCGACCCCGCGCGCATTGAACTGGACGACCTCAAGGCCTGGGCCGCCGACGCCGGCAACATGTCCATGCTGCGCGACTACCAGGGTGTGCAGTGGCAGTCCGGCGGCCAGTACACTGCCGCCGACAGCAAGGAGTTCGACCGGCCGACCGTGCGCACGCCGCCGGGCAGCAAACTGACGGGCCGCCCCGACGTAACCGTCCAATTTGCCCTGCGCATGGACGAAGGCGGCAAATGGGTGATCATCGGGTTTGCCATCAAGAGCGGCCAATAACGTGGCGCAGATTCTTCTGACCGGCTTTGAGCCCTTTGGCGCCTTTGCGACCAACCCCTCGTGGGACGCTTTGGCGCTTGCGGACGAACACGGCCTGCTGGACGGGCTGGATGCCGCGCTGGCGCGCATACCCGTTACCTATGACGGCGCGTTTGCAACGTTGCAGGCCGCACTGAACCACCACCGCCCGCGCGCGCTGCTGTCGTTCGGTCTGCACGGCGGGCTTGCCGGGCGCGAAGCGGGCGTGATCTATGTGGAAACCACCGCCCGCAACCGCGACGGGGCCGGCAAGGCCGACAACGCCGGTGTGACGCGGCCCGCCCGGCCAATAGACCCGACGGCGCCGGCAACGCTGCCCGCCACGCTGGATGTGCCGGCGCTGCTGGAGGCGTTGCAGGCGGCGGGGTTTTCCGCCAGAACCAGCGACGACGCCGGGGCATACCTGTGCAACCACCTGTTCTTTCGGGCCGCTTGCGCGTTACAAGGACAGATTCCCTGCGGGTTTGTGCATGTTCCGCCCGTAAAAGAGATGGGCGGCATCCTGACACTGCAAGAACTGGCCCGCGCGGCGGCAACGTTGGCGCGCGCAGCCGCGGCATCCATGCGGAGCACACAGTGACCACGCCGATTTCGGAGGGCGGAGTGCGGATTACGGGCTGGGTCGGCGCGGCGCTGCTGTGCCTGTGCGCCGCCGGCTGCGGCGGCGGCGGCATGGAAAAGGGCAAATGGGGCGGCAACGAACCCCAGGAACGCAAGGACCCGCTGGTCGAGGTCGTGCCCGCCGTGCGCGACAACATTTCAAGCTTTGAGCGCAGCACCGGCCGCATTGAGGCCCGCTACGTGGCCGACGTGCATGCCCAAGTTTCGGAAATCTGCCTTGAACTGCTGCACGACGTGGGAGACTTTGTCGAGCAGGGTGCCGAACTGGCGCGGCTGGATCGCTCGCGTCTGCAGATCCAGGTTGCCGCCGCCGGCCTGGCACGCCAGGAGGCGCAACTGACACACGACCGCAACCGGCTGGAGGCCGACAAACGCCGCGCCGATCTGGAACGCATCGAGAAATACTTTGACCCCAACGACCCGGAGAAATCCCGCGTCTTCACCAAGGACGCTTGGGAAGCCGCGAAACTGGAACACAGCAAGGCGCTGAACACCCTGCAAAGCAGTGCCTACGCGCTGACCAAGGCCGAGGGAGAACTGGCTGCCGTCACCCTGCAACTCAACCACACCATCATCCGCGCGCCGATCCGCGGCGTGATCACCGAACGCAACCTGCGCGCCAACGAACTGGTCAGCCAGGGCGCCGTGGTGTTCCGCATGGCCGACATGACGGTGCTGGAGGTCAAGCTGGATGTCGCCGAGGCCGGCCTGCCCGGCCTTCGCCCGGCGCAAAGGGTCAAGGCCCTGCCGCTGCTGGGCCTTGAAGAAAAGCCCGATCTGGAAAACGCCCAGGCGGTGCTGTTGACCATGACCGCCTGGCCCGAGGAACGCTTTCTGGGCTGGCTGGATCGCGTCTCGCCGGTGGTAGACCAGACCCGCGGCATGGTTGTGGTCACAGTGCGCGTGCTGCTGCCGCACACCGTGGACGCCGTGACCCACCGGGCACTGCTGAGTCGGCTTGACCCCGACACGCGCAAAGCCGTGCTGGCCACGGCCGGGCGCGGGCGCGAAATCCGTCTGTTACCGGGCATGTGGGCCGATGCGCAGATCGCCACGCGGCTGGTTGAGGGCGCGACACTGATCCCCGGCGCGGCGCTGGTGGGCGACGCTGAGGTGATCTGGAAAGTCGAAATAGACAAAGATGACCCCACTACCGGCGTGGCGCGACGCGTGGATGTCACCGGGCGGCGCGGTCTGGCGGCCGAGGGCAAGTTCGAACTCAAGCCGCCGGTGCGCGGCCGCGAGGAAAGCCTGCCGGTGCGACCCGGTGAATTGATCGTGGTGCGCGGCCAGAACCTGCTGCGTGACCGCCAGAAAGTACGCCTGCGTGACCTGAGCAAGTAGCGCGCTTGCCCGGTTCTGCCGCGGCGCTAGTGTGCGGCCATGAGCCAGGCCGACTTTAAACACGCCCGCGCCGCCTTTGCGCACATGGTCAGCGACCTGCACCGGCGCAACGCCACCGGCCGCGCCGCGCTGGCCGTGGAACTGGCCCAGGAAATGATTGCCTCGGCCCTCGAATCCGCCGCCATGCAGCAGCAGGAGGCCGAACTCAGCGACGTGGACGTGCAGCTTTACGACAATGCCGCGGTGTTTGCGGCCCGCGTGCGCGTCAAGGGCCGGGCGTGGCCGCCGCGCCCGCCCGTGGACACACGCGTCAGCCTGGCCGTGCGCGACATCACCCACAGCGAGGCCGGCGACAGCGGCAGCGTGCTGTTTCGCGTGGAGAAACCGCTGGAATTTTCCAGCAGCTTTGCGGACATCCTGATGGGCATTTTAGGGAAGCTGGCGCGCGGTCTGCCGGTTTCCATAGATGCCCTCAGACACAAGGACGCGCTGGTAACGGTGGATTTTGCCGCCTTTGTACGCGCGTTCCGCCCCGACCTGGCGGCGCAGGCCCGCCAGGTTCGGTTGTACGGCCTGAAGGTCGGGCCGGGGCGGGTTCGCGCCGAGGTCGGCTTTTTGAGGTAACGCAACGTGGATATTCTGGTTGTGGTACTGCAGCTGGCGGGCGGTGTGGCGGGGCTGCACTTCGGCTCGAACTGGCTGGTGTCCGGGTCCAGCAACCTGGCGCTTTCCTTCGGCATCAAGCCGCTGATCATCGGTCTGACGCTGGTGGCGTTCGGGACCAGCGCCCCCGAACTGGTGGTCAGCGTCAACGGCGCGATCCGCGGCGAAAGCGACATTGCCGTGGGCAACGTGGTGGGCAGCAACATCGCCAACATCGGCCTGATTCTGGGTCTGGCGGCGCTGGTGCGCCCGATCAGGGTCGAGCCCGAGATGTTCCGGCGTGACTTCCCGTTCATGCTGCTGGCGGCGCTGCTGCTGGCGGTTTTGCCTTTCATCGGCGGCCCCGTAGAGCACGGCGACGGCTCAGCCTTTGTGCTGGGCCGGGCCAAGGGCGCGCTGTTGCTGGTGTGCCTGGCCATCATGCTGTGGGTGATGTTCCGCAGCATGCGCGGCGACCAGCCCCTGCCCGAAGATTCGCAGCGCCGCGCCCGGCGCCTGCGCAACGGCGGCCTGGCGTTGCTGGGCCTTTTGCTGCTACTGGCCGGGGGCAAGTTCTTTGTGGACGGCGCCGTGACACTGGCCCAGTGGTCAGGCGTACCACCGCTGGTGATCGGCCTGACCGTGGTGGCCGTGGGCACCAGCCTGCCCGAATTGGCCACGTCGCTGGTGGCCGCCGTGCGCGGCGCCGACGCGATTTCGGTGGGCAACGTGGTGGGCAGCAACATTTTCAACGTATTGTGTGTGCTGGGACTGGTGGCGGTGATTCACCCCACGCTGGTCAGCGCCCAGATCATGCGCATGGACATGATCGTGATGCTGGCCTTTACGGTTGCCTTGCCGGCGCTGGCGTGGTTCGGCGGCACGATTTCGCGGGCCAAGGGCGGGGTGCTGCTGGTTGCCTACGGGGTGTATGTGGCCAACCTGTTCGGCCAGTGGGTCTGAGTCTTGGCCGGTAGGCAGGCCGGCAAAACGAAGTACAATCCGGTGCTAGGCTTACGCGCAACCCGGGGCCGTTGCCGCGCCGCTGGCGGCAACGCGGCGGCCCTGTTGTGTGCCGCAGGCAACGCATGAAAGAGCCATTCCATATCGCGCATAAGGTCCGCTTCGTCACGGCCGCATCGTTGTTTGACGGCCACGACGTCAGTATCAACATCATCCGCCGCATTCTTCAGGCCAACGGGGCCGAGGTGATCCACCTTGGCCACAACCGCAGCGCGATCGAAATCGTGGACGCCGCGATCCAGGAAGACGCCCAGGGCATTGCCATTTCCAGCTATCAGGGCGGCCACATGGAGTTCTTCAAGTATGTGGTTGACCTGCTCAGACAAAAGGGCGCGGGCCACATCAAGGTGTTCGGCGGCGGCGGCGGCGTGATTGTCCCCGAAGAAATCCGCGAACTGCACGAATACGGCGTGGCGCGGATCTTCAGCCCCGAAGACGGCCGCGATCTGGGCCTTGAGGGCATGGTGCGCCACATGCTGCGCGAGTGCGACTTCAGCACCGTGGTCGCGCCCGAACAGGACCTGAAGAACCTGGCTGCCTCAAGCCCTGGCGCCGTGGCTCGCCTGATTTCGTGGGCCGAGCTCAACGGCGGGCGCGGCAAGGACGCCGAAAAACTGCTGGCGCAGATTCGCGCCCAGGCCGGCAGGGCCGCGCGCAAGACCCCGGTGCTGGGCGTCACCGGCACCGGCGGCGCGGGTAAATCCAGCCTGACCGACGAGCTGCTGCGCCGGTATCTGGTGGATTTTGAGGACCAGACCGTGGCGGTGATCAGCATTGACCCCACGCGCCGGCGCACCGGCGGGGCGCTGCTGGGCGACCGCATACGCATGAACTCGCTGGCCAGCCCGCGCGTGTATATGCGTTCACTGGCTACGCGCGAAAGCGGCACGGAAATCAGCGAGGCGCTGGACGAGGCGCTGGATATCTGCCGCGCCGCGGGCTTTGACCTGATCCTGGTGGAAACCAGCGGCATCGGCCAGGCCGACAGCGGCATTGTGGGCAAGGTGGATGCCAGTGTGTATGTCATGACCGGCGACTACGGCGCGGCGACGCAGCTTGAAAAGATCGAGATGCTGGACTACGCCGATTTCGTGGCGTTGAACAAGTTCGAACGCCGCGGCAGCCAGGATGCTCTGCGTGACATCCGCAAGCAGGTCTGGCGCAATCGCGGCGCGCGCATGGATGAAAAACCCGAGCAGATGCCGGTGTTTCCGACCATCGCCGCGCAGTTCAACGATCTGGGCGTCAACGCGCTGTACCACGCGCTGCTGGCCAGGCTTTCCGAAGTTTCGGGCCGCAAACTGGCCACCCGCTATTTCACCCAGGTTCCGGGCACCGACGGCCCGCGGCAGAAATCTGTCCTGCCGGGCCAGCGCGCGCGCTATCTGTCTGAAATCAGCGAAACCGTGCGCGCCTGGCACAAGTGGGCGCGTCAGCAGCAGGACATCGCCAGTGCCGCCGGCGCGACCTGGCAGGTGCTGGCCGATCTGGGCGACGACCCGCCCTGCCGTCTCGAATCCTACCCGCGCGAAAAACTCGACGGTGAAAACGCCCGCCTGCGCGCACGCTACAACGAACTGGTGGCACAGCTTGACCCGGCCTGCCGCAAACTGCTGGCTGAATGGCCTGAACTGGTCAAGGCCTACACCGAGCCCGAAAACGCCTACAAGGTGCGCGACCGCGAAATCCGCGTGGCCAACTTTACCCGCACGCTCAGCGGCACCAGTCTGCCCAAGGTGATTCTGCCCAAGTACCGCGACTGGGGCGACCTGCTGGCCTGGCGACTGCGCGAAAACGTGCCCGGAGAGTTTCCATTCACCGCCGGCGTGTTTCCGTACAAACGCACGGGCGAAGACCCCACGCGCATGTTTGCCGGCGAAGGTCCGCCCGAGCGCACCAACCGCCGGTTTCACCTGGTGTCGGTCGGCCAGCCCGCGGCGCGCCTGAGCACGGCCTTTGACAGCGTAACCCTGTACGGTGAAGACCCCCACGAACGCCCCGACATCTACGGCAAGATCGGCGAATCCGGGGTATCCATCTGCACCGTCGAGGACATGGAGATTCTTTACGCCGGGTTTGACCTGTGCGCGCCCAACACATCCGTCAGCATGACCATCAACGGCCCGGCGCCGATCATTCTGGCCTTCTTCATGAACGCCGCCACACGCCAGCAGGCCCGCAAATGGCTGATGCAGCAGGGCAGACTCAAGCCTGACCGCGCCCCCGAACGGCTGTTTATTCCGGCATCGGCCGCAGCGCGCAACACCGGACACGAGCCGCGCGATTTTGCATGGCAGGATCCGCGCTGCTTTGACTGGCCTTGGGAAAGCATCCGCGGGCTTTTGTCTGATTCCGAATACGCGGCGATTCAGACCGCCACCGTCAGCGCCGTGCGCGGCACCGTGCAGGCCGACATCCTCAAGGAAGACCAGGCCCAGAACACCTGCATCTTCAGCATCGAGTTCGCGCTCAAGATGATGGGCGACGTGCAGCAGTGGTTCATCGAGCACGACGTCAACAACTATTACTCGGTCAGCATCAGCGGCTACCACATCGCCGAGGCCGGGGCCAACCCGATCACCCAGCTTGCGTTCACCCTGGCTAACGGCTTCACCTACGTGGAAGCCTGGCGCGCCCGCGGCATGGACGTGAACGACTTCGCCCCGAACCTGTCGTTCTTCTTCAGCAACGGTGTAGACGCCGAATACAGCGTGATCGGCCGCGTGGCCCGCCGCATCTGGGCTGTGGCTATGGCGCGGCTGTACGGCGGCAACGAACGCTCGCAGAAACTCAAGTACCACATCCAGACCAGCGGCCGTTCGCTGCACGCGATGGAAATTGACTTCAACGACATCCGCACCACGCTGCAGGCCCTGTACGCAATTTACGACAACTGCAACAGCCTGCACACCAACGCCTTTGACGAGGCCATCACCACGCCCACAGACAACAGCGTGCGCCGCGCGCTGGCGATCCAGCACATCATCAACAAGGAACTGGGTCTGGCCAAAAATGAAAACCCGCTGCAGGGCAGCTTCATCATCGAAGAGCTGACCAACCTGGTGGAAGCCGCGGTGCTGGCCGAGTTCGACCGCATCACCGAACGCGGCGGCGTAACCGGCGCGATGGAAACGCAATACCAGCGCGGCAAGATCCAGGAAGAAAGCATGCATTATGAGCAGCTCAAGCACTCCGGCGAGCTGCCGATCATCGGCGTGAACACGTTTCTCAACCCGCACCCTGAAGAGGGCCAGCGCAAGATTGAACTGGCGCGGTCATCCAAAGCCGAAAAAGACGGCCAGATCCGGCGCCTGCGCGATTTCCAGAAACGCCACGACGCGGGCGCCGGCGCGGCCCTGGAATCGCTGCGCCGCGTGGCGCTGAGCGGAGGCAACATCTTTGACGAGCTGATCCGCACCGTGCAGCACTGTTCGCTGGGACAGATCAGCGCCGCCCTGTATCAGGTTGGCGGCCAGTACCGCCGCAACATGTAGCACCGTCACGCCGGGCCGCAAAAACACCCGAACCCGAGCCCCCCGCTGCGCCGCAAGGCGCCGCCGCGACGCGCTGAACCACCCACAGTACCCGCAATTCCACTACAATCGTCGCATGGTTCTGTCCGTGAACGCGCCGCGCACTGAAGCACGCAAGGATGCCGCCCTTGCCGCCGGGCTGGGGTTTCTGGCTGCGGCGTTGCTGGCGGCGGCGCTGGCGGGCCACGGCACCGGGCTGTATCCCGATTCGCTGTTTTACGCCGACGCCGCGCGCCATCTGGCCGCCGGCCACGGCGCCGTCACGGATCTGCCCGACGGCGTGGCGCGGCCGCTGGTAACCTGGCCACCGCTGTACCCGCTGGCGCTGGCAGTCGGTCCGCTGACGGGCTCGACTGCACCGGCCTGGGGTGTCTGGCTGCATTGCCTGCTGTTTGGCGCACTGGCCGGTGGAGCGTTTCTGGTCCTGCGCCAGGCCGACGCGCCCCGCGTGGCCGCTGGTGCGGGCGCGCTGCTGGCCTGCCTGGCCGGGGCGAATCTTTCATACTTTCACGCGCTGCTCAGCGAGGCACTGTTTCTGCCGCTTTGGCTGGCGCTGATTGCCCTGCTGGCGCGCGCCCTGCAACGCGGACGCGCGCGGGACGCCGCGGCGGCCGGGCTGTGCGCGGCGCTGGTGACACTGACGCGCTATGTCGGCCAGGGCGCAATTGTTTCCGGCGCGCTGCTGTTGCTGCTGTGGCCCGCGCCGTCGCGCCGGGTTCGACTGGGACGCGCGCTGGCGTACCTGGCCTGTGCCCAGCTGCCGGTGCTGTTGTGGCTGCTGCGCAACTGGCTGGTCGCCAACAGCGTGGCCGAGCGCGATCTGGCCTTGGAGGCCGTGCGCGCCGGCTGGTTCTTTGATCTGTGGCGCGTGGCCACCACGTGGTTCGTGCCTGAAGAACTCAACCGGTGGCCGCGTCATCTGCTGACACTGGCGATTGTGGCGGGTTTCGGCGCGGGTTTGCGCGGGGCGCTGTCGGGGGCGGCGGCCCCGTCACCACGCCGCGCGCTGGTTGCGGCCTGCGCGGCATGCGCGCTGGGTTATCTGGCCCTGATGTTCGGCGCCGAGTTCGGCTCTTCGCGCGCCCAGGATCTGGACCAGCGCATGCTGCTGCCGGTGCTGCTGCCGGCGGCACTGGCCATGGCGCTGGCCGCGTCCGGTTCCGCGCGCCTGCATCGGGTGTTGGCCGGCGTGCTGTGCGTTCTGGCGCTGACGGCGCTGGCGCGTTCGGGCGTCACCGCGTCACGGCTTTATGCCCAGGGCGCCCAGTACGCCACGGCCCAATGGCGCCAGGATCTGGCCGGGCCGTTGCCGCCGGGAGTGCTGGCCAGCAACCATGCCGAAGCGCTGGCTTTTGCGCGCGGCGAACCGTGCCTGAAGCTGCCGCCGCTGGGCCCCGGCGGCGACAGTCTTGACCCCACCCGCAAGGCCGCGTTTGTCGCGGCGCTGGACGGGCGCGAGGCCACGGTGGTGCTGTTTGACCAGGCGCGGCCCTGGGACGCGCCGCCGGCCATGCTGGCGCGGGAACTGGGCCTGCGCGAAGTGGCGCGCGAGGGCGGGCGCACGGTGTACGTGACCGGGCGCTAAACCGCGCACAGGTCTTCGATTGCGCGCCAGTCGGCGGGCGGAAGCTGCACGTCGCGGGCCGCCAGCAGGCGCGCCATGTCCGCAGCATCGTTTACCGGGCACAGCACCACTGAAACCCCGCGCTGGCGCAGACACCAGGCCACAGCCAGGGTTTCGCCCGTCAGGCCGCGGGCCAGGGCAAACTCGTGCACTTGACGCGCGGCGCCGCAGGCCCGGCCGAACACGGGCTGGGCAAATCGCGGGTCGTCGGTGTCGGCAAAGGTTTCATCGCCGGTGTAACGCCGCGCCAGAATCCCGCTGCACAAGGGATCCGCGGCCAGAAACGTAATCCTGGTGCGCGCGCACCAGGGGGCAAGTTCGGCCGCCGCGCCACGGCGCAGCAGGTTCAACGGCGCCGAAACCGTGGCCAGCGGCGCCAGCGCCGCAATCGCGCGCGCCTGTTCAACACTGTGGTTGCAAAGACCCAGCGCGCGCGTCAGCCCCATGTCGCGCAGGTCGCACAGGCCGCGCGCGGTCTGATCCGGTGGCGTGGCGTCAGGCCAATGCACCTGAAACAGGTCCAGTTGCGGCAGTTTCAGGCGGTACAGGCTATCCTGACACTGGTTGATCAGGTTGCCGCGCGAGTTGTCCAGCACGAGCGCCCCGCCAAAGGCCAGACGCGGCCCGCCCTTGCCGGCCACCAGCGGCCGCGCGCGCAGACCGGCCACAAGCCGGCCCAGCATCTCCTGGGCGTGGCCGCCAGCGGTGATCCAGTCGCTGTCCACAAGGTTCACGCCCGCGTCCAGGGCAACCCTCAGTGCCTGCTGTGCCATGTTTTCGCCGTTGGCTGCCGGGTCCTGTGTGGCCGGCGCCAGTACCGCCAGGGCGTGCAGAGGCATGGCCGCCGTCGGCGGCGCGCTCAGGCTTGCGGCCAGAACCGAACATTCCAGCCCGCTGCTGCCCAGAGCCACTTGGCGCATGGCCGCGAGACTACCACAGCACGGGTCCCGGCGCCGCGCCGGGCATGATTCCACAGGCGCGCGCGCCGCCTGGCCCTACAATCCCTCCATGCTTTCCGGCGAAACCGCCTATGTGTTCCGGCACGCGCTGCTGCGCGACGCGGCCTATCAGCTCCAACCGTTGACGCTGCGTGCGGCGCTGCACCGCGCGGCGGCCGACGTAATGGAACAGGCGTTCGGCCCGGGCGACGACAGACTCGCGCCGGTGGCGCACGAACTGGCCGATCACCTGGCGCTGGCAATCCAGGGTATGCCTGACGCGGCGGCGGATCTGGGCCGGCGCGAGCTGCGCTATCTGCGGCTGGCCGCGCGGTATGCCCACAAACAGACGGATTTCGTCACCGCCGAGGCGTTCTGGCGCCGGGCGCTGGGCCGCGGGGAATCAGCCGACGACGAACTGGAAACGCGACTGGATCTTTCGGGTGTCCTGCACGAGCTGGGCCGCGGTCGCCAGAGCGACGAAATGCTGCAATCGGCCCTTGAGCTTGAGCCCCGCGCCCATCTGCCGGCGTTGCGCGCCCGTGCCCTGTTGCAGGCAGCGGCTCGGCCGGGCGCCACCGACGCCAGCGGACTTGACCGCGCCCTTGAATTGGCGCGCGAATCCGGCGACGCGGTGCTGATCGGCGGCATTCTCTACCTTCAGGGTGACCGGCTGGCCACCGCCGCCAATACCGACCAGGCATTAGCCCGGCTGGACCAGGCCATGGCGGCCTACGCGTCAGCCGGCAACCGCACCGGACAGGCCCGCGTTCTGGCTTCGCGCGCACGGGTGTTTGCGTATGCGCTGAAGCAGCCCGATCAGGCGGCGGAACTTCTGCAACAGGCTGTGGCACTGGCCGAAGGTGCCAGCGACCGCGTTGCCGCGGCCGAAATGAGCCTGAACCTGGGGGTTCACCACGCCAACTTTGGACAATCCGGACTGGCCGAGCCTGCCTACCGGCGCGCGTTGGAGCTGTTGGCCGGAACCGGCGCGCATTTCCTGGCCATGCGCGCCCAAACAAACCTGGGGATGATCTATCTGTTCATGCTCGACCGCGTGCGCGACGCCGGCGCGATCTGGGCCCAGTCGCTGGAACTGGTACGCGAGCACGGCCGCGAAACGGATATTGTGACCGGCTTGAATAATCTGGGCCGCTGGATGTGCAGCGTGGGCCGCTGGGCTGAAGCCGAAACGCTGCTGCGCGAAAGCCTGACACGCTGCGATAAATCGGGCTGGCCCGCGGAACGTGAGGCCGACTGGATAATCGCCCGCACCTATCTGGCGATAGCCCTGCACGAGCAGGGCCGTCTTGATGAGGCGCTGCCGCTGCTGCAGGACGCCGTGCCGCGTGTGGCCTCGTGGAACCACCAGAACGCCTGGCTGCTGGGACGCGAGTACGCGTGGCTGCTGTTCCGGCTGGCGCAACTGGAACGGGCACGCACAGCCATGAACCAGGTCCTGGCGCACATGCGTCAGGGCTACAACTATGACAACCGGTTCGTAGCCGCAGGCGTGGATGCGGCCATGCACCAGCTTTGCGGTGACGATGCCGCGGCCCGCGCCGCGATTGAGCCCTGGCACGCCCTGACGGGCCGCTGGCGTGTTCACGCGTGGCTGCTGCCGAACCTGCGGCTGTTGGCGGCCAGCGGGGGTGAGGGCGCCGGGCTTGCCCGCGGCCTGGTGCTTGAGATGCAACAGCTTGCGGCGCGTGGTGACAGTATGGAACTAGCCACCACGCGCCGGGCGCTGGAAACAGCACAACGCCTGGGCGACGACATTGCCAGTTCGGCGCCGCGCACCTGGCGCGGCCATTTTGCCGACGAACTGCCTGCGCCGTGCCGGCGGGCACTGCTGGCACGACTGACGCCGCAGCAGGCAGCGGATTTCCGCGTTACGCGTCCCGCCGCCTGGGCGGCCTGGAGCGTCTGATCGGCCGGTTGTTTCCGTTTGTGAACTGCCCCGAATCCCACCCGCGCTCCCTGCGCTGGACAACTGCTACCGCCGCTTGTGGAGTCTTGGTGTGAACGCCACGGGCAACCCCGAGTCTGTTCTGGCCGGCGTGTCGCGCCGGTTCTGGCGCGGCCCGGCCTTGCGTGACCTGGCGTTCCTGGCGGCGGTGGTGGTAATGGTACTTTGGCCGCTGGCGGCAACGGATTGGTGGGACAGCCACGAAGGCGTGCGTTACCTGCTGCGGCTGGACGCACTGCAGCAAAACGTAATCGCCCAAGGCACTCACCCGCGCTGGATTCCTGAATGCGCGGCCGGGCGCGGCATACCCTACTTCACCTATTACGCACCGGGGTTCGCGTACCTGTGCCTGCCGTTTGTCCCGCTGGGCCAAACGGCGGCCGTCAAGTGCGGCATTGTGCTGGTGACGCTGGCAGGCGCGCTGGCAGCCTTTGCACTGGGGGCGCGCTGGGGCGGGCGCGCCGGCGGGCATCTGGCGGCCTTGCTGGCGGTGGCCAGCCCGTACCCGATCTTCAACCTTTACATGCGCGGCGACCTGGCCGAGTACGCGGCCAACCACCTGGCCGTGGGCGTGCTGTGGCTGGTGTGGCGCGTAGCCACCGGGCGCGGCGGCCTGCGCGCCGCTCTGGGCGCGGGGCTGCTGCACGGCCTGATGATCACGCAGCACAACATCTCTGCGCTGCTGTTTACGGGGACAATCGTGGTGTTCGGCGCGGGCATGGGCGTGGTCGAGCACGCGCGGGGGCGCGCGTGGGCGCTGCTGGCACTGGTGCCGCTCACGGGCGTAATGGTCTCAGCCTGGTTCTGGGCGCCGTCGCTGCTGCAGCTTTCGCTGGTGAGCATGGCCGGTATCACCACCGGAACCTACGAGCCCGCAGGCAACCTTTCGGCCGACCCGCAGTGGGCCTGGCGGATAACACGCTCAGCCCCGGTACTGGGGCCGTTGCTGACAGGAGCAGTTCTGGCCGTTTTCGCGGGGGCTGTGGCAGGCCGCATCCACCGCGCGCGCGGCCTGTTTCTGGCCGGAGGCATCGCCGCACTGCTGCTGCTGACACAGCCGGTTTCCGCCTGGTTCTGGCGCCATGTGCCGCTGGTCGAGTATGTGCAGTTCCCGTGGCGGCTGATGGGCCCTGCCACCGTAATGGCCGCGCTGGCAGCAGCGCACCTGCCACGGCTGGCGCCACGCGGCCCGTGGAGATGTGCGGCGGGGTTGGCTCCGGCGGCGCTGGCGTTGGCTACGGCGCTTGGTCTGGCGGTGTCTTTCCGCAACATCCCGCCGGACACGTTCCCGGTCGAGGCACGGCGCATCAGCTACTGGATGACCGAGCCCTGGCCCGGCAACCAGTATCATGAGCCGATGACCGCCGGCGAGTTTGCGCCGATTACCGCCGACCCTTACCAATGGCCCGCGTTTGCCGGTCGCATGGCAATGGCCCAAGATGCCGGGGGGCCGGTTGTGCTGCATGCCGCCCGGCGCGGCGCAGAATTGGCCGCCAGCCTGGACGGGCGGGCCGGGGCTGTGATGCTGGCACAGTTCTGGCACCCCACCTGGCGCGCCAGCGTGGACGGCGCGCCGATACACTGCCAGGCCGGACCCGGCGGGTGTGTGAGTGTGTCCGTTCCCGAGAGAGGTCGCGAGCTGCGCCTGTGGCCGGTGCGCACGAACCTGGAAACAGCGGCAGAATCAGTTTCCGCGCTGGCAGTGGCGGTGATTGTCGTGTTTATGGCCGCGCTGTCGGCGCGACGGCGGGCTCGTAACCGAGATTCGGGCCCAGCCAGCGTTCCGCCTCTTCAACGGTAAAGCCCTTGCGCGACGCGTAATCTTCCACCTGATCCAGACCGATTTTGCCGATGCCGAAGTACCCAGCCTCGGGGTGCGCAAAATACCAGCCACTGACGGCCGCCGTCGGAAACATGGCAAAGTGTTCTGTAAGCTTCACGCCAGTGTGGCGCGTGGCATCCAGCAGCCGGAACAGCTCGCCTTTTTCAGTGTGGTCCGGACAGGCCGGATAGCCTGGCGCCGGGCGGATGCCGCGGTACTTTTCGGCGATCAGTTCTTCGTTGCTGAGGTTTTCGTCGGGCGCGTAGCGCCAGAACTCGCGACGCACGCGCTCATGCAGACGCTCGGCCAGCGCTTCGGCCAGGCGGTCACACAAGGCCTTGGCCAGGATCGCGCTGTAATCGTCATGTTCGCTTTCAAATCTGCGCACCAGATCGTCCAGACCGATGCCCGCAGTGACACAGAAGCCGCCAATCCAGTCCGGGGTGCCGGCCGGGGCAATGTAGTCGGCCAAAGCCAGGTTTGGTCTGGGGCCGCGGTCAATTTGCTGGCGCAGGGTGTGAAAACGCCCGATCTCTCGCGCGCGCGATTCATCGGCCCACAGGGTAATGTCGTCGCCATCGCTGTTGGCGGGCCAGATGCCGAACACGGCCCTGGCACGCACGAGCTTTTCCTTGATCATGCGGCCCAGCAGGCGCTGGGCGTCGTGGTACAGCACGCGGGCGTGCTCTCCGATTTTTTTGTCTTCCAGAATCGCCGGAAACTTTCCCGCCAGTTCCCATGCCGCAAAGAACGGCGACCAGTCCATCCGCCCCAGCAGGTCGTCCAGCGGGTAATCGTCGAACACCTTGATGCCCGTGAACGCGGGCCTGCTGATGCCCGCAGCCGAAAGACTGAAACGATTGGCCCGCGCGTCGTCCAGAGACTTGAGCGTATGGGCCTCGGCCGATCCCTGGTGCTTGCGGCGGATGCGCGCCAGGTCTTCGGCGTTGGACGCCACAAAGCCGTCGCGCTGGGTGCGACTCAGCAGGCTGCTGACCACACCGACACTGCGCGAGGCGTCCAGCACATGCACCACCGGGCCTTCGTACTGAGGCGCAATCTTGACCGCCGTGTGCAGGCGGCTGGTTGTGGCGCCGCCGATCAGCAGCGGCAGGCGCAGGTGCGTGCGCTGCATCTCGCGCGCCACGTGCACCATCTCGTCCAGGCTGGGGGTGATCAACCCGCTGAGCCCGATCACATCCACGTTGCGTTCGCGCGCCTCGGCCAGAATGCGGTCGGTGGGCACCATCACGCCCAGGTCAATCACCTCGTAGCCGTTACAGCCCAGAACCACACCCACGATGTTCTTGCCTATATCGTGCACATCGCCCTTGACCGTGGCCATCAGTATGCGCCCCTTCTGTTCGCGGGGCTTGCCGGCGCTTTCGGCTTCAATGAACGGAATCAGGTGCGCCACGGCCTTTTTCATCACGCGGGCAGACTTGACCACCTGGGGCAGAAACATCTTGCCGCTGCCGAACAGGTCGCCGACCACGTTCATGCCGTCCATCAGCGGGCCTTCAATAATCTCGATCGGCCGCCGGTATTTCTGCCTTGCTTCTTCGGTGTCCTCGACAATGTGCTTGTCGTTGCCCGAAACCAGCGCGTGCCGGATGCGCTCTTCCACCGGCGCGCGGCGCCAGGCTTCGTCTTCGACCTTCGCCTTTCTGCCGGCACGGTACTGTTCGGCAAACTCGGCCAGGCGCTCGGTGGCATCCGGGCGCCGGTTGAACAACACGTCTTCAACACGTTCCAGCAGGTCTTTGGGGATCTCTTCGTACACCGCCAACTGCCCGGCGTTCACAATGCCCATGTCCATGCCGGCCTTGATGGCGTGAAACAAAAACGCCGCGTGCATGGCCTCGCGCACCGGGTCGTTGCCCCGGAAGCTGAAACTGAGGTTGCTCACGCCGCCGCTGACCTTTGCGTGCGGCAACCCGGCCTTGATGCGGCGCGTGGCCTCTATGAACGCAATCGCGTACTCGTTGTGTTCTTCAATGCCGGTGGCAACAGCAAAGATGTTCGGGTCAAAAATGATGTCCTGCGCCGGGTAGCCCGCTTCTTCAGTCAGCAGCTTGTAGGCCCGGCGGGCGATCTCGACCTTGCGCTCCACCGTGTCGGCCTGGCCCTTTTCGTCAAAGGCCATCACCACCACCGCCGCGCCGTAGCCCCGGCATACCGCCGCCTGGCGCAGGAACTCGGCTTCGCCTTCTTTCAGGCTGATCGAGTTAACAATGCACTTGCCCTGCACGCACTTGAGCCCGGCCTCGATTACCGTGAACTTGCTGCTATCAATCATGAACGGCACGCGCGCGATGTCGGGCTCGGCCGCGGCCAGGTTCAAAAAGCGCTGCATGGCGGCGCCGGAATCAAGCATCGCCTCGTCCATGTTGATGTCTATGACCTGGGCGCCGCTTTGTACCTGCTCGCGCGCGATCTCCAGAGCCTGGGTGTAGTTCTCGTCCTTGATCAGGCGCGCAAACTTGCGGCTGCCCGTCACATTGGTGCGCTCACCGATGTTGCAGAACAGGCTGTCCGGGCCGTGCATGAACGGCTCCATGCCGCTCAGGCGCAGGCGAGTGTCCGGCGCGGGCGGCCGGCGCGGGGGCAGATCGCGCACGGCGTCGGCAATCGCACGGATGTACTCGGGCGTGGTACCACAGCAGCCGCCCACGATGTTGAAGAAGCCCGCCTGTCCGAACTCGCGCAGCACCTGCGCCATTTTCGCCGGCGTTTCGTCGTAGCCGCCGAATGCGTTAGGCAGACCTGCGTTGGGATAGATGCTTGTGTACAGGTGGCTGACGCGCGATAGCGTTTCAATGTGTTCGCGCAGGTCTTCGGCGCCCAGGGCACAGTTGAGGCCCACGGCAATCGCGCCCGCGTGCTCCACTGAGTACCAGAAGGCCTCGGCCGTCTGCCCCGAAAGCGTGCGGCCGGCTTTGTCCGTGATCGTCCCGCTGACAATCACCGGCCGGCGCGCGCCTTTTTCGGCGAATAACCGGTGCAACGCGGCAATCGCCGCCTTGGCGTTGAGCGTGTCAAACACCGTTTCGACCATCAGGATGTCCGCCCCGCCGTCCCACAGGCCGCGGGCGGCGTCGTAGTACGCCTGCTTGAGCTGGTCGAAGGTCACCTTGCGCCAGCCCGGATCGTTCACGTTGGGGCTGATGCTGGCCGTGGCACTGGTGGGGCCCAGCGCGCCCGCCACAAAGCGCGGGCCCGTGCCGCCGGAGCCCAGAAACTCGGCCACGGCGGCCTTGGCAATTGCCGCGGCCTCGCGGTTGATTTCATACGCCAGAGCCTCCAGCCCGTATTCCGCCTGGCTGATGGCGTTGGCGTTGAAGGTGTTGGTTTCAATGATGTCGGCGCCGGCGTGCAGGTATTTCAGGTGTATCTCGCGGACCAGGCCGGGGTTGGTCAGACACAGCAGGTCGTTGTTGCCCTGAAGCGGGCGGGGGTGATTGGCAAAGCGCGCGCCGCGAAAATCCCTGTCGTCCAGCATATAACGCTGGATCATCGTGCCCATGGCGCCGTCCAGGATCACGATGCGTTGCTGCAGCAATTCTCGCAGTTGCTGCTCGGCCATGGGCGCAGCATAGCACAGGCCGGGCAATCGGGTACTTGGCGGGGGGGGGTCAGCGCCCGTTTACCGGCGCGGGGCGCCAGGCACCGTAACGGCTGCCGTCGGGGGCGGCGCCATCGGGCACGGGTTCAAGTTTCGGCGCCTCGCCATAACGCAGCGGCGGGGCGGGCTCGGGCTGGACGACTTCGCACTTCAGCACCAGAGGCCGGGGGCGCGGTGCCGTCTGGCGATACGGCGCCTGCGCGGCCAGCACAACCACGCCCAGTGCCCAGGCCAGACACAGAACGTACAGCACGACAAAGCCCGGCACACGGCGGGGCGGGGGCGGAGATGCCACGGGCCGCCGGCACCAGGTGTCGTAGGGCGGGTAACCATAGGGCACGGGCGCGCGCATGACGCCAGTATAACCCCGGCGCCAGTGTTTCGGGTGCGACTATTCGTAGTGCAGGGCTTCGACAGGATCCTTGCGGGCCGCCAACTGGGCCGGAAGGATGCCGCAGCCGAAGCTGAACAGCACCACCGGCGCGGCAATATCCAGGGCCAGGCGCACCAGTGCCGTGCCCTTGACGCTGGGAATGTACGTCAGGAAATACACATCCGGCGGGAACAGCCGGGTGCCCGTCCACTGGTCAATGAAATCCTCAATCTCGTTGAGGTACTCGCTTAGCGTAATGCCCGCCAACGCCCCCAAAATTGCCCCGAACAGCCCGATGAACAGCGCGTTGAACATGAACACGCTGCGGATGCCCCAGGGCGAAAAGCCCAGTGCCTTGAGAATACCGATGTCCTTCTGTTTTTCGTTCACAAGCTGAAACACCAGAATCAGGATCAGTACACCGGCCAGCACGATGATGAAGCTGACAATCAGGCCCAGAATCATTTTCTCGCGCTCCACGGCCTCCAGCAGACTGCGCTTTTCGTCTTCCCACAGCGTTACTCCCGAGGCCAGCGCGCCCTGCCGGAACAGGGCTTCCTGGATTGACCGCTTGAGACTGTCGGCCGCCGCCGCGCCTTCATACACGCTGTAATCGCGCAGCCGGGCGCCCACGTAGTAGCGGGCCTGGCTGTCGGCCAGCACACCCGTCAGCACGTCAAAGTCGCAATACATGCGCCCCAGGTTGTCCTCGAACAGCCCGCTGCGGAACAACGCCGTAATGCGGAACTTGATCTGCGTGGCTTTGCTGTCGGGGCGGCCGTTGACGAAATACACGCGCGGGATGGTGACTTCCACGACGTCGCCAACATTGACACCGCCCAGAATCGCGCTTTCGGCCAGGGCATCACCCAGAATCAGGCCCGGCTCGGCACCCTGATCCGCCAGGCCGTCGCCGGGGCGGCGCCCGGACTCCAGCGCCCGGGCACGATAGACAGCCACGGTATCATCGGGGCGCATGGTGGCGCGCAGCGGCAGAACCTCGCGGTAAGCTTCCATGCGGCGCCGGGCGTACTCTGCACCCGAATCAAACTGCTCCACAGCAAAAGTCAGCGGCACCGGCCGACGGTCGCGCAGCGCCTCGGTCAGCACCAGACCGGCCTCAGGTTTTGGCACCAGCGCCGCGAGCTGCCGCAGCGCTCCCCGTGAACCCCAACCTTCGGCAGAGGCCCTGGCGGCAGCCTGGTCAAAGGTCGCGGCATAGGCAGACAGCATGTCGGCCAGCGCCTGCTGGCGCGCGCCATCACTGGGGGCATCTTCGCCCGCGGCCTTGTCGGCGGCAGCGGTCACGGCATTGATTCGCTCCAGCAGACGCGCCAGCGCCGCCGTTTCCTCGGGGACACGCGGCGGAGTCGCGGCGTCGTCCATGAACGCTTTCAGTTCCGGCGCGATGTGCTCATAGTTGCGGCGGATCGCGCGATCCACCTGGCTGATCGCCGTAAGGTAGTCGTTGCGGATGATGCGACAGCCGGTGCGGGCGGCGCGCAGCGCGGGTTCGGCGGGCTCAGGGCCGGCCAGGTGGCGCTCGATCACGGCGCTGACGGCGGCGTGGCAGCGATTCAGGATCGCGCGCAGCACGTCCAGGTCGTCGCTGCGCTGGGCATCCTTGTGGGCCTGGCGCAGAATGCGGTACAGTTCCTGGCCGGGGCTGTAGGCGGCAAAGCGCACGCGGTCAAAGTTGGCCCAGCGCACGTTGCCGGCGCCGGTGACCAGGTCGCGCGCCTGCAACGTGCGCTTCATGTCGGCGGGCAGGCGCCCCATCTGGCGACCATCGGGCGTGTACATGAAGGCCGGCTCGCGCACACCCAGCTCTTCCAGGCTTTGTTCGGTCTCCCAGCCCAGCGTCGCGCCCAGCAGATTGACAATCGGCTTGAGCACATGCTGGTCCTTGAACACATGCACTTCGGCCGCGGCGACGTACCGGCCCAGATTGGCAATCTCGTTTTCGCGCGCTGGGTCCACGCCGACAATGTCGGCCAGCGAAAGCTCCCGTGAGCCGGTGCGCGGGGTGATGAACGTTTTGGTGCCCACACGCCACGAAACGCCCTCGATGTCATTGCGGCCATCCGGCGCGCGGTGGGTGGCCAGGGCTGCCGCGGCGCGGTCAAACTGTTCCTGAAGCCGACGGCGGAACACCGGGCCGTACCAGGCGCGACGGGCCGCGTCTTCGGCCATGGCCGGATCGGGCACGCGTTCCAGGTAAAACTCGCGCGGCGACACCACACGCTGGCCGTCGCGCAGCAGCTCGCGGTCGGATCCGCGCAGCCCCTTACCGGTGCGCAGCGCCTCGATCAGCGCCTGCTCGCGCGGGTTCGCCGGGCGCGGGGCCGCGTCGGGCTCTTCGTCGGCGGGCTGCATGGCGCCACGCGGCACGAAGTCCGGCAGGCCGTCGCCATCAGACCCCCGCGCGCGAAAACGCGCCAGCGCCGCGACCAGCGCCTCGTTCCACGGGCCGGCCAGTTCGGGGTTCTGTTCCAGCAGACCCACGTAATGCTGCCACTGGGCCTGCTCAAAATCACTGTCGTCACCGGCGTTCTGGATGCGTTCGCCATCAAAGCGCACCAGTACATGCGACAGGCTGCCCCGTACTTCCTCTTTGAAGTTGGTCTGAAAGCCCGTCATCACGCTGTTGACCAGAATCAGCACCGTGACACCGGCGCCGATGCCCACCACAGACAGCAGGCTGATCACGCGTTTGCGCAGATAGCGCAGGCTGACAAACGTGCCCGCGCCACTGTTGAAGTAATGCACCAGTGCCCGCGCCAAAAAATAGTCCACGGCCAGGTAAAACTGGGCCTTGATCGCCATCCAGCCCAACGCAAGCCCCGGCCCCCCACCCGCCGCCGCGTAGCCCGCGACAATCGGAAGCGCCACGTTGGCCCCGGCCAGAGCCGCCAGGATCAGCGCCGCGTCCCAGACCCGCCGGTGGTCCGCCCCGCGCGCCTGAATCGCGCTTACCAGACCCGCCCCGGCGGCCATCAGCGGCAGCGCCGGCAGGCCCGCCAGCCCCAGCAGCACCCGGCGCGCACGCGCCGGCGCCAACCGGTATAGCGCGGCCTGGCACAGCGGGATCGCCAGCGCCAGCAGCAGAATTGCCACTCCGGCACCCTGGCTGGGGGCGCGCGCGACATCGGCGCGCAGGTTCTCGACCTGCCACGCGCCCAGCGCCAGCGCCAGCGCCAGAAACAGCAGAAATGCGAGGGCTCGAACGGCAATCATCGCGCGGCCTGCCTGCGGTGCACCCGGGGTATTCCACTGTGATACGCACGGGCGCGACCAAAGGCCATAGTGCGGCCGCGCGCCAAAGCGCCTACTTCACGATCTCGTACAGACTCCATTCGCCGTCGTCCGCCCGCGCGCAAAGCCGCAGCCGCCCCGCCAGGGCATCCTCACGCAGCCGCTCATAGGCATAGCCGCTGCTGCTGCGCCGAAACAGGATGTAGTCGGCCCCGAACTCGTCGCGGATCGGCTCGATCATCTCGCGCCGCCGCCCGCGGCAGAGATCCATCCAAAGCTCATAGCGCCGGCGGTCTTTGGCCAGCATGAACGTGGGGTCCAGGCCAATCAGGTAGTCGCACTCGCTGGCATAAAAAATCAGCTTGGTGAAGTCGTCCCAGCGGCAGTGCCACACCACCTTGCCGTGTGCCTGGGGGTTTTCATGCAGCCAGCGCGCCGCGCCCTCCACCACGCCGCGGTCGGTGCTGCGGTAGTTGATGGCCGCGCCTACCCACAACACGCCCGTGGCCACCAGGCCGACCGCCGCCGCACCCAGCGGCAAGGCGCGCGAAAACACCGGCCGCGACTGCCGCCACTGCGCGTACCCCGGCCCGGACAAAAGTTCGTGGATCCACAGACCGCAGGCCAGCACCGAAAACGGCGCCGCGTATTCCAGAAAACGCTGGTTTGTCAGGTACGCAAACAGCCACACCACGGCGATCATGCCCGTCAGCAGCGCGTTACGACTGGGCTTCTGGCCGACCATGGCACTGAGCAGCGGCAGCATCATCGGCGCCAGCCACAACAGAGGCGTGCTGGTGGCCACAAAGCTGCCCAGCGGCGGCTCAAGCTCGCGCCCCAGAGCGATCGCCGGCCCATTGGTGAAGTTCGTCTGGTATCCGAAGAACGCCGCAAACCCGTCCAGCACCGGGGCCACGCTGTCGCGATGCGACAGCGCCAGCACCACCACATTCTGGACCCACCACAACTGCACAAGCTCCCACGAGTGCGGGTGCAGCAGGCACCCCAGCGTGATCCCGCCGGCGATGCAGCCGGCTTGGGCCAGGTTTGACTTCAGGTCCTGCATGCGCGTGCGGCCGGTCTGTGGCCCCAACACCAGTTCGGCCACCATCCGGGCCACTTGCATACCCAGCAGCAGGTGGCTGGCCGTGTAACTGAGCGTGAACACCGTGGCGATGATGAACAACGGCAACTTCACCCGCCGCAACAGCAGCGCCCATCCCAGAACCGCCAGCGCAAGGCTGATCATGTAACTGCGACACATGTTGACCCGGAACACGATGTAACTGCCGCCGGCGACGGTCAGCAGCAGTGTGTACAGCCATGCGTGCCGCACACCCAGAAGTCGCAGCGCGCTCCACAACGCCAGGGCAAACAGCGTGGTCAGCACGGCAATGCCCAGTCGCGCCCCGAAAATCAGGCCCTCAATGTCGCCCGGCCCGTCGGCAAACTGCGCAAACGGCACCAGATACACATGAAACAGATAGTCTTTGTCGCTGAATGCGCCGTTCCAGGTGCTTTCGCGCGTCCAGTGAAAGTTCACCCCGGCCTGCTGCACCTCGCCGGTGCCGTACAGCCAGCCCATTTTGATGTGATAGTAGGTGTCCGGATCAGGCAGACCCACCGCGTGGGCCTTCAGCCCGCCGGCGCTGAAATCCGGCGCCGGAACCCACTGGTAGTAAAGCATGCCCGCGAAATACAAAACCCCCACAATCAGCGCCTGCAGCCACGCTTTCTCCAGAAGCGCGCCGATTGGCGACGGTCCCGCAGCATCGTTGGGCGGCATTTCGGCCATGAAGGGCGGGCAGGATAGCAAGGCCGGCACGGTTTTGTCGGCAAACCGTGGATACCGGCACAAATCCAGACCGGGGCGTGTCTTGGGGCGCGTTGCATTGCCCCGGACGCGAAAAGAAGGTAATGTGGGCCCAATAGAATGTGTGCGCGCGTTAAACAAGTGCCTTGTTTGCAACCGGATGCCGCATGAGTGACCCGAACGCACCCGCCGCGCCCGCCCCGATCGCCGAGATCGGCATTGAAGATTTCGCCAAGGTCGAGTTGCGCACCGCCCGTGTACTGGCCGCCGCGCCGCACCCCGACGCCGACAAACTGCTGGTTCTGACCGTGGACGCCGGCGATGGCGGAGGCGCGACCCGCACCATCTGTGCTGGCATCCGCACCTGGTGGGCCCCTGAGGCGATGGTGGGGCGCGACATTGTGATTGTCGCCAACCTGAAGCCGCGCAAGCTGCGCGGCGTGCTAAGCCAAGGCATGCTGCTGGCTGTCACCGATGGCGACAGTGTCGTGCCGTTGAGCGGAGCCCGGCCCGTAAGCCCCGGCCTGCGCGTGAGCTAAACCCGCAAAGGAAGCCATGCCCGGACACGTTGAAGCCGCCCGCACCCAAGACGCCGTGTACCTGCGAGTCACGGGGCTGGGCAATTTCAACAACGCCGGCCCCATGCGCGAATACTGTGAAAAGGCCTTCACCGAAGGCCTGCGCGCCGTGATCGTGGACCTTGGCCCCTGCACCGGCCTTGACAGCACTTTTATGGGCACATTGATGGGCTTTCTGGGCTTTGAGGGCGCCGGCGAGCCGGTCTCGGTCTCGGTCATGAACGCAACGCCCGCCACCATGCGCGCCATGAACAGCCTGGGGCTGCCCAAGATTCTGCACGTGCATGACCAGCCGGTGGCCTTTCCGCAGTGCCGGCTGGAGATGCTGCGCGAAGGCTGGCAAGACAAGAGGCGCCGCACCCTGCTGATCCGCGACGCCCACGTGGCCCTGATGCAGCACGACAAAGAAAACGAGGCGCGCTTTGCCCCCTTTGTCGCCGCACTGGTCAAGGAAGTGCGCGAGCTTGAAGAACAGCAACGCCAGGGCTAGGCCGTGACCAAGCCCGCCCCCGATCCAACCCCACACTTCAAGATCGAGTGCCCCTGCGGCTGGCATGAGGTCTTCACGCGCGGCTATTCGGGTCTTGAAATCGAATGCGCTCGCTGTGGTCGCCGCCACCGCATTCCCATCGTCGGCGCCGCCGACAATGACGCCGATAATGACGCGCGCCTGGTGATGGAAAAGCTGATGCCCGCGCGACTCCCTGACAAAGCACACCCCGAAGCCGCCGCTTCCACGGTGCGGCTCAAACCGCTGTTCGCGCTGTCTGCCGTCGCCTGTGGGCTGGCCACCGTCGCGGCATGGGCGCTGTTTCGCGACAAGCCCTGGCCTATGGCAGTGGTTCTGGTTGGCGGCGCCGCAAGCTGGCCGCTGGGGCTGTTTGTGGCGTGGCTGGGCCAGCGCGCGGGGCGAAAAAGTCGGGGTGCCTCTTGATCTTCTGACAACAAGCCGCGCTGGACGCTGTCAGTGAAAAAATCTTCATGGCCGTAAGCGTTCACTCGAAAGAGACTTTCGGCGTTACTGACACTTTTCCAGCCTGTCAGAACTCGCACACTCGTTGACCCGACCTTGGCGCAAGCTATCACTAGGCCCGTTCAACAACACTAACGATCACGCGTTGGGCGGGGGGCGGTTCGCCGGGGACAACCGGCGGTAACTCCAGACAGGTTCACAAGATAGCCGATAACGACCACCCGTCGTGGCGAGGCTGTTTTGCGCCCTGACCCAACCAGCGCACACAAGGAAAGAAAGTCACCCCAATGCCCGATGCCCACCGCGACGTCATGAGCCAGTGGCCCGCCATCGAGGAACTGGCCCTGACGCGCTCCCGCGGACTGCCGATCCACGACTATCTGCGCAACAGCAAGGCCGGTTACGACCCCAAGCGCGACGTCCTGAAGCTTCAGCTTCAGGCTGAGTCCTTGGACAAGGCCACAACGGAAAGCATCCGTAACTGCGTCAGCAAGGCCTGCTACCAGGTGCTGGGATTCCAGCCGAATCTCGAGGTCACCACGTCCACGGCGCCGTCGCCGGCCCAGCGCGTGCGGGTCGAGGTTGCCTCACGTGAACCAATCAGCGGCACAGCGGCGGCAGACGCCCCGTTCCTGACCAGTTCACGCCTGCCCGCCGGCTTGGACTTCGGGCACTTCGTGATCGGCCCCAGCAACCAGATGGCCGCGGCTGCGGCCGTGGCCGTGGCCGATAACCCCGGCAAAGCCTACAACCCGTTGTTCATTCACGGCGGCGTCGGCCTGGGCAAGACGCATTTGCTGAACGCGATTGCGCGCAAGTTACTGCCGGCCATGCCTCGCATCCGGTTGATGTCGTGCGAAGAATTCGTGAACCGGTTCGTGGCATCGCTCAAGAACGGCCGGATTGAAGAAATGCGGCGCGAGCTGCGCGACTCAGACGCGCTTCTGATTGACGACATCCACTTTCTGGCGGGCAAGGAACAGACCCAGGAAGAGTTCTTCCACACGTTCAATCACCTGTACCAGCTGGGCAAGCAGATTGTCCTGACCAGCGACAGCCTGCCCCGCGACATACCAAACCTGGAAGACAGGCTGATCAGTCGCTTTCACTGGGGGTTGGCCGTTAAGGTCGAGCCGCCCTGTACAGAAACCCGCATGGCGATCGTGCGCAAAAAGTCCGAGGCCCGCGGTATCGCCGTGCCCGACGACGTGGTGCACTTCCTGGCTGAAAACATTGTCACCAACGTGCGCGAGCTGGAGGGTGCGGTGGTTCAACTGGCGGCACTCAGCAGCATGAGCGGCAAGCCGATCAGCCTGCCGTTGGCCCACGAAGCCCTGCGTCATCTGGTCAAGTCGCGGCCGGCGCCGGCGCGGATTGCCACCGACGACATCATTGACCTGGTCTGCGAGCACTACAGCGTGCGCCGCAATGACCTGCTGAGCCAGCGCCGCACCAAGAACCTGGCTTTCCCGCGCCATGTGGCCATGTTTTTGGCCAAGGAGCTGACACAGTTGACCCTGACCGAGATCGGAAACTTCTTTGGCGGGCGCGACCACAGCACCGTGCTGCACGCGATCAACAAAATCAAAGGCCTGCGCCTCAAGGACGCTGAACTGCGCAGTGAGCTGGAGCGTTTCGAGTTGCAGTTGCGCAGACCCGTAGGGTAGCTGGCGCGCGTTCTCGCCGCTCAAAGCCCCGGCCCATCGCCGGGGTTTTTCTTGCGCAGGGCCGGCAGCGGGCCGAAACTGGTTTACGCCTATTCTGGAGCGCCCTTGCGCCGATTCGCACCCTACTTTCTGCTGGCCCTGGTTTGGGGACCCGCCCTGGTCGCCCAGGATCTGCTTGTGACGGAAGGCGCCCCCTACCCGGCGGGCGCCCTGATCACCGACGACGAGGCCGTGGGCGGCCTGCGCGATTACGGCTTTATTGCGCCTTCGACCCAATCGCACACGCTGGTGCTGCACTTCAGAAACAATCGGGCGTCGGACATCGCTTTTGGCTTGATTACAAAGACGGGCGCGGAGCCAAACCACTTTTTCGTCAACGCTTCGGGCTTCCTCCAAACACTGCCGCCCGGGCAGGCCACGTCGCTGACCATTGTGTTCTATCGCACCACGCCGGGGCACTCCACTGCCACCATCAACGTCCCGCACGATGCCGGCGGGTCGGGCTCTTCGCCGTTTGACATCAACCTGCGCGGCACCGCCGCGCTTCCGGAGTTTCGCGTCTCCATGGGCCTGGCCTGGGCCGCCCCGCTTACGCACGACCAGTTGGCACCCGGCACCGATCGGGACTATGGCATGCACGACGTCAACTCGGGCCCCACCACGGCGCGAACTTTCTTCATCACCAACACCACCGCGGCGGCGTTCAGCTACAGCGCCCCGGCCCTGGCGGGCCCATGGTGGAGCCAGTTTGTGATGCCCTCCGGGCTGGCCTCTGGCGTTCTCGCCCCTGGCCATTCCGTCAGCTTCACTGTCGCTTTTGATCCCACCCTGACCGGCGCGGCCGACTGTTACCTGATGTTCGTTCACTCGTGCCCCGCTACCGTTTCCCCTTTTCGTGTGCCGCTGTACGGCACTGGTGTCGGATCCCAGCCGGCGACCGCACTGATTGCGGTCGAGCAGACCCCCGTCGGCCTGCCGCACGGCAGCCTGCTTGACCTTGGCAGCATCCCTGCCGGCCAGGCGCAGACCATGCCCTTTCTTGCCCGCAGCATCGGCGGGGATCCGCTTGTGTTTGCCTCACCATCTCCCCTGCTATTCCAGAATGTCTCGGGTTGCAACGTCGCCGTACTGCAGGGGCCCGGCGCCTACGCTCTGCCGGCGGCCACCTCCACAACGTTTGCAGTGTCCGTGGAAGCCACTGTTCATGGCGCGTTCAGTTTCGAAATGCTTGTGTACTCCAACTCGACGCCGCCAAACCCCTACTTGATTACAGTCACCGGCCGGGGTGTTGTTACGCCCTCCGCGCTGACGCTGCTCACGCCGCTGGGCACCGCTGTTGCCGGAGTTCCGCTGCCATCTCCGCCTGTCCTGGCCGTCACCGACACTTTCGGCTATGTGTACACCGATGACTTCACCACCACCGTGATAGTTTCCATCGTGCCGACCACGGGTTCTCCGGGGGCCGTACTTGCCGGTGCCGCGTCTGTTACCGTTGCAGGGGGCATCGCCACCTTCCACAACCTTCAGATCAACCTCGTTGGCGCGGGCTACCAGCTTTACTTTCAGGATGCCTCCTCGACGCTAACCCCGGCCACCAGCCCGCCGTTTGACGTTGTGGCTGCGCCCCAGCCTGCCGGCAGTACTGACGGAAGCACCGGTTGTTCCATGGGTGCTCCTTTACAACCGCTGCCCCCCTTGCTGCTGCTTACGCTTGCCCTGCCCCGAAGCTTACGGTGGCGGCGGTGGCCGATGGTGTAACTGGCGCGACTTCCCGCCACCCCAACCCCCGGCAGCGGGCTCTTGGCGCACCTGGGCCTCTGCGCCCCATGCGTCCGTTCTCCGGCATTACCGCGGCTGGCCCCGCTCGCCCTTTACCCGCCTTTGTTGCTGAAACGACTGTGCCGCCGCGTATCCCCGCAAACAGGTTGCCCGCGAACTTTCACCATTCCGCCCGACTGTCATTTTCGCGTTGGTGGGTTGCCCGCAGGCGCTGGATAACTCCGCGCTTTACCGCCGTTTCCCCCTGCACATTCTTTCCGGGTGGCGTCGGTTTGTGGTGTGGCCCGTGACTTTCCGCTAAGTGTCCATGGGGCTGTGATTGTCGCCCAGCCCTTTCTGCTTGCGAATAGGAACTCCTCTTGAAGCCGCTACTGACTTTCTGACGGGGCTCGCTGTAACAAAGAGGTTTAATCCTTAAGTCTTTAGATTACCCGGCCTGAACCACGCCCGGCACGTAACTGACACCCGCCAACATCGCCGTATCGTGGTTGAATCGTGCGCCAAGCGGGATAGAACCGCCAGCCGGAGAATCCCATGCACGTCATCTGCGCACGCGACCACCTGGCCGAAGCCTTTGCACTGGTCAGCAGCATCACCGGACAGCGTTCAACCAACCCGATTACCCAGAACGTCCTTTTGTCGGCAGACAAGCAGGGCCTGGAACTGCGCGCCACGGACCTGGAACAAAGCCTGCGCCGCACGTTGGGCGAAGTTGAAACCAAAAAGACCGGCAAGGCGCTTGTGCCGGCGGCACTGATGGCGGGCCTGCTCAAGGACATTCGCAGCGAAACGGTCGAGATCAAGGCTGGGTCAAGCACGGTCGAAATTAAGGCCGGGCGTGACCGCTTTGACCTCAACAGCGCCGACCCGGATGAGTTTCCCAAACTGCCCGAATCCGGCGACGGCACGGCGGTTACCCTCAAGGGCGGAGATTTCAACTTGGCAATCCGGCGCGTGGGCCGCAGCATCGCGCAGGAGAAGGGGCGCTACGCGCTCAATGGCGTGCTGCTGGAGCCACGCAAGAACGCGCTGGAGTTCTGTGGCACCGACGGCCGGCGGCTGGGCTATACCAAGGTTTCAGCCAAGGGCGCCGAGGTGAATTTTCAGGTGATTGTGCCCCAGAAAGGCTACAGCCTGATCACCAAAGTGATCGGCAACAGCGACAGCGAGGTCAAGCTGCGCCTGACCGAAAACCGCCTTGTGGCCACCGTGGATGGTACAGAGGTTGGCACTCAACTGGTGGAAGGCCAGTACCCCGATTACCGCAGTGTGATCCCGCGCGAACTTGACAAGCAGTTTGTCGTGGGACTGGAAGACTTCCGGCTGGCCCTGAACAAGGCCCGCCATCTGACCAGTGTGGAAAGTCAGGCTGTCCGGCTGGAGATCGCCAAAAACGAACTGACCCTGCGCAGCAAGAGCCCCGCAAGCGGCCAGGCCGAGGTAAAAGCCGAAATCGAGTACACGGGCGACGAAACCGTGATCGGCTTTGATCCCCAATACATCCTGCAAGGCCTTGAGGGCTTTGACAGCGACAAGGTGACCTTCCAGTTCAAGGACAAAGACACCGGCGCGATCATGCACAGCGGCGATCGCGAACGCTTTTACTACCTTGTGATGCCGATTGATATCTGATCTGCCCGCCGGGTGGCGCGCTCACCAGGGCCTACGGCGCGCGTCTCAGCAAGTGAACTGCGGGTGCCTTGAGGATGGCGGTAACCGCCAGTCCGGGCCTCAGGCTCAGTTCCTCGCAAGCGGGCCGGGTTACGAGACCAAACAACGGGAAGCCCGCGTCCAGCTCGACGCGGACCAGCGGGTTGCCGGGCTGCACGGCCACAACGCGGGCCGGCAGGCGGTTGCGCGCGCTGGCGGCGGGCTCAGGGCCTGACGCCGCCTCCAGCATGACTTCTTCGCCGCGGATGCTGACCAGAACATCCGCAGGCATTTCCGGGGCTGCAAGCGCCCAGAGACGGGCGCTACCGACGCCAATCTCGGCGAGGCCGTCGTGAACGGCGATGATTCGCCCCGGCTGGAGTGTCTCGACACCCAGAAACCGCGCGACTTCCGGCAACACAGGCCTGCCGAATACTTCGGCCTTGTCACCTTGCTGGGCCACGCGGCCGTCTAAAAGCACGGTGATCCGGTTTGCCAGGAAGTACGCCTCGGCCAGGTCGTGCGTCACGTGCAGGACGGTCAGGCCCCATTGGCTCTGAAGCTCGCGCAGCAGCCACCACAGCTCGCGCCGCAGGGTTTCGTTCAGGGCCGAGAACGGCTCGTCCAGCAGCACGAGATTGGGTCGGCTCGCCAATGCGCGCACCAGTCCCACGCGCTGGCGCTCGCCCCCGGAAAGTGTGGCCGGGCGACGTTCCAACAGCGTCCCGATGCCCGTGGCCTCGACCAGCTTGTCCAGGACCGGCCGAAATTTCGTGGCCGGTACGCGGCGCGCGTCTGCGCTGTACGTGATGTTCTGACGCACGCTCAGGTGCGGGAAAAGGCCAAGCTGTTGCGGCACGTAGCCGATGCCGCGGCGCTCGATCGGCACCCCGGCCAGGTCCGCGCCGTTCAGGCGCAGGCGCCCGGACTGAAGGGGCAGTACGCCCAGGATTGCCTGCAGCAGCGTGCTCTTGCCTGAGCCGGACGGCCCGAGTACGGCGTGGCATTCGCCGGCGATCACGCGGAGATTCAACTCATGCAGGCGGAACCCGCCCGCCACGACGGTTAAGGACTCTGCCTCAAGCACGAACGGTCTTTCCCAGCAACCTTCGGGTCGCGTACAGCGCGGCGGTGCCGATGACAACCAGCAGCAAAATCATGGCAACCGTGCCCTCAATGTCCGCCGAGGCCAGCCGCAGGAATATCGCTACCGGCAGGGTTTCGGTTTTCATGGCCATGGTGCCGGCCACGGTGATGGTCGCCCCGAACTCGCCCAACGCCTTGGCCCACGCCAGGATATAGGCGGCAATCAGGCCGCGCCGGGCCAGCGGCAGCGTGATGGTTGCAAACGCGTGGCGCGGCGAGGCCCCGAGTGTGCGCGCCACGGTCTCCAGCTCGACGGGGACTTCGTCGAACGAGGTCTTAAGCAGGCGCACGGCGACACCAAGCACCGTGACGAACTGCGCCAGCACAATGCCCGCAAAACTGAACACAAAGCGCACTGCGTTTTCCTGGATCCACTCCCCCAGCGGGTTATTGAAAAAGATCAGCAGCATCGCGCCCAGTGCCGCGGGCGACACGATGATCGGAAACTCCAGGATGGTTTCCACCAGTTCCCGCCCCCGGAACCGGTAGCGGGACAGGGCATACGCGGCCGGTATGGCCATCACCAGCGCAAGACACGCCGACAGTGTTGCCGTGAACAACGACAGCTTCACGGAAAACAGCGTCCGTTCCGAGAGCAGCGTTTCCCGCAGGGCGTCGCCTCGCAGAAACCAGCCAAGCGACAGAATCAGCCCGCCGTAAAGCAGCAGAACTCCCAGCGCTGCGGCAATCGAAACACGGCGCAAGTTCACGGGCGGCTCACTTTTTGATCCACTCTCGGGGGACTTCATACTCGCCGCCTACCGGCTTCTTTTCACCAATCCAGGCCGAGGCATCTTCTGCCGTAGCAAAGTATTTGTGCTTGGCGTAGATTGCGCGGCCCTCCGGGCCCGTCAGAAAGTCAATGAATGCCTGCGCAGCCTCGCGGTCTTTTGTGAACTTCGAGATCGCAATCGGGATGTACCCGATGCGGGGGATCTGCTCCTTCGGCAGGGCCACAGTTTCGATGCGATCCGGATCCCAGTGTTCAAAAACACTCCAGCCGATCACCGCGTCTGCCATTTTCAGCGAGATCGCGGTCGCGGTTTTCTCGCAGCTCTCCGTGTAGTTGACCAGGTTTCTCCGGAAAGCCGCCTTTTCCTCCGGCGAGAACTCGCGTTCAATGATCTCCACCGCGTATGCGCCCACACAGACGCCTTCGGGGTTGGCAATCGCGACCCTGATGCTGGGGCGCGTCAGGTCCTTCAGGCCGCGGATATCGCGGGGGTTGCCCCTCTGCACGTTGATGGCCGAGACCAGATAAACGATGATCTTTTCGGTTTCCGCGATGACATCGCCGTCGCGCTTGGCCTTGTCCATATAGTCGGACGATCCGGGGAAATAAAGGTCGCCCTGCTTGGCCAGCTTCATCTGTGACAGCACGTACCCCGATCCGCCGAAAACCAGCTCAACCTTGACGCCGGTCTTCTCTTCATAAAGCCTGGCGGCCTCTTCGGTCGGAGGTTTGGACGCGGCGCCGACATAGGCAAGGATCGTCTTGGCGCCCCTGGGGCCAATTAAGCTCCCTGAGTTGTCTACACCCGCGCCTTGTTCGTTGCCGCCGCAGGCAGAGAGCAGTAGCGCGGTCAGGCTGGCCAGCAGTATCACACGCATGGATTGTTCCCTCGATATGCACCCGAAACCATATCGCCAACTCTAGAAGACCCCGCGCGGGACACAAGCGTTATTGCTTGTCAGACATATCGCTCAGCAGACGATGGAGGCTGCGCATTTCCGGGGCAATGGCGGCTTCGGCCCGTCTCTCCATACGGCGATAGGTATCGAGTACCCTATGGCCCCGCGCGGTCAGTTCCGCCCCGCCGCCCTGGCGCCCGCCGCGCCCGGTCCTGACCAGCGGCTTTCTGAAGCACCGGTTCATGGTTTCAACCAGCATCCACGCGCGTTTATAACTCATGCCCAGTTTGCGGCCGGCGGCGGCAATGGAGCCTGTGCTGGCGATGCCCTCAAGCAGGTCCGCCTTGCCGGGGCCAAGTGCGATCTCGTTGCCCAGCATCAGGCGCATGCGCAGTTTCAGAACCGGGCCGCTTTTGGACATGTGCTGGCTCCTCGACCTTGCGTGCCAACGATATATACAGCTTTACATAACGAGAAGGCGGCTGCAGGGCAGCGTGCAACGGCGGGCGGAAGGTGGCCATGGCGGCGCAGCGCACCGGGGAGCGATGGATCACGCGCGGCGTGCTGGGCATCGTGCTGGCCACGTTTCTATCCGACTTCGGCCATGAAATGGCCACAGCCACACTGCCGATGTACCTGGTTGCCGTCGGCGCAACGGCGGCTGCGCTCGGCTTCATCGAGGGTCTGGCAGATCTTCTATACAGCCTGTCCAAGTTCGCCGGCGGCTGGGTCGGCCACCATGTCCGGAAGAAGCGACCACTGGCCACGGCGGGCTTTGTCGTCACGGCACTGGGCACGGCGGCAATTGCTCTGACGCAAAGCGTGGCGGCAATGGCGTCGGCGCGCAGCGCGGCGTGGGTGGGGCGCGGGTTTCGCGGGCCATTGCGGGACTTCATGCTGGCCGACGAAGTTGAGCCGCGCTACTTCGGCCGTGCTTACGGCGTTGAGCGCGCAGCCGACATGCTGGGCGCCGTGGCGGGCCCGCTGGTGGCGGCGTTGCTGATCTGGCAGGGCGTGGACTTCCGCACGGTCATTCTGCTCAGCATCATCCCGGCCACGCTGGCGGCGGCGTCTTTCTTCAGTATGACCCGCGACCGGCGGGCGGCCGCCGCTTCCGGGCCTGCCGCTAAGCCGGCCTCCGGGCGACTTCCGCGAAAGTTCTGGCTGTTCACGGCGGGCGTGGGAATCTTTGGTGTCGGGGATTTTTCCCGCACGTTTTTAATCTTTCTTGCCGCTGCTGCGTTCGGCGAGGCTTCGGGCTCGGCGCCCGGCGCGGTTTCGCTGGCGGTGCTGCTGTACGCCGCGCATAACGTGATCAGCGCGCTGGCGGCCTACCCGGCGGGCTGGCTGGGCGACCGGCGGCCAAAAGTACACGTCCTGATTTTCGGCTACGCGCTTGGCGTGGCGACCAACGTGATGCTGGCGTTTTCGTTCGGTTTGGTCGGGCTGCTGGTGGGCGCGATAGCCCTGTCGGGCATCTACATCGCGATTCAAGAGACAATCGAAAAGGCAGCCGTTGCCGAAATGTTACCGCAGGACCAGCGCAGCCTGGGTCTGGGTGTGCTGGCGACGGCAAACGCCGTCGGTGACATGATCTCCAGCATCGGCGTGGGCTTGTTGCTGGCCGCGGGCCTTACAAAAGGCGCATTTCTTGTTCCGGCGGCCTTTGGCGCCGCCGGAACCCTGTGGATGGCCGCATTCGCACACCGGCTGCGACCCGTTGCCGCCTGATGGCCGGCGGTGCAGGCTCTGGGAGCCCCTCGGCCGGGTGTTATGCTCCGGCGCCATGAAAGTCTCCACGCTTGTGGATCTGCTGGACAGGCTTTACCCCTTCGCACTGGCCGAAGAGTGGGACAACGTCGGCCTGATTGCGGGCGACTCCAGGGCGGAAGTCGCGGGCGTTCTGCTGGCACTGGATGTTACGCGTGATGTGCTGGCCGAGGCCGGAACCGCGGGATGCAACGTGGTGATTACACACCACCCGGTGATTTTTCGCCCGATCAGGCGTCTGAACGAAAGTGAGTTGCAGGGTGCCCTGGTCGGCCAGGCGCTGCGCGATCGTATTGCGCTGATTGCCCTGCATACCAACCTGGACAGCGCCGTGGGCGGCCTGAACGACACACTCTGCGACTTGTTGGGGCTGCAGGGTGTCAAGCCGCTGGTGGATTCCGGCCGCGAGCGTTTTTACAAGCTGGCGGTGTTCGTGCCTGAGACCCATGCCGACAAGGTGCGCCAGGCGCTGTTTGACGGCGGCGCGGGGCATGTGGGCAACTATGATTCGTGCAGCTTCAACACCCAGGGTGTGGGTACGTTCCGTGGGATGGTGGGCAAGACCAGCCCGTTTCTGGGTACGCCGGGCGAGCTTGAGCGCGCCCAGGAGATCAAAATCGAGGTCATCCTGCGCCGCGAAGTGGCCGGCCGGGTAGTTGGCGCAATGCTGGGCGCACACCCATACGAAGAAGTTGCCTACGACCTGATTCCGCTGCACAACAAGGAGTCCGGTACCGGTCTGGCGCGGATCGGAAAACTGGCCCAGGCCGAAACGCTGGCCGCGTTCACAAAGCGTGTGCAGGACCTGGGTATATTCGTCAAGGCTGTGCTGGGCGCACCCGAAAAGCGGGTCCAGAAAGTCGCCCTGTGCAGCGGCGCCGGCAGCGACTTCTGCACCAGCGCGCTTTCGCACGGCGCGGATGTGTACCTTACGGCGGAACTGAAGCATCACCATGCGCTGGCGGCCCACGACAAGGGCATGGCGCTGGTTGAGACGGATCATTACACACTGGAACAGAAACACTGGCCCCGGCTGGCCGAGATTCTGTCCGGCCAGGGCCTCAAGGCGAAAGTAAGCGAACGTGGACCCGAACTCTGGCGCCGCCCGTAACCTCGCCCGTGGTATGCTCAAGGGCGGCTCGACCTATGTCCGTGAGGGCGAGGCCGAAACGCTCAAGTCTGCCAAGCCGTTTCCGCCCAAGGCGCGGCGGCTGGCGATCATTTTCAGTGTGATCCTGATGGCGCTGGCGGCCCTGCCCGTGATCATCGAGGCCGCGGGCGAGCCCGTGCGGATCGGGCCGTGGCTGGGGTTGTTGATCACCCTGCCGGTCACGCTGTTTGCGATGGTGATGATGGTGTTTCTGCGCGACGGCATGGCGGGCAACCTGGTCAGTGGCACGGCGGTACTGTTTGCCATGACCATGGGCTACAGCCTGGAGTTCGACCCCGGCAACGAGCAACGTGCGCTGTTTATCCGGGCGGCCTGCCCGGTGGTGACGGCGGCAATTCTGGGGTTCTTCTGGCTGAACCTGAAGGTCAACCTGCGAGACATTCACTTCATGATTGCCGAGGGCCAGAGCATGCAGGACATTATGCTGCGCTACCAGCAGGCCTCGATTATTCGAAAAAAGGGCGGCAAACCGGCGTTGATGCCCGACGGCACGGTGGTGGATGCCAACGAAGTGGTGGGCAAGCCCGGTTTCCGTACTCCGCCCAAAGAGCAGCAGGCCGCCGCCCAGACCAAGAAGAAAAAGCGCAAGAAGCCGCGGTTGCGCTAACTTGCGGCGGCGGCCCCGGCAGCGGCTGCACCCGCCGCGGCGGCAGTGGCTTGGCCCGGCGCCTGGGGGCCAGCAGTGGCAACAGTAACCAGCCCGTAGCCCATGCCTTTGAGTTCGTTCAGCCACAGCACCCGGCCATCTTCAATGTCCAGGGCGAAGATATGGCCGTTGGCACCCACAAGAACCATGTCGCCGTCAATCACAATGGTGGCAAAACGCGCGTGAATGCCTTTGGGCTGGCGCGTGACCCACAGCACCTGGCCGGTCAGCGGGTCCACGCGAACCACGTTGCCATTGAGGAACAGCACGATGTGCTCGGGGGTTTTGAGATTCATGGTCAGGCGCATGGCGGTCTCCAGTACTGCCTGTATTACGCCCCGGCGCGAACGGAGTTGCTATTGCACGCCGGCACAACGTTTGGAGCAGGGTGCCGATGTCGAGCGGCGGCAGCCCCCTCGTTGCCGGGGCCGGTATCCTTAATTACCCTTGGCCGCTTCTAACGGGCCTTGTGGAGTTACTTCCATGGCAGTGGCAACGGCGGTTGGTCTTCGCTGCAGAGAGTGCGGCAAGGAATACGAAGACGGCCCCATCAACGTGTGCGAAAATGACTTTGCGCCGCTTGAAGTGGTGTACGACTACGACCTGGTCAAGCGCGAACTGACCCGCAACAGCATCGGCAAGCGCGCCTTCAACATGTGGCGCTACCGCGAGTTGCTGCCGGAACAGGAGCCGATCAGCGGCTTCAACACCGGCGGCACGCCGCTGTACCATGCCAAGCGCCTGGGCGAGCGTCTGGGTGGGTTCAAGAACCTGTACCTCAAGTATGACGGCGTGTGCGCGCCCAGCCTGAGCTTCAAGGACCGCGTGGTGGCAGTCAGCATCGCGCGCGCCAGGCGCTTTGGGTTCAAGACCGTGGGTTGCGCCAGCACCGGCAATCTGGCCAACGCCGTGGCCGCCCAGGCGGCCCAGGCCGGCATGAAAGCAGTGGTGCTGATCCCCAAAGACCTGGAGCCCGCCAAGGTGGTAAACAGCCAGGTCTATGGCGCGACACTGGTCAAGATTGACGGCCATTACGACGACGTGAATCGCCTGTGCAGCGAAATTGCCGCCGACGCCAAAATCGGCATCGTCAATGTCAATCTGCGCGCCTATTACGCTGAAGGCAGCAAATCCATGGGCTTTGAGATCATGGAGCAGCTTGGCTGGCGCGCCCCCGATAACATTGTGACCTGCATGGCCGGCGGCAGCCTGATCAACAAGCTCAGCAAGGCGATCCAGGAATTTGAAAAACTGGGGCTGCTGGACAAGGCCCCCAAAACCCGTTTCTGGGGCGCCCAGGCCGCCGGCTGTAACCCGATCACGGCGGCGATCAAGACCGGCACGGACGTGATCCGGCCGGTCAAGGAGCCGCGCACTATCGCGCGCAGCATTGCGATCGGAAACCCGGCTGACGGTTACTTCGCCTCGCGTCTGTGCCTGGACAGCGGCGGCGGTGGTGACGACGTCAGCGACGCGGAAATCCGCGACGGCATGCGGCTTTTGGCCGAAAGCGAAGGCCTGTTCACGGAAACGGCCGGCGGCGTAACCGTGGGCACGTTTGCCAAACTGGCCAGGGCCGGCCGGATTGACAAAAACGAAACCACCGTGCTGTGCATCACGGGCCAGGGGCTCAAAACGATTGACGCGCTGATGGAGCCCGGCGTGCTGCCCGACGCGCCGACAATCAAGCCGACACTGGGCGAGTTCCGCGACCTGAAGCTGGGATAGATCTGTGCCGCGAACGAAGAAGCCCGCCCGTGAAAGGGCGGGCTTCTTCGTTCGGTTCGCGCAGTCATGTACCCGGTGGCACAACCTGAAAAGACAGCTCCGGGGCCTTGCGGCGGGTGATGGCTTCGGCGGCGGCGGCGCGCAGCCGGGGCGCGTCGTTCTGCAGGGCCTGAAGCACATCCAGCGGGTTATCGTGCCGCGTGCTGACGCGCACCAGCAGATGCCCCGCGCCCTGCAGCGGCAAAATGCTCTCAACCTGAACATCCAGCAGCAAGTCGCTGGCGGATTCCGCCAGCGACAAAGCAAGCGCACGCTCGACCTGCCGGCACAGTTGCAGGGTCTTGCGGTCGGGTCGGCTGTCGTGGTCGTGTGGCTCCATGACGTCACCATAACGAGCGGGAGTTCCACAAAACATGGCATGTCAGCGGGGAAATCCGGGCCAAGGCGCCGAAAAATGTCGCACCCGGGTGGTACCTTTCGGGCATGGCGCGATACCGCGCCCGGGAGAACCCATGACCGCCACGCCCACCGACCCCCAGTTCTGGCCCTTGGACGAGAACCACCCCTTGCCGGCAGAGCACCAGCGCGCGGCCTGGCGGGCGCTGGCCGACGCGCGCGAACTGCTGGCCGGCATTGCCGCCACCTGCACGATTCTGGCCGAAACAGCCTTTGACGGTCAGGCCGCGGCCAGGACAGCGGCCGGGCAACTGCACGGGGTGCTGCTGGAACTTGAGGTTGCGCTGGGGCAGAAGGGGGTGCTGAATTTCGGCATAGCGTCGCGGGGGGCTTGAAACCGGCCTTGCGGGCCAATATGAAAGTCCTTGTGAGACCCGCCGGAAAGCCCATGGCCGCGCTAGCGGAAGTCGAGCTGCTGAACAAGTACGGCCTGCACCAGCGGCCGGCGATGAAAGTGATTGAGACCGCCAGCAAGTTCGCTTCCGATATCTACCTGATCAAGGGCGACCAGCGCTGTAACGCCAAGTCCATCATTGATGTGATCATGCTGGCCGCCGAAAAGGGCACCCGCCTGCAGGTCGAGGCCGAAGGCGCCGACGCCGACAAGGCCATTGCCAGCATGGTCGAGCTGTTCCGCAACAAGTTCTTTCTGAACGAAGATTGACCCCGGCGCCAGAGCATTTTCATGGTTCGTCCACAGGCTTCCGCTTGCGGCGGGCGTCGCATCCCTGCGTCGCGCTCTCTCAACGTGGCCTCCAGCCACGTCTGCGCTCGCGCTCCTTGGTCTGCTTGCCCGGCGCGGCGCGGAACCCCTGCATACAAACCATGAAAAAGCTCTAACGGACGGGCCGCTGGGGCAGTTTGGCCTCGTCAAGGCGCATGCCCAGCTTCCCCGCGGGCAGGTTGATCTCGATTTCGGCCCAGTCCCATTGAGGCCGGCCGGTCGCGTCCAGAACGGCGGCGCCGTCATCCTCCAGCCGGCGCAGGTTGCCGGACGGGTCGCGCGCGGGTCGGCGCAGTGTCCAGACCGTGGGCTGGCCAGCCTCGAGCGCCGCGCGCAGTTCCTCGCGCGACGTGATGCGGCGGCCGTCAATCGCCCAGACCAGATCACCCGCGCGCACGCCGGCGCTTTGGGCCGCGCCGTCGGCGAAAACCTCAATCACCGGCAGAACATCCAGCAGCGGGATCGAGCGCTGTTCATGGAAACCGCGGTAGTCCACCACGCCCATCGGGCGACCGACCAGGTTGCCGGCGGGGTCGCGTGTTCGGGGCTGGTGATAGCGCCGCCGCAGGCGGCCGTCGGGGCCGGGGCTTTCGCTGCAGCGCCAGGGCTCCAGCGCGTCCTCAAAGGCCCGCTGGTGTGCGGCCTGGGCCAGGGTGAACGGGTGCCGGGCGGCCAAAAGTGCTGCCGGGTCGTGATCCGGCGGCGGCCAGACGCGCGCGGCAAAGCTGCCAAAACCCTCGACCGTCAGGCCGGTCAGCAGCAAAAGCCCGGCCCGGATCTGCGCCGGCGGTTGCTTGAGAATGTTGACCGGCCAGATGCGGGCGGTGGCGTCAAGGCTGGCGCTGGCCACGCGGGTTTCGTCAGGCGAAAGCGCGATGCGCGAAATCGCCTTTTCGTGGCCGGGCAGAACCAGCAACTGGCGGCCATCGGCCAGATCCCACAGGCGCACGGTCTTGTCGCCCGACCCGGTGTACAGGTGCTTGCTGTCGCGGGCAAAGCGCACGTTATGAACGCCTTCGGTATGGCCCTGCAAGACGCGAACGCACTGCCAGTTGGCGGTGTCCCAGACGCGAATCGTGCGGTCAATGCTGCCGGTGGCCAGCAGGCGGCCGTCGGCCGAAAAGTCGCAGGTGGCCACGGCGTCTTCGTGGCCGCGCAGAACCTCAAGCTGCACGAGCTTTTCGACATCCCAGACGCGGGCGGTCTTATCGGCCGAAACACTGGCCAGGCGCGTGCCGTCGGGGCTGAAGGACAGTTCGGCAATCGGGTTATCGTGCCCGCGCAGAATCGCGTGCACAGATCCATTGTCGCGCTTCCAGAGGCGCACGGTGTTGTCCACGGAACTGCCGGCCAGAAGCCTGCTGTCGGGGCTGAAGCATACGTGCACGATCGGTGTGCCGACCACGCCGATCAGCACGCGCTTTTCGCGGCCGGTGCCTTTGTCCCACAGGCGCACGGTGCCGTCAAAACCGCTGGTGGCGATTTCGGTGCCGTCGGGGCTGAAGGTGCAGCTCATGATCCAGCCAATGTGGCCGCGGAAAGTTCGCAACGGGGCCAGGGTTGCGGCGTCCCACAGCACGGTGGTGCCGTCCCAGGAACAGGTCAGCAGCTCGGTGCCGTCGGGCGAAAACCGCACATCGAAAAGTTCCTTGGAGTGGCCGGTTAGCTGGCGCGTGTTGCTGTGGCCCAGCGCCCACAGCGTCACCGTGCCCTCGACGGTGCGCACGGCCAGGGCCGATGAATCGGGGGTGAAGGCTACGCTGTGAACCCAGGCCCCTTGGCCGGGGATTACGCTCAGGCGTTTGCGCTGGGCCGTGCTCCACAGGGCCACCGTACCGTCGGCACTGCCGCTGGCCAGATACTTGCCGTCGGGCGAGAACCGCACCGTCAGCACAATGCTGGAATGCCCGCGCAGGGTATCCAGCAGGTTGCCGTCGTGATCCCACAGGCGCACGGTGGTGTCCCAGCTTCCGCTGGCCAGATACTTGCCGTCGGGTGAATAGTCGCAGGAATAGGCGATGCCTTCATGGGCGCTAAGACGCTGGACGATCTCGCCGCTGGAAACGTCCACCACGCGGATCAGGTTGTCGGAGCTCGCCGCGGCGATGCGTTTCTGGTCGCGCGACCAAGACACCACCTGCATCCAGGCGGCCACATCAATTGCCCACTGGCTGACCAGTTCCAGGTTGCGCGCCCGGCTGACCCGCAGGTGCCCGAACGTCGCGCCGCTGGCCAGCAGCGAGCCGTCGGGGCTGAACTCCAGCGACAGTACCCGGCGCGGCCCCAGGTTGGCCGCGGGCTCGTGCGCCAGCGTCTGGGCCACCAGCGTAAATGTCGAAAGCGACCACAGCCGGATTGAACCGTCGGCGTACCCTGCCGCCAGTGTTTCACCGTCGGGGTGAAAGGCCACGCACATGGCCGATGCCGCCATGGCCGGCAGTGTTGCGACCTCGCGGCCGGTTACGGTGTCCCAGATCCAGACCGAACCCTCGCTGATGCCGGTGGCGACCAGGCGGCCGTTGGGGCTGACGGCCACACCGTAGATTTCCTCGAATTTGCTCTGCTGGGTAAAGCGCGGCACCAGCCGCTGCAGCAGCGGGTGGGCGCCGGGCGTGGCGATCAGAATGCCGCGGGCCTCGGCTTGTTCGCCATGCAGCAGGCTCTGGGCGGCAAAGCTCAGGGCCTCGTTGTAACGGCCTTCATCCAGCGCGATGCGTGCGCGCATGGCATAGGCGTCGGCCAGGCGGGCTTCCGCGGCGGCCAGCGCGTCCACGGCCAGGGCGCGCTGTTGGTCAGCCAGTTGGCGCTGACGTTCGGCGTCCTGTCGCTGGCGCTCGGCTTCGGCGCGCTGGCGTTCAGATTCCTGGCGGGCTGTTCTTTCGCTGTCGCTCAGGGCCATGGCGCGTTCGCGCTGGCTCATGGCCTCGGCGCGTTGGGTTTCGGCCTCAAAACGTTGCTGCTCGGCCAATTGACGCGCCTGTTCCGCATTACGCTTTTGTTCGTTGATCTGCAGCAGGTACCACACGCCGCTGGCGACCAGCGCCGCCACGGCCAGCAGGGCGGTAAGCGTGGCGGCCTTGTGGCGGGCGACAAACCGGCGTACCAGTTCCAGCGCGCTGTACTGGTAGACACTGAGCGTGCGGCCCTGGCGGAAGGCGCGAACCTGTTCGACCAGTTCGCTGGCGGCACGCAGGCGCCGGGCCCGGTCGCGCTCCATGGCGCGCTCGACCAGTGCGGCCAGTTCGGGCGGTGCCCCGGGCTCGCGCGTCAGCACCGGCGATGGCGGGCCGCGCAGCACTTTTTTGACCACGCTTTCGGGGCTGCTGCCCTCATAGGGCGGCAGGCCGGTCATGATCTCGTACAGAATCGCGCCCAGCGAATACACGTCGCTCTGTTCGTCCACCTCGCTGATGTTGCCGGCGGCCTGTTCGGGCGACATGTAAGCCGGGGTGCCGATCACCGCGCCGTCCAGAGTAATCGCGCTGGCGGCCGTGGGGGCGGCGCTGCCGGTCACCGGCGGCACGCTGGCGCCGGTGCCGATGCCCGAGGGCCGCAATACGGCGCTGCCGTGGCTGGCCGGCTCAATGCGCGGCAGGGGCGGCAGGTTGCTGGTGCTTTCGTTGGCGGACTTGACCCGCGCCAGACCCCAGTCCAGTACCAGTGTTTCGCCCCAGTCCCCGATCATCATGTTCTGGGGCTTCAGGTCGCGGTGGATCACGCCGCGCGAGTGGGCAAAGGCCACGGCCTCGCACACGGTGGTGAACGGGTCAAGCAGTTGCAGCCGGCGCAGCAGCTTGTCGGCGTTGCTGCCTTCGCCGTCGCGGATTTCGCGCAGCCGGTCAGCCAGGGTGCGTCCGCGCACGAACTTCATGGTGTAAAACGGCGCGCCGTCGGGGCGCTGGCCGATTTCGTACACCGGCACGATGCCTGGGTGTTCAAGCTGGCCGGTGACGCGGGCTTCACGCAGGAAACGCTCAGCCTGGGCCAGCGTGCCGGTCTTGCGCGTGGCGCCTGATGTTCCCTGGCGGCCGGGCAGCAGTTCCTTGAGCGCGACCTCACGCCCCACGGCGTTGTCGCGGGCCAGCAGTACGCGCCCCATGCCGCCGCGGGCGTGCTCGCGCAGGATTTCATAGCGCGACTCGGTTGCCGGCAGGGGCGCTGGCGGAGTGGCGGCCGGGGCCGCGTCGTCGCCGGGGCCGATGGCCAAAAGCGTGTTCAACGCCGGGTTCTGGGCCGGCGCTGTCGCGGGCACGCTGAACAGCGTGGCGCCTTCGGTGGCAGCCGGGGCGGGGTTGACCGCGTCGGCCAGGGCCGGGTCAAGGTCAAGCAGGTTCTCGCCGCCGTCGCGGGGCGGATTCTGGCGTGGCGGCTGGGACCCGACGTCATTCATGGGCCGCCGAGTATAGTGCCGGGGCGGCTTCGCCGCACGCTATCCCTGGCGGAAGAACTTGCTCAGGCGCGGTCCGCGCTGGTGGGCGTAGTTGGACTTCATGCCCACGCCATAGAGCTTGTCCGGCCTCGCCGAAAGGCGCTCATAGGCCATTTTGCACACCGGCTGGCGGTGGCGGACGATCAGGTCATCTTCGTAGGGGCGCACCTCAAGAACGGCGGGCGTGCCCTTGACCTCGCCTTCTTTGCCGTAGCCGAAGCCCGGGTCAAAGAAGCCGGCATAGTGGGCCCGGAACTCGCCGGCGCTGGTGTCATAGGGCAGCATTTCCACGGCATAGTCCGGCGGCACGGAAATGTATTCAAAGGTGCTGAAGATGTAGAACGCGTTCTGGCGCAGAAACAGGGCGCCGTCGCGCGGGCGCTTGATCGGCTCAAAGTAGTCGTCTGGTTCGTGGCTGCCGACGGCCGCCAGGTCAATCGGCTTGGGCTTCAGGCTTTTCTTGGCCACGTAGCCCACGATTTCCTGATTCAGATCCAGTGTCATCAGCAGCGCGCCGTCGTCGGCCACGGATTCGATGCCCAGCGCGCCGCCCGCGGAATCGTGCAGAATGCGCGGGCGGGATTTTTTGCGGCCGTCGGGTTCACCGAACAGCTTGAGCATCTGCGGCGCGTCAAGAATCTCGCGGCCGCGGTACAGAATCACCTGGTTCAGGCAATCGCCGGTGCGCAGGCGCACGTCAAAGCTCTTGGGGATTACCTCAAGCCACAGTTCGCCGTGGTAGCCCTCGGGGATCTTGTCATAGCGCGGGTTGCCGTCGCAGATCACGCGGGTCTGCAGGTCTATGCGGCCGGTACTGCTTTTGTTGTTGGCATAGGCCGCGACATCGGCGGGCAGGGCGAAGTTTTCGCGCAGGCGGACAAGGTAAACATTGTCGCGCACCAGCACCGCAGGCTCGCGCAGGTTGATCGGGTAACGGGCAAAACGTTCGATCAGGTCGCGGACCTTTTCGGTGCCCAGCGGCAGCAGCGAGCCGGTCATGGAATAGGCCTCGACACTCAGGGACAGGTCCAGCGAGCTGGGCTGGATCTGTTCGGGCGCGATGCCGGCGGCGCTGCGCACGGCACCGGATGCGACCAGAGCCTGGATTTCCTGCGATGGCAGTGTCCCGCGCATGGGCGCAGTCTAGGCAGGCGGGAGTTAAACGCAAACCGGGCCCCAGGGGGCCCGGTCTGGTCTGGCAAAACTTACTCGAACCGGATGTCGTCCACGTAGACCTGGCGGGTGACACCCGCGGCGGTTTCGAACACGAGTTCGATGCGGGTGACAGCCGACAGGTTGATGCCGGTGAACTGGCTCAGGGGTACGCTGGCGTCCACCATGCGATCGTAGACGTTGCTGCCGCTTCCGGGGTAATCGGGCAGGTAGGTGGTACTGGGCGCATTGCGGTCAAACAGTGTGACAGTGGCGCTGGTGGTGCCGTTGTACAGACGTGCCCGCACCGTGACGTAATCAAAGCCCTTGAGTGTCTGGGCACTGATGTCAATGGATCCGATGCGGAACACCAGGCGTTTGGCGCGGCTCTGGTCCTGGTTGGCCGAGGGGATGTTGAGCTGGTAGCTGGTGGTGGTGCTGGCCGGCAGACTGATGATGCCGTGGCGCAGGTTCAGCGAGCCCATGTTGCCAAGGCTGGAGCCGCTGCTGGTGGGGCCGCTGCCCGGCGGGCTGCCGCTGGGGGTGTAGACGCTCTTGGTCACGTCAATGGTGCCGCCGGAGATGGTGTTGGTGCCGCCCAAAGTGTTGGTGGTGCTGGAGCCGTTCTGGTGGTTGTCCACCAGCGTGGTCTCCATCATGTTGCGGTAGGCCGTGATGCCCACCTGGCTGCTGCCGGCGTATTCGTTGTTGTACAGCAGACCTTCCAGTGACAGGTCAAGGTTCGACCAGCGTTTGAGGAAGGCAATCACCAGGTTGAACATGTACTGCATCTGCTGGGCGCGCGTGATGTACGCGTAGCTTTGGTCGTATGTCCCGCTGTCGGACAGAAAGGCGTGCACGCCGCCGTAAATGGTGGCAAAGGTGCTTGGCCCCGTGGAGCGATCAATGAACTGGTCGCAATAGGGGTAGACCAGGTCGCCGTCGTTTTCGGCGGCAATGACCAGACTGGGCAGTCGCGGCTGCATGGTGGCCACGGGGTAGACAACCGAGCTGCCGGACACGGTGCTGGAGAAGAAACGCAGGTCAAATGCCATGAAGTAAATGACGCCGCGGATGTTGATGTTCTGGCGCTCGGTGCCGTTGAACATATAGGGCTGGCTGCGCACATGGCTGCCGTGGGTGGCGCCGCCGCCGCGCGAGTGGCCGCCCATGAAAATCTTGTCCACGTCCACGCGGTTGAACAGGGCGTGTCCGCTGGTGCTGTTGGCGGTGATAACCCAGTTCATTACCGCTTCCTGGAACGCACTGGCCGACATCATGCCGCGTTCCGCCGCGGTGGAGTCATAGGTGCTGATCGGCGACTGGCCGCTGTAGCCGCCGTCGCTGAAGGACTGGAAGTCTTCCACAGTGATGAAGATGTAACCCCAGCGTGCCACGTGGGGGCCGAAGTTGGTGTTATAGCTGGCCATGTTAAAGCCGCGCCCGCGGTGGTGGATGTACACCGGGGCCGGTGACGGCGGCGTGGGCGTGCCGCCCCAGTTCGGGTGGAACACCTGCAACCGGCACGGGAAGCTGCCCTGCGGGAACGCAATGCCGTCGTAGCTGCTGGTGAACGTATAGGTGTAGTCCAGCGGGCCTACCGAAGTGTACGGCCCCGTGCCGCCAAAGTTTTGTCCTGATACAATTTCGCTTTCCGCCACGCTGAACACCGCCAGCGCGCAGCGGATCGGCTGGGCGTTGCTGCCCGAAAGCTGGGCATACAGCGTGAAGCTGTAGCTGCCGGCGGTGGTCGGCGTGCCGCTGACCGTGCCGTTGGTGGTGTTCAGGTTCAGGCCCGCCGGCAGGCTGCCCGACATCAGGCCATAACCCGTGGTGCCGCTGGGTGCGGCAAACGAGACACTGTCCGTATAGGGTGTTCCCACGCGGCAGGTCTTGAGAGCCACAAACGGACCCGGCTGGTTGATGAACGTCAGGTTGGTTACCGAGATGCCGATGTTGGCCGAGGCCGCGTTGGGGTTGGTGATGCTGCCTGTCAGTGTGTAGCTGCCGACGGTGGCAATCGGCGAGGGCGTGACGCTGGCCACGCCGGCTGTAAAGTTGGCGCTGCCGCTTTGTACCGTGCCGCCGCCACTGTTGGTCAGCACCCATGACAGGGGCCCGGCCGCGCCGGTCCAGGTGGCGCCGGTGCCGTCCACAACGCGGAAGTTGAACGGGCTGAACGCGGTGTTGGGCAGCACCGTGGTCGGGCCCGTGGCCGTGACCGTCAGGTTTACCGTGAAGTTGATTGTCGGCGTGGTGACCGGTGCGACGGCACTGGCGCTGGTGGCCGTGAACGTGGCCGCGCCAACCTGGTTGTAGCGCAGGTTCGTAAACGTAATCGTGCTGCCGCTGCTGCTGATGTTGGTGGTGTTACCGGTCAGGCTGCCGGTGCCGCTGGCGACGGTCAGGCTGGCCTGGATGGCCGGGTTGGGCGTAAGCGGCGCGCCCGAGACCTGGCCGGTCAGGTTGACGGTCAGGCTGAACACGCCGTTGACCAGTACACTGGCGGGCGGCGTGGCAAAGGTCATGACTACGGCATCCACGATAATGCCGGCGCTGGTGACTGACGGAAAGCCGTAGGCCGTGGCACGCAGAGTGATAGTTTCGGCCACGTTGTAGCTGACGCTGAAGGTCGCCGTGCTGCCGCTGGTGTTGACTGTTGTTGTCCCGCCCAGCGTGCCCGTGCCGGTGGCACGCTCAAGGGTTACCGCAACCGGAGAGGGCGGCGTGACCGGCGTGGTCGTGCCGGGCTGGACGGTCTGTACCACGACGGTGAAGTTCTGGTTTACCAGCGCGTTGCCCGGCACCGACGAAAAGCGCAGGTCCATCTGCGGGCCGACGGTGAAGGCGGCCGTGGCTACCGGTGCCGTGGCGTGGGGCGCGCTGAAGGTCAGCACATGGCTGCCCTGGGCGTTGATGATCAGGTTCGAGAACGTCAGGCTCGATGTGTTGTTGCCCTGCATCGAGGTTGTGCCGCTGACGGCGCCGGGGCCGCTGGTGACACTGACCGAGATGGTCTCACTGCCCGGCACGTTGAACGGATTGACTGTTCCCGGCGCGAAGAAATTGAGCGTCACGGAAAACGGGCGGTCTACCTGCACGCCCGTGGCCGGCGGCCCCGAGGCCTGCATGTCAAAGGGGTTGACCGTTCCGGTGCCGAACAGGCCTTTCTTGCCGCCGCCTCCGCCGCCGTCACAGGCGGCGCCGATCAGGGCGGCTGCCAACGCAAGCAGGGCCAGGCAGAGAGTCTTGGGGTTCATGGGTTATCCTCAAAGTCGGTTCTGTGGTTCAGCCCGGACATCGCGGGTTCTAGTAGCCCGCAAAGCACCAGCGGCCGTTGACGCGCACAAAGTCCAGCGCGTCCTGGCCCAGGTTGCCGCCGACCTCAAACACCACGCGGGCCCGGTCGCCGTCAAGGCTAAGCTCGTACAGGTTGGCCTCAAAGGCCGCGCGCAGCTTGCGCCAGCGCGGGGTCATGCTGCGCCACAGAAAAATGCGATGGGCGTCCAGCCCGTCCACTTCGCTGAGCATCGGCTTGGCCGCCAGTGATTCGCAGGTGCGGGCCAGCCAGGCGCGGTCGTCGCGTTCTATGGCCGCAAACACGCCGGCCAGCAGTTCCGGCACGCTGGCCTGGGTCAGCGGCACGGGGGATTCCTCAATGCCCACCTGATCCGGCGGGCGTACGGGTTCCGGCTCTGGTTCCGGTGCAGGGGCGGCGGGCGCCGGAATCGGCGCGGGTGCGGCCAGGCCCGAGGCTGAACGAGGCGCGGGCGCTGTCACCAGCGCGGTGATGCCTGCCACAGCCAATGACGAAACCACGATTCCAAGGGCGGTTGCCCAGGAGCGGTGTGAAGACATGGTTAGAACCTCCTCCGGTGGTGCGGATGTTACAGAATTGGCGGAATTGTGCGTCAGCGAATTGTCATGAATCCGTCCGAAATTGGTCGGTCAGCCCTTGACACCGGAATTGTTGCTTATCGCCGCTTTTTTGCGCCTTTGCGACGAGGCGTGCTGGTGCGTCGGGTCGGGGCGGTCTTGCGCCGAACAGACCTGGCTTTCTTCCCGGCCTTGCGCGGCCTGGTGACGGTCTTGGCGCGGCGCGAGGGTTTGCGCCTGGCCTTGGGGCGTTTTTTGGTGCCGCGCCCGGCCAGGCGCGAGAAATAGGCGCGCATCGGGTCAAAGTAGTGGTCGTACCAGCCCTGGCGGTAGCTTTCGGCCTGACCTGCCGGGATGCGGCTGTGGGCCAAGGTGATGCGGCAGCCCTCGGGTGTGGGCTGAAGCAGGACTTCCAGGCGCGAGTCGGGGGCCGTGCCGGGGAACTCCAGCGTGCGCCAGCTTTGCACGATGCGGTGGTTGGGCTCAAGCTCGAGCGTAATGCCCCAGATGTAGCCGTCCCAGGCCGAGAACCTGCCGCCCACGCCGGGCACCACGCGCGCGCCGGCGCCGGTCATCTCGGCGTGGCCGACGCTGGACAGCCAGGTGGCGTACACCAGTTCCGGCGAGGCCGGCAATACTTCCGAGATGCGAAAGGATTCTTCGGCCATAGGACCCCGAAGTAGCATGGCCGGCGCGCCTTGAAAAGACATCAAACCTTGCGGTGGATGGTGCGGGTGCGTTCGCTGCCGTCAGGCAGTCTGGCCACCTCATAATCGCCAAACAGGTTCGGTGCTTCCTTCTTCAGCAGCCGGCATACGTCGCAGGCTAGGGCCCGGATTTCGGCCTCGGCGTGCACGTCGCCCCGCAGCTCGATGAAATGCCGCCAGGCCCGGGCGTTGCCGGTCACGAAAATCTTGGTTTCCGTGGCGTTGGGCAGAACCGCGCGCGCGGCCTCGCGGGCCGATTTGCGCCGGCCGCGGATGGTCTGTTTCTTGAAGTATTTCAGGGCCGTGTCACTGGCTTTTACAAACCGGCGCCACTCGTCCACGCTCAGGTTGTCCTTGCCGTCCACGGGTTCGCCGAACGTGAACTGGCCGGGTGCTTTCTCGCGCAGGGTTTCTTCGCGCAGGGCAAAATCCACCAGCGCGTCGGGGGTGGCCATGCGCTCGGCCAGCTTGTCGGTAAGTTCCGTGTAAACCTTCACGCTGTGGTCGCAGAACTCGCGCAGGGTTTTTTCCAGCACGGCATCGCCCTGAATCGCCGGCGGCACCACAAAGCTGGCGTCGGTTTCGTCCACGTACCGCTGGGAAAGCTGGCTGTAGCCAAACCCCGCGCGGTGGCGGATCAGTTCGTGGGTCAGGCTGCGCGAAACGCCGGTGAACAGCAGGCTGAACACGGTGTGTTCCAACACGCTGCCGTGGCCGACCTCAAGGATATGCCCCAGGTAGCTCTTGTTGTCCTTGCGGCCCTGTTTGTCGCCAAAACTCATGTAACAGATGCGTCCCGCCAGTTCGGGTATGCGCTGGGCCGGGTTGTCGGTGTCGGTCTGCCAGGCCGCGCCTTCGTCCCTGAGAAAGCGTTCAACTTCCTCGGGCGGCATCACCTGCCGGCCTACCACGTAAATGCGGGCGCGCGGAAAGAAGGTGGTCATGGCGCGGACTGTACAGCGCGGCGCGACAGTTTCGCCGGTGTGGATGGATGTCGGAAAAGCCGGGCCGTTGCCCCGGGCCGGCTCCATTCCATGATGCGGCGTTGTGACGATCTATGTGCACATCTGGAAGTCTGGTCAGGACGCCGAAGGGGTGGAGTACTCGTTCAGCCCCGAAGATGGCGTGGTCGGCGTGCTGCGCATTGTGCGGGCCACGGGCCAGATGCACCTGACCACACCCTGCCCCGGCGACGACACCAACACCATTTTCCAGTGCGCCTGCAAGGCCGTCTGGAACCACTGGGCCGTGGGCAAGTACCCTGACACCACACGCTACATCTACGGTTAGCCGCGATGAGACACCTTCTGCTGCTTCTGCTGCTTGCTGCCCCGCTGGCTGCGCAAAATCGGACAGAACCGACGCCGCCGGACTCCGCCGACAGCAGCGATGTCTACCGCTGGCCGCTGTGGCTGGATGCAACCCACGAGTGGCGTGTGCAGTCCGGGTCCGGCTGGAACAACACCGAGCTGCACCTTTCGGCCGGTTTTGACGAGCTGATGGGCCGCCGGGATCGGCAACTCCACAGCCATCGCATGCTGTGGGCGGCGCGCCTTGACGCGGGCTACGGCCACGAGACCGCCGGCCGGCGGGTGGCGGTGCTGGCGGGTTATGTGTTCGGCCTGGACGACGGGGCGGAGTCTTCGGGCGGGGATTTCCCGAATCTGGCCCGCGAGGGCTTTCCCTTCCAGCGTTCCAACATGGCCAGCGTGGTCGTTGGCCTCGGCACCGGCTGGATGCACTCGCGCGGGACCCAGAGCCGCCAGGGCGGGGCGGTGCAGTCCCAGGACGCGCTGCGCCTGGAGCAGTTCTCGTACTTCTCGCTGTTCGGCTTCGGGTTCCGCCAGAGCGCCGCACTGAACATCAACCTGCGCGACGGCCCGGCCATGGAATGGGAGGCCGGGGCCTGGCTCGTCCTCGGCCGGCCGCTGCTGCCATTCAGCCTGGCGGTGGGTTACAGCTATCAGGCCACCGAGCTGGCCGGCGGCGGGGGCTTTTCCCTGCGCGCCGGCATACACTTCTAGGACAGGGGCCCCGGTGCGGGCTGGCGCAGAATGCGCTCGTAGTAGGCTTCCCACACCGGCAGCAGCTCTTCCTGCCGGAAATGTTTCACGGCGCGTTCGCGGGCGCTGGCCCCCATCTGCTTTCGCAACTTGTCGTCGGTCAGCAAGCGGCGCAATGCGCCGGCCATGGCCGTTACGTCGCCGGGGGCGTGCAGAAAGCCGCTCTTGCCGTGCTCAACAACCTCGGGCAGGCCGCCAGTGTTGCTGCACACCACCGGCACGCCGCAGGCCATGGCCTCCAGCGCGCTCAGGCCGAAACTTTCATAGTCGCTGGGCAGAATGAAGGCGTCGGCCTGGGGCAGTAGTTCCCAGATCGCATCGTAGGTGCCCACAAAGTTGCAGCGCGAGGCAATGCCAAGCTCGGCGGCCAGATCCTTGCAGGCGCCCAATTCGGGCCCGTCGCCGATCAGCACCAGCCGCGCGGGCATGCCCTCTGTGGCGCTGGCAAAGATGCGCAGCACGTCGCGGGGCCGCTTGACCTCGCGGAAGTTGCTGACGTGCATGACAATGCGCTCGTCGGGTGCGGCCATGTGGGCGCGTTTGTCGGGGCAGCAGTCGGGCCGGAAGCGCTGGGTGTCAATGAAGTTGGGAATCACCTCAATGTCTTTGGCGCCGCAGTCAATCGTTTCAATCACGCGCTTTTTCAGTTCATGGCTGACGCTGGTCACGCCGTCGCTCTGGCGGATGCCGAACTTGGTGACGCGCTGGAACACCCGCTGCTGGCCGATGATCGTGATGTCGGTGCCGTGCAATGTCGTGATCAGCTTGATGCCCTTGCCCGCACCGTTCAGCATCTCTCGTGCGAGAAAGCCGCTGATGGCGTGGGGTATCGCGTAGTGCGCGTGCAGGATGTCCAGCCCGTGCTGGGCCGCCACGTCCATGATTGTGCCGGCCAGGGCCAGGTCGTAAGGCGGGTACCGAAACAACGGATAGGCCGTGACCTCAACCTCGTGATAGCTCAGGTTGCGGCGGAAAGGCTCAAAGCGAAACGGGATGGCATAACTGATGATGTGCACCGAGTGGCCGTTTTCAGCCAGCGCGGCGCCAAGCTCGGTGGCGACAACGCCCGAGCCGCCGTGTGTCGGATAACAAACAATGCCGATCTTCATGGGTCAGGCCGGAACAACAAAGCACTCAAGCCTATTCCCCGGCCGCGGCCGTACCATAACCCAACGAAAGAGGCCGAAGCGCGCAAGAGGGCCGGAAAGGAGAGCGTCAAGCTACCCTCTCATTCACGCTTCGGCCAAGGCCGTCCGGGCAGAGAGCGCCCGGGAAGTGCTGGTTGTCTCGGCGGAGGGAAGGCTTTGCGCTCAGGGGAACCGCGTCACGCACCGACCAATCTACCGCATCGGTTAGTGTATCCTAACCTTGCCGAGGGTCAAACGGATTTCCGCTTTCAGGGCAGATTGCCGGTCAACCGGCAGTTTCAACGCCCGGCCCGCGGGCTGTCTTCCGGAAATCCGCGCCGCCGGTGTGTGCCGGGGGCATAATCCCGCCATGGACGGCGAGTCCGAGTATCTGTTCCGGCACGCGCTGGTGCGCGACGCGGCCTATCAACTGTTGCCGCCGCGGTCACGGGCTGTGCTGCACCGGGCGGCGCTGGAGGTGTTGCAGTCGCTGCTGCCCGGCGATGCCCACGCCCTGAGCCTGGCCGATCATGCGGCGCGGGCCGCCCTGCACCTGCCCGAGCAGGCCGCCGAACTGGGCCGGCGCGAGCTTGAGCTGCTGGTTCGTGCCGCAGCCTATGCTGAGCGTGAATTCCGTAATGCCGAGGCCCTGGCCGCAAGCCAACGGATCCGAAACCATGCCCAGGCAACCGAAGCCGAGCGGATCGCGGCACTCATGCAGGCCGGTTTTGTCCTGCGCGGGATGGGGCATCGGACCGAATGTACTGCATTGTGGGTCGAGGCCCGGGCAAGGGCCCAGGCCGCGAAAGATATGGGAACGGCTTTGCGCGCCATGGGCGCGCTGGCCGACATGGACGCCGAAGACGGCCGCATCGAACAGGCCGAACACGCCTACCGCGAGGTAATCCGCGCGGCCGAGGCCGCCGGAAAACACGCCCTGGTGGGCACGGCCTGGGGCAGTCTGGGCAGCATGTACCGCAACATCGGGCGCATGGACGAAGCGGAGAAGGCCTATAACAAGGCGATCGAGATCGCCCGCCGCCACGACACCGAGCGCGCCGTCGGCATCAGGCTGGGCAACCTCGGTCTGCTGCTGCTCGATACGGGCCGGCCCGAACAGGCCGAAGCCGCCATGCGCGAGGCCTTGCGCATTGCCCGCGACGCCGGCAACCGCCGCAGCGAGCATCTGGTGCTGGGAAACCTGGCGATTGTGCTGGATCGTCTGGGCCGGCACGACGAGGCCGAAACTGCCCTGCGCGCCTGCATAACCATGGCCGAACAGATCGAGTCCTGGCCTCTGGCGGCGGCCGCCCGTGGCAACCTGGCCAAGCACCTGCTGCGACGCAAGCGCTACACCGAGGCCGAACAGGAGTTCGATCTTGCCCTGCCGCTGTTGCGCCGGTCCGGTAACCGGCGGCATGAGGGCTTTGCTCTGGCCGGGCTGGCGGATCTGCATTTTCGGTTGGGCCGGCTGGATGAATCGGAACGGGTGGCGCGCCAGGGGCTGGAGATCGCACACGAGATCCGCAACCCCCACTCGGCGGCCGCGCTGCGAGGGCTGCTGGCGGTTTTGCGCGCCGCGCGCGGCGACCCCGATGGCGCCCGCCCGGATCTTGAGACCGCGGTTCAGGACCTGCTGGATCAGCGTGACGAGCCGGCCGCTCTGGCCATACGCGAAGATTTCAATCAGGCCTGCGCGTTGGCCCGGCGGTGGGCATAATCGGCCCATGCACGCCGAACAGGCCTATGTGTTCCGGCACGCGCTGCTGCGCGATGCGGCTTATGTCCTGCAGCCGCCCAGCGAGCGTTCGCGCCTGCACGCCCATGCCGGGGAGATTCTGGCGCGCGAGCCCGAGGCCGCGACACTGCTGGCCGCCGAGATTGCCGATCATGCGCGCGAGGCGCACGACCACGCCCGCGAACTGCATTATCTGGTTCTGGCCGCGGATCACGCGGCAAGGGTGTACGAACTGGACCTGGAGGCCGCGCTGTGTCTGCGCGCGGCGGCCAGCCCGGCCTGCGGCGACCGGCAGGCAGCAGAACTTACATATCGGGCGGCGGGCGCGCTGATGGCCAGGGGCCGGATGGCCCAGGCCGAACCGCAACTGGACAGCGCAGTTTCCCTTGCCTTGGGGTGCGGCGATCGGGTTCTGGAGCTGTCCGCCCAGTTACGCCGGTGTGAACTTTGGATACGCACCGCACGCCGGGCCCGGGCCATGGAGGCGATTCCGGCCCTGATAGAACGGGCGAGGGGACTGAACGATAACTCACTGATGGTGGCGGCCGAGCTGGCGCTTGATGATCTGCATGAACACCGGGGCGAGTACGCCCAATGTGCTGAAGCCTTGCGTCGTGCGCTGGATTTCGCGCGCGCCGCGGGCGACGGTTCAATGCAGGCCAAGGTGATGTCGTCCCTGTCGTACCGGCTGCACCGCAACGGCCAGACTGCCGAGGGCGAGGCCCTTGCCCGCGCCGGGTTGGCCTTGAACACGGACGACCCGGTAGCCCGCGCCACGTTATTGAACAGCGTGGGCGTCATCTGTGTGGAAACAAGCCGGCTTGACGAAGCCGAGGCTGCCTATGAGGAAAGCGCCCGCATATGCGTTGCCAGCGGGCGCATTCTGACCGAGGCCGGCCTGTTGGCGAATCTGGCCAACCTTGAGTACTACTTTCGCGGCGACCTGGAGAAAGCCGCGCGTCGGTATGCCCGCGCGCGCGACCTGTACAGGGAGGCCGGCGATCTGGAAAACGCGGCGCGGTGTGCCCGCATGGCCGGTTCGACGGATTACGCGGCGGGCCGTCGCGCGGCGGCGGCCGGGCACTTTGAGGCCGCGATCGAGTTGTCACGGGCCGCGGGGATCGCGGACAACCACCTGGAGTCGCTGCGCTTTCTCGAACTCAGCCGCGAGGATTCCGTGGCGGGCTACGACGCGCTGCCCGGCCTGCTGGATGTTGCGCGGCGCTCGATTCAGTCGGGGCTGGTGCGCAACTCTGCGCTGGGTCTGTGCGACATTGCGCGGCGTCTGATTGCGGCCGGGTTGCCCCTTGCCGCCGCACGTGCTCTGGCGCTGGCCGAAACGATCGCCGCGAAGAACAACGAGATATCCAGTGCGGGGCCACGGCGCCTGATCGGCCAGGTTCTGGGCCTGGAGGATGTGCCTGAGCCGCAGCGCGAGCAATTGCGACAGAACATGCCTGCGTCAGACACGCCGCATCACCATGTGAACCTGACACTGTGGCCGGATCTGAGCCGGGCGCTGCTGGCGCTGCATGGCACTGACGGCGCGGAACATCTGCGTGGCCTTCGGCAACACGTCCGCGAGCAATGCTCCGCGCTGCTGGCCGAGATCCGGCAACTGGCCACCGGGCGCGCGCGTGCCTATCACGTGGTCAAGCTGTCCTTGCGCGAGGCCGAGGACGCCGTGGCGGAATCAGAAGCAGCCATTGCGGCCGGTCGTCCTGCCTTGTTGTTTCGCGGGGCACTGGTCGGCCGCATGACTCTGAAGTGCCGGGCCGCGCTGGGGGCGCAGCTTCGTGCCCAAAGGCCGGAAGCGTTTGAGGCGTTGGCACGGGCAAACCCCGCGCTGGCGGCGCAACTGTCCGGGCCGGCCCCCAACTGGGATGACGCCGATCTGCCCGGTGAACCGCTTCAACAGATGGAGTCCCTTGTTGCCGGCGCGGGCCCGATGCAGGCGACGAACTGACCGCGTTCTCATGCAGCCGATGCGGTTTGAGACATCGCACTGCCGCCTTGTTACTGCCCCGGCCGCGACAACTGACACACCCCGCATTTCGCGCTGCCTCTTGCCTGCAACCCGCCCCGGCAAGCTATATTGGGGGCGGCACGGCGACCGCCGTGCCGCGTTATTGAGCCCGAACGGGACCGTGTGGCCATTTCCTGAGGTAGCCGCTGATGCCGTTGCCCAGCACAATCAAACTCACGCCCGGCAAGCGCGTGCTGTTTCTGACCAAGGATCTCGAGCTGATCCGCAGGCAGCTTTACGAAGGCCTGAACCTGCGCATGGCGGACCTCAAGGTCTCCGACCTGCTGGACGACATCAACACCGACACCATGACTCCCAACTGGGTCTGCTTTGACTACCGCCCCGAAGACCTGGCCCGTAACGCCTACGCCGGGCTGGTAGACGCCAAAGGCGAGCGCGTGTTCACCCAGGACGCCCTGATCAACGGCAACTTCGAGGTCATTGTCAGCGGCCAGCGCAAGGGCACCGGCAGCTCGCGCGAAACCGCGCCCCAGGCTGAAAAATGGGCGGGCATCCGCATCGTGATTGCCGCCAGCTTTGCCCCGATCCATGAACGCAACAACATCAACCTGGGCCAGATCATGGGCGACCATGAACAGCTCAAGCGCCTGCAGGCCGGCCAATCACTGCCGCTTTCGGATTTCACCAAACAATACGATCCGGTTACCCGCGTGATTCTGGAAAACGGCGGCCTGTTCGAGTTCAGCAAGCTGGTCAAACAGGGCAAGCTGGATCTGCCCAAGCTGAACAACGGCAAGCGACCCATGACCATGGCCGAAAAGCTGATCGCCAGCCATCTTGTGCCCGGCCAGGGCGAGCCCTGGGTCAAGCCCGGCGATCCGGTGATGGTCAATGTGGACGCGGGCTACAGCCACGAATACACCACCGCCCAGGTGCACTACTTTCTCGAACGCGAATACGGCAAGGATTACATAGTCCAGAACCCCGAGAAATTTGCCGTGTTCGAAGACCACCTGCTGTACGCCAAGGGCGTGGCGCGCTTTGCCAGGTTCGCTGACAAGATCAACACGCTGGTCAGCATGCAGAACCACTTTCAGAAACACACCGGCGTGCGCGACTACAGCGCGCGCGACGGTATCAGCCCCGGCATCTGCCACCAGGTTGCCCGCGAACACTTCATTGACCCGGGCGACTTCGTGCAGGCCACCGACAGCCACACCTGCATGGGTGGAGTCAGCAACAGCCTGGCCTATGGCGTGGGCGCGACCGAGTACGCCGGACTGATCTACAGCGGCTTCACCTTTGTGCAGGTGCCTGAAAGTATCCGCTTCAATCTCAAGGGCAGGCTTCAGCCCGGCGTCACCGCCAAAGACGTCATGCTGTACATCCTTGATAACCACGCCAAACGCGAAGACACGCTCAACCGCGTGATGGAATTCGGCGGCCCCGGCCTGGCCAGCGTCTCGATGGACGAGCGCGCGACACTGTGCAACATGGCCACCGAATGCAGCGCTAAATCCGGCATCTGCGAGGCCGACGACGTGCTGTGGCAATGGATGAAGGACGTGCGCAAGTTGAGCGACGCACGTATTGCCGAACTCAAGCGGCGCGCAGTAAGCCCCGACCCGGGCGCGAAGTACGACGGCGGCGTGTTTGACATAGACCTGGGCGCGATACGGCCCATGGTGGCCGAGCCGGGCGACCCGACCTACGGCAAGCTGATCGAGGATCTGGGCGAAGTGAAGATCAATATTGCCTACGGCGGAAGCTGCACCGCCGGCAAGCCTGAAGACTTTGACTACTACGCCAGCGTTGTGCAGGAAGCCGTGGCGGCCGGCCTGAAGGTTGCGCCCGGTGTGCGCATGTTCATTCAATACGGCAGCGAAGACGTCAAGAAGTACGCCGAACAAAAGGGCTACCCGGCCCTGTTCGCCAGGGCCGGCATTGAGGTGATCAACCCCGGCTGCGGCGCCTGCATCGGCTGCGGCCCCGGCGTCAGCGAAACCAAAGAAGAGGTAACCGTCAGCGCCATCAACCGCAACTTCCCCGGTCGTTCCGGCCCCGGCAAGCTGTACCTTGCCAGCCCCCTGACTGTGGCCGCCAGCGCGTTTACAGGCCGGATCACGGCCTACCGCAAAGGCATGTTCAGAAAGGCTGGCTGAGCCCTGCGCCGTCGGGTCTCAGCGCGGCTGTTCCAGCAGGCGGATCAGCTCGATCATCGGCCCGGCGTGGAAGGCCGGCTTGAACAGAGCCTTGTCGAACTCCACCAGTCGCCGGCCGGTCTTGCTGTGATAGACGCGCCTTGCGCCTTCTGCCTGGAGGCCTTCCATGGATTGCCACAGGCCGGGTTCAAACCGCGCCCGCCAGCGTGTCTCGCAGATGGCGCAGGCGGCCTTGCCCCCGAAACGGGCCCAGGCCGGGCCGCCGCAGACCGGGCAATCCGTTGTGCCGGTGGGCAGATTCACATGACGCGTCAGGGCTGCGGCCACGGCCTCGCACAGCGGCTTGAGCGCGGCCCAAAGGGTTGCGGCCAGCAGTGCCGAGTCAAATTTGTGCCTGCGGGCAACTGCGGCCAGTTGGGACTGGCCCCGTGCGTGCCACAGGGCGTGGGCAGCAGCGCGGACATCCAGGCCGTCGCGGCGGGCGGCCAGAATGGAACGCAGTGCCTTGCCACGTTCGGGGTAATCGCCCGCCAGTTGCAGCAGGAACAGCGACAGGTAGTCGCCGGCCAGGGGCGAGTCGGCACAGGTGGCGGCCATGTCCAGCAGGGGCCGGGGGGGCTTGCGGGTGACGGGCGGCCCCGCCGGCACACGCAGGTCTTTGGTTCCGCCGGGTTGCAGCCGCACCAGCGCGCCGCGGCTTTGCTCCATCACGCGCAACTGGCTGCGGCGCAGCTTTAACAGGCACGCCATGCCGCGGCGCGACAGGCCGGAATCCCCGGCTGTCAGGCTGACGATCAGGGCCAGTTCGTCAGGCTTTGAAGACTTCGCGCGGCGTAAGGCGTTCGCCACGGATCATGTCCTCGACGGTTTCGCGGTCGCGAGCCACCCAGTATTCGCTGCCGTTCACAATGACTTCGGCGGCGCGGCCGCGGGTGTTGTAGTTGCTGGCCATGGTCGCGCCGTAGGCGCCGGCGCTGAACACCGCCACCAGTTCACCCTGTTCCATGCGCGGCAGCTTGCGGCCCAGCGCGAAGTAGTCGCCGCTTTCGCACACCGGGCCCACCACGTCATATACCTGCGCGTCCTTGCCCAGGTTCGTGTCTGTCAGGGGCGAATCGGCCCCCATCACGCCGCCGTCCGCAAGGCCGGGGTGGCGCGCGGGCCAGATCTTGTGAAACGCCTGGTAGATTGTGGGCCGGATCAGGTCGTTCATGGCGGCGTCCACGATCAGAAAGTCCTTTTCGGCGCTTTTCTTCACATGCACCACCTGGGTCAGCATCACGCCGCCGTTGCCGCTGATGAAGCGGCCGGGTTCGGACAGCATCTTCAGGCCGCTTTGCTTGATCTTGGGCAGCATCACGCGCGCGAACTCGGCGATGTCCACGCCCTGGCCCACGTCGTAGGCAATGCCGTAGCCGCCGCCGACGTTGAGGTATTCCAGCGGAAAGTCCATTTTCCGGCAGCGTTCAATGAACGGCAGCACGCGGTCAATTGCCTCGCCGTGCCGGTCGTTTTTCAGGATCTGGCTGCCGATGTGAATGTGCACGCCGCGCAGGCGCAGGTGCTTGAGCTCGCGGATACGCCCCAGGCACTGCTCGGCGCGCGCCAGGTCAATGCCGAACTTGTTTTCGGATTTTCCGGTGCTGATGTACTTGTGGGTCTGGGGGTCCACGTCGGGGTTGATGCGCAGGGCAATCGGCGCGTCGGCCTTGAGCCGCGCGGCGACCTTGGCGATCAGTTCCAGTTCGCTTTCGCTCTCGACGTTGAACATGAGTATGCCCTGCTCCAGGGCGTACTCGATTTCGTGTTCCTGCTTGCCCACGCCGGCAAACACGATCTTGCCGGGTTCAGCCCCGGCGCGCAGCGCGCGGTAGATTTCGCCGCGCGAAACGGTGTCAAAACCGGCGCCGGCCAGCGCCAGCGCGCGCAGCAGCCCCAGGTTGCTGTTGGCCTTGACGGCGTAGCACACCATCGGCTGCACGTCGCGAAACGCGTCCTTGATTGCCTGAACCTGGCGCACAAAGTGATTCTGGCTGTAGATGTAGACCGGCGTGCCGACCTTGCGCGCGATAGCGGCCACGGGCACGGATTCACAGAACAGCTCGCCGCCCTTGTAATGGAATGCCTCGGTCATGGGTGTCCTTTCGGGCCGCAGAGGGTAACAGCCGTCGGCGTTTTGGAAACGGCGCGGCGGCTCAATCCAGCAGCCGCAGGTCAATCACGCCGGGGATGTCCTCCACGCTGCGGATTGCCGCGGTTTCGTCATCCAGCGTGCGGGTGGTGGTGCGCAGCACCAGCGTCCCGTCGGCTGCCGGCGGCGACGCGATCACCACGCCGCGCACGGTCTTGAGGGCGGCCAGCACGTCCTTCTGCTGGTCCACGTCAAAGGCAAGCACAAAACGCGACACGGGGCCTCCGTCACAGGGCACGGCCAAAGGCCGGGGCAAGCTGGCGCAGCAGCTTCATCAGCGCGTTGAAGCGTTCGGGTGTCAGGCTCTGGTCGCCGTCGCTCAGGGCGTGGCCGGGGTCAGGGTGAACTTCGACCAGCAGGCCGTCGGCGCCGGCGGCCAGCGCGGCGCAGGCCATGGCGGGCACGTGCGTGGCGCGGCCGGTGCCGTGGCTGGGGTCAACCAGAATCGGCAGATGGGTCAGTTCGCGCGCCGCCGGGATCACGCCAAGATCCAGCGTGTTGCGCGCGTGGGTGTTGAAGGTGCGGATGCCGCGCTCGCACAGCACCACGTTGGGGTTGCCGCCCGAAAGCACGTAGTCGGCGGCGTTCAGCCATTCCTCGAGCGTCGCCGACATGCCGCGCTTGAGCAGCACCGGCAGCTTCGAGCGCCCGGCGCGCCGCAACAGCGAAAAGTTCTGCATGTTGCGCGCGCCGATCTGGATCATGTCGGCGTGCGCCTCAACCTGTTCCAGGCTCTGTTCGTCAATCGCTTCGGTGACAAAGCGCAGGCCGGTCTGCGCCCGCAGCGTGTCCATCAGCGCAAAACCCTCGGCCCCCAGACCCTGAAAGCTGTAGGGGCTGGTGCGCGGCTTGTACAGCCCGCCGCGCAGTACCGGCGCGCCCGCGGCCTTGACGGCGTTGGCCGCGTCGGCGGCCTGGGCCGGAGATTCAATGCTGCAGGGGCCGGCCATGACCGTGAACGTGCCCGGCCCGATCCGCACCCCCGCCACGTCCACCGTGGTGTCTTCGCGGCGGAATTCGCGCGAGGCCAGTCGGAACGGCGCGCTCAGGTTCATCACCCGGGCCACGCCGGGCATGGAGGCAAAAGCCGCCGGGTCCACGGCGGCTGTGGCGCCGGTAAGCGAAAGCAGCTCCAGGCTGCCGCTGCGCACGGGCTGGGGAATCAGGGAAAGTTCCTTGGCGCGGGCGGAAATGGCTTCAATCTGGACGGCCGACGCCCCGGACTTCAGAAGGATCAGCACAACTGGTCTCCGCAAGGCCGGGCGCGGTGGATGCGTCCGGCGCTGCTGCCCCACCGCGCGTATGCTACGGCGCGCGCGGCAAAGTAAAAGGTTTATCCGATGGCTCAAGCCCCGGAACAGCCCGAGTTGCCCCCGCAGTGGAAGCTGCTGGCGCGCCTGCGCCTGCAGCGCACGGTGTTCGGGGTGCTGGCGGCGGTGCTGGTGACGGGCGCGGCGCTGGGTCTGGCGGGTTACCGGCGCATGCAGACCCAGGTGCGCCAGGCCGACCGCGACGCCGATACCGCGCGTGTCGAACAGGCCGAAATTGCGCGGTCGCTGGACCGGTCACGGGCTGAAACCGCGCGCGCGCGCGCGGAACTTGAGGCGCAGTCGCGGGCGCTGGGGCTGGCCTGCGCGCGGCTGGCCGTGGCCGAGGCGCGGGCGGGATACCCGGATCGCGCCCAGGCGCTGGTGCAGGACAGCCTGCGCCACGGCGCGCCGCCGTGGTGGCCGGTGGCGGCGGCCAGCGCGCGCGAGCCGGTGCTGCGGCTGCGCGGCAGTCTGCACCCCGACGCGCCGGCGGCCTGCGGCGGCGTGACGCCCGACGGCGCGCGGCTGGTGGTGGCGCGCAATGTGCCCGGCACCTGTGTGGTCGAGTTTTACGACGGCATGGACGGCTCTCTGGTGGCGTCGGGCTCTCCGGTTCTGGGCCCCGGCCCGCTGGTGCCGGCGGCCGAGGCGCTGCTGGTTGAACCCGCGGGCAGACTGGCGGTTCTGGCCGCGCAGGGCCGCGTGTTTGCCGTGGAGGAATCCGGCGGCATGCTGCGCTTTGTCGAAATTGCCGCGGCCGGCGCGCGCGTGCAGCACCTGGCCGCGGCGCCGGACTGGCGGCGCCTGCTGGTCTGCCGCGGCCGCGACGGTCTGACCATGCTGACCCGCACCGCCGCGGGCTGGAACGAAACGACCGTTTCCCTGCCGCGTGGTGAAGCCAGAGCCGCGTGCTTTGGCGCCGGGGGCGACCTGTATGTGGCCGACAGCCGGGCGCTGTACCGCGCGCGGGACGACCAGCCGCTGGTGGAACTGGCGGCGCTGGCCTTTGAACCGGAAACGGTGCGTCTGGGCCAGACCGGCGGCGGTGTGGCGCTGGCGGCGCGCAGCACGCTGGAGCTTGAATACTTCGTGCTGGAAACGCCGGGCGACCGGGTGCGCCAGCGCACGCGCCGGGAACTGCCGGCCCGGGCCGACGGTGTGCTGCAACTGCTGTCTGACGGCACGGCGCTGACGGGCGTGGGCGGCGGGCGGGTGCTCGAGTTCGGGCCTGGCCGCACGGGTGAACGCAGCCTGGGAGGCTACGGGCCGCTGTTTGCGGCCTGGCATCCGCTGGGGCTGGTGTTCGGCAACGGCCGGGGCGAAGTGGGCCTGCGCGCGCGCGACGGCGCGGCGCCGGGCATGCCGCTGGCCGCGTTACCGCCCCAGCTTGAGGCCGAGGCCCAGCCCTTTGGTTTTGTGCTGACCGGGCCCGAGGGCGACCGCGCGGCGTACCTGCCGGGGCGCGGGCATCTGCCGCTGGCCGGCGCCACGCGCGTGTACCTGGCGGGCACGCAGGTGGCGGTCACAACCGGCGAACAAAGCGGCGTGGCCGGCGGTGATACATTCGCGCCGGGGGTGCTGCTGGGTGCCGGGGCCGGCGGCATGCTGCTGTGGCGCGAGGGCGGAAAGCTGGCGGCAGTACGCGACGGCTCGACCACCGAGCTGCGCACCGGCCACAGCGCCCCGCCCGACGACACCGTTGTGGCGGCGCTGTTCGGCGCGGCGTTGCTGCGCTGGCAGGATGCCGTGTACCGTACCGACCTGCGCGGCGACCCCCAGCGCCTGAGCCCGCGCGCCGGCGCGGCGGTGGACCTGATGGCGCTTTCGGCCGACGGCCAGTCTTCCGCCGTGGGCTGGGGCACGCTGGTGGCTGTGCGCGGGCCCGATGGCGCCGAGCGCACGGTGCTGACGGCGGCCGCCCCCGCGGGCATCGCCCTGTTGTATGGCGGCACGGTTCTGGCCAGCGCCGAGCCCGACGCGCTGGTGCTGTACGAAGTAGACGGCGGGCGCGAGTTGGCGCGTTTTACCGGCCGTGTCACCAGTCTGGCCGCCACGCCCGAAAACGAGCTGCTGCTGGCATGCGACGGTTCGCTGCGGCGCCTGTCGTTCCGGTAACGCGCGCGGCGCAGTCTACACGCCCACGGTCTCGGGCAGAAAGGTGTGGGCCAGTTTCTTGCGCTCTTCTTCCAGCTTGCCGCTCTGGGCATAGAAGTTGAACGGGTTATCCCACACCACGCGCTGGATCTGCTCCTCGGTAAATCCGTTGCGGCGCAGTTCGCCCACGGTTTTGGGCACGTTCAGGCAGTCGCTGGGGCCCCAGTCGGCGCTGCTGTTGAGCATCATGCGCTCGGTGCCGAAGCGTTTAAGGATGTTGCTGGCGCGCTCAGGGCTGAGCTTGGTGACGGGGTACACCGTGTGGCCGGCCCAGTAGCCGGCATCCTTGGTGATCGGGATCGTTTCTTCGTTGTTGTGGTCAATCAGGCACAGGTCGGGGTTCATGCCGACCTCTTTGCAGATATCAATGATGCGTTTGGTGCCCTTGAACTTTTCGCGGTGCGGCGTGTGCACCATGATCGGCATGCCGGTCTGTTTGGCCAGGTCAAGCTGTTTGCGCAGGTATTCTTCTTCCTTGGGCGTGTGGCTGTCCAGGCCGATCTCGCCTATGGCCAGGCACAGCGGGTGTTTCACCCACTGGGGCAGGATCGCCATCACGTCCCTGTTCACGCGGTCGTCGTTGGCTTCTTTGGGGTTCAGGCCGATCGTGCAGAAGTGTTTAATCCCGTAGTCCGCCGCCCGCTTCACCTCGTAGTCCGTAAGGTGATGAAAGTAGTCAATGAAGGTGCCGACGCTGGTGCGCGGCTGGCCAAGCCAGAATTGCGGTTCACACACGTGGGTGATGCCGGCCGCGGCCATTTTTTCGTAATCGTCGGTGACGCGGCTGATCATGTGGATGTGAGGCTCAAAGATACGCATGTGGCTTCCTCAGGGTTGCTTCGGGTTTTGCCCCCGGCCGTGCATTCTGCCATTAAGTGCCGCCGGGCGGTGCTGCTTGACCAGAAAACAGGGGGCCCGAAGGCCCCCTGTTTTGTCACATCATCCGCTAGTTGCCGCTGATCATCTTGACCTGGCTGCCCAGGGCCGCCTGGGCGATCTTCTGCAACAGGCTGTAGCTCACTTCACCGATGCCCACGATGTTGATTTCGCACTTGCGGAACAGGTTCATGCGCATCACGTCGTCGGGCAGGTACGTGGCCTCGTAGCGGTACCCGTAGGGGCCGGGGAAGCGCAGAACATCCTGGTCGGGCATCTTGGTGCGGGTTTCCGGGTCGCCGGTCTGGTCGTCCGGGTCGCGCTTGTCGTTGATGGCCCAGTCATCGTCGGTGGGGTCGCCGTCGGACAGGATGAACACCGTGTCGGCGCCGTCGGTCCAGGTGGTGGGCTCGACGTATTCGTATTCGCGCACCGGGCCGCCGCGTTTGGCCTTGAAGGCGCGGTGGATGCCGCCGTGCAGGTTGGTGTCACCCCAAAGCACGCCGTCCTTGCGCATTTCGGTGGCCGGGCCGGGGCGAATCGCGTCCAGCTCGCGGATTGCGGCCTGCACGTTCTGGGCGCTGGCCGGCACCAGCCCCTTGGTGCTGTTGAAGAACTTGGCGTCGGTGCCAAAGCCGATGATGCAGAACTCCTGATCCGGGCGCAGCGACTTGAGGCTGAGCTTCAGATATTCGCGGGCGACGTGGAAGCGCACCTTGATCTTGTCCCAGGGCAGGTCATCGGCCATGTCCTTGGGTTTTTCTGCCTCCTTGACTTCGGGCTGCTTGGGGCCGTCCGGGTTGCCCTTTTCGCCGCGGCCGGGCGTGACCGGGCCGCGCTGCGGGGGCGGCTTCTTGATCTCTTCCTTTTCCTTGACGCTGACCGGCTTCATCATCGAGTCGGACAGGTCAATCACATAGGCGATGCGCTTGCCGCTGGCCTCAAGTCCCACAAACTTGGTGGGCGGGGGCACGGCCTTGTACTTGCTGTTGGCCGGGTCTTCGGGTTTTTCGGGGTTCAGCAGGCGATCCAGCCAGGGCGCGGCGTTGACGTAGATCTGGGTGGTGCTGAAGATTTCGCGGAAATACCGGGCCATCACCAGCTTGGTGCGGTCGTGGGTTTCCTTGGCTTCGATCAGCGGAATGAACTTGAGCCCGAAGTTGCGGAAGTTGTCCGTGCCCAGTTCGTGGGCGCGCGCGTACCACACGCGGGCAAAGGTTTCCAGCATTACCATGCGGTCAATGCCGGCCTTGAGTTCCGCCACGGCAGGCAGCAGCTCCATCATCAGCGGGATGCACTGGTCGCTGCTGACGTAGGCCAGGGCTTCCAGGGCGGCGGCGCGGATGAACAGGTTTTTCTTGGTGTCCTTGGCGGCGGCAACCAGGTCGTCGTCGCCCATGTAGCCCTGGGTGACACGCAGGCTGTTGTACCACAGCCAGGCGTCCTCGGCTTTCTGGTTCTTTTCGCGCCATTCCTTCCAGGTGGGGACGTGTTCTTCGGCGTTGAGATAGCGCGAGGCGATGCTGGACAGCAGGTATTTGACCTGGTCCTTGGGGTCTTCGGCCTTGGCATAGCTGTCATGCAGGATCTTGAGCGCGCGCAGGTCGCCGGTCATGGCCAGCTTGATGCGTCCGCGTGTGCGCATCTGCAGCGACGGGCGCTTGATGTAGTCGTCGTAGGCGACCTTGGCCGGGCCGTAGTCGCTGACCTGTCCGACGGCAAGGCTGCCGAACAGTGTGACGACCGCAAGTGCGGCGGCCGTGCGGGAAAGAGTGAGCAGTTTCATTCGCCTCGGTCCTCCGAAGTCAACACAGGCCCCGGGTTGGGCTTGTGCGGTCCGCACCTCTCCTCAAGAAGTGCCTGATTGTGCCCAGCGTGAATACAGATAACAACGCCAACCCGCCGCGAGGGTTCGGTTCCGACAACCTTTTGCGGTGGTATGACATGAGTGTGATTGGACGGGCATGGATTACTTGGGGAAAGACGAAACTGGGGGTAATCCGGGCCGACAGCATAAGTGTTTTATCCGCAATCGGTTGCGGCACGCCTGCCATCCGTCTGCTTTCTGATTGCCATTGCGCGCGGCTGCGCTTGAATCAGCACCATGAACCAGCCCCGTGTTCTTGTGCTGCGTGCTGCCGGCACCAACTGCGAACGGGAAACGGCGTGGACCTTTGCCAAGGCCGGCGCCGAGCCCGAAATCCTGCACGTCAACGAGCTGTTGCGCGACCCGAAACGGCTGCGCGAGTACCAGTTGCTGGCCATCCCCGGCGGCTTCAGCTACGGCGATGATCTTGGCAGTGGCGTGGTGTTTGCCAACCAGTTGCGCACGCGGCTGCGGCCGGAAATCGAGCGCTTCCTTGAGGACGGCAAGCTGGCGCTGGGCATCTGCAACGGGTTTCAGGTGCTGCTGCGCGCGGGTCTGTTGACCGGCCGCGGCGCTTTTGATGACCCGCCGCGCGCGACCTTGGCCTTCAACCTGATCGGCCGCTACAACGACCTGTGGGTAGATCTGCGCATTGTCAGCGAGAAAACCCCATTTGTGTCCGGCCGCAAGATTGTCAGCTTTCCGGTGGCCCACGCCGAGGGCCGTTTTACCGCGCCGCCCGATGTGCTGGATGAACTGGAGGCCGACGGCCAGATTGTGTTTCAGTACGTGGACACAAACGGTCGGCCGACGCAACAGTACCCCTTCAATCCCAATGGCGCCGACCGCGCGATTGCCGGCATTTGCAGCAAGAGCGGCCAGGTTCTGGGCCTGATGCCGCATCCCGAGCGCAACATCCGGCACTTCCACCACCCCGACTGGAAGCGAAACGAGCGGTACCGCGGCCTGAGCGAGGAACAGCGGCTGACCTGCGGGGACGGGTTTGAGCTGTTCCGAAATGCGGTGACGCGGGCCGGGCAGCTGGTGGGTTAGGTGTGTCGGAAACAGGTCAGGTTTCCACATCTCAACTATCCGCCGACAGGCTTTGACAAGCGGTTTTCACGGGATATGGTTCTTGCAGTGCAGCGCGGTGTTGCAGCACCGGGCCAAGGGACGCGGCTCTGCAAGTCCGTCCCGGGGGTCGCGCCCCCACGCGGGACTCAAACCCCCGCGCACAGGCTCAGGGTCGTCTCCGGCAACGGGGGCGGCACTTGCGGGGCGAAAGTCCCGCCGCTGTACGAAGCAAGGCCGGGGCTCCGAACCCCGGCCCAGAGGCCCCCGAACGGCGGGGGCTTCGTGCTTTTTTCGCCCGCCAACGTGCCTTCTCTGTTGCCTGTGCAGACCACGGGTGAGGGTCGGGGCTTCGCTGGGGGTCCCCCAAACCCGCCCAAAGTAAGCCCCAATTGTCATATTATTGTCAGGGAGCCAAGACTTTGCCGGTAGAGGATCCCGCCGAGTGTCACATTTTCGTCATGAATATCACGTATCGGGGCACCGGAGCTTCCGTATGTCGCACTTATGTCATGGCGCCGCGGTCTGAACGAATGGGCGCCGCTTAGTCGAATCGTGCGACCTCGCATTTCTTGGCACAACATTCGGGGCACTTCAGCCCTTTTTTGCGGCCGGGCTCTGTGGCCGCCGAGGCGTCTACCCCTTGGCGCCAAATGCGACAATGGCGGGAAGTTTTTCTTTGCCGTTTTGCCGATGTGCTTTTCCATGCGTTACACTGACTGTATGCGCCGGATTGCCTCCCTGGCCAACCCCGCCCGTCACCGCACACGCCTGAGGTGGTGCACCGGCATTACCCTGGCGGGCCTTCTGGCCTCGATTTTCCCCGCGACATTCTGTCACCGCGATCTGGCGTTGTTGACGCCGGTGGTGTTTTTCCTGGGTGTTGCGGCCATGCTGGTGCTGGCCCTGTGCCATCGCATGGCGCGCGGCGCGATGGATCGCCGGGCGTTGCTGGCGACGCTGGCGAAACCTTCGCGCATCCACCGTTTGAACCGGCCGCTGGTTCGGATGCTGGCGGCAGCGGTCACCCAGTGCGCGGTGGGCACCCTGGTGGTCTGCGTCTCTGTGTTTGCACTGGCAAAGACCGAACCAATGCTCCTGCTGGCGACTCTGGCAGGTGGCTTCGGCCTGTGTCTGTTGTTGGCCGGGCTGCGCCGGGCGTCAGACTATGACCTGCTGCGTGACGCCTGGCGGGACGAGTGCCGGGCCGGGAAAGGTCTTCCGGGGGTGCGTCAGTAAACCGGGAATGCCGAGAGTCCGAACCCGGCCTGTGATGCAAGTTTGGACGCATCCTTGCGTTCCATGTGTTATACTCAACGCGGTGGGGCAACGAGTCGCTCTGGCGGAGCAGTGTCATGATGAACCCATGGGATCGCGAGCGCGCCTGGCGCGAAGTTGAGCCCGGCAACCAACCCCGCGGTGTGGCCAACGGTCTGATGTGGCTGGTGGCGATTCTGCTGGGCGTGTTCGGGCTGGTGGCGCTGATCAAATCCAGGGGCGAGGGCGGGGTGGTGGCACTGGTGCCGGTCGGCATCTCGCTGTTTTTTATTTTCATGTTCATGCTGGGTCACCGGCGCGAGCAGCGGCGGCTTGCGGTAATGCGCGCCGCGGCGCGGCACGAGTCCGGCATGGCGCTGCAGGAAGTCCGGCTGGAGCCCGCGCCGCTGCCCAAGGCGGATGACGCCAGCTTGCGCAAGCTGTACGACCGTTTTGACGTGCGGGCGATTGAACAGTGCCGCGAGAACGCGCTGGATGCCCGGCAGATCACCGGGTTTCTGGAAATGGCCCGCGACTTCATGGACACGGCCCACGCCGCGCAGTTGATCCGCCAGAACAATCTGGCCGAGCTTGACGTTCACATGCACGCGGCGCTGGAGCGCGCCAAGCTGCAGTACGAGCTGAACCACCCCGGCGCGTTCAAGGTGCACCGGTCGCGGCCGCAGGAACAGCCGGCCCCCGGGACGCTCAAGTTCTTTCCTGACAGTTGATGCGTTGCAGACGCGTGAACGAAAAGCCCGTCCGTGACCCGGACGGGCTTTTTCAGATGTCCAGATTCTTTACTTCCAGCGCGTGGCGTTCAATGAACTGGCGGCGCGGCTCGACGGCGTCGCCCATCAGAATCGTGAACATTTCGTCGGCGGCGTCGGCGTCTTCCATGGTCACGCGCAGCAGCACGCGGTTGGCCGGATCCATCGTGGTTTCCCACAGTTCGTCGGCGTTCATTTCGCCCAGACCCTTGTAACGCTGGATACTGATGCCCTTTCGGCCCTGTTCGCGCACGCGCGCCAGCGCGGCGTACAGGCTGAGTACCGGCACTTCCTCGCCGTCTTCAAAGCGCAGGCTGAACTGCTGGGCCTGGTTTTCGCGGCCGTGGATAGTCCAGGCCGGGAAGCCGCGGATTTCAAACTGCTTGAGCAGCTCGGCGCCTTCTTCGGCCAGGTCGCTCATCTCGATCAGTTCGTCTACCTTGTCGAAGTCGAAGGCGGCGGCGTCGGTTTCGGTTTCCTTGCTGCTGATCTGGGCGCGCGTCATCACAAACCGGCCCTGCTTTTCGCGCTCCTTGATGAAGGCGTTGAGTTCCTTTTCCTGCGCGTCATGGAAGTACCGGGCGCCGCCGTCCACCACCACGATGTTCACGGGCAGGGTTTTGGATTTCTCGCTGTACTGGGCGTAATAACGTTGCGGGTTCACGCCCTTGCGCGCGATGCGCCCGGCCAGTTCCTCGACCTTGATCAGGCGCTCGAAGATTTCGCTGCGCAGTTGCCCGCCGCTGTATTCACGGCCTTTGGCCGGAATGTCCATGTCTTTGGGCACCGAAAACGTGCAGCCCTCAAGGCCCATGCGCATCAGCGTGTCGTTCATTTCGCGGTCACTGCGCACGTATTCCTGCTTCTTCTTGCGCGTCACCTTGTACAGCGGCGGCTGGGCCACATACACGTGGCCGGTTTCAATCAACTGCGGCAACTGGCGGTAAAAGAACGTCAGCAGCAGCGTGCGGATGTGGCTGCCGTCCACGTCGGCGTCGGTCATGATGATGACGCGGTTGTAGCGCAGCTTGCCCAGGTCAAAGCCCCCCTTGGCGGGGTCTTCGCTGCCGATGCCGGTGCCCAGGCTGGCAATCAGGTTCTGGATTTCCTGGTGCTGCAGCATCTTGGCCAGTGTGGCCTTTTCCACGTTCAGGATCTTGCCGCGCAGCGGCAGAATCGCCTGGAACATGCGCTCGCGTCCCTGTTTGGCCGAGCCGCCGGCCGAATCACCTTCGACGATGTACAGCTCGGCTTCGTCCTTGTTTCGGGTCAGGCAGTCCGCCAGCTTGGTGGCCAGAAAGCCCGTCTGCAGCGCGCCCTTGCGCACCACCTCGCGGGCCTTGCGCGCGGCCTCTCTCGCGCGCGCGGCCAGCAGCGCCTGTTCGCAGATGCGCTCGGCGGCCTTGGGGTGTTCCTCAAGGAATGTTTCCATGGCCTCGGCAATCACGGTGTCCAGCGCGCTTTCAACTTCGCGGTTCAAAAGGCGCACCTTGGTCTGGCCTTCAAACTGCGGGTTTTTCACCTTTACGCTGACCACGGCGTACAGACCTTCGCGGAAGTCGTCGCCCGCGGGCTCGACCAGGTTCTTGTTGTTCTTGCCCTTCTGTTCGATGTAGCGCTTGATGTAGCGGCTCAGGCCGCGGGTCAGCCCCTTGCGGAAGCCCGTCAGGTGCGTGCCGCCGAACGGGTTGTTGATGTAGTTGCCGTAGGTGTGGCAGGGCTGTTCGCCTTCGCCGTCGCTCCACTGCCAGGCGGCCTCGACTTCGACTTCATCGGGCTGGCCCTGGTTGACCGTCTTGTGGACGTAGCAGACTTCTTCGTTGATCTTGGTCTTGTTGCGGTTGTGCCAGGCCACGAACTCCTTGATGCCGTCCTTGAAGTGAAAGATCTCTTCCTTGCCGTCAGGCCGGTGGTCCACCAGGTGGATGCTCAGGCCTTTGGCCAGAAACGCCAGTTCGCGCAGGCGCGCCGCCACCGGGCCGTACTTGAACTCGGTGGTTTCGAAAATTTCCCTGTCCGGCATGAAGTGCACGCGCGTGCCGGTCTTTTCGGTCTTGCCCGTGACCTTCAGCTTCTGGGTCACCTTGCCGCGGGCAAAGCCGATTTCGTGTTCCTGGCCGGACTGCCAGACCGTGACGCGCGTCCATTCACTGCAGGCGTTGACGGCCTTCAACCCGATGCCGTGCAGGCCGCCGGCGGTGTTGTAGGCCTTGCCCTCGAACTTGCCGCCGGCGTGCAGGTCGGTCAGCACCATTTCAACGCCGGGTTTTCCGGTCTGCTTGTTGATGCCCACGGGAATGCCGTGGCCGTCGTCGGTGACGGCGCACGAGCCGTCCTTGTGGAATTCGACATCAATGCGGTTGCAGCGGCCGGCCAGGGCTTCGTCCACGCTGTTGGCCACGATTTCGAACACCAGGTGGTGCAGGCCGTTGACGTCGCGGCCGCCGATGTACATGTCGGGGCGCTTGCGGATGCCGTCCAGACCCTCCAGCTTGATCAGGTCGTTGGCGTCGTATTCGGCGATGCGCGTGGCGGTGTCAGTGTTGGCCATGAAGTCCTCAGACGTCGCGTTGCTTGATCCGTTGTGCGGTGCGGCCGGCCTTGACGGTGATGCCGGCCAGCGAGTCCTTGCCCTGCAGCAGCCGGCGCAGTTTGTCCAGCAGCGCCGCTTTGTAAACCACGCCCAGTTCGTGGGCCAGTGTCGGCCCGTCCACGACAAGCTGAACCGTGCCGCCCTTGTCCACGCCGCCGACCTTGATGCGGTCGCGGACACCCGCAAGGCCGGGGATTTCCGCCAGGGCGATTTCCAGTGCGCCCTGGATGCGCGCGCGGCGCGATTTGTTCAGTTTGCGGGCTTCGTCCAGAAAGACGCTCATGGCCTGGGCCATGGAAACGGGCATGGCGACACGGCGCGGGTAATTGTCGCGGGCCCGCTGCAGCGGGTCCTTGGGCGCGACAAGGGGTGCCTTGGGGGCGCGTTTGACCAGCCGGTTCGCCATCTTTCAGAGTATACAAACCGGCGCGACAGCGGGAAGCCCGACCGGCCGCAAAACCGCTTGGCCATGCATGTTGGCGGCCGACGGATAGTTTGTGGACGGCGTGCTTCCGGGGCAAAAAGGCCGCCAAGCCGCAACTTCCGAACCCGGTGCCGCGCGTTATAGTCTGCCCCCCGCGGAGAGGTGGCAGAGTGGCCGATTGTGCCCGCTTGGAAAGCGGGTGTCCTGAAAGGGACCGAGGGTTCGAATCCCTCCCTCTCCGCCAGACTTTCGCAGGCGCCCGCGCGGCGCCTGCTTGCGTACGGAGACTGTCATGGCCTGGGTGATTCTGCTGCTGGCTGCCGCCTGTGAAGTGGTCTGGGCGATTGCCCTGAAAAAGAGCGACGGGTTTACCCACCTCGGCTACGGCGTGACGGCCGTGGTCTTCATGATCATCAGCCTTTCCCTGCTGGGTGTGGCCATGAAGTCGCTGCCTGCCGGCACGGCCTATGCCGTGTGGACAGGCCTGGGCGCCTTCGGCGCGGCGCTGCTGGGCATGATGGTGCTGGGTGAAGACCGCGGGCTGGGGCGCGTGGTAAGCCTGGCGCTGGTGCTGGCAGGGGTGGTCGGCCTGAAGTACTTCACGCCCGAGGTGCCGGCGGGTGAAACCGCGGCGCGCCAGCACAAGCCGTAATCGCGCTACTTCCAGGCCGCGGCAATGCGGCGCACGGCCTCTTCAAGCCGGTCCGCCGGCAGCGAAGCAAACCCCATCAGAAGGCGGTTGGGCGCGCGGGCCGGGTCCAGATAGCACTGGCCGGGGTCCATCAGGCGCACGCCGGCGCGGGCGGCGCGGTGCAGGGCTTCGTCGCGGCCAAGGTGGCGCGGCACGTTGACCGCAAGCTTCATGCCGCCGGCGGCCAGCGGCGCCGCCAGCGCGCCCGGCATGTGCCGCCGCAGCGCCGTCACCAGCACTTCGCGCTTTTGCGCGTACAGCGCGCGCATGCGCCGCAGGTGGCGCTCGAAGTGGCCTTCCTCAATGAACTGGGCCAGGGCCGCGCTTTCCAGCATCGCGGGCATGAAGTCCACGTGCCAGCGCATCGCCACCATGGCGTCAACCAGCCACTGCGGCCCCACGACGTAGCCCACGCGCAGGCCGGGGTACATCACCTTGCTGAAGCTGCCCACGTAACACACCACGCCGGCGGAATCTATGCCGGCCAGCGCCCGCACCGGACGGCCTTCGTACCGGAACTCGCTGTCGTAGTCGTCCTCGATGATCACAAAGCCGTGGCGCGCGGCCAACTCAAGCAGTTCCATGCGGCGCGCGGCGCTCAACGTCACGCCCGTGGGGTACTGGTGGCTGGGCGTCAGGTACAGCAGTTTGGGCGTCACGGGTTCGGTCGCGGCGCGCGCCACGGCGGCCACCGACGCGCCCTCAACATCTACGGGCACGGGCACGATCTTCGCCCCCAGACTGGACAGCACGCTGCGCGCACCCAGATAACCCGGGTCTTCCAGCATCACGCGGTCGCTGGGGCCGGCCAGCAGGCTGGCCGTCAGCCACAGCCCCTGCTGGCTGCCGCTGGTGATCAGCACGTTGCGGTGCGTGCAGTCAATCCCGCGTGCCCGGCCCAGATACGCCGCAATCGCCTTGCGCAGCTCGACCAGCCCGTAGGCACTGCCGTAGTGCATGCGGTCGCGCCGTGCCACCAGCAACTGGTGGCCCACAATCCGCCGCCACAGGCGCAGCGGAAAGGCCTGCAGGTCCGGCACGCCGTGCCGCAGGTCAATGTCTATGCCCGGCAGCGGCGCCAGGCCATCGGGGCTCATGATGCGGGCGTAAAACGCCGGCGGCGTGGGGCTGTTGGCCAGCGCCACGCGCCGCAGCCGCGTCAGGTTCGGCCGCGGGCCCTGCGGGCTGAACGGCGCGTGCGGCAGCTCGCGCGCTACAAACGTGCCGCTGCCGTGCCGGCCCTCCAGAAAACCTTCGGCGATCAGCACCTCAAAGGCCTGGGCCACGGTATTGCGGTTGACCCGCAGGTCGCGCGCCAGCGAACGTGTGCTGGGCACGCGCTCGCCCCGGCGCAGCCGCCCCGCCAGCACGTCCTGGCGGATTGAGTCTGCGATCCGCTGGTACAGCGGCGTTTGGGCCTGGCCCGTTTCAAGATCCACCAGCAGGTCCGGCATGGTCCCCACCCGAAACGATTCCGCACGGCCCTATGCAATACGAAACCGGCCTGCCCAATTGCCACAAAATTGCAGACTTTACCGGGCCACTTTGCCGCTGGTGGCCCCGTGCCGCGGCCGCGCTAAACTGGATCCGGAGGTTCCACATGGGTGACCCCAAAAAGAAGGGCGGCAGCAAGGGCCTGACGCTGCTGGGCTTGCTGCTGCTGGTTGTGCTGGCCGCCGGTGTGGCCGGGTTTCTGAACCCGGAACTGCCCGTGGTCGGGCCGCTGGTGCGCACGTTTTTCAAGGTTGGCGCCGAAAAACTCGACAAGTCCGGTGTCTACACCGTCAAGGTCACCAGCGTGGTTCTCAGCCCCGAAGAGTTCAGCGAGGGCGAGAATCTCGACATCCAGGTCACCGTCGAGTCCGTCAACGCCGACGGCAAAACCCGCCTGCTGTGGGAAAGCAAACAGTTCGGCGCCCGCAAGGCCAAGGTGGGCAAGGATCCCCTGACCGCCAACTGGCTGGACCGGCCCTTTGACATGGAATGGCGCGCCGGCGACAAGCTGGTGGTCAAGGTGTGGGACCGTGCCGGGCTGGGCAGCACCGAACTGTGCGTCTGGGAAATCAGCAGCGGCGAAGCGTTTCCGCTCAAGGGCGCGCACACGTTTGAAAAGGTCAAGGGCAAGACGCCCCGCCCCGGCGGCACCAACCAGATCGTGTTTGAAGCCTCGCGCAAGGGCGACCTGCCCCCGGCGCAGTAATCCGGAGCCCCATGAAACTCGGCAAACTCAACCTTGACGGCAAAAAGCTGTTTGTCATTGCCGGGCCGTGCGTGCTGGAAAACCGCGACACCCCCGCCCTGATCGCCCAGACCATGCGCCGGGCCTGCGACGAACTGGGCCTGCCGTACATTTTCAAGGCCAGTTTCGACAAGGCCAACCGCACCAGCGGTAAAAGCTTCCGCGGCCCGGGGCTTGAGGAAGGGCTGAAGCAACTGGCCAGGATCAGGCAGCAGTTCGACGTGCCGGTGCTGACGGATGTGCACGAAACGTCGCAGTGCGGCCCGGTGGCCGAGGTGTGCGACGTGCTGCAGATTCCGGCGTTTCTGTGCCGCCAGACCGATCTGCTGGAAGCCGCGGCGGCGGCGGCAATCAAGCACAACCGCGTTGTGAACATCAAAAAGGGGCAGTTTCTGGCGCCCTGGGACATGCAGAAGGTGGTGGACAAGATGGCCGAGGCCGGGGCCAAAGACCGCGTGATGCTGACGGAACGCGGGGCGAGTTTCGGCTACAACAACCTGGTTTCAGACATGCGCAGCATCCCGATCATGCAGAAGACCGGCTGCCCGGTAGTCATGGACGCCACCCACAGTGTGCAACTGCCCGGCGGCATGGGCGACAAAAGCGGCGGCCAGCGCGAGTTTGCGCCGGTGATGGCGCGCGCGGCCGTGGCCGCGGGCTGCGACGGCCTGTTTGCGGAAACCCACCCCGAGCCCGAGAAGGCGCTCAGCGACGGCCCGAACATGATCTACCTGAAGGACATGCCGGCGCTGCTGAAACAGCTTGATGCCCTGTTCCGCCTTGTTCGCGCCTGAAAAGTGGCGCGTGTCCGAAGGAACAGAGCGCGGCCGAGATCGCGCCTCGCGTGTTTAACAGCAAGCCTTGTCAGCCAAGCAGTCGAAACGTGAGCAGCACGGAGGGCTTTCTTTGGGCCGAGCGCCGGGCGTTCATGTGGTTAACTGCATCTATGCAGACGGCAACCGCCGCGATACTCGCCCAGTCAAGTTTATCGATCGTGCTTCCACTGTGGCACACGACAACTGAAACTTCGTGCCTGCCGGCGCCGAGGTTGAGTTTTTCCAGCCCTTCGACCAGTGCGTCCCGCGCTGTGGACCACACGTTCAAGTCAATGCTCCTGTCTTCCCGTACCAGTGTCCTGATCTTGAACGCGCCCTCTTTTACCGGGGATTTCACCTGTTTCTCGTTCACGGAGAAGCCATAGACGCCCTGCTCTTTGCTGAACACGGGCACAACGCGGATGGAGCGTCCGCCGGTTTGCGCCATCAGGGAGCTGCTTGCGTCGGGCAAGCCGTCCCCGTCTTCCGGGAAGTTCGGGCTTGGTGGTGGTGGCGGGGGGGGCGAGTCAGTGGGCAAGTCGCAACAGAACCTGCGACTGCCAAGATCAAGCACAAGACGCCTTATGCCCGCAATGCCACAACATTCCATTACTTCAAAAAGCACACGAGCGTTGTCCGTCCACTGAGCTTGCACCACGACCGGGTTGTTGCTGATGCCCGGGTCAAGCTGGCCCGGAAGGCCGGAATCGGGGTCCTGGCGCAGCCCGTACCCTTGTAACTTCTTGATGAAACTCTCGCGGTTCAAGGTCTGGTCGTCTACCTTAAACGTCGGCATCCGGGAATCCTGCATGCAACTCACCGCCAACCATGCCGGGTGCACATCAGGGTCTTGAGGGACCGCCTCGACCCCTGTCCTTCGGTCTTGACCGACAGTGTTGCCGGCCCCGGTGGTTTTTGACGCCGGCGTGTTGCTGTGGTCCGCGGGTTTGCCACCGGAGCAGGCGGCCAGAACCAGAATGGAAACAAGGGCCGTCAGCGTTGATCGCGTCATATTGCCCCTCTTTGAGCCCCGTGATCCTGTAGAACAAACGAACGGTTATCAAGATAGCCGGCACGATCCGGTCGGCTACCTTTCGCGGGCCCGGTGCAATTACGCCGGGCATGTGATGCTACTCCAGCCACGACAGGTCGGCTTCGGCGGCGGCTTCGAACTGGCCGAACAGCAGGCGCCAGTTGCGGCCGTTGCGCACCAGCACCTTGCGCAGCGGCACGTCGCGTGATTCGGCGCGCACGCCGCCCAGATGCCAGGCCAGCACCAGCGTCGCCGCGGCCAGAGCCAGACAGCCCCAGACCGCAGCCCAGAACGGCGCGCCCGCGGCGCGCACCCATTCAGGGCCCAGGGCAAATGGCGCCAGAGCGACACCCAGCGCCGGCACCCACGCCGCGATCGCACGCGCCCGCCGCAGGCTGCGCACGCGCAGTGTCAGGCCGGCCACGGCCACGTCGGGGCGCACGATTGTGACCCCAAGGTCCAGCACGCGCAGGCGCCGCGTGACGGCGGGATTGCCGCGCAGCAACGCCAGCCAGTAGCGGGTAAAGGCACGGCCGTGATCCAGCGCCGGCACGGCCCCGGCCAGCAGCCAGTGGAACACCGGGCGCGGCGATTCGGGCCGCGGCTGGGCAAGCGCCAGCAGGGCCAGGCGCGTCGGGTGGTGCTGCGCGGCACGGTAGAACTCGATCAGCGCGTCGCGCGGGTTGTCGGGGCGGCTTGCGGCATAGCGCCCCACCACGCGCAGACAGCCCCAGGCAAACAGCACGGCAACGCCCAGCGCGGCGGCGCCAAAGCAGACCGGGTCAACCCACTGGCGGCTGTCGTCAGGATCCTGCGGCCACAGCGGCGGGTGCAGCGCCAGCACCGCCGCGCCGGCAAAGGGCACCAGCACCAGCGGCACCAGACGCCACAGAATGCGGCGGTCGGGGCCCACCCGGAGCAGGTCAGGGTCAGGTTTAAGCGCGGAACGAAGCAGGTCCCGGGCCTCGCGGTGCGGCGCGGAGGCACTGGCGCGGGCAGCCGGTACAAGGGCCGTGTCTGCCATGAAGAAACTGTATCACGCGGCGGACGGGGGCGCGGGCGCGGGGTTTGGAATCGGCGTGCCATTCTTGCCCCGAACGCACCGCGCACCCCGACTGCACCGCTTGCCGTTTGGGCGCAGATGCGCAATCATGCGTGCATGGAACTGCCCGGCCGGCCCCGCCGCAACCGCAAGAGTGCCGCCATCCGCGGCCTGACGCGCCAGACACGCCTGAGCGTGGAACAGTTAATCTACCCGCTGTTTGTGCACGAAGATGCCGGGGACCACGCGCTGGAATCCATGCCCGGCGTGACCCGCTGGTCGCCCGAGGGTCTGCTGCGCGAGGCCGAACGCGCCCGCAAGCTGGGCATCGGCGCGGTGGTGCTGTTTCCGAAGGTGCCAGAGGCGCGCAAGAGCCCCGACGGCGCCGAGGCTCTGAACCCCGACGGTCTGGTGCCGCGCTGTGTGCGCGCGCTGAAGCAGGCGCTGCCGGAACTGTGCGTGATCACGGACGTTGCACTGGATCCCTACAACAGTGACGGCCACGACGGTCTGTGGCGCGACGGCCGGGTTCTGAATGACGACACCGTGGCCGTGCTGTGCGAACAGGCGCTGGTGCACGCGCGGGCCGGCGCCGACATCGTCGCCCCCAGCGACATGATGGACGGGCGGGTGGGCGAAATCCGCGCCGCGCTGGAGAGCGCCGATTTTGATGACGTGGGGATTCTCAGCTACACCGCCAAGTACGCCAGCGCGTTTTACGGGCCCTTCCGCGGCGCGCTGGATTCCGCGCCCCGCGCCGGCGACAAGAAAACCTACCAGATGGACCCCGCCAACGGGCGCGAGGCCTTGCGCGAGGCCGCGCTGGACGAAGCCGAAGGCGCCGACATGCTGATGGTCAAGCCGGCCGGCCCGTATCTGGACGTGATTGCCGCCGTGCGCGCGGCCACCACGCTGCCTGTGGCGGCCTATCAGGTCAGCGGCGAGTACCTGATGCTGAAGGCGGCGTCGCAAAGCGGCTGGCTGGACGAACGCGCGGTGGTGCTGGAAAGCCTGACGGCGATCGCGCGGGCGGGGGCGGACATGATCCTGACATACTACGCGCCGCAGGCCGCCCGCTGGCTTGGCGAGTAACCAGCACGCCGCATTTGCCACTTGTTGACCGGCCCGTGATTGAGAGTGCCGTTGCCGGGCCATAGAATGGGGTGGTGATGACGCGCGAAACCGCCACAGTTGCCCCGCGGGACCAGATCATGGAGCGCCTGATGGCGCATCCGTTTTCGTTCGCGCTGGGGGCGGCGCTGCTGCTGGTGCAGGTGGCGATTTACGTGACCGAGATTTCCGGCGTGCCCTTCGGCCGGTTCTTTGCCCTGCATTACCACGAAATGAACCTGGGCGGCGTGCTGTTTCCGTTCACCCATTACGCGCCGGTTTCCGGCAGCACATTCGGCGCGGGTTTTGTGCCGATGGATTTCGTCTTCAGCCTGGCGCTGTTCGGGCTGTGCGTGTTTTCCGTGCTGCACTGCGGCCCGGCCGTGGAGGGATACTACGGCACGCGCCGCACCGTGGCGGTTTTCTTTCTGGTCAGTCTGGCCCACGCCGCGGTCGCCGCGGCCCTGCCGGGCGGGTTTGCCTTCAGCAGCCTGGCCTTTGGCATGTTTCTGGCCGTCACCTCGCTGCTGATCGCCATGGAGCGCCGCGACGAAGAAAGCGAATCCCGCGCCGACATGCGCATGCTGGTGGTGCTGGGCGGGCTGGTCGTGGCCGCGCTGGGTGCCGGGTTTCTGGCCCACCCGTCCTACAAAAGCCTGCTGGCGGCCGTTGCGGTGGGGCCGGCCTGTGCCGTGACGGCCTTTGTGATCAACCGTCGGCTTCAGATGCGTCAGGTGCGCCTTCGTGGCGAGGGCCGCGTGGGCGATCTCTACTTTGTAGATGAAGTGGACCTGCTGACCCGCGCCGAGGTCGAAACCCGCATGGACCGCCTGCTGGGCAAAATCGCCGCCACGGGCATGGACAGCCTCAGCCCTGAAGAGCGCCGCTTTCTCAAGCACGCCAGCCAGCGTCTGAAGCGCTCGCCCAGCGAAGAAACCCGGGCCTAGAGCATTTTCATGGTTCGTCTACAGGCTTCCGCTTGCGGCGGGCGTCGCATCCTGCGTCGCGCTCGCTCATGTGGCCTCCAGCCACATCTGCGCTCGCGCTCCTTGGTCTGCTTGCCCGGCGCGGCGTCAGACCTCTGCCTACAAACCATGGGCTCTAGCCTGTTCAGACCGCCGGCGGCGCCGGTGCCGCCGCGTCGGGCGCGCCCTGCGCGTTCATGTGGTCCCAGGGCCGGTCGGCCTTCTTGCGAAACACAAACCCCGGCGCCAGACGCACGATTTCAATCCCCAGCTCGGCCGTGGTAGCAAGCCAGAACACTGATGCGGTCTTCGCTGCCAGCGCGCCGGATGCGGCTCTTGCAGTTCTTGCAGGTGCCGGCAATGCAGTACAGGCTGAAGTCAATTGTGATCTCGCCCGTCATCAGGCCCCAGAACTGCATACCCCGCCACAGGCTGTTGTTGTTGGGCAGAAACACCCGCGCGCCCTCAATCCGGATCGGCACCAGTTCGGTGTAGGGCCGCAGAATGTCATTGGCGTCGGCCACCGTGGCGTCGTCGGCGTCAGGAAAGAACTGTTTGAGGTCCAGGGCCAAGCTGTTTTCCGTTACGAAGGTTCGCCGTGCGTGTTTCCGGGCGGTGCCGCGGACCGAAACCGGGGTGGGTTCGGACTGTCCGTGCCCCTGCCCGGCGCGGTTACCTGATCGTAGCAAATCCCGCAAAACCGCACAGGTCATGCGTTTGCGGTCGTTACACCGCCGTGCCGCCGGATTGGGCCACAATTGGCACGGCCCGTGCTCTGAATGGTGCACTGGCACATTTCAACCCAACGGCAGTGGAGATACCCATGCGCAAGGTTGTGACGATTCTCGGATGCTTCATGGCGTGGTGTGCGCTGGCGGTCTGTTCGCCCAGTCGTCCACCCGGCGGGCTGCAAGGATGCCAACAAGGGCGCGGCCCATGACCGCCCGATCGGCGGCATCAGCCTGAAGCTGCCGGCGCCGCAACAACCGACCCACCCCGAACCCCGCGCCTCCGCCGCCCGCGCCGAACCCGCGCCGCCAGCAGAAGGCGAGACGTTCCGCCAGCGAAACGCCCCCACGGCACTCCCGCCGGAAGACCCCGACCTACCGGCGAGCCGTGCACGGTAGAGTTCATAGCCTGCTGGACGCCAGCAGCTCATGGCCACCAGCACGCGCATCGCGACCGTCGGGCGAAACACGCAGGTGATCAGCGCCGACCACCGACGACAAGTTCAGCTGCGCGTGGCCTATGGCGACAGTTCGGCGATATCGCAGAACTACAACAAAATTCATATGGGGCACGCTGCCACCGGCCGCGGCAACAGAATCCAGCGCGATTGCCTGGGTCAACGGCCCAGCACCAGCGGCGGCACTCCGACCGCGTGCCTGAAGAGAGCTGCGGTCTACCGCCACGCTGGCAAGATGCTGCTGACCGACGGCAGCTAACACCAGCGGCAACCAGCCAGATTCTGGCTGACGACCTGGTAGAACAAAGTTCCCCAACACCACCGCTGGTAGCCGCCATCGGCGGTGTGGGCGCGGCCATGCAGTTCATGCAGCAACTGGCAGCTCTGGCCGGCGGCGTCTACATCTCGTCCTGATACGAAACACGGAGGAGGCACCCCGGGGAGGCCGCAAGGCCTCCCCGGTTTCGTTCTGTTGCCATGCTGTCGGGCCCCGGTTACGGCTTCAGGTACCCCTGCCGGATGATCTGCGCCAGTTGTCTGCCGTAGACGTTCACCAGCTTCCACAAACCGTACAGTGTGGGCACGCACCGGATCGGATGCAGGGCAATCCACTTGAACAGCCGCCCGTAGTACGGCCGGCCGGTCACCGGGTTAAGCGCGCCGAAATCCGGCAACGGCACCGCGGGCGTGTCCACGCACACCCGCGCCGTGACCCACGGAATGCCGGCCTCGGTGGCGGCCTGGGCGATGCCGAAGGTTTCCATGTCCACGCCGATGGCGTTGTTGGCTTTGGCGATTTCGGCCTTTTCTGCTTCGTGAAACAGCGGCACGTCGCCCACGCACACCAGCAGGCCGTCCAGCCACTTTCCGCCGGCGGCCGTCAGGCCCTCGCGCAGGCGCGCCACATGGGGCGCGCTGATTGCGCCGCCGTCGAGTTTCGTACGCGGGGCGCGCTGTTCGGTCGCGTCGGCCAGCATCAGACTTTGGGCGTTGCACAGCCAGTGGGTCATTTCAATGCCGTGAACAATCGCGCCGAAAGTGCCGGCGCTGACAATCAGACCGGGGTTGGTTTCGGCAATGCGCTTTTTCGTGCAGTCATAGCTGCGTTTGGTGCCCACGCCCGTGCAGGAAATGAAGGTTTCGGGCATGTCGCCGCTTGCCGGCGCGCGCCAGTGGTAGATCGAGCCGTCAATCCGCGAGGCGCCGATGCCTTTGGCCACGGGCAGCAGTTCATCGGTTCCTTCAATCAGTACCAGCAGGCTTTTGCGGTCGGCCACGGCAATCTCCGGGGCGCGGAATGTATCCGCGCCGGCGGGGCGCGCAACTCGCTATCATGGGGGAATGGACGAAACCGAATTTCGCCGCCTGTGCGTGGACGCGCTGGAGGGCCGCCTGGACGAGCCCACCCGCCGCCAATGGGAGCAATTGCGCCTGGCCGACCCCGAGTTTGCCGATTTCTACAACCGTGTGGCCATGGCCCACCGGGCGCTCAGCACGCGGCTGGCCTCCACGGGCGTGTCGGTGGCGGGCCGGCCGCCGCGCATCAGCCCGCGCTGGTTCTGGCTACTGGCGTTGCTGGCGGCGCTGGTCGGCGCGCTGGCCGGGGCGCTGGGCATGGACAGCTGGATCCGGCACGACCGCAACGCTCGCGCCGCCCAGGCAGCCCAGGCCCTGCCTGCGCCCGCGGCCGGCAACACACTCGCACCCGTCAACCGGCCCGCCGGCGGCACACCCAGACCCGAGGCCGCCGCGCCGGCCAACCAGCCCGTGGCGCCCGGGCCCGTGCTGAAACCGGATCCCAAACCGGCCCCCAAACCCGAACCCGAACCGGAACCGGAGCCCTGGTTTGTGCTGACACGCGCCGAAGACACCGACGCCCGCGTGCTGCGCCCTGGCGCCAACGAATACGCCGAGGCCGCGCCGGGCGCGGGCTTCTGGGGTGGCTACTCGCTGCGGCTGGGGCGCGGCAGCATTGAGCTGTCGGGCGGTGACTGCCGGCTGGTGCTGTCGGGCCGCGCCGAACTGGAAATTCTGGGCCCGCGTTCGCTGCGGCTGTTGCGCGGGCGACTGGCGCTGCGCGTGCTGGCCGACGGTCTGGCCCTGCGCTGCGAGGGCGCGGAGTTGAGGCTGGCCACCGGCGACTTTGTGTGCACCAGCCTGCGCGGCCTGGCCGAAATTGCCGTGGTGGCCGGCCGGCTGGATGCCGAACTGGGCGACGACCGCGCCAGTGTCGGGCGCGGCACGCTGCTGGAACTGGCCCGCGGTCTGCCCGAGCAACGGCTGGATGCCCAGGCCGCGGGCGCGCTGGCGGCCGAATGCGCGGCCATGACCCGGCGCGTTCTGTGGTGGCACTTTGAGGACGGCCCCGGCGACTGCGACGAAGGCGCGGTGGTCGAGGGCGGCCTTGACGGCGGCCATGCGCTTCAGCTTGACCCGACGCGCCCCGGCGCCGGAAGCGGCCGGTTTGAACCGCTGTTTGCGGCCCGCGGCACGATGCGGCTGCGGGCCTGGGAGTTGACCGACGCCGCCAGCATCGAAATCAGCGCCCGCGCCCACCTGGCCCAGGGCATCCGCCGCGTGGGCATGAAAGTGCCCCTGCCCGCCGGCAGCGGCTGGCGCATGATAGATGTGGATCTGTCCGGCCTGCGCGGCGGCCGACACTGGGAACTCCCGGGCTGGGTCGAGGGCGCCAACTACAGCGGCTTGCAGTTCTCTGTGCCGCCCCAGCCCCAGGACCGGCTGCGATCCTTTGCCCTGCGCGTGGACGATGTCGAAATCTACGCCCTGCGCTGAACCAGTCCGTTCGTCAGACGCCACGAACCGGCACGCGCTCGATCTCCATGATTGCTGCCACGACTGACGGGCGGGGCCGGTCTGTCCGGCCCCGCCCTCGCTGTCCCGACCCGTTAGCGTACCGCGATCTGGCGCGGCTGGTTGGCCTTGCTGGGCTGCACTTTCACGGTCAGCACGCCGTCCTTGAGCTCGGCGCTCACGCCGTCTTCGGCGGGGTTGCCGGGCAGGGCGATGCGGCGGCTGACGGCGCCCCAGCGGCGTTCCTTGCGGTAGAACTTTTCGTCCTTGGTTTCGTGCTCTTCCTTGCTTTCGGCGCGGATGTCCAGCACGCCCTGGTGGACGCTGACCTTGACGTCTTCTTTCTTGAAGCCGGGCAGGCTGGCGCGAACGATGGTTTCGCCCTCTTTGCCTTCGCTGATGTCTACGGCCAGCGCGCCTTCCTCGATCAGCGGGGCAAGCTGGAAGCCCGGCTCTTCAAAGAAGCTGCGCAGCAGGTTGCGCATCCCGCCGAAGTCGAAGGGGTCCCGCAGTCTGATCTGTCCCATGGCAATCTCCTGGTATGGGGTCCGGAAATCAGTTGTCGAAACACGCATTGCACTCTGCGTGCCAAACATGAGGATTGTCCCAAGCAGGCTTGAAATGCGGGTTTACGGTTGATGTACCGCGGACAGCGGCAGTCCGGATTGCCGCAATTGCAGGTGCGGCTGTCAATTTGACAACCACTTGGCGCGCGCCCTGGCACCGGAGGCCGCGTGAAGCACAAGGCCGCTTACAAGTCAGCCGCCGGCTGTTCCGCCGGTGCCACCTGTACCGCCGGTGCCACCTGTACCGCCGGTGCCACCTGTACCGCCGGTGCCACCTGTACCGCCGGTGCCACCTGTACCGCCCGTGCCACCTGTACCGCCCGTGCCACCGGTGCCGCCCGTGCCGGGCTGGGCCGGCGCCGGGGCTTGGGGCGGCTGCACGTTGAACAGCTTGAACTTGTCATCCAGCTTGGGGAAATCGGGCAGGCGCACCAGAGTTTCGTAATAGGCGTAGCGGCGCTTTTCGTTGCGCAGAAATGAATCCGGCGGCGTCACATCCAGGATCAGTTCCACGCGCACGGCGTAGGGCAGGCGTTCCTGTTCCTTGCTGTCCCAGGAATCGGTTTCGCCCGACGAGCCGGGGCTGACAATGTCTTCCAGGGCCTTGGGGTCAATGCGGCCGTCCTCCAGCACCGCGTCGCGCGGCAGGTCGTAATAGCGCACACGGAAGCTGACCACACGGTCCGAAACGCGCACGCCCACGCCGCCTTCGCTGGGGCGTTTGTCCACCAGGAAATCCTCGCGCCGGTACAGCGTGTACAGGCCGGCCAGCGGGCCGTCGCCGTTGGGCTTGACGTAATAGCCGACCTCGGTCAGGTCGCTGTGCAACCGTTCGTAGGCCAGATAGCTGTCAATCGAGGTAACAAAGAAAAGTTCGTCGGCGGCGTTGGCATCGCCGCCGCTGCGCTTGCCCACAAACCAGGCGCCGTCAATTTCAGCCACGTCGTCAGGGCCGGTGGCCCAGGCGTTGCGCAGGTCGCGGGCGATGATTTCCAGAATCGCCGGCCCCATGCGCCGGGCACGCAGTTCGGTTTCGACGGCCAGACGGGCCTCGACCGTGGATTTCAGAATCACGCCCAGACTGACCAGAATCAGCGCCGAGACCAGCAGCGCGATCATCAGTTCAATCAGCGTAAAGGCGCGGGGTTTCATCGGCCGGTTCCCCCGGTACCGCCGGTTCCGCCTGTGCCGCCGGCGGGCTGGTCGGCGCTTTCGAGTTCGGCTGCGTGCAGGGTGTTGGGGTCAACGTAGGTGACCAGCTTGATGGTGCGGTTGCGATCGTGCTGGTCGTCGGGCACTTCGTCGCCGTCTTCGGTGCGTTCGCGGATGCTGGGGATGTACACCCGCAGTGTCACGCGCACCACGCGCGCCAGCGGGCCGTCGTTGGGGTTTTTCTCGGCGGTCGGGTTGCCGCGTTCGTCCACGGGCTGTTCCCAGGCCTCGAGTTCTTCCTTTGTGCCGATGAAATCCTGGCCGATCAGGACCAGTTCCTTGGTCCATTCGTATTCGAACTTGCGAAAGGTGCTGCGGTCGGTCCAGTGGGCGTTGACGCCGATGTTGATCTCGTTCAGGCGGTTGTCCAGGTCGCCGAAATCGCCGCTGCCCGAGGTGTTCCAGGTGGCGTCATCCCTGGGGTCGGGCAGGGCCTGGCTGACCAGTTCGGCCATCTTCATTTCCGCCAGCCAGGCACCGGTGCGCAGGTCGCTGGTGGTCAGGTACTGGCGCATGGCCTGGTTGCGCGCCTGCAGCAGCAGCAGCAGCGCCGAGCCAACGATCAGCACGGCCACCACGGCCTCGATCAGGGCAAAGCCCCGGCGGTTGTGGCGGGCGCGGGTCATTTCAGCTTCTCCGGCGGCTCGATTCTGGCCTCGCCTTGGATGTAGTCAGCCGAGCCGGTGAAGGGGTTGATTTCGATGGTGTAGAACTCGCCGTCTTCGTTGGTCAGGTACACGTAGTGCCAGCTTGTGCCGCCTTTGGGCGTGAACTCGATGATGATGCGGTCGTCGGAAATCGGGCGCCCGTCGCCGCCGCAGATGCGGTCAATCCAGCACACAAAGCGGCGCTGGCCGCCGGCCCCGCCGCGCGAGGGCATTTCAAAGAACGCGCCGGCCACGTAGGCGTCTTCGTCGTCGCCATCAATTACTTCGCCCTCTTCGGGTTTGCGCGGGAACCACACGAAGTACTGCTGGTTTTTCAGGTTGTATTCAATCTTGTGGGTGCGGCCGCTGACGGCGGCCCGGGTGCGAACCTGTTCCAGAAACCCGGCCAGATACCGCGCCTCGCCGCGCAGTGTTTCGCGGTCGCGGAACAGAAAGTACGTGCCCGCCACGGCAATCACAATCGCCAGCCCGATCACCAGCACCGCCGCCGTGAGCTCCACCATGGTGAAGCCCCGTTGCGAACGCCGGGCGGCCCAAGGGCCGCCCCGGCGGTTGCGAACCACTGTGGCGCGCGCGTTCACGGCTAGCCCGCCTCGTTGCTCAGGCCGGCCTCGGTGTAGACGATGTCCTTGTCCGGGATTTCGGCGCCGCCTTCCTGTTTGTCCTTGCCCAGGCACTTCAGGAAGTAGGTGTTGGTGCCGGTCTTTTCGTAGATGAAGTTGTCCTTGGTCCAGGGATCCTTGGGCAGACCGCCGCGGAAGGCCGTCTTGGTCAGGGCGTCCAGCGAATCCGGCAGTTCATTGTCGTTTTCGACCATGTACTGGTTCAGGGCCTTGTGGATTTCGCCCATTTCGGTCTGGGCCTTGGTCCATTTGGCCTTGTCGGGTTTGTCGAGAACAAAGACGAAGGCCATGGTGCCGATGATGCCCAGGATGACGATGACGACCATCAGTTCGACCAGGGTAAAGCCGCGGTTGTTCTTGCGTCGGGTCATGGTTGGTTCCTTTGCGTGCCGCTGACGGATGATGATACGCCCAAAACGGCCGCCGCGACGGGATTTTTCCGTGAATCGGGCGTCATTCACCGGGTTTGAGCAGGGCCTCGACCTCGGCGATTTCGGCGTCCACGGCGGCCTGGCGTTCGGGGTCGGTTAAGGTCTGGCGGAAGGCGCGCAGGTCTTCCAGCGCCGGTTCGTACCGTTTCAGTTCGCGGTAACAGCGGGCGCGGTACAGCAGTGATTCACGCAGATAGTTGGCCGATGTGCGCTCCAGCGCCTGGGTGTAGTCGTAGATCGCGGCCTCGAAATCCTTGCGGGCGCGGTGGATATGCGCGCGGTTGTAGTAGCCCCAGGCGTAGCCCGGCGAGAATTCAAGCACACGGGTGAAGTCCGCCAGGGCGCCGTCGTGGTCGCCCAGGGCATTTTTGGCCGCGCCGCGGTTGACCCAGGCTTCCTGCTGGCGCGGGTCCAGCTCAATGGCGCGCGAGCAGGCGGCCACGGCGCGGTCGTACTGCCGGCTGTTCAGGGCGTAAGCCCCAACGTTGGCCCAGAACGGTGCGTGCCAGGGCCAAAGTTCCGTGGCGCGCAGCGTGACCTCCAGTGCTTCTTCATGGCGCTGCGTTGATCCCAGCACAAAGCCTTTCATGCTCAGGGCGCTGGCGTCGGCCGCGTCCAGTGCAATCGCCTGATCCAGATCCGCCAGCGCCTGTTCCACGTTGCCGTTGCGGAAGTTCCACAGGCCGCGTTCACGCCAGGCCGGGGCGAAATCGGGCTTGAGCGCGATGGCCCGGTCATAGTGGGGTTTGGCCTCGGAAGTGTTGAGAAACGTCGTGCCGAAGGCGGTGATGGCGCGGGGCATGTCAGGGGCCAGGGTATAGGCAGCCTTGATGTCGGCGGCGGCGGCTTCGGTCAGGTTCTGTTCGCGGCGCAAAACGGCGCGATCCAGCAGTTGTTCGGCGGTTTCGGCCGGCGGCGGCGGGTCGGGTTCGGGCACGCGCGGGAAATAACCCCGCACCCGGTACCAGACAAAGCTGGCGGGTTTGACACGGGCGCGCAGTTCCACCAGCGGCGTGTAGGCCGCGACGTTGCCGGTCAGACACAGGGCTTCGGCGCACTCGATTGTCAGGCGGTCGTCGCGGATCACGCGCAGAAAGTCAACCAGTGGCGGAATCGCGACCTCTGGCAGTTCCAGCGACGCCAGCACGCGGCAGATCAGGGTGATCTCGTCGCGTTCGGTCTGGGTCCAAAGTCCGGCGGCGGGCGCGGCGGCCTTGCGGGTGTAGTTGTTCAGCGCCTGTTCCAGCAGGTTGACGGTCTGGGGTTCGCGGAAAGACGACAGCCGGAAGACATAGTCGTCCAGGCGCGGGGCGCTGACGGGTCGGCCGCTTCGCCACAGGCCCTGGCGGATATCGGCAAGCGCGGTCTCGATCTGTTCGGCGTGGCGGCGCAGGCGCGCGCCGCGCGCGGCGTTTACGGCCGCCAGTTCGGTCTGGCGGGCCTGATCGCCCAGGGGCGCGGCCATCAGAATCACCTCGGCCAGGGCGAAATCCTCGTTGGCGGTGGCCAGTTGCGCCGCCAGCATGCGGTCGTCGCGCAGGGCCGCGCGCAGTTCGTCAAGTTCCGTGTTTGCGGCAAAGTTTTCCATCACGCCGGCCACGGGCTCGGTCAGCAGGCGCAGCAGGTTGTCACGCACGCGCACCACCTCAAGCAACCGGGTGATCGCGGCGGCGGCCTTTTCGCGGCGGGCGGGCTCCAGCACCGCCAGCGGGTCGGCACGGATCTGCGCCAGTTGGGCTCCGGCCTCGCGGCGGGACACCTGGGGCTGCATGGTCTCGACCGACTGGCGGGCATCGCGGATCTGTTCCTTGCGCTGGGCGACCAGTTTGGCGCGTTCGGCGGCTTTTTCGGCCTCGACGCGTTCTCGGCCCTGGCGTTCCCGCGTGGCAAGTTCCAGGGCGTCGCGGGCCTGGTCGCGTTCGTCGGCGATGCTGACAAACGCGTACACGGCCAGCGCCGCCAGCGCCGCCAGCGCGACGGCGGAAACCGCCACGGCGGTGCGGTTGCGGCGCACAAAGCGCGCGATGCTTTCGGCGGCGGAATAGCGGTACACGCTGAGCGCGCGGCCGTCGCGAAAGGCCGCGACTTCGGCCGCCAGCTGCGCCGCGCCGGGCAGGCGCAGGGCGCGGTCGCGCGACATGGCCTTGTTGGCCAGCGCCACCAGTTCGCGCGGGGCTTCGGGTGCCAGTGTGGCCAGATCGTCGGGTTGAAGCACCAGCACCTTGGCCAGTACGGTCTGGGCGGTCGGGCCCTCGTAGGGCGCGCGGCCGGAAAGAATTTCGTACAGCATCGCGCCCAGCGCGTAAACGTCGCTGAGCTGGTCCACCTGGGCCAGATCGCCCCGGGCCTGTTCCGGCGGCATGTAGGCCGGTGTGCCCAGCACCGCGCCGTCCAGGGTGCGGGCGTCGCTGCCGTCGGTCAGCAGCGAGGGCGAAAGGTCGGGTGTGGTTTCTTTGCGTGCCCGCGCGGTGCTTTCGGGCTGGTCCTGCACGCGCGCCAGGCCCCAGTCCAGCACCAGTGTTTCGCCGTATTCGCCCAGCATCACGTTGGCGGGCTTCAGGTCACGGTGGATCACGCCGCGGCTGTGGGCGTAGGCCACGGCGTTGCACACGTCGTGAAAGGCGTCCAGCAGCTTCAGCCGCGCCGCCAGCTTGCCGCGGGTGTCAAGGCTTTCGTCGTTCTGGATCGTCTTCAACCGGTGGGCCAGGGTTTTGCCGCGCACCAGCTTCATGGTGTAGAAGACGCGGCCGTCTTCGCGCGCGCCGATTTCGTACACCGGCACGATGTTGGGGTGTTCCAGTTGCCCGGTGACCTTGGCCTCGCGCAGAAAACGTTCCACCAGTTCGCCGCGCGAGGCGTCGCGGGCGCTGGCGGGCAGACTGGCGCTGTCCAGGGCATTGGGCAGCAGCTCCTTCATGGCCACTTCGCGTCCCACGGCGTTGTCCAGGGCCAACAGAACGCGCCCCATGCCGCCGCGGGCAAATTCACTGCGCACGGTGTAACGGCCCGAATCGCCGGGTTTGGGCAGGCGTGAAAGGGCCCCGGTCGCGCGGTCGGCGGGCGGACGGCTGGTGGTGACGGTCAGCAGCGTTTCCTTGATCGTGGCCGCGGTGTCGGAACCGGGCCGTGCCAGTGAAGAGACCCGGTCGGCGGCCACGCCAAAGGTGGCCAGGGTGCGCGCGGCCAGTTCGGGGTTTTCGGCCAGGGCGTCGGCTTCGGCGCGCAGCCCGTTGCGCGTGTCGGGCGGCGCCAGTTCCAGCAGCGTCTGCATCGGCTCGGTGCCGGGCGGAAGGTCGGCCAGCACGCGCACCGCCTCTTCGGGGGCCAGATGCCCGCGCTGGACGGCCAGAATGGCCGCCAGCACGGCCTTGTGCCGCGCCGGGTCGGGCGAGTGCGGGTCGGGTTCGGTCATGTGTGACGGGCAGTATACAAGCGCCTTGCGCCCCGGCGCGCCCAAGCCACACTCGGGGCATGAAAGCGTCGCCCAAGGTGAAGGCGTTTCTGATCTGCGACCAGGTAATCCGCAGCCAGGATTTCAAGTACAGCATCATCGGCGTGTTCAAACGCGTGCACGCACCCACGTTTCCGGTGTTTCACGCGCGCTTTGGCGTGTACTTCATGCTGGGCGAACTCAACGGGCGCTACGACTTCACGATCGAGTTCGTCGAGCCGCTGGAGGGCCACGTGCTGGGCCGGGCCGAACTGCGCGGCATTGAACACACCAAGCCGCTGGAAGACTTCGAAACCGGCATCAACCTGCCCGGCCTTCAGTTCATGCGCGAGGGCACGTTTGAAGTGCACCTGAAGGTCAACGGCGAACTGCTGCACGTGGACACGCTGCAGGCAATCAAGGTCGAGCCGCCGCCCGCCCCGCCCCGCCCGCCCGGCAGTTGAGCAGCAGCCCCGGCTACGTTTTTTTTGCGGATTTTTTTGACAACCCCGGAGGCGGCGGGCTAGACTTCGCCGGTCAAGACTGGGCTAAGTACCATTCAGTGAGGCGGACCCATGGTCCACCGCCGCTGCTGGTCGGCCCTTTATGGGGCGGGCCCCTTTCTTCTTTGTCTGCTTCTGAGTGCCTGCTCCGGGGGAGATTCCTCCGGCGGCGGCAGTTCCGGGCCGCCGCAATCCGCGGGCGACCTGTCGCCGGTCACCACGCTCAGTGACGACGACAAGGCTCATTTCCTGCACCGCACGCATTTCGGCATCCGGCCCTCCGAGCTGGCCAACCTCAACAGCATGGGCTTTGAGGCCTACGTGGACTGGATGCTGTCCATGCCCGCCGACACGGCGCTGGAAAACACGGCCAAATCCACGCACATCGCCGACCCGGATTACCCCGGCGGCAATGAAATCATGTACTTCTGGCTGCACCTGATGCTGCACAGCCAGAACCCGTTTCAGGAAAACCTGGCGCTGTTCTGGCACGACCATTTCGCGGCCAGCCAGGACGCGCTGGTGGGCGACAATAACTGGTGGATGTACGCCCACATTGATCTGTGGCGCAAACACACCACCGGCAAGCTGCGCGACCTGCTGTACAAAATGGCCACCGACTGGCTGATGCTGGTGTGGCTCAACGGCACCGACAGCACCGCCGCGGCGCCCAACGAAAACTTCGCCCGCGAGTTCTGGGAACTGTTCACCCTGGGCGCCGACAACGGCTACACCCAGGCCGACATTGTCCAGGGCGCGCGCAGCTTTACCGGCTACCGCAGCGTGTTTTCGCCCAACCACTTTGGTGCCGGGCGCGACTCGCGCGTGATCGTGTGGGACGGCTCGCGCCACGACAACGGCACCAAAACCATCTTCGGCCAGACGCTGGCCGGCAACGGCCAGGCCGAATACCAGGATGTGGTGGACCTTACCCTTGCCGCCCGCGCGCTGCCGGTGGCGCGCTTTCTGTGCCGCAAGCTTTGGGAATACTGGGTCTACCGCGATCCGTCCGACGCGCTGGTCAATGACCTGGCGCAGGGGTTTGTGGCCTCGGGGTTTGAGCTCAGGCCGCTGTACAAGCGGATTTTGATGTCCAAAGAGTTTTTCACCCCAAGGGCCAAGGCCGGGCTGGTCAAGAGCGTGCTGCACCACCATGTGGGGTACCTGCGCACCACACGCTGCTTCATCAACATGCTGCGGATTGATTTCAGCCTGCGGGGCTGCGGCCAGGAACCCACGCGGCCGCCCAGCGTCAACGGCTGGCCCAAACACGAGGCGTGGCTGTCCAGCCAGGGGCTGATCGAGCGGGCGAACTTTTTGCGTGACTGCAACTTTTACAAGACGGACCCAGGCCAGAACGGCTACGACGTGGGCACGCTGATTCCGGCGGGCCAGACCGGCGACGCCCAGGTGGTGGATTACCTGTGCTGGCTGCTGCGCGTGACACTGGAGCCGTCACAGCGCGACCGTTGCATCCTGTACCTGAACCAGGACCGCAACAGCACAGGCGTGATCAGCCAGCCGTGGGACTACACCAACGCGACCCAGCGCGACAAGAAGATCCGCGGGCTGCTGTACATTCTGGGCCAGCACCCCACTTTCCAACTGCGATAAGGAGCCAGGCCATGAACAAGCACACGATCAACACGGCCCGTCGCGGTTTTCTGCGTGCGGGCGCGGCCTGCGCCACCGTGACCGCGCTGGGCGCGCTGGGGCGGGGGCGGCTGCCGTTTTCGGCGCCGCTGCGGGCGGCGCCGCTGGCGGGCTACAAGCGGCTGGTGATTGTCAATCTGGTGGGCGGCAACGACGGCCTGAACACCGTGTTTCCGGCCGCCGGCGCGGCCCAGACGGCGTACCTGGCGCGGCGGCCGGGCATTGGTCTGGCGGCGGCCCAGGGCCTGTCGCTGGCTGGCGGGCCGGGTCTTTCGGGCTGGCGGCTGCACCCGGCGCTGGACCAGTTGCAGGCGATCTGGAACGCCGGCCAACTGGCGATTGTCAGCAAGGTGGGCTATCCCAACGAAAATCTCAGCCACTTTGTCAGCGAAGACATCTGGAGCAGCGGCGCCCGCAACGGCGTGGCGCTGTCGGGCATGGCCCGGGGCTGGATTGCCCGTTACGCCAACGCCCACACCACAACCTCTACCGGTGTGGTCAGCGTGGGCATGGGCCGCAAGCTGGATTTTGAGGGTGCCAACCTCAACCCGCTGCTGATGTCCAGCGCCGCGGCCTTCAGCCTCAAGACCGATTCCACCTACGACTACAACCACATCCTGCGCGTTTCCGTGCTGCAGCAGAACCTGGCCGAACAGCCCGCGGGTGACCTCAAGGGGCGTGTGGCCGCGGCCCAGCAGGCCGCCCACGCCGCTGCTGCGGGCGTGCAGGCCGCGCGCACGGCGTACCTGGGCTGGGGCATGGGAGCAACGTACCCCACAGCCAACACCAACCCCTTCACGGGGCGGCTGGGGCCCAGCCTGCGCGACATTGCGTCGCTGATCTACGGCGGTTTCGACACGCGCATCTATTACACCGGGCTGCCGGGCGGGTTTGACACCCACAGCGCCCAGGAACCGATGCACACCCAGTTGCTGACCGATCTGGACGACGCCCTGGCGGCCTTCCGTGCCGACCTGATGGCCATGAACGTCTGGAACGATACCGCGGTGCTGGTGGTCAGCGAGTTCGGGCGCCGGAACTATGAAAACGGCTCGGCGGGCAGCGACCACGGCCACGGCAACTTCTGTTTCGTGCTGGGCGGCGCCGTAAGCGGCGGTCTGCACGGTGACATGGTCACCCAGTCCGACATCAACGCCGAGTATCTGCCCTACACCACCGATTTCCGTGACGTGTACCGGCACATGCTGGAGGATCACTTGGGACACTCGGCGGCGGGCCTGTTTCCGGAGTCGCAGCCGATCTCAAAGACGCTTTCCATCCTGTGACGACGCGCACGGGCGAAGTCTGCGCAACGGTCGCGGGATCAACGGGCCGCCCACCAGGGCGGCCCGTTGCGCGGGTTCGCCCTTCCATTGCAGCGCAAAAGCCCAGACGTATAAGGGCCGTCCCGGCGTTATGAACATGCGGGAGACGCGGGTTTGCCGGGCACAGGAGCCTCTATGAGTACGGCAGCGACTGCCGAAGCAATCGGGACGATTGTCAACGACTTCAGCATCCACGTGGCCACCGCCAACGGTTCGGGGTCACAGACCAGCAACATGGTTCTGCTGCGCGCCCTGTTCCAGATGGGCATTCCGGTCAGCGGCAAGAACCTGTTTCCCAGCAACATTCAGGGTCTGCCCACCTGGTTCACCATCCGTGCCAGCAAGGACGGCTGGATCGCGCGCAAGCAGGACAGCGACGTGATCGTGTGCATGAACCCCGAAACCGCCGACGAAGACGTCGCCACGGCGCGCAAGGGCGCCGTGCTGATCTATGACGACTCGCTGCGCCAGCAGGAAAAACGCCCGGACTGCATCCATTACCCCGTGCCGTTCAAGAAGCTGATCGCCGAGTGCTGCCCGGACCTCAAGCTGCGCAAGCTGGTGATCAACATGCTGTACGTCGGCGTGTGCGCCGAACTGTTCGGCATTGACATGCACGAACTCAAGGTCGCGCTGAACAAACAGCTTGCCGGCAAACAGAAGGCCATAGACATCAACCTGCCCGCGCTGGAACACGGCGCCAAATGGGTGCGCGAAAACCTGCCCAAAAAGGACCCGTTCAAGGTCCAGCACATGGACGCCAACAAGGGCAAGATCATCATTGAGGGCAACGCGGCCTCGGCCCTGGGCCTGATGTTTGGCGGCGTCACCGTGGTCACCTGGTACCCGATCACGCCCAGTTCCAGCCTGTGCGAGTATCTGGACGAATACCTGAACCGCTTCCGGCTGGACAAGGACGGCAAGCGCACCTTTGCCGTGGTGCAGGCCGAAGACGAAATTGCCGCCGCGGGCATGCTGGCCGGCGCGGGCTGGGCCGGCGCGCGCTGCTTTACCAGCACCAGCGGCCCCGGCATCAGCCTGATGAACGAGATTATCGGACTTGGCTACTTTGCCGAAATTCCGTTTGTGATCTGCGACGTCGCGCGCACCGGCCCCAGCACCGGGTTGCCCACGCGTACCATGCAGGGCGACATCTATTCGCTGATGTACGCCAGCCACGGCGACACCAAGCACATCGTGATCATCCCCAGCGAACCCAAAGAGGCCTTCGAGTTCGCCCAGGAAGCCCTGGACATTGCCGAAGAGTTCCAGACCCCGGTGTTTCTGATGCTGGATCTGGACCTTGGCATGAACTACTGGATGTCCGACCGCTTTGCCTACCCCAGCAAGCCCATCCACCGCGGCAAGGTTCTGACCAAGGAACAACTGCAGGAACTGGGCGGCAAATGGGGCCGCTACCAGGATGTGGACGGCGACGGCATTGCCTACCGCACCATCCCCGGCACCGAACACCCCAACGCCGCGTACTTCACGCGCGGCACCGGCCACACACCCCAGGCCACCTACAGCGAAAAGCCCGAACACTGGAAGTCCAACATGGACCGCCTGGCCAAGAAGTTTGAAACGGCCAAGAAGCGCGTGCCCAAGCCCGTGATTTCCGGACACGGCAGCAAGGTCGGCCTGCTGTTCTGCGGCACCACCACCGAGGCCATCCGCGAGGCCGTGCACGAGCTGGAACACAAGCACAGGGTCAAGGTTGACCTGTGCCGGGTTCGGGCGTTTCCGTTCACGACCGAGGTCGAAGAGTTCATTGAAAAGCACGAACGCACCTACGTGGTGGAAATCAACCGCGACGGGCAGTTGCGCATGGCGCTGAGCGGCGAACTGCCGCGCCTGGCGCCGAAGCTGCGCAGCATTCTGCACTACGACGGCATGCCTTTGACGGCGGCCACGGTTGTGGCGCAGTTCCGTGAACAGGAAGGCGCCTGGGGCAAGGGCACCCCGGAATAACGGACAACCCGCAAACGCAAAGCCTCAGCCAGCATTACCGGAGAAAGCCATGGCAGGAGCCACCGAAGCACCCGAAGCCCCCAGCAACCAGGTCAACCGCGTTGGCCTGCAGAAGAAGGATTACGCCGGCAGCAAAAGCACGCTGTGCATCGGCTGCGGCCACGACCTGATCACGGCGCGCCTGATTGACGCGGCCTTTGACCTCAGCCTGAAGCCCGAAAATGTGGTCAAGCTGTCGGGCATCGGCTGCTCAAGCAAGACGCCGGCGTATTTCATGTCGCGCAGCTTCAGCTTCAACAGCGTGCACGGCCGCATGCCCAGCGTGGCCACCGGCGCGTCGCTGGCCAACCGGCACCTCAAGATCATCGGCGTTTCCGGCGACGGCGACACTGCCAACATCGGCATCGGCCAGTTCGTGCACGTGATGCGCCGCAACCTCGACATGATCTACATTGTCGAAAACAACGGTGTGTACGGCCTGACCAAGGGCCAGTTTTCGGCCACCGCCGACAAGGGCAGCAAACAGAAGTACGGCAACGTCAACTTCATGGCGCCGATTGACCTGTGCGCCCTGGCCGTCGAGCTGGGCTGCAACTTTGTCGCCCGTCTGTTTGCCGGCAACACCAAGATGATGCGCCAGGCGCTGCAGGCCGCGCTGGCCTTCAAGGGCACGGCGATGCTGGACATCATCAGCCCGTGCGTGACCTTCAACAACCACGCCGGCTCGACCAAGAGCTTTCCTTACGTGAAGGAGCACGAGACGGCGCTGCAGGACATCGGGTTTGTCCCGGCCTATGACCCCACCTACCACGAAATGGCTGCCGGCGAAGAGCGCGAGATCAAGCTGGGCGACGGCAGCAAAATGACGCTCAAGGCCCTGGGCAACGACTACAACCCCACCGACCGTGTGGGCGCGCTGAAGATGCTGGCCGAAAGCCGCGAACAGCAGAAGCTGCTGACCGGCATCATTTACGTGGCGGAAAGCCAGCCCACGTTCCCGGAAATGCTGAACATGGTGGACCAGCCGCTGGCCACACTGCCGCAAAGCGTGACCCGCCCCGGCAAGGAAGTCTTGGAAGAAGTGATGAACGAACTGGCGTAGGCGCCAACAACGCGCAAGCCGCAATGAGCAATGGCAGACGCCATTGCTCATTGTTCATTTTTCTGCACCGTGATGGCCAGGTCCTTCAGCAGCGCCGGTTCCACCTCGTTGGGCGTGTCAATCATCAGGTCGCGGCCGGTGGCCGATTTCGGAAACGCAATCACGTCCTGGATGTTGTCCAGCCCCAGCAGCAGCATCATCAGGCGGTCCACGCCGCTGGCGATGCCGCCGTGCGGCGGGGCGCCGTGGGAAAGCGCGCTGAGCAGAAAGCCGAACTTCTTTTCGGCTTCTTCTTTGGTGATGCCGATCAGCTCAAACACGTCAGCCTGCCAGTCCGTGCGGTGCATGCGGATGCTTCCGCCGGCGATCTCGACGCCGTTGATCACCAGGTCGTACTGGTTGTTGCGCAGTGCAAGCACTTCTTCCAGCTTCACGCCGCCGGCAAGCAGACGGTCCATCGGGTTTTCGCCTGTGCCCTTGCGGCTGATCGCGGCCATTTCCTGAACCCGCCCCACGTCCTGCGGCAGCGTAAACGGGTGGTGGCTGGCAAACAGCTTGCCGTCCTCTTCGCGGTACTCAAACAGCGGAAAATCAATCACCCATGTGACGGCGAACTTGGCGGGGTCATGCAGGCCCATTTTCTCGGCCACGCCGATGCGCAGGTTGTGCATCACCGCGTGCACGATCTTCTCTTTGGCGTGGGCGCAGATGAACAAAATGTCGCCCGGCTGGGCGCCAAAGGCCGCGATCAGTGCCTTCTGTTCGGCCTCGGGAAAAAACTTGGCAATCGCGCCGTCCAGCCCGGTTGCCGTTACTTTCAGGTTGGCCAGACCACCGGCACCCATACCCTTGGCGTCGCGCTCCAGGTTCTTGAGTTGGCCCGTGCTGAAGGCCTCGGCCAGGCCGGGGCAGCGCAGGCCTTTGACCAGGCCGGTGGCGGCCGCGCCCTTGAACGCATTAAAGCTGCAACCTTTGGCCCACTGCGTCAGGTCCGTGAGTTTCAGGTCGCGCGAACGCAGGTCGGGCCGGTCAATGCTGTAATCGCGCATGGCCTGTTCATAGGTCATGCGCTCAAACGGCGGCGTCAGGCCGGCGCTCTTGCGCACGGGCCAGTTCTGGTCGGCAAAACGCGCGTCGTCGCGCAGGCTGTTGACCACGTTGGCAATCACGCGTTCGAACAGCGCCATCACGGTGTCGCGCGTGGGGAAGCTGACCTCAATGTCAATCTGGGTGAACTCGGGCTGGCGGTCGGCGCGCTTGTCTTCGTCGCGGAAACAGCGGGCAATCTGGTAGTAGCGGTCAAGTCCGGCGATCATGCACAGTTGCTTGAAAAGCTGCGGCGACTGCGGCAGGGCGTAGAACTGCCCCTGGTAGGCGCGCGAGGGCACAATGAAGTCACGCGCGCCCTCGGGTGTGCGCTTGTACAGGATCGGCGTTTCGATCTCGAGGAAGCCCTCGCCGTCCAGAACCTGGCGTGCGGCGGAAATGGCCCTGGCGCGGGCCTGCAACATGGCCTGCATGGGCCGGCGGCGCAGGTCAATGAAGCGGTGCTTCAGGCGCAGTTCGGGGTCGCACTTCAGGTCGTCGCGCACTTCAATGGCCGGCGTGACGGCGGTGTTCAGGATCTCAAAGTCATCCACCAGGAGTTCGACTTCGCCCGTGGCCATGGTGGTAGTGCGATTAGAGGCATCGCGTAGGGCGACCTTGCCCGTGGCGCGCAGCACGTATTCGCCGCGGGCGTCTTTGGTGCGTTCGACCAGCGCCTTGTCGCGTTCTTCGGCAAACGTGAGCTGCACCTTGCCGCTGACGTCGCGCAGCAGAATGAACACCACGCCGCCGCGGTCGCGCTTGGTGTCCATCCAGCCGCAGACGGTGACCGTCTGGCCGGCGTGTTCCTTGCGCAGGTCTCCGCAACGGTGGGTTCGCAGGCTTTGCATGGCGCTCCTTGGCTGACGCGATCAAACGAACGCGGGTTACGCGGCCGACGGTATAAACGGCACGCGGCCCGGCGTACAGCGCCGGGCCGCGCGGGGTTCAACCTCTGCCGGCGCGCCCATGCCCCTTGTTTGTCGCGTCCATGTGGTATTGTCTGGGTCTCGTTGGGAACACCCATGCCACTGACCCACATTTCCATCCGCGGCGCGCGCGAGCACAACCTCAAGGGCGTGAACCTGGACCTGCCGCGTGACCGGCTGATTGTGATCACCGGGTTGTCCGGCAGCGGCAAGTCTTCGCTGGCCTTTGACACGATCTATGCCGAGGGCCAGCGCCGTTATATCGAATCGCTTTCCGCCTACGCCCGCCAGTTTCTGGGCCAGATGCAGAAACCCGATGTCGAGGGCATTGAAGGCCTGCCGCCCACCATCGCCATTGAACAGCGCCAGGCCGGCCACAACCCGCGCAGCACCGTGGCGACAACGACAGAGATTTACGACTACCTGCGCCTGCTGTACGCGCGCATCGGCGTGCCGCACTGTCCGGTGTGCGGGCGCGAAGTCACGCGCCAGAGTGCCGAACAGATCGTGGACACCGTAATGCAGTGGCCCGAGGGTACAAAGCTGATGGTGCTGTCGCCGATCGTGCGCGGCCGCAAGGGCGAACACCGCGACGTGTTTCTGCGCGTGATGAAAGATGGCTTCGTGCGCGCGCGTCTGGACGGCGAGATCATTGAAGTTGGCCCCAAAACCCAGTGTGCCGACAAGAACAAAAAGCACGACATTGACGTTGTGGTGGACCGTATCGTGATTGCCGCCGACGCGCGCTCGCGCCTGAACGAGGCGGTCGAGGTTGCGCTCAAGCTTGCCGACGGCCTGTGCGTGGTGGCCCGTGACGAAGGCGGCACATGGGCCGATCACCAGTTCAGCGCGAAAATGTTCTGTCCCGACCACCCCCAGGCGGAAATGGGCGAGCTTGAGCCGCGCCTGTTTTCGTTCAACTCGCCCTGGGGCGCTTGTCCCAAGTGCACCGGTCTTGGCATCCACACCGAGCTTGACCCCCGGCTGATCGTGCCCGATCCCGACAAGACGCTGGATCAGGGCGTGCTGCAGGGCTGGAACAAACCGCACGAGGCTTTCTGGTACAAGCGCGCGCTGAAAAAACACTGCCCGCGCCTGGGCATCAACCTGAACACGCCATGGAAGAAACTGCCCGCGGCCCAGCAGCAGGTGTTGCTGTACGGCGAGCCCGGCACCAACGGCAAATGGGGCTACCGCGGTTCACGCGGCTTTCCGGGCGTAATACCGGACCTGCAGCACCGCTTTGCCAACAGCCAGAGCGACAGCGTCAAACAGTGGGTGATGGGCTTTATGGCCGAGCGCGAATGCCCGGCCTGTCACGGTTCGCGCCTGAACCCTTTTGCCAGCGGCGTGACCGTGGCCGGCAAGGGCATCAGTGAAATCGCGCGCATGAACGTGCGCGCGGCCATGCGCTGGGTCAACGGCATGAAGCTCAATGCTGAGCACGCCCTGATCGCCAAAGCCGTGGTCAAGGAAATCAGCGCCCGGCTGGGCTTCATGGAAGACGTGGGCATCGGCTATCTGACGCTGGACCGCAAGTCCGGCTCGCTGTCCGGCGGCGAGGCCCAGCGCATCCGCCTTGCCACCCAGGTGGGCAGCGGACTTGTGGGGGTCTGCTATGTGCTGGACGAACCCAGCATCGGCCTGCACCAGCGCGACAACGACATGCTGCTGCGCACGCTCAAACAATTGCGCGACATCGGCAACACGGTGCTGGTGGTCGAACACGACGAGGACACGATCCGCGCGGCCGACTACGTGGTGGACCTCGGCCCCGGCGCCGGCGCCCACGGCGGCAACGTGGTGTACGCGGGCCCGGCGGGCGACATCGCCGCGGCGCAATCGCTGACGGCCGACTACATCGCCGGCCGCAAGACGATTCCCCTTCCGGAAAAGACGCGGCCGGTGGGCAAAAAAGACGCCATCTGGGTGCGCGGCTGCGCGGAAAACAACCTCAAGAACATTGACGTGGCCTTTCCGCTGGGCGGGTTGGTCTGTGTTACAGGAGTTTCCGGCAGCGGCAAAAGCACGCTGGTCACGGACATTCTGGCGCGGGCGCTGGCGCGCGAACTGCACGCAGCCCAGGCCGAACCGGGCAAGCACAGCAAGGTTGAGGGCCTGCAGCGGATTGACAAGGTGATCGAAATTGACCAGTCGCCGATCGGCCGCACGCCGCGCAGCAACCCGGCGACCTACACCAACGTGTTCGGTCTGATCCGCGACCTGTTTGCCAAATCGCCCGAGGCCAAAGTACGCGGCTATGAGCCCGGCCGGTTTTCCTTCAACGTGCCCGGCGGCCGCTGTGAAGTCTGCGAAGGCCAGGGCGTGAAGCTGATCGAGATGCACTTTCTGCCCGACATTCAGGTGACCTGCGAAACCTGCAACGGCGCGCGCTTTAACCGCGAAACGCTCGAGGTGAAGTACCGCGGCAAGAGCATTGCCGACGTGCTGAACATGACGATCGAGGAAGCCCTGGGTTTCTTTGAAAACCACCCCGGCATCCACAAGATCGTGCAGACCCTGCATGCCGTAGGCCTGGATTACGTCAAGCTCGGCCAGCCCAGCACAACCCTGAGCGGCGGCGAGGCCCAGCGCGTGAAACTGGCCACCGAACTCGCCAGGCCGGACACTGGCCACACGCTGTATATCCTGGATGAGCCGACTACCGGTCTGCACTTTCACGACGTGGCAAGACTGATTGAGGTGGTGCAGCGGCTGGTGGACAAGGGCAACACGGCCGTGGTGATTGAGCACAACCTGGATGTGATCAAGTGCGCGGACTGGATCATTGACCTTGGCCCCGAGGGCGGTGACGAAGGCGGCCGGATCATCGCCGAGGGCCCGCCCAGAGAGGTCGCCAGTGTGCAAGGCAGCTACACCGGCAAATACCTGAGCCGGTACTTCGGCAAGCCCTCCGGCGGGGAATCACCCAAACCCGCCAGGAAACCAAAGTTGCGCAAGAAACAACCGGCGTAACGAACAGGACAGCGCGCCGACAGGGTTACCGGCGCTACCCATGCGCCGGCGGGACGGCGTCAGCGCCTCCGTCGGCGGCGTAACAACGCGGCCACCAGCGCGCACAGGGGCATCATGCCCGGCGCGGATTGCAGGGCACAGCCGGAGCTGTCCTTGCTGCCGCCCCCGCCACCACCGCCGCCGGAGCCGGGCGGACCAGTAAACGTAACCTGAAAGCTGGTGCCGGTCAGAACACCGGCGTTGTCTGTAAAATTCAAGGTCAGCGGCTCGGCCACGTCATAGTTCAGGGTGAACGTCGCATAGCCGCCACCGCTGGTGATCTGCAACGTGCCGGTAAGCGTGCCCAGCCCGCCCTGCTGGGCGGCATGAATCGTGTAGCTGCCGCCGGTCACCAGTGTTCCCTGGTTGTCGGCCACACGGATCACCACGCCAAAATCCTGGCCGGCCTGTACCGTGACGGGCGCGTTCTGTACTTCCAGCCTGACGGCGGTGCCGGCGGTGGCCAGGGCGATGTCCACGCGGCGCACCTCGCCGGCCTGCAGGTTGGAAACCACAAGCTGCGCGCTGCCGGCGCCGGGGTCGTTGGCGGCAAACGTGTATGTGCCGGGGTTGAGCTTCAGCCAGCACCAGAACCCGTCGCGGGCGCTCAGTGCCGTGTAACTCTGTCCGTTGACAGTGACCCAGGCATCCTGTACCGGCTGGCCGGTGGCAAAGTTGGTGACGTAGCCATAAACAATCGCCTGGGTCGGGTTGGCCAGCCACGGCAGGGCGGGCGGGCTGGCGGGCTGCTGGTAAGGCGCGCCGGCGGCAGTCAGCGCGCTCCAGAAATTCAGGCTGTTGGCCGCGCCGTAGCTCCAGACGGTTGTGCCCAGGCAGCCAAAGCCGCGCGCGGCGTTGATTTCGCTGATGGTCTCGGCGGCGCTGGCGTCACCGGTGGCGCTCATGCCGGGATAGATATGGCGGCCCGAGGCGCTTGCCACCCAGTCCGGCACAATGTCGCTGAAATCGGGCTTGGATCCTCCGTCGGCCCAGTAAACCTGCGGCGCGATCCAGTCCAGTGCGCCGGCGGCCAGCCAGGCCTTGGCGTCCTGGTGGCGCGGCAGGCCGTAGTAATAGCCGGTTGAATAACCGGGGTAGCTGGACGCCGAATACAGCCCCAGCGGCGCGGCGGAAAGCTGCAGGGTCGGGTTGACACTGCGCACTTCGGCGTACACGTCGCGCAGCCAGCGCGTGATCTGGTCGGCGGTCCAGGGGTCAAAGGCCAGACCGGCGGGGTTGCCGCGCCCGGCGCGGCGCGCGTCACTGACGGCGTCGTGGCTGTATTGCGGCTCGGGCATGCGGATGCGGTCGAAGTGAATGCCGTCGAGGTTCGGGTAGGTGTTCACAACGTGCATGATCTGGGTGCGCAGATAACGCTGGACTTCGGGGTTGCCGGGCGCCAGCCAGTAATAGCCGTCTACGGGCGCGCTCATGGGTGTGCCCGTGGCATCACAGGCAATCCAGGTGGGGTTGGCCGAGGCAAAGGCGCTGGTGCAGACATGGGTGTTGAAATAGCAATGCAGCTTCAGCCCCAGCGCGTGCGCGGCATTGATGGCATAGGCCAGCGGGTCGTCGCCGGCGCCCAGGGTAATCAGGCTGGAAAGCGGCTCATAGGGTGAAGGATAGAGCGTGGTGGTGTCGCCGCGCATCTGCAGCAGCACGGTGTTGAAGTTGCCGGTTTTGGCGTTGTTCAGAATGGCGTTGATGTTGTTTTTCCAGGTGGAGGGGTTGGTGCTGGGCCACTCAAAGCGGCTGGCCCAGACAGCGCGGAACTCGTCGGCCGCGGGGGTCACGGGGTTGAAGCGCACGGCATCGGCCAGCACGACCTTGGAGCTTTCGGCGTTGTTGCCCAGCACCACGCGGCCGCTGGTGCCGGCGTTGAAACTGAATGTACCCAGCACAAACCAGGCACCGCCGTTGGTGGTCTGGTTGACGTTCACGGTGGTGGCGCCGCTGGCGTGATGGATGGTGAAGGGGGAATCCACGGCGCGGTTGGTGCCCTGAGGGTACCAGATGGAAACCTGGTACTGCCCGGCGGCAAGATTCGGCCGCCACTCACAGGTGGCCGTGGGCGCCGCGGCCGGCCCCACGGTGGAGGCAAAACGGTAATCGGCGCCGTAGCGTCCGGCGGCGGTGGTGCCCAGGCTCCATGATCCTGTCAGCACCGCAAAGCCCGTGGTGTCGTTATCAAGGATCACGGCCTGGGCGCGCAGACCGGCGGCCAGCAGCAGCAACAGCAAAACGAAAGCCTTCTTCATGGCATGAACCTCCGGCAATCTCATAGCGTGTGCAGTGACACAACGCAAAGGTATGTTCCGGCGCTTTGTTTCGGCCTGTCGGCCTGGTGTCTTGTTGCAGAGGCCCACGCCGACGCGGGGTTGGGGCGTGAAGGATGCGGCCCAGGCCGGTACTGTAAGATCCACGGAGACAGGCTGTGAGCCGACCACGCAACGTTCCGGCCGCTCTTGCGATTGTGGTGCTGTCGCTGCCGCTGATGTACGTGCTGAACGAACTGGTGCGTGACATCTTCACGCGCATGGCGGTGTTTTACGCGCTGGTGGTGCCGGCGGCGCTTGTGGCGGTGCGGCTGGACTGGAAAAAGCTGCTGCGCCTTGACGCGAAGATGGCGGGGTTGGGCGTGCTGCTGGGATTTGCGCTGTACGGCCTGGGCTGGATCGGGTTTGCCCTGCTGCGCGCGGTGTGGCCGGAGTTTGCCGGCCAGTCGGCCACGTTCTATGGCTGGCTGCGGCACGACGACAGCGCGGTGATGTGGCTGCTGATTCTGGGCATCATTGTGGGTGAAGAAATCGTGTGGCGGGCGGTGGTCACGCTGCCGTTGTCCGACCGGTGGGGCTACGGCGGGGTGCTGGCGGGCGCGGCCGGTTTTGCCGCCGTGCACCTGCCTTGGGGGCCGCCGCTTCTGCTGCTGGCGGCATTTGTGTTTGGCGGGTGCTGGAGCCTGGTGATTTACAAGACGCGCAGTTTCTGGTGCGCGCTGGTGTCGCACCTGTTGTGGGATTTTCTGGTGATGTGGGCGATTCCCTATGCAGGCTGACGCGCGCCAAACCCCGACCTGGGCACGGGCGGCACTGGGCGGTCTGTTGTGGCTGGTCTTCTGGCTGTGGTTCTGGCCGCGGCTGGAAGTGGCGCTGATCTGGATCGGCGCGCTGGTGCACGTGCCGCTGGCGCTTGGCCTGATGGACGAAACGCGCGGCCGGCGCGCGCAGTTGCCGGCGGCGCTTCTGCTGGTGGCCTCGTTTGTTTCCGAGTCGCACAACCTGTGGCTGGCCCTGCCGTGGCTGGGTTTCAACCTGTGGCTGTGCGGGCTGGGCGTGTTGCGGCTGGCACAACAGGGCTTGCGGCGGCCGGGCGCGCTGGCGGATTTCGGGCTGGTGGTAACGCTGGCGTCGGCGCTGGCGCTGGGCGCCTGGCACGCGCAGTGGGAAGTGGCGGGTTTCAGCCTGCTGCTGGTACTGCTGACGGCGGCGCACCAGTTGTTCATCGGCGCGGTGCTGCTGGGTCTGGCGGCACAGATTGTGGCGTGGCGGCCCGGCAGGCTGCCGTGGGCGGCGGCGCTGGGTGTGGCGGCGGGCAACCCGCTGGTGGCGACGGGCATATTCATCACCGGCTGGGGCGGGCCGCCGTGGATTGAGTTTCTGGCGGTGTGTCTGTTTGCCGGTGCGGTAATTGTGTTGGGCTGGATGCAATTGTGGCTGGCGGTGTGGCCGCGCTCGGGTCTGCCGGTGTTTGCGCGGGTGCTGCTGGCGACCAGCGACCTGGCGCTGGGAACAGCCATGACGCTGGCGATCATTTACGCCTGGGGCACGGCGCGCGGCTGGCCCACGCTGTACATCCCCGAGATGATCCAGTGGCACGCCACGCTGCAGGTGTTCGGGTTTGGCCTGTGCGGACTGGCGGGCTGGACGCTGGCCAGGCTTAAGGGGCGTCCTCCAGCAGCGTGACGCCGGTGCCCTCGGGCAGATCGCCCTTGTAGTTGCGCAACGTGATGCGGGCGTTGGCGTGGGCCTCGGCGCCCTTGGCGAAACCCACATTGCTTTCGAACTGTGAGCCGTCAGGAAGTTCAAACCGCGCGCGATAGGGTTTGTTCAGGTGCTTGGTCAGGCTGAGAAACTCGGCGTAGCTGACCTTGAGGTCCACGTTGAGAATCTTGTTGCCGGGCGTGAGCTCGGTCCATTTTGTGGCAACGACTTGAAACTCCAGAAGCGGCACGACGGTCTCCTAGTGTGTCTTTGGTTTTCTCTTGGCCTGGTATTCCTGCACGGCCTTGACGCGCGCCTGCTCGACCTCGGGATCTTCAATCCGGCGCAGGCACAGGTTGATGAAGGCAAACGCGACTTCATCGTCCAGTTCGGCAAGCTGCTCGAACATGTCCATGTAAAAAGCGTCCTTCAGGATGCGGCGCGTGACCGTGCCGTACAGGCCGACCAGTTGGCCGTGGTGCCGGGCCAGGTACTGGCGGGCGGTTTCGACACTGACGGCCTTGGCGGCATTCACGCGCTCGCGGGTAAAGATGAACGCCAGCGCTCCCTCGTCAAGTTTGAGGTATTGGCTGTCCAGAAAGGCGTCGGTGAATTCCTGGCTTTGCATGGGCAGGACTTTAGAGCATTTGGGGCGGATTTGGCGTCGGGATTTTGGCGAATTTTGCCCAAAGAGCGCGCCCCGTGCCGGACACGGGGCGCGGATTGCAACCGGCGGCGGTTACTTGCCCTTGAGCTTCTTGAGGGCCGCCAGCGCGCCGGCGGCCTTCTTGCCGCCTTCTTTGTCCGTCTGCTTGGCGGCTTCCATGTTGCCCAGGTTCGATTCGACGTCATCCAGCCCGCGGAACGCGCTGTTGACCATGACCGAGCTGACGTTGACGGCTTCTTCGGCGCTGACTTCGGCTTTCATCAGGCCGGCGTCAGACAGCTTTTTGGACAGCGAGCCCTCGATCTTGCTGACCAGTTCGCTCAGGTCGCCGCCGCCGATGCCGCCGCCGCCCTTGGCCAGCATTTCCTGCATGGCGTTGAGCTGGGCCTGCAATGCCTCGGTGTTGGCGGCGCTGGCGGCCACGGTTTTCTGCGCCAGGTCGTCGCGCAGGGCCGCGATTTCGGCCTTGAGCGCCTTGGCGTCGTCTTCGCTGCGGGCCTTGACGCTTTCGCGGAAACTGTTGGCCAGATTGTCGAACTTGCCCGACAGGTCGGCGCGGAACTCCTGCAGCGCCTTCATGATCGCGTCGGTGGTGGCGCCGTTGCGGTTGCGTTCCTGTTTTTCGAGCAGCTCTTCCATCCTGCTTACGGCCTGCTCGACGGCTTTGCGCGTACTGTCTTCACTGACGGCCGCGGCGGCAGCCCCGCCGCCGGCGGACAGTGTGGCCTTGAGTTCGTTGAAGTGGTCTTCCAGCAATTGCGCCTGCTGTTCGACCATCATGGCGCGGGTCATTTCCTGGCTTTGGGCCTTGCTGGCCTGGTTGACCATGAAGGCCTTGAGCTCGGCGATTTCGTCGCTGACCTGCTGCATCTGAACGCTGTTGGCGGCGGGCGCGGCGGCCTGGGCGGTGGCCTGTTTGGTCATCTGCTCGCGCAGCTTGGCCAGTTCTTCCTGCAGGGCCGCCTGCTGTTCCTGTTCTTTCTTTTGTTCGGCGAACAGGCGTTTGAACTCGGACATGGAATCCATGACGATCTGGGCCTTGTCGTCCTTGATCGTCTGGATGTTGGCGTCCTCCATGCGGCTGATGATGTTGGTCACCGCCTGGGAGATCAGATCATTGATCTTCTTGGCGTTGATTACGTTGACCTTCTTCATGCCGCGTTCTTTGAACGCGTCAATGTCAACCTGGCGCGTCTGCGCCTTGATCAGGTCTGCGTAGTCAACGTTGGCCTGTTCGGTGTCCGCCATAAACCCTGCCGTGGTTGGCCATCAACGCCGGGTCGGCTCGGCCCGGTGTCCGTGCAATCGGAGGTGGCAATCGGCGCAATTCAAGCAGTTTGCGCCGGTTCCGACAAGGCGCTACTCTGGGTGCCATGACCCTGTATCGCACGTTTTGTCTGCTGGCCCTGCTGGTCCTGAGTTCGGCTGCGGGGGCACAGACTTTGACATTATCGGCCAAACCGCTGGCGGACTCGCTGAAAAACCCGGACCTGCTGCGCCCCGAAGGCGACCCTGCCCTTGCCGCTGCGCGTACGGCGGTGGCGGCTTTGCTGTTGAACAAACCCGCGCCAGGGGAACAGAACGGCTTTCATGCAAGGCTGGCGCTGTTTGCCCGCCACCGCGACACGCGGCTGGGGCGGCTGTTCTTTGCCTGCCTTCAGGCCTGCCCGACGATCGAGAACCTGGCGCCGGGCGCCGACCGGGCTGAAGTTGCGGCCACGTTTCCGCTGGCGCTGGGTTCGGGCGCGCGTGTGGCGGTGACCTGGCAGCGCCACGGTGAGACAATGCTGATCGGCGAGTTTTCGGTGCAGATCACGGGCAACGCCGGCGCGCTGTTTGCCGGGGCGGGGCCGTACTTTTCGGCCGGCGAGGTTTCAGCCGTGCTGCTGGACGCGCCGGAGCTTGACCTGCTGCTGGGTCGTGACCCGGCCGAATTTTTGAAGCCGCAGCCCGAGCGCCCGGCTTTTGACTACGACGCGGCGCTGGCGCGCGTGTTTGCGCTGGAGCAGGGCGCGCCGGCGGCGCTGTTGGAGGCCCTGAAGCAGGCCGCCGCGCCTTCGCGCACGCCGGCGGAACGGATCGAGTTGCTGCTTCCGTACCTGGCCGACGAAGCCGCGCGCCAGGAGCTGCGGCGTGTCGGCACCAAAGTCGCATGGTGGGAGGATTTCTCGCGCCGGCTGGAGGCGCTGGCCGCCCAGGCCCGGCCCGGCGCGGCACCCACGCGGCCCGGCGGCACGGTCAGTGTGGCAAGCCGGCACGGCGACACCGAACAGCACTGGCAACTGACCCGTGACCGGCAGGGCCGGCTGGTGCCGCAACCAACCGGGGCAACCCGTGAAGAAGGCAACGGAAACTGAAATTGCGGCCGCGCTGGCGGGTCTTCCGCGCTGGTCCCGTGACGGCGGGTTTCTGGTGCGGTCGTTGAAGTTTGCCGACTTTCCGGCGGCCTTTGCGTTCATGGCCCGCGTGGCGCTGCTGGCTGAAAAGCTGGACCACCACCCGGACTGGAGCAACAGCTTCAACCGTGTCGAGATCCGGCTTCAGTCGCACGATGCCGGCGGCCTGACACAGTGTGACCTGCGCATGGCGCGCGAGATAGAGGCGATCATCGAATCAGGTGCTGCATCGGCCCCTGGCGCAGCAGGCTGACCGGGTCGGGCACCAGCGGTGCGGTTTCCACCAAATAGGCCTCGGCGTGCGCCACGGCGGTCTTGAGCCCGAAACCGGCGCTGATGCTGAAGAACTGATCCAGAAAGCCGGGCTTGCTCATGCGGGTCAGCGGTTTGCCGTCTTCTTCTACCACGGTCTGAAATTGGCTTTTGTAGGCCAGAATTGCGCGCCGCTTGGTTTCGATTACCGTGCTGATGTCCACATAAAAGCTGGGCTCAAAGTGCCGCGAATAGCGCGCGTGCACCAGGCGCGTCACGCGATGGGCGGGCAACTCCGTGCGGTAACCCTTGAGCCCCGCAAAGTGCACGGCCTTGCGGCAGATGCGTGCGGCGGCTTCGTGGTCTGGGTGGTGGCACTGAAAGTACGGGGCGATCACGATCGCGGGGCGGCACTTGCGCAGCAGTTCGACCACCGCACGCACGCTTTCGTCGTCGTCGTGCAGGTACCCGTCGCGCAACCCGGCAAAGAACACCCGGGCGCCAAGCACGGCCGCGGCGTCGTGGGCTTCCTGCCGGCGCTGTTCGGGGGTGCCGTGGGTTCCCATTTCGCCGCATGTAAGGTGCGCGATGCCGGTCTGGTAACCCTGGGTGCGGGCCAGCGCCAGCCAGCCGCCGCTGGTCATTTCAGCGTCATCGGGGTGGGCACCGACGGCAAGCAGGTCAAGGGGCTGTGTCATGGCGTCAGCATACAGGCCGGTTGTTCTACATGGAACGGTCCGTCACCAGTTGCATAACGCGCCAAGCCGCCCCAGGGCTTCCACGGTGCGGGTGCCGATCCAGACAAAATCCTGGCCGTCGCACAGCCGCAAACGGTCGGCCGCCACGGCCGGAATCTGCGGAAAATTCGCGCGCCACCAGTCCAGGTCGCGCGGCTTGAATGAAAACGGCTCGTCGGGAAACAGCAGGATGTCGGGGTTCAACGCCGCCACGGCCGCGGGCTCCAGCCTGACATAGCGATCGGGGCTGTCTTTCAGCACGTGCAGGCCGCCCAGTGCCTCAATCAGGTCACCGGCATAGGTTTCGCGTCCCACAGCCATCCACGGGTCTTTCCAGATGAAAGCCACCACGCGCGGGCGCGCCGACGGTCGCGGGTTGACCCGCAGACGGTTGGCCTGTTCCTGTTCTTCGGCACGCAGGCGCAAGGCTGCCAGCGCGCGCACGCCGGCGCGCACCAGTCCGGCCGCGGTGTCGGCGCGCCCGAACATCCGCCCCAGCGTGTCCACCAGCGCCAGACTTTCCTCAACCGTGGTCGAGTAGTCCACGTAAACGGTCAGGCCGTGCTCGCGCAGGTGCAGTATGTCTTCGCGCCGGTTTTCCTCCTTGTTGGCCAGAACCAGGTCAGGTTGGAGTTCAAGAATGCGCGCCAGGTTCGGGTCTTTGGTACCGCCGATTTTCTCGATGGCCTTGACCTTGTCGGCGGGCGAAATGCAGTAACGCGTGCGCCCCGCCAGCGTGTCACCGGCGCCCAGGGTGAACAGCGATTCCGTGGTGGAAGGAACCAGGCTGACCACGCGCCGGGGCGGCTCGGGGACGGTCAGTTCGGTGAACGTGAAGTCGGTGATCCGCATGCTTTGTCCGGCCGGCCCATATTCGCGGCCGCCTGCCGTCGCGGGGCCGGCCGGTTATTTGGGCTTCCAGGCGGTTTTGGGCGCGGGCTTGCCGGCCAGATAGTCGGCGCGGCTCTGGCCGGGGCCGAGTTCCTTTTGGGCGCGGGCCAGGGCGTCCAGGTACTGCTGCACGTCCTCGCCGCCCTTGGGGAATCCGTCTTCGCCGACCAGAATCATGTCGTCCACACTGTCGAACAGGTCTTCATGCGGGTTCAGGGCGAATTGCCCCGGGCTCTGCTTGAAGTCCCACACCGCCTGGGGCCAGCGCTTGATGTCAATTACCTCGCACAGCTCGCTGTAGACGGCGCGCAGTTTTTCAGCGCGGCAGCCGGGGTACATCACACTGGGGCCTTCGGGATCATCCACCGGGGCGTTGGCCGAATCGCCGGGGTGATGCCCGGCCAGCACCACGACGTTTTCGTTCATCCATGTGATGAAGCGCTCATCGCCGAAAATGCCGGCGCGGGTGCGGTCGCTCTGGCCGCAGGTGTCAAAGCTCAGGAACAGGAACACCGGCACGTTGCGTTTGGCGGCTTCTTCCAGGGCCGGCTTGATCTCGTCGTAAATACGCAGCACCGGCCGGCTGGTCACGCCCAGCGCCGCCAGCACCGCCGGGTCGCGGATCACGGTGCGGAAACCCACGGTGCTTTCTGCGGTGTCCATGCGCTGGAAGTCCTGATCCACGGCGCGCACGTTGGCCCAGTGCGTGGTGGCCCAGCTTCCGCCCTTGATCATGATCGGCGGCTCGCCGGGCTTGATGTCCTGTTCGCGCTCGAACGGATACACGCGCTCGTAAACATTGCCGGCCATGTCCATACAGCCAAAAGGCGACATGCCCTGGGGGTAACTGCCCACCGGCATGGTCTGCTTCGGCCCGTGCAGGAACAGATTGGCCCGCGTGCTGTCGGGGTAGTCCATGCCCCACGGAAAGGCCAGACCCGAGGGCCCCGACGCGGCCTTTTCCCACTCATAGGCATAGGGCAGCGCCGCGCCAACCCAGGCAGCGTACTCCAGGGCGAAGTGCCCGGTGCCGCCCACAAACGGGTGGTTGCCAAGACCGTCACGCACCGTCGCGCCCCTGGCCCCGATTTCCAGCCCCCACGGCAGAGACCGCGCCAGGCGGGTGGTGCCGCGGCTGACCACACCGTTGGCCGTGGTCAGCCCCTGAGCCGTGCCAAGGAAGGCGGCGGCCTGGGCGTTGGTGATTTCGTGCTTGTCCATCAGAAACGCCGGCACATGCATCTTGCGCGGGGCGGGGTCCACGCTGGGATCGCTGTGGTAGGTCCATTTTTCGAATGCGCCTTCGCGGACCAGAACCATCACGGCCCCGTCGCGCAGGCGTTTGAACTCGGCATAGCCGCGGCTGTTGACAGGCAGAACTTCGAAGTCTCCGGCCGGGGTACGGATCACCCGCGGCTTTTCGGCGGGCTGGGGTGTTGGCTGGGCCAGAATCAACGGCGTCAGAACGGCCAGCAACAGGCAGGCGGAAAGGCGCTTCATGGTCGGCTCCGTGCGGTGGCAAAACGGCAGGCCAGCAAGCCATGCCGACGGTACAAATGCAACCGGCCCGCCGAAGCGGGCCGGTGCAGTGGTATAGGTGTTAGTTGACGCCCGCCAGGATCAAACGCGGCGGCGTGTCAGGGAACTCGGTCAGCACGTCAATGAATCCGCCCATGCCGTCAGGCGTGGACACGATGCGCAGCTCGTCGGGCGAGAAGTAGCCGATGTTGTTGTCGTACTTGACGTCCCACAGGTACAGCGTCCAGGTGCCCGAACTGGTCTGGCCACGGAACGGGAAGCTGGGCCCGGTAATGCCGCTGCTGTTCAAGGCAAACGAATAGGTGTTCAGACGGAACGTGCCGTAGTCAAAGGTCGCGGTCACCAGAAGCGAAGTCGGGCGCAGGAACTGCCAGGCACCATTGGGGGCCACCAGCAGCATGTAGATGTCTTCGTCCGGGGCCACGCCCAGCGGCAGCTTCAGGCTGAAGATCAACTGGAAGCTGCGCACAAAGAACGACGGGCCGGTAAAGGTGAACTCAGTGCGCAGGGGCCGGTCAGTCAGACCAAAGTGGCCCCAGTCGCCAAGGTCGCGCACGCCCGCCATTTCGCGGATGTAGCTGAACGAGGTAGAGGTCAGCGGCACCGACGCGGTTTCGTTGACGTTGTTGGACAACGTGCCGTCTTCGCCCAGGTTCAGGCGCAGCGTGCCGTTGCGGAACACGCACCGGCCGTCGTTGTCGTCGGCGGCGTCACGCAGTTGCACTTTCCATTTGCCGCCGCTGAGCACACCGTCGAACTCGTTGAGGAAGATCATTTCGGCGCCGGCGCGGACGATGTCGTCGGTGGCCAGATCCAGATCACGCCACGGGGCGGTGGTGCCGTCGGGGGCAATCACGCGGCACTGCAGCTCGCAATCGGCCCCGTTGCCCGAAGGCGGCGGGGCAATGCGCAGGCGAACGCGAACGTCATTGACGACAATCGTGTCGCCCATGTCGAACTCGATCTCCAGCGGGCCGTTCTTGGCCAGATCGTCCTTGTCCTCGGGAATCTTCAGGTCATACATGCCCGCGGGCGTGGTGATCGTGTCGTAATAGGTGCGCAACAGCGAACTGACCGCCAGGGCGCGCTGGGGCAGTTTGCGCTCTTCTTTATCCTTCTGGCCGATTTGGCGGCATTCAGCCCCCAGAAGGGCAAAGCTGGTGAGAAGCAACACCAGCAACAGACGGTCTTTGCGCATAAAACGCCTCCCCGCGGGCGCGGTCAGAACAGTTTGTGGAAACGCGAGAATACACGATAGCCGGGCCGGTACCGGGGGTCAACGGGAGCACCTGGTCGGCCAGCACCCGAAAAAAAGGCTACGCGCCCTGACCCAGTTGCCGGAATCCGCCACGGACAAACCACACCGGTCGCTCACTATCGGGGTGGCAAAGGTCTACTCGGCAAGACCCGGCAACGGAGTCAGGGCGCGCCTGCGGCCAAGACAGAAGGAGGGGTGCTGTCCCGAACCGCGTGCCCAGCTCATGGTTTCCAAGACCACTAGAACAATACCCTACGTTATAGAATATGGCAAGAAATAAATCGAAAAGTTTTATTATCGAACACGCGCCGGTCGGGCGAACGTATCTAATAGTAATATTATTACACTTTGATTCTGCGGGAATCGAACAACTGTACCCGCAGCCGACAATCTCCTCTCGCCACAAATGCAACTGGCCCGGAGGTTTGGAACTCTCCGGACCAGCAGAGGTGTTCGTCACGCTGTGTGGTGCACAGAAAGCCCTGTCACCCGTGGCTGGTCTCGGACTTCACGGAGCCGTCTTCATTCCATTCGGTCCATTTGCCCTTGGGCTTGCCGGCGTCGTCGTACTCTTTCTGGCTCTGCGGCTTGCCGTTGGCGAAGTAGGTCTTCCAGACACCGGCTGGCTGCCCCGATTTGTATCTGCCTTCCCCAAGCAGCACGCCTGGTTTGGCATAAAACTTCCACGCGCCGTGCATCTGCCCCTGAAGGTAGTCCCCCTGCGCGGCCACAGACCGACCGTCGTCAAAGTAAACCGTCCAGGGACCCTGCGCCTTGCCCGACTCAAAGGCACCCACGCCCATCAGTGTTCCGGGCTTGTACTCCCAGATCCAGGTTCCGTCGCGCTGCCCGTCACGGTACCGACCTAATGCCGCGACCATTGCCGGTGCGGGGTCGAACAGCCTTGCGGCAAGCCCGCTTAGCGCCTTGTCGCCTGTCTCGGATTCCTGCCATGGGCCTGTCTTGAGGCCGTTGGCGTACATGCCCTGCGAGAGAAGCGCGCCGTCAGCATCCTTCACCTGCCACAGGCCGTGGTTCTTGCCATTCAGCTTCTCGCCACGCCTGATCACCGCACCGGACTCGTTGCGCTCGATGTATGGCCCGGTTTGCTCGCCTTCCTCATACCAGGTGTCAAACTTACGCCAGCCGCCCTTGGGGTCATAAAACGTCTGCCAGCCATGCAACTTTGCGGTGGCTGGGTTTCTGAAGCGCAATTCCAGACGACCAGCGACCTCGGCATTGGTGACAACACCGTCGTTGTCCAAGTCTTCCCCGATCCATGCGACTTCGTCGCGCCCGGGAAAATCAGGGTCGTGGAAGGACTCGACCAGCAACCTGCCCTGTTCGTCGTACGTGCGCCGGTAGCGCAGGATGGACTCGCCCTTGGGCGTCTGCACGTACCACTCGTAGTAAGAAAGCTCCGGACGGTTCAGGTAGGTGCGCCAGCCGTCAATGCGCCTGTCGTTTCGGTTCACGCCGTACCAGGCGATCTCGCCCTTATAGAACTTGGCGTAGGGCCCGCTCAGAAGACCATCCACGTAGCAGGAGGTAGCATCCGTCTCGCCCTTGCTGTTGTAGAAGTGCCACAGGCCGTGCATCTTGCCGTTGTGGTACGTGCCCTCCGCGCACTTGTTGCCGGTTTCATCCCAGGTTGCCACGCTCCAGCCGTGCTTGACCACTTTGCCGCCATCAAGCTTGCACTCGAACTTCAGTGTCGCCTTGTATCCCATCCAATTCTCTTGAGACTTCGGGTCGCGCAGCTTGGTGGGATCCCCCGCAGGTGCCTGCGGGGAAAGCTTCTGCAGCCAGGGCTCCAGCACCTGCTTGCTGTAGTCTTCAGGCTTGGGCCTGGCCCAGTCTGCGACGACAATTTTCTCGCGAGCAAAAGCCTTCTGTGGCCGGTTCTCCGGCGGTTTGGACTTGTCCAATTGTGGCGGAACCTCGGCGGGCTTGGGCGCGGGTTGCTGGGCGGCAAGCAATGGTGCAAGCAACACAAAGGCCGTAACGGCCAGGACTCGGCTGAGCATCTTGATCCTCCGGCGCGCAGTCTACGCGTCGGCCGAGGATTTGTGCAATCTGTTCAGGTGCGAACCACCTTCAGGCTGATATCCAGCGCCATGGCCGAATGGGTCAGCGCCCCCACACTGATGCGTTCAACGCCGGTCTCGGCGTACTGGCGCACGTTTTCGAGGGTCACGCCGCCGCTGACCTCAAGTTGCGTGCGCTTGATGGCCTCGTCGCCCGGCCCGCGGTATTTCACGGCGGCGCGGATGTCGTCCAGCGAAAAATCATCCAGCAGCACGATGTTCGCCCCCGAATCAATCGCCAGCCTGGCTTCGTCCAGTGATTCAGCCTCGGCCGTCAGGCGCGTGTCGGGGTGGGCCTTGCGCAGTCTGGCAATCGCTTCTTTCAGCGAGAGGCCGCTGAGGTACAGGTGGTTTTCCTTGATCATCATTTCGTCGTACAGGCCCATGCGGTGGTTGGCCGCGCCGCCGCAGCGCACGGCGTACTTTTCAAAGGCGCGCAGGCCGGGGGTGGTCTTGCGGGTGTCGAAGATCATGCAGCGCGTGCCCTCAATGGCGTCCATGAACCGGGCGCTGAGTGTGGCGATACCACTCAGGCGCTGGATCAGGTTCAGGCTGGTGCGCTCGCCGGCGACCAGGGCGCGCTGGTGGCAGGTAACCCGCGCGGCAATGGTGCCGGCGCGCAGACGGTCGCCGTCCACGGCCTCGTATTGCACCTGGGCGGCGGGGTCAAGCCTGCCAAACACGAGTTCCAGCCATTGCAGGCCGGCGATCACCCCGTCGCGTTTGACCTTGAGCTCGGCGGAGGCCGTGGCTGTATCACTCAGCAGCGCGTTGCCGGTCAGGTCGCCCGGCCCCAGGTCTTCCTGCAGCGCCAAGGCAGCCAGTTGCCCCGCCAGCATCTGCAGCGTGTCATCCATGTAGTGGCGCATGGCCCGATGGTCGGGCGGCGCGGGCGCGGCGTCAACGGCGTGCCAGGTCGTCCAGCAGCCGGTCGTACTGCTGTTGCAGCCCCGGCGGCAACGGCGTCGTGCCCAGCCGGTTGCCCAGCAGCGCCACGGCTTCGTCGGTTCGGCCCAAGGCTGCGTGGCAGCGGGCCATTTCAAGCCGGATCCAGGCCAGGTCATCGCCCACGGTCGTTGTCGCGTGGGCGCGTTCCAGCCACGTCAGCGCCTCGTCGTGGCGGTTGATGGCGGCCAAGGCGTTGCCGAAGCGCCGCGCGCCCAGCGCGTTTTTTGGCCGCGTGCCCCACAGGCTGTCCAGAAAACGACGATCGCGGTCGTCGCCCCCGGCGCCCTGGCGCGCCGCAGCCTGCCCCGTTTCATCGCCGGCCGAAGACATACGGTCATACAGGGCGGTCAGTTCGGCCTGGCGCCCGGCCGGCGGCGGAAGCAGCTCGTCCGGCGGCGCCTGGGTGGAAACGCAGGCCGCCAGCAGCAGGCACAGGGTGGTCAACGCAACGCAACGCATAGACGGGTGTTATACGAACCGGGCCTCGGCCGCGCCGGAAAGAAGTGGCTGGTGCGGGCCAGGGTTTCAGGTCAGGAGTTTGGATCCAGGTTCCCGATCCGATCCTGTTCCGAGGTCCTGACCTGAAGCCTTGACCTTTTCATTCCCCCTGTCGCTTCAGCTTCCAGAAATAGGCCCAGCGGCAGTAATCATCGAACTGGCCCAGGTCCTCAAACAGGTATTCGCCGGAATCCGCCCCGGCGGCCAGCGCGATCGTCGTGCCCGAAAGTCCGGCACTGTCGGCCTGGGCCGAAAGCGCCTTGACCGTCAGGTGCAGAATCCGCGCCAGACTGGGGCCGCGCGCCAGCCCCTGGACGCGCGAACGTTCTGTCAGGCGAAGCCGTTCCATCGGCCGCTGAAAGATCACATCTACCACTGTGCCGATGTGCCCAAAGCCGTCCAGCGCCTGCGGCGCCTGGGGCTTGCCGCCGGTCAGCGCGACCTGCAGCGCCTGGCCGATATCGGCCTCGCCGCGGGCGATTTCTTTGCCCAGCGGAAACACGCGCGTGCGCGCGCGATCCAGCGCGTGCTGGGCCAGCGCGGCGCGGTCGTTGGCTTCTTCCAGCGCGGCTTTGTCCATGCGGTCCACGATGCCCGCGGCCTGCTGGGCCGGGTCAAGCAGGATGCCGGCGCAGACCAGCGCCAGGTGGTTCCAGTCCCACAGGTTCGGAAAGCCGGCACCCTGTACGGAGGGCGTGCCGAAGCCGGTGCCGTCAATGGTGGCCAGCGAAACGTTGACGGCGCGCGGCAGCACCGGCAGTTGCGCGTCCGGCAGGGCCAGCGCCTCGACCTGGCGCGTTCGCAGCAATGCCACAAGCGACTCGGCCGCGTCCTGCGAGGCGCCCTCAACCAGAATGCCGCGCTGGTAACGGCACACGCGCACCGCATCGCCGCGCGGCACCCGCAGCGCCGCGGCAATGTCCGGCGCCAGCAGGCCCGGATCCAGCCATTCCGTGCGCGCCAGAACCACACACCAGCGCCCCGGCTCCCTGGACAGCCGTACAGCCATGAACGCCACTGTAACGGTAATTCCGGCGCCGGCTCAAGGCCTGCCGGTGAGGTTGCACACGGACAGGGCCATGTCTTGGGCGGCCAGCCGCGGGGGGCCGCCCGGCGGCCGCCGCACCGGCCGCGTGTCGCGCCTTGGCGCGGGCTCCAGCGGCGCCGGCAGTGTTTCCAAGGGGCGGGCGGCGCGAACTTCGAGACGACCGGGGGCAAGCATCGGCATGTTGGTTCTCGGATTGATGGAAGGGGGCGGTCTGGAGTCCGCCCCCTTCACGTCGCCGCCTTGTCACGGGCGCGGTGTCCGGGGCTCGTGGGCACAGTGGGCCCGGGCGTGTGCGAGGCGCCCGGATTGCCTGTGCAGCCGCAGGACACCGCCTCCCATACCCGTGGCTGGGGCGGCGGGGCAAAGGCTGATCCGGGGGCTGCGCTTGCGGGCCACGGACCAGCCTTCGCCTGGCCGGGAAGCCTTGCCGTGCTCGGCGCGGCCTCCCCTGACGCGGGTAACTGTATCCGGCGCCGGAAAGATTCCCTAGAATGTTCGGGCTTCACTTTCCCGGAACCGGAAACATGGCACAACGCGACGGCAAGACTCCTTCCGGCGGCGGAAACGACCTGTCGGCCCGCATTTCAAGCCTGTGCCGGCAATTCAGCCTGTCCGAAGTCGCGCGCCGCAGCGGCACCCCGATTTCCAGCGTGCACCGCTATGTCGGCGGCGCGCGCGTGCCCGCCGAATTCTGCGCCGCGCTGGTGCAGGGGCTGGGGGTCAACCCGGCCTGGCTGCTGCTGGGTGAAGGCGCGCCGATGCTGGCCGACGTGCCCCAGCGCACGGCCAAAGTTGCCGGCGGCATGCTGGAAATCGTCGAGGCCATGAACGCCGTGGCGCACATGCGCCTGGGGTCATTGACCGGCAAGGAAAACCGCAAAGTGCTGCGCGAGCTTGACGACGCGATGAAGCGCCACGAAAGCCTGCGCGGCAAACTGAACGAAAACGTTGTGCCGGTGATCAACGAACTGCTGCAGGGCGTGGCCACGGCACTGGAGCGCCGCGAAATCACCCGCGCCGCCGAACTGCATGCCGCGCTGGCGCAGCTTATGCGCTTTTGCGACGACCCCGGCCTGCGCGTGAAGTTCGAAAACCAGAACGCGGCGCTCAACTACGCCGCCGGCCGCCGCCGCGAGGCCGCCGAAATCCAGCGCCGCAACTTCATGGCACTGCTGGGCGATGCCCGCGCCAGCACCGACGAAATTCTGCGCCAGGCCCACAATCTGGCGGCGTCATTGGCCGGCATCGGCATGAACGCTGACGCCACCGCCACGGCGCGCGCGGCACTGGACCTGGTGGAGCCGCGCCGCGAACGCCCCCCGATGTGGTTTGTGCTGCAGGGGCTGCTGGGGCTGATGGAACTCGAGTTCGGCAACCCCGCCGCCGGCCTGCCGCGCATGGCCCGCGCCATGGCCGAGTTCAAGCTGCCCCAGCAGGCACCGCTGGCGTCATTGCTGCGCATGGCCGCGGGCTTTGTGGGCGTGGGCATGAACGTGAGGGCGATTCTGGCCCAGGAACCCCTGCGACCGGCCTGCCTGACAGGGCTATTGCAGTACGCGCTGTGGGAGGAAACCCGGCCCGCGCTGGAGGCCATGCTCAAGGCCGGCAAGGCCCTGGGGCCTGAACCCTGGCGTAACAGTCACCTGAATGGCGAACAGGTCGAGATCCTGGCCGGACTGATGAAGCGCAAACGCAAGGGCGCGCCGCCTTCGCCGTCGCCCGAGGCACAGGCGCGCTGCCGGGCGATGGTGGGTTCGGGCGAGTTCCTGCTGGAGGTATATCTGGCCCAGCGCGAGTGGCTGGCCGGCCGCCCCGAGGAATCCCTGCGCGCGACGCTGGCCGCCCAGCGCGTGCTGGACAACGACCCGCCCAGCGTGGGGCACGAAGTAATCGCCCTGGCCATGCACCACCGCAACTGGCTGCGTGTCCAGCCGCAGGGCGAGCCTGCGGGAAAAGCCCGGGCGTTCTTCACCGAAATGAAAGCCAGGGGCTTTGCCTGCTTTGCTGGCTATCCGGCGGAATAACCGCCGTGCCGGCGAACCCCGGCAAATTTTTCAGTTTTTTTGGGACACGTATATGCGCTTATGCGGTTATAAGGGTGCCATGCGAGAAACCGCCGACATCTTCAAGGCATTGTCCGACGAAACACGTCTGCAGATCCTTGCCCTGCTGCTGCGCCACGGCGAGCTTTGCGTCTGCGATATCGAGAGCGCTCTTGATACCACGCAAAGCAAGACCAGCCGGCACCTGCGCTATCTTCTGCATGCTGGCCTCGTTCAGGACCGCCGCGTCGGTGTCTGGGTTCATTATCGCGTGGCGGGCGGACAGGACGGCCCGCAGAAACAGATCCTGAGTCTTCTCAAACGCCTGCTTGTGCCCGAACAGAACGCCGAACTTGCCCGTATCGAAGCCCGCCTGCAGCAGTCCTGCTGCGAAGGCGGCGTGTGCAAACCGGCCTCCGAACGCGCGTTGGCGGCAAGGTAAGGAACCATGAAAACCCGCGTCCACATCGGCATCAGCGTCAGCAACCTGGAAGCCAGCAAGCAGTTCTACCGTGACCTGTTCGGCGTTGAGCCCAGCAAGGTCCGCGACGACTACGCCAACTGGCGGCTTGACACCCCCGCGATTCACCTGGCCTTGACCCACGACCCAAAGGTCAGGCGCGCCCAGCCCCATGAACGCCACTACGGCATCGAGCTGTTTGACATGAACGAGCTCAACACCTGGCAGACCCGCCTGCAGAAGCTGGGCATGCCGCTGAAGATCGAGGAACAGGTCACCTGCTGCTACGCCGTGGGCAACAAGTTCTGGGCCCAGGATCCCGACGGCAACGACTGGGAATTCTGGGTGCGCACCAGCGAAGCCGCATCCATGCATGCCGGCGCCGAAGACGGCCAGTGCTGCACGCCCGCCGGCAAGGCCGAAGCCGCGGCTATGGGCGCATTGCCCGGCGCCAAGGCCAAAGAGGGCGCATGCTGCACGCCGGCCACGGTCGAAGCCAAGACCGGGGCTGTGTCGGGATCAGGCGGCTGCTGCGCATGACGTTGGCCCCCAAACTGGCCGCGGAAGCCTTCGGCACGTTCGCGCTGGTGTTCGCGGGCACGGGGGCGATTGTCATCAACCACGTTTCGGGCGGCGCCGTCAGCCATGTCGGCGTCGCCCTGACGTTCGGCCTGGTGGTGATGGCCATGATCTATGCTGTGGGTGCCGTCAGCGGGGCGCACCTGAACCCGGCCGTTACGCTGGCATTCTGCGCCGCCGGGCGCTTTCCCGCGCGGCAGATAGTGCCCTACGCGGCGGCACAGGTCGCGGGGGCGTTTGCCGCCAGCGGTCTGGTGCTTGCCCTGTTCGGCAACGAGGCCAATCTGGGGGCGACGCTGCCGTCGGGCGGGGTGTGGCAGAGCTTTGCACTTGAGGTCGCCCTGGCACTGATCCTGATGCTGGTGATTCTGCGCGTCAGCACCGGATCACGCGAACAGGGCGTGACGGCAGCGCTGGCCGTGGGCGGCGTGGTCGCCCTGGAAGCCCTGTTTGCCGGGCCGATCTGCGGCGCCAGCATGAACCCGGCGCGCTCGCTGGCCCCGGCGGTGTGCAGCGGCAGCCTGCGGCACCTGTGGGCCTATCTGGCGGCACCGGCGTTGGGGGCTCTGGCCGCGGTGCCGCTGGCGGCGGTGATGCGCCACCACGAAGGAGCCGCCGCGTGAACTGGCAGGACGACATCCGCGCCCTGCGCGAACTGCGCCCCCGGCACATCCTGTTTCTGTGCGTCCAGAACAGCGCGCGCAGCCAGATGGCCGAAGGCATCGCCCGTTACCTTGCCCCGCCCGGCATCACCATCAGCAGCGCCGGCAGCAGCCCCGCGTTTGTGCGGCCGCAGGCGATCGAAGTCCTGCGCGAACTCGGCATGGACATCACCGGCCAGACCAGCAAGGCCGTGGCCGACCTTGACATGTCAACGATTGACGCCGTGATCACCCTGTGCGCCGAAGAAGTCTGCCCGATGTTCCCGCGCCCGGTGGCAAAGTTCCACTGGGGCCTGCCCGACCCGGCCAGAGCCGAAGGCGACAAGCTGGCGGCCTTTCGCGAAGTCCGCGACGAGCTGGTAGCGCGAATCAAGGCGTTGTTTGCGTAGCTGGGCAGCGCGGGCTTCCGCCCTGTCCCGCGTTACCGCACCAGGCTGATGCTGGCGCCCAGGCCGCCGCTTACGCACAGCGTCGCCAGGCCGCGCTTGCTGCCGCGCCGTTTCATTTCGTGAACCAGCGTCGTCACGATGCGCGCGCCGGTGTTGCCAATCGGGTGGCCCAGGGCAATCGCGCCGCCGTTGACGTTCAGGCGCGCGCGGTCGAACTTGAGTTCGCGGTCGCAGGCCAGAATCTGCGCCGCAAAGGCCTCGTTAGCTTCCACCAGTTCATAGTCGCCGGTCTTGATGCCCAGCCTGGCGTTGAGCTTGTTCGTGGCCGGTACCGGGCCGATGCCCATCACTTTGGGGTCCACGCCCGCATAGGCCCAGCCCTCAATGCGCGCCAGCGGCGTAAAGCCCAGCCTGCTTGCCGTGGCGGCCTTCATCAGCAGCACGGCAGTTGCCCCGTCGGTGATGCCGCTGGCGTTGCCAGGGTGAATCGTGCCGTCGTCCATGAACACGGGCTTGAGCTTCTGCATGTCGGCGACTCTCATGCCCTCGCGCACCGGTTCGTCGTGTTCCACCGTCACGTCGCCCTTCTTGCCGGCAATCGTGATCGGGGCGATTTCGTCCCTGAAGCGCCCGGCCTTGATCGCGGCCTCGGCCTTGTTGTGGCTGGAAACGGCAAACTCGTCCTGTTCGGCGCGGCTGATGTTGTACTGCATGCGCAGGGTTTCGGCAGTGCGACCCATCAGCTGGTCGGCCATCGGGCACAGAAAGCCGTCGCGGTACATCAGGTCTGTCACTTCCTTGTGGCCCAGGCGCAGTCCGTCGCGCAGGCCGGCAATCATGTGCGGCACGTTGGACATGCTTTCCATGCCGCCGGCGACCACGATCTCGCTGTCGCCATTGAGAATCGCGCTTGCGCCCAGCGTGATCGCGCGCAGGCCGCTGGCGCAGGCCATGTTTATGGTGGTGGCAATTACGGCTTCGGGCAGACCGGAACGGATCGCCACCTGGCGCGCGGGGTTGGGGCCGCAGCCGGCCTGGCGCGCGTGGCCGAAAAACAGTTCGCTGACACGGGCGGGGTCAAGGCCGGATTGTTTCAGCACGGCGCGCACGGCGTGGGTGCCCAGCTCAACGGCGGATAAAGAGGAAAGCGCGCCCGCGAATTTGCCGATCGGCGTGCGCAGGGCGTGGGTGATGACGATGTCAGTCATGGCGGCTCCTGTCACGGGTACTGTCCTGCGCTGCTGGCCGACTGTCAACCGCGCCAGTCAGAACAGCGGAGCGGGCGCTTCCCTTCCTTGACGCTTGGGCCTCAACTGATACCTTCACGCGCCGCTGGTCAGGTAGCTCAGTTGGTAGAGCAAAGCACTGAAAATGCTTGGGTCGCCGGTTCAAGTCCGGCCCTGACCACCAGGGTTTTTCGCCCCGGGCCGAAGGCTCGGGGCGATGCTCTTTTTTCGCGCCGACCCGCCCGGCACTGCGCGCCTCACGCTTCGCTTACGCCCGCCTGTGGGCGGGCTGCTTCGCTTTCCAAACAGCCCACCGGGCTGTTTGGAGGTTCAAGTCCGGCCCTGACCACCACGAATTTTCGCCCCGGGCCAAAGCTCGGGGCGATATTCTTTTTTCGCGCCGACCCGCCCGGCGCTGCGCGCCTCACGCTTCGCTTACGCCCGCAACATTGCGGTGCCTGTCCGCCTGTGCCATGATTGGCCTTCCCGAATCTTCCCCCGGCACTGGGTGCCCATGCTTGCGCGACTTCTGACCGGTCTTCTGCTTGTTGTCCTGACGGCCTGCACTTCCGGGCCCGGCGCCGCAAACGACACCGGCAGGACAAACCCCGAACCGGAAGACGACTTTGCCAAAGTCGAGCGCGAGGCCCTGGCCCGCATCGGCGACGTGCGCGTCTATTACTTTGTGAAGGAAGGCCTCAAGCCGTCGGCACGCGAACCGGGCCGCATGGTGCTTCAGCCCAAGCAGCTTCATGTGCTGGTCAACAAGGGCCACTCATTCTACGCCGGCATGCCCGACTACGAAATGCCGCCCGAGCAGCAGTATCTGACCAGCGCCGACATGCACGACCTGCTGGTGATCCTGCGCGACCAGATGGGGTTCTTTGCGCGCGGCGCGGCGATCAATATCAAGGGTGACGACCCGATCAAACGCGCCAACAGCGAAGAAGCCACCGACCGCATGATTGCCGTCGAGCAGATCAAGGACGGCAAGATCAACACCAGCTACTTCGCGCGGCGCCTGCGTGAAGATTCGATTGACGCGGCCCGTGCCAAGAAATTCAACGAATGCCAGGCTGTGGTGCTGCAGGCCGTGGCCAACGCCCAGCCGCGCGGCCGGATCGGCGAAGGCTCGGGTGACGGCACGCGCATTCTGCCGGGCACGCGCCCGCGCGGGAATTAGCCCTGGCCGGCCAGCCAGTCGCGGGCCTTGGCGACCACGGCGCTGAGACAGCCCTGTTCAAAGGGGCTGCGCAGTCCGGCGCCGCGGGCCAGTTCGCCAAACGGGGCCTCGCCGCCCCGGCCGCACAGCCGCACATAGTCGCGCATGGCCGAGGCGCGGTCCTGGTCGGAGCGCACCCAGAACTGCAGGGCGCACACTTGGGCCAGCACATAATCAATGTAATAGAACGGGCTGAGGTAAATGTGCCGCTGCTGCTGCCAGAATCCGCCCTGGGTTACGTGCGGCAGGTCGCCGTAGTCGCGCCAGGGCAGATAGGTGCGCTCCATCTGGCGCCACATCTCGTGACGCTGCGCGGGCGTGGCATCGGGTGTTTCGTACACCAGGTGCTGAAAGTGATCCACGGCCGTGCCGTAGGGAATGAACAGCAGGCTGCCGGTCAAGTGCACGCGGCGAAAACGCTGGGCGTCTTCATTGAAAAAGCGATCCATCCACGGCCAGGTGAAAAACTCCAGGCTCATGCTGTGGATTTCGGCGCTTTCGTGCGTGGGCCAGTGGTAGTCATGCAGCGGCTGCCTGCGGCTTGAATAGCTCTGGAACGCGTGGCCCATCTCGTGGGTGAACACCTCCACGTCGCCCTTGGTGCCGTTGAAGTTGGCGAAAATGAACGGCACGCCCCAGTCCGGAAAGCTGGTGCAGAAGCCGCCCCCGGCCTTGCCCTCGCGGCTTTTCAGATCCATCAGGCCCCTGTCGGTCATCAGGCGGAAGAATTCGCCCAGCCCGTGTCCCATGTCGTCGAACATTTCCGTGGCGCGGGCCACCATCCAGTCGTGGTCGCCCCTGGGGCGCGGGTTGCCTTCGCGCTCGTGAATGCCGTCGTCCCAGAACATCACTTTGGGAATACCCAGAGTTTTGGCCTGGCGCTTGACCAGTTCGGCGCACAGCGGCACCACTTCGTCACGCACCTGCTTGCGCAGGTTCTCAACATCGGCGCGGGTGTAATCCACGCGGTGCATGCGCAGATAGCCCAGCTCGACAAAATCCTTGAGGCCAAGCTTGCGGGCGCTGTCGTGGCGCAGGCGGGTCAGGCGGTCGAAAATTTCGTCCAGACGGGCGCGGTGGTCGGCAAACCACTGCCATTTCATGCGCTGGGCTTCGTGGCGGGTGTCGCGGTCGGGGTCGGAGGTGTATTTGCCCAGCCCGGACATGGTCAGCGACTCGCCGCGGAACTCGAACTTGGCCGCGGCCAGCATCTCCGTGTATTCGGCCCCCAGGCGCGAGATTTCGACCGTTTCCCGCTCAATTTCGGGGGCGTGGCTGCGGGCGTCCTGGTCCCACAGGGCAAAGGCCTGGCGCCCGAACGCGGCCTCCAGTTCCGCCCGGTGCGGGCTGGCCAGCAGCTTGCGCTTGAAGGCATTGTGCAGGTTGGTCAGCCTGGGTGTCAGTTCATCGCGGTAGTCGCGGTCCTTGCGGTACTGTTCGTTGCGTGTGTCCTGGTTGAAGCGCAGGCCGACCAGCGAGGCCCAGGTGCCGATTCGGCCGCGCAGGGCGTCCCAGCGGCGGATTGCGTCCAGGCGCGCGGCGGCGTCGCGGGCCGAGTCAAAGGCGGTTTCGATCGCGGCCATTTCGGCCTTGACGACATCCAGGGTCGGTCTGGCGGCCTGCATTTCAATGTATCGGGGTACGCTCACGGCGGGCTCCTGTAGGCTGCCGAACATAACGCCATAACGCGCGTGCCGCCACCGGACGTTCCCGGCGGTATTACAAATGCGAGAAGGCATTGCCATCGCCTCACGCCGGCGGCGTCGGGTACGATCGCGCGGGACGGATACAGGAGATCGCCATGTACTACGGTTGGGTAGGCAGCTACATCCGCGCGGCGGAACGTGAATCGGCCCGTTCGGCACAGGAAGCCGAGGGCGCGGCCCGGCGCGCCGAATCAGTGGCGATACGCATCCAGGACCAGCTTGAGCGCCAGGCGCTGCTGATCCGTTCGCTGCTGGAAATGTGCGCGCGCAAGGGACTGTTCACCAGCGAGGAGTTCCGGGCGCTGGTCAACGAAGTAGACCTTAGCGACGGCCGGCTGGACGGCAGGTTCAAGCCTCAGGGCGGGCCGCGCAACTGCCCCGAATGCGGCAAGGTCAACGGCAAGCACGCCGTGGCCTGCATGTACTGCAGCACGCCGCTGCCGGACCGCGAACTGATGTAGGCCCGCCCCTTGACCGGCCCCGGCGCGCGGGTATCTTCCGCGCCCCTTGCAGGAGAACGCGCATGGCACGCAAGTGTGATATCTGCGGTAAGCACACCACGGCCGGCGGCCAGATTACCCGCCGCGGTCTGGCCAAGAAGTACGGCGGCGTGGGTTCACGTGTGATCGCCCACAACAAGCGCGCGTTCCGCCCGAATCTCAAGCGCGTGCGCGCGGTCGTCAACGGCGCCAACACGCGCATCACCGTGTGCGCCAGTTGCCTGCAGGCCGGCAAGGTCACCAAGCCCGTCAAGCGCAACTGGCAGCCGGCGTAACCCGCCGCAACAGACCCTGTGAACCGGCCCCGCGCGGGGCCGGTTGACGTTTCACGGCTGATCCAGCGGCGGGTCGTCAAACGCGGGCACGCCGGCGCGCAGACAGTCGCGGTGCATCTCGGCCAGGGCGTGCTGGCGCCAGTGCGGTGCCGTCAGCGCGGCCAGTTGCCGCGCGCTGTCGCGCCACCGTGCGCGCGCCGTTTCGGCTTCGCCCAGCGCCAGCAGCACCAGCGCGTGCGAACAGCCGTGCATGGCCAGAAACGGGCGGTTGCCCACGGCGGCATGGATTGCAAGCGCCTGTTCGTACAGTTCGCGCGCCTGCTGCACCCGGCCGGTATCCAGACACACCGACGCAAGGTTACCCAGACTGACGCCCTCGCTGCGCCGGTTGCCCGTTTCGCGGCAGATTGTCACCGACTGGCGGTAGCACTGCTCGGCCTCGGCCACGCGGCCCAGATCGGCCAGCACCGACGCCAGGTTACCCAGCGCCGCACCCCGGCTGAAAAGATCGGCAATCCGGCCGGACACGTCCAGCACGTCACGCAGCATGTTTTCCGCGCCCGCCAGGTCTCCCCGGTCACGCAGCAGGTTGGCCAGATTGAGCTGCACCGCGCACTGCTCGCGCAGGTTGCCGTTGTACCGGTGCAGTTCCAGTGACTGGCGCAGCAGGCCAAGCGCTTCGTCCAGCTTGCGCTGGTACTTCAACGCGATCGCCAGCCGCATCAGGGTGATCGCTTCGGCCGCGGTGTTCCCTGCCTGCCGTAACACCGGCAGCGCGCGCCGGTATAACTGCTCGGCCCCGGCGTTGTCGCCGGTTTCCTGCAGCAGACCGGCAAGCCCGGTCTCGTGACGGGCCGCCGCGGCCGCGTCGCCCGCGCGCGCGGCAAGATCCAGCGCGTCAGCATAGGCCGCGCGGGCCTCGGCTGTACGGCCCAGTTGCCGCAGCAAAGAGGCCGTTGTGCCGGCAGCCAGACTGCCCAGGCGGTCATGCCCGGCTTCGCGCTGTGTCGCGCGTGCCCGGGCAAAAAGCTCAAGCGCCAGATCCATGCGGGTGCAGAGCTGGGCCGCGCTTCCGGCGCGGCGCAGGGTTTCGCCAAGGTCGGGGCCGCGGACAAGATCGGCACGCGCCAGCCACAGGCGCAGCGCGTCATCGTTGCGATAGCAACGTTCGGCGTGTTCGGCGGCGCGCCAGGTGTACAGGCTTTGAAGCTCCGCCAGGCGCGCGGTGTCGGCGTGCGCCGCCTGCGCGGCATGGCGAGCGTGACCGGCCAGTTCTTCGGCAAGTGCGTCGCCGGGGTGGGGCGTGTAGGGCACGGCGCCGGGGTATTCGCCGGGTCCCGGCGGGTCGCCGGCCAGGTTGCGGATCAGTTCCAGTGCCAGGGCGTGCAGCGCCGTGCGATCCGCCGGAAGCTGCAGTTCATAGGCCGCGGCGCGCAGCAGGGCGTGTCGGAACAGATAGGCGGTTTCGGCGTGCACAGTTGCGGTGTCGGGCCCCGGATCAGGTGTCACCCCCGCCCGAGTCGCCGGCATAGCGCCGGTTATCAATTACCTCGCGCGGGTTGCTGCGGATGTCCAGTTCGTGCAGCACTTCAGCCACCAGTTCGTCGGTGGTTTTGTCCTGCCAGTCTTCGCCGGCGTGCCGGCGCACGCTGATGTGGACGATGTTGGGGCCCTTGATGCGCGCGTACCGCCGCCGGATGCGCTGCAGAAACGCCAGCTTTTCGGTGCTTTGCGGCGCGTCGCCGTCGTTGAAGATCCACTTCTGGCCGTGCTGGCGCACATAACGCTGGCCCACGCCCAGCGTGCGCTTGCGCGTGCGCGCCAGGCCGAAACGCGGGGCGATATCAAGAATCACGACAAGGTCGGGCTTGGGGTGCCAGCCCTCGTGGCGCCTGAGTATCTCGGGGGCGCTGATGCCCATTTCGCCCTGGTACACCAGCGTGCTGTAAAAGCTGCGGTCCTGGATCACGTCTGTGCCCCGCTCGAGCGCCGGCTTGACAATCGTGTCTATGTTCATGCGCCGGTCGCACACGAACATGCCCAGCCATTCGTGCGCCGTGAGTTTCAGCGATTTGTCGGTCAGACGTTCCAGAATCAGCCTGCCGCTGGGCAGCCTGGTGGGCTCGTTGGTCAACAGCACGTCGCGGCCGCGCGCGCGCAGGGCCTGGGCAAGCTGCGCCGCCAGCGTGCTTTTGCCGGTGCCGTCAATGCCCTCGATAACAATAAAGCGACCGCGCATGGGGTTGGATTATGCGTTGGTTTTGGATTTTGGATTCTGGATTCCACCGCGCGCGGGCCGCGCAGACACGTCTGTGCCAATCCAGAATCAGGAAGCCGCCATTGCGTTACCAGCCACTGCCGAAATTCTTGCGGCGTTTGCGCGGCAGGCGCGGGTCGTCGGCTGTCGGCGCGGGCGGCGCGGGAGGCGCGGGAGGGTTGATGCCCGCGGGCTGGCTTCCGGGCATGCCGTAACCCTTGAGGTTGGGCAACCGGCCGCTTTTGCCAATCTGGCGCGAGTCCTTTTTAACCTTCAGGCCGCCCGGAGGCGGCGGGCCGTCAAACAGGCCCGGCAGCCGCCCGGTGCGGATCAGGTGTTCCATGTCTGAGACCAGCTGGTTGGCGCTGGCCGGACGGTCTTCGGGCCGTTTGGCCATCATGTTGAAGATCAGCGTGGCCGTGGCGTCGCTGATGTCCGGGCGGAAGTTCTTGGGGTGCGGCGGCGGTTCATGGATGTGGCGGTACATCACCACTTCGGGCGGGCCTTCAAACGGCACGCGCGCCGTCAGCGCGAAATACAGCGTCACGCCCAGCGAATAGATATCGCTGCGGCTGTCTATGTCCTGGCGGCCCATCGCCTGTTCGGGCGAAATGTAGTTGGGCGTGCCCACGGCCATGCCCTTGGCGCTGCCGGAATCTTCGGCGGCGCGCACCTTGGCCAGCCCCAGATCCAGCAGTTTCACACTGCGGTCGCGCGTGACCATGATGTTGTCGGGCTTGACGTCGCGGTGCACAAGCGAGTGTTTTTCGGCGTGTTCCAGCGCCTTGCCCACTTGGACAATCGCCTCCAGCGCCTGGCGTTCGTCCATGGCGCCGCGCTCCTTGACCAGTTGCTGCAGCGTCTTGCCCTCGACGAACTCCATCGCGAAATAGCACAGGCCGTTAACTTCGCCGGCGTCAATGCCGGTGATCACGTTGGGGTGATTCAGTCGCGCGCTGGCGCGCGCCTCCTGCAGAAAGCGCGCCTTGATCGTGGGGTTGGCGGCCAGTTCCGGTTGCAGCACCTTGATTGCCACCCAGCGTTCCATGCGCAACTGGCGGGCCTTGTACACCGTGCCCATTGCGCCCTGGCCCAGCTTTTCCATCAGCTTGTAGCCCGGGATCTTGTCGGAAATCTGGTACATCTGCTGGTAGCTCTTGATGCGTTCGACGCCGGCTTTGTCCAGATAGCCGCGCTGCAGCAGAATCTGGCCCAGCAGCGGCACGCGCTGGCCTTTCTGCAACAGCGCGCGCTGGACATTGACGCATTCCTGGATCTGCGGCGGCGTCACCAGCTTGAGCATCACCGCGGCCTGGCCGAAGCTGACCCGCGCCGTGCTTTCCCCTACCGGTGGCGGGGGTTCCACTTCGGCCGGGTCCATGTCCTGGGTTTCTGTCAGCGCGGGGCTGCGTTCGGCGCGGTATTCCAGGCGCACGGTTTCATCCTTGACCGCGCCGGTCTTGCCGACTTCGGTGACTTCGCCGGTGGTTTCGGTCGCTTCACCGACAGGACTGGTGTTGAACGTGGCCACGGCCGGGGCCGACGATTTGGCCTGCTGGATTTTTGCCGCGGCCTCGGGCGCGACCTTGTCCGTGGGAACCGGCGCCCCGATTTCGCGTTTGGGCAGCGGCGAGACCTTGGCCGGGGCGGGCTTGACTGGCTCAACAACCGGCGCGGACGCTTTGGCCGCCGGGGGGGGCTCGGCCACCGGGGGCTTCAACGCGGCGGCCGGGCGCGCGGGCACAGGCGCGGCCGGCTTGGCCACAACCGGCGCGGGCTGGGCCGCGGGCGGTTCACCCAGCGCGACCGTGGGCAGGCCGTGACTGCGCTGTTCGGGCGGGGGCGGTTCGGCACCCTGGCGCAGGCTGGGCAAAGACGGCGCGCTGCGCCGCACCGGCGGAGCCACGGCGCCCGGCGCCGGGGCTCCGTCCTGGGCCTGCTTGTCCGTGCCGGGCATCTTGCGCTCGGTCTTGGGTTCGACCACCAGCCGCGTGATGCGCTTTTCGGGTTTCTTAACGGGATACACACGCGGTGGAACCGCGCTGCCTGCATTGCCACCTGGCGCCGTGGAATCCGGCATGCGTTAGCCCAGTCTGCTGTGCCCACCCGAGGGCAACTGCCCGCTGCATTATGAAAACAAGCCGGCGCCGGCGCGAGGGCGCCTTCGCGTCATTTGTTGTCGCCCCGCAGCGGGGTGATTGCAATCGCACCCTGTACCCGGGGCGCACAACCCGGCGGGGTAAGACCCCCCGCCGCCTGGGCCGGCATCAAAAGGGCCGACCTGCCCCGCCAGGCGTTGGCCTCCAGCCACCACTCCAGCAGCCGCCCCTGCTGGCGGGTATAGCCGTAACCTTCGTTTCGCGCCGCCAGGGCAAAATCCCGAAAGTTCACGCCGTCTACCCGGCCGCCATCCAGTCGCGCCGCCTGCCCCCCTGTCACCGGCGAAGCCAGCGGCAGGTCTGCCAGCCAGGCCGGTCGGCCGGCCACATCGGCCACGGGGCGTGGCAGCAGGCGCGGCCCCGGCGCGTCCAGGTTTACCACCCAGGTGGACACGGCCGGGTCGGCCACCACCCACGCGGACACGGATACCGGGCCGTTGTGACGCGGGCCGGTGCGGGCGACAATCCAGCCGTCGGCCAGCGGGGCGGGCCCGGTTTGCAGCAGGCTCAGGGCGCCGATCACTCCCGCAAAGCCCGCCACCATGACCGGCGCCAGCCACAGGTGTGGCGACAGACGCCGGGCAACCAGCGGCAACACCGCGCAGCCGGCAACCAGCGCGCAGGCCAGCACCCAGAACAGCGCCCCCGGCGCGCCATCGGCCAGGGGGCCGGGCTCCAGCCAGGGCGCAGTGGCGGGCACGGCGCGCGACGGTGCCGGGCCGCCGGGCGCGGTTGCGGCACCGGCCCACAGATGGTCCATAATTGCGTCTTTGACTACGGCGCGGGCCGAGCGCGAACGGCGCAGCACCTCCCATTCGCAGCGATAGACCGCGCCAGCCCCGAACTCAAAGCGTTGCAGTGTCACGTCGCGCAGTTGCGCCGGCACCGGATCGCCCGGCGCCGGAATGCCCTGGGCCTGTTCGCCAAACCGGAAACTGCCCGCCACAAACACCGCGCCGCCCAGGCTGCAGAACTCGGCAATCGTGCGCTGCGCCCCCGGCGGCAGCCGCGACTCGTCGGCATGCAACAGCACCAGCGCGTCATAGCCGTCGGCAAGCCGCCAGTCGGTAAAGAAATCGGCCAGGTCAAAATAGTCGGCGACCAGACTGCCCGGCTCGGTGGGGAGCACCGCCCGGGCATACAGGGGGTCGCCGGCAAACACCGCCACATAGGGCTGGGCGTGGCTTGCCGCCGCGGCCCGCGACGGCAGGCGCGGGCGGTGTTCGGTGATGGTTTCACCCTGGTACAGCACCAGTTTCACGTCCTCGGCGACCGGAACCGGCAGAACCGCAACCCCGCGCCGGTCGGGCGTGGCCACTTCGTGCGCCAGCACGGTGTGGCCCCAGTGCACCTCGATCCGTGCCGTGGCGCCGGGCACGGCATCCCAGTGCAGCCGGTAGGGCGCGCAGGTGCCCGGCCGCGCCCAGGGCTCGCCCAAAAACCGGCTGGCTTCGGCGTCAATCGCCTGCGCCCGGGCGCCGCACGCCAGGGCCACCAGCACCAGCCAGGCCGCGGCGCGCGTCATGCGGGCCTCCGGGGCCACAGGCTGCACGCCGCCGCGCCGGCCCAGCAGACGGCGCCACCGCACGCCAGCCACCACGCCATGCCGGTGTCACCGGTCGCCAGCAGCCAGTGCGGCGACACCGCCGCCAGGTGGCGCTGTGACGCCGAGGCGTACTCAAGGCCGAAATAGTGAAACAGCGGCGGCAGTGCCGACACGGCGACCACCAGCACGCGCGTTGCGTGAACCGTCTGGCGCGTGCCCGTGGCGGCCAGCGCCAGAACCCCGCCCCAGGCCCCCCATGCGCACAGGCTGAGGCCGCGGGCGTGCAGGGCCACCGGCTGGGACGCGGCAAAACTGAACACCAGCACGGCGGCGCCGGCCGCCGCCCAGCACGCCAGCGTGGCGCACGCGTGCGCCAGCAGCGTCCGGCCGTCACGGCCGGGTCGCGCCGGCAGCACCAGCGGCGCCAGCGCCAGTTCAAGGTACAGCAGGGCTTCAACCAGGCGTGTGTTGCGGCCCACGCCCCAGCCGTCGGGCGCGCCGCCGCCCCACAGCCACGCCCCGGCGGCCAGAATCACCGTGACACAGATCAGCGGGGCAAATCGCAGGGCTTCCTCCGGGTGACGCCGCGTCGCGGCATCTGCATACTAGAACCACACACCGGGACACAACATGACCACCCACCCGATCTGGCTGGCCGGCCGACTGAGCCCCACACAGGACACGTTCCGCCACCGCGGCGCTTTTGACGCCCGCGATCTGGGGCTTGTGCACCTGGCCGGCCGCGGCGAGATGGCCGCGGCGCTGTCCGCGGCGTTTCACGCCCGCGCCGCCATGGCCCGCCTGTCCAGCGGCGCGCGCGAGGCCGCGCTGCTGACCATCGTTGAAGGTCTGCGTGCCGCCGCCGAAGAGTTCGCCCAGACCATCACGGCCGAAACCGGCAAGCCGATCAGCCTGGCGCGCGGCGAGGTGCAGCGCAGCCTGAACACCTTTGCCCTGTGCGCCGAAGAAGTAAAACGCAACGCCGGCGAGGTGATCCCGCTGGACACGCTGGCCACCAGTGACGGCCGGCTGGGGCTGGTGCGGCGCTTTCCCAGGGGCGTGGTGGCGGCGATCACGCCGTTCAACTTTCCGCTGAACCTGGTGGCGCACAAGGTTGGCCCGGCGATTGCCGCCGGTTGCCCGCTGATTCTCAAGCCCGCGCCGCAGTGCCCGCTGGTGGCGCTGATGCTGGGGCGCCTGATGGCCCAGGCCCGCCTGCCCGAAGGTGCGTTTTCAGTTCTGCCCTGCGACAACGAAGTTGCCCAGATGCTGGCCACCGACGACCGCGTGGCGGTGCTCAGCTTTACCGGCAGCGACAAGGTGGGCTGGAAACTGCGCGAACTGGCCCCGCGCAAGACCGTGCTGCTGGAACTCGGCGGCAACGCCGCCGTGGTGGTAGAACCCGACGCCGATCTGGAACAGGCCGCCCAGCGCATTGTGACCGGCGCCTTTGCCCACGCCGGGCAGGTGTGTATCAAGGTCCAGCGCGTGTTCGCCCACCAGAGCATCGCGCCGCAATTGCTCAAGCGCCTGGTCGAGCTGACCGAAACCGTCGGCTGCGGCGACCCTACCCACGACGACATTCTGGTCGGCCCCATGATCAGCGAAGAAGCCGCCATGCGCGTGGAAAACTGGGTCAACGAGGCCCGCCAGCAGGGCGCCAACGTGATCTGCGGCGGCGAACGCGACGGCCAGTTTTACCGGCCCACCTGGCTGACCGACGTGCCCGAAGACGCCAAAGTAAGCTGCCAGGAAGTCTTCGGCCCGGTGGCGGTGTTTGCCCGCTATCTGGACTTCGAAGCCGCCCTGCGCGCGGCCAACGCCAGCCCCTACGGCCTGCAGGCCGGCGTGTTCACGCACAGCCTGCCGCGCATGATGGATGCCTTTGAAACGCTGGAGGTCGGCGCCGTGATCATCAACGACATACCAACCTGGCGCGTGGACCACATGCCCTACGGCGGCGTGAAGGCCAGCGGTCTGGGCCGCGAAGGCCCGCGTTATGTGATAGAAGAGTTCACCGAACCCCGTTTGCTGGCGATCAAGCCGCGATAACCGTGTCCATCATCTACTACGTTGATTACCCCTGCCCCGTGAAAGAGTCCGTCAAGCCCGGACGCATGCTGCGCCTGCTGTACGGCCGCGAACGCGCCAACGAGGCCGTCAACAAGGCACGCCGCGACAATCCCGCGGCTTCGCCCGAACAGGTCATGGTCAACCTGTCCCTGGCCGACGGCGCCGGAACCAAGGAATTGCGCCGTGTGTCCGCTGCCGAGGTGCACCGCCAGGTCGCCGAACTTGACGCCCTGGCCGATCATTGCCGTGACTGCAAGGCCCGCATTGAGCGCCAGAACTTTGGTTGCCGATCACGGGTGGATTTTCCGCTGACCTTCAAGGCCGAGGCCTTTCTGATGGGCCTGATCCACGCCCGCGACGGCGACCCCACGCCCACGCTGCTGTGCAACTACCTGGAATCCAACGGCATCGTCGGCAACGAACCGGCCGAGATGCGCAAGCTGCCGGGCGTGTGGTTTGAAAGCGACAAGCCGCTGGTGCGGCGCTTTGCCGACGGCCGCCGGGTTTCCGCCAACCAGTTGTTCGAGCTGCTGTTTCTGACCGGCCAGATCAGCCCCAAACACGCCCGCTTTCTGCTGGGCCTGCTGGGCCTGTATGCCGGCAACCTGCCGCTGGACCGCGCGCTGTATTCCCTGCCCAACCTGTTTGTTGTCGAGCGCGAAGAGGCCGGCATGGTGGTCAGCCGCGCCGGCCTGAACCTGAGCGAAAACAGCCAGGACGACCGCAGCACAAAACAGATCCAGAACTTCTTTGGCGCCCTGCTGCTGGGCGCCGAACTGGGCTGTGACGTCTGGGTCAAGCGCTGAACTGCGCCTTGCCGATCCGCGATGCCGGGCCGAGACACGGCCTGTCAGCCCCGGCACCTTGCCGGTACAATGACGCGCGGGGCTGTGGCCCCCTGTTCCCCTGGGCCCGCCCCGAACATGGGCCCCTATGCAGTTAAGCTTTTGCGACAAGTGCGGCAGACCCTTGAGCGAAGGCAGCGTCGTCCGCGGCGAAGCCGTACAGCGCGACGGCGACCTAGTCTGCAACCAGTGCGTGGCCCGCGAACAGGCGGCGGTCAAGGCTGCTGCCCCGCCCGCGCCGGGCGTGCCCAAGCCGCTGGTCGAGTACGCCCAGGCGGTCTGGGCCTGTGACGGCTGCGGCATACCCATCACCGCGCTGGATCTGATTGAGGGCCGCGCCGTCCGCCACGGGGCGGCGGTTCGCTGCGCCCGCTGCAGTCCCGTGCCGGCGCAGCCCGTCACGGCCGCGCCGGTGCCGGCCGCCGCGCCGCCGGTTTCCCCGCCCGCGCCCCAGGCGCGACCGGCCGCCCCCGAACCCGCGCCCTCGGGCCGCCGGATGCCCCCGGCCCGCCGGCCCGCCGCGGCGCGACCGGCCGTTGACGATTTCGTGCAGCAGGCGCGCAAGGACGAGCGCCGTCCGGTGCTGCCGATTGTGCTGTTCGCGATCGTGCTGCCGATGTTTGCCGTGTCGCTGTACTTCGCCGTCACCAGCCAGCAGAAGCTCAACGAAGCCATGGCCGGGCGCGGCAACGACGAGCGCGCCGACCGTCGGGCCGAACGCCCGTTTGAAAGGCTGGAGCCTGACACCGCCGCGCCCCGCAACCAGCCCAGGCCCGACACCCGTGTCGAACCGGCGCCCGAGCCGGTGCCGGCCATCCCCGCGCCGCCGCCTGCCCCGACCCCCGCCATGACGCCCGAAGTCGCACGCGAACTGGCCACCATCGAACAGCAACTGGCCCAGCCGGTGATTCTGCAACTGCAAAGCAAATCCCTGGCCGACGTCTGGGAAGGCCTGATCGCCGCCGGATCGCGCCGCCTGATCGCCGCCCGGCCTCACGTGCGCGCGCTGTTGCGCGAACCCGACGACAACACCCGCGCGCTGGCCTGCCGTGTGTGCGGCATTCTGGCCGACCGCGAGGCCCTGCCGGCACTGGAGGGCATGATCCAGAACGACCCCGCCGAATCCGTGCGCATTGAGGCGCGCAAGGCCAAGGGCCGCCTGACCGGTTCGGCCACGCGCGAAGTCAAGGACATGACCGACAGCGAACTGGAAGAATACCTGCGCGCGCTGCAGCGCGAACTCGAACGGCGGCGGGGCAAACATGACTGAACGCCGCCACCGCCGCGACTGGGTGACCCCGCTGCTGCTGACCGCCAGCCTGCACCTGCTGGCGTTCACGCTGTTCATCAACCACCGGCTTTTTTCCATGCTGCAGCCCCGCGCGGCCACCGGCACCACGCTGCAGGTCTCGAATCTGGTGGGCGACGACCCCGAGGACACGCAACAGCAGGACGATTCCGGCGCCGCGCCCGGCGATTCTGCCCCGAACCCGGCCCAGGCCAGCGTTTCCAGCGCGCTGCAGCAGGTAACCAGCGTTGAGCCCGTGCCGCTGCCGCAACGCGACCGGACCAAGCCGCAACCCGACCCGGCCGCCGGCGAAAACCAGGCCGAATCCGCCGCCGACAGCATGACCCTGGCCGAGCGCCTGGCGCGCATGAAACCCGCCGGCGGCTCATCCGGCGCCGACGCCCAGGCGTTTACCCCCGGTGGCGGCAGCCACGGCCTGCGCGGCCAGGGCCGTCGCGGCGAAGGCCTGCGCCGCAACGGCGGATCGGCTGAAACCGAAGACGCCGTGGAAATGGGGCTGGCCTGGCTGGCCTCGGTGCAGGACAGCGACGGGCGCTGGGACAGCGACGGGTACATGTCGCATTACCTGCCCAACGCCAGCGCTTTTGACCGCGGGGCCGAGGGCATGGGGCTGGGCCGCAACGACGTGGGCATTACCGGCCTGTGCCTGATGGCCTTTACCGGCGCGGGCTATGTGCACACCCAGGGCCGCTACGCCCAGACCGTGCGCCAGGCCAAAGACTGGCTGTTGTCCAGCCAGCGGGTGGAAGACGGCGGTTTCGGGCTTGAGCGCGACCCCAACCGCCCCGACATGTACGGGCACTGCCTGGCGACACTGGGACTGTGCGACCTGTACCTGCAATCGGGCGACCAGCGGCTGCGCACGCCGCTGCGGCGCGCGCTGAACTATCTGCTGGAAATGCAGGGTCCCGGCGGCGGGTGGGATTACGCCCAGCGCTGGCCGTCGCAGGCCGGCAAGTTCGAACTGTCAAACCGCAACGACCTTTCCATCACCGGCTGGGCCGTCATGGCGCTGGTGGCCGGGCGCGAAGCGGGTTTTGAAATCCCGCGAGAAAACCTGGTGCGGGTACAGCAGTGCCTCAAGACCGCGACCCTGTCCGACGGGGACGCGATTTACGCCAACCAAGGCGTGCGCGCCGACGCCCGCGGGCTGGCCATGCTGGCCGTCAGCAACGTGTCGCGCCGGCTGCTGGGCGAAAGTTCCTCCAGCCGGACCCAGCAGTTGCAGCGCGACCGTCTGGGCCGCAACCCGCCGGACTGGCACAAGGCCGGCGAGCTGCTGGGCAGCAACGAATACGCCTGGTACTACGGCTCGCTGGCGCTGATGCTGGGCCGCGACGCGCCCGGCGGCGACAACCGCTGGCGCGAATGGAACGCCGCGCTGAAACGCACGCTGGTGGACAACCAGTGCAAGGCCGGGCCGCGCAAGGGCAGTTTTGACCCGCGCGGACACTGGGCGCGGCACGGGGGCGGGCGGCTGTACATGACGGCGCTGTGCGTGCTGACGCTGGAAATCTATTACCGTTATGAACCCGAATACCTGCGGGTTCGCGCCGGGGAACTGGGCTGGTTGTGGGAATAGCCCCGCCGGTTTGTCTGCCAACACTTTCCTGACATTTGGCCGGCGCGGCAAAATTGGTCGCCGGGCGTCTTTACAACGCGGTCAAACCGACGCAAAAAAGCGCCGCCGCAACAGCGGCGGTGGTTTCGGCGGCGTTTGTCTTGACGTGTCAAGACAAGGGGCCGGACGAACAGCCCACGCGCCCGGGGGCGGCGCGACGGGACCGCCAAGGGGGAGCATCCATGCTGCAGCTTGTTCCAACGCGCGCCTTCTTCACCAAGGGCGTGGGCACACACAAGGAATACCTGTCCAGCTTTGAAGACGCGCTGCGTGATGCCGGCATTGCCGCGCTGAACGTGGTCACCATCAGCAGCATCATGCCGCCGGGGTGCAAGATCATACCCCGCGAAAAAGGCCTGAAGGAACTGCACGACGGCCAGATCGGCTTCTGCGTCATGTCGCGCCAGGCCACCAACGAATACCGCCGCCTGATTGCCGCCTCCGTCGGCGTGGCGATTCCCAAGGACCCCACCAAGTTCGGGTACCTGTCCGAATACCACACCTACGGCGTCAACGACGAACAGGCCGGCGACTACGCCGAAGACCTGGCGGCTTCCATGCTGGCCACCACCATGGGCCTGCAGTTTGACCCCAACAAGGCCTGGAACGAACGCAAACAGGAATGGAAGGTCGGCGGCGAAATCGTCACCACCCGCAACATCACGCAAAGCGCCGAAGGCCCCAAGGACGGACACTGGAGCACCGTGATTGCCGCCTGCGTGTTCATCTTTGACAACTGGCAGCTTTCGCCCGAACAGATTGCCGCCCTGAACGCCGGCCACACCGGGCTGCGCGTGCCCCTGCCCGCCAACCCGATCATCAAAAAGAGGCTGCATGCCTAGGCGCAAGACCAGTTCTGCCGGGGCCCGGCGCGCCGCAGGCCCGGACATCCGGTCGCTGGTGGTCAAGGGCGAGGACAACTTCTTCGGGCTTGAACCCGAACTGGCCACCTTTGACCGCGCGCGGTTTGTGGTGATGAGCGCGCCCTATGAGGGCACGGTCAGCTACGGCAAGGGCACCGGCGCCGGCCCGGCGGCTATCAAGCGCGCCAGCCAGCAGGTCGAACTGTTTGACGAAATCACCCGGGCCGAACACATCCCGCGCCACGGGGTATGTACACTCAAGCCGTTTGACCCCAAATGCAGCGCCGAAAAAATGACCATGGGTCACGTCTACGGCGCGGCAAAACAGATCGTGGCCGCCGGCAAGTTTCCGATTCTGGTCGGCGGCGAACACTCGGTTACCCCCGGCGCCGTCAAGGCCTGCGCCGAAGCCTGGCCCGAACTGTCGGTTCTGCACATTGACGCCCACAGCGACCTGCGCGAGGCCTACCACGATGACGCCTACAGCCACGCCAGCGCCGCCGCGCGCTTCAACGAATGGTGCCCGATCGTGCAGATCGGCATTCGCTCGCGCGAACGCATGGAAACCGGCAAACCCGGCAAGCCCGTGTGGTGCTATCACGCCTATGATTACCGCCAAAGCGGCCCCTGGGTTGACGAAGCCATCAGCCACTTGAGCCGCAACGTGTACCTGACGATTGACGTGGACGGCTTTGACCCCAGCGTGTTTCCCGGCACCGGCACGCCCGAACCGGGCGGTTTGAGCTGGTACACGGGGCTGGACATCATTGAACGTCTGTGCAGGAGCCGCAACGTGGTGGGCTTTGACATCGTCGAGGTCGCGCCCACCAAAGGCACACAGGTCAGCGAGTTTGCCGCCGCGCGCCTGATGGGCCGCATTATCGCGTTCATCAGCCACTGGTGCTGGCGCGCCGAGGCAATCTGACCGGGTACCCCTTTGCGAACGGGGCGCCGGCCACGGTACAAGGCAAATGGCAGGGCCGGCAGAGCCGGCCCTGCGTTCGATACGCTACTTGCCGTACAGCCTCACTTCCGCCTTGCCTTCGCGCAGTTTGGTGCTTCGGTACTTGAAGGTAATGCGCTCAATCGTCCGCTGTTCACCAGGCAGGTCAATCTGCCGCGAACGTGAGCCTTCTTTGAACTCGGCACGCAGTTCCGGGGAATGCTGTTTGCCGTTGCCGAATGTAATCGTGAAGTCATGCATCTCTAGTTCGCCGTCCTCGACTTCAATAATCAGGCTGCTGAACTTGCCCTTGCTTTCGCCAATAATCAGCACATCCGTGTCCTTGGCAAAATCCACGGTTCGGGTGGCGATTACCTTGTAGCCGGGGTGACGGTCTTTGGACGGCTCGGTGCCGGCACGCTTACCAAACAGGTGCACCGTGGCCCGGCCCTCCTTCAAGCGGCTCTTGTAGCTCAGTTCGACCTTGCGGATAGCCCGTTTCTCGCCGGGCAAGTCAATCTGACGGGAACGTGAGCCTTCCTTGAACTCGTGGCGAACTTCGGGCTCAAAAGTTTCGCCGTTGCCAAAGGTGAGTTTGATCTTGTGCACAGCCAACTCGCCGTCATCCACATCAATCACCAATGCAACAAAGCGGCCGTCTTCGTCGCTTACGTCTATCGTGTCCTTGTCGGCCAAAAAATTAACCTGACGAGTGCCCAAGTGCTCAAAGCCGGCGTGGCGCTTGCCAAGATCGCTCTTGCCGGGCTCTGCCTTGCCACCGGCTTGCTTACCATAGAGTTTTACCTCTGCCTTGCCGCGCTTGCGCTTTGATTCGTATTTGAAGCTCACACGCTTGATGAAACGTGCCTCACCGGGCAGGTCAATGTCGCGCGACCTGCTGTCCTCCTTGAACACGGCACGGACGTCAGGTTCCCATGCCTCGTCGTTGCCAAATGTAACCTTGATTCCGTGCATCTCCAGGTTGCCGTCCTCGACTTTGATGCGGATAGCCTTGAAAAGGCCTTCCTTGGCGGTGACCTCAATGACGTCTTTGTCGTTTTCAAAGCTGACCTCTCGCGTGCCCAGTAGTTCCCAGCCTGTGTCGCTGTCGGCCTGTGTAGGGGCCATCAACATCACCAGTAGCGATAAGCCCAGCAAAGCTGCATTGAACGTTTTCATGCGAATCCTCCATGAATCAACTTGGTTGTTCGTTAGGGAAAGAAGGTGTTGTTGTGCTTGAAAGCATAGTGATGTGACAGGTCTTACCGCAACTGTCAGGTACATCACGGCGTGAAGCGCTGGCGCGGCAAGGTGTGCCATTCTGCTTAAGCGGTCGCTAGAACCCATGCAGGAGGCGCCATGAAGATTGTCAGCATCGGCGGCGGGCCGGCGGGGCTGTACTTCGCGATCCTGATGAAAAAGCAGGATCCGGCCCACGACATCACCGTTGTGGAACGCAACCGGCCTGACGACACGTTCGGTTGGGGCGTGGTGTTTTCCGACGAAACCCTGGGCGGCTTTGAGACCGCCGACAAACCCAGCCACGACCGCATCCGCAAAGAGTTCGCCTACTGGCCCGACATTGACACGTACATCCACGGCCAGTGCATCCGCAGCACCGGCCACGGCTTTGCCGGCATGTCGCGCAAGCGCATGCTGAACATTTTGCAGGAGCGCTGCGCCGAACTGGGCGTGAAACTGCAATTCCAGCGCGAAGTCAGATCCGTGCGCGAGTTTTCCGGCGCCGACCTGATTCTGGCTGCCGACGGCGTGAACTCGACAATCCGCGAGGAACTCAAGACCCACTTCCAGCCCGAGATTGACTGGCGCAAGTGCAAGTTTTCCTGGCTGGGCGCGAACTTCCGCCTGCCGGCCTTTACCTTCATCTATGAAGAGAACGAACACGGCCTGTTCACCGTGCACGCCTATCCGTTCGAAAAGGACCTGAGCACGTTCATTGTCGAGTGCCGCGAAGAAACCTGGAAGCGCGCCGGGCTGGATCGTGCTGACGAAGCCGCGACCATCGCCTATTGCGAAAAGCTGTTCGGCAGGCACATGGGCGGGCACAGGTTGCTGGCCAACCGCAGCCTGTGGCGCACCTTTCCCACCATTCGCAACAAGACCTGGGTGCATGACAACGTGGTGCTGATGGGTGACGCCGCCCACACCGCGCATTTCAGCATCGGCAGCGGCACCAAGCTGGCCATGGAAGACGCGATTGAACTGGCGCGGGCCTTTGGAGACCTGAAAGGCCGGCCCGTGAACGCCGTGCTGGGCGAGTACGAAAAGCGCCGCCGGGACGAAGTCGCACGTTTGCAGAAGACCGCCCAGACCAGCCTTGAGTGGTACGAAAACGTCGCCCGCTACTACAAGACCCAGACGCCGGTCCAGTTCACCTTCAACCAGCTCACCCGCAGCAAACGCATCACCTACGACAACCTGCGCCTGCGTGACCCGGCGTTTGTGGATCGGGCCACGCAATGGTTTGCCGAAAACAACCCGCACAAAAACGCAACCGTGGCCGTGCCCGCCTATGCCGGGGGCACGCCGTCGGATACGGCGGGCCGGCAGTCGGCCGGCGCGCCTCCGATCTTTCAGCCCTTTGCCTTGCGCGGCATGACACTGGCCAACCGCCTGGTGGTCAGCCCGATGTGCATGTATTCCTGCGACGACGGCCTGCCCACCGACTGGCACCTGGTGCACCTGGGTTCGCGCGCGATTGGCGGCGCCGGGCTGGTCATCACCGAGGCCACGCACGTCAGCGCCGCGGGGCGCATCAGCCCCGGCTGTGCCGGCCTGTACAAACCCGAACACATGGTGGCCTGGAAGCGCGTGGTCGAGTTCGTGCACGGCCACAGCCGCGCGCGCATCGGTATTCAGCTTGCGCATGCCGGGCGCAAGGGCAGCACCGACCTGCCGTGGCTGGGCGGCAAGCCTTTGGCGGGCGTGCAGGCCTGGGAAACGCTGGCCCCCAGCGCGATCCCGTACAAGGACTGGCACGTGCCGCGCGAAATGACCGCCGCGGACATGGAACAGGTGCGGCAGCAGTTCGTGCAGTCGGCCCGATGGGCCGAACAGGCCGGCTTTGACATGCTCGAGCTGCACTATGCCCACGGCTACCTGATGAGCACGTTCATCAGTCCGCTGACCAACAGGCGCAGCGACGGATACGGCGGCAGTCTGGAAGCGCGCATGCGCTTTCCGCTGGAGGTGTTCGCGGCCGTGCGCGCCGTGTGGCCCGACCACAAGCCGATCAGCGTGCGCCTGAGCTGCACCGAGTGGCACCCCCAGGGGCTGAGCGACGCCGACCGCGTGCAGATCGGCCGGATGCTCAAGGACGCCGGCTGCGACATCATTGATTGCAGCGCCGGCGGCGTGGTGCCCGACCAGCAGCCGGTCTACGGCCGCATGTTCCAGGCCCCGTTCAGCGATCTCATCCGCAACGAGGCCGGCATCGCCACCATGAGTGTGGGCAACATCCAGGACGCCGACCAGGGCAACACGCTGCTTTTGAGCGGCCGGGCCGACCTGATCGTGATGGCGCGCCCGCACCTGAGCGACCCGTACCTGATGCTGCACGCCGCCGAAAAATACGGAGTTGAGGACCAGTACTGGCCGCCGCAGTACCTGGCGGTCAAACCAGCGCGCAGAAAAGGCTGAGTTGCCAAGCCGCGAAAAGGCGAAACCACGATAAAAGACTTTTGCGCTTTCGCTTTTTCGCGGCTAAGCCGTCTCCATGACCGTTCCGATCAAACTCAAACGTTTGCCCCACGGCGAGGGGCTGGCCTTGCCGGCCTGCCAGACGGCCCACGCCGCCGGCGCCGACGTGCAGGCCGCGCTGTCCGCGCCGCTGGTTCTCCGGCCCGGCGGGCGCGAGCTGGTGCCCACGGGCTTCTGCTACGAGATTCCGCCGGGGTATGAAATGCAGGTGCGGCCGCGCTCGGGTCTGGCGCTGAAGCACGGCATCACGGTGCTCAACGCGCCGGGCACGATAGACGCCGACTATCGCGGCGAACTCAAGGTGCTGCTGGTGAACCACGGGCAGGAGCCGTTTGAAATCCGGCGCGGCGAACGCATCGCCCAGATCGTGGTCGCGCCGGTCAGTCGCGCCACTTTTACCGAAGCGGACAGTCTAGGCGACACCACCCGCGGCAGCGGCGGCTTCGGCTCCACCGGAAAGTGACGCGATTTTCACCCCGCGCGGAAATTTCCGTAACGTCACCCGCAATCACACGGTAGGTGATGCGGAGACGATCATGCGGGCCGCCCCGATTCATCCGGTGTCTTACGACAAACTCGCCACCGCGACCGAGGCACGCCGTCGGCGCCGGCGGCGCCTGACGCAACTGCTTGACACCCTGCGGCGTCGCGCGCAACTGGAACAGGCCCTGCTTCACACCCGCACCCCCGCCGCCTGATCCGCCGCCACACGCGACAAGGCCGCGCCACACCGGGCGCGGCCTTGTCTTTGGGTACGGCCGGTTTACCGGAAAACGCGCAGCAGCAGGTCTTTGACCGCGCCCTGCAGGCCGGCGCTTTCGCTTTCGCGCGAGCCGGCAACGTTCAGCACGCGAATCTTGTTTTCGCCCAGCCAGGCCTTCACGCGGCGCACCGCGTCGTCGGTGGGTTCAATGTTCAGGTCAAGGTGCAGGCAGGGCTTGCCGTGCTTGCGGGCCAGTTCCGCCGTCTGGCGCGGCCCGCCGGTCAGGCGCCCGAACGTCAGCAGCAGCGTGCCGTCGGCGTCGCGCACGTTGTCTTCGTTGCGTTCGGAATGGTCGTTGCTGCCTTCCTTCAGGCGATAGCGCGGCGGCAGCGCGCCGTCGTCGGCCTTGCGGCCGCGCGGGCAGGTGCCGCCGTGGGGAAGTCCAAGCTCCAGCGCGGCGTCAAGTCCGCCGCGGTCGGCTCCGGTCAATCCGCCGGAAATGATCGTAATCGGTGTCGGGGTTGTCGTTTTCATTGTCCAGAGTCTCGGTGTGCGGGGGGCCGGATGTTACAAAGACAGGGCCAAAAGGAAGAAAAAAGCCGGAACGAATTCCGTCAGACGCATAACGCTCCGCACCACCATGGACCGCCTGAAGCTTGCCAACATCGTGCTGTTTGCCGCCGGACTCGGCCTGGTGGTGGTGGGCACTGTGCTGATGCTCACCAGCCCGTCCGGGCTGCCGGACAGCATGAACGACCCGGACGCCATTCCGCAGGGCCAGGCGCTGATCGCCGCCGGCGAGCAACTGGTGCGCGAGCACAACTGCAACTTCTGCCACCGCACCCAGCGCCCGGACAAACACCCCGAAGTGCGCGACAACTGCCAGTTGTGCCATCAGTATCACAACCGGCCGGAAAACCTCGCCCCGCCACTGGAGCACATTGCCGAACGCCGCCCCGAGGCATGGATCCGCCGCTATCTGCGCTATCCGTACAAGCTGCGGCCGAACTCGCCCGACCGCATGCCCGACCTGTCGCTGTCTGACCGGACGATTGAAATTCTCACCCGCTATCTGGTGGCCCAGGCACGCCCGGTGCCCGGCGATCCCGTGGCGCGCGAGCCCAACCCCGACCCGGCAAAGATCGAGCAAGGCCGCGCGCTGTTCCGCAAGTACGGCTGCGACGGCTGCCACAACACCGGCCAGCCCGACTGGCAGCCCGAGCGCCGGGCCGACGGCTCGCTGGTCCAGCCCGCGGCGGTGTTCGCTCCCGACCTGGCCAATGCCTTCAACCGCCTGCGGCCTGAATGGACCGCCGCCGCGATTGCCGACCCCGGCCGCTGGATGCCCTGGTCCGGCATGCCGCCCCAGCCGATGCAGCCGCACGAACCCGAACTGCTGGCCTGGTATGTGTTCAACCTGGGCCCGCGCCACCAGACCCGGGTGGATCACCACCGTGTCGAGGCGATTTTGCGCGCGCGCTGCAACGGCTGCCACTACGGCCCCGACCCCAAGGCCGGTCCGTCCACCAACCCTGAGGGTGGCGCGGGCTGGCTGGGTATCTGGGGCCGCCCGCGCAGGCTGGATTTGATGAGTCTCGAAGGTCTGATGCGCGGGGCTGTGGATGACCTGGGGCGGCCCCGGCCGACGGTGGTTCCGTATGCGGAAAATTCGCCGCTGTTGATGCACCTGAAAGGGCTCAAGCAGCCGCACATGCCCTTTGGGGCCGAGCCGCTGCCGCCGGAGGAAATCGCGGAACTGGAGGACTGGATCCGCGGCGGCGCCCCGGTACCGGCGGTCAAGGACGGCATCAAGGTCGCGCCACCGATCGAGATGGGCAATGGCGGGGGCTGATGTCGCGGCTCAGAACTCGGCGCCGATGCGCAGCAGATAAAACGTGTTGGGCACGTCGTTGGGCACGTTGCGCTGCTGTTTGAAGTCTTCCTCGTTGAAGACGACCTCGAACCCCAGAATCACGTTGCGCGCCAGCGTGAAGTTGACGCCCAGCATGAACTCGCGCCGGTTGGCGGCAAAGCCCGCCGCGTCGGCCAGGCTGAAGCCCGCGACCGCGCCGCTGGAAACCCGCAGCGGGTGACCAAACGGGTCGGTGGCATCCAGCGGGTTGTCGTCGTTGTTGGTCACCAGTTCTGAATACCGGAACATCGGGGTGATGCGCAGAAAGTACGGTATGCGCGGCAGCTCAAACGTGTAGCGCACATCCACACCCCAGGCGTTGCGCACAAACCGGCCGTCTTCGGCGTGCACGTAGTGGCCTTGCAGCACCAGATCGCCCCCGCCCACACGCAGGGCAAAATCCAGGTTGGCGCCCATGCGCCACTTGGCCCGCAGCACCCGCCCGCTGGGGTCGTCCTGTGTGCCGCCCTTGAACGGCACGCGCTGCAGGCCCTCAATCAGCGCCGTTTCGTTGTAGCTCAGGCGGTCCACGCTGCCCCAGGCCAGCACGTTGAGGAAGTTCGTGTTCTGGCGCGTCCAGCCCTCGGGCGTGAAGTGCGCGTTGTTGCGCAGAAAACTGTTGGCGTTGAAATCCCAGATGAAGCCGCCGCCGAACTCCAGTTGCAGGTACCGGCTGATCTCGCGCTTGTCGCCAAGGCCGCGGATATAGCGGGTCTTGTCATCGGCCAGAATCGGGTAGTTGTTGCTTTCATCCACCTGGCCAAAGCCCAGCAGGTTGCCGTCGCTGAGCGCGCCGATCAGGTACAGGCTGTCCAGAAACCGCGCCGTGTAACGGATCTGGGCCACCTCGTCCTGGTGAAATGCGCGCTGCCCCAGTGCCATCGTTTCGCCGGCGCGGCTCTGGCGCCAGAAGTGACCGTCCACGCCGAACAGAAAGCTGTCGCGGTACGCGCCGCCGGGCAGAAACTGGCTCAGCGGGCGGTTGTAGACAATCACCGCCCGCGGAATCTCAATGATTTCTTCATCCAGCAGCGTGTAGTCGCCGTTGAACCGGATCTCCAGCTCGCTTTCCACAATGTCACTGTAGGCCGCGAACACGCTGATCCAGGCCCGGCCCAGCGCAATGCCGTTGGGCGCGCGCCGGCCGCCGTCGGGCTGGTCGCCGCTGGACGACTTCTGGGCCTGGCGGTACTTGGTCATCACCCCGCCGGCGAATTCAAGGAACAACTGGCGGCGCGACCGCAGCGGCGCGAAATCGTCCATGCGCCGGCGCACGGCCACGTCCACTTCTTCTTCAATCATGGCCTGCACTTCGGCGGCGCCCGGCGCCCGTGCCGGCGCCAGCGGGGCGTCTTTGGGGGGTTGTTCGCGCGGCGGCGGGTCATCCACCGGCGGCTGGGCGGCCAGGCCGGCGCTGGCCAGCAGAATCAGACCTGTCAGGACGGTTTTCATCGGGGCGGGATTGTCGGCCCGTTGGGGCCTCAGGTCAACGACGCCTTGCACTTTGTGCAATCAGTTCGATAATGACCAGTCTCTGACAACACCTTGGGCAACTTGACAGAGAGGGCTGTGCTGGTACTTTCGTCGGATTAACCAGCACGAACGTCGGCATTGGCGCGGAGTGTTACCGCATGCCTCAAACGGATGCCGGTTCTAAGGACGGCGTCATGGTCGTAAAGATGCACACGGCCACGGATGTCGGTCTGCAACGCAAGAACAACGAAGATTCTTGCGCAATTGTAGACGAATCCGGGCTTTGCGTCGTCGCCGACGGCATGGGCGGCCATTTGGGCGGCGAAATTGCCTCCAACATCGCCATTGAAACCGTGACCGAGGCCTTCAAGGCCCGGGGCCGCGAAGGCGACGAGCGCAAAGACGCCGAGCTGCTGACCAAGTGCATCAAGAACGCCAACAAGGAAATCTACCGGCGCGGCAACGCCGACCCGGCGCTGAAGAACATGGGCACCACGATTGTCGCCGTGGCGCTGGGCCGCGACTACGTCGTGACCGCCAACGTGGGCGACAGCCGCATTTACCGCCTGCGCGGGGGCGAACTGGCCCAGATCAGCGAAGACCATTCGTGGGTCGGTGAACTGCGCAAAAAGAACCTGATCAGCGAAGAAGACGCCCGCAGCCACCCGCTGAAGAACATCATCACCCGCGCCCTGGGCATGGAGCCCGGCGTTGAAGTGGACGTGAAGTGGGACAAGATCAAGACCGGCGACATCTATCTGCTGTGCAGCGACGGTTTGACCGACCTGGTCACTGACGGCGAAATCCTCAAGGTCATGGTCAAGCACGGCCATAACCTGGAAGCCATGGCGGCCGAACTGATTGAACAGGCCAACGCCGGCGGCGGCACGGACAACATCACGGTGGGTCTTTGCCTGGTTGAATAGACCGGCCGGGGTTGCCCCGACGTCACACTGAATTTCCGGAATCTGTTGAGGTTTTTCGGCCCTTGCGGCGTCTCATGTTGCTGTGGCGATAGAAACCACGCAGCAGACCGATGGCGAACTGGCCGCCGCGTACCTTCGCGGCGACATTCGGGCGTTTGAGCAACTGTATGACCGGCACCGGCGCGGTCTGTTCGGTTACGCGCTGGCGCTGTGCGCAGACGCCGCCCTGGCCGCCGACGCGGCCCAGGACACCTGGCTTGCGGTGGTGGAACAGACCCGGCAGTTCGCGGCGGCGCGCAACTTCCGGGCGTACCTGTACCGGGCCGCGCGCAACCGGGTGCTGGAACTGGCGCGGGCGGCCGGCCGGGCGCGGCGCGCGGCGCAGAACGCGGCCCCGCTGGTGCGGCCCGTGACGGCCGACGCCGAAACCGCCGCCCGGTTGAACGCGGCATTGCTGGAACTGCCGCCGGAACAGCGTGAGGTGGTACTCTTGAGAATCTACGAAGACATGACCTTTCCCGAAATCGCCGAAGTTACGGGCCTGCCCGTCAAGACCATTGAGTCCCGCCAGCGTCTGGCGCTGGAAAAACTGCGCGCCGCCCTGCCCGAGGACACGCCATGAGCCCGGACCCCCTTGGCCCCGGCCGCTTTCAAGGCCCCACGCCGCCGCCTGACCTGGACCGCAAGGTGCTGTCCGCGGCGCGCGGCAAGGCCGCGCAAAACCCGGCGCGGGATTCCGAAACTGCACAAAGTTCGTACATTGGTAAGTCCGGTAGCCCCGTTCAGGGCAGGGAGCCATCAATGCCTGAAGACACCATTGTTTTTCCGTGTCCGGCCTGCGGCACCAAGTACAGCGTCGGGCCTCACCACGCCGGCAAGAAAACCACCTGCAAGAAGTGCGGCGCGCCGGTGACGGTTCCCACGCCCCAGGTGGCCAACCCTACGTTTATCGGCGGCACGCGCACAATCCGCCGTGCCGATATCGAGGCCGTGTCCAAACAGGAATCCAGCGTCCAGACCGCGCCCGAAGCCGCCCCTGAAGTGGACATGAAGGGCGGCGCGTCGGTGCTGCGCAAGGAAGAAACGCTGTACGGCCAGCAGGTGCCGGCCGAGCCCTCCGGCGGAACCCGCGTTCCGCCCCCGCGCCGCGGCACTTCGGCCCCGGCGGCACCGGCGCCCCGGCCCGCCACGGCGGCCCACGCTCCGCGCGGCCACACCCACGCGCCCCACGGCGCCCCGGCGGCACGCAAAAAGTCGCCGTTGCCCCTGGTTCTGGGCATCGGCGGCGGTGTTGTGGGGCTGGTTCTGGTGATCGTGCTGATCGCCGTGGGCACCGGCAAGACTTCCGGCGGCCCCCAGGGCGGCGGCCCCGTCGCCGGCGCCGGCAACAGCCCCCAGGGTGGCGGCAAGTCCGCCGACGAAATTCTGCTGGCGGACCTCACGTCGGCCCTCAACAACGTCGGCGGCATGAAGGACTCGGCGGAAATCGAGGGCTACTACAAGCTGGCCAAGGAAAAGAAAGCCGACCCCAAGTTTAAAACCCTGGCCGACGGCTTTGCCAGACAACTGGCCAAAAAAGCCGACGGCGAAACACCCGAACGCGTCGCCCGCGTCGGGCTGATGCTGGACAACGACGGCTACAAACCCGAAGCCGCCGAACTGCTGCGCAAGGCCAGCGTGTCACTCGAGGCCGGGCGCACCGTTACGCGCCAGCGCGAAGGGCGCACAGTCAACGAGTTTGTGAAGAACGAACTGTACGTCGAGGTGGTGACGCGCCTGGGCTGGAAGCCCTACACGCGCCCGGCGGTGTTTGACGACTACGACCTGCTGGGCATCAAGGAGATCAACGAATACAAGGACGTTTACGCCAAGATTCCGGAAAAGAGCCGCGACATCGGCCTGATTCCGCCCGGCATGCTGGACGAAATCAAGGCCGCCGAAGACAAGGTTCGCGCCGCCGGCAAGGAAATTGAGGATCAGCACGCCAAGGACGGCTACGCCAAGGACGCGCGCAAGGCGTTTCTGCGCTTTCTGGACCGCAACAAGGCCGGCAAGGTCAACCGCAAAAAGAACCAGCGCCCGTTTTCGCCCGAGGCTATGGGCCGCACCGGCGAGAAAGTGGAACAGATCTGGACCTACACGTACTGGAAGCCGTTCATTGTGTTTGTCGAGCGCCCGGCCAACGGCGAGGTGGACCAGCAGTTTCTGGAATCGCTGCAATCCAAATCGTCGCTGCTGAAGCACCTGTACGACTACTTCCGCGTCAACCTGGTGGACAAGTTCAACCTGCAGCGCGTCAAGCCGCGCTACAACGCCGAAGTCGCCGAACGCGAGGGCTGGCCGCTGGAAATCGTGGTGCTGAAGGACCGCGTGACCTTCGAACAGTTCGTTGAAGACGTGCAGGGTCAGCCCATGCCCGGTGCCCGCGCCTTCTATTCGCCCCTGAACGAACACGTGATGACCTATGACGACACCGAAAACCAGGACCCGGAAACGGCCTGGTTCAATGAATCGGTGCTGATCCACGAAACCTTCCACCTGCTGTCGGACCACTACGCCGCCGGCCCGATGTTCTCGATGGAGGAAATCCAGGAGCGCCCCCGCTACACCAGCGTGCTGGTGCAGGAAGGCCTGACCGATTCGGTTTCCGGCTTCACGCGCACCGGCGGCGAGGGCCGCGATGCGACCTACGAGTTTTTGACCCAGAACCATCTGCGTCTGAAGGACTGGCAGGAGTTCTACAAGCAGATCGGCAACAAGATGCTGTTCCGCATCCGCGACATGCTGGAATGCCGCCACTACGGCCAGTGCCGCCTCAAGGCGCTGGTGCGCTGGCAGGAACTCAAGCTGCCCATCCGCAGCCAGGGCCACGCCAACGCGATCGCCCAGTTTGGTCTGGGTCTGTACTACGCCAGCGCCTGCCAGGCCAGCTACTTCTTTGTGCACTACCGCGAAGGCGGCAAATACCCCTACCGTGACCTGTGGTGGCAGTACCTGGCCAAGGACTACAAGGGCGAGATCCAGCTCAAGAGTTACGACGACAACCGCGCGGTGGACGAGTTCAAGAAAATGTTCGGCATCAAGTCGGACAAGGATTGGGACGCCCTGGACAAGAAGTTCGAAGACTTCACTGTGGCGCTGAAGCCCGAAAACGTGGGCCGGTCCGGCGGGCCCACGGGCGGCCCCGATGACGCGGGCACGATTCTGCCGGGCGCGCCGGTTCCGCTGCCGGAGCCTTCGCGCGACGGCGGGCCGCATTCCACGCGCGAGTTCGCGCTGGCCGGGCGCGACTGAAGGCTGTCACAAAATCAACGCGGCACGGCCGATGGCCGTGCCGCGTGCGCTTTCACGGGCTGCTATCGCGCGGCTTTGGCCGTTTCCACGACCCTGGCAAACGCCTTGGGGTCGCGCACGGCAAGCTCGGACAGGCTCTTGCGGTTGAGTTCGATTTTGGCCTTGCCCAACTGGTGGATCAGCGCGCTGTAGGTAATGCCGTTCTGGCGCGCGGCGGCGGACAGGCGGGTGATCCACAGGCGGCGGTATTCGCGCTTTTTCTTGCGGCGGTGGAACCACGAATAACGCCAGCCGCGCTCGACGGCGCCGCGGGCCTGGCGGTAGTTCTGGCGCCGGCCCCAGTAGCCCTTGGCCTGCTTGCGGAACTTTTTCTTGCGCCGGTGGCGCGGAACACGTGTCACTGCGTGGGTCATGGCGTTTCTCCCTGGGCTCCGTTCCGGGGCAGTTCGTGGCGGCCCGTGCCGCTGTTTCACGCCCTGCGCTCAGCCGGCGGGGCCGATGGTTACCTTGATTCGGTCTTTGCCGTGGCCTGTTCGGCGGCGCGGATCTGGGCCTGGCTGGGCGTGGGCGCGGGCGGCTTGGTGCGCACGCCCATCAGCAGCGCGACGTTGCGCGCCACCGACGGTGACAGCACGCGGGCGTGGCGCTTCTTGCGCTTGCGCTTGGCGGACTTGGTGGACATCAGGTGGCTGTGGCCGGCGTTGAAGTGCTTGATCTTGCCCTTCTTGGTGACCTTGAAGCGCTTGGCCGCGCCCTTGTGGGTCTTCATCTTCGGCATGGCGAACCTCCGTGCGCACGGGTCCGGGCGGCAAAGCCGTCTTGAAACCGGCCGGTGCGGGGCGGGATTTATAGCGGCTGCAACCGCGCGCGCAAGCGGGGGCGTGCCGGGAAAAAACGCGCACGGCCGGCCTTGACCTGTCAAGACACGCGGCGTGCCACCGCGCGCCGGGTCACAGATTATCGGTCGCTGGCGCCAGGCGTGCGAACTGTCTCTTTTGCGGCAGTGCGCGCCAAACGCCGATGCTGCGGCCTTTGCGCGCCGTCGGCCGCGCAGCGGCTACTGACCGGCGTTGCCGGGCATGGCGGCCCGCCAAAGGCTTGGCCAAGCGGTCCGGCCAATAGCGCCGCAAACTGGCTTCGTCAAGCATAATTCCGGGCCGGTATCCCCAAAACCGTTGATTTGAAGCGGGTTTGACGGCGCGATTTTTTCAACATTTCGCCAGTGATGGCTTGACCCCTTGCGCGGCGCGGGCTATGTTCCCGCGCACGCAAGCCATAGGGGCTTGAGTTGAACAGGGGTCAAAGGGGGCGCCTGTATTCCTTGAAACTTCAGGGTTGCAGGGCAGTCTCTTCTGAATCCAAGTTCAAGAATTTTGCTGACGGACTACATGTTGTATATCCGTCATGGTATGTGAACAAAGTCGCAGGGATTGGCCCGCGCGACACTCGTTTTGGGAACCCCTCAGGGGAATGGAGCAAAGATGAACAAGGCACAGCTGGTTGACCTCGTCCTCAAGAACAAGAACGCCGGTTTCGAGAGCAAGGCCGCCGCAGAGCGCGCCTTCGACGCGGTCATTGACGCCATCAAGGACGGCGTCCAGAAGGACAAGAAGGTCCAGGTCATCGGCTTTGGCACGTTTGCCATCCGTGAACGCGGCGCCCGCAACGGCCGCAACCCCCAGACCGGCGCGGCCATGAAGATCAAGGCCTACAAGACCGTCGGCTTCAAGGTGGGCAAGGAGTTCAAGGACGCTGTCAACGGCAAGCGCAAGTAGTTTCGCCGCCACAGACCGCACGGGCCGCGCATCAGCGCGGCCCGTTGTGTTTACACACCTTTGCCGCGTCGCCGGCGCGGCTCAATCTTCGGGTACAGCGCCTGGCGATGACCGGGCTGGCCACCCCCGACCGTGCCGCGCCCGCACCGGGTGGTCGGCGCATCCGGCGGTCGGTGCTCGGCCAGGGCGTCTTCCTCGGTGCCCTTGAGCATCCTGGCGTTGCCGCCTTCTTCGTGCCAGTTGGCCTTGCGCGGCATCAGGCTTTCACCTCGGCCTGCAGCGCCTTGACCACCGTGGCCACGGGCAGGTTGGCCGCCCTGGCGGCCTGGGCCACGGTCTGGTCGGGCACGCTGCAGCCCGTGCAGTGGATGATGGCAAAGCGTGCCAGCACGCTTTTGGTGCCGGCCTCGTCCTTGCGGGCCAGTTCGGCCAGGTTGCTGTCCGCGGTGATTGTCATGATGCACGCCCCTGGGCGTTGCCCGGTTCATCCTTGACGCGGTCAATCGGGCAGCAGCCCTTGGGGGCTGTGTAGCGCCACGCGGGCGCGCGCCCGGCCAGCAGATCCTTCAGAACCTCGCGCAGATAGCTTGTCTTTACGCGCGCCGGGTTGCGGGCGTCGTCAATCGCGCCGCGGTAGACCAGCCTGCCGTCGCGGTCAAACACGAACGTTTCCGTGCTGACGCGCGCGCCGAAACGGTCGGCCACCACGTTGCGGTCGTCCTTGAGCACCGGCCAGTTCAGGCGCCCGGGGTCGGCGCGCTCGAAGTGCTCGCGCAGTTCAGCCACGCTTTCCATTGCCGCGCTGTTCACCGCCACCCAGCGCACGTTCGGAAAATCGCGCGCCAGTTCGTTCAGGCGCACCTCGTACACCTTGCTGGTCGGGCACAGACAAGAAACCCACACCACCACCGTGGCATCGGCGCCGGCCTTGACGCTTACGCTTGTGCCGTGCAGGTCCGGCAGGGTAAAGGGCTCCAGACTCTGGCCCGGTCTGTACCCCGGCACGCTTTCGGGCACGGCCCCGTCGGGCAGGGCTTCTTCAATTTTGGCGTGATCCACGCCGGGAACCTCTGAAACATCTTCAGGCCCAAGCAACCCGATGTATTCGCAGCACTGGTCAATCACCTGCCTGGGCATGGCCAGCCAGGTCAGGGCCAGTGTGGCAATCACAACCACGGCACCAATGGCATACTTCACGGCAACCTCCTGCGCGCACCATACTAAAACAGCCGGACAGGCCCAAGGATTCTGCAAACCCGGTGCCGTGCGAAACGGCGTATCGGCAACGGCGCCTCTGACACATGTCGTTTGACCACAGGGATTTGCACGCATCAACATTGGCCGGAACCGGCGCGCGCCGCCGGGGTTCCATTGAGTGACCTTTCAAGGAGCCCTTTCATGAAGCGTGCGATTCTGTTTTCAACCTTCCTGCTGTTCTCCGGCGGTCTGTACGCCCAGATGGAGCCGCAGCCCGAACCCGCGCCGGCACCCGCGCCCGCGCCCGCACCCGCACCCGAAGCCAAACCGGAACGCAAGCCTGAGGCCAAACCGGAACGTGTGCGCCCCGAAGGCCGCCCGGAACGCCGCCCCGAAGGCGCGCCCGGCCGCGTGCGCCCCGGCGCCGAAGCACCCAAGGTGGACCGCGCGGTGCTGGAGGAAGAGTTCAAGGTTCTGGACCGCGACGACGACGGCAAACTGTCCAGGGACGAACTGGGCGAACGCCGCGCCGCCATGCTGGACACCGCCGACGAAGACAAAGACGGCTTTCTGGGCAAAGACGAATACGTCAAGGCCCGTGAAGCCCAGACCCCCAAGCCCGCGCCCGAAGGCGAACGCCCCAACCGCCCCGGCGCCATGCGCGACATTCTCAAGGATCTCGACAAGGACGGTGACGGCAAGATCAGCAAGGACGAAGCCCCTGAACGCCTCAAGGCCCGCTTTGACGAACTGGACACCGACAAGGACGGCTTCCTGAGCAAGGAAGAAATCGAAAAGGGCATGCGCGGCGCCGCCGAACGTGTGCGCCCCGCCCGCCCCGGCACCGAGGAAAAGCCCAAAGAAGAACCACGCAAGGAAGAACCCAGGGGCGAGAAACCCGCCGAGACTCCCAAGGAAACCCCGAAGGAAGAAGGCAAGTAACCCCGGCTCACGCAAACCCCACCGCCCCGGCGGTGGGGTTTCTGTTTGCCTGGCCCGGCGGCCCGGCCTGACCGGCCGCGCGCGGCGTGTTATGGTACGCGGCGGAGACCCACATGCGCGTTGTTGCCCCGGCCCTGTGTGCGGTTCTGGCGTTGGCGCTTGTGCCGTGCCGGCCTTGCGCCGAGCCGGCGGAGCCGCAACTGCAATGGGCGCCCGAGGTCAACGCGCTGCTGCAAACCTGCCGTGACGCGGCGCTGTACTCGATTGCCGGCCACGCCTGGCTGGTAACCGCCGCCGCCGACGGCGCGGCACTGTGGCGGCTGGACAACGGCAAGGCCCACGCCGTGACAACCCCCGACGGAAAGCCCGTCACCGGCCGCGCGATTGCGCCTTGTTTTGACTTCGGCAGCGCCCTGGTCGCCGTCAGTGACACGCCCGACGGCCCGCGCCGCCTGCTGCAATTACAGGCCGACGGCGCCGTTATCCTGCGCGACAGCGAAGGCCGGCCCGCCGTCATCGAGGCCGGCGCCGAGATCCGCGACAGCCGCTATGGCCGGCACTCGGTGGTCAGCATCCTCAAGCCCGAGACCCCGGCCCGGCACTTTGTGGCGCGCGAGGGCGTGCTGGCGCCGGTGCTGGGCACCGACGGCAAGCCGCTGCTGGGCGACAACCTGTACTGGCGCGCCGCGCCCGACGGCGCTCTGTACGTCTCCACGGCCGCCGACGACGACCCCTGCGCCTATCGCCTGGTCGGCAACGCCGTGATCCGCAACCCCGAACCGCCCCGCCCCCAGGCGCTCAAGGACACGCGGCTTGTGATCACGCGCCTGCCCGTGCCCGGCGCGACACTGGTCGCCGCCATGGAACAACTCACTGCCGCCACACACCTGTGGCTGGCCAAAGACGGCACCGCCGTGCCGGTGCAGACCGCCGATGGCCCGTTGCCGGCCTTTGACGACTACTATCTGCTCGAAGTCGGCGGCGTGCCCTGCATTGCCTGCGGCACTGCCGGCGAGCAGCCGCGCCTGGCGCTGTATGTCTTTGAAGACGGCAAGGCCCGTCTGCTGGGCGACGCCGACGTGGCCGCGCACTGGGTCAAGAATGCCGGCATTGGTCTGCCGCCGGCGCTGGCCGTTGAGGACAGGCGCCGGAACCAGACCTGGTACGTGCCCGAAAGCGGCAAGCTGGTGCCGGTCAGGCTGACAGCGGGCGAAGTATTCCGGCCGTCGCCGCGGGCGGCCTTTGTGTGGCCGGCTGAAACCGGCTGCTGCTTTGATCTGATGGACCCCGGCGCGACATTGGCGCGCCTGGAGGGCAGCAGGCTGCACTGGCTGAAGTTCGGCACCGCCCCGGTGCGCAGCAGCGCGCCGTTGACCGTTTGCGGCAAGGACCTGTTTCTGGTGGCCGCCGCGCAAGACGGCAAGGGTAAGGTGCTGTGCCGAGTCGGGCCCGGCGGCGCGGTGGTGGCCGTAGACGGCCCGGAAAATCTGGCGCGGAGCGCGGCAATCCAGATTGCCGCCGGGCGCGGGGCGCTGTGGGTGCTTACACTGGCGGAAACCGCCAGGTGGCAGGCCGGATACCGCAACATCGGGTAGCGTCGCGTCGGGCACGCGGCGTGTTGCAACGGGAAGCCCCCGTTGCTTTCAACGAGTGGTGTCTCCGTTGACGGGAACGAATGCTGGCATCACCAGCCGCCCAGACGGGCAAACCCGGAGGCCCGCGGCAAAGCAGGGTCCGTTGGGCATTGGGGGCGAACTGTGCGAGCTTGTGTTCAAAGAGGGCGGTCAAGACAAGATGTGCAATCTTATTGTAAAGTCATAATCGAGAGTAGTGTTGCAAAAAAAGTATTCTGGCTAATCTCCTCCCTGGCGCGCCCAATCGGGGTCGCGCACATTGCGGAGGCGCTGCGATGCATCGCGTATTTGGAAGGGTGGCAGCCATCGCCACGGTACTGTGCCTGACAACGGCCGGCGCGTTTGCCGTAGCCAGGGCGGTGGTAATCTCCCTGTACGGTCCGCTGGCCATGGAGGGCCGCGACTACTATGCCGGTGCGGACGAATTCCTGACTGTGTACCACGACGAGGGGATTCCAACCCTCACGGCCGCGACTGGTGAGATCCACAATACGACAGCCAGCCATGATTGGTCGTCGTATGCCCATGATTCGGGGTATCACGTTGGCGTGATTGCGGACGCGGAGGTTCCCTTCTGGAAGGTCGAACTCAAGACGATCCAGCCCGTACGCGTGTATGGCGATGGCACGACCCTGCCGCTGGTGACACCTTCGCACTACTACCGATCCGAGGCCCAGCATGCGGGCTATGCGCGGTTCATGGGCGAGGTACAGATCTGGGATGGGGCCCACTACCACATTGGAAACAACCAGTCCGACGTGGACGGCTTCTGGCGGCAGGATGTCAGCCCCTTTGAGGCAATCACCCTGGCCCACAAGGTGCGCTCGTCGGGTGAACTCAAGAATGAATCCAGGAACGCTGACGGTACACGGGCCTACGACGAGAGAACGTGCACCGTGCAGGGGCCCGGCTTCGTCGTGGACTGGTTTTCCTTGACCCACAAGGCGCACCTGGTGCACCGGCCCTATTGGATCACCATTGACCCCGCGCTGCCCGGGATACCGCAGTATCACCACGTGGAACTGGACGTGAACATGGACAACAGCTTGTCCGACGGCGGCAAGCTTCAGGGCTATGCCGAAGCCTGGGACTTGGCCACGAATACCAAGATCCAGACTTTTGTGTTTGAGTGATTGACGTTGCGGGAGCGTCAGTGCGCGAGACACCATCCACTCCAAAGCGTCGGCGTATCTGGTTGCCGCTGGTCTTCATTATCTTTGCCCTGCTTGGCGCGGGCACGGCCTGGCTGCTGGCGCCGGAGGTGCGCCAGCGGCTGCGGCAGCAGGTGGCCGGCGGTGGCGAATCTGACGGCCAGATGCCGGGCCGTGACAAGGACCCCGGTTCCAGATTCCCTGGTGCTGATACGACCCCGCCGCCTCCGGGAAGCCTGGGAGCAGATACGGCGGCAAACGCGCAGCTTCGAATCACCTGTGTTTATGGCACGACGCCCGTTGCCGACGTACCCATTGACATCAAGGTGGTGTCGAACGTGGCGGGGGTGCCCCGGTCCGAACTGCTGCAGCCAAAGACAGACGCCGGGGGTGTAGTGCGATTTGCCGTGAAGGGTGTCGTGACATCGCTGGTTGCGGGTGTGGTTACGGACCAGTGGCGCAGTCCGGCACGGTTGGCCGCGGCCGATTTCGTGCGCAACGTTGCCACGGATGAGTTTGAGGCAACGCTGAAACTTGTGCCGCTCGTGCGGCTGTACGTGGACGTGAAGTATGACGACGACACCCCGTACGATGGGCAGCTTGAGATGCTCTCGCCGGGTTGGATCCAATCCACGATGGTGGTCATGGGCCGTTGCGAAGTGCAGGGGGTGCCGGTTGCGGACATCACCTGCTGCGCCCGGCCCAGGCGTGCTGGGTACAGCACGTTGTTCCAGAATGTCCCGGCATCGCAGGTAGTCGCCGACGCCAGGATCGAGCTGGTTCTGGGCAAGTCCAAGTGGCCGGCTTCCGGGTTGACCGTGCGCGTGGCCAAGGTTGTGGACCGATACGGTGTGGATGCCGCCATCAACCTTTATCTGCGCGTCGTCCACGACGATTCCGGAAGAACGTGGAGTGACGGGAGGATGGCCTTCAACAAACAGGATGACGCCTGGTATGCCGACTACAACCTGATGCCCGGTACATACACGGTGACAGTGCGTCACCAGAACCTGGTGGGCTCCAGAACCGTGGTTCTGGGCGTAAACGAGGTTGTTGACCTGGAGTTGAACCTGGAACCCGGCGCGACGGTGCGGGCGACGATTTTGGATGACCGGGGACAGCCCCTGCACCGTGCCGTGCTTCGCTACCCGGATGGGCCGTACACGACATTTCCTGCCAAAGCCAAGTCCAATGGGACACGAGCCTTGTCCAGGGCCGATGGTGTTGCCGTCCTTCAGGGTGTTGCGCCTGTCGCCCAGACGTTACAGGTGGACGCCGAGGGGTTCGAGGTCTTCAAACTGGAAATTGCGCCCGTTGCCGGTGCGGTCATGGAAGTGACCTGTCGGCTTACGCCCGCGTCGGCGCGACTGGCGATCCGCCTTGCGAACGGCGTTGATGGCGGCAAGTATCTCGTGTCCTGGATGCACCCCACGGTCGGTGGCGGATTCGACAACCAGGACATTGAGGTACTGGCGGGCGCCGAACTGGTGGTCGAGCGCGTTCCGCGGCGCAAATACAATGTGGTTGTGCGCGGTGCGGAAAACGGCCCCATCGCGCAGGCCTGGATTGACCTGGCCGAGCCCGATTGCGACGGGCGTGTCGAAGTGGACGTTTCCAAACTCAAGCCACGGCCATAGCCACGAATCATCCCGGCACCGATTCTGCGTCCTGGACGGTGTTGTGAAAGCGGAACATCCGGCCCGTGTCGAGCGCAACCTTTCGCGAAGCACGAAGTTCCCCGCCGTTCGGGGCCCCAGCGCCTCACGTAGACCGGTGGGTTCAGGGCTGCAATCTGCCGCCCCGCTTCGGCGTCCTCAGCCGGCGGGACTTTCGCCCCGCAAGTGCCGCCCCCGTTGCCGAAGGCGACCCTGAGCCGGTGCGCGGGGGTTTGAATCCCGCGTGGGGGCGCGACCCCCGGGACGGGCTTGCAGAGCCGCGTCCCTTGGCCCGGTGCTGCAACACCGCGCTGCACTGCAAGAACCATATCCCGTGAAAACCGCTTGTCAAAGCCTGTCGGCGGATAGTTGAGATGTGGAAACCTGACCTGTTTCCGACATACCCGCCTGCCGCAAGGCCGATTCTGCGGCCTCGCGCGCGCCGCGGATACAATCCGGGATTCCCACGCCGTCAAAGGCGTTACCGATCACGCACAGCCCGCGCCGGGCCGCCAGTTGCGCCCGTATCCGTTCGACGCGCCCGCGGTGCCCCACGTGGTACTGCGCCATCGCGTCGCGGTGGCCGGCGGCGTGGCTGTACAGCGGCTGGCCCGAAATGCCCACCAGGTCGCGCAATTCCTCCAGCGCCACGCGCGTCAGTTCGGCGGCGTCCAGGGCCGCGATTTCGGGCCGCAGCGCCCCGCCCAGGAACGCGCGCAGCACAACCCGGCCCGCCGGCGCCCGGCCCTCAAACTTCACGCTGCTGAAACTGAACGCCACCAGCCGCCGGTTTTCCGCCGCCGGAATCACCGCGCCGATGCCGTCCATGGCGTGGCGGATCTGGCCGCGCTCGAACACAAAGTTCACCACCGCCGCGCCGGCGTATTCAATTTCGCCCAGCGCGCGCGACAGCTCCGGCGCGCTGTCGCCCAGAAGCCGCGCGCTGGCGTGCGCCGGCAGCGCCAGGCACAGCACGTCGGCCGCCAGTTCGTCGCCGTCGCCAAGACGCGCGCGCCAGAGACCAAACTCGCGCCGCAGCTCCGCAACAGGGCTGTTCACCCGCAGCGCGCCGGGCGGCAACTGCGCCGCCAGGGCACCGGGCAGCGCCCCCATGCCCTGTTTCAGCGTCACAAACATGCCGTAACGCGGCCCGGCCGCGCGCGCAAGTTCGGCGCCGGCGGCGTCGGCGGCCTTTGCCCGCAGGGCGCGGATTACGCTGCCGTGGGTGCGCTCCATTTCATGAAACTGGGGAAAGGTGGCCTGCAGGCTGAGTTTTTCCGGGTCGGCGGTGTAGATGCCGGCGATCATGGGCTGGGCAATGCGCGCAAGCGCCTGGCGGCCGAAGCGCCGCCGCACAAATGCGGCCAGCGACTCGTCGCCGGTTTCGGCGCGCGGGCCGATCAGCAGTTCAAGCCCCATGCGCAGCTTGCCCAGCGGCGACAACAGCGGTGTGGCCAGCAGCGCCCGCACCGACATCGGCGAGATCAGAAAAAAACCCTCGGGCAGACGCTGCAGCACGCCGTCGCACAGCACAAAGCTGCGCCGCACGCCGGGCCGGGTTCCGATCAGGTCGGATTCCAGCCCCAGTTCGCGGCACAGCTCCACGCCGGCGGGCTTGTTGCCCGCCCAGCAGTCCGGCCCCGATTCCAGCAGGCAGTCGCCCCACCGCAGCGTGCGGATCACGCCGCCCACGTGCCCCGAAGCCTCCAGCACCGACAGTTGCAGCGGCCGGCGCGCGCGCGCCGCCAGAGCCTGAACGCGGTGGGCAAAGGCCAGCCCGGAAATGCCGGCGCCAACGACAACGACGCGGAGCGGATCCATGCCACAGGTATAGCCGCAACCGCGCCGGGCGCTACGGTGCCGCGGCCCTGCGCCGGCGCCAAAGAGCCGCCAGCGCCAGAACAGCCGCCGCCGGCGGCCACGGGGCGCCGGGCACGGCCGCGCAGCGACCCTCGTTGTCGTCTTCGTTGCTGTCGGTGTTGTCCACGCGCGCAAGCAGCGTGTCTGTCGGCGCCGTAACCGCCCAGGCCGCGCTGCCCGCAAAACCCGCGGCGCCGCGCGCGTTGACGCGCAGCGTGCGCTTGCCGCTGCCCGACAGCGCCACGCTGACGGCATCGGGCATGGCGGCCTGCGTGATGGTGGCCAGAATCGTGGCCGAGCCACCGGTGGTTTCGACCAGTTCCATGCGGTTGAGGTTCGTGCCCGCGCAGTCCAGCCGGATGAACACCGTGCGCGGCACGGGGCCGAGGTCAACCTGAAACCCGGCGGCCACCACCGCGCCGGGCGTGGTCGTGGCGTTGAAAAACGCCATGCGCCCCACGGCAAAACGCAGGCCCGTGGCCGACAGCACCAGTTGTTCCTGGGCCGGCAGTTCCAGTGTGCCGGCGCTGGAGGTCACGTTGCCGGAAAAGCTGGAACCGGCGCCGGCGCTTTCAATTTCCAGCACGAACTCGCGCCGCCCCGCGTAACTGCCCGAAAGCGTCGCGTTGGCCGTGCCCGCGCCCGGCACCACGGATTCGTCAAAGCCCGGCGGGTTCAGCGCGCCGCTGCCCGCCACGGCGTCAAGGTCCATCAGCCGCACGATGATGCCCTGGCTCGAGGGCGTGCTCACGCTGGCTGCCAGGCTGAAGCTGACCGCCGCCGGCCCGAAGTCGGCGCGGATCAGATACGTCAGGCGGCGGTTGCCCGGAACCGAACCCGAAACCGCAAAACTGTCCTGGGCCGCAAGCAGGGGCGCAAACAATACCAGCGCGATCAGCAGCGTTCTCATGCCCCTTGTAACGCGCCAGCCCGGCCAAAGTTGTCCCGCGTGCTTGCCGCCGGCGCGCCGCTTGTTACTGTTAACACGGGCACGCGGAGTTAGGGCGTGAACCTGGTCAGGCCGGAAACGGAGCAGCCATAGCGCACCAAGCTGGTGCGTGCCCACCTGAAACGCGGCGGACGAGCCAAAAGGCTCGTCCGCTTTGTTTTGTGGCGGTGCGTCAGCGGCCGAAACTGCTGAAATCGAGGTTCGGCATGGACGACGGCGCCGGCGCGGCGCTGGCGCTTTCACGTTTCTTTTTGGCCTCTTCGCGCGCTTTTTTGATGTCGTCTTCCGACGGCGGCGTGACGGCGTTCTTTTCCTTCCACACGCCTTCGGTCTTGTATTTCACCTCGGGCACGTATTGGGTGTCGCGCCGGCGGATTACCTTGATCGAAAGGATCGGGTCGTCCTTGGTGACTTTGGCGCACAGGTCCAGACCTTCCAGCACGCGGCCGAACACGCAGTACGGGCTGCTTTTGCGGTCCCATTCCGGCATGTCCTTCAGGTTGATGAAGAACTCCTGGCCCGCGCCGTCCAGGTCGCTGGTGCGCGCCATGGCGATTGTCCCGCGCACGTTGGCCACGCCGCCGCGGTCCAGCCCGAAGAACGCGTCGTACTTGGAGTTGTCCACGGCCTCGTTGCGGATGTTGTAGTCGTACTTGTCGCGGGATTTGCTCTGGTCGTTGCCGCCCTGGATGATGCGCAGGCCGCCGCTTCGGTAGATTTCGGCGATGTCGCTGCCTGTGCCCTCAACGCGGTAGAACTCGCAGTCAATGTCGTAAAAACGTTCCTGCACCAGGTTCAGGAAGTTTTTCACCGTGTTCGGCACCACGTCTTCAAACAGTTCCACCAGCACGTCGCCCTGTTCCAGTTCAATCACGACCAGCGGGTTGGCCGTGTTGTTGACTTCCAGCGGCACCTTGCCAAAGCGCACCGGTTCGGGCTTCTTGTCGCGCTTGAGCGTCGGCACCGGCCAGCCGTCGTAGTTCACCATCGGCAGGTAGGTCACGCCTTTGCGCTTCTGCTTCACATAGGTGTAGTAGATGTCCGCGCCGCCGATGCGCTGGAACACCGCGTGTTCGGCCTCGCCGCCCACCAGTCTGCCCAGCGGGCGAAAGTTGATGTCCAAAGCGAAGCTGGGCTCCAGCACAAAAATCAGGTCCGTGCGCGCGCGCGAAGGGTCGGTTTCTTCGCGGCCCAGTGCAATGCTGCCGACTTCAAACCGCGCCACGCTGCTGCCCTGGTACTCGATCGTGTAGGGGTTCTTGGTCGTGGCCAGGTCAACGTCTTCGCCTTCCTTGGCGCTGGTCGGGCGCTTGAGTTCCACCCCGACCGGTCGGCCTTCCTTGCCCGTGGTGACCACCGTGGCGCTGCGGTAGGGGCCGCTGGCCACAAAGTAGTTCGAATACGACTGCGCCGACAGGTCGGCCCGGTCGTAAAAGCCCTCCTCACACAGGCTGACCAGGTGCTTCACCGCGTTGGTCGCGTCGTCTTCAAACAGTTCAAAGGCAATTTCGCCCACGCTGGTCACAAACACCACGATCGGGTTGCCGCTTTCCACTTCGACGGCCTTGGGGCGGTCGAACTTCGTCTTGTGGTCCCAGGGCAGACGGGCCAGCGACTTGGGGTCTTCCAGAAACGCCAGATCCGCGCCCAGCCGGTCGCGCAGCGCCTTGATCCGCGTGTTCCAGGCCGCGTGGGCCTCGACACCGCCGAACTTGCCGATGTATTCGTCCAGAATCCCCACCACCTTCTTGAGTTCGTCCACCTTGTACGGGCGTTTCACCAGGTCAAACGCCCGGATCGCGTAGCGGTACTGGGCATAGGCCTGAAGTTTGCCGGCTTCTTCGGCCTCGGCAATCGCGGGTTCCATGCGGCCGGGCAGGTCGCCCACGCTGTTGGCGGCCAGCGCGGCCTTGTCAATGCGGTTGCGCAGTTCCAGTTCGTCGGTGGCGCGCATGCTGTGCACGATCCACCAGGTGGTAAGACCGGCGATCACCACCAGCACCACCGGCACCAGAACCTTGCCGTAGGCGGCCAGAAACTTGGACAGGCCGTCAATCACCTGGGCGCCGGCGCTCAGTCCGGTGCGGGGCAGAACGTCGCGGTGGGCGTCCTGGCTGGCGGCCAGCGGTTGGTCGGGTTTGATCTGCTTTTTGATCTTGGTCCAGGCCATGATTGCCCTGTCTAGTTGTCGTACGGCGCGTTCATTTCAACCACCAGCACGCTGAAGCGGTCGGAACTCTGAAGCCGTGTGTCAGGCGCCAGCTTTAGCCCCAGCTTGTCGTCGCCCTTGATGAAGCGCAGGGTAAAGGTGCCCTTGTCGGCGTTGATTTCTTCAACCTGGAACTCCCAGCCTTTTTTGGGCAGCTCTTTCTTGAACCAGGCCGCGAGACTGGCCGGGTCGTCCAGGGTTTCATGGCGGTAGGCATAGCGGCCGTACACGCGGCGGCCGTTGGCGCCGTCGGTGCGGCGAAACGGCGGCGTGTCATAGGGCTGGTAACTGGCGGGCACCACCACGTCGGCGTAGGTTTCACCCCATTCAGACTTGGGGCTTCCCGTCGTTTTGCACCCGACGGCCATACAGGCCAGCAAAAGCACCAGCAGGCACAGTGTCTTGTTCATGGTATCTCCGGCGCGACGGGTACCGTCACGGGGGCGCAGAATATACACAAACCGGCCCCGTGGCGAAGGGGGAATGCGGCATCCCGGCCGGCCGCCTGTGGCGTCGGCGCCGGTCAGTCAAAGCGCACAAACGGGGCCATGCGTTCGCGGGCCGACTGGGGTATGCCGCCGGCGGCGCGGGCCAGGTCGTCCATGTCACGCAGCGGCGCGGTCTGGCGCGACTGCACGATGCGTTCGGCCTTGCGCGGGCCGATGCCGGGCAAGGCCGCCAGTTCGGCCACTCCGGCGCGGTTCACGCGCACCAGCGCCGGCGCGGCGTCGGTGCCGGCCACCGGCACGGGCGCGGGTCCGGGCGCCGCCAGCGCCGCGCCGACCCACAACCCGCCCACGGCAAGAACAACGGCCAGAAGCACTGCGGCCTCGCGGCCCTCCAGCCGGTACCATGCAAATTCCGGTTCGGGGGTCTGCATGGCCATAGACGTTAGCGCGCGCGGCGACAGGGTGCGAGTGCTGGGTGTGGACCCGGGCACGCGGGTAACCGGCTGGGCGGTGGTGGACGACGAACGCGGACAACTGCGTCTGGCGGCGCTGGGTGTGATCCGCACGCGGGCGGACGACCTGGCGGGGCGGCTGGCGGAAATCCACGCCGCGCTGCTGGCCGTGGTGGCGCAGCACCAGCCTGCCGAGGCCGCGGTCGAGGAAACCTTCAGCGGGCGCAACCCGCGCACGGCGCTGGTGATCGGCCAGGGCCGGGGCGCGGCGCTGGCGGCGCTGGGGGCGGCCGGGCTTGCGGTGGCGGCGTACCCGGCGCGCAGCATCAAACGCTGCGTGGCCGGCGCGGGCGGGGCCGACAAGGACGCCGTGGCGCGCATGGTGGCGCTGCAACTGGGGTTGGCCAGACTGCCCCAGCCCCGCGACGCCAGCGACGCCTGCGCCGTGGCCATCACCCATTGCGTGCAGCGGCGCATGCCGGCCTGACCCGGCAACTTCGCCAACTGCTTCTACTGGTCCAGTTCGCGCCAGCCTTTGGGCAGTCTGGTTTCGCAGCCCAGGGCTTCGGACAGCCGTTGCACGGCGGTTTCACACACGGTCACGCGGGCGTGCCATTTGCGGTTGGCGGCCACCACGTGCCAGGGCGCGTATTTGGTGCTGGTTTCCCTGAACATGTCGTTGATGGCGTCTTCGTACTTGTCCCACTTTTCGCGGTTGCGCCAGTCTTCGTCGGTGATCTTCCAGTTCTTGAACGGGTTCTGTTCGCGTTCCCTGAAGCGCTTGAGCTGTTCGTCCTGGTCAATGTGCAGAAAGAACTTGATTACCGGCACGCCGTCACCGGTCAGGATCTTTTCAAAGGCGTTGATCTCGCCGTAGGCGCGCTGCCAGGCCTCTTTTTCGGCAAACTTTTCGACGCGCTCGACCAGCACGCGGCCGTACCAGCTTCGGTCAAAGATCGCGATCCGGCCCGGGCCGGGCATGCGCGTCCAGAAGCGCTGCAGGTAGTGCACCTGTTTTTCTTCGCTGGTGGGGGCGGCAATCGGGTGCACCACGTAGCCGCGCGGGTCCAGGCGTTCAATCAGCCGGCGGATCGAGCCGCCCTTGCCCGCGGCGTCCCAGCCTTCGAAGACAAACACGGCCTCGCGTTTGTTTTCGTAGATATGGCGCTGGATCAGCAGCAGCTGCAACTGGGCCTTGCGCAGGCGCTCTTCGTATTCGTCCTTGTCGGCGAGTTTGGCCTTGAGGTCAATGTCCTTGAGTTTGATCGCCATGCAGGTTCCGTGTCTGGAGTTTCGTCTGTCGAGTCTGCTGCAACAACATGCCGGCGGCCGTTGCCGGGGCGCCCGGAATCGGGAACGCCGCTACTCCCTTGCCATTCCCTTCAGGCGCAGCAGTTCGGCCAGCGCCTGCTCGGGCGTGATGCGGCTGGTGTCCACGCCTTCCAGCGCCTGCATCACGTTGTTCTCCCGGACCGTGAACAGACTGAGCTGCACAGGGCCCTTGCGCCTGGGGCCTTTGGCATCCACGGCCTTGCCGCTGAGCACCGGACTGTCGGCTTCGAGTTTGCCCAGAATATCACGCGCCCGCGCCACGACCTCGCCGGGTATGCCGGCCAGTTTGGCCACATGAATGCCATAGCTGCGGTCGGCCCCGCCGTCGCCGATCTTGTGCAGAAAGATCAGTTCATCCTGCCATTCGCGCACCAGCACGTTCAGGTTGCGCACCTGCGGGTACTTCAGCGCAAGCTGCGTGAGCTCATGATAATGGGTCGCAAAGAACGTGCGGGCCCTGGCGCTGATCAGAAACTCGCTGACGGCCCAGGCGATGCTGACGCCGTCAAAGGTGCTGGTGCCGCGGCCGACTTCGTCCAGCACCACCAGCGACCGGTCGGTCACATGGTTCAGAATGTTGGCGGTTTCGGCCATTTCCACCATGAACGTGCTTTGGCCGGCGCGGATGTCGTCGGCGCTGCCCAGGCGCGTGAACACGCGGTCTACCAGGCCGATGCGGGCCTCGCGGGCGGGCACAAAACTGCCGGCCTGGGCCAGCAGCACGCACAGGGCCAGCGTGCGCACATAGGTGGACTTGCCGGCCATGTTCGGGCCGGTGACGACGGCCATGTTGTGGTTTTCCAGCACGGCGTCGTTGGGTACCAGCTTGCCGGGCTCCAGTGTGGCCTCGAGCACCGGGTGGCGCGCGTCCAGCAGTGAAAACGCCCGCGAGTCGTCCACCGTGGGCCGCACCCAGGCGCGGTCAATCGCCACGCGCGCCAGTGACGCCAGCGTGTCGGTCAGGGCCACCAGCCGCGCCGAGGCCAGCAGGCGCTGGGTGTGCTTGAGCAATTCTTCGCGCAGGGTGTTGAACAGCGATTGCTCGAGCTGATGGATGCGTTTCTCGGCGTTGAGGATGCGCGATTCGTAGTCCTTGAGTTCGGGGGTGATGTAACGCTCGGCGCCCTTGAGGGTCTGTTTGCGGATGTAGTCTTTGGGCACGCGGTCGGCCTGGGCGTGGGTGATTTCGATGTAATAGCCGAACACGCTGTTGTAGCCGACCTTGAGGCTGGCAATGCCGGTGCGGGCGGCTTCCTGCTGCTGGTAGCGCGCCATCCAGCCCTTGCCGTCGCTGCCCAGTGCGCGCAGTTCGTCAAGTTCGGCGTTGACGCCGTGGCGGATCACGCCGCCGTCCTTGACGGCCGCGGGCGGTTCGTCGGCAAGCTGGTCTTCCAGCAGGCGTCGCGGTTCGTCCAGGGCGTCAAGGTTGTTGCCGGCATAGCTCAACAGTGTGCTTTCCGCGCCGGCCAGGGCCGACCGCACCAGCGGCAGCTTGCGCAGCGCCGCGCGCAGGGCGGCGCAGTCGCGGGGCGTGGCGCGGGATGTTCCCAGCTTGCCGCCCAGGCGTTCCAGGTCGCCCATGCCCTCCAGTGCTTCGCGCAGAATCGCCAGCCGGCGCGGCGTCTGCACCAGCTCGGCCACCGCGGCGTGGCGCTGGGCGATTTTGCGCGTGTCGGTCAGCGGCGCGGTCAGCCAGGCGCGCAGTTCGCGCGCGCCCATCGGGGTCTGGGTGCGGTCCACGGCCTCGACCAGCGAGCCCTTGCGGCCGGATTCGCGCAGCGTGCGGGTGATTTCCAGCGCGTCCAGGGTGGCTTTGTCCAGCGCCATGACCTGGCGCGGGTCAAAGCGCTCAATGGCGCGCATGTGGGCCAGCTTGCCCTTCTGGTTTTCGGCCACGTACTGCAGCAGCGCGCCGGCGGCGGCCACATCCGGCCCGGTGTGTTCAATGCCGAACCCGCGCAGCGTGCGCACGCCGAACTGGCGGCACAGTTCGTCGTGGGCGCGCTTGGGTTCAAACGAGAAATCCGGCGCGGCGGTGATCGCCCCGGCCAGAAGCTGGCGTACATCGGCCAGTGTGTCGCGTCCGCCGGTCCACAGTTTTTCCGGCAGCAGCAGCTCGCCCGGTTCCAGCCGCGCCAGCGCCGCGGCCAGTTCGGCGCCCGCCAGCTCGCAGCACAGAAAGCGCCCGGTCGAAAGTTCCGCCCACGCCAGCCCGCCCGGCTGGCGCCCCCCCGGCGGCAGCCACGCGGCAATCAGGCTGGGCTTGCGCGCGTCCAGCAGCGCGTCTTCCAGCACCGTGCCGGGTGTGATCACGCGCGAGACTTCGCGGCGCACCAGCCCTTTGGCCTCGGCGGCGTCTTCGGTCTGTTCGCAGACCACAACGCGCAGCCCGGCCTCCAGCAGCCGCGGCAGGTGCTGGTCCAGCGCGCGCAGGGGAAACCCGGCCATCAGAATCGGGTTGCCCCGGGTGTCGTCGCCGCGTGTGGTCAGGGTGATGCCCAGCGTTTCGGAAAGCAGCCGGGCGTCGTCAAAGAACGTCTCAAAGAAATCGCCCATCTGGTAGAGCAGCAGCGCGCCCGCGTGCTGGTCCTTCAGCTCGCGGTACTGTCGCATCGCGGGGGAGTCTTCGCCCTTGCCGGCCATGCCCCCAACGGTGTTCGGGGCGGGCGCGCAAGTCAACGGCAAATGCGACGGTTACAACGCGCCGCCGAATCGCCGGCCGGTGCGCGAATCGGCCACCGTCGCCGTGGTCTCAAAGTGCCACGCGGCCTCGTGCGGCTCGTGGGCAAGTTGCGACACCACGCGGCAGGCGCCGTTGACGGCGTAAAGCTCCCAGGCGCCGGTCTCGGCCGTCACGGTCAGCAGAAAGCCGCCCTGGGGCGCGCGGGCGATGAACCGGATCACGCCCTCGAACACCCGGCCGTCCAGTTCCAGGGCCAGCACATCGCCGACGGCACAGTCGCCAAGCCGGCGCATGACACGAACGCGGGTCTGCATGGGATTCTCCGCAGGGTCATGGACACGCAGTCTAGCCGGGTCGTGTCAACCAAAGATGAAGGTCGCGTGAATCCCTGGCGCGGCTCGCGGCGTGAAGCCGCAAGCCCGCCGGGCTCAGGTGCCGATCAGGGCCACGGTTTCGCGCACGGCCTTTTCAATGCCTTCGGCCACGTGCGCGATGCTGGGCCCCAGCATCCAGGCCGGGGTGGTGACAATGCGGTGTTTGCGGTCCACGACGAAATCGCGCACGCCGCAGGTTTCGTGCCCGGCGCCGCAGGCGGCCAGCGCCGCGGCGGTGCCTTCGTCGTTGCCGATGGTCAGGGTGGGCCCGGCCTTGCCCAGCACGGCGGCAATCACGGCCGGGGCAATGCAGATGGCGCAGACCGGTTTTTTCGCCTTGTGGGTTTCGCGCACCAGGCGGGCGACTTCGGGGTGTACGGTTGCCCTGGCGCCGTTTTTGGCAAAGTCGCTCAGGTTCAGGGCCGCGCCGTAGCCGCCGGGCAGAATCAGCGCGTCAAAGCTGCCGGCCTTGACGGTGGCGATGTTGACGATTTCGCCGCGGCAGATGCGGGCGCTTTCGACCAGCACGTTGCGCGATTCGGCGGTTTCCTTGCCGGTCAGGTGGTTGACGACTTTGGCCTGGGGCATGTCGGGGGCCATGCACAGGGCCTTGACGCCCATGCGGTCAAGGGCCAGCAGGGTCAGCACGGCCTCGTGGATTTCGGCGCCGTCACGAAAACCGCACCCGGAAAGAATGACACCGGCGGTGTAGGGCATGGTGGTCTCCTGTGTTGGCGCCAATCAAGCATGGCGCGGCGCGCGGAAAAAGCGCGAGCCCGGAATTTCCGCCGGTCAGAAGCGCAGATCCACGGCCAGTTGCACGCTGCCGCCAAAGCGCTGGGGCAGCGGGTCAAAATCCAGGCTGGTGCCGAAGTTGTTGGTGTCCACGGCCAGCATGCCCGCGAAGTCCAGCCGGAAAAACGCGATCCGCAGGCCCAGTCCGGCGGTAAACGTGGTGGCCTGGCCGGCGTCGGCGATGTTCTGCAGCATGCCCGCGCGCACGGCAAACCCGAACAGGCCGAAGTCGGGCTCAAAGCTCACGCCCGCGCGCACGAACTGGGTGTGGTAGTTGGGCAGCACGTCGCTGCTGACACGGTTGAGGTCAATTTCAAAGCCGAAGCTCAGCGGCAGACCGGCCTTGGCAAACAGGGTGTAGCCTGCGCCCAGCCGGAACTGGGGGTCAAAGCGCACCAGCTTGGGGGCCTTGTAATAGCCGCCGTCCCAGCGGAACTCGGGCCCGTTGACGTTGCGGGCGGTAAGCGAAACCGCCAGCGTATCCAGCCCCGGCACCTGGGGCGTGAACACCAGCCCGAGGTCAAGACCGACGTTGAAGCGTTCGGCGTCGGCCTCAAAGGCGTAGGCCTGGCGCAGGTCGTCGCGCAGGCGGTTGATGGTGTCTTCCACGCCGTCTTCGTTCATGTCCTGCACGCGCAGCAACTGGCTGAAGGCGTAGGCCTGGATGAACTTGACGGTGGCGCCCAGCGCCAGCCAGTCAGCGGCGCCCAGAATCGGCAGCCCGAAGCTGTAGGTCAGCCCGATTTCGTACCAGCTCAGGCCGCGGATCAGAAAGCCCGAGTTGTTGCCCTCCAGCGGGTTGGCGCCGCCCTCCAGACTGGTGCCGGTGCCGTTGAGCGTGTTGAGCAGAAAGTCCAGCAGAATGCCGGCGCCGGCGCCGCCGAAGTTGATGCCCGCGGCTTCGGCCTGGGCGGCCAGGGCGTCGGCGGACTGCTGGCTGTAGCCGCCGGCCTGAAGCTGGGCGCTGAAGGCCTGGCCGCCGGGGGTCTGGGGCGCGGGGGCGGGCTGGCCGCTGTTGGCAATCGCCAGCGTGACCAGTTGTTCGAACTGGGCGCCGGATTCGTCGGTCAGGCGATAGCCGCGCAGGCTTTCCAGATCCACCACCGGTGAAAACGCGCCGATGCCGAAGCCGCCCACATAGATGCCAAACCCGTCACGTGGCAGCAGCAGTCCCGAAAAGCGCACGCCCAGTCCGGTGCCGGTGCCGACATACAGGCCTTCGCCGTTGAGCCCGTTCAGGCGGTCCAGCGCGTCAAAGACCTTGATGGCAAACCGGAAGTCTTCAAAGGTGATCGAGTTGGTGCCGGCGTCAAAGGCGCCGTCCTGAAAGCGGTCGAACAGGTCGTTGGCCAGTTCCACGGTGTCGAAGATGAAGCGGAAACTCTCGCCGTGCACGGCGGCGGAGAACGACGCCGGAATGTCAAACTCGATGTGAAACGCGCCGTCTTTTTCCCAGGGCCGGCGCGCGGCGTTGGCCGGGTTGTAGTAGGCGGCGGTCCCGCCGCGGGCGAACAGTGCGCCGGCGCCGCCCTGGCCCTGGGCGCGCGAGGAAAAATCAACCCATTCTTCGGCCCCCAGCGCCGGCGCGAAAAACAGCACGCACAGCGCCCCCAGCACAAACCCTTTCATGGTGTGTCCTCCCGGTACAGGGGCTGCAGCACGCGCTCTTCGTCCACAAACAGGTCGGCGTTGGCGCCCACCACAATCGCGATCGCGTCGCTGGGCCGGGCGTCTATGCGCACTTCGCCGTCGGCGGTCTGGATCACCAGGTTGGCGTAATACGTGGAATCGCGCAGTTCGCTGATTTCAACCGCCTTGACCGTGCCGCCCATGCCGGCAATCACGTTGTCCAGCAGGTCGTGGGTCAGCGGGCGGGGGTGAAGGCGTCTGGTGACACGGCGGTAAATCGCCACGGCTTCGGCCTCGCCGATTTCGATCGTGAAGTGCCGGGGGCCGGAAAGCTCGCGCAGGATGATGCGCTGGGCCTGTTCAACATCGGACAGTACAACGCGGGCCAGCGCGAACGGAACCATTGCCATGGCGGCATTGTAGCGCGCGGCGGCGGGCTTCACAGGCCCATCAGGCCCAGCGCCAGATCGCGCACGCCGGTCATGGCCGGCGCAGCGGGCAGAACGCCGGGTTCGCTGCAGGCAATCAGCGGCCCGTGCGCGCTGTCGGCCGGAACCAGGCCGTGGCTGCCGCGAACAACCGAGGCATCCAGCGGGCAGGTGCGGAAACGATAGCGCAGGCCCAGTTTTTTGCGCAGCAGTGTGAACGCGGCGCCAAGGTTGCCGCCGGCCAGAAACAGCTCGCAGGGGTCGTAGCCGGGCTTGCGGTGGATGTCCACGCTGCGGGCAAAGTCGGGCGCGCGGGCGTCGTCCAGCCAGTAGGGGTAGGCGAACCAGGCGTCGGGTTCGGACAGCAGCACCAGTTCGCCGCTGTCGGGGTGATCAATGCCGGGTTCGGCCTGGGCCGCGCGGTCCAGAACCGCCGCGACGCCGGGCACGGCGCGCAGTGTCTGGGTCACGGCCGGCAGGTCGGCGCCGTCGCGCACGTACACGTGGGCGGCCTGGTGGTCGCACACGGCAAAGGCGCGGCTGGTTGTGGGGTCAAGCATTTCGCCAAAGGGCCCGTCGCGCACGCGCAACAGGCCCGCGCGGCGCAGTTCACGGTTGGGGTGCACGGCGCGGCGCACCGGGGCGATGCCGTATTCACTGACGACAAGAACGGCAGCGTCAACGGCGCGAGCGGCGTCAAGCACCGTGGCGGCGCAGGCGTCCGCTTCGGCCACCAGACGCGCGGTGTCGGCGCGGTCGCCGTGGCGCTGAAGGTCGTAATCCAGGTGCGGCAGATAACACAGTGTCAGCGCGGGCCGGCGCGTGTGGATGACCAGGTTCGTGGCGTCGGCAATCCAGCGTGAGCTGGCCAGCCCCGCGCGCGGCCCCCAGAAGGCGGCAAACGGAAAGGGGCCCAGCTTGGCACGCAGCTCGCGGGCCAGCTCGGGCGGCTCGGTCAGGATGTCGAACTCCTTGCTGCCGTCGCTGCCGTAGTGGGGTTTTGGCGTGACCGACCAGTCGCAGCCGCTGCCCTGGTTGAACCACCAGAACAGCTTGGCGCAGGTGAAGTTCTGGCCGCGTTCGCGGGCGCGGCGCGCGGCGGTGCGGTACAGCGGCTCGGCGCCCAGCAGCGCGCTGGACTGCACCCAGTTGCGCACTTCGCCCAGCCGGCGCCAGTACCAGGTGTTGCCCACCACGCCGTGCACGCGCGGCAGTTCGCCCGTCAGCAGTGTGGCCTGGGCGGTCATGGTCACGGCCGGAAACACGCCGCGCAGCGGCGCGTGCGCCAGCGCCGAAAGCCGGGGCGCCAGCGGCAAAAGCGCGGGCGTCAGACCGACGACGTTGAGAATCACCAGCGGTCGCATGGGTATCTTTTAGAGCCGGCGCGGGTGTTTGTATGCACCGGCGCGGGCGCACCGTGGCAATTGCAGGCCTGCTGTGCTCAGCGCACGGCGGGTTCCAGGTTCGCCATCAGTGTGGCCGCCGGGATTGTCAGCTCAACCCGGGTTGTGCCGCGCAACACCACCACCGGCACGGTGGTCTTGCCCCGGTTGGCCTCGACCATGGCGTTGAGTTCGGCGCGGTTGGCGACCGGGCGTGCGTCGTACTCGATCAGGATGTCGCCGGTGCGTACCCCGGTCCGGAACAGTTCGGACCCCTGATCTACCCAGCCAAAGCGCAGGGCGTTGGCCTCCACCAGCGTCAGGGTGACCTCGTTCAGGCGGCCGGCGGCCACGGTGACCTCGACCAGGCGTGACCCGAGCCTGCCGCACGAAACGGCCATCAGGTAGGTGCCCTCGGGCAGGGTCAAGGTGTGCTCGGGTTTATCCATGAAGGATTCAGACGGGGGTTCACCGTCGCCACGGCTGTACCACAGTGTCATCCATTCGTTGCGACCTGCCGGAAAGCCCTTCACGGTAACTTTCAGCGTGCACAGCCCGGCCACGCGGATGTCGTGGCGCAGCCCGGTGCCTGTGATCTGGACGACCTCAGAGGCCTCACAGCGGCTCTGGGGGTCGAGAAACACCTCAAAGGCCCAGGCGCCCCGGGATAACGGCTGGGTGGTGAACGCGCCGTCTTTCCGTGTGTAGGTCACCAGATAGCGGCCCTTTTCGCCGCCGCCGGGTGGTGTCAGGCGCAGGTACACGTCGGCGAGCCCCCGGCCCGAGCTGTCGGTGACGCGGCCGGTCACGACGCAGCCGGGCGCCAGCGTGACCTCAAGCCGTTGGGGGCCGGTGGTCAGGTCTACTTCATGCCATTGCGGCGCGTAGGCGTCGGAGTGCATGTCAATGCGAACCTCCACCACGGCGCGCGGCAGACCGAGATGGAGGGTTTCGCCGGGCACGCCGGTTTCCTGGCTCAGGGCATGCAAGTGCTCGCCGGCGGCATCCTGCAAGGTCACCCACACGTTTCCCACGGGTTTGCCTTCGGGGTTCAGTACCCGCACGGTCAGCGCGGGGCCCGCATCCAGCACGAGTTTGATGTCGGAATCGGATTCGGATTCCAGCTTCACGCTTACCGGTTCGCTGTCCAAGGCGCCGGCACGGGCCTTGACCTGGTATTCGCCGGGCGCCAGTGAATGCAGAATGAAACGCCCGGACACGTCACACCGCACTTCGATCGGGTCGTCCGGGCCGTTCTCAGCGCCGGCGGCGGGCAGGGCCAGCACCGTGGCCTTTGGCACGGGCGAACCCGAAGGGCTGACCACCTGACCGGTCAGCCGTGGCGCCACCCGCAAGACAACGCGCAGGTCGCGCCGTCCGCGCGTTTCCACGCCCAAAGGCTCCGACGGCACAAAGCCCGGCGCCTCGATCCGGAAGCGGACATGGCCGGCCTCCCAGCGCATCACAAACCGGCCGGGCTGGGGCGACGCCTCGCCGGAGTCATGAAACGCCTCGCCCCAGGATCGGGTCACCCGCAGGCCCGGTACCGGGTGGCCCTGCGGATCTACGGCCTCGCCAAGGGTCAAGGCGGCTACCCCGTACTGCAATATGAGTGTTTCGCCCGCCGAGCAGTCCGTTTTGCGCAGCGCGCCCCACAGGTCGTGGTGGGCCGTGACAAAGTACAGGTGATCGCGGGCCAGTTCGCGAAACGCGAACCGCCCGGCCTCGTCGCTGGTGGTGTGCCAGGTGTTGCGCCGGGCCTCGGCGATGAGGCGCAGTGTGGCTTCGTCCAGCGAAGCCCCGTTCAGGGAAACAGTCCGGCCGCGCGAGTGGGGCAATTGCGGGGCGGCCCCGATTCGCGCGCCAGGTACCGGGTTGCCGCCGGCGTCGAGCACCATGCCCTCCAGCACGCCGTCGCCGCGAAGCTCGGGGCGGGCTTGGGGCGTGTCGGGTGACGGATCCACGGTCGCGGCGTGTTCCGGCGATCCGTTTTCGCCTCCGGGCTCGCGGTTGCTGGGGCCGGGAGTCGCCCGACCGTTGGGGCGAGTGTCGGCGCGTTCCGGCGGGGTGTCCGGTGCGGGGGCCGCGCGGGCCGGTTCGCCTGTTGTGGCAACGCGCGGCGGCGCCACGCCGTCGGGGCGTGTCATGCCGTAAACGCCAAACGCCAGGCCGGCCGCCGCGACAACCAGCAGCGCGACATGGAGCCGATCCAGTTTCATGGGTGCCTCCGGATCCGCAGCCGAACCAGTATACGGGCACGCGCGGGGGGCCAAAGGTCAATCGCCGGGTTACTCGCCGGGGATGCTGTCCTTGACGCTGGCGATGCGGCCTTCCAGGGGGCTTGAGGCGTTGGCGTAGAGTTTGCGCGGGATGCGCCCGGCCAGATAGGCCAGACGGCCGGCCTCGACCCCGGCCTTCATGGCGTAAGCCATGCGCAGGGGGTCTTTGGCGTGGGCGATGCCGGTGTTGAGCAGCACGCCGTCGGCGCCCAGTTCCATGGCGATGGCGACGTCGCTGGCGGTGCCGACGCCGGCGTCCACGATGATCGGCACGCCGAACTCGCCGCGCACGGTCTCGAGAATAATCCGCAGGTTGTTGGGGTTCAGCACGCCCTGGCCGCTGCCGATGGGCGACCCGGCGGGCATCACGCTGGCCACGCCCAGCCTGGCCAGATGGCGGGCCATGATCGGGTCGTCGCTGGTGTAGACCAGCACGGTAAAGCCTTCCCGGACCAGTTGCTCGCAGGCGCGCAGCGTGCCCACGGGGTCGGGCAGCAGGGTTTTTTCGTCGGCCAGCACTTCCACCTTGACCAGGTCGGTGCCCAGGGCCTCGCGCGACAGGTGGGCGGTGCGCACGGCGTCTTCGGCGGTGTAGCAGCCGGCGGTGTTGGGCAGGATGCGGTAGCGCGACTGGTCAATCCAGCTGAGCAGGTTTTCTTCGCGCCGGCCGTCGAGTTTGACGCGGCGCACGGCCACAGTGACGCAATCGGTGCCGCTGGCGGCCAGACATTCCTTCATCAGGGGAAAGCCGGGGTACTTGCCGGTGCCGACAATCAGCCGGCTGGCAAAGGTGTACTTGCCGACCTTCAGCGGCGTATCCAGATCTCTGGCTTCGGTCATGCTTGTTCCGTGCTGTTCATGGCATTACCCGCCGCCCACAAAGGTGACGATCTCCAGCCGGTCGCCCTCGGCCAGCGGCGTCTGTTCGTACCGGGCCCTGGGCACCACCTGAAGGTTGCGCTCGGTGGCGATGCGGTCGTTTTTGACGCCCAGGGTTTCCACCAGTTGCGCCACGGTCGTGCCGGGCGCGACTTCAAGTTCCTTGCCGTTGACGGTGATCTTCATGGTCAGCGCGGGATGTTCTGGTCGTAGACGAGTCCGCCGATTTTCTGAAGTTCGTCGCCCTGCAGCACGCGCACGCTGCCGTCGGCCAGCAGCACCACGGCGTGAAACGGCGGACGCGAACCGCGGTAGGTGCGCTGGGCGGGCTCCACGTCGCTGCACAACGCCCAGCGGGCGGGGTCCATGCCGGCCGGCACATCGCCCGAATAGGGCAGCGGCCGGCCCGACAGCAGTCCCTGAAACACGAAATCCTGGGGCAGAAGCTGCACGAACTTCAGGTCGTCCAGGCTGGCGGGCCAGCGCAGGCCGTCGCCGAACTGGTCGCGGTAGGCGCGCATGGCTTCAGCGATCTGTTCCATCTGGCGGCGCGCGGCGCCGACGCGGCCGGAGCCGGCGTTTGGCGGCCCGGCCCAGTCGTCGCCGTCGGGTGGCGGCGTTTGCGGGCGCGAAGAACGGCCGGGGTCGTACCACACCAGAAACACGCCGCCGGCCACGCCGGCCAGAACCGCCAGCACGACCAGACGCGCCCACAGACGGTTGTCGCGGCGGGCAGGCGCGGGCGGCGCATCGGGTGTCGGTTTGACGTCCATGCCAGCAGGTTAGCCGCGGCTTGCGCCTGCGCCATAAGGCGGCGCGCGGTACAATGCAGCCATGACCTACCCCCTGCGCCTGCACCGCGTGGCATTGCCCAAGCCCTGGGCCGGGCGCGAACTGGCGCGCCTGTACCCCCAGGCCGCCGCCGACTGGCCCGAAGGCACCGGCGAGAGCCTCGAGGCCGGCGATCTGCCCGGCGCGTCCAGCGTTGTGGCCAACGGCCCCTGGCGCGACCTGAACCTGGGCCAGTTGATGCAGAGCCACCGGCTGTCGCTGCTGGGGCAACTGGCGGGCGCCGACGAACTGCCGGATTTTCCGCTGTGCCTGAAACTGCTGGACACGCGCGAGCCGCTGAGCGTCCAGAACCACCCCGGCGACCAGTTCCGCAGGGGCCACCGCGTGTTTCGCGGCAAAAGCGAGGCCTGGCTGGTGCTGCACGCGCAGCCCGGCGCGGTGATCTACCAGGGCCTGCGGCCGGGGCTGAAGCCGGCGGATTTCGAAGACGCGCTGCGCCACGACCGCGCGGCCGAGGCGCTGCGTGCCTGGCCGGTGCAGGCCGGCGACTGGCTGTACAACCCCGCGGGCGTGGTGCACGCCGTGGGCGGCGGGCTGGCGCTGTGGGAGCTGCAGCAGAACTGCCCGCTGACCTACCGGCTGTGGGATTTCCCGCGGCCGGGCGGCCCGCGGCGCGAGCTGCACCGGCGCCAGGGCATGGCCGCGGCGCGCTGGGATCTGGAGCCCGTGGCGCCGCGCCGGCCCCGCGACGACGACATACTGGTGGATGAAGGGCCGTTCGGCGCGCGCATGCTGCGGCTGTCCCGGGCGCGGCAGTTGGGCCGCACCTGGGCCGGGTTCACGCTGATGACGTGTCTTGCGGGCCGGTGCGAGGTCACGGCACGGGCGGGCAACACGCTGGAGGCGGTGATTCTGCACGCCCCGGAAACGGTGCTGTTTCCGTCGGACTTCACGGCGTTTGAGTTTTACCCCCAGGGGCCCTGCGAGCTGATGCTGGCCTGGGCGCGGGCGTCGTAGGGTCAGGTCGCAGGGTCTACATGTTGGTGTAGACCGGGCCTCCGCCGCCTTCGGGCACTACCCAGTTGATGATCTGGTAGGGGTCCTTGATGTCGCAGGTCTTGCAGTGCACGCAGTTGCTGGCGTTGATTTTCAGGACCAGCCCGGCGCTTGTGGTCTTGCCCTCGCCGTTGCGGTCCAGTTGCGGGCTGCCGCCCTTGCCTTCGTCTTTGGGCACCATTTCGTAGACATTGGCCGGGCAGAAATGCTGGCAGGGGTTGCCGTATTCCTGTGCGCACCGGGTGACGCAAACGTCGGGTTGAGTGACCTGCAGGTGGCAGGGCTGGTCTTCGTTGTGGGTGCTGCCGGAAAAGTACACGTCCTTGAGCTTGTCAAACGTCAGCTTGTCGTCAAAGCTGCTCTTGGGTGTGGGTTTGGTGGTGCCGCCTTCGCCGGGCAGGCGGGTGTAGTCCTTGTAGTCGGCGTGCACGGACAGGCGCGAGCTGATGCCGCGGCCGCCGCTGATCATGGCCACGGCGGTGTTGACCATGCCGAAGGTTTCGCCGCGCTGGAAGCCCTGGCGGAAGTTGCGCACCGACCACAGTTCCTGTTTGGCCCAGCTTGTTTCAAACAGGTTCTGGTACTTGTGCAGGCGCAGGGCCGAAAAGTCGTTGTCGCGCAGACATTCAAAGATGGTCTGGGCCGCCAGCATGCCTGACTTGATGGCCAGGTGAATGCCCTTGAGCCGCATGGAGTTCAAAAAGCCCGCCGTGTCGCCGACCAGCAGCACGCCGTCGGCCGACAGCCGGGGCATGCTGAAATAGCCGCCGTCGGGAATCGTCTTGGCGCCGTAATGCAGCAGCTCGCCGCCCTCCAGAATCCCCGCCAGCCACTTGTGCGTCTTCCACTTCTGGAACAGCGCGTGCGGGTCCAGCGTGGGGTCCCTGTAATCCAGCCCGATCACCCAGCCGATGCTGGCCACGCCGTCGGCCATGCCGTAGACCCAGCCGCCGCCGAACACGCCCCTGGGCATCGGCCACTTCATGGTGTGGTAGACATCGCCGGGCTTGAGGATTTCACGCCCCCTGTCGGACAGCTTCCAGACTTCCTTGACGCCGATCTGGTACACCTGGTCGTTGCGGCCTTCATCCAGCTTGAGTTTCGGAATCAGGTGCTTGGCCAGGCTGCCGCGTGTGCCTTCGCCCAGCACGGTCACCTTCGCCACCAGGTCGGCGCCGGGGGTGAACTCGCCGTCCTTGACCTCGCGCCACTTGTTCACGCCGCTGTCGCGCACGCGCACGCCGCGCACGCGGTTGCCGTCGTACAGCACGTCGCTGCCCGGAAAGCCCGGAAAGATGTTCACGCCCGCGGCCTCGGCCTGTTGCGCCAGCCACTTGACCACCTTGTTCAGGCTGACGACGTACTTGCCGGTGTTGTGCAGGCTGGCGGGGACAAACGCGAGCTTTTTGATCGTTCCGTTGGGTCTGAACTTGACCATGGCGTCGCGCGCCACGGGGGCCTCAATTGGAAAGCCCTGTTCCTTCCAGTCGGGCATCAGTTCGGCAATGCCGCGCGGGTCCATGACCGCGCCGGAAAGCTGGTGGTGCCCGATTTCGGCGCCTTTTTCAATGATGCTGACCTGCGGGGCCAGTGGATTGGCCGCCGTTTCGTTGTGCTTTTTGACCAGTTGCATCAGGTGAATCGCCAGCGACAGGTTGGCCGCGCCGGCGCCGACCAGCAGCACGTCCTGTTCCATGGTTTCGCGCGGGACGGATTCAGGGTCGTAAGGTGTGCCGGTGCTGTCGCTCATGGCGGGGTAACGCCTCCGCCCGGATGTTAGGCCGCCAATGCGGGGCGGCAACAGGCTAGGTCGCGGCGTACTGGATGCGGTCAGGCGGGATCATGCCGGTCAGCACCTGCTCAAAGTCACGTGTCGGCTGCACGCGGAAATCGGGCCCGGCCTCGATCAGGTCCAGCTCCACGCCGTCTTCGCCCAGCACGCGAAAGAACAGCGGCGTGGTGCCGTGGTGGGCCAGCGCGGCTTCGCTGATGCGGCCCAGCAATTCGCCGTTGACTTCGGCCGCGGTCAGGGTCAGGCAGATGCCGCCGGTGAAACGCGCGCGCGCGTTGGCGGCGTGGGTCAGTTCGGCGGCCTTGATCGCATGGCGCCCGTCGCGGTCGGCCTCGGGTTCGCCGGTGGCGAACAGGGCCATGCCTTCCCTGATTTTTCCGGCCCACTGGCCGGCCAGATCGCCAAACACCAGCACGCGGAACGCCCCGCGCGGGCCGGCAAGGTTGAACGTGGCGTATTCGTTGCCGCGCTGGCTTTTGCCGGCGCGCAGTCCGGCCACGGTGCCGCCCACGCGCACGCGGGTGCCCTTTTCGACCAGCGCCAGGTCTTCGGGCGTGGTGGTGGTGAACAGGCGGAACTCGGCCTCGAACTTCAGGGATTCGTCGGCTTCAAACTCGGCTTCGGCGTCGCGTGCGTGCACAATCTTTCCGGCCAGAACGCTGACCTGCTGGTTGTCTTCGTCGTCGCCCTGCACTTCGGCCATGCCGCGCAGAATTACGGGCGCGTCTTCGGCGATCACGTCGGCGTGGGCCTCCAGCACGTCGGGAAACACGGTGACTTTGGTGATGCCGGTTTCGTCCACCAGGTCAAAGCGGGCCATTTTCTTGCCGAAGTTGCGGCTGTTTTCGTTCTTGATCACGCTTACGTTCAGGCCGCTGATCAGGCCGCCCAGGGTCACCGGGCCGCCGGCGCCGTTTTCGCGCAGCTTGGCGGCGTTGTCGCGGGCAAATTTTTCAAACACCGGCCGGAAGCTTTCCAGCGGCGAACTGGTGATGTACAGGCCGAAGGTTTCCTTTTCGGCGCGTTGCAGTTCGGACTCGGTGAACGGCGGCTTGTCGGGCAGCAGCGCGCGGTCGCGGGCGGCTTCGTCTTCTGTCTTTTCGGCCCTGGCCGGGCCCCCGAACATGCCCTTCTGGCCGCGGGCGCGGTCGGCCGCGCCTTCCAGCGCCACGCCGATGGCGCGTTCCAGACCGGCCAGCAGGCTGCTGCGGTTGATGCCCAGGCTGTCGAACACGCCGCCCTTGGCCAGTGATTCGATCACCGGCCGGCCCACCTGGGTCAGGTCCACGTTGTCCAGAAAGTGCATGAAGCCGCGGAAGCGGCCCACCTTGCGGCGCGCCTCGATGATCTTTTCAACCGCCTTGGTCCCCACGCCCTTCATGCCCGACAGGCCGAACACGATTTTGCCGCCGGCGGGCGTGAACTCGGCATCGCTGATGTTGATGTCCGGCGCGACCACCTTTACGCCGCTGGCGCGCACGTGGCGCATGGATTCGACAATCTTGTCGTTGTTGCCGATCATGCTGCTCAGCAGCGCGGCGTAGTATTCGGCCGGATAGTGCGTCTTCAGCCACGCGGTCTGGTACGTGATCAGCCCGTAGGCCACGGTGTGGGCCTTGTTGAAGCCGTAGCTGCCAAAGCCCTCAATCTGGTTCCACAGCAGTTCGCCCAGCTTGCGGCCGAAGCCGGATTTTTCGCAGCCCTCCACGAACTTGGGCCGCAGTTTGTCCATTTCGTCCTGTTTTTTCTTGCCGATCGCCTTGCGCAGCTTGTCGGCCTCGCCGGGCGAAAAGCCCGCCAGGTGGCGCGAGATCAGCATCGCCTGTTCCTGGTAGATCAGGGTGCCGTAGGTGTCGGAAAGAATCCTGCGCAACTGTTCAACGGCCGCGGCGTTGGCGATGCCCTCGGCTTCGCCGGGCATGGTCACCTTCATGCGGCCGTGCTTGCGGGCGGCGAATTCCTTGTCCACGCCGGCGCTCAGCGGGCCGGGGCGGTAAATCGCCAGCACCGCCGAAATGTCCTCAAAGGTGCTGGGCTTGATGCTCTGCAGCAGCCGGCACATGCCCTCGCTTTCCACCTGAAACACGCCAAAGCCGTCGCCGGCGGCCAGCGTCCTGTACGTCGCCTCGTCGTCCAGCGTGTGCAGGCTTTTGTACGGCGCGTCTTTGGGCGCGGTGACGGGGTCCAGGTCAATCTTCGGGCCGCCGCCTTTGGCAATCAGTTCCACGGCGCGCTGCATGATCGTCAGGTTGCGCAGGCCCAGAAAATCCATCTTGAGCAGACCGGCGGCCTCAACCTCGTTCATGTTGTATTGCGTGGCCATCACGTAGCACTTGTTGCCCTGGGCGTCTTTTTCGCCGCTTTCCTGGCGCATCAGCGGCAGATAGCTGGTCACGTCGCGGTCGGCGATCACCACGCCGGCGGCGTGAACGCCCGAGCCGCGGTTGAGACCCTCCAGCTTCATGGCGGTGTCCACGACGGTTCTGATTTCGGGGTCTTTGTCGTAGGCGGCCTTGAACTCGGGTTCTTCCTTCAGGCAGTCGGCCAGCGGTTTGACCTTGCCCTGCAGTTGCGGGACCAGTTTGGTCAGGTCGTTGATCTTTTTCAGGCTTACGCCCAGCACGCGACCGGCGTCCTTGACGGCGGCGCGGGCCAGCAGCTTGGAAAACGTGCCGATCTGGCACACGCACTGGTCGCCGTATTTGTTGCGAACGTAGTCAATCACTTCGCCGCGCCGGTCCACGCAGAAGTCAATGTCAATGTCCGGCATGCTGATGCGGTCGGGGTTCAGAAACCGCTCAAACAGCAGGTTGTAGCGCAGCGGGTCAAGGTTGGTGATGCCCAGCGCGTAGGCCACAATCGCGCCGGCGGCCGAGCCGCGGCCGGGGCCGACGGGAATGCCGCGCTGTTTGGCCCAGCCGATGAAATCGGAAACGATCAGGAAGTAGCTGTTGAAGCCCATGCGGTCAATTGTGGCCAGCTCGAACTCCAGGCGCTGGCGGATGGCGTGGCCCTCGGCCAGCGCGTCGTCGCCGTAGCGTTCGCGCACGCCTTTTTCGCACAACTGGCGCAGGTACAGCCTGCTGTCCACGCCGCCGGGGGTCTTGAACTCGGGCAGGTGGTAGCCTTCGTTTTTGACCTCAAGCCCGCAGCGCGAGGCGATTTCAAGCGTGTGGGCCACGACCTCGGGGTGGTCGGGAAACAGCGCGGCCATTTCGGCGGCGTCCTTCAGGTAAAAATCGGGCCCGTAGTCCAGCCGGTTCTGGTCGGAAAGCAGCCGCCCGGTGCTGATGCACAGCAGCGCGTTGTGGGCGTCGTAGTCGGCCGGGTTCAGATAGTGGCTGTCATTGGTCAGCACGACCCTGGCGCCGGATTTTTCGGCGACCTCGAACATGCGCCTGGCGACGATGTCCTCGAACTCGCCGCTGCGCGAGCCGCGGTGGGCCTGGATTTCAAGGTACAGGTTTTCGCGCCCGAAGATTTCCTGGTAGGTCCTGACCTTGCACACCGCGGGCTCGGCGTCCTTGCCGCGCAGGATTGCCTGCGGCACTTCGCCGCCCAGACAGGCCGTCAGCGCGATCAGCCCCCGGCTGTGCCGGCGCAGAAAGTCGTAATCCACGCGCGGCTTGCGGTAAAAGCCGTCTTTGAACCCGGCGCTGGTGATCTTGCACAGGTTGCGGTAGCCCTCCAGATCGGCGGCCAGCAGCACCAGGTGCGCGTTTTCCTTGACACCCCTTTCGCCGCCGGGGGCGGATTCAATGTCGGGGTTGCGCGGCTCCGACATCGAATAGGGAACCACGTAGATTTCGCAGCCCAGAATCGGCTTGATGCCCTGTTTGCCGCACTCGCGCTGCAGTTCCAGCACGCCGCACATGTTGCCGTGGTCGGTCAGCGCCAGCGCCGGCAGGTCAAGGTTTGCCGCGCGTTTGGCCAGCCCGGCCACGGTCGCGCCGCCGTCCAGAAAACTGTAGTCGGAATGAACGTGCAGATGAACAAAGGACATGCGCGCAGTGTAATTGCCCCCGCGACATACCGGTTTGGTTGCGGAGCGATTGTGGATGAGTGACGGTGGTTCAGGTTTCAACCATCCGCGCCGACCCGCGCCGCGCAAGGCTTTGGCGCCGGCCGCAAAGAAAAACCGGAATTCCCTGTTGACGGGTCAAGTTTCGTCCCTACACTTCCGCCCCGTCATGAACCTCAACCACACCAGCAAGTGCTGTCTGATGTGCGCCCACGGCGGTGGGTCGTGCACGGATGGCGTTGTTGGCTAGATAACCCAACAAACCCGTACACGAGGCCACCGCGACCGGTGGCCTCTTTCTTTTTTCCAGCGACAGGAGACGAAACATGGCAGCGACAAAGGGATTCACACTGTGGTTTACCGGCCTTTCCGGCGCGGGCAAAAGCACCCTGGCCGAAAACATCTCGCGCCGGCTGAAGGATAGCGGCATCGGCCACGAGGTGCTGGACGGCGACGTGGTGCGCACCAACCTTTCCAAGGGCCTGGGCTTTTCGCGCCAGGACCGTGACACCAACATCCGGCGCATCGGCTTTGTGGCCGAACTGCTGACACGCCACGGCATCCCGGTGCTGACGGCCGCGATCAGCCCCTACCGCGAAACCCGCGCCGAAGTGCGCCGCAAGATCGGCGAAAAGAAGTTCATTGAGGTCTACGTCCAGGCCAGCATCGAGGAACTGACCCGCCGCGACGTAAAGGGCCTTTACGCCCGAGCCCTGCGCGGCGAGATCCAGAACTTCACGGGCGTGAACGACCCCTACGAGGCGCCCGAAGCACCCGAAATCACCGTCAACAGCGAAACCGAAACCGTCGAACAGTCCGCCGACAGAATCTGGGACTATCTGGTCAACCACAAACTGATCGTGATCGAGGACGAACTGGCCCGCGTCTGACCCGGCCCGCGTCTGACCCGGCCCGAGGAAACCACCATGCGAAAGTTCACCCGCTGTTGTCGCCGTGCGAAGCGCGCCATGCGCAAGGGCATGTGCATGCCCTGACCGGTCTGTGTGCGTCTTTTGCGCCCACAGGCCGCCCGCAAGGCGGCCTTTCTGTTTCCACCCGAACCCCCGCAGTGCAGCCCGACGAGGAACGTCATGAGTCAGGAAAAGGTCAACCAACTCAAGCGCGTGTTCGCCCGCGAGTTCGCCGCCACGATGGTGGCGCTGGCGCTGATTGCCCTGGTCAAGGCCGGGCTGGTCGGTCTGGTGCCCTGGTAAACCCATGCCCGACACCGCCGAACTGGTTCGTCCGTCATCCCGCGCCGCGCCCGACCACCGTCTGGGCGGTCTGGCGGCGCTGGCCGGCATTGTGCTGCTGGCCAAGCTGGCGCACTGGCTGGCGCCGCAGGTTCCGGCGGTGGTCTACGCGCTGGGCTTTGGGATGCTGGCGGGGCTGGAGGCCCGGCGGCTGCGCGTGCGGCTGGCGCTGCCGCACGAACTGCCGCTGATGCTGGGCTTTGTCCTGATGGGCGCGCAGGTCGAACACGGCGTGTTTGCCGTGGCGGGACTGGCGGGGCTGGCCCTGCTGGCGGCCTGGGTGGCGGCGACACTGGCGCTGTTTTCGCTGGTGTGGCGGCTGCGGCTGCTGCCGCGGCGCCTGGCGGGGCTGTTTGCCCTGGGCCAGGCCGGGTTCGGCGTGTCGGCCGTGGTCGCGGCCGGTGCGCGCGATCCGGCGCTGGCGGGCACGCCCCAGACGCTGGCGACGCTGCTGATTCTTCTGACCGGAGCGGCCGGGCTGGTGGCGTACCCGCTGCTGGCGCCGGCGCTGGGGCTGGACGAAGCCCGGTTTGCCGCGCTGGCGGCCGTCAGCATCGCCAACAACGCCGAAGCCATCGCCACGGCCGGCACGCTGGGTGCCGGCGCGGCGCTGGGCGCGGCGGCGCTTAAGGTGGCGATCAACGCCTTTGAGGGCGTGGCGCTGGTGGCGTTTCTGCGCGGCAAGGACCGGCCGGCGCGGACGCGGCGCTGGCACGACGCGATTCCGCGCGTGCCGGGGTACGTGATCGGTTTTTCGCTGGTCGCGGCGCTGAGTCTGGCCGGCGCCTTTGACGGTGCCGAGCGCGCGTCGCTGGCCAACCTTACGCATTGGGCATTCTTCATCGCGCTGGCGGGCGTTGGATTCCGCACCCGGCTGGATCTGCTGGCCCGCGTGGGCTGGCGGCCGCTGGCCGTCGGCGTGGCGGTGTGGCTGTTGACGGCAACCGGGCTGCTGGCGTGGCTGGCAACCCACTGAGGACGAATCATGGAACCCGAGATCCGGCACCTTCCCAAAACCGACTTCGAAAAGCACCGCATCGTGCGCAGCGACGGCGAAGTCACCATTGACGGTGTTTACCCCGAGCGCGAAAAAGGCTTCTACATGCTGCGCCTGCGCGTCCCCGGCGGCGTGCTGACACTTGACCAGGCCGATGCCCTGGCCGATTTCGCCCACGACTACAGCGGCGGCGAATGGCACGTGGACACCCGCGCCAACATCGAGTTCCACGCCGTGCCCGAGGCCAGGCTGCTGGAGTTCGTGGAAAAGGTCGAAACCATCGGCCTGACCACCCGCGGCGCCTGCGGCGATTCCGTGCGCAACATTGTGCTGGGCAGTGAGAGCACCGGCCCGGCTCTGGACCGCATCCAGCAGGTGGTGGAGGCCGCCACCCGGCGCTTTGCCGGCAAGCCCGAGTTCGAGGTGCTGCCGCGCAAGTTCAAGATCGCGTTCTACGCCGCCGACGACCGCGAGCCGCTGCACCGCATCAATGACCTGGGGTTTGTCCAGGAAAGCGACGCCGGCGTGCCGCTCGCGGCCGGCGCCCATGCCCATGCGGACGGGACGCCCGCGCTTCTGCACTTTTCGGTCTGGATCGGCGGCGGACTGGGGCGCGAGCCGCGCCTGGGCGACCTGGCGTTTGCCCGCGTGCCCGAAACCGAAGTCGGCAACCTGATCGAGGCCGCCGTGCTGGTCCACAACCAGTGGGGCAACCGCAAGAACCGCGCCCGCGCGCGCCTGAAGTACGTGCTGGAAGACCTGGGTCTGGCCAAAGTGCGCGAACTGATCCTGCAACGCTGGGCCGCGCCGACGGGTGTTGATCTCAGCCCGGTGGCAAGTCCGGCGCGGCCCGCGCCGCGCCTGAGCGCCGACGGCGTGCACGCCCAGCACGACGGGCGCTTTCGCGTGCGCGTGCCGCTGGTGGCCGGCGACATCACCGGCCGCGGGGTCAGGCCGGTTCTGGCCGCCGCGCGCCGTGCCGGCGCCACGCGCATTCAGCTTTCGGCGCGCCAGAATATTGCGATTCCCGACGTGCCCGCCGCGGCCGTTGCGCCGCTGGTGCGCGAACTGGAGACTCTGGGCTATCCGCCCTCGGGCTGGTTCGGCGCGCGCGACATTGTCGCCTGCCCCGGCGCAAGCAGTTGCCGCAAGGGCTTTGTCGAAACGCACGACTTTGCGCGTGTGCTGTCGGACGCGCTGGTCGCCGCGCCGGCACCCGACTGGGCCAGGCGGCTTCGCATCAGCGTTTCGGGCTGCCCCAACTCGTGCAGCCAGCCCCAGCTTTACGACCTGGGCTTTCGCGGCAACGCCGGCAAGGCCCGCGGCGCCGTGGTCAAGGGCTATGACCTGCTGATCGGCGGGCGGCTCTACGGCCGCACGCTGATCGGGCAGCAGTTCGCGTCTCTGCTGAGCCAGCAGGATGTGGTCGCCGTTGCCACGGCCGCCGTGAAACTGATCGGCGAAACCGGGCGCGACGGCGAGGCCTTTGACGCGCTGGTAGACCGCGTGGGGCTGCTGCCGTTTGCGCGGCAGTTGCAGGCCCGCGTCACGCTGCAACAGGGCGAATGGGCAAACGTGCTGACGCCCTTTGCCGGCGCCGCGCCGCGCACAAACGCCGAGGCCGCGGCCCTGTCGGCCGAACTGGAAAAACTGCCCCCGCGCGAAATCCTGCGCTGGGCCGTTGAAGTGTTCGGCGACAGGCTGCTGGTCAGCACCGCGTTGAACGCCGGCGGGGTGCTGCTGCTGCAATACCTGCACGAAATCGCGCCCGGCCACCGGGCGTACTTCATGGACACCGGCAAGCTGTTTGCCGAAACCCTGGCCTATCGCGACCTGCTGCGGGATCGCTTCGGTCTGAACATTGTCACCGTGGGGCCCGATTTCACCGAGACCGAATTCGCCGCCACCTACGGCGCCGGTCTGTGGCGGCGCGACCCCAACCTGTGCTGCAACATCCGCAAGGTGCAGGTGATGAACCGGCTGCGCCACGGCAAGGCGGCCTGGGTCAGCGCCCTGCGCCGCGAACAGGGCGGCGAGCGCGCGGCCGTCAATGTGCTGGAGCTGGAGCCCGACGGCGTGGTCAAGATCCAGCCGCTGGCGCTTGCCACCCGCGCCGACATTGACCGCGAACTGGGCGTCTACGGCATCCCCCAGCACCCGCTGCTGGCGCGCGGTTTCCGCAGCATCGGCTGTGAGCCCTGCACCGTGCCCGTGGCCGAGGGCCAGGGCGAACGCGCCGGCCGCTGGGCCGGCACCGGCAAAACGGAATGCGGCCTGCACAGCCCCCGTCGTGCCGCGGCCCGCCTGACAGGAGCACAGCCATGAGCGAACCGGTAAACGTGGAAACAACAGGCATTGTGACGCTGGTGGGCGCCGGCCCCGGAGACCCGGATCTGCTTACCGTGGGGGCGGCCCGTGCCCTGGGCCGCGCCGACGTGGTGCTGTACGACAACCTGGTGTGCCCGGAAATCCTGGAGCTCGCGCCCCGGGCCGAAAAGATCAACGTGGGCAAGCTGCCCTTTGGCGAGTTCACGGCCCAGCGCGCGATTAACGCCCTGCTGGTGCGCGAGGGTTCGCTGGGCCGCAACGTGGTGCGGCTCAAGGGCGGCGACCCGTTTCTGTTCGGCCGCGGCACCGAAGAGGTCGAGGCGCTGCACCGCGCGGGCATTCCGTTTCGCGTGATCCCGGGCGTCAGTTCGCTCAACGGCGTGCTGGGCGCGGCGGGCCTGGCCGTGACTTCACGCGGCCGCAACCACGGCTTTGCTGTCTTCAGCGGCGCGGGCCAGACCGGCAACGACGAAATCCGCCGCTGGGCCGGTTCGCCAGGCCCGGTGGTGGTGTTCATGGGCGTGCACCGCGCGGCCGACATCGCCCGCGAGTTCATCGCCGCCGGGCGTTCGCCCCATGAGCCCGTGACGGTTGTGGCACGGGGCGGCTCGCCGCGTGAGGTGATCGCCCAAACCACGCTGGCCGCGCTGCCTGAACTGGTGGCCGAAGCGGGGGACTGGACGCCTGCGATCATTGCCGTCGGCATCGCGCGCGAGCACGCCTTTGCCGCGCGCAACCTGGACGGCAGGGTTGCCGTGCTGGACGGCCAACCGCTGGACAGCCCGTTTGCCGATCTGCTGCGCGCGCTGGGCGCCCGTGTGGCCAGACCGGCCCAAAGCGCCGTGCCGCATCCCTTGAGCCGCGAAGCACCGCTGCCGGTCGAAAAGGAGCAACCGTAACTTCTGTCGGCGTCCGGGTGCGGCGCGCGGCGTGGTGCCGCCCGCCGGCCAAACCCCGGTCAGGCCCGTGTCGGGGCAAGGGCGCGCGTTCGCGCGTTCAGCCAAGGCTCCCCGGACGCCGGCGGATTTTCCACTGACGCGTCGCGTCGCGCCGGTACCATTCCCGCATGCGTCTTTCCCGCCGCCGTTTCCTGCGGGCCGGCGCGGTCTTCGGCGCGCTGACGGCCCTGGGCTGTGCGCGCCACCGCCTGCCGGTTCATGTGCCGCCCGCGGCCTACGCCGACTTGCCGCCGCTTGGCGCCGAGGTGCGCCTGCTGGTGCTGGGCGACTGGGGCTCGGGCCAGATCGAACAATGGCAGGTGGCCCGCGCCATGGATCGCGCGGCGCGCGAATCAGGCGGCTTTCACGCCGGGCTTATGCTGGGCGACAACTTTTATCCCGCCGGCGTGGACAGCGTGGACGACCCCGCCTGGCGCGAATACTTCGAGCAGGTCTACGACACCGAACACCTGGGCCGCCTGCACTGGTACCCCGTGCTTGGCAACCACGACTACGCCGGCAACGCGCAGGCCCAGATTGACTACTCGCGCAAAAACCCGCGCTGGCACCTGCCCGACGCCTTCTGGGCCCGCACCTGGAACAACGCCGCGGGCGCGCCGCTGGTCAAGATCATCGGCCTGGACACCAACAAGGAGTTCACCCGCTGGCCCGAACAGATGCGCTTTCTGGACCGCGAACTGGCCGACGCCGGCAGCACCCCCGTGGTCGTGATCGGCCATCACCCGGTCTACACCTGCGGCAAACTCGGCGCGCTGCCGCGCGTGAAAACCGAACTGCGCGACAAACTGGTTGCCGCCAGAGTCGCCGCCTATCTGGCCGGACACGAACACAACCACCAGTTGATCGTGCGCGACGGCCTGACCCAGTTGATCCAGGGCGGCGGCGGCAAAACCCTTACGCCCCTGATCTGGCGCCACCAGGCCAAAGGCGTGATCTTTGCCGACGAGTCCTACGGCTTCAGCGTGCTGCGCGCCGGCCCCGGCGGCCTGCGCTTTGACTGGCGCGACAAAGACGGCAGGCTGCTGCACGCGCACAAGCTATGAAACGCGTCCTGATTGTTTCGGCCAGTGTCGGCTCCGGCCACGCCCGCGCGGCCCAGGGCCTCCAGGCCTGGATCGCCCGCCAGGCCCCCGGCACCGAAGCGCGGCACCTCGACATCCTGACCCTCACCGGCAGGACCTACCGCAAGGCCTATACCTCCAGCTATCTCAAGCTGGCCGAACACGCGCCCGAGGTCTGGGGTTACCTGTACGACAGCGCCGACAAAAAGAAGCCGCGTTTCAAGCCGCCGCGCCTGATCCGCGCCTTTGACAAACTTGAGTTCGCGAAGTTCCGCCACTTTGTGCGCGACTTTGCGCCCGACCGGATGATCTGCACCCACTTTCTGCCGGTGCAGGTGCTGGCCTCGTCGCGGGGCAAACCCTGGGCGCAGTTCGGCCTCAGCATCGTGGTCACCGATTACTACGCCCACGGGTTCTGGGCCCAGCCCGCGGCCGACATCACGTTTCTGCCCACGACCGAGTGCCTGGAAGAACTGGCCGACAAAGACATGGACCGCGCCAGGCTGGTTGCCACGGGCATTCCCGTGCTGCCCCAGTTTGCCGGGCCACCCGCCCGCCAGGCCGCGCGGGCCGCTCTCGGCATTGGCAACGATCGCCCCGTGGTGCTGGTGATGGGCGGCGGCTGGGGCGGCGGGGGACTGGACGCTCTGGTGGCCGAAGTGCTGCGTGCCGGGGATGCCGCCGTGCTGGCGATTGCCGGCCGCAACGCAAGGGTCCGGGCCACGCTGGAAGCCATCCAAGATCCGCGCCTGCGCGTGTTCGGCTTTGTCGAGAACATCCACGAGCTGATGGCCGCCAGCGACGTGTGCGTGACCAAATCCGGCGGCCTGACCACCAGCGAGTGCCTGGCGCTGGGCCTGCCAATGCTGATCCCGGGCGCGATTCCCGGCCAGGAAGAACGCAACGCCGACTACGTAACCGAGGCCGGCGCGGCCATGCAGGCGCGCAGCCCCGCCAGCCTGCGGTTGAAGCTGGCACGACTGATCGCCGAGCCCGAACTGCGCGCGCGCATGAGCGAATCCGCCCGGGCGATTGCCCGCCCCTTTGCCGGCCGCGACATCGCCCGGCATGTGCTCGGCCCACGCCCATGAGCCGGTGCGTGGCTTGAACCGCAAAAGCCGGAACCACGGATACACACGGAGTCACCGAGCAGGCGCTTCGTTCCTGTGTTCTGCCGTGTGTATCTGTGGTGAATGCTTTGGTCTTCCGGCCGGAAACCGCAGCGGCACCGGCGCCCGTGGCACCCGCCCGCGCGCTTTTTCGCCACAAAATCCGGAAATTGTCCTTGCCGCAAACCCTGACCGCGCGGCCGGTTGGCGCCCGCGCCGGCAAAAACGCCGCGCCGGACTGTCACGTTTCGTGCCTGTGTGCGGGAGCACGCGTGACCGACGACCTGCCCAACTTTCACCTGCATGACCCCAGCGAATACTTCAACGGGGTCACCAAGGACGGCAAACCGCTGCACTTTCCGTCCAAGGAAATGCACCCGCCCTTTTTGCCCTGGCAGATCCCGCCCGGCGAAACTCCCAAACTGCCCGAATACTCCGAACACCACAAGGCCGCCTCGGCCCACGTCCTGCACCGCGCAGCGCATGCTGCACGACCGACGGGCGCCTGTGCGCCGCCGACGACACTGCGCCGCGATTGCCGCCGGACAGGCTGCCGCCAAAGCCATGACCGCCGCCGCCGAAGTTCAGGCGCGGCCATGACCGAAATCGAAACCAGTCCCGCCGGCTGCTGGCTGGACCCTGAGCCAGGCCAAAACCCTGGACGAGCTGCCGCCCGACATCCGCAAGGCCGCGCTGGCCGCCGCCAACCGGCCGCGCAAGCCCCGCGCCAGGGTGGAAGCCGCGGCGGAGGAAACAGAAGCCGAGGCCGCAACAGAAACGACAACAGAAGCCGCGCCGGAAACGGATGCGACCCCGGCCGCGCCTGCGACAGAGACCGCCCCGGAATCCGCACCCGCGCGCGCCCGTGTGTACACGGCCTTCAGCCTGACCGCCGCCGTGAGCCTTGGCGTGCGGGCGGCGCGCGAGCTTTCGGTGCTGGCGCCGGTGCTGTTGCAGACCGGAGCAGAAGTACGCCTATCTGGAAGCCGACGGCGAGCTGCGCCAGGAGTTCCTGCAGGACCGCGCGGTGTGCATTGTGCTGGACGTGATCACCAAGATGGACGAGGTGTTTGCGAACCTGGGTTTCGGCAACTGGATGCCGTTTCGGTACTTTGACCAGATGACGGCCTTGCCGGGGTGATGACGCGGGTGCTGGCGGCGCACGGTCTGATCCGCAGCGACACCGACCCGGATGATGTACCGGCGGCTGCTGGAGGAAACCCCCGATTTCGGAAACATCACAGGATTGTTACTGCGCGCCGCCGCTGAGCCTGGCCAAGAGTTTCCGGCTGTCTTCGATCAAGACCGTGGAAGACCTGAAACAGCGCATCGCCGCGCGACGCGAAGACCCGAACTACTGGCACGAAATCACGTTCTGGCGCAAACGCATGGAGGCCGACCTGAAACGCCAGGCCCGCCGCGAAGCCCGCCGCGGCGTGGACGACGACACGTCGTAGGCGATTCGTTTTTCCGTGCCGCGTGTCCCGTGCCGCGACCCGTGCCGCGTGTGCCGTGCTCCGTTGCGCCCGTGCCGTGGCCCGCGGCACGGTTAGCCGAACAAAGCCTTGTGCAGGGCCGGGATGGCGCGCGGGATGGCCGAGTCGTCAATCAGAAAGCTCAGGTTGATCTTGTTGGCGCCCTGGCTGACCATTTCGACGTTCACGTCCGCGTCGCGCAGCGCCGTAAAGACTTTGGCGCCCAGGCCCTTCTGGTCGCGCACGTTTTTGCCGACCACGCACACAATCGTCTTGTCGGTCACCAGGCTTACGCGCCCGAACTGTTCCAGGTGTTTGACCACGGCGTTCAGGTTCGGCAGTTCGGCGCAGGTCATGCTCACGCTGACTTCACTGGTCGCGATCATGTCAATGTCCACGCCGTCGCGGCCCAGCACGTCAAACACCCTGGCCAGAAAGCCCGGCTGGCCCAGCATCAGCGTGCTTTCAATCGTGATGACGGCCTGGTTTTCCTTGTACGCGATGCTGGTCACCGGCAGGCCGTTGTCGCCGCCGTTTTCGGTGATCACGGTGCCGGGGTGGTCCGGCCGGTTGGTGTTCAGCACCCGCACCGGAATGTTGCGCTTGATCGCCGGCAGCAGCGTGCTGGGGTGCAGCACGCGCCCGCCGTAATAGGCCAGTTCGCTGGCCTCGGCAAAGCTCATCACGGGAATGCTGCGCGCGTCCTTGATCAGGCTGGGGTCGGCGGTCATGACGCCATCGGTGTCGGTCCAGATTTCGCATTCTTCGGCGCCAAGGCCGGCGGCGAAACAGGTGGCCGTGAAATCGCTGCCGTTGCGGCCCACGGTGGTCAGGTCGCCTTTCTGGGTCTTGCCCACAAAACCGGTGATGACGGCAATGACATCCCTGGGCACCTTTTTGGCGAACTCTTCGGCCATCAGCTTTTCATAGCCCTGGATCGGGCGCGCCGCCCCGAAGTTTTCGTCGGTGATGTAGCCCAGATCAAAGGCGTCAAAGGCCTGCGCCTTCAGCCCCTGGCGCGTGAAGTATTCGGCGATCACGCGGCAGCTCATGCGTTCGCCAAAACCGCTCAGGTAATCAATGCTGCGCTTGCTGGCTTCGCGCACCAGGGCGATGCCGCGCAGCAGGTCTTCGATCTCGCGGTAAAACGGCTCCAGCAGTTCGTCCTTGCAGCCGGCGGCCCTGGCCACGGCGCGCTGCTGTTCAAAGATCGCGCCGGGGTCGGCCTTGCCGGTGCTTGCCGCGGCGTGCCCGGCGTTGATCAGCTTGTCGGTGATGCCCTTGTGGGCGCTGCAGACCAGCACCGGCTTGCGCTTGAGGCGCCCGCGCGTGATCTCAAGAACCTTGTGGATCTGGGTGACGTCTTTGACCGACGTGCCGCCGAACTTCATCACCAGCATGGCTGTAACCTCGTAAAGGGCGGCGAGACACTAGAAAAAGGGCCCTTGCGCGCAATCGGGGGAAGGCCGCCGTTGCCGCGATGCTGCAGGCCTCAAGAGTGTCCCCGTCATCTGCCGATGCTGACACGGGAGTGAGCATGTCCGGCCGCAAGTCAATCCGGGAAAGCCTGCGCATGGAAGGGCGCGACTGGTCGCTGCTGGCGGCCGCCGGCGCGCTGGTCGTGTTCGGGCTGGCGGTGCATAACAGCATTGTGCCCGGCTATCACGAGCACCAGGCGATTCTCAGGCGCCACGCCGAGCTCAAGCAGCAGTTGCAGCAGGCCAAAGACGAGGGCGCGCGCCTGCAGGACGAAATTGACGCCATGGACGACCCGTACTATCTGGCCCAGCGCATGATGGACGAGTACGGCTGGCACTACGCCCCGCCGCCCCAGGCCGAGGCCCCCAAACCGGGCAAAAAGTAGGGCCGGGGGATTCCCCGGCCCTTGTGGTGTCGCGCTGATGGCGGCAATGCCCTTACTGCCTGCGCCGGCGGCGCCAGGCCGCCAGCAGCACCGGCAGCACAACCGCCGCGGGCGCCGCGCCGATGCCGGCCGCGCAGCCGCCCTTGCCGCCGCCTCCGCCGCCGCCCACGCCGATCACCGCCACGTTGCTGTAGCTGAAGGTCTGGGTCAGCGTCTTGGGGCCCAGGTTGTTGGTCGTCAGCACAATCGGCAGGTTCTGCCCGCTGCCGGCCGGAACCGTCAGGCCCGTGATCTGCGTGCCCGCGGCGTTGACCGTGGCCACGCCGGGGCAGTTCACGCCGCCGATCGTCAGCGTCACCGGCAGGCCGAAGCCTGAACCCGTGATCGTGATTGCCGCCCCGCCGCCGGGCAGACTGGCCGTGGGCGTGATGCCGGTCAGGGCATAGGTCACCACGCGCAGGCCCGCGGCGTTGGGCGGCACGGTGCCGATCGCCACCGTGCCGGCCGTGATGGCCTGCACGTCCGTGGCCGCGGCAATCCCCGCGTTGAACACCTCGGCCGGGCTGCCGCCGGCTGACGCCAGCACGTCGTACACCACCCAGAAGTCCACGCTGGTGTTCATGGCAATCGTCTGGTTGGCCGCAAACACGCAGCTCACAACCGGCGTCGCCCCGGCGCCGGCGAACACCTGGGTGTCACCGGCGTCAAAGCTGCCGTTGCCGTCGTCGCGCCAGACCTGCACGCCCGTGGCGCTGTTCAGGTTGCCCGCCCAGTTGCCGCCGCCGCTGGTGCTCAAGGTAAAGCCCGAGATCACAAAGTCGGCGTTGCTGGAGGTCATGCGGAACTGGCCCACCAGCACCGTGAAGTCCGCCCCGGTCTGCTCGCGCGTGACCGTGGACGGGTTTTGCGGCCCGGCGTTCACGGTCAGAATCGGCACGTCAATCTGCAGCGCGCTGCTGGCCGCCGTGGGCGTGCCCGCCACGGAGCCGCCGCTGGGCGCGCCCGCGGTCACGCCCGTCAGCGCCACCCGCAACTGCTGGCCGGGGCTGGCCGTGCCCGCCAGCTTGGCCGCCAGGTAGTAACGCCGGGTCTGGTTCACCGTAAACGTGCCCGCGGCGCCGGTCAGGTTGGCCGTGTAGGTGCCGTTGGCCGCGTTGAAGCCGGTGCCCGCGGCCGCCGTGGCCAGAAGGTCCGTCGCCGGGCCGTCCCAGGTGCCGTTGCCGTTGTCGGCATACAGCGCCAGGAAGTTCAGACCGGCCTGCCCGTCCATGCTGCCCGATTCGGTGAACACCATGACCGTGGCCGTGAACGAGTCATTGCGCGAGGCCAGTGTCACCTCGCACACGATGTGGCCGTCGTTGTTGGGGCCCTGGCTGTTGTTGTTCACCGTGGTGAAGGCCACCGGCCCGATCAGGGTCACGCTGAGCGTCGCCGGGTTGATGGTCAGGGCCGGGGCCGCGCCCGAGGTGGGCGTGCCGGTGACACTGCCGCCGCCGCCGGTGGTGGCGTTGACCGTGGTCAGTTCGGCCACCACGGTCTGGCCGGCCGTGGCCACACCCGACAGCTTGCAGACCAGAAAGAAGCGCCGGGTGGTGGAGACCGCCCAGGCGCCGTTGGCCAGTGTGGCGGTGTAGGTGCCGTTGGGCGCGTTGAAGCTGGTGCCGGCCGCGGCCGTGGCCAGGGTGTCCGTGCCCGGCCCGTCAAACACGCCGTTGGTGTTGGTGTCTTCGTACAGGGCCAGAAAGTTCAGACCGGCCTGCTCGTCGGCGGTGCCCGACGCGGTGAACACCAGGTCAGTCACGTTCCAGGCCGCCTGGGCCGTGGCCAGGGTGATGTCCAGAATCACCAGACCGTTGCCGCCGGTGCCCTGGGCGTCGTTGTCCACCATGGTGGTCGCCGCCGGCCCGTTGCGCGTCACCGCCAGGTTGTTGGGCGGCGTGACGGCGCCGGTCACGGCCACGTTGACGCTGGCGGTGCCGGCCACGTTGGTCACGTTGCCGTTGAAGCTGCCCAGCGTCGCGCCGGTCAGGCGCACCCAGATGGTGGCGTTGAGTGTGGGGGTCTGGTTGATGTTCAGGCTGGTGCTGTAGCTGCCGGTCTGGCTGAGGCTGATTTCAAAGTTGGCCGGCGCGTTGACCACGGTGTTGGAGACCAGCCCGGCGCCGGTCAGGTCATAGCTCTGGGGTGTGCCGGGCGTGCCCACGCTGGTGGAACCCAGGTTGAGGCTGGTGGGGTTGGCGGTGTACAGCCAGGTGTTGCCGCTGACGGCAACGTTGGCCGAGGCGCTGCCGCTGACGTGGGTGATGTTGCCTGAAACGATCATGGCGCTGGTGCCGGTCAGGCGCGCCCAGATCGTGAGGTTGGTGTAGCTGGGGAAAGTGGAATGCTGGATGGACTGGGCGTAACCGCTGGACTGGCTGAAGCTGACCTCAACGCCGGTGGGCGCGGTAATGGTGGTGGCGCCGGAAAGCGCTGAGCCCGAAATTGTGTAGCTGACGGCGCTGCCGGGTGTGCCCTGGGGCGTACTGCCCAGGTTGATCGCGCCGGTTGAGGGCGTGATCGTGGGCGGCGTGACCGTGCCGGTGACGGCGACGTTGACGGTAGTGGCGCCGGAGCTGGCGTGGGTGATGTTGCCGCTGACCGTGCCGGCGGTGGTGCCGATCAGGCGCGCGTACACCGGCGTGTTGGTGTAGGTGGGCCAGGTGTTGATCGTGATGGCGTTGGTAAAGCCGGTGGAGGAACTGAAGCTGACCTCAACGCCGGCGGGCGCGGTGATCGTGGTGGGGCCGGTCAGCGCCGAGCCCGAAACCGTGTAGCTGACGGCGCTGCCGGGCGTGCCCTGGGGCGTGCTGCCCAGGTTCAGCGAACTGGTCGAGGTACTGATTGTGGGGCCCGTCACCGTGCCGCTGACCGCCACGTTGCGGTTGGCCGCACCCGAGCTTGCGTGGACGATGTTACCACTGATGGTTCCCATGCTCGATCCGATCAGTCGGGCATAAACCGGGGTTGGGCCCCAGGTGCCGGTCGTGTTGATGGTCAGCGAGTTCGTGTAGCCGCTGGCGGCGGAAAAGCTGATCTCCACGCCGGTCGGAGCTGTGATGGTGGTTGCAGCCGTTGTGGTGGTACCGCTGACGGTGTAGCTGACGGCGGTGCCGGGCGTACCAACTGTTGTTGTGCCGAGGTTCAGCGACGTTACGGATGTAGTGATGGACGCGCCCAAACGTGTGGCTACGACAAAGTTTCCTGGTACCGCGCCACCAACGTGATTCAGCGTGGACCACAGCATCTGGCCCTGTGCCAGGTTTGCCGTAGAGGTGCCCGTCCAGGTGATGGACTGCCCGATCGCCGTAGGTATCCAGTGGTTGGACGTTACCGGTGTGAATGTCGGGCCATTATGTCCGCCGCTGCTGCTGGAGATGCCAGTCCAGTTACCAACGGGAAAACCCGAGGTGTGCGTGTAGTTGGTAAGCGGAGAAGATGCCGAGGCCGCATCACCGAAAATGAACCAGCCCCAACCTTGGCCTGACGCCCAAGAATTGTCGTTGTTATCAAGAGTAAGCGTAAACGTGTATGTGTAAGGACTGGCCGATCCCGTAACGGAATACTCAAGCTTCAGGGGCACGGCGGACAGCGACGTGGCGCCGAGAAGCAGACCGAACGCCAAAAAAACGTTAAGTGCGTGACGTGTTCCCATAACCGCATCTCCTTAGCCACTGGCAGTGGTGGCCGGTTTAGCCTTTCAATCACATGCAGGCGCGCTTTATGACAAATGCACGCGTGCGGCATGTCTGGTGTAGTTGTATGGGCCTTGGATTATAGGCGGGGCTGACTCGCAGGCAACGGCCAAAGCACAACTTGCACTCACAAAAACGCTGCTATTTGATTGGTTTCGACCATGCGACGTTTTCTGGACTAACGTGCAGCAGCCTTGTTGGCTTGGGTGGGATTGGAGCAGTGCCGGACGGGGCAATCTGACCATGAATCGCCGCTTTCGCCCTTGGCGTTAACCCGTATAAGGGGCGCCCCGCAGCAGGGCGTTGAGAAAATGCTTCTCAACCTCCTGCCCGGCCCGCGCGACGGCACGGGCTGGCCGGCTAGCGGCTTTACGCCGCGGCCGGGCTGTCGCTTTCCGTCGAAGAAGTCGCCCCGGCGGCTTCTTCAGCGGCCTGATCGAGGAACGCCGGCATGAACAAGGACCACATCAAGCTCAAACTCGGCAAGGTCAAAACCGCCGAGGCCGACGCCATTGTCAGCGAGATCAACAACGACCTGATCTTTGCCCCGGAGGCCCATTGCAGCCTTGGCCCGAACGTGGACACCGACATCATCCGCCAGTGTCTGGCAATCGGAAAGCTGGACCTTGGCGAGGCCGTGGTCACCGACGCCGGCGACCTCAAGGCGCGCTGGGTGATCCACGCCGCGAGCATGGATTACGACCAGCGCAGCACCGAGGACAGCATCGTCAACAGCCTGCGCAGTTCGCTCAAGCGCGCGGCTGAAATCGGCGCGCGCACGGTGGCGATCCCGCCCATCGGCATGGCCACCAGCCACGTGCCGATCAAGCGCGTGGCCGAACTGCTGCTGAGCGAATGTCTGCGCCACGACCCGCGCGAAAGCACCGTGGAAGAAGTAACCTTCTATCTGCCCGACAAGACCATGATGCGGGTGTTTGAGGAATGCCTGAAACAGGTGTAGCCGCGCGCAGCGCGGCTGGTCCGAAGTGCGTGGTCCGAAGTGCGTGGTCATCGGCTGGGTCCGGATCTCGTTGTATTGCACGCCTGGGGCAAGTTGAACCTCCGAAGACTTTGGCTGGAGGCCGATATGGCGGGGTTCACGCGGTTTGAGGATATCCAGGCCTGGCAAAAGGCGCGGGAACTTGCGCGCGAATTGTTTGTGACCTGCAATCAGCCAGCGTTCCGCCGACAGTTCACCATCAAAGATCAGCTGATCCGGGCCGGCATTTCCATCGGTGCAAACATCGCAGAGGGGTTTGGTCGGAAGACCGACGCTGACTTTGCGCGGTTCTTGGATGTCTCGCGCGGCTCGGCAACAGAGATACAGTCCCTGTTGTACAACGTGCTGGGCTTCAAGCTGATCGAACAGGCACGCTTTGACCACCTGTATGGATTGGCAAGAGAAGTTCTGGCCCTGACAGCCGGATTCATGACGTACCTGAGGCGTGGCAAGGAGGCCGCCGGCTCATAGCGGGTCAGACTTCGCACTTCGCACTTCGCACCACGCACTTCGCACACGGGACCTTCCATGGACATCCAGAACTCCATCCTTGACTGCATCGGCCACACCCCGATGGTCAAACTTTCGCGGCTGTCCGAAGGTCTGGGCTGCACGCTGCTGGCCAAGCTGGATCACCTGAACCCCGGCGGGTCGGTCAAAGACCGCATCGGCATCGCCATGATCCGCGACGCCGAGGCCAAAGGTCTGCTCAAACCCGGCGGCACCATCACCGAAGGCACGGCCGGCAACACCGGTTTGGGCCTTGCGATTGCCGCCAACACCATGGGCTACAAGTGCGTGTTCTGTCTGCCGGACAAGATGAGCAAGGAAAAGATTGACCTGCTGCGGGCCTACGGCGCCAAGGTGATTGTCACGCCCACGGCGGTGGACAAACACAGCCCGCTGCACTACGCCAACGTGGCCAGGCGCATTGCCAAAGAAACGCCCGGCGGCTGGTTTGCCGGCCAGTTCGAAAACCAGGCCAACCCGCAGGTTCACTACGAAACCACGGCGCGCGAAATCTGGAACCAGACCGACGGCAAACTGACGCACTTCTTTGCCGGCGCGGGCACCGGCGGCACGATCACCGGCGTGGGCAAACTGCTGAAGGAAAAGAACCCGAAGATCAAGGTCGTGCTGTGCGATCCCGAGGGCAGTTTTTACGGCCCGTACTTTCGCGACCGCAACGCCAAACCCGCCCCGCGCAGCTACACCGTGGAAGGCATCGGCCTGGATTACATCCCGGGCACGATCAGCTTTGAGCACATTGACGACGTGATCAATGTAAGCGACCGCGAAAGCTATCTGGCGGCGCGCAAACTGGTGCGCCTGGAGGCGATCTTCACCGGCGGCAGCAGCGGCAACAACCTGGCCGGGGCGCTGAAATGGCTCAAGCAGAACCCCGCGGGCAAGGACGCGATGCCGGTGGTGTTTCTGTGTGATGTGGGCGACCGCTACCTGTCCAAGATGTACAGCGACGACTGGATGCGCGACAACGGGTTTCTGGAGCGCAGCGACGTCACGGCCGGCGAAATCCTGCTGCGCCAGCGCGGGCGCAGGCTGGTCACGGCCGAGCCCGGCCAGTCGCTGGCCGAAGTCATGGTTCAGGTCAAGACGCTGGACCTGTCGCAGATTCCGGTGCTGGAAAACGGCAAGCCGATCGGCGCCCTGTACGACAGCCAGTTGCTCAAGCTGCTGCTGGACGGCCGCAAACTCGACCAGATCAAGGTGCGCGAGGTCATGGGCGACCCGCTGCCCGTGGCCGACGAAGAACTGACCGTGTCGGAACTGCTCAAGATTGTGGATCACGCGCCCCACGCAGCGCTGATCCAGCGCGCCAGCGGCGACTGGGGCATCCTGACCAAGGCCGACCTCGTGGCGGTGCTGTAGCCATGCTGTTCCGGCAGCAGTTTCTGGATGGAATCAAGGCCGGCGCGATCACTCGCGCGTTTCGACGCTGGCGGCGCCCGACGGTCAAGGCAGGTGGCACGCTGCTCACGCCCGTCGGTGTGGTTGCCATTGACTCGGTGCAGGAGGTTGCGGCCGATGACCTGACCACAGGTGACGCTCGTGCGGCCGGCTATGCATCGCTGGGGGCACTTCAGGCCGACATCGCCGGCCAGCGCCCCGGCACACTGTACCGGATTAACCTGCACTTTCACGGCGCCGATCCGCGCATTGCGTTGCGTGACCGAACCCATGCAGGGGACTTGCCTGACGTACTGAAGCGACTGGCGCAAATGGACGCCTGCGCCAGGGGCGGGCCGTGGACGCAGGTGGTGCTGCAACTGCTGCGCGACAACCCGGGCACGCGCGCCGGCAACCTGGCGCCGCAGGCAGGGCGGCAAACGCCGGACTTCAAACGCGACGTACGCAAGCTGAAGGCGCTGGGGCTGACGGAAAGTCTTGGCACCGGCTACCGGCTGTCACCCAGAGGCCGCGCGGTGCTGAAGAAGCTGGCCGGCGGACAAGGTATCCGGGGTCGTTGATCCGGCGTACCGGCCTGTCCTGACCCCCGGCCAGCATCTGATGGTTCTGGTTGTCTGCGGCCACCATGAACCGCAACTTTCATCCCAGCGCGCCGGGGCAACAGCCTCCCGCTGCATCATGATGGTTCCCGATGCATCGAAAAACGGCCGGGGCGGGGCCAAAAATCGCACAGTCCGCGCCGCCAGCGCCGCTGTATAGAACCTGCACAGAAGCGTAAACCCGCTTCCCGTAGCCCTTGGCGACCGATACGCGGGCGTAACCGGGCCCGGGCCAAATTACCGCGCGGGAAAGTGCAATAAGAGGAAACCGTGCGACCGGTTGTGCGTTCTTACATGGTGAAAGGAGTTGCGCCAAAGGGCATGAGAATTGCACCGGTATGGCGCATCACCCAAGGAGCCGCCATGTACGACACCGATGGCATGGACGACCGCGCGGTCGAAAAAATCACGCGCCGTTATGCCGGGCTAAAACCCGGCGAAACCGCCCTGCGCCTGCGTGAAAAATACACCCGGCGCCGCGAGGCGATCCAGACCTTCACCGAAAAGCTGGTGCGTGACGGGTTTGTGGACGACGCCGAGGTTGTCACCCTGCGCGCGATCGGCGTCTCGGAAGAAGAAATCCAGGCGCTGGTCGAAAAATACGGCGTCAAGTAGCGCCGCAACCGGGCCTCCAGGACGGCCGTTGCCGCCCCGTGAATCCACTTGACCCGCGCCGCCCGGTGCGGGTTGTTTCTTTGCCACAGCCCGACCGTTAACCTGTAACCATGCAGCGTCGCCGCACAGTCTGGTTTGCAGGTCTGGTCGCCGTGATTCTGGCGCTGGCGGCGGCATGGTTGTGGCACCTCGAGGCCGGGGGCGTCCCGCGCGCGACGCACACGCCCCAGGCCGACCCCGCAGCCCGCGCCGGCACGCCCCAAACGCCGCGCCCGGCCAACGCGCCGGTGCCGTCTGTGCCGGCGCCGCATGCCGAACCCTCCCGGCCCGCGCCGCGCGATCCGCCGGCGCCCGAAACTGCACCCGAAACCGCCCCGGACGAGCCGGCGATCACGCCCCAATACGACGACCGCCTGCGCCGGACCGGCGCTGTCATCACCTTTGACCTGCGCGACGCGCAAGGCCAGTGGCTGGTCGAGGAACCGGTAAGCGCGCGGCTGTTCCGGCGCCTGGGCCCGTACCTGGTCTGGGAGTGGTGCCAGTGGGTGTTTGACGAAGGAGTGATTCTCTGTGACGGCGAATCGGGCGCGGGGCTCGAACCCGGCAGCCACGTGCTGGAAATAGACGCCGGCTGTTACGGCTCGCTGCTGCACCGGTTTGAAGTCCAGCGCGGCGAGGTTTCGCGCCACGAACTGCGCACACCGCTGTGGCGGCGCATTGTTTCGTGCCGCTTTGAAGACACGCGCGGCAATCTGCTGCCGTTTCTGCCGGCGGCGCCCAGTGTCAGCACCACGCGGCCGGCGCCGCCCCAGTCTCTGTACCCGCGGCACGCGCCGGATGTGCTGCGCCATCCGCCCGTAGTGGACACCGGCGGGGGCGGCGGGGGCGGCCGGGGCGGCTTTTCGTATCGCCGCGCGCGCGGCGGCGGCGGCCCGCGCGTATTTTTGACCGACGGCGGCCTGTGGCACTTTGCCGTGTTCGCGGGCACGCCCAACCGCATCAGCGCCGAGGCGCCGGGCGGCCCCTGGCCCGGCGAAAACCTGGTGATCGAAGGCGATTTTGACTCCCCCGAGCCCGTCGCCATCACCTTTCGCCTGGACGCGCCGGCTGACCTTGAAACCGCCTATGCCGGCCACACGCGCTTCAATGCCGCCGACCCGGGCCAGAAAAGTCTTCTGGCCTGGGCGGCGCGCAAGGGCGCCCTGCCGGCGCCGGATGCCCCCGCGGAACTCGTGGCCGGCCCGCGCCTGGTGCTGGAGCTGGAGGCCCCCATCGGGCTTGAGCCGCGCCTGCACGCGGTGGAAGCCGCCGAGGGCAAGGAACCGCAGGCCCCGCCGTTTGCCCGAATGACGCCCATGCGGCGCCGCGCCGGCCTGTGGTTTGCCCCCGTAACCCCCGGCCTTGAGTACTGGCTGGTGCTGGGCAACGAACGCGGCCTGACGCTGGAGCCCGAACGCTTCACCGCGCAGGAGAGCCTGACACGCCTTGCGCGCCGGGTGCCGCCGGGTACGCCCAACACGCTGGCCTGGCCGCTTGTGCCGACGCTGGCGGCCTGGGCGATTCACCGCCAGGCCGGCGTTTACGACCCCGCGCACCCGGAACAGTTGCTGCTGCGCATGGATTGCGGTCTGCCCGTGCTGCTGGCCGACCCGGCCGGCCGTCAGGCGGTGGCGTCGCGGCCCGTTGTGACCCTGCGCTGGCAGGTGGCCGGCCAGGCCGACGTGGGCGTCAGCAACAGCCGACGCGAGTCGTGGCGGCCACAGTGGGTTGATCTGGCCGTGCTGGGCGATCTGCCGGGCGACAGCGTGGCCCGCCAGCTTGAGCTTGGAACGCTGGCGCCGCCGGCGCCGGCGCGCGGGCTGTTCTTTCGCGCCGTGGATGCCTGGGGCGCGGGGCTGCCCTGGGTTAAGGCCACGCTGCATGAACTGGCCGACGACACCCGCGCCGCCCGCCTGCGCGAAATCGAACGCGCCGGCCACAAGGACGGCTGGCGGCCCAGACTGTCGCATGCCTATGCCGTCGAGCGCGCCAAAGACCCCTACGGCCTGAACGAAGAAGACCTGCGCCGCGACCGCGCGCGCGAGCATGTGGGCGAAGAGTTCGAGCGCGCCTGCGCCCGCGACGGCGACCTGGCCTGGTACCTGCGCACCGGCGCCTGGTACGACAGCTACACGCGGCTGCAGACCGATGACTACGGCTATTTCGTGGAGCCCGGTCGCGCGCTGGTGCCGGGGCGCAAGTACGTGCTGTACCTGTGGAGCAACAGCCGCAACGACCTGTACCCCGACGCGCGGGTGGTGTTTCAGGCCGAAGCCGTGACGGACCTTGGCGTGATCACGCTGCCGGCCTACGCGGAATAGCGCGGCTAGCCCGGTTTCGGGCGGCGGGCCGAAAGCTTGCTGTCGCGCTGGGGCAGGGCGTCCAGCCGTTCGGGGTGGGCGAGCATGCCGGCGCAGGCCACAAACGGTGCGCAGAACGGTCCCAGCCGCCAGCAGCCCGCGGGCGCGGCCAGGGTCGTGACCGCCGCCGGGCGGTCCGGCTGTACCAGCGAGGCCACGGGCGTTCCCGGCGCGTGCCAGCGCGCGCCCAGGTCAGCCAGTGTCTCCGCGATGTCTTCGGCGCGGGCCTGTTCCAGCACGCCGGCGGAGTCGGGCACCAGGTCCAGTATCATGCCCGGCGCCGGCTTGTGCCGCTGGATGATCTGACGCGCCTGGCGCAATACCTCAAGGCCGCACGAGTGATCGCCGCCGATGATGACATGGCGGATTGGCGTACCGTGAAACTCGGCAATCGGCGCCGCGGCGTCCACACCCGCCGGTGGCACGGCGCAGATCACGGCGCGGCCCAGGTCAAAGTTTTCGGCACGCGCGAAGACGGCGCCCTTTTCGGGTTCCAGTGTCACATAGGGCCGGCCGGCGCGCGCGTTGAGTTCGGCCACGGCGGCGCGGTCAGGCGCGCACCAAAGGGCGAACAGGCCCGCGTGCACGGCCATCGAGCACAGCGCCGCGCGCTCGAACAGCCGGAGTGTCCCAAGGCCGGGGCCGTAAACCTCCAGCGCGCAGCCGGCCAGCCGGTCGGGGCTGAACTCGCGGCGCAGGGATAAAAACAGGTCGCGTCCGCCCACCTGGGGCTGGCGTGTGCCGGTCAGTTCAAGGCGGATCACCGGCGGCACGCTGATTTCGACCGCCCGGCCGCACAACAGCGCGCCCAGATCGCGCGGCGTAAGCCGCAGGCCCAACGCGCCCATGCCGCCCAGCGCTGCAATTGCCGGCCATGTCGCGGCCGCGCATTCGCCGGGAACCACCAGAGACTCGTCCGTCAGGGCTGCCAGTTCGCAGCCGGGTTCAATCGCGCGCGCCCCGGCGGCGGCGGCGCGCCCGCGCAGGGCCGCGTCTCGGCACGCCGCCAGCAGCGTAACGCCGGGCGCGGGCCTGTCGCCGCAGGCATCCAGCGCCGCGGCCGCGTCGTGGTCCGTCAGCAGCACGGCGTGCGGCCGCACCGCCACGCGGTCGCCGGGGGCAATGTTGCGCGCCCCGGTGACGGCCTGGATCAGGCGGACCAGCGCGGTTTGCGGCGCGTGGGGCATGGCGGCCTCAGGCAACGGTGGCGGGCACGTCTTCGCCCATGGCGCGGTACAGCGGTTCACGCCAGGCGCGCTGCAGCTCAGCCACGGGTTCGTGGATCACCAGCGACCCGTTGAGACCCTCAACGCGCAGGGCGCCGTGGGCGGCCACGCTGCCCAGGCGCGCCAGCGGCAGACCCTCAAAGCGCCGGATCAGTTCGGCCTCGTCGCGCGGCCGGATTTCGAGAATCAGCCGCGAGGCGCTTTCGGCAAACAGCAGCACGTCGTCGTCAATGTCGGCGTCGGTGGCGGCCAGTTCCTGGGTCAGGCGCGCGTCGGCGCCCAGCCGCCCGCCGATGCACATTTCGGCCAGCGCCACGGCAAGCCCGCCTTCGGCGCAGTCGTGGGCGGCGCGGATAATGCCCACGCGCTGGCAGTCGTTGACCATGCGGTAACAGCGCAGCGCCGTCGCCGCGTCCACGCGCACCCCGTTGTCGCCGCGGATGCCGGTGACCAGCTCGTGGTGGCTGCCGGCAAACTCGCGCCGCGTAAGACCCACCACATACAGCAGGTTGCCGGGCTCCTTCAGGTCGCTGGTGGTCAGACCGTCCAGACTGACGGCCTTGCCGATGGCCGAAATCAGCAGCGTATGCGGAATGGCGATGCTGGCGCCGGCTTCGGTGCGGAACTCGTTGTTCAGGCTGTCCTTGCCGCTGATGAACGGCGTGCCGAACGCGCGCGCGGCGTGCAGCGCGCCATAGCACGCGCGCACCATGGCCCCCAGCCGGTCGGGCCGGGCGCAGTTGCCCCACGAAAAGTTGTCCAGAATCGCGCAGTGGTCAATATCGCCGCCGGTGGCCACGTAGTTGCGCAGGGCTTCGTCAATGTTGGCCTGGGCCATGTGGTACGGGTCCACGTCGCCGTAGTGAACGTTCAGGCCGTTGCTGACGACAATCGCCTGGTTGCCGCCGGGGCGGGGCACAACGGCGCAGGCGTCGCTGGGCCCGTCGCGGCCGGGGCCGGTGAAGGGTTTGACGGCGCTGCCGGCCTGTACTTCGTGGTCGTACATGCGCACGACCCATTCCTTGCTGCACACGTTGGGGCTGGCCAGAATCGCGCGCAGAATCGCGCCGGGCTCGCGCGGGGCGTTGTCGCGGCGCGGCAGGGGCCGGGGCGCGGGTTCGGCCCATTCGGCCTCGCGCCAGACTTTGGGCATGCCGTCGTGCAGAAAGCTCATGGCCAGGTCGGCCACGGTTTCGCCGTGCCACTTGAGCACAAGCCTGCCGGTGGGGGCAAACACGCCGATGTCCGTGGCCTCGACGTCTTCGGCGGCAAACAGGGCCAGGCAGTCGGCTACCTTGTGGGGCGGCACGGCGATCACCATGCGCTCCTGGGCTTCGCTCAGCCAGACTTCAAGATAGCTCAGGCCGGCGTACTTCAGGGGCACACGGGAAAGTTCGACCTCGGCGCCGATGTCTTCGCTCATTTCGCCCACGGCGCTGGAAAGACCGCCGGCGCCGCAGTCGGTGACGGCGCTGTACAGGCCCAGGTCGCGCGCGCGCAGCAGCGTCTCTTGAACCATCTGTTCCTGGATGGCGTTGCCGATCTGGACGGCGCCGCTGGAAACGACTTCGCTTTTGCTGGTCAGCTCGGCGCTGCTGAAGGTGGCGCCGCCGATGCCGTCGCGGCCGGTGCGCCCGCCGATCACGATAATGTGGTCGCCGGGTTTGGCGCGCTTTTCAATTTTGTCGCGCGGGAGCAGCCCCACGCAGCCGGCGTACACCAGCGGGTTGCCGGTGTAGCGCGGCTCGAAGTGAATGCTGCCGTTGGGCGTGGGAATGCCCATGCGGTTGCCGTAATCGCGCACGCCCTGCACCACGCCGCGCAGAACCTTGCGCGGGTGCAGCGCGCCCTTGGGCACGCCGTCGCGGGGCAGGTCCCAGGGGCCGAAGCAGAACACGTTGGTGTTCAGAACCGGCCGCGCGCCCAGCCCGGTGCCCAGAATGTCGCGGATCACGCCGCCAATGCCGGTGCCGGCGCCGCCGTAGGGCTCAATCGCGCTGGGGTGGTTGTGGGTTTCAACCTTGAAGCAGATGGCGTCTTTGTCGTCGAACTCGATCACTCCGGCGTTGTCCACAAACACGCTCAGGCACCAGGGTTTGGCCAGTTCGTCGGTGACCTTCTTGATCGTGTCCTTCAGCAGGTTGTCAATCCGGCCGTCGCGCGGCAGGTCGGGCAGGTCAAACAGGCTGTCGTGTTCGACACGGTCGCCGCCGGGGCCCTTTTCGCGGTAGTGCACGTGGCCGGCCAGCGTCTTGTGCTTGCAGTGTTCGGACCAGGTCTGGGCGATGGTCTGAAGTTCGACGTCGGTGGGCTCGCGCTTGAGCGACTCAAAGTGATCGCGCACCGCGCGCAGTTCCTCAATGTTCAGCGCCAGGCCGTACGTGCCGTTGACCAGCAGCAGGTTGGGGTCGTCAAAGCTGCGCACCGGCACATGGCGCAGCTCAAACCTGTACTCGCGGCCACGGGGCAGGCTTTCCAGTTGCAGCGGCCCGGCGTGGGCTTCGTCCACCACAATGTTGCCCAGCGCCGCCGCGGCGCGCGAAAGGTCCTGGGCCCCCGGTCTGGCCGCAAACCGGTACTGGTCGGCGGATTTGACCGCCGCGGGCGCAAGCCCGAAGTCGCGCAGGGCGCGCGTCAGGCTTTGCTCGACGGGGTCCATCACGCCGCTGCGGCGCATGATGTGAAACAGCCGGTCGCCCTCGGGCTCGGCGTCGGTGCCGGCCAGCACTTCGGCCGTTTCCAGCACCGGGTCAGCCAGCAGGTGGGCCGCGGCGCGCACGGCCTGTTCACGGGTGATGTCGCCCTCGATCAGAAACAGGCGGATGTGGGTCACGCCGTCGGCCTCGACCCCGGCCTCGCGCAGCACGCGGGCGACGCGGCGGGATTCGGGGCTGTCGGGGCCGAGTTTGGGAATCAGGCGGATCTTGTAGAGCATGGCGGCGAACATAGTAAGCCCGCGCCCGCGCGCCATAGAATGTAGATAACGGCGCCTGTAGGCTTTTGCGCGGGGGCGGGCATGGATGCGCCGGTAGAGGTTCTGACGGCCCTGCTGCGGGCTGTGGCCGAGGGCCGCGTGACGCCCGAGCGCGCGATTGAATTGGCGCGTTCGCAGGACCCGTCTTCGGCGCTGGCGCAACTGCCCACTGCCGGCGGCGAAACGCTGCTGGCGCTGAACCCCGATTCCGCCACCACCGAAACGCAGGCGCCGCCAAGCCAGGCCCCCACCCTGCCGCCGCGCGCCGATGGCCCGCGCCCGGCCGCCGTCGCCGCTGCCGCCACGCGCTATCAGGTCAGGCGTGAATTCGCCCGCGGCGGCATGGGCCGCGTGCTGCTGGCACTGGACACCGTCGTGGGCCGCGAGATCGCGATCAAGGAACTTCTGCCCGGCCGCAGCGGCAGCGGCCGCCAGCCCAGCACAAGCAACACCCACGCCAACGTGGACCGCTTTCTGCGCGAGGCCCGCATCACCGGCCAGCTTGAACACCCCAACATCGTGCCGGTGTACGAGATCGGAACCCGTCAAGACGGCAGCATCTTTTACAGCATGAAGTTCGTGCGCGGCGAAACCCTGGCCGAAAGGCTCAAGGCCATCAACAGCCGCCAGGGCGACGCCCGCACACGCATGAACGATCGCCTGCGTCTGCTGGATGCCTTTGCCCAGGTCTGCCAGGCCGTGGCCTTTGCCCATTCGCGCGGCGTGATCCACCGCGACCTGAAACCGGGCAACATCATGCTGGGCGAGTTCGGCGAAGTGCTGGTGCTGGACTGGGGTCTGGCCAAGGTCAGGGGCGCGGCCGACATCGGCGGCGACACCACACGCCACCTGAAGGATGACAGCAGTGTCCAGACCATGGACGGTCTGATCATGGGTACGCCGGCCTACATGGCCCCCGAACAGGCGCGGGCCGAAAGCGAACTGGTGGACGAAAAGAGCGACGTCTACGCCCTGGGCGCAATTCTGTTCGAGCTTGTGACCGGCCGCCCGCCCTTTGAGGGTTCCGCGCGGCAGATCATTGACGAAGTGTCCAAAGGCGGCCCGCCGGCGCCGCAGAATGTTCTGCCCGAGGCCCCGCCGGAACTGTGCGCCCTGATCGAAAAAGCCCTGGCCCGCGACCGTCAGGCCCGCCTGGCAAGCGCGCGGCAACTGGCCGAACAGGTGCAGGCCTACCGCGACGGTCGGGCGCTGAGCGTGTACCAGTATTCCAGCGGCGAACTGCTGAGGCGCTTTGTCACGCGCAACAAGGGCGCTGTGCTGGTGGCGTGTACACTGCTGGTGGCGCTGGCGGTTTCAGGCGCCTGGTTCTGGGCCAGCCTGGTGGCGGAGCAGCGCCGCACCGCCGACGAACGCGACCGCGCGATTGCCGCTGGTGAACTGGCCGACAGGAACGAAAAACAGGCGCGCCGGTATGCCGAACAAAGCGAACGCAACGCTGACGCCGCCCGCCGCCACGCCGACGAGGCCCGCCGCCACGCCGACAACGCCGACGCCGAACGCGCCAAGGCCGAAACCGCGCTGGCCCGGGCCGAAACCAGCCTCAGCCACGCCTACGCCGAGGCCGCCGTTACGGCGCTTTCGCGCATGCGCCTGAACGACGCGGCGCTGCTGGCGGCGCAATCGTTGCAGCACGCCGACAACCCGCGCGCCCGCGCGATTCTGGCCCAGGCCCGGCCGGTGCCTTTGCAGGCCGCCTTCCGGCTGGACGAGGGCGGCAGTTGCCTGGCCTTTTCGCCCTGCGGGCGCTGGATCGCCACGGGCACCGAAGCCGGCCAGGTGGTCTGTTTTGACCGCGCGGCACAGGCCGAGGTCTGGCGCGCCAGAATCACGCGCGCGCCGCCGGAACTCACGATCCAGGCCCTGCACTGGGGCATGGGCAGTCTGTACGTGCTGGACCGCAAGGGCACGCTGACTGTGCTCAATCACGACGGCGAAGTGCAACGCCGGGTTTCCGGTGTTCTGCGAGACCCGTTCACGCTGGCCGTCAGCCCCGCCGAAACCCGCGTTGTGGTCGGCAGCCGCAGGGGCGAAGCACGCCCCGTTGAGGGCGGCACGGCCTATCAGGCGGAATGCGGCGCGGCCTCGGCCGTGGCCATGCACCCGTTGGGCGAGTTGCTGGCGGTAACGGAACGCAACAGGGTCAGAATCCTGAACGCCGCGACACGCCGGGCGGCCGTGGAGCTGACCGCGGGCAAGGCCAGCCTCACGCGGGTTCTGTTTGCGCGCCACGGCACAAAGGTGGTTGCGGCCGACAACACCGGCCGGCTCTGGCTGTGGTGGGCCGACGGCGAGGCGATTGGCGACTTTCAGGTCAGCACTGAAGTGATTTCGGCGCTGGACTGGTGCGAACGTCTGGGGCTGCTGGCCTGTGTGGGGCCTGAAAACGCCGTGCGTCTGTTCGACGAGGCCGGTCACCTGCGGGCCGAACTGACGGGTTTTGAACACTGGGTTACGGGCGTGGCCTTTGACGCGGCGGGCAGGACACTGGCCGCGACATCGCGCGACGGGCAGGTGCGGGTGCATGATCTCGGCGCGGGCGTGGGCAACTGGCGCCCGCATGTGGATCACGAAGTGCTTGACCTGGGCTGGGACGACGCGGGGCTCTACGTTGCCCTGCGTGACCTGACGATCCACGACTTTGAGCACGACGCCCCGAACCCCGCGCGCGTGCTGCGCGGGCCACAACGCAACCCCGGCGGTCTTGTGATCGGCCCCGACGGCGCGCCGCGCTGCTTTGAAACCGGGGGCATTCTGCACCGGTGGGAACCCCGCGCCGGCGGCCCGGGGCGCGCGGAAACCCGGCCGCCCGGCCACGAGGCCGGCCCCGCGGCCTGGGTGCGCGACCGGGGCCATGCCTACGCGAGCGATGAAGGCCGGCTGGTGTTGTTGCAGGGCGACCAGCCCCGCGTGTTCGAGGCCACGGGCGCGAGTTTCTGGAGCCTTTCGGCCAGCCCCGACGGCGGCATGGTCGCGGGTGCCGCCGGCGGCGGGCAACTGGTGGTGTGGGATCTTGCTTCCGGCGCCCACCGGCAGTGGCGGGCCCATGACGGTGCGGCCCTGGGCGTGGCTTTCGGCGCGGATCGTCTGTTCAGCACCGGACGCGAGGGCACGCTCAAGGCCTGGGACGCGCGCACGGGCAGGCTGCTTGCCGAACGCCGCCTGGGCCCGGTAACGCCGTTCTGCGTGGCGCTGAGCCCGCGCGGCGACGTGCTGGCCGTGGCCGATGAAACCGGCACGCTGAAACTGCTGGCCCCGGCAAGCCTTGAGCCACTGGCCGAACTGCGCCCGGTGCAGGACTTTGTCACCAGCATGCAGTTTTCGCGCGACGGCCGGCGGCTGGCCCTGGCTGCGATCAACCGGCAGGTGCTGGTGCTTGAACTGGAATGGCTGCTGGCCGCGCCGGCCGAAGTGCTGGCGTCGGTGCAGGATCGCACGGGTCTTGGCGTGCGCGAGTTCGGCATCGGGTCGGGGCAGGCGCCGCCGCGCGCGCCCGGTGTTGCGGCGTTTGGCCCGGCGGCGGTCCGGACACTGGGCGCGCACAATGGCAGTGCCGAACGCTGGTGGACCGAAGCCGGGCGCCCGGCCGCCGAACGGCTGAACGTGCGGGCATCCGCGCCACGAACCATCAGCTTCCTCCGGCGCGAAAAAGAACCCGTGGCAAGGGCCATGGCACTTTACCGCCAGGCCGCCGCCAGTGCCGCCTGGCCCCGTGACACCGTGGCAGACATCGCCGCGGAGCTGATCGAAATCAACCTGCCCCATCTTGCCGCGGAGTTGCTGGCTCGCGCGCTGGATGACGCGCAGGATCCCCACGGGCTGGCACTGACATGGCATCGCGGTGCCGCCCTGTTCCAGCAGGCCCGAACCCTGAGCGACGAAACCCAGGCCGCCGAAAAACTCACACGGTTCGTGCAGGCCACGGGATCAGGCGGCTTCGTGCCATCGGCCGAACAGTGGCTGGAAGTTGCCGCGACCGCCGTGGCCGCGGGCCACAGCGGCCACGACAAGCCGGCCGCGGCGATGGATTTTGTGGCCCGGGCGGTTGCCGCGGGGGCCAAACCGGAACAGCTGTTTGCCGACGAACGGTTCCAGGCGCTGCACCCGCACCCACGCTGGGCTGACCTGATGCACGACCTGGGCTGCACCGAAGACGGCATGGCCGTGCTGGTCCTTGGCGCCGACGGCGACACGATGGACGTGCTTTGGTCCGCCGATCACCAGTTCATGGAAAACGCACAGGTCCTGCGCGAACTCGTGGCCGAACGCGGCAAGGCCGTGCTGCAAATCCGCCGTTACCGCCGGGCCGAAGGCGGCGGGATGGATCTGCTCCGCGACACGTGGGGCATGCCCCGGCGCAGTATCACCGGCCGTAAACAGTGGAAGCACGAGGACGCGACGCTGGAGATCGCACCCGACAACATCCCCAGGCTGACGCCGGCGATTCTGCCCCAGCCGGATTAACCCCGGTTGACGTACTGGCCGTGGTTCTGTTCGGCCAGCTTTTTCATCATCTCGTGGTCGGCGTCCTTGCCCACGGCAATGGCGTGGATCACCACCTTGCGGAAGGTGTTGACCCGCGCCACGTCGGCCAGAATCGCGTCAGACTTGCAGAACTTGCCGTTGCCGATGGCCCCCCATTTGGGGTGAACCTCGGCAAACTCGGTGCTTTCGTCGCTCCAGCTTGGCGTGCCGTCGGTAAGGAAAAAGATCGTGTCCACGCCCTCGAGCATCAGCTTGCGATCCAGCGCCACGTCGCCCTCCACGGACTTCTTTTTGGTCATGCGCATGCCGCGCATCAGCGAACCGTGAATGTTCGTGCCGCCGTTGGCCTTCAGCGCCCGCACCAGGTTGGCAAAGCGCGTCTTGTTTTCGGGCTTGGCCTGCACCAGGCCTTCAGTTTTTTCGTCAATCAGCCGGTGGGTCGTTTCGTACACGATCACGTTGAAGAAGATGTTTTCGGGCAGATTGGTCAGCGACCAGATCAGTTCAACCTTGGCCAGATCCATCTTGGTCTTGACGTGCGTGTAGTCCGGCCCCTTTTCGGCGCTGCGGCCGGTGACCGGGTTCTTGCGAAAGGCCATATCGGCCGGCCAGTCCATGCTGCCCGAGATGTCCACAATGAACAGCACGCGCGTGCCCACGGCCACGGCGTTGAAAAACGTGGGGCGGGCCACGGTCTTGCCCTCTTCGGGCGCGGCCTCGGTGCCGCCCATCAGCCAGTGCTTCCAGAACGCGGCGTCCAGATAGGGTTCTTTGCCCGTCAGACGCGCCAGCGCATTGGCCGTGAAGTAATCCACGCGCTCGTCTTTGGCGACCTCCAGCACATGCACCAGCGCCTCGATCAACGGCCGGCGCTTGTCCTCGGGCAGGGCTGAACCCAGCTTGCGTGCCGCCGCCAGCAGGCTGAGGGTCTCAAACGGGTTGGCCTTGTCTATGCCCGCGTCAGCCGCGCGCAGCAGCGGCAGAATCCAGTCCACCAGTTCTTCGCGGCCGGATTCGCCGATTGCCTCCAGCGCGCAGGCGCGCAGGCTGACATCGCCGGCGCTGCCTTTCTTGAGCGCGTTCTGCAGAATGCTGTCGCCGGTGGCACTGGCCCCGGCGGCAATGCCCGTAAGCGCCCACACCGCGGCAAAATAATCCCCCGGCTTCTTGGGTGAACCGATCAGCTTTTCCGCCGCCACCAGCGCGTCGCCGCTGGTCACCGCTTTCAGCGTCCGCCCCATCTCGCGCCCGGCGTGGCCGTCTTCTTCGATCATCAGCGCGCGCACAATGGTTTCCACCGCGGCCTTGGTGTTCTGGGCCGCCAGACGGTTGGCGGCCTCGATGCGGAACTTGGGATCCGAAGACTTCAGTAACGTTTCGTGGTCCTGGGCCGCAACCTGCTTTTCAGGCAAGGCCAGCGCGACACAAAGCAACGCCAGAACGGCAAGGCCGGTTCGCATGGTCGTTCTCCAGATGTTCTTGAGTGGCGTCACAGCGCCGGGGCTCACGCCGAATTCCGTCATGGTTTGGTCGCAAAAGCCTTGGCCGGAACGGTTTTGACGGCGATTGCAAAGATTTTTTTGCGCTGGCGGCTCGGCGCAAGTTCTTACCTGGCCGAGACAAATGTCGCGCGCGCCGGGAGCGCCCCGGCACACAGAAACAATTGTTCTGGAATGCTGACTGGCCGCGGCTACCCTCTGCCCCCAATCGGGAGCCGCCATGCGCGGAACATACGTTCATCTTCGGCTTGGTGTGGCTTTGGCCGAGCCCGACAAGGCTGCGTTGATTTCGGAATGGCTGGCCGAAGTGAAACAGCTTCGGCTGGTGGCGTTTCCTTACGTTCAGGACGCGCTGGATTACATCGGCGGCCACCGCCCGCACCTTGTGATTGCCGACTATGAACGCTTTGGCGCCGCCGGCGTGCATGGTTTGGCCAACCTGATCGGCCAGTGCGGCTGTCCGGTCATTCTAATCTGCCGCGACATCAGTGACTGGGAGCGCGAACAGTTTGCCAGCCTGGGCGTACACGCCTGGTTTGAAGGCAAGTTCAAGCTTTCGGACCTCAGCCGCGCCGTAGACGCCGCGCTCAAGCGCCGCCGCCGTATCGGCAGCAGCGAACGCCTGCCGGCCGTGGCCCGGTAGTTTTCCACAAGCACGTGGAATTTGCCCTTTCCGGCGCCCTTACGGCGCCGGCAGGGCTTTGCGGAAGTTTGTTCCACACAATGCCTTGCGCCCAAACGGGCCCGGTTCTAGCCTAGCCTTTCCTTAGTTATTCGTAACTTCAGGAAAACCCGCTGAAAGGTTGTGGCGGGGTGTCAGGGCGCGACTTGGGTGAAACCATGACGAACATTCGGGCGGTGGCTGCGCTTTGCGTTCTTGCGGTTCTGTTGGCGGGGGCACTGGCGGCCCAACCGGACATCTCTGTTGCCTCCAGCGGCACGCCCAACGAGGCCGGCACCACTACGGGCACCTACACCATTACCGCCACGGCCAGCCCGGCCACGACAATCACAATCAACTTTCAGTTGACGGGCACGGCGACCTTTGCCGTATCGGGCCAGGACTACACGCTGTCCAGCGGGGCCAGTGCCTTCTCGTTTGATACCAGCACCGGTCTGGGCACGATTGACATGCTGGACACGGAAACCCAGGTGACGATCACGCTGACGCCGATTGACGACAGCACGGTCGAGCCGGTGGAAACGGCGATCCTGACCATCCAGACCGGCACCAACTACAACGTGGGCACGCCCGACAACGCCACGCTGAACATCACCAGCGACGACGTGCCCAGCCTGTCGGTCGCCTTCACCGGCAGCCCCAGCGAAGCCGGCCCGACCACGGGCACGTACACGATTACCGCCAGCACCAACGTGCTGAGCGATACCACCATCAACTTCACCATGAGCGGCACCGCCGCCGTGGCCAGCGGCACGGACTACAACCTGTCCAGCACGGCCACGCTGACCTACACCACCGGCCCCACGGGCACGATCGTGATGACCACCGGCACCAACACGGTGACCATCACGCTTACGCCGGTGGATGACGCGGCGGTCGAGGGCACGGAAACCGCGATTCTGACGCTCAACACCGGCACGGGTTACACCGTGGGCGCGCCGTCTTCCGCCACGGCCAACATCGCCGACAACGATTCGGTCAGCATGTCCGCCGGCGCGGGCTCCGACCCGTCGGAGGCCGGCCCGCTGACCAGCACGTTCACGATTACGGCCAGCCAGAACGTGCCGACCAACACCACAATCAACTTCCAGATGAGCGGCACCGCCACCTTCGGCACCACGGGCCAGGACTACACGCTGTCCAGCGGCGCCACGGGCTTCACCTTCAGCACTGTAACCGGCGCGGGCTCGCTGCAGATGGACGCGGGCACCAACAGCGTGACGATTACCCTGACGGTGATTAACGACGCCTCGCCCGAGGCCGCCGAAACGGCGATTCTGACCATCACCACCGGCACGGGCTATACCGTGGGCGCGCCGGCCAGTGCCACGCTGACAATCTCGGACAACGACTCGGTGGCCATGACCGTTGCCTTCACCGGCAGCCCCAGCGAAGCCGGCCCGACCACCGGCACGTACACGATTACGGCCAGCCAGAACGTGCCCTCGAACACCACCATCAACTTCACCATGAGCGGCACCGCCGCCGTGGCCAGCGGCACGGACTACAACCTGTCCAGCGCCGCGACGCTGACCTACACCACCGGCCCCACCGGCACAATCGTGATGGCCAGCGGCACCAACAGCGTCACGATCACACTGACCCCTGTGGACGACGCGGCCATTGAAGGCACCGAAACGGCGATTCTGACCATCAACGCCGGCACGGGCTACACCGTGGGCTCGCCGTCTTCCGCCACGGCCAACATCGCCGACAACGACGCTGCCCCGGCGGCGGCCTCTCTGTCGGCCAGCCCCTCCAACCCCGGCGCCCAGAACGCCACGCCCGGCAGCACGCCCACGGCGCTGGTGTTCCGGCTGGTGGAAACCGGCGGCGGCACGGCTTTTGTGGTGACCAGCGTGACGGTTACCGTTGCCACCAGCGGCAACGCCGGCAACGCGGCGATCTCGCGCATTGCCTCGGTGTCCCTGCGGCGCGGGGGCACGCTGTTGGGCACCATCACCAACGGCGGCACGGGTTGGAGTGTCGCGGGCGACAACGTGACGCTTTCGTACACCGGCCTGAGCAGCAGCGTTTCCGCCGGCGGCACGGCCGATTTCACGGTCAACATCACGCTGACCGGCGCGTCGGTGCCCACACCCAACCCGCGCTATATCGCCTCAGTTACCACCAGCGGCGTCAACGGCGGCACGGCTGTGTCAGGCAGCACCGCCACCGGCGGCCAGATCACCCTGGCTGACGTGGCGCCCGGCGACCCGTTTGCCGATGTTGAAGACAGCGGCTCGTGCGATCTGGCCACCCGCGGCGGGCCGGCCTGGCCGCTGGCTCTGGTGGCCGCGATGCTGGCTCTTGGGGGGTTGCGCCGGCGCCGGTTCGGGCGCGGTGCTTGACCGGGGCAAGCGGGCAAGAATATGCTCTGGGTTGGAAAACCCGTTGTTTTGAGAAGTGCGAGGTTCTTCTTCTGTCGGTTCTTTCGGGGGGTGGCAGTGCGCAACTACGGAAAGCTCGGTCTTGCGCTGGCGGTCGCCGCCGCGGCGGTGTTCGCCAACGCGTGCTCCAGCACCAGGACAATCAAGCAGGGGAACCTTGAGTTCTCCATCAAACAGGACAAATACATCGAGGCGCTGGCCCTGGCCGACGACGGCCAGTTCTTCGAGGCCATCCAGGCCTGGAAGGAAGTCCTTGACGACGAACCGCGCTGGGCCATGGGCCAGTTCAACCTGGGCCAGTTGTACGACCGGCTGAACCTGATCCCCGAGGCCACTGAACGCTACGAGCTGGCGGTCAAGCTTGACGCCGAACAGGCGGCCTATCATCTGAACCTGGGCACGGCCTATCTGCGCCAGGGTCTGACCATGCAGGCGCTGGCGGCGCTCAAGGCCGCGGCCGAAAAGGACCCGTACAACCATCTGGCGCACTACAACCTGGCCGGCGCCTACATGGCGCTGAGCGACCACGACAACGCGCTGCTGCATGCCGACGTGGCGGTTGATCTGTACGCGCGGCCTGACGCCAAGACGGAAAGCCTGTTGTCCGAGGGCGTGGACCGCCAGATGCTGGGGCGCATGCTGGTGCGCCAGGCCGAATGCCACATTGCGCGCGGTGAAATGGAAAAGGCGCGCCAGTGCGCCGACCGCATTGAACGCCAGTGCCGCGTGAAACTGCCGGCAAGCCTTTCGGACGCCCTGGCCACGGCCCCGGCACCCGAGGAAGGCTCGGGCGGATAGCGGCAGCGGGCGGGCAGCAACGGCAGTCAGGAGAGACGGCTCATGGCCGGCGGACCAAACTCCCAGGGCTCGGGCAAACCCAGCACCGGCGTGCGTTACGTGCGCAGCGTGGCTGTGGCCGGCCAGGGCAACCCCAACGCCACGACTCCTGGCAACCAGCCCGCGCCGATCAGCGGCATGCAGCGCCGGCCGCCGGCCATCGCTCCCAAACAGCCCACCGGCCGACCCGTGGCCGCCGGCCAGCCCGCGCGCAAGCGTCTGGGCGAACTGCTGCTGGAAGCCGGGGTGATTGACGAAGACCAGCTGGAACACGCCCTGAAGATCCACCGCCAGACCGGCAAGCAACTGGGCCGCGTGCTGGTGGACACCAACCTGGTGGACGAATCCGAGCTGATCAAGTACCTGGCGATCAACCTGGGCGTCGAGGCCGTGGACCTCACGTCTGAAAACATGCAGTGGCAGTCCGACGCGGTGCTGATGATCCCCGAGCGCCAGGCCCGGCGCTTCAACCTGATCGCGTTCAAGCTGGAAGACGACAAGGAAACGCTGCACGTCGCGATTTCGAACCCCGCCGACGTGGTGGCGCTGGACACGATCAAGTCCATCACCGGCAAAAGCATCAAGGTCTACATCGCCTCGCGCGTGGGCATTGCCGACGCGATAGACAAGCACTACCAGCAGCAGTACTCGCTGGACCAGATGGGCGAAGACCTGAAAAGTGCCGACGCCGAACTGGTTGCCGAAGAAGAAGAAGACGTCGGCGTGGACAAAGAGGCCCTGGACGCGGCCTCCAACGCGCCGGTGGTCAAGTACGTCAACGCCACGCTGATGGAAGCCGTCAAGGTCAAGGCCAGCGACATTCACTTTGAGCCGTTCGAGCGCGAAGTGACGGTGCGTTTCCGCATTGACGGCGCGCTGCGCGAGGTGACGGCGCCGCCCAAGCGTCTGGTCAACGCGGTGGTAAGCCGCATCAAGATCATCAGCAACCTGGACATCGCCGAGCGCCGCCTGCCCCAGGACGGCCGCTGCAAGCTCAAGGTCGGCGACCGCATGATTGACATGCGCGTGAGCACGCTGCCGGTGGTGCACGGCGAGAAGGTGGTGCTGCGAATTCTCGATAAAAGCGCCACCAGCATGGACATTGACAGCCTTGGCTTTGACCCGATGACGGCCAAGGAAATGAAGCGCGTGCTGCAAAGCCCGCACGGCGTGATTGTGCTGACCGGCCCCACGGGCTCGGGCAAGACCACCACGCTGTATTCATTCCTGAAGTACATCTATTCGCCTGAAATCAACATCGTGACAGTCGAAGACCCGGTTGAGTACCAGTTGCCGGGCGTGAACCAGGTGCAGGTGCGGGCCAACATCGGCATGACGTTCGCCGCGGCGCTGCGCAGCATTCTGCGCCAGGACCCGGACGTGGTCATGGTGGGCGAAATGCGCGACCAGGAAACGCTGGAAATCGCCGTGCGCGCCGCGCTTACGGGCCACCTGGTGTTCAGCACCATTCACACCAACACCGCCGTGGCCACCGTCACACGTATGGCCGACATGGGTCTGGAACGCTACATGATCACCAGTTCTCTGGTGGCGGCGATCAGCCAGCGCCTGATCCGCATGATCTGCCCCAAGTGCAAGGAGCCGTACACGCCCAGCCCGGCCCTGCGCCAGCAGCTGGCGCGCAGTTTCAAGCAGGACGACGTGGACATTGACCTGTACCGCGGCAAGGGCTGCAACTTCTGCAACAACAGCGGCTACAAGGGCCGTCTGGCGGTGCACGAATACATGGTGATGACGCCCAAGCTGCGTGAAATGATCATTGACCAGCGCCCCGAAAGCGAGCTTGAGGAAGAATGCCTGCGCAACGGCATGCGCAACCTGCGCCAGAGCTGCTTCTTCAAGCTGCTGGACGGCCTGACCACCGTGGACGAAGCCGTCAGCCTGTTCTATGAGGACCACTAGCCGGTCATAACCGGACGATTCTGCCCCACCCCGCCCGGCGGCGGGTGCCAGTCAGGAGAGAGCCATAGATACCGCGACCACATCCGCGCCCCAGAGTTCCGTCCGGCTGGACGACCTTCTGGTATTCACGCGCCGCGCCGAAGTTTCCGACCTGCACCTGACCGTGGGCGTGCCGCCGGTGCTGCGCATTGACGGCCAGTTGCGCGCGATTGAGGGCTTTAAGCCATTAATGCCCGCTGACACCCGCAGCCTGGCCATGGAACTGCTGGACGAAAAGCAGATGCATGTGCTGGAAACCGAGCGCGAGCTTGACCTTTCCTTTGGCCGCCGCGGCGCCGGGCGTTACCGTCTGAACGTGTACTGGCAGCGCGGCAGCATCGGCCTGGCGATTCGCGTTATCCGCAGCACGATCCCGACCATTGACGAACTGGGCCTGCCCCAGGTGACCAAGCAATTTGCCATGACCGACAAGGGGCTGCTGCTGGTCACCGGCCCCACCGGCAGCGGCAAGAGCACGACGCTGGCGGCGATGATCCAGTACATCAACCAGAACGATTCGTGCCACATCGTGACGGTGGAAGACCCGATCGAGTACCTGTACCGCCACGAACGCAGCATCATCAACCAGCGCCAGGTGGGCGACGACACCCTGAGCTTCCACCAGGCCCTGCGCCACATTCTGCGCCAGGACCCGGACGTGATCCTGGTGGGCGAAATGCGCGACCTGGAAACCATCGAGGCCGCCATGACCATGGCCGAAACCGGCCACCTGGTGTTTGCCACGCTGCACACCACCGACGCGGTGCAGACCATCAACCGCATTGTGGACGTGTTTCCGACCAACCAGCAGCAGCAGGCGCGCGTGCAGCTTTCATTCGTGCTGCTTGGCGTGGTGGCCCAGCAGTTGCTGCCCCGCACCAAGGGTGGCCGCGTGCTGGCCATGGAAATTCTCAAGGTGAACGCCGCGGCGCGCAACCTGGTGCGCGAAAACGAGGTGCACCAGCTTTACACGATTCTCGAAACCGGCTCGCGCGAGGGCATGATCACCATGAACCAGTGGCTGTACAACCTGTACGTCCACGGCGAGATCACCCGCGAAGTCGCCCTGTCGCGCAGCACCAACCCCGACCAGATGAAGCGCATGCTCCAGCAGGGCGGCCGCGGCGGCGGTGCCACCCGCGCCGCAGGGCCGCAACCCGGCCAGTCCCCGGCCTGAACCGGCAGCGCGTGATGATCAGCCCACCGTGGCCGCGCGCGGCAGTTCGTTCCATTGGCGGCCGTCCAGCGTGCGTCCCGCGCGTTTTTTGTTCACACCGCCCCATTGCTTGAAGAAGAAGGCCACACCGGCGGCCTGGCACTGGTCGCGGATTTCGCGCACCCAGGCTGGGTCCATTGGCCGCGCGCCGGGGCCGCTTTCGCCACCGACAATGACCCAGTCTATGCCGCACAGGTCAAGATTCGGAATCGGCCCAAGCAGCGGCTCTACGGACAGGAACTTAATGTGCGCGCCGGTTTCACGCAGCCGGTCAATGCGCCAGGTGTAATCCGCGCCTTCCACGCTCACGCCCTGCCAGATATGCGGCGCCCAGGGCAGAGCGGATGAAAGTTCGGCAAGACGGTCCGCGCGTTTGGTCAGCACCTGGTACTGGTGCCAGCAGGCGCTGTTCATGGCCGCAAACACACGCTGGATGAACGCGACGGGCACGTCCTTGTGGTAAAGGTCCGACATCGAGTTCACAAAGATGGTGCGAGGCCGCCGCCAGGCCGCGGGGATGCCCAAGGCGCGCTCGTGGGTAGTGACCTCAAAGCCATTGGCATAGTTGGCCGCGCCCATGAGCTTCAGGCGCTTGGCCATGCGCTCGGCATAGCAGTGCTTGCACCCCGGGCTGACCTTGTCGCAACCCGTAACCGGGTTCCAGGTAGCCTCAGTCCATTCGATGCCGGAGTGGTCGCCCATTGATCACCTTCTTGGAAACGTCACTTGGATTGTATCAGCAAACGATCCACGACGGGGCTTCCTATCAACTTCGATTTCTCCATTCTCAAGGAGCTGACCTAGCACAGTTTTGTAGTTCTTAGCGATGTACTTACGATCCTCGCTGTGTGCCTCATAGATCTCACGCATTGTGAGGGTTCTTCCAGCGAAATCCATAAGCAACATCTCTCTCAGCTCATCCAAAGGTCGATTTAGAGGCTGTTTCAAAACCAGTAAAGTTGGCTTGGGAGGCTGGCCGATAGGTTTGGCATAGGTCCATTAACCTGGAGAATGCCATGCCTCGACCCTTGGTCAGCGATGAACTTTGGAGCGTCGTCCAACCCCTGCTTCCCCCCGAACGTCCCAAACCAAAGGGCGGGCGGCCCGTTGCCGATCCCCGTGCCTGTTTGCTGGGCATCCTCTTTGTGCTCAAGTCCGGCGGGGCCTGGAACAGCATCCCGGCCGAGCTTGGAGCCGCTAGCCCGGCCACCTGCTGGCGACGCTTCAAGGACTGGACCAAAGCCGGCATCTGGCAGACCATCTGGAAGCTTTCACTGGCCAGGCTCAACAGGCAGGGCAAGATTGACCTCTCCCGCGCTGTTGCCGACAGCGTCTCCATGCGTGCGGTTTTTGGGGGGCCCACACCGGCCCGAACCCGACCGACCGTGCCAAGCAAGGCTGCAAGCACCACCTGATCACCGACGCCAACGGCGTGCCGCTGGCGCACTTCCTCACGGGCGCCAACGTGCCGGACGGGCACCTCGCGCTGCCCTTGCTGCACGCCATCCCGCCGATTCGCGGCCGTGCGGGACCACCGATCTGCCGGCCCGAGTACTACCTTGCGGATCGCGGCTACGGATGGGAGTGGAACATCATTCGGGTCAAGGCCATGGGCGTGAAGTCTCTGCTGGCAAGGCCCGGAGACAACACCCACGGCAGCGGGCTGGGTAAACTGCGGTACGTGGTGGAGCGCACGATCCCGTGGTTCAAGGCCTGGCGCAGGTTGCGCGTGTGTTACGAGAAGACGCCTCTGAGCCTGATCGGGTTTCATACCCTCGCCGCCGCCATGATCTGCTTCAACAAGGCATTACGGAGTTAGAATGGTTTTGAAACAGCCTCTTAGCTGAAACAACAGCTGCTGGCGGGTGTTCATGGCCGGTGAAAACGTGAACGAGGGGACACCCTGATCGTCTGATGAACTGTACCGCGCCATGATTTCCTTCATGACGTCATAGCCTTTGAAGTGCTTAGTCACGAGGACCAGATGGTGTTTTGTCCGCTTCCCCGTTTCATCCTTGAAGCAAAACGGCAAGACAAAGCGTTTCTGCTTCTTATCGAAGTTCTTAAGAGCCAGACTTAGGTCGTTGACGATCGTGGCCTCCCGTTCCAGCGGCGACATTGGCTCCAAATCATCTCGAAGACTGCGCGCGCGGTCCTCACCAAAGAGCGCGCACATGTGTTCATGAACCAAGGGGTTGTTGAGCCCCGCGTTGATTCGCGCGTAGTTGAAGAAAAAGATGCAATCGCACCCCCAGCTCTTGATGAACGAATTTACGAGCCGAAGCGTGAGACCTCTGTAGCCCCACGGATCCACAAACGCGAGCAAAGGTATCGTGTTGATGCGTTCAAAGTCAGCAGCAATCTCGTCGCCGACCTCTTTATGCCAGACATACGGCTTGTGTTTCAGGTTGTTGATGCCGGGCAGTTCATCAATCGCCGATTGAAGTGACTTCACATTCTCCTCGTCCTTGTCGTTGAAGATCGCTAGCAGTCGTTCGGCATAGATAGGCTTCTTTATCGCCCGCTGCAAAACCCTGATTGGCGTTGAGATCGCGCCAGACTTGTATCGACCGGGTCCGGCAAACAAGTCAACGTAGCCAATCCGCTTCTCATGCTGCCAGCGGTTTTGGGTCGCCGTTACGATGCCAGCCCAGGTGTCAAAGTACTTCTCAACGATTTCGGCTTTGATTTGCGACTGCACTGTGGTTTCTTCGAAGAACGAGTTGTCAACCATTCCCGCCTCGCGTTAGGATTGGAATCGTTTGCCGGATCGCGTTTCTCTACTAAGTAGTCTGACGCAATCATGCGCTACACCATAGATATTTTAGGGCCCAATTTGAAACGACTGCACCAGATCGTTGGAGCAGCTTCGCGGTTAACGCGACACCTCAACTACGCCGCCTTGCGGTCGGATGCCCGGCGCATGGGCTGGTATTCTACCCTTTGGATGCTGGCGCCCAGTGCGGCGAGCTTGCCGTGGAAGTTGTCGTAGCCGCGGTCCACATGACTGATCTTGAGCACTTCGGTCATGCCCTCAGCCACCAGGCCCAAAAGAATCAGTCCAGCGCCGGCCCTTAAATCCGTGGCGGCAACCGGGGCACCCTGCAGTCTGCTGACACCGGTGACAATCGCCGTGTTGAATTGCTTGCGGATCTCGGCGCCCAGGCGGCGGTACTCGGGCACGTGCATGAAGCGTTCGGGGTAAATCTTTTCTTCGACCAGCGCGTAGCCCTCGCTGACACACAGCAGCGCCATCAGCGGCGATTGCAGATCCGTGGGAAAGCCCGGGTATGGCAGTGTGGTCATGTCCGCGGCCTTGGCGCGGTTTGGGCAGTGCACGCGCAGCGTGGTGGCGTCCAGCCGTTCGTGCGGCACGCCCATTTCAGCGAACTTGTCAAACAGCGCCGACATCACGTCGGGGTCGCATTTTTCCAGTGTGATGTCGCCACGGGTGATCGCGGCGGCAATCATGAAGGTGCCGGCTTCAATGCGGTCCGGAATCACGTCAAACGTCACCGGGTGCAGTTCGCGCACGCCTTCAACCACAATGCGGCTGGTGCCGTGGCCGGAAATCTTCGCGCCCATGGCGATCAGCATTTCGGCCAGGTTGACGATTTCGGGCTCGCAGGCGGCCTGGTCAATCACCGTGACACCACTGCCCATAGTGGCGGCGCACATCACGTTGCCGGTGCCGGTGACGCTGGGGCCCATCGCGCCGCCAAGGTAGACGCGGCCGCCGGTGGGGCGGCCCCTGGCGACCACGTCGCCGCGTTCAAAGGTCACCTGGCTGCCGATGGCGGCAATGCCCTTGACATGCAGGTCTACGGGGCGTTCGCCCAGGGTACAGCCGCCGGGCTGGCTCACGTGGGCTTCGCCGCGACGGGACAGCAGCGGGCCCAGCACGCAAAAGCTGGCGCGCATTTCACTGACCAGTTCATAGGGCGCCTTCACCGGCGTTTCGTCCACCACGTTGATCGCCACCACGCCCGGTTGCGGAAACAGCGTTACTTCGCAGCCCAGGGTCTCCAGGATATGCGCCATCAGGCGCACGTCACTGAGATCGGGCACATTGCGCAGCACGGTGCAACCTTTGGCCAGAAGCGCCGCCGCCATCATGGGCAACGCCGCGTTCTTGCTGCCGCTGATCGTGACATGGCCGCGCAGGGTCTGGCCGCCGTGAATGACATATTTGCTGGGCATGGAGGTTCCTTGGGCGTAATCCGCCAAGGCACTATCGGCGTTTGCAGCCCCGGAACTTTGCAACCCCTGCCCGGCCCCAACGCAAAGCGCCCGGCGCGAGGCCGGGCGCTTTCACCTGTCGCGGTTCCGTGGCGACGCATCAACCGTCGCTGCCAATGGCCTGAACGGGGCACTGGGCCGCGGCGTCCTGGCACTGGGTCTTTTCTTCGTCGTTTTCGGGCTGTTTGTAAACCACGTCGTGGGTGCCGTCTTCGCTTTCACGGAAGTTGTTGGGCGCAAGCTGAGGGCACAGGCCGCAGAAAATGCAGCTCTTGTCCACGTACCAGGCCCCGGGCACGTTGTCTTCCCATCGTTCGTTCGGGTCAGGCATCTTGGTCTCCTGCGGGCGTTTCCGCCGCCCGCGGGCATAGTAGACTGATTCTGTCCGTTATTCTACTGGCTGGCACCTGTGCAAGGCCGGCGAAGGATACAAACCCGGCGCAACACCAAAAGGGCCAAGGAGAAACATGGTTCGCGACGTGACAAAGGAAGAGCTTCAGGCGGCACTGGCCGAGGGGCGGGTTTTTGCCCTCTACGACAACCGGGGCGAGGGCAGCTATGCCGCGCGCCACATCAAGGGCGCGCGCTGGTTGTCCGTGCCTGACGCCGCGGCGGGCAAGGGGCTGCCCGCCGACAAGGGCGCGCTGCTGGTGTTTTACTGAGCTGGCTATTCGTGAAACGCATCCACCAAGGCGGCCCGTGCGGTCGCGGCCTTGGGATACACCAACCTGTGGGATTATCGCGGCGGCATCGCCGAGTGGTACGAATCCGGCCTGCCGGTGGAAGGCACCATGTCGGGGTAGGTGCCCCCTGGCGCAACAGCGCGGCGCAGTTGCCCCCTGCTGCAACGGCCCCATACGCCTGGCGACAAGCAGCGCCGCGTTGACGCCGGGCGCCGTACCCGCTATCGCGGTACCATGCGCCCGGATTTCAAAAGACTCGAACGCAGCACACTGACTGTGCCCCCGGCCGCCAACGGCGCGCGGCTGGATGTTTTTCTGCACGAGCAATGGCCTGACTACAGCCGCACGCTGCTGGCGCAACTGGTCAAGGACGGCCATGTTGAAGTTGCCGGCCTGTCGCCGGCCAGGGTCAAGCCGTCGCTGAAACTCGAGGCCGGCATGACGATCACCATCGAGCGGCCCGGGCTCACGGCGGCCCAGGACCTCGAGCCCGAAGACATTCCGCTGGACATCCTGTTTGAAGACGACGCGATTGTCGTGATCAACAAGCCCGCGGCGCTGGCCGTGCACCCGGCCCGCGCGGGCATGGGCGGCACCCTGGCCAACGCGCTGTTGTTTCACCTGAGGCAGGTCAGTAAGGCCGACACCTTTCGCCCCGGCATTGTCCACCGGCTGGATGCCGACACCAGCGGCGTGATCGTGTGCGCCAAGGACGAAAGTGCGCACTTCAAGCTGGCGGAACAGTTCGAACAGCGCGGTGTCGAAAAGGAATATCTGGCGCTGGTGCGCGGACGGCTGCGCGACGAATCCGGCGTAATTGACAAACCGATTGGCCGCCACCCGGACCATTACGAGATGCAGCGCGTGCATCCGGACGGCAAACCCGCCGTCACCGAGTACGAAATCGCCGAACGTTTCCGCAAGTTCACGCTGCTGCGGCTGCGCCCACGCACCGGCCGCACCCACCAGTTGCGTGTGCACCTGGCGGCTATTCACCACCCGATTGTCAGCGACCGGCTGTACAGCAAACGCCCGCCGCTGACCCTCAGTGAAATCCTCGAACAAGACCCCCAGCCCGGCGAACAACCCCTGATCGCCCGCCAGGCGCTGCACGCCGCCAGGCTGAGCTTTGACCACCCGCGCACGGGCGCGCGCGTCAACTTTGAGGCCCCGCTGCCCCAAGACTTCGAGCGCGCGCTGGCGGCGCTGCGCCGGCACACACCCTGGCACGCCGAACCACCAACCGAAACGTAATCTTTCGTTACACGCGAAACACAAAAGTTGGCGCGTGCATTGCGTGCAGCCAATCGCGGCCGTATCGGATAAGGCCGCATAAGTACTTTCCCCGCAAAAGGTTTCGTGGAGCCTTTTCGAACCAGTGTCGAATTGGCATGGACTGCGCTTGCACACGTCAAGAAGGTCTGGTTTCCAAGAACCCAAACAAACTACAGGAGTTTCCCATGAAGAAGTTCGCGATCCTCGCCATCGTTTGCGCTTTCGCCGGTGTCATGCTCGCCGGTTGCCCGGACAGCAAGAACACTGCCAAGCCGGCCAATGACAAGCCCGCCAACGAAGCCCCGAAGACCAACTAGTTTGACGCCATTCACCGCCGGGGGGCCATCAGGCCCCCCGGTGTTGTTTTGCCACTTTCCCCGTGAGGTTTGCCCCCCGCCCGGCACTATCCCCACGACGCCTTCGGGCCAATGCCCTTTCGTATGGAGACCTCAATGCGCTTTCTGACCGCACTGTGCGCCGCACTGTCCCTGACCCTGGTGGCCGGCCTTGCACTGGCCCAGGACAAACCCGACAGCAAGAAGACCGAAACCAAGCCCGGCGAAACCAAACCGGGGGCCAAGCCCGGCGCGGGCGATGAAAAGAAAGACCCGGCCAAAAAGCCGATGGATCGCGGCGACAAGAAAGCCGAGGCGCTGCTCAAAAAAGCCTGGGAGCGCGTGCTGAGCGCCGAAGCCAGCGGTCTGGAACGTCTGAAGGCCCAGGCCAACATCAGCGTCAATGCCTCGGCGTTCGGCCAGGGTGAAATGCCGTTCAACGGCAAACTGCTGTGGAAGAAGGGCTCCAAGGCAATCTGGCAGAGCGACGACGAAGGCGCAGGCGAAGGCGCCAACCCGCTGGGCAACGTCAGCGCTATCGCGCGCCGCGTGTTTGAGCCCTATCTGGCCTATGTGACGGGCTTTCCGGCCTGGGACGGCAAGTTCAAGGAAGCCAGCTTCAAGATGGGCGACCCGGTCAAGGACGACAAGGGCAAGGTGACCGCCGACCGCGTGGTGGTGACCTTTGCCGACGACCGCGTCGAAACCTTTACCGTGGCCGACAACAAGGTCACGGCCATGGCCACGACCGAAGACTTTGACGGCAACAAGGCCGACATGGAACACCAGTACACCTACGAAGACACCGGCAAGAAGCTGCGCCTGAGCAAGGTGACGGCCAGCACCAAGGTGGACATGGGCGCCCTGCCCGGCGGCGACGACCCCAAGAACCCCGGCGCGCGCCCCAGCGGCCGCGAAAGCCTGGACGGCAGCATTGAGATCAAGAAGTACGGCAAGGCCGGCGAATACGACATTGCCATTGAACTCAAGGGCGGGCTCAGCTTCATGGGCATGGAGTTCCCGACCAAGCTGACGATCACGGAACCCAAGGTGAACAAGGACGTGACCGACGCCGACCTCAAGCCGCTGGAAGAAGAAGGCAAGGCCGGCGACAAGCCCAAGGAAGACGACGAGTTCTAACCGTATCTGCGCCCGGGTCGCCCACGAGACCCGGATACGGAGGGGCCGCCGGTGCGCGGCCCTTCTTGTATTTGGCGTCAGTCATCAAACCGGAACTTGTCCACGGCGGCCTGCATGGCGGTCAGTTCGGCGTCGCTGACGTCACGCAGGATCTCAGCCAGCAGCTTTTCGAACTCGGGGTCTATGCGGGCCAGCAGTTTCTGGCCGGCGGCGGTAATCTCGATCAGGTTCTTGCGGCGGTCGGCGTGACCCTTGCGGCGCACCAGCTTGCGCTCCTCGAGTTTGTCCAGAATCCAGGTGGTGTTGGCGCGGCTGGCGATCAGGCGCTGGGCCAGGTCAGCCTGGGTCAGGTCTTCGCCGCGACGGTCGGCGCCGCGCAGAATGCGCAACGCGTTGTACTGGCTTTCTGTCAGGTCGTGGCGGCGCACCAGCGTGTTGACGGCGCGGAACAACTGCTGGGCCGCATGAATCACGCGCGCCACGGCGCGCGAACGCTTCAGGTAGGTTTCGTTCACGTTGCCCCCCGTTGGTTCGATGACAGTTTATCCTGTATCGAACGAATTGGCAGGGCCGCCCCGTGCTGACGCGGCACGCGGGCCGGGATACACTCAAATTCATGGCCCCAGGCGTTCCCATGGAGCGGCGGCTGGCACCGCTGCAGGCCCTGCGCGGGCGCGAAACCACGCACCTGCTGATCGCAGAGATCTATGCCAGCGTGCAGGGCGAAAGCACCCACGCCGGCCGGCCCTGCGCGTTCATCCGCACCGCCGCGTGCAACCAGCGTTGCAGTTACTGTGACACGGCCTGGGCCTTTGAGGGCGGCACGCCGATGCCGCTGCCGGAAGTGGTCGAAAAGGCGCTGGCCTTCGGCACCGGGCTGGTCGAAATTACCGGCGGCGAGCCGATGCTGCAGCCACTGTTTGTGCCGCTGTGCCGCGCGCTGTTGGACGCCGGCGCGGAAGTGCTGGTCGAAACCGGCGGCAGCCACGACATCTCGGTGATTCCCGCGGGCGTGCGCGTGATTGTGGACGTGAAAACCCCCGGCAGCGGCGAAGAACACGCCAACGACCGGGGCAACCTGGCGCGTCTTCGGCCCGGCGACGAACTCAAGTTCGTGCTGACCTCGCGCGACGACTACCATTGGGCGCGCGATCTGGTGCGGCGCGAAAAGCTGCATGAACGCGCGACAGTGCTGTTCAGTCCGGCCTGGGGCCGCATAAACCCCCAGGACCTTGTGGCCTGGATGCTGTCCGACCGTGTGCCGGCGCGACTGAACCTGCAACTGCACAAGTACGTCTGGGATCCGGCCCGGCGCGGGGTGTAGCGCCGGACGGCGCTTCCCCCATTCATTCACCTTTCCCTGCCTTTCCCGTATCCGCAATCCAAACCGGCAATCCTGGTCGCCCTCGGCGTGACCGCGCTATCATGGGGTCATGCGCCTGTTGCTGATTGTGCTGCTTTGCCTGCTGCCCGCGCCCCTGCTGGCTGTCAAGCTCAAGCTCAAGAGCGAAGACAAAGAGGCTGAAACCACGATTGTGGCGCTTTCGGGGGACACCGTAAGCTTCAAGCGCGGGCGCAAGGACTTCACGGCGCGGCTGGATGATTTTGAGCCCGCCAGCGCCTGGATCATCAAGAAACAGTTCACGCCCGATGACCCGCGCCAGCAACTGGAACTGGCCCGGTTTGCCCTGCACCGTTCGCTGTGCGCCGAGGCCCGCGATACCGTCCGTGCCGCCGGCCGGGCCGACGCCACGCTGGAGGCCGAAGCCGCCAACGTGGTTGCTTTAGCCGACATACTTGAGGCCGAACGCATGCTGGATACTGCCGCGGCCCAGATCGAAGCCGGCAAACCCGCTGAGGCCCGCGCCGCCCTGACGGCGATTCGCACGCGCTTTGCCCAGACGCCGGCGGCGATCCGGGCCGAAGTGCTGCTTTCGACGCTGGAGGCCGTGGAACTGGAACTGCGCGCCCGACAGCTTGAAGAAGAGGCCCGCAAGGCCCAGGACGCCGCCGACGCCGACGAGCGCAAGAAACGCCAGCCGATTGACGACTGGCTTGCGGGCATCCAGGACCAGGTAAAGGCCGCCGAAGACAAGAAGCGCGAGGCCGACGCCGACTGCAACGCCGGCCGCACGCTGGCCGGCATTCCCAAGTATGAAAATGTGGTCAGCACGGCAGCCAAACTGCGCAAGACGATCGAGGACAACCGCAAGCTGCTGAAGTTCCGCGGTCAACCGGAACTGGCCGACCGGCTGGACCAGCGTTGCCGCCAGTTGATGATTGACGCCTATGAGCGCTGGGGTTTCCGGCTGTACCAGCTTCAGCGTTTCGACGTGGCCAGCGAAGTGGTGGCCAAAGGCATCGCGCTGGACCCGACCGACCGGCGGCTGCTGGCGCTGAAGGTGGACATAGACGAGCTGTACGACCCCACGGAAAAATAGCGGCACATCAAACGACGAAGGGGACGGCGGAAAGGTCCGTCCCCAACCCAGGGTTCATTGCAAGGCATGGCAAGTGAACCTGGAAGTCTGTCGCGGTCGGGGCCGGGTGATCCCGGCCCCGTCGCGTTGCCGTTTTCAGAAGATCCACTGCAACTGCAGACGCATCTGCCACAGTGCCAGATGGTCGGCGTTGTCGTTGGCGCGGCTGATTGCGCTGCGGTTAGGCAGGGCAAGGCCGGCCACCGGCTCGCGCGGCGCGCCGGTACGGAACGTGGCAAGCTGGTAGTCCACGTAGCTGATGTCCATCTGCAGCTTCAGGTTGTGGCCCTGGACATAATACCCCACCACCAGGCCGATCTCTGTGGCGTCCGGCAGCAGGGCGTTGCCGTCAACGTTGTTGAACTCGAAGTCTTCGCCGTTGACCATGCTGTAGCGCAGGCCGACGTTGAAAGTCTTGGGCAGGATGAAGTAGCTGACATCCGCCGACAGGCCCATTTCGTCCAGGTTGGTCGGGCGCAGATTCTTGCGCAGCAGCGCGCCGTTCTTGCCCACCTGGCGGCCCTGGTAGTGGAATTCGGTGTGGCGCCAGTGGAACTCAATGTTCACCGCCAGGCCGTGCCAGCGGAAGTGGGCGTCCATGGTCCAGGCCAGGGTGTCCTGGCTGGCCTGCGAACGGCCCGAGGCCGCGGCCGTGGTGGCGTTGGGGCGGAAATCGTTGTTAAGCAGGTCGCTGCCGAACCACAGCAGGCCCAGACCGACGGCAAACAGCGGCTTGTCAAACTTGTCCTCGCCACGGATGTCCACCATGTCCATGGCCACTTCGCCCAGCGGGTGGGTTTCCACGCGCAGCGTGAACATCAGGTCGGAATCCACGCCGCCGCTGCCGGTGTTGCCGGTGCCCGCGTTGACGGCGTTGGCCTTGAAGGTGTCGCTGGTAGTGGCCAGGTCCTGGTTGCGGAAGTCGCCGTTGCCGCGCAGCACGCCGTTGAACACGCCGGCGGTGTACTTGACCCACACCGCGCTGTCGCCCTTGAACGCGCCGCCCAGCCAGATGCCCTTGGCAAAACCCTGGGAGAAGTAGCCGTTGGTGACGCTGCGGTCCACAAACGACTGGCGACCGGAACTGGTCATTTCTTCCCAACTGAAGGGCGTTTTGTCCTGGCCGCCGCTGATGTTCAGCAGTTCATGCGCCGCCCAGGTGAACACCGCGCTTTCCACAAGCTGGCCCGCGCTGTTGGTCCAGGCGATAGTGGCCTTGTACTGGAAGTCCTTGTCAAAGATGTGGCCGCTGAAGGTGGTCTTGAACCGGCGGACGCGAAAGTTCATGAAGTCGCGGCCGTCGCTGCCCTTGCCGCCGTTGGCGACTTCGTTGTTGCCGGTAAAGCGGAACTGAACGCGGTTTTCCAGCTTCAGCTTGAACTTGCCGTCGCTGGTTTCCCAGCCCAGCACCTTGTCCAGCTTGGTCGCGGTGGTGGGTTTGGCTTCCTGGCCGCCGCGTTCGATGACAAAGTTGCCCTTGTCATCCTTGTCCTGGGCGAACACGGGCGCGGCCATCAGGCCCGCGCAGGTGGCCGCCAACACCAGTTTCGACAGCTTGCTCATGAACTCCTCTCCTTTTCCGGGACGTGAATTTCGTGGTCCGTCTGCGAATGGGCGGGAGTGTGGGAAGGCGCGGGCGCGTTCTCAATCCGCGTTGCACGAATTGACGAAACTTGAACGGGCCGCAAACGCTATATTTCAAGCGCCTTCACGGCTGGCTGATGCAATCTGAACAATCGCGTGCGTGGGTGTGAGAAACGGCGCGGGCGCGCTAGAGCATTTTCATGGTTCGTCTTCAGGCTTCCGCTTGCGGCAGGCGTCGCATCCCTGCGTCGCGCTCGCTCAATGTGGCCCCCAGCCACACCTGCGCTCGCGCTCCTTGGTCTGCTTGCCCGGCGCGGCGCGGAACCTCTGCATACAAACCATGAAAAAGCTCTACTATTCGTCGTCGGGTTCAATCAGGTTCAGGTCTTCCAGACGTTTGCGCAGTTCCGGCGGAATCTTGAACTCGCGCGCCCCGGCCGGGATCGTTACCGAGGCTCGAAGTGGCTCGTCGCCGGTGTAGATCAGCAATTCGTGGCGACCGGCCCCCACAACCTGTTGCTGGCCGAAGAACACGTAAAAGCCCGGAAAATCCGACGTGCTGCGCAGCTCCAGCGATTCCCATTCCCAGTCCAGCGTCGTGCCCTGAACCCAGGCCGGTTCCAGCTTCTTGTCCGCAGCGACCGTAAAATCGGCGGGCTTCATCACCCGGTACTCCACCCCTGTGGCTGTCCGGCGGCGGTACCAGCCGCGCACAAGAACCCGCGTGTCCAGCGGCAGACCGGCCAGCAAAATGCCGTCGGGCATGGGCCGGATGCCCAGATCCAGTGCTTCGCCGGCAAAGCCGGCCGTCTGGCCCGCCCCGCTGTCGCGGACCACGTAGTACTCAAACGCCCCCGACAGGTAGCCCTGCCAGTCGGCCTCGGTCATGGCCAGCAGCACACCCGTCATTGCGGGCAGCTTCAGCGCCGGCAGCACCAGCTCGCGGTCGGCGCCATCGCTCAGGTCAACGGCAAAAGCCGCTGCCGTATCCGCCGGGGCCTCTGGCACCGCCCGGTACGGGCCGGGTTTGAGATACAGCACCTGCCCCGAATGCAGCCCGATGTTGCCGATGGATTCCGGGCCTTCACGGCGCAGAACCCACGAGGCCAGATCGTTGTCGCCGTCACCGTCGCGCCTGACGGAAACGCGCACCAGCCCGATTTCGACGGTCAGTTCGCCCTCGCCCGATGCGGGCAGTTTGACTGCGCGCGAGTGCACCATCGTGTTGTCGCACTCGATGTGCAGAAGGCATTCTTCGCCGGGGCACCACAGGCAGGCCACGCCGTCCACGGCCCGTGTTGTGCACTGGGTAGTGTGGGTCCTGGCATTGGCCGAAAGACGGGCCGTGAATTCGGAAACCGGTTTCCCCCCGCGCGTGACACGCAGGCGCAGGCGGCAGGGCGGCTCGATCACGGCCCGCGCAGTGCCCCAGGCTTCAGCCGGCGGCTCCACGCGCACGGGCACACGCGTGCTGTCATGGACCAGCGCCGCGGGAATGAAGCCGCCGCCCGCACCCCGGCCGTTACGCAGGTCTTCGGCCCACACCAGTATGTCGTCGTCGTTGACCGTTCGCCGACCCGTCGCCCATGCATATTCCCAAAGGCCCCAAAGACTGGAGGGCTGCCCGCCCACACTCACGCGCGCCATCACCCGGTTTGCTGGTGTGGCCCAGGGCGGGTTTCCGATCGGGGGCAGCTCAACGGCCAGGGTTTGACCGCCGGCCAGCGTGATATCGTCCAGCCGCGACAACACGCCGCCGGGATAACCCAGCGCGTCGGCGCACATCAGAATAATCTGGATCCGCCCCGGCGCCGCATCGGGGCGCGTGATTTCACCCTGGTGCCCCGGCGCCAACGTCACCGACTCCTCGCGCACGGATCGAAACTCCCCCGGCTCCTCCTCGTCCAGCCACTGGATCTGCAGTGTGGCAGTCAGTGTCTTTCCCAAAGCCTCGGGCAGAGACGGCAGCTTGATGGTCAACGTGCCGCCCCGCGGCACGGCTTCGCTGAATTCCAGCACGGCCTCGGTCGCGCCCGGCTCCAGAACCACATACACCGGGGCAAAGCCGGGCAGACTGCCGCTGACTTCGGTTTTCCGGCCGGGCAGCATCGGTACCCGCAGGTCTTTGTCGCAGTCACCGCTCCACCACTGTTCGTCTTCGATCAGTTCCACATCCCAGTGGACGGCAAGCCCGGAAAGATCCGTGCCTTCCGGGGCAATCACGCGCACGGGAATCAACGGCGCGGGGGTAAAGCGGATCTCAAGCCGCGACACGGCGCCGTCGCGCGCGACGACACTGCCGAACTGCGGCGTCACGGGCGGCCGAACGTCCTCAGGTTCGGCGTTCCAGGCGTAGCGGCCCTCGGGCAGAAGCATGCGCAGAGTAAGCCCTATATCCGCCCAGATGTTCAGGTACTCGTCGCCGGATTCCAGCGAAAGGTCGCAGCCTTCCAGCGGCACGTCGTCTTCGCCGGGGTCAAGCAGCAACGGGTCGCAGGGCAGGGGTTTGGGTGTGTGGCCCTCAATCTCGGCCAGAATTTCCAGCACCGCGCCACGCGCGGCAATATCGCCGAAATCCAGCACATTGCCGGTTCGTTTGGGTGGCCCGAGCTCGAACGCCGTCAGGCCGACCGGTATCCCGCGCCGCATACCCATGCCCATGCCGAAGGAGTCTGATTCGGCACTGATCTCCAGTGTCCAGGCCATCGGCTCAAGCCCTTCCGCCGTCAGCGGCGGGTCGAAATCAGTGCCGCTCATGACATAGGCAAACCGGCCCTGCCGGTTCACACGCAGAAAAAAGGTGTGCTCTGCTTCGTCGCCTTGGCGTGCCGTCAACATCAGACTCTGGCGCGAGGCCAGGGGCTGGCCGCCGGGCACCAGCACACGCCCGGCCAGAATGATCGGGGGGTGTTCGGCTTCGTCCAGGCTCAGGCGCAGGTCACCGAAGTCAACCCAGCCGTCGCGCAGAACGGGGCGGTGCAGGCCGCGAACCGTGGCAATGTCCGGCTTGGCGTCGTCTTCGGCGTCATGCCACAACGCCACAAACCGCGCCAGTTCGCCCTCGCCGTAGCCGCTGACGGTCACCTGCCACATCAGGCGCGTCGGATCCGGGTGTTCCTCGCGTGCCAGGCCGCTTTCAAATGTGAAGCGCCGGGTCAGATCCACCCGTACCGTATCCTGCAGGTGCTGGGGGTAATCGGGCCCGAGCCACACGCAATCCACCGTGGCCTCAAGGCCATAGCAGGGAAAGTCAAGCAGGTTGACGCCGGCGCAGGTTATGGCCACCAGACGGCCGCGCACGCTCCAGTGCGTTTCCGAGGGTGCGTCGGCGGGATCCGGCGGAGGCTGCGGGGTGTCGGTTCGGGGCTCGGGCCGGGGTTGCGGGTCAGGCCGGTCGCGTGGCGTCGGGTCGGTCTTGCGCGTCGGGGTGTTATCGGTTGCGCGAGACTGCTGGGCTGTTGTTCGAGCCGCGTCGTTGGTCGGGCGCGGCGCGGGCTCGGTGCGCAAGGCCAGCCACAACGCGGCCGTTGCCAGCACGACCACCAGAACCAGAACCATCGGCCACATCCTGCGCATGGCCTAAAGCATAAACCGGTGCGGGCGCGGCGCGAGCGGCCAATGCGACAAGTGTCGCGTATTGGAAAGCCCGGCGGCTACTTCGCAATCTCGAACTCGCTGTCGGCCACGCCCTTGTCCAGCCGCGTATCCTTGAAGGTGTAGAGGGTGTAGCCCTGGGCTTCGTCGCCGGGTTGCAGCGGTTCCAGGATCTTGACGCTGGTGATCTGGTCGTCGTTGGCGCCGAACTGCACCTCGATGCAGGCAATGAATTTTTTGACCGCATCCTTTTTAGGCGTCATCTTCAGCTTGCTGGGTTTGCGGGCCAGAACTTCCACGTCGTAGTCGTCTTTCAGTTTGGTGAACTCGCCCTTGAACCAGGTGAACAGTTGCTTCACCACGGCGTCGAGCCCGCGGTCGTCGGCCAGCTTGACGTTTTCCGTGCGGCCGGTGGCTTTGGACCATTTTTTGCCCGTCTCGCCGGTGACGACAAGGATGGACTCGTGGGGTTTCTGATACTCCCAACGCACGTGGTCGGGTTTCTTGAAAGCAAAACGGCCGCTGCTGGTGATTTTGTCGTCAAACAGCGGCAGATATTTTTCCTGTTCAAAGTTTCCGGCGAAGTCCTTGTGTTCCTTGTGCGCGGTTTCAATGCGCTTGAGCAGTTCGTCCAGCGTTTCCTCTTTTTTCTCGGCGGGTTTGGGTTCTTCTTTCGGTGTCTCGGCCGGCGGGGCAGCCTGGGCCAGCGCCAGTGTGGCCAACAGGACAACCGCAAGCAGGGAGAGCACGACGCGCATGGCGAACCTCCACAGGGATGATAACGCCCGCCATCAGGGCCGAGGGATGCCAAAAGTCTGGCGTTTTCCGGGCCCGCCCGTGCCCGGTGTTACTTGTAAGCCCGGATTGCCAGCAGTTCATCCAGCCGCACAAACCGGAAGCCGCGCGCCCGCAGCCCGTCAATGATCACGGGCAGGGCCGCGACAGTGGCGGAACGGTCGGGGGAACCCTGAAGCCCCGCGCCGTCGTGCAGTGTGATTACGCCGCCGGGCCTGGCGCCGTCAACCACGCGCGTGGTAATGCGCGCGGCGTCGTTGACCACGGCGTCAAAGCCGCGCACCTGCCAGCCGATCACGGCCATGCCGCGTTCGCGCAGCACGTCGCCCAGCGCCGGGTTCTTGAATCCGTGCGGCGGCCGGTACAGCGCGGGCGTGATACCGGCGGCTGCGGCAACGGCTGCGTTGCAGCGGTCAATTTCGCGTCTCAGCGTGCGGTGCAGGCTGAAATTGATCCACATGCCGTGGTGGAAGCTGTGGTTGCCGACCAGGTGCCCCTGGTCGTGAATCTGTTTCGCCAGTTCGGGGTTCTGTTCGACCCTTTGGCCCACGCAAAAGAACGCCGCCGGCACTTTCTTGTCTGCCAGCACCCGCAGAATCTTCGGTGTGAACACCGGGTCCGGACCGTCGTCAAAGGTCAGCGCCACGCGCTTGTCGTCGCCGTCACCGCGCCACAACGTGCGCGCCCAGATGCCGCTGTTGACGTTGAACACCGCCCAGCCGATTACTCCCAGCCCGGCGGCAAGCGCCACGCCCGCCAGCACCCACGAAAGCGGCGCCGGCGCAAGCCACAGCGCGGCTGCTATGGCTGCCAGCGTTAAAAGCTTGATCGCAACGGCCTTGACCATGCCGGAATCGTCGGCGCCCGGCCGGGCCCGGTCAACGGTCAAAACACAAAGACCGCCCGCGGGCGGTCTGGTTGCGGTCGTGTCGGTTCAGTTGGCCTGGGGTTCGGTGCTCTCGTACAGGAACTTGAGCATCTCGATTTCGGACTGAAAGCCCTTCTTGAACTTGTAGCTGAACTCGTCCATCACGCGGCGGATCAGGAATGTCCCCAGTTCCGTCTTTTTGGAACGCGTGAACTCCTTGAGCAGTTCATCGCGTGTGATGTCGCCCACATCGTAGTCGTTGCCCGTGTCCGAAATGTGAATCTTCACACGGGTGGGGTCAATATCAATCAGAAGCCGCAGGTTGCCTTGGGCGCCCTGTTCCTTGGCATTGAGGATGATGCTGCTGCAGGCCTCGTCAATGGCAATCACCACCAGGCGTGCGACTTTGGCACCCAGCTTACCCTCGCCCAGCACTTCACGGACAAACTCGCGCAGCGGCGCCAGCGACCTTGTGTCCAGCGGAACGTCCAACTCTCGGCGTGTGGTCTGAATCATCTCGTCCTGTCTTCCTTGCCCGGTTTGATTTCTCTCACAACCGGTCCAGCGATGGGGCATAGGGTGCGAAGTTTTCGTTTCCGTGCAAGACAAAAAGCAGAGATTCACAGAATCGTGACACCGGTGTTTTGCACGGCATGAAAGTGCAGATTTTATGTTTTTTACAACACAACGTCAATCTTAGAACAGGCCGACCGCCACGCCTATTCCGGGTTTTTCTGTGCAACCCAGTCCGGTGCAAGAGTTTGCAACAGCGACTCAAGGCGTGCTTTTTGTGCGGTTGCATCTTCTTGCCACCAGCCGGCCGACAGCCAATGCGGTTGCGGCAGCCTCTTCTCATCCACACCATAGCGCGCGCAGGCCGCCCGCAACGTGCCAGGCCAGACCCGGCGCGGTGACTCTTCGCCTTCCACCAGCACCAGCGCGTCGCAGCGCCGCAGGGCGGGCATCACGCTGGCCTTTACCCCGCGGGTTTTCTGGGGCCAAAGCAACACGACTGCGGCCTCAAAGCCCGCGACGGTAGCCGCCGAGTTGCCCTCGATGACCAGTGGCCGGGCAAGGTCAAAGCGCGTCATGGCCTTGCGCAGGGCGTATTCAAATGTGTGGGGGGCGGCGCGCAGCCAGAGCACGGGGGAGGCTCCGGCCCGGGCCAGCCGGTCTGTGTCCTTGCCGGGGGTGGCCAGCACGACGGGGTCGTCCACCAGTTCATAGCCGGCAGGCGCGGGCGCGCAGCCGTCGCAGTCATCCTGTCCCTGGTGGTTTACGCCGTGAACGGGGCAATGTTGTTCGCGGTGAAAGCGGGTGATCTTGAGGGCCTGCACCGGGGCCAGGCAGCTTGCCAGCACGCAGGCCAGGTGGGTCTTGCCGCAGTTGGCACTTGGGCCGGCAATCACAATCGGACGCATGATGCCATCATAGCAGACACGGGCTCGGTTGACCCGGCGCGGTTACGGCGCCATGCTTGCCGGCATGAAACAGCGGGCCTTGCTGATACAGGCAATCCTTGCCGCCCTGGGTGCGGGTGTGCTGGCCGGGGGCCTGTTGGGCAAAGTGCAGTGGCTTGCGCTGGCGGGGGTGGTGACCTCGGCCTGCGCCGAGTTGCTGGGGTTGTTGCTGTGCAAGCTGCAGGCGGGGACGCCGGGGGTGCGTCTGGCCCAGGGGGCGGCGCTGGCGGCACCATCGGCGGCGCTGGCGCTGGTGTTGCCGCTGTCCATGCTGGCGGCGGCGGCGGTGGTTATCGAAGCCGCGCTGGCCGGTGGTGTTCAGGCTGTGCTGGCATCACGTGGTACCGGCGCAGCCATGCGCGGCGCGACCAGCCGGGTGCTGCTGTTGCGGGGGGCAAACCTGCTGGTTCTGGCGGCAGGGGCGGTACTGGCAGGCCTGGACGTGACCGCCGGCACGGAGGCAGGTCGCCTGGTTGCCTGGGGGCTGGTTCTGGCCCTGGGGTCGGCGGGGCTTGCCGGTGTAGACGCGACGGTCGCCCTGCGCGGGCGTTGACTTGAATGTCCTGTCGGCTAGATTGATGGGCCGACGCCGGCCCGGCTCCCCCCGCGCGCGCCGCGTCGCCTTGCGGCAGGCTCTGCAGGAGCTCCATGTTGACCACAGACAAAAAGATGCCTCTGGGCAAGATCCTCGTCGGTCTGAAGTTCGCCACCGTCGAGCAGGTCAAGGAAGGGCTCAAGCACGCCAAGGAAAAGATGATGCTGCTTGGCGAGGCCATGCGCGATCTGGGCTACCTGGATGACGAACAGGTGGCGCGCGCTCTGGCCAAACAGCAGAACGTGAAGTTCGTGAACCTCAAGAAGTACGAACTGCCGCCCGAAGTCACGGGTCTGGTCACCAAGGAAATTGTCGAAGAACACCGCATCATCCCGGTGATGAAAAAGGGCCGCCAGGTCACGGTGGCCACCGACCGGGTGCTGGAGTACTTTGCGCTGGACAACCTGCGTTTCATTCTGGGCCACGAAGTGGACTGGGTGATGGCGCCGCAGACGCAGGTTGATGAAGCGATGAAGAAGTACTACGGCATCGGCGGCATGAACGACATGCTGGACGGCGACGGCGGGCCGAACATGTCCTACAAGGACATGGACGCCACCGAAGTAACCACCGACGACGAAGAAGGCTACGTGTCGCAGCTTGTGCAGTTGCTGATCACCGACGCGATCAAGAAACGCGCCAGCGACATTCACGTCGAGCCGATGGAAGAAAAGGTGCGCATCCGGTACCGCATTGACGGCGACTGCGTCGAGATGGAATCGCCGCCCAAGCGCCTGCAGGGTCCGCTGATCCAGCGCATCAAGATTCTGTCCAAGATGGACATCGCCGAACGCCGCAAGCCCCAGGACGGCCGCATCAAGACCAAAGTGGAAGGCCGCGACATTGACCTGCGCGTTTCCGTGCTGCCCTGCAGTTGGGGCGAAAGCGTGGTGATGCGTATTCTGGACAAGGCCAAGAACCTGGTGGGTCTGGAAATCCTGGGCATGCACCCGCTGGACTTTGACCGCTTCCAGAAGATTCTGAAGAAGCCCAACGGCATCTTTCTGGTGACCGGCCCCACGGGCTCGGGCAAGACCACGACGCTGTACGCGGCGCTGAACGCGCTGAACAAGCCCGACGTCAAGATCATCACCGCCGAAGACCCGGTGGAATACAACCTGACCGGCATCAACCAGGCCCAGGTGAACCACCAGATCGAGCTGTCGTTCGCGCGTATTCTGCGCGCCATGCTGCGCCAGGCGCCCAACATCATTCTGGTGGGCGAAATCCGTGACCACGAAACAGCCGAAATTGCGATTCAGGCCGCGCTGACCGGCCACCTGGTGTTCAGCACGCTGCACACCAACGACGCGCCGGGCGCGCTGACGCGCCTGATGGACATGGGTGTCAAGCCGTTTCTGGTGGCCAGCGCCGTGCAGGCGATTCTGGCCCAGCGTCTGGTGCGCGTGCTGTGCAAGCACTGCAAGGCGCCGGTCAAGCCCGAGCCGGCCGAGCTCAAGATGGTCGGCCTCAAGCCCGAAACGATCGGAGGCAAGTCCATCTACGGCCCGGTGGGCTGCAAGGAGTGCGGCGGGGTGGGGTTCCGCGGCCGCCAGGGCGTGTACGAACTGCTGGAAATGAACAGCGTGATCCGCGAGCTGACGTTTACCCAGGCCAGCAGTCTGAAGATCCGCAACGAGGCGCGCCAGATCGGCATGACCACGCTGCTGGACGACGGCGTGCGCAAGGTGCTGGAGGGCAAGACCACGATCGGCGAAGTGCTGACAATCGCCCACCGCGAAGACATCTAGCCTCGACTTTGGCGGTCATGCGGCCAGTGCGAGTTGGCCCAGTGCCTGGTGCGCGCGATTTGGGGCTACAGCCCCTGGGTTGTGGCGTGCAGGCGCCCGCGCGCGATCACGGCCCGCGCCCGGCCGGTCAGCCTTGCGCCCAGCAGCGGCGAGTTCTTGCGCAGGCTGAACAGGCTGTCGGGCGCGACGGTCCAGGTGTGGCCGGGGTCAATCAGTGCCACGTCGGCGTCGCTGCCGGGTGTCAGGCTGCCCTTACGCGTGTGCAGCCGCAGCACGCGCGCCGGGTTGATCGTCAGTTTGGCCAGGGCCTGTGACAGGCTCAGTGTGCCCGTGCCCACCAGGTGCGTCAGCGCGACCCCCAGCGTTGTTTCCAGCCCCACGGCCCCAAAAGGCGCGGCGCCGAACTCCAGTTCCTTGTCCTGCGGCGCGACGCCGCGGTGGCCGCTGGAGATGCAGTCAATCACGCCCTCGGCCAGCCCGCGCTTCAGCCACGCGATGTCGTCGGCCGTGCGCAACGGCGGAAACACCTTCAGGTTGGTGTCGTAGGCCTTGCGCACCTCGGCGTCGGTCAGCGCCAGATAATGCGCGCAGGTCTCGCCCGTCACGCGCACGCCCAGCTTGCGGGCGCGCTTGACAGCGCGCACGGCGTTGCGCGTGGTCAGCAGCGCGGCGTGGTAGTGACAGCCTGTTTCACGTGCGAACATGCAGGCGCGGGCAACCATCAGTTCCTCGGCGACACTGGCAATGCCCGGCACACCGGCCAGCGCGGCCTCGTAGCCCGCGTTCATGGCGCCGCCGGCCAGACCGGGATCCTGCGCCACCTCAATCACCGGCTTGTCAAACATCGAAACGTAACTCATGCCGCGCAGAATCGCGCCGGGCGCGTCGGCAGGGCGCTGCTCGTCGGAAAACGCCACGGCACCGGCCTCGACAAGCTGGCCGATTTCACACAGTTCTTCACCGGCGCGGCTGCGCGTCAGGGCGCACACAGGCAGCACTTGGGCAAAGCCCGCGCGTTCGCCCTGGCGCTGGACAAACAGGGCACCCGCCACGTTGTCCAGTGGCGGGTCGGTATCAGGCATTACGGCGATGGTGGTGAAACCGCCGTGCAGGGCGGTCTGGGCGGCGCTGGCGATGGTTTCTTCGGCGTCACGGCCGGGTTCGCCCACGTGCACGCGCAGGTCAATCAGGCCGGGGGCAACGACCAGCCCGCGGGCATTGAGAATCTGCAGGCGTTCCAGCCCGCGGTGGTTGTTGCGCACGTCGGCTTCGGTCATGCGCGCCACGGCCGCGACCTTGTCGTCCAGCAGCAGTACGTCGGCCTCGGCGTCAATGCCGTTGTGGGGATCCACCACGCGCCCGCCCTGGATCAGGATGCCGTCCATCAGCGTTTCTCCGGGTTGGCGGCCAGAAAATCGCGCATGGCTTCATGGATGCGCCGGGCGCGGGCGTCGTCGTCCCAGATGTTGTTGTGGCCCACGCCCTCCAGGCGCAGAAACGTCTTGGGGCCGGGCAGCACAGCGTGCAGTTGTTCGCCCTGGGCAAACGGGATGATTTCGTCCTTGTCGCCGTGCCAGTGCAGCACCGGCAACTTCAGGCCGGGCGCGCGCCCCAGGTTGTCCATCATCGAGTAGCACAGCCACTGCGGCACAATCAGGTGCGGCATGGCGACTTTGCCCATTTCAGGGATGCTGGTGAACGGCGCCTCGAGAAACAGTGCCCGGGGCGGGCCGCCGGCCTTGAGGCTTTCGCGCCGCGGTTCGGCCAGCAGGTCGGCACACAGGCGTGTGGCCGGCGCGCCGCCCAGCGAACGGCCCCAGATCACGATCTGGCCCGGGCGCCACTTCAATTCTTCGACGGCAAAGCGCCAGGCCCCGCGGATGTCGGCGTAAACGCCGGCCTCGCTGGGCTTGCCTTCGCTGTTGGCAAAGCCGCGGTAATCAAACAGCAGAAACTGGGCATCCAGAAAACCCGCGGTCCGGGCGTACAGATCGGCGCGCGGGCCGACGTATTCGGCGTTGCCCATGGCCTGGATGATCTTGACGGGGGCGTCGTCGCGCCCTTGCACCCAGCCGTACAGCGGCGCTCCGTCTTCGGCGGCAAAGCGTACTTCGCGCACGTTGGGCGTGGTCTTGGCCAGGCGCGGTGCAAGCCCGGCGTCCTTGGGCACGGGCGGAAACACCGAGGCCTGGTTCAGCACCCGGAACATCACCAAAAGTCCCAGCGCCATCAGTGTGACAAAGGACAGGCCGCGCAATGCCAGCGGCACTTTGGGTGTGGAGGCGGCGTCGGTCATGGGCGGGCCTCGCGCGCGGATTGAGTAAGGACAAGCGCCGCCATGCGCACGGCCAGGCCGTTGCTGACCTGCTGCAAGATGACGCTGTTTTCGCCGTCGGCGACTTCGTGGCTGATCTCGACGCCGCGGTTGATCGGGCCGGGGTGCATGATCAGCACCCCCGGCTTCATCTTTGCCAGGCGCTTCTGGTCTATGCCGTACAGGTGGTGGTACTCGCGCACGCTGGGGAACATGCCGCGTCGCTGGCGTTCAAGCTGGATGCGCAGGATGTTGAACACGTCGTAGTGGCCCAGCACTTCGTCCATGTGGTAGTGGATGTTGACGCCGAGTTCCTTGAACGCGCCGGGTACCAGAGTGCGCGGCCCGATCACGCCCACTTCCACGCCCAGCTTGCGCAAGCCCCAGATGTTGCTGCGGGCCACGCGCGAATGGGTGATGTCGCCCACCAGCGCGATCTTCTTGCCCGCCAGGTCGCCGAACTTTTCGCGCATCGTGAAGATGTCCAGCAGCCCCTGCGTGGGGTGTTCATGGGTGCCGTCGCCGGCGTTGATCACGCTGGCGTCCAGCGCGCGGGCCAGCAGGTGCGGCGCGCCGGCCTGCTGGTGGCGCACGATGACAATGTCCACGCCCATGGCCTGCAGGTTCTTGCCGGTGTCCACCAGGCTTTCGCCCTTGGTGGCACTGCTGGCTTCCTTGATGATGTCCACCAGGTCGGCACTGAGACGCTGCGCGGCCAGGCTGAAGCTGCTTTTGGTGCGGGTGCTGGGCTCAAAGAACAGGTTCAGCACCACCTTGCCGCGCAAGGCCGGGGCCTTCTTGATGCTGCGGGTGCTGATTTCAGAAAAGCCGCGCGCCGTATCCAGCAGGTGCAGGATTTCCTCGCGCGTCAGTTCCTCAAGCCCCAGCAGGTCTTTGCGGGTCCAGCGCGGTGGGGCCTGTTCGGTGTCGTCGGGGCTCATGCGCGCCTCCGGGCCGGGCGCGGTGCGTGACACAAAAAAAGACGCCCGTGGGCGTCGGTGGGGTGCTGGTGTGCCGGGCTTCGCTTCACTGCGGCCTCCGGGGGCGGAACTATAGCTTTGGCCTCAAGACTGGCAACAGGGGTCGGTTCAGCGCGGCATGTCAGCATACAGTTGCACGCTGCGGGTGATTTCGGCGCGGGCGGCGGCGCGATTTTCCCACCCGATCACTTTGGCGCGCTGGCCTTCAAGGTCCTTGTAGACCTCAAAGAAGTGGGCGACCTCGCGCAGAAAGTGCGGCTGGGGGTCGTTCACGTCGTGCCAGGTCGAAAACAGCGGATCGTGCAGGGGCACGCACAGGATTTTGTAGTCTTTGACTCCGCGATCCAGCATGCAGAACAGGCCGATCGGCCGCACCGTCAGCACACAACCCGGAAAGGTAGGCTCGGTGACGATGGTGAGGTGATCCAGCGGGTCGCCGTCGTCGTACAGGGTGCGCGGGATGATGCCGTAATCGCCGGGGTAGTGCAGTGACGACGACAGCACGCGATCCAGCTTGATGAACCCGCCGGCCTTGTCTATTTCGTATTTGTTGCGCGAGCCCTTGGGAATCTCAACCACGGCGTTGAGAAGTTCCGGCGGTTGCGGGCCAACCTCAAGATCGTGCCAGTAGTGCATGGGGGCAGGTTAGCGTTGCGCCGCGAAAAACAGGAGACCGAAGCGCAAGCGAGGGCCGGTTTGCCTCTCAGTTCGTGCTCACCGGCTCGCGGCGGATGATTCGGGTTTCCCGGAAGGCCTTCATGGTGGTGGGGTAGATTTCCGTCAGGGCCACCCTGCGGCCTGGTTCGACGATCATGCTCATGTGCTTGCGTTTGATCTCGTTGGGGTGTGTCAAACCCAGCGCGCGCACAATCATCATCACGTCGTGGTGAACGGCTTTCATGTAATTCGCCACGCGCACGCTTTTGTCCGTCGGGTCCACACCGCGTTGCAGCCACCAGTGCTGTGTCGCCACACCGGTGGGGCAATGGTTGGTGTTGCACTGCAGGGCCTGGATGCACCCCAGCGCGAACATGAACCCGCGCGCGATGTGGCACAGATCGGCGCCAAGGCCAAGGGCAATCGCTGCGTTGGCACCAGTGATGATGCGGCCCGAACCAATAATCTTGACTTTATGGCGGGCGCCTTCTTCTCGCAGGATGTTGTCGGCAATCACCAGTGCTTCCTGCAGACTGATGCCCATGTGGTCGGCCAGGCTCAATGGCGCCGCGCCGGTGCCGCCCTCGGCCCCGTCAATGATGATGAAATCCGGCCCGTCGTCGTTGGCCGCAATATAGCGCGCTACTTCGCGGATGAACTCTTCGCCGCCCAGCACGCACTTGAAGCCCGTGGGCTTGCCGCCGGAAAGGTCACGCAGCTTGTTCACAAATCGCATCAGGCCGGGCACATCGTTGAACTCGGCGTGGCAGTTCGGGCTGTGGCAATCCACGCCCATCGGTATGCCGCGGATAGTGGCGATTTCGCGGGTGATCTTTTCCCTGGGCAGCACGCCGCCCTTGCCGGGTTTTGCCCCCTGGGCCAGCTTGATGTACACGGCCTTGATCTGGTCTTTGCTGGCCACGGTGCGAAAGGCGTCTTCGCTGAACGCGCCATCGGGGGTGCGGCAACCGAACTTGCCGGGGCCGACCTGATAAAAGATGTCGCCGCCGCCATCGAGGTGGTACGGGCTGACCGAACCTTCGCCGGTGCTCATGTACCCGCCGGCGAGCTTGGCACCGCGCGAAAGAGCCAGCACGGCGTTCTTGCTGAGCGCGCCGAAACTCATGCCGCTGATGTTGGCGATGTACTTCACCGCATAGGGCCTGGGCCGGTTGGGGCCGAGAATTACCGGCTCCATGTCGTCGCTGGCATGCAGGTCAGGCGTGGGAAACGCCGCCGGGTTGAATTTAATCAGGCCGGGGGCGTCCTGATCAAGCTGCGTCCCGAACGGCACCGTGTTGCTGAGTTTCTTGGCTGCGCGGTAGACCCACGAACGCTGCAGACGGGTAAACGGCCGCTCGCTCAGGTCGCTGGTCACAATGTACTGGCGCAACGGCGGGCCGAACTTTTCGAACAGATAGCGGAAGCGCCCGAACAGGGGAATCGTGCGCCGCACCGCGTGCTTGCGCTGGAACACGTCCACCACTGTGCCCAGAATCGTGTACAGCCCCAGGCCAAACAGCAACCAGTGCCACCAGAGGATGTGTTCGTACCACATGGACGGCCTCGCAACGGGGTGGGGCGCAGTTTAGCGTCCGGGGCGTTCCGGCGGGCCGGGCATCTTTCGCCGGGTCAGCGGCGCACGCGGTCTTCGGTGATGGCGGCGCTGACCAGAGCCGTCAGTTCGGCCGGCGCAAACGGTTTGGCCAGCCAGGCGTACATGCCCAGCATGACCGCGCGTTCGAGTTCCTGCGGGTGAACGCGGCTGGCCAACAGGATGATCGGCGTGTCGCGGTGCTGCGGGCTCTGGCGTAACTGGCCGATCAGATCAATGCCCGCGCCGTCGGGCAGGTCATGGTCCACCACAATCGCGTCGGGCACGTTCTGGCGCAGCACCCACCGGGCATCCTCGATCGTACCGACGCTGTGACATACGGCGCCCAGGCCTTCAATCAGGGCCTGGCTGGCCCCCGCGGCCTCGGGGTCGGCCTCGATCAGCAGGACTACGGACTGGCGTGCGATGGTCGGATCCATGATCTGTGACGGGCCGGATGATGCCAAAGTCGCGCGGCCTGTCACGGAATTTGTGCCGATTCCCACACAGCGCCGGGCCCCGTCGCGCGGGACCCGGCGCTGATGCCTGTTACCCGGCCCGGCTCAGACCCTGCAGCGCGTCGCTGATCTGGCGCAACTGGCCGGGCGACAAAGCCTGACGTTTGTCGCACAGGGCACTGTCACGGCAGGGGTGCATCTCGACGATCACGCCGTCGGCTCCGCAGGCGTGGGCAGCGTGGCACAGCGGCGCGATCCACTCGTGGCGGCCGGCGGCGTGGCTGGGGTCTGCAATGACCGGCAAGTGCGTCATGGCGCGCAGGGCGACGACGCTGGACAGGTCCAGCGTGTTGCGGGTTTCGCGTTCGAAGGTGCGGATCCCGCGTTCGCACAGCACCACGTTGGGGTTGCCTTCCAGCAGCACGTATTCGGCGGCACACAGCCACTCGCGGATTGTGGCGCTCGCCCCGCGCTTGAGCAGGATCGGCCGGCCGGTGCGGGCGCAGGCCCGCAGCAGCGGCACATTCTGCATGTTTCTGGCGCCGATCTGCAGCATGTCGGCGTGTTCGGCCACGGCGTTGGCGTCGGCGGGGTCCGTTACCTCGGTGACCACAGCCATGTCGCGGGCGTGGGCGGCGCGGGCCAGCAGCTTCAGGCCTTCCAGCCCCAGGCCCTGGAACTCGTAGGGGCTGGTGCGCGGCTTGAAGGCGCCGCCGCGCATGACGCGCACGCCGCAGGCGCGGGCGTGGTCGGCGGCCAGTTCAATCTGGTCGCGGGTTTCGACGGCGCAGGGGCCGGCGATTACCTCGAACAGTCCGCCGCCGATGCGTGCCGAACCCGCGTGTACCACCGTGCGCGGGCGGCCGGGCTCGCAGCGCGCCAGGCGAAACGCGTCGCTGTCCGGCGGCACTGGCGCCGGTGGCGGTTCGGGCGGGGCCTCAAGCTGGCTGGCGAAACTGCCGCGCAGCAAAAGCCGCCCCAGGTCGCGCGCCAGATGGGCGTCCAGCCCCAGCTCGCGGGCCAGCAGCGACAGCCGGTCGGCCTGTTCGCGTTCGCGGCCGGCGTCGAACACCGGGCGCCCGGTCACGCGTTTGGCCAGTCCGATATCGCGGGCCACTTCGTTGCGCCGCGCCAGCAGGCGCAGCAGCTCATGGTCAATGTTGTCAATCGAGGCCCGCAGGGCGCCAAGGACAAGCAGATCGTCCCCGGCCGCGGGCGGCACAAGCGTTTGTGTGGTCATTTCAGGTTCCTTCGGGCTCAGGCCGCGGCCTGGGCCAGCAGTTGTTTCACCGTTTTGTCGTCCATGTCGGGCCGGGCAACCAGCGCAAACGTGGTGCGGTTGTCCGGGTCGTCCTGCACCGGGCCCTCGAGGTAATACAGGCCGGCGGCTTCGCCGATGCCCTTCGGGCCCAGGATCGCGGTGTCGCATCTAAATCGCGCCAGTTCAGCAACATGGCGCGCACCGTCGTCCACGGCGCGCACCGGCACGGTGTTGCGCCGCATCCAGCGCGAGCACTGGGCGATCACCTGGGGGTGGGCCAGCACCACGCGCAGGTCGGCCATGCGCACGCCGGGCCGCGTCATCAGCCAGTGCTCGATGCGCAGCGTCAGTTCGTGCAGCACGCGCAGCCTGAAAGCGCGGATACCATCCAGCGCGTCGCGGATCTCGCCGGTAGTGGTGTTGCGCACCGGCAGAATGGCCAGGTCAGCCTGGCCGGTGGCGAGATTTGCCGCGACCTCGGCAAAGCTCGCCAGCGGCCAGCCAAAAAACTGGTCGTGCAGCAATGTGATGCCCGCGCGCTCGCTGTTGCAGCCGGGGCCGCCCTGGTAGGCCACTTTGTAGGGATGTCGGTGTTGTTTCTGCGGCATTGTGATTTCCTGGTTGAGTGACAGAAAAGAAGAAGGCCCGCGCGGTGCGGGCCTTTGCGTTGAGCGGATCTGGGTTTATTCAGTCCGAACGCCGGCCCGCGCCTTCAAAGTAAAAGGCGTAAACGGGCGCAAAGATGGCGGTGTTCGGTTTCATGGCGCAGGGTATTTATCCCGCGGCCGTTGACATGTCAAGGCAAGGCGCGCGGCCGGAACACAAATTCATTTCAATCCTCAAGCATCCGGCGCCGGCCTTGGCCGGCGCCGTGTTGCGAGGGGCGTCTTTCGCCGTTACTTGGGCCACTTCAGCCACGAAGGCGCTTTTTCGTCAAAATGCGCCTTCTTGAGTGTCATCACCGTCTTGCCGTTCATGTCCATGCGGATCACGCGGTTGAACCAGCCGTTGTCGGCCAGCCAGGTTTTTGTGGTGTTGCCGCCGTCTTCCACCGTCGTCACGTCGCCTGAAAACACCTTGCCGCCCAGTTTGACGTCGCTGAACTTGTCAACCGTGACCCTGGCCTTGCTTTCGACAGGCTTGGTCGTGGTCGCGCCCTCGGCGGGCTTGAACTCCAGGACCTTGATGGCCTTGGGTTCTTCGCCCGGCTTGCCGATCCAGGCTTCCTTGACGTTGGGCTGGCCGGCGTCGGCCCAGGCGTCCACACGATAGGCCAGCACATAACCCTGGCCGGTGTTGTTTTCGATGATGAACTCGCCCTTGCCGGACATTTTCACGACCTGCCAGGCGCTGACGCTTTCACCGGCGCCAAAGTCACTGGAAATCTCCCACAGTTGTCCTACCGAAACCGAGTCGTGAAGCGCGACCCAGTACGAAGCCTTCATCTGGCCGTCCAGGTGCATCTTGATCATGGTGTCGGACATGTCGGGCGCGGCGGTCTTGCCGCTGTCCTTCTTGCCGGTGTCAGAACCGCCCGAGCCGCTGCCCTTTTCACCGCTGCCGCCGGTCTTGCAGCCGGCCAGCACCGCTGCCAGCAGAACGCTGCAAAGCATCATGGTCTTGCGCATGGTCTGGTTTTCTCCGTGGGTTAGAGCTGTCGCGTGCAAGTGGTAGCAGCGCCCGGCCAAGGCCCGATGAAGCGGCGGTTGATTTGCGGTTAATGCGTGCGTGGTGACTTGTTCCAATCGGTCGTAGCGCGACACACCGCGTTGCAAAAAATGCCCGCTCGGTGCGGGTCTGAGGCTGGCGGGAGCCAATGCCTTTCGAACGCTACCGACCCTGCGGCAGGCGGAAATTCTGCCGACGGCGGCGGGTGATGGCCCAGACGGCCAGAGCCGCCAGGACCGCGGCCGCGGCGCCGGGGGCGGCGGCAACACAGCCGCCGCTGCCCTTGTCGCCGTTCTTGCCGCCGCCGGGCTGAAGGCCGGCGGGGTCGCTGCCCGGCACAATCGTCAGGCCGTGAACCAGCGCGCCGGTGGCGGCCACTTCAACGCCGCCGCCGACACCCAACGCCGTCACCCGCGCCCAGAAGTCGTCGCCGACGGCGGCGCCGCCGTTGAGCTTCACCACCAGAAACAGGCGGCGTGACTGGCCCGGGGCAAAGTTCATCACCCCGCTAAACGCCAGGCTGCCGTCATCGCCGGGAAAAGCCGCCGCGGCCGTGCCGTACAACGTGTCGGCGGCGTCAAAGGTTCCGTTGGCGTTGCTGTCCTCGTACAGCGCGACGAAGGAAAACGCGCTTTGGTCAAACAGCGAGCCCGCCGCGGCGACGGTGATCGAACCCAGTGCCGCCGCGCCCACCGCGTTGTTGGCCAGCACGAAATCGGCCACGCTCAGGCCCAGGCCACCCGGCCCCACACCGTTGGCAAAGGCCGAAAGTTTCATGCCCGTGCTGGTCACGCCAATCGCCGGGGCGTGGATGCGGATGCCCGCAACCGCCGCCGTGGGCAGGCCGGAGTGGTTCTGGCCTGTGCCGGAAATCGCCGTGATTCGCGCGGCAAAGGTCTGGCCGTAACTGGCGGGTGTTGACCCGTTCAGCTTGCAGACCACCAGCAGGCGTTTGGTTTCGTTGATGGCGAGATTCAGCGTGTCGTTGAACGTCAGCGAGCCGTCATCGGCCCCAAAGGCCGTGAACGACGCGCCAAAGGGCGTGTCCACACCGGGGTCAAAAGCCCCGTTACCGTTGGCGTCCACGTAAAGGCGAATGTCCGAGTATGCGGCAGAATCGTCACCCGTGCCCAAAGCAGCCAAGGTCAAGCTGCTCAAGGTCGCGGCATTGCTGTGGGCAATCACATCAAACGCGCCCACAAGAAACCCGGCGCCCGAGCCAGTCTCAAGCGGCCCCGGCCTCACAACGGCCGCAGGCACAGCCACCACACGGATGTAATCCCCGACCCGGTAAGCTGGTTCGATGTTTGCGGAGCCTGCAACAGTTGGACCACCAAACCTATGCATACTCCAGGACATCTGGCCTTCATCGAGGAATGTCCCCACAGTTCCCGACCATGTCAGATAGTCACCGACAGCCGATGGCATCCAGTAATCTGTCGGGGAGATGTTGTCGACCAGTACCGGGCAATCGTAGTTGATCCCAGCGACCTGAAAACTGGACCAGCCTGTCGACACATAGGGTCCGACTGGATAGCTGGCCGAGTTAGTGGTCCAACCCGCAAATGGCACTGTTCCACCGGAACCGAACACCGCTTGCCCAAAGTACACTGACCCCCACTCCTGGCCGGGAACCCATGAGCCGTCATGGTTGTCGAGCACTAAACGAAACGCGTAAGTGTACGGAGGGCCGCTGCCGGTTACATTGTATTCCAGGCGCAACGGCGTGTGATGGTTGATGACAACAATGCCTTCATTGAAGTTGGTCGGAATCCCCGTCGGCGTACCACCCGTAGCGCTTATGGAAGTCACAATCGTGCGGAACCCGTCCATGAACTTGGGAAGCACAGTGCCGCTCATCTTTCCCACAACGAGAAATCGCTTGGTCTCGCCGGGCGCCAATTCAATCGCCTCCGTGAAGGTCAGGCTTCCATTATCTGCTGGATATGCGACGTAGGCTGCTGCGTAACGCACGTCCACACCAGGCTCGTATGTTCCGTTGTTATTGAAGTCAATGAACAGCCCAATCTCCGAAAACGCCGTCGAATCATCGCCGCTTCCGATGCCGGTCAAGGTAACGTCAAGCAACACCAAGCCCGCCGTATGGGGGTTGTGAACGTCAAACGCCCCCATACGGAAGCCTTGTCCATTACCTGTGTAGTTGTGCGGCACACCAAGAAATGTGCCCGTCACCAGAGAAACAGTCAGCGCCGTCGCCAGAAGCGACGGGCTTGCCACCGACAAAAGAACTGCGGTCAACAAGCGCATGGTCGGAGCCCTCGCTACCTGGCCTTTTGCTCCGCCCCTTTGGTTGGATTTCCTGCAGACCAGGGCAGGGTGTAATAGACGCTCACACCTGCGCCGCCATCGGCGACAGGGGTCATGCCGCCGAACCCACTACCATCCCCGTCACCACAAATCGCCCAAGCTTCCCAGCCCTGGCCGGTGGTATTTCCGATCTCAGTATAGGCCTCGGCGTTCCCGCCGTCGCCGTTTGAGCCATTGCTGGCATTACCACCGTAGGCGTTGGCATTCCGTCGGGCCTTGGCTTCCGCATCGCCGCCCGTCGCTCCGACGCCACCGTAGGCCCTCGCGCTTGTGCCGGTAGACGTGTCGGCCTCGGCATAGGCCGAGCCGCCGACGCCCGCGCCAGCACCTACACCGCCGTAGGCCTCCGCGTTTGCGTGGCTGGAGTAGGCTGTGGCGTCGCCGCCGCCTGCGCCGATGCTGGGATTGCTTGCATCGCCCCCGGCGCGGGCTTCGCCTCCGGCGCTTACCCCATTTCCGCCGGTTGCGGTGGCATCACCCGAGGTGGCAAACGCGTATGCGTTCCCACCCACTGCGCCGCTGCCTGCGGCTGATCCGCCTTCGGCCAGGGCGCCGGTGGTATCACCGCCATAGGCATACGCCACGTCGTAGCCGTAGGCATCGGCCGCGCCGCCGACACCGTTGAACGCGGTACCACCATAGGCATGGGCGCTGCCAGGCACGCATTCCGCATAGGCAAAGCCACCGGCGTGAGATCCAAATCCGTTGCCGCCCCAGGCCTCGGCGTGGCCGGTGTTGCCGCCCTGGTTGTCGGCACTGGCCGAGCCGCCGGCGCTGCCAAGGATTGACTTGGATCCGTTGCCGCCTTTGACGTACACGCCGCAGTCGTCGCGATCACAGGTGCCGGTGGCATTGGCGCCAGTGCCGCCGGTGGCAATCAGAATCGAGTTGTCCGGGTCACCGCTGCCCAGGCTTAGCGTTCCGGTGCCCCAGCGGATCAGGTTGATGCCGATGCCGGCGTAGTAGTTGGTATCCGACGGGTTGGAAATCCCCGCGCTGACACAGGCGGCGTGAAAGGCGTTCAGTTGCAGGCCCATGGTCGCCTGGGTTTTGGGCGCCAGTGTCGCCGGCGGCCCCGCGTACAGGTAAAAATGCGTGTCCAGCAACGTGTCAAAGGTACTTTGGGCCTCGGCCCGGGGGCAACCCAAAGCCAGGATCAGCCCCAGCGCGATCGCCCCCCCCAAGAGATTCTCATGGCTGCTCCTGTGTGAGTGAATCGCCAAAGGCAACCGTACCACACCGATGCGACCGGGGCCAGAAAAACGCGGGATTGGAGTAAATAACAGCAATCAGCCCGCGGCAGGGCTTGGGGGACATTGGGTTCCGGGTTTCGGTATGGCAGCCGGTGTCAGGTTTGGCGCTGCGCCTTCTGCGGTCGCGGTGGCGCACCAACCCTATGCCGGTTTGGGCTTTTGGGTGCGGGTGCGGCCGGGGCTGGAACGGACGGTGCCCCGGAATATACTCCGCTTTCGACCCTTGGCGGGGACGAACACTCGTCCCCGCTTCTGCTTTTGGAGGCGTTTATGGCCGCCCACGAACATGTCGTCATTCTCGACATGGGAAGCCAGTTCACCCAGTTGATCGCCCGCCGAACGCGCGAACTGGGCGTCTACAGCGAAATCCTTCCCCACACCACCACACTGGACGCGATCAAGGCCCGTGGCCCCAAGGCCGTGATCCTTTCCGGCGGCCCGGCCAGTGTGTACGGCGAAAACGCGCCGCGGGTGGACGAGGCGATCTTTACCAGCGGCCTTCCCGTGCTGGGCATCTGTTACGGTATGCAACTGGGGTCGCAGGTGCTGGGCGGCAGGGTTGAAAAGGGCAAGGTGCGCGAGTTCGGGCACGCCGAACTGGAAATCCGGCGCGAAGACGTGCTGCTGGCGGGCATGAGCCGGGAACTGGCGGAAAACCCCGACGCCACGCGGGTCTGGATGAGCCACGGTGACAAGGTCACCAGCCTGCCCGCCGATTTTGAAACCCTGGCCGTCACGCCGGACTGCGAATACGCGGCGGTGAAGCACCGTAAGCACCCGTTCTTTGGCGTGCAGTTTCACCCCGAGGTGCGCCATTCCGTCAACGGCATGCTGGTGCTGAAAAACTTCCTGTTCAACGTCGCCCGCTGCAAGGGTGACTGGCAGATGAGCAGTTTCATCGAAGAACAGTGCGAGCGCATCCGCAACCAGGTGGGCCGCGGCCACGTGATCTGCGGGCTCAGCGGCGGCGTGGACAGCAGCGTGGTGGCGGCGCTGATCGCGCGGGCGATTCCGGGGCAGCTTACCTGCATCATGGTGGACAACGGACTGCTGCGTACCGGCGAGGTCGAAGAAGTACGCGCGGCCTTTGAGGGGCACTTCCGGGTCAACCTGGTGGTGGCCGACGCCGCGCAGCGTTTTCTGGGGCGGCTGGAGGGCGTAAGCGACCCCGACGAAAAACGCAAGATCATCGGCGAGGTGTTCATCCGCGTGTTCGAACAGGAAGCGCGCAAGGTCAAGGACGCGAGGTTTCTGGCCCAGGGCACGCTGTACCCCGACGTGATCGAATCCGTGGCTGCCCACGGCGGGCCGACGGCAATGATCAAGCGCCACCACAACGTGGGCGGCCTGCCCGCGGACATGCAGTTTGAACTCGTCGAGCCGCTGCGTTTTCTGTTCAAGGACGAAGTGCGCGAGGTGGGCAAGGAACTGGGCCTGCCCGACGCGCTGGTGTGGCGCCAGCCCTTTCCGGGGCCGGGGCTGGCCGTGCGCTGTCTGGGCGAAATCACGCCTGAGCGACTTTCCATTCTCCGCGCGGCCGACCTGATCGTTCGACAGGAGGTGGAAAAGGCCGGCCTGACCCGCCGCATCTGGCAGGCGTTTGCGGTGCTGCTGCCGGTCAAGTCCATCGGCGTGATGGGTGACGAGCGCACGCACGAATACACCTGTGCAGTGCGCGCCGTGGAAAGCGTGGACGGTATGACGGCGGACTGGGCGCGGCTGGACTACGACCTGCTGCGCAAAATCAGCAACCGCATCATCAACGAGGTGCGCGGCTTCAACCGGGTGGTGTACGACATTTCCAGCAAGCCGCCGGCAACGATCGAGTGGGAGTAACATGGCAGCCGTGTCGCAAGTAGCGTGTGGCGTGTTGCCTGCCGGGGTTCTTCTGGCCGCGGGGTGTCTTGTGCTGGTGGCCTGCGGTGCCGGCGGCGGCAACAACGCGCCGGCCGCGCCCGCGCCGGCTGATCTGGGGGGCGAGCGCCTGCCCGGCGGCGGCACGGGCCCGGCCGAACTGCCGCCGCTGGACCTGGCCGGCGCGCCCAGCGCTGCCCACCGCGAGCTGGCCAATCTTCTGCCGCGCGAGGCCCTGGTGCGCGATTCACTGGGCTTTGGCGGCTGGGATGCCGCGCGGGCCGAAGTCAGCGCCGAACCCGGCGCGGTAACCACACTGCCGGCGGTGGTGGCGCGTTACGAATCCGCAGGTTATCGCATCCACAAGCCCGAGGGTGCCGACAACGCCCGCGCCGAGCTGGATTATCCGCAGACCTGCTATTTCACGCTGATCCGCGCCCCCGAGTCAGCCGCTGCCGGTGCCGTGGCGGACTCGCTGCGTTCCATGCTGACCGGCGCCGCCAAGGGTTTTGCTGCCCGTGAGCCCGTGGCGCTTTCCGGGTCGCGATCGGACAAGGCTCTGATCGAGCGCTTTCTGCGCATTGACCCCGGCGCCGAACGCGACAAGGTGTACGTGGCCTACGTGATGGTGATCGGTTCGCTGGTGCTGTACGCGCTCGAGATTGAATACCCGCCGGCGCTGACCGGCCCCGGCAGCGAACAGATCAAGCGCGTGGTGGACGACCAGCGCGGCTCGCGCGTCGGCGCGCGCCTGGTGTCGCTGGTGCATCATCAGCTCAACCCGTAACCCCGCGCTGTCACGGCTGCGCCGTCCGTGCTGCACGCGACCGCAGAACCAGCAGCGTCAGCAACATGGCCAGCGCGGTCCACGAGCCGCCCCTGCGCCCGGATGTGCTGCACCCGTCATCATCGTCACCACCTCCACCGCCACCGCCGGGCAGGCTCACGCTGATCAGCCATGTGACAGAATCCGAGGGCGCCACGCCGTTGAAGGCCGTGACGGTGATCGGGCCTGCCACGCCGCCGTCCCCTGCGCCGGGCGTGCCCGAAAGTTCCCCTGTGGCCGGGTTGAGCGTCAACCACACCGGGTGTCCGGCAATGCCCCATGTGACCGCCGGGTTGCCGGTGGCGGTGAATGTGTGCAGATACGATTGTCCGGCTTGGGCGGTTGTCGGCGGCGCGCTGCTGGTGATGACCGGCGCCGTCACCGTAACCTGCACAGTAAACGCCACATTATCGCTTCCCAAAGGGTTCGTGGCCGTCACGGTAATCGTGCCGGTGGTCCCGGCATGCAGGCCCTGAGGGACACCAGACAGCAGGCCGCTGATGGGGTCCAGGTTCAACCACAACGGGTTACCTGCCACACTCCAGGTAACGGCGGGAATACCCGTGGCGGTAAATTGGAACAAGTACGTGTCGCCTGCCGCAACGGTCGCCGGTGGTGTGCCGCTGGTGATGATCGGCGTCTGGGCGGTCGTCACGGTGATTGTTACCACCTCATCGGCTGGCGGATTTATGCCATTGCTGGCGCGCACAGTGAACGTGCCGTTTTGACCCAGCACTGCTGTGCCCGATAGCAGGCCTTGCGATGTCAACGTTGCCCAGGCCGGCAGGGCACCGGCCACGATACTGAACGTTGCGGCCGGGTTGGCATCGGCGACGAACTGGTGGGTATAGGGCAGTCCGTCAGCGGCGTTTGCGGGGGCGGGTGGGCTGGTAATCGTGGGCGGGTACTGGTCGGAAATATTCAGCGCCGCGTAAGCGCCGACGAACGCCAAGCCGTCTGTGAACTCGATATACCAGATGTGGATACCCCGGTCACCGGCCCCGGGGGTGGTGTTAGGGGCGATTGTGAATGTCACGGGGTTGCCCGGCGCGGCAATACCCAGCGTGAACTGTAGCGTGGAATTCTGCGGAGTGCTCATCTTGCTGAGCACGCTTACGGAAACTGTGTCGCCCAGATTCGCGTCGGCGCAGTCAATGATATTTACCGTGGCGACCGTGCCCGTGAGCAGGCGCCCGATGAAGACTGTTCCGAATGTGCCGGGCGAGGTCGTGACACCCGTCGGCGGCGACAGGGCCGGCAAAACGTTCTGGACTTCAATGCGAACGTACCAGGTAGTGACGCGGGTCTGGTCGTTCAGGTCAATGCGCCAGGTGTAAACACCGGCGGCATTGGCGGTGCTTATCGTGCCTGACCACGAGATCGCAAACGGCAGAGATGCTGCATTGATAATCTGGCTGGATGGTGGCGCAATCCCGATCAGCGGTGTGGTGCCAAGCGGACCGCTGTCAAAACTCACAGTCATGGTGACGTTGTCAGTGCCGGTGGCATCGTCAACGTCAAGTGTGGCGCCGGTCAGAGTGTCGCCGGCGGCGCGAAGCTGGTGAAAATGATCGGCTGTCGTAAACGACGAACCCGCTGCAAGTGCCAGCGTCGGTGCGGCGGGGTAGTTCTCAACGGCGCCGATGTCACTGCCGTCACTGTTGGCGCCGTTGGCTACGTTGAAATCATCCAACGGGCGCACGAAACCGCGCTGATCCGTCGTGACACCCGAGATCGCGCGCCCGCGGTCAATCGCCGGGCTGCCGATTTGCGGCAGGCGCGTGCGCGTGGATCCCCCGTTGTCGGCCAGGGAGTCCAGCATCGGATCCGTGCCGGGCTGGTCATTGGCGCCGGTCAGGTTGGCCGTGGCGTCACTGCAGATGTTATTGTTGTCGGATACGGCGCTTGTCGTGCCTGCCCCCTGCGTCACAACGCACGGAGAAGCGCCTGCCAGAATCGTGTTGCGGTATGTGGCTTGGGCACTGGAACCGGCGTTGGAGGCAAGCAGCACCAGAACCGATGCCGTGCCGCCCGTGTTGCCCGCAAATGTGCAGTTGGTGATTGCGGCCGCTACGCCCGCGCCCGACATCACCGCGCCCGCAATCATGGCACCCCCACCCGTGCCGGTCGTGCTGTTGCCGCTGAAGGTGCAGTGCAGCAATGTGGCCGTGACTGTGCCGGACGCCGTAAGGTTCAGCAGCGACATAGCGCCGGCGCCCGAGGCCCCGGTGTTGGTCGCAAACGTGCAGCGCGTAATGGTGTGCGCCGTGCCGCCCTGTGAAAAGAATTGAACGCCGCCCGGCCCGGTGGTGCTTGCCGTGTTACCCGCGAACTCGCATTCAGCCAGGTTCACCGTCACACCTTCGCCTGCCACCATGCCGCCGCCGCGCGCCGCCGTGCAGCCCGTGACGCGGGTGCGCGTCAGGTTCAGCGTCACGCCGGTCTGCGCGGCGTAAATACCACCACCGTCGTTGCCGGCATTGCAGGCGTCAACCTGGACGTCCTCAAGGTTCAGCGTGATATCCGGTTGCGACACAAGCAGCCCCCCGCCATCAGCAGTCGCACCGGCCATACCGTTCTGGATTCGCACGCCCCGGACTGAAACCGTTATTGGCTGGCCCGGTGAAACCGAACCCACGTGCAGCACGCGCCACTGATTCATGCCGTTCAGCGCAATATAGGTGCCGCCCTGCGGGTTGGCCGGCGCGACGATCCGCAACGGCTTGTTGATCGCGATTGTCGAGCCCAGGTCGATCGTCACAAGATTGGGTGTGCCGTAAAATGCGCCCATGCCGGACCAGAACCAGATCATCTGGCCCGGTGCCGTTGCCGAAGCCGCCGCCACCGCCGCGCGCAACGAACCGGCCCCGCTGTCATTTCGGTTTGTGACACGCAGGGGCGTCGGCGCGCAGCCGGTAAGGTTCAGCACGTATGGGCCGTTATGGTGATTGGTTGAAGCCCATGACGATAGTGGCGCCGCTGTCCCGCCCGGCAGAGTGGTATGAACCGGCGCCTCGACTGCCGTGGACGGATAGTTGCACCAGAACAACAGACCCAGCGCGCCGTGAGCCTTGGAGTTCGGGCAAGCCACCGCGATGTGATACACGCCCGGCGGCCTTGACGCGTACAACGCATGACCCGCCGGCAACGCCGACCAGCCGTTGGCGGTTACCGGGTCATCGTCGTTAAAAGCCACCGGGTAGCCGTCTTCGTCAAAAAGAAACAGCCAGGTGTCGGCGCCCGAGCCGTGGGTGTTGGCGGAGAATTGCGTGAAGTCCTTGACGAACACCCGGTACAGGTCGCGGTCACCGTTGTAGCCCACCGAGCCTGTGATCGTCGTGAGCGTGTCCCCCAGATTGAATATCTCCTGCGCGGAACCAAGCAGTTCGCCGGCGTCTGTGGTTTCCGTCCAGGTTGGCTGGGCATGCAGGCCGGCACTGGCCAGAATCACCAGCAGTGCAAGGACATTCCGCGTGAATATTGCGCGCATGTGATCCTCGTTACAGGACTGGCTTACGGAGTGCATCACAGCATAGCCTTGTTGCAGGTTGGGACACTGGCTTTCGATTTTTTTATCGGGCCGGGTGGGCGCCGGTGCGGATGCCCTCATGCGTACAGGTAGTAAAATTCGTCTTCGTGTTCGCCCTCGGGCGCGTGTTCGCGCCATGACGTGTCCACCTTGAGCAGCGTTTCAAACTGGCCGAAGTGCCCGCGATCCCGAAAGGCCAGTTTTTCCGTGATGATGCCGGCAGGCTGGTCGCTGGCCCACAGTTCCAAGGCCAGAAAGTCAAAGCCCTTGCGGCGGTACCACTGGTGCAGCCGGTGCACGCGGGAAAAGATGGTGTGTTCGGCGTCGCAGCCGCACAGGTGACGGCGCACCCACACGTAGTGGCCGGCGCGGATTTCGGCCAGACCCTGCGGCGCGGCCACGGCCATCACGCCGGCGCGGGCCGGAACCTTGGGCGGGTGGGCAGCCAGGTTCACCGGGGCGGTTTCCACCAGTTCCTCGCGCCCGATCAGCCAGGAACGCACCCGGCCGTCGGCGTACATGTCAATGCGCCCGCGCGGTTCGGGCACAAACGGCGGCACAAACGGCACCAGCGGGCTTTCATAGGTGCCGTCGTCACGGCTGCTGAGAATGCTGCCGTCCACCAGCGCCGCCGCGCCGTAGATTTCCAGATAGCTGCGCACCACCGGGGGTGGCTCGCAAAGCGCGACCTCGTACCCCATCTGGCGCACGCGCTGGACCAGCTCGACCAGCGCCGCCACGGCCGAGGAATCCAGCCGCTCGACCTGGTGCAGGTGCAGTACGCGGTGGCCGGCAAACTTTTCGAAATCGGCCTGGTCGGCCAGTGTAACCAGCCGCGCCGTACCCGTTGCGCCCATGTCGGCGGGCAGGGTAACGACCATGCCGCGAAAGTCGCGCGGGACTGTGATCTGGGCCATGACACCTCCGTGACGGCACAACACAGGCATGACGCGGCCAGACGTTGCCGCTGTCAATGGAAACCCGGTCTTGGCGTTGAATCTGCCCCTTTTGGCCCGCCTACAATATGATGCCGCGCCGATGGCTACGGTATCGAAAAGCATGGTCGCGGCCGTACTGGCCGTGCGCAGCGGCAGGCTGGAGCCCGCCGCCGCCGACCGCATTCTTGCCGAAGGCCCCGACGAAGACACCCGCGTGCGCAAACTGCGCCAGGCCGCCGGCGCCGACCAGTTCGACGACGATCCGGTGTTCGCCCCGGTGGACCAGATCGCGCAACGGCTGGCGACCGGGGGCGACCTGGCCGATCTGGTGCCCGACGAACCCGCGCGCCGCACGCTGCTGAGCATTGTGGCCGCCCGCCCTGAAGGCGAGGCCGTACGCGAAACGCTGCTGTCGCTGGCGCCGCGCCCGCGCGACGGCGCCCCCTCGTCCCAGCAGCCCACCCAGGCCGGCCGCGGCGTGACCGCCACGCGCCCCAGCACCCGCGTGCTGGACCTGATGACCGATTCGCGCCAGCGCTACAGCGTGCAGCGCGAACACGCCCGCGGCGGCATGGGTCGCATTCTGCTGGCGCGCGACAACGTGGTGGGGCGCGAAGTGGCGCTGAAGGAACTGTTGCCCCTGCGCGAGGGCTCGCGCCCGTCGGAAACCGCTGACAGCCGCGGCATCGCCGAACGCTTTCTGCGCGAGGCCAAAATCACCGGCCAGCTTGAACACCCCAACATCGTGCCGGTGTACGAAATCGGCAAGCACGCCGACGAAAGCCTGTACTACACCATGAAGTTCGTGCGCGGGGAAACCCTGGCGCGCAAGCTGGCGCGCGTCGGGCGGGACGAAGCCCTGGACCGCAAACAGAAACTGGCCCAGCGCCTGAAACTGCTGGATGCCTTCATTGACGTGTGCAACGCCGTGGCCTACGCCCACAGCCGCGGCGTGATCCACCGCGACCTGAAACCCGAAAACATCATGGTCGGCGAGTACGGCGAAACCGTGGTGCTGGACTGGGGCCTGGCCCGGGTCAAGGGCCAGGAAGACACCGCGGCCAGGGAACTGATGGCCAGCACCAAGCACATGAGCAAAAGCCTGCTGGGCGATACCGGCGGCAACCTGACCCAGCACGGCGCGGTGGTGGGCACGCCGGCCTACATGCCCCCCGAACAGGCGCGCGGCGAACTGGAGACCGTGGACGAGCAAAGCGACGTCTATGCCCTGGGCGCCGTGCTGTACGAGATACTGACCGGGCGGCCCCCCTTTGACGGCCCGGTGCCGGGGCTGATTATCCAGCAGGTGCTGCACGGCGTGCCGCTGCGCGTGGGCGCCGTGGTGCCCGAGGCCCCGCCGGAACTGGAAGCACTGTGCGCCAAGGCCATGGCGCGCGAAAAGACCGCGCGTATGGCCACGGCGCGCGAACTGGCCAATGAGCTGGTTGCGTTTCGCGACGGGCGCACGCTTTCCGTGTACCAGTATTCGACGCGCGAGCTGGTGGCGCGCTGGGTCAGCCGCAACCGTCGCGCCGTGGTTCTGGGCATGCTGGCGGCGTATCTGGTGGTGGCGGCGGCGGTGTACCATTACTTTCAACTGCGCGAGGAAAAGCGGCTGGTCGAGGAACAGAAACTCCAGGCCGAAAACGCCCGCGCCAGCGCCGAACACGAACGCGAGAACGCCCGCCGCCAGCAGCTTCGGGCCGAATCGGCCCTGCTGGCCGCCGAAAGCGGCGAACGCGCGGCCCGGCTGGCCAAGGACGAAGCCGAATCCGCCACCGCCACGGCGCGCGAGGAAGCCCGCCAGAAGGCCAAGGCGCTGGCAGCCTGGGACCAGACGCTGGCCGACGCCTATGCCATGCGGGTACGACTGGCGATTGCCGAACGCGACTACAACGCGGCGCTGGCCTTTGCCGCCGCGGCGCTGTCCAGCGCCGAACAGCCCGAAGCACGCGGGGCGCTGGTGGCCCTGCCGCAGGTGTACCCGCTGATTCACGAACTGAAGCCGCCGCGCGACATGCCCCAGCACCTGTACGAGTTCTACGGCGTCAGCTTCAGCCCCGACGGAACGCTGATTGCCGGCGGCATGCCCGACGGCAGTTGCTGCGTCTGGGATGCGCTGACCGGCGAGCTTGCCGCCACGCTGCCCGGCGGCACGGCTTCGGTCTACAGCGCGGTGTTTCACCCCGGCGGCGAACTGCTGGTGACGTCCGACAGCCACGGCATGGTGCGGCTGTACCCCGTGCTGCCCGAACAGCGCCGCGTTTTGCCCGAACACCGCAGCTTCAAGTGTTCCGGCCGCGTGAACGTCGTTTCCTTCCGCGGCGACGGCCGGCTGGTCGCGTTGGGATCGTCCGCTGCCATAGAACTGTGGGACATCCACACGCTGACGCGCGTGGCCACGATGGCCGAGCCTGACCACACTCCCATGTTCACGGCCTTTTCGCCCGACGGCCGCCACGTGGTCAGCGCCTGCCTGGACCAGCGGCCTGACCAGCAGGCAATCCGGCTGTGGGACGCGCCCGGCGCTGCGCTCAAGTCGCGTCTGTCCGGCCACACGCTCAGCGCCGGGTACCTGGTTTTTTCGCCCGACGGTCGCACCCTGGCCAGCGGCAGCCTGGACAGCACGATCCGGCTGTGGGACATGGAAACCGAAACCTGCCGGGTCGTGATCAACGACCACGGCAGTTTCGTGCTCGGTCTGGCGTTTTCGCCCGACGGCCGCACCCTGGCCAGTTGCAGCGCCGACAGCACCGTGCGCCTGTGGGATGCCCGCAACGGCGAGGCGATTGCCGTGTTGTCGGGGTTTGAGGGCTGGGTCCAGAGCGTGGCCTTTTCGCCCGACGGCAGCGCGCTGGCGGGCCGCAACGCCCAGGGGCAGGTGCGCGTGTGGCGCATGCAGGACCGCGACCGGCGTACACTGGCCGATCACGGGGCCGACGTGTTTGACGTCCGCTTTTCGGCCGATGGCGCGTATCTGGTCAGTGCCAGTTGGGACGGCACGATCCGGCTGCGCAATGCCCGGACGTTTGAAACCACGCGCGTGTTCCGCGGGCACACCGGCCCGGTCTGGAGTGCCGACCTTACGCCGGACAACCGCACCCTGATCAGTTGCGGATCTGACGGCACCCGCGTCTGGGATGTGGAGACCGCGGTCCAGCGCGCGCGCGTCAAACCCAACGAACTGACCGTCAGCACCCGTGTCAGCCCCGACGGCGCGCGTTTTGCACTCAGCCTGTGGAAGCGCGTGTACGTGTTTGACGTCGCGACGCTGGCCCAATTGGCAGAATGCAACATTCACGACGAAGTCACCACCGAATGTGACTGGTCGCCCGACGGAACCATGCTGGCCAGCACCAGCCTGGACGGTACGGTGCGTCTGTGGAACGCCGCCGACGGCAAGCCGCTGCGCGTGCTGGCACGCGGCCTGGGTCGCGTGGCCTCGGTGGCTTTTCATCCCGACGGCCGCCACGTGGCGACGGGTGCCGAAGACCGCGTGGTGCGTGTGCTGGACGTTGAAACCGGCGCCGTGACGCGCAGCCTGGAAGGACACGAGGACGCGATTTTCAACGTGCGCTTTTCGCCCGACGGCAACCTGCTGTTTTCGTCCAGCGGCGACCGCAGCATCCGCATCTGGCGTTATGCGGATGCCTCGACCGTGGCGGTGCTGAAATCCCAGCGTGAAACCGTCACGCGTCTGGCCGTCCACCCGCGCGGCACGCATCTGGCGAGCGGCAGCCAGGACGACACCGTGCGCATCTGGCCGTTGTGGGTACTCAACGTCGCGCGCGACACCGTGCGCGACTGGGCACAGCTTCAGACCGGCCTGATGGTGCCCGAAAAATCGTTTGTGGCGCGACGCCTGCCAACTTGGCCCGCGGGGCTGCGCGACGACTATGGCGCGCACGACCTGCGGCGTGAACACGTGCGGCTGGCGGGCCTGTACGCTGAGTTCGCCCACGCGCGGTTTGAGGGCTGGCGCTGCGAGGACGTGACCGGCCCCGACGGCAAGCCGGCCCGCCGTTATTTTCCGCCCCGAACGCGCGGCCCCGACGGCAAACTTTCAGGCCCGCCGCGTGGCCGGGTCAACTACGCCGCCTGGTGGGAAGACCGCCACGCCGCACAACTGCGGGCTGCGTGGCCGCGCGCTCCGGTGGTGACCGAGGTGCTGTCTGAGGGGCAGGCGCGCGAATTGGGCCTGGCCGAGGGCGACCTGCTGCTGCGCGTGGACGGCGTGGAGGTTGGCGACCGCGAGCAGTTGCGGCGCCTGCTGGACGAACGCCAGGATCGTTCGTGTATCGTGGCGGTGCTGCGGCTGGCGCGCGACGAACGCGGCCAGCCCGTGGCGGCGGTGAACGAACAGGGCGACCTGCGGCTGGACGAAACCGGCCGCACGTACTGGGACGGCCGCCGCTTTGAGGTTGAACTGAAGCCGGGCCGCCTGGGCATGCGCGTGGGCGACGCGGTCTGGCCCCCGCGCCCGGCGCGCTGATGTCTACCCGAACACCTGCGCCAGCCGGTAATAGTCCGGCGTCACGCGCTTGAGTTTGCCTGCCACGTCGTCCAGCGGCACCGGCACGACCTTTGTGCCCTGCAGGCCGGCCATCACGCCGCTCTGGCCCTCCACCAGCAGGTCAAAGGCCCGGTCGCACACGCGCGTGGCCAGAATCCGGTCGGCCGCGCAGGGCGCGGCGCTGCGCTGAAGATAGCCCAGTGTGGTGCAGCGCGCGTCGTAGCCCAGACGGATCTCGATTTCACGGGCCAGGTTCGCGCCCACGCCGCCGAGCTTGGGCCGGCCCAGTTTGTCGGCCACGCCGGACTGCGGGTCAAGCACGCGCTGTTCGTCCAGCGCGCCCTCGGCGATCACTACGATCGAGTAATTGCGGCCGTGGGTTTCGTGGCGCGTTTTCAGCCGGGCGCAGATTTCGTCCAGCGTGAACGGGAACTCGGGCACCAGCGCCAGGTCGGCCCCGCCGGCAATCGCGGCCTCAACGGCAATCCAGCCGACGTTGCGGCCCATGACCTCGACCACCATCACGCGGTTGTGGGATTCGGCCGTGGCGCGCAGGTTGTCCAGCGCGTGGGTGACCATTTCGACGGCAGTCAGAAACCCCACGGTCAGTTCCGTGCCCGCAAGGTCGTTGTCAATCGTCTTGGGCACGCCGACGACCGCAAAGCCGCTTTGGGCCAGCAGGCGGGCCGCGGTCTGGCTGCCATTGCCGCCGATCACGCACAGGCCGTGGATGTCGTGCCGGGCCAGGGCGGCTTTGGCCTTGTCGGCGTCGCCGGCGGCCAGAAACAGGCGCGAGCGCGAAGAACGCAGAATCGTGCCCGCCGTCTGCACGATGCCGGTGACGTCGTCGCGGGTGATGTCGCGGACGCTGCCCTTGATCAGTCCGTCCCAGGCGTCAAACACGCCCACCGGCGTGATGCCGGCGTTGAAGCAGCGCCGGGCCAGGGTGCGGATGCAGGCGTTGGTGCCGGGCGCGTCGCCGCCGGATGTGATGATGCCGATGCGTTTCATGGCGGCAGTATAGCGGCTTGTGGTGCTACTCGTTCAGGGCGGAAAGGATTTCCGGTTTTGTGGCGCCGCGGTCGCACAGTTTGCGAAATGCCGCGCGCGACAGCGCGGTGCTGCCCTTGCGTTCGAACTCGGCAAACTCGTCCACCAGGATCACGAACCGGGCGTCGGTCAGGTTGCGCGGCTCCATGACGGCCCAGTCCGCCGGCGGGTTGCCGTCGGCGGGCATCGGGCGCCAGCTCGGCGGCGTGGCCCAGCGCGCCGCCAGCGGCACGGCGCGCACGCCGATCGTGCCCCAGAACTTTGTAGAGCGGCCGAAGTCGTAATACACAGGTACGGCCACGCGGGTGTCAGCAGCCAGGTCGGGGTCTTTGGGCCAGTCCCGCAGCCAGCGCGCGGCCAGGGCGCGGGCGTAATCGTGGTTTTCCAGTTCGCCGGGCAGCAGTTGGTGCTTCAGCCCGATGTCTTCGCAGCTCACCAGGTGCAGGCCGTAAAACAGCAGGCGCATTTCCTCAAGCTCGTCGCCCAGCGGCAGCCTGCGCCAGCCGCCCTGGCGCGCCCCGCGCATCCGGTTGAGGTCTTCCACTTCGGCCATCAGGAACTTCTGCAAGAAGGCATAGCCGCGGGCGTAACGCAGGTAATAGGTGGGGTTGGGCTCGACGCGCAGCCGCGGCGCAAGCCGGTCTTCGGGCGGCATTGGCACGGCCGATTTGGCTTCACCGCCCAGGGCTATCTGGCGCACATGGGTTTCGCGGTGTTTAGTGACCATGGCCTTGAAGGCTTCCACCAGCCGCAGCTTGTACTTTTTGCTCAGCACCAGTTTGCCGCTTTCGGCGCCGCGTTCGGGCAGGACAAAGGCCTCCAGCGCGTGCAGTTGCCAGTCGTACCAGCCGCTGTTGGCGTCGGGCTTGAGGGCAAGCTTGCCGTCGCGGATGGCCTTGATGAAGTCCAGCATCAGGTCCGTGCCCTCACGGGGCAGGCCCTGGGGATACAGTTTGTTGAACAGGTTGGTCTCGCGGGAATTTGAGTAGGGCAGAAAATGCAGGCGCGCCACGGTGTCTTTTTGCGCGGCCAGTTCACGCACGTCGTCTTCGGTGTCCGCAAGATCCAGCAGGTGCAGACCCTGGTGCGGGTTGGTCAGGCGCGCGTACCAGTCCAGCATGCGCTGGTACATCTCAAGACAGCTCGGGTTTTTCTGCATGGCGCGCAGCAGCGCGTCGGGCAGTCCGCGGCGTGACGTGAACTCGTGCTGAAGGAAACGCAGAAAGCGGAAACAGGCCTGCAGTTCGGCGCTCCAGTCGTAAAACCCGACCACGGCGCTTTCGTGGTTCCGGCGCGCGAACTCGGCCAGAAAGGCCGCGGCACCGGCCGGTTCGCGGGCCAGTTCTTCACGCGACAGGTAGCCGCCGGCGCGCAGCGCGGCCCACAGCCAGGCGTATGCGCCCGCGCGCGGGTCACATTCGGTCATAATCTGGCGCAGCAGCAGTTCGATGCTGCGCAGGCCCTGTTCACGGTTGCTGGCCAGGTGCAGTTCCAGCGCCGCGTACAGGCCGTCGTCGAATTGCTTGGCCTTGCCGCCGACCAGGTTGACACTGGGCAGCAGGCGAAGGCCGAGGTCGGCAAGTGCGGCGGCGGCCGCGGCGTAATCGGGGTACAGGCGCAGCAGCGGATCGTCCTGGCCGGGCACAAGGTCGGGCACGTCCAGGGCGATCAGGGCGGCGCTGTGGTTGATCTGCCAGCGGTTACCTTCGGGGCCGAAGGGGCGTGAATCAGGCAGGGCGGGATCAAAGACAGGTTTCTTGGCCGCGGGGTCGTCGTCGGCCAGCAGATCGCTGACGGTCGCGGGCGTGACTTCGGTGCGTTCGACCTCGTAGATGTCCAGCACCGTCTGGCGCACGACCCACCAGGCACCGATGCCGCCGGCAATCACCAGCAGTGCCGCGATGCCGACTCTTACGGCGAGCTTCATGCGTGCCTCCATGCACAGTGTAATCCGCGTGGCTCGGGTACGGGTGTGCAAATCCGGGGCGTGAACAACTGGAAACTTCACACTGTTTGGGGCAGACTGCGCGCCCAACCGGAGGTACTCCATGAGAATCAGTGCCCTGTTCGCGCTTGTGTTCTGTTTCGTGATGCTGGCCGGCTGTGGCGGCATGCCCAAGCCCCAGATTGACGCCACCATGCCGCGCAGCGACGCGACCAACGTTCGCGCCTCTGTAATGGCCACCAATTACGACAGTTCCTGGGACAAGGAAAACGTGCGCCTGCGCGTGCACCAGATCTGGCTGAACCGCGACGGTGTGCCCACGAACAAGGAAACCGTTCTGGACAAGGCCTTTGACGGCCGCCAGGGCGACCAGCGCGCCGTGCTTAAAATGAAGGATTCGGAAGGCCGCAGCAGCAACCGCGTGCGCCTGCAATTCGAACTGGTCAGCGGCGAAAACAAGACCAACGAAAACGTCAGCGCGGCCTCGACCCTGGAATGGAAGCTGTCCTCAAGCCTGGCAAACAAGGACCTGTTGCTGCTGGCGGTGGTCAGCCGCAAGGGCCGCAACAACTACGCGCTGGACGTGCTGTACGCGCTGGACCCGGCCACGGGCTACATCGAACAGGTTCTGCCCAGTTACGACGCGAAGTAGGGCGGTTACGGGTTATCCGGAAGCGGCCTGTCGCGACAACACCGTCGCGACAGGCCGCTGTGTTTACTGCCGGACTGTCACGTCGGCCCAGGTGTACGGGCGCAGCATGGAATAGAAACTTGTTCCAGCCACGCTGACTTCTTCCTTGCCGTTCAACCCGTAGCCCCAGGCGTTGGCCAGACAGCGCGCAGGCAGCTTGCCCTGGCCGAACACCGCCGTCAGCGGCAGCGAAACCTCAAACGTGAAGCGGCCGGCCTCGGCCTTGCCTGCGGCTTTCACGTCGGTCAGGGGCGTCAGTTTGATGCCCTTTTGCACGTCCAGTGTCCACACGTCGGGGCCGCTGGCACCGTTGTCGCCGATGAAGAACAGCCTTTCGTCGCCCGCAAGCTGTTCGGTCGCGCTGGTTGCCACGCCCAGCCACAGTCCGCTGCCCATGCGGCTGCCGCGTTCGCTGGAGCTGGTAAACGCCCCCTCATAGGCCAGACTGCCGGCGACCAGCAGTCGGGGGCCGGCGATCATCCAGCGCAGGTAGTCGGCCTGGGCGCCGCCGCGCAGGGTCAGGGTGCCGGCGCCGGTCTTCCAGGCGTTGCCACTGCCGTCGGGTTCAAAGCGCGAGTCCTCAAACGGCAGGCTGAGCTGCACCCGCGGCGGCAGCATGGATTGCGGCCGGCGCTTCAGGTAATCGCGCACCAGATACACGTCGCGCTGGACACTGGCGATGTGCAGGTGCCCGTCGCGCAGACACAGGGCTTCGCACTGGCCGGCCTCGATCAGCGTACTGAACAGCGGCGGGCCCTGAAGCACGTCTTTGGCGAACACAAACACGCGCGTATAGCCCAGCAGAACCAGATGCCCGCCCGCGGCGTCGCCGTCAGCGGCGGTGATCATCGTGCCGTCGCCCAGGTTCAGCTTTGCCGCCAGTTCGGGCGTGTTGGGCACGCCGGCCTTGAGAGTCTCAAACCGGTACAGCGCGGTGAAGCCTTCGGTGCGCTGCTTGGTCACAAGGTGCAGCTTGCCGTCCAGAACCGCCGCGGCCTCGCAGTCGTGGGGTTCGCCGGGCCAGCGCACGGGGTAGGTCGCGTCCAGCACCAGATATCCCTTGCCGGATTCGTCGCGGCTGTAGCGCACGTGGTACAGGGTGATGTCGTCGCGGCGGCGGTGGCTGTCGCCCACGTCGCAGATCAGCAACCGGCCGTCCAGCACGCAGATGTCTTCCCAGTCCACGTTGCGGGCGCCGGGCACGGCCAGGCGCTCGGCGTCGGTGAAATCAAGCGAGGTCGAACGGTACAGGTACGGGCCATCGCCGCTGTCGTTGTGGGCCCACCAGGCGCCGTCGTGCCAGACCAGCCCTGCGCAACTGTCCAGCCCGCGTGCGGCCAGGCGCGTGAACGGCTTGAGCGTCCCCTTGCCGTCGGCAAAGTCGGTCAGTGAATCGGGCGCGTTTTGGGCCGGGACGACAAAGCCGGGTGCCAGCGCGCACGCCAGGGCCGCCAGAAACAGCATCAAAGTTCGGCGCATGGAACACCCCGTGTCCGGTGCGGCAGGCCCGGCCCCTACTGTCAACCGCGGGCCTGTGCCCGTCAACCGGGTGACCGCAACGCGGGCCGGCGCGTGCCGCCGTCAACGGTGGTTAAACGAGCTTGGGCCGCGCGCTCGGCGTCAGCCCAAGATCTTTTCAGCGAACCGCGCATGCCGTTGGCCGGACGGTTTGGTGCACCCTTTATGCAAGGTGGGTGGCCGGAAGGCGGGTCAGGATTTCCCCCGACAGTTAAGGAGGGCATATCCGTTCACACCCGACCTGGGCCTCCCCGAGCACATTCATCGGCGCCGCAAACTTGTTGTCCGCCTGACGAACACAGCAGTAGGCCGCAACATTGTAGTGCCCGCCTCCGCCGGGGCAAGCCGAACCGGAGGCGGCCAATCCGGCTGGGGTTCTGATGCACGAAAACAACGGCGCCGGCCCGGACTTTGCCGTCAACCCTGGGCCGGCGGCAGGATCACTTCAACGCGCATGTCGCGTAAACGCTCAAAGTCCAGACGCTTGCGGCGCAGCGGCCACCAGTCGTACAGAAAAATCTCCAGCGGCCGCCACATCGCCACCCAGCCGCCGATCATGATGCCCTCGCGCGCCAGATCACCCCAGGTGCGGTCGGCCAGTGCCGCACCCACCAGGTGCGCGCCGGCCATGGAAACCGCCAGCACCATCAGTCCGATCAGCAGGCTGAGCCGTCCCCGGCGCATCAGCTCGCGGAACTCGTTGCGCGCCAGTTCAACCATCTGGCCGTAATAGTTGCGCACCGAGGCCTCGATCAGCGCCTGCTGGTCGGTGTGGCCCTTGGGGTCGGCAATATGCACAACCAGCCGCAGCGGCTGGTGTTTCCCGATTTCGCGCGCCCAGCTTTCAATGTAACGCGCGGCATCGTCGTCCAGATCGCGTTCAATGAACGGATCAGGGTCCAGCGAGTTGAAAAGCTGGCTGATCTCGCGCACACGCAGGCGAATCACGCCGTGGCCGCGATCGCTGTTGGCGCCGTCATTCATGCGCCGGCCTTGAGCTCGCGCGCCAGCAGTTCAAACACCTTAAGCCAGGCCATGTTGGCGGCGTCGGCGTCAAAATCGTCACGCTCGTCGCAGGCAAAGCCGTGGCCGACGCCGGCAAACAGGTGCACTTCATGCGGCACACCGGCCTGGCGCAAAGCCTGCGCCACCTGCTCGACCTCGGCCGGTTCGATGATCGTGTCTTTTTCCGCGTAGATCATCAGCATGCGGGCCTTGAGTTTCGGCGCCAGATCCACGCTGGGCGGGCCGCCGCCGGGGCGGTACCTGCCGATGCCGCCGCCATAAAAACAGGCGCAGGCGGCAATGCCGTCCAGTGTGCCGGCCAGCCAGGCGGCATGACCGCCGAAACAGAAACCTACCACCCCCACGCGCGTGCAGCCCTGCGCGCGCAGCCAGTCCGCCGCGGCCTTGACGTCGGCCAGAATGCCGTCGGCGGTGCAGGCTTCGCGGTATTTGCGGCCCACGGCAACGGCCCTGGCGTCATAGCCGGCATCAAAGCCCGGTGCCACGCGGTGGAACAGTTCGGGCGCGATGGTGACATAGCCCATGCGCGCCAGGTTTTCAGCAACAGCGCGGATGTGGCCGTTAACGCCGAAAATTTCCTGCAACACGACCACGCCGGCGCGCGAATCGCGTGCCGGGCGCGCGGCAAAACCGCGCAGAGTGCCGCCTAGCTCAACCCACGTTCCGGCCATGCGGTACCCGCGTCAGTTCTTGAACAGGAAATGCATCACGTCGCCGTCCTGTACTACATATTCCTTGCCTTCGGTTCGCAGGCGCCCTTTGTCCTTGGCGCCCTGTTCGCCGCCACAGGCGATGTAGTCAGCGTAACTGATTGTCTCGGCTCGGATGAACCCCTTTTCAAAGTCACTGTGGATCTTGCCCGCCGCCACCGGCGCGGTGTCGCCGGCGCGGATTGTCCAGGCCCGCACCTCTTTGGGCCCGGCGGTAAAGTACGTGCGCAGGCCCAGCAGGCGGTACCCGGCGCGGATCAGGCGATCCAGGCCGGATTCCTTCAGGCCCAGCCCGTCCAGAAATTCGCGCCGTTCGGCCGCCGACAGGCGCGAAATTTCCTGCTCGATCTTGACGCTGATGATCACGCACTCGGCGCCTTCGTCGGCGGCAATACGCTGCACGGTCTGGCTGTGCTTGTTGCCGTCGGGCAGATCGGATTCGCCCACGTTGCATACATACAGCACCGGCTTGCGCGTCAGCAGCATCAGTTCGGCCACCATCGGTTCGTACTGCGGGGGTACCTTGACCTCGCGCGCGGGTCTGGCTTCGTTCAGCACGGCCCGAAGCTGGTCCAGCAGTTCGACGCGGATTTTTTCTTCCTTGTCGCCGCCGCGGGCGAGTTTTTCGGCCTTCTCCAGGCGCGACTCGACCGTGGCCAGATCCTTCAGTGCCAGTTCGGTCTGGATGATGCGCACGTCGCGTTCGGGGTCCACGCTGCCGGTCACGTGGATGATGTCGCCGCCGTCAAAGCAGCGTACCACGTGGGCGATCGCGTCGCTTTCGCGGATATGGGCCAGAAATTTGTTGCCCAGGCCTTCGTTGCGGCTGGCGCCTTCAACCAGCCCGGCGATGTCATCAAACTGAATCGTCGCCGGAACCACGCGCGCGGGATTGACCAGTTTGACCAGTTCGTCAATGCGCGGGTCAGGCACAACCACGGTGCCGGTATTCTTGTCTATGGTGCAGAACGGATAGTTGGCGGCCGCGGCCTGTTCACTGGCCGTGATCGCGTTGAACAGCGTGCTCTTGCCCACGTTGGGCAGGCCGACAATGCCGCACTTGAAGCCCATGGTGTCCTTTATCCTGTGTGGGGCAGGCTGAAAGCCCGCCCACGTACTACTTTCCGACGCTACAATGAAAATGCCCCGTTCGCCCCTGCCCGGCAACCCTATGAAATCCGGCCGCGTCTGCCTGTCGCTTGCCCTGTCGTTGCTGGTCGCCCGCGCGGCGCTTGGCCAGGACACGCCCCAGCGGTCGCTGGACGCAATCTTTGCCGCCAAAGACGACAAGACCCGCGACAAGCTGATCTCCGCCCTGGCCGGCCGCGAACTGACCGACCACGCCGCCGCCCGCGAACACGCCCTGGGCCTGCAACGGCGGGTGCCGGCTGCCCTGCCGGAACTCAAGATCGCCCACGAGGGCGCGCTGGATTACCCCTATCAGGTGCGCACCAGGCGCACGGTTTACAACAACTACGCGATGGTTGACCTGCCCAAAGGCCTTAGCCGCGACAAGCCCGTGCCACTGGTGATCGGCCTGCACAGCGAAAAGGGCACGGCCTGGTACGAGCTTTCCGGTCTGCGCGCCTGCCTGCGCACCGGGGCAGGCGGGTTGGGCGACTGCATTCTGGCCTGCCCGCAGGCACTGAATCGTGGCCTCACGTCGCACGATCCCACCACCAACCCGCCCGGCATCACCGAATACTTCGGCTGGGGACCCAAACAGGAAGGTGTGGACACGGTGCTGAACCTGATTGACGGCCTGGTGCGCGACTACAACATTGACCGCGACCGCATTTACCTGACCGGCGGCGGCATGGGTGGTGAGGCCTGCTTCCGGCTGGCCCAGTTGCGGCCTTGCCAGTTCGCGGCGATCTGTGTGCGCGACGCGCTGCCGATGCATTACCTGACAGAACTCAAGCCCAATGATGGCAAACAGATCGCTGACCTGCGCGCGGCGGGCAAACTGGGCGAGCAGCCGGTCGAGTTTCCGTGGCTGTTGGCGCACCGCAACATGCCCGTAACCTGGGTGCACGCCAACGACGACAAGAAGTACCCCACAGCGTGGGCGCGCAAGGCCCGCGATGCCATGCAGCAGGCCAAGCTGCCGCTGCAATTTCACGAATATGAGGGCTTTCACGGCAGCGCGAAAGTCGAACTGATCGCGCAGGCACTGGGCGAAATGCTGCAACATAGGCGCGAACCCAGCCCGGCGGAACTCACGGCGCGCGGCATGAAGGGCGACGACAACCCCGGCAACAACCGCCACGGCTGGCTTGAGATCAAGCAGCAGACCTGGCAGGGCAAACGCGGCGACTGGCCCGAGAAGCAAGCCGCAGGCGGGTTAGTCACCGTCAGCACCAGCAAGGCCGAAAACCTGATCACGGTGACCAGCGAAGGCGTAAGCGAGCTTGTGCTGTGGCTGCACGACGGGCTGATTGACCTGAGCAAGCCGATTCGTCTGGTCGTGAACGGAAAAGAGCGCGAGCCGGTCACGCTCAAGCGCGACCAGGGGGTGCTCGCCCAAACCGCCTGGGACATGCGCCAAACCGGCGAGGCCTACACGGCGAAGCTGGCGGTCAGGCCATAATGATGCATGGCTGTCCCGGCTGCCGGTTACTTTCGTGAAGACTTGCGTTGGCGCCTTCGGCGGTTGGTTGCTGTTGCCTGCGGCCCGCAACACGCGGGTGTTCGCATCACACAACCCGTGAACGGGTGCCTAATGGTCAGCCGGATCAAAGGCCTTGCGGCCGCCCCGGCCCACATGGTCGGCGTTACCGGCACCGGCCAGCAATGTGGCGGCCAGCGTCACGGCGCGATCCACAAGTTCGGCCGCACCCTCGCGCAGGCCGTGACTGCGCTTGAGTGCCAGCACGTTTTCTTCCATATCTTCGGCGGTCCAGCCGCGGGAGTGGGCAATGAACGGAAACTGGGGAAACACACAACCCACTTCGCTGAAGAAGCTCAGCATCTGGCCCGCCACGCCCTGAACGTTGTCCTGGCCGCCGATGATGATGAAGCCTGCCACCTTGTTGCGCAGCAGCACCCGGTCGGCGATCGTCACCTGGTTCTGGATGCAGTTCATGCGCTCGATCATCTTGTAGTACAGGGAACTGGCGCTGCCCCAGCGAATCGGTGTGGCCAGCAGAATCACATCGGCCCAGTGCACAAAGGCCTCGTACACGCGATCAAGCTCGTCCTTGGGGTCCATCTGGGTTATGCTGCAGGGCCAGGTACAGGCACGGGCAGCCTTGGAATAGTAACCCTCGCAGGCCTTGAACTTCAGGTCATTCAATTTGATCAACCGCGTTTCGCAGCCCGCGGCGGCGGCATGATCCAGCGCGTGCTGCAGCAGCACCTCGCTGCCCGAATAGCGCGGGTGCTTGCGCGTCATCACGGTGGTTGAAATTCCCGCCACACGCACAGGGCCCGCTTCGCGCTTGACGGGGCGGGCCAGGGGGTGCGGGTCGTGCGGCACCTTGTTGCGTCTGGTCGCAGGTTTGGCGCTGATGAGCAGCCGGCCGTTTTCCTGCTTCAGGGCATAGCTCGGCACCTTATCGGCCTCAAAGCCCGGTTCGCCCTCACCGGTGGCGAAGTGAAACTTCCAGTAGTGCCAGGGGCAGGTCAGGTATTCGCCGTCAGGCACGCCCTCGGCCAGGGGGCCGCCCACGTGGTTGCATACGTTGCTGACGGCACCGAAGCGGCCATTGATGAACGACAGCGCCACGGGCTGGCCCGCGACATCAATCCTGCGGCAGCCGGGCGATTTCAGCGCCTCGGCGTCACCAAGGTCAATCCATTCTTCGGCCATGGCGGCAGTCTAAACACACCGTAGGCAAAACGAAACCGGGCCCCTGGCGGGGCCCGGCAGGCTGAAAGGCGGGAGTATTACTTGTCGCCGTCTTCTTTCTTTTCCTTCTTTTCCTTGGGCTCTTCGTTGGAGCCGCCGCCCTGCTGGCCGCGGGCCCACTTGGCCGCGGCTTCGCGGATTTCCTTGATCTGGCGGGCGCGGATCTCATCCTGGCGGGCCGACTTGTCGGTGGCCGTTTCCTTGCGCAGGTCGGCCGAGTTCTTCTTCCACTCTTCGAGCTTTTCCTCGCTGAGCACTTCCTTTTTCTTCATTTCGGCGTCGCTGTCTTCCCAGCCCTTGGCCAGCTTCTCCTGATGCTTCTTGGTTTCCTCGGCCAGTTTCTTTTCATCGCTGGCAACCGACTTGCGCACCGGCGCCCAGCGCTTGTCCTCGCGCTCGGCGTCATCCCAACCCTTCTTGGCGATCTTCTTGAACGCCGCCCGGGCCTTTTTGTCCTCAAGGCCGAGCTTGTCGGCTTCCTTTTCCAGGCGTTCGTCCTTGGCCTTGTCGTCTACGGTCTGGCCGGGCAGCACGCGCTCTTCGGTGCCGTCTTCGCCCCAGCCCAGTTTGTCAATCTGTTCTTTTTCCCAGTTGCCGCCGCCTTGGCCAGGCTGACCGCCCTGACCCTGCGGGCCACGGCCCTGCCCTTGGCCACCCTGGCCGGGCTGACCGCCCTGGCCGGGCCAGCCGCCGCCCCTGCCGCCGATTCCACCGCCACCGCCTTGGGCGTACAGCGCGCCGGCGAAGGCCACAGTCAGAACAAACGCACCGAGAATCACCAGATTCCGCATAGAACTGTTCCTCAAAACGAGTCGAATGGGCGTCGAAGATGTCGTTAGTATAGTGCGGCACAACTCCGGGGCCTTTCCCGGAATCTGCCGCCGCAATTAGAAATGCCGGACACGCCAAAGCGGGGTAAACATTTCCAACATGTTTCTATATAAGGGTTTGCAGTGAGAAACCCAACCCCAAAGGCGATCTGGCTGGTCACTGCCGGTCTTGCCCTGCTGGGCGCGGCGATTGCCGTTTCCGTGTTCGTCACCCCTGTGGCCGGCGATTTTCCGTGGGGCATACACATTGTGACGATCCCGGCCGTGGCGCTGGTCGGCGTGGTGATCGGCTGGGTGATGCGTGACCGCCAGGCCGCCGAAGAACAGGCCAAAGCCGAAGTCGAAAAGAAGAACTGATGCGTGACGAAACGGTCAAGCTGGGTGGGTTGCGCACACGTGTGGTGGATATGCTGCCGGCGGGGGCCAAGCCCGGCCTGGCTGTGGTGTTGTGCCACGGCTTTGGCGCGCCGGCGACGGATCTGGTGCCGCTGGGCGCGGAACTGCTGGAAAGTTCCGACCGGCTGCAGGCCAACGCGCGCTTTTATTTTCCGGGCGGGCCGCTGGACCTTTCGGCGTGGGGCATGTACGGAGCCGCGGCCTGGTGGATGGTGGATTTCGAGGCCATCCAGCGCGCCCTGGCCGAGGGCACGTTTCGCAACCGCGTGCGCAATGACCGCCCCGAAGGCCTGGTGGAGGCGCGCGCGGCGCTGCTGCGGCTGATAGATGAAGTGCGCGCCGAAACCGGCCTTGGGCTGGATCGCGTGGCGATCGGCGGCTTCAGCCAGGGTGCCATGCTGGGCGTGGATGTGGCCCTGCAGTTGCCCCAGAACGTGGCGGCACTGATTGCCTGGTCAGGCACACTTCTGAACGAAGACGAATGGCGGCGTCTGGCCCCCGCTCACCGCGGCCTGCGCGTGGTGCAGTCGCACGGGCGGCAGGACCCGATTCTGCCCTATGCCTGGGCCGAATACCTGCGCGACCTGCTGCTGGAGTTCGGCTTGCAGGTGGACTTTCTGCCGTTTGCGGGGCCGCACACGATATCACTGCCGGCACTGGAGCGCGCGCGTCAGGTTCTGGAACAGGCATGTCCCTGACCAATCGCCCGGCCCAAGCCATAATGGCCCGTCGCGTCTTGCGCCCGAGCGTGCATGGCCACCGCGTTTGACCTTCGTCCGTTGCAGTTCGGCGATCACCTTGGCCGGTCGTCGGCGTTGTTCATGCGTCACTGGGTTAGCCTGGCGCGCTGGTACAACCTGACGTTCTTTGTGCCGATGGTGGCGGTGGTGCTCGGGCTCAACCTGCTGCTGGATCCATACGCCTGGCAGGAACACCGTATGGCCGAGCCGTCGGTGCTTGATCCCAATGCCACGGCGGCCTACTGGTGGCTGACGCGCCTGTGCGCCGTTGCCCTGGCGCACTGGTTTGCGGCCGGCGGCGTGCTGTACATCGCCAGCCGCCTCTATGTGGGTGATAACCCCGGCTTGGCCGAAACGGCGCGGGCGGTGTTCCAACGCGGCGGCCACCTGACCGCCACGATGCTGGTGTACCTGACCGGACTGATCGGCATGTTTCTGCTGTGTCTGGGCCCGGCATGGCTGATCGGCCAGGGAACAGGCCGCAACGCCGAGGTTCAGGCCTGGATGTTTGTGGCGTTCGTCAGCATCCCGGGCCTGTTTTTTCTGCTGGTGCTGTTTCTGGGCCGGTACGGTCTGGCGCCGGCCTGCGTGATGCTGGACGACGCTGATTCAGCCTCAGCGTTTTCGCGCAGTGCCGTTCTGGCGCGGGGCTTTCGCTGGCGGCTGGCGATGCTGGTGCTGATCACTGGTCTGCTGACAGGCGTGCCTGGATTGTGGTCGCTGACGGGCGTGCCGGGCCAGGTTGGCCGCGTGCTGCTGGCCGACGCGGGGCATCCGGTGTGGGGCGATCTGCTGCTGCTGGCTTGGCAGGGGCTGCTGGGGCCGGTGGTGCTGTTGCCGACCGTGGTATTTTTCTTTGACCAGCGCTGCCGCAAGGAAGGTTACGACCTGGCCGTAATGGCGCGTAACTTCGGCATTGACGACGCCCAGTTGCTGCGCTTTCAGATGGACCCGATGCTGGGCTATATCCCCAAGGGCTACAAACATCCGCCCGGTCGCCGCATGGCTCCGCCCCAACCGGTACCCCCGGCCGTCATGCAGCCGCAGACGTCCAGGCCCTGGCAGACCCCGGCCGCCGCAAGACCGCAACCGCGCGTGTTCCGGCCCCCGACCCCGCGGGGTGGGCGATGATCGGCCGACTGTTGCTGGCCTTGGTGATCTTAACGGCGCTGGCCGTACCACTGGCGGCACAGCCGTCTGACGCCGACACCCAGGCGCGACGGATTGTGGAACAGCCGCCGTATCGCGGCTACCGCGTCGAGCGCGAGGTCACACCCGAGCAATCCGCGCGCGAGTGGGCCCCCGCACAGTCCGGCGGCGATGGCGAGTTCCTGCGGCCCGGCGACGGCCGCTCCGGCTACCGCCGCTCCGGCCGCACCCAGGCGCCCACGCGCGAAAGTTCGTCGCGCTCACGTAGCGACGGCTCCAGCGGGTCGGACCTCAGCGGCCTTGGCTGGATCGGCGACGTGTTCACGGTGATTGTCTGGGTCATTGTCATTCTGGCGGCGCTGTTTGGCGTGTACCTTCTGGTTCGCGCACTGATCGGCCTGCGCCTGCAGCGGCGTGCCCGCAAGACCCGCCCCAACCGCGAGAAAACCGAACCGGCCGCCGGGACCAGCCAGCCGCCGGATGCCAAACCGGAGCTGCCGCCCGAAGTGTTCGAAGACGCGCTCGAGCTTGCCCTGCGCGAGTATGACCAGGCGCTGAAGGCCCAGGACTGGGGCCGCGCCGCGCTGCTGGCCTATCGCATTTTCTGGCTGCGGGCGGGCTGGACGGGCTGCGTGGAAAGCACCGACGTGCGCACCTGGCGCGACGCGGTGGCACTGGTGCGCGCGCCCCAGACACGCCGGCAGGTAAGCGGACTGCTGGGTCTGGTGGAACGCGTCCGTTACGGCAGCCACGCGCCCGACAGCGACGAGTTCGCACGCTGGCGCTCGGAACTGGACAGCCTGAACCCCGCCGAGGCTTTGCAATGACCCAGCCCGGCGATCTGGTCCGGCAGGCCCGCCGCGACAGCGTGTTCCGCTGGGCGATTCTGGGCGCGATGGCGCTGGTCACGATCGGCTGGCTGGTGCGCGGGGCGATCCGTGAGCCTTCGGTGCCGGACAACTACACCAACGGCTTCTCCGCTTCGCCGGGCGGGCACGCCGCGCTGGCGGAACTGCTGCGCGCGCACGGCCGGACGGTGCGTGTCTCGGCCGAGTCGTTGAAACTGCCGGCGTGGGACGGCTATGGAAGCGACACGCTGGTGCTGCTGGAGCCACGACCGGAATACGTGGACGAGTTTCAGCGCGAAGTTGAGGCGCTGTTCCGCGAGGCGCTGAGCCGCCCGTGCAACCTGGTGTTTGCCGTGCCCAAGCGCCGCTACAAGTATCTGCGCACCGAAGACGGCAAGGACATTGTCGCGGAATCCGAATACTGGCGTGGAGACATCGAGGCCGTGATGTCCGCCGCCCGGTTGTCGGGCATTCTGGCCGTGGAGCGCCGGGGGTCGGGTGCGCTGCTGGTTGCGCCGGGCCGCGAAAGCGAAACCGGTTTTGCCAACCCGGCGCCGATCCAGACCTTTCGCTGGGAACGCCCGCCCGAAAGCGCTTTGCCGGATCTGCGCGCCGACACGCTGCTGCAGACGGCCGAGGGCCAGCCCGTGGCGATCCGGCTGCGTCGCCAGGGACAGCAGAGCGGCGGCATTGTTCTGCTGGCCGACCCGGATGTGGTCTCCAACCGGTATCTGGGCGAACCCGGCGCCGGGTCGCTGGCCATGGAACTGTTTTCCGGTCTTCCGCAGGGAGGCAAACTGCTGTTCGAACAGACGCTGCACGGTTTTGCCGCCGACGCCGACCTGGAATATCTGGCCTTGACCCCGCCCGGACTGTGGTTGACCCTGTCGCTGCTGCTTCTGCTGGGGTTGTTCGGCTGGCGTGAGGCCACAGTGCTGCGGCCGGTGGCGGCCGCCAGCCTGGACCGCCGGGCGCGTCTGTATGCGGTGGACGGCATCGCGCGCATGATGCTCCGGGCGCGCGACCACCACGCGGCCTATCGCGCGCTGATGCGTCGGTCGGCGCTGGTTCTGGGGGGCGAGGGCGCGGTGGTGCGTGCCGGGGGAACGCGCGCCGGGCCGGGCGCCCTGAACAGGCAGACCGGGCGCATCCGGCACGCGCCCGGCATGGACGACGTGCAGCGGCTGGTGAACGCCGCCGCAACACTGGCCGGGCGCATGCGCCGCGAGATTGAAACAAACCGCAACGGGGGGCAGGCATGAACGAACCTCAGATGCCGCAGCCGGCTGCAAATACAGGCGCCGCGCCGCTGGAGGCACGGATCGCGCAATTCGCCAACGCGCTGGAGTCAGGCGTGGATCGCGTGGTCAAGGGCCAGCCCGGCGTGGTGCGCCACACGCTGGTGGCGCTGCTGGTGGGCGGCCATGTGCTGCTGGAAGGCAACCCCGGCACGGCCAAGACACTGCTGGTGCGGACGCTGGCACGCCTGTGCACACTGGAGTTCCGGCGCATCCAGTTCACGCCCGACCTGATGCCCAGTGACATCACTGGCACCAGCATCTTCCGGCCCGACAAAGCCGACTTTGAGTTCCGGCGCGGGCCGGTGTTCACGCAACTGCTGCTGGCCGACGAAATCAACCGCGCGCCGGCGCGCACCCAGGCCGCGCTGCTGCAGGCCATGCAGGAACGCATCGTCAGCGCCGACGGCGCGGATTACCCGCTGCACGAACTGTTCACCGTGGTGGCGACCCAGAACCCTCTGGAAAACGAGGGAACGTATCCGCTGCCCGAGGCCGAGCTGGACCGGTTTCTGTTCAAACTGCTGGTGGATTACCCGGCCGAGCCCGATGAACTGGAGATCTTCCGGCTGCATGGCGCACCGCGCACGACCGACGAGTTCGGCGGGCTGATCAGGGAACACCTGTTCGGGGCCGAAGATCTCCAGGCAATGCGCCGGCATGTGCTGAGCGTCGAGGTGCGGCCCGAAATCGCCCACTACACGCTGCAGATCATCCGCCAGACGCGCGAGCACCCGTTTCTGCGCGCCGGCGCATCCACGCGCGCGGGCGTGATGCTGCTGCGGGCCAGCCGTGCGCTGGCGGCAACCTACGGGCGCGCGTTTGTGGTGCCCGACGACGTGCGCGAACTGGCCCCGGCGGCTTTGCGCCATCGCCTTTACCGCACGGCCGCGGCCGAGCTTGAAGGAACAACAACCGACACGATTCTGCAGGACATTGTCGCGCGCGTGCCGGTGCCGAGGTAAGCGTGGGCTATTTTCCGACCAGAGGCGCGCTGGTGCTGGCCCTGGCCCTGTGCGGACTGGGCGTGGCCGCACTGGCTGATCCGTCATTGTTCAAACCGTGGCTGACGGGCGCGCTGCTGGTGACAGGCGCGCTGCTGGTGGACGCTTTGCTGCTGCCGCGCCGGCTGGTGTTGACACTGACGCGGCGGATTCCGTCCGAGGTTGGTGTGGGGCCGCCGTTTGCCCACATACTGACACTGCGCAACACCGGCGACGGTACCGTGCGCGGCGAACTGTACGACATCCTGCCCCCGGCACTGGAAGGCGACCGTTCGCCGCTGCCGTTTGTGCTCGCGCCAGACGAGCAGGCGGTGTGGGACCAGAACATGGCCGCGTCGGACCGCGGCCTGTTTGAATTTGACCACGCCACGGCGGTGCTGTCAGGGCCACTGCGCCTGATGCGCCGCGTGGTTCGCCTGCGCGCCCCGGCCAGCGTCGCGGCCATTCCGGGCGTTGAGGTGCTGCACAGCAACCGCCTGATTCTCAAGGCCGCCCAGGATGCCGATGCCGGCACCAGCCGCGCGCGCGGCGTGGGGCGCGGTGGCGAGTTTGAGTCGCTGGCGCCCTACGTGCCGGGCGACCCGCCCCAGAGCGTGGACTGGAAGGCCTTTGCCCGCACCGGCCAGCTTGCGGTGCGGCGCTATGTACCCGAACGCCGCCGGCACATCATGCTGGCCTGTGATGCCGGGCGCCTGATGGGCGCACGCGCAGGCAATCTGCGCAAGGTGGATCTGGCGTTGCAGTCGCTGGTGAAGCTGGCGGCGGCGGCGTTGCACCGCGGCGACCTGGTGGGACTGATGGTGTTTGACGGCGCGATCCGCGCGCTGGTGCCGCCGCGCGCCGGCGGCGGCCAGCTTGCGCGGATTGTGCGCGCCTCGCTGGGCGTTGGCAACCAGCACACGGAAACGGCGTTTACACCGGCGTTTGTGCATATGAACCACGTGCTGACGCGCCGGTCGCTGGTGGTGCTGGCCACGGATTTCGACAACGCCGCCGCGGGCTGGGAACTTCAGCGCAACGTGGCCCAGATTCGCCGCCGCCACTTCGCGCTGGTTGCCACCATGCGCGACCCGGTCTACCACCAGGTTCTGCGCAATCCCGTCGAACGCCCCGCCGACGCCTACCGCCAGCTTGCGGCCCTGACGCTGCTGGAAGAGCGCGAAGAAATCCTCAACCGCATTCACGCCACTGGCGTGTACCTGATTGACGCCGAGCCGCACGAACTGGACACGCCGCTGCTGAACCTGTACGGCCGGATTGTCGCCGGGGGCAAGCTGTAAGCCACTTACACGGCCTTGCGGGCGTAGGCGCGGGCCTGCCGGTCGGCCTCCAGCACTTCTTCCAGGCTGGGCTGGGTGATGTTTTTGTGGACGTCGCAGGCGGCCTTGACGGTGCGGTAGATGTCCAGGTACCGGATCTGCCCGCCGATGAAACGTTCCACGGCGACTTCGTTGGCAGCGTTGAACACCGCGCCCAGGGTGCCGCCTTCGCCGGCGACTTCGAAGCCGAGCTTCAGCGCCGGAAAGCGATCGTAGTTCACGGGCTCAAAGGTCAGGCTGGCCATGCGCTCCCATGCAATGCTGGGCACGGGCTGGGCGATGCGCGCCGGGTAGCTGAGCGCGAACTGGATCGGGATCTTCATGTCCGTGGGGCCCAGGTGTGCCATGATGCTGGCGTCCACGAACTCGACCATGCTGTGCACGATGCTTTGCGGATGAATCACGGCATCCAGTTGGTCACGCCGCACGTCAAACAGCCAGCGGGCCTCGATGACCTCCAGCGCCTTGTTGAACAGGGTGCTGCTGTCAATCGTGATCTTGGGGCCCATCTGCCAAGTGGGGTGTTTCAGGGCCTGCTGCAGCGTGACGTGTTTAAGGTCTTCCATCGGCGTGGTGCGGAACGGCCCGCCGCTGGCGGTCAGAATAATACGTTTGATCTCGCGCGCGTTTTCGCCGCGCAGACACTGAAAGATCGCGCTGTGTTCGCTGTCCACGGGCAGCAGCTCGGCCCCGGTCTGTTTGCAGATGGCCGTCAGGATCGGCCCCGTCATCACCAGCGATTCTTTGTTCGCCAGCGCGATGCGCTTGCCGCGTTTGGCGGCCTCCAGTACCGCGGGCAGACCCGCGGCACCCGTAACGCTGGCCAGCAGCACGTCATAGTCAAGCTCGCGGGCAAGCTTGCTCATGTGCTCTACGCCGTTGAACAGGAACTCGGTGCGGATGCCCCTGGCGGCCAGGGCCTTGGCGGGTTCGCGGGCGTGCTTGGCGGCTTCGGCGTCGCAGACGGCGGCCACGGCGGGTTTGAACTCGGCGACGGCAGCCATGAGTTCGGACCAGCGGCGGCCACAGGAAAGGCCGGTCAGCTCGAAGCGATCGGCGTGTTGACGCAGCACGTCAAGCGTGCTGGCCCCGATGGAGCCTGACGCGCCAAGCAGAAGTACGCGGGTTTTGACCATGTACGGCAGAAGCCGGCAGACAAGTCGCAGTCGGCAGGAAAAGCAACGGCACAGGACGGGCACTGCCGACTGCTGACTCCCGCTGCCGGCCTGCGCCCTACCGCTTGTCAATCGGCGGCAGAGGCTTGTCAATCTCACCGTGATAGTCCGCCGCGGGGCGGATCAGCTTGTTGTGGGTCTGCTGTTCAATCACGTGGGCACACCAGCCCACCACGCGGGCCACGGCAAAGATCGGCGTGTAGATCTCCGGCGGCAGGCCCATCATGAAGTACGTGCTGGCGCTGTAGAAATCCACGTTGGGGTACAGCGGCTTTTCGCGCGTCTTCATGATCTGTTCGATCTCGTTGGACATCTCGAACCACTTGGTGGTTCCGCGCTCGCGTCCGGTCTTTTCGCTGTATTTCTTGAGCACGATCGCGCGCGGGTCCAGCGTTTTGTACACGCGGTGGCCAAAGCCCATCAGGCGGAAGTTCTTGTCCTTGAACTTCTCGGCCAGCCAGGGCTTGATGTTGGCGGGCTCGCCGATTTCCAGCAGCGTCTTGATCACGCCCTCGTTGGCGCCGCCGTGCAGCGGCCCCTTGAGCGCTCCGATCGCGCCGGTGACGGCGCTGTACATGTCCGACATGGTCGCGGCAATCACCCGCGCCGTGAATGTGCTGGCATTAAAGTCATGCTCTGCGTGCAGAACCAGGGCCACGTCCATGGTGCGCGCGGCGTCGGCACCGGGTTCCTTGCCGTGCAGCAGGTACAGAAAGTTCGCCGCGTGGTTCAGCTTCGGGTTGGACGCCACGGGCTCTTCACCGCGGCGGAAGCGGTAATCGGCAGCCACGATCTCCGGAAACAGCGCCACCATGCGGATGGCCTTGCGGTAGCGCCCCTCGGGGCTGTCGTCGCCGGGCTTGGGGTCGGTCAGGGCAAGGGCACTGGCGGCAGTGCGCAGTACGTCCATGGGGATGCTGCCCTTGGGGGCGCTCTTGATCACGTCGCGCACGCCATAGGGCAGGCCGCGGGCTTCCTTCAGTTCACGGGTAATCTGGTCCAGTTCGGCACGGTTGGGAAGCTTGCCCTTGAGCAGCAGAAATACCACTTCTTCATAGGTGCAGTGTTCGGCCAGGTCGTGGATGCTGTAGCCGTAATAGTAAAGCTTGCCCTGGTCACCGATAATCTTGCAGATCCACGTGTCGTCAACGACAACGTCCTGAAGCCCCTTTGCCACCATGCCTTCCGCCATGACAACCTCGCCTTGACCGGCCTGTAGATGTGGAAGGGCGACTATAACGCAGGGGGGTAGGGGCGCAAGGCGGGCCGACGCGGCCCATTTCGGCGTGATTTTCCGGTTTGCCTGCGCGGGGCTGTCGCGCTAGAACGCGACCATGCCCGCCAAGGTTCGCTTCCAGCGCCCGCTGCTGAAACTGTCCGGTGAAGCCTTCTGTACCGCCGGCGGGTTCGGCATCCACGCCGAGCCCCTGCTGGCGCTGTCGCGCACGATCCAGAGCGTGCACAAGCTGGGCGTGCAGCTTGCCGTTGTGGTCGGCGGCGGCAACTTTGTGCGCGGCTCGCAGCTCAACATCACCAGCATCGGCAAGGCCAGCGCCGACTACATGGGCATGCTGGCCACGGTGATGAACGCGATTGCCCTGCAGGACAGTTGCGAATCCATCGGCATGGAAACCCGGGTGCTGTCCAGTCTGGAGGTTCCAGCCGTGGCCGAGCGCTGGGTGCGACGCCGCGCGATCCGCCACATGGAAAAGGGCCGCGTGGTGATCATCGCCGCTGGCACCGGCAACCCGCACTTCACCACTGACACTGCCGCCGCCCAGCGCGCCGTGGAAATCGGCTGCGACGTGATTCTCAAGGCCACAAAGGTAGACGGCGTATACGACAAAGACCCCAAGAAGCACAAAGATGCCCGGCGCTACAGCCGCGTGAGCTACCAGGAAGCCCTGGAGAAAAATCTGCGCTTCATGGACCAGACCGCCATCGCCCTGTGCCGCGAACACGGCATGCCGGTGATGGTCATGGACATGAACGACCCGGACCAACTGGTCAAGGCCGTTCGGGGCCAGGACGTGGGCACGCTGATCGAGGCGTAGCTCTCTGCCCGGTCCGTGTTCCAAAATCGCCCCGTTCCCTTTGCACGTTTCGCGCCGTTTCCTTACATTCTTCGCCCGTAACACCACCCGGAGACCGCCATGTCCAAAGACTACGACACGATTTCAATGGAGTGCGAAGAAGCCATGGACAAGGTGGTCGCCCACCTGAAACAGGAGTTCGTGGGCATCAGCGCCGGCAAGGCCAGCCCGGCCATGATCGAAAACATCAAGTTCGACTACTACGGCACGCCGTCGCCGATCAAGGCCGCGGCCCAGATCAACACACCTGACGCCTCGACACTGACGGTCAAGCCGTTTGATATCAGCCAGCTCAAGACGATTGCCAAGGCAATCCGCGACGCCAACATCGGGCTGAACCCCAGCGACGACGGCAAGGTAATCATCTGCCGCATACCGCCCATGACCACCGAAAACCGCCAGAAGATCGTCAAACAGCTCAAGGACATCGCCGAAAAGGCCAAGGTGGGCATCCGCAACGCGCGCCACGATGCGATCAAGCATGCTGACGCGTCGCTGAAGGAAAGCATCCTGACCGAAGACACCCACCGCGGCCTGAAAGAAGAAATCCAGAAACTGACCGACAGCCACAACAAGCAGATTGACGAGGCGCTGCAGAAGAAATCCGACGACGTGATGAAGGTTTAACCACCAACCTGGGGGAGTACATCATGCGCAAGACACTGATCCTGGTCGCGCTGGCGGTCTTGTTGGCACCGGCGCTGGCGGCCCAGGACGAACTGGGGAGTCTTGGCAACTCCGGCCTGCGCTTTCGCACGCCGGGCGACGAGTTTGAGCTGACCCTGACCACGGCCACGCAATTCCGGCTGACCTATCACGACGCGCGGGCCCAGGGCAGCCGCAGCGGCCAGAACGGGGCCGATTTCACGAACTTCAGCCTGCCGGGGGTGCGCAGCTTCATCCACGGGCACATTTTCGGGCCCGAGTTCCAGTACCGCGTGTGGCTGGTCTACAACTGGCCCAACACCACAGGCGTGCGGATCGAGGACGCCCACTTCCGCTGGGCGCCCACGCCGTTGTTCAACCTGACAGCCGGCCAGATGAAAGCCCCCGCCACCTGGGGCTATCTGGTGGACCACGAACGGTCGGTGTGGACCGACCGCGATATCGCCGACGAGGCCTTCAATCAGGGCTGGGTCAAGGGGCTTGAGGTTTCCGGGCGCGCCGACCTGTACGACATGGACGGCGAGCCGGCGCTGCTGCGCTGGAACGTGGGCGTGTTCAACGGCGTGCTGGCCAGCGCCGACGGCGCCCAGGGCCGCGGCACCATCACCGGGCGCGGCGTGAATGTCACCGATTTCAACAAGACCGAACACTACGCCGGAGGCTTTCGCAACAACGACTGGCGCATGAACGCGGAGACCTTCGGCCAGCTTGTGGACTCCGACCTGATGATCGCCGGGCGCCTGGAGTTTCACCCGCTGGGCGAAATCCGCCGCCACTACGCCGACATGGACAACGACCCCGACAGCGGTGTGTGGCGCGTGATGGTGGCCGTGGCCGCCAATTACTTCAGTGCCCGCGTCGAGGGCCGCAACACCTTTCTGGGCAACGTGTACCACAACAACCCAAACCCGGGCACCGTGCCCGTTCCGGCCAGCGGGCGCCTGCCGGTGCAGGCCGACATCTTCCACGCCACTGCTGACGGCCACTTCCGCTGGCTGGGGCTGGCCGTGAACTGGGCGCTGCACATGCGCAGCGTGAAGTTCACCGCGCGCGGGGCGTTGCAGGAACTGAACCTGGACGACGACCGCTTCATGGTCAAAGGCCTGACCGATCTGGGCGCCAGCGTGGACGTGAACTACTTTGTGCTGCGCGACCGCCTGAACATCGGGGCGCGCTTTGCCTGGGTGAACTTTGACGAGTTCCGTTCGCGGCGGACGGGCAGCGGCGCGCCCGTGGACGGTGACAGCTTCGGGGCTGACGGCTGGGAATACGGCGGCCAGGTCACCTGGTTTGTGCACGGCGACAACCTGAAACTTTCGGCGGAATACCGCTATGTGGTCCAGCAGCTTCCCCACGGTGTCAGCCGTGGCGCCGGTCTGGCGGGCGTCGAGCGCGGGTCGGACTACTACAACTTCCACGAACTGCGCCTGCAGTTGCAGTGGATGTTCTGAACGCAGCCTCCGGATGATCAGCAACCCGCCGGCCCTGTGCCGGCGGGTTGTGTTTACCGTGACGCCCGTCATTGCGAACGGGTCTCATTTGCACTTGAACTTGAGACCGCGTCTCAGTATCTAACGGATACCACCACGGAGACCGACATGAGACCCGTTATTGCGATTCTGCCCCTGCTGATGGCCGGCCTGCTGGCCGCCCAGGAACCTGCCCCCAAACCCGAACCAAAGCCTGAACCCAGCGCCGTGAAAAAATGGGAGGACGGCCTGGGGCACGTTGAAACCCCCGTGGGAGACTTCACCCTGGGCGGCTATGCCACCTTTCAGCACAAAACACTCGACCGCTACAACGGCGGCCAGAGCGAAAACTACTTCGAGGCCTACCGCATTGTTCCCCAGTTCGAGTGGCAGATCACCGACTGGCTGGGCTTTGGCATGGAAATCGAGTTCGAAGGCGGCGGCAGTGGCGCCAGCTTTCTGTCCGACAACTACATCCTGGTTGAGTACGCCGAAATTGACATCGCCGCACTGGACGAACTCAGCTTCAAGGCCGGGCTGCTGCTGATCGCGTTCGGCCGCTACAACCAGAACCACGACGATATTTTCTGGGATCTGGCCGACCGCCCCTATGTGGCGCGCCGCGTGATCCCCACCGCGTTTGACCAGCCGGGTGTGGGCGTGTACGGCACGTTCAACCAGGTGCCGTACTTCAGCTTCAACTACCAGTTGCAGGTCACCCAGGGCTTCAATGACAACTTCACCAACAACGAAGGCGCCCGCAGCGCCCGCACCAGCTTCCGCCGCGACAACAACGGCAACAAGGCCATCTGGACGCGCCTTGGCATCACGCCCCAGTTCGACGAAATGGGGGCCGGCTTCATCAGCGGCGACTTCGGCTTCAGCTACAACTACCAGAACGTCGGCCCCGACAACACCCAGGCCACTCGCGGCGTGGCCGTGGACGGCGCCCTGAAGTTCGACATTCTTGACCGTTTCGGCATTGACGTCACCGGCGAATGGGCCCGCATCTGGATCAACCGTGAAAGCGACGCCACACGCCCCAATGGGCTGTGGGCCTACTTTGTGGACGTGCTGTTCAAGTTCGACCCGTTTCCTTCGGCCTGGCGCGGCACGACCTTCGGCAGCCGGCCCTACATCGGGCTGATCCTGCGATTGGAAGAAAACGACCTCAACGACGACCATGTCGGCACAGCCGCGCGCGACGACCGCATTGCCCTGACTGTCGGCGTCAGCTTCCGGCCCCTGAGCAAGCTGGTGTTCCGCGCCGAGTTCAAACACCAGCAAAGCCAGAAGCGCGACGACGGTGACGAGACGCGCTTTGTCGTCAGCATCAGCATCGGGTTCTGATTCCCTCGGGCCGGTGCTCTCCCGGCCTGGGCTGCCGGGGGCAGTTCTCTGCCCCCGGCCTTGAGGTGCACCATGAAGAAACTGGCAGCCATGCTGTTTGTGCTGGGCCTTGTGGCGGCCTGCGAAAGCACGCCCAACCCCGCCGCCGAAGCCGCGCCCGCAGACCAGACCCACGCCTACGGCAAAAAACTATACGAGGCCAAGTGCGGCACCTGCCACGAACTGTACGACCCGGGCGACTTCACGCGCACCGAGTTACGCCGGGCGTTCAAGAAGTACGCGCCCAAATCGGGCATCAAGCGCGCCGACCGGCCCTATGTGGAAGAGTACCTGCTGGCTAATGCTGCCGATGCCCGGTAAGCAGGGCTTCCGCTAACCCAAAAATAGCATATTAGTCACTTTTGCCACTTTGGGAGCGGACTTATAGGTCAACCCAAGTCTGTAACAACCACCCGATCTTTTCCATAAGTCTTTATAAACATAAACTTACAATGAATTCCCTAGTTGACGCCAGATAAAACTATAAAAATAGTTGCATATCTTTTTACCATGAGATACACTTAGTTCAGCAGCGTCAACCTCAAGGAGAATGCCATGCGTAACCTTCTGCCTGCTCTGATGTTCGCCCCGGCTCTGGCCCTGATTGGCTGTGATGCCCCCAAAGCCGAATCCAGTGCTGAAGTTCACACCGACCTGTTGGCCCCCAACCTCTCGCTGACCAATCCCAATGACGAGGCTCCGGCCGCCGTTGCGATCTTCGACCTGCACCGGGCCATGCGCGGCGTGGATTATGAGGCCCAGTTGTCCGACGCGCCTGGCGTGACCTGGATGTTGTTGGAGGAATTCGGTGCTCTGCCCGACGGTCTGGAACTCAGCGGCAACGCCACCATCACCGGCACGCCCCAGGAAGCCGGCCTGTTTGACCTGGTGTTCCTGATGACCGACGCCGACGGCACCGTGCGCAAGATCGCCCGCGAACTGGTGGTCTACGAACCCTGGGGCTATGCCCACCAGCCGGATATGTTCGACGTGCCGGGTTTCGACGATGCCGAGACCTACGCCATGCTGGGCCGCATTGAACAGGGGCACGAATACGTCCAGGCCCGGCCCCTGAGCGTTACCTCGGACGCCGACGACCCCAACACCAACCCCCGCGACTTCCTGCTGTTCGACACCAACGGCGGCGACCTTCAGATCTCGGTCTTCTTCTCGGCGATGGTCGGCAAGCTGAATGTGGTGCTGCTGCGCCAGGAACGCGGCAACTACGTGGAGGTCGCCACCGGGGCCTCGAACAACGATGACGCCCACATCTACTTCGCCAACCTGCCCGCGGGCCAGTACGCCCTGATGGTCGAGGCCCCGGCCGAGGATGGCTACTTCACCACCAACGCCTACATGTTCCGGATTCGGGTTCTGGCCCCGCAGACCGCCGATCCGGCGCACGGGGACCCCGCCCTGAGCCTCGTGAGCAGCGCCGCGCTGAGCAACAGTGTCTCGCTTCAGGTTCGCAGGTAACAGGTTGACGCTTGCCCTGGAACCTCGGCGCTCGCCCGGCCGGTAACCCCGGCCGGGTCCGCTTTTTCGCCGGATTCAAGACGGCGGACGTTCCGACTTGGGTGGCAGTTTCAGTGTCGCGCGGCCCGGCACATGGGGCAGTTGCGTCAACACCTTGACCTCCATGCCGCGCAGCCGCTTGACCTGGTGGGTTGCCAGATCGCCCAGCGTGCGTGTGTCAAGCTCGCGCAGATAGCGCTCGCGCACATCCTTCCAGAACTCGTGCAGCGGGCACGCCACCTCGTCGTTGCAGATCGGCTGGCCGATGATGCATTGCTCGCACTTGCGCAGGTCTTCAAACGGGGCCACCACATCGCGCAGCTTGATCTGGTCGGCGGGCCGGGCCAGGGTAAAGCCCCCGTGCCGGCCGCGCGTGGAATCAAGCACCCCGGCTTTGGCCAGTTGCAGCAGAATCTTGGACAGATAGCGGTGCGGGATATCCAGGCTGCCGGCCAGTTCGGCCGCCAGCACCGGCTTGCCGCCCTCACGCGTGGCGATTTCAATCGCGGCGCGTATGGCGTAGTCCGTGGTTTGCGAGAACATGCCGTCAACCTAAATGACGGCACGCGAATCTCAATGGCACAGGGCAAAACAGAACCAGGGGCGCTCTTGCGCGCCCCCGGCTTGCTCACCTCTTTTTCTCGAACGGATTTGGCAGGGCCGGCCCCGGTGGTTCCCTGGGCACTATGCCGCCAGGCCCTGATTTGGGCGGTGGTATGCCGCCGGGACCCACACGCCGGTCTTCGGGCAGATCCTCAAACGGGTCGCGTTCTGTCGCCGGGGGCTGCGCCGGCGGGCTTTGGGTGCCCGGCCGGGGTGCATCCGTCGGGGCGGGTTCAATCGGCGTGGCCCCGGGCTCGCCCGACTGGGCCGTCGGGCGGCGACGCGGGTCGGGCACGTCGTTGGCGGGTTTGACCCCGCCGTGGTTGATCACCGCCTTCTGGAACGCCTCTGCCGGCTTGTGGTCCTTGCGCGCCTGTTTGGTGCCTGTGGGCAGGCACAGCAGCAGGCCTGACGTGGTCGTCAGCACCACACGGTTGTTGCTGATTGCGGGTGTCGCCCCAAAGGCGTAGCCTTCGGCCTTGTAGGACCAAACCAGGTTGCCGGTGTTACGGTCCAGCGCGGTGACAAACCCGTAGCTGTCGGCCAGAAACACCATGCCGTCGCCAAAGGCGGGCTGGCAGAACTCGCCGTGGCGGGTCTCAACCTGCAACTCCCACTTTGTGGCGCCGCTGGCCAGATCAAGGGCAATCACGCGGTTGCCCAGCGCGATCACGCACAGGTTGCCGTCCACGCCGGGGCGCGGGCCCTGGTAATCCAGCCCTGAACCCGTCGGGCCGCTGAGCCTGATGCCGGCACCCTGTTCCGGCGCGTTGGTAATCAGCGCCAGCCGCCGGTCGCCCACCGCCGCCAGGGTCAGACCGACATCGGCAGTCTGAGCGGCCTGTTCGGGCACCGGAGGGGCGGGGCGGCTTTCGGTCTTGCGGTCGGTCTTGCGGTCATTCTTGCCGCTGTCGGCCGCCGGGGCCGCGGGCTGCTGCGGCGCGGCCTTGGCCGGCGCGGGAGCCTTGGCCGGCAGGATGCCGTTGTCGGTCGTGGCGGTGACCACCAGCAGGCCGAAATCCGTGGCCACGGGCGCGCCGGTGGCGCCAGCCTCGCGGTTCCATTCCATGGTGCCGCGCGAGGTGTCAAAGCCTGCGATGCGGCCGTCGGTGGTGGCAACGTACAGTTTCTGGCCGCGCACCACGGGGGCGTAAATCACGTTGCCCGGCGCGGGAACTTTCCAGGATTCGGCGCCGCTGGAGGTGCTGTGGGCGGAAATCTGGTACGTGGTTCCGGCGCGGTAGCTGGCAAAGGCCATATCGCCGCCCACATCAGGCGCGCAGTCCACCGTGGGCGAAATCCACTTGCGGAACTTGTGGACACCGGTGGCAACCAGCACGCGCTCGAGCGTGCAACTGTAGGTCGTGAAATAGGCCGAATCGCCGGAGATAACGATGCTGGAGATCCCGGAATCGTCGCTGCGCGCAGACCAGCGGCGCTTGCCGCTTTCCAGGTCATAGCCCCAGACTTCGCTGGAACCGCCCGAGCCCACCACAACCACGCCGTTACTGGCGCCGGGGCTGCGCGGGTTGCCGTGGGCAACCTTGGCCACCCAGCCGCGATCGGCGGTGTGGTTCACGGTAACCGGCGTGCCCGCCGTGCCGGGTTTGTCGCCCGCGGCCAGTTTCGGCAGGGCAATGCTTAACAGCGTGCGATCCAGAACCCGCAGCCTGGGCTGTTCCTTGGCCGGTGCCGGGTCAGGCGCGGGCTCGGCCTGGACCCGATGCAGCGACACGCCGACCAGCACCGCCGCGCACGCCGCCACCTGTGCGGTTCGAAGCACGATTCGCATGAAGATGTCCCCAAGGGGAAAGGCAGGGGTTCTACGCAGGTGTAACCGTACCCCGCCGTGCCGGGCGGGGCAAAACACGCCCGCAACTTCCCTTGCGACCCGTGGGCACGACCAGCCCGTTTGCGGATCGGCAACAAACCCGCCCGCGGCGCCCGCGCCAAAAACACAAAGTCGCCCGTCGCAATGCCGCCCAAAGCCGCTACCATCCCGGCCTCAAGCAGGCACGACGGAGACACCCATGACCGCGCAGACTCTGGACGGCAAGGCACTGGCCAAACGCATCGGCGAACAACTCAAGACCGAGTTTGCCGCGCTCAAGGCCGCGGGCAAACCCGCGCATCTGGTCAGCCTGAGCGTGGGCCGCGACGAAAGCAGCGACTGGTACGTGAACAACCAGAAGAAAGCCGCTGAAAAGCTGGGCGTGGCCTACACCGCCGAACGCATGGATGCCGCCAGCACGCACGAACAGGTGGCAGCCAGGATCCGCGAGATCTGCGCGCGCAAGGATGTCACGGGCATGATTCTGCAGTTGCCCTTGCCTAAAGGCCTCGATGCCAACGAACTGGCCAAGGTGATCGCACCGGCCAAAAATGTGGAAGGCGTGGACCCGGACAATCTCGGGCACCTGATGATGAAACAATACCGCAACCTGCCCTGCACTGCCCGCGCGGCGATCGAACTTGCCGCCGAAAGCGGCGTGGACTTCAGGGGCAAACACGCCGTGGTGCTGGGCCGCAGCGTGATCGTGGGCAAGCCTGCGGCGCTGCTGCTGCTTGACAAAGACTGTACCGTGACCCTGTGCCACTCGCGCACGCCGAACCTGGCCGAGATCTGCCGCCAAGCCGACATTCTGGTCACCGCTATGGGGGCCAAGCCCGGCGTGGTGAACGGCGATTACGTAAAGCCCGGCGCGATTGTCGTTGACGTCGCCACCATTGCAGTGGAAGGCGGCAAGTACGCCGGCGACTGCGACTGGGAGAGCGTCAGCAAGGTGGCAGCCTGGGCCAGCCCTGTACCCGGGGGGGTGGGCAGCGTGACCACGCAGATCCTGTTCAAAAACACTCTGGAAACCCTCAAGCGCCAGTAGCATCGCTCCGCCGCAGGAGGCGCTTGTGCGGCCGGCCACCGCATGGTGCAGTTGAGACATGCCCCAGGTGATTCATCTGCGCAGTGACCGCTGCGGCGGGCCCAGGTGTTCGGCCATATAGTCTTCGGGCACGTCTACCCTGGTTCGGCCGTTAACCCTTGTTTCGCGCAGGTCGTTCAGGCCGCAGCCTTCGCAGTTATCACCCACGTTCGGCATGGCAGCACTCCGTTCAGGCCGGGTCGGGGACACAGGGGCCGATGATCGTGTAGTTTTCGATGATGCTCAGGGCCCCTTGGCTGCCCAACGCTAATCCCGCCGGCATGGTTACCCAGGTTTCTTCGCCCGGCTGGCTTTCGGCGGCTTCCACACTGATGATCGCGGGCACCGTGCGCTTGATGAACATGTTACGGCCCAGGTGCGCCGGTACGATGCCGGTGACGCCGCGTGTCGGGCCCGCATTGCCGTCGTCGCCGACGACCATGAAGTACGTGCGCTCCGGCGTGCTGCCCAGCATGTCGTTGGCCAGCCATGGCGTGCCATTGAGCGCATCCACGCTGCCCTCCTGCATGCCGCCAATGGCTGGATTGTACCACCTGAACGGCACACGTTCGGGCTTAAATCCGGCCACGCGGCACAGGTTGCGGTAGGTGCGCAGGCTGCGCGAGTGGCTCATGATCAGTGTGGGGCGGCCAGTGCCGGCGGTTACGCGCTCATAGGCTTCATCAAGGCATGGCAGTGTCAGCGCGCCGCCCGCAAGGTTGATTACACGGGCCGGATCCGCCAAGTCACGCAAGCCGCCCTGGGCGGGGTTGCCGGTGGCCGCGCCAAGGCGTGCGGCGTAGGCGTAAAGGATGCGCCGCTTGGCAATGGCGTAGAAAACGCTTTGCAACAACTGCGGATGGCGAAAGCGGTCAAGGTCAGAAGCACAGATGGCGTAACGTGTTGCGAAGTCAACGAACTCGAAACCTGCCTGCGAAACGGCGGCTTCCTGTTCGGGCACATTGGCGCACGCCGTGATCTCCGTGGCCGGAGCCAACAGGGGTGTACGGGCATAGGTCAGCGACTTGCCCGCGACCTCCTGCCAGATCCAAGCCTGAAAAAATGGAATCTTGACCGGAGAGTTTTCGACCAGTGAAAGCGCCAGAAGGTCATCCGCCAGCAGATCAGCGTTGGTGACGGGCATGGCCGGGCTCCGTTGGGGCCGGATGTGCGGGCAACCAGGCAGCTACACAACCATACCCCCCCCGAAGTTATGTCAAACACAAGACAGGATTTTTCTTTCCTGCCCGGTGGCGGCCGGAGCCCTCAAGCTTACTGACAGTCTTCCACCCGGCCGGTTTTTGTCGCGTGCCGTGGTATGGTCAGGCGCACGGGAACCCGTAACCAAACCGAGCCCTATCCCGGGGGTACACAGGAGAAAGCCATGAGCAGCTTCAACAAGGTCATTCTGATGGGCAACCTGACACGCGACCCCGAGCTTCGCAGCACGCCCGGCGGCGCCCAAGTCACCGAGATCACCCTGGCGGTCAATGACGTTTACACGGACAAGCAGGGCAACCGTCAGGAGCGCACGGACTTCATCTACGTCACGTTCTGGGGCAAGCAGGCCGAAACCCTGACGCGCTGGAAGAAGAAGGGCGACCCGCTGCTGATTGAGGGCCGCCTGCGCGTGGACCAGTGGGACGACAAGGAAACCGGCAAGAAGCGCTCGGCGCTGAAGGTTCAGGGCATCGGCTTCACGTTTCTGGGCCGTGGCGGCGGGGGCGATGGCGGGGGCGGCGGGGGCGGCGGACGCTCCGGTCAGGGCAAGGGCGGTTCCTCGCGCGCGCCGGCCCGTGACGACGGCCCGCCCGAGGGCAGTTACGACGAACGTTACGCCACCGATCTGCCCCCCGGCGGCGAAGAACCCCCGTTTTAACCGGTCAGGCCGCGGCGGGGCCCGAAAAGCCCCGCCGCGCCACCGACGCGACCATGCCCATTTTTGTCGTGACCATTGACTATCTGCGGCCGCTGGAAGAAATCGAGGCCGCCACCGCCGACCACCGTGCGTGGCTGCGCGGGCTGCTGGACGACGGCCGGCTGCTGGCCAGCGGCCCGTTCGTGCCGCGCAGTGGCGGCATGCTGCTGGTTCGCACGAAAACGCAGGACGAGCTTGAACAACTGATCCAGGGTGACCCGTTCGCCAAAAAGCGCCTGGTCATGTACACGATCCGCGAGTGGAACCCGGTGCTGGGCGCCGAGCGACTGGCCTGACGCCCCATGCTGCTGCTTGTGGACAACTACGACAGTTTCACGTTCAACCTGGCGCACTATCTGACCGAGCTGGGCCAGGCGGTGCGTGTGGTGCGCAACGACGCCCTGAGTGTCGAAGCGGCGCTGGCGCTGGGGCCTCAACGACTGGTGATTTCGCCGGGGCCGGGCCGGCCGGAACAGTCCGGCATCACGCTGGGTCTGCTGGCGGCGCTGGCGGGGCGCGTGCCGGTGCTGGGTGTGTGCCTGGGGCTGCAGGCGATCGGGCTGCATTTCGGCGCACGCGTGGTGCCCGCGCCCGGGGTGGTTCACGGGCGGGCCAGCGCCGTGCGCCACGACGGCCACGGCCTGTTTGCGGGCCTGCCCAGCCCGTTTGCCGCCGGGCGCTATCATTCGCTGTGTCTGGACGACGCCGGCCTGCCGTCGTGTCTGGAGGCCACGGCATGGGCCGACGACGGCGTGATCATGGCCGCGCGCCACCGCGATCTGGACGTGACAGGCGTACAGTTTCACCCCGAGTCCGTTCTGACCGCGCACGGGCACGCGCTTCTGCGCAACTGGCTGCAGTCCTAGGTCACCACGCCGTCCACGGCACGAAAGTGCGGAAAGGGTGTTTCGGCCTCGCGCAGGCTGATCAGCGGCACGAACTCGGCCACTTCTTCCATCTTCTTCCACAGTTTCTTGATTGCCGGGTGGCCCTCGGCGGTTTTGGCCGCGCCGGGCTTCCATTCAAAGATTTCCAGCAGCGTGCCGTCGCCGGCCTGCAACAGTTGCGCCGGGCGGTCGGTGATCAGGCCCTCCACGCGCAACGTTGTGTTGTGCATGCGTACCAGTTCCAGCAGCGGCTTGCGCCGTGATTCGTCCAGCGGCCGGTAGGCCGCGATCACCATTTCGCCGGGCATGGGGGCTCTCCGTGGTTGGCCCCCATGTTGCCCCCGCCGGTAAAGTCTGGCAACGGCGGTCAGACCCGTCGGCGACGAAAGGCCAGAGCCAGAACAAGCGGCAGCAACGCCCCGCCCGTGGTTGCCGCGCAACCCCCGCCGCCGCCCCCGCCGGAACCACCGGGATTGGCCGGCGGCGCCGTGGGGGCGGTGCTGAAGGCCACGATCGAGGGCTGGTTGCTCCAGCCACTGTCGCCCGTGGCGTTGAAGGCGCAGACGCGGTAGCTGTAGCTCGCGCCGTCGGTCAGACCGGTGTCCAGAAAGGTTGTGGCTCCGGCCGCCAGTGTGGTTACGGTGACCCAGGTGCCCGTGCCTTCGCGGCGTTCGAGGCGAAAGCCGGTTTCATCGCTGCTGTTGTCGGCCCAGGCCAGGCTGCACTGCAGGCCGGCCTGCGCCGTGGCGGTCAGCGAGCCGGGGGCGTTGGGAACCGTGGGGCCACCGCCGCCGCTTCCGCTGCCGCCGGTGCCGGTCGTTCCCGCGGGCGGCGGAACTGCCAGGGCCGTGCCGCCGGTCTGGTCGGCGCCGATATCCCAGGGCGCGCTGCGGGTGTTGCCATCGTAGTCGTCACTGAAACCGGAAAGGGTGACCGCCGCGCCGATGCAGGCGCTGCCGGCGTTGAGATGCCCGGTGGTCAGGTTGACCCCGGTGGCGCCTTCGCTGCTGCTGGCATCGGTGCCCATCAGGGTGCGCCACTGGGCCAGCGTAAGTCCGGTCTGGCCGGTCTGGTCGTTGTTGAAGGTCACGGCGCCGCTGGCGCGGTGGTAGCGGTTATAGTTCATGGTCAGGCCGCCGGACGCCAGCGTGTGGTAGCCGCCGGTGCCCACGCGCACGGTCATGAACGGGCGCGAACTGGCCACGTACACCAGGTTGTTGCGTACATCCAGTCCGGTGCAGGGCGGGTTCTGGCCGTTGTCGCCCTCGCGCGGGTGAAAGTGAATGGCGCTCTGGGCGCTGCTGGCCACGTTGATCAGGGTGTTGTTGTAGACGCGGGCGTTCAGCGCGCTGCAGAAGCCGATGCCGGCCTGGGCGGTGTTGATGATGATGTTGTTGCGCACGATGCCGTCTATGCTTTCGTAGTACAGAGGGTTGTTGTCGCCGGCCTGGTTCATCCAGACGCTGTCGGTGGTAAAGCCCAGATAGATGCCCCCGGTGCCGCAGTTCATGACCAGGTTGCGTTCGATGATCGCGTTGCGCGCGCCGCCCTTGGGGTACACGCCGTTGGTGGCAATGTTGTGGATGTAACAGTCATGCACGTGCATGTGGTCGCCGTTGACGTTGTCAATGCCCTCGGCGTTGCTGCTGTCGCGGATGCCGCTGTTGTAGATTTCGCATCGGCGGATCGTGATGTAGTCGCTCTGGGGCGTAATCTTGATGCAGTCTCGCCCGCTGTCGTGGATCTTGCAGTCTTCGACAACATGGTTGTCGGTGCCTTCGTATTTCACGCAGTAATAGCTGCCGCCGCTGATCTCAAGACGGCTCAGGGTGCTGCCGCTGCCGGTGATCCAGATGCACTGGGCCGGGTCGCTGGCACCGTTGCCGATGCTGACCACGGCCCATTCGCCGGTGTGGCTGCGCAGCGTGATGTTGTTTTTGCTGATCGTGACGTTTCCGGCATAACTGCCGCCGCGCAGAATGATCGTGTCGCCAGCGCCGGCGGCCGAGTGCGCCCCGGCAATGGTCTTTTTGGGCGAGCCGATTGTGCCGGGGTTGGAATCATTGCCCGCGGCACCGGCGTCCACGTAGATGTCGGCGGCCTGCAGGGCGCCCGCAACGCAAACAACAACCAGCAGAAAGCTTCGCAACATGGCGTCTCCGGGATGGGTTCCTCTCCCGGATGCACAGGGGGTCGGTCTGGGGTCAGAAAAAACCGGGGGCGGGGCCGTATCCGGAACCCGGAACCCGGGACGGATTTCACCGGATATACTGACCCCTGTCCTCACTTTGGTGCATCCGGGGGTTGAGGCGTGCGCAGCACGGCACAAATCGAGCAGATGGTTCTGGCCCATCAGGGCCACCTGCTGCGTTACCTTCGCTGGCTGGGGTGTGACGACAACCTGGCCGCGGACATGGCCCAGGAAACGTTCGTCAAGGTGATTGCCGGGGATTTTCACAGCGACAGCCCGCAGGCCCTGGGCGCGTACCTGCGCACCACGGCCCGCAATTTTTACCTGATGCACCTGCGCCGCGAACGCCGCAACGTGGCGCTGCCCGAAGAAGACGTGCTGGAGGCGGCCTGGGCCGAAAACGAGGGCGACGATTTTGGCGAAAGTTACCGCCGCGCCCTGCACGAGTGCATGCAGGGCTTGGCCGAACGGGCCAAAATGGCGTTGACGCTGCGGTATGGCGAAAACGCCAGCCGCGAGGAAATCAGCCAGGCCACCGGTCTTGACCCCGAAGGTGCCAAGACACTGCTGCGACGGGCCAAAGACAAGTTGAAGGAGTGCATCGAAAAGAAAGTGGGCAAAGACCGCAACGAGCTGGCCGCCAACGGCCGCGACTGAACCATGAACCCGGACCGCGAAGATCTGAATGACCGTTATCTTGACGCCGCGCTGCGCGACGCGCTGGGGCCGAATGTGGACCTGACCCGGCGCGTGCTGCGCGCGGCCGGCCGGGCTGAGCCTTCACGCCCGCGCGTAATCGCCCTGCCGCGTCGCGCGCCGGTGTGGCGCCCGCTGGCTGCTGCCGCGGCTGTTCTGGTGGTTGCCGGTCTGGGTGTGTACGCACTGGTTCAGGTTCTGCCGGCGGACCGGCCGGATCAGTCGGCCCCGGCCGCCGCGACCCGGCCCGCCAACGAGGCCGCGCCTGCCCCCGCGCCGCGCCCGCATGACCCGGTGCCCGGCGTTGCCCCTGTCACGCGGCCCGATGAAGCGGCGCCACCCCGGCCCAAAGCCAACGAGCCCGAGTTCGAACCGCTCCCGCCGTTGCCGGAGCCCGCGCCCACGCCACCGGACGAGGTCAAGCGCCCCGAGACGCCGGCGCCGGAACCCAGGCTGCCCGATGGCGAAGTCAAGAGAGACCCCGAGCCCGAATACCCAGAAGGCTGGACCGACCCGCCCGAGTCCTGGCCCGGCAAGCTGCCCGAGGGCACGGCGCCCGGCGAGCGCGCCGTGCTGTGCGCGGCAATCCGGCCCTCGCGCAAAGACGGAGTGCGTGTAGCCGACGGCGGCAAGTGGAAGCCGCTGGCCGCGGGCCAGGTGCTGCGTGACGGCGACCGCGTCAAGGTCACTGGCTGGGCGGATTTCACACTGGGCGACGGCACGCTGCTGCGCCTGGACGGCGAAATGGCGCTGACACTGGAAGACAAGACCACCGTCGCGCGGCTGTTCGGCGGGGTGCTGTATGCCGACTGCGCGCTCCCGCTGCTTGTGCGCCACGAGGCGCTGGGGGTCACACTGACCGGTCAGGCGCTGGTTCAGTACCGCCCGCGCGCGCTGGACGTGTCCGTGCTGCTGGGTACCGCCACGGCCGCCGCCAGAGAATTGGGCGCGGGACGTGCGGCTCGCCTGGATGCCGACGGGTTCGGCCGCGACCGCGCGGTTGCCTTTGCCGATCTTCAGCGCGAGCACCGCATGCTCAAGGAATCGCCCGAGCGCAAGGCCGTGCGCGAGGACTTTGACGCCTACAAGGGCGAAATCTGGGGCGGCGAGGTTACCGCCGGCGTGCTCAGGGGCGGGCACGACAAGGTGCGCGGGCTGGCCTTTCACTTCGGGCCGGTGCCACTGCGCGGCAACGAGGTGGTGCGGTTGCGCTATCGCGTGACCAAGCGCGTGGACCTGGTGATGCAGTTCGGAACCACCGGCGACGGAAACTTCCGGCATGTGATCCGGGGTGTCGAATCCGGCAAGTGGCTGGAGGCCGAGATTCCGGTGTCGGCCTTTTTCACCAACATGGACGAAACGCAGAAACTGGCCGCGGGCAACGCGGTGCGGCGGTTCCAGTTACACGACGATGACGGCCGGCCGGTGGAATCCGAAATAGACTGGTTTGAAATCGTCTCTCGGCCTTGAGCGCGGTTACTTGCGCCAGGGCACCAGCGCCCAGGTTTGTGTGTGGTCTTCGCCCAGGGTTGCCAGCGCCGTCCAGCGCGTCCGGGCGCCGTCCCAGGCGCAATCCAGCAACCCGGCAAACGGCTGAAAGGCCGCAACGGGGCCGAATCCGTCGGGCGCGCGCCGGCGGATCTGTGCCTGCCCGTCCACGACCGCAAGCAACGATTCGGCCTGGGGGTCAAATTGCAGCTTGGTGATGCGGTTTCCGGTCCATTCCCAGCGCTGGATGTCCCAGTCCTGGGCGGTTTGTTCGATCACGGCCGCGATGTTGCGGCGGTCTTTTTCAGCCAGCAGGACCAGGCGGCCGTCTTTGCCGCGTGTCACGTGGCGGAAGACCCAGGTGGCAGGAAACTTGGGCAACTCACCGGGTTTCCAGCCGTTGGGGCCCAACACATGCGATACCGCACCGGGTTGGAAGATCTCGTCTGTGTCGTTCACGATCACGCGCCGGCCCAGCGCCGCCAGTTCCACAAGGTTGCCGTCGCGTCCCGGCATCAGGCTCAGGCCTTCAAACACGCCGTCAATACGCTCTTTGACTGGTTCAACCTTTGTGCCGTCCCAGCGCACCACAAAGGTCTGGCGTGCCTTGGCGTCCGTGGCCGTCAGCCATGTAGTGCGCCCGTCGGCGGCCGGCGTGGATGTTACGGGCGGCGCTTCACCAAGAGGCGCAGGCTGCCAACTCTCGCCGCGCAGCACGGCGGTGCTCCAGCCTTCGTCGGATTTCATAAATCGCAGCACGCCGTCATGGGCGGTAAACAGATGCGCCTGGGACGCGGCCATTTCCTCGGGTGCGCCAACAGGCACCCATTCGTGGGTGTACTTCGGCTCGGGCCAGCGCGGGGCACCGGCGCGTACCCAATTTGTCAGCGCGGCCTGTTCGGGTTCGGAAAGTTCGGCAGTCTTGCCCGGTTTGCCGTGTTCGTCGTAGGCACGGGGCATCTTGCCCAGGACAGTCATGTAAACCAGCCGTGATTCCTTGACCTTGCCGGGAACGACCAGTTTGGCCTCGATCAGCCTGTCGTAATCCAGAATCCAGTCCAGCGGCACGGTTTCGCCCCAGGCTTTTTTGCCCGGTTCGCCGTGGCAGTTCCAGCAGCGGTTGCGCAGCACAAAGTACGCGGCGCTGGCCAGCGCGGTTTTTTCGGCTGCGGCCGGCTCGGCGGGCTTTTCAGCCTCGGGCGCGGGCGCGTCCTGGGCCAGCAGGATGCTCACGGCCGCTGCCAGTGCGGCAAATGTGGCCAGCCAACGCATCGGCGCATTGTAGCCGCCCGCGCGGGTACCGTCAGCCGCGAAGGGCCGCGGCCTTGTTCACGTATTCGGTCATGCCCACGCGGTTGGCGGCCGCGACGCATTCGTCCAGGGCGGCGTGAAACTCGGCTTGGCGTCCGGTGTCCTTCAGCAGCATGGCCAGACTCCAGGCCAGCAGGCACACCCAACGCGGCTGGTTGATAACGCGGGCGGTTTCCAGGCCGGCGCGCAGTTCGCGTTCAGATTCCTCGGCCGCGCCCATGAGAGCCAGTGCGTTGGCCAGGGCCTGGCGCGCCACGACCACTGAGCGCAGGTTGTTGAACCCGGTGTTGATGGCGATGGCTTGGCGGGCCAGTTCGGCGCCCTGCTGCGGGTTGCCGCTGCGGGTCCGCACCAGGGCCAGGTCGCCCAGCACAATGCCTTCGTGGCGACGCTGGCCGGCTTCGCGGCACAGGGCCAGGGCTTCGGTCAGCAGTGCCTCCGCCTCGTCGTAGCGTGTCTGATCGGCCAGCGCGTTGCCCAGGTTACCCAGAACAGTGGCCAGGTCAAAACGCGCGCCGATCTGGCGGCACAGGTTGGCAGCGTGGCGCAGGGAAGCCTCGGCCTCGTCCGGTCGGTCGAGCTGGACTTCAACCCAGCCGATGTTGCCCACACAGATCGCCAGCGGGCGCAAGATTCCCGAAATCTCCAGGCTCTCCCGGGCACGCCGCAGCATGGCCAGGGCGCCGGCCAGGTCGCCGCTTTCGCCCAGCAGCCCCGCCAGGTTCACGCGGCACACGGCGGCCATGTGATGCTGACCCTCGGCTTCAGCCAGGGCAATGGCGGCTTCGTATTCAGATCGGGCCGTGGCGGTGTCGCCCGCGGTGTCAAAAAAGCGCCCCAGCGCCCCATGCACGCGCAGCCGCACCGACGGTTTGCCGTCGGGTTTGTCCGGGTGCTCGCGCGCGCAGCGACGCAGCAGCTCGACCTCGGGTTCCGCCAGGTCGAACCGGCCCGCCGTGGCGTGGATGTTCAGCAGCGCGTCGGTCGCGACTACAATTTGACTGATATCGGCGGCCTGTTCGGCCAATTGCTTGGCCTGGCGCAGCACCGCCGCGGCCGGTTCGGCCTGCCCCATGCCGTGAAGCCGCGCGCCGATCTCGGCCAGGGCAAAGGCGCGTGTAGCAGTGTCAACCTGTTCGTGACCGGCTACGCGCCGCCACAGCGCCACGGCCTGGGCCAGTTCAAAGCCCTTGTCTGCGAACATTGCCGCGCGGCGCAGATAGGCCAGTTCGGTTCGCGCCAGCCCCGGCTCGGCGGCGATTCCGGCGCGGGCGTGGTCGGCCAGTTCGGCGGCCAGGGGGGCGCGATCTGGATCAGGGATGTGCTGTTCCAGCGCGCGCAGGGCGTGGGCGTGCAGCGCGGCGCGGTCGGCCGGCAACTGCAACTCATAGGCCGCATCGCGCAGCATGGCGTGGCGGAACAGGTACACACCTTCGGCACCGGTCATGGCCCCAGCATACGTGGCGTGGCGTTGGTGTCATTTGTGGCCCGGACGGGTTATCATGCGGGGCCCGACCGGCCCCGTAAGGACCACCATGCGCGCCGTGCTGTGGATTGTGCCCGTGTTGCTGGTTGCCGCCTGCGGCAGCCAGTCGCGTCCGGCCGAAGACGACCCGTGGGCGAATTACCAGCCCGAGCCCCGCCAGACCTACGACGAAAACTATCGCCCGCCGCGAACCGAGCCGAAGGCCGAACCACGCGGCCGCCAGAGCGCCGACGATTGCGTCCAGCGCGCCCGCGAGGCCGCCGCCCGCGGCCGCCCCGACAACGCGCGTGTGGAATACCAGGCGGCGTTCCGGCTGGATCGCTGGCATGTGCCGGCCAACCAGGGCTACCAGGACCTGATGCTGGACAACGGCCTGTTTGACGCGCTGTGGCGCGAATACCACGACCTGTGGCAGGCCAACCCTGATCGCGGCGACGCGTTTTACTTCTGCCTGCGTCCGCTGATGACCCGGCGCGGGTTGGGCCGCGTGGAACTGGAGCCCCGCCACGAGGTCTCCGACGAAACAATCGCCCAGATCAACGACCTGCTGGGCGAATGCGGCCGCCAGTCCGACGCCGGCGACCGCAACGGCGCCGTGGCCAGCATCGAGGCCGCGCTGAAACTTGCCGACTGGCCGATTCTGCACCGCGTGCGGATCGAACTGCTGTACCCCGTGGATTACGACGCCCTGCTGGCCCAGTACGCTGCCCGCGCCGAGGCCAACCCCGAAAGCGGTGACGCCTTGGCGCTGCACGCCCGCGTGATTGCCCTGCGCGACCGCGCCCGGGCGCTGGATATGCTGCGTGCCGGGTATGTGCTGGAACTGCCCGGGTTCTGGCTGCCTTTTGGTCTGGCTGAACTGTGCCGCGAGATCGCCGACGACCGGCACGATCGCGACAAAGGCGCGAACCTTACCCGCGACCTTCGCCGGCAACTGCTGGGATGGTACGCTGCGGCACGGGACTTTTACGCCATCTGTCTGGCCACTCGCCCAAACGACCCGGATTCAACGCAGGGTCAGGCTTGGGTTCACGAGCGTATTAAGGTTCTTGCCGGCGGGTAATGTGCAGAGAGCCGGCGGTGGTTGTTCGTAATAATGGCGGGGTCGCTCCCGCGACTTGGTGGCTTGCCTGAAATCGAACAATATGACACAATCCGGCAACGTTGCATTTAGTTCGATTTTAGGAGATTGACACGCACCGAGCCGCGCTTCCTTAGTAGACTTGTTCCGCTCACTTTGGGGCCTATCCGGGTGACACCATGGCCGAACGAAACGATCCGCCGCCTGACTCCAATGACCAAGAACCCTTGGGCGACACGCGCCGCCTTGAGAAAGCCACCGAAGACATCGCATCGGGCGCCATAGACGGCACGTTGATGTCCATTGAGGCTCACACTGGCCAGCACCCCATGCCGGAAGACGAAGCCAGTGTCACCGACAGCCTGAAGAAAGCCAAAGGCGCGGGCCCGTTGCCCGCAACCATGTACGGCCCCACCCGGCCCGGCGAGGCCAGGGTAGGCAGCACCGCGGCCACGCAGTTCGGGCCCACCGACGTGGGTCGCCCGCCTTCGGGTGCCGTGCCGGCGGCCACGGGCGGCGCCAGCGGCAGCATAGGCACCGGCGGCGCCGCCGTCGCGCCCTTTGGCGGCAAGATCATGGTGGGCACGCGGGTCGGCCAGATTGAAGTGACCGGTGTGCTGGGCAAGGGCGGCATGGGCGAGGTGTTCCGGGGCTATCACCATGCCTTGGACATCCAGGTGGCAATCAAGGTTCTGCCCGATGAGCTTTCGCGCAATGATCTGGTGCGCCAGCGTTTTCTGCGCGAGGCGCGCCTGTGCGTGAAACTGGACCACTCCAACATTGTGCGCGTCTACAACGTGGACGAGCACGCGGGCAACCTGTTTCTGGTTATGGAACTGATTGAAGGCACCGACGCCGCGAACATGCTCAAGAACGGCGGGCGCTTCAAGTACCGCCGCGCGCTGGAAATCGGCGCCGCATCCGCCGATGCCCTGGGCTATGCCCACGGCCAGGGCCTGGTGCACCGCGACGTCAAGCCTCACAACATCCTGCTGGGGCGCGACGACGGCAAGATCAAGCTTTCTGATTTTGGTCTGGCGCGCGCCGCGACCAGCAGCAGCCACCTGACCATGAGCGGCCAGATCATGGGCACGCCGCACTACATGTCGCCCGAACAGGCCGAATCCAAGGAAGTCACCGACAAGGCCGACGTCTATTCACTGGGCGTCACGCTGTACCACATGCTGACGGGCGAAACGCCGTTTGTGGGCGACACGCCGATCAGCGTTGCCGTTCAGCATATCGCCAAGGAAATCCTGTATCCCGAGGCGCGTTTCGCGCCGTTCCCCAAGGAACTGGTGGCGGTGCTCAAGCGCATGACGGCCAAGGACCCGGCCAAGCGCTGCAGCGCCAAACAGGCCGCGGTGTGGCTGCGCAAACTGGTCAGCATGGCACCCGCAGAAGACATCCAGGTCGCGCCCGACGCCATGGCCACGATCGCGCCTGTGGTGCGCGAAAGCCAGGCCTTTGAGGCCGCCGCCAAAGCCCGCGAAGAACAGGACGAACGCGCCCGCGAGGCCGCCCGCACCATGCTGGCGACCATGCGCGAGGTAGCGGCGATCCCTGCTACCCAGGCTGCCGCACCTGTTCAGGCCGCATCGCAGCCCCAGATCACGCCCATGCCGCAGAAGAAAAGCGGTGGCATTGCAGCCGCAGCGGCGGTTTTGTTGCTGCTGGGCGGCGGCGGGGCCGCGGCCTGGTGGTTCACGCTGGGTCCGGGCGCCAGCAAGACCGAAAACGCGCCGATTGTGGCTGGTTCCAACGGAGGTTCTTCGTCCGGCACCAACGGCGGCTCAAGTGTCACGCCGCCGGCCAACGACGGGCGTGCTACTCCGCCGGTCAACGGCAACCCTCCGGCCAACACCCAGCCTGACCGGCCGCCAGCCAACAACCAGCCGGATCGCCCGCCGACCAACACCCAGCCCGACAACCCGGTGGCAGAGGACGCCTTCATCAGCACCCAGCTTGATTCCGCCCGCGGTGAAATTGCTGGCGCCGGCAGCCTGGCCGATCTGCAGAAGGCCAAACAGCGGCTGGATCAGGTAAAGATCGAACTGGCCCGCGGCAGCGACCGCCAGCGCAACGAACACGCCGACCTCGAGCAGCGCTACCAGCGCCAGTTTGCCCTGCTGTCGGCGCGCGAGCACATCGCCGCCATGCGTACCGGGGTTGCCACCTACACACGCGCGCGGGCGGGAGACCGTGCCACCGCAATTCTGGGCCTCAACAACGCCCTGGCGGGTGCCGAGGCTCTGGAAAAACTCACCATCCCCAGTGAAGTCGAGCCCCTGATCAGCGAAGACCGCAGCATGGTCCAGCGCGAGCTGGATCAGGCGCTGGCCGAGTTTGAAGGCGAAATTGTCGCCGAAGCCGCGGCCCTGGAAAGCAAAAAGAAGTTCAACGAAGCCGCCGAATCACTGGGGCAGTTGCTGGCGCTCAAGGTCAAGTCCGAGAGCAACGACGCGCTGAAAACCCGGCGCGCCGAACTTCAGACCCGCGGTCGCCACGCGGCGATTCTGGGCGCGCTCGAACGTGCCACAGCCGGCGACTGGGGCAAACTGTCCGAGGCCGACCGTCTGCTCGAGGATTGTGAAAAGGCCGGTGTGCCCCAAGCCTTGGCCTCGGCACACGCGTCGGTGCGCAAGACGGTTCGTGACGCCATTGCCGCGCGCTTTGACGAGGTGCTGGCCGGGTCGGTCAAGTCAGCCGAAGAGGGCAGCTTTGCCGCCGCCAAGGCGGCGCTGGAATCCTGCGACGAAATGCCGCTGAACTCGGACCAGAAAGTGCGCCTGGCCGACGAGGTGTTTTTTCTGAACCTGCGCGAGCAGATTTTCCTGGCCGACAAGTGCATCAGCGACGGCAAACTGACGGACGCCAAGACGCGCCTGGATGACGCCAAGGGCCGCATGGACGGCGCCGCCCAGCGCGCCGTGCCCGTGCAGGTCGCCCAGCGCTATGAAACCGTGCGCAACCGGTTTGACGCGCAGCTTTCCCAGAAGTTTGAAAACCTGCTGGCCGCGGCCGAAGCCGACATGAAGGAACGCGACTTTGCCGGCGCGGGCAAGAACCTGGCCGAAGCCGACAAGCTGCCGTTGACACGCGACCAGCGCAACCGGCTGGAGGACTTCAAGGACGCCAACGAACAGGCACTGGCCGCCCACGTGGTGGAACTGATTGACCTGGTCGAAAAATCTCTGGACGCCGGCGACTTTGATTCGGCGCGCGAAGCCCTGGACAAGGCCAACGCCATGCCGATTCCGGACGACGCCCAGAAGAAGCTGGTGGCGTTGCAGGCACGCTTTTCGGCCGAGGCGATCCGCCGCCATGGCGAGCTTCTGGCCGCGGGCGAGAAAGCGCTGGAAGACCGGCGGTATGAAGCCGTGCAGGACGCCCTCAAGGACATGGCCCGCGTGCCCGTCGAGGAAACCCGGCGCGTCAAGGAGCGCGAACTGGCCGAACGCCACGACCGCACCCTGGCCGAAGATTGCAACGGGCGCCTCAAGACCGCCGACAAGCACATGGAGGACGGCCGGTTCAAGGAAGCCCGCAACTCGATTGACAGCGCCCAGGGTCTGCCGCTGACGGCTGAATTGCGTGAAAAGGTCAAACGCAAGAACGAGGCGCTGGACAGCCGCATTGAATCCACGCTGGCTGACCTGCTGAAAAAATCGGCTGACAACTGCCAGTCGCGCGACTTTGCTGAAAGCGCCCGCAACCTGGCCGATGCCGAGGCCATGCGTGACGTGCTCAAGCAGGCGCAACTGATCCGGCTTTCCGACGCGCAGGACGCGCACCGCAAGGCGCTGCGCACCTATGTGGACGAACTGTTCCGCGAACTGCAGTCGGCTGTGGACCGCGGGCTGGAAAGCTCCGGCCGCGACGTGGTCGCCAAGCTGGAAAAACTGCCGCTCACCGAGGCCGACAAGAACCGGTTGAAGAACCTGTCCAGCGCCCTGACCGGCGAAACCGAGGCCGCGCGTCTGGCGCGTATGCCCGAACATCTCAAGAAGCTGTCCGGTGACCGTTATTGCAAGTCGGAGCAGTTGATCAAGGTGGGCGAGCAGATCACGTCGCTGTTTGCCACCGCCGACGGCAAGTTCGGCGCCGTCGGCACCGACACCGGCAAGGTCATTTTCTACAACCTCAAGCGCGGCACACAGCTCGGCCAGAGCACCAGCGGTCGGCGCAAGGTGACCAGCATCTGCGTCAGTTCCAACGGCGCCTACGCCGTGGCCGGCAACGACGACGGCGCACTGGTCATGTTTGACGCGGAAAACTCGTTCCGCGCCCGCACGCTCGACGGCGTGGGTGACGTCGTCACTGGCACGGCGTTTTCGCCCGACGGCAAGGTTCTGTATGTGCTCAGCCGCAAGGGCGAAATCACCCGCTACAACGCCACCAACGGCTCGAAGCTGGGCAGCACACCTACCGGCATTGACCGCGCCCTGGCCTTTGCTTTGTCGCCCGACGGCGCGCATATCGCCGCCGGCGGCCGTGACGCCAAGATCGCCGTGTTTGACGCGCAGCGCATGGTGCTGCGCGAAACGCTGGAATGTTTCGGCGACGACCAGATCCAGAGCCTTAACTTTTCGGCCGACAGCCGTCAGCTTGTTGCTGGCAGTATCGGCAATGATGTCGCGATCTGGGACACCCAGCGCCTGACCAAAAAACCGCTGCGCCAGTGCAAGGGCCTGTCCGAATGGCTGCGCGGCGCCGGGTTTTCGGCCGATGGCCGGCGCGCAGCTGCTCTGGACAACGAAAAGCGGCTGGTGGTCTGGGACGCTGCCAGCGGCACCGAACTCAAAAAGATCGAGTTCTCGGCCCTGCACGACAAGGGCAAGAGCCTGGTGGTCACCGCGGGCTGGATCGCGCCCGACGGAACCGTTCTGATCGGAACCCGCGAGGGCGACCTGATCCACATGACCGTGCGCAGTGCCAACTGACAGCGTGCCGGCGTGAGGTTTTGCCCCGCCGGCACACTACACATGACCGCCCTTGCGGCCTGTTGCTGTTTTCACGGAGACTCACCCGATGCATGCCCTGCGCGCCGGTACCCTGGTTGTGGCCTGTTTGCTGGCCCTTTCCGCCCTGTGTTCCGTGATCGTCCTGTCCCAGGACGAGCCGCCCCAACCCGCACCCGAACTCAAGCAGCCGCCGCGCCCCGTTGACCCCCGCGCCCACCGCGTGGGTGAACTCGTGCCCGATGTCGAGTTTACCGACCTGGACGGCAAGGCCGGTCGTTTGTCTGACTATCGCGGCAAGCCGCTGGTTGTGGCCATGACCAACGCCGGCTGCCCGATCTGCAAAAAATACGCCCCGACCCTGGCCGAACTGCACCAGGAACTGGCGGAAAAGGGCGTTGCCCTGCTGCTGGTCAACGCCAGCGGCGACACCGAAAAAGCCATGAAAGACGCCGTGGCGCGCTTTCAGTTCAAGGCCCGCTATGTGCCGGACTCCAAGAGCACGCTGGCCTCGGCGCTGGGCGCCAACAGCACCGGCGACTGCTTTCTGCTCGATGGCGCGCGCACGCTGGTGTACCGCGGCGCGGTGGACGACCAGTACGGGCTGGGCTACGCACTGGACAAACCGCGCCTGAACTATCTGCGCGATGCCGTGGCGGCGCTGCTGGCCGGGTCGTTGCCGTACCATCGCGCGACCTGGGCACCGGGTTGCGACCTTGAGTTCAAGCCGGCGGCCGGGACAACCACCATCACCTGGCACAACCGTGTCAGCCGCATCATTGAGCAGAACTGCCAGGAATGCCACCGCGCCGGCGAAAACGGCCCGTTCGAATTGATGACCTACGCCGATGTCAAACAGAACGCGCCCACCATCAAGCGCGAGGTGCGCAAGGGCACCATGCCGCCCTGGTTTGCCAGCAAGGAGCACGGCGACTGGTACAACGACCGCAGCCTGTCCGAACGCGACAAGACCGACCTGATCCGCTGGATTGATGGCGGTATGCCCGAAGGCGACGCTGCTGACGCCGCCGCCGCCCGCGCCTGGCCCCAGGGCTGGCGCATTGGCAAACCCGACGACATCGTGACCATTCCCAGGGAGTACAAAATTCCGGCCAAAGGCACCGTGCCCTACCAGTACAGCACGATCGTGACCGAGTTCGGCGAAGACCGATGGGTCCAGGCCATGGAGGTGCGCCCCACAGCACCCCAGGCCGTGCACCACGTTCTGATTTTCCTGCTGTATCCCATGAACCACCCCCGCGCCAAGGAACAGCCCGACGACCGCGGCGGCACGCGCGGCTACTTCATGGGCATGGTGCCCGGCCAGGGTCATGTGGTGTTTCCCCACGGCCAGGGCAAGTTTCTGCCCAAGGGCGCCCGCATGGTGTTCCAGATTCACTACACCACCAACGGTGAAGAAATGGTGGATCGCACCAGCCTGGGCATCATCTGGTGCAAGGAACGTCCCGCCACGGAAATCAAGACCATCGGCATCAGCAACGAAAACTTCCGCATCCCGCCTGGTGCCGATAACCACGAGGTGCGCGCCGCCCGCAAGCTGACCAGGGCCATGCGCGTTGAAAGTTTCATGCCCCACATGCACGTGCGCGGCAAGGCCTACCGGTACGAGGTGGAGTACCCCGACGGTCGGCGCGAGACATTGCTGGATATCCCGCGTTATGACTTCAACTGGCAGTTGCTGTACATCCTGCGCGAGCCCAAAGATCTGCCCAGGGGCAGTATCCTGATCTGCACCGGCTGGTTCGACAACAGTGACAAGAACCCGGCCAACCCGGACCCCAGGGCCGAAGTGCGCTTTGGCGAACAGACCTGGGACGAAATGCAGATCGGTTACGTCAACGGTTACGAGATCGAGTAGCGCCCCGTTCAGCCAAGCTGCCGGGCCAGCTTCTGCACGTCGAGATCATGCAGGCTGGCGATCTCGACGTCGGCGTGGGCGATGTCGTACTTGCCCTTGTTGCCCTCGTGCACGCCCACGACTTTCATGCCGGCGGCCTTGGCGGCGCGCACGCCGCTGGGGCTGTCTTCGATGGCCAGGCAGTTGGCGGGGGCAACACCCAGGTTTTCGGCGGCGATCAGAAACGGCATCGGGTCAGGTTTGCCGCGCTCGTACATGTCGCAGGCCACGATGTCGCGAAACAGGTGGCCGATCTCCAGCGCGTTGATCACGGCGCTGGCCTGGGTGCTGGTGCTGCCCGTGACCAGGGCGATCGGCGCCAGCCTGGCCGTTTCGTGAACCTTTTCCACCGCGCCCGGCAGGGGCGGCACGGTGGCCAGTCTGGGGATGTATTCCCGGTCGAAGGTTTCCTTGATGCGGGCCACATCCTCGGGGGTCAGCGCGTACAGCGCCACCATGTTGCGGTAGAAATCCAGTTCACTCTGGCCCAGAAGTTTTTCGAACAGGTCGGCCGGAAGTTCAATGCCGGCGGCCTCGCGAAAGGCCTTGAGCATGACCTCCCACACGACACGTTCGGTGTCAACGATCGTGCCGTCCATATCCCAGAAAATGGCGTCAAACATGGGCATCGGTTCAAGCCTCAAAATGAAGATGCCGCGAGATGCTGGAATGTTCAGTCCGCGCGGCATCCTGAATCTGGAATCCCCAATCCCGACTCGCTACTTCAGCGCCTTTGCCTCCTCCATCAGCGCCTCGATGTCTTCCACGGTTTTGACCGCGTCTTTGGTCAGCACGTCGGGCTGGCCTGTGGTCACCAGCACGTCGTCTTCAATCCGCACGCCGATGCCCCGGTATTTGTTGGGCACGTCGTCGCGGTCGGCGGCAATGTACAGACCGGGCTCAATCGTCAGCACGCAGCCTGGGCGCAGCGGCACCCAGTTGTCGCCGTTTTTGTAATCGCCCACGTCGTGCACATCCATGCCCAGCCAGTGGCTGGTGTTGTGCATGTAAAACTCGCGATAGGTCCTGGGCGCCTTGTCCTTGGCCGGATCTTTTTTCTTGTTCTTGACGTCTTCGTCCCACTGGTTCTGGGTGGCGATGATTTCTTTGGGGTCGCCCGACAGCAGGCCCATCGCCACCATGCCTTCGGTCAGCACCTCAACCGCGCGGTTGTGCGCGTCACGGTAGCTGACGCCGGGGCGGCACAGCTTGATTGCTTCAAGCTGGGCCTTGAGCACCCAATTGTAAACCTCGGCTTGGGGTTCGCTGAACTTGCCGTTGACCGGCCAGGTTCTGGTGATGTCGGCGCTGTAAAAGCCGTACTCGCTGCCGGCGTCCACCAGAATCAGGTCGCCGTCACGCAGCAGCGCGTTGTTTTCGTGATAGTGCAGGATGTTGGCGTTGTCACCCGCCGCCACGATGCTGCCGTACCCGTTGCGGTGACAGCCGTTCTTGCGGAAGATGTACTCGATTTCGGCCTGCACTTCGTACTCGCGCATGCCGGGCCGGGTCATGCGCATGCCGTGGTTGTGGGCCTCGGCGGTAATGCGGCATGCCTGACGCATGTAGCGCAGGTCATCGTCGTTTTTGATCAGGCGCATTTCGTGCAGTATGCGCGCGGGGTCGTGCAGCTCGGTGGGCGCGTTGTAGCCCTGGCGCTTCATGGCGCGCACGCGGTTCAGCCAGCCGGTCACACGTTCGTCAAAGGCAGTGTTTTCGCCCAGGCGCACGTACAGGCGTTGAACGTTGCGCAGATAATCGGGCACCTTCTGGTCTATTTCTTCCAGTGTAAAGGCGGCATCGGCGCCGTATCTGGCTTTTGCGCCCTCGGGCCCGGCGCGGCGGCCGTTCCAGATCTCCATCAGTTTGTCGCGCTTGGGCACGAACAGCACAAAGCGGTGTTCGCCGGCGTCCTTGCACAGCAGCGCCAGCGCGCCGGGTTCTTCAAAGCCGGTCAGGTAAAAGAAATCGCTGTGCTGGCGATAGTCGTGGTGCACGTCGCCGTTGCGCAGGTATTCGGGCGCGGCAGGAAAAATCGCCACGCCGGGCTGCATTTCGGCCAGCAGGCGGTCGCGGCGGCGCTTGAACACGGCAGGGTCAAACTCATAGGCCATGGCGGCACTCCCGTTATCTGACCGAAGTGTAGCCCGCAGCCAAAAAAAGGACAGGCACCGAAGTGCCTGTCCCGGATGTCGCGTACCTGCTTCATCAGGCGCGGGCGCGTCGCAACCGCAGCGCAACCGCAAGCCCCGCCAGGGCAGCAGCCAGGGCCAGCAGGTTTGCACCGCCCTGTCCGGCGCTGCAGCCCCCGCCGCTGTCTTTTTTCTTGCCGCCTCCACCGCCGCCACCGGCCGTGTTGCCCAGGAAGTTGATGACATAGGTGCCGTTGGTGGAGGAGTTGCTGGTTATCGTGGCCACAAACCCGAACGCCCCGGCGGCCAGCGGTGTTACGGTGACACGGAACATTGTACCCGTGCGGTCGCCATCGGCGGCGCTGAGCGTGGATGCCGCCGTCACGGTGATATTCGCCGTGCAGTTGTTCTGGCCGGTGACTGTGACGCCGGTGATGTTGAGCGCCGCCGCGCCGGCGTTGAGAATCCAGAAGTCACGGCTGAGTGTCTGCACGCCCGTGTTGGTCACGATCACATTGCCGCCGTTGGCCACGGCCGTGCCCAAGGGTGCCTCGATCTGGATGACGGGCTGGGCTGTGGACTGGATGGTGCCCGAAAACGTGAAGACATAGTTGCCCGTGTTGGTCGTGATTGTCACGGTGCCGTTGAACGGCCCGGCGGCCACGTTCGGATCAATGTCCAGGTCAAACGTGTCAAACTGATCCGCCATCAGGGTCCAGGGCGGCGTTGTCGCGGGCGTCACACTGACCGTGCCGTTGGTCATGCTGGCGCTGATGGCCGTGATGTCCACGTCGGCTGACCCGATGTTGCGGATCGTGAACGTGCCACCGATGCTGGTGCCGCCGACCACCAGCCCGTACAGCGTGAAATTCTTGCCGTTGGGGACAAACTGCCCGGCCGGTTCCTCGACCACCACACCGGGCAGGGCTGCGCCGACCCAAACGTCGTCAATGCCGAAGCCTTCGTAGTTCACCGAGCCGTCGGACACGAACTGGAACCGCAGCAGAACGTTGGCCTGGCCGGCAAGACCGGTCAACTGGCGCGTAGCCACGACCCAGCCGCCGGAACCGTCGGCCCAGGCGTCGCCGCCATCGGCATAGGCGTACATGTAATCCAGGGCGCTTTCGTTGTACCAGTTGTTGGGGTCGCCGTAGGCACCAACGGCCTGCCAGGTGAAACCGCCGTCGGTGCTGGCCTGAAGTACCAGACCGTCGTAGCCGGATTCGCTGTCATAGTTGATCGCAAAACGGATGTAGGGATCGGCGGTCAGCCCGCTGAAGTTGAAGCGCGGGCTGTTCAAGGAGCTGATCTCGTTGTCCAGGTAGTTGCCCGACAGGTTGGTGACCCAGGCCTGGGTTCCCGACGCGGCAGAGCTGATGGATGTTCCCGCTGGCGTGCCCAGCGCCCAGGAGCTGCCGACAAACCGGTACGCAGCGCCCCAGCCGCCCGACCCGTCTTCGAAGTTCTCGAAATACGGCAGGTTGCTGACCGACCCGACGGCCACGCCGGACACCGAAGTGTACCAGGCCGCTTCATCCGTGTCCGACGACGGGATGTTGATGTCAAAGAAGAAGCCGCCCGGGTTGTTTGCGTCAATCTGGACGTGGAACGTGGTGCTGACCCCCGGGGCAAGCGACGCGCTCAGGGGCTGGGTGATGGTCACGCTGCAGTTGGATTCGTTGGTGGCGCTTACGGTGCCCAGCGTCAGCGTGGCCGCCGTGCCGGCATTGCGGATGGTGAAGGTGCGTTGGTGGCCGCCGGCAAGAATCGTTCCCAGGTTGGTGCGGCAGGCGTGGAAGATCTCGACGCCAGGGGCCTGAAGTACCTGGATTTCCGGATCAGAGCGCACCTTGTCGGCAACGGCTGTGCTGGGCGTGAAGCTGGCCGTCCAGGCGCCGAACTCGTCGCCGTCGTAGCCGCAGATCAGGATATAGTAGGTAGTGCCCGCCGTCAGACTAAGGCCAAGCAGCTCACTGGCGGTTGTACCCAGCGAGGGATGGTCGTCGTCGGCCCCGATGCAGTTGGTCAACGGGCCATAGGGGTCAAAGGAGTTCTGGTAGATGGCCAGAAACCCGTCCATGGTCGTGTAGTTCGCAACCACATCGTACATGCCGGTTGTCGGAACCCGGAACGGCCGCACTTGGTAACGAGTCGGATAATCGCCCAGTGTAGTCGGCGGTATGCCGGAACCGGGGCGAATGAAGATATCGCCGTTGGTGGTGTCGCCGGCAAACTGCGCATACAGCGGCGTCATACCGAGCAGCAGAACAAGAAGTACCAATGGAATGCGCATCTCTAGAGTCTCCGGGCGGGTTTGGAACGGGATGGTTGCCAGCAATGCAACGAACGCACAGACGGTACAGACTGCACTGGCCGATGCAACACTTGCGACCAATGTTTTGAGCCTCGTTTTCGGTGCTGCGCCTGTGGCGGCCTGACGCCGCCGTGAAGGAACGTGGCGCTGGTGTTGCTTTAAGCGGCCGCCGAACTTCCTATTTTCTACCGGCCACAGCGGCCAGGACAGCGCCGGCCACTTCGTCCACCTGGGCGTCGCTCATGGTGTCAAACACGGGCAGGCTCAGGCAGTCGCGGCACAGGGCCTCGGCTGCGGGCAGGTCGCCGGGTTTGCCCCCGCAGTCCTTGAAACATTCCTGCAGGTGCAGCGGCACGGGGTAATAGATGCCGCAGCCGATGCCCTGCTCGCCCAGCTTCTTCATCACCGCGTCCCGCCCGGGCAGCAGCACCGTGTACTGGTGGTAGATATGGCTGTTGCCGGGGCTTACTTTGGGCGTGATCACGGGGCTGCCCGCAAAGCGCGCGTTATAGCGCGCGGCAACCTCGGCCCGGCGTTTGTTCCAGGCATCCAGGTGTTTCAACTTCACGCTCAGCACCACCGCCTGCAGGGCATCCAGCCGGCCGCAGATTCCCACCAGCTTGTTGTAATAGCGCGGGCGTTCGCCGTGCACACGCAACAACCGTATGCGGTCGGCCAGTTCGTCGTCGTCCGTCGCCATCATGCCACCGTCGCCGGCGCCACCCAGATTTTTGGTCGGGTAAAAGCTGAAACAGCCGATGTGCGACAGCGTGCCGGCCTTGCGCCCGTGGCGGGTGGCGCCAAAGGCCTGGGCGGCGTCTTCGACCACCGTGAGTTTGTGGGCCTGGGCCAGTTTGTTTACGCCCTCCATATCGGCGCACTGGCCGTACAGGTCCACGGGGATGATTGCCCGAGTCCTGGTTGTCACCTTGGCAGCGGCAGACTTCAGGTCAATATTGAACGTGTCGCGTTCCACGTCGCAGAACACGGGTTTCAGGTTCAGCCGCGCCACGGCGCCGGCCGTGGCAAAGAACGTAAACGCCGGGACAATCACTTCGTCGCCGGGCTTCAGCCCGGCGGCCATGAGTCCCAGCAGCAGCGCGTCAGAGCCGTTGCTGACGCCGATGGCGTGCCTGGTGCCCAGATAGGCCTGGGCTTCTTTCTCGAACTGTTCGACATACTTGCCCAGTACAAAGGCCTGTTCATCAAAGACCTGGCCGACCAGGGCCATGACTTCGGGTTTGATGGTCTGGTACTGAGCGCGCAGGTCAAGAAACGGCACGGCCATCGGGCACCTCCGGCCGGGACTATACACCGGCGGTGGCGCGGCGCGAGCGCACGCGGCAAAGTGCTACTTGTCGCGGGGGCGGTCGTCTTTGGGCAGCAGGCCCTTGCGTTCGGCGGGGCGGGCGCCGTTGTCAGGTAACGGGCGCTCGCGATCGGGGCGTTTGCGTTCCTGTTCGTTCCATTGGGAGCGCAGTTCGCGGCGCACCAGCTCGACGGCCTTTTCCAGTCCCAGACCGCGCAGTTCTTCAAGCGTCTTCTGGCGGCGTTCGGGTGACAGGCGCTGCAGCAGCATGTCCAGCGTGCCCAGGTCGGCCATGGCCTGGCGCAGTTCGGCGCGGGCGGTTTCGTCGCCGGCAGCGGCGGCGCGGCGCAGGTCAGCCACGCGCGGATCCAGAAAGCTGATGCGCTCCAGACGTTCGCGGCCGTCTTCGGCCAGACGTTCGCGCACAAGGCGCATGCGTTCTTCGGGCCGCATGGTCTTGGCGCGCTCACGCTCTTCGGGGGTCAGGGCCATCTGGCCGCGCTGGATAAGCAGCATTTCGTACAGGGCGCGGGCGCGGTCGGGGCGCTCGTTGGCGCGCTTGAAGGCCGCCGGGTTGGCGCGGCGCAGCATGTCGAGCTCGCGGCTGACGGTGTACAGGCGCACGCGCTCCAGGTACGGCAGTTTGCGCACCTGTTCGAGGTTTTCGCGCTGCTTGTCCGTGAGCATGGGCCGGCCTTCGGCCACGTTTTTCAACAGTTCGGTCTGGGCCTCGCGCGGCAGGCGCTTGAGAACCTTCAGCCGGCGCTTGAGCAGTTCCTGGCGCTGGGGGGTCAGGGAATCAAACCAGCGGCGTAGCTCGGCCGTGCGGGCGTCCTCAGCGGGCGGTGTCTGGGCGGCAACCGGCCGCAGCGAGGCGCACAGCACCAGCAGCGACAGAAGCGGAAAAACCAGCAGGGCGCGCGGGGTCATTCGCGGTCCTCCGCGCGGTCAATTTGACGCAGCAGTTCCAGATCTTCCACCAGCGCCAGGTCTTCGGGCTGCTGGATGCGATCCAGGGCCAGAAACGCGTCGGCGTCAAGTTTCCTGAGCAGTTCCAGGTCGTTGGCGCTCAGACGGTCCAGGCGTGCCGGGTCAATCCGGTCGTGGGCTTCAGCCAGATAGCCCAGATCGTCCCAGTCATCATCGGGCTCGGTCACCACCGGCGACCGGTTGTCGGGCCGGGTTTGTTCGGCGGTTTGGCCGGGGTTGTCGGGTTCGCGGCCCGGGTTGTCATAGAACGCGATCACGCCGACGGCGATCAACACGCCCGCGGCCAGAGGCCCCACCAGTTTGAGCAGCCAGGCCGCGCGCCGGGCGCCCACGGATTCGTCGCCCATGACGCGGGCCTGGTGGAACCGGGCCCAGAACGCGCCGGGCAGCGCCGCCGAAGGCTCGGGTATATCGTAGGCCTCCAGCAGGCGTTCGAGTTCGCGCTCAGATCCGATGGCCCGGCGCAGGGTTTCGTCGCTTTCGGCGGCGCGCAGGATTTCGTTGGCGCGGGCCGGGTCAAGACGGCCCCGAACCAGTTCGGGGATATCTTCGGCATAGCGCTGGAAGTGTTCGTCAGTCATGATTTTGCGCCGTCAAAGCGGTTCATTCAGGTGTTAAACCCGCTGCATCGGCAGGGGTAGCGAAAAAAGTGTCCGCCCTGGCCCCCCATCCGCGTTCACGTAAACCGCTTCTGTGGCTGGTGTTGCTGCTGTTTGTCCTGACCGGCGCGGGGGTGGGGTGGCTGCTGGCACTCCCGGCTCAGGGCCGGCCGATTCGCCCCCAGCCCGAGCCTGAACAGCCGGGCCTGCTTGTCGTGAATCGGCCGGTCCCGCCGCCGGCGGGAATCACCCCGTTGCCCCCGCCGCCGGCTGAGGATCCTCCGCCACCGCCCAAAGTGTTGCCGGAAATTACCCTGCCTCCCCTGACGCGCTTTCGGCGCCTGGTTCTTGAGGCCGACACAGTGTTGGAGCTGGCGCACCCCGACACCCGCGCCAACGCCGCGCGCGTGGAGCATCTGGACGCCACGCTGCGCGCGCTGGATTCGCGCTTTGCGCCGCTGTCGGCGGCACTGCGCGAAGGCGACATTTCACCCGCCGAGTGGGACATGCTGGTGGAGGAGGGCATCCGCCAATTCCGCCGCCCCGACGTGGCCACCGAAGCCCACCGCATCGAGCGCAGTCCCCGTGTGGCAATCTGGCTGCGCCAGGGTGCGCGCCTGCCGCCGGGCGAAAACGAGGCACCGCCGGGCGTGAGCATCCCCCTGGGTCGCCGGCTGCAGGAGGCCGTAAGCGCCGAGACCGCAGGCCGCTGGCTGGAGGCCATGGAGTCCGAATACGGCCGCACGGATTTCGGCGCCGCACCGGCCAACCTGCCCTTTGACATCGTGATCTTCGGCAGCGCGTTTGAGTACCAGGAATATTCGCGCAAGCGGCTGGGGTTGAATGTGCCCGCCTGGTCGGCGGGTTTTTACAGCAGTGTCTGGGATGTTGCCTGCACCCCGATCCTGGAGACCACCAGCCTGGCCGAGGTGCTGCGCCACGAGATGTTCCACGGCCTGCAGGCGCACCTGGCGCCCCAGAGCCTGCTGGTTCCCTGGTTTGCCGAGGGCAGCGCGGAATGGCTGGACAAGGCCCCGCCCCAGGGCGGCAAGCCGCGAACGCACCGCGATTTCGCGTCGGCCGCGGCGGGGTATCTGGCCACGCTGGTGGACCAGGGCTATGTGTTGAATCTGCGCGAGTTTCTGGCGCTGGACGTGCCGGCATTTTATGCCCGGCCCGAACTGCACTATCTGCTGGCCTATTGCTTTGTGGATTTTCTGAGGGCCGAAGAAGACCTGCGCGAGGTGTACTTTCGGTTCTGGAAGCTGATGGTCGAAGGTGCCACCGCCCAGAACGCCTTTGACCGCAGTTTCGGCCTGCTGGATCTGGACGACTTGCAGCGCCGCTTTCTGGCCCGGCTGCGCGCAAGCCCGCGCAACAGCCGCGCCCCGCGCTTTACACACGACGGTGCGCCCGAATTCTTTGACCGCATGCCCGCGCGTCTGGAGGGTCATGCCGCACCCGCGGCCGAGGGCAAAATCAGCGACGCCTGGTACGAAATCCTGGGCAAGCTCGAGGCCGCGGGCTTCAGTGTGCCGTCCACAACCTATCTGCGCGGCAGCTACGACCGTGTGGTGATCGCCATTGACCACACCGAGAGCATGGACCAGCGCATGGACCCCAAGTTGTTTGACCACGACGCGCTGGGGCGCTGGCTGTTTTCCATGCGTTACGCCGGCACGCTGTCGCTCAAGCGCGCCACGCCGGCGGGCGACAACGAGGAAGAAGTGCCGCCGGCCGTACTGATGACACTGGTGGATGCCGTGCTGACCGGCCGGACAGAAGCATTTGTGGCGGCCTCGGGCATCAAGATCGGACCCGAGGTCGAAAAGGACATCCGCACCAACTGGGAACGCTCCGATCTGCAGGGCCGCGTACTGGAACACTACAGGCGGCGCGAACTGGCGCGCATCACTGCCGAGAGCATCCTGTGGTACTGGGCTACCCGCCAGACCGAAGCCGACGTGACCGTTGCGGACTTTCACGTCGCGGTCCAGACCAGGTCGCTCAAGGCCGCGTTCCGCACCAAGGGCCAGGTCTCTCAACGTACCCCGGTGCAGGATCTGTTCCGTGAACTGGAACAGCGCCATCGCGCGCCCGCCGGACTGTCTGGCGCCGACACCGACTGGTGGCAGGCACTGCAAACGGTGGTTGCCCAGGCCGCCGGCAGCGACGGCAAGCGCGTGGCCTGTTTGCTGTTTACCGACGGCCCCAACAGCACGGGCTTCTACGGCCACCTGGAAGCCGGCCGCAACGACGAGATCTACATGCGCGACCAGCGCAACATGGCCCGTGCCTTTGCCGAATTGTGGAACGCCAGCGGGCTGGGCGGCGACGGCGCGACCAGCGTCATGCAACTGGTCGCCCTGCCCGGCGCCGAGGCCCAGGGGCTGGAAGAACTCACCGTGGCCTGTCCGCAGGCACGGCTGGATGCCTGGTGGCCACGTTTCAGGAAGTGAGCCAGGCCGCGGCCTGCGGCGCCAGCGGACGGTTCAGCCAGGCAATGCGCCGCAGCTTGCCCGTGCCGTGCACCGGGCGACACTGCGCCTTCCACTGCAGGTAAACGTCGTAGGCCTTGTTCGTGTCGGCCACCACGTCGCCGTAGCGGTCTTCGGGCCTGGCCTTTTCGACCCGTACTTTCTGAAGCCAGCAATTGGCGCCGCTGATCGGGTCGGGGTGAATCGGCGCCGCAGCGTTCTGGTGCACGCCCCCGGCCTCCCAGAAGATGCGCCGGGTGTCGGGGTCGTTGCTTTCAAAGGGCGTAATGCCGCGCAGTTTGCGCATGCGCCACCGGCCGGGCGCTTCCTCTTTGATATCCACCTCGTTGGCGCTGAAGCGATTGGATTTGGGGTCGCCGGGCCGGCGCCACCGGCCGATGTGATGGCTGCACGCGCACACGCCCGGTTTCATGGCCTCGGTGGCCCAGACGCGGTCCACAAACCAGCCAATCTCCGTGTTTACTCGCACGAGTTCGCCGTTGCGCAGGCCCAACTTCTCCAGGTCCTGCGGGTTCATCCACATCGGGTTGGTGTTGCTGATTTCGTTCAACCATTTGGCGGCGCCGGTGCGCGTGTGGATCAGCGTGGGCAGCCGGAACGTCGGCACCAGCACCATTTCGCCCCTGGCGGCGTCAATCTGGCTGGGATGCACATGGCTGGCAATGAAGTGCGGCAGGGTGTGGTCAGGCCAGCCGTGATCCTTCATGGACTTGGACCAGATTTCGAGCTTGCGGCTGGGTGTCGGAAAGCCGGCGTGGATCCTGTCGCCAATCTTCACGCCCACGGGTTTGCCGGCAGCGTCAAAGGCCAGACCGAAGTCGTCCACGCGCGCGACGGCGGCCGGGTCAATTTCTTTGGCGTGCTGTTCGTACACGTGTGGCTTCACGCGGAAAGCACCCACGCGCTTCATGTAGGCCAGCGGCGTTTCGCCGTGCTTGTCGGCTTCTTCTTTCAGGCCGGGCACGCGGTCGAAGATGTGGCCGTAGTATTCGTCCACGCTGACGGGCCGGTTCGGGTCGGCGGGGCTGGCAAAGTGCCTGCGGATGCCGCGCGAGCCGTCGGGGTCAATCGCCCAGCTCAGATCAATCCAGAACTCGTCTTCTTCCCAGACCTCGCCGGGGTTGGCCTCGTAGGTGCGCTTGATGGTCTTGCCTTCGCGTTCAGCCACCACGCGCAGCACGGGCTGGCGGAAGGCGACCCAGACGCCGCTGTCTATTTCATAGCTGTTGATGTCGTGGCGTTCGCTGGCATGGCCCATCGGCAGCACATAGTCGGCGAAGTAGGCCGTTTCGTTCCACGTTGGTGTCAGGGCAACGTGGCAGCCCACACGGTTTTCGTCGCGCAGCATCTCAATCCACGAGAAGCCGTCGGGGTAGGTCCACACCGGGTTGAACACACGGGTGAAGTAAACGTCTATCTTCTGTTGCTTCTCGCGCAGCAGGTGGGGCAGGCAGTGGGACATCTCGTATTGCGCGACGGACCACTCGTCGGGAAAGTTCAGCATGTTCCAGAACTTGTGTGCCGGTGGCGTGTCGAAGAACTCGGGTTTGAACTTGTTCCAGGCGCTGGGCAGGGTGCCGCCGGGGCGGCCCACACTGCCGGTCATGACGACCAGCAATTGCAGCGTGCGCGCCACCTGCCAGCCGCCCAGGTTGCCAATGCTGGCCGCGCGCCAGACGTGGGCCGCCAGTCTGCGCTCACAGCCGGCCACTAATTCATAGAGTTGCAGGATCTGCTGAACCGGAATGCGCGCTTCTTCGGCCGCGCGCTCAGGCGTGAAGTCTTTCCATTCATCCAGCAGCACCTGGACGAAGGTTTCCCAGGTTTGGGGCTTGTCGGCGTACTCGCTGGCCAGCATTTCGCGCCAGTTGGTCCAGTCGCGGAACTGGCTGGTGTCGTAGCTACCGCGTTCCAGCATCAGGCGCGCAATCGCCAGAAAGATCGCGGCCTCGCTGCCTGGCTGGGTGGGCATCCAGACATCGGCCATGCTGGCCGTGTTGCTAAGGCGCGGGTCGAGCACCACAAGCTTCGCGCCCTTCATCACGCCTTCCATGATGCGCTGGGCGTGCGGGTTGAAGTAATGCCCACTTTCAAGGTGCGCGCTGACCAGCAGGATCAGCTTGGCGTTGGCGTGATCGGGCGAGGGCCGGTCGTACTTCATCCACAGGGAGTAACCGTGCCGCGCGCCCGCGCTGCAGATCGTGGTGTGGCTGTTGTGGCCGTCAATGCCCCAGCCATTGAGCACGCGGTCCATGTAGCCTTCGTGCCCGGGCCTGCCCACGTGGTAGATGACGTTGTTCTGGCGCCCGGCATCAAAGGCCGCGCTGATCTTGCCGCCGATTTCTTTCAGCGCCTGCACCCACGAGATGCGCTCGTATTTGCCCTCGCCGCGCGGGCCGCTGCGCCGCAGCGGGTAAAGAATGCGGTCCGGGTCATCCAACTGGTTTTTGGTCGCGGGGCCCTTGGCGCAGTTGCGCCCGCGCGAACCGGGGTGCAGGGGGTTGCCCTCGAGTTTGCGGACTTCGTGGGTTTCTTTGTCCACGTAGGCCAAAAGGCCGCAGGCGGCTTCGCAGTTAAAACAGGTGGTGGGGACAATGCTGTAGGCCCGCTTTTCGCGCAGCGGCCAGGCCTTGGCGTCGAGTTCTTCCCAGTGCGCCCATTTTTCGGGCGGCGGAAACGCCGAAAGCGGGAACGGCTCGGTGCGGATGCCGTTGGTCTGCGGCTGGGCGGCGAACTCTTGGCCCAGATCAGGAATCAGCCGCAGCTTGGCGGCGATACGTTCGATCAGGCTAAGGCGGGGTTTACCCATGATTGAACCGCCATTTGGTCCACAGATACACACAGATGAACGCAGATATCTGCATTGATCTGTGTGAATCCGTGTTTATCTGTGGGCTCACTGTAGTCATGTGTTTGAGCGTTTCTGCGGCAGGTACACCCACAGGTACTCGGTGACCGCCATGCCGAGGAACATGGCAATCGCCGCGAACACGGCACCGGTTTTGCCCAGTGCCAATAGCCCCAGTGGCGCGATGTGCCCGACCGCGATCACACCGCCGTAAAACCACTTGGCCGCGCGGCCGGTGCGCATGTCTTTGGCCGTGGCGCTGGCGTCCTGGGTGGCGTGTTTGCCGAATACCTCGGCGAAGATCACCGCCAGGCTGACCACCAGCGAAATGCCAAGGCCGATGCGCCCGTCCTGCCCGATCAAACACAGCACGCCAAAGCCCGCCAGCGGCGCGTGCACAAACATGTGCACGATCAACGCCGGGCTTTGCCAGAAATCGCGGCCCTTGCACTGGCCGAACAGAAACGCCGTGTACACCGAGGCCGCCAGAGCAAGCCCCGCCATCGGCCAGGCCAGCCAGGGCAGAACCTGCCGCAGGCCCAGGGCGTGCACCACAATCCAGGCAGTGAGTATGGCGCCGAAGGCAGTAACAATGTACGCCCCGCGCACCAGCCAGCTTGTCCAGTGCGGGCGCAGCAGCACGTACAGAAAACGTTTGGGTTGATCGAGGTCCTTGATCAGCAACGCGCCTGTGATGGCCAAAAAAACCAGCGCCGTGATCGGCAGGCCCAGTGTGTACAGGCCGCTTACGGGCGCACCTTTCGGCCCGATGCCCAGTTGCGGCAAGATGTACGCCAGCGCCGTCATCAGCGCGCAGCCTGCGGCAATAGCCTTGGTCATGATGTAGGCCGCGACTTCCCAGCCCCATTGCACGCCTTTGTCGGGCGCGTCGTAGGCCCGGCGCACTTTTTCGCCGCCGCTGGCTTTCTCAAGTTCGCGCAGCAGGCCGTCGAGTTGTTCGGCGGGCGCCTCGGCGCGGGTGGCTTGGGCTTTGCGCACGATGCCGATCAGGTCGAACTGCTTGGCGTCAGCCCCTGCGTGATGGCCCACGCCCCGGGTTTGGTCCGACCACACGGTGGTTTCGGGAACACTCGTGGCGGAAGGGTTGAGCGCGGCCTGGTCGCCTTCAATGTAATAGACCTGCGGGCCGGTGCCCTTTTCGGGCTTGCGCACGGTGGCGGGCTGTTTGGCGATCAGGCGAGAGACATCGGAGTTCGGGTCTTCTACATCGCCGAAGTGAATCGCCTGTTCCGGGCAGATGTTCACGCAACTGGGGTTGAGCCCCTGGTCAATGCGATGGGCGCAGAAGTTGCACTTGGCGGCGGTGTGAGTGTTGGGATCAATGTAAAGGGCATCGTAGGGGCAGGCCTGGGTGCAGCTTTTGCAGCCGATACAGCGCCGGTTGTCGAAATCCACAATTCCGTCGGCGCGATGGAACAGCGCCGTGGTCGGGCAGATGGTGACGCAGGGCGCGTCTTTGCAGTGATTACAGCGGGTGACCTGAAAGTTGCGGCTGACATTCGGGTAGTTGCCGCGTTCGATGTACTTGACCCAGGTGCGGTTGACGCCGATCGGCACCAGGTGCTCGGCCTTGCACGCGACGGTGCAGGCGTGGCAGCCGATGCACACGCGGTTGTCTATGACGAAGCCGTATTGCATGGGTGCGCATCGTCGCCGCGTGCCGTGGCGGCGTCAACGTGCAAGGCGGGCCGGTATCAGGCAGCGGGCAACACCAGCTCAAAGCAGGCCCCGGGCGCGATTCCCGGCACATGGCGCAGGTCGCCGCCCATGGCGCGGGCCAGCCCGCGGCACAGGCTGAGTCCGAGGCCCACACCGGGGGCCGAGTTGGCCGCAGCCTGGGCACTTTTGCGGAAGGGTTTGAACAGGCGCACGGCGGTTTCGGCGTCAATGCCGGGGCCGAAGTCGCGCACGCGGATGACCATGCTGCCGTTATCGCGCGCGACGGTGAGTTCAACGCGGTGGTCGGCGGCTGCGGCGGCGTACTTGCAGGCGTTATCCACAAGATTGAACAGGATGCGTTCAACAGCGGCCGGATCCACGCGCACCGTGCTGTCGGCGGCATCAGGCGAAATCGTGACGGCAAGTTCCATGCGCGTCTGCCTGGCACGCTCGCGCAGTGTCGCGGCGACGCGGTCCACCAGAGTGTGCACGGAAATGGTTTCGGCGCGGTCGCGGGAACGGCCTCGTTCCAGGCGCGCGTAGCTGAGCACGTTTTCGACCAGGTGCGACAGGCGTACGGCCTCGGCGTGCATGGTGTCCAGGTACTGGCTGCGGCTGGTGTCGTCCTTGACCCGGCCGGTGGCCAGCAGTTCGGTGTACATGCGCAGTGTGGTCAGGGGCGTGCGCAGTTCGTGTGTGACGGCGGAAACAAAATCGGCCCGGCGTTCGCTCAGGCTTACCGTGCTGCGCAGTACCAGGCCGACGGCCAACGCGGCCATCAGCACCGCACCCCAGGCCACCCACAACGCCAGCCGCACCGGTGATGCCTCGGCTTCGGTGGCCAGGCGCACCGTGCCGGGCTTCAGGCTGACCGGCAGCGACGCCAGCCGGTGCTCGGCGGCACTGTCGGCGCCAAGTGTCGGGGCAAAGGCGGGGTCAGGCAGGATGTCGCGGGCGGCACCGGCCAGGGCGGCCTGCACGCGCGGCCAGTCCAGTTCGCAGCCCTGGATGAAATCGCCGCCGTCAATGGTGACGAGCCGGGCCAGAAACAGACGCTGGCCCAGCCACATCGCGGTCATGGGGTGTTCGCGCACGACAATCGGGTTTTCAGCCGGTGCGGCGATTTCGTTCTGTTGCTGCTGGGTGTTGTAGCTTTCGTCCTTGCGCTTGCCGGCGATGCGCTTGGTGGCCTGGGCGCGCTTTTCGTATTCGGCACGGTTCTGCACGTGGTGCGCGGCCCAGGCATCGTCGGCAAACACCAGCTCGTTGGGCAGGCGGCTTTCGTTGCCCTTGCGGCGCGGCAGCAGCCGGCGCAGTTCGTCGGGCTTGAGCACGGCGCGCAGTTCGTCCAGCCGCCGGGCGCGAGCATCAATCTGTTCCGGCCTCAGATAACGGCTTTCCGCCAGGTCGCGCTTGTTGCCCACGGGTGCCTGGGGTGAGGTGAAGCTGTCGTCGGCGTGAATCTGGAAATGCAGCAGGATCAGATCATTTTCCAGCGTCAGCAATTGTGACGGCACCAGCACCTCGCCGCGTTCAAGTTCGCGGAACATGCGGGTGTAGGCGGCCTCGGCCGGATAGAACGGAAAGTACTCAAAATAGGGACGGGCGGCCTCGTCGGCGACCAGCGGCGCGACTTCGGCATCCATCTGCCACAGCGCGGCCCGCACGGCGTCGTCTTCGGCGCCGGCGCGGGCGGCGTCAGCGCGCTGGCGGTCAATTTGCAGCAGCACATGGGTAGTGAACGCCATCGCGCCGCCCAGCACCGCCAGACAGGCCAGAAAGCTAAGCCAGGCATGCAGCGGCCTCATGCGCGGCCCCCCAGCATGTAGCCCTTGCCGCGCACGGTCAGCAGAAATGCCGGCTGTTCGGCGTCGTCGCGCAGCTTTTCACGCAGACGCGCCACGTGCATGTCAATCGTGCGGGTGCTCAGGCCGCGCGGATCCAGCCGCCACACGCGCGCCAGGATCTCGTCGCGCGAAATGGCGCGGCCGGGGTTGGCCGCCAGATACCGGATCAGTTCGTGCTCGCGTTCGGAGAGTTCGGCGCGACCGCCATCGCCATAGCGCACCTCGCGGCGTTCCAGATCTATGGTGCCGGCGGGAAAGTCAATCTCGCGCACGTCCTGGGGGCGTTCGGCACTGCGGCGCATCACGGCCTCGACGCGGGCCAGCAGTTCGCTGACGCTGAAGGGCTTTACCACATAGTCGTCAGCGCCCAGTTTCAGGCCAGCCACGCGGTCCTTTTCCCCGCCCATGGCGGTCAGGATGATTACCGGCAGTGTCGGCCGCACCCGCCGCACTTCCTTGAGGATTTCCAGCCCCGGCATTCTGGGCAGGGCAAGATCCAGCAGTACAAGATCGCAGTCCACCTGCAGCGCGGCCTTCAGGCCGGCTTCGCCGTCGGCGGCGTCAAACAGCGCGTAACCGTCGGCACGCAGCGCGTCCATCAGCCCGCGGCGGATGGCGTGATCGTCTTCAATGACCAGGATGGTACGGGGCATGGGTTCTGTGGTTTCCAGCATAACAAAAGGGGGCGCATCCCGACGCGCCCCCTTCCTGCAACGGTATGGCGAGAGCGTTACTCGGTCTTGATGTTCTTCTTGCCGGCCTGCTCCTTGACGGTCTTGACCATGGCTTCGTCCAGGGTGTTATCGCCCTTGTCGGCCATCTTCTTGCGTTCTTCGGCCACGTGGGCGTCGCGCTTCTTGTTCAATTCCTCAAGCTTCTTCTTGATCTCGTTGCGCTCGTTGCGCTTGGTCTCAATGTGCTTTTTGAGTTCCTCAAGCGTCAGTTTGCGCAGTTCCTCGGGCAGGTCTTCCTTCTTGATGTCCTCCAGCTTCACCTTCTCAAGGTCAATCGCGTCCACCATGTCCCAGGAGTCGTTGCGGTAGTTCTGGCTGGCCTTGGCGTTGGCACGGCTGACATTGGCGCCCTGGCCGGCGCTGTCGGCGTTGCTGTCCTGGGCTTCCTGGCGCTTGGCGGCCTCGGCGCCGTCCTTGCCGTAGGGAATGTAGGTCTTGTTGATGTCCTGGCTGAGCTTGACGATCTCGGCGTCGTAGGGGCTGGCAATATGCACCACGGGAGCGTTGCTGTTGATGCACATGAACGTGCCGTCGGCCAGTTGCGCGCCGTGCTTCCACTTGCCGGCTTCGCCGTCGTTTTCACTGCCGCAGTGGATGGTGTTGACGATGATGCCCCTGGCGATCGCGGCCTTGCAGGCGTCCACGTAGTTCACGCCGCCCTGGGTAAAAGGCTCGTTGCCGGCGATGAAGATCGCGCGGTAGTCGTCGCGGTGGTCGCTCCACAGCAGGCCGGCGGTCGCCTTCTGGATCACCACGCCGCAGTACTCCTCGCCGCCGTTGGTGGTCAGCTTGAACAGGTGTTCGCTGACTTTGTCCAAGTCGGTGGTCAGGGGGACCACCTGGCGCACATGGCCCTCGGATGCGGGGATACTGTCGTTGCCGTATTCATACAGGGCAACCTCAAGAATCGGCGCCACGCCGTCCTGGGTGGCCTTGGCAAAGGTGTTTACAACCTTCCACAACTGGGTGCGGGCCTGGTCAATCAGGCCGTCCATGCTGCCGCTGGTGTCCAGCAGGATGGCGATCTGAACCTTGGGAGTGCGCTTGGCGGCCTCGGGTTTGGCGGGCTGGTCGGGTTGCGGGTTTTCATTGACCAGGGCGTTACGCCGCTCACAGGCCGGGCAGGCCTGCACGGTGGTGACCAGAAAGTTGCCGGCAAACAGTGCCACGGCGGCGGCGGACAGCGCGGTTTTGACAATCGGGTTCATGTTCAGGCTCCGGGGTTGTGTGGGGTGGTCAGTTTTTCGCGGGTTTGATCAGCACGATCTCGCCGTCCACCAGAAGAAGGATTTCTCCTTCCAGTGAGACGCAGGACGCGCGCCCCTGGTTCTCAAGTTTTTCCACCAGCGCGGTGTATTCGGGTGTGCCGACAGTGATTTCGCGGGCGGGCTTGATCTGCGCGGCCCTGTCCAGCAGGCGGCTGTCCACCCAGCGCCCGCCGCGTTCAAAAAACGCGCGGTCGTTGGCCTGTTGCACTTTGCCAACGCTGACGCGGTTCAGCTTGTCGTCCATCCACTCGTTGCGTTTGTTTTCCTTGTGCTGCTTTTTCATTTCGTCATTGTTGGCGCTCTGGCTTACGCCGGCGCTTCCGGTGCGTTGCTGCTGGCCGCGGGCGCGCAGGTTGTTCCAGGCCGCGACCTGCACGTCTTCTTTCTTGCTCAAATCCGTGCCCTCAAGCGCCAGAAACGCCGTGTATTCGGTCAGGATGCCGAACTCGGTGGAAAGCCGGATGATCTCGTCAATCAGTTCGCGGTAGGCGTTGATGCCGGGCTGGGCGCCCAGCGGCAGGTCCGCCCCGGCCTGGCGGATAGCGTCCACCAGCATGCCGACCTTGCGGCCGGCCCACAGACGGGGCACAAACGAGTTGCGCGTGGTGGCATTGTCCAGAGCAAAGGTGAACTTGAACTCGCGCGGGGTGCCCAGGTAGTTGCCCTTGAGGCTGAACTCCAGCGGCGCGTCGCCGGTGTAGCGACCCAGAAGCACGAGTTGTTCACCTTCGTACAGGTCGGCCATTGTGCCGGGCAGAACTTCGGTGACACGCACGCCGCCGGCGCCGTCACGGGGCAGGGCCAGCTCTGGCGATGCCATCACCGGGCCGTGCAGGCGCCGGGCCACGTCAGCAACCTTGATTTCAACGTCTTCACCGGGCAGGACGAACGTGGGGCTGCCGCGGGTGGTGTCGCTGATGGCCTCCAGCAACGGGGCGTTGACATCCACACCGACGCCGAAGGTGAACACGCGCCGCGCGTGCGGGTTGTGGTTTACAGCCAGTTCCCGGATTGCCTTTTCGCCGGTGTTGCCGATGGTCGGCAGACCGTCGGTCAGAAACAGCACCATCGGCAGGCTGTCGGCCACGGGTTTCTGGCGCAGGGCCTCGATCAGCGCGTCGTGGATGTTGGTGCCGCCCAAAGGGCGCAGATTGCTCAGGAATGTCCGGGCCGATTTTTCGTTGACCTCGGTACGTGGCATCGGCACGGCAAACAGCGTGTCCACCTGGTCGCTGTAGGCAATCACGTTGAAGTGTTCGTCTTCCGCCAGACCGGCAATCACCTGCAGTGCCGCGGCGCGGGCCTGCTTCCATTTATCGCCGGCCATGCTGCCGCTGCGATCCAGCACGATGGTTACCTCGCGCGGGATGCGGCGCTTGCTGTCGGCGGGTCTGGGCGGCAGGCCTGCGATCATCAGAAAGTAGCCGCCGCCGACCTTGGGATCCGGATAGGCAAACAGGCTGGCGGCGACTCCCTCGCCGCCGACCAGATAGCTCAGGCGGAACGGCCCCGGGTCCAGGCGCGATTTTTCGGTCACCGAAACGCGCAGCACCTGGTCGGATTTGCGTTCGGTGTTCAGTTCGTGACTGGGCGAATACACGCCGGCGATCGGGCGCGTGCTGTTCAGCGTGGCGTGGATAGCCCACGGAATGCGATAACTCAGGGCTTCGCTGCGCGGCAGTTCGTAGTCCACGCGCGCGCCGTTGGCCGGCAGAACGTGGTCATAGCTGAAGCGAATTTCCTGGTTGCCGCCCGCGGGCACCGGAAACACGCTGGTTCGCACCAGGCTCAGGCCCGAAAACTGCATGATCGCGGGGTCCTTGTATCGGCGCACGATGTCGTCGTAGATGCGCCGGGCCTCGACCACCGGCAGCAGCACGGCCGAGGGCTCAGCGCCGGCGCCGTCGAAGTCAAACCGGCCGATCACACAGCCCATCGGCACCGGCAGCAGCATTTCGGCCTCGGCCATGGCCCGGCCGGGGTTGTGCAGCTTGATCACCAGACTGGTGGTTGCGGCCTGGTCTACCACCTTGATCTGCACGTTCACGCCCGTGATCTGCACCGGCTGCGGCGCGGCAGAGAAGTTGCGTGCCTGGGGCACAATTGCGTTGGCGTGCAGCGGGCGGGCAGAAAGCCGCATGTCGGGCTGGACCGGAGCCTGGGCAAGCAGCGGCACGGCGCACAGGGCAAACAAGGAAAGCAGCAGACGCATGGCGTTCTCCACGGGGGCATGATTGCCCACGGAAAGAATACCCCGGCGGTGGCGGCGCTTTTGTAACGGGGGCGTAAAAGGCAGTGTTGTCAGGCCGTGATCACGACCTTGCCGAACGGGCCCGCGGCAAGGGCCTGAAACGCCCTGGCGGCCTCGTCAAAACGGACGCGCTGGTCAACTACGGGCTTCAGGTTGTGCCGGGTCATGAACGCTGCCAGTTCCGCAAGGTCGTCACGCGAACCCACATAGATGCCGCGCAGGGTCGCGGCCTTGTAGACCAGCGGCTGGACGTTGACGCCCTGGGTGATGCCGGTCAGGCGGCCCAGCAGCGCCAGTGTGCCGCCCGCCGCCAGGGCGTTGAGCGACTGCTGGAACGTTTTTGCCCCGCCGGTTTCGACCACCAGGTTCGCGCCGCCGCAGAGGCTCAGCACTTCTTTGTCCCACTCGGGCGTTGTGTGGTAGTTGATGCCGTGATCGGCGCCCAGCGCCCTGGCCCAGGCCAGCTTTTCGTCGCTGCGGCTGGTGATGATCACGCGCGCCCCCAGGGCCTTGGCCAGTTGCAGCGCAAAGATCGAAACGCCGCCGGTGCCCAGGGTCAGGACGGTCTGGCCCGGCTGCAGCCAGCGCAGGGCATTGAAAGCCGTGACGCCGGCACAGGGCAGTGTGGCGGCCTCGGCCGGTGACAGGTGCGGCGGAACGGGCGTCAGTGAGGCCGTGGGAAAGATTCGCAGTTCGCACAGCGTACCGGGCAGGCCAAAACCCAGATCACTGCCGTAGTGCTCGGGTCGAATCGGGCCTTGTATCCAGCGTTGCAGAAAGCAGGGCATGACGCGGGCGCCAACCTTGAACCCGTCTGTGCCGGGTCCGGTGGCAACAACTTCGCCGGCAGCGTCGGACAATGGCACCAGGGGGCTGAGTTTGGGCGTGCCGTATTCGCCGCGCAGGATCATCAGGTCGCGGTAGTTCAGCGCCCAGGCGTCCAGTCGCACCAGCACTTCGCCCGGCCCCGGTACCGGGTCAGGCGCGACTGATAGGGTCAACTTGCCGGATTCAAGCTGCCATTGGCGCATGGGAGCAGGGTAGCAAACACAGCCGGGGGCAGGATGCCCCCGGCTGTGGCAGGCTGGAAGCCCGCCTCACAACAGCTAAGCCTGGATGAACGGCGCCCAGGACTTCATTACGTCAATGCCCTGCAGGAACAACTGTTCGCGCGTGGGCTGGTACGGCTCGCGTACCAGCTTCATGCCGACTTCTGTGGGCAGGTTGTCGGCCTTGCGGTGATTGCACGCGCCGCAGGCCAGCACACAGTTCAGCCACGACGTGACGCCGCCGCGCGACTGGGGCACGATGTGGTCAATCGTCATGTCCTTGCCGCGCACGTGGCCGTTGCAGTACTGGCACCGGCCGTCGTCACGGTCATAGATACCGCGGCGCGAATAGGGCACGCCCCGGTTGGGGTAGCCCGCAAAGCGCGACAGTGTCACAACCTCAGGCTTGCGCACGAACAGGCTGGCGGTGCGCAGATAGTCGCGCTCAATCACATGGGCGTCCACCGGCACAGCCTTGTCGGCCAGCCACTGGTCCCAAGTGAAAAGCTGAAAGGTTTCAGCCTCGACGACGCGGGCGCGGCCGCGGAACACCATGTTCATGGCCTTGCGCAGCGGCACGGTGGCAATCGGCTGCCACACGCGGTTGAGTGTCAGGACGCGGTTGTTTTCGATGCGGGCCATGGTGTTTGAGTGCGCAGTTCGGAGTCCTGAGTTCTGTGGCCTTCCCTCATTAGAACGGTTTGCGCCCCTCAAGGTGATGCAGTTTTTTTGGACTCTGCACTCCGAACTCGGGACTCCAGACTGGCAGTTTCATGGCAGGCCGTGAAGGAGTCGAACCCTCCCGGCGGGCTTTGGAGGCCCGCCTGGCCCCGGGCCCCGGCCTGTGGCTGGATCGCAGGGAACGATTCGAACGTTCATTTCCGGGTTCAGGGCCCGGCGGCCTGCCAGTTGGCCGACCTGCGAGTGATGTGCCGTTTCAGAAATGGTGATTGGCCGGCAGTCTCCGCGACTCTGCGTCTCTGCAAGAAACGCCGTGCGGTGCTGGCCGATAGTGGTGGCGGCGGCTGGAGTCGAACCAGCTTGGGCCGGATTATGAGTCCGGTGCACATCCGTTGTGCGTCGCCGCTGCATGGTGGTACGCCTGGTTGGAGTCGAACCAACACCCCGCCGCTTAAGAGGCGGCTGCTCTGCCAGTCGAGCTACAGGCGCATGGAGCCGTCAGCCGGAGTTCAACCGGCGTCTCGCGCTTACGAGGCGCGGGTCCTGGCGCTGGACGATGACGGCAATCTGGTTCCCGGTGATCGAGTCGAACGATCATCACTGCTTTGTAAGAGCAGGGTCCTGCCCTTGGACGAACCGGGAATGCTGGCAGGCGCGCGGAGACTTGCACTCCGATCTTTCGGGTGAAAACCGAATATCCTGCTGGGGGACGACGCGCCCAAAACTGGCGACCCCACGGGGAATCGAACCCCGACCTCCCGATAGACAGTCGGGTGTCCTGGCCGTTGGACCATGGGGCCGTGCTGGTAGAGACAGGCGGAATCGAACCGCCGTCTCGCGCTTATCAGGCGCGCGCTCTGCCATTGAGCTATGCCTCTGAAGTGGTCGGCTCGGGTGGATTCAAACCACCATTTCAGCCTTCGCCGGGCTGGATCCTGTTCATTAGAAGACGAGCCGGAATGTGGAGGACCGATCGGGATTTCAACCCGAACCTCATCCTTGCAGGGGATGTGTGCTGGCGTTGACACTATCGGCCCGAACCCGCGCCCCCGCCGGGCGTCGCGGAGATCGCGCCGGCCCGGATGAGGCACGGTTGCTGGAACGCGCGGCGGGAGTTGCACCCGCGGTTTCCTCCCTGGCAAGGAGGCGTCGTAGCTGCTGGACCACGCGCGCCCGTGAAACGGCACGGTTTTCAAAGAGCACGGCAAGTCTGGCGGGCTGCCCCGGTCTCGATCCGGGATCTCCGCGGCTTCAACGCGGCGCTTTTCCGTTAAGCCAGCAACCCTGGGTGCAGGCGCGGATTCGAACCGCCCCGCCGCGTTCACAGCGCGGCATGCTGCCGCTACACCAGCCTGCACATGGTCGGGACGGCGGGATTCGAACCCGCGTTTTCCTGCCTCCGGCGCAGGCGGGGATCTCCGGCTCCCCCGCGTCCCGTCAAGCTTTTCTGTTCACCAACGACAGCGGGGACTCCAGGCCGGAGTCCCCGCTTGTGCGTGGCGCGATTCAGTCTCGCGCCGGTGGACCCTGGCCAATGCCCGCAGCCTGCCCGTCAGCCGTATGAACTTTCGGGGCGGCTTCGCGCTCGAATCGGATGTGCATGCGCGTGTTCATGGAAATTGCACCTCAACAGGAACCATACTTCATAACTATTGACGTGTCAAGATAAATATTGACACGTCAATACACTGTAACGCCACCGCGGCAAGCCAGGTTTCAGAAAACCGCCGAGCCCTGGCGGAATCCGGCCTTGTTGCTGGCCGCAGCCGCAAATGCGGGCACAATGCAACCGGCAGCCGTTGGGCCGCAGGAGATGCCATGGGCTACAAGATGATCACCGAGCGCGGCGCCGTGCCCGTCAAGGCCTGGGTCGAAGGCGTGGACTTCGAAGACGAAGCCCGCAAACAGTTGATCAACACCGCCAGGCTGCCCTTTGTCTTCAAGTGGGTCGCCGCCATGCCCGACACGCACTGGGGCCTGGGCGCGACGGTGGGCAGCGTAGTCGCCACCAGGGGCGCGATTGTTCCCGCCGCCGTGGGGGTGGACATCGGCTGCGGCATGGCCGCATACCGCACGACACTCAAGGCTGAAGACCTGCCCGACAACCTGGCCGGCATCCGCGCCGCAATTGAACGCGCCGTGCCCCACGGCCGCACCGACCGCGGAGGCCGCGGCGACCGGGGCGCCTGGCACAACCCGCCGGATGAAAACCTGGCGGCGTTTGCGCGAATTGCTCCGGCCTATGAGCGCATCATCGCCAGGTACCCCAAACTGGCGCGCAACGCCGACCCGACGAGCCACCTGGGCACTCTGGGTACCGGCAACCACTTCATCGAGGTCTGTCTGGACACCGAAGGTGCGGTGTGGGTGATGCTGCACAGCGGGTCGCGCGGGGTGGGCAACCGCATCGGAACGCTGTTCATTGATCTGGCCAAGGCCGACCTGCGCCGCCACAACCGTAACCTGCCCGACGAGAATCTGGCCTATCTGGAAGAAGGCAGCGAACACTTTGCCGATTACGTCGAGGCCGTGGAGTGGGCCCAGACCTATGCCGCGCTGAACCGCGACCTGATGATGAAGGCGGTGCTCAACGCGCTGCAGCAGAATGTGGGCAAGGCATTCACGACCGACGCCTTGTGCGTGAACTGCCATCACAATTACGTCCAGCGCGAAACTCACTACGGTGAGGAAGTATTCGTCACGCGCAAGGGCGCCGTGCGCGCCGGGGCGGGTGAACTGGGCATCATCCCGGGCAGCATGGGCGCGCGCAGCTATATCGTGCGCGGCAAGGGCAACCCCGAAAGCTTCTGCTCGTGCAGCCACGGCGCGGGCCGCAAAATGAGCCGCAACGAGGCCAAAAAGAAGTTCACGCTCGAGCAGCACCGGGCCGCCACCGAAGGCGTGGAGTGCCGCAAGGACAAGGCCGTGATTGACGAAACGCCCGGCGCCTACAAGGACATTGACGCCGTGATGGAAGCCCAGCGCGACCTGGTCGAGGTGCTGCACACGCTGAAACAGGTGGTGTGCGTCAAGGGTTAGATGCTTCGTATACTCACGGCGTGGCGATCAGCGTCCGTAAAGGCAAAACCCTCAAGCGCCGTTTTGACGCCGCGGCGCGGTGGCTGGCCTGGCATGTCGGCTGGGCCGGCGCCGTGGCGCTGACGCTGTGCGGCCTTTTGTGGCTGGCGCCGGCGGAAAGCTGGGACGGCGTGGCCGGTCTGCGCGCCTCGCACTGGCCGGTGTACGCCATGGTCGCCCTGATGACGGCCAGCCTTCTGGGCTGGAGCTTTGTTGAGGCCGGGCAAGACCGCATCGAGCACCGCGTCGGCAAGGGCGTTTCGGCCGTGCTGTTTGTAGTGCTTCCGGTGTTCTGTCTGGCCTGCACGCTGTGGCCTGGCGCGCTGGAGCGCGAGATCGGGCCCGACCGCGGGCACCCGCTGTGGCTTGCGGTGCGCTGGTACCCGCCCCTGTTGACCATGCTTTGTGCAGCGGTGTTCCTGACGTGGAAGTCGCGCCCGCGGCGGCGGGTTTACTGGGATCGCGGCGCGGGTTATGCACTGCTACTGGCGCCTTACGCCCTGCTGTTTGCGGTTCTGGAACTGGGTGTGCGCTGGCAATGGCTCAGCGACGCGCACGGCCGCACGCTGAGCGAACTGGGCAGCGCGGCGATCGTGCTGCAGATCGTCGCCGCGTTTGTGATCGGCGCGGCCGATTGACCGCAACCGGCGGAAAACCGGCCAATTCCCTACACGCCCGGCCAATCGTGGGCACAATGGTGCGCCCACGGAGGTATCCATGCGCGCGTTCTCTGTTGTGTTGATGCTGCTACTGCTGGCCGCTGTGGCAACGGCCCAGGACAAGCCGGCCGCCTACCGGTTGCCTGAATCAGCCGCCTTTACCGAAGAAGAAGTCAGCATCAGGATTGCCGCCGACAAACCCGAACAGGAGTGGGCGATCGCCGGCATGCTGAACATCCCCAGAGGCGAAAAACCGGCCGCCGGCTGGCCCGCCGTGCTGTACATCAGCGGCTCGGGCAGCCAGGAACGCCACGGCTTTCAGGGCGGACTGGACCTCGGCACGTGGCAATTTCTTGATGCGATTGCCAACGCTGGCTTTGTCGTGCTGCGCACGGACGACCGCGGGGTGGGGAAAACGCCGTTGGGTCCCGCCGGCATGAAGCCCGAAGACCTGGGTTATGACGACCTGGTGTCCGATGCCCGCCACGGCCTGAAGTTCTTGCAGGCCCGGCCCGAAGTAAACAAACAGCGTGTGTTTCTGGTCGGCCACAGCGAGGGCGGCCTGACGGCCCCGATTCTGGCCGGCGAAGACACCACGGTGGCGGGCGTGGTGCTGCTGGCGGCGATGGGGCGCAACCTGTACGACGTGACACTCGAACAGGTGCAGGATTCCATGACCGGCCAGCCCAAGGCCCAGCAGGAGATGAACCTCAAGGCCCAGCGAGAGTTCCAGAACGCCGTCAAGGAAAACCGCGAGCCGGACTTCAACGTGCTGGGGCCGCTGGCGGCGCGCCAGCTTAAGGCCTCGTGGCAGACCAGTGTGCTGCCCATTCGCAAGTGGTGGCACCAGCATTTTGTAAAGGACGTGCCGGCCATTCATGCCGCCGTGAAGTGCCCGGTGCTGGTGCTGCAGGGCGAGGCCGACTTTCAGGTCAAGCCCGACAAGGACGCCCGCCAGATCGTAAAAAACATCATGGCCGGGCCCTGCCGGGAAGCCACGTTCAAGCTCTATGCTGACCTTGACCACCTGTTCAAACCCTGCGGTGGCCGCAAGTCTGAAATGAAGATGTACTTTGAAAAGCGCGACGTTGACCCCGGCGTGATCCGCGATGTTGTCGCGTGGCTCAAGGATGTCGCGACCCGACCCTGACCGGGCAGGAGAAACCCCATGAAGCGCGTGATTGGTGTGACAGCGTTGCTGGCGTTGCTGTGTGCCTGGGTTCCCGCCACGGCCCAGGAAGGCCGCGCCGCCACGGAACTTGAGACGCAATGGGAAGAGTTCCTGCGCACGCTGACCATCGGCAAGGTCGGCCGTGAACACACGCTGGCCAAGGGGGCTTTGACCAGCGCCGTGTTTCTTTCCGACGGCAAGTCGTTGCTGGTGACCGGCACAGACCTGGCGCCCTGTGTCGTGGACGCCGACAGTGGCGCCGTACTGCGCGCCTTCGGCGGCAAGGCCGGCGTTGCCGCGCTTTCGCCCGACGGCGCGACGGTCGCGATCGCCGAACAGGCCACGGCGGTTCTCAAGAAATCCGAAGACGCCGGCCTGGTGCGCATGCTGGACGCTGCGGGGGCCGAACTGTCGTGTCTGGCGTTCACACCCGACGGCAAGCATCTGGTGGGCGGCACAACGACGGCCGAGTTTGTGGTGTGGGATGTCGCGACCGGCACCGCAAAGCACAAGGGCAAGCTTTCCACCCGCGCCGACGAAGACACCGCGCCCGGCGAAATCACCGGCATTGCCGTTCCGGCCACGCAATGGACGCTGGATCTTCTGGCCAAGGGCGTGGGAGCCAGCCTGAGCCTGGAAACGCTGCTGGACGGCAAGGTTACGCCCCAGAACCCGCTGCGGGCCAGTATCGTTGGCTATTCGACCTCGGGCCGTTACTGCCTGAGTGTCGTTCCCATGAACGCCGAGCGTTCCATGGCGTCGGTCAGCGACCTGTCGGGCGAGTACGTGACTGGCATGTGGCTGGCCGATGTGGCCATACATGCCGTGGCCGCGGCTCCCGGCGATCTGGCCCTGGCGGCGGGTTATGCCGGGGGCAAGGTCGAGATCATCAGCCTGCGCCTGCCCAAAGCCGGCAAAGAAGTTCTGGGCGCCAAACCCGCCGTGGTTGCGACGCTGGATTGCGGCGCCCCGGTGCGGGGCCTGGCTTTCAGCGCCGACGGCGCGCAGCTCGCGGCCGCCTGCGGCGACGGCAAGCTGCGGCTGTTGCGGTCTGAGCGGCCGGTGCCCGAGGCCCTGCCCCGTCCGGCCGTGCCGGCGCGCAAGGTTGTGCCGACCCCGGCGCCCCGGCCCGCGCCGCGCCCCAACCCGCAGGACCCGCCTCTGCCGCCCGAGTTCAAGCGCTGGCTGGATTTTGCCGGCGGCTTTTCCGTCAAGCGCACGGCCTTTGTTCAGGGCGGCCTGGCCCACGCCGACCTGTCGCCCGAAGGCGCACTGATTGCCGCCGCCGGGCCTGGCGCCGCCGTGACGGTTCTGGATGCCGCGTCCCTGCAGTCAGTTGCTGTTTTGCCCCAGCCTGCGGCCGACACCACCTGTGTGATCTGGGCCCCCGACGGCCAGATGCTGGTGGCCGGCGACGCGTCGGGAACCCTGACGGCCTGGGGCCGTGACGCCTGGGATGTCAAATTTTCGCAGGCCGCGCACACCAAGGCCGTGCGCAGCCTGGCCTGGGCGCCCGACGGGCGCCATCTGGCCAGCGGCGGCGCCGACGGAACGGTCAAGGTGCACGACGCGGCCGGCATGCAGAAACAGAGCTACAGCCCCGGCTCGCACGCTCGCAACAACGACGGCGACACCGAAACCGTGTTTACCTGTGTCGGCTGGTCGGCCGACGGCCGCATGGTGCACGGCGGGACGTCGCGCTCGTCCAGTTATGGCTGGTCGTTCGGCGAACAACGCGGCGGCGGCTCATCCAGCACCAGTTGGGGCGGCAACGCCCGCACCATCCTGTTTGTCGGCGCCATGCCCGGCAGTGCCAAACGCCTGGACGCCGACAGCACCGGCAGCATCCGCATCACCGAAGGCGACGGCTGGGAATCCGGCGGCTCGTCCAGTGCCACCGTGCGCGGGCTGACGGCCGTGGCCTGCGGGCGGCGCTCGCTGCTGCTGTGGACGGCCACGCAGACCAGTCTTCAGGCTTTTTCCACCCACGTTCCGGTCACAACCCAGGAAGACGAAAACGGCCGCCGCTTTACCCGCAGCCACAGCCTGCGGCCCGGGCCGGTTCAGCCCACCGGCCTGTCGCCAATCTGCGCGTTGAGCCAGAGCGACGACGGGCTTTTGCTGCTGGTGGCCGCGGCCACGGGCGAGATTCAAGTATGGAGCGGCGATGCCCCGCCCCAGCCGCTGGGAGAAATTGACGCGGCCCTGGACGGCGTGGTTCCCGCCGCGCCGCCGCGCCTTCAGATTCTGGTTGCCCTGGGCGACGGACTGGCCGCCGGCTATGCCGACGGAACCATACGCCTGATGGACGAATCCGGCCGCCCCCGGCGCACACTTGTCGCCGGCACCTCGGCGATCACCGGCCTGTGGTACCAGGCCGGGGGCAGGTTTCTGCTCAGCCTTGACGCCGACGGCGAGGTCTGGCGCTTTGCTCTTGAGGGCGACCACGTCAAGCGCCGCCTGAAATGCCAGGCGCGCGGCCCGGAACAACTGGCCCTGAGCCATGACGGCGGCCTGTGCGCCGCGCCGGGCAAGGATGCCGTGGAACTGTGGGACATTGCCGAAAACAAATCCGTGGCAGCCCTGGCATGGACCGGCGCGGTTCACGAACTGGCTTTTTCGGCCGATTCGCGATTTCTGGCCGTGCGCGACGGTGCCGATGTCACGGTGTTTGACTGCCGTTCGATGCTCAAGGCCGGCAGCACGAGGTTTGAAGGCTGCACGCGCCTGTGGTTCGCGGGCGAAGAACTGGTGGCGGTCTGCGGCACAGACCTGCACCGCCAGGGCTGGAAAGCCGGCGCCGCGCGCACGACCGTGAGCCTGGAAGCAGACCGCGCGGCCCATGCTGGCCGCGTGCAGCCCGCCGGTGACCGTGTGCTGTTTGCCGCCGGCCCGCGCGAGATCCGCGAACTGGATGCCTCCACCGGCCGCATCACCGCGCGCGTGACGGGCACGGACGATTTCGCGGCCTGGGCGGTTCTGGGCCAGAGGGTTGTCACGGCCTCGGCCAGCGGCCGGATGCTGCTGTGGAAGCTGCCCCGCTAGCCGGAGACAACAACACGATGTCATTTCCCTATCGCGTGGTGGCCGTGACCGGCGCCAGTTCCGGCCTTGGGGCTGAGATGGCGCGGCAGCTGGCGGGCGCGGGCTGCAAGGTCGCCCTGATGGCCCGCAGCACCGACAAGCTGGCCGCGCTGGCCACTGAGTTGGGGCCCAATGCGTTGGCGTTGCCCTGTGACGTGGATGATTTCGCGCAGGTACGGGCGGCTGTCGCGCGGGCTGAAAGCGAACTGGGCCCGGTTGAGTGCATGATCGCCAACGCCGGCATCGGCCAGAAACTGGCGCCCGGCCCCTGGGATCCCGCAGTGCCTGAACAGATCCTGCGCACCAATGTGCAGGGTATGGTGCACGCGCTGTACGCCGTGCTGCCGGGCATGCAGGCGCGCGGGCGCGGGCACCTGGTGGGTGTGTCCAGCATGGCAAGTTACCAGGGCCTGCCGCTGGACGGCGGCTATGCCGCCAGCAAAGCCGCCCAGCGCGTCTTTCTGGAAGGCCTGCGCGTGCAGTTGCGCGGCACGGGCATTGCCGTGACCTGCCTGTGCCCCGGGTTTGTGCGCACGCCGATGACGGACAAGAATGATTTTGACATGCCGTTTCTGCTGGAGGCCGACGCGGCCGCCCGCCGCATGCTGCACGCGATTGCGCGCAAGCGTCGCGTTTTCAACTTTCCGCGGCGGCTGGCGGCGCTGGTGTGGCTTGGTCAGCGCACGCCGCGCTGGCTGTTTGACGCGGTGCTGGCGCGCATGGGCAACCGGCCAACCAGACGCACACAGGCGTACAGCCATCCCCGGCCCTGACGCGGTGCTGATGCTTCAGCACCGGGCAGGATGTATGCGCAACCAGTGTGGCGAATCGTTCCATTGCGAACTACCATAACCGGCCAATCTTGCCGGAGACCGCAATGACCATCACACTGACAGAACTGCTGAAACAGGAAGTGGAAGGCATGTATCGCTCAACGGAGGGTCTGCTGAAGCTTGTGGACCAGGACAAGCTGGGCTGGAAACCCGCCACAGGCAAGAACTGGATGACAACCGGCCAGCTTCTGCATCACCTGACCAACGCCTGCGGGTTCTGCGTCAAGGGCTTTGTCACCGGCGACTGGGGCATACCGGCGGGCCAGAAGCCCGCAGACACGCCCGCCGACGCCATGCTGCCGCCGGCTGAAAAGATGCCCGCCGTGAAGTCTGTGGACGAATGCCGCCAGCTGCTGGCCGAAGACAAGAAGACGGCCCTGAAGTACATCAGCGAAGCGGGCGAAAAAAATCTGCTGGCCAAAACTCTCAGCGCCCCCTGGGGCGGCCCGCCGATGACGCTGTTTCAGCATATCAACCACATGATCGGCCATCTGGGCCAGCACAAGGCCCAGTTGTTCTATTACCTCAAGCTGCAGGGCAAGGATGTCAACACCATGAACCTGTACGGCGGAGGCTGAACCTGACCATGCCCGCGACTCGCCCGCCGGGATCCGGCGGGCGTTTTCGTTCACACGGCAGCCACCGGCACGCGCAGCTCGCGAAAGCGGCGCACGTCGGCCATCAGATCCTCGAACTCGTGGTAGTGCAGGCTCTGGCGCCCGTCACTGAGGGCTTTGGCGGGCACCGGGTGAACTTCGACCATCGCGCCGTCGGCGCCCACCGCCAGCGCCGCCAGGGTCAGGGCCTTTACGTATTCACGTTTGCCGCTGGCGTGGGCGGGGTCAATGATGATCGGCAGGTGGGAAAGTTCCTTCACGACCGGCACGGCGGCGATGTCCAGCGTGTTGCGCGTGGCGGTCTCAAAGGTGCGGATGCCGCGCTCGCACAGGATGATCCGCGGGTTTCCCGCGTCGTGGATGTATTCGGCGGCCAGCAGCAGGTCTTCCACTTTTGCGCTCAGGCCGCGCTTGAGCATCACCGGCTTGTCGGCCTTGCCGACTTCCTTGAGCAGGTCAAAGTTCTGCATGTTGCGCGCGCCGATCTGCAGAATGTCAATGTAGCGCGCCACGGGCTCGATCTGGTGGATGCTCATCACTTCGCTGACGGTAGCCAGGCGGTTGGCGCGGCCGGCCTCAGCCATCATTTTCAGGCCGGGTTCACCCAGACCCTGGAACGCGTAGGGCGAGGTGCGCGGCTTGTAGGCGCCCCCGCGCAGCACCTGGGCCCCGCGCTGGGCCACGTTTTTGGCGGCGTCGTGGATCTGGGTTTCGCTTTCGACGGCGCAGGGCCCGGCAATTACTGGAAAGCTGCCGTCGCCGAATTTCACGCCCTTGACCTCGACCACGGTGTTGTCGGGGTGGTAATCGCGGCTGACACGCTTGAACGGATGCACGTCTTCGTGCACGTCGGTCACGCCGGGCAGGGCGCGCAATTGCGGCACGTCAATCGGCGTGCGGCTGTTGGGCGCCGTGACCAGCGTGTTGCCGCAGTCGCGGCTGATGCTGGGCGTGGCGCCGAACTCTTCCAGCAGTTTGATGACGCCGGTGATTTCCTTGAGTGTGGCCCCGGCCTGCATGGTGATGATCATGGCTGACTCCGTGTCGGGTGTCGAAAAACGGCAGCTACAGTGCCGCGTGCAGCGGTTGCAGAACGTCCTTGATGTCGCGGCCTTCGCCCTGGGCCTTGATCAGCGCCGAACCGACAATGAAGCCGTCGGCGTCGGCAAGCTGCCGGATGTGTTCCGGCCGGCTGATGCCAAAACCCACGCACACCGGCGCGCGCGAAAGTTCCCTGGCGCGCCTGATGTAGGCCAGCGTTTCGGGCGGAAAGGTGTCGCGGGTTCCGGTGACGCCGGCGCTGCTGATCAGGTACAGAAACCCCCGCGCGCTTTGGGCGATGGTCGCCATGCGGTCGGGCGCGGTTGTGGGCGCCAGCATGTTAAGAAGTTCCAGCCCGCGGGCCGAAAATTCGGCGCGCAGCGAACCCGCCTCTTCAAACGGCAGGTCGGGCACAATCGCCCCGGCCACGCCGGCGGCCTTCAGGCGTTGCGCAAACATCTGCGCGCCGCCGGCCAGCACCTGGTTGATGCTGAGCATGAGAACAACCGGCGGGCCTTCGATACCCGTTACATCCTCCAGCGTTTGCGCCAGTGTCGTGCCCTGCTGCAGCGCCCGCGCCGCCGCGGCCTGGATTACCGGGCCGTCGGCCAGCGGGTCGGAAAACGGCACGCCGACCTCAATCACATCGGCCAGCGTCGCGGCCCGGGCCAGTGCCGCGCGAAAATCCCCGCGCGTTGGATAACCCGACATCAGAAACGGCACCAGCGCGCGCCGGCCGGATACCCGTGCGCGGTCAAAAGCCTTCTGAATGGCGCTTGTGGTCATGGCTACACCAGTCCTTTGGCCAGCAGGCCGGGCAGGTCTTTGTCGCCGCGGCCTGACAGGTTCACAATCACGCACAGACCGGGCCGCCGGGCCAGCAGGCGTTTGGCAAAGGCGATGGCGTGGCTGGATTCAATGGCGGGAATGATGCCCTCCAGCGCGCAGGCGTCCCGAAATGCCGCCAGCGCCTCGGCGTCGTTGACGACTTCATACTTTGCCCGGCCGGTGTCCTTGAGAAAGCTGTGTTCAGGCCCGACGCCGGGGTAATCCAGCCCGGCGGCGACACTGTGCGTATTGAGAATCTGGCCTTCCTGATCCTGTAACAGGTAACTCAGCGCGCCGTGAAGCACGCCGGGCCGGCCGGTGTTGAGCGTGGCGGCGGTCGCGCCGCCGGCACCGCCGGCCTCGACACCGAACAGTTCGACGTGCGGGTCGTCCACAAAGCCGGCGAAAATGCCCATGGCGTTGCTGCCGCCGCCCACGCAGGCGATCACGGCATCGGGGCGCGGCGCCACGCGCGCGAACTGGGCGCGGGCCTCGTCGCCAATCACGCGCTGGAACTCGCGCACCATCAGCGGATACGGATGCGGGCCGACGACGCTGCCGATCAGGTAGTGCGTGTTTTCGGGGTTGGCGATCCAGTCGCGGATGGCCTCGTTGATGGCGACCTTGAGGTTGCGGCTGCCGGTGTCCACGGGCTTTACGGTCGCGCCCAGCAGCCGCATGCGTTCGACATTGGGGCGCTGGCGTTCGCAATCCAGAGCGCCCATATAAACGATGCATTCCAGCCCCAGACGCGCGCAGGCGGCGGCTGTGGCCACGCCGTGCTGGCCGGCGCCGGTTTCGGCCACAATCCGGCGCTTGCCGATGCGCCTGGCCAGAAGGGCCTGGCCCACAGCGTTGTTGATCTTGTGGGCGCCGGTGTGGGTCAGGTCTTCGCGCTTGAGGTACACCTGGCCGCCATAGGCTTCGCCCAGACGTCGGGCGTGATACAGCGGCGTGGGTCGGCCCACAAAATGCGCCAGGGTTTGGGCAAACTCGGCCTGAAACGCCGGGTCGCGCCGGGCGTCGTCAAACGCGGCCTCAAGCGCGATCAGGTTCGCCATCAGGGTTTCGGGCACGTAGCGTCCGCCGTAAACGCCGAAGCGGCCGGGGGCGGTGGTGGTCATGGCCGGGTCTCCGAAATCTCGTTCAATGCCGTCAGCGCCGCCGTGCAGAAGGCGAGAATCATGCCTGGGTCCTTGGTGCCGGGCTCGAGTTCCACGCCGCTGGAGACATCCACCCCCGCGGGCCGCGCGGCGGCAATCGCGGCCGCCACGTTGGCCACGCGCAGACCGCCGGCCAGAATCACCGGCCGCTTTTCACACAGCTTGCGGGCGCGCGAATAATCCCAGGCCTGACCCGACCCGGCCCCGGCGGGCGAATCTACCAGCACGCGCCGGTGGGGCAGTGTTGCCACCTGTTCCAGTGACCCGGCGGCGATGACCTCAAGGCCGTCCAGGGTCACGGGCAGTTCCAGTTCGGGATCAACGTGAATTTGCAGTGCGTGCAGGGGAACCTGGGCGGCCACGGCGCGCATTTCGTCCAGCAGCATGCCGCGGAACACACCGATGCACTCAATCGCGTCGGGCATGCGGTGGCAGATCGCGCGCGCGGTTTCGGGTGTCACGCGGCGCGGCGACGGCGCGAAGACAAAGCCCAGGGCCGTGGCGCCGGCCTCGATGGCGGCAACGGCCGCTTCAGCGTCACGAATGCCGCAGATTTTGATCATGGCGCGACTCCCCGGCGCAACTGATGCAGGGCCGCCTGCCCGTTGCGGCCCTGCATCAGCGCGCTGCCGATCAGCGCCGCATGATACCCCAGGGCGTGAACCCGGGCGAACTCGGCGGGGGTGGTAATGCCGCTTTCGGCCACGGCCACGCGCGAGGCATCTATGTACGGCCGCAGCCCGGCAAAACGCGCAAAGTCAATGCTCAGGTCGGCCAGGTTGCGGCAGTTCACGCCGATCATCCGCGCGTTGTGGGTTTGGGCACGTTCAAGATCGCGGGCGTCAAAGGCCTCGACCAGCGCGAACAGGTCCAGATAGTCGGCCAGCGCCAGAAGGTCGCGCAGTTGCGCGTCATCCAGCATGCGCACGATCAACAGCACGCCGTCGGCGCCGTGGGCGCGCGCCTCGTGCAACTGGTATGAATCCACGATGAAGTCCTTGCGCAGCAGCGGCGTGCTTACGGCCGCGCGGGCGGCGCGCAGGTCGTCCAGCGACCCGCCAAAGCGCGAGGGTTCGGTCAGCACGCTGATCGCGGCGGCGTTGGCGGCCGCGTATTCGCGCGCGCGGTCGGCCACGTTGACTTCCGCGTTCAGAACGCCGCGCGCCGGCGACACGCGCTTGATCTCGGCGATCACGGCCAGTTCGCCCGGCGCGAACTCGGGTTTGCGCGGCGCGGGCGACTGCTCCGCCAGCGCGCGCATTTCGGCCTCGGGCGTGCGTTTGCGGGCTTCGGCCACGCGCGCCCTGCCGGATGCCGCCATCTCGGCCAGAAAGTCAGCCACGCCTGCCTCGCAGTTCCGCCAGCAGCGCCGCGGCTGCGCCGGAATCAATCGCCTGTTCCGCCTGCCGCGCGGCCCGGCGGGGTTCAGGTTCGCGTCCGGTCAGCATCAGCACCAGCGCGGCGTTGAGAACGACCGTGTCGCGGCCGGGTCCTCTGGCGCCGCCCAGCAGGGCCTCGATCAACCGCGCGTTTTCGGCCGCGTCGCCGCCGCGCAGATCGGCCGGGGCGCACCCGGGCAGGCCGAAATCGGCGGCGCGGATCACGCGCTCGCGCAGTCCGTCGGAATCCACTTCAATCAGGCGCGTGGCGCCGGCGGTGGTGGCTTCATCCAGGCCGTGTTCGCCGTGCACGACAAAGGCCCGCTTGCGGCCAAGCCCGCGCAGGGTTTCCGCCACGGCGACCATGCGTTCGGGCGCGGCGACGCCGACCAGCTGATAGGTCGCGCGGGCGGGATTGGCCAGCGGCCCCACCAGGTTGAACACGGTGCGGATGCCCAGGGCCTTGCGCACGGGGCCGATGCGCCCCAGCGCCGGGTGAAAGTGCGGCGCGAACAGAAACACAAAGTGCGGGTGCGCCGGGGCCGTGTCGGGTTGCTGCATGGCAATACCCAGCGCCTCGATCACGTCGGCGCTGCCGCTTCTGCTGGTTACGCTGCGGTTGCCGTGCTTGACCACGGGCACGCCGCAGGCCGCTGCCAGAAGCCCGGCGGCGGTGCTGATGTTGAAGGTGCCGCCGCGGTCGCCGCCGGTGCCGCAGGTGTCCACGGCGTCGGCCGGCGCGCCGGGCAGGCCTCTGGCGCGGGCCAGCAGCGCGCGCGTGATGCCGACCAGTTCGGCGGCACATTCGCCCTTGGCGCGCAGGGCAGTCAGAATGCCCGCGATCAGCGCGTCGGGTGTGGCCGGATCCACAAGTTCGCCGACCAGGGCCTCGGCGCCGGCTGCGTCCAGGTCGTGGCCCTGCGTGAGCTGTTCGAGTGTCGCCTGCGCGCTCATGACGCCACCCGTTGCAGGAAGTTCTGGATCAGCCGCGGCCCGTGCGGCGTAAGGATGCTTTCGGGGTGGAACTGCACGCCCTCAACGGCCAGCGCGCGATGGCGCAAGCCCATGATCTCGCCCTCGCTGGTATAGCTGGTGATTTCCAGTTCTTTGGGCAGGCTGGATTCCTCGACCACCAGAGAATGATAGCGGCCCACCTCAAACGGCGCGGGCAGTCCCGCGTACAGACCCTGGCCGTCGTGGTACACGCGGCTCTGTTTGCCGTGCATCTGCCGGGCCGCCAGCACCACCCTGCCGCCAAAGGCCTGGCCGATCGCCTGGTGGCCAAGGCACACGCCCAGAATCGGGCATCTGCCGGCCTGGCGGCGGATCACGGACAGGGTCTGGCCGGCCTGGTCGGGGTTGCCGGGGCCGGGCGAGATCACGACCGCGCGGGCCGCGGCAAGGTCGTCGGCGCGCACCTGGTCGTTGTAGCGCACGTTGACCTCAACACCGAAGCCGGCAATCAACTGGTACAGGTTGAAGGTGAAGGAATCGTAGTTGTCTATCAGCAGTACGGTCACGGCTAGAGCTCCTCCTTGGCAAACTCCAGTGATTTCAGCAGGGCCGCGGCCTTGTTGCGGATCTCCTGGTATTCGGCCGCCGGGTCGCTGTCGGCGACGATTCCGGCGCCGGCCTGGGCGGTGTAGCGCCCGTTGCGCATCACAATCGTGCGGATGCAGATCGCCTGGTCAAAGTCGCCGCTGGCGGTGAAGTAGCCGACCGATCCGGCGTAAAGGCCGCGCGGCGCGGCCTCAAGTTCATCAATGATCTGCAGCGCACGGATCTTGGGCGCGCCCGAAACCGTGCCCGCCGGAAAGGCACTGGCAAAGGCCGCCAGCGGCGCGTGTTTGGGCGACAGCCGGCCCGTGACAGTGCTGCACAGGTGCATCACGTGGCTGTAGCGTTCGACCACGCGCAGGTCGGGCACTTTCACGCTGCCGATTTCGGCGACGCGGCCGATGTCGTTGCGGGCCAGGTCCACCAGCATGTTGTGTTCGGCGTTTTCCTTGGGGTCGGCGCGCAGTTCGGCCTCCAGCACGCGGTCGGCGGCATCGTCAGCGCCGCGCGCGCGCGTGCCGGCAATCGGCCGGATCGTGAGTTCGCCGTTTTGCAGCTTCAGCAGGGCCTCGGGTGAGCTGCCGATGATCTGGGTGTCGCCAAGGTCAAGGTAATACAGGTACGGCGAAGGGTTCAGATGCCGCAGCGCGCGGTACACCTGGTACGGGTGCAGGGTGGTAGTGCCCTCAAAGGCCAGGCTGAGCACAACCTGAAAGATGTCGCCGCGGCGGATGTATTCCTTGGCGCGGGCCACGCGCTGGTGGAACTGGGGTTCGTCCAGACTGGCGCGCGGCGGGCCCAGTTCGCCGCCGCTGGGCAGGGCGGCAATCGGCAGACCCATGGCGGCCCGCACCTGGGAGAGCAGGGCGCGGGCCGCCGCGTCACCCTCGCGATGAGAGATCTCAATGCGGCGCTGGGCGTGGTCAAACACCACAACGGCGCGCGGGGCGACAAATCGGGCCAGGGGCTGGTCTGTATTGCGGGCCTTTACGCCCGTGGGCAGAAGTTCATGCACGTTTTCATAGGCCACGGCACCGACCAGGCCGCGACACAGGGCGTGGGCCGCGGTGTCAGGCGCACCCAGGGCCTCCAGCTCGCGGCTGATGACGTCGCACAGCCGACCGCCGCCGTGGTAATCCACGCGCTTGACCGGGTCCAGGCCGATGAAGCTGTAGCGTCCGACCTTTTCGCCGTGGGTGACGCTTTCCAGCAGAAACGCGGGCTTGAACGCGCCCAGTTTCAGAAACAGCGAGGTCGGGGTCTCAAGGTCGGCAATCGTGGTAACGGTCATGGTTGGCTCGTGAGGTCTGGTGAAAACAAAAGCGCCCGGAGTGATCTCCGGGCGCTGGCGGCCTGTGTACGCGACTAGGCGGCGCAACTCCCGGAAGGAGAGTTCCACCACCAGCCCGCGCGGATGTTGACCGGCCTGTTCATGGCGAAACTAGATACGCGACAGGGGTCCGGAAAGCAAAGCCGCGGCGGAAATTCCGGGCGGATTTCGCGGCCAAATGCTGAAGGCTTGATTGATTCAGGGTTGAAGCAATCGACCTGCGGGATGCCGGCCTACTCCAGCATCGCCAGCACGCTGTCAAACGCGCCGCTGTCGGCCAGCTCGCGGATGACCGCGAAGTCTTCATACAGTGTGCGGTCCTGTTTCAGCGGCTTGATGTGCTTGCGCAACGTGGCCGCCAGTGCCTCTACCCCGCGCCCGGCCTTCAGCGGCCTGTGGTAATCCAGCGCCAGCCGCCCGGCCAGCAGTTCGATGCTCAGAATATCCTTCAGGTTGTTCAGCACGTGCGCCGCCTTGAGCGCCGCCGTCACGCCCATGCTGACGTGGTCTTCCTTGTTGGCGCTGGTGGGAATGCTGTCCACGCTGGCCGGGTGGCTGTGCACCTTGTTTTCGCTGGCCAGCGCCGCGGCCACCACCTGCGCGATCATCAGGCCGCTGTTCAGGCCGCTGCCTTCCACCAGAAAGGGCGGCAGGTTGCTGAGGTCGGGGTTCACCATCTGTTCGGTGCGGCGTTCGCTGATGCTGCCCAGTTCGCTCATCAGAATCGCCAGAAAGTCCAGCGCCTGGCTGAGCGGCTGGCCGTGGAAGTTGCCCGCGCTGATTACGTCGCCGGCGGCGGGAAACAGCAGCGGGTTGTCGGTCACGGCATTCAGTTCGCGCTCGAAGATCGCCTGTACAAAACCAAAGCCGTCACGGGCCGCGCCGTGAACCTGGGGCACGCAACGCAGGCTGTAGGCATCCTGCACGCGGGGGTCATTTTCACGATGGCTTTCACGAATCTCGCTGCCCTTGAGCAGCGCCAGCATGTTGCGGCTGACCAGCGCGTGGCCGGGGTGCGGGCGAATCCTGGCCACGCGGGCATCAAACGGACTGTCGCTGCCGCGCAGGGCCTCCAGCGTCAGCGCCGCCGCCGCGTCGCACAGCTTGATCCAGCGCCTTAGCTCGCACACAGTGCGCAGACCGATCGCCTGGATGATCTGCGTGCCGTTGATCAGCGCCAGGCCTTCCTTGGCCTTGAGCGTGATCGGCTTCAGCCCGGCCTTGCGCAGGGCGGCGCCGGCCTTCATGAGCTTGCCGTTACAGTAGGCCTGGCCCTCGCCAATCAGGGTCAGAGCGATGTGTGCCAGGGGCGCCAGATCGCCGCTGGCGCCGACGCTGCCCTTGCGCGGCACCCAGGGAACAACCGGCGACTGCAGCAGGGCCAGCAGCGCGTCAATCACTTCTTCGCGCACGCCGGAATGGCCGGCAATCAGGCTGTTCAGGCGCAGCAGAACCGCCAGCCGCACGGTTTTGGCGGGCAGGGGTTCGGCCACGCCGCAGGCATGGCTGCGGATCAGGTTGAGTTGCAACTGGTCCAGATCGGCATCAGGAATGCGCACGCTGGCCAGCTTGCCAAAGCCCGTGTTGACGCCGTAAACAGGCTTGCCGGCGCGCAGAAGCTTTTCCACAAAGGCCCGGCCGGCGCGCACGGCGGCCCGAGCCTTGGACGAGACCTGCACGCTGTCAAAGCCGCCGTGGACAAAGCGGTCCACGGCATCCAGTGTCAGCGAGGCGCCGTCCAGCACCAGTGTGTCAGCGTTTTTGGCCATGCCGGAACGTTAGCCGCGCGCGGAGCAAACGCAATTGCACAGCATGCCATGAGCGCCATTGGTTGCCGCAAGCCGCGCCCCAAGCTATGAACAATGGGCCATGACAGGCCCCAAGCCCACAACTTCGGCCAAACGTTCCATTGTGCTGCTGGCAAGGCCGGAAATCCTGGAAACCGCCCGCATGGAACTGGCGGATTCGGCCCTGCTGACAGTCAAGGCCGTCAGCACGGTCAAGGAAGTACTGACCAGTATTCCGACCGCCCGGCCGCATTGTCTGGTGCTGCAGAACAATATGGCCATGCCCCAGCACATTCTGGCGGCCAAGCAACTGGCCGATCTTTCGTCGGCACGCAAGGTGCCGGTGGTGATCTTCGGCGGGCCGCTGGATGCCGCGCTGGAAGAAAAAAAGGCCGGCGTCGGCATCACGGATGTGGTCAACGGCGACTACAAGCTGGCCCCGGTGCTGGAGGCCATCAAGACCGCCATCGGCCGCATTGACAAGGCACTGGCCGACGCCAAGGCCGCGGCCGAGGCCAAACGCCAGGCCGCCCAGCAGAAGCTGGAGGCCGACAAACGCCGCCAGCAGATCCAGGAACGGCTGGCCCGTGCCAGCCAGAAGCTGCAGGCCCTGCCGCCCGATTACGGCGTTGAGCCCCTGGAGAACGAGAAGCCGAAAAAGCAATTCGACGCCCAGGCACTGCCCGACGACGACGTGGACCTGCACGAAGTCGAGTAACCATGCGCACGGTCAAGGTCAGCCGCATTGCCGACCCGGTACCCGCCATCGGGCTTGGCACCTGGAACATGGGCGACTCACGCGCCACGCGCGCGGCCGAAGCCGCGGCCCTGCGCGCCGGGCTGGACCTTGGCATGAACCTGATTGACACCGCCGAAATGTACGCCGGAGGCGGCGCCGAAGAAGTTGTGGCCGAGGCGATTGCCGGACGCCGCAAGGATGTCTTTCTGGTTACCAAGGTTCTGCCCGGCAACGCCTCGCGCCAGGGAACCCCGCGTGCCTGCGAGGCCAGCCTGAAGCGCCTGCGCGTGGACGTGATTGACCTGTATCTGCTGCACTGGCCCGGCTCGCACCCCCTGGCCGACACGCTGGCGGCGTTTGAGGAACTGCGCGTGTCAGGCAAGATCCGCCACTGGGGCGTAAGCAACTTTGACCCGGCGGCGATGCGCGAAGTTGAGCGGCAGGTGCCCGGCCGCTGCGCCTGCAACCAGGTGCTGTACAACCTGCAACGACGCGGCATCGAGCACGACCTGCTGCCCTGGTGTGTGGACAAAGGCGTGCTGGTGCAGGCCTATTCGCCGCTGGACCAGGGCAACCTGCGCAAGCCCGCGCAGTTGCTTGCTGTCGCCAAACGCCACAAGGCAACGCCCGAGCAGATCGCGCTGGCGTGGTCGGTGCGTCTGGCGGGCGTACACGCGATTCCGAAATCCGCAAACCCCGAACGTGTGAAGCAGAACGCCGAGGCCGCCAACATCAAGCTGACAGCCGCCGACTTGCGCGAACTGGATGCGGCGTTCGCGCCACCAACAGGCCCGACCCCACTGGAGACCGCGTGAACACGCCGCTGGCGGGCAAAGTCGCGCTGGTCACTGGCGCGTCGCGCGGTGTGGGGCGCGGCATTGCCCATGAACTGGGGTTGGCCGGGGCCACGGTGTACGTGACCGGCCGGTCCAGTGGCGACCGCACCACCGAGAACCGGCCCGAGACGATTGAGTCCACGGCCGAGCTGGTCACAAGTTCGGGCGGCAAGGGCATCGCGATTGCCTGCGACCACGGCGACGACGCGCAGGTGGCGGCGCTGTTTGCGAAGCTGCCTGACCTTGACCTGCTGGTGAACAACGTCTGGGGCGGGTACGAGAACTACGACCACACCACCTTCAGCGACCCGTTCTGGAACCAGCCCCTGGAGCGCTTTGATCGCATGTTCCGCACCGGCCCGCGCGCGCACTTTGTGGCCGCGCGGCTGGCCGTGCCGCGCATGATCGCGCGCAGGCGCGGGCTGGTTGTGAACATTGCCGCCGGCGACCACGGCCGTTTTCTGGGCAACGTGCCCTATGACCTGGTCAAAAGCATGTGCTCGCGCATGGCCTTTGGCATGGCGACAAACCTGCGCCCGCACAACGTGGCCGCCGTCGGCGTGTTGCCCGGCTTCACGCGCACCGAACGCGTGACAGATGCATTTTCGGGCAACCCGCCGCCGATCACCGAAACGCCGCGTTACACCGGCCGCGTGGTCGCGGCCCTGGCGGCCGACGCGAACATCATGCAGCACAGCGGCCGGGTGCAGGCCACCGCGGCCTGGGCCAAAGTCTATGGCATCAGGGACATTGACGGCCGCAGCCACGAGCCGTTTGTGCTGCCGCCCGAGTACCCCGCACCGGCGGACCGGTTCTGACACTTAAGCACCAAGCCCGGCCTGTTGCGCCAGCGGGGCCAGAAACCCGCAACCCTGGTCCAGTGAACGCCGCAGAAAGTCCAGTGCCCGCCGACGCATGGCGGCAAGCTGCGGCTCGCGCTCGCCGGGGCCGCAAAGTTCCAGAACGTTGCGGTAGTGCGTGGCCTCGATCAATATCGGCATGGCCAGTTCGGGTGGTGTCGCGGCCAGCGCGCGGTCGGCCTGAAGCAGGGTTTTTCCGGCCTCGGCCCGGCGCCCGCAGTGGCGGGCCAGGGTGCAGGCCCAGGCGGGCAGGCTGACATTCCACGGCGCCCGGTCCGGGTGCAGAAACGTGCTGCGCTCGATCAGGGCGTTGAACTCGGCCAGAACCGCGGTGTCTTTGTGCCGGATCGCGCGCAACATCAGGCCCGCGATGGCCGGTTCAACGCGCGCGGTGCTGGTGGCGCCCTTGCGCGCGGCTTCATAGTCGCGCGCGGCGCGTTCCAGGTGCGCGGGTTCCTGTGTGAACAGGGCGATCCGCACCGCCCAGTCGGCGCGGCTTTCGTTGCGCGACGCGCCCAGGGCAAAACGCTCAAACTCCAGCGCCCCGGCGAAGTACTGGGCCAGTTGCAGCGCGCGGGATACCTCCGCCGCGGGCAGGCCCAACGCGATCGCCTGGTGCAGGCGCGCCGCGCCCTCGGCGGGACGGCGCAGCAAAAGCAACTGGCCCCCGTGCATGGCCACCAGCCGCGCCACGGCCGAACGCACCGCGCCGGACGGGGACGGAATGTTTTCGGCCAGGGCCAGCAGCGCGCGGATCAAACGCTCGGCCTCGGCGCTGCGCCCGTTGTGATCCAGCGCCTGCACCAGTTGCATGGCCTCGGCCAGTGAATCCTCGTCAAGCCCGTCACCCAAGGTACGGAACAGAACGCGCCGCTGCAGGCCGATCAGGCCGGCCAGGTCGCCAAACCGCCGGGTGTGGGCGGCCTCGACGCGCATGTGTTCGAGGTCGAGGGCTTCGTCCTGGCACAGCCGGGCCACCTGCTGGGCGGCCTTGCGCAACGACGCGGCGCGGGGTTCGTCTTCGGCGTTCAGGGCCTGGCGCCAGTCGCGCAGAATGCCGGCGAATACCTCGCGGCTCTGGTCGTTCAGGCGGCGCTTGAGTGCCTCGTGGGCCTCCAGCGCGTCGTGCAGCCGCCGCAGTGCCTGCTGCGAGGGCCGCCCGGCCAGAGAACCCAGCCGCAGGCGCGCCACGTTGTTCATCGCCTGCACCAGTTCCAGCAGGTTGCCAGCCAGCCGTTCGTTGCCCGCAGCGGTATCGCTCAGATACATGGCCCCTTCGCCGGCAATCAGCCAGGCCGGGTTCACGCCCAGACCGGCCACCAGCGCCGAACAGAACGACGCGGGCACGCGGTTGCCGCGCAGATAGCGGTTGACGTTGGCCGGGCTGGTGCCGGTGCGGCGCGCGATTTCGGCCTGGCTGTGGGCGCCGGCCAGTGTGCGCAGGCGGGCGCGCAGGCCGGCATCAAGGTCCGTGGCTGGTTTTCGCTTCGGCATCGGCGGGTTCTATGTTACGGAACAGTAATGATTGTTGAACAGAAGTGTTCTTAGAAAATTTCTTTTCAGTTATTCTGGTTCCGGCGGGCCGGGGAACCCGCCCAACCGGAGGACAAACCATGAAAGTCATGCTTCTGCTCGCCGCGCTGGCCTGCGGCCTGTCGGCCCAGTCCTACACCTGTGTCCGCATCGCCAACGACTACGCGGGCAAGGATGTAAGTGCCACGGGCGTGAGACTGCTGAACAATCCGTCCGTGCCCTGGGGTGGCGACCTGGATGAAGGCCACGCCGACGACTACCCGATCGGGTTCACGTTTCAGTTCTATGGCCAGTCCCACGCCACGGTGGACATCTGCACCAACGGCTGGGTCAGCTTCAACCCGATTCAGGGCACACTGCCGTACATGCCCGCGTCGCCGCCGGCCACGTTTCCGTCCACCAGCTATCCCAACGGGTTTGTCGCCGCCGGCTGGCAGGATCTGTGGGGATACGTCATGTCCCAAAGCAGCGGCATGTTCGCCCAGACCGTGGGCACCGCGCCCAACCGCGAGTTCCGCGTGCAGTTCAACAACATGACCAAACGCCAGCCGCCGGGCGGCACGATGAGCTTTCTGTGGGTGTTCCGCGAGGCCGACAACAGCATCGAAATTCACTACGGCCACATCACCGACGGAACGGTCTTTGCCTGCGGGCTGGAAAGCCCCAGCGGCAACGAAGGCACGGCCTCGGCCGACGGCTGGCTGCTGGGCACACCGGTTCAGACCGCCTACCGATTTGAGCCCCAGCCCGAAATCGAAGTGGAACGCGCTGCGCAGGCTGTGCCGCACCAGGGAACCGACAACATCGGGACGGTCACCGCGGGAACCGCGACAGCCGTGACCTACCGCGTGCGCAACACAGGCGTGGGGGCGCTGACACTGACCGGCGTGAACCTGTCAGGCATGGTCAACTGCTCGGTTTCGGCTGGCGGCCTGCCGGGGACGGTTCCGCCGGGTTCCTACGCGGATCTGGACTTGCAGGTTACAGCCGCAGCGACGGGCTTCTGCTCGTTCCTTGTCAGCATCGGCAACAACGACCTGGACGAATCACCGTTTGCCTTCAGCGTGGACGCCAACGCGGTGCCGACCCCGGCGGCCGAGATTGAACTGACGTACCAGTCCCTGCCGCGCCAGACGGGCGAGGTGGTGACGCTGGGCGCCTTCGCCGTCGGGCGGGCCCAGGTGATCAGCGTTCGGGTGCATAATCCGGGTACCGCCGACCTGCACCTGACCGGCGCGCCGGTGGTGCGGCTTGCCGCCGTCCAGAACTGCGCCGTGACGGTTGCCAAACCGCCGGCGGCCATGGTGGCGCCCGGCGCGCACACGGATTGTGAACTGGAGTTCACGCCGACGGCGTTCGGGCCGTTCGGTTTTGAGATCGCGCTGGACAGCAACGACAGCGATGAAACGCCGTATGTGCTGCACTTTGCCGGCTCTGCCGGCGCGGAGAACATTGGCGGATCCCACAAGGGCGGCGGCGGGTGCGTCCTGGATACGACCCGCGGCGCGGGCTTGCTGCCGCCCTTCCTGCTGCTGGCTGCCGCCCTGCGGCGTGGCAAACGGCGCCGCCGCGATGCGATCATGCCGCGGCCACGGGGCTGATGAACTTGTGGCCTCGCTGAGGGCCGCGCTTGGTCACGGTCAGCACTTCAGGCCCGGTTTCGGTCATCAGAATCGTGTGCTCGAACTGGGCGCTCAGCCGGCCGTCGGCGGTGTAGACCGTCCAGTTGTCGCGACGGTCCAGCACGGTCTTCCAGGTGCCGGCGTTGATCATCGGCTCGATCGTGAAGCACATGCCGGGTTCCAGAATCTGCTGGCCGTGGTAGGCGTCGGGAAAATGCGGAATGTGCGGCTTCTGGTGAAACACCCGGCCGATGCCGTGGCCCTGGTATTCCTTGACCACCGAAAAACCGCGCGCCTTGGCGATCGCGCTGATCGCCCGGCCGATCTCGATCACGCGGCTGTAGGGCTTGATCACGTCAATCGCCGCCCACATGCAGTCAAAGCTGCACTGGGTCAATGCCACGGCCTCGTCGCTGACGGGGCCGACGAACAGGGTTTCGCTCTGGTCGCCGTGCCAGCCCTCGACAATTGTGGTCAGGTCAAGGTTGATGATATCGCCGTCCTTCAGCCGGTAGTCGCCGGGCACGCCGTGGCACACCACCTGGTTGGGGCTGGTGCACAGGCTGGCCGGAAAGCCGCGATAGCCCAGCGTGGCCGGAATATGCCCGCGGCTGGTGGTCCACTGGTGGATCAGCGTGTCAATTTCGCGCGTGGTGATGCCGGCCTTCACATAGTCGCGGATGTAGTCCATCAGCTCGGCGTTGACGCGGCAGGCCTTGCGCATGGCGTCGCGTTCGGCGGTGTTGAGAAGCAGCGGGTCCTTGCGCGGGGCGGGCTGGGGCACGCCGGCCTCGTTGCCGTGGTGGCACTTTTTGTACTTCTTGCCGCTGCCGCACCAGCAGGGGTCATTGGGGCCGGGCTTGCGGTTGTTGGACTCGTCTTTCATCCGTGCTGACTTTATCGCGCGGCGGCGCGGGCTTACAGGGGCGGCTCATGGACGCTGGGTCAAACCCGTGCCATCGTGCGGCCATGCGCCAGGCCAGTTACTGGGAACTTGCCGCCACGCCGCAGCCCGCGCCGCAAAGCCTGCCCGAGACGGTAGACGTTCTGGTCGCGGGCGCGGGGTTCATGGGCCGGTGGCTGGCGCTGTTTCTGGGGCGGCGCAACCCCGCCCCGCGCGTGCTGGTGGTAGAACGCGACCGCATCGGCTACGGTGCCAGCACGCGCAACGCCGGGTTTCTGACCACCGGCCAGATCACCGAAATGTTCGAAGATGCCCGCGACAGCGGCCTGGACGCCGTGCTGGCGACGTTTGCGCGTCGCCGGACAGGGCTGGCGCTGGTGCGGCAGGAATTTCCGCAGCTTGAGGTGGACGCCTGCGGCAGCACGGATTTTGACCCCGTCAACGACGAAAAACGCGAGTTCGCCCGCCATGTCAACGCGGCGCTGGGCGAAATCATGTTCGTCGAGCGCCCGGTCAACCTGGGTGGCCGGGCCACCACGGGCTTCTTTCAGGCCCGCGACGGCGGCGTGCACCCGGTGAAGCTGCTGGAGCTGATCCGGTTGCGCGCCACGGGCGCCACGTTCGCCTTTGGCGTGAACGTGCGGCGGATCGGCCAGGGTGCGGCCCTGTGCGAAGCCGGCGGCCGGACGCACGAAGTGCGGTACAGACGCGCGTTTGTGTGCACCAACGGCTTTGCCCCTGATCTGGAGCCGGCAAGCCCGGTCGTGCCGGGCCGCGGCCAGGTGATTGTGACCTCGCCGGTGACAACCACGACCGACCGCACGCTGGGGTATCTGAACGCGGGCTACGACTACTTCCGGTTTGTGGACGGGCGGCTGCTGATCGGCGGCGGCCGCGACCGCTTTCGCGCGCAGGAAACCACGGCCGAGATTGCCGTAAGCGACGCGCTGCTGGGTCATCTGCGCGCCACGGCCGCGCGCGTTCTGGGGCATGAACGGTTTGTGGTGGACTGGCACTGGGCCGGCATCATGGGTTTTGTAGGCGGCCGGCATCTGGGCGGCAGCCCGCGCCGCGCCATGGACGAAACCACCGAAGCCGTGGCAGGCTTCGGTGGCATGGGTGTGGCGCTGACACCTGTGTTCGCGCGTGAAATCGCGCAGGAGTTTTAGTCCATCACAATCACGGACAGCAGGCTGCGGTCGCTGGTGTTCGGTGCCGGGACTGTTCCGGTCATGCCCGGCAGCATCATCGGCGGCGGCGGCGCGGGCTGGTAGGACCCAGCGCCCGACCCGCCGGACGCCGCGGCGGCCGTGGTTCCGCCGGCCCAGCCCGTCATGGCCGGCAGGCCCCACGCGTTCCACCACGCATAGACATCGTAGTTCAGTTCGTGCACCACCACGGCCACCTGGTCGCCGCGAACCACCGCGTCATAACCCAGCCAGCCCAGGGTCCGGATCACCATGCCCTGCGGGCAGCCGGGCGGGGGTGTGCCGCCGGGCAACGAAGAAACCCGGGTCAGCGCAAACGGCTGGCCGGCCTGTCCCGGCGTGAAGTCGTCCCACCTCAGGTTGTGCAGTTCCAGGCCCCAGCCGACCGGGTTGGCGTACAGCATGTCCACGCGCTTGAGGCCGCCGACCAGACGCGGGTGCACCGAGGGCTGCATCGCCCCCGGGATCGCCACGTGCGCCACGGTCTGCCATGTCAGGCCGGCGTCGGCGCTGTACTTCAGGTGCACGCCGTCGGTTTTCTCGTAGGCGTAAAACACTTCCATGGCCGCGCCTGAGCCCAGTACCGCCACGTGCGGGTCAATCGGTGCGACCCGGTCTTCGCGGTCCACTTCACTGTCGCGCCAGGCACCGCCCCAAGGGCGCACGGCGCAGCGGAACCGCGCCGAATTGATGCGCTGCCCGCCCACCCACTGAAACAGCGAGTAGCCGTAACCCACGACCAGATCGCCGCCGGCGCTGTATTCCAGGTGCATCAACAGCGGGGTCACGTCGCTGCCCGGGTTGTGCACCACGGTGTTCTGGGTCCAGGCGTAGCCGGTGGGTGTGTTGTTGGCGTCGAACCCGGTGGGCGCGGCCTCGCACAGACGCAGCGAAGCCGTGCCGCCGCTGCAGCGCCAGTAGAGCACACCCAGCGTGTAGTCCGGGGCAATCGCGATCTGCACCAGGCGTTGCGCCCCCCAGCCGCCGGAGCTTTCCAGCGTGTGCAGCAGCGGAAAGCTTGCCCCGCGGTCCAGGCTGATCTCGGCCCGGATGTCTCCGGCCTGGCTGTAGACCACGGCCAGAACGTTGCCGCGCGCGGCGATTTCCTGGTCGCGCCATGAGGCGATGTCGTCGGAATAGCAATCGGCCTGGCCGCCGGTCACGGTCGAAGTCGCGGCATCCAGTTGCAGCCACTGGCGCCGGCGCTGGCCGTAGCCGATGCCGGTGCCGTCATAGGTGGCCACGCTGTAGCGGTCACCCGAAACGGCAATCGCCGGCAGCCCGCAGTACCACGAGTTGCTGCTGAACACCGGGGTCGTGACCATGCCCGGTCTGGTCGGCGGGGCCGCGTGGTTGGGCAGGTTGATGATGCTGGAGTTGCCAATGCGCACCCGCAGGCCGATGTTCAACGGGCTCAGGCCCCACCACCGGGGAACCTGCACCAGCAGCACCTGGTCCGTGCTGATACTGCCGCGAACCGTCACGCGCGAAAAGCCGTCGCCGATTACCTCGACCAGGTTGCCGTTGTAGCTCAGGCTGCTGCCCTCCAGGTGCATGCCCGCGGCCACGATGCTTTCGGCGCCCAGTGCCGGCGCCAGCCCGTTGTCGGCCACATGGCCGACCGACAGTTGCGTCAGGCCGAAGTTGCCGGCGCCGCGCGCGATCACGGTAAACGAAAAATCCTGCCCGGCCGGAGTTTCCATTTCATAGACGCGGTCAAATCCCGACAGGCCAAAGCGGGACAGGCTGACAGAAGCGGAAAGCGTGTCTGTGGTCGCGGGCGAAACTTCCGACATGCCGGCAGCCACAGTTACGTCTTCCGTGGACCAGAACACGCGCCACGGAGTTGGGGTGATCGTAGGCGGGCCGTTGAAGTGGCCGCAGCCGGCCACGGCAAGCAGCAGACAGCCAAGCAGGATGGGAATCTTGCGCATGAGGATGCTCCCGAGAACACACCGAGGGGTCGGGGCGGGGTGATGGCTTTGCAAGCCGCGCAAACACTGTGCCACAGGGCCTGAAAGGGCGGTTTGGGCACCGATTCCGGTAACCACATTGACGGATAGAGAAAACCTTACACAGCCGCGCTATCCTGCGGCTATGACCATGCCACGGCACGTACCCCCGGCCGAAGCGGTGGCCGAGATTTCCAGCGGCCAGCGCGTGTTTATCGGCAGCGGCGCCGCCGAGCCGGAAAGCCTGGTGCAGGCGCTGACCGCCCGCGCGCGTGAACTGCGCGACGTGAACCTGCTGCACATCCTTACCCTGGGCAGTGCCCCCTATGCCGCGCCCGAACACGCCGCCAGTTTCCGCCACACGGCGTTTTTCATCGGCCCCAACGTGCGCCAGGCGGTGCAGGACGGCCGTGCCGATTTTGTGCCGATCTTTCTGAGCGAAATTCCCGCGCTGTTCGAGCGCCGCATGACACCGGACTGGGCGCTGGTGCAGCTCAGCCCGCCCGACCGCCACGGCTGGTGCACCGTGGGTGTCAGCGCCGATGTCGTGATCGGGGCGCTGCGGCATGCACAGCGCGTGGTGGCTGAAATCAATCCGCGCATGCCGCGCACGCACGGCGATACGGTGATTCACCTGTCGCGCCTGCACGCGACCGTGCAGGTTGAGCGCGAACTACCCGAATTGAAGCCCGAACCGATAGACGAGGCCAGCGCCGCGATCGGCCGCCATGTGGCGGGCATGGTGGACGACGGTGACTGTCTTCAGCTCGGCATCGGCACCATTCCCAACGCCGTGCTGCGCGAACTGCGCGGGCACCATCACCTGGGCCTGCACACCGAAATGATGTCCGACGGTGTTGTCGAGCTGGCGCGCTGCGGGGCGCTGGATTGCTCGCGCAAAAGCTACCGGCCCGGCAAGGCGATCTGCAGCTTCGTGATGGGCACGCGGCGGTTGTACGACTTTGTGGACGACAACCCGTTTGTGAACCTGCTGGGCAGCGATTTTGTGAACGACCCGGCGATCATCGCCCGCAACGACAACCTGGTGGCCGTCAACAGCGCGCTTCAGATAGACCTGACCGGCCAGGTCAACGCCGACAGTGTTGGCGTGCGGCCCTACAGCGGCATCGGCGGCCAGGTGGATTTCATCCGCGGCGCGGCGCGTTCGCGCGGCGGCAAGCCGATCATCGCCCTGCCCAGCACCGCCCGCGGCGGCGAAGTCAGCCGAATTGTGCCCACGCTGCTGGAGGGCGCGGGCGTTGTGACCTCGCGCGGCGACGTGCGCTTTGTGGTCACCGAATACGGCGTGGCCGACCTGTACGCCAAAGGCACGCGCCAGCGCGCCCGGGCGCTGCTCGAAATCGCCCACCCGAAGTTCCGCCCCGACCTTGAACGCCGCGCCCTGGAGTTGAAACTGCTGTGATGCGCAACGCCCTGCTGCTGATTGCGATACTCGGGGTTCTGCCGGCCTGCGGGTCCGGCAATGCCCCCGGTGCCGCCAACGCCAACGCCGACACCAACACCCCGGCGCTGACACCCCGCATGACCCCCGACGAGGCGCGCGCCGGCCAGTCCCGCGACGCGCTGGCCCGTGCCCGCGACCTGCGCCGTGACGGCAAACTCGAGGCCGCCATCACCGAGGGCGAACTGGCCGCCGAGCTGGACCCGGCCAACGGCATGGCCTTTGCCTGGCTGGGCGATGCCTACACCGAGGCCGGCCGACACCTGGAGGCCGCCCGCGCGCACCGCCAGGCCGCGCGTCTGGCCAAAGATGAACGCGACCGTGCCGACCAGACCTACCGCGCCGGCGGCGCCTCGCGCGCCGTGGCCCGGGCCGCCTTCGCGCGGGGGCATTACAAAATGGCCGCCGAGCACGCCCGCGACGCCGTCAAGGCCAACGAACTGGACGCCGAGGCCCGGCGTGTGCTGGCCGATTCGCTGTTTCACGCCGGCCTGCACGCCGAGGCCCGGCCCGAATACCAGCGCCTGGCCGACGAATCCGCCGCCGCCCGCCGCCAGGAAAATCTGTACTGGGTGGGAGTGTGCGGCCTGTACCTGAAGGAATACGAGGCCGCCGAGGCGGTGTTTTCGACCCTGATCAAGGAAGGGTACAAGGACGGCGACGTGTACCTGTGGCGCGGACGTTGCCGGTTTTCGCGCGGCGACCGTGCGGGCGCCCGCCAGGACCTGCGGCTGGCCATGGAGTTTGCCACCAGCGACGAACAGCGCCAGGCCGCCCAGGACTTTCTGAACGAACTGGAAAAGGGCGAATGACCCGGCGCGTCGGCGCAGCCAACGCCAGCGTGGCCGCCGAATACGGCGTGCCGTGCCTTGCGGATGCCGATCTGGTGCTGGAGCAAAGCCGGGGCCGTCTGCAGTTGCGCGACACCCGACCCGGCGCGCCGGGGCCGATCTGGGCTGATTTTCCGGCCCCGGCCTCGGACCGGCGGCTTCGGGCCGGACGGGGTTTGCTGCTGGCGCGTGCCTGCGGGGTGCGCAAGGGCCGGCCGCTGCCTTGTGTGCTGGACGCCACGGCGGGCCTGGGCCATGACGCGTGGGCGCTGGCCGGTCTGGGTTGTCTGGTCACGGCCGTGGAACGCGACCCGGTGGTATCTGCCCTGCTGCGCGACGGTCTGGCGCGGGCGCGCGCCGAGGCGCCTGACACCGCCGCGCGCCTTGAACTGGTGCACGACGACGCCGTGCGCGTCATGACGCCGGGGCGATTCTGGGACGTCGTGTACCTGGACCCGATGTTTCCCGATGTCGGCGCCACGGCGCTGCCGGGCAAAGAGATGCAGTACTTCCGCGCGCTGCTGCCCCACGCGCGGGATGACGCCGGCCTGCTGGATCGCGCGCGGGCCTGCGCGACGGGGCGCGTGGTGGTCAAGCGCGCGCGTCTGGCCCCGCCGCTGGATCCGCGGCGCGACGCGGACGTAACCTTTGAAGGCAAAAGCGTGCGGTTTGACGTCTACCTGGCATGAACTACCTGGCTCATCTGGTGCTGGCGGACAACACGCCCGAGTCGCTGGTCGGGAACCTGGCGGGCGACTTTGTGGGCGGTCTTGGTCTTGGCGAGGTGCACCCGTCGCTGCGCCCCGGCGTGGAACGCCACCGGGCGGTGGACCGCTTTACCGACAGCCACCCGGTCACGGCGCGTTCGCGAGCCCGTTTGCAGGCCCGGTGGCGGCTGTTTTCGGGGGTGCTGGTGGACGTTTTTTACGACCACTTTCTGGCGCGCGACTTTGAACGCCTGGCCGGCGAGCCGCTGGCCCGGTTTGCCGGGCGCGTGTACGCGGCGCTGCAGAGCCAGGCGGCCGTGCTGCCGCCGCGGCTGGCCAAAGCGGCGCCGGTGATGATCCGGCATGACTGGCTGGCCGCCTACGCCGAACTGGATGGCGTGGCCGTGATTCTGGGCCGCATGGCGCGGCGCACGCGGCGCGGCGCCGAACTGGCCCGCGCGGCCGAAGACCTGCGCGACCACTACGCCGCGCTGGCCGCTGACTTCAACGAATTCTTCCCCCAACTGTGGCAACAATTCCGGCCCGATACCGGGCCGGCCGGAATCCGCGCGCCGTTTTGACGAAAGTTCGCGGCCCCACATTCCGTTTTAACAGTGGGCCGGCAGGGGCCGGCGGTCGAAGACCGCGGGAGTGTGCCATGCCGCAGCGACAGAACATCACCGTGGGCGACCTGCGCCGCGCCCTGCGCGCGTACTGGCGTCATGCCTGGCCGGGCGGGTCGGCCTGCCCGCCGATGCCGCATTGGCGGGGCCTGCGCCTTTGCCAGGTGCTGGCGACATTCGAGGACGAATCGGGGCCCTGTCCGCGTCATGTGCTCCGGCTTGGCAACCACGTCTACCCGCACATGAAGTTCGCCGTCGAACAGGGCCTGTCCGGCGGCGATTTCTATTTTGTCGCCGATTGCCACGATTCCGCGCCCTGCCCCGCGGCCGATGACCCGGCCTGGGTCGCCCTGCGCACCCGCAACCGCGAGATCAAACAGGCGATTGAGGCCGCCTGGCACGCCGCCGGTTTGCCCACCCTGGCGGTGCTGGCCCGCGCCGCCTCCGACAGCGCCCGCGGCCTGCGCCCGCGCGGGCGGCGCATCCTGCTGGTGGACGATGAACCGGCCAACCTGGAACTGTGCGGCGCGATTCTGCGCACCGACGGCTTTGCGATTGCCAGCAGCACCAACGGGGCCGACGCAATTGAACAGGCGGCGGCCACCCGCCCCGATCTGGTGGTCAGCGACTACGAGATGCCCGGCCTGACCGGCCGCGACGTCGCCCGGCAGATCAAGGCCATGAATGAAACCCGCTCGGTGCCGGTGCTGATCTGCACCTATGCCGATCTGTCCCTGGGCGAGTTGCGGCCCGCCGACGCGGTGCTGCGCCGGCCCTTCAGCGTCGAGGCGCTCAAGGACGCGGTTACCCGGCTGGTGCCCTGCGAGGACGCATGACCGACGGACTGCCACGCCTGCGCCGCCCGCTGCGCTATACCATCCGCTGCCACGGTTGCCGCGCCGAGCTGGAGATCGCGCCCGAGGAGCTCGATCAGCGCCTGGCGGTCTGCGGCCGCTGCGGACAGGCCAACCCTACACCCGTGTACGCGCTGCTGTCGGGGCGGCGCCAGTCCCAGGGAACGCCTGAAACTGAAGCCTGAGCCGCCGGCCTGCCGATACAGGCTGCGGTGGCCCATGCGATGGTGGTGGCTTTGTCTGTTGTTCTTTACGCCGGGGCTGGCGGCGATGGACGCCGACGGCTGCCGCTTTGCCCGGCGCGTGCTGCTGGATGAATCCGCGCGCCGGCACCTGGGCGCCGAGGTCGGCGACCTGCGCCAGATCACGCACTGCACCGTGCTGCGCGCCGATTTTGACGCCGACGGCGCCGACGACCAGGCCGCACTGGTACGCAACGGCAAGGCCTGCGTGCTGGCCCTGTTCGGCGCTGACCGGGCGTCGCCGACGGGTGTGCGTCTGTGGACCAGCGAGCCCGAGCCCGTTGTGGCGGTGCTGGTGGTGGCCGGCCGCGCCTGCGTGCGCGTGGAAACCGCGCGACAGGAACGGTCAGCGGGGGTCGAAACAGCGATCCGGCACTGGCAGTGTGTGGTCTGGCGCCGGGGAGACTGGCAGCCGGTACTGGAGTTTGAACAGTCGCGCACCACGATCGGTGCCGGCGGCCGGGTGGTGCGCCGGTGCACGCGCGAAATTGAAGTGTCCGGCGCGACAACCGTGCTGGTTGCCCGCGCGGCGGACCTGCTGGACGACAAGGTGCTGGAGGGCAGCGAGACCTGCCGCCGTTCGTCGCTGGCGTGGGACGCCGACGGCGCGCTGCAGATCGGCGCGCCCGACAGTGCGGATGTTCCTGTGGCCACACGCGTCCAGATTGCCCGCACGCTGGAACGCGAGGGTCTGGTCGCGGCGGCGCTGGACCAGGCGGCCGACGCGCTGGCCCAGGCCGAACGCGAAAAGCTCAAACCGAACGATTCCCGGCTGCTGGATGCCCAGGCGCTGCGCCTGCGCCTGCTTGGCCGCCTGCCGGCGGCGGCAGTGCAGCGTTAGCCGTCAGGCGAAGTCGCGCAGACGGATCGGCCGGCGTTTGGCGCCCCAGGCGCCGGGCGCGGCCTCGAAGTGCCCGGCGCAGGGCGTGCCGCAGCGGTTGCATCTGCCGTCGGGTGTCAGGTTCCAGTCGCCCAGCACATACCAGTCGCGGCCGATCAGCCTGTGGCCGCAGCCGTGGCAGTACGTGCTGCCGCCCTCGGGGTCGTGCACGTTGCCGGTGTAGACGTAGCGCAGTCCGTGCGACAGGGCCACGCGCCGCGCCCGGGTCAGTGTGCTTTCCGGCGTGTGCGGGATGTCGGTCATCCTGAAATCGGGGTGAAAGGCCGTGAAGTGCAGCGGCACGTCGGGCCCCAGCTCGCGGGTGTACCATTCGCTCAGGCGGTGCAGTTCGTCGTCGCTGTCGTTTTTGCCGGGGATCAGCAGGGTCGTGACCTCGAACCACACCGGCGTTTCGTGCCTGAGGTACTTCAGCGTGTCCAGCACCGGCTGCAGGTGGCCGATGCACACGCGCTGGTAGAAGTCCTCGGTAAAGCCCTTCAGGTCCACGTTGGCAGCGTCCATATGGCGGTAAAACTCGCGCCGTGGCGCGTCGTTGACGTAACCCGCCGTTACGGCCACGGTCTTGATGCCCTGGTCGCGGCAGGCCCTGGCCACGTCAATGGCATATTCGTGAAAGATCACCGGGTCGTTGTAGGTAAACGCCACACTGCGGCACTGGGTGCGCCGGGCGGCGCGGGCGATGACTTCGGGTGTGGCCTGGTCCAGCAGCGTGTCCAGTTCGCGCGATTTGCTGATGTCCCAGTTCTGGCAGAAGCGGCAACCCAGGTTGCAGCCCGCGGTGCCGAAGCTGAGAATCGGCGTGCCGGGCAGAAAGTGGTTCAGCGGTTTTTTCTCGATCGGGTCAATGCAGAAGCCGCTGGAGCGTCCGTAGCTGGTCATCACGATGGCGCCGGCCCGGTTGGCCCGCACGAAACAGAAGCCGCGCTGGCCGTCAGCCAGTTTGCACAGGCGTGGGCACAGGTCGCACTGCACGCGCCCGTCGGGCAGGGGCGACCAGTATTTTGTCGCGACAGTCGAGGCCGGGTCGAAGGTTTCGGGCATGGTTGACCAGCCTGCCGCGCGGGTCAGTTCTGGAACACCGGCAGATAGCCGCGCGGGATACTCAGCACCAGACACGCCATGGCCGTGGCAAAGGCGTTGGTTTTGGGGTCCCAGCCTCCGATTTCGTCGGTCCAGGCGCCATTGGCGTGCTGCAGCTTCAGGAAGTTTTCGCGGTTCTGGCTGTGCCATTCGTGCCAGGTGCGCGGGCTGACAAACTGGTACTGGTGCATGGCCTGGGCGGCGTAGTAGTGGCCGTACCAGAACCCGTAGTTGCAGATCGCGCTGCCCGGCGCAAGCCCGCGCGGCGAGCTGTCGGGGCGGTTGTTCTGCAGGTAGGTGATGCTGCGGTTGAGGTCCAGCGTCAGGCGCACCATGCCGGTGACGCCCTGCACGTCATAGCTGTGCGTGTCGTACTCGCCCATGCTCTGCAGCGCCACGATGCCGGCCGCCGTCAGCGCAAACGTGCTGCGGCCGTCCCAGTCAATCTGGTACTGAAAGCCGCCGGCCTGGCCGCGCGTGATGTAGCTCTTGCGCACGTAGTCCTTGGCGGCTTCGATCACCGAATGTGGCACGATCACACCCACGTTGGCCGCGGCGCGCAGCGCCTGAAGCTGGCACACGCAGATGGACATGTCGCTGTCCTGCTGGTTGGGCACATAGCGCCAGGCGCCCTGCTGGTTCTGGCTTTTGACAATGAACTGAATCGCGCTGCGCAGCTTGCTGAGAATCACCGGGTCGTGGGTCATGCCGTAAACTTCGGCCAGGCACATGCTGCAGAACGCGTGTTCGTACATGCGCGTGCCGTTGGCCGAAATCCAGCCGGTTTCCGGGTCCACGTTGCTGATGATGAAGTTGATGCCCGCGGCCACATGCCGCTTGAACTCGCCGCGGTCGGGGGTGTGGCCGGCGGCCATGAACGCCATGCAGGCAATCGCCGTGACGCCCAGGTGCGGCCGCCCGATGCCGTCACGGTTGACCTGGTAACGGTGCCCCAGCTTGTTGCCCACGTCGTTGCTCCAGGACCCGTCGTTGTTCTGGATCGAGGCCAGGTGCTTCAGCCCGCGCTGCACCGCCGCGCGCACCACCATGTCGTTGGGCGTCGGGCGCGGGTCGCGCGTGGAGTCCGACTCGGCCGGGGCGCGCAAAGGCGCGTCCTGGGCCAGCGCCGCAAAGGTGAAACACCCGGCCGCCGCCAGGCCGAGTACCATTGTGGTTGCCCAACTGCGAATCATGGCACACTCCGTTCGGGGTCACCGCCCCTCAGTATACGAACGAGAACAGCCCGGAGTTACCCAATCGTCCCACAACCGGCGGTCTTCATGGCAAAGCAAGCTATTCTGGCCGGTCATGGACCTGCTTTCCGACCTGAACCCCGAACAGCGCGATGCCGTCACCTGCATCGAGGGCCCGCTGCTGGTGCTGGCCGGCCCGGGCTCGGGCAAGACCCGCGTCATCACCACCCGCATTGCCTGGATGATCAGCCAGGGCATCAAACCCTGGCACATCCTGGCCATGACGTTCACCAACAAGGCCGCGGCCGAAATGAAGCAGCGCGTGGAACGCTGGCACCCCAATGCCGGCGCCCAGGTCAGCACCTTTCACAGCTTCGGGGCGTTTCTGCTGCGGCGCGAGGCCGAAGCCCTGGGCTATGCGCGGGATTTCACGATCTACGACACCGACGACCGGCTGTCGCTGGTGCGCCGGATCATGAAAGAAAAAAGCATTGACGCGGCCTTTGTCAGCCCCGGTGCCGCGGCCAACCTGATCAGCGACGCCAAGAACCGCGGCATTTCCGCGCGCGATTTTGCCGCCGGCGCCTATGACCCGAAACTCAAGGCCGTGGCCGACGTGTTTGCCGGCTACGAACAGGCGCTGGCCCGCCACAACGCGCTGGATTTTGACGACCTGCTGGTCAAGCCGCTGGAGCTGCTGCAGAAGAACCCCGAGGTCCTGGAAAAATACCGCCAGCGCTTTCTGTATGTGCTGATTGACGAATACCAGGACACCAACGCCATCCAGTACGGACTGTCCCGGCTGCTGTCGGCGACCCACCGCAACCTGTGCGTGACGGGCGACCCGGACCAGAGCATTTACTCGTGGCGCGGGGCCGATATCCGCAACATTCTTAACTTCGAACGCGACTTTCCTGAAGCGCGCACCGTGGTACTGGGGCGCAACTACCGCAGCACGGCCAACATCGTGAAGGCCGCCGACGCCCTGGTGGCGCGCAACCTGACGCGCAAGCACAAGCACCTGACCACCGACAACGAGCCCGGCCGGGTGATTTCCGTGCTCAAATGCCAGGACGAACAGCACGAAGCCCGCAGCGTGGCCGAGACGATTGAAACCATCACCCGCGACGGCCAGGTGCGGCGCGGCGACGTGGCGGTGTTCTTTCGCACCAACGCGCAAAGCCGCGTGCTGGAACAGGCCATGCGCGAACGCAACCTGCCTTACCAGTTGATGGGCGCGGTCAGCTTCTACCAGCGCCAGGAAATCAAGGACGTGCTGGCGTACCTGCGTCTGATTCTGAACCCCCGCGACGCCGTCAGTTTTGCCCGGGTGCTGGAACGGCCCGCGCGCGGCGTGGGCGACGGCACCGTAGCCAAGCTGGTCGAGGCCGCGGTCAAGTCCGGCCTGTCGCCGCTTGATGTCGCCGCCGATCCCAAAGCCCACGGCGTCAGCCGCGTTCCGGCCCGCGCCCTGCAGGGACTGAAGGAACTGGCCGACATGTACGCGCGGCTGGCCCGCCGCGACCTGTACCCGATTGAAGACGTCGTGCGCACCGTGATCGTGGAAAGCGGCTACGAACAGATGCTGCGCACCGACGTGGACCCGCGGTCGCAGGAACGCCTGGAAAACGTCAACGAACTGGTTTCCGACGCGCGCACCCGCCAGCAGGAACAGCCCGATATTGACCTGCGCACCTGGCTGGAACAGGTCGCCCTGGCCAGCGACACCGACCGGCTGGACCTGGCCGCCGACAGCGTCAAGCTGATGACCCTGCACAGCGCCAAGGGGCTGGAGTTCGACGCCGTGTTTCTGACCGGCCTGGAAGAAAACGTCCTGCCCCATGCCCGCAGCGTGCAGGGCGACGGCGATGTCGAGGAAGAGCGCCGCCTGTGCTATGTGGGCATCACCCGCGCCCGCAAACTGCTGACACTCAGTCTGGCGCGGCACCGCGAGGCCTTCGGCCGCGCCCAGCGCAACAGCCCCTCGCGCTTTCTGCACGAGATTCCAACCGAGCTTACCGCCGTGGACGACCGCGCCGACACCGCCGCCTGGGGCGGCCAGGACTTCGCCCGCTGGTTTACCGGCCGGGCCGCCAGACCCGCCACGCGCCAGGACGACAACGACGACCCGTTTGATTTTGGCGACCTGCCGCCGGTGGAAGACGGGCCCGCCGACCACCTGGCCGCCGCGACACCCCCGCCGGTGGTGCCCGCCGACCCGCGCCAGTTGCAGGCCGGTGACCGGGTGCGCCACGGCGTGTTCGGCATCGGCAGGGTGCTCGAGGTAAACTCGACCGGGAGGGTCAAGGTGCACTTTCAGGGCTGGGGCGAAAAAAGCCTGGCGCTGGAGTTCGCCAGGCTGGAGAAAATGTAGCCGCAAGCCGGTTACGGGCCGGGCACCACCATGCGCGTCGGCGTTGACTTCGGCGGAACCAACATCAAGGCCGCGCTGGTCGAGGGCGCCGGCGTGCGGGCCCACGCCAGTGTTCCCACCCGCGGCGAGGCCGGGCCCGCGGCCGTTCTGGACAACCTGGCCGCGGCCGTGCGGCAGCTTGGCGCGCGGGCAGAGGTGGTGGGCGTGGCCATTCCCGGCGAAGTGGATGACCGGGGCGTTTGTTACCGCCTGCCCAACGTGCCAGGCTTTGACGGCTACCCGCTGCGCGCGGAACTGGAGCGCCGGCTGGGCTGCCCGGTACACCTTGAAAACGACGCCACCGCCGCCGCCGTGGCCGAGCAGCGCTTTGGCTGGGGTACAAAGTACCGCAGTTTTCTGCTGGTCACGCTGGGCACGGGCATCGGCGGCGGTCTGGTGCTGGACGGCGCCGTGCGCCGGGGGCGCGGCGGTTTTGCCGGCGAAATCGGGCATGTGCTGGTGGATTCCACGCCCGGCGCCTGGCCCTGCGGTTGCGGCCTGAAGGGGTGCATGGAGGCCTATGCCGGCGCGCGCGGGCTGTTGCGCCATGACAGCGAACACGGCGGCAGCGCCACGGAGGTGCGCCAGATCGTGGACGCCGGGGGGCAGCGGGCGCAGAGGCTGTTTGATTTTCTGGCCCGCGCGCTGGGCGCGGGGCTGGCGCGGCTGAACAACGCGCTGGACCTGGACGCGCTGGTGTTCACCGGCGGCGTGGCGGGCAGTTTCGCCGCGATTGAGCCGCCCCTGCGTGCCCACTTTGCCGCGCACAGTTACGCGCCGCCGATGGGCGCGATCCCGATGCAGGTCAGCAAACTGGGCGAGCACGCGGGCGTGATCGGCGCCGCGTGGCTGGGCTGATGCCGCCGGGCAACCTACAATCCGGCCATGGCCGGCAACCGCAACCACTACGAACGCGCGTTCACCGGCTGGCTGGCCGGCCACGGCATCCAGGCCCTGGCCGTTGACGAACGCCGCCGCCCGGTGGTGGAAAGCCGCCTGCTGAAGAACTTTGATTTTCTGGTCAACGGCGCGCAATCCGTGCTGGCGCTGGATCTCAAGGGCCGCCGGGGCACGCCCTGGATTACCGGCGACGATCTTTTTTCCGCCATGGCCTGGCGCAATCTTCTGGCCGGCCGCGTGCAGCCGGCATTTCTGTTTGCTTTCTTTTCGCCCGCCGGCCGGTTTTCCGCCCGCGTGGAAGCATTGCCCGCCACAACGCACGGGCAGGACTGCGGCACGTACCGGTTCTGCCTGCTGTGGCTGGACGACGCCCAGCGCCTGGCGCGCCGGCGCAGCGCGAGCTGGGGTACCTACGGCTTTGAATGGGCGGCCTTTGCCCGCGCCGTGACGCCGGCCGCGGAAGCCCTTCTGCCGCTCTATGCCTGAACCGGCGGCAGGGCCGCAATCGCCTCAATTACTTCGCGGCAGCGGCGGTAGCGTTTGTCGCGTTCGCGCAGCACCAGCCGGTCAATGATGGCGCAGAACGCCTCGCTGATGTGCGGGGCTGATTCGCGCAGCGGCGGCGGGTCTTTGGTCAGGTGCGCCAGCACCACCTGTTGCAGGTTGTCGCCCGGAAACACCGGCTTGCCCGCCAGCAGGTGATAGAACGTGGCCCCCAGCGAATACAGGTCGCTGCGCGTGTCCAGGTCTTTGGCGCCGTTGGCCTGCTCGGGGCTGATGTAATGCGGCGTGCCCAGCAGGTAGCCCTCGGCGGTCTGGCCGGTGTCATCCACCAGCCGCGACAGCCCGAAGTCGCCCAGCTTGGCCACGCCGTCGCTGGTGACGTAGATGTTGCCGGGTTTGACGTCGCGGTGGATCAGCTTGTGCTGTTCCAGGTATTCCAGGGCCTGCGCGGTCTGGCTCATCAGCTTGCGGGCGCGGGCTTCGTCCAGTTTTTCGGCCGGGTTGTCCACGTAACGGTCCAGCGGCGCGCCCTCGACCAGCTCCTGCACCATGAAATGCACGTCCTGGTACTCGCCCATGGTGTAGGTACGCACGATGTGAGCGTGCAGCAGCTTGACGCTGATTTCGTTGCTGCGCTGCAGACGCTTGAGAAAACCGTCTTTCACCGCGGCGAACGGGCTGATCACTTTAAGCGCCACGGGCTTGAGGTTGATCGGCTCCAGGGCCCGGTACACCGTGGCGGTACCGCCCTGACCCAGCTTGTCCACGATTGTGAACCCGGCGAAATCCTTGCTTACGATCTGGCCGGTTTCCTTGAAACGCGTGACCGCGCGGTCGTCTTCGTGGGCCGATTCCAGACCCTGCACCGTGGTTTCGTCCAGCTTGCGGTCGGCGGTGCCCACCTTGCGCAGCAGAATGCGCACCTTGGTGGCCAGTTCGGGGTGACGGAACGGCTTGATCAGGTATTCGTCGGCCCCGGCGTCTATGCCCTCGATGATCTCCTGTTCTTCGCCCAGCGCCGCCAGCAGGATGATTGGCGTGTGCACCAGATCGGGGTCTTCGCGCATCTTCTTGGTGGCCGCCAGTCCGTTCATGCGCGGCATCTGGATGTCCATGAAGATCAGCGCGGGCTTGAAGCGCTTGGCCTTGGCCAGGCCGTCCTGCCCGTCCACGGCGGTGTCCACCTCAAAGCCCAGCTTGCGCAACTGGTCGGAAAGGGACGCGCGCAACTGGCTGGAGTCGTCCACCACAAGGATACGTTCGGGCATGATGCGATTATCCCGCGCCGGCCCGCGCCGTCAACCGAGCCGCCCGCGCAGGCGGCCAAACGGTTTTTTGGCGGGCCTTCGGCGGTGTGCGGGGGCTTTGCGCCGCCGCGCCGCGCCCGTTGCGCCCCATTGACAGCCCCGCCGCGCGCGGTTACCCCTGAGCCCCGCAGCGCACCCGTAGCTCAATTGGATAGAGCATCTGACTACGGATCAGAAGGTTGCACGTTCGACTCGTGCCGGGTGTACCAGCCAAAAAGCCGCCTTGGAAGCTACTTCCAAGGCGGCTGACGTTTCTGGCAGTGATTGCCAGTTAGGCAAGAGGGACAAGGTTGGGGACAAGGTCTGCGGTATTCCGGCGACGGCTGCCTGCGGCACGCGCCTTTCCGGCAGCACAGGCAGTCTGAAGCCTGCTCAGAATTCAACCAATGCAGTGCAGACAGCAGCTTCGGGCAGAAAACCGGGCCAAAACGCGTCTTTGGTGTTATCGACCAACAAGCGCCATCCAACAGACCAAGTGAATGTGCTCTTCGTGCAGCACATCCAGTGGTTTGGGGCGCTCATAGGGCTGCAAGCCAAGCTCCTCGACTACTTCGGCTAGTCGTTTGGCGGCTTCTTGCGGGCTCTCCTCGTGTGACCGTATTGCTTCCTGAATAGGGCGTTGAATCTTGTGGCCGTGAGGTGCCTGCAAGCGCGCCACGAGGCTTGCCGTGTACTCGGGCGTCCAGTCGGGGGCGGCATGGCTGCGGACAATGTCGGCCGCTCTCTGCATGGACGGCGGAATTTTTGGTTGAAGGTTTGCGGGGTCGGTCAACTCATTCCACTTTGCCAGAATGTGCTGCCGAGCTATGCGCCAAGCCTCGTAGGCCTGCTGCCGTAGCGCCTCAGTCAGCGTCGTGGGGGCGTCCTCCGGGCAGCGGATGCGACGCAGGCTGGTCAACACGCGGTCATCTACCAGCGTTCCGTCAGCGGTGACGAAACGGAACAAAGGTTCCTTGCCCACGCGCGCGCAAAAGAAGAAACCAGAGGGACCCTTGGTCGCCAGGGCCGAGCCTGCGGTCCAAGGGAAGTCAAGAATCGCAGTCTTGTGCCGCGGGTTCTCCAGCGCCTTGCGGAGTTCCTGCCGGAACTCTTCGCCGCTCTCCGGCGCTTCCCGCTCTCCGCCCAGTTCAAGCAGCGAAGCGTCGCCCTTCTTGATGCGCTCTAGTTCGTCCTTCACGCCGAGCACCACGTCGCCGGTCTCGGTTCCGGGCAAAATCTCGGCCTCGACACCGACCGTTCGTGCGGCCACCTTCACCTTGTCCTGGATGCGGTCGTGCAGCCTGAGCAACCGGTCCAGTTCATCGTCCGGCAGGAAACAGTAGATGTAGTTGTCTTTGTGCTTGCTGCCAATGCGGTCAATTCGCCCATGGCGCTGTACCAAGCGCATCGGGTTCCAAGGCAGGTCGTAGTTGATCAAATTCCGGCACTGCTGAAGGTTCATGCCCTCTGCCAGAACGTCCGTCGTAACCAGAATGTCGAACCGGTCATCGCGTTTGTCTGCCGGTGCGTCCATGGACTCAGGTGCGAAACCGAACACTGCCTCCGTACCTTCGGCACTTGACACCTTGGCGACACGCCCCCGGAAGTGCTTGAGCCTTGCGTTGGTCGCAAGCTCATTCTCCAGAAAGTCAAAGATCCAGTTCATCGTGTCCGCGAAGTAGGTGAAGATCAGAACCTTGCGGTTGTCGCGCTGCGCTTCCGGAGTGGTGCCGTCCTTGTCCGCGTGTGCGGCTATCTGCTCCAACGCCTTGACCAATGATTTGAGTTTGGGATCCTGTTCAGCCGTCACTTTCTCTACGCGCTTGTGGAAGTTGCGCAGAATGGCCAAGTCACACTCTACGGCTTCGCGAAGATCGTTGACCTTGTAGGCGCTGGAGTTCTCCAGATCGCCCTCCCGTTCAAGCTCGTCCATCGCCTCTTCCGCCTCGTCCGTGTCCGCGGAAGGCAGCTCCAGAACCGCTTCCAGGGCCTTCGTTGTCGCCACCTTGCCTTTGCCAAGCAACTGCAGAAATGTCTCGTGGTGGCGGATCATCCTCTGCACGGTCTTGCGAAAAGCCTCGATCGACGATTCAAACCGTTTGAGCATTCCAGAGCGGACCAGACCCACCAGAACCACCTCGCTCTGCTCGATGTCGCCGTCTTTGCGAAACGCCGATGGCTGATAGCGCGCCAGGCGCAACTCGGGCTCGCCTTCTTCGGGCATCACCCGCCGCTCAAACTCGGCAAAGAAGCCGGGCAGGAGCGCGTCCAGCCTGTAGCCCAGTTTGTCTACATGCGGCTTGGGAAACTCGATCTGGATCTCGCTGCCGTCGGGCAAGCGGATGCGGTCGTGTGGGTAGTACTTCTTCACGAAGTGCCGCGTGCGGCGCACCACCACGCGGTCCAGCAGTTCGAACAACAGGTCGGGTGTCAGGTCGTCCGGGTCCGTGCGCGAGGCCTGCTTGAACAGATCGCGCATGCTGCGGATGCCGGCCTCGGCAAAAGCCGCATCCTGCTTGATGAAGAATTCCAGCAGGTAGTACAGGTCCCACACCGAGTTGTTGACCGGCGTGGCCGTCAGCATCACCAGCCGTTTGGGCGGGTCGCCGCGCAGCAGCTTGCGCAAGGCCTTGCTGCGGTCGGCGTCGGGGTTGCGCACGCCGTGAGCTTCGTCCACTACCACCATGGCGTAGTCTGAGGCATCTACGTCGCGCTTGCCCTGTGCAATCTCTTCGAAACTGCGCACTTCCACCCGCAGGTCGGTGCGCGCCATGAAGCGCGCCCATGAGCCGTCGCGCAAAGCCGCCGGCGCCACCAGCAGCACGCGCTGATGCGACTGGCGGGCATCCTCGATCAGCTTGGCGGCGATGAACGACTTGCCCAGGCCCACGCTGTCGGCGATCAGCACGCCGCCGCGCTGCGCCAGAATCTTCCGGGCGCGCTCAACGCCGTCGTTCTGGAAGTTGGTCAGGTGGATGCGCGACAGGCCGCCGTGTTCTTCGTTGAGTTGCTCACCGTAGCGCTCATACAACGCGCGCATGTACACCAGCCAGGGCGAAACCGGCGCGAAACGATCTTCGTACAAGCGCGCCAGGTCAAAGTCTTCAGAGCGCTCCCACAGGTTGTCGAACCACTGGCGCGCCTTGTTGTAGGGCTCCGTGTCCTTGCGCGAGACGTTGAGTTCAAGGTTCTTGCGCAGGCCGGCGTAGGTGAAGTTGCTGGAGCCGACGAAGACGCCTTCGCCGTCGGACAAGATAAACGCCTTGGCGTGCAGAAACGGCGGGAACTTGAAGCGGCGCACGCGCAGATTGCCACCGCGTTGCAGATCTATCAGGCGCTTGACGACGCCCTCGGCCTGGGCATCGAACTCGGTCAGGTTGCGGTCCAGCCGCAAACCCTCTTCCTGCCGCTCCAGTTGCGCCGCAAGCTGCTTTTCGAGGGCTTTTTCGCCCTTGGGGCCGCCCAGCTTGACCGGCAACGTGCGGCCTTCAAAGGGCGGCTCGGCACCCAGCAGCAGCCGGATGCCGGACAAACGCTCAAGCTCTTCCACCAGCAGCGAAAAGCCGCCCAGGTTGAAGTACCCCGTTGCCACGTCCAGCGACGGCGGCGTCTTGAGCTTGGCCACGCTGCCCTGAATGGCGGCCTTGAGCGCCTCCTCCATCGTGCCGTTGTCGAGATTGTCCGCGATGTCCCGCAGCGTCATTTACGTTCCCCTTTGACCCAGGGCCGGATGAACTGGCCTTGATGTCATTTATAGCGACCAGCGCGACATTGAATACCTTGACGCCGTTCCAGGATTGCCTTGGCGGTTTCACCAAAGTTTTGCTCATCCTGTTTCCGACACTTCGGGATGGAGGTTACGGGCAAAGATTCAACCACTGTCTGGCCCTCGTTGTGCTCCATCGGCCAATCGTGTATGTCGGCCTCAACTGCTACCATGGAACGAGGCAAAGGAGCATGCGGTGGCGCGCTCAGACCTGATTGTGAAACTTGTTCGTGCCGGGGTGGCACGCGATGATGAGCGCTTTCGAAGGGCGGTTGAGGCCCTGATCGTCGAGGAAGAAGCCCGGCAACACCACACGGTGGCAAAGCAGTTGGCCGAAGCCCTTTCGACGCAAGGCCCCTCCGTTGCGCAGCTCACCGCTCCCAAGCTTCCGTCAACGGGTCTGGTGTTTGAGCGAGCGCCCCGGCGAACGCTGTCGGAGCTTGTGCTGCCCAAGACTACCCGTCAGGCCGTTCAAGAACTCGTGGAAGAGCAGCACCGGGGCGACTTGCTGCGAAACCATGGCCTTGAGCCCCGCCATCGGCTGGTGCTGGTTGGTCCGCCGGGGAACGGCAAGACGACGCTGGCTGAGGCCATCGCAGATGCACTGCTTGTGCCGCTGCTGATGGTCCGTTACGACGCCATCATCAGCAGCTTCCTTGGCGAAACCGCCGTTCGCCTGCGCCAGTTGTTCGATCAAGTGCGCACTCGCCCGTGTGTTCTGTTCTTTGACGAGTTCGACGCGCTGGGCAAAGAGCGCGGCGACGAACACGAAACCGGCGAGATTAAGCGCGTGGTCAACACCCTCCTGATGCAGATTGACGACCTGCCAAGCCATGTTGTCGTCGTCGCCGCGACCAATCACCCTGAACTTCTGGACCGTGCCGCTTGGCGTCGCTTTCAGCTTCGCCTGGAGCTTCCGTCGCCGACACAGGCGCAACTTGCGCACTGGTTTCAGACGCTTTCGGACCGTCTGGGCCAGCCGCTGGGGCTGGCACCGAGGACACTTGCCGCTAAACTTCCCGGCATAAGTTTCGCAGAAGCGGAAGAGTTTGCGCAGGATGTTCGCCGCCGCCAGGTGCTTGGCATCCCCGATGCCGATCTCAAGCGGATTGTGAACGATCGGCTGGCAATCTGGACAGCACGCTACATCCAGCGCTCGAAGTCCAGCACGCGGCGATAAACAATGGCGCTAACACTGCTGTGGAGTTTCCATGCCGGACGAGCGGCGTCCAGTCCTGCTGTTCCCAAGCGCTTCAACCGTAGAGCGCAGGAAGGGAAGCGGTGGTCCATCCAGCTTTCGGTTTCCATCCAGACAACGCCAGCAGGAGCGTTTGTCTGCGACCATGGCGGCCCTGGAGCGGTCGCTGGAACAGCGAAGCATGCTCCTGTCCGATCATGCCTTGGGCGGCGAGCCCGAAGGTGTGCTGGTGCTGGAGATCGCCGGCAACCTCGACAAGTTTCATATCGCGGCCAAGGCCGCAGGCATCGAGTGGCTGGGCGAATACGACGAAACAGCCGTAGAGCCGGATGAAGATTTTGCAGTCCAACGTCAACGACGAACCCGGCAAACCGATGGCGGATCCATTGGCGACGAAGACGAGCCTGAGGATTCCGGGAATCTCGTCCCGCGCCACGTTTATCTGACCGCCACCAACCAGCGACGACTGAGGCAGTTTCTTGCCATGTGGGAGCGCTGGCTGCGCAACCAGGACTTTGAGCGAGGCCAGAAGAAGTGGTCGCAGCTCTTCAAGCAGTTGCGCACGGTCCGGTTCTGGGATGCCGAAGACCGTTTCCGCGCCACAGGCATGCTGGAGGTCTGGCAACGGGCCGTGGATGAGGACCGCGAGCCCGAGCCCTTTGCCGTGGAACTCTGGTTCCGCGAAGACGAGGCCCAGCGCGACGCAGCCGAGCAGAAGGTTCGCGCTTTCGTCACGGCGTCCGAGGGACAGGTCATCGGCCGTCCAACGGTGATCCCTGAGATCGCCTATCACGCCCTGATCGTCAGTCTTCCGAAGCAACGAGTTGAAGCCCTGTTGCGCGACCAGGCATCTGTGGTCTTGGCCAAGTGCGACCAGGTCATGCTGATCCGTCCCACGGGCCAAGTTGTGGGAGGGCCAACGTCAGGGCCGCCGCTTCAGGGTATTCAGAAGCCTGCATCCGAGAGCGTCCGGCAGGCAGTCCGACCCAACCCCGATTTGCCGCCGGAGATTGCCATCCTTGACGGCCTGCCGATGGGCAATCACGAGGCGCTCGACGGCCGCCTGGATATCGATGATCCTGACAACTGGGGCGCAGAGTATCCCGTTCAAGCGCGGACACACGGCACCATGGTTGCCTCGAACGTTATTCACGGAGACCTGGGAGCAGCCGGTGCGCCGCTAACCCGCCGCATCTACATCCGCCCGATCATGCGGCCTCGGCCTGGCGGCAGCGACGAGTTCATTCCGCCCGACCTAAACGAGATTGACCTTGTGCACGGCGCGGTCACCCGCGCCAAGCAGCGGCACCCCTCGCTCAAGGTCTTTCTGCTTGCGGTCTGCGACCCGGTGCAGGTGTTTTCCGGCAGGATCAGTCCTTGGGCACGGCTCATCGACTACCTTTCCCACAAACACAACATTCTGTTTGTCATCAGCAGCGGCAACCACACCGGCGCCCTGCACTATGATGTCGGCACGCAACAGCTTCATGATATGCCGCCCGATCAGCGCGATTTGCTGACCATGACCCATGTGCTTGATGGCGCCATTACGCGCGGCGTCATGGCGCCCGCCGATTCCATCAACGCCCTCACCGTCGGCGCGGCCAACAACGATTTATCGGATCTGGACAACACGCCGTCCGGCACACTGCTGCCGGTGACGAACAGAAGCCTCCCTGCACCATACTCCGCGCTGGGCCCCGGTTACCGGCGCGCCGTCAAGCCGGATTTTCTGACCAACGGCGGCCGCAAGCCCTATCGGCCAATGCTCCGGAGCTCAACGCAAACGCGGCTTGAGGTGCCGGATAACCTGTCCATCTTCCCGGGCATTGTCACGGCGATTCCGCACCAATCCTTCCGCTATCGCTTCGAGGCGGGCACGACCTTGGCGGCTGCTCTGACCACACGAAGGCTTGCCCAGGCGCTGGACTATCTGCGCGATCCCCAGTTTGCGGGCCAGATTCCTGACGAGTTCCTGCCCGTTATCATCAAGGCTTTGGTCGCCCATTCCGCCCGTTGGGATGATGCCGCGCGTCAATCCATTGAAGCCGCTGTGGGCAACGGCGCAGACTGGCGAGCGCAGAAGGCTGCCGTTACGCGCATGCTGGGCTACGGCTACGTGCCGCCGGAAGGCACTTTCGATTGCGCGCAACATCGCGCCACGTGCATCGGGCTCGGAACCCTCAAAGTGGACCAAGGGCACGAGTTCCAACTTCCGCTCCCGCCCATACCCGCTGACCCAATGCAACAAATTTGGCGCAGGTTGACCGTGACCATGGCCTACCTCAGCCCCATCAAGCCGAGGGTTCAGGCATATCGGCAAGTGGTCTGCTGGGCGGATCGCGCCGTGCCGGACGACGTAGGTTTCGACTTTAATTCAACGTCAGACGTCGAGGTGCGGGCCGCCCAGCGGGGGACGTTGCAGCATCTGGTCTTCGAGGGCAACTCCGCGCCGGTGCTTACGGACGGTGACGCCCTGCAACTGATCGTGTCGTCGCGTCCAGGCGCCTATGACGGTATCAGGGCCGACGGCGAAGTATCGACACGCTATGGCCTTGTCGTCAGCCTCGAAGTTGCCCAGAACATCAACATTTACGACGAAATCCGCGACCGCATTCGCCCGCGGGTGCAGGTCCGGAACCGTCCCCCGTCTCGGTAAGCAGCGGGATCGGCGTCATGCACGCTCATCTTCTCCCGGCGGGCGGGTTGGGTCATGCTGGGGACTTGAGGCGGCGGTAGTGGGCCAAAACGGGGGTGAGGCGCTGCTGGTAGGGCTGGCCTTCGATTTTGCCTTCGTGGAAGGTCTCGAAGATGTGGGTCAGGTGTTCTTCCGTCAGGCCGTAGAGCAGGGCGACGGCGGCGTCGAGCTCGTGGATGTGGCCCTGTCTGGTGCGGTCATCGAGGGTTCCGCAATCCACGCCGACGGCTTGGGCCCAGCCCTGGTAACGGTCATCCACGGCGGCCAGGCGGCCGGCCAGGGCCACGACACGCTGCCACAGGGGGTGCGTGCGTTCGGGACGCGGGATGGGGAGGGCGTTGAAAATGTGGAAGTTCATGTGGATTTCGACCCAGCGGCGGGCGAACCAATCCAAAGGGACGGAGCAGAGGACGCCCAGCAGGAAAGCCTGATCCTTCTCGTCACCACGGGGCCAAACCGCGTAAGGCGCTGCGTTGACAATAACCGCTTCCGGCGGGACCAGTGCGGCAATCACGGTGCGGTTATTCGTGCGGTTCGTGACATCGCGAAAGGCGATACGCGGGTGCAGGGCCGGAAGTGTCTTTTTGTCCTTCACCCACGCCGCGGGCATCTCACTGAAGGCCGAGGCGCTGTTACGGGCCGCGCGTGCGCGCTTGTCTTGCAGGTAAGCGTAAACCTTTTTCGGGTTCGCCCAGGCGTAGTAGCTGCTTTCGCCCCGGTCGGGCTGCCAGATGTCAAAACTGCCGCCGGTGAAGACGGGGATATGCCCCTTGGGGCGCCTTTCGACAAACTTGCCGAGCGCCGGGCCTTTCTTGACTTCGTTGGTGGCGTCCATTTCACGTTGCGGCCGCGCGCGCCAGGCCTTCTTGTCGTCCAAGTCCAGGCGCGGCGCCTTGCGCAGTTGCAGAAAGGGCTCCAGCGAATCGTCGCTGGGCAACAGCGGAAACGCCGCTGTTTCCGTCCAGGTCAGAAACTCGGCGACGGGCACGGCGGGGGGCTCGCCGGCTGTGCCGGCGCGGAAGCGCTCCAGTGAGCTGTAAGGCCCGCGAAAGCGCACGACTGTGCCCGGCGCGCGCCGCAGGACGGAAAGTGCGACGGTGTACTGCGGATGCACGTCGGGAAAGAACCAGTTGCGATTGTTCAGCAGGAACGTCAGTTCTTCCACGGCGCCGTCGGCCAAGACGGCTTTGCGGAACTCCTCACTGCCGCCGCTGCACCAGACACTGCGCGGCACGACCACGCCAAGCCGGCCTTCAGGTCGGCATAACCGCCAGAATCGCCAACAAAAGCCTTTGTAAAGGTCGGGGTCGCCCGTGCCCATACCGGGGAACGCGCCGGAAGTGAGGATGACGCGCATGGCTTCGGCTGATTCCTGTTCGGCCTCGAAGCGCTTAACCAAGTCGGGGCGTTCTCCGCGGAGCTTCTCCGCCTGCTTCTTCTGTTGGGCCGCACTCAAACCGTTCATGCCCGGTTGATAGCGCACCCAGAACTTGAGTTCCTCGATGGTGGCTTCTTCCCACGGCGGGTTGCCGAGGATCACGTCAAAGCCGGGGTTGTCGCCGAAAAACACTTCGGGGAAGGCTGCCGGGAAGTGCAGGACATGCAGGCCCTCAAGGGCCTTCAGGGCCTGTTTGTGCAGCTTGCTGCCGGGGATGGCCGCGTCGCCCTTGCCCAGCAGCAGCGACAGCTCGCCGCCCTCGACGGCCTGTTGGCAGCCTTCGTCCAGGCGCGCGGCGGTCAGCACGTCAAAGATGGCCGTGGCCGGGGCCAGCTTTTGCTGGATTTGCTCATCAAGCCGTTTCGCCTGGGCGATGTCCTGCACGCTGCTGTCCGTAAGCGCCCGCAACTTCTCAAGGTCGCCGGCCACAAGCTTGAGGTACTTTTTGAGTTCACCGGTAAAGCCGAAACCGCCATCCTTGAGCAGCTCTTCGGCTTCCGCGACGCGCTCAATGCCCGCCAGGCTGTTGCCGTGGCGCAGGGTGCGGTCCAGAAACGAAAGGGGCAGGCCGGGCACGAAGGTGTGAATCCACAGGGCCAGGCGCGACAGCTCAACGGCGGTGCGGTTGTAATCGACGCCGTAGATGCAGCGGCGGGCGATCATGCGGCGCAGAAGCTGGCTGCCGTCCACGCGGCGCTGCACGCCGACCTGGGCCAGGCCGGCTTCGGCGGCTTTGCGCAGGCTTTCCAGCTCGGCCTTGACGGCGGGCAGGGGCCGTCGCTCAAGGTAGCGTGACATGCCGGCTTCGATGAAATCCACGGCGGAGACGAGAAAGTGGCCGCTGCCCATGGCGATGTCGGAGACGCGGAAGTCAAAGAAGCGTTTGCCGGCCTCGGCTTCGGGCAGTGTGTCGAGACGCTGGAAGTGTTCTTCGAGGGCGGGGTTGAGGGCCCCGCGCAGCAGGTGGGCGACGGCGAACTCGGGTGTGTAATAGCTGCCGCTGGCCTTGCGGGCGCCGGAAGCGTTGTGCAGGTAGAAGTCGCCCTTGGCGACAATGACGGCGTCGGTTTTCTTGCTTACGGGGCGATAACGGCCCTCGGCGTCGCTTGTTAAATCTTCTTCGGCCTGGCCGAGTTCCGAGAGCAGCAGGCCTTCGTAGATGGTGCCGAACTCGCGCACGCCAATGGCGCTGAAGTCAACGGGGCCGGGGATGCCGTCGCGGGTGTCATCCACGAGCAGGGTGGAGAGTGCGGCGCGAAAGACGCTGTCGGGCAGCTCGACGCTGTCGATGACTTGGCCTTCAGGGCGGGTCTTGTCGAACAAGCCGCCGTTGTAGGCGGGGACAGACAGCGCCTTGTCGCCTTCGCGGATGGCGTGAAAGACGCGCTGGACATCTTTCCAGGTGCCGGTGCCGGCGTCCTTGTGGTAGGTGGCGTTCTTGAGGCGTTCCTCGACCAGGTCCTGGGCGAGGCCCTTGATTGACTTCTTGCGGTAAGCCTGGCTTTCGAGGTAGGGCAGCAGGTCTTTGTCTTCGGCGTAGGCAACAAACAGCAGGCGGAACAGCAGCACCAGCGCGGCGTCGTAGGTCTCGCGCAACTGCCCGGCGTTCATGCGCTTGAGGCCGCGGGCAGCGGCCAGGCCTTGGGCGAGTCTGGGGATGACGGCGGTGTAAATGCGGTCGCGCAGCTTGACGCGGACATCGACGGCAAAGCGTGAGGATTCATTGAGGATGTAATCCACCGTGCCGTCGGGGCGCAGGGCCTCGGCGCTGAACAGCAGCCACAGGAAGGGCTGGTGCTGTTCTTCGATCAGGGCCAGGTTGATCTCGGCGAAGGTTTCCGTGCGGCCTTTGCTTGCGACCGGGCGTTCGCCATCGGTGGAGTACAGGCGCAGCTTGTCGCCCTGCATGGTGACGACCCAGGGGCAGCCGTTGTCCTGGGCCTTGTTCAGGGCGTAGGCGGCGGGGCTGAGGTCGGCAAAGCGGGTTGCCGGGCGGTCCGGCATTTCGTCTTCACGAACGAGTACGGCGACGGCCTGCTTGCGGCCGCCGGTCTTGAGCAACAGGTAGTTTTGGTTGGTTTCCTCGATTTCAAAGCCGAGGCCTTGGAGCAACTGGCGCTCGCGCAGGTTGACGACGGCAGCGGCCCTTTGGCTGGCGGGTGTGTAGTGGGCGGTGCCGCTGACGCGCTCGTGCAGGTAGTGGCTGGAAAACATGCCCTCGTTGCGCAGGCCGGGGACAGCGGAGACCATCTGGGGCAGGGCTTCACGGACGAACTTGACGGCGGCTTCGTTGTTGGGCTGATTCAGGAATTCGCGGCAGACGGTTTGGGCGCGTTCCACGGGCAGATCGAAGTAGATGGGCGGGTGGCCTGTGTTGTGGGTGATGACGGGGCCGCACAGGGTGACGTAGCTGCCGTGCAAGAAGACGGCGAGCACGGGCACGGCGCGGCCTTTCTCGCGCTCCTTCCAGCATTCGCGCACGGCGGCCTGTGTGGGGCGGCGGTTGAACTGGAAGACGGCGACCTCGGCGGCGGATTTGTCCGTGAGGAAGTACTCGACTGGTTTGCAGCCTTCCGGCAGCTTGCCCTGGGTGAGGGGGCGAGGTTCGAGATCGTCAAGGAATGCCATTTGCTGCTCCGTGCGGTTCCGTCAGCGCCCCGGACTGCCCGGGCACGCCCGATACGTGTTCTTCCGATGGCGGGTTTCGTCCTGGCAACGCTCGCCCCGAATGTCCGGCGCGACTTTAGCGAGCCGCGCGACATGAGGCGAGACTTGGCAGCATTGGGCCGCGTGTGGCTGCCTGCGGCACCCTGTCGCATCAGGGGACAGGGACCGGCCCCTTTTTTGGGTGTCGGAAGTGTCGTACCGGCGGAGGCGCTCAGGCCTTGTGGGACTTCAGGGAGCCTTCGGAGGGGGTCTGGCCTTTCTTGCCCCAGTAGCCAAGCACCTTGTCCAGCAGGAGCTTCAGGCGTTCGCCCCGGAATGACGCCTTGGCCTTGGCGTCTTTGGGGTGCGGGCGCGGGTAGATGAACTTGGCGTCCACGACGGTCAGCAAGCCCACGTGCAGGTAGGTCGGATACTTGATGATGTCGGCTTCGCCCAGCTTGATGTATTCGGGCGTGGGGACTTCCTTGCCGCTGGCGTGCGGGAAGCGCGAAAGCGGGCAGAGTGCCCAGCCGTCGTTGCGTTGCTCAACAACCATCAACAGGTGGCCGGTGTCCTGACAGCCCTGCGGAATGTTGCCGTCTTTGCAGAGTTGCTCGCCCGTGCAGTCCATCGTCGCCAGCACGGCGTCGTTGTACGCCTTGTCAGGCTTAACGCGAACCACCATGCCCGGCTCAATGGACATTCACGTTCCTACCGGCCTTTGGACGGATTGGCCGCCAGTTCGTTGATCAGCGTGTTTTCCAGCTTCTCAAGACCGTCGGCCAGGCGCGCCATCGTGCCGGGCACCGGCTCCGGCGCGCCGTGTTCAAGGCGGCTGCGAAGGTCCGAAATCTTCTTGCGCGCTTCGCCGATGGCCGGCATGGCGTCGCCAAGGGCTTTCATCATGTCAGCGATCAGCGCATCAAACGACGTGTTCACGACCGTTTGCGTTCCCGACTTGGCGTTCTTGGTGCTGGCGTGGCCAAGGTCCGTGACTGCCTTCCACAGGCCGGCCCACTCCAGGACGTGCGGTCGGGCAATGTTGGCCATGTAGTCGGCCAAGCGCTGATCTACGAACGCAGCATCAGCCTTCATTGCTTCGTGCAGGTTCTTGAAGCCGTATGCCGCCACGCCCCGCATGGTGGCGACCAGCGCCAGCAGGAACCAGCCGAACTCGTTGAAAGTCAGCGCAACGACGTACTGCCCGACTTCTTCGTCTTTCAGTTCGGGCATGAACAGCTTGGGGAAGGGCTTGGGCTTACCTTGCAAGGCCGCTGCAAGCTCTGCCTGCGCGTGCTTCTTGGCGGTTGGAACGTCAAAGCCAGCTAGACCGGGCATTGGCCCCTCCGGCAGGGCGAATTGCTATATCCTGCACAAGCAACGCGCGCAAGGTTCAGCGGCGCGGGGTAAGTATCGGCAACCTGCGGGCCGAACTTTACACTTTTGATGTTTCGCCTAGCGGTCACTCAGAAACATCATGGCGTCGGCATCGGCTGATTGCCAGCCCCAAGCCCATACCCATCAACAGCCGACGGACACGCTTTGTTCCCCGTGCGCCGGGTCAGTCGGTGAGCACTTGCCCCACGCCGTCGGTGGTCACGTCAGCGAAGGGGTCGGGGCTTTCCGGCAGCAGGTACTTGGACAGCCAGGCGCGCGCGGTCGCGTCGCCTTCGCGGGCCTGTTCGATGGCCTTGTCGATGATGGCGGCCCAGTCGGCTTCGCTGACGCTGGCGTCCATGATCCGCAGGCGCGAATACTGGACACGGCGCACGCTGCGCGGCCGGCCGCCGGGGTTGCCGGTTTGTCCGGGCTTCCAGCTTGTGCTTGTCTTGGTTCCCATGGTCATCCTGCCTGTTCTTTGCCTGCTGTCAGGCAAACTTCCGGGTGTTCGGCTTTCAGGCGTTCCGCAAAGGCGCTTGCGCTTACCGGCCCGCCGTCTGCCAGCGCGCGGGCGAACGCTTGCCCCTGCTCCGGCGTCAAGGCTTCCGGGTTCAAGCCGCGCACCCTTGCCATGGCTTCCAGCAGGTCTTGCAAGGCGTCCAGAATGGGCGCTTGCTGTTCGGGCGAAAGCGTAGACCAGTCAAAGTCCGGCGCGCCCAGGCGCACTTTGCGGCAGTGTTCAATCAGCCGATCACACCACGCGCGGGTTTCAGCGCTGCTTTCGCTCCAACGGCCGCGCCACAGCTTGTCCAGGCCGTCGCCCCAATCCGCCAGAAAGTCGATGTGCAGCTTCATGCGTTCGACCAACTCGCGCTGGCGGGTGAAGCCGGCCCACAGATTTTGCACGTCCACGGCTGGCGCGTGCTTGGCACACCACGCTGCCGCGCGTTGGTCGCCCGCCATGGCGCGGGCCTGCTGGCGGGCGCACAGGTCAAGCCAATCATCGGGGGCAAGCGTTTGGGTCATGGCGTCCCCTTTCGTGGCCGCAAGTAGCCCAGCGCGCGCAGGTGCTCCAGTCGCGTCCTGCCCGCACTGAAGGCGTCCAAGTCCAGCGCGTCGCCGTGCCAGCAGCCCTTGCCGGGCAGGCCCACGGGCTTGCCGTCGGCCCCGGTTGCCGCAGCGTGATTGGCCGAAAAGCAGGCCCAGCGCGTTGGCTTGCCTGGAATGCGCCCGAAACAGCCGCGATGGCCGCACACGGGGCACTGCCCGCCGGCTCGCCCGAAGTCGCGCGCGTGGTCGCGGTTGTAGGACTCGACGGCGGCGCGAATGTTCGTGGTGTCGTTCAAGCCGGGAATCGGGCCGCGATAGATCGGGAAACTCATGCCGTCCCCCTGTATGCGCCGGAAAGTGGGGCGGTCGGGGCAGGTGGGGCGGATGGGCCTTGCAAGCGGGTTTCAGGCCGTCTGTCCTGCCCCGCCCTGCCTGCCTGTTGGGGCAGGTCGTGGGGCGCGCCTTTGTTCCCTGCCCCACTGTCGCCCCAGTCCTGCCCCAGTGATTCATGCATAGTGGGGCAGCGGGAATCCCCTTCATTTAGGCTTTCGTCGCCATCCTGCCCCACTTGCCCCACTTCCTCACCAAGTAAGAACGACGGCGACAGGCACAACACGCGCGGCCGGCTTCCCGCGATGGAAACCTTGACGGTCAGGTGTTTGCCGTCCGTGCGGATCAGCAGGCCCTTTTCACGCAACTGTCGGCGCAGGGTGCTTTCGGAAACGGCCAGCGGCTCGCCCGTGCGGTTGCACATGCCCTGCACGGCGGCAAACGCGGCTTGCGGCTCCAGGTACAGGATTTCCCCGTCTGTCCAGCCGGCCCGCGCGCCCTTGGCCCGCCAGTGGCCTTCAATGCGGTCGCCGACGACTTCTTGGCCGCCCAGGTATTCCCAGCCCCACGCCGACGCGCGGGGCGGATTGTCGTTGTTCATGCCGGCGACGTGGGCCGCGCCGGAGTGGATTGCCGCTTGCAGCAACTCGCGGAAGCGGTCCACGGGATCGGCGCTGGCCAGATGCTCGCCTTGCAGTCGGGCGACTTCCAGCAGCGCGGCGCGGGCCTTGGCCAGCAACTCGCGCGTCCCGGCGGTGTCAAGCACGCCGCAGTGCTGGCCGAACTCCGCGAACACTTCCAGGGCGGCGTACAAGCCGGCAACGTGGTCCGGCGTTTGTCCGTGCGTGAACCCGCCCATGCCGCGCCAGGCCGTAGGCGCGCGCAAGATGCGGTCTTGGGCGGCGGTCAGGTTGTTGCCCGTCGCCAACCAGCGAATGAAGCCGGCCAAAGCGGCGGCGTACAGGCCCGCGTCGCCGTCGTGCTGGCAGCGGGTCAGGGCGGCCAGATTCACGTCGCCGTCGCCGGCTCCTTCACGCGACGCGGCTTGCAGGTTCAACACCAGCAGGCGCGCGCGGAGGCTCTGGCCGCGCGGCACATCTTCGCCCGTGACCAGCAGGGTCCCGCGCGGCGGCTTGGCGTCAATCGGCGTGCCATCCTGCCGACAGCGGCCGCGCCCTTGCCCGTTGTTCTGGCCGCGTAAGACTTGATCGGCGCGCCGGTGATAGGCCGCCACGTCGAATTGGGTGCCGCCGGGCGCGAAGTCGTCAATCACAAGCAGGGCGTCCTTGGCGTGAAAACAAAGCGCGCGCAGGGCGTTGGGTGTGTGCTCCCAGCTTGCGGGCAGGTTGCCACGGTTCATGGCCGGCCCGAAGAAGCGTTGCACCAGCGCGGCCAGTTCGCTCTTGCGCGTGCCGGTGCGGCCGTTGAGAAACACCGTCGCGTCGCACTTGCCCAGCACCGCGCGCCACGGCAGGGCGAACAGCGGCAACGCCACGCGGCCAGGCGCGACTTCCAGCAGGCGCAGGGACGCGGCCACGGCATCGCGCAGGGCGTCGCCTTGGGGCGGATCAGGCAGGCGGTACAGCGCAAGTCCCTGCGGGTCCGTCTCAATGTCGTCGCGCGCGCCGTCTGCCCCAATGCCGCCGGCGGTGTGCAGGTAAACCCGCTGGCCCGCGACTTGCCGCCAGCCGGTGTGCGTGAACACGACGCGCGTTGGCGTTTCGCCGGACGTGAGTTGCAGGGCTGCTTGCACGTGCGCCTCCGCGTTGAAACCGGGGAACACCACGGCGTTTGTGCCCAGGTGTTCCACGGCCCATTTGCGGACGTTGGCGAGTTGGGCGGCGGGAATCGTGAACGGCGCGGTCCTTCGGCCGGCGTGTTCGGCCTGCACCTCAAGTGTCCGCGCGGGCTGGCCCGATCCGTCGTCGCGCGTTACTTGCGCGACAATGCGCGCGGTCCAGTTGGTCAACGTAAGCGGCACGTGGCCGTCGCGTGTCGGCTTCAGCCAGACGAACCCGCCGGGCGTGACTTGGTAGGCGCAGTCTGCCGGAGCGTCCGTGGCCGCCGGTTCGGTGACGGGAACATCTGGCGCGGCCGCCAGCAGGTCCGCCACGGCGCAGGGCGTGTCGCGCCACACAAGCACACTCTCGCGGCGCGGGTTGGCTTCGCCGGCGACGGCGCAGTTGGGGGCACGGAACACGCGCGCCAGGTCGTGCGTCACATCGGCCTTGAAGCCGGCCCGTCGGGCCTCTGCCAGCGGCTCACCCAAGGCCGCCAGGGCGTCAACGCACAGGCGCGCCAACCCTTCGCAGGCGCGGCGGTACTCGTTGGCGTCGGTCACTGGCGCAAGCAGCGGCGCAATCACGCGCGCCCCGCGCGGCGTCAGGTGGCCCAGCGCGCCGGGCAGCTTGCCGTCGAGCATGGCCAGAGTCAGAGCGTCGGCGCGGTCGTGCGGCAGGGCGGCGTGTTTGCCGGCGCTGTCGTGCCAGTCCAGGTCGCAGACGGCGCAGGATGCCGAAAGCCAGTGGTCGCCCTTGCGCCGGTTGTCGCGCCAGCGGTGCGGCGCGAACCAGCTTTCCTTGTCCGGGTCCAGTTCGGACAAGCCGTCAGCAAGGGCGGCAGGCGTCCATTCGGACAGCGTATGAAAGCCCTTGGCGCTGCGAACCTTCAGGCCGGCACCGAATGAAAAGCCGGTGTCGGGTCCGGCGCTTGTCGCGCCAGGTGGTGCAATTTCCCCTGAACTCGCGTCACGTCCGATTCCACTTTCGGGGGTCTGGGGGCCGTCGCCGGGTTCGTCGGTTTGTGTCGGGCTGGCGTTGCCGCGCCGGCCCGACGTGTTTTCGGTCGGTGCGAGCATGGCTCAAACCCCCTTCATTTCGAGTTGTTCGATCCACGCCAGCAGCGTGGCCCGGCGCACGAAGATTTTGGATTTCTTCGCGCCGCGTCCGGGCCGCACAACGGCCAGTTCGCCGGCGTACACCGCACGGCGGATCGTGTCGCGGCTGACGCCGACGATTTGGGCGGCGTCGTCCAGCGACAACAGCAGGGCTTGCACGGGGGGCGTTTCAAGAGTCTTGCTCATGGGTTCCTCCATTGCCGGCGAACGGCCGGCGCGTTGTCGGACAGCCTCCAGTCGGAGCGACAAGTCGGAAGCTCAACCCCGCGTTTGTCGTCCCAGTGACGGCGTGTCACGCGGAGTGAGGCTTTCTGTAGAATCGGACCGAAGTTGAATCCGGCCGCCCCAGGAACGTGCAGACCCGCCTTGGAGGCGGGTCTGCAAAACACCGAAGGTTGAAATTCAACTATTCTTCGGCGGCAACGGCCTCGATTCGCCCTTGGTGATCCTTGGTCCCCCGGAAAACCGTTCCATGAGGGAGCATTGTGAGACCTTCTCGGTAGTACTCAGAGTTGGGAGGCTTGGACAAAGCGGACTTGCTGAGTCCGACTTGCGCGGCTACGGCTTCCCGGCTGACAGTCAAACCTGCGTCAGAGAGCTTCTTCATTGCCCCCCAAATCTCCGCTTGCCGATTTCCCCGCCTCTTGGTGCTCTTCGCGGCCAGGACTGCGGCCGCTTGGGTCTCAGCTTGAATCCGTGCGTGGTACTGAATCGCTGCCAGTGCAGCTGACGGCCAGTCTCTCAACTGCTCAAGCAACAAGTGCAACTTCATGTAGTACTGCTCGGGCGCGCTGTTAAAGCGGGCATTCTCACTGCCCCAGTGAGCTGTTTGCCATTCGAGGCTGCGAGTAAGTGAATTCCAAGTCGCTCCAATTGCCTTCGCCCACGTGACCCCTTGGTGGCGCGAAGGCCATCCGGGAATGGCCGCGGTGTTGAGTCGCTCGCAGAGACTCCCAATCTTCTTGTTCGTCACCCACCACCACGTCTGGTTCTTGGGGTCGGTCACCCCTTGGCCCTTCCAATCGGACGTGTAGAACTGGTGTTCGACTTCTGGCCTGTCAAGAATGTCTGGCCGCGCCCATCCAATCATTGACCCGCCCAAGCCGTTTCCACTCAAATGCGGAGAGGCCTGCGCTCGTATATGTGCCAGTAGCCCATCCGACACAAGGAAGCACCGTCCAATGTGGTACCCGAACATCTGGCGGCAGAAGTCCAAGTCGCGTTGGATTTCGCCAAGTAGTAGCTGTAAGTCGGTGGTTGTCATGTGCGTTCCTCCAACGGTTCCAGCCGCACTTGGCCACGATTATAGGACGCCCCGCGACATCTTGAGCGGTCAGGCGCGGTTCAGCTTCAACAGGCGGCCCGCGCGGCCGGTACGCGCTGAAATCCAGCCTTCCAGGGCGGGCTTGATTCCCAACAGTTCCTCCACAGTCGCGGCGCTGGCCTGCTTGCGCGGCAGCGCGAAGTGGCCGGCGTAGTGCTTGACCAGAACCGCGTAGTCGTGGCCCAGTTCGCCGGCCACGACGTACAGGTTCAGCCCAAGGCCGGAGTTGGCAAGGTACGTCGCGCAGGTTGAGCGGAAGTCCTTGGGCTTCCACTTGAAGTCCGTCGCCCCTTGGACGGCCTTGATGGCGGCCTTCAGGCTGCGCCCCACAACGGTTTCCGCGTCGTCGTCGTCATCGTCGTCGGGCAAGACGTGGCGCTTGTCGCCAATCGCCAGGGGCAGCGCCCCGCCGAAGACGTAAGGCTCGGCCTTGGGGTCGGCCGCGCCCGCCATCGTTTGCAGCATCTTGCGCAGCGCAGGCCGGGAGGTCAGCGGCACGACCCGTTGCCGGCGCGTCTTGGCACCGTAGATCAGCAGCCGGTCGCCGTCGAAATCAACCCACGACTCCGGCGCGTCGGGCGCGGACGGCTTCCAGCGCAGGCGTTCGGCTTCACCGCGACGGCAGCCCGTGACCATCAGAAATGCCAGCAAGGGGAACAACTCGCTGTCAGGGCGCTCTTCGTCGTGCGTCGCGGCTGCTTCCAGTATCCCCCGCAGGTTGGCGGAAGTCAGGGTAACGGGTTTGACTTCCACGCGACCCACGGACAGTCCCTCGTTGATGGCTTCGGCGTCCAAGCGCACGCATGACAGCCGCCTGCGCCCGAAGTTCAGCATGGCCTTGAAGTGGCGGGCGATGCCAGCGACGGAATGGGGCGACAGCGCCGCGCCGGTGCGGCTGTTGGGTTGGTTTCGCACATGCTCAACAAATCCCTCCAGGTCGCCGACGGTCAAGTCGTGTGGCCGGGCCGGCCGGCCGCGCCAGGACTCAAGAAACGGCCAGCACTGGCGGTAGCCGATCAAGGTCTTGGGCGAGCGGTCCTTGGCGGTCAGGTGCTTGGCGTGTTGCTCTAGCAGTTGCAGCCATGTCGCGTCACGGTCAACAGGCTTGGCGCCGTCGGCCAGTTGCTGCCGTTCTTTGGCCAGTTCGCGCGACTTGGCGACGGCGAACGGCCGGGCCGCTTCCCGCGACGAAAGAGGCAGGCCGTCGTGGCCGGCAAGAACCAGTTTGCGGCGTGCTCCCACCCTGCCTTGTGGCGCCGGATCACGCCAGCGCAGCGCGACAACAGTCTGTCCGCCGCGCCTCTCGGTTGAAATGGTGACGCCGGGGTGCTCGCTTCGCGACCTTTTGCTGTAGCCCTTGCGTGTGCGTTTGCGTGCCATGCAGTACTCCCGTGGGGGACAAGAATGGGGACAAGGTTTGGCATAACCTTGTCCCCATTTGGCCCTATCCGGCACCGGATGGCCATTACAAAACAGGCCCAAATCCGCATAGGGAGCAACTTTGCGCAACTTGGCACTTTTCGGCACTAAATCCGTGGACCTACTACGGATCAGAAGGTTGCACGTTCGACTCGTGCCGGGTGTACCAGCCACAAAGCCGCCTTGGGAGCCAATCCCAAGGCGGCTGACGTTTCCGGCTGGCACCCTGAAAAACCCCAAACGGACAAGGTTACGGACAAGCTCTGCGTTATTCCGGCGCCGGCTGCCCCGGCGCGTGCTTGCGGGCGGGGGCTAGCCGTGCGGGTGGCGCACGGCCTCGAGTTCGGCCTCGGCGGGGGCGGCCTTGCCGCCCCGAACCGGGATCAGGTTGACCGCGCACACCTTGTATTCGGCGGTGCCGGCCAGCGGGTCGCCCACGTCAACCGTGAGTTTATTGATCGCAGCCTCGGTGAAGTGCAGCGGCATCCAGACGTTGCCCTTCTGCACGCGGCCGGAAACCCAGACTTTGGCGTACACCCCGCCGCGGCGCGAGACAACCTTGACCTTGTCGCCGTCGGCCACGCCCAGTTTTGCCGCGTCTTCTTCATGCACTTCAACAAAGCACTCGCCCACCTTGGCCATGGTCCCGCTGTCGCGGCGGGTCTGGGTGCCGGCGTTGTAGTGGTACAGCACGCGGCCGGTGGCCAGGTTGTACGGGTATTCTTCGTCGGGCAGCTCCACGGGCGGGCGATAGTTGGTGACAATAAACGTGCCCTTGCCCTTCACCGGCCCGCCCTTGTGCATGTACTGGGTGCCTTCGTGGTCGGGGCCGGTGCAGGGCCACTGGATGCCCATCGGCGTGGCATCCAGGCGTTCGTGGCTGATGCCCGCGTAGCGCGGGGCCAGGCTGGCAATTTCGGCGTACACCTCGCCGGCGTTGCGATAGTGCGGCATGGCGTATCCCGCCGCGCGGGCAAAGTCGCACAGGATCTGCCAGTCCGGCCGCGCGTTGCCGGGCGGGTTGACGGCCCTGCGCACGCGCTGGACACGACGGTCGGTGTTGGTGAACACGCCGTCTTTTTCGGCAAAGCTGGCGCCGGGGAAGACCACATGGGCGTACTTTGTGGTCTCGTTCATGAAGATGTCCTGGTGAATCAGGAACTCCAGCGCCTTCACGCCGTGTTCCAGGTGGTTGGTGTTGGGCTCGGAAATCAGGATGTCCTCGCCCATGACGTACAGCGCCCTGACGCTGCCGTCTTCAACCCCCTTCATGATCTCGTTCAGGTTCTTGCCCACGCCGGCCGGCAGGTCGGTCTGCCAGGCGGCCTCAAATTTGGCGCGGTTGGCCGGGTCGCCCGCGGGCTGAAAGCCCGTGTAATACAGCGGTGTGGCGCCCGCATCCGTCGCGCCCTGCACGTTGTTCTGGCCGCGCAATGAGTTCAGGCCGCCAAAGGGCACGCCCAGGTGCCCGGTCATCATCACCAGGTTGGCCAGGCTGAAAATGTTGTCCGTGCCGTGGGCGTGTTCGGTGATGCCCAGCGTGTAGTAGATCGCGGCCTTACGCGTGGTGGCGTATTCAATGGCCGCGGCCTTGATCAGCTCGGCAGGCACGCCGGTGACGCGCTCGGCTTCGGGCAGCTTGAACTTGGCCAGGTTGGCGCGCAGTTCGGGCCAGCCTTCGGTGTGTTTTTCGATGAAGTCTTTGTCCACCAGGCCTGCGTCAATGATCGCCTGGGCCATGGCGTTGATCAGCCACACATCGGTGCCGGGCCTGAGCTGCAGGTGCATGTCGGCGTAGTCGCACAGCCAGATTTTGCGCGGGTCGGCAATCACCATGCGGGCGCCGCGCTGGCGCGCGACCTTCATTTCCATGGCGATGATGGGGTGGGCTTCGGTGGTGTTGCTGCCGATGATGAACAGAAAGTCCAGGTCCCGGATTTCCGGGATGCTGTTGGACATCACGCCTGCGCCAAAGCTCTTCACGAGAGCCTGTTCCGTCGGGAAATGTCACGTGGCGGCACAGGAGTGAATGTTGCCGGTCTTGAAGGCCGCGCGGGCGACCTTGCCCATCAGGAAGTTTTCTTCGCCGGTGCAGCGCGCCGATGAAATGAAGCCCAGGGCCCCGGGCCCGTGGCGCTGCTTGACGCGGTTCATGCCCTCGGCGGCGAACTTGAGGGCTTCGTCCCAGCTTACGGCGTGCAGCCTGCCGTCGGCCTTGCGGATCATCGGCTCGGTGATGCGGTCCTTGTGGTGGATGAAGTCGTAGGCAAAGCGGCCCTTGATGCACAGGTTGCCGTCGTTGACGGTTTCGCCGGGCGGGGGGCTGGTGACGCGCACGACTTTTTCGACGCCGTCCACCCTGGCAACGTTCAAATCCATCTGGCAGCCGACGCCGCAGTAGTTGCAGGTGGTGCGCACCTTGCGCTCGATGTGGTGGGGCAGAAACTCGATTGCCTTTTTCTCGACCAGCGCGCCCGTCGGGCAGGTGTCAATGCAGCCGCCGCAGAGTTCACAGGTGGTGTCCAGCAGCCCGCGCATGCCCGCGGTGCCGATGGTGGTTTCGCTGCCGCGGCCGGTGAGTGTAATGGCGTTCACGGCCTCGATTTCGTCGCAGTAGCGCGTGCAGCGGGCGCAGAGAACGCATAGTTCGGGGTTGAACTGGATGTACGGGTTTTTGTCGCCGGGGCGCGCGGCACGCGGCGCCTCGACGGGTTCCAGCGCCACGGGCCTGCATTGCGTGGCCCAGGCGCGCAGGTCGTTGCCGTTGCAGGTTTCCACCGGCAGGCCGGAATCATCCAGCTTGTGGTCGGCCATGTACAGGCTGACCAGCAGGTCCTGGTGTTTCTGCACGCGCGGGCTGGTGACCTGGGTCTTGACCACCTGGTTGGGCACGGCGTTCCAGGCGCACGAGGGCTGCAACCGGCGCTGGCCTTCAACCTCGACCAGACAGGCGCGGCAGGCGCCGGCGGGGTCCAGACGCTTGTCGTCGCACAGGGTGGGGATGGAGATGCCCGCGCGCTGGCAGGCGCGCAGGACGGTTTCGCCGGGCTGTGCAGCCACGGGTTTGCCGTCAACAGTGATGGTGAAACCGTCGGTCATGGTACCCGCGGGCAAGTGTACCATTTTTCCACAACCGCCAAGGGTGGCAAAGGGTTGGGGCTATCGCTTGGTGAACTCTTGCGGCCAGTACTTCATGGCGCTTTCCAGCGGCTTGGCCGCGACCATGCCCAGGCCGCAGATGCTGCCTTCTTCCATTTCCCAGCCGATGTCTGCGGCGTGTTTGAGCGCGCCGGGGTCGCCGGTCTTGAGGTACTTTGTGGTCTGGCGGTGCAGATAGCGCGAGCCAATGCGGCAGGGCGCGCACTGGCCGCAGGATTCGACCTCAAAGAACTCCAGTTGCCATTGCGCGGCCTTGGCCATGTCCACCGTGTCGTTCAACACGACCACGCCCGCGCTGCCCAGCATCGAGCCCTCTTTGGCCAGGCTCTTAAAATCCAGCGGCGTGTTGCTTTTGCTGATCGGCAGAAAGCCGGAACTCGCGCCGCCGGGGCTGAAGGCCTTGGGTTTGCCGTCGTAGCCGCCGGCCACGGCCACCAGTTCATCCAGCGTCGCGCCCAATGGCAGTTCGTACACGCCGGGTTTGTTCACGTGGCCGCTGATGCAATACAGCTTGCTGCCGGCCTCGGCGCGGCCCAGTGCCCTGAACGCCGCGCCGCCGTGGCGGAAGATCCACGGCACGCAGGCCAGCGTTTCCACGTTATTGATCAGCGTGGGCTTGCCGCGAAAGCCGTACTCGTGCGGAAACGGCGGCTTCAGCCGCGGCATGCCGCGTTTGCCCTCCATGCTTTCCAGCAGTGCCGTTTCTTCGCCGCAGATGTAGGCCCCGTGGCCCTGGTGAAAGTACCAGCTCACGAAGTTCACGTCGGCTTCGGCGCGCTTGAGCGCGGCCTTCACGCTTTCGTACTCGGCCCGGAACTCGCCCCGGATATAGAAGTGGCACTCCTGCGCGCCCACGGCGTGGGCCGCGATCGCCATGCCCTCAATGATCGCGTCAGGCCGGCGCAGCATCGTTTCGCGGTCCTTGAACGTTGCGGGTTCGGCCTCGTCGGCGTTGCACACCACGTAGCGTTCGGTTTCTTTCTGCGAGGCCACACCCTTCCACTTGATATGGGCCGGAAAGCCCGCGCCGCCGCGGCCCTGCAACCCGGATTCCTCCAGCAGCTTGAAGATGTCGGCCGGCGCCATGGCGCGGGCTTTCTTGAGCGCGGCAAAGCTGAAATCCGGCCTGCCGCCCAGGTTCACGGCCAGGCCGGGGTTGTCGGGCGTAATGCCGCGCGGTCCGCGGGCCTTGTCAAAGACGTTGAGGGATTCATCCAGCGCCGCGGGCGCGCGGTCACACTGGCCCAGACAGCTTACCTCTTCAACCTGTTTGCCCGACTGGCGCAGCTCGGCCGCAAGTTCGTCACTGCCGCGCACGCGACAGCTCAGGCCGTTGCACACGCGCACGCGCGGGCCGCCCTTGAGCAGCGTATAGAACGTGCCCGCGCCCCAGACTTCGGCTTCGCTGACAAGCGTTCGGCGGGCGACCTCGCGCACGTTGTCTTCCGTGACGCCGCCCAATTCCTCAAGCAGGTGGAGAACCGCTTCGCGTCTGGCGCCGGTCTTTTGCATGGCGGCAGTCTAGGGATATGCCGCGAAATCGCCAACAGTAGCCCGAAGCATCACGGCTTGGCCGACCACAGGCCCTTTTTTTCGGCCCTGGCTCTGGCTTCGGCCTTCTGCATGCGGTCGCGCAGGCCGGGGTCGGCAATTTCGGCAATGTTGCGGATCTTGACCAGACCCTCGCCGAGCATGGCCTGGTTCACGCACAGATAACCGCCGGGGATGATGCGGCCGGGCTTGCCGTCGGCCAGCCGTTCGTAGGCCTGCACATAGACAATGCCGTAGATGACGTACTGGCGCACGTCGCTGTCCAGCGCGGGCTTGATGAAGATCTGTTCCTCGCCGGCCAGATAGTTGGCCATCCATTCCTGGGTCATGGCAAAGGTGTTGGGCGCCTGGCGCTGGGGCAGGCCTTCAACGCCCAACAGGCGGATTTCGCGCTCGGTGGGCGAGTTGCCGTTGACAATGATGGTGTGGGGAGCCTTCAGCAGCGTGGGCCGCATGATCAGGCGCCCGGCGTCGTCGGTGACGATTTCGTCGGATTTGCCGCGCCGCACGGGATTGCCGGCGTCGTCCACTTCCTGGGTAACGCATCCGGCCAGCACCAGGCACAGCCCGAAAATCGCCCAACGGCCCATTGCTTTCTCCTGCCCATGAAACGCGCCAGGACGGTGCGAGTTGGCACAACCGCGCGACGCGGCTACACTTAAGCCTGCCCCGGTACACGCCCCAAACCCGACATATGGCCACGGAAAACCTGGCGTTCAAGCTGGTCGGTCAGACCATCGGCGGTTGCCAGATCAAGAAACTGATCGGCACCGGCGGCATGGGCGCGGTGTATCTGGCGCACCAGTTGTCGCTGGGCAAGGAAGTTGCGCTCAAGGTTCTTGACGAAAAATGGTCGCGCCACGCCCGGCACGTCGAGGGCTTTCTGCGCGAGGCGCGCCTGGCCGCCAAGCTCGAAGACGAACACATCGTGCAGATCTACGACGTGGGCACCGACGGCCGGCATCACTTCATTGTGATGCAGCTTGCCCGCGGCGAAAACCTGAAAGACCGCCTGCGGCGCGGCGCGCTGGAGGTGGAAGAAGCCCTGAAATACATCGAGGGCATCGCCCGCGGGCTGGCGCTGGCCCACCGCCACAACATCGTGCACCGCGACATCAAGCCCGGCAACCTGGTGATCGGCGAAGACGGCATCGTCAAGATTCTGGACTTCGGACTGGCCAAACTCGAAGAGGCCGAAAGCGACAAGAGCCAGGGCCAGTTCATGGGCAGCATCGCCTACATGTCGCCCGAACAGAGCGAATACATGCCGATTGACGCCCGCACCGACATCTATTCGCTGGGCATTACGGCATGGCAGTGTCTGGCCGGACAGATGCCCTTTCGCGGCGAAAACAACTTTGACCTGATTGTGAAGCACCACACCGAGGAACCCCTCGCCCCCAGCGTGATCCGGCGCGAGGTGCCGCTGACGCTGTCGCGCGTGGTGCTGCGCATGCTGGGCAAAAACCCGGCCGACCGCTACGCCACCGTGGACGACCTGCTGCTGGACCTCAAGCTGATACGCCGCCACCAGTTGCCCGCCGCGCCCAGCCCCTGGGGCAAACGCCCGCTGAACCCCGAGCCCGTGGACCTGTCCGGCCACAGCAGCGAACAGCTTTACAAGAACGCGCTGGAAATGCAGCGCGAACTGTTCGGCGCCGGCAAACAGGTCGTGCCGATGCGCGAGCTGCTGCCCAAAATGGGCCTCAAGCCCCGCGCCGGCGCCGACGCGCCGCTTACCCCCGCGACCTTTCTGGAACTGCGCTGCGGCGATAAACGCATGCCCCTGGCCGGCGCCGCGCGCTACGGCTTTGCGCCCCCCGAATGCGAAGACCGCCTGTACTACGGCGAGCGCTTCCGCATCGGCGAACTCGACGGCCGCGTGATCGTGCGCGTGCGCGGGCCCAAACCCCTGGGCATCGTGGACGTGCAGCGCCTGTTTGACCTGCTTGAGGCCCTGCCCGCCACGTTCAAACAACTGGCCGTGGCCCTTGACCCCGATTATTCAGCCCAGGGCAGCGACATCCGCTGGGTCGTGGATACCTACAACCTGCTGGACAAACGCGGCTGCCAGTTCACGCTGATCGTCGGCAGCATGGAAAACCACACCACCTTCGTGAACCTGGGCATTGACAGCCACATCAGGCTCGAACTTGAACTCGAACGCACCCAGACCGTCAGCCTGGAACGCCTCACACCGCAACAGACACCCCTGCCCGCCGCGCCCGAACTGCCCGCGCCCCTGACGCCCAGCGCCAACGCCCTGGTCGCCCAGATCGAATCCCTGCTGCAAAGCGGCAACCTGGTCGAGGCCGCCCGCAACTGGCGCCGCCTGGTCAGCGAAGGCCTCGAACGCCGCCAGTTGGCCAACCTCGATGACCTGCGCAAACGCCTGTACGACCGCCTGCTGGACGACGGCCGCGAAGCAATGGAGGCCGACGACCACGACACCGCAACCGAACGCTTCAATACATTGATTGACCTTGACCCCGGCCGCCACGAGGGCCACTTCTACAAGGGCCTGCTGCTCAAAAGCGAAGGCAAGCTCGAGTACGCCCAGGCATTTTTGACCCAGGCAATTCTGGCTGCGCCCGACGAAGCCGAACTGTTCTACCACCGGGCGATTGTGCGCTCGCGCGTGGACGACCTCGAGGGCGCCCTGCGCGACCTCGACATGGCCCTGCAACACAACCCCAGACTGGTGGCGGCCTATTACAACCGCGCCAAGGTTCACCACCAGATGGGCCGTGACGACCTGGCCAAGCGCGACATGCTGATGTACCAGCGGCTCAAGGGCGGCACGGCCAAAAGCAGCCGCGCCGGCGCAACCCCCGAGGCCGAATAACAACCCCGCCCGCGTCGGCGTGGCTTGAACCGCAAAAGCCGGAACCACAGATACACACGGCCACGCAACGGCACACGCGGCACGGGTCGCGGCACGGGACACGCGGCACGAAAAAACGAAACGTCTACGACGTGTCGTCGTCCACGCCGCGGCGGGCTCGCGGCGGGCCTGGCGTTTCAGGTCGGCCTCCATGCGTTTGCGCCAGAACGTGATTTCGTGCCAGTAGTTCGGGTCTTCGCGTCGCGCGGCGATGCGCTGTTTCAGGTCTTCCACGGTCTTGATCGAAGACAGCCGGAAACTCTTGGCCAGGCTCAGCGGCGGCGCGCAGTAACAATCCTGTGATGTTTCCGAAATCGGCGGCGTTCCTCCAGCAGCCGCTGGTACGTCAGGTCGGTGTCGGCAGGATCAGACCGTGCGCCGCCAGCACCCGCGTCATCACCCCGGCAAAGGCCGTCATCTGGTCAAAGTACCGAAACGGCATCCAGTTGCCGGAGCAGGTTCAAACACCTCGTCCATCTTGGTGATCACGTCCAGCACAATGCACACGCGCGGTCCTGCATGAACTCCTGGCGCAGCTCGCCGTCGGCTCAGATAGGCGTACTTCTGCTCGGTCTGCAACAGCACCGGCGCCAGCACCGAAGCTCGGCGCCGCCCGCACGCCAAGGCTCACGGCGGCGGTCAGGCTGAAGGCCGTGTACACACGGCGCGCGCGGGGCGGTCTGAGCGTCTTCCGGCGCGGGTGGTCTGGGTCGCATCCGTTTCCGGCGCGGCTTCCGTGTCCGTTTCGTCCGTCGCCGCGGCTTCCACCTGGCGCGCGGCTTGCGGCCAGTTGGCGGCAACCAGCGCAGCCTTGCGGATGTCGGGCGGCAGCTCGTCCAGGGTTTAGCCTGGCTCAGGGTCTGGGCAGCAGGCAGCGGGACTGGTTTTCGATTCCGGTTTGCAAAGCGGCGCCTTCGGCGGCGGCGGTCATAACTGGCGGCAGCCTGTCCGGCGGCAATCGCGGCGCAGTGCATGTCGGCGCACAGGCGCAGGTCATGCGCATGCGCTTTTGGGTGCAGCAGGACGTGGGCCGAGGCGGCCTTTGGTGTTCGGAGTATTCCAGGCAGTTTGGGAGTTTCGCCGGGCGGATCTGCCAGGGCAAAAGGGCGGGTGCATTTCCTTGGATGGAAAGTGCAGGGGTTTGCCGTCCTTGGTGACCCCGTTGAAGTATTCGCCGGGGTCATGCAGGTGAAAGTTGGGCAGGTCGTCGGTCGCGTGCTCCCGCACACAGGCACGAAACGTGACAGTCCGGCGCGGCGTTTTTGCCGGCGCGGGCCCCAACCGGCCGCGCGGGCAGGGTTTGCGGCAAGGACGATTTTTCGATTTTGGGGCGAAAAAAGCGCGCGGGCGGGTGCCACGGGGAGGCCTTCAGGCCGGGAGCACGTCGCCCAGATACCGCAGCAGGTTTGCGCTGAACACGGCGCGGATTGTGTCGTCGTCCAGTCCGCGGCGGGCCAGTGCGCGTTCCAGGTTGTCCAGATCCCCCAGATGGCGCAGGTCACTGCAGGTGTCGGCAAAGCCGTCCAGGTCGCCGCCAATCACGACATGTTCGCGCCCGCACACATGCAGGGCATGGGCGATATGGGCGGCAATGTCGTCGCAGGTGACAGTGGGGCCGCCGGGCTCGCCGGCGCCGGCGCGCAGGTGGCCGGGGTAAAAATCAATTCCCACCACGCCGCCGCGATCGGCCACAGCGCGCAGCATGGCGTCGTCGGCGTTGCGCGTGATGTTGACCAGCGCGCGGCAGCCGGTGTGGCTGATGCAGGGCGGGGCCTTGGTCGCGGCCATCACGTCGTCAAAGGCGGGGCGGGGCAGATGCGCGCAATCCACCGCCACGCCCAGCTCGTTCATGCGCGCCACCAGTTCACGCCCGAAGGCGCTCAGGCCGCGCCGGGGTTCGGGCACGCCGCAGCCGTCGGCAACCTCGTTGGCGTGGTTGTGGGTCAGGCCGATGCCGCGTACGCCGCGGGCAAACAGGGCGTCCAGGCGCCACAGTTCGCCGCACAGCGGGCTTGCGCCCTCCAGCCACGGGATCAGCCCCACGCGGTCGCCCAGCGCCGCCAGGTCGCGCCGGTTCCGCACGGGCGCGAACGCGCCGGCGTCAGCCGTCAGATGGCGGTCTATCGCGTCCAGAATGCGCGCCGCAAATCCGGCCGCCGCCGTGCCCGAATAATGCCGCGGCGTGAAAACCGAACAGACCTGAAGCGTCTGGCCGGCCTCGCGCATGCGCGGCAGGTTGACGTGCAGTCCGCCGTCGCGGGCCAGGGGGTCGAGTCCTTCGGTGGCCACACGGTAAAAGGTGTCGGCGTGGGCGTCGGCGTAGCGCATGATCGGATCCGGGCGGCCGGTGGCCGTACCATCGTATCGTCTTGCGGGGCGGGTTTGCTGAACCCGCAGTGGTGGTTTGCGGGCTGACCCCTATAATCCCGCCCCATGCGAATGCTGCTGGTGTGCGCGCTGCTGCTTGCCCCGATTGCGGCGGCCCAGGACTACGAACTGACGGTCGAACTTGGCATCGGCGGCACGGCGGCCACGCCGGGTCTGGTCGCGCCGCCATTTGCGCCGCTGACGGTGCAGATCCAGCGCGCCGACACGCGGCCGTTCAAAGGCCGGGTGGTGGTGGAGCTGTCGTCACAGATGGGCGGTCGCAGCCGCGGCCCGTTCGCGTCGGAACCCCGGCGGGTGGAACTGTCGCAGGAACTGAGCCTGGAAGAAGGCGCGCGCGGCGCCACGGTGCGTTTTGAGGTGCCGGCGCTGGGCATGATCCAGGGTGTGGTGACGCTGGAGGCCGCGTCAGGGGGCGGCTACGACGTGGTGGACGCGCGCAGCATTTCGGGGGGCGTGCGGTCGGACGGCCGCGCGCTGGTGGCGTTTGTCAGCCAGGCGCGGCTGGCCAATGCCCAGCCGTACCTGTTTCAGGAACTGGTCGAGGTACAGCCCCAGCATCTGCCGGAAACGTGGAAACTGCTGGCGTGTTTTGACGCCGTGATTCTCAATGACGGGCGGCCCAGCCCGCGCCAGATTGAGGCGCTGCTGGATTATGTGGCCGCCGGCGGGTGCCTGATCCTTTCGCCCAACACCGCCGCGGCCTTCAACCCCGAACAGCCGGCGGCGCGGCTGCTGGGTCTGACCGGCGCCGCGACGCGCGGCTCGGTCAGGGTGGGCGAGTTCAAGGCGCTGCGAGCGGCGCTGACGCCTTCGGGGCTGTCGCGCGGCATGGGCATGCCGCGCATGCCCGCGCCCGAGCACGGCGAAATGCCCGAGGAAGGCCCCGCCCCCGCCGAAGAACTGCCCCAGGCGCCGGACGACAGCGCCGAGCTGCTGTTATGGAACACCGGCGGCCGCGCCCGCGTCATCGAGGACTGGAAGGGACTTCTGAGTTACGCGCGCGCCGGCGCGGGCGTGGTGGTTCTGGTGCACGCCGATCTGTCGCAGTACCCGCTGGTGACGCCCGGCGCCCGCAAGCCCACGGTGGCGGGCGTAAACCTGATTGCCGCGGCGATCAAGGCCGGGATCAGCCCCTCCGACGTCACGCCGCTGGCGCGGCTGGGCGGCACCGAAACGCGCGACACGCTGGAGATCGCGGGCAGGCGGATCCCCGGCCGCGACGTGCAGGTGATACTGCTGTTTGTGTATGTCGGCGCCGCGGGCGTGGGCATGTTTCTGCTGGCGCGGCGGCTGCGCCGGCCTGAAATTTACCCGGCCGCGCTGCTGGGGCTGGCGCTGGTTTCGGTGCTGCTGGTGTTCAGTCTGGGCGAGGTCTACAAGCGCGCCGGCCCCCGGGCCAAAGCCGCGCGTCTGGTGGTAAGCGACGGCGCCAGCGGCCGCAGCGCCGTGTTCAGCATGGGCTGCGCCTACATTGTGGACCAGACGGCGCTTGAGTTCGCCACCGACCGGTCAGGCTGGCTGCTGCCGGCCAAGCCGGGCGGGGCGTTTCGCGGGCTGCCGGCCGATTTTCTGCCGCACACCGCGCGCCAGTCGGCGATGGAAACCGTAACCGCGGTGGATTCGCTTTCGCGCTGGCAGAACCTGTTCTTTGCCGCCGCCGGGCCGGGCGCGGTCGGCGACCTGCGCGTGGGGCTGGCCGCCACCGGGGGCGCCCACACACTGGAAAACCGCTCGCCTCACCGGCTGGACTGCTGTCTGGTGCTGATTGGCGGCCCGGCCGTCACCGGCGCCGGCCCGCGCTGTGAATGGCATTATCTGGCCTCGGTCGGCGCGGGCGCCGGCCCCGACGCCAAAGCGCCGCTGAGCAAGGCCACACGCGCCCCCGACGAAGGCACAAAAATCGCCGAACGCCTGGCCGCCGACAGCGGCGACAAGGAGCTGGCGGGGCGGGTTCTGGCGGCGCTGCTGGGCGTTTCGGAGCACCGCCGCGTGTACACCCCGCGCAGTCTGGAGGAACTGGAGCGCCTGCTGGAACAGTCGGGCCTGCTGCCGGCCGAGGGCGAGTTCCTGCTGCTGGCGCTGCTGCCGTCTGAAACAGTCAGCAAGGGCTCGCTGGGGCTGCGCGATCTTGAGCCCGGGCGCGTGGACCAGGCCGTGCTGTGGGCCGCGCGCGGTCTGGTGGAGTCGCGCTGATGCCGTGGTGCCTGGCGGCGCTTTTGCTGTGGGCCGCGCTGGCCGCGCCCGCCGCGGCGCGCCAGATTGACTTTGTCAACCTGGGCGTGCCCGAGCACCGCGCCGCCCGCGTGCAGTCGCAGATTGAACCCGCCTTTGCGCACGTGCAGGCGCGCACCGGTCTGGCCGACGACCGCGAAGTGTTCGTGACCATCGTGCAGTCCGGCCGGCGCTTTGCCGAAATCGCGGCCGCCGACGGCGTGAGCATGGATTCCGAAAGCGTGCTGGGCTACGCCGTGCCGTCGCGCCGGCGCGTGGTGCTGAACTTTGCGGCGATGGACGAGCGCGGGCTGGAACCGCTTGGCGTGCTGCGCCACGAAATCGCGCACCTGGTGCTGGGCGGGCTGGCCGCGCCGCGCCCGCTGTGGTTCGAAGAAGGCGTGGCCAACTGGGTTGAAAACATGGCTTTCAACGCACTGGTGGAAGGCGCCCAGGTGCCGCTGGTGGCGGCCGACTTTGCGGGGCTTGACGACCTGTCCGCCGGTCTGCGCGACCAGCGCGCGCCCGAGGCCTATCCGGAATCGCGCCGGGTAATCGAACTGATCGTGCAGACCTGGGGCCGGCCGGCGCTGACGAAGCTGCTGGCCGAACTGGAAGGCGGCACCGGTTTTGAGGCCGCCTTTGCCGCGGCCACAGGCGACAACCTCGCGCGCCTGGAACAGTTGTGGCTGCAGGACCGCGCCGACCGCGCCTCGGGGCGGCTGGTGCTGTGGCTGGGCGCGAACTGGGGCTGGCTGATCTTTGCCGGCGCGGGCGGGCTGCTGCTGGCGGCGGTGGTGATCAAACGCCGGCGCGGCCGGCGCCAGGTGGACCAATGGGAGGAACAGGAAAAGCTGTTCCCCAGCGACCCGGCCTGGAGCTACACCGAACCCGACGAGGGGTTTTCAACCGACGAGGACGGCGAGCCGGCGGCGCGGCGCTGAGCGCCACAAGCCGCTTTGCACGGCGCGGCGCGCGGGTTAGCTTGGGCACATGCGCGGGCTCTGCACCCTGATTGCGCTGGCGGCCCTTACCGCGCCGGCGCTGCTGTGGCTCGGGCCGCCGGCGGGCGGCCAGGCCGCGGCGCCGGATCTGGCCGAGCGTTTCAGCCCCGGCCTGCGCCGCACGGCGCGGATCGAGCGCCGCTTCACCCGAACCCTGCAGGCCGCCGGCGACACCGCCGCCCAGACCCAGCGGCTGGACACCACGGCGCTGGTGCACGAATGGTACCCGCAACCGGACGCCGCGGGCCGGCCCGCGCGCGTGGTGCGCACCTACCGCGAGCTGCGCCGTGTGCTGACCACCGAAGACCGCGCCGACGGGGCCGCGCCCGTGGTGACCGCCGCCGACGCCACGCCGCCGTGGGCAAACATGGTGCTGACGCTGGAAACCGCAAACGGCGAACTGCGCGTCAGCGGCGGCGCCGGCCTGAACGATTTTGCCCGCGCCGCCGTGGCGGCAGACTTTGAGACCGACCTGCAGCCCCAGCGCGCCAGAGAAGTCGGCCGGTCGTGGCGCATACGCGGCAGCGGGCTGGAGCCGCTGTTTGACCTGGGCGAGGCCGTCGAACACGAAGACGGCGTGGTCACGGTCACGCTCAAGTCGCTGGATGCCGCGCGCGCGGTATTCGAGTTCAGCGGCGCGCTGAAGTTCCGGCACCGCCGCCCCGACCCGGCCGACGCCGCGCGCGATGCCGCCAACCTGCTGTATGAATCCACGCTGCGGGGCAGCGCCGAGTTTGACGTTGTCCAAGGGCGCTGGCTGGGCCGGACACTGACCGTGGCTGCAACCATCAGCGGCACACGCGACGGCCGGGAAGCGCGCGGCACGGCCGAGCTTTCCGACCGCCGCGTGTTCACCTGGGGCGCGATTGTGGACGCGCCGCCGCCGGCGGAATCCGCCTTTGCGGAACCCCCGGCACGGCCGGAGGTCGCCGGCGACGGGCCGGTCGCGCCCGGCCGGATTGTTCTGGGCCTGGCAAACCCCGCCCGAACGGCGCTGGTGGAATTCGACCCGGTTTCGGGGCGGGTCACGCGCGCGCTGGCGCGCTTTCCGGCCGGCGTGGCGGTCGGGCCGCCGGCGCTTTCCCTTGACGGGTCAAGGCTTGTCTTTGCTTCCACACTGCACAACGACCGCACCATCGAACCCTGGAACATCTTTGCGCTGGACCTGGCGGCCGGACGGCTGGACCAGCTCACGCCCGCCTGGGCGCCGGCACAGGGGCTGGTCAGGGCGGAATCGCCCTCCGACGGCCACAGTGTCGAGGTGCAACTGCCCTGGACAGGGCCGCTGAACGCCACGGTGTGGGTTCAGGGCCTGTCGCGCCCGCAGGAGATCACGCGGCCCGAGCGCGACTTTGACGGCAAGCTGAAACTGGAACACCTGCCCGCGGGCAAGCACACCATCCACGTGCTGGCCGGGCGGGACGCCGCGTGGCGCAAGGCCTGGTACGGCACGCCGCCCCAACGCTCGCGCCTGGAAACAACGCACATGACAGGCGAAGTGACAGTCACGGCCGCCGGCCCCAACACGGCGCGCCTGGCGACGGTGACCGAACCCGTGCCCGAATACCAGTGCCCCGCCTGGGCCGGCAAAGAAGCCGCGTGGCTGGAGGTCTGGCCCGGCCGGCCCGCACCGCCCGAGCGCCCGGCCGCGCCACCCGGCGCGCGCCTGGTGGCCGGCGGCAAGGCCGGGGCCGTGGAGACCGGGCTGGTGCTGGCCACAACCGAAGGCGGCGGGCGGCACTGGCTGGCGATCCGGCGCGCGGGCGGGGGTCATGTCTTTGAGATACGCGGCGCCGACGGCGAAGTTGTCACGGCGCTGAACCTGGCGGCATCGGGCGTGCTGGCCGACCCGCGACTGGGTGGGAGTTTTTCCGCCGACGGCACGCTGTGGTACACGGCCGGGGTGCTGGCCGGCAGCGACGGGCGCGAAGGTCTGGGGCCGGCGCTGCTGGCCGCCGACGCGCGCACCGGCGCGGTGCGCGTGGCCGGTCTGTGGCCCGAACTTTCGGGCCGGCGCGTGCTGGCGGTGTCGGCGGCGCCGCACGGGACGGTGTATCTGGTGCTGGCAACGGGCACGGACACGGCCGATGTCTACCGGTATGACCCGGCGGCCGACACGCTGCGGCGGCTGACGGCGCTGGGCGACGTGCAGGGTGTATCCGCGGCCGGCCGGTAGGGCAGGCGGCTGGGCCGGGAAGTGTTCAGCGAACCTGCGGCACCAGCACGTCCGGGCTTGGGGGCGCGTCAGGGGTTGCAAGCAAACGCCCCGTGCGGATCCGGGAACGGACGGTGCCGGTCAGCCTGCGGGCCGAACCGGCAGAGTCCGGCGTGATCGCAAAACCCGCCGGCGCCGTGGGCCGGGCGGCGCCGGTGTGGCTGCCGGCGGGCGCCGAACGCGGAGTCACCACCCAGGCCATGCGTTTGCCCGCAAATACATCCCAGGCCGCAACAATCGAGATTGCCGTCTTGAGCAGCGTGTACAGGGGCGCCAGCAACCCGTAACCCAGCCAGCTCCATGCACCCAGTTTGACCCCGCGGCGGCGCCAGGCGGCAAAGGTGTGCAACGGGCCGGCCAGTTGCGTGGCGGCAAACGAGACCCAGAAGAACCACTGGATCGGGCCGGCATCGTAGGTGCCCGTCAGCCCGTAGGCGGCCAGCAACGGAAACAGGGAAAGCGAAAGCCACGCGTTCAGTTCGCGCACCCCCAGCAGAAAGGTCAGCGACGCGCGGCGCGCCAGGGGCATATCGGCGCGCAGTACGTCAAGCTGCTGCCGCAGCGTCACTTCCAGCCAGCCGCGGGCCCAGCGCACCCGCTGGTGCCAGAATGCCGTCAGCGTTGCGGTGGCAAGCTCCGTGGACTGCATGGCCGTGTCATAGGTAATGCGCATGCCGCACAGCCAGGCGCGCACCGAGGCGTCAATGTCCTCTGTCTGCATGTACGGGTCGAAGCGAAGCTTGCGCAGGCTGGAGGCGCGCCATACCGCGTTGGTCCCGCAGAACAGGCCCAATCCCGTGGCGCGCGCCCAACTGGCGTGGCCCACGGCATACATGGCGTCGAACTCCATGGCCACGATTGCCGCGCCGGCGCTTTCGGCGGTGTTGCGCACCACGCACCGGCCCTGCACGCAGTCATGGCCCAGCGCGATATGCCGGGCCCCGCGCAGCAGGCAGTCGGCTGCGGGCAGATGATCGGCGTCAAACAGCGCCACGATCTGTCCGTGTGCCTGGTTCAGAACAGCGTTCAGGTTGGCGGCCTTGCTGCGGCTGTGGGGCACGCGCACGGCACGAAACTCGGGGAAGCGGGTCTCGATTTCCTTCAGTGTCTGTTCCACCGGCAGGGGCCTGGGCGTGTTGTAGGCAAGAATGACTTCAAACCCGGCCCGGGGCCGGGCAACACGCGTCAGCATGTGCATCACCGTTTCCACGATGATGTGCTGTTCGTTGGGCAGATACGCGGCAATGATGACGGTCGCCGACAGGCCGCTGTCCGCGGGAACGGGCGGAACCCGTCGCGAAGGCAGGGCCAGCAGCTGCAGCATGGCAAACAGGGAAATGCCAAGGTAGGCGGCGCTGACGCACACCAGCAGCCAGGTCAGACTCAACCCGAGTACCAGCAGCGTGGAAAAGGCTGCCGTAGCAACCACAAATGCCCCGCCGGCCACACAAGCAAGCTTGCCAAGCGGAATGCCCCTGCCCGTTTTGAGCGCCATGTCTGTCTCCGCACTGGCGCCAATCTTACGCGGTGGCTGTGACGGGCGGGTGTTGCATACTAAAATGCATTTACGTTGTTGCACCGGCTGGGGTTCTATATTGCGAAAACGTAATTCACTCGACACGGACCTCCGCCGGCGCCTGCAGGTGCTGGCCGCACAGTACAGCCAGGCGGAACTGGCCCGCCGTACCGGCGAAGTCGTAACCAACGTGCACCGGTACCTGCGCGGAACACGGGTACCAGGCCGCTTTCTGGCCGCGCTGGTGCGTGAACTGGGTGTGAATCCGGCCTGGCTGCTTTCCGGGCACGGGCCTGTCCACGCAGCCGACGTAAGCGACAGCGCCGCCAGCCTGGCCAGTGAACTGCTGGAACTGCTGGGGGCCATGGGCGAGGTGAACCGTGTTCGTCTTGGCGCTCTGGACAAGGGCCATCACCTGGCACTGGTGCGGCGTCTGGCGCAGTCTCTGGCTGAATACGAACGGTTGCGCGGCCGGCTCAGTGAGCGTTCGCGCGACGTCATGGCACGGCTGCTGGATCGCCTGTACGGGGCACTGAACCGCCGCGACATGCAGGCCGCCACGGATCTGCGTCAGGCCGCTTTGATGCTGCGCCCTTTGTGCGACGAACCCGCGCTGGATCAGCAGTTCCGCCGCATGCTGGCCTATTACGAATACCAATGCGGCCATACGCTTCAGGCCACCGAACTGCAACGCGAAACGTTCCTGCGTTATCTGCCCCGGGGTGAAGTCTTCACGCGCGAGGCCTGCCAGGACGCCATGCACCTGTGCAGCGCGCTGGGAACGCTGCGGCGTATGGCCGAAGTCCGGCGGCTTGCCAACGCGACAATCGCGCTGGCCGAAGGCGTGGGTGAAACGTGGCGCCCGGTGCTGATTCTGCGCATGCTGCGCGCGTCGGCCAATGCCGACCTGGGGCATCTGCACGAGGCGCTGCGCGACGCCAGTCAGGCTCTGCCGCTGCTGGATCCGGCGGATCGCGCGGAACAGACCGCGCGTCTGACCCGCATTCTGTGGCTGTGCGGAACGATGGATCTGGCCGGCGCGCTGAATCACGGGCCGGCGTCCCGGCTGCGTTCTGTCACCGCGCTCAAGATCGCGTTGTGGGACGCCGACGTTCAGGGCCTTCGCGCCGCCCTGGCGGAATGCACGGGCAGCGGGCCGGGCATGGCAGAGCCGGACAGCCAGGAAGCCGTGGCCGTTCAGGGGCTGGTTGCTGCCCTGGCATCACCGCGGCGGTTTCGCGCCGCGTCTTTCCTGCGCGCGATGGATCAGGCCAGCCATTACCCGTTACCTGCGGAACTGGCGAAGTTTCCGGCCATGGCCCTGGCCGCGGCGACACTGTTGCGGGCCGGTTTTGAACAACACGCCGCGCAATGCTGTCTGCGCGGCTGCAAGCTGCTGCAGGACCAGCCCCCGGGCCTGGAGCAGGAGGTCATGCTGGCCGGGCTGTTCTGGCGGACAACAGCACGTCTGGATGCGGCCGGCCACAGCCCGTGGCGCGGCAGCGGCGAGCAGGCCCGTCGCTGGTTGTCCGAAAAACGCGCCGCCGGCTACCTGCGTTTTGGGGCCGGCTAGAAACCCTCTTCTTTTTCGTCTTCGCCCTCGAGTTCGCGCTCGATGGTCTTGATGCGCGGGTTGGTCGGGTCCAGTTGTTTCACTTCTTCAAGAACCTTGCGGCACTTTTCCTTTTCGTCGGCCTGCATCCAGGTCGCGGCGATGTCCAGCAGGGCGTTGGCTTCGGCGGTGCGGGCTTCTTCGGGTGTGCCTCTGGCCAGACGGCGCACGAACTCGAAGTGCTTTACCGCTTCGTCCCACTGTTTGAGCTTGCGCAGGGCAAAGGCGCGGAAGCTGTGCGTGCGCGGGTCCAGTGGCGCGATGTACAGCGCCTGCAGCGCCATGTCGGCCATCTTGGTCCAGTTGCGGCTCTGCTGGTACACGTTTTCAATCAGCCACAGCCGCACATCCAGGTTGTTTTCGTCCACGCGCATCCACTGTTCGGCGGCTTCCACGGCCAGTTCACGGTTCTGCATGGACTGGTAGATCTGGTACTTGGCGGCGTAGGGCTGGGGGTTTTCGGGAAACGCGCGCTGGGCCTCGTTCAGCCAGTGCAGCATCTGGTCCATGCGTTGTTCGGCCCGGGCCATCTGGGCCAGCATCAGATACGTGTTGAAATCCTCCAGTCCGCGCAGAATCGCGGCGTCAATGTGGCTGCGCAGCAGTCGCTGGCGCTCGGCGGCGCTGAGGGTTTCGTCGCTGCGGGCCAGCATGGCGCGCGTGTAATGCCACAGCGCGCCCTCTTCGCCCTGGGCCTTGTCGGCGCCCTGCTGCTGGGTCATGCCGGAAAACAGCCGCGCGTCCACCAGCCGGCCGGTCTGCATGTAGCCCAGCGCCAGCTCGACCAGGTTGGCGCGCGTGGCCTTGCCGTCTTCGTACAGGAAGAACAGCTCGTCCATGCGTTTCTGGCTGACGCGCTTGACCATGCGCAGGTGGGCGATGCGTTCGTCGCGCACGTAATCGGCAAAGCGGCGGTCGAAGACTTCGGGCTCGATGCCCAGGCAGGCGCGGAAGACTTCTTCGGGGGTTTTTTTCTGGCCGAACAGTTCCAGCATCTTGCGCACGGCGCCCATGCCGCCCAGTTTCTTGTCAATGAACTCGAGCATCACGTTGCCCAGATAATAGGCAAACAGGATCTTGCTGCCGTCGCGGAACCATTCGTTGAAGCGCTTGACGGGCGGAATGTCGTTCATGTGGTAGTGCATGAACAACTGGTCTTCCATGTGGCGTTCCCATTCGGGGCGGGTGGTTTTTTCCTCGTAGACGCTCAGGCCCTCGGCCAGCCAGCGCGGCACCTGGCCGTTGCTGATCTGGATCTGCCACACGTGGTCCATTTCGTGGCGCAGCGTGCTGGCCCAGTTATAGCTGCCGGGCGGCCGCGCCGACGGGCTGTCCAGCGTCACAAGCTGGCCAAAGCACGCGCCCAGCGCCGGCAGGCCGGTGATGCCCACGGTGCGCACTTCGAAATCCTGGTGGATGTGAAAGGCCTCGATCGTCAGCGGGATGCGCGGCTTGAAGTCGTACTTTTTCTCAAGGCGTGCCCAGGCTTCTTCCAGATGCTCCAGGTAAATGTCGCGCATCACCCGCGCCTCGGATTTGTGCACCAGCAGGCGCCAGCGGCCGTCGGGGCTTTCGTAGCGTTCGAAGTTCTTGTAGCTGTCCAGCAGCGTAAGCAGGTTCAGCGTCTGCTTGTTGTTGCGCAGCGGGTCGTTCTTGTGGGCGGTTTCCAGCATCTTCTTGCCCAGAACGTCGTCGCCCTTGTTCATGGCCGCCATGCCCGCGCCGCGCCAGGCCGTCCAGTGCGCGCCGTGGCAGGCAATCGCCTTGTCGTACAGCGGCAGGGCCTCGTGGTAGCGGAAGCGTTCGCTCAGGCCGTCGGCGACGATTTCGTAAAAGCGCGCGGGTTTTGCGTTGACCGACAGCGCGGCCTTTTCGGCCTCGTCGTAGACGCCGGCCAGACCCAGCGTGGCGCCGTGCAGGGCCTTGGCGCCCAGCGCCTCGATGTTGCGGGGGTTGAGTTTCAGCGCGCGTTCGTAGTCGCGGCGGCCGGCGTCGTAGTCGTCGGTGCTGATGAAGCGCTGGGCACGGTAGGCCAGGGCCAGGTAATGATCCGGCGCGATCTTGAGGCACTGTTCCAGCGCCTTGAGCCCCTGGCCGCCGCGCCACTGGCTGAAGTGCGCCTGCGCGGCCCAGTAGTGCAGGTCGGCGGCCTGGGGGTTGACGCGCAGGCCTTCGCCCACGTAGTTGACCAGCGCGCTGGATTCGTGGTTCTGTTCCAGGTACAGGCGCGCCATGTGCGCCAGCGTGCGCATGTGCCAGGCGTCGGCGTCCAGCGCCAGCCCCCAGGCCTCGTTGGCGTTGTGCAGCAGGTTGAGCATGAAATAGCACTCGCCGGCGCTGGACCACAGGTCGGCCACGCGGGGGTTGCGTTTGCCTTTTTCAACCCGCCAGGCCCTGGGCGCGTTGGCCGGGGCGATCTGGCGCACGCGCAGGAACACTTTGGCCGCTTCGTCGTAGCGCCCGGCGTCGTGCAGCACGCGGCCGGACAGCAGCACGCCGTCAATGTCGTCGGCATCCAGTTTGAACAGCGCGTCGGCGCAGGCGGTGACGCCCGCGTAATCGCCCAGAATCAGGCGCGTACGCCCCAGCCGCGCCCAGGTGGCGGATTCAGACTTGTCGCCGGCGGCGGCCAGGACGCGTTCGAGCGTTCTGGCGGCTTCGCGGTAGTCGCTTTCGGCGGCCAGGGCATCGGCCAGACCGCGGGCGGCGGCCTGGTGGGCCGGCTGTTCCTTCAGCACCTTGCGCAGTTCCGTGCGCGCGGACTTGTAGCGCCCCTGGTCCAGCGCCTGTTCGCCGGCCACCAGCCATGCATCCAGCGTGTCGGCCGCTTCGTCGTCATCGTCGGCGTCATTGCCGGCCAGCGGCTGTATGCCGCCGGCGCCCGGATAGTCCGGCACCGGCGCGGCGTGCAGCGGGCCAAGCACCAGCGCGACCACAAGGAATAGCCACAGCTTCATGCGCGTCTCCGGCGTTCGCGCCCGGAACGCACCTTCACGGGCGCCTGTCCAGCACAATCTATAGTACGCACAAACGCGGCGCGGGCCTCACGAAAACACGGCTCTAGCGCGCCACGCGGATGCGCCCGGGGTGTTCGGCCACCACGTCGCCGATCACCGCCGCGGCCAGGGCGTTGTGCTTCTTCAGGCTGGCCACCAGGGCGTCGGCTTTGGCGGCGGGCACGGAAATCACCAGGCCGCCGCTGGTCTGGGCGTCGCAGCACAGCAGTTGTTCGGGCTCGGTGATGTCGGGTGCGAAATCAATCCATTGCTTGTAGTACAGCCAGTTTTTGCGCGTGCCGCCGGGGAAGCAGCCCTCGGTGATCAGCCCCATTACCTCGGGCAGAACCGGCAGGGCGTTCACGTGGATTGCAATGCCCACGTTGCTGGCCACGGCCAGTTCGCGCAGGTGCCCGCACAGGCCAAAGCCGGTGATGTCGGTGGCGGTGCTGGCGCCGACTTCGGCCATGGCCTCGCCGCCGGGGCGGTTCAGCGCCGCCATGCAGCCAATGGCGGCGTCAATCTGGGCTTCGGTGCGCTTGCCGCGCTTGACGGCGGTGGTCAGCACGCCCACGCCCAGGGGCTTGGTAAGCACCAGCCTGTCGCCGGCTTTGGCGCCGGCGTTGTGCATGATGCGCCCGGGGTGAACCAGGCCGGTGACGCACATGCCGTATTTGGGCTCGGCGTCGTCAATCGAATGGCCGCCGACGACAAAGATGCCGGCCTCGGCGGCCTTGTCACTGCCGCCCTTGAGAATGCGGCCCAGGATTTCAGGGCCCAGCGTGGCCATGGGGTAGCCCACGATGTTGAGGGCAAACAGTGGCTTTGCACCCATGGCGTAGATGTCGGAAATGGCGTTGGCGGCGGCGATGCTGCCGAACAGGTACGGGTCGTCCACAATCGGGGTGAAGAAATCCAGTGTCTGGACCACGGCCTGTTCGTCATTGAGCTTGTACACGCAGGCATCGTCGGCCCACTCGTGCCCGACAAGCACGCGGGGGTCGGTGACTTTCGGAAGTTGGGACAGAACCTGACCCAGGTCTGCCGCGGAGAGTTTGCAGCCTCAGCCGGCGCCGTGGGAAAGCTGGGTCAGGCGCGGTTTTTCGTTTTTGTCCTGCTGCGTTGTCATGGGGCCTCCGTCACGCGTGGCGCCACGATAACACGGCGTCGCGGCGGCGTTGAGGCCGCGGGCGAAAGTGCCCGGCCGCGTCAGGCGTTGCTGAGCACGCGGCGGCGGATGTTGGTGTCAATGCTCTTGTCGGTGACGGGGTCAATCGCGCGGATCAGGTCGGCGATCAGGATGTCCAGAAAGCCGATCACGGCCGAGTTGAAAAGCGGCGCGTCAAAGGCCACGCCGAATTCCTCGCTCATGGCGCGCAGCACGCGGGCGCACTGCTGGTTGGAGCGCTTCAGGTGGCGCTTGAGCAGAGTGTCCAGGGTGAGCTGCACCTTGATGCGCTCGGGCATGTCCAGCGCGCGGGCCACGACTTCGCGCACGCGCGGAAAGTAGATGTCGAACTTGCTCTGGCGCGAAAAACGCACGCTGCCCACGGGCGCGCCGCGTGCCGGGCCGTCGGCGCCGCAGTGGCTGCATACCTCGGCGCCCGGCGCGGCAAACAGCGCGTGGCACTTCGTGCACACGGCGTGCTGGCGCACCATGGCCTCGACGCCGTCGTGGGTGGGCGCCAGCTTGACGCAATGGCGCAGACTGCGCGCGGCGGAATCAAGCTGGCGCAGATCCACCTGTGCGCGCGTGCGCCGCAGCCACAGCTCGATGTTCACCGGGTCGCGCTTGAGCCCGCTGGCGGTGGCCTTGAGTGCACCCTCCAGATTTCCCAGCGCGCGCAGATAGTCGGAAAGCTGCACCCACACGTCGCCGCGTTCGGGCGCGGCCACGGCCACGGCGCCCAGCCGCGCGCTGACACGCTGGCGCCGCGCCATCACCTCGGTGGGCGTGCCGGCGGCGTTGGCCCAGGCGCGGCGGGCCAGTTCAAGCTCCAGTGTCACCGGGTCCAGGCCGCGCGCCTGGTTCAGGGTTTGTTCGGCGCGCGCGGCGTCGCCCACCAGGGCGGCCTTGCCGCTCTGGTCCACAAGTTGGGCGATGGTGTCTTCGTGACGGGTGTTCAAGGCGATATGACGCAATGTAACCGTAAGGCGTACAATTTACCTCAACGCACACCGCAAGGGGAGTGTCGGCAACGCGACCCCCTACAATTCAAGCTCCGATTCGCCGCGCATGCGCGCCTCCAGCGCCGCGCGTTCGCGTTTGCCGGTGTCTTCCACTTCGGCGTCGGCGGCCTCGCCGATGCGGCGGGCGTCGTCGCGCGAACAGAACAGGATACGTCCGTCGGCCAGCACAACCTCGACGCCGGCGGGGCGAGTTCGCACCTGCTTGATCTCCAGTGGTTCAACCTTGGGTTCTTCCTTGATGCTGGTGCCGGCGCTGCGGGCGACTTTTTTGCGGCGTTCCTCGGCCTTGGAGCGCCCGCCCTCGATGTAGGGGGCAAAGCGGTCCATGAAGCCGTCAAACTCGCGCATGATTTCGTCGTAATGGGCCTCGTCCAGCGTTTCGCCCTTTTCGCCGATGTAGTCGCCGAACACGTTGCTCATGGTGTTGATGGCGGCGCCGATGCGTTTGTCCAGCGGGTTGTTTTTCTGGCCCAGCCAGGGGGCGCTGCCGGTGCTTTCGGCCTGGGTTTTCAGGCCGTAGGTGGTAATCACGGCGCGTTCGTAGTTGTCGGTGAAACCGGCCAGGGCCTGGCTGGCCAGGCTGGTGGATTCGAGCATGCGCACGGCATTCAGGGTCAGACCGACCAGCAGGTTGCCGCAGCGGATGGCGGTCATGCGTTTTTCGGCGTTGCCGTGCACCTGCTGGAGCACGCGCTCGACCAGATCGGCGGCCAGTTCGGCGGCGCGCACGCCGCACAGTACGGGGCGCGAGGTGAACTGGCCCACGACAATTGCCACGTACAGGGCATGGGCGATGTCCACCATGTATTCCTGGGTGACTTCTTTTTCCATGCGCTGCAGCGATTCAGGCACCAGCGCGCGCACGCGCGGCATCAGCTTTTCGTCGAATTCGGCGATGTTCAGCCCGTCGTCGCGCTTGAGCGCAAAGCGGATGATGTGCGGGATCAGTTCTTCGATTGTGGTGGGCTGTTTCTTGGCCGGCGGCGGCGCGTCCACGGTGGCGCCGGCCACGGGCTGGGGCGAGGTGGAGTTGCTGCGCCCGGCGCGCACGGCGGGCTGGCTGGGCTTGTCGGCCGGCTGCTGGGGCTGGCTGGTGCGGCGCGTGGGCGGCGCGGCGCTGGGCCGCGTGGAGGGCTGCGGCGGGGCGGGCCGGGCCGGGGCCGCCGGCAGGGGCGGGCGCTTCTGCTGCTGGCGCGCCTGCTCAATGAAGTTGGGCGGGCGCGGCGCGGGCTTTGGCGGCGGGGCGGGCGCGGGGTCGCCCGAGGGCGGCAGCATGCGCTTGCCCGGCAGGGGCGGGCGCGCCGCCTGCGGGCCGGCCGGGGCCGGGCCCGTGCGCGGCGGCGGGAACTTGGGGTTGCGGTTGTCGGGTCCTGCGGCCATGGGTTACCCCGGGTCGTAGGCCAGTGTGGCAACCGTCACCGGCTCGGCAATGCCTTTCACCTCAATCTGGGCCTTGGTGCGGAACTTGATTGGTATGGCAATCCGGGCCGGGTTGGCTTTGGCGTACTTGCTGATTTCCTGCACCGTGCCCAGGCTGGCCAGCACTTCGTTGCCGGCGGCGAAGCTGCACAGTCGCGCCGACAGATTCACGTGGTGGCCCAGCGTGGTGTACTGGTTGGCTTTCTGGCCACCGAACATGCCCAGCAGCATGTCGCCGCTGTTGATGCCCACGCCCAGGGTCAGGATTTCCGGGTGCTTGTCCAGCAGCGGCTGGGGCAGCAGGCCGTTCTGGATCCACAGCCGGCGGGTGCGCTGCATGCTCTGCTGCAGGTCCACGGCGAATTTCACGGCGTTGTAGGCGTGGCCTTCGCTGGGCAGGGGCGCGCCGAACAGCGCCATCACCTGGTCGCCCACAAACTTATCCAGCGTCGCGTCGTTGGCCTCAATCGCGCGCATGCATACGTCCACGAACTCGTTGAACACCTGCTGCACCACCGGCGCCTCGACGGCCTCGCAGAATGTGGTGAAGCTGCGCAGGTCGGCAAACAGCACGCTCATGGTGCGTTTGTGGCTCAGAAACGGGTCTTCGCTGGAATCCAGCAGCCGTTCGACAATGCGCGGGCTGACCAGACGCTCAAAGAACTGGCGCGTGGTGCGCAGACGCGAAACGTCCTCGACCGTGACGGTGCCCTGGCCCTCGGCCCACACGGCCTTGAACTGGTAGAAGTTCTTGCGGCCGGTGACGGGGTCGGGGCGTTCGGCCTCGAAGATTTCTTCGCCGCGGCTTTCGTGGGCGTCCTGCAACAGGGTGCGGAACACGCCCGGCGCCCAGTCCAGGCTGTCGAATTCGGCCAGCGGCGGCTTGGTGTTCACCACGTCCTTGTTGACGCCCAGAAACTCGGCCATGCGCGAGTTCATGCGGATCAGGCGCCAGCGTTCGTCCACGATCAGGTAGCTGACGCTCAGGCCGGCGATGGTGGCCTGGGCCTGGGGCACGCGGGTGTGGCCGAAACTGGTAAGGCTGCCGAGTGTCATGCTGCCCTGCATCTGGCCGCCGGACAGCAGCATGAGCTTGCGGCGCAATTGCTCGTTTTCGGCCTGCAAGAGGTCGAGTTTTTCCTGCAACGCCTTGGCGTCGGATTTACCCAGCATGGGAAGTCTTGCCCGCCGTGAGCGGCCCTATGTTGACTTTTTGGGGCAAGCGGCGCCAGAGACAGGGTTTGGAAGCGGCAGCCCCGGCAAACCGGGCGTGCCGGCCGGGCTGCCGCTGGCCCCCCGCGCCGGGTCTGCTATATTGGCCGTGTTGCGTCCTTTGAGGAAACGCCGACCACATGAGTTTCAAGCGCCGTCCGCCCCCCGGGGGCGAGGCCCCCTCTCGCGGGGGTTCAGCCGAACACCGCATCAACCGCCGTATTCGCGTTCCGCGCGTACAGATCATTGACCATGAGGGCGTCAACCGCGGTGAAATGGACACCGACGCCGCGCTGCGCCTGGCCGAAGAAAACGGCCTGGATCTTGTCGAGATCGTGCCCAATGCCCGGCCGCCGGTCTGCAAGATCATGAACTATGGCCAGTACAAGTACAACCAGAAGAAGAAGGCCAAGCACAGCAAGGGCCACCAGGCCAAGATCAAGGGCGTGCGGCTGCACCCCAACACCGCCGAGCACGACGTGAACGTGTGGCTGAAACGCTCGCGCGAGTTTCTGGAACGCGGCGACAAGGTGCTGATCGCGGTGTGGTTCAAGGGCCGCGAGATCGCGCACAAGGAGCGCGGCCAGGAAATCCTGCAGCGGTTTGTGGACGCGTTGAAGGAACTGTGCAAGATCGAACAGAACATGCGCATGGAAGGCAAGCGCATGATCCTGCTGCTGGCGCCCCTGACCCAGGAAGAAAAGAACGCGCGCACACGCGAAGCCCAGGCCCAGGCCAAGGGCCCGACGGTGAACAAGCCGCCCGAGGGCGCGCCGCGCCCCAGGGCTCGCGGCCGCCGGCGCCGGCGCTATCGGCGCCCGCGGCACCTAAGCCCAGCCCGCCGCCGCGCGCACTGGCCGGCACCGGCCCCGCCAACACATAGACGGCAACACCGGGCCCCCCGCGGGGCCCGGTTGATGTTCCGGCCGGGTTACGCCGCGGGCCAGTCGCGCAGGGTTTCAATTATCCAGTCGCGCAGCGTTTCGTCGGTTTCGTGGCGCTGGGCCCGCGCCAGCGCGGCTTTGGCCGCCGGGCCGCCGATGCGCGCGTACGCCCAGTACACGGCCTCGCGGACCGCCGGGTCGTCGTGGCGGCTGGATTGTTCCAGCGCGCCCAGAGCTTCGGCCAGGCGCTCGTTGCCGGCGACAATCGCGGCGTTGCGTTTCAGCCCGGCTTCGCCGGTGCGTTCCAGCGCCGTGCCCTGCAACCGCTTGCTCAGGTGCGCGGGCCGGGCGTTAAGAATCGCCGCCAGGGTCAGGTCGGCCAGTTGCGGCGGCGGCTGGACCGGCGGGCGCGCGGTTTTGGCGTTCCAGGGGCAGACTTCATTGCAGATATCGCATCCGAACAGCAGCCCACCGATGCCGGGACGCAGCTCGTGCGGAACCGGCCCGCGGTGTTCAATCGTCAGGTAGCTGACGCAGCGGCTGGCGTCCAGGCGCCAGGGCTCCACAAACGCGCCGGTCGGGCAGGCCTCCAGACAGCGTGTGCAGGTGCCGCAGTGGTCGGTAAGCGGCGCGTCGGGCTCCAGTTCAAGGCTGGTCAGCACCAGCGCCAGCAGCGTGAAGCTGCCGCGCGCGGGGTGAATCAGCATGGTGTTTTTGCCCACCCAGCCCAGCCCGGCGCGGGCCGCCAGCGCGCGCTCCAGAAACGGGCCGGTGTCCTGGTACCACAGCGCGCGCGTGCCCGGCCCGCCCAGTTCAATGATCTGTTCCTCCAGCCGCGCCAGCGCCGGGCGCCACTGTTCGTGGTAGTCGGCCATGCGCGCGTAACGCGCCACGCGCGGCAGCACCGAACCCGGCGGCAGATCCGGCGGCAACCGGTCGGGGTATTCCAGGCTGATGCACAGAAACGACCGCGCCCAGGCGTAGCGGGTGCGGATGTCCTTGCGCCACTGGGGCGTGCGGGCCAGCCAGTCCATGCCGCCGTGCCAGCCGCTGGCCAGCCACTGGTCCAGAAAATCCGCGTGCGGCGGCTTTTCGGCCGGCGCGACCGCGCAATGCGCAAAACCCAGCGCGCGCGCCAGCCGCAGCACATCCGCTTTCAGGTTCGTGGCCACGCCGCCAGACTATGTGCCTCCGCGCCGCGTGCCAGTGGCGCGCGCCCTCTGACAGCCGGGCCGGGCCGCGCTATCCTGCCGCCATGGCCAGACGCCTGACCACCCGCGACATCCGCCAGCGCGCCGAAGACGGCGGCCGTATCAGCATGATTACGGCCTATGACGCCTTTTCGGCCCGTCTGGCGGACCGCGCCGAAATAGACATCGCCCTGGTCGGTGACAGTGTCGGCACCACGCTGCAGGGCCGGCCTGACACCCTGGGCGTTGAAATGGCGCACATGCTGTACCACACCGAAATTGTGGCGCGCTGCACCCGTCGCGCGCTGGTTGTGGGCGACATGCCCTTTGGCAGTTACCAGTGCGGTGACGACCGCGCCGTCGAAAACGCCGTGGCGTTTCTGCGCGCCGGGGCCAACGCCGTGAAGCTGGAGGGCGGAACGGCCGTGGCGCCGCTGGTGGCGCGCCTGACGCGGGCGGGCGTGCCGGTCATGGGCCATGTGGGCTTCACGCCCCAGAGCATCCACCAGACCGGCGGCCCGCGCGTGAACAAGGACAAGACCGAGCTGCTGTCCGAGGCCCGCGCGCTGCAGCAGGCGGGCGTGTTTTCGATCGTGCTGGAGATGGTGCCCGCGGCCGTGGCCAAAGAAGTGACGGCGGCGCTGGACGTGCCCACCATCGGCATCGGCGCCGGCCCGCATACCGACGGCCAGGTGCTGGTGTTTTACGACCTGCTGGGCTTCAGCCCCGACTTCAGCCCGAAGTTTCTCAAGCGCTACATGGATTTTGACACCCAGGCGCTGGAGGCCCTGCGGCGCTACAAGGCCGATGTGGAATCCGGGCGCTTTCCTGCCAAAGAACACAGCTATTAGTCGCGCTTGCGCGGGCCGGTCTGCCAGGTGTCGAACACCCGGCCGTCGTGCAGGATGGTTTCGACTTTCAGTTGGTCGCGCGTGACGGTCACCTTCTGCAAGTGGCTGGCGCTGCCGGTGATGCCGCCGTCGAAGTACCAGCGTTTGGGATCCGGCGTGCGCTGCTTGACGCCCAGGCCGCCTTCGCCGATATACACCACCCCTGTGGGGTCGGCCTTGTCGCCGCGGATCGCCACCGTGCGCTTGATGACGTGACCGTCGCTTTCAAAGGCCACGTCCAGGTTGTACTTCTCGAACAGCGGCACCCAGTGCTGTTTGGCCGCGCTGGCCTGTTTGACGGCGGGCCAGGCCGGCCGGTGGTAGTTGGCGATCTGCCAGCGCACGCCGGCGGCGTCGCGCAGAGTGTCTTCGAGCCAGCGGGCCTGGTCGCCGCCGGCGCTGATTTCGGTGTTGAGGTTCACGATCATCACCTGCGCGGCCAGCATGGTACGAAAGTAGTTCTTGCCGCGGCCGCCGGTATCGGCCCAGACTTCGTCGTACTGCACGTCGCCGGCCTCGTGGTTGCCGCGCGCGGGAACCACCGGCAGCACGCGCCCGCCGGCCGTTACGGTAAGCTCATGATCGGTCAGCCATTCGGACCACTGGGCCATGTCATCGCCGTCGTGGATGTAATCGCCGCCGTGCACCAGACACAGAATCGCCGGGTCGGCCTGAAACAGGGCGCGCATGCGCTGGTTCATGGCGCGGCGTCCGGCGCGGTCGCTGCGCGAGTCGCCACCGTACAGAAATTTCACGTCGGCATCGTCGGCCGGGGCCGTGATGAAATGCAGTTCGCGGCTGAACTGGCCGTCACTGCCGATGCAGAAGAAATACGTGGTGTTTGGCGCCAGTTCCTCAAGCACCGTGTGGTGATAGTGCAGTTTGTGGCCGCGCGAGGTGTACCGGCCGTTGACCCCGGCCTGGGCCTTGTGACGGTACGCGGCCAGATCGGCCTTGCGCGGCACGGTGTCGTAGTAAACGGTGTTTGCTTCTGTCGCTTCGCTGGTGGACCAACTGATGACGGCCCGGCGGGACGGGTTTTCGCCCCAGATCACGCGCCACTGGGCGGGTGTTTTGCCCGCGGGTTCGGCGGCCCCGGCGTCGGGAAAGCCGGGGTTGTCAGCCGCCAGCGATTCGGGCGTGGTCAGCGCGCCGGCCAGGGCCGCCAGTATGGCCAGCAGAAGCACGGCGGCGTGCGGAGCAACGCGCCGGGTCAGCGTTTTTCGGTCGCGGGTTTCCACAACAGCACCAGTGTAAGAGGCACGGCGCAATTGGCCATGCGCATCAGCATTTCCGGCCACTGCGCCGATCCGGCATGAAACACGCGCAGCACGGCGGTGAACGCGCCCCACACCGCCATCCATAACGCCACGGCGCGAAACCGGCGCGGCAAAAGCAGCGCCAGGGCACAGGCGATATCCACCACGCCGACAATTGCCAGCAGCGTTTCGGCCAGCGACTGGCCGGCGCCGACACCCAGGCGCTGCAGAACCGACAGGGCGTAATCCACGAACAGGCCGCGTCCCAACAGCGCCTCCACGCCGTGGGCGGCAAACGTCAACGCCGCCGCAACGCGCAGCGTAACCTGAACGCGCGCATCCGGTCCGCCGCGCACGGCCCACAACGCCAGAGCCAGCGGCGCCAGAATGCGGCAGGCCTGGGCAGGCGGTGTCAGCCACGGGTACCACGACCCGGTTGCCGCCGCCGCCAGCGCCAGCAGTGCCAGCCACGCCGCCGCCAGTTTGGCCCCCAGCCACGCGCGCGCAAACGCCAGTGTCGGCGCCGTTGCCAGCAGCACAAACGCGCCCGCGCGGTCGGCGGCCCAGGCGCGGGATTCCGGCCAGTCGGCCTCCAGCCACAGCCACGTAAACACGGGCGAGCCCCAGGCCAACGCCGCCGCCGCAACACCGGCCAGCGTAAGCGCCGTGCCGACGCGCAATACCCAAAGGGCGGCCGCATGGGCCGCCGGCGATCCGGTTTGTGCGGGCGACGCTGTCACGCGGTCATTGTGCCGCACGTCGCCGGCGACGCCATAGCCCCTGGCATTCCGCACGGTCCGGGAATAGCGCGGCCGTCGGCGCTGTTGGCAAAGGCATGAAACACCTGGTCAACAACCTGGCGTGGATATTGCCCGTGGCGGTTCTGGCGGGCGTATTTGTGTACACCACATGGTGGCGCGAACGCCCGCAGCTTGAGGGCCGCATCACCGGCGATTTCGCCGCCGCCCAGGCCCTGGCCGAAGAACTTGGCGCGCCGCTGCTGCTGGCCGTGGACGCGCCGCCTCACTGATGGACCTGCCCGTCGCTGGTCCAGCGCATGGAGGGCGTCGCCGAGGTCAAACAGGCCGTCCGTCAGGGCAAGGCCGTTGTGGCCTGCGCCTACACCAGCCACGTGCCGGACAGCATCCGCGCCCAGCTTGCGCCGGGGCTGCGCGGCCCGTATGTGCTGCGGATTGAAGCCGGCAAGGTCGTGCGCGCGCAGGATGGCGCCGCTGAAGAGGCCATTCTTGGCCTGTTGCCCGTGGCCGACTGACGGTTACGGCAGACTGTTGGTTGCTGATACAAGCAGTGGTATGGTCGGGTACTCACTTTCCGGAGAACCCGATGGCCAAGAAAGCCAAAAAGCCTGCCCGAAAGGCGGCAAAGAAACCCGCAAAGAAACCCGCGAAGAAGAAGGCAAAGAAGGCGGCAAAGAAGAAGGCCGCCGGGCCCCAGCAGCCGCCCAGGCCGCGGCACGGCGAGTTCATGTGGAACGAGCTGATGACGCGCGACGACACCCGCGCCATGGAGTTTTTTGAAAAACTGCTGGGCTGGGGTCACAAGGACTGGCCGCTGGGCCCCGATGCCGCCGCCGGCGTGTACCGCCTGATGACCGCGGGCGAAAAATCTGTCGCCGGCATCATGAAGATGACCGAGCCGCAGTTTCCGCCCCAGATTCCGCCGCACTGGATGAGCTACATCGCCGTGGACGACGTGGATCGCCGCTACAACCTGGCGCTGTCCCTGGGCGGCGAAAGCTGCCACCCGCCGACGGACATCCCGCAGGTCGGCCGCTTCTGCATCGTGAAGGATCCCACCGGCGCGCTGATTTCGCTGATGACGCCGCTGGGCGGCACTGCTTGAAGTGTGAAGCATCTTCGGCGGGCGCGGGAGGCTTTCCCGCGCCCGTCGCGTTTTTGCCGCCGTATGATGGCGGCTTCGACGCCTCAACCGGAGACAGTCATGCGAACCATCGCTCTTGGTTTGCTGTGTGGCGTTTTGTGTGGAGTCCTTGCGGCTGCCGAATGGTTTGTTGCCCCGGGCGGCAACGACACGACCGGAACCGGCGCCATCGGCGCGCCGTTTGCCACTTTGTCGCGCGCGCACCAGGCCGCCAGCCCCGGCGACACCATCACCTTTCGCGCCGGCACCTACACCGGCGGCGTTTACATCACCAAAAGCAACCTGACCTTTCAGGGCTACACCGGCGAGACGGCGATCATTGCCCTGCCCAACAACGTTTCAGGCCAGGACAACGCTTTCTACATCGGCACGGCGGCCAACTGCACGGTGCGGCGGCTGACGCTTCAGGGCGGGTACTTTTACGCGATCAAGATTGACACCGGGCCGTGCCTGGTCGAGGACTGCTTCATCCACGGCAGCGGGCGCGACTGCGTGAAGATTCCGGGCGCGGACAACGTCACGATCCGGCGCTGCGAGATTTACAACAGCGGCCTGCGCGACCCCAGCAACGCCGAAGGCATAGACAACGTCAACGGCGACTACATGCTGGTTCAGGACTGCTACATCCACGATATCGCCACCAACGGCGTGTACCCCAAGGGCGGCAGCATCGGCAGCATCATCGAACGCTGCCTGATCCGGCGCTGCGGGCAAAAAGGCATTTCGCTGGCCCAAAGCAGCGGCCTGGCGTTTTACGACACCACGCAGAACCCCGGTTATTACTCGTGCATAGACTGCATTGCCCGCAACAACATCATTGAAGACTGCGAAGGCAGCGGCATTGACCTGGAAAGCGCCCTGCGCGCCCAGGTCTACAACAACACCATGGTCAACGTGGCCAAAAGCCAGAACGGCGGCATACGCATCGCCAGCGCAGACAAAGGCCCGCCGGCGGGTGTGGTCACGTGCCGCGACTGCACGATCCGCAATAACATCATTGTTCTGGGCAGCGCCAGCGCGCGCCCGATGCTGTTCATGGGCAACAACAGCCACCAGGGCACGCTGACCATGAGCAACAACCGCTACTACAAAACCGGCGGCACGGCCGTGTACTGGTGGGAGCCCACCGGCCAGTACGGCCTGAACCTGGCGGGCTGGAAAACCGCCAGCGGCACCGACGGCAACAGCACCGAGGGCGACCCGATGCTGAACGCAGGCTGGCATCTCAACGCCGGCAGTCCGTGCATTGACGCGGCCATGACACTCAGCGGCTTTGCCGACGACTACGACGGCAACACGCGCGCAGGGGCCTGGGACATCGGCGCCGACGAAACCGGCGGCACTGCCCTGCCCACGCCGCCGGCTTCGGGCCCCGGCACCGGCGGCGGCACGGCCAGGGCGGGTACGCCAGCCTCGCCCACGGGTCTGGGCGCGGTGCTGAATGGCAGCGCGGCGGACCTGACCTGGACAGACAACAGCAACAACGAAACCGGTTTCCGCATCGAGCGCCGGGTCGGGGCCGGGCCGTTTGCGACCCTGACCACAACCGCCGCCGACGTGACAAACTACAGCGACACCGGCCTGGGCGCCGGCGTCACCTATACCTATCGCGTGATTGCCGTAAACGCCGCCGGCGACAGCACACCCAGCAACACCGCCGGCGTGACCGTCCCCGCCGGCGGCGGCGGCGGTGGCGGCGGGAGTTCCGGCGGCGGGGGGTGCCGGGCCGACAGTCAGGCCGCGGGTCTGGCGGCATGGCTGGTCGCGCTGGCTCTGGTTGCCGCAACGCGCCGCGCCCGGCGGACATAACTTCCTGCCGCAAGGCAAGGCGCTTGCGGACAGACCGCGGGCACCCGCCTGTGCACAACAAAGGTCGTGCTGCGGATTGCCGGAGATATTGCCCGGCACGTTGCCCTTGCCAAAGGCCGCGTTGGCGGCCACGGTTTGGCCGTTCTTGTTCGCCGGTGTGTCCGCCCGTTTACGCCTTGCCGGCGCTGCCCAGCAGCTTCATCTTTTCCTTGATGATTTCTTTTACCGCCGCGCGGGCGGGGCCCAGGATGTTGCGCGGGTCGAATTCTTCCGGCTTGTCGTGCAGCGTCTTGCGCACCACGGCCGTCCACTTCAGGCGCAGGTCGGTGTCAATGTTCACCTTGTTGATGCCATTGCGGATTGCCTTGTGGTAGCTCTCGGCGTCCAGACCCCTGGTGTCCTTCATCTTGCCGCCGTACTGGTTGATCACGGCCACGCTTTCAGGGTCCACGCTGGACGCGCCATGCAGCACCAGCGGGATACCCAGAAGCTTCTTGATCGTGGCAATGCGGTCGAAGTCAATCTTCACCGCGCCCTTGAACTTGTAGGCCCCGTGGCTGGTGCCCACGGCCACGGCCAGCGAATCGCAGCCGGATTCCTTGACAAACCGCACGGCCTCCTGGGGGTCGGTCAGGCAGGCGTGGGCCTCGTCCACCTTGATGTCGTCTTCAATACCGCCCAGACGGCCCAGCTCGGCCTCGACGGTGATGCCGCCGTTTTTGTGGGCGTATTCGACGGCCTCGCGGGTGAGCTTGATGTTTTCGTCCAGGCTGTGGTGGCTGCCGTCAATCATCACGCTGGTGAAGCCGGCATCCACGCACATCTTGATGTGGTCCATGCTGGTGCCGTGGTCAAGGTGCAGGGCGACGGGCGCGCTGCATTTTTCGGCCATGGTGCGGGTGAGGTTGACCAGGTTGCGGATGCCGCCGTATTTGATCGCGCCGGTGGAACAGGCGACAATCACCGGCGATTTCATTTCTTCGGCGGCCTCGACGGCGCTTTGCAGGAACTCAAGGTTGGAGAAGTTGAACTGCCCGATCGCGTAGTATTCGCGGTTGGCTTTCTCGTACATCCTGCCCAGAATCTCTAGCGGCATGGGTGTCTCCGGTGTTCTGCCACTGGTTTAGCAACGGCTGTTCCTGAGGCAACGGCGTTGCGCGCGCCGGGCTAACCCTCGGCGGCGGCCTGGCGGGCGCTTTGGGCCTCGATGCCGGTGGCGCAGGCGGCCACCAGCGTGTCACCGGCGGCGGGTTCATACCCCTGATGAAACGGAATGTTGTCGGTGCCGGCGCGCTCGATCGCCAGCGGCAGGTACACGCCGCGACTGTCCAGCCAGGCCAGCAGTTCGTCCGGCCGGCGGCCCTCAACGTCGAAGCGTTCCAGGCGCACCTCGTTGCGCTCGAACCAGTGGTCCCATTCGGGCAGGTTGACCTCGCGCCCGAACAGCCGCGACGCGCCCAGATGCTGCAAGGTGGGCGTGTCCTGGCCGCCGCCGGGCACGCTCAGGATCATGGCGGCGGGAATTTCCAGCGCGTCTTTTGCCTTGCGCACGGCCATGACGTTGATGTCGGCGTTGGCGGTAAGGGCGACAACGCGGGCCGCCTGTTCGCCGCCGGCGCGGCGCAGCACGGCGTCTTCCAGCGCGTTGCCGTGCACGGCGTTCAACCCGTCGGCCTGGGCGTCGGCAACGCGGGCGGGGTTGATGTCCACCAGGCAGACCGGGGCCTGGCCGGCCAGAGCCTTGCCCAGGGCGCGTGCGGCGGGCGAGGCGCCGATGATCAGCGTGCCGGCGCGGGGTGCGGCGCGGGCTTTTTCGTCGCGGCGGCGCAGCCAGTCGGCGGCCACGGTCGGCGCGGGCGCGGCGGTTGCGGCCTCGCCGCGGGCCGACGCCAGCAGCGCCAGAAACTCGGTGTAGGTGCGGACCTTGAGCAATTCGGCGCGCGCCGCGGGCGTGGCCAGCGACTGCAGAATGTCGCGGTACAGTTCAAGCGTCAGGGCGTGGTCTTCCTCGCGCGTGAGGATCAGGCAGATGATGTGCACCGGTTCGCCGTCGGGGCTGTCAAAATCCAGCCCGACGCGCGAAATGCCCACGGCGACCTGGGGTTTGTCCAGGCCGGGCACGCGCGCGTGCGGCAGGGCAATGCCGTTGCCCACGCCGGTGGGCACGGCGCGCTCGCGCGCGATCACCAGGTCAATCGCGGTCTGGATCGGCACGCCGGTGGCGCCCGAGACGTGGCACAGTTCAATGATCGCGGCAAAGCGGTTGGCGGCGGCCAGTTCCGGCACAAAACTGGCGGCGCCCACATAGTCGGTGAAGCGGCGGGCCTTCTTGCGGCGCAGGATACGCTGCATGATCGGGCCGGCGATCACGCTGGTGGCCAGCGCCATGATCACCAGTGCGACAAACAGCTTTTCGTTGATCAGCCCGGCCTGCAGCGCCAGCAGTGCCAGAATGATCTCCATGGCGCCGCGGGCGTTCATGGCCGCGCCGATCGCCCAGCTTTCGCGCCAGGGCATGCCGCCCAGGCGCGCCGCCAGCCCGCACCCGATCAGTTTGCCGGCGCAGGCCACGACCATCACCACCGCCACCAGCGGCAGGTCGAAGTTGGCCAGAAAGTCCACCTTCAGGCCGACGGTGGCAAAAAACAGCGGCGCGAAAATGAAGGTAACGAAGTTTTCCAGCGTGTGGCGGGTGCGTTCCTTCAGGTGGCTGGAATCGCCCAGCGCCACGCCGACCAGAAAAGCGCCGAAGATGGCGTGAATGCCCGCCCATTCCATCAGCGCCGCGCCCAGCATCGCCAGCGCCACGGCCATGCCCAGCACGCCGCCCGGCCAGCTTGTGTGCGCCTGGACAAACGGCAGCGCGCGGTGCAGCACAAACCGCCCCACGGTCAGCATGAACGCCACATAGGCCAGCACCATGCCGACCGTGAAGCCTATGCCGTGGCCGTTATGCGCCGACGCGCCCATCAGGCCCAGCAGAATGGCAAAGATGATCCAGCCCAGCAGGTCGTCAAACACGGCCGAGGCGATCACGGTCATGCCCATGTCGCTGCGGTACAGGTTCAGGTCCATCAGTGTCTTGGCGATCACCGGCAGGGCCGAAATGGACATGGCGGTGGCCAGAAACAGCGCAAACACCAGCGCGTCGCCCTGGGCGGTGCGGCCGATGGCCGCCGGTTCGAACAGCAGCGGCCCGACCCAGCCCAGCCCGAAACCAACGGCAAACGGAATCGCGATGCCGCCGATGCTGACACCGATGGCCGAACGCCCCTGCCGGAAGACCGTGGAAAGGTCCACTTCGAGCCCGGCCACCAGCAGAAACAGCGAAATCGCCACGGTGGTCAGGCCCTGCATGGCGGTTTTGAAACCGGTCGTGTCGGGAAACAGTTGGGCGAACAGTTCGGGCGCCACCGCGCCCAGCAGCGTGGGACCCAGAAGAATACCCGCCAGCAGTTCGCCCATCACCGCCGGCTGGTTGAACCGCCGCGCGATCTCGCCCAGCACCCGCGCCGCCGCCAGCACGACGCCCAGCGCCAGAAACAGCGAGATCATGTCCGTGTGGGTCAAGCTCTGCCCCGAAAAAGGTGCGCTACCATGCCGTCAGTGCGGCGCCGATGCCACAACAACGGGACAATTGCGCGCCAAATTCCGCACCGGCGGTCGCGCCCCGTCAAGCACAAGCGCAAAACAGACGCGCCCCGGGCCGGGCCCGGGGCGCGCCGGACAACGCACAACTACTTGAGTTCCAGCTTGACCAGCTCCGTCACCGTGCTGCCCATGTTCGAGCTGACTTCGTTCTTGACCGTCAGAAAGCACGACTTGCAGGTCCAGGTCGTGGTCTTGGTCTTGCCGCCGAAACCCTCGGATTCCACCACCACCTTGGTGCACTTGAACTCGCCGGCTTCCACCTTGATCGTTTCTTCTTCGATCTTGGGGGCGTCGCCAGCGGCCTTGGGCTGTTCAGCCGCGGGCTCGGCCTTGAGTTTGATCTCAAAGGTGGTGCTGCTCATTTCCTTCTGGTCCTTGTCCAGCGTGGTGTTCTTGACCACGGCTTTTTCTTCGGTCACCTCGGTGACTTCCATGCGGCTGTAGGTGACCATTTCAAACGCGCTGGACTTGATCGTGGTTTTGGTCGTCCAGGTGTTGCCCTTGGTGCGGTAGGCCTTGAGCGGGTCGGCCTTGGACTCGGCGGCCTTGGGTTCTTCCTTGGGCTGCTCTGTGGCGGGTTTTTCTTCCGTCTTCTTTTCCTGGGCCAGAACGGGCACACCCAGCCACAGGGCAAGCAGCAACGCAGTCGCGATTTTCTTCATGGCACTGTCTCCTTGGGATATAGGGCACAATCGGCCCCGGTGTGAGCATACATGGTGTAAAGACGGGGGTTGCGATGCAATACCTCCGATTTGTGTTACCAAGTCAACTCTCACAATTGACGCGCAGGCACCCGCAAATTGCTTTCTGAGTCGCTGTAACCTGCGGCACCACAATGGTTTTTGCCGATTTCACGGCATGTTGTATCCTTGTTCTGTCGCCTGTCCGGCGGAGGTGCGGCCTTGCTGGTTCTCGGGATCAACGCGCATCACGCCGATGCGGCGGCCGTGCTGTACCAGGACGGTCGGCTGGTGGCGGCCGTGGCCGAAGAGCGCCTGAACCGCATCAAGCACTGCGCGGGTTTCCCCACCTTGGCCGTTCAAGAAGTGCTGCGCATCGGCGGGGTGGATCTGCGCGACGTTACCGACATTGCCGTTGCCCGTGACGCCACGGCCAACCTGCGTTCGCGTCTGGCCTGGGTTGTGCGGCATCTGCCGCGCGCGGGCCGGGCCGTGCGCAAGCGGCTGGTCGAGCGCGCCAGGCTGGCCGACCTGGAGGGCCAACTGTGCGAAGCCGGCGGCATTCCCCGTGATGCCCTGCGCGCCCGGGTGCGGCGCGTGGAACACCACCTGGCGCATGCGGCCAGCGCGTTTCTGCCCAGCGGGTTTGAGCGCGCGGCGGTGCTGACTGTGGACGGGTTTGGCGATTTTGCCAGCGCGCTGTGGGGCGAGGGCAACGGGAACGAAATCCGGGTGCACGGCCGGGTCACCTACCCGCACAGTCTGGGCATTCTGTACACAGCGATCTGCCAGTTCATCGGTTTTGACCGCTACGGCGACGAGGGCAAGGTGATGGGTCTTGCGCCCTATGGCCGACCGCGCTTTGCGGGTCTGTTGGAACGGCTGCTGCGCCTGACGCCGGGCGGCTATGAGCTGGACCTGGCGTATTTCAACCACCACACCCAGGGCGTTGAGACCGGCGCCGACGAATACGGCAGCCCGAGCTTTGCCCACCTGTACACAAAGACACTGGAGCGCGAGCTGGGCCCGCCGCGCGCGCGCGGCGCGGAACTGACCGACCGCGAACGCGACATTGCCGCCAGCCTGCAACAGCGGCTGGAGCAGGCCCTGGTGCACCTGGCGCAGATTGCCCACCGCGCCACGGGGCTGACGGACCTGTGTCTGGCCGGGGGCGTGGCGTTGAACAGCGTGGCCAACGCCAAGCTGCTGGAACAGACGCCGTTTAAACGCATCTACGTCCAGCCCGCCGCCGGCGATGACGGCACGGCCCTGGGCGCGGCGGCGCTGGTGTGTGCCGGCGCGGGCCTGCCGCGGTTCGAAATGCGCCACGCCTGCTGGGGCAGTCGTTTCAGTGACGCCGAAATGGAATCCGCGCTGGCCGACCACGGCGACCTCGATGTCATGCGCCTGCCTGAGTCCGAACTGTGCGCCCGCGCGGCGCGCCTGGTGGCCCAAGGCGGCATTGTCGGGTGGTTTCAGGGCGCCATGGAATGGGGCCCGCGCGCGTTGGGCAACCGCAGCATTGTGGCCCACCCCGGTCTGGCGGACATGCGCGACCGGTTGAACGCGCGCATCAAACAGCGCGAGGCGTTCCGGCCCTTTGCCCCGGCGATTCTGGAAGAATGTCTGGGCGACTACTTTGAAAGCACCCACCCGTCACCGTTCATGCTCATGGTCTATCGGACCCGGCCGCAGCGCCGGGCTGAACTGGCGGCGGTGGATCACGTGGACCACACCGGCCGCGTGCAGACCGTAAGCCGCGACACCAACGGGCGCTTTCACGCGCTGATTTCGGCCTTTGCCGGCATTACCGGCACGCCGGCGCTGCTGAACACCAGTTTCAACGAAAACGAGCCGGTCGTGTGTACGCCGGCCGAGGCGCTGGACTGTTTCGCCCGCACCGGCATGGACGCGGTGGTGCTGGGTGACTTTCTGTGCACGCGGCGCGGCGACACGGCCGCCGCCGCGGCGCGCGCCCACGCGCGGGGAGACACGCCATGAGCGGACGGCCCCCGGAAATCGAACAGGCCATGATCGAGGACGGCCACGCCCGTGCCCTGGCCGAAGACCTGGCCGAGACCAACTTTCGCGCCTTTGAACGCGAGGCCGCGATCGCGTGCCTGGCGCTGGTGCTGATCGGCGGGGCGGCGCTGGCGGCGTGCATGGCCGCGAACTTTGAAGTCGGCGTGGCCACGTCGCGCCACGCCCAGATCACGGGCATGGAAGGCCAGTACGGCGTGTACGGCACCGACCGCAACGTCACGCCGCTGGTGATGGGGCTTGCCACGGCGGCGTTTGCGGCCGCCATGATTGTGGCCGGCGGCGCTTTGCCGCAATGGCGGCGGCTGAGTCTGCCGACTCTATACATGGTGGGCGGCGGCGGGCTGGCGGCGCTGGCGGGTCTGATTGTCATGGCGCTGGCGGTTTAGCGACGCGGCTGAAGCAACCGCAGGGCCCGCGTGGGGCGGCCCTGCACCCGGCAGGAGAGCAATGCGCGAACTGATCCCCTGGATTGCGGGTATTGCCACGGCGGCGCTGTGCGTGCTGGCCGGCGGCGGGGCGATGCGCCGGCTGGCCTGGCGCGTGGGGCTGGTGGACCGGCCCAAGCTGCGCGGCGTGCACGGCGAGACGGTGGCGCGTTCGGGCGGTCTGGCGATTGCGGCGGGTCTGATGCTGGCGCTGCTGGCGCAAATGGCGCTGGCGCGGGGGCTGGGTCTGCCGGGCAGCTATCTGGCCGACGTGGACAACGTGTATCTGCTGCTGCCGGCGCTGGCGCTTCTGGGCACCGGGCTGCTGGACGACCTGCGGCCCCTGGGCGCGCGGGTGAAACTGGGCGTTCAGGTGTGCTGCGCGCTGTGGGCCTATGTGCTGGGTTTCCGCTTTGACGACGTGAATGTGCTGGGGCTGTTTACATTTTCGGCGGGATGGCTCAGCCTGCCGCTGACGCTGCTGTTTGTGGTGGCGGTGACCAACGCGTTCAACATGCTGGACGGCGTGGACGGTCTGTGCGCAGGCACGGCGTTTGTGGCGCTGGCGGGCATCGGGGCCTATTCACTGCTGGGCGGCAACGTGCAGCTTGGGCTGGCGCTGCCGCTGGCGGCCTGCGCGCTGGCGTTTCTGCGGCACAACTTCGGGCGGCCCAAGAGCTTTCTGGGCGATTCCGGCAGCACGTTTCTGGGCTTTCTGGTCGCGGCGCTGGCGTTGCGCGGCGTGCGCGACAGCGGTGGCGCGATTGCCCTGGCGCCGCTGTTTCTGCTGCTGAGCCTGCCGGTGGTGGACATCTGCGCGGCAGTCGCGCGGCGGCTGATCCAGGGCACCAGCCCGCTGCGGGCCGACCGCGGGCACATCCACCACATTACGCTGATCCTGTTTGAGGAGCGTTCGGCCCGGGCTTCGGCCACGCTGCTGGCCATGGCGGCGGTGTGCGCCGCCGGGGCGATGCTGGCCGGCGCGCACGCGCCGCTGGCGGCGGCGGTGCTGGCCCTGCCGGTCGGCCTGTACGGCGCGATTTTCGCGCGCGGCGGGTACCTGAGCCTGCGCAACCTGCGCGGTGCCGCCCGCGCCACCGCCCTGGCCCGCGCGATTGAAGCCGACGCCGCGACAGCCGGGCCGGCTGACGCCCTGGGCGGCGAACGGGCAATCGCCCTGATGCGTCAGCTTCGCGTCACGGCCATGGGGCTTTTGGACGACTCGGGGCGCCTGGTGTGGTGCCTGGGCGTGCCGGATCTGGGGCGCGAGGCCCTGCATCTGCCGCTGTTTGCGGGCGGCAAGGTGCGGCGCGGTCTGCTGCTGGTGCAGGGCGCCGACGGCAGCGCCGACAGGCTGGCGTTTGTGGCGCAGTTGCTGATCCCGCTGTATCCGGCGTTCATGGAAATGCTGGAAAGCAAAACCCGCGCCACGGGCAAGGTCCCCAGGCCGTTGAACGTGTAGCCGCCTAGCGCCGGCCCTGTTCGGCGCGCTGTGACTGATACCAGGCAATCGTCTGCTTCAGACCGTCGTCCAGGCTGGTGCCGGCGCGCCAGCCAAAGGCCAGTTCCGCGCGCGAGGTGTCCAGGCAACGCCGCGGCTGGCCGTTGGGGTAGTTCGGGTTGAAGGTGTAGTCGGCCCTGGTGCCCGTCAGGTCGCGGATCTTCGCCGCCAGGTCTTTCATGCTGATTTCCTGGCCGCTGCCCAGGTTCACCGGCGCCGCGCCCTCGTACTTTTCCGTGGCGGCAATGATGCCCTGCGCGCAATCGCGCACATACAGAAACTCGCGCGTCGGGCTGCCGTCGCCCCACAGTTCCACCGTGCCCGTGGCCTCCAGGAACTTGCGGATCATGGCCGGAATCACGTGGCTGGTTTTGAGGTCAAAGTTGTCCCACGGGCCGTACAGGTTCACGGGCAGCAGGTAGATGCCGTTGTAGCCGTACTGGGCGCGATAGGCCTGCAACATCACCAGCAGCGCCTTTTTGGCCACGCCGTAGGGGGCGTTGGTTTCTTCGGGAAAGCCGTTCCACAGGTCGTCTTCCCGAAACGGCACCGGCGTGAACTTGGGGTACGCGCACACCGTGCCCACCTGCACGAACTTTTTCAGGCCGGTCTTGCGCGACTCCTCAATCAGGTTCACGCCCATGACCAGGTTGTCGTGAAAGTACAGGCCGGGGTTCTCGCGGTTGGCGCCAATGCCACCCACCTTGGCGGCCAGGTGAATGATGATGCTGGGCTTGAATGCGGCCAGCATGCGGGCCATAGCGGCCCGGTCCACCAGGTCGTAGTCGGCGCTGCGCGGCGTGAACAGGTTGCGGCAACCCCTTTCGCGCAGTTGTTCGCACAACTGGCGGCCCACAAAGCCGCTGCCGCCGGTGACAAGAATGCGCTCTCTGGTCAGGTCAATCATGTTCCAGGGCCCGTTGACTGTTACTTGAAGTGCCTCTCGCGCACCTCGAACTCGCGCAGGCCGTCCTTGAGGCCGCGCACGTCGGCCTCGACCATGATCTTCACCAGGTCGGCAAACTTGACCTGGCACTGCCAGCCCAGTTCGCGCTTGGCCTTGCCTGGGTCGCCCAGCAGCAGGTCCACTTCCGTCGGGCGCAGATAGCGCGGGTCGTGCTCGACGTACTTTGTCCAGTCCAGCCCGACACAGCCAAAGGCGTGCTCGACGAACTCGCGCACGGTGTGGGTTTCACCGGTCGCAAGCACGTAATCGCCGGGTTTGTCGGCCTGCAGCATGCGCCACATGCCTTCCACGTACTCCGGCGCAAAGCCCCAGTCGCGCTTGGCGTCCAGGTTGCCCAGAAACAGTCTGTCCTGTTTGCCGGCCTTGATGGCCGCCACGGCATGGCTGATCTTGCGGGTCACGAACGTTCCGCCGCGGCGCGGGCTCTCGTGGTTGAACAGGATGCCGCTGCAGGCAAACAGGCCCCAGGCTTCGCGATAATTCGCCACCAGGTGGTGCCCGTACAGTTTGGCAATCGCGTAGGGACTGCGTGGCGCAAACGGTGTGGCTTCGTTTTGAGGCGCCGGGGCGCTGCCGAACATTTCGCTGCTGCTGGCCTGGTAGAAGCGCGCCTTGGGGCAAGCCGTGCGCATGGCTTCAAGAATGCGCGTGACACCCAGCGCGCCCACGTCGCCGGTGTGTTCGGCGGTGTCAAAGCTGACCTTGACGTGGCTTTGCGCGGCCAGGTTGTAGATTTCGTCGGGCTTGATCTCGTGCAGAAGCCGCGTCAGGCACGAGCCGTCCTGCATGTCGCCGTACACAAGACGCAGCCGGTAGTCCTTGACGTGCGGATCCTGGTACAGGTGGTCAATGCGGTCGGTGTTGAAGGTGCTGCTGCGCCGGATCAGGCCGTAGACGATATAGCCCTTGGCAAGCAGCAGTTCGGCCAGATAGCTGCCGTCCTGGCCAGTGATGCCGGTGATGAATGCGGTGCGCGCCATGGCCGGACAATAGCCGCCAAAGGGCGAAAGCGCAAAAGTGTCTGTCAGGTCAGAATGTCCATTCTAGAACCGGCGTTTTGCGCATTCGCGTTCTTGGGGCCATGACTGCACGCCTGATCATGCTGCTGCCTCACTTTCCGCCCGATGTGGCGGCCGACGGCCAGTTGTTCTGGCTGCTGGCGCGCGAACTGGCGCGATCGGGCGTGCAGGTGCGCGTGCTGACCTGGCGGCCGCGCTATCAGGGATTGTCCGAGCCCGCACCGTCGCACGAAACGCGCGAGGGTGTTGAAATCCGCCGTTGCTGGGCCCCCGCGGGTGGCAAGTCATTGCTCGGGCGGGCTTTTGCGGCCTGGTGGCTGACATACACCGGTTTCTGGCGCGCGCTGTTCACGGGCGGAACGCTGCTGATCCCCAGCAGCCCGCCCACGCTGGGCCTGGTTGGCTGGTGGCTGTCGTGGATCGGCCGCAGGTATGTCTACGTGCTGCACGACCTGCACCCCGAATTGGGCATCGCCCTGGGCCGCATGAAGCCGGGGCTGGTCACCGGCCTGCTGCGCTTTGTCCAGCGCCGCAACCTGGCCCGCGGCCGCACCATCGCCATCACCGACGGCATGGCCGAGAACGCGCGCAAGCTGCAACCCAAGACTGACGTTCAGGTGATCGAAAACTGGGCCGACGTGGCGGCGATCTCGCCCCAACCCAAGGCCGCCAGCCAATTCGCAAAGGCCCACGGCTATGCCGGGGCGTTCACGGTGCAGTACTCGGGCAATCTGGGCCTGTTGCACCCGCTGGATGGGCTTGTCGGTGCGATGCGCGAGTTGCCCGATTGCAAGCTGGCTTTCATCGGTCGCGGCGCACGTCTGGAAGCGACCAGGGCCGCCGCCCAAGGCACGGGCAACATTCACTTTCACGACTATCAGCCCCTGGGTGAACTGGCCGACAGCCTGTCCGCCTGCGACGTGGCCGCGGTTGCCCTTGAGCCCGGCGCCGACAAACTGGCCATGCCCAGCAAACTGGTGGGGATTCTCGCCAGCGGCCGGCCGGTGCTGGCCCTGTGCCCCGAGACCAGCGAGCTGGGGCAGTTGGTCGCGCAAAGCGGCTGCGGCGTAGTCGTGAACGACTGTAAAAACCCCAAGGCCGTGGCCGATGCCATCGCCCAACTCAAGGCTGACCCTGCGACTCTGGCCGAAATGGCCCGCAAGGCCCGCGAACTGGCTACCAGGCGATTTGGGCTCGCCGAAGCGGCCAGGACGTTTGAGGGACTGTTGTCCCTTTGAACCGGCGCCGGTGATACTATTCGCGGTCACAAATCCCGGAGCAAGCATGCCAATGCGCATATTGACGGCGGCAGTGTTCGCAATTCTATCCGTTGCCTCGGCGCTGGCGCAGTCGGACGCCCGCAAGGACTACGAAGAAAAAGCCCGCAAAGCCGCAGAAGCACAGCTTCCCGCCGATTGGGCCAAGCTGGACCAGTTTGTCGCGCGGCTGAACCTGTACCTGGTGCAGGATGAAGAGCTATGGCTCAAACATCTTCCGGCGTTTGAGGCCTTGGCAGATCGTCGTAGCGCCGCCCGCGACGACAAGGACAAGTTGTCAGCGCTTGATCTGGAACTGCAACAGTTGCTGGAACGCATGTCAGAAGAACGACCCGCCGGCTTCGGCGTAGACGAGGGGTATCCTGACCCCCTTGAAGACGGGTACGGCTTTTTCGCACAGGTGTGGCCCGAACTTGTGCAGCGCCTGCGTGACGCCACTGAATCCCGCCAGCAGGCTCACGGGGCAGAGGACGCCACTGTGCAGGCGCAGAAGGCACGCTTGGCAGCCGCGGAACTCACGATGCGCAAGTTTGATGCGGCCAACGATGCAATCGATGCACGCGCCAAATGTGAGTCCGATCTGCGCCGCTTGCGGGAGATGCACGCCGAACTGAGCCAGAAACAGCAGCAACTCGCCGCTGCCGACAAGGCCCGGGATGCCGCAGAAAAGGCCCGCGATGACTATATCGCCAAGCCACCGGCCGCGTCCGCACCTGAAGCGGAGCATGCGGCGTACCGCAAGAAGGCCGCCGAACTGGGCGACGCTTACGAAGAGGCACGCAGCGACGCCGACACCGTCAAGTCGAAGGTAGAAGAACTCGACGCCGACCTGCGCGCGCACGAACAAGCATGGGATGTGTTTGTGCAGTCAGCCCTGCACGAGCAACAGTACGCAAAGGAAGCCCTGACAGGCCGCCCGGAATGGCACGACGTCACGAGCCTCGCCGAGGAAGAACATGCGGCGATAACCCATGTCCGCGGTCTTGTGCACGAGTCAGCGCAAGTAGAGGTTCTGGCGGGCGCCAAGGGCGTCACCCACCTGCGCCTCTCAACGTCTCACCCCATGGTCGAGGCGGCCGAGAGCGCCGAATTGGTCCGGCAGTTGTTCCAGGCCATGACACAGCTGCCGAAGCTGCAAAGTGTTGAAGTGCATTTCCTCCGGGGTGGCGTGGACGCCGAGTCCGTCAAGCTTCTGGCCGCAGCTTCCAGCCTGGACGAACTGAAGCTGACAGCACCCGATTGGGGTGACGCTGGAGCATTGACCGCCCTTGGAGCGCTAAAGCTGCGCCGCCTGGAACTTGGCGGCGCGTTGTCCGGCAAGCCTCTCGCAAAGCATGTGGCGGGGCTGACCGGAGCCGCGGAGTTGAACTTGAAGTTCGTCAAGTGGCCCGTTGAGAAGGGCCTGCCCGAAGCGCTGGCGGCCTTGCCGAACCTGAGATCGCTGGTCCTTGACGGGCTGTCCGACGAAGCAATCGCCACGGTGTTGATGAGCAAGTCCTTGCGCGAGATTTCATGCGGCAAGCTGGGCCGTGCCACAGCCGAGGCCTTGAAAGCCAACCAACGCGTGACCGGTCTGGATCTGTCCGGCAGCCCTGTCACTAGCTCAGACCTGGCTGTGCTGGCCGACGCAACCCACCTGCGCCGGCTGGTCCTTGCGGGCTGCGCAGAACTTGACGAGTTCGCGATCGGCAACCTGCGCAAGCTCGTGGGACTTGAGGAACTTGACTTGCTTGTCAGCGGAGTGCCCGACTGGTCCGTTCGCGTCCTTAGGAAACACATGCCCAAGTGCCGGATCACGAACTGACCCGGTGCGCGTGAAGCAACTGCCGACCCCTGCCAAGGCAGCGTGGTGGCTCCTGCCCGAAGAGAGGCGTGTTTTTGTCGCCAACCGGAAGCATGCTGATCCAAGCTGTTCCCCGGCGAGCGGCCAACACAAACGTAGCAATCAGGGCACGTTTTTGTATCTTGCCGCGCAGTCACGCGGGCTCGGTGGCCGTTGCCCCAATGCTTGGCGTGTCTATGTGCGAGAGAACATGGCGATTGACCTGGCCCGTCACGGCCTGAAGTTTTCCGGCAAGATTCTTTACAACCTCACCGCCCCGCAGCTTTACGAAGAAGCCATCCGCCGCAACGAAGGGCACCTGGCCAGCGCCGGGCCGCTGATTGTCAGCACCGGCAAGTACACCGGCCGGTCGCCCAACGACAAGTTCATCGTCGAAGACGCCGAATCCAAGCCCAACGTGTGGTGGGGCAAGGTCAACAAGGGCATCTCGCCCGAGAAGTTCGACGCCCTGCACGCCCGCGTACTCGAACACCTGGGCAAGCGCAACGACCTGTTCGTGCTGGACTGCTTTGGCGGCACCGACCCCGAGTTCCGCCTGCCGGTGCGCGTGATCGGCGAGCAGGCCTGGCACAACCTGTTTGCGCGCAACATGTTCGTGCGGATCGAAGACGAAGACACGCTGCGCAACTTCGCGCCGGCCTTTACCATCATCCATGTCCCGAACTTTGAGGCCCAGCCCGCCCGCGACGGAACCCACAGCGAGGCCTTCATCCTGCTGAATCTCAGCAAGAAACTGGCGCTGATCGGCGGTACCAAGTACGCCGGCGAGATCAAGAAGACCGTGTTCAGCGTGCTGAACTACCTGCTGCCGGCGCGCGGGGTGCTGCCCATGCACTGCAGCGCCAACATCGGCCCCGACGGCGACACCGCGCTGTTTTTCGGCCTCAGCGGCACGGGCAAGACAACGCTCAGCGCCGACCCGAAACGCCGCCTGATCGGCGACGACGAACACGGCTGGTCCGACCAGGGCGTGTTCAACTTCGAGGGCGGCTGCTACGCCAAGGTGATCAACCTGAGCCCGGAAGCCGAACCCGAAATCTACGCCACCACCCAGCGCTTCGGCACGGTGCTTGAAAACGTGGTGTTTGACCCGGTCACGCGCGTGGTGAACCTGAACAGCGCGGCGCTGGCCGAAAACACCCGCGCCAGCTACCCGATTGATTTTATCCCCAACTTCGAGCCTAGCGGCCGCGGCGGACACCCCAAGACCGTGGTGATGCTGACCTGTGACGCCTTTGGCGTGCTGCCGCCAATCAGCAGACTGACGCCCGAACAGGCCCAGTACCACTTCATCAGCGGCTACACCGCAAAGGTCGCGGGCACCGAACGCGGCGTGAAGGAGCCCACGGCCACCTTCAGCACCTGTTTCGGCGCGCCGTTCATGCCCCGCCACCCGGCGGTGTACGCCAGGCTGCTGGCCGAAAAACTCAAGAAACATGATGCGTCCTGCTGGCTGCTGAACACCGGCTGGAGCGGCGGGCCCTACGGCGTGGGCAGCCGCATGAGCATCAAACACACGCGCGCGCTGCTGAACGCCGCGCTGGAAGGCCGCCTGGACAAGGTGGAATACCGCGAACACAAGGTGATGGGTCTGCACTTTCCTTCGGCTGTGCCCGGCGTGCCGCCCGAAGTTCTGGATACCCGCAACACCTGGACTGACAAGGCCGCCTACGATGCCAAGGCCGCGCACCTGGCGCAGTTGTTCCGCGACAACTTCAAGCAGTTTGAAGACCAGGCCAGCGAAGCGGTCAGAAACGCCGGCCCCAAGGGGTAGGTGGTTCGGTCAACCGTAGACAGCCATGAACGACCTCCGCCTTGTCTGGATTGACCTGGAAATGACCGGGCTGAACCCGGATGTGGACGTGATCCTTGAAATCGCCTGCATCATCACCGGCCCTGACCTCAAGCCGCTGGCCGAAACCGAAGCCGTAATCGCCGCGCCAAAGGCCGCACTGGCGGGCATGAGCGACCACGTGCGTGAAATGCACACGCGAAACGGGCTGCTTGCGCGCGTGGCCGGGGCGGCAACCAGCGTGTCGCAGGCCGAACAGCAGGTGCTGGCGCTGGTGAAAAAACACTGCGAACCGGGCAAGGGCGTGCTGGCAGGCAACAGCATCCACCAGGACCGGCGTTTTCTGTACAGGTACATGCCGGCGCTGGAAAGCTATCTGTTCTACCGCCAGGTGGACGTCAGCACACTCAAGGTTCTGGCCCAGGCCTGGTACCCCGACCTGCCCAAGTTCGAAAAACCCGGCAAGGACCACACCGCGCTGGCGGATCTGCGCGACAGCATTGCCGAACTGGCCTATTACCGCGCCCGGCTGATGCGCTGAACCACGGCGGCCTTTTGCGTTTTCGCCCGCGCGCGGCTAAACCATGCGTGGCATGAAGCCCGACCCGCAACAACTGCTGGATGCTGCCGCGGACCGCCAGGACGCCGAGTTCGAGACGGCGCTGCGCCCGCGCAGCCTGGCCGAGTTCATCGGCCAGCCCAAGGTGGTGGAAAACCTGGGCGTGTTCATTGCCGCGGCGCGCAAGCGCAACGAGCCGCTGGATCACATTCTGTTTTCGGGCATGCCCGGTCTTGGCAAGACCACGCTGGCCAACCTGATCGCGCGCGAGCTGGGCAGCGGCATGCACGCCACCAGCGGCCCGGCGCTGGAGCGCGCGGGCGACCTGGTCAGCCTTTTGACCAATCTCGGGCGCGGCGACGTGCTGTTCATTGACGAGATCCACCGCATGCCCAAGGTGGTCGAAGAGTACCTGTATTCGGCCATGGAGGACTGGCACATAGACATCGTGCTGGACCAGGGCCCGGCGGCGCGCAGCGTGCGCGTGAATCTGCAGCAATTCACGCTGATTGGCGCCACCACGCGGGAGGGGCTGCTTTCAGGCCCGTTCCGGGCGCGCTTTGGCGTGCTGGAACGGCTGGATCCCTACCCCGTGGACGAACTGCGCCGGATTGTCGAACGCTCCGCCCGTCTGCTGCAGACCGCCGTCGAGCCCGCTGCCGTGGAGCTGGTGGCTTCGCGTTCGCGCGGCACACCGCGTATTGCCAACCGCATCCTGCGCCGCGTGCGCGACGTGGCCCAGGTCAAGGGCGACGGCAAGGTCACGCGCGCGATCTGCGAGACCGGTTTGCGCATGCTGGGCATTGACGAGCACGGCCTGACGGAACTGGACCGGCGCATTCTGCGCTGTCTGAAAGACCAGGGCGGCGGCCCGGTGGGTCTGAAAACGGTCGCGGTGGCCGTGGGCGAAGAAGAAGACACGATTGAGGACAGCTACGAGCCGCACCTGATCCGCGAGGGGCTGATCCAGAAGACGCCGCGCGGGCGCAAACTGACGGACAAGGGCGGCGCGGTGGTGGCGTGATGTGGTGGAGCCCCAAGCATAAGCGCGGGGGCCCGGAGGGCTGGCCCCGGCGCTTACGCTTAGGGCTCAAGGCGCAGCGGGCCTGTGGCGTCAAGCTTTCTGTCCTCAAGCGCCGCCGCCAGCTCACGGGCGTTTTCGCACAGCAGCGGGTCTACCTCGATGGCCGGCGGTTCGGGCAGTGCGGGCCGCGCAAGCCGCAGCGCCTTCTTCCAGTACCGCTGCAACGCCTGGCGCACGCCCTCGGGCCCGAACGGCCCGTCGGGGTTCTTCAGCGGCAGGAACTGCTCCTCGCGCGGCACCTCCAGGCACACGACCCTGGCGGCCAGCGGAATCGTGTCGAACACAAAACGCTCGAACTTCCAGACTTCGGCCTCGCCGGCCTTCTTGCGCGCGGCGTGCAGCGGCAACTGCGTGCCTGTGTCGGCCAGCCGCTGGAGAAACTCGATACCGAACACATGCACGGCGATGCTGCCCTGCCACCAGACCAGCCGGCCGTTTTCGTCGCTGCGCCGGCTGTCTTCGGGCGTGAACTCGGTGTACTCGACGATGCAGGGCACGCCGTCATCAAGGCAGAAAATGCCCACCTTTTCGGCGGGGTCGGTTTTGCGCACGACCTTGAGTGAGACTTCGGCGCCTTCGGAAATGTGAAGCCCCAAAAACGCCGGGTCGGCCACGGGAATCTGCGGGTTGTCCACCTGGATGTAGCTGGCGTAGCGCACACCGCGGGCGCGCATGTCGGCCAACATGCCCTTCTGATGCAGGGCGCTGACCACGCCGCCGTGGCCGTCGGGCGCGGTCCACAGCGCGTCAGGCCCGGCCATTACCAGTTTGCCGCTGTCGTCCAGCCCCGGCAGTTCGCTCTGGGCAAAGAACCTGACGTCATCCGGGTTCAGGCCGAAAAACCCGTGCTGTTCAAAGAACGCGGTTGTGGCCTGTTCGTTGTGGTTGCCCACCATGACGTACAGCGGCGGAATGCGGCCGTAGTCGCGGCCCGCGCGGCGCAACTTGCGGGCGAACACTTCAAACAGGGTCATGCCGGAAAGGGGCAGGATCGGAAAGCAGCCCTTGGGCCCGTCAAAACCAAGGCGCGTGCCCTGGCCCCCGGCCACAAGGATCACCGCCACTTCGCCCCGGGCCAGCGCTCGTTCGCCCGCGGGCGCCACGGCGCGGGCGGCGTCACTGAGCAGGTACGGAAATTTCTCGTCGGCCAGGGCAAACGCCGGCGCGGGTGCAAGCTTGCGCGGGGGCGGGCTGCTCAGCGCGGCAATTGCGTCGCGCATGGGCGCCAGCAGGCCCAGGTCAACCGCCGCAAGCTGGCGCGCCAGCCGGCGCCGGGCGCGTTCGGCCAGTTCCGGCCAGGCGGCAAACACATGGCCCTGGCCGGCCTGTTCAAAGCGCTGTCGCAGATGTTCGGTGTCGGCTTCCATGCACGGTTAAGGACACGGGCCGGACAAGCCGGCCCGTGCATGAGTCCTGCGCCCGTTTACCCGGCGTTGGCGGGCGGCGTGTTTTCGGCCGGCGGGTTCTCGGCCGGGGCGTTGGCCGCTGGCTGGCCGCCCGCGGGTTTGGCCGGCGCGTCCAGCCCCACCAGTTTGCGCACGTCGTTGATCACTTTCTCCACGTGGTCGTAGTACTGCCTGGCCTGCGGGTGGTCGCGGATCGGGCGCACCTGTTCCACGTGCGGGTACAGCAGCACCGGCAGAACCAGAACGGCCACCACAACCAGCAGCAGCAGCGTAAAGATCAGCACCACGCGCGAAGACTTCTTTTTGGGCTTTTCCCCGCCCGTGTCTTCGGGCGGCACGGTTTCGGGCACTTTCTTCTTGGGCAGCTTGCCTTTGGGCTCGGTCGCGGGTTCGGCCTTGGCCGATTTGCCGGGCAGCTTGTTGCTCTTGCCCTTGACCACGGGCTCTTCGTCGGGAATGTCCGGCGCGCCGACCGCGGCGGGTTCTTCGCCGGGCAGTTCGTCGCTGACAAAGTCGTCCTGCGGCACCGGTGCCGAAGGCTTGCGCTGGGTGCCGCTGGGCGCCTTGTGCTGGCCGCTGGTGACACCACGCCGCAGCGGGTGCACGTCGTCACCCTTGGCGGGCTGCGTGGGCACGTCGTCCATGCGCTTGCCCGTGGGCAGTTCAATGCCGCCAAAGTCGTCGTCGCCCTTCTGGCGGCCGCCGGGCTTCTTCTGGGCCGCGCTGCGCGAAGCCAGCTCGGGCGGCGGCGGGCTGAACATGGTGGCATCCATGTTGGCTTCGGCGGGCGCGGGTTCGTCAAAGGCCGGAGCCGACGGAGCCTCGGCCTCGCCCCAGTCGTCGCCGGCGGGTTCCATTTCAGGTGCGGGCGCGGGCTGAGGCCCGCCGAACTCGGGCGGGCGCGGGCTGAAGACGGTGCGGTCCATGGCGCCGGTTTTCTGGCGCGGCGAAGACATGGACGGCGGCGGCGGGCTGAACATGGTGCGGTCCATGTCGGCGCCGCTGCCCAGGGGCTTGGTGCCGGCAGCCGAGCCGATGGCGCCGCTTTCCAGGTCATCGGGCGACATGATGTCGTTGCCGAAACTGTCAAAATCGCCGCCGCTGGCCGGCGCCAGGTCGGCGTGCATGGGCTGGGGCGGAGGCGGGGCGTACTGGGGCTGCCGCTGCGGCGGTGGCGCGTACTGGGGCTGGCGCGAGGGCTGACTCCTCTGGGGCGGCGCGGCAAACCCGGCATCGTCATCAAAGCCGGCATTCAACGTGGGCAGTTCTTCATCGTCGGGCGAAGCAAAGCCCTGGTATTCGGCGGCCAGGCTTTCCAGCTTGGGGCTGGAATCCATGCGTTGCAGTTCGGGTTCACCTTCGCCCGCAAAGGGGTCAATCCCCGGCGGCCCGGCATCGGCGCCAAAGGCGTCCATCGGCGCGGGTTCAAGGCTGTTGGCGGCCAGGGGTTCGGGCTGCATCTCGCCACCGAACGGTTCCGGCTGCATCTCGCCGCCGAATGGTTCGGGCTGCATCTCGCCGCCGAAAGGCTCGGGGGCCATGGCGTCGCCGCCGAACGGGTCGCCGCCAAAGGGGCTCTGGTCGTTCTGCTGAAAGAACGACGCGGCTTCGGCCTCCTGCTTGGCTCGGGCGGCCTGTTTGGCTTTTTCGCGCTCGGCCTTGATGCGCTGCTGCATGTCCGGCGGCGGCGGTTCAAACACTGTGGCGTCGGGGTCGGCACCGGTCATGCCGCTGAACTGGGGCACGGCCTCGCCGGCGAAGTCCTGGGCGCCGGTGGGGGCCGGGCGTGGCGGTGCAGTGCCGGGGCGCTGGGCCGGCGCGGGGCGCTGGGGCGGTGCGGCACGGTCAATTTTGCCGGTCTGTTTCTTGACGACCTTGATGTTCAGGTCGCGGTCTATCGTGGCAAGCTGGTCAGGGTTGAGCAGCTTGGATTTCTCAAGAATCATGCGGATGCTGACCTTCTTGCCCTGTTCGGCAAGCTGGCGTTGCTTGGTCAGCACCTGCTGCAACCGCTGCGGTGTCAGAAAACCGCGAGCCACCGCCTGCTGGCCGTACTTCAGGTTGATCGGCATGGTGATCCCAGTGCGAAGTATGCTGCCTGGCCTGCCGCCGCATGCACGGCAGTGCGAGTGAGCGAACAATGTCAAAGCCTTTGGCGGGCAAGGATATACACAAAGCCCCCGCCGCTCCAACCCCCGATTCTACATTCTGTCTTGCTCGGCGGCAGGGTCACCCACGCGGTCACAGCACCCGCTGCTGGAAAAACCGGTCAATCCGCAGCCACAGGTCGCGCTCGGCGGGCTCGCGGTAGTCGCGGTTTCCTTCTTCATTGTCAAAAAAGGCATGGCCGACGCCGGGGTAGGTGTAGGCCTCGTCGGTCTGCGGGCTTTGCGACAGGGCCTGTTCCAGTGCACGCACGTCTTCCAGCGGCACTTCGGCGTCCAGTTCGCCAAACACCGCCAGAATCGCGGCGTTGGCGTTGCGTGCAACCTCAATCGGGTGCCGCAGCACGGCACCGTCGGCCTGGGGCAGGTGCACAAACGGGCACACCGCCACACAGGCGTCAAGGTCGCTTTCACTGGCCAGCAGCACGACACTGCCGCCAATCCAGGCCCCGACAGCGCCGACCTTGCCGCCGCCAAGTTCCGCCCGCAACGTCCGGGCCGCCTGGCGCACCTTGCGCGCCGCGGCCAGAAAGTCCTGGGCCGAGGGGTCTTCCGTATCCAGCGGCGTGCCCGAAAGTTCCAGCACCTCCACGGCAAAGCCGGCGTTGGCCAGGCTCTGGGCGGAATGCAGCACGGCCTTGTCAACGCACCAGCGCTTGGGCACAAGCACAATCCCGGCTTTTGGCCGGCCTGACCTGGGCAGAACGCGCATGACCAGAGAATAGCCATGCCACGGCGCCGCGCCAGCCAAGAGCCGCAGCTTGAACTGATCCGGGGCGACGCGCTGGCGGTGGCGCCGCGACTGGCGCGGCATTGCGCGCAACTGGTGTATCTGGACCCGCCGTTTTTCAGCGGCAAACGCCGGCGCAACACGCCCCGGGGGCCGCACTACGATGACCGTTGGCCCGGCGGTCTGACGCAGTATCTGGCGTTTCTGCGGCAGTTGGTGGACGTATCCGTGCCGCTGTTAAGCCCCACGGGCCTGCTGGCGCTGCACCTGGACTGGCGCGCCAGCCACCACGGCCGCCTTGAGCTGGACCGCGCGCTGGGCCCCGGCGCGTTCGTTAACGAAATTATCTGGGCCTACCGCACCGGCGGCACCAGCCGGCGCTATCTGGCGCGCAAGCATGACACAATCTGTGTCTATGCCGCCGGGCCGCACTGGAAGTTCCGGCCCCAGCGCGAAAAAAGCTATCTGGCCCACCGCTACGGTTTTTCCAACATCACGATCCACCACGACCGGCGCGGGCCGTACACGCTGGCCGGTTTGCGCGACGTGTGGGAGATTCCGGCGCTGCGCGGCAACCAGCGCGAATTCACGGGTTACCCGACCCAGAAGCCCCTGGCGCTGCTGGCGCGGCTGATCGAGTGCTTTTCCGACCCCGGCGATCTGGTCGTGGACCTGTGCTGCGGCTCGGGCACCACGCTGGCCGCCGCGCTCAAGTCCGGCCGGCGCGCCGTTGGCGTGGATCACAGCGCCGCGGCCATCGAGTTGTGCCGCGAACGCCTGGGGCTGTGACACCGCCGGTGGTTCACCGGGCCGCCTGGTCTTGCTAGGGTGCGGGTATGAATGAAGACCGCCGGGTATCCGGTTTTCGTAACCAGTTCGGCTTTGGGCCGTCGGATCGGGCAGAACAGCGGCCGTTGCTGCTGCGCGTGGTGTGCGTGGCGGACTTTCTGGGGGCGGCAACGGGCCCCAGCCCCGGCGTGCAGGCCGTGGACGCGCATGAACTGGACGCCGTAATGGCGAGGCTTAAACCGCGCCTGTTTACCGAAGTCGCCGGGCATCTTGGTTCCCGCACGCTGGCGGCGGATATCACGTTTGAGTCGCTCAAGGATTTTGAGCCGCGCCGGGCCGCTTTGCGCGTGCCGGCGCTGGCGGCTGTGCAGCAGTTTGTGGACCAGGTGGCCGAACTTCAGTCCGGTGCCCTGACCCCGATCCAGTTCAAGCAGGATCTGGCGCGCTTTGCGGCCGCCCCGGCGCTGGCACCGGTTCTGAACGAACTTCTGGACATCATGGGCGGCCCCGCGCACGCGGCTGACCCGGCGCCCGAAGCCCCGGCAACCGAGGCCGTGGATTCGGCCATTGCCAGCATCTTCCGCATGGTGGATGCCGGACCGTCGCCGGCTGCCGGCACCGGCAGCGCCGTGGACGCCGCCGGCGCCGCCATTGCCGGCGGCGGGCGCTGGAACCTGGCCGGGCCGCTGGGCCGCGCCCGCGACCTGCTGGAGGCGCAACTGGCCGAAATCGTGGCTCATCCCCAATGGCGCGCGCTGGAGGCCGCCTGGCGCGGTCTGCACCTGTTGTGCCGTCATGGCAAGGGCGCGCGCCTGGAGCTGCTGCACGCCACACCCGACGACGTGATCGAAACGCTGCAAACTTATGTGGTTCAGCCCGACCGTGACGGTGCCGGCGCGCCGGTAAGCCTGGTGCTTTGTGACCTGCCGCTGGCCAACCGGCCGGCCGACATTGCGCGCATCCAGCAGCTTGGCGATACCGGCCAGGAACTTCAGGCCCCGGTGGTGATCGCGCTGGACGCCGGCTTTCTGGGCGTGGAAAGCCTTGCATCCCTGGCCGCGCGCGACAACCCGGCGGGGCTGTTCCAGGCCGGTTCGTTCGATGCCTGGCGCAGCCTGCGCGACAAGGAATGCGCGCGCTGGCTGGTAGCGGCCGTTAACGGCTTTGCCGCGCGGGCACCGCGCAAGGGCGCGGCCATGCCCGCCCCCGGTGATGTGTTGTGGGCTTCGCCGGTATGGCTGGTGGGCGCGGCCGTGGCACGCGCGCAGGCGCGCACCGGCTGGCCCGCCGCCCATGCCGGTCTGGCCGACGGTGAAATCGAATCACTGCCCGTGTTTGACGTGTCCGGGCGCGACAGCCAGTATCCGCTGCAGGCGCTGTTTCCCGAGAACGCGATCCGCCAGTTGGCGCGGGCCGGGCTGACGCCGCTGCTGGCGCAACCCAACCACGACTCGGCCTGGGTGGTGGCCGCGCCGGTGCTGCGGCGGCCGTCACGTGCCGAAGAAGAGGGCAAAATGAACACGCTGGCCTGGGCGCTGGTGGCGGCCCGGCTGGGCGCGGCGGCGGGCCAGGCCAGCCGCCACCTTGCGGCCCCCGGCGACCCGGAACGAACCCGCCAACGGCTGGAGCAGTATCTGCAGGACCTGCTGTCCGACACCGGCGCGGGCGCCGCGGCCGAGGTCAGCCTTGATCGTGACGTACTGCAGGTGCAACTGCGCGTCGGCCGCGACATTCTTGGCGGTCTGGAGTTCACCTTCACCCTGCCCGCCCGATGATTCCCAAACCCCGCATCTTCACGCCGGGTCCGACGGCGCCGCTGCCCGAGGCCGCCCTGGCCGAGGCCGGGCCGTTGCCGCACCACCGTTCGGCGGAGTTCCGCGCGTTGCTGGCCGAAGTGCGGCAGGGCTTGCAGTTGTTTTTCAACACCCGCCGCGACGTTGTGGTGCTCACCAGTTCGGGAACGGGCGGGCTGGAGGCGGTGGCGTCGGCGGCCGTTACACCCGGCCGGCGTGTGGTGTGCGTCAATGCGGGAAAGTTCGGCGCGCGCTGGGCAGCCATGGCGCGGGCTCTGGGCGCCGACGTGCGCGAAGTGGTCGCGCCGCCGGGCCAGGCGGTAACGGTGGAACAGGTGGCGGCTGAACTGCAGGCCGGCGAAACCGACGCCGTGTTCGTGCAGGGCTGCGAGACCTCAACGGCGACGCTGCACCCGGTGCGCGAAATCGCGGCGCTGGTCCGGCAGCGCCCGGAAACGCTGCTGTGCGTGGACGGCATCACATGGCTGGGCGCGCACGAGGCGCGTCCGGACGAATGGGGGCTGGACCTGGTGGTGGGCGCGTCCCAGAAGGCGCTTTCCATGGCGCCGGGCCTGAGTTTTGTCAGTGTCAGCGAGAAAGCCGAACGCCTGCTGGAAGTTCGCACGGGCGCCCCGCGTTACTATTTTGACCTGCGTCGCGAGCTGGCGGCGCAGCGGGCGGGTGAAACGGCATTCACGCCGGCGGTCAGTCTGGTGGCGGCCTGCGCGCGGGCGCTGGCGCGGCTGCGGCAGCACGGTCTGGACGCGCTGGTGGACAACGCGCGGCGGCTGGCGGCCATGACGCGCGCGGCGCTGGGCGCGATGGGGTTGCGGCTGCTGTCGGCCGCGCCGGCCGACAGCGTGACGGCGGCCTTTGCGCCCAATGGCGTGACGGCGTCGCGACTGCTGGACGAATTGCAGAAACGTCACGGGATTGTGGCCGCGGAAGGACAAGATGGCCTGCGGAATCTGGTGTTTCGGCTGGCGCATCTGGGCTTTTACGATTACATAGACTGCATCGGCGCGATTGGAGCGCTGGAGGATGTTCTGCTGGATCTGGGCGCGCGCTTTAAGCCCGGTTCCGGCCTTGAAGCTGCGCAACTTCAGTGGCGTGGCGACCGCAGCACGGGAGTTCCACCGGGATGAGCAAGTCAACCAACATCTACATTGACGGCGAACACGCCGCGACACTGCAGGACCTTCAGCACGACGCACCCTGGTACTACGGCACGCTTCAGCCGGGCGGGGCCTTTGAGGAATTGCTCAACAGCCTCGAGAAAGCACCCTGGAGCACGCACCAGGAAGGTGCCACTGAGCTGGTCGCCGGCCAGGACACCGTGGACCGCGTAAGCTGGGGCGAAGACGTGGACAGCTCAGAGATGATCACCAAGCTCACGCTGGCGCGGTTTTCCGCCGACGGCCCGTGGGAGCTTGAGTTCACCTGCGAGCCGGAAAACAGCGAATCCGGCGCCCACGAACCCGAAGAATCCGCGGCCTGAGCGCCGGCGTTATGCGCCAGAACGAAAAGGCCCGGCCGCGAAGGCCGGGCCTTGCCGCATTGCCGGTTACTTGACCGCCAGTTCGTCGGCGCGCGTGGCCGGTTTCTCGCGCTGGGCCTGCTTGCGCTGGAGTTCCAGGGCGCGGGCGCGGGTTTCATAGTCCAGGTCGCGCGGCTGGACGCGGGCGGACTTCAGGCGTTCCTCCTGTTCCAGGCGGGCGCGCTCGACGGCGGCCTTGACCTGTTCCAGCGTATTCATGGTGTCGGCGTGCTTGGTGCAGCCCTTGCCACGGCGCTTTTCGGCCAGCTTCAGCATTTCGTCGTTGCGCTTGAGCCTTTCAATCTCGCGCACCAGCGCCATGTATTCGGCCTCGAACTCCGCCTGTTCGGCCGTGACGGCCTGCAGTTCCACGCCCAGCCGATCCTGTTCGGACTTCAGTGACGCGCGTTCGGCGTCCAGGTCCTGTTTGCGGCCCAGGTACATTTCACGGGTCTGGCCGATGCGGGCAATCAGGCGTTCGGCCTCGACGGGGGTGTAGCGGCTGCCGCGGTGTTCAATCACGCGCAGGCTGCCGGGGGTGGACGGCGCGGCGTCCTGCTGGTCTTCCAGGTAGCTGATGTCTTCTTCGCACAGGCGCACGATGTCATTGGCGCGGGCCTGTTCTTTTTCGATTTCGGCCAGGCGGCGTTCGATTTCGGCAAGCTGGCTTTTGAGCAGGGCAATCTGGCGCGGGTAGTCGTCGCGCAGCTTGCCCAGTTCTTCCTTCAGGTTGGTCTGGCGGGCGATCAGGTCGTCCACTTCGCCCTGGGCCATGCTCTGCAGGGCGCGCGCGGCGTCACGCGTGCGTTCCTTGCCCAGCACGGCGTGGGTTACCGCCACGACGCCGACTGTGCACAACCCGACAATGAAGACGGTCTTGAAGAAGCGTTTCATGGTTCTGTCCCCTCAGCGCGATCGGTATGCACCCTGATTGGGAAAGGCCCGGCGCCGGTTTCACGCCCCGCCGAAAATTCCGTGCTGCTACACTGGGCCCATGGCGCAGATCGGACTTCTGGGCGGCGCCTTTGACCCGCCGCACAACGGCCACCTTGCCGTGGCGCGCGCCGTGCTGGCCGCGCGCGGGCTGGACCGCGTGGATCTTTTGGTGTCCGGCCAGTCGCCGCACCGGGGCGGCAAGATCACTGTGGCGCCGGCGGCCGACCGCGCGGCGATGGCGCATCTGGCGGCGCAGGACGAAATCGGCATCGGCGTCGAGGAATGCGAACTGGCGCGGTCCGGGCCCAGCTACACGATTGACACCATCCGCTGGCTGCGGCGCGAACGCCCCCAGAACCGTTATTGCGTGATTGTCGGCGCCGACATGGCACTGGATCTGCCCAACTGGCGCGAGGCCGGCGAACTGCTGGATCTGGTGGAAATCGTCCCCGTGCTGCGGCCGGGCTTTGATACGTCACTGTTTGAGCGCCTGGTACCCGCGCTGGGCAAGGCCCATGTGGCGCGGCTGCGTGCCGCGCACGTGGACGTGCCGCAGCTTGCGGTATCGTCCACGGCGGTGCGTAATGCGGTGGCGGCCGGGGAAAGCATAGAGGCAATGGTGCCGGCGGCCGTGGCAAGGTACATCTACGCCCGGCGCCTTTACCGCTGAGTGCCCCATGCAACGCCGCAAGCCGCCGCAGGACCACACCACCGGCAGGGCCGCGGGCAACATGCCGCTGGTGGTGATCGGCCACGTGCGCTCGCCCTACACCGAACGCTTCGGTACACCGCGCCAGCCCACAGTCACGGCGCAGACCAGCCACGACACCGCCGTGGAGGCCGCGATTGAACTTTTGCCGGAGTACACGCCGGGACTGAAAGATCTGGCGGGCTTTGAATATGTGTGGGTGCTGGCGTGGCTGCACCTGAACGCGCACTGGAAGACCCAGGTCGTGCCGCCGCGCGGCCCCAAAGTGCCGCGCGGGGTTTTTGCCACGCGCGCGCCGCACCGGCCGAACCCGATTGCGCTGTCGGCGTTGAAGCTGCTGGGTGTACAGGGAAACGTGGTGCGGGTGCTGGGCATTGACCTGCTGGATGGCACGCCGGTTCTGGATCTCAAGCCGTATGTGCCCTATGCCGACGCCTTTGCGGGGGCGCGGGCCGGGTGGCTGGACGAAATCGGCCAGGCGCCGGACGGCCCGGACCGGTTTGAATAGAGCAAGAGCACCGGAAAAGCCATGCACCAGGGAAGCTGGCAGCGCACTTTGATCATCTACGCGGGCAGCCTGGTGCTGCTGGTTGCCATGACGGCACTGGACTGGCTGACCGGTCCCGAAGTTCACAGCGAGCTGTTCTTTGTAATTCCCGTGATCGTTGCGGCGTACTGGCTGCGCCGCCGGCATGTGATCGTCATGAGCCTGCTGTGTACGGCCGGCTACATGGTGGCCGACCAGTTGGTGACCCGTGCCGAGCACTGGGCGGTGGACGCCTTTCAGGCCCTGAGCAGTCTGGCCGAACTGCTGGTGATCGGGCTTGCGGTGGCGGCGGTGCGGCGCGAACGCGACGCCCTGCGGGCGGCCAACGCGCGCATTTCGCAGCTGCTGGAAAACGAATCGCGTCTGGCGCGCACGGACAACCTGACCGGCCTGGCCAACCTGCGCGAGTTTCAGCAGCGTCTGCAACTGGATCTGGCGCGGGCCGAACGCGACGGCACGCTGTTGAGCCTGCTGTTGATAGACCTGGACAACTTCAAGCGCGTCAACGACCGGTTCGGGCACCCCGACGGCGATCGCGCGCTGTGCGGCGTGGCCGATGTTCTGCGCACGCACACGCGGGCTTCGGATCTGGCCGCGCGGATTGGCGGCGACGAATTCGCGCTGCTGCTGTGGCACGCCGGCGAAGACGACGCCCGGCTGGTGGCCCGGCGCGTGGCGGACGAAATCGCCGCGCTGGCCGCAAACTGGCCCGGAACGGACCTGGGGGCCAGCGTGGGCGTGGTCATGCTGCCGCGGGATGCCGCCGACCCCGAATCGGCGCTGAAACGCGCCGACACGGCCATGTATGATGCCAAGCGCGCGGGCCGGTCGCGCCAAGCTTGACGCCGGGCCGCCGCAAGCGACGATAGAAGGGCTTTCGCCACGGAGCGCCGCCGCATGCCGATCAAGCTGGTCGTCCGCGTGCCCAGGGGCAGCACCGTTGAAGTGTCCGAACACGCGTTCACGCGCAGCCGCATCGTGATCGGGCGCTCGCCGGATTGCGACCTGGTCATGCCCGGCGACGAAGTGCGCGTGTCGCGCCAGCATGTGCGCGTCGAACAGACGCCGCAGGGCTACCAGATGGTGGATCTGGGCAGCCGCAACGGCACGCTGCTGAACAACGTGCTGATCGAGCCCAACAGCGTGCATCCGCTCAAGCCCGCCGACGTGATCCGCATGGGCAGTGTCGAGGTTCTGGTGCACGCGCTGGAGGCCGGCGACGGCACCGCCGCGCGCAAGGGCGCGGGAACCTCGGCGCGCGCACCGGCCGTGCCCGCCGCGGCAGTCGCGCCGGCAGCCGCCGCGGCGCAGAACCCGCTGGAGGCCGCGGCACTGCAGGCACTCAAAAGCCTGTCGCGGGCGTTCACCGGCAACGACGAGTTCAAGGATCCGGTGCAGGTCAAGCTGTTTGTCGAAATGATCCGTGTCAGCCTGGACGCGATGCTGGAGGGCCTGTTTCGCATTCTGGCCGCGCGCAAGGATTTTGAGGGCGAATTTGACGCCAGCGTAACCATGGCCTTTCAGCGCCAGGGCAACCCGCTGAAGCAGGCCAATGATCTGGGCGCGTTCAAGAAGTACCCGCTGGACTGGACCAGCGGCGCCACACCGCTGGAGATTCACGACGCCCTGCAGCGCGCGGTGAACGACATCAGCCAGCACCAGGTGGGGCTGCTGGCCGGCATGCAGGACGTGCTCAACGCCATCGTGCGCAAGCTGGACCCGGCCGAGATTGAAAAAAGCGCCGAGGGCGGGCTGTTCAAGGGCGGCAAGGAAAAAGCCGCCTGGCGCGCCTACCAGCAGACCTACAGCGAGTTTCTCAGCCAGAGCAGCAAACTGTTCAACGACCTGATTTACCCCAACCTGCAAAAGGGCTACCTGATGTCGCACAAGGAAAAGACGGCGATTCTCGAGTCCGCTGTCAACCTTGCGCGCAAGGCCGAAGAGGCCGAGAAAGCCGCATCCGAAGCCCTGAGCGAAAGCGACACCGGCATCAAGACCGGCTGACGGCCTTTTCCAGCCGGCGCAGTTCGGCCGCCAGCGCGCGCACGCGGGCGCCTTCGGATTCATGAAACAACGGCAGTTCTTCGGCCGTGGCCAGGGCGCGATCCACAAGTTCGGCCGCGTCGTGTCGGCGGCCCGCGCGCAGGGCCGTTCGGGCCAGCAGCGCCAGCATCTCCAGGTGGCTGGTGCCCGGCGCCAGACCGGATTGCGCCAGCAACGCAATCGCCTGTTCCGCTGCGGATTCGGCGCGGGCCGGATCGCCGGCGGCCTCGTGGGCCAGGGCCGCGTGGCACAGGCCGGCGGCTTCTTCGGCGGGTTCATCCAGTGTGCGGCCAAGGCGGCGGTGGGCCTGCGCGTGATCAAGCGCGGCGGGCCAGTCGCGGCGGGCACGCGCCAGCGTGTATTCGGCACCGGCAAGCGCAAACTGCAGGTCAGCCGGCGCATCGGGTGTGCACAGGGCGCGGGCCGGGGCCAGCGCAACTTCGGCCTCGTCGGCGCGCCCCAGTGTCGCCAGGGCACCGGCCAGGGTGCACCGGGCGTGCGCGGCGTCGGCCGTGTCGCCGCCGCGCTGGTGCGCCTCGGCGGCTTCGCGCAGCGGGTGAATCGCGGCCTCAAGCTCGCCCTCGTCCACCAGCACCGATCCCAGACTGGCCAGTACGGCCGCGGTTTCGTGGCGCGCGCCCGCGACCTGAAAGTGCCGCGCGGCGTGCTCGAAGTATTGACGGGCCTGGGCCAGATACCCGCGACGCTGGCGGACAACGGCAAGGTTGGCATACAGGTTTCCCACCGTGCGTTGCGCGCCCAGCTCCAGCGCCGGCTGGATCGCCGCCAGCCATGTGGCCTCGGCCTGTTCGAGTTCGCCCCCGCGCATCAACGACAATCCCAGCAGCACGCGCGCGGAAAGCGCGGCGGCGCCGTCGCCCGTCTGGGCGGCGATCTCGATTGCGCGGCGGGCGGTTTCGGCTGCCTCGGAGTGCCGGCCCATTTCGTTCTGGGTGTTGCCGATGTTGATCAATGTGCGGCCCACGGCGCGCAGGTCGCCGGCGTGGCTTGCCGCCGCCACGGCATGGTTCAGGTGCTGCATGGCCGCGGGCAGGTTGCCGGCCATGGCCTGGGCGATGCCCAGTGTGGTGTGGGCCTTCCATTGCAGGTCGGCGGGCCCGTGGGCGTCGGCCAGGCTGACACAGCGCAACAGCGCGGCGCGGGCCGAATCAAGATCGCCGGATTCGGTCAGCAACTGGCCCTGCAGGTTACGCAACCGCGCCTCGGCCTGCGGCGGCGCGGTGTCGGCCAGTTCGGCCACACGCGCGGCCAGATCAAGTCTTTGCGGCGCGTTCAAGGCGGCGCGGGCCAGTGCATCCAGCGCGGTGCACAGCGCCGGCGTATCGGAAGCGCCCAGAGCGCCGCGGGCGTTGTCCAGCCACTGGGTGATTTCAGCCGGTGTTGTCATGGCGCGCGGATGTCCCATCGGCCCGCAAGTCGTTGTGGCAGTGCGGCCGGGCCGGAACTGCGGCAGCCGGTGGCGCCGGCGGCCTGTCAAGAAACGAACGGCCGACGGGCCGTCATTCCCCATACCCAGACTACGCGCGCTGCACGGGTCGGGAAAGCGCGTATAGTGCGGGCATGGAACAAAACGGGCTGAGCCTGGGCGGCCTGCGCGAAGAACTGCGGCGCGAACGGGCGTCGCTGGCGGTGCTGGTGTACGTGGCGCTGGCGCTGACGGTCACCGAATACTTTCTGCTGCCGGGCGCGGTGTTCGAACTGTTTCCGGCCGCGGCGGTATCGCTGGCGCCGGGGGTGCATTACGGCGCCTGGGGGCTGGCGCCGGCGGGAACAAACGCGCCGTGGTGGGGCACGCTGTTTCCGTGGGCATGGTGGTCCGGTGGCCTGTTTGTGGTCTGGGTGGTTCTGCCGCTGGGCCTGGCGCGGCTGCAGGGGCTGCGCCCACGCGACCTGGGGCTTTCAGCGGCCGGCAGTGCCGGCAAGTGGCCGGTGTACGCGGCAATGCTGGTGCTGGTGGCGCCGGCGGTATTGTGGGCGGCCGGTCGCGAGAGCTTCACCACCATGTACCCTTTTCTGCGGCCGGAATACTGCCAGGTCTGGAGCTGGCGGCTGCTGCTGTGCTTCTGGGGTCTGTACGCACTGCAGTTCTTTTCCGTCGAGTTCTTTTTTCGCGGCTGGATGGTGTTTTCACTCGAACGGCGTTACGGCATGGGCGCGGTGTGGATCATGCTGGTGCCCTATTGCGCGATTCACTTTCACAAGCCGCTGCCCGAAACGCTGGGTTCGATTCTGGCCGGCGCCGCGCTGGGGTATGTCGCGTTGCGCACCCGCAGCATCTGGGGCGGCTGGTGCGTGCACGTGATCGTGGCGCTGGGCATGGATGTGCTCAGCCTGGCGCGCGGCGGCCGCTTTCCGCAGGTGTGGTAAACAACCGGGCCCGCCGCGGAGGCGGGCCCGGCGTTTTCACCGCGCGTGTTACCGCTTCTTGTTGCCGCCGTCGGCCAGGCGTTCCAGAATCTTGTTGTCGGCGATCAGCTTTTCGAACTCTTCAAAGAACTTCACCGGCTCTTCGGCCCAGGGCGTGTCAGCGCTGTTGGTGAACTCCACCCAGCGTGCCTTGGGAATCGCCTGCTGGTACACCGTCTTGTCCTTGGCGGCAAACATCGGGTCTTTGGTGCCGTGGATGAACAGCACCGGCACGTCAATCTTCTTGCCCCTGGCTTCGCGCGCGAACTCGTACTTGGGCACCAGAATGCGCGCGTTGCCGCCAACGGGTTTGCGCCAGGCCGGCTGCGAGAAAAACAGCGGCTCCATTCCCTTGTGGTCGGCCCAGCGGCGCTTGATGTGTCCGGTTTCGGCCCACATTTTCTGGCTTTCGTTCAGGCTGAGCGTGCCGATCATGCCCGAGGGGTCATACACCAGGTCCTGGCCGGCGCAGTTGAAGGCGATGTCCTTTTCCTTGTTGTTTTCCATGGCGTTGCGGGCCTGTTCGCGCGAGCCTTCGCCGCTCCAGGTCTGGATGATCACGGCAAACTCGACGCTCTCGGGGCGCAGGCGCAGGTATTCCAGCGCGATCCAGCCCGAAACGCCGTGGGCGATGATGCCCACGCGCTTCTTGCCGCCGGACTCGCGGCGCTTCTCGAAGGCCTCCACGAGTTGGGCCAGCGGGTAGTAATAGGCCGTGCGGTTGACGCTGCCGTCGGGGTTCTTCATCCACTCCAGATCCTTCATGCGCGAGCAGTCGGGCAGATCCACAAACGTCGCGTTGAAGGTCTTGTTGAGTTCAAACACATAGGGGTACCAGTACTGGGCCGACTTGCCCAGGTCCGGCAGGATCAGCAGGTCCAGGTCGCCGCCCTTGCGCGGCGCCTTGCGCGCGAAGCTGTGGCCTTCCAGTTCCACGTCGCCCAGGTCGTCCTTGAACTTTTCGGCCTTGCGCGGTGTCAGCGGAATGTCGGCCTTGAGGTTGTCGGCAAAGAAGCGCCACTTTTCGACGCCTTCGGGTGTGTCGCCGTGTTCTTCGCTGGTCAGGTTTTCCAGCGCGTCGGCAATCAGAAAACGCAGGTCGCGGGGAAACTTCTTGTCCGTGAACGACCATTCCAGCAGACCGACCAGCGTCTTGACGTTGGCCTTGGCCTGAACCTGAAGCTCGGGCACCTTTTCACCGTCGTTGGCGCGGTTGAAGATGCCGCCCATTTCACGGATCACGCGGGCCTTGACCTTGTCGGGGTAAGCCTTGGACCGCACCAGATCGGCGCCCTTGGCCCAGCGTTCGGCGTTGACCCAGTTGGTGTTGTTGTACAGCGCCCAGACCACGTGTTCGGCCGCGGCGGGCTGTTTGGGGCCGCCGCCCTTCTTTTCGTCGAACAGGAATTTTTCGTACTCGGCCAGAACGTTGGGGTCGGATTCGTCCTTGATGCGCACCATCACCGTCAGACGGTACTGCCACACGTCGGATTCAAGGATGTTCAGGTAGTCCGGAACGACCTCTTTGTTGCGCGGCAGTTCCTCAATCGCCTTCATCTTGTCCAGGTTGGTGGCTTTCTTGTCGTTCCACACCTGCTTGAACTTGGCAATCGTGGGATCCGGCGCGCCCGTGACCATGGTCGAAAAGGCCAAGGTGGCCGCCGCGGCCGCCAACAGGGTTGTGCCCAAACGCGCAATCTTCATGTCTCGTCCTCCGGTGCCGGGGTGCACCGCCGCAGTGCCTAAGGAGTGGATACCTTGCCCACCTATAATGAAGTACGTTGCCTTTGGGGGTTCGTCCACGCAAAAAGGCTGGCACATGGGTGCCCAGAAACTGCTTACGCGGCTCACGGTTGTGTTCAGCATCGGGCTGGTGGTAGTGCTTTTTTCGGGCTATTGGGTGTTCCACAGCCAGTTGGCGCTGGCTCAGGCCGCCGACAGCTTCATGGATGTCTTTACGGCATCAATACTTGCGTACACATTGGCGATTTCGGCCCTGCCTTCAGACGAAAACCACCCCTTTGGGCACTCGCGGGCCCAGCCGATCGGCGCGCTGATTGCCGCCGTGATCGCTGGCGTGCTGGCGATTGAAGTCGGCCGCAGTGCCGTGGATACGCTGATTTCGGGCCAGTCTGCCCGCCTGGACTGGCTGCTGGTGGGCGCCTTTGCCTGCAAAACCGTGGTCAAGACCGGCGTTATGATCGCTGCGCGGGCGCTGGGGCGAAGGCAGGCCTCGCCGGCCATGGACGCCCTGCGCGTGGATGCCCGCAACGACGTGCTGGTCAGTCTGGTGGCGATCGCCGGATTTTTCGGCGCGCGCCACGGCATGCCGTGGCTGGACGCGCTGCTGGCCCTGCCGGTGGCGCTGTGGATTGGCCTGGCCGGCCTGCGGCTGGCGCGGGACAACATCAAACTTCTGATGGGCGAGGCGCCGCCGGCCGAGCGCCAGGATGAATTGCGCGCGCTGGCCCGGGCTGTGGCCGGCGTTGTGGACGCGCCGCGGCTTAGGGCCCATTTTGTGGGCACGCACCTGCACCTGCGCGTGGACGTGGTTGTAGACCCGGCCCTGAGCGTGGGCGCCGCGCACGACATCGGTGAGGCCGTGCGGCACCGGCTGGAATCCGAACCCGATGTCGAGCACTGCGCCGTGCATATAGACATCGAGTAACAGGTTTCGGGTTTGAACTCCGGTCAGCCCCTTGCCGCGTCAAGGGCCGTCGCTATAAACGCCGCCCATGACCGAGCACGGGACCAGCCCTTTGAGCACTCACATGTGTCGCATGTGTACGTGCGGTGCTGTCCGTTGCGACGGCACCGGCCTGATCCGCTAGCCGGTTGATCCCGACAGTTGTGCTGATCTTCCGGTCTCGCGGCCTGTGGGCGCGTCGCGCCCGTTTTGGAACATTCCTTTTCTGACCAGACGGGTCAGGCGTCTGTGGAACAGACGCCGACCCCGGGAGACCTGCCATGACAGACCTGATTGCCCCCCACGGCGGCAAACTGATTGACCGCGTGGCCCAGGGCGCCGAACGTGCCCGGCTGCTGGAACTTTCGCGCGACCTGCCCCGCGTAAGGTTGAACGAACGCGAACTCAGCGACCTCGAACTGATTGCCAACGGCGCCTTCAGCCCGCTGACCGGCTTTCTTACCGAAAAAGAATACCACAGCGTGATCAACGACCTGCGCCTGCCCGACGGCACGGTGTGGGCACTGCCGATCACACTGGCCGTGGACGCCGACACCGCCGGCAGCGCGAAGCTCGACACACTGCTGGCCCTGGCCGACGAACGCGACAACGTCGTGGGCGTGCTGACCGTTCAGAGCGTCTACAAGTACGACAAGGCCGAAAAAGCCCGCAAGGTCTACGGCACGCAGGATCCCAACCACCCCGGCGTGTCCTACATCAACGCGCGCAAACCGGTGTTTCTGGGCGGGCCGGTGACACTGCTGGCCCAGCGCCCGCCGCAGTTTCCTGAGTTCCACCGCACGCCGGCCCAGACCCGCGCGTTGTTTGCCCAGCGTGGCTGGAAGACCGTGGCGGCCTTTCAGACCCGCAACCCGATCCACCGCGCCCACGAATACCTGACCAAAGTGGCGCTGGAGTTCGCCGACGGCCTGCTGATCCACCCGCTGGTCGGCGAAACCAAAGAGGGTGACATTCCGGCCGACGTGCGCATCGAGGCCTACCGTGTGCTGATTGAAAAATACTACCCGCAGACGCGCACGGTGCTGGGCACCTTTCCGGCGGCCATGCGCTATGCCGGGCCGCGCGAGGCCATCCACCACGCGCTGGCGCGCAAGAACTACGGCGTCAGCCATTTCATTGTGGGCCGCGATCACGCCGGTGTGGGCAGCTACTACGGCACTTACGACGCCCAGCACATCTTTGACCGTTTTGCCCCCCACGAGCTGGGTATCACGCCGCTGAAGTTCGAACACACGTTCTGGCACAAGGGCCTGGGCGAGATCGTGAGCGAAAAGACCAGCCCCGGCCCCAAAGAACAGCATCTGGTGCTCAGCGGCACCAGGGTACGCGAGATTCTGGCCGCCGGCGGCGAACTGCCCGCCGAGTTCACCCGGCCGGAAGTCAGCGCGGTGTTGCGGAAGTATTACCAGGGACTGGCGCGGTAGGTGACAGAGGTGCGTAACTGCGGTTGATGGTTCTGGAAACAGCGTGACGAATAGGGCATGGGGAACAGCAGTTGCCGCAGTTGTTGCTGTTCCCCTGAACCCAAAACCGAAAACCCTGAACCGTCTTTCGCCGGTTTCAACCATCTTTACCGCTGGCCGGGGCCAAGACTAAGCTGCGCACACCGGAGAAACTCATGGCGCGCGCACTGGTGGTCTTGCTGGTGGTTGTGGCCGGTTCGGCCGGTCTTTGCGCCGAAAGCTTCGAAATCACTCGGGCCGCACGGCCCCGGGTGCGGCTGCTGGCGGCGGCCGAAGAGGGCGGGGCCGACCGCAACACGTTTGAGGCAATCCAGGAAAAATCGCGCTGGCGGGCCCTGGGCGTGGAGGCCCACGGCGGGGTGATTGCCGCGCGCCGGTCCATGTTCACGGCCGGGCTGGGCATGAACTTTCACCTGGTGCACAGCATGAGCCTTTCAGCGCGTCTGGATTACAACCACGACCTGGGCCAGGCACGCGATTTTCGGCCCCAGATCCGCGGCGCGGCCCTTGAAGTAGGCGTGCGTTTTCACATTGACTTTGATGACAGCGTGGCGTTTTACGGAACCCACGGCATCAACCTGGCGGCGCAACTGGCCTACTTTCAGCTCGATAAGACACGTGACGGCGACACCCTGGGTGTGGTCACCAGCTTTGGCGCCGGCACCGTCAACGTGTTCGGCCTGGAGTTCGGCAGCCGCAACTGGCGGGGGTTTGTGGAAACCGGCCTGCGCACCCAATTCCTGTTTCTGCAAAACAGCGACAAAGACGCCGTCGAGGGCTACGAAGACGACATTGCCGGCGATTTTCGCTACCAGTGGATCGTAGCCCGCGCCGGCGTACGGTTTTACTTCTAGGCCCGGTCTGCCCCACGCCGCCCAATCCCTGCTTGCCTGCGGGCCTTTGGCTCGTACCATATAAGCAGACCCCGGGTTCCCCTGTGCGGCCCCCCTGCCGCAGGTGGAGACACCATGAAGCGCGCTGTTTTCCTTGTTGCCGCGGTCGCGATGCTGATGCTCAGCGGCTGCACTTTCTTTCAGGACGATCTCTATAAGGCCCAGGCCGGCTACTACTGGTCGGACTCTTACGCCGGCGTGGACAACGCCATCAAGGAAGAGTTCGTTGCCCGCTTCGGCAAGGAGCGCGTCAAGCGCGCCGACATCGAGTGGAAATACGACCACTGGACGGCCATCAGCAACCAGAAAGCCGTGGGCCACGACCGCTACCGCGTGCGTGTCAGCGCGTACCCGCAGCTTGGTTCTGACGGCCACTACGAGCCGGTGGTGATCGCCCGCAAGCAGGTCTACACCGGCGAAAGCATGGGCCGCGGCGGTCCCACGGCCATGTACAGCAACCTGTGGACGGAAATCGGCCGTGACGCCAGCATCGAGGCCGAACTGTCCAACGCGATCGTCAAACGACTGGAGGCGCCGGCCAAGCCCGAAAAGACGGCCAAGGGCGGCGGTAAGTAGCGTGCGCGACGTTTTGCAGACGCGGTTGTTCGGGGCGCCCCTTGCCCGTTGGGCGCCCCGTTTGTTTCTGGTCGCGCTGCTGGCGCTGGCCTCGCACCTGCCTGCCCAGGGCACGCTGGCGCGGGCGCGCGAGCTGCTGACCCAGGGCCGGCCCGAGGCGCTGGCCGAATCGGTGCGGGCGCTGCGCGACGCGCCGCTGGCGGCGCCCGAAAACCTTCAGGTTGCGCTGGCGCTGTTTCACGCCGCGCAGTTCGAAGACGCCGCCCGGCACCTGCGCCGGGCGCTGGCGGCCGACCCCGACGCGCTGCGCGACGAACCCGATCTGGCCAGGCGCATGCCCGCGGCCGACGCCCAGGCGCGCCTGAACGCGCTGGCCCCCAAGGTGGCCGAAGACGCCGAACTGTGCTTTCTGGCGGGTGTGATCGTGCTGCTGCAGGGCGACCGCGCGCGCGCCATTCCGCTACTGGTGCGCGCCGAAGAACTGGCCGGCGCCGACGCCCAGGCCAACGCCCTGGGCGCGCGTCTGACCAGCACACCCTTTGCCGACCGCAACCGCGAGCGCGCGCTGGTGGCTCTGCGCGGCGCGGCCTTTGACGACGCGATGCGCTGTTTTGCCTTTGCCGCGCTGGACCAGCCCACCGTGGCCGAACACTACGCCGGCGCCGCGGTGGCCGGTGCGCTGGCCGCCGATGTGCCGATAGCCCTGCGCATGCTGGAACTGGCCCTGGCCCGCGCGCGCTATGAACGGCTGCTGCCCTGGCTGCGCGATCTGGGCGTGGCGCCGGGTGCTGCCTTTGCCGCCACCGGGGCCGCGCGCCAGCCCGCGTTCCGCACCGCATCGGCGGCGGAACTGCGTCTGGCCGCGGCCCTGGCCCTGGCCGCGGGCATGTATGCCACGGCCCACGACGCTCTCAACGGCGTGCTGCTGCGCGAAAAACTGGACACCTTCGCCCACGAGGCCAAGCGCTTTCTGGAGACCAACCGGCTGGTCAACGACCCGCCGGGGCTGGGCTCGTCCGAGCCGGTACCCGAACCCGGCCCGGTTCAGCCCGACACGCCGGCCCAGCCCCAGCCCGCGCCGGTGCTGACACCCGCCCAGACCCTGGCCGAGGCGCGCAAGCTGATCCGGCGCCTGGAGTTCTCCGAGGCGCTGCGGTTGCTGGACCCGCTGGTCGGCGAAAAGAAAGAACACGGCGCGCTGCTGCTGGTGTTTGTGGCCTGCATCGGCCGTGTCGAGCCCCAGAGCGCCGCCGACGCCCTGCAGGCCTGGTTTGCCCGCGCCCCCGAGACCGAGCGCACGCGCCTGAACCTGCTGCGCGAGCTGTTCGACCGCGCCGAACACTTCGCCCAGTGGCGCAAGGTGATTCTGGCGCTGCGCGAGGCCGACCCCAACGCGGCCCTGCCGCGGCTGCTGAACGCGTTTGTGGATCTGACGGTCGGTGCCTATGCCTCTGCGCGTCAGGACGTGCAGGTCGCGCTGATCAGCGAGCCCAACAACGAAATGCTCAAGGCGCTGAACCGCATTCTGGCCCGTGACGAGTACCAGCACGACGCCATGCCGCCGGTGATCAATGACCGGCCCACGGCGCGCACGCTGGTCGGCCTTGCCGACACGCTGTTCCGGCGCGGCGAATACGAGGCCGCGCGCACGGAACTGCTCAAGGCGCTGGACACAAACCCCAGGGAGCCGCGTCTGGCCGAGGCGCTGTGCCGTGTGTACTTCGCGCTGGGCGATTACGAGCGCGCGGCGCGGCAACTGGAACAGGTGCTGGCGGAACAGAAGGTGGCCGAAAAGGGCGCGTCCGAGTTTGTGTTCTCCATGGAGGCCGGCTATGACCGGCGCGACGAATGTGACCGGCATCTGGCGGCGCTGAAAAAAGCAGCCCAAGAGCGCACCTCGGCCGCCGACGAATACCTGCTGCTGGGCGCGGTGCTGTACGGCCGCGGCCAGTGGCGCGACGCGGCGGCGGCGCTCAACGAATGGAAAGGCCTGTCGCGCGCCCGCGAACTCAACGCCGGGGTCTTGAAGCTTTTAGAGGCTGCGAACAAGAAGTAGCCCCGGCGGCACCTTCCGGGCGCGGCGGCGCGGCCCCATACTCGGGGCATGAAGCTCAAGCAGCGGCCCCAGGACTTTCTGGTCGAAGAGATCAGCAGCTTTGTGCCCGACCCTTCGGGGCGCTTTTTCGTCTACGAGCTGGAAAAGCGTTCGCTGTCCACGTTCGAGGCGCTGGCGATACTGGCCCGGCGCGCCAGCTTGCGGCCGGCGGAACTGTCCGCCGCCGGCCTGAAGGACAAGCATGGCGCCACCACCCAGCTTTTCAGCGCCCCGCGCGCGCTGGCGACCGACACCGGCGACGAACGCCTGAAGCTGCGTTTTGTCGGCAAGTGCGCGGCGCCGCTGACGGCCGCCAGCATTGTCGGCAACCGTTTCCGGCTGGTGCTGCGCGCGCTGGACCAGGCACGGGCCGACGCGCTGGCCCCCAACGCCGCCGAAATCGCGCGCTTTGGCGTGCCCAACTACTACGACGACCAGCGTTTTGGCGGCAACGCCCACGGCCAGGGCTTTGCCGCCAGGGCGCTGGTGCTGGGCAACTTTGAAGAAGCCCTGCGTCTGCACCTGGCGGCGCCGCACCGCAAACAGAGCCTGCGCGACAAACAGAACCGCCGCCTGGCCCGCGACCTGTGGGGACGCTGGGCCGAACTGCATGCGCGCATGCACCGCGGGCCCGAACGCGCGCTGGTCGAGTTTCTGCGCGACAACCCCGGCCGTTACGCCGAGGCCTTTGAGCGCATCACGCCCTCGCTGCGTACGATGATGGTCGCGGCCTACCAGAGCCTTCTGTTCAACCTGATGCTGGCGCGCATGCTTGAGGCCGTGGGTGTGCCTTTGGTGGCGGCGCGCAACCGCGGCGGAGAAATTCCCATGCACCGGGCGCTGGACGACGCGACGCTGGAACAGTGGCGCGAACTGGAACTGCCCCTGCCAGGCGGGTCCACTCGACCGGATGATTTTCCGGCGGCTGCGCCCCACCTGGCGGCCGTGCTGGAACAGCAGGGAATTACACTGGATCAATTGCGACTGCCGGGGCTTTCCCGCACGCGCTTCAAGGCCGCGCGGCGGCGCGCCCTGATGTTTCCGCAGGACCTGGCGGTGGGCCCGCCCGTGCCGGATGAACTCAACCCCGGGCTGCTGCGGGCCGACGTGTCGTTCGCGCTGGGGCGCGGGTCGTTTGCCACGATTGTGGCAAAACGGCTGGTGGTGTGATCAGCGCGGGCTGAAGCCCCCCTGGCGCCGGGCGTAGGCCACCAGCAACTGCGCGCTCAAGGCATAGCTGCGCACCCCGCCCTGAACCTGGTTGATCTTCAGGTACGTATCGTTGACGGCGGTGCTGACCTGGCCCACGGTGCCGGCCACGCCTTCGCTGTAGCGTGCCCAATAGGCCCGCACATCATCCACGTCGCGCTGCACGCCGGGGTGCCGCCGTTTGACCAGATCATGGGCCTTTTGCGGATCCAGTGCGAACAGTTCGCCCAGCAACTGCCGCTGGGCGAACAGATAGCCTGAATAGCGCGCATAGGGGTCATCGGCGCGCATGCACGCCAGCGTGCCGAAGAAGTTGGCCTCGTCTTCGCTGGCAATGCAGCGCTGGTGGGCCTTTTCGTGCGCGATGGTGTGGGGCAGCGTGCAGTACGGCGCGAGGCGGTTGTAGTTGGCCTCGCCGGTCCACGGAAAATAGAAGCCGCCGATGTTCAGGTACGGCATCACGGCGCTGAGCGCCACCGGCTTGGCCGGGCCGCGCGGCGCGCCAAAGCCGGCATCCAGCCCCAGTTCGCGCTGCACGCGTTCGTAGCCCGTGTCTATGGCGGTGTCTATCGCCGCCAGTTCGGTCATCGGCACGCTGGGGCGCCCGGCGTCTTCACTGCCGTTGGCCAGCAGGTACTGGTCGTTGGCGGCTTCGACCAGTTGCCGGCACAGTTCGGCCAGTTCGCGCACCTGGGTCTCGCGGTCGGCCGGCGCGGCGGCGTATTTGTGCCAGCCCATGCGCTCGATCTGCGGCGCGCGCATGTAGTTGATGCCCCAGGCGGCGTAAAACAGTGCCGCTGCGACACTGGCCAGGCACAGCACGCGCAACGTCCCGCAGGCCAGCGCGTTGAAAAAGCGCCGTTTGCGCGAAAACACGTGCCAGCCCGTGATTGCCAGCGAAACCAGCCCCCATGCCAGCACCAGGACAATCGCCACCTCGGCCAGGCTGGTCGGCACCAGACCCGAGGTAAAGGCCAAGCCGCGGCTGATGCCCGCGCCGATGTGTGCGGCATAAATGTCTTCCACAAACGCGGCGCTTTGCCCCGCGGCCCAGCACAGGGCAATCACCAGAAATGCCGCCAGGGTCAGACCGCCACGGCGCTTGACGTGAAGGCCGCGGTCGCGCGGCATGGCTTCGTCGGGTGTGAACAGGGCAAACACGCCGATCGGCAGCGGCTGGTCCCTGTTTTCCTTCAGCGCGGCGGTTTCGTCGGGCGCGTTGGCCATGGCGCCATTGTAGCGCAATCGGGCGTCGGCGCGTCAGGCCCCGCGGTCGCTGGTGACAAATCGCGCCCAGCTTTGCGGCACGACTTCGCCCTGGCCCACACCGTCGTTCCAGGTGGGCTTGCCGGGGCGCGAGCGCAGCGGCATTTCGGCCTGGTCGGGCGTGCGGTTGCCCTTGCGCGTGTTGCAGCGGATGCAGGCCACAACGCAGTTTTCCCAGCAGGTCTTGCCGCCCTTGCTGACGGGGATTACGTGGTCAATGGAAAGCTGCTTGAGCCCCGGGCGATTGCCGCAGTACTGACAGGCAAAGCCGTCGCGGCGGTAAATGTTGCGGCGCGAAAACACCAGTTCGCGTCGCGGCACGCCGTTGTAACGGCCCAGCACAATCACTTCGGGGATGCGGATCAGCAGGCTGGCCGTGCGCAGCCAGCCGTCGCGGTCGGGCGTGGCGGCGTCGGCTCGGGCGGAAAACTCGACCAGCCAGCTTTCAAAGTTGTGCATCTCGTAGGTTTCGGGGTGCACAATCAGGGCGTGATCCTGAAACACCAGCGAAAAGCTGCGCTTGACAGTGGTGATGGCAATCGGCGTCCAGCCCTTGTTGAGTACCAAGACGGATCGGTCCAGCATTGCCCGTTGGCCTTTCTTGCCCCGTTCAACACAACCGGCCGGGGGTATCCCCGGCCGGAACAGTCAACAACAAACCGCCATCACTCTGGCCCGCGCAGTCTGCACCGGGCGTCGAGCCGCTATATGCTCGGAATAGATGGCCTTTCTGACACACTCCATGGCGCGGTATTGTAAAGCCCTGCCCCCGCCGTGCAAGGCAAAGAGTGCCGTCCTGTCCTATTGACCCCGGCAAAAGCCCGTAAAGCCTGGCTTTTGCCGGGGGCCCCGCGCAAGTGTTGTGGCACAAGCTGCTTTACATGTTTCTGCCGAGGTCAGTAACCCAACGGCCACAACCGGCCGTGTCGCACCAATTGCAGCATGCACGCTGCCGCCAGGGTAATGCCCGCCACGCCGCAGCCCAGCATCAGCCCGCGGTGCCACCGTGCCGCCAGCCTCAGCCGCAGGTCCACCGTGCCGGCCATCAGCAGCAACCCGCCGGTAGCCAGCAACAGGCCCGCCTGGGAAAAGCCCAGTGCCCGCGGCGCCAGCCCCTGGGCCCCGGCGCGCGAGACCAGACCGTCGGCCACCGCCAGAGCCAGAAACAGCCCCGCGCCGGCCGCCAGCCCGCGCGCCATCCACCGGAAGTAGATCGCCACCAGCGGCGGCAGATCACGTTGCTGCTGCGCGGCTCGCTGGGCCAGGGCAATGCCCTGCACGCGCAGGTGCGTGGCGGTCAGCCCGGCACCGGCACACAAGGCCAAGCCGGCCACGGCGTGGGCCCAAAGATAGGCGTGCGGTTCCACGCCCGCAGTTTAGTGCCCTGTCCCCCCGCCGACCAACCGGCTATTTCAGGGCCGGCTGGCGGTCCGATTCGGCCGGCCGGGCCGGTTGCGGCGGCGGCGTGTCCTCGGGCGGGTACAGCGGGGCTTCGTCGGCGCCGGCGGGCGCCGCCTGCTCGGGCGGGTCAGCCGCGGGGTTGACCAGCCGCGCCAGCCGGCGCCCGGCCCAGTCGGCCCAGCCCGCGGTGACCAGATAGGCGCACGGCACCAGCACCAGTGTCAGGAACGTGGCGATCATCAGGCCGAACACCAGTGCCGTGGCCAGCGGTCCCCACCAGGCCGCCGATTCGCCGCCCACCACCAGCGTCAGCCGGCGGAAGTCAAAGCTGACGTGCATGGCTGTGGGCAAAAGCCCCAGCGCCGTGGTCACGGCCGTCAGTACCACGGGTCTCAGGCGCGTGCGTCCGGCGGTGGCAATGGCGTCCACCAGACCCAGTCCGCGCGTTCGCAACTGGTTGGTGTAGTCAATCAGGATGATCGCATTGTTCACCACCACGCCCGCCAGGGCCACCACCGCCACGCCGGTCATGATCACGCCAAAGGGCTGGGCCAGCACGATCAGGCTGATCATCACGCCCATCAGGCTCATGATCACGCTGGACATGATGATGCCCGTCTGCAGCAGGCTGTTGAACTGCAACACCAGCACCAGCAGGATCAGCACCAGCGCCCACAGGAAGGCCTTGGACAGAAACGCCGTGGCCTCGGCCTTGTCTTCGTTTTCCCCGGTGTAGCGTGCGTTGAAGCCGGGCGGAAACGCGGTTTTTTCGTTTTCGATCGCCTGGGCCACCTTTTGCAGCACGGCGTCGGCCTGGTAGCCCTGGCGCACGTCGGCGGAAACGGTGTGGATGCGGCGGCCGTCCTTGCGGCGCACGGTGCCTGGGCCGCCCACGTAGCTCCAGGTGCACACGGTGGAAAGCGGAATCGCGTTGCCGAATGCGTCGCTGATGCGGATGTTTTCCAGCACCGTGGGATCGTTGCGGCGCTGGGCCGGCAGGCGCACGATGATGTCGCGTTCATCCTGGGCGTCGTCGTAGCCGCCGATGCGCTGGCCGTTGATCAGCATCTTGACGAAGTTGCCGATCCACTGGCTGTTGAGCCCCAGCAGCGCGGCTTTCTGGCGATCCACGCGGATGCGCAATTCGGGCTTGCCGGTGCGCAGGTCGTCGCGCAGGTTGGTGATACCGGGCACGCCCTCGACAATGCGGCGCACCTGGGCGACCGTGGCGGCGAACTGGGATTCGTCCTCGTTGGTAATCTCGATGTTGATCGGGGCGCCGGTGGGCGGGCCGACACTCTGGCGCTTGATTTCGATTTCGGCGCCGGGGATGTCGGCCAGCAGCGGCACCAGGTCGTCCAGATACTTGCGCGGGCTGCCCACGCGGTCGGCTTCTTCCTTGAAGCTCATGGTCAGGCGCCCGATGTGCGTGGCGTCGGCGCCGCCGGCCATGGGGTCACTGCTGCCGATGCCGCCCACGGTGGTTTCCACGCCCTTGAAGTCGGGGTTGGGCGGCAGGCGCGACTCGATCACGCGGGCGATGCGATCGGTCTGTTCCAGACTGGTGCCCTCAGGGGCGGTGATGTTCACGTAGGCCAGCTTGGGCTCGACATCCGGGAACAGCTCCACGCCGTGGCCCATAGCGCCGTACAGGACGATCACGCCCACCAGCGCCGCCGCACCGGCGGCCAGCAGAAGTTTGGGCCGGCGCAGCGCCCGACGCAGAACACGCTCGTAGGTGTCCAGCACGACAAAGCCGAAGCGTTCGACCTTCTGCTGGGTCAGTGTTTTGGTGGTCAGTTTGCGCCAGCGCAAAAACATCGAACTGAGCGTGGGGTTGATCACCAGCGCCACAAACAGGCTGGCCAGCAGCGTGATGATCACCGTGACCGGCAGATAACTCATGAACTCGCCCATGATGCCGGGCCAGAACACCATCGGCCCGAACGCGCACAACGTGGTCACCGTGGCGGCGATCACCGGCCAGGCCACCTCGGCCACGGCTTCACGCGCGGCACGGATCGGCGGCTTGCCCATGCCCATGTGGCGGTAGATGTTTTCGACGATCACGACGGCGTTGTCCACCAGCATGCCCTGGGCCAGCACCAGGCTGAACAGCACCACCATGTTCATGGTGTAGCCCATGGCCTGCAGCACGATGAAGCTCAGGCCCAGTGACAGCGGCAGCGCCAGCGCCACCAGCACCGCCTGGCGCAGGCCCATGCCCAGAAACACCACCACCAGCACCAGAATCAGACCGGTCAGAATGTTGTTTTCCAGGTCCGAGACCATGTTGCGGATGTCCTGGCTGGCGTCGGTCAGAATCGCGTACTCGACGCCGCTGGGGAACTCGGCTTTGGCCTGCACCAGACCGTACTTGATGATGTCGGTGATCTCGATGATGTTGGCGCCGACACGCTTTTCGATCAGGATGCTGACAGCCGGCCGTCCGTCGCGGCGGGCGTAGCTGACGCGATCCTTGTAACTCAGCCGCGCCGTGGCCACGTCGCGCAGGTACACCGGGCGGCCCTCGACGTTGTAGATCACCAGGCCTTCGACATCCTGGGCGGTCTTGAACTCGCCGGGGATGCGCACGCTGGGCTTGACACGGCCGGTGTCAATGCCGCCGGCCGAGGTGTTAAGGTTTTCGCCCTTGAGCTGCGCGATCAGGCTGTTGACCGGCAGCCGGTAGGACTCGAGCTTTTCCGGGTCAATGATAATTTCAATCTGGGGTTCGACACCGCCGGCGATCTTGACGTCCAGGATGCCGGGCAATTCCTCGATCCTGTCCTCCAGGCGCTCGGCCACTTTCTGCAGCACCGGCACCTCGGCGCCGTACAGCGTGACGATCATGATCGGAAACTCGGAAAAGCTGAGTTCCTTGATCGTTTCGTCTTCGGTGTCAGACGGAAAATCGGCCTTGGCGATGTCGAATTTTTCGCGCACCTTCTGCAGCGCGTCTTCCACCTTGATATCGGGCGTGAACTCGGCCGTGGTGATGCTCATGCCCTCGACCGACACGCTGGTCAGCTTCTTGATGCCCTTGAGGTTCTTGAGCTGGCGCTCCAGCGGTATAGTGATGCCGTTTTCAACGTCTTCGGGGCTGGCCTCGGGCAGGGGCACGGCAATCGTGATCAGCGGAACCTTGATGTCCGGGGCGCTTTCACGCGGCGTGGTGATGTACGAGATGGCGCCGATCAGCAGAATGCCGATCACCAGAATCACCACGGCCACGCGATGCGCGATGGAAAAGTTGGTGATGATCATGGCTGGCCGTCCCTGGCGCCCTGGCCTGCCGGGGCCGCCGTCGGATCCTGCCGGATCACCACCTCGTCGCCGTCGGCGATCAGTTGCGTGCCTGAAACCACAACCTGCTGGCCGGGCCTGACCTTGTCGCCCAGCAGTTCGGCCCAGGTATCGCTGAACTTGCCCAGGCTGATGCCCGTGATCTCGCGGGCCTTGCCGCCTTCGACCACAAACAGCGACACGCTTTCACCGCGCAGCCGCAGCGCCGACAGCGGCACGGTCAGCGCGTTTTCCGCGCGGTACACCATCAGATAGGTGGTGCCGAACACGCCCGCGGGCAGCGCGTGGTCGGCGTTGGCGATGTCGGCCTCCACGCGAAAGGTGTGGGTCTGGGCATGGGCCACGGCGTCAACCATTCGCACACGGGCCTTGACGTGGGCGGGTTTGCCCAGGGCGTCGGTGACACTCTGGATTTCGATGTCCAGTTCCGTGCCCGGGCCGACGGCGGGGCGGTGGGCTTCGGGCAGGTGCAGTTCAGCGACCAGCGGGTCGAGCACCGCCACGGTGGCGACCAGTTCGCCGCCGTTGACGTATTCGCCGACGCGCCGCAGGCGTTTCAGCAGCACGCCCGGCGCGGGCACCGTCACGCGGCAGTCGGCAATCAGACGCAGCAGCCGGTCGCACTGGGCGCGCGCCGCCACCAGCGCCGTGCGCGCGCTGTCGAGCTGCTGTTCCGACGAATCCTTGTACCCCGCCACGCGCGCCAGGGTACGCGCCGCGGCGTCGTACTGTGCCTGGGCCTCGGCAAAATTCACGCGCAGCGCGCGGTCGTCTACCAGCGCGAATGTCCTGACGCCGTTCAGGTGCGCCAGATTGCGCGTCAGCACGCGCTCGTCGGTTACGGCCAGGCCGGGGTTGTCCTTCAGGTACGTGTCGAGTTCCAGCCAGCGTGCCGCCGGAACCGCCGAGGCTTCCACGCGGGCGCCTTCCTCATAGGGGAGTTCCAGCAGCGTGCCGGCCACCGGCGCGCGCAGTTCAATGATTTCGCGCGCCCGCAGCGTGACAGGCAGCTTCAGGCGGATTTCCACCGGCTGCGGCTGCATCAGTTTCACGGCCACGTTGCGTTTGACCACGCCTTCTTCGGCCTGCGGCAGACCCGGCGCGCAGCCGGCCGCCACGGCGGCCAGGGCGGCCGCCATGATCCATCCCCGTTGTCTCGTCATCGGAATCCCCCGGTATCCGTCCTACGGCCTGTCGTGCGCCAGTGCCCCGTCCAGTGCCAGCCCCGCAATCTCGCGCGGGGTGTCGTCCTGTTCGCCTTTCCAGTTCGGGCAGTGCGCCACGCGCAGCAGTTCGTGCATCAACAGCGCCCAGTACACGCGCACCAGCCGCGCCGCGCGGACTTCGTCCAGCCCGCGCGAAACCAGGTGTTCGATCCATTCGCGGTTCACGCGGCAGTCGTATTCGCCGGTCTGGGCGGTAATCGCGCGCAGACTGCTGCGCCCGAACCAGCAGGCAAACCCGAACGCCAGCTCCTGCTTGCGCTGTGCTGCCAGTTCCAGCATGCCCGAGGCATACAGGGCCAGAACCTCGCGGATATCGCGCCCCCGGGCAAACACCCGCGACCGCACGCCGTCGGCGGCAGCCAGCAGGTCGCCCATGATCGCCGCCGCCAGACCCTCCTTGCTGCCGAAGTGGTAGTACAGCGCGGGCTTGGTCACGCCCGCGGCCTCGACGATTTCGCGCACGCTTACGGCGTCAAAGCCGCGCTCGGCAAACAGCGTGGCGGCGGCCTTGAGAACCTGGGTGCGTGTGCCCGGTTCCAGGGCGGGGATGGCTTCGGTGGCTGGTGGGTGGTTCATGATGAAAACTGGCAGGTCCAACGGAAAGCAAACGAGCACGGGGGTGATCATCCTTCCCATTTCTATACCGAGCGGTAGGTATTTTTGCCTGTAACCGGTAGAGTGTGCGCAAATACACGCACTGATTGCACTTGGAGAGACAATGCTCATCGGCACCCACGTTCTGATCTATGCCCATGATGCCGAAAAGGCCCGCGCCTTCTTTCGCGACGTGCTTCAATTTCGTCATGTCAATGCCGGGCACGGCTGGTTGATTTTCACCCTGCCGCCGGCCGAGGTGGGGTTTCACCCCACCAACGGCGAGCCCCAGCGCCACGTGATGTACCTGATATGCGACGACATACAGCGCACCATGGCCGATCTGCAGACCAGGGGCGTTGCCTGTTCGCCGGTTGTTGAAGCCGACTGGGGCAGTCTGACCCAGTTCGAGGTGCCCGGCGCCGGAACCTTCGGCGTGTACCAGCCCAGGCACATGCTGGCGATCAAGACCCCGGCCAAGACCCGCCGCAGGTCCGCCGGATCCACAGCCAAGGCAAGGCCAAAGCGGCGCAAACGCTGACGGGCATTCCCCCCGTTGATTCCATGCGGCGCGTTGCTATCTTTCGTCTCCCGCACCGGCGCGGCCGGTGTGCATACCGGTTTGTTACCCGAAGGAAGTTACGCCCTATGGTCAAGGTCAAGGCCCGCAGCTCTGAGTCCGTGGATCAGCTTCTCCGCCGTTTCAAGAAGGCCTGCGAGAAAGAGGGCCTGACCCGCGCCATGAAGCGCGTCAGTTTCTACGAAAAGCCCAGCGTGGTGGAAAACCGCAAGCGCCGCCAGGCACTCAAGCGCAAGCTGCAGGCAACGTTGCTGGCGAACATGTAGACTGGGCGCCGGGGTCATCGTGCCGGCCGTTGAAATCCGCGACATCCGCAAAACCTTCCGCGACTTTCTGGGCCGTCGGCGCGTGCATGCGCTGGACGGCCTTTCCTTTTCTGTGGCTGCCGGCGAGGTGTACGGTCTGCTGGGCCCCAACGGCTCGGGCAAGACCACCACGTTCAAGATCGCGCTGGGGCTGTTGCGGCCTGACGCGGGCAGTGTGTCGGTGCTGGGCCATGCGCCGGGCACGCTGGCGGCGCGCCGGGCCACGGGTTATCTGCCCGAGGATTCGGCGCTGCTGCCGTTTCTGACCGCGCGTGAATCGCTGCGGCTGCACGGGGCGCTGGCGGGGCTTTCGCGCGCCGAAAGCCGCCGCAAAACCGACGAACTGCTGGAAAAGGTGGGGCTGAAACAGGCCGCCGACCGCCGCGTGCTGGGCTTCAGCAAGGGCATGCAGCGCCGGCTGGGCATTGCCGGCGTGCTGATCGGCGACCCGCAGGTGTTTATTCTGGACGAACCCACCAGCGGCCTGGATCCGCTGGGCGCTGTGGAAATGAAGCACCTGATTGCCGACCTGCGCAAACAGGGCAAGGCGGTGCTGATTTCCAGCCACCTGCTGGGCGAACTGGAAAACGTGTGCGACCGCGTGGCCTTTCTGAACCAGGGCCGGCTGATCAGCGCAGGGACGCTCGAAGAGCTGCTGCGCGAAAAAGAAACCCACGAACTGCGCGTTTCACCCGCTGACCCCGACGCGATCATGGCCCTGGAAGCTCTGGCCAAAGAACGCGGGCTGAAGGTCGTCCGCAGCAAGGCCCCGATGCGCAGCCTGGAGGCATTCTACCTGAGTGTGCTGGGTAAGGACCAGGCCAAGTGATTGTCCGCGTGCTTGCGATTGCGGCAGCCACCCTGCGCGAAAGCACGCGCTCGGCGCCGGTGCGCCTGGCGGCGCTGCTGTTGCTGCTGTGCGTGCCGGTGATGGCGTGGCTGGTCGGCGACGGCGAAGACGGCCGCGTCTGGGCCGCTCGCACATTTACCGTGGAAGGTCTGCGGCTGGTTCTGCCGCTGGCGGCGGCCGTGGGCGGGGCCTTTGTCCTGCGCCCGGCGGCCAGGGCGGGCTGGGCGCTGCTGCCGGCCCGGCGCGGCGAATGGTTTGCCGGCGCGGCGCTGGCGGGCCTGGGCATGATACTGCTCAGCACCGCGCTGTTCGTCAGCGGCGCGGTTGTTATGGCGCCGGGCGAATCGGCGCGCGTGGTGCGGCCCGTGCGCGCCACCGGCCTTGTTGCCGCGCCCGGCACGGCGACAGGGGCGGCATCACCTGCGGACCGCCACTGGGCCGACCCGAACAAGGGGCAGGCGCTGACGTTCGCCTTTGTGCGCCCGGACACCGCGCAACTGGCCGGCGAGGTTGAGTTTGAGCTGGTCTGGACCCAGGAAGCCGCGCCGGCGCGCGGTGTGCCCTTTGACGTGTACGTCTTGGCGCCGGGCAGCGAAGCCGCCCGTGTCAAGGCCGAGGCGCGGTCGCTGTCGCGTCGCCGGGCTTCGTTTTCGGCCGCCATGCCCGCGGGCGATGCGCTGCATGTGCAACTGGTGCCCAATGACCCGGTACTGATCGTCGGCGTGGCGGAACAGGGCATCTTTCTGGATGGCGGCCGGGTCTCTCCGCTGCCCGGCATTTTGTGGCTGGCGCTGCTGGCGGTTGCCGCCGCGGCGCTGTGCATGGCAGTCAGCCTTTGGTTCCGCAGTTGGTCCACGGCGCCCACGGCCGCGCTGGCGGGTCTGCTGCTGCTGGCGGCACTGACACTGCTGCCGGGCATCGCGCCCACGGGGCGCATGGCCGCCGACCGGCGCGCCGCCGTTGAATCCGACAAGGATGCGATGCAAGTTCTGGAATCCGCCGCCGCGCAATTGCCGGAACTACTGCCCTCGGCAGCCTTTGACGCTTACCTGCGCGGCCGCGAGGTTGTGCCCACGCCGGGTGAAGCCGCCCGGCGCGGGCTGATTGCGCTGGCGCTGCTGCCTTTAGGCGCCGTTACTTTCCGCCGGCGCCAGATCGCGCGCTAGCTTTTACTCAAGCCGCGCCGCCGCGTAGATCGCAGGGTCAAACGGGCTGGGCTTGCGGTCCACCATGATCTGCAATGTCGGGGTCTCGCGTTTGCCCCTGGGCGTGGCGCTTTGTTCAAAGGCCGTCAGGCTCCAGGTATGGGCGTTGTCCACCAGCCCGTCGTAACGGCACTCGTGCAGAACACGCAGCAGGCCCCACGTGCTGCCCGAGCGGTCCACCACCCCGTTTTCTTTGCGTGTGGCGGGCCCAAACGAGCGCAGCACGCACCCGCCCGATTCGTTGCGCCACGAGAAAGCCTCAAACTCGCCGTCGCGCTCGCTGGAGATCACGCGGCTGCCCATCTCAAAGGTCACCTTGCCCCACAGCGGCCCGTGCACGATGCGCACCAGAAACGGCACATGGATGCGGTCGCGATCGGGCGGAAACAGCGCGTCACGCAGGGCGGCACAGGCCGCCAGAAAATCGGCCCGGCCCGTCGGCGGCGTAAAGAACCGCGTGCCCTTGATCTCAGCCACCACCAGCGCGTCAAACCAGCGCTGCTGGCGCCACAGCACGCCGTCCTGCGGGTTGATCAGCCGGCTGAGTTCAGCCACGTCGGCGTCGCGCGTGTCCTGCGGGTTGAATGGAAAGAACGGCGCCACCCTGGCGCGCCAGGGTGTCACCACCTCGTCCTTCCAGGCGTTGCCAGCGCGGTCGGCTTCGGCCTTGAAGGCGTTGAAATAGCCCTGCCAGGCCGTGCTGTATTCGCGCTGGGCCAGGTTCAAGTCCCCGGCGGCGCGCGCGCCTGCCCCGCGGTGCAGGGCCTCGGTGGCCTTGCGGCCGGCCTCGGTTTCGGGCACGCCGGAGCGCGACAGATAGGTAAGCCACGCCACCGAGGCCAGCTCGGCGTCGGCAATTACTTCCGGCACTGCCGGTTCGTTGTGGCGTTTGTCGAAGAACCACATGCCCGCGCGCGTCGCCACATAATAGCCCGCCAGACCAAGCGCCAGCGCGACCAGCACAATCCAGCCGCGCGAGCGCCGCGCCGGGGAAGCAGGTGCCGGCGCGACCGGCCCGCCGGCGGCGATCTGGGTCTGCGCAACCCAAGGCCCGCCGGTGCTGGCCGGGGCCGAACTTTCGGGCGCGCGGCCCGAGGCCACCGCGGCGGCTTCGTCCAGTTGCGCCAGTTCGGCGCGCAAGGTGGTCTGTTCGGCGGGCGTGGCGGCGGCAATGCGGGCCAGCAGGGCTTCGCGCCGCGCCGCGTGCTTGACCCGCACGTGTTCGTCGCTGGCGCCCAGGTACAGACCCAGAATGCGGAAGGCGTCTTCGCGTGTCACGCGCGCAAGCCTAGCGAATTTGCCCGCCACCCATAGCCCCGGCCCGGCGGTCGTGGTTGCGGCCAATCGGCAAGAGCACGCGGGGTCTTTGCGGGGTTGCAAAGGCAGGATGAACAAAAGGCGACAAAACCACCGGCATGACCGCGCGGTGATAGTCGGTGTGGTATAGTCCAAGCGTTGACAACATGAGATTGCCGGCTCCTGTGGGCTGTCTCCTTTTAAGGGGGGGAGATGGTTTTGGAGCCGGAACGCGCAGTCGGGCGGGATCGTGACTTCGGTTTTTAAGGGGGACTGAAGTTATCTCTGTTCGCCTGCGCACCTTATGAGCGGGCCGTCCTTTCGGGCGGCCCGCTGTCGTTTACGCCGTGACCGTGTAGTCGCGCAGATCGCGCGACAGCGCCCGCAGGTACATCGCCAGCACAAACCCCACACATTGCGCGCCGGGGGATTCCTTCTTCAGTTCAAAGCGCAGACCCAGGGTACGCCCGGCGTCGTCATCCAGAGTGATCAGCAGCTCGCCCCAGTCGCCCTCGCCGGCCCGCACCCGGATGTTCCGGCGCTGGCCCCGCGAGTATTCGGGGTTGGTTGCGTGGCTGAAGTAACGGTCCAGAAACTCGCGGTCCAGTTTGGCGAAAAAATCCGAAACAATCTCCGCGTGGCCGTGCTGGCTCCAGTTCACGTTCAGCGCGCCGGTGTTCTTCACCCAGTGCTTGAGCTGGTCCTCCAGCCGGTTGGCCACTACCTCGGTTTTGCGCACGTTGCTGCGCGTCAACAGCATGGTGCGGGCGCGCTGTTCGTGGCTGCGCCTTTGCGTGGCTTCGATCTCGGCACGCAGGCGGTAAAGCTCCCTGCCCTGTTCCTGCACCTGCTGTTTCAGGGCGTCACGCTGGGCGTCCACCTCTGCCAGCAGCTCTTCGGCGGCCTGCAACTCGCCCTGCAACTGGCCCAGTTCCTGGTCGTGGACGCCCAGTTCGCTTTCGTGGCGGCCCAGCTCGCGGGCCTTGTCCGCCAGTTCCTGCGCGCTGGCCAGCGCGATTGTCACACCCGCGTCGCCCCTGGCGCCGATGGCGCCAAGACCCTCCAACAGACGCCCGCGTTCGGCCAGGGCCTTGTCACGCTGGGCCTGCACCGCCGCAATGCGCGCCTTCAGCTCCTGCAGCACCTCCGCCTGGGCCTGGCGCGTGGCGTCCAGTTCCGCAATATCCGGCGCCGCCTGCGGCCCGGCCGCGGCCTTGCGCCCCCGGGCCGTCTGCCACGCCCGGCCGATCCAGATGCCGGCGGCAACACCCAGGCCGATCACGCTCCCGCGCACAATCGTTTCCACAATGTCAGCCATGGCCGCAATCTACCCCTGCTCTACGCGCCCGCCATACCGCAAGCGCCCGGCGCCAGCGGCACGGGTGTCTAGCCGGAACACACTGCGTGGCAGGCCAGCCTTTTCCCAAAGTTGCCGCCACGCCCGTGCCGATTCTGTTGCATCGGCCCGGAGACCGCCATGCTGCCCAACGCCAACGCCCCCCAATCCAAGCCCGAAGCCGGCGTACTGTTCGTCGGCATTGACCTTGGCACCAGCCACACCGCCATTGCCGCCAGCAACGGCAACCGTTGTTCCATTGACAGCATCGTGGCCTACCCGCGCGACGTGATTTCGCAGAAGGCGCTGGGCAAGGACAAGCTGTTCGGCGCCGAGGCCTGGCGTCACAAGCATGCCTGTGACGTGTACCGCCCGATGCAGAAGGGCGACGTGAAGTACGCCGAACTGGACGGCGCGCTTAACCGCGACCCGGCCCGCCAGCAGCAGGCCGTGCGCGATCTGATGCAGCACGTGCTGCAACTGGCCAAACCCCGCCCCGACGACCTGGTGTACGCCGTGATCGGCGCCCCCGCCCAGGCCAGCATCCACAGCCAGAAGGCGCTGCTGGATGCCGCCCGCGGCGTGCTGGACTGCGTGATGATCTGCAGCGAACCCTTTGCCGTGGCCTACGGCCTGCAATTTCTGACCGACACGCTGGTGATTGACATCGGCGCCGGCACCACCGACCTGTGCCGCATGCACGGCAGTCTGCCCGCCCCCGAAGACCAGATCACCGTCAGCGCCGCCGGCGACGCTGTGGACCGCAAGCTGTTTGAACTGCTCAAGGCCGCGTACCCCGAGGCCAGCTTCACCGTCAACATGGTCAAGGGGTTCAAGGAAAAGTTTGCCGCCCTGGCCAAGGTGGACGAACCCGTCCGGGTGACCTTGCCTGTGCGCGGCGTGCCCCGCGAGTTCGACATTACCGCCCAGGTGCGCCAAGCCGTGGAAAGCATCGTGCCCGAGATTGTGGGCAGCCTGCACCAGTTGATTGGCGACTACGACCCCGAGTTTCAGGCCGCCATGCGCAACAACGTGCTGCTGGCCGGCGGCGGCAGCCAGATCATCGGCCTGGACAAGGCGATTGAACGCAAGCTCAACGAACTGGGAGGCGGCCGCGTGACGCGCGTGCAGGAACCGGCGTTTGCCGGGGCCAACGGCGCGCTGCACCTGGCCCAGGACATGCCCGCCGAGTTCTGGCAGCAGCTTGACGCCTGACCCGCCACGGACGCACCGATCCGCAACCGCCCCCGCGCCGGGTTCAAGCCGCGGGGGCGGTTCGTTGCGGCACGGGCTGTTCCAAAATCCCGCGTTTTTCTAGCCCCGGTCGCATCGGTGTGGTACGGTTGCCTTTGGCGATTCACTCACACAGGAGCAGCCATGAGAATCCTTTGCCAGGGGGCGATTGCGCTGGGCTGATCCTGGCTTGGTTGCCCCAGGCCGAGGCCCAAAGTACTTTGACACGTTGCTGGACGCATTTTACCTGTACGCGGGGCCGCCGGCGACACTGGCGCCCAAAACCCAGGCGACCATGGGCCTGCAACTGAACGCCTTTCACGCCGCCTGTGTCAGCGCGGGGATTTCCAACCCGTCGGATACCAACTACTACGCCAGCAACGGCATCAACCCTGATCCGGCTGGGGTACAGGAACGCTAAGCCCGGGCAGCGGTGACCCGGACAACTCGATTCTGATTGCCACCGGCGGCACTGGCGCCAATGCCACCGGCACCTGTGATCGCGACTATCGCGGCGTGGACGTCAAAGGCGCAACGGATCCAAGTCAACTTCGCCAGCGGCGCCGGCGGCTCGGCCAGTGCCGACAACCAGGGCGGCAACACCGGCCACGCCGAGGGCCTGGGGCGGCAACGGTCGGATTCACGCTGGTGGCTTTGCCTATGCGGAATGCGTGCCTGGCAGCGCCCATGCCTATGGTGGTACCGCGTTCAACGGTGTCGGCGGCGCGGCCGATGCCTACGGCTACGACGTGGCGTATGCCTATGGCGGTGATACCACCGGCGCCCTGGCCGAAGAGCGGATCAGCCGCAGGCGGCGCAGTGGGTGGAACGCATACGCGTTTGCCACCTCGGGTGATGCCACCGCAACCGGCGGAAATGGGGTAAGCGCCGGAGGCGAAGCCCGCGCCGGGGGCGATGCAAGCAATCCCAGCATCGGCGCAGGCGGCGGCGACGCCACAGCCTACTCCAGCCACGCAAACGCGGAGGCCTACGGCGGTGTAGGTGCTGGCGCGGGCGTCGGCGGCTCGGCCTATGCCGAGGCCGACACGTCTACAGGTATCAGCGCAAGGGCATACGGCGGTGTCGGCGCGACCGGTGGATTCGCGTTTGCCAAAGCACGCCAAAATGCCCGTGCCTATGGCGGCAACGCCAGCAATGGCTCCAACGGGGATGGCGGGAACGCAACGGCGTACACCGAGATTGGTGACACGACTGGCCAAGGCTGGGAAGCCTGGGCGATTTGTGGCGACGGGGATGGGGGAGGAGAAGGTGGCAAAAATGCGCTGGCTTGGGGTGGCACGGGAGTAACAGCGTACTACACGTTGCCTTGGTCAGCGGGCAATCCAACCAAAGGGGCGGAGCAGAAAGCCAGGTAATGGAGACTCCGCCGATGCTTCGTCTATTCTCAACGCTCTTGCTCTTGGTCGCCGCCAGCCCGCTGGTGGCAACCGCCCTGCATGTTTCTGCGGCGACCGGGTCATCGGTCAACGTGCCGCACTACTACACGGGAAACGGCAACGGTTTCCTTATGGGCGAATTTTCTGTCTCTAATCCCCACACCACAGGGCTGGTGCTTCACAGCATTACAACAACCGCACTTGGCAGCGGAGATGATTCCACCGGCTTTTCCGAAATCGGCCTGTACGTGGACGCGAACAACAACGCGGGTTTCGAGTTTGGCATTGATCGGCGATACGGTCAGGCCTACGTGGCCTATCCTGCCGACAATGGAAGCCTGACCTTTTCTGAGGCTCTGGCTTTCTCGCCCGGAGAGACCAAACGGTTTCTGATCGTGGGCAAGCTGGGAGGTGCAGCACCCCCGGCCTACAACAATGCCTTTCACACCATCGTTCAGTCCATTGACGCAACGGGCGGCATGCCGACGGGCGTACCCACAACGTTCATTCGGGGAGCCGCCGTAATCAACGTGCCGACCCCGCTGCGCCTGGAATACAACGTGACCGGCAGCGCGCCTCCGTACACATACACATTTCGCTTGGTTCTCGACAATCACGATGGCTCATGGGTTCCAGGGCAGGAGTGGAGCAGCATCGTCTTCGGGCAAGCGGCATTCGAAGCGGGTGGCACGACCCCCTTTGCCGGGTGGACTGGCAATGCAGCCAGCCTGCCGGTCGGGCCGTTCACGATCTTCAGTTGGGCCACCATGTCCGTCGGAGGTGTGAGTTACAACGGACCAGGTTTGGTCGACAACGTCTCCCCGACAGATTACTGGATGCCATCGGCTGTCGGTGACTATCTGACATGGTCGGGAACTGTGGGGACATTTCTCGACGAAGGCCAGATGTCCTGGAGTATGCATAGGTTTGGTGGTCCAACTGTTGCAGGCTCCGCAAACATCGAACCAGCTTACCGGGTCGGGGATTACATCCGTGTGGTGGCTGTGCCTGCGGCCGTTGTGAGGCCGGGGCCGCTTGAGACTGGCTCGGGCGCCGGGTTTCTTGTGGGCGCGTTTGATGTGATTGCCCACAGCAATGCCGCGACCTTGAGCAGCTTGACCTTGGCTGCTTTGGGCACGGGTGACGATTCTGCCGCATACTCGGACATTCGCCTTTACGTGGACGCCAACGGTAACGGGGCTTTTGACCCCGGTGTGGACACGCCCTTTGGCGCGTCGTTCACGGCCTTTGGGGCCGATGACGGCTCGCTGACGTTCAACGACACGCTGAATCTCGCCATCAACGAAACCAAACGCCTGCTGGTGGTCTGCAAGCTGAACGGGTCAACACCCGCCAGTTACGGCCAGACCTTTGCCGCGCGAATCACGGCGATTTCCGGCACAGGCCAGAACCACTCCGGCCTGCCCACGGCGGCGGTTGCGGGCATCCGCATCCACGCCCCGGCGATTGGCGTGACCAGCACGGGCATGAAACTTTCGGCCTTTGCCAACGGTGTGGGGCCGGGTGGCCTGGGCCTGAGCGTGGCCGATTTCGTGCTGGCCAACAACGCGGTGGGCGCGGCGGCACTGGGTTCGATCACCGTCGCCGCGGCGGGCTCGCTGTTTGACCAAAGCGCGTTTTCCTTCGTCGCGCTGTACGAGGACAGCAACGCCAACGGAACCTTTGACGCCGCCGACACGTTGTACGGCACGGCCGCGGCGGCTTTTCCCGGCGATGACGGCAGCCTGGCGTTTAGCGGGGTGATGAACTTTGCCCCGGGCCAGTCACGCCGCCTGTTTCTGGTGGTGAAGCTCAACGGCGGCGCCGCCGTCGGCGACGACTTCTGGGCGCGGGTGACGGCGTTGGGTGTCGGCGGCGGCGTTGAAGTGGCCGCCACCGGCGCGCTGGTTCACGGCCTGACGATTGTGCCGGGCAGCGACCCCGCCGGCCTTCAGCCCGGCGGCGGCAAGAACGGCGACAAGGGCAGCGGCGGCTGTGTTGCCGCCGCCCCCGGCGCCGCGGCCGCGGTCTTGGCGGCTCTGGCCGTCTGGGCCATCACCCGCCGCCGTCGGCAGAATTTCCGCCTGCCGTAGTTCACGACAGCGGGTTTGTCGCGGCCTTGGCGCTCGACAATCGGGCGGCGTTGCACCACAATTCGGCCCATGCCCACCAGCATCGAAACGCAGCTTACCGCTGACGGCTTTCCGGTCTTTGCCCACGAGGTGGTTGACCACGCCGCGCGTGACGCCGCGTGGCTGCTGGTGGCCGAGGGCAAAGCCGCGCTGCGCTGCGCGCTGGTTACCGGCAGCCACGGCGCGGGCAAGACCACGCAACTCAAACTGATGGATTATCACCTGCGCGAGGCCGGGGCATCAGTGAGCTGGTTTTCGGCCTGGGCCCACAAGGAAGACGTGGATCCGTTTGCCAGCATTCTGTTCGCGCTGTGGGACCAGCTTGACATCCGCGGCAACGCCACGGCACCGGCGCCGGAACAGGTCGAGGCCGTGATCGGCGCGGCGATGCGGCGCAAGGGCTACCCGGCCAACACCACCAACATCCGCGCCCGTGAAGGCAGCGAGGGCGCCGAACGCGCCATGCTGACGGCCGTGGACCTGATTTCGCAGCTTGTGGTCCGCAGCCAGCCGATCGCCGAACTGGCGCACGCCTCGCGCCTGATGACCGACGCCGCCAGCCTGAGCGAAGACCGTTTCCAGCAGCAGAAGCTGCTGGAACGTTCGCGCAGCTACCTGTTCCCGCGCCGGCTGCGCGAACAGATGGACGCGATTGTGGCGCACCTGCGCGCCCGCACCAAAGACCCGCACCTGCCGGCGTTTCTGTTCGTGGACGACCTTGACCGCTGCCCGCCGAAACTCGGGCTTGCGCTGCTGGAGGCGCTGGGACGGTTCTTTTCGGTGCCGGGGCTGGTGATTGTCGTGGCTCTGGACGAGGCCGTGGCGCGGGCGTGGGTCACCAGCGCCTATGAGGGCAACGTGGACGGCCGGGCGTACATAGACAAGCTGTTCGACCGCCGCATTCTGGGCGTCGAGGAACGCGCGCGCGTGATCTGGGCCCAGATTCTGGGTGTCGAATGGCGCATGGCCGAATGGGACATGCTGGTCGGCAAAGCTCACCCCGAAATGGCCGACCGCGCCGTAATCTCGGCCACGCGCCTGTTGCGCATTCACGGCGGCAGCGATATCCGCAAGGTGCGGCGCTCGCTGGCCGAGGTGCGCACGATCATCAGCGACGCGCGCGAGTTCGTCAGCAAGGTCACGCTGATGCCCGATGTGGTGCGGCTGGGCGTGCTGTGCGGCTATCTGGTACGCGAGCGCCACCCGCGGATTGTGGAACGCATCGCCGATATGCGCCTGCTGGACGCGCGCGTCGAAGTAATCGAAGAAATGATGTCCATCGCGCCGGCCTGGGCCACCGAAGACAGCGACGACGCTCTGGCGTGGTTGCGCGAGTTTCTGGAACTGAAGCCCGACGACGAGCGCGAGATCGGCTACATTCTGGACATCCGCCACTTTCTGCCCACCGACGTGCTGATGAAAGTGGGTGCCCAACTGGTGCTGCTGGGCATGGGCCTAGGGTAGATAGCCGTCCTGCTTGAGCCGCGTCTTGAGGCCGTCCAGCGCGTTGGCAAACGCCGCGGCATCCAGGCCCTTGAGCGCCACGCGGTCGTATTTTTCGGGATGGGCCTTGCGCAGCACCGCCAGCAGCATCTCGGCCATGGCGTCGCGGTTGTCGGACTGAGCGGTGTTGGCGGCCAGTTTTTCCAGCGCCGCCAGCACGTACTGGTCGCGCAGCGGGCCGTTGGCGTGCTCTTCCAGTTTGCGTCGTTCTTCGTCGTCGAGACCTTGACGGATGCCGCGTTCGACGCGCGCGCCCAGATCGGCGCGCACCGACGCGTTGACGGTGGCCCGGAACTGGGCAAAGGCCGGGCTTTCGCTTTCGGCGCGGGTCAAGGCCGAGGCCAGTTCAACGGCCAGGCGACCCACGCGCAGGGGTTTGACCGCGAGCTTGGGTTCCAGGGCCTTGGCGATAATCGAAACGCGCGATGGCCGCAGCACCAGAATATAGCCCAGGGCGTCTTTTTCGCCGTAGTCGCAGTCCATTAACTGCTGGATCAGGTCCACGTGTTCCTGGGGCGTCGAATACAGCCGCGCCAGGAGTCCGCGCAGGGCGTCGCGCAGGTTGCGGCGCTGTTCCGGCGTGGGCGGCAGCACGGCGTCCACGCTGCGGGCGCGCTCGATCAGCCGGCCCTTGATAGTTTCAACCGGCTCGGGGGCGAGTTCCAGGGCTTCGCACAGGCCCAGCAGGTTGACCAGCATGGCTTCGGCGCCGGGGTCGGCCAGCAGGCGGGCGTAGAGCGCGGCCAGTTGTTCGCTTTCGGGCGGGGTGGTCAGCAGGCTGCGCAGGGGCTCGCGCGCGCTGGGAACGTCCAGTGCCTGGCGCAGCGCGGTAAGCGCGCTGTTGCTGGCGCCGCTTTCGGTGCGGATCAGGCGGAACAGGGCGTTGACACAGGCGGAAACGTCCACACGGCGCAGACGCGCCAGAAACTGCAGGGTGTCGTTGGCGCGGGTGGCCAGATCCACAAACCGCTTGCGGGCCGGGGCTTCCAGCGTGCCTGAAAGCTGGTCGGCCAGCAGATTCAACAGGCGCGCGAGCTGGGCCAGTAAAAGGTCGCGGTTGGGCCCGGTGTCGTCGGTTTCCAGCACATAGCGCACCTGCCCGATTGCGGTTTCCAGCAGGGCCCCGCTGCGCGTGGCAGCAACATCAATTTCGGCCGACAGCACCCGCGCCAGGCGCGGCGCGGCGATCGGCGAGTTCAGGCCCTTGACCAGTTCCAGCTTCAGATCGGCGGAAATACCGTTGCTTTCCAGGGCGCGGTCAATCTGGGCAAAGGCCAGTGCTACCTTGGCCGCGCCGGCGGGGCCGGACCCGCGCGGTTCGGCCAGCGCCACGGCGCAGGCGCGGCGCACGCTGTCGGCGGCGGCGACGTCGTTCAGCACACCGCCCAAAGCTTCAATCGGCGCGCGGGCGCCGTCTTCGTCCAGACTGGGCAATAACGCGCCCAGAAGGCGTGCGGCTTCTTCGCGCACCACGTTGTACTTGCTGTTGCGAAGATGGTTGACCAGCGCCGCCGCGTCCTGGGCATCGCGGGTGCGCATGGTCTGCAGCAGCGTGGCGTGCAGTTCGCGCTCGAGTTCGGCGGCGCGGGTTTCGGCGGCGCGCCGGGCCTCGGTTTCGCGGTCGCCGATTTCGGCCATCAGGTCGGTTTCCGACTTGGCGCCCAGCCAGACCTTCCATTCCGCCGGGGTTTCCAGATTCAACAGCGCCAGTCGCTTCAGCGCGGCAATGCCCGCGCCCTGCAGTTCAGAACCGTTGTCATGCACCAGCCCCACCAGGTGCGGAATCACGCGCGCCGCCCCCCGCAGCCCGCCGATCCGCGAGCCCGCTACGGCAACAGCCGTTGCCCGATCTGTGGCGTTTTCACCGGCCAGCAGCTTTACCAGCGCGTCGGCCCCGGCCAGCCCGTAAGCGCGCAGGGCCTGAAGCGCCGGCCGCGCCGAATCGCCGGCCTCGCCCGCAGCCGTGATCAGCACCGGCAAAAAACATTCGCGCCGGGCGTGTTCGTGGTCGCGGATCCAGGCCGCCAGGTCGCCAAACGTGTCTTCGGGTTTCTTGTTGCGCAGAATGGACAGCAGCGGATCCGGGTCGCGTTTGAGTGTTTCGGCGCGGCGCAGCGTGGCTTCAAACGCGGACTGGCGCGCGGCCTTGTCGGCCGCGGCTTCGATAAGCCGGATTTCCTCGGCAAAGGGGTCACCCTCAAGCTGCAGGCTTGCAGGTGATTTTTCCGCGTTGTCCTGTGCCGGCAGCATGCCGGCCCAACCCGCCATCAAGCCGAGGAGCACCAGCGCCCAAAGGGGCACAGCGCCTCGCATCGTGTCTGCCTTATTCGTGGGGAACCCGACCGCGATCCCCCGCCACCGACCCCGTGCATTAAACGGCAAAGCGACGCCGGATGCGAAACAATCTTTCGTGTGTTTTTCGGGCCAACGGCGTGCCAAACGCCGCCGGTTACCGCCGGGTATCCGGCCGGCCGTGGCCCTTGCGCCGGCGGCTGCTACAACAGGCACCCATGCCGCGCGCCTTCATCGGGCTGGGCAGCAACCTGGGCGACCGCGAGGCCAACCTGGCCGCGGCGCTGGACGCTTTGGGCCGTGTGGCCGGTGTGCGGCTGGCGCGGGTTTCGTCACTGATAGAAAGCGAACCGGAAGGGTGCCCGCCCGGTTCGGGGCGGTTTCTCAATGGAGTCGCGGCGATTGAAACGTCGCTGGGCCCGCGCGAGCTGCTGGCGGCGCTGCTGGAGATCGAGCGCGGTCTGGGTCGCGACCGCGCCGGCCGGCCGCGCAATGCCCCGCGTACACTGGACCTTGACCTGCTGTTGTACGCCGATGCCGTGGTTTCGGGGCCGGGGCTGGAACTGCCGCACCCGCGCATGCACCAGCGGGCGTTTGTGCTGTGGCCGCTGCTGCAGATTGAGCCCCGCGCGATTGACCCGCGCAGCGGCGAACCCTGGGCCGCGGCGCTGGCGCGGTTGCGGGATGGTGCGCCCGGCGCCGCGGGGCTGTAGGCTGGCGTCATGCTGACCCTTACAAGCATTGATGCCCTGCGCCAGTGGCGAACCCGCCAGACCGGCAGCGTGGGCTTTGTTCCGACCATGGGCGCGCTGCACGACGGCCACGCCAGCCTGATCCGGCGCAGCGCCGTCGAAAACACGGCCACGCTGGTCAGCATCTTTGTCAACCCCGCCCAGTTCGGGCCCAACGAAGACCTGGACAAATACCCCCGCACGCTCGAGGCCGATCTGCGCCTGTGCGCGGCGGCCGGCGCGCAGGCCGTGTTTACGCCCGACACCGCCATGATGTACCCGCCGGGCTTTGCCACCTGGGTCACCGTCGAGGGCCTCACCGACAAACTGTGCGGCCGGTCGCGGCCGGGTCACTTTCGCGGCGTCACCACCGTGGTGACCAAGCTGTTCAACCTGGCGCAGCCCGCGCGCGCGTACTTCGGCCAGAAGGACGCGCAGCAGGCGCTGGTACTCACGCGCATGGCTCGCGAACTGAACATGCCGCTGGAGGTCATCACCTGCCCGACTGTGCGCGAGCCCGACGGCCTGGCCATGTCCAGCCGCAACCGCTATCTTGACGCCGACCAGCGTCGCCGCGCCCTGGCGCTGGTGCGTTCATTGCGCGCCATCGAGGCCGCCTTTGCCGCCGGCACGCGCGACGTGCCGACCTTGCGCCAGACCGGCCTGGACGTGCTGACGCCCGAGGTAGACCGCGTGGATTATCTTGAGATCCTGGACGCCGGCGACCTGTCCGAAATCGCCGTCGTGCAGGGCAAGGCCCTGTGCGCCGTGGCAGCCTTTGTGGGCACCACGCGTCTGATAGACAACGTGCTGCTGGGGGCCTGACGCGGCGTTACTTCAGCCGTTGCAGGCGGCCCCTGCGTTTGACGATGTTCTTGTAGTCCCACTGGATGTCTCGCGCCTTGGCCAGCCAGCGCCGGAGCAGCTTTTTGTCCACCTGTTCCGCCGCGGTGTAGCGCGCCTCGGCGGCCTTGAAGCTGCCCTCTTTGGCCAGGCCGTCTTCGTCAAAGCTCTGGCCGCTCCAGAACAGCAGCCGCACGCAGTGCTTGAGCCTGCTGTAGCCGACCACCGGGTTGCCGTCGAGAAACCAAACCGGGTGGGCGTGCCAGATTCTGTTTTCGGCATCGGGCAGGTGGCGGTCAATCTGTTCGGCCAGCAGGCGGCAGATCGCGGCCTCGGCCGGCGTCTGGGCATCGTTGTAGGCGGCAACGTCGGGGTGCATGGCGGTTTCCGGTCAGAGCTTCAGCAGCCCGCGAAAGGCCCGTGCAGCGTAATACGATTGGGCCCCGTTGTGATAGACAAACACATGGCCGTAGCGCCGGTCGCAGAACAGCGCACCGCCCAGCGCCCGGATGTCCGGCGGGGTTTTGACCCAGCTTGACGTGGTGGTGTCGAATTCGCCCAGGCTCTGCAACCGCCGGTATTGTGCCTCATCAAGCAGTTCTATGCCCATGGCCTGGGCGGTCTCGACGGCGCTGCCCTGGGGTTTGTGTTCTTTGCGGGCCCTCAGCGCCGGGCCGTCATAGCACAGGCTGACCCGGCCTTTGGGTGTCTGGGGCGAGCAGTCGGCAAACAGATACTGGCCGGTGTCAGGATCCAGGCCGATCACGTCGGGTTCGCCGCCGGTGCGTTCCATTTCATGCAGCGACCACAGCTTGTCCGGCGCGGCCGTCAGTCGCGCCCGCACGTCGGCCCAGGCCAGACCGTCATGGCGGTTCGGGTTGGCCTCAAAACGGTCCTGCAGCGTCTTGAGCAGCGCCTCGCGTCGGGCCGGTGGCAGGGCTTTGCTGGCACGGGTGCGTTTCATGGCGGGCATTATGCGCCGCGCGCCTGGTGCGACAATACTGGTGCGGCCGGCTAATCCGGCGGGGGCTCGTCGCCGTTACCGCGGTCAATGACCAGTTCCGGCAGCGCCGCGCGCAGCGCGGATTCGCCGCTTTCACTCACCCCGCCCACGCCGGCCAGCACCAGCCGCCGCAGCGCGGAAAGCGCCTTGAGGTGTTCCATGCCCGCGTCGGTGACGGCCTGGCCGGACAGGTTGAGCTCCGCAAGATTTTCCAGACCCGCCAGATGGCGCAAGCCCTCGTTGGTGATGCGCATTTTTTTGCCGCGTTCCATGCCCGGCGGGGCGGGCATGCTGCCGTCCACGGCCAGACTCAGGTGCCGCAGTGTTTTCATCTTTCCGATCACCTGCAGGCCCTTGTCGCTTACGTTGGGGCAGGCGTTCAGCGCCAGATGCACCAGCGGCGCGTCCACCAGACCCAGCAGCGCGGTGTCGGTGGCGGCCTCGAGGTTTTCCAGAATTAGCAGGCGCAGACCTTCGGCCTTGGCCAGGGCCTTGAATGCCGCGTCGCTGAACTTGGCCTTGGGTGCGGGCTTTGCGGGCTGGCGGGGCGGGCGAGGTGTGCCCTCTTCAAAATCGCCGTCGTCGCCCATGTCCAGCCCGCCCGAAGCTTCCACGTGCGCGATGCTCAGGCGCGACAGGCTGCGGCATTTGGCCAGTTCGGCCAGGCCGGCATCGCCGAACGCGACGCGCCCCTGGTACTGCAGGGCCTTAAGCGATTTGGACTTGCCCAGCGCCCCCAATGCCGCGTCGTCCAGGCCTTCACACATGCTGAGCGAGAGTTCCTGAAGTCCCTTGAGCCCCGCAAGCTGACGGGTCACGGGTTCGTTCACGGCCGCAAGCCCCAGCAGCATGACCAGCCGCAGGTTGTTGCACTTGGCCAGGCCCTTGAAGGCGTTTTCGCCGGCCTTGCCGCAGTAGCTGAGGGTGAGTTCTTCAAGATCCTTCATGCGCGGGCCCAGTTCGGCCAAGGCGTCGCCGGCGTTGCGCAGGCTGCCGAGGTCCAGGCGCTTCATGGCGGTCATGCCGGCCAGTTGCTTGAGCCCGGCGTCGGTGATGCCCTGGTTTTCGCGGCGGCCGAAATCGTCCCAGTGGTCGCCGTGCAGGATCAGCCAGGTGACTTTCTTAAGCCCGGCCAGTTCGCGCAGGCCGCGGTCGGTGATCTTGACGCAGCGTTCCAGCCCCAGCCATTCCAGTTCGGCCAGCTTGCCAATCGGGGTACAGGCGGCGTCGGAAAGGTTGGTGCAGTCAATCTGAAGATTGCGCAGCGTCTTGAGCTCGGCCAGGTGTTTGACCCCGGCGTCGGTGTATTCACCCTCGAGCGTCAGCGATTGCAAACCCTTGAAGCGCTTGAGTGATTCCAGCGCCGCGTCGTCCATACGGTAGCCGTGCAGGTGCCTGGTGTCAGCGGGCAGGTTCAGCACATCGGCCCGGCTGGAGGCATTGACCCAGCCCTTGCTGTCGTTGGGGTCAGGCAGGGGCTCGGCCTGGGCACGCAAGACACCGGCCAGCAGCAGCACAAACACGGGCAGCAGACGCGTCATGGCAACTCCGGCGGCAGGGGACACGGGGTGTCACGATGATACGCGCCGGGGGCACCCGGCGTTACGGCCCAAATTCGCGCCGTAACGCAAACCGGTGAAGGCGGCACCCGGCCTTCGCGTTGTCGGGAAACACGCCAAATCGAACCCGGGCGCCGTGGCGCCCGGGTGCTTTCGCCCGCAGATGGGTCAGTTTTCGGCGCCTTTGGCGGGGGCGGCCTTTTCGGACTTCTGGCGCCAGGCCCAGACATAGGGCTTGCGGCTGGCCGTGGCCTCGCGCGAGGGCCGGTCGCCGGGTTTGACCTCGTCTTTCCACAGTGAATAGCCGCCGACAACCAGATCCAGCCTGCCGTCGCCGTCAAGGTCGGCGACATCAAGATACAGGCCGGCGTCAGGCCGGGTGGCGCTGCTGGCGGTTTTGGGGCTGGCCTCGATCAGCACTTTGGCGGGCTCAAAGCGCGGTTCGCCTTTTTTGCCGGTGTTGCGGAAGAGCAGCACGGAGCCGCCCTTGCCGGCGCCCCAGGCGTCGCCAAAGGTGCCCAGCACGATGTCGGCCAGGCCGTCGCCGTCCCAGTCCACAAAGCGCGGGGCGGTGATTTTGTCGCCGGCGTCCAGCGGCTTGTCGCCGACCATGACGGATTCGGGTTTGCCGGTGAATTTGGGCTCGGCGTTGCTGCCTTCGTTGCGCACCAGGAAAAGGCCCTTGCCGTAATCGCCCAGAATCAGGTCAAAGTCGCCGTCGGCGTCCCAGTCAAAGGCCACGGCAGAGATGCAGTGCGCGTCGGGTGCCTTTCCGCCGGTGCGGTCGGATTTGGTCCACTGTTTTTTGTCCCAGTCGTAGTACTGGGACAACCACATGCGCTTGCCGTCTTTGTCGAGGATGGTCTTTGGGGCCTGAAAGCCCTTTTCACTGCCGAAGCTGACCCAGGGGCTGCCGTCAAAGGTGGCCGTGACGATGTCGGCGTGTCCGTCGGCATTGAAGTCCACGAACTGTGGCTGCATGCCGATGCATCACCAGTTGTTGAACTTCAGGGGCTTGCCGTCGGCGCCGTTGAGCGTCTTTTCTTCGCCCCAGCCGTCTTTGCCGCCCCTGCACCAGGTGAGGTTGCCGAACAGGTCGCCGATCACCAGATCTTTGACGCCGTCGCCGTCCACATCGTGCAGCGCCGGCGAGGGATAATACCGCTCGCGGCCGTTGAGCACGTGGCCGATTGGTGAGTCGTTGGCCTTGAGTATGGTCGGCGGTTCAAAGGTTTGCGTGGGCAGCGCAACGGTGGTCACCGCACAGGCCGCCACAAGTGAGGCTCGCAGCATGGGTTCTCCTGGTTCAGGGGACACGCCGGGGGTGACCATTGTACGAGCCGAAAGCCCGCGGGCGAAAAGGAAACGGCCGGGGCGGGGCCCCGGCCGTTTCTCGTGCTGAACTGTTACGAGCAACCCATGCTGTTGCCGCAGTTCAGGCACTTGTAACAGGCGCCGTTGCGCACGGTGATGTGGCCGCACACGTCACACATGGGGGCGTCGCCCATCATGGATTCCAGGTGGTCGCTCAGGGCGTTGCCTTTGCGCCGGCCTTTGGGTTTGGCGGGCAGAACCGGCTTTTCAGCCGGGGCAGCAGCCGTCGTGTCCAGCACGCGGGCGGGTTCTCCGGCGTGGCCGAGATCCACGTGGTCGCCCTGCTGGGCCAGCAGGGCCGGGCCCTGCGCGGTCTCGGGTTGCACGTGCAGGAAATCCGTGCGGCCGCAGTAGTCATAGCCCAGCGTGCGGAACACCAGGTCAATCACGCTGGTGGCCATCTTGATGTTTTCGTGGCCTTCCACGATGCCCTGGGGTTCAAAGCGCGAGAAGATGAAGGTGTTGACGAACTCTTCCAGCGGCACGCCGTACTGCAGGCCCTTGCTGACGGCAATCGCAAAGCAGTTCAGGATGCTGCGCAGCGTTGCGCCTTCCTTGGACATATCCAGGAAGATTTCGCCCAACTGGCCGTCTTCGTACTCGCCGGTGCGCACGTACAGTTTCTGGCCGCCGATCTTGAGCTCATAGGTAATGCCGTTGCGGCGTTTGGGCAGCGGGCGGCGGTGCAGACCCTTGGCCGGAAGCGGCAGTGTCACGGGTTTGATGTCGGCCGGCGGGGCGGCGACTTCGGTGACCGGGGCCTTCGCTTCGGGTTCCTGTTTGGCCGCTTCCTTCTTCTTGGTGGTGCTCAGCACCTGGCTGTGCTTGCTGCCGTCGCGGTAGATCGCCACGGCCTTGAGCCCCAGATCGTGGGCCTGCAGATAGGCGTCCTTGATGTCTTCGACGCTGACTTCGTTGGGCATGTTGATGGTCTTGCTGATCGCGCCCGAAATGAACGGCTGGGCCGCGGCCATCATGCGCACATGGCCCATGTGGTGAATAAACCGCGTGCCGTGCTTGCCGCAGCGGTTGGCGCAGTCAAACACCGGCAGGTGCTCGGGCCGCAGGTGCGGCGCGCCCTCGATCGTCTGGCGGCCGCAGATGTGGTCGTTGGCCGTGGCGATCTGTTCGTCGGTGAAGCCCAGCGCGTGCAGCAGGTTGAAGTCACGGGCCGTGTATTTTTCCTTTTCAAAGCCCAGGCGCTTCATGGTTTCATCGCCCAGCGTCCAGGGCGTGACGGCAAAACCCAGTTCCAGCGCGCCCTGCAGCGCGTGCTCAATGCGCGACAGGTCGGCGTCGTTGAGCCCCTTCTGCTTCAGCGTGTCGGTGTTGATGTACGGTGCGCCCTTGAGCGTAAGTGTGCCGACAATGTATTCGACAATCGCTCTGGCCTGGCGCTCGTTGTAGCCCAGGTTGCGCAACGCCGGCTCGACGGACTGGTTGACAATCTTGAAGTAGCCGCCGCCGGCCAGCTTCTTGAACTTCACCAGCGCGAAGTCGGGCTCAATGCCGGTGGTGTCGCAATCCATCAGCAGGCCGATCGTGCCCGTGGGCGCGATTACCGTGGTCTGGGCGTTGCGGTAGCCGTACTTCTTGCCCTGGTCCAGCGCGCGGTCCCAGCATTCCCGGGCGGCATCCAGCAGATAGCCCGGGCAGTGTTCGGGCTCAATGCCTGCGGGCGCGACCTTCAGCGATTCGTACTCACTGGCCGGCGCGTTGTAGGCCGCGCGACGGTGGTTGCGCATCACGCGCAGCATGTCCTTGGCGTTGCGTTTGTATCCGGGGAAAGGCCCGTGGCCGGCGGCCATTTCGGCGCTGGCAGCGTAGCTTTCGCCGGTCATGATCGCCGAAAGCGCGCCGCACACCGCCAGCGCGCGCTTGCTGTCGTAAGGAATGCCCGAAAGCATCAGGCACGTGCCCAGGTTGGCGTAGCCAAGACCCAGCGTGCGGTAGTCGTAGGACTTCTGCGCGATTTCCCGGCTGGGAAACTGCGCCATCAGCACGCTGATTTCCAGCGTGATCGTCCACAGGCGCGTGGCGTGTTTGATTGCATGAACGTCAAAACTGGCGGTCTTTTCGTCAAAGAACTTCGTCAGGTTCAGGCTGGCCAGGTTGCAGGCCGTGTCGTCCAGAAACATGTATTCGCTGCACGGATTGCTTGCGTTGATGCGGCCGTCCTGCGGGCAGGTGTGCCAGTCGTTGATGATCGTGTCGTACTGCACGCCGGGGTCGGCGCAGCCCCAGGCCGCCGAGGCAATCTGGTCCCACAGCTCGCGGGCCTTGAGTGTCTTGGAAATGTGGCTGCGGTCAGTGCGCCAGCGCAGGTGCCAGTCGCCGTCGTTGCGCACGGCGTCAATGAACTCGCTGGGCACACGCACGCTGTTGTTGCTGTTCTGGCCGCTGACGGTGCCGTAGGCCTCGCCGTTGAAGTCGGCGGGAAAGCCGGCGTCAATCAGGATCTTGGCCTTGCGTTCTTCGGTGACCTTCCAGTTGATGAACTGCTCGATGTCGGGGTGGTCAAGGTCCAGGCACACCATCTTGGCGGCACGGCGCGTGGTGCCGCCGGATTTGATCGCGCCGGCGGCGCGGTCGCCGACGCGAAGGAATGACATGAGCCCTGAAGACTGGCCGCCGCCGGACAAAGGCTCGCCTTCACCGCGCAGGGCGCTGAAGTTGGTGCCGGTGCCGCTGCCGTATTTAAAGAGGCGCGCCTCGCGGGTCCACAGATCCATGATGCCGCCCGAACCCACCAGGTCGTCACGCACGGCCTGGATGAAGCACGCGTGCGGCTGCGGGTGGGTGTAGGCGTCTTCGGATTCCTTCAGCACGCCGGTGTCCGGGTCTACATAGTAATGGCCCTGGCCCGGCCCGGTCAGGCCGTAAGCCCAGGCCAGCCCGGTGTTGAACCACTGCGGGCTGTTGGGCGCCGCGTACTGGTGGATCAGCATGTGGGCCATTTCGTCGTAGTAGGCCTGGGCGTCCTGGGGTGTGCGGAAATAGCCGTACTTTTCGCCCCAGTGGCGCCAGCAGCCCGCCAGACGGTGCACCACCTGGCGCGCGCTGCGTTCAGGACCCAGCACGATGTTGCCCTCTTCGTCGCGCAGGGGTTCGCTGTTCAGAGGGTCGGCGCCCTCGGGGTACTGGGGTACCTGGGCCTTGCGGAAGTACTTGCTGATCATGATGTCGGTGGCCAGTTGCGACCAGTCGGCCGGAATCTCGGCGCCGTCCATCTTGAAGACAATGCTGCCGTCGGGGTTGGTGATCTTGGTGGACCGGCGCGCGTACTTCACGTCGGCCAGAACGTTCTGGCCCTCGCGCGTGAACACGCGCGGGACGGTGACGCCGCTGGGGCAGGTCTTGGCCGTGGAGGCCATGGTGGCGGCCCTGGTTCCGTTGGGCTCGCGGCGTTCGGTCACGCCCTTGCGGGTCTTGCGTGTGGTGTTGCCCGTCGCCACGGAGCCTGTCTTCTTCTGCATAGTGTGCCTTCCTGAAAATAGGGCGCGAGCGGCCTGGGGCCGCCGGCGCGGCATGGGAAAAGTCGCAGAAGCGCCCCCGTGGCCGAGGTAACGGCCGTTCGGAAGAAGCAACTGCTAGTAGGTTTCAGAGTTTGAAGTTTAGACGCCGGGACCTTCCCGGCGTCGTGGGGGCAGTATACCCCGCGTGAAGGGGTGGTCAAGGAAAAGCCCAAAATATTGTGTTGTTGTCGCAAGTTCATACAGGCACAGGTATGACAGATGATTTCCACGCCATCAACGCCAGTCCACCAACTTCCCACTGAGCAATGTCGGCAATCTCACATTGCAACTTTTGGCGGTCTAGCCAATACACTATATATGGTATATTCAATTTCTGACGCTCCGGGCGCCCGCTTCATTCCACAAACACTGGCCTGACATCCACCGCCTGCAACCACCGGTTGTACGCAAGAATCCGACAGCGTTAGGTTGCTCGCCCCAAGGCGACTACCCCCACCGGGAAAACCCATGCCCAGATGTCTGCCCGTCCTTGTCTGTCTGCTGCTGCTTGCTGCCTGCGGATCCAGTAGCAATGACTCCGGCTCCGGCGGCGCCGCCCCGACACTGCCCTCTGAAGTCAACAGCATCGCCCCCGCCACCGTTGTCCAAGGCAACCCGGCTATCCTGACCATCCAGGGCGTGCGCTTTACCGGCACCACCACCGTCAACCTGGCCGGGCCGTCACCCGCCACACTGGTTTTTCGCGTGCTGTCCGACACCACGCTCGAGGCTGACCTTTCCGCCGGCCAGCCCGCCGGCGTCTACACGTTGACCGTGACCACCCCCGCGGGCAGCAACACCGGCTCGCCCGCGCTGACGATTCAGGCCTCCGGCGGCGGCCCGACACCGCCCTCGGTGGGCGGCATCACGCCGACGCGCGCCCTGAACGACCGCGCGACAACCCTGACCCTGACCGGTTCGGCGCTGGCAGGCGCAACGGCCGCGGTGCTGGGCGACCCCGCCGCCACGGTGCTGCCGATTACCGGCACGACCAGCACGACGGTGACCGTTACGCTGCCCGCCGGTGTGGCCCCCGGCGCCTGGACGGTGTCCGTGACCACCCCCGGCGGCACGGCCGGTTCGGCCCCGGCCACCGTCACGGTGCTGGATCTGTTGAACCCCGACACCGCCGGCGCCTTTGCCGCCGGCTGGCGCGACGGCACCATGCCCGGCGCCCACGGCGACACGCCGGCGTTTCGCCTGTACTACCCGGCCCAGAGCGCTGCGCAAAACGCTGCGCCCGACAGCCTGGGCGCGCCTTACCCCTGTGTGGTGTACAGCCACGGCTTCAAGGCGCCGGTGTTTCCCGGCGGCATTGACTACACCGCCAACGCCTTCCTTGCCGCGTGGCTGGCCGGCCACGGCTATGTGGTGATCTGCCCCGACCAGTCGCCCAACAACGACCTGTTCGGCACGGCGCAGCAGAACTGCCAGCGCGACGCCGACGATGCCCGCGCCGCGATCAACCATCTGGCCCAGTTGAACGGCACCGCCGGACACCCGTTGCAGGGCCTGCTGGACCTTTCCCGTGTGGCCGTGGGCGGCCATTCGCGCGGCGGCTGCGCCAGTGTGATCGCCTCCAGCGACGAAGTCGCCGCCCTGGGCGCCGGCGCGCGCATCAAGGCCTGTTTTCTGTTCGGGTCACCCAGCCGCGACTCACAGGTCAGCGGCACGCCCATGCTGAACTTCGGCAACTTCAGCACCATCCCGCTGCTGGCTGTGGCCGCAAGCAACGACGGCGTGGCGCCGCTGGTCAACCAGCAGGAGATTTTTGCCCTGGCGGGTTCGCCCTCCATGCTGTTTCAGATCATCGGCGGCAATCACAGCCAGTACAAAGACAACGCCACCCAACTGATCGGCGACAGCGCCGCGACGATTGCCCTGGCCGTGCAGCACGCGGTGTGCCGGCGCTATGTAACGGCCTGGCTGGGCAAACACGTCAAGGGGCTGGCCGCCATGAACCCCTACATCGGTTCGGGCGCCCAGGCGGCATCCGACACGCGCATCAACACCATCACCGTCAAGTAGCCCGCGCGGCAAAAACAGAACCGGCCCGGATGGTTCCGGGCCGGTTGCGGTTTGCGGCGCGCTACTTGCTGCCCTTGGCCGCGGCGCGCGACAGGCCGAAGATCGGCAGATAGATGCCCAGAATCACCACCAGCACCACCGCGCCCAGCGACACGATCAGCGCCGGCTCGATCATGCTGGTGATCGCGCCCACTGTGGCCGACACTTCGTCTTCGTAGTATTCGGTAACGTCGTTGAGCATGTCCGGCAGTGAACCCGAATCTTCGCCCACCTTCACCATCTTGGTCATCAGGCCGGGGAACATGCCGCTTTCCGTCAGCGCCTGGTGCAGGCTGTAGCCCTGGATCAGTTTCTGGCGAGCGTCCAGAACCGCCTGTTCCAGAATCAGGTTGCCCAGCGTCTTGGCCGTGATTTCCAGCGACTGGTCCAGTGTGATGCCGTTCTTGACCAGCGTGGACAGTGTCATGGTAAAGCGGCTTACGCCTGACTTGACCGCCAGCGGCCCGAACAGCGGCATTTTCAGCACCAGCCGGTCCCAGCTTTCCGCGCCCTGCGGCGTTCGCCGCCAGAAGATGAACGCCGCGATCGCGCCGATCACCGCCGGCACCGTGATCCACCAGAAGCTGACGATCGCGTCCGAAATGAAGATCAGCACCTTGGTCAGCACCGGCAGGTCGGCGCCGAACTGCTTGAACAGGTCGGCAAACTGCGGCACCAGAAACGTGAAGATGCCGCCCACGATCAGCACGAAAAACCCGGCCACAAACTTGGGGTACGCCGTGGCCGACTTGATCTGGCTTTGCAGCTTGTAGCGGCGCTTGAAGAACACGCCCAGTTGCTCCAGGATCGTGTCCAGCGAGCCCGAAACTTCGCCCGCCTCGACCATGCTGCACATCAGGAAGTTGAAGATGTGCGGGTGTTTTTTCAGCGCGTCGGAAAACTTCGCGCCGGCCTCGACGTCCTGCATCACGCTCAGCAGCGCGGTCTTGAACTGCGGGTTGTCCATTTCCGCGGCGATCGTTTCCAGCGAATCCAGCAGCGAAAGACCGGCGCGCAGCATCGTAGACATCTGGCGGCAGAACGCCGCCATGTCCGAAACCTTCACCTTCTTCTGGAACAGGCCGCCCTGGCTTTTGGCGCGCGCCTGCACCTCTGTCGGCGCCGCGGCGCCCGGGCCGCCCGCGGCCTGCCCGCCCTCGGACTTCACGCCAATCACAGTAAGGCCGGACTTGCGCAGTTCGGCCACCAGGTCGCCCACGCTGGCGGCGTCCTTGACCTGGCTGATGGTACGCCCGGATGCATCACGGGCCGTCACGGTATACAGCGGCATAGAAACCCCGGAGTTGGTCAGGCAGAAGTACGCCCCAGTATAGCCGGGGCGATGGCCGGGAAAACAGCCCTAATCGGCCAAGGCGGTTTCAACCACCGTGACACGGTTGCGGCCCTCGCGCTTGGACCGGTACAGCGCCGTGTCGGCACGTGCAAACACCGTGTCTTCATTTTCGCCCGGCGCGACGTGGGTGGCGCCGATGCTTACCGTCACGGGCCAGTGCGACAGCAGCGGCGCGCCCGCCACGGCCGCACGCACGCGCTCGGCCACCACGTTCAGCACCGTCGCCGGGGTTTCCTCCAGCAGCGCGGCGAATTCCTCGCCGCCCCAGCGGAAAACTTCGTCCGTGCCCCGCAGCTCGCGCTTGAGCACGCCCGCCAGCCCGCGCAGCACGTCGTCGCCCGCGGCATGGCCGTGGGTGTCGTTGACGCGCTTGAAGTGGTCAATGTCCAGCAGCAGCACGCACAGCGGCGCCTTGGTGCGGGCCTGGCGTGCCCGCGCCCGCGCAAACGACTGGCCGAACGCGCGCCGGTTAGGCAGGCCCGTCAGCGCGTCCAGCAGTGCCAGCTCGCGCAGGCTTTCGGCCTGGGCGCGCGCCCGCGTGTAGTCTGACCGCATGCGCGTGAACGCCGACAACAGCGCGATGAACACCGGCGGCGCGACCACGCCGTTGAGCAGGAACTCAACCTGGATGAACTGCATCAGCGGCCGGTTGTTCAGGGCCAGAAACACCACCAGCATGCACAGGCTGACCAGGTAATAACCCACGGCAAAGCGCCACGAATAACGCGACGGCAGCAGAAAGATGAACAACGCGCTGCACAAAATGATCCACGGCGACCAGCCGAAGTAGTAGCGGTCATCAAAGCCGTTGCGCGCCAGATCCGCCAGCAACTGGCCCTGGCCCACCAGCACAATCCCTGGCCCCAGCACCAGCGTGGCCGCCCGCACCCGCGCCACGTGTGCCGGCGGGCAACGCCACAGCCATGCCATCAGACCCACAAACCCCGCCGCCGACGGCACCAGCACAAGCCGTTCGTACCAGCGCGCGGCGCCCGGCAGCTCCGAGGCCAGCCAGCCCGCCAGACACGCCACCGCAAACAGCGGCAGCAACAGCAGAAGCAGACGCTGCTCGCGGCGCTGGGCCCGCAGCAGCAGCGAGGGTTCCGAACCCAGCGCGTCGGTGGTCACGCGCATCGGGTCAGCCGGCTGCACGGGCGTGGTGGGTTCGTCCATGAGGCCTCTCAGCAGTGTGACTTGCATTATACACCGCTGGCGCTCGCGCGCGCCATTTTGCCCGCCCCGTGCGGATCCATGACAGACTGCAAGCGCAGCCAAGGGCCGGCGTGTCGAGGCCGGTGGCGCATAGGCCGCGCCGGGCGCGGCTGTTATGCTGCGGCCATGGCCCGCAAGTCCATTCTTGCCTTTGCCGCCGTCGGCCTGCTGGCCGCCGCGGGCATGGTTGCCACGGCGCTGGCCCTGGGGCGGTTTGACGGCCGCCTTGACCCGGTGCTGGATGCGCTCAAGGGCGCCGACGCGCCCGACCCGGGGCCTCTGCCCGCACTGAAGCTTGTGGACGCCTTTCCCAAACTGCGCTTTGACCTGCCGCTGTGGTTTGGTCACGACGGCACCGGCAGCGGCTGGCTTTATGTCGTGGAACAGGACGGCCGCATCTGGCGCTTCAGGCCCGAGGCCGAAACCAAAGAACTGTTTCTGGACCTCAGCACCGTCGTGCCCGAGCGCCGCCGACGCCACAACGAAGAGGGTTTACTGGCCCTGGCCTTTCACCCCAAGTTCAAGGAAAACCGGCATTTTTACGTGAACTATTCGCAGCTCAAGGGTACCAGGCCGCGCCGGGGCGTGCTGTCGCGCTTTACCGCAAGCAAGGACGGCCAGCCCACGGATCCGGCAACGGAAAAGGTCATTCTTGAGGTCGAACAGCCCTGGGGTAACCACAACGGCTGTTCCCTTAACTTCGGAGCCGACGGCTTTCTGTACGCCAGCTTCGGTGACGGCGGCGCCGCCAACGACCCCCACAACCACAGCCAGAACCTGGCCACGCTGCTGGGCACTGTGTTGCGGCTGGACATTGACCGCGAAGAAAACGGAAAACCCTACGCCGTGCCGCGCGACAATCCGTTTGTAGGCAAGGACGGCGCCCGTCCCGAAATCTGGGCCTACGGGCTGCGCAATATCTGGCGCATGGCCTTTGACGCCGAAACCGGCCTGTTGTGGGGCGGCGATGTCGGCCAGAACGCCTTTGAAGAAATAGACATTATTGTCAAGGGCGGCAACTACGGCTGGAACCGGCGCGAGGGTTTTGCCCCGTTCCAGAACGGCGAAAAGGCCGCCGACATGATTGACCCGGTCGTGGACTACCCCCGCGACAAGGGCATCAGCGTTACCGGCGGCGTGGTTTACCGCGGCAAGGTGATGGAAAAGCTGAGGGGCGTGTATCTGTACGCCGACTACGGCAGCGGCCGGCTGTGGGGCGTTGAATACGACCACCAGGAAAAGAAAGTCAAACAGCACGAACTGCTGCTGCATGTGCGCAACGCCGCGATCAGCAGCTTTGGCGAAGACCCCGCCGGCGAAGTTTACGTGTGCGGACACCACAGCGGGCGTATCTGGCGGCTGGAGGCCGAAAAGTAGTGGATCTGCAACTGGCCGGCAAGGTTGTGTTTCTCACCGGTGCGTCGGGCGGCATCGGTCGCGCCCTGGCGCGCGTGTTTGCCGCCGAAGGCTGCCGGCTGGCCCTGCACGCGCACGCCAACATCGCCTGGCTGCGCGAGTTCATCACCGCCCAGAACTGGCAGGATCGCGCCCTGGCGCTGGCCGCCGACGTGGCCGACCCCGACGCCGTCCACGCCGCCATGGACGCCGCCGCAAAGCACTTTGGCCGTGTGGACATCTGCGTGGCCAACGCCGGCAAGTGGCCCCAACCCGACGAAATGATCCACCAGATCAGCGTTTCGCGCATGCGCCACACCATTGATGTCAACCTGTACGGCGCGATCTGGACTGCCCGCGCTTTCTTTTCGCACCTGAAACCGCGTTCGGACAACCACGGCGCCAGCCTCACGTTCATCGGCAGCACCGCCGGACGCTTTGGCGAACGCGGCCACGTGGACTATTCACTTTCCAAGGCCGGGCTGTACGGGCTGGTGCGCACGCTCAAGAACGAGATCACACAGCTTGACCCGTTTGGCCGCGTGAACATGGTCGAGCCCGGCTGGACCGTCACCGAAATGGCCCGCGAAGCCCTGGACCGCGAAGGCACCATCCGGCGTGTGGTGAAAACCATGCCCCTGCGCCAGCTTGCCCGCGCCGCCGATATCGCGCGCGTGGTGGCGGTGCTGAGTTCGCCCGCCGTTTCGCGCCATATCAGCGGCGAGGTTGTCACTGTCGCCGGCGGCATGGAGGGCCGCCTGCTGTGGGGCGACAACGATATTGACGAGGCCGCCGTCCGCGCCCGCGCCCGCGAGTCGTAAGCATGCAAGGTTGCGCCGTGTTGGGTTGCAAAGCCGCGCGCCGGCCGCGGTTTACGGGGCCGCCACGGGCAGTTCCAGAACGGCTTTGGGGCCGTGGTGGTCCAGCGTGATGTCGGCGTCCTGGGCGGTTTTTTCATCCCAGGCGTCGGCGCCGGTGTGGCCGTTGCGTTCGTACCGCGGGGTGCTGCCGCCGGTGAGAATCAGCTTGAGCCGGTGTCCCTTCTGCCAGGTGTAGGCGTGGGGGGCAAAGCGCAGCGCCAGTTCGACGCCTTCGCCGGGCCTGGCCGGTTGCACACTTTTGCCGTCGCGCAGCTTGGCGCGCAGGATTGTTTCCGAGACCAGAAAGCTTTCGCCCCTGGCGTTGGTATCCACCAGCCGCGCGTGCAGGTCGTAATCCGGCCGGTTGCACCAGACGCGCACCTTGAGAACCACCTCGCCGCGCACGGCCATCGGTGCCTCAAGTTCCGGCGTGGCGTAGACCAGAACGTCCTTGCGGCGCTCAAGCTCGGTCACGTTTTTGGGCCCGTGGGTCATGGGCGGCAGGTTGCGGCCGCCGATGCTGGGGCTGGCCTGGCGCGGGTCGTAGTGGAAGCCGCGGCCGGGGGCGGGGCCTTCGGGGGCCATGCGCGGCTCGGTGGTGACAATGTCACCATCAATGGTCAGCCAGCGGGTCTGGGCCTTGCCGGCCAGTTTGTCCCAGCTTTCGCCGGTGACCCAGCCGGTGTGACACTGAAAGGCGTGCACGCGCGGCAGCTTGTCATAACCGTTGTCGGTCTTGCCGCGCAGGAAGTAGTCAAAGAACCGCATGGTGATGTTCGTGCTGTAGTCCTCGGCGGCTTTGAACTCGAGGTCGCCCTGTTTGGGGACGTCAATCTGGGTGTGCGACCACGGGCCCATGACCAGCCGGGTGTGTTTGCGCGCGGATTCGCCGCCTTTGGTGACCAGGTCGTGGTATTGCTCGAGAATCTCGCGCGGGTAGTTGTCCCACCAGCCGCTGATCAACAGGCAGGGCACGCTGATCTTTTCGGGCGTGTAGCTCTGGTTGCGCACGATGCGCCAGACCGGCTTGTCGGGCGTGCGCACGGCCGTGGCGGCTTCGCTTACGCCAAAGCCCAGCCCGTCCAGTGTGCGCACGTGGGATTCCAGCAGCACGCCACCCTCGTAATAGGACTCGTAGCGGTTGCCCTGAAAGGCAATCAGCGGCGCACAACAGACCAGGTGCGGCGGCTGTTCGGCGGCGGTGTCGAACTGCTGTTTGCCCAGCGCCGACCCGCCCCAGGTGCCGACCTTGCCGTCGCACCAGGGCTGGGCGGCGCACCATTCCACGCAGTCGTATCCGTCCAGCCCGCGTTTGTAGCCGCGCTTGATTTCCTTGCCGGCTTCGCGGCTGCCGTAAAATCCGCGCCAGTCCACAAACACGTAGGCGTAGTTGTCGCGGTCGAAGCGGGCAAAGGCTTTCTCACTGCCGCGGCCGGCCTCGGATGTGTTGTCGCCGTATTCGCGGCCCATGCGGTCCTTGTTGTAGGGGGTCTGAACCAGGACGCAGGGGTACTTGCCGCGGGTCTTGGGCAGCAACACGTTGGCGGCCAGGGTCTGGCCGTCGCGCATGGGGATGCGGGCGTTTTTGATTTCTGTCAGCCAGGGCGTTTCGGGCGCGTCCTGGGCGACAACGGTCAGCGGCAGAACGAGCAGGGCGGCACACAGCAGGGCGGCACGCATGAGGTCTCCGTGATTGCGCGCAAGTTTAGAGCTTTTTCATGGTTTGTATGCAGGGGTTCCGCGCCGCGCCGGGCAAGCAGACCAAGGAGCGCGAGCGCAGACGTGGCTGGAGGCCACGTTGAGAGAGCGCGACGCAGGGATGCGACGCCCGCCGCAAGCGGAAGCCTGTAGACGAACCATGAAAATGCTCTAGCCCCGGCCCGGCGCGGGGGTGACCGCAAAAACAGCGGTACGGGGATCAGAAGGCGGCTACGGCCTCGATGGTCTGTTTGATCCAGCCGGGCTGGGGCAGCACGGCGGCCTCCAGAACGGTCGAGAACGGCACGGGGCTGAAGCGTGCCCCGACGCGCTCGACGGGCGCGTCGAGATACCGGAAGGCCTTTTTGGCGATCAGGGCCGCCACTTCGCCGCCGAAGCCGCCGAATTCGGGGCCTTCGTGGGCGATCACCACGCGGCCGGTTTTCTGCACCCAGTGCAGGATGGTTTCTTCGTCCAGGGGCACCAGCGAACGCAGGTCAACCACGGCCACGGAAACCGGCCCGCCGGCGCGATTGCCGGCGTTGCCCAGGGCCGCCGGTTCGTGCGGGTGGGTGCCGCTGCCGTCGCTGGACCGGTGGTCGCCGGTGTCGGCGGCGCGAACCATTTCCGGCGCGCGGCGGTCGGCGCCGTCGGGGTTGCCGCGGGAACTCACGCGGCGGTCGGTGCCGACGCCGGCGCTGCCGGCGCCGGCCAGTTCCTCGGCGGCCTTGAGCGCCATGTGCACGGCGTTGCCGTAACTGAACACCACCACGTCGCTGCCCTGGCGGCGCACGCGGGCCTTGCCGAATGGAACGTGGAACTCGTTGGGGATGTGGGCGCGTGTGCGCGGGTCGTTGTACAGGCCCTTGGGTTCCAGAAACAGCGTGGGCCCGCGCGATTTCATGGCCGTGCGCATCAGTCCGTAGGCGTCATCGGCAAAGGCCGGGTAGACAATGCGCACGCCGGGAATGTTGCACAGGCTGCCCTCGATGGTCTGGCTGTGGTACAGGCCGCCGCCGATGTAGCCGCCGCTGGCCAGGCGGATGATCACGTTGGGAGTGAATTGTCCGCGCGTGCGGTAATAGTCGTGGGCGCATTCGACGAACTGGTCCATGGCGGGCCAGAAGTAGTCGGCAAATTCGGCGCCCTCGACGACCACGCGGATTTTCGGGTTCAGGCGCGAAAAGCCGTTGGCCGCGCCCATGATCCAGTTTTCGGCGATCGGGGCGTTGAACACGCGGCCGGGCCCGAACTCTTTCTGCATGCCTTTGGTGACCAGAAAGATGCCCTCTTTTTCGCGGTTGGCGATGTCCTGGCCCCACAAAAACGTGTCGGGGTTATCCCTGAACTCACGCCGCAGCGCCGCATTGATGCCCTGGCGCAGTGTCAGGCCCATGCCCTTTTTGGCCTCGAAGTGTTCGACAAAGTCGTGGTCGGCCGAATCGGGCACGCCGTTGCCCCCCGGTTCATGCGCGGGTGCGAACACGAACTCGGTGGCGGTTTTCGGGTCCGGCCGCGGCGCGTTTTCGCCGTAAGCGCGGGCGGCCTCGAACTCGGCCTTGGCCTCGGCGGCAATCGCGTCCAGCCGGGATTCGGAAACGCCGGCTTCTTCGGTCAGCCACTTGCGGAAGACGGGCAGCGGGTCGCGGGCTTTGGCCTCGGCCAGTTCCTTTTCATCGCGATAGAGAACGTGGTTGTCGCTGTTGCTGTGGCTGCCGATGCGCACGCAGAAGGCGTAGACAATCGCGCAGCCCTTGCCGGTGCGGGCGTATTCTGTGGCCTCGTGCATGGCGGTAAAGCAGGCGATCACGTCGCGGCCGTCCACGCGCCAGATGCGCGCGCCGGCCAGACCGGCAAAGTTGTCGGCCAGACATTCGTTGGCGGATTGATCGCGCTTGGGCACGCTGATGCCGTAGCCGTTGTCCTGGATCACGGTGACCACGGGCAGGCGGTCCTTGCTGATGGCGTTCAGGGCCTCGTAGACGTAGCCCTCGCTGGTGCTGGATTCGCCGAAGCTGCAATAGACCACGCTATCGGTGCCGTACTTCTTGATCGCAAGGCCCAGGCCCGCAGCGTGCTGGATGTGGTTGGAGACGCAGCTTGAGACGTTATGAACGTTGATCGCGGGCTTGGCGAAGTGGTTGCTCATGTGCCGGCCGCCGCCGGCGATGTCTTCGTCGCGGCTCAGGCCGTTGAGAATGGCTTCTTTGGCCGTGATGCCGGCGGCCAGCGCGGTGGTCAGGTCGCGGTAGTACGGAAACAGGTGGTCCTTGCCGGGGCGAAAGGTGGCGCCCAGGGCAAGCTGGATCGCGTCGTGGCCGGCGTTGGGGGCGTGATAGGACCAGCCCATGGCCTTGCGCAGGAAGTTGGGGGCTTCGTCATCAATCAGGCGGCCGAGGTTAAGCAGAAACCAGGCGCGTTCGTGACCCACGTAGTTGGGGGGCAGGTCAAGGTTTTTGGGCGGCGCGGCTTTGGTGCGGGCCATGGCGGTCTCTTGCGCTCAAACAGGCGCCCGGCAACACCCCGGGCGGAAGGATGTTTCTATCAAAAACCGTGGCGTCAAGCGACACGGGGGCGATCAGACGGGTTGTCCGAACGCCGCGTCGAGTTCCGCCCGGTCGCGCGGCTCAAGATCAGGCAGGCACTGGCGGCGCATCTCAAGCGCGGCCTCGCGGTTGCCCGCGCGCAACAGGCATACGGCAAGCTGGGCCATGGCCCAGGGCAGAAAGCGAGACTCGCCCTGGGCACGCAGAAAGTCCACGGCGGCGCGCAGCGTGCTTTCAGCCTCGGCCAGGCGGCCGGTGCGCGTCCATACAATCGCCAGATTGGCGCGCACAATGTGAAACAGCAGCCTGTCGCCGGCCTGTTCAAGCACTTCAGCGGCGGCGGCGTAGCCGCGTTCGGCCTCGTCGAGTTGCCCCGCGTTGTCGGCTACTTCGGCCAGATAGGCCAGACAGTGACCCTCAAAGGCCCGCATGCCGTCGCGGCGCGCGCAGCCCAGCGCGGCCGTAAACAGTTCGCGCGCGCGTTCGAGATTGCCGCGCCTGCGTGCCGCCGACCCCAGGTTGCCCAGCACCATGCCCTCGTGGCCCAGCGTGCCGGTTTCGTGAATCACCGCCAGTGCCTCGTTCAGGGTGGCTTCGGCCTCCATGAGCTGGCCGGTGTCCAGCAACAGCGACGCCAGATTGGCCAGTTCGATCTGCGCGCGGCGCAACTGGCCGTTGGCGCGCAGCGCGGCGATCGCCTCGCGGTAGATGGTGGTCGCGCGGGCCAGGTTTCCGCCGCGCGCCAGTGCAAAGGCCAGCACGCACAGGTCCGCCGCCAGCCCGAAGCGGTCACCGGCGGCACGATGCAGCGCCACCACCTGTTCGGCGGTTTCACGGGCGCGCGCCAGATCGCCCACGTCGGCCCAGTGCAGCGCGTACTGGCTGAGTACCCGGCGCAGAATGTTGTTTCGCGGCAGGTTCGCCGCCAGCGCCGCCGCGTGATCCAGGGCATGGCGCACCTGTTCCGGCGCGGCGTGGCCGCGCAGGGACGACGCGATGTCCAGGGCCACGCGCGCCGACAGATCCGCGTCGCCGGCCGCGACCGCGGCCGGTTCTGCCGCACGCGCGTGAGCCAGCGCCGCGTCGTGCCGGCCCTGCTCGCGCAGGGCCTTGCACGCCAGAGTGTGCAGCCGCGCGCGTGCGGCTGCCTGCGGCGCCGGCAAGCCGCCCAGCGCGGTTTCACAACTGTGCACTGCCTCGGCCAGGCGGCCGTCCAGCCACTGGCTTTCGGCCAGACTGCAGACCGCCTGTTCACGGTCGGACTGTGAGGCCGCCGGGTGCGCGGCAATCCGCGCGCACAGCACCCGGGCCTGTTCCAGCCGGAAGCTGTCCAGCGCCCCGCGCGAGGCCAGCCCCAGATAGCGCAGTTCGCGCGGCGCGAAATCAGGGTTGTCGGCCAGGCGCGCGTGTTCGGCCAGTTCCAGCGCGATTTCAGCCCGGCCGCCCTCGGGCACCGCGGATTCAAGCGCCCCCAGCGCCAGGCTGTGCAGATCCGCGCGCTGAGCCGGCGGCAGCAATTGGTAAGCCGCGTCACGCAGCAACGCGTGCCGGAAAAGGTAGGCCTGCTCGGCTGCAGGGGCGCCCACGCGCGGATTGTAACAGGATTGCGGCAACGCCCGACGCTATTCGTCCCAGTCCACCTTGCGGCGCAGTTTTTTGATGGCCCCGCGGTGCTTGCGGGCCTGTTTGCGGCGCTGCTTGCTGGCTTTGGTCGGTTTGGTGGCGATGCGTTTTTTGGGCGGGCTGGCGACGGCAAGGATCATTTCGGCCAGCCGCCGCAGGCAGATCTGCCGATTCTCGTGCTGGCTGCGGGTTTCGTCGCAATCAATCAGCAGTTCGCCGGCGTCGCTGATGCGCGACTTGTATTGCGTTGCAAAGCGGGTCTTCACGTCATCGGGCAGCGCGCGTGTGGCGGCGACATTCCAGTGAAGCTGGGCGCGGCTGTTGACCTTGTTGACGTTCTGGCCGCCGGGGCCGCCGCTGCGCGCAAAGGTGAACTTGAGCTCGGAATCCGGAATCTCGAACTTGCCGGCCTGCATGACGCCTCGCGCGCAAGACACGCAAACGTTAGCATCCGGCCATGGAGCCGGAAGAACAGGCCCGCAAGCTTCTGAAGGCCAAAGGCCTGCGTGTGACAGGCACGCGCCTGGCACTGGTCAGCGCACTGATGCGCGCCCCCGAACCCGCCAGTCTGGAAACCGCGCACAAACTGTGCGGGCACTTCGGGGGCGACCAGGCCACGGTGTACCGCAACCTGCAGGCGTTGACTGCCGCGGGCGTACTGCGCGCCGTAAAGGGTGTGGGCCGGCGCGAGATGTTTGAACTGGCCGCGCACCGCCACGGACACGCGCACCTGGCCTGCACAAAGTGCGGCCGCGTCGAGTGCATGGAAATGAACGACCTGCCCGCCCGGCCCGCCAGACCCGCGGGCTGGAGCATCAGCGATGTCAGTGTGACCGTGTGGGGCCTGTGCCCCGCTTGCCGTTGACGGCGGATCCGTCAGGCGCGGGTCTGGTTGAAGAACCGTCATTCAGAAACGGCTGGTGGGCCCGGCGGGATTCGAACCTTCAAACAGTCCTGGGGACTGTTTGAAAAGCGAAGCAGGGCGGCCCAAGCTCGCCCCAAGGCGAGCGACGCCGCCCGTAAGCGAAGCGTCAGGCGCGGGTCTGGTTGAAGAACCGTCATTCAGAAACGGCTGGTGGGCCCGGCGGGATTCGAACCCGCAACCAAGGGATTATGAGTCCCCTGCTCTAACCGTTGAGCTACAGGCCCACACAAACTGCTAAACTTGCTGTAGCCATATACCCCTGCTACAACAGCCTTTTAGGAGGTTTTCCAGCCAAACCTCCTCATCCCAGCCGATTGTACGTTCGGTGCGATTTTCCGCACCGGCAGCAATCTGGCGTCGGGAATCATGTACGAATCGTGTACCAAGAAAAGTTTCAAAAATCTGGAGGCAACCATGCCCAAACCTCGTGCTGGAGCCCGCCTCAAGTTTTGGCGCGGCGATTGGTACCTGTTTTACCGCGATGACGCGGCAGGCGGAATAGAGCGCCGTCGCCTGTGCAGCGAACTAGGTGCGACTAACGCGGCTGCACGCCGCAAACTGGTAAAGGAGTACCAACTCAAAGAGCAGGTGCTGCTGGCGGAACGCACCCGCAGGGGTGGTGTGCTTGCCTTCGACACACCGCTTCTGAGTGCCCTTGAAGCCTATCTCGCTGATGTTGACGAGCGGGAAAAGGTGCGCAGGTTCAACCCGGACTCCCGTGAAGGGCTTACCCGTGAGAGCGCGAAGCAAATGCGCTTCACGGTCAAGACTTTTGTTGAGTGGCTGCGTAACACAGGGAGGGCGAACCTGACCACGGGAGAACTGGAGGCTACGGTCCTCCGTCGCTTCTTCGATCATCTCGCTTCGACAGAGACCAAGCGAGGGAATCGCCCGACAAAGCGCCGCCCTGCAACCCTGAACAAACACAAGCGGCACGTGCGGGCCGCCCTGAGCCACATCGACCAGCAGCGACCTCCAAGGTTCCCGGACTTCCAGCCACTGGTTCTTGCCACCAAGCAGAAAGCTGGGGACACCTATCCTCCGAGATCGTTCTCCAGCCGCGAAATTGCGAGTTTCCTCAAGGCAGCCATCGACTTGGAGGGAGAGAATCACCCAGCAGCATTCCTCGGACGCCGTGTTGGCGCAGTAGCGAGTGGCGAAACAAAGCGTGTTGCCAAACCCCAGACGCCTGTGTCGGCCCTGTTTCTTTTGCTCGCCTTGACTGGCTGTCGGTTGGACGAGGCGCTGAACCTGAGATGGGATCAAGTCGATGTCGAAGAGGGCGTCCTTCGATTCCGGCGCACCAAGACCGGGCCGTACCGCTTCTTTCGCCTGCTGGATGCCCCAGAGCGCGTTGTCATCAAAGAATTCAAGCGACTCCTCTTCGTTTGGTGGGAGATGGCGAAAAGATCGCCCACTAAGGCCCAAGGCTATGTCCTCCCGCATGGTACTCGTCCTGCCCCCTATCTCTCGCGGCCCGATTGGGCAATGGTTGACGATCATGCTGGTCGTCCCAAGATTGGTCCCCAGGCGCTCAGGCAGAATTTCGTCAGCTATGGCGCATCTCTGGGGGTGCCTGCTTCGGTCATGGCAATGTGGGTAGGCCACGGAGCACAAGTGGCAGAGAAGCACTACCGAACGACCGTGAGGAACCGGGTGATTGCGGACAGCTTCGAGGACGCGATGGGTTTGACACCGATCATTCGAGACATGGTTGAGTTGATCGGCAAGCTCACTCACGTGTGGCCGCCAAAACCGAGATAGACGCCGGTTCCGGCGGACTCCATCAATCAGTCTTCTGCTTTACGAGCCGTTGACCAACAGTGGGCGGCTGGAGCCCGCACTTGTGGGAAGGTCATCAGCCCCACCAGTGGTTGCGAGCACAGCTTACCGTGAACCCGGCACCCCGTCCTTTGGCCATCGCGGTTCATGTCGCACGAGGTGGTATCCTGCTTTGCATGAACCTGGCTCCTGTTTGCCGGGTTACGCGACTCAAGCTCGACGGAGGCGTCATGTCTATGACGGAGAGGCAGGTGCTGGATTGTGTCTTGCCAAAGCTGGAGGGTTGGCTGATCCGGGAGCACGATGTGCAGGGTGTCATGTCGTGGCGCGAGAAGGTAGCCAGCGATGGTCGTCGTGCTGACGGACTGGTTGTTGGCATGTTCGACGACGGTGAGACTCTTACCGTGTCGGTAGAGGCAAAGTCCCGCACCACGATCCACCAGCTAGTCAGCGAGTACAAGCGCGGCAACCACGTGCTTGAGGCCGTGGGAGTAGGGTTGTTCGCTGCCGCATTCAACCCGATTGCGGGACTGATTGCGTTCGGAGCGGACCTGATCTTACGAAGGACGGCCCACACCCAATCAGACGCCGCCAGCCAGTGCATCGGCTACCCCGGTGACCTGAAAATCCTCGCAGTGCCCGACGACGTGTTCAACGACTATCCTGCGGTTAGGAAGGACTTGCGTAGGCTCTGCGAGCACCTTGGGCTTGGATTGGTCCGCGCACGGCCTGACGGAACGATGTCTTGGCTCTGTAAGCCGGAGGAGGTCGATAACGACGGCTGGGACGACGACGAGTGGCTCGACCAGTACCTAACAGCAGATCAGATGAGGTGGGAACTCAGGCAGTACCTTGATGAAAGCAGCTCAGTTTGAGTTTCCGCAAAGTTGTGGGACGCCCCAGACCATTGGCGGGCTGAGTGATCGCGATTGGCCTGGGAATGCCGGTTATCGATATCAGCCACTGCGCTGACCGCCGTTCAGCGGGCTCCCGTCTGCCGGTAAGGCGTTCACGCGCTGGTTCACCTCATCAATGCTATCCGGTTCTCCATACCTTCAACGAGCTTCGCGTTCGTGCCGTCAAGATGACATGCCTGTGGGCATGGAGTGCGTCGCTGCTGGCTCATGCATTGCGAAACGGCGTCAGCAGGTCGTCGCGCAGCTTGAAGGCTGCCGAAGAGCCAAAGTCCACCAGCGCGTTCAGCAAGTCAATGGCGGCACCACGAATGGTAGGGTTGGCACGAATTTCGACGTTGCCGCCGTAGATAAGCCGCAACAAGACGGTTTCGAGATAGAACTGTGCCCCCCGCGAGAGGACCGTCGGACCTGCGGCGTTGACCTTCTGCGCAACATCAACTATGGCTCCGGGCAGCGCCGTGGCTCCCACCTTCGCCAGAAGCATGGAATAATGTGCTAGTGCGCTGGAACTGGCTGGCAGCCGCCGAAAGAAGTCTGCCAAACGTTCCTCGTAGCCGACCAAAGGTTCCCACTTCCTCGCGTCTGCCTTCCATTCGACGCCGAGAAACAAGCCACCAAGCAAGTCATTGAAGTGATTCCACTTGGCTCTCGCTGGATCAATTTGAAGGTATTTATCAGCAAGCGATTGCCAGACACTCCAGAACGCCACCGACGGTGCAGTACGATCCTGCGCGTGAATCCATGCCTTTAGAAGATCGGCTATCTGCTCAGTCTCGTGTTCAAGCCTTTCGATCAGGGGACTGAGAAGGCCGACCGCTACAGCTTCACTTTGCCTAACTGCAAAGTACGTCAGAGCGGCGAACAGAGAGTGCTGCAACTGGAGGCTCAAACGGCTCTCGCTTCGCCGCCGTCTCTCGCGCTGCTGATCTTCGTCCCAGCAGGCGCAGATCACTTCCACCAGATGCTTCATCAACGGCAAGGCGAGTGCGTCAGAGGGGTTGTTCATGAGCACCCGGATGGCGCAAAGGGCCGCTCGATGTTTGACCTTGTCCGTAGGATCGAGGGTGACTACTGTTGCCTCCGGCATCTCGTCGCCATTGGTTAGCAGGTCTCGTACCCGGCGGATGGCAGCACTTGCTTCTGCCTCCGTTACAGGACGCGCGGCAGAACTCGATTCTCCGCCCTGACTGTCTGACGAGACGGTGCCGTCGTCATCCTCCTCGACGATCCCGGCGGAGGCGCGGAAAGACTCGGAGTGCTCCCATGCCAACATTCGAGTTGTGATGTCCTCAACGGCTTTCCGATGCTCTTCAACTACATTCAGGCAGGCGAGTCCTACCTTTCGGTCCACTGGCCAAAGGTGTTCCGCGACACCCATTGCGGTCTCGAATACAGGTTCGCGCTCGGAATGCGTCAATGCGATGGCAAGACACCGAAGGACGCGGTCGCGCCAAGCCTCACCTTGGCTCAGTGCAGCGGCCTTCGCCACCGCACGGGAGATTGGCTTACGTCCAAGCAGTACAGGAGCCCTGACCGAAGCGTGGAGCCATTGCCCTTCCATTGATTCGTTGGCGAGGCAGACTTGCTCGATGCACCAACTTCTTTGTACGTGATCCAGTTCGTTCCAATGCTCCAGCACGCAGACCGATGCGACCATGAAGTACGCTTCGGGATCATGCATCATGTTCAGCGGGCCTGGGGGCACCGCCGCGTTCCGAAGCTGCATTGCCTCGCGAAGCACAGTGCCCCAGTCGCTGCCATCGTGCTTGCGGGGCCTGTCGCTTATCTCGCCTTGGTCGGCCGCCCACACCCATAGCTTGCCCAGCCTTTCGAAGTGCTCCACATGTGGCCGATCGCGGTTTACGACGGCCGCCACGTCCTCTGGTGGGGCCGATGGCCGCAAAGCCACGGTCGTTTCGTCAATTCGTTCAGCAACCTCGAAGTTGCGGAAGTCCATTTCGTGAAGTTGCTTCTTCCAAAAGATCGAGTCTTCCGACTGACTGTGGTCGGCGTTGGCCTCCGCAACATAGTCGTCGATGAGGTGACAGACAGCCTCGGACATGTTGGTTTGCTGGAGCAAGACAACAAGGCCAGAAAGCACGTGTTTGCGATGCGGCAATTGTGCCGAGATTTCACGGTCGGCTTCATGAAGTGCGTGATCGCGGTTCAAGCCGGTTAGAATGTCGAGCTGGCCTCGATGATCGTGAGCCCAGCGAGAATAATCCATTTGAAACAAGGCGCGATGAGAAAGGACAACCAAGCCAGCCTCGCCGCATAGTCGAGGGTGCGCCAAACAAACGCTTGCAACGACCGCCGTAGCCGCAACGTTATTGCTGCCTTTTAGAACTTCCATCAGGCGAGCAGGGAGTGTGGTGTCCTTGGCATCGCCTAGCAGCAGCAACCACTTCTCCAACGCCATCAGTGCGCTCTGTAGCACGTCGGGTCCAACGGAGATCGCTCTGTACAGCCCCCAGAGAAGATCGTTGGCCCACTGTCGCAACTTGGTCCCATCGGGGCAACGTAGTTCGATCTCTCGCGGCGGCACGACATAGCCTCTCGGGTCGGGGTGCTCTGCATAGTGCTGCGCCGACCGATTCAAGAGCGAGAGAACAAACTTCAGCCCCCGTTCTGGGTGAACCGTGAGGAGGTTCCAGAACGGCCCTTGGACCGCACTAGAAGGAAAACACGCATGATGCATGTCGTGATTCAGGCCAAACAGCGCGTCGATCTCCAAGTGACCACTGCGCCGATAATGTTCGAGCCCCTCTCCCGTCGGTTGGAGTAAGTAGTTGGCGACCTCCAACGTGAGGTCTGGGAGATCGCGGCAGACAATGGAGCCCGACGACGAACTCCAAATGTCGGCCAGAAGGTCGTCCTCGATTCGGCGGCCGTATGGGTCCTCAATGGCTTCCTTGACCATCGCTCGCAGGCTGCCCTCCGCCGCCTTGGGAACGCTCATGAGCACGCGGAGACACGCCCTTCGCAGGTCACGAGTGTCCCGATCCCTCCTGTCGCGGGAAGGCAGGAATCGCAGGGCAAGCTTTACGACAGCTTCAACGCCACCCGGATAGCGTTGACCGAGCACTGTGAGAGCACACCAGTCCTCAAGAAAGCCGAGGACGAAGTTACTGTCCGTCGGGCGTAACTGGTCGATGCCTTCTGCTAACAAACCCGGAACGACGTGCCACGCCGATCCAACCGGCACCTGAAAGTAGCTGTGCTTTGATCCAAGAGAACGTTTGCAGGCCACCCGAAGCAAGTGAACCGCGACTCGAAGGAGTCGCAAGCCGTCCCGAAGGAAGACGGCCTTGTTTCTTTCGATGAACTTGCCTCCGGGTTCGGACAGCAAGATGCCGACAATTGTGTCGTCTCGCCAATGCCTTTCCAGTGACGTGTCTTGTAACCACCGCAGGGCTTGGGAATCAAACGGGTTCTCGGCGCGATTGAGGCGGTCAACCAGCCAGACTCGGTAGGCTCGTCGCAGGGCCGGACTCGTCCCGACTGCCTCGAAGAACTGAGGCGGTGAGTTTGTGTACTGGAGGTACAAGTCGTCCAGCCAGTGAAGCAAAGCCCAATCTTCCAGTACATCATGTGATGGTGCCACGAGCGTGCCGCCACCATCCGGCGAGGCCAGTAGGCCGTCTCCCAACAGCTTCTGCACCACATCTGCGTCAGCCCGCTCACTGCGGACAAACTGTTCGAGGTTCACTGCGCGTCTCTTGCAGACCTCTTCAAAGACCGCCCCACGGCGAGCAGGCATACCACCGGCGGCTTCGGAGTCTCGACGGACAAGCTCGTGCCACACTTTCGACCGAAAAGCGAAGGCCGTTTCGGGTAGCGTGGCCGTATCGGCCCAATTCAATTGCGCTGCCTTGTCAATCCAAAATGGATTCTTCATCAACGGGCGAAGGTTGGGGATAGAAAGGGGTCGTTGGAGGACAGGTATGCTTTGGGCTAGTTCGTCCAGTTCGCGGTCGTTGAGCAGCGGAACTTGCACCTCTTGGAACGAAAGACCGGACTCTGTGAGCAGCGCACTCTTGACGTTTTCGGCGGCATGGCTACGGCAGGTAACGAGTAGTTTCCAGCCCGGATGTTTCTTGAGGTGCCGCAGCAGGTCTGCAAATGCCTCTCGGGTTGACTTCTCCAGCAGGCGTTCGACACTCTCAATCCAAATCACTCGTCTAGGGTGTAGCGAGTAGGCCTGTTCCAGTTCTTGAATCGACACGCCATACGGTCGGAGTGCATCGTTGACGTGGCCCTCGGCGAACCGTTCGGCACGGAAAGCAAGTCCCAGCGAGCCCTCTGCCATTGCGTCGAAGGCGAATCTCGCAACCGCAGACTTGCCCGACCCAGCATCGCCGGTTACCAGGGCTACACTATCAGCCTCAAGTGTGGCCAAGACTGCTTGCACATGGATAGCGCGGGGCAGCGTCAAACTGCCATTGATTGCGATCTTCACGCCCTGCACGACGATTTCGGAATCGTCAGTGAGCTTCGCAGCCGCAGTTCTGCGCTCGTTCGGCATCGGCGCATAGGACCGTTGTAGACTGTCCGGGAGGTCCTCACGTCTAAAGCTCTTCGCTGTCTGAGCTGATTGCGTGGCCAAAGTGACCAGCTCGTTCCACGCTGTTCGGGCCGAATCACTTCCTTCGGTCCTGTGCGCCTCCAAGAGGGCAATCAGCATCGTTTCCATTGCGCTCGGCTCGACCGCCAAATCCAGTACGACGAAATCGAATGCCCGCAAGAAGTCTCGCAATTCGGTGTCCGGCACTAGCCCACCGTTCGCGGTCGTCAGAATGTCCGAAATGGTGCCGTAGTAGTTTCGGGCCTCCTTTGGAAGAAATCCGGTCAAGTCGAGCCGATGAAGAAAGTCCTCGGTTGAAAGCGAGGATCGTGCGTGGTCCAACAGGGAGCGGGTACCTTTCAGGAAGGTTTCCGAGCCTCTTTGGACTATCAGAGCAATTCGATCCCTACTCCTCCTGAAGTTCGCGTTCTTGAAGTCGCGAAAGGCGCGTCCAAACGTCGCAACGCAGTCGTCGTCGCTCGGGATCAGCGAGAAAGCCTTTTTGACTTGGATAAGGACGTGCTGCTGGGTTGGTTCGCCGTCGTCCACCTTCAATAGCAAATCGTCAGTGCTCCACCCAAGGTGCCCGCATTGCAGATGAACCTCGACAAGCCTTCCTTTCGCGGCGAACGGCGGTGTTCGCCCGATAAGGAGGAAAAGCAACATGGCCGCGTTGGCGTGAAACTCGAAGGCCGTACCACCTCCTCCGGTTGAGACAGGGCTCGAAACAGGCATAAGCTCCTCTCGCTCAACGGTGACTGGTAGATGCCCTACGCTCCGGTTGTTGTCCGGGCAAGGTAATCCGCGATGTCCCTTGGTGAGAACGACACTGCGCTTTGCCAGCGACCGAAGCCGCCGTGGGTGTTTACGGCGCGAACCCATTCCTCCAGTGCGGCTCGTTTGGCGCGGTCCTTGGGCGAGTCCTGCCCTTTTACTTCCAGGATCAGCATCATCCCGTTCTTGAGCCGGATCAGGAAGTCAGGGCGGTAGCGATGCCGCACCCCCTCGAAGACGTACTGCACCTCGAAGCCGAGGTGGTCGTTTTTCACCCAAGCTGCAACGTGGTCGCTGCGCTCGATATGGAATGCCTCGCTGGCTTCCCATGCGCTGTCGTACACGCAGTGGCTGATGTGGCTGTGCTTGGTCGGCCAGCAGGGTTTGCCGGTGTACCACGCCTGCATGTCGCCGGTGCTGCGGATTGGCTTCTCGGGATCGAACTGCGGCTCCAACGCCTCCACGTTCTGGAACTGCACGAGTTGCCGCAGGTGCTCGAACACCCGGTTCATGTTCAGCGTCAGCACCAGCCGCTTGCGTAGCTCGTCCTGTTCAAACAGTACCGGCGAAATCACGATCTTCTTCGACGCCATGAACTGGTCGGCAATACCTATCAACTGGGCCAGCAACATCTCGCGGCTGCCCTTCCAGTTCGCGGAGAAGCTCTCGAACAGGTCGGCAGCGGTCTGGAACACGACCCGCTGCATCCGCTGCTTCCGTGCAAGTTCCTCAAGCTGAATCTGGGTGATCTTCGACAGATCGGGTTTGCCGTCTACCGTGGGAGCCATCTCCGCAAGGACGCGGGTTTCCAGCGCGTTGATCTCCAGGGGCGGCACTGACGCCAGTTCGAGCGTTAGCTTGGGTTTCAGCACCACATCCACGCGGATGATGTTGGGCCAACTGATCTCGAAGCCCTGTTTGCTGGCCAATGGCTCCACGCGGGTCTTGGGCGTCGGCGGTGGCGGCGGGGCACCTTCGCCGCCTTCATGTGGAAGAAACGTGAACGGCACGCCGAAAATGTTGACGTGCTCGGCACGGAACATCGTGCGGCCATGTTCGTCCTGATATGGGTCGTAGCTCGTGCGGCGAAGGCCGCGCCCGACAACCTGCTCGCAGAGCAACTGGCTGGAGAACGCCCGCAGGCCCATGATGTGCGTGACGGTCTTGGCGTCCCAACCTTCCGACAGCATCCCCACGGAAATGACGTTTTGAATCTTCTCGCCGGGCTTGCCCTCGCGGCCAACAGTGTCCACTTGTTGTCGCAATAGCTCGGCCTGCTGTTTCTTGGTCAACTTCCTCGCCTTGGGTACTTCCTCGTCGTCGCTGTCCTCCTCTGCCTCACCGTTCGCCTGCACCTCCACGACCTCGGCTTCGGCCTCTGCTTTGTCGAGCACCTTGCTGTCGATGTGCAGGGCTCTCTCCGGGTCGCAAAGCTCTTGAATGTCGATCTTGGCGTGGTCGAAGGCGTACTTCACCCGCGCCGCAGTCTCCGTGCGGTTAGCCACGGTAATCATAACCGGCGGCACCGGGTGTCCCGCCTTCTCCCAGTCTTGTTTCGTGTCCAGCCAGTCCTTGCCCAGCAGGTAGTAGGCGTTGCGCACCAAGTCCGGCAGCGGCTCGTGCTCCTCGGCCTTCTGGAGCGCGTCCTTCACATGCCGGTAGATGTGGTACAGCTTGCTTTTGTAGCTCTGGGCGTCCGGCAAAGCGTCGTCGCGGATCACGACTCGCGGCGTCTTCACAAGGCCGGACTCAATGGCGTCATTTAGGCTGAAATCGCTGACGATCCAGTTGAACAGTGCTTCTTCGCTGCTCTTTTTCCCGCTCGGAACAAACGGCGTGGCCGAGAAGTCGAAGCAGCGCATGATTCCGCAGACGCCGTGGATGCGATCCAGTCCGCCAAGCCACTTCGTCGCTTCGTCGATCTCGTCCTTCGACACACCCTGCAACTTCTCGCCCTGCTTGATGCGCCATGCGTGGTGCGCCTCGTCGTTCAGGACGATCAGGTTCTTGGCCTTGGCCATCTCGCCCAGCACGCCAGCCACGTAGGCTCGGTCGCTCTTAGCACCGCGTTTGTCCACTGTGCGGCGCTTGGCGATCTGCTCTTCGCTTTCCCAGTTCAGCGTGTGCCAGTTCTCGATCAGGACGTTGCCCTGCCGCAGTTTGTCGCGCAGGGCCTGAGGCACCACGTTGAACTCGTCGTAGTAGTTGCCCGGCCCGGCCAGATGCAGCACGGCCAGTCGGTTCTTCACCGTCAGGCCGGGGGCGACCACGAGCACGTTCTTGGAGAATCGAGTGTCCTGCGGGTAGGTGACTTTGTTGAGCACCTGCCACGCGATGGTCATCGCCATCACGATGGTCTTGCCTGCGCCGGTGGCCATCTTGCAGCACAGGCGCTCAAACGGCCCGCCATCGCCATCGAGGAAAATGCCTTGCTTTTCGGCAGGCGAGGCTTCCACCCACCAGATCAGCGTCTCAATTGCCTCAAGCTGGCAGAAGAAGAAACGGTGGTCTTCGCGTTCGCCAGGATCGACCCAGTGCTCCAGCAGGCGCTTGGAGATACCCGAAGCGCCGGGCCAGCCGCGAGTCCGCCAGTCGTCCACACGCTCCCGGATGCGATTGACGGTTTCAAGCTCGCGGAAAATGCCGGGGTCGTCAAAGCTCTGGCTGTCCTCGGTGGCCACCACGTAGCCCGCAGGCCGCCGTCCTTCTTTGAGCTTGAACTGCTGGGTCTCGCGCTCGTAGGTCCAATGGCAAGCAGGCCGCTCAAACGGCGAGTTGATGATTAGTTGGTCAATTTTGCCCGCCATCGCTCAGTTGCCCCCTCGTTTGGGTGGTGCACTCCTGACTGTAGAGCGGTACGCCTGTTGGGGATGGTTGGGCTCCTCAGGGTGGACGTATTCCAGCTTTCCTGAGTCAATCATGGGCCTGAGGAACTTGCTGAGGAGATAGAACGTCGTTCGCCCCAGCAGCCTGCGAAGTTCTGCGATTCTGCGGGGTCGGATGGCGCATAGCGCCACAATGATGTTCTCAAGCGCCTCTGGCTTGGCTCGCCTCCCAAGACTCTCGATGGCCGCCTCCAACTCGGCTGGAACGTCTGTCACATCTCCGTTAGTTGGGGAGTTCTCGCCCTTAGTTGGGGAGTTACCTGTCTTAGTTGGGGAGTTCCCACCGCTTAGTTGGGGAGTTCCCGCCTTCGCTCGCAGTCTAAGGGAGTCCACGAATCGCTGGGCTGGCTCGTAGTAGGTCGCGTTGCCTTGGCCTCGCCGCTCGATCAATTCGTTGTGGTGGAGACGCTGTAGACCCTTGCTGGCTGCCAGCGTGTCCACGCTGTTGATGGCTCTGTAGAGCGAGTTGTTGAGCCCGCCGATCTCTCGCAGCACGATGAGCGCCTTCGCGTCCTGCTCGCTCAGCTTGAGGTCTTTGAAGGATGCCAGCCACTCGACATCGGCTGGGTCAAGGAGATGGTGGGTCAACAACGTGACCGTAAACGAGTCCCGCACTCGATCCGACAGGAAGGCAGGTGCACTGAGGTTTGCATCAAGCATCAGTCGCCGCATCGTGCTGATGCCCGTACCCTTGTTCTCGGCCAAGTTCAGTTCATGCAGCACGGCGGCAATGTGCGGATTGCGCGTCGGAGAGCCTGGGGTCCCCAGCCGCTCTTCCGGCACGAGCGAATAGCCCGGATTGCGCACTTCAAGGCGGTTCGCAAAGCGGATGATCTGGAGCGGTTCCCGGAAGCGGTAGTTACGGTGCATCACTGCATTGACGACGGCTTCGCGCACGACCTTGTAGGGGATGTCAGGAATGTCCTTGCGGAATGGTGTGCCCTCCGGCAGCGAGAACGCCTTGGGTATGTCGTCGAACACCTGAGCTACAATTCGAGGGATGCTCAGTACCAAAGGCTCAAGAAACTCGACGCTGCTGTATCGCTCTTCGGGGTTTTCAACCCAGATGCGCCCAGGTACGCGGATGTAGTCCACCCTGTGCATGGGATACAGCCGCCGCAATGCCAGCGGCTTGCAGAAGAGGATTGCCCCGGCGACGGTAACGCGGAGGTCCTTGCCTTCGCGGCGGACTGCCCCGAGCGCCTGCAAGAGTTCGTCGTCGTCCACCGCCAACTCGGGGGCGTCGGGCTTGACCTCCTTGCGTAGCCGTCGGTACTCCGCCACAGCTTTGGGGTCGATGTCGTTCAGCGTCGCGTCCGCGACAAGGCTCTGGTCGAAAGTCCGGCCTTGGCGTGCGGCGAAGAACTCCTCAATGTCCTCGGCGGTGCACTTGATGTCGCTGCTGCCGATGCGCCTGAAACTTCCCTGCTGGACGCCCTTGGCTTTGATGAACACGGGCTTCGCGTGTACTTCTGCCTCAGGGATGTGCGCGACGACGATCTTTTTACCCTCGACCGTGTGGATCGCCGTCTCTGGCGACACGGGTGGCTCCATGTCGTTGCGGCACTGTGTCACCAGGTCGCTTTGAAGCTGAGCGGCGTCAGCCAAGCCGACGACGCTATAGCTTGGCTCGAACATGTTGAGCCTGCCGCCAGTGGGCTTCTCTTCCACACCAAGCATGAGATAGCCGCCGTCCTGTCCCGGCTCGTTCGAGAACGCGGAAATCGTCTCAAGCACAGCCTTGCCGATGGCGCGGCCATGCTTGACCTCGATGCTCACGGACTCATCGCCCGCAAGCAGCTTCTCCCATAGTTCGTCAAACGTCAGCATCCCTGTCCTTGGCTAGCTACAGTCGCCACTCCCATGTCCAGCCTTCTGCCGCAGCTTGGAAATGGACCTGATTGGACCCGCGAAATGGACCTGTTTGGACCCGAATTGGAGGTAATGAGCGGTCGAATTGGAGGGAATTGGCGGTCGAATTGGAGGTCGGTGCGGCTTCCTTGCACAGGCCGGTGGTGCGCTTGAACTCCAAGGCTTCGGACTCGCCAGTCTTGGTCAGTTCGCGGATGTTCGCTTCCTTCAGCATCTCATCTCTCCGGCGACAGAGCCGCCGCGTTCAAGCCAAACCACGCGATCCAATTGGCCTTCAAAGGCCGCAAGTGGCGCTTGCGCCGCATCGTCTTCGGGAATGAACGCGGCCAATGGCTCCCCTCCCGAGTCGTGTCAAAAACGGATGCCAAGCAGTCCGCCATCAGGACTGTCGTCGGTCAGCCGCAGTCGAACGAACTTCTCCACTTCAAACGCTTCGGGATAGTCTTCTGCCCTAGGCAACTTGTCGGAGTTGAACATGCAGATGTACTGGTATCCGAGGCGTGCGCTCTCTTTCGCCGCTAGATGGAGCGCACGAGCAACTTGCCGTTCATCCACGTCTGCAAACAGCGGACTATCATGGATAAGAAACCCCGGAGAGCGGTCACGCGTACTCCATATGTTTGCCAGAGTGAGGTCGTAACAAAAGACCTTCATTTGTTTCACACCCTCGCTCTGCTGGCGCTCAATCTCCACGTCCAGAGTCAGACCACTCGGTCGTATGTTGAGGACAAGGCTACCCGGAGCCTCGTAAAGCGCCTCTGAGTATACGTTGAACGCTTCCATAGCCTTCTTGCGATGTGGCTCTCTGTCCTCAAAATCATTCCGAGCCCGCAGGGCTAACTGCTCCTTTTCGATCTTCAGTTCGCTTCGACCCGTATCCAGTTTCTTCCAGTTCGCAATTCGCTGGACAACGCTGTTGAGGTCTGCCTCTAGTTTGGTCAACAGGCTCTGCAACTGGGTAAACTCGTCAAGCGCTCGACCCTCACGCAGGACAGCCAGTCGATGAGATCGTTCGAAGGACAAGGTCTGCAACTGCTCTGTTCGTTTGTTGATAGCGGCATCCAATGCGGATATCTCACCAGCCAAGAAGCGTTGGCGATTGACAAGCACCTGCCTGTGAAAAATCCGAACGTCCTCCAGGCGCTTTCGAACGGCTTCTGAAAGATCGACTCCGGCCTGTGCGTAGAGTGCCTCAATCTCATCGTCGATGGGGGCCTGTTCCTCTTTCAGTGCCGACGCGTACATGTCACGCTGACGCCGATCTTCAATGTTCTGGTTTGTGGCATTGTGAATCTCTTTGGTAAGCCGGTTGGCCTCTTGTTCGATGGCTCTGTATTGTTCCACCACGCGGAAGTCTCTTAGCTGCGCTGCTTGCTTGTCCCGCTGCACCTCAAGCTGAACCCGCTTCGCTTCAAGTGCGCCCAAATCCTCTCCGATCAATCCGACCATGACGCCACTCTCGACGAGCTTCTTCAGTTCACCAAGCTGCTTGTCGCGCTCACGCAGGACTTGCAGTTCTTGAGAATGACGCCACTCAAGACCTAGTAGGTACGCGTTCGCCACCTGACGTTGCCAGACCTGCTGCTTGTCGAATGTCTCAAACGGTTCGGTGTATGCGTGCGATGTGTTCCGGGCAAAGTACGGCAACAATGCTCGAAATGTTGGTCCAAATTTGTCCACTCCTTTTTCCGCACTCAGCCGAAACATGAGCTGCCCAAGGACCAGTTTCCACTCGCCAACTTTCATCGTCCTTTCGCCAGACTTCTTCTCCTTCTTTGGTTGAATCGGCCAGTCTGAGGTATCTCCATCGATCACGACCCTCCCCGACGACGGACCCACACGCCGCGTTACCCGGATCAACTTGCCGAGCAAGTCGAGGTCAAGCATGAAGGCCCAATTGTTTAGCTGAGGTGCAGTCAATTCTGTGCCGTCACTGCCCAAACAGAAGTGCACGATGTGAACTATCGTGGACTTACCTAGACCGTTGCGTGAATCCTTGGAGCTTGAGGCTTCCGTGCGGTCCGCAAGTACGATGTTGAATCCGGGCTCAAAACGAGCGGTCCGAAAAGTCGGCTGGTCGCTTGAAACGCGATGGATCACTGTCCCCTCCTTACAAGCAGCCCATCCTGAAGTTCAACAGCGCCCAAAATGTGCAATAGTGTCAGTGCCAGAACGAACCGTCTAAAGTTGTGCACCTCTTTCCGTTGCTTTGCGACCTCCCACAACGCTGAAACTGTGGCGGGTTGCCCCAGCAACGCAAGGATCACTGCGCCTGCGCCAAGCAGGCTGTTGCGAGGGAGCAGATGCTTATTGGGAAGTATCACTTGTCAAAAACCTCACACCGCTCAAAAAGATAAACCAAAACGGCAATGGCAGCCGCACGCTGACCCGCAGTCGTCATGCCGTGTGTGGCGAACGTACACATCGAGTCGAAGCGCTCGTCGCCAGTGACGCCTTCCTGAACTAGGCGGTAATACTCTTGGAGAAACCCCGCTTTCAGCCGCTCGGCAAACGTAGAGTCGTTCATTGAGAACGACTCGATGAAGGCTGACACTTCTCCTGCTAACGCAATCCCCTGTCGAATCACCATTCGGGAGCCGTCGGTAAGTTTGTTCTTTACAATCTTGGCGTCCGGCGATGTCAGCGTCATGTCGGACGTTGGCGTTGATGGTTGATTCTCGATAAGCCATTTCGTGGCGATCTCAAGCTCCACAAACGTCACCGTCCTGAACTCGGCGAGAAGAGCCTTCAACACCTTGGCTTCATGGGCCTGCTTTACGTCCAAGAGATTCGTCGTGGGGTACTCATGTGCGCCGCCTTTTTTGTCGATCTTCGTGTGACAGGTTGGGCACAGGTAAATCAGATTGCTGACATGGTCGCGCTCTGCGTCGGACATGGACTTGTCGTAGCGTTCCGCGCCCGGGTTCTCGCCAGCAATATGCGCCGCCTCTCCGATGCTCTCTATGTCACCGACACTCGATTGTTCGATTGTCAGTTGGACATGACACCCCGGAAGTGCGCAGATTCCGCCGCTTCGAAAGGCAAGCACCCGCTTCGTTCTGTCCGTGGCGCTCATGGTACGACCTCGCCGGAGAAAGACTTCGGGAGCAGTACGCCTCCGTCGAGCGCGACCGTTCGGCCCTCATGTTCGGCAACAGCGTATGGTGCGACCAGTGGGAGGAGGTAAGAGGACGCGCTTCGGTCGTCGAGACCGAACTCCTTGCGCCATTTCTTGTCGTCGCCCTGAGCCACCATTACCCAACCTCCATCACCCGCAGGGACTCGATCCCTCGGTCATCGATGATCTTCACCGCGATGGTGCGTTCTTTGCCGAGCGCGAACGGGAGGCTTACTGTGCCCCGGTACTGCTCAATCAGGTCGTCGTCCAGTTCGGCCTTGAGGCTCTTGGCTAACTTGGCCCAGCCTTCTTCTTTTCCCGCCATTGGGAAAAACACCTGCCTTGGGTACAGGCTGCGCCCGTCGTAATCGGTGTCGAGCATCCACATGGCGATCTTGTCCGCGCCGCCGCCGTCCACTTTGCCGGTGCGCGGGTCGTAGTAGTCGAACCCCGCCACCTCGACGACGTACATGCCCTCCAGGCTCGCCTGCTCGGCCTTGCGGCGCTTTTCGTCGTTGGGCAGTTGCTTTTCCAGCAGCGCCTTCTGGGCCTTGATTTCATCCTTGCTCAGCTTGCGCACGGTCACGTCCGGCTGGCCTACCAGCCAGAAGCTCTCGTTGCTTGCCCGCTTCTTCTTCAAGTCCTCGGTCAGCAGGTCGGTGTTCATTTGCACCTTGAGCACCTGCATCCCGATCTTTTCCGGCTTGAGTTCGTCAATGTCCTTGGCGGCCTCGGGGTCGAACTGGAACGACGCGAACAGCACGATCTGCGGACGCGGCTTGAGGTTGTACGCCTCGTCAATCGCCTTCTCGACCTGCCGCTGCTCCAGCGGCGCGTGTTCCGGCCCGAACGAGATCACCACGCGCTGTGCGCCCACACTGGCCGCAGTCAGTTTGCGGGTGTTGGCCCCGGCGACCTTGCCGGTGTCTTTCTTCGGCGTGGCGTCGCCCGCGCCACGGGTTTCGGCCTCGGCGTGGAGCCAGCGTGTGCCAGCCAGGGGCTCAACGCGGCTGAAATGGAGCATGGCCCCGCCCTTGGCGCGGATGCCGCATTTCAGGAGTTCGTCGCGCCATTCCTGCTGGCGCAGCGTCTCGCCGGAGCGTGCGACGGAGGCGTCTGCCACGGGCTCGGTGAAGCCGATCAGGTTGCGGGCCTGCGGGTCTTCCATGCCGGGCAGGGTCTTCTTGCCATCGAGGTTGACCAGCTTCTTGCCGCCACGGGCCAGTTCATCCGGCGCAATCGCGGCGGGAGCAGGCACGGCTTCGACAGTGAAAGGGCCGGTGACGCGGACCTTGGTGTTGTCAGGAATTGGAAAGTCGTACAGCGTTTCGTGTTCACCGTGTCGCCGAATAGCCTCGGTAATGGCCGTAAAGGACATGCCCGCACGGATTTCTGGGTTGTGTGCGATAGACTTGAGTGTGACGTGCGGGACGGTCTCGTATTCAAATCCGCTGTTCACACCTTGGTCTGGTTGCGCCAACTGGAAGTACGGGAAGTCGGCCAACATGAGTCGTTGCTTCGCCAAGCTAACAGCAACACGGCTGGAGTCGCATGTGATCCAGCGCCTACCCCAATGCTCCGCGACGATTGCGGTCGTCCCTGATCCGCAGGTAGGGTCCAGCACCAGATCGCCGGGGTCGGTAGACATCAGGATGCAGCGGGTCAGCACCTTGGGGTGAGTCTCAACGACATAGCGCATATCTGAGGGCGCAGACGTGTCATCCCAAACGTTGGACAGTGGCGAGACGGGGTAGTCGGAGTACCGCAGGAGGTACCGTAAAGTGTCACCGCCCGCGTAAGGAATGAGCCGCTTTGCATGGGCGAGGCGCTCCATTCCCTCTCGCGGGGTCTTCCAGGACCTGCCCGACGGCGGGCTGTACGTCTTGCCTTCAAATTCAAAGTCGTAGATGCCCGTGTCGAAGCTCCCCGTTGGATAGAGGCTGATTAGCTGGCCGACATCGGTGCCAGCGGGCAGTTGCTTGTGGTCGTCCACTTCCGCTCGCGACATCTTGCGAGTCGTTCCGTCAGGCATCACAGCAACGTTCCAGTGCGTGTCTCCCTGCACCGACCCCTTTTGAAACAGGGGTCGGTACTTGACCTTATCCTTGTCGAGCGCGTACCAGACCAAGTAGTCGCACATGCCTTCGAGCAGTCGTCCACCTAGAGGCATGGTCTTCTTGCGGAAGCTGATCTGTTCAATGAAGTTATCCGCGCCAAACACTTCATCCATCAATTCGCGGACGTGATGGACGTTCTGGCCAGACATTTGAACGAAACACGATCCCGTTTGCGCTAACAACCGCCGGGCCAACAGCATCCGGTCGCGCAGGTACGTCAGATAGCTATGGATGTGGAGTTCCCAGGTGTCTCGGAAGGCTCGAAGGGTCTCGGGCTCCTGCGACAGGTCGTCATCCTTCCGGTCCTTGACTTCTCGCTTGTTCACGAACGGCTGGAAGTTGCTGCCGTAGGTGATTCCGTAAGGCGGGTCGATGTAGACCATCTGCACCTGCCCGCCGAGCCCCTCCTTTTCCAGCAGGCTGTTCATCACCAGCAGCGAGTCGCCCGCGATCAGGCGGTTCGACCAGCCGTGGGCGTGGCGGTAGAAATCAATGGCGTCGCGCAGGCCAAGTTTTTCCGACGGGCGCTCGAACAGGGCGAACTGCTTGGGGCCACCGTTCTTGCGCTTGATGGCCTGGATGATGGTGAGCGGGTCAATGCGCTCATGGACGTGCAGGCTGACGCTATCGACCTCGAAGCTGGTGTGCTCGGCCTTGCCCGCCCAGTGAAGCTGGGGGTCAAGGTGCGGGTCGTAGGCGTAGGTCTTCTTGGCGGGCGTTTTGTCGGGGTCGGTCGAGGCATTGATGAGGCCGACATCGGGGTTGTTCAGGCGCTTGGCTTCGTCGTGGTCGTACTGCTCGATCTCGCGCTTTTTCAGCGACCCGCCAGCCTTGGGGCCACGCTTAGCCTGCGCGGCCTTGGTGCGCGGCGCAGCCTTGCCAGTCCCGTATGCCGAACGCTGGCCTGCATTGGCTGCCTGCTTGCCCCTGCCAACAGATTTCCGCCCCATACCAACCCCAGAATTTCCCGCAACGCTAAGTGGCCGAACAGCATACACACCCGTGCGACATTCCCGCCGCCGCAGGCCAAGCAACGCCCGGCGTCGAAGCTCCGGCGCGTCAGGCCCGGCAGAAAGTGGGTGTGCAGCGAAAGCGTTTTACCAAGCCAGAGACGACCGGCCTAGAAGCACATCCAAAGGCCGGAAAATGGGGGTTTCGTGGGGCAAAAGAAGCTGTTGGAGGCTACGTCAGGCCGCTTACTGCCGATCAGAAACAAAGCCCGTTCAGGACCGCTACTCCTCGAAGATGACGCCGGGAAACGCATTTCGAGCGATTACGAGTTGCTTCTCGAACTTGCCGCGTTTTCCCGGCACGTTCACGTAAGCCCTGAGGCTCTTCCCCTGCTGCGCAGTTACGCAGACGACGTAGGTCGATTCATCCTCGCCCTTTGCCTCACGTCGCGCAGTCACGAGGTCTTGAAGCTGTTGGTACGAGATGCAGCAGATTTCACGCGCCCGAACACAGACCAGAACTACAAAGGTCCGCTCGTTCGCTTCGGCAATGCGATCCAGTTCTTCGAGGTGTTCGGTGGTGAAGCCGAACCTGTACTCGTTGAAGCGGGACTTCGGTTCGTTGCAATACTTGAAGTAGGCGGCGATGTTGTCGTTGATTCGGTAGGCGACCTCACTCTTTTTCCCACCAACATTCAGGGCGTTGATGGCTTTGAAGGTTGGATGTTCGGCGATTTGGATCAGGCCCGCCCCGTGGTACATGTGATCGTCGTGGATGTGCATCCGAATTTCTCTCCGGCTTCGACTCGTTCATTTCGCGCAGCAGGTGCTGAACTACGGTACTGCCTGTGCAGAGCCGATTGCGGTGATGCCGACCGTATGCCTTTCCAGCGGGAAATTGACCGCCGATGTGGTCGAGCCGCCGACTACAGTTACAGGCGTGGGGATGGTCATTGACGGGTATGCCCCGACCAAATCGTTGTGTGTCAGGGAGCCGCTCGTGTCCCGGTCTACGAATCCGACAAGCACGTAGTCCGTCGGGTCCAATCCCGAGATGGTGTAGTTGAAACCTGAGGCCGCGTCCGTGAACGCCTCTCCATCGGGCTGCCCAGTGGTTGCATTGACTGCTCGGACGCGAACTTGGTAGGTCACCGCCTTGGGAGCCAGCTTGTTCACCAGAACCGCAATCACGATGACAGGAGCACTGGAGTCGTTTGTGGAGACTGATGCGACCGCATAGTAGAGATTGCCGTTCGTCAGCAGACCTTGGTTGATCGACAGCACCACCAAGACCTGTGTGCCGTTCTGTTGCAGCGACACGCCCAACCAGTTCTCCGTGCCGAAGTGCAGCGCCTGCGGGTTGGACACGCTCAATGTACCGCCACCGATGTTGACGACGCTTGTGTAGGCTGTAGTCGCCCCAGCAGGGACGAGCACAACGCTGTTGGTGACCGCCGCAGTCGGCGGATTCGCGGGAAGGGTTCCGCCTGCGGCGACAAGCGCAGCCTCTGCCCGCACGAGTCCGAATCCGTACTCTGCGTCGTAGCCAGAGGTACCGAGGTCAAGGGCAGTCCCGGTCAGCAACGTCCGAACGTTCGTGGGCGTCAGTGCGCCGTTCACAGCGAGCATCAACGCGGCCACGCCCGCCACATGCGGCGCAGCCATCGACGTTCCCTGTAGCCACTGGTACTTGTTTACGGCGGGCGTCACGGTGTCGTCGCGCCAAGTGCTGAACACACCGTCCTGCGTGGAGAACGGGAAGGTTACTTGGCCCCCAGGCGCACAAACGGTCGTGCCGCTGGTTGTGTTGCTGTAGATCGCTCGGGAGTAGTTGCGATTGATAGCTCCGACCGCGATGACCTCAGTGTAGGAAGCTGGGAAATTCGGCGTATTGTCCTGCTGAGCGTCATTTCCGGCCGCGGCTATGATCGTGCAGCCCGCGTTGAACGCCGCAGTTATTGCGTTCTGATACACGGTCGTGCTGCCCTTGCCCCCGAGCGACATGTTGATGACGTGTGCGCGATTGGGCGGCAGGGTGCCGCTGACGTTGGTCAGGCGAGCGGCATACAGAACGGCCTCGGCAATGTCGCTCTGCGCGCCACCAGCCGCGCCTAGCACACGAAGTGGCATGATCCTGCAATTCCAGTCAACCCCTGCACCGCCAACGCTGTTGTTCGACGCAGCGCCGATGGTCCCGGCCACGTGAGTTCCGTGAAAGCTGGAACCCTGTCCGGGCTTATCGCCAGGATCGTCCGGGTTGCTGTCGATGCCGTTGCCGTCGAGCGCGTTTTGCGGATCGGAAATGAAGTCGTACCCGCCGATGAGCCGCCCTGCGAGGTCTGGATGGCCGAGCACGATGCCGGTGTCAATCACTGCGACAATCACCGAAGCGGAGCCGGTCGTGATGTTCCACGCCGCTGGAAGGTTCATGGCGTTGTAGTGCCACGACTGGTAGGCGGAGAAATGGGGGTCGTTCGGGGTGAGGTAGTGTTCGCAGATGAAATCGGGCTCGGCAACCGCAACGTCGGGATGGAGCGACAAGTGCGCGGAGAGATTTGCCAACTCGACTAGGTGTGGCAGCGACGAGCGCAACGGGTCGAGCGATGCGGGTTGCTGCCGTTGCGCGACGATAGCTCCGCCTGAGAGCGCCCGAACAGGGGTAAAGCCGACCGAGGCGAGGATGTCAACGTAGGCTTGCAGGCTGACGTTCTTTTCAAACGTGACCAGCAAACGATCGGGCACAGCCTCATGCCCAGCGAGAGCGACCTCCATTGCGTTGTACTCTTCTTTGTAATAGTCAGGCCCCGGCTGCATCATCATAAGGGGGCTGCCACTCAAGACCGTCACGTCCATTCGCCACTGCGTGCCTGCCCCCGAAAACAGGGTAAGGTCGAAAATGATTGTGGCCCCAGCACCGCCAGCGACGGAAAAGTTCCCGAACTCCGGGTTGGTGGTGCCGTTGAGGGTCAGTAGGTTTGTTGTGCTCGCCCCGTCGAAACGGCTGACTGTGAGGTCAACGTCTTGGTTTGTCCCGTCAAGCCAACTTATCTTGACGTGGTAGGTTGCCCCGTTGCCTTCGGTGAAAGTAACGCGGTCCGCTGTGTCGCTGCTGGAAAGAGTTCCGAGCACGAACAGAAGCTCTCCAGCCTTCGGGCCGGTGACCTGCAACGGGCTCGCGGTTGTGGAGTCAGAAGCCTCCGCGCCAGTGACAACCGGATACTCAGCGAAGGGTGTGATCGTGCCCGAGATGGCCCCTGTTGGCGATCCACCCCCGCCGCCAGAGCTTCCACCTCCGCCGTCGTCATCTCCTGCACAGCCAGCCAGCATCATTGCGACAAAAACCGCCGACAGTAAGCGGAGTTGCATGACTACCCCCACTCCAAAGGTTGTCCCGAGACCGAGTAAATCGCCGATAGGATACGCGAGCCCATACGACTCTGGAAAGCGGAAAAGGTCACCCAACGGCAGATTTGATATGACCGCACGAAGCCTGTTCACGGGTCGAGGGCATCCCAAAGACTCGAACCAACTTTTGCTCGATGGTTGCTTGGTGGCAAGAGGACCGACGAGCCAACTACCGTAGACAGAGGAAAACGACGAGCGTGTAAACTGGGATACCGTATCCCAAGCGTCAAGTGGATTGCCGTGGCACTTCCTTGAGGCATTGGCCCCAAGCGGTTACGCTGGCAGCAGGTTTGGAGACTTGATTGATGGGTTGATCCGGCACTGCCGGAAAAGACGAACGCAATCGCGCACACAACAGCTTTCTGCGGCCAGAGCAAATCCGCCAGATTTCATATGAGACCGCAGAGCGTGGTGCGCCCCGAAAGGGGCGGCCCGTTCTGCTTCTCATGGGCTCCTGGCGGAGCCTGCTCTGGGGCGGTTCGGTGTCCGCCCTGTCTTTTTCACTCATGGTGACCGCAGCACGGGTGAGTTCCGGGCGCGGATTCCCGTTCCGCGCTCACTCACGGAGAGGCGTCCTCTCCGCGTGCTTTCAGCGGGAGTAGGAATGGAAAATGGACTGCAAGGGCACACGCACTGCAACGCACCTGATCGTGCTTCTCACGCTGTCACTCTCCGTGCTTACCGGCTGCGCGTCGGGACCCGCGCCGGTTCCGCGTCTTCAAACGTCTGCGCAGGGGTACTCCGCAGACTTTGATCGAGCGTGGAACGCGGTCAACGACGTGCTCACGGAAAAGCGCCTGCCGATCAAAGCCATCGAGAAGGATTCGGGCCTGGTCACCACCGAGTTTGTGAGTAGCGGAGGTCGCTACATCTACTGGGGCAAGAAGAACGACGCCGGGCAGGAAATGTCCACGTGGGCGGAAAAGACCCGCTACTTCCTGAACATCCGGGTCCGCAAACGCGAAGACGGTGGCACGACGGTCGATGTCCTGCCGCACTTTGAGTACATGCGGTACGAGTACAACTCCGTCCTAAAGCGAAGCGTGGAAGCTGGCTGGGAGGCGTGCGAATCCCACGGCGACGTTGAAACGGGCCTCTACGACGCTCTGAGCGCCAAGCTGGGCCAGTAGGCCGCTGGAGGCGCACATGAGCGTGCATGTACTGCGCTGCCCCAACTGCGGGGCGGATTTGGACGTGGCGGACGGGCTGGAAGTTGTTCGCTGCAAGTTCTGCGGTGCCCGTTGCCGCATGGACTGGCGTGGCGCCAACCCGGTGCTCACCAAGGAAGCCCAGGAAATCGCAGATGCCCTTGCGGCCATAGACTTCGACGAACTTGAGCGCGATCTGAGCAAAATCAACGCAATGATGGATGAAGACGACCATCGTAGGAGCCTGCTTGACGCAGCGAATGAGCGCCTCGGTACAGACGAGCAACTGGACCAGATGGCATTGAGGGTTGTCGCATCCGGCAACGCGGAGGCGTTTCTGGCTGGTATCGAGAACATGGGTGACCACGGCGGCGACCCTGTAACGCTGATGGGGCAGAATCTGGCGCATCGCCTAGCCATGCGTGTGCGGCGGGCGCAAGCCGCGCAACCCCTAGCACCACAGTCAGTCCGCCTGACCAAGGAAGCACCCCGCCCGGACTTCGCTGCATTGGCCGTGGAGGAGGCCGCCACGGCTGAACTGATACGCAAGCTGAAACTCTGGCGCTGGCTTCCTTGGGCGGGGCTCGTGCTTGTTCCCATCCTGGTGGTGGGCTTGGCAGTCATCGTCACAGTCGTGCTCGCTATGACGCTGCCCAAGGAATCAAAGGGCCAGTGGCTGACTTGGCTGCTGGCGGCGGGATTGTTCGGTTCGCCGGTACTGGGTCTGGTTTGGCTCTGGTTTGGCCTGCGGCGCAAGAAGAGCCTGATTCGAGCCCTGAGCCAGTAGGCGTCTCACGGACTCACTGCTGAGTCAACTGTTGAAGGCGCTTGTGCCCCCCAGGCCACGCCTGACGACCACAGAAGTTTTCCTATCGACGACCGGCTGCCGCCTCGGGCGACGGCCTGCTGGTCATTTGGAACCACGCCCGATGAGGAGCAGGTCATGCAGGAGTTCATTGTGGAGTTCTACACGGAGGTTCTTGTGGCCGGTGAGCGCGATCCGCAACGGGTTTCGCTAGCCACGTGCATCTTGACGGGCAACGGCAGCACGCAGGTCCAAGCAGAGGCGGAGACGCTGCTGGATGGCGTTGCGGCCAACGCCGTCGATGCCTACTGCGATGCGCTTGAGCCTGGGAATGTGAACGTGGAGGTCACTCCCTTGGAAACGTTCCTTGAGCGCCTGCGCGTTGCGGCAGCCATCGTGCGCAACGATCAGGCCGAGGCGATCAACCGCCACGAACACGAGGAAGAGTAGGCGCGAGCAGCACAGACGGAGCCCTTCAACCAGCCGCCGCGTGGCGGCGTTCTCTTTTTCGGGAGCATCAACATGGAAGATGATCTCAAGCGGTTCGATATGGATTCCATCAGCGCGGCGTTTTACGACTTCATTTCGAGCGGGAAGCCCCAGCGGCTTGGCAAGTTTTTCAGGGACGCCAAAGGCATCCGCTGGCGGTACATCGCTCGAAAGAAGGACACCTACATCGCCAGCCACGGCGAGTACGGCGCGGTGATGGTCATCGAAGGCCAAGATGACGGCACCTTCAAGGTCACGATTGAACTCAAGCGGGCGACTTGACAGTCCACGGGCGCGTAGGCGACTAACGCCTCGCGCCTAAAAGCCCCAGAACCCCGTGAAACGCACCTCGGCTCGCTTCGCTCGCCGAGGTGCGACACGCGCCCCCGCGCCTTTCAGGCGCGAGGCGTTCGTCGCCCACCTCAAGCACGCGAAGTTCAGGAGCAGAAGGAACGGCCACTCTGTCCCGGTGGAATTTCCTACCCGAAGGATGCTGAACAACTTTCAGCGGGCGACAAAGGAGGCTGCGGAAAAGATTGAGAACACCCTGAACCTCACCGGCATCAGGGTCCATCACGTCGTGCGAGCCATCTTCCGTTGCTGGCTCGACAAGAAGTTTCAGGTCACTTTCACCAACTAACGAAGGAGATTGGAAATGAACAAGGCTATGCAGGAAACCACGTTGGCGACTCAGGCGGATTTCCGCCCTGAGCTTCTGCTGACCGGCGCATTGGTTTCCGGCACGCATCCGGTCAGTAAGCCGGGTGGCCTGCTCAACCGCGTCTGGTTCCTGTTCGACCAAGCCCAGAACGGCAAGATCAGCACCGACCGGGTGCGTGAAATTGTCGCTGGCTTGCCGAACTTGCGCCAGATCGTCGAGCAGTACATCGACCCGACGACCGGAAAACCGCGTGCCGAGTGCGCTGACGGCGCAGTAGTTGCCATGAAGGAGGAGACTGCGTGCTTCGGCAGGAAGTGCGGCTTCGCTTCCGGCTGCTTCCTCCAGTGTTCTCTGGGTCCGTCACACTCACAGGACGGCAAGCCGCTGGGCGCTGTGGGTAAGGCTCCGGCGTACAACACTGCGGGTCAGGCTCTTGGCCCGGAGCAGTACGAGGGCGTGCTCAAGGTGGACGAGAACGGCAAGCCGAGGGAGCCGCACCGTCACCGGGACAACTCGTGCCTCACCCTGAGTCTGTTCCTGCGGCTGATCGGGGTGCCACCGGCTCCGACCGCGCAGTTGGGTGACGCACTGTGGGACGTGCTCCCGCAGGCCCTGACGGCTGTGGAACAGGGTCTACAGGCCCAGCCGTTGCCCACACCGCAGGCTGCTGCTCCGGCTGCCCCGCCCGCACAGTCACCGATGGCATCGCTCGTGGGGGACAGCAATCGCGCAGAGAAATTTCTCTCACGCGAACCCGGAGCCTGCGAAGTGCTTGATTCATTCAAGATGCGGGTTGACGCCCGCTGGAGGCACCAATGAACCGACGAGCCGTAGCATTGCGCGTGCTCTGTGAGCGCAAACTGGCTAGGCAGTTTCAAGAGGCAACCCGAGGCATGAGAGCGGCGCAGGTCGGCGTGCACGTGCAATCAATCATCGCTGCGGCATTGTTGAACCCGAGTTTCGTCGTGGAGGAAATTACGAAGGGCCGGGCGATGGCTCTGCAATGCAGCACCAATCGAATCACGCACCGGCCGATGCTGCTGACGCTTCCGTGCGCCGACCGGACAGAACGAGAGACCCTTCGCCGCTTGGTGCTGGCATTGACGTGGTTGGTTGCCGCTCAGATTGACGGGCCAATTCTGCCGGACTCTTCGAGCGTCGTCAGGGCGCTGCTTGGAGCTTGGCTGAACATCACCGTGCTGAACCCGGCCCACAACCGCAGCAAGGGCGTAGGGGATCAGCCCGCTCACGAATCGACCAAGGGGAAGACGGCCCGCACACCGAGGACGGGCAAGAAGGCCCGCTCCGAGGGTGTCACCATGCCACCTCGTCGGAAAAAACCGTATGGATGGACAAGGAGTGCGGATCGATCTGTGCCCCATCCCGATTTTCCCGCAGTGTCATCAGTGCCAGTCGATTGGAGACCCGGAGGAAAAGGCCGCCCGCCTGTTGGTTCCTACCAGAGCGAGGACGGCAAGTGGCATCTTCCAAAGGGCTTCAAGTTGATTGACGGGCAGGTCTATCCGCCGATGGCACTGTTCCGCGATGCTGCGTCGAGGCGGAAACACCAACGCGATGCTGACCGGCAATCACGAAAACGCCGCACACGCAGGTCAGCCTCAGAGGCAAGGGTGTCAGAGCAGGCTGCCAGCGAGCCTGAGGCCAACCTCCAGCCAACGCCAAAGGTTCCAGACGCAACTATTCCCCAAGCACCGGAAGAGCAACCGCCACAGAGTTCGGAAAGAGAATCCCCACGGGAAGCACCGCCGCCAGCAGCCGCCGGGGTGGCCGAAAATCCACAATCGAACAACCGCGACGCCTGATGCTTTCCGGTCAGTGGCGCGTGACAGGTACCAACGGCCGGGCTTTCCAAGTGGTCAATCCGGCATCGCAACCCAATGGCCAACCAGCCGTTCGGCTAGCTTGTCTAGCCCATTTGCAAGGAGGTATGCGATGACGTGAGGGAGAGCCCCCGCTACTTTCCGTCGGCGTCGTGCGTCACCTTGGCCCGACGCACTGAGTCGTACCGCATGAACGAAATCTACCCATGCCATACGCTGAGCCTTCTTGGGGAGCTTCTGCTCCGGGACACGTTCCTTACCGGAGAAGTGCTTTGTCTGTTGCTTCGCTTCTTCGGAGAGCCGGTAGTGTCTGTGGTGCCTCGTGGCAACGAGGAACTCCTCGGCTTCGGCTACAGTTAGGTCGGCGAAACAGCGAGGAAAATCTACCCCGTATCCGTGGACAGCCCGATGCTCTTCTGTTTTGCGGGGCGAAGGGTGCAGTGGAGGACGGGTCAAGTATCGAGCTACGCCCTCGGCATCTTGCACCGTCGAGCCAACATAGGTGGTGTGGACCGCCGTCTTGGGCCTGGGAAGCCCAAGCTGATCCGCCGCCTTCACTACAGCAGACTGCCACTTGCCTTGGATTCTCTCGCACACCCGGTCGTCACACATCGTCGCAGTTCGAGATGATTTCAGCACCAGCGCGGCGTGATCGTGAACGCTCCAGAGGCTCTTTCCGCCCTCCCGATACAGGTCGATGTGCTGGCCACGACACCAGTGCTGTACAGACGACTCCCAGATGCCTTTGCCGTCTGCAAAGAGAGACCATGCGAGTGCGTTGAGCCGGAACACGTCAGTCAATGAAGACCAAAGCGCGGGAACGATCTTGGGCGAGACAAGGAGGATTACCAAGCCTTCGTTCTGTGCCGAACGGAGAACTGACTCGAAACGTCTGCGCCAGCGCCTCCTCTTCCAGTCCAAGTACACGGGGTTGATGTCGCGGCGAAACATGTGAATGCCGAGCGGGTTCCGGTAAAGGTCATTGAAGTGTACGTGCCAAACGAAGCGCCCACATTCCTTCATCCGCCGAATCCACTTCCCGGCACGATGGCGTATCCACCGACTCTTGGCGCTCAGATGGAGCCGCTGGAGAGCGTCTAGCGTCCTGTGGAACTCGGTGCCACACATGAGCCTTGAGGGAAGGTCGCCTTCGCCAGATTGACCGCTACCGTCGTGATCGGTGGGATTGGCAACGGCAAAGTCCTTCAAGGCAAGGTGTAGTGGCTCCCACACCTTGAACGGCACCATAACCATTGGACTACAAGGTTCAGTATGCCTTGGCACACCGATGGGTATCCGCATCCTTGAAAAGTCAGGTTGTGGCGGAAGAGTGTGGGGTACTGGAATGGCTAAACCGGGAGTATTCATAACCAGTGTAGTTCAAAGACCAAGAGTACAGGCGCTGTCGGGTGCACCAGTGGCACCCACAAACGAGCGCCGCAGCAAGACAAGCGTGACAGGTTCCGGGGCGCGATTCAACGCGCAGCAGGATGGTGAAGCGTGCCATGCCATCAGGGCGTCGCCAATGATGTACGAATCGTGTACCAGAAAACAGGGGTGTCTTGTGGAAGCCTTATGTAGGCTGAGTTGCAGGCGGCATGGGTCGGCAAATCAGGGGATTATGAGTCCCCTGCTCTAACCGTTGAGCTACAGGCCCAAACTAGCGCATTTCAATAGGGTTTCAAGGCGTTTGGCGGGGTAGAAAAAATCTCGCAGGTCAACCAATGCGCCAACCAATAGCACCCTGAAACCGGAGAAACTCGACGCCGTTTCGGGGCGGGACAGGTTCCCGTTCTCTGCCGGCGCCGCCTCCCACCCTAAACGGACGGCTGTTGTCAGTCCATGCCGTGCCGGGCAAGCCCGGCAGGCGGCACAGCGCACGGGGTGAAACGGGCCGGTTCCACAGGGATGCCCAAAACATCGTGGTGTCAGGTCTGTCCGTCAGCGGTTTGCACGGCGCGCAGCCGGCGTTTCAGCCGGCGCTCCATAAGTTCCAGCAGCACCACGCCGGCCAGGAACAGCACGGCGCAAGAGGCCGCGGCCTCGGGGCTGCCGGACAAAGCCGCAACACCGACCACCGTCACCAGGCCGCAGACACACAGGGTGTTGATCACCCGTTTGAGCGTGCGCAGGCTGTCGCGCAGCGCCACGCGCATGGCGGCCCGTGGCGCATTGTCGCGGGTCATCAGCCGCAGGCGGGCCGAGTGGCCGCTTTGAGCGTAGGGAATCATCGCCGGCCCTCCCCGGTGCGCCGGTCGTGTTCGGCCCGGGCGCGCAGGTCGGCGGCGGTCTGCACCAGCTGCGAACCCGCGCCGGAAACCGCCCACGACGCATAGGCGCCGCCCAGAGCCAGCAGCGCCCCGACCAGCATGAAGTTCGACGCCACCATGCCCTCCAGGCTGCCGTCAAACGTCGCGCCGGCCCAGGCCACCAGCACACAGGCCGCCATCAATCCGACCGCCGCCAGCACCGCCCCCGCGACGCGCTGGCGCCGGCCCCGGCGCTCGACCTGTTCGGCACGGGCGGTCAGGGCTTCGGGGGTCAGAATCGCGGCAAACCCGGCACTCATGCTGGCCTCGCCGGCGCGCGCCGCGGCGGTGTCGCCGCTGGCGCGGTAGGGCCCGGATTGCCCGGCGCGGGAATCCATGCGTGTATTGTAACCAGCCTCAGCGAACCTCGGCCAGCAGGTTGCCTTCTTCGTCGCGCCATACCGGCCGGCCCAGCTTGTCCTTCACCGGGTACACCAGGCGCACGGCCGTGCCGTAGGTATAGCGATCCATGCGCTCGCGAAAGGCGGCGGCTTCGGCCTCGAGGGTGGCAAAACGCTGGTTGGGAATGCGCACCACGTGGCTGAGGTTTTCGGCCTCGATCACCACGGTGACGGCGTCAATCCAGCGCAGGATGATGCCTTCAGACGGCGCCGTGTCCTGCGGGGTTTGCTGCTCGGGGCTGTTGGCCGGCGCGTTGTTGGCGGGTTTGGGCGCGCGCGACTCGTTGGCGCGCGGATCTTCGCCGCGCCGGATGGCCTCGAGTTCTTCGGGCGTGGGGTCATAGCCCAAAACGGCCATGCAGCCGCCGGCCAGCGGCAGCAGCAGCGCGAGCATCGCAAGCGCGTGGCGCATGGCCGGATGGTAGCGGCGCGCCGGGGCTCAGAACAGGCCGCGGCCGTCGTCAAAGCGCCGCAGATAGCCCTCCATGCGCAGCTTGCGCCGCGTGTTCTCGCTGCTCATGTAGCGCACAGTGCCGAACACCGGCCGGCGCGGCCCCCAGGCGCGGTCGAAACGCCCCAGGCACCAGAAGATGCCGCTGTAGCTGTTGGGGTCACGGCCATCCAGGGCGTAGCGGTTATTGAGGTGGATCATCGTGTCCAGCGCGGTCTGCGGGTCCGGCGACCAATGCAGAATCTTCTTGCCCCACAGCATGCGCAGATAGTTGTGCATGCGGCCGGTGCGGACCAGTTCGCGCTGGGCGGCGTTCCAGACCGGGTCGTGGGTGCGGGCGGATTCGAACTGTTCGGGGGTATAGATGTGCTCGCGCCGGTCGCCGGCGTGCTCGCGCAACGACTGGCGCGCAAAGGCCGGCAGGTTGTCGGCGCTGTCGTAGCTGTCGGGAAAGGCCCGGCAGAACTGAAGGCTCAGCTCGCGCCAGGTGACCAGTTCGTCCAGAAAGCTTTCGGCATGCGGCGGCAGACCCCACCAGCCGTGGCGGCGACCCACGGGCTTGCCCGCGATGTTGTCGGGCGTCCAGCCGCAGTGGTCGAACACCGCGCGCGCGACTTCGTGGGCGCCGATGTGGCCGAAGTGCAGCCAGGGCGAAAGCCCGCTGGCGGCGCCGTCGTCGGGGTGGTTGCGGTCGTTGTCGTAGCGCGCCAGGCCGTGACGGAGAAACACGGCCAACGCCTTGCGCGCGGCGGTGTGGCCGCCGACGGTCTGAGCCACGGCCACGCTGTGGTCAATCGGCAGGGATGCAATGTTGACGCGCGCCGGATCGGCCGCGGGCCAGCGCGCGGCGATGTCAGCCGGCACGGCCATGCGCGGCAGACGCAGCCCGGCCAGCGGGTTTTCGTCCGGGAACTCGAACAGGTGCGGCCGCAACTGGCGGTGCAGATGAATGCGAAACGACGCCGCGGTGTGAAAGGCGCGTGACACGGCGCGCAGCGGGTACAGGCCGTTGCCGTCTATGGCGACAAGCGCGCAGTCAAGCTGCCTTGCCGCGGCATCCAGCATGCGCGGCAGAAAGAAACACGGCCAGTCGTCGCTGACCACGGCGCAGGCGCGGGCGCCCAGAGCCGCAACCAGGCCGCGGCCGGCGCCGGGCGAGGGCTCGACATAGGGGTGATACGCGACCGTCGCGCGGGCCAGAGCGCGGGCGTTGTCAGCCATGCCCCGCAGCACAAAGGCGTGCAGGCGATCGCTGGCCCAGCGGTAGTCACAGCGCAGGGCTTCAAGGATCAGCAGCGGTTTGCCCAGGCGGGCCGCGAGTTCGGCGGCATATTGCAGGCCGAAGTTGAACCGCACGCGGCGCGCGGCGGTCATCCAGTAAAGGACATATTCGCGTCGGGGCTGAAGCGGCGCGTTGTTGCAGGTGCGCACGCGGCACGGCGGTACCGGCATGGGTGCTCCGCGCGCGGCACTCTTGTTCGCCGTGCCGCGCGGCACTATTCTGACCCGCCCCCGCAGCAGTTTCTAACGCAGGCCCGGCCCCGAGGGAATGCCATGCAACGACCGCTTCTGATTGTGGACATGCAGCGCGGCAACGTGAGCGAATACAACCGGTTCGCGCCGTCCAGCATTGCCAGTCTGGTCAAGGCCGAACTGTTCGACCCGATTATCTTCACGCGTTTTGTGAACACCGCCGACTGCCCGGCGCGGCTGTTTCTGGAGATGAAGGAGTTTCAGGATTTCCAGACCGCGGGCATGGACCCCAAGATCGCCGAGGTCATGGGCGCGTCGGTGCCCGGGCTGGACAAATACGGCGTGAGTGACCTGGGCGAAAACTACGGCGCCAGACGCTACCTGCTGACCAAAAACATCTACAGCGCCGTGACGCCCGAGTTTGAAGAACTGCTGTCCGAACTGAACCTGGACAACACCGGCATCTACATTGTGGGCGCCGACACCGAATGCCAGATCATGAAGACCGCGCTGGACCTGTTCGAGCGCGGCGTGGAACCGATCGTATTTGCCGAGTTCTGCGGCAGCCACCGCGGGCTGGGCATGCACCAGCGCGGGCTGGAACTGCTGGTCGAACTGATCGGCAAAGACCGCGTGATCAAGGACTACATGCCGCTGCGCCAGCGCTGGGAACGCGCCAAAAAGGCCTGAGCGCGGTGCACGTCCCGGCCGCTGCCAGGATACGGCTTGGCCAACTGCCCGTTGTCTGGTGTGCCGGCCTGCGGTTCAGTTGCCACCGGTAACGGGACTGCCGTCGTACTCCCCGGGCGAGTTCTTTAGCGATTTGCCCGTCTCGGCACGCGCGACGCCGGCCTTGGCTTTGCCGCCCTGGCCTTTGGCGCCTTTGGCGACACCCGCCGAGACGGACTTTTTGCCATTGGTCTCCAGTGCGTCCTCGTTCTCGGCCGTGCCTGTTCCCGACGTGGTCTCGTTGTCCTTGTGGGGCAACTTGCCGTTTCCGGAGTCGCCAGGCCGAATCACAACACCCGAGGCGCCGCCCTTGGCCCCCTTTGCGTTGGCATCGCCGCCGTTGCCGGGGTTGGTGTTGGGTGCCACGGCGTCGCCGCCGTTGCCGCCAATCGCCACGCCGGTGGCGCCGGGTTGGCCAACCGGCCGTTTGGAGTCGCCGGCATCGGCTTTGGCGGCCCCGCCGTGACCGCCGTGTTTGTTGACTTCGGGGTCGGTGTTGGAAGCGCCGTCACCGGCCACGGCAATGCCGACGCTGCCCGGCCCGGTGACCTTAACCCTGGCTTCGCCGCCTTTGCCGTTATTGCCGTTGGCGGCGGTGTTGCCGCACTGGCCAATGACAATCACAACCTTCGGCCCCTGACCCTTGTCGTCGCCTTCGGCACCGCTGCCGTTGCCATTCACGTCACGGCCTGGCTTGAAAACGATACGCACCTTGATCAGCTTCTTTTTGACCGTGCCATCGGAGTTGCGCACCGGGTTGCCGTTGGCGTCCACGACATCGAACTCGACTTCCACTTCGGTTTCCCATTCCTTCTGTCCGGCCAGTGCGTCGGCACCGTTCACCCGTCTTACGGCATCTTTGTAGGCCTTGACGGCCGCCTTGACCGCCGCAATCGCGGTTTCCACTCGATCCCAATTGGGCCGTTTCTCGTTGGGATTGTCCAATAGCGTTGGAAACTCCAACCGGTCGGGCTGTTCGCGCAGGCGAAGGCCGGCACCCTTGAGGGCGTCCACCAAGTCGTCAAAGTAGTCCTTTTCTGTACGGCCGTTGTCGTACCGCTTGTCCGTCAGTTTCTGCGGTGTGTCGAAGATCGTGGCATTGACGCCGGGAATGGCGGTTTCCCAGTTCACCTCGGCGCTGCCGATGGCCGCGGAATACTCCCAACGGAACGTCAATGTGTCGTCAGGCCCCCACGGCACCAGCTTCTGCAAACGGTTCCAGTCGAGGTCTACGGTCCAATGCAGGTTGTAAAGGCCGCTTTCGGCTGTCGGTGTCGCGTTGGACAGTGACGGTGTAATGGTTGCCGTGGCCCGCGCGACAGCATCCATCGCGACCCCGTTGCGCAGCAGTGTCAGTTTCGGGTTGAGGATCCGGCTTTGCCGTCGCGTAAAAGTTGCATACACGCCGTGATCGTAACCGACGATTGCAACACCGCCGGGGCCGCTGGTTTCCTCGCGGCGGCGCACGGTAAAGTCAGCCTCGCCCAGCACCCTTGTTGCCGCGCCGTCCAGGTGCCGAACGCGAATTTCAAAGTGCCTGGTTGCGTTGATTGCCACGGGCACCGCCGCGGTGGCCTCCAGCCGCGCTACAATGGTAATGCCTTCCGCAAAGCCGTCGCCGTCAGCGTCAACAACCGATCTTTGCAGGGCGTCGGAAACGGTGATGTCGGCCTGCACCACGTCGCCCACGTTTTGCACACGCTCAACCACGGTTACTTCAATGCCCGCCAGCACCGTGGCCGCGGGAAGCCCTGCCGCCGGGACATGCCCGACCACCAGGCAGCGCCTGAAGTCGGCGTACAGTAACGGGTCCATGCCTTCGACAACCTCGCCGCGCCCGGGCTGCGGGCAGAAGTGGAACTGGCCCGAGGGTTCCGCCGGGCTTGACCGCACCAGGATGGACAGAGTCTCCGGCGCGGCCAGAACGCGACCCGGGCCGGGCGCGCCGAAGATGACAGGCGGTTTGACCACGCACGGTTGCGCCGGAACGGCAGGGCCGGCCACGGCCGTAATCAGCACCCGGCTGCCGCCCTTGAATCCTGCTCCAAAGTGAAACAGATCTTCGGCCGCAGCCACGGACAAAAGTGTGTCGGCGTCGGTAAAGGCCGGCATCGAAACCGGAAGATCCAGCGCCGTATCCAGCGAAGCCGGATTTCCCTCGGCATCGGAGACATTGAAGTTCAGGCGGATGCGCACTTCGTCGCCCACGGAACACTCCGTGGGTTCTGTGTCCTGCGTGACCTTGATGGTGATCACAGGCGCGTTCTGGCCTTGCGCTGGCGCGATCGGTGAAAGGCACGCCAGTAGAAACGCCAGTGCCATCGGTGCAGTGATTGCCGCTTTTGTTGGCATCCCCACCCTGAATTGAGACTGACGTATGGATTGTACAGAATCTGTCCTGTGGTGTCAATCACAGCAGGCAAGTGCACGCCTGGGCGGGCATCCGCCGCCACTCTGACACATGGCTATGGTAGCTGCTCTACCCCGCGCGTTTGCGGCTGGTGAGTTCTTCCATCATGGCCTGCACTTGCTTGCTGACGTTTTCGCCGCTGACGGCCTTGTCCATCAGTTGCACCACGCGGGCCATGTCGGCTTCCACCGCGCCCAGTGTCGTGATCATGGGCGAGCCCACGCGGATGCCGCTGGTTTCAGTGTTGGGGCGCGGGTCAAACGGAATGAAGTTCTTGTTCACGTAGAGGTTCTGTTCGCCCAGCAGCTTTTCGATCTCCAGGCCGTTCTTGCCCGTGCCGGTCACGTCCACCATCACCATGTGATTATCGGTTCCGCCGGTCAGCACACGGTAGCGCTTGGCGTTCACTTCCGTGAAGGCCTTGGCCATGGCCTTCGCGTTGGCGATCACCTGTTTGATGTATGTCTTGAAACCGGGCGCGACAGCCTCTTCCAGCATCGCGGCCTTGGCCGCGACAACGTGTACCAGCGGGCCGCCCTGGCAGCCGGGAAACACCGCGCGGTCAATCTTGCCGGCGTGTTTGGCGGTGCACAGGATCATGCCGCCGCGCGGGCCGCGTATGGTCTTGTGGGTGCTCATGGTAACCACGTCGCTTACGGGCACCGGGCTTTCGTGTTCGCCGGCGGCGACCAGGCCGCTGATGTGGGCAATGTCGGCCATGAACATTGCGCCGTGTTCGCGGGCGATGGCGGCCATGCGCGCAAAGGGAATCGCGCGCGGGTACGAACTGGCCCCGGTGACGACCAGCTTGACGTCGGGGTTTTCTTTCAGCAGGCGGACGTACTCCTGCTCGTCTATGAGCCCGTCGTCCTTGCGCACGCCGTAGTGCACGAATTTGTAGTACTTGCCGCTGGCGTTGAAGGGCGCGCCGTGGCTCAGGTGGCCGCCGTGTTCCAGGCGGAAGGCCAGCACCTTGTCGCCGGGTTTGATCAGCGCCAGATAGGCGGCCAGATTGGCCTGGGTGCCGCTGTGTGGCTGGACGTTGGCGTGTTCGGCGTGGAACAGCTCTTTGGCCAGGTCAATCGCGTGCTGTTCGACCTGGTCGGTGAACTCGCAGCCGCCGTACCAGCGTTTGCCGGGGTAGCCCTCGGCGTACTTGTTGGTGAAGACCGTGCCCAGCATGCGCAGCACGTAGTCGCTGACGTAGTTTTCGCTGGCGATCAGGTTGATGCTGTGGGTCTGGCGGTCGCGTTCGCGGGTGATGAGTTGTTCGATGGTGGGCATGGAAACGGTCTACGGTTCAGGGTTGACGGTAACCGCGAGACAACGGTTGCCCGTCAACTCGCGCCAAGCACTTCAAACAGCCGCTGAAGATCGGCGCTTTCGTTATAGTAGTGCGGCGACACGCGCAAAATGCCCTGTCTTGCGCTGGCGGCGACATGAGCCGCGGCAAGCTTTGCACCTAAACCGGTTTCGGCCAGCCGGCCCTCGCGGCGCAGGCTGACAATGCCGCTGTGGTGTTGGGCGTTCCAGTCGTTGCCAATCACGCTGTAGCCGCGCGCGGCGGCTATCTGCCGCAGTTCGCGGCTCAATTCGGCCACGCGGGCGGTGATCCTGGCCGGCCCAAACTCGTTTTGCAGCTTCAGCGCCGCGCGCAGGGCGTACACCTGGGGCATGGCCGGTGCGCCCAGTTGAAAGCGCTGGGCGCCCGGCGCCAACGGCTGGTTGGGCGTCTCGAAATCATAGGGGCTGGGCACGCTGTAGGTGCCCAGCGTGTGCGGCGTAAGCGCGTCCAGCGAACCCTGCCGCACGTACAGCACGCCCAGCGTGTCCAGCCCGTTGAGCCACTTGCGGCCTTCAAAGGTTGCAAAGTCCACGTCCCACTGTTTTACATCTACGGGCACGGCACCGATGCCCTGCACGGAATCCAGTGCGCACAGGGCGCCGCGGGCGCGGCAGCCGGCGGCCAGTTTCGCGGCGTCCATGCGATAACCGGTGCGGAAGTCCACGTGGCTGGCCGCCACCAGCCGCGTGCGCGGGTTGATGGCGGCAATCAGGTCTTCGGCGGGCACGCTGCCGTCGGGCCGTGTGGGCACGTTGGCCAGTTCGACCCCCTTGCGCGCCAGGTCGTTCAGCACCCGCGCCACGCCGGGGTAGTCGCGCGCCGGCACCACGGCGTGGTCGCCCGGACGCCAGTCAATGCCCAGGGCAATGCGGGCAAAGGCTTCGGTGGCGTTGGGCAGAAACTGGATCTCGGCGGGCTGCGCGTTCACAAAGGCCGCAAACTCGTCGCGGGCGGCAAACCAGACCCTCTGCCAGTCGTCGAAGCCGGTCACGCCGCGCAGGGCCAAATCGTCTATGTAGCCCTTGGCGGCGTCGGCGGCGGGGGTGCTGATCGGTCCGCGCCAGGCCGTGTTCAGATAGGTCAGGCGGCCCAGCACGGGAAACAGGCGCACTCGTTCGGTTGCGGAAAGCATGACCACAGGTTGTAGGTAACCGGTTGTGCGTTGTAGAGGTGGAATCCAGAATCATCACCCGGCCACACGGGCCAGAAGGGCTGATACCGCCGCATTGAGCCGCCTTGCCGCCGAACACGGAAATCCTGCGCCGCAACCCCGATGACCCCAACGCCGGGGTCGGCGCGCCGCCGGGCACGCTGGTGGTGGACGCCAACGCGGCGGAGACGCGGCTGCTGGTGATTGACTACACGCCCGACAAGCACGAAGAACGCGAGATCAAGGACCCCGCCGAACTGCGCGCCTACATTGACCGCCAGTCTGTGACCTGGCTGGACGTGACGGGCTTTCGCAACGTGGAGTGGATCCGCGCCCTGGGCGAAATGCTGGACGTTCACCCGCTGGCGCTGGCTGATGCCGTGAATGTGCCCCAGCGCGCCAAGGCCGAGGCGTTTCCGGATTACGTGATGATCGTGACCCACGCCCCGGAAATGGACGGCGATGGTTTTTACAGCGAGCAGGTGGCGCTGGTGTTCGGCGATCATTTCGTGCTGACGTTCCAGGAGCGCCCCAGCCACGACCTGTTCAAGCCGCTGCGCGACCGCATCCGGCAGAAACGCGGCATCGTGCGCGGCAAGGGCACCAGCTATCTGGGCTACGCGATCGTGGACGTGATCACGGACACGTACTTTCCGGTGCTGGGCGAACTGGAAAACCGGCTGGACAAGCTGGAACACCGCATTCTCAAGGGCGAACTGGACGTGCTGACGGAACTGTACGCGCTGCGCCACACCGCGCTGGACCTGCGCCGGTCCATCGAGAGCCATCGCGACGCCCTGACCACGCTGCTGCACCTGCAGGTGCCGATGATCCAGGAGGAAACCCGTCTGTACCTGCGCGACTGCCTTGACCACGCGCTGAGCCAGGCCGGGCAGGCCCAGTCGCTGCTGGACTACGCCGTAAGCCTGCGCGAACTGGTGGCCAGCCAGCAGGCCCAGCGCCTGAACGAGGTGATGAAGGTGCTGACGATGGTCAGCACGATCTTCATCCCGTTGAGCTTTTTTGCCGGGGTGTACGGCATGAACTTTGACCCCGACATCGGTGCCAACATGCCCGAGTTGCGCACGCCCTATGCCTACTGGATCTGGTGGGGGCTGATGCTGATTGTCGTGGCCTCGATGCTGGCGTTTTTCCGCCGCCGGGGCTGGCTGGGCGGCAGGCGCAGGGGGCCGTAAGCCCGGCGTTATGCAAGACATTCGGTCCACGCGCCCGGGCCGGGTGTACTACTCTTCGCACATGGCCGGTATGTGCTCAAGCACGGTCTGACGGTCGGCAGGATTCATTGCTGCCAGCAGCGCCCTGCGCTCCGGCCCGGATAGGTCATGCGCCAGAAACCCCCGAAACGTCACGCCCGCAACCGCGGCTTCGCACCGGCTCAGCAGCTTCATTTCATCGCTGGTCTGTGGAAACTTCTGCTCGGTAACAATGCGGCGCATTTCCGCCAGAACCGTGGCGGCTTCGCGGTGCTGATCGCGCGCAAGATGCAGGCGAATCCGTAGTGGCAGCGCCAGGGCAACCCGCGCCGGCAGCGGCGACGAATCGCCGTGCCCGGCCGCCGTAAGATCCGCTTCGCAACCTGTTGTGTCGCCGGTCAGCAGCCGCAACTCGGCACGGTACATGAGAAACTTGTTCAGGTCTGCCCGCGCCCCGGCTGCCCGCGCCGCCTCAATGGCGGCATCACAGCCGGCCAGTGCCTCGGCGAACCTGCCCAGCGATCGCAATGTCAGAGCCTGTTCTGACCGGACCCTGGCGTGCATGACCGGATCCCGTGCCTGATGCGCGAGATCCAGGGCGATCGTGCAGGCCTCCAGCGCCGGTTGCGGGCGTCCCTGGTTGTAACGCAGCGTGGCCAGGTTCAACCATGCCTGTGCCGCCGCCCGCAGGTTTCCCACTTCGCCGAGCAGCCCGATTGCTTCCTGCAGGAACTGTTCGCCCTCCTGAACACGACCGAGTCTTGAGCAAAGCAGCCCGAGATCCACCATGCAGATCCCCTGCTGGCTGAGGTTTCCCGCCCGTGCGCTGACAGCCGCGCCCTGGCGTATGCTGGCCTCGGCCTCCTGCCACTGGCCGCGCTCCATCAGCACCAGCCCGATGTTGCCCAGCATAATCCCCTGGGATCGCACGTTGCCGGAGGCCTCGGCCAGTTCCAGGCTGCGCCGCGCCAGGTCCAGCGCGGCGTCCTGGTCGCCGCGCATGTGCGCCAGGGCCGCAAGACCGTTCAGCGCCTCGCCTTCGCGTTCGCGGTCCTTTGCTGCGCGGGCGATCTCCAGTGCCCGCTGCATGGCCCTGCCGGAATCTTCGGGCCGGCCCGTTGCCCGAAACAGCTGCCCCAGCCGAACCAGCACGGCCGCCAGCGTGCCGGGGAGGTTGTGGGCATCCAGACGCCGGCAGGCCTCGGTCAGCAATGGCTCTGCTTCGGCCGGCCGGGCGGTCTCATGCAGAACCACGCCCAGCGAAACCATGCATGTGGTTACCAGCGGCGCGTCGCCGGACTGGCCGGCTAGGTCCAGGGCACGGCGGGCAGCGGATTCGGCCAGTTGTCTGCGGCCGGCAGTCCGGGCAGTGTCAGCAAGATCACGCAGCGCGCGCGCCAGATCGGCCGGGGGACTGCCCTCGTTCAGTTCAACCAGCAGTTCGGCCTGACGCGCGGCCTCGACAGGAGCAAAAGCGGCTCGGGCCCGGGCCATCGCGCGAAGGCGCAGTTCGCGCTCGCGCACCGTCATGTGCGGCGCTACCGCGCGGGCGATGCGGGCGTGGTCGGCCATTTCGGCGGCCGCGCTGTCCGGATCGGGATGAATCGCCTCAATCAGTTCCAGCGCCAGAAGGTGCAGACCGGCGCGTTCGGCCGGCGGGTAAAGCTGATAGGCCGCGTCACGCAGCAATGCATGGCGAAAGAGATACGCGGCCTCGGCGTGCATGCTCAGCCTTCATAGGGGGCCAGGCCGTCTTTGGTCAGGCGGAACAGTTTGCCGCTGATGGCGTAGGGCTGGGTCTGGGCGTCCTTGGCCACCTGCGCGCCGACGTTGGCCACCAGTTCGGGGTCATCGGCGGACAGCACAATCAGAAAGTCGCGGTTAGGCACGCCCACCAGCAGATCGTGGCCCAGCACCGCGGCGATGCGCTCATAGAAGTTCGGCAGTGTCAGGCGCGCGGCGTCGTGGCTGTCGTGGGTGGCGATGATCACGGCCTTGGGCTGGCCGTCGGGGCCCTGCAGCGCCTGCACCTGGATTTCGCCGGCCTGGGCCAGCAGGTTTTCGCGGGCGTAAAAGAACACGTCTTCTTCGCTTACGCCCTCCCAGCGCGCGACGTCTTCGCTGCTGATGAAGCGCAGCGTGCGGCCGGTGTCCACGGCGATCATCAGTTCAAGTTCGTGCTCCACCAGCGGCCGCCGCAGCAGCGGAATCTGGGTTTCGCGCGCAAAACCCCAGGGCTTGACCACCGGGCAGATCAGGTTGCGCACGTCGTCAAAGGCCCCCAGCGGCCTGGCGTCGCTGCCCCACAGTTGTTCCAGCCACTGGGCCAGCAGTGTTTCGGGTCCGGTGCCGGGGTCGCGGTCGTGGGCGCGCAGGTAACTGACGTAGGCGTTTTCCAGCCGCAGCACCGAGTTGTCGCCGGTCTTGAGTTCCAGCGGCTTGACAATCGCGGGTTCGGGCTTGCCCAGCGACCGCGCGTAAACGCGGGCGGCGGCGCGGGTGAAGTCTTCGACGCTCAGCGGCGGGTTGGCCGAGATTTCAATGCCCGCCACCAGCGCGTCCACTTCTTCACGCCAGGTTTCGGCGTCTTCGGGCGCGCCGTTGAAGCTGACCACAATGCCGATTGGCCCGCGCTGCAGCACCCACCAGCGCCAGTATTCGGTGGCCTGCTGCAGTTCGCCCTCGTATTCGCCGTAGCTCAGGCTGACATCACCGGCGCGTTCGGTGCGCACGCCGCGCATCTTTTCGCGGCCGGGCAGAGACGCAAACAGGTCCGGCCCCGGCCCCCCCAGCCTGTGCCGCATGCACGACACGGTCACGGCGCCGTCCATGTCCGGGTGGCGGAACACCAGGCTTTTGGCGCGTTCATCGCGCGCAAAACCGTCGGGCAGACGGATCGCAAACAGGCGTGACGGGTCAATGTACGGCACGGCGTTCATGGCCTGACAGTACCAACCGGTGCGGCACAGGCTAGTTCGTGGCGGTGGCCAGTTTGCCGCGCACCAGTTCAGCGCGGCGGGCTTCGCGCTCGGCGGGCGTCAGCGTCGCGCCGGTTTCGGCCTGCAGGTGGCTGGGCTGGCCCAGAATGAACAGGCGGTTGACGGTGTCCATGGTGACGTCGGTGATGACCTTCAGGTCAATGCCCAGCCGCACCATGGAAAGGTGGCCCATCATCTCCTGTACGCTCAGGCGCCGCGCACTGCGCAGCAGGGCCAGCGCGCGCAGGGCCTTGTCTTCGACCAGTTCGCGCTTTTCCGTGTACAGTTCGCCACGCATGCGCCGTTCGTATTCCAGCACCTGGGGCACGATTGCCTTGACGCTGGCCAGGATGTCTTCCTCGCTGCGGCCCAGCGTGGCCTGGTTGCTGATCTGGTACATGTCGCCAAAGGCGCGTGTGCCTTCGCCGTACAGCCCGCGCACGGCGTGGTTCATGCGCCCGGCGGCCTTGAAGACTTTTTCCACATGATCCAGCAGTGTCAGCGCCGGCAGGTGAACCATGACGCTGATGCGCATGCCGGTGCCGACGTTGGTCGGGCAGGCGGTCAGATAGCCGTACTGTTCGGAAAACGCGATCGGCAGAACCTTGTCCAGCGCGGCGTCCACGCGCCGGATCGCGGCAAAGGCGCGGTCGGGGTCAAAGCCGGACTTGATCCATTGCAGGCGCAGGTGGTCTTCCTCGTTGACCATGATGGACAGCATCTCGCCGCGGCCGAATGTGACGCCGCGCGGGCCTTCGGCGCCGGCCAGCTCGCGGCTGATCAGGTGGCGTTCCACCAGGATGTCGCGTTCGATTTCGCCCAGTTGCTGAAGATCCAGCGTGATCACGCTTTTTTCCAGGTGCACACGGTGCAGCGCGTCCTGGCACAGGCGCAGCACTTCGGCGCGCTGGCCGGCGCTGGCGCGCCCGGTGAACGGAAAGCCGCGCACGTTGCGGGCCAGGCGCACGCGCGTGCTGATCACGACATCGCTGTCGGGGCCGCTGCCCTTGAGCCATTCGCCCAGCGGATGGGCAAAGCAGTCAAACCCGGCCAGTCCGCTCATGGGTTTGCCCCGGGGGTCAGGTTGCCGCGTTCGAGTTCGTTGATGCGGTCGCGCAGGCGCGCGGCCAGCTCGTAGTTTTCCTCGGCCACGGCGGCGCGCAACTGTTCGCGCAGTCCGGAAAGCTCGCGGCTTGCGTTCACGCGCTCGTCGGCGCCGGGCGCGGGCGCGGGCCGCCCGCCGCGGTGACGCGGCGGCGTCACGTCGTGGATGCGTTCCAGCAGCGGGTCCAGGTGCGCGGCGAACACTTCGTAGTCGCGGGCGCAGCCGAAGCGGCCCTTGTGCTTGAACTCGGCCAGGGTCATGCCGCATTCGGGACACACCGGCAGGCTTTCGGCCGGCACCGGCGTGATTTCACCCGGCGGTTCAAGCTTGGCCAGCGCCTTGGGTTCCTGGCTGGACAGCAACTGCCGCACTTCCTGCAGCACTTCGCGCGTGGGCTGCAGCGGCCGCGCGTGATCGAACAGGTAGCGCTTGATGAAAATCCAGCAGTCCGCGCAGACGTTGAACTGTTCGGACATCGTGTTGGCTTCAATGTCGCAGACGCGGATGTGCGCGGGCTTCTTCTGGCAGCACTGGCAGTCCATGACACCATCCTAACAAACCGCGCGGCGGGGCAACCCCCGCCGCGCGGCACGATTGCGCGCGGACATCAGCCCGCCAGCTTCTGCAGCTTGGTGCGCAGCGCGGCCTCGGGCAGAAGCCCCACGTGCGTGTCCACCACCTTGCCGTCCTTGAAGAACACCAGTGTCGGCACGCCCATTACGCCGAACGCCGCCGCGACATCGGGGTTTTCGTCAATGTCGCACTTGCCGATGCTGGCCTTGCCTTTGAACTCGGTGGCCAGCTTGTCAATGATCGGCCCCAGCACCTGGCAGGGCCCGCACCATGTCGCCGTGAAATCCACCACCGCGGCGCCCTTCTTGGTGAACGCCTCAAAGCTCGCGCCGGTAACCTTTGCCGTATCGGGACCCGCCATGTCAGCCTCCTTGCATGTGCCACTGAGCCTAAGAACGCCGGCGCGTCGGCGCAATATTCCGCGAAGCCGCCCCGCGCCCGCGCGCGCGATTAAAAGAAAGAGAAAAGGTCCGGTAACGCCCGTGCCGATGTCTTAACAGCGCCCTTTGCGGCGTCTCAACACCGGAGTCCGACATGGCCAACGTGCTGATCACCGACCTGTTTGAAGAATCCGCCTATCTGACCCGCAGCCTGCTGCGCGGGCTGGGCCACGCGGTCAGCATCTCGATTACCCGCCAGGACGCCGAGGCCAAGCTGTCCACGGGCCTGTTTGACGTGCTGATGATGGACTACTGCACCGTGACTGACGACAACCTTGCCGTCGGGCGCTTTGCCAACGAGGTTCTGCCCGGTCTGCCGGTGGTGGCCCTGACCCGCCCGGAACTGGAGAAAAAGCTGGCGGCTGTCCAGATTGCCGCCAAGTACTACCGCCCGCTGCGCGGCCGCAATGTCAAGGAAGCCGTCAGTTCGGCCCTGGCCGGCATGTTCCGCGACAGCAAGCGCCGGGCCGTGCCGCGCATTCACGCCGAACTGCCGATTGAAGTCAGCCTGGCCGGCGTCAGCTTCGCCACGCGCACGATTGACCTTTCCGCGCGCGGCGTGGCAATTGACGCCACCGAGGTCAAGCTCAGCCCCGACCAGCTTGAGGCGATTGAAAACGCCGTGGGCAAGGCCGTGGCCAGCGCCAACCTGACCTTGCAGGAGGGCCGGATTCTTCAGCTTCGCGGCCGTATCGCGTTTGTCGAGCGCCACCGGTCGCTGTCGGGTCGCACGATCGGGCTGGCGTTTGAGGGCCTGGACGAACAGAGCGAAGTGGCGATTGCCGGCCTTTACCGCGACGCGGCGTAACGCACCTCAGGCGGCACGACCGCGCCGCTGCCGCCGCCGTGATCCACAAAGAATGTGGGGCTGCCCTGCGCCTCCCGGCGCAGGTTCCACGCCATGCGGTAGACAACGCCCGTGGCGGTGCCGCTGTGCCACACGCGCCCGCGGGTTTCATGCGCGGCCTGGTGGTCGGCGTTGAAGTTGGGCCCCACGCGCGAGATCGTGCTGCCGTCTTCATTTTCCGGCAGGTGGGCAAACCCGCCGGCGGAAAAATCGGCGCCGGCCACGTTGGCCACATAGGCGAACACCTGGCGTTCAATCCGGATCTGTACCACCTCGGGCGGGTAATCCAGCATCCCGGCCATGGCGTGGCGGTCGCGCATCCCCGGCGGCAGGCCGTAGTGGTACAGGCCGTTGTCGTCAATCCGCCACAGGTGCAGCCGGAAGGCCTCCACCAGGCTGAGTTCGCGGGTGCGAGTGCGGCCGTCGGCCAAGGTCAGCGTGGTAACCTGGCGCAGTTCCTGGACCAGCGCGTTGCGTCGCAGGTCCAGCGGCGAGACGACGTGAAACTCAAAGCGCGCCTCAAAGCCGTCGGGCGTGACCACGGCGGGGCCCAGCGCGCGCACGGTGATCTGGTAGGGCTCCGCGCCCTGCGGGCTGCGTGCCGGGAAAGGGGCCGGGGCGGTGGCGCAACCGGCCGCCAGCACAAGGGGTGCGATCAGAAGGGCAAAGCGCATCGGTCACCTCCGTGACCGCTCTCCTTCCGGGGCCCGGGACCATTGTCCCTGACGGCATAACGCCCGCAAGGGGTGTTGTATTGCCGAATTGGCCGCAAATGCCCTATTTTGGCTCGGTTTCGGCCCGGTAGGTCTCCCACCAGCGCCGCAGTTCGGCGCGCAAGGCCAGCCGGTCGCGGCGGCCCATGGCGTTGATGCGCTCGACATGGGCGCCGTAGTTGGCACCCTCGATCGCCACCTCGTCGCCGCGCCACCACTGCAGGCGCAGGTACGCCGCCGCCACCACTTCGTTGACATCGCTGGCAAACAGGCCGATCAGGTAATCACCCAGCCTCACGCCGCGCACCTTGGACGCGCCGATTTCGTGTTCGCGGTTTTCCATTTCAGTCAGACGCGCGTTCAGGCGCTCGACGGCGCGGCGGCGATCCTCCAGCGGGGCGTTGGGCACATAGTTGAACTGGGCGCCCGGCGCGCCGACCCAGATCGCCTCGAACATCGCCGCGCTCTGGCGCCGCAGACGTTCCTGCTGAGCCCTGGCCTCCTTGGTTGCGGCGGCGTCGCCGTCAGCGGCGGGTTCCGTGCCGACCATCAGGCGGCCCAGCGCCCGCAGCAGCCCCGTCAGCCCCGGCGCGCCGAAGTAACAATCGGCCAGAATCGCCAGGTGCAGGCCGCGTTCCACCGGCGGGCGCGGGATGTCGTTGGTTTCCTCAATGCCCTCGCACAAAGGCTGCAGCGCGTCGGTGCTGGTCAACATCGCCTGCAGGTTGGTGCGCCGCCGGTTCTTCAGGTGTTCGGTGCCCGATTTGCGCAGCGCGCGCACCGGCGCCTCGACCAGCGCCTCAAAGGCCGCCGTGCGCACCTGCTGTTCGGGGCTGTCCAGCGCAAAAATGGCGGCAATCACGGCGTGGTCGCCCGTGGCCCGGCCCACGGCGCCCAGCAACCGTGTGGCCTCCATGACCGGGCGGCGCAACACTTCACGCCCCAGTTCTTCGGCGCGTCTGGCCGTCAGCAGGTTGAGTTCCAGTTCCGCGCGGTCGCGGCGTTCGGGCTCGCCGCACAGCAGCCCGTCGCACAGTTCGGCCACGGCCTGGCCGGCCTCGGGCTTGTCCTGTTGCGCGCGCGGCGCGCCAACGGTCAGGCACAGGACAACCAGGGCCGGCAGCAGAGTTCTTGCGCGCGCCATGGGCGTATTCTGACAGTGCGGGGCCGGTGTGCCAAGCCGCCGCCGGTTGCTACACTGCACGCCCCCGCCCGGAACAAGCGATGAAACAGCGTCTGGTTCTGTTTGTGCTGATCCCGCTGCTGGCGATTGCGGCCGGCGTGCTGCTGTACTTTGTGGCGTTTCGCCCGCGCGGTGCCGGTAACGGCGCCGGCAACACGCCACCCGAAGTTGTGGGCAAGCCCTTTGACAAGGATTCGTTCTTTGCCGAGTTCGACCTCAACGGCGACCACGCCGTGAGCTTTGAAGAGTTCGACCGCGTTTATTCAACCTGGGGCCAGGAAAAGCGCTTTTCGCGCGGGCCGGGCCAACCCGCGCTGGCCAGCCGCGAAGCCTTTGACTTCTTTGACCGCAACGGCGACGGCGCGATTGACGCCGAAGACGTGCGCTTTGCCTGGGACCAGGCCTGGCTGGATTTTGCCGCCGGCGCCCGCGCCAGGGGGCTGATCCCGCGTGACTGGAAGGGTCGCTGGCTGGCGTTGAACAAGCAGCAGGACGAAGCCCTGGGCAAGGAAAAAGGGGCGCTGGCCCGGCGCGAGCTGCCCTTTGCGGGGGCGTTTTTTGACGCGCGTTATCTGGTCGAGGGACGCTGGGCGCGGCTGACCAAAGACGACGGCGAAAGCGTGGACGGCTTTGTCAGCGAAAAGGACGGCCGGCTGTGGCTGGTTTCTCCGGATGCCAGACTGCTGGTGTTCAAACCCGGCACCGTGCACGTCAGCGAACTGCCCGATTCACCGCACAACGAATATGTCAGGGCCGTGCGCGAGGTGACATTCGACGACACCGAGGCCAACCTGAAACTGGCGCGCCGGTGCGTGCAGTGGGGGCTGAAACGCGAGGCCGGCGCGCTGTACGCCCGGGTACTGATCTTTGACCGCGCCAACGCCGAGGCGCTGGAGGCCCTGCAACTGAGGCTTGAGGGCGACAGCTATCTGCCCCGGTAGACCATGGACGCCATCACTGTCACGGAACTGAGCAACCGGCTCAAGCGCAGCATTGAGGGCGCATTTGGCAACGTCGCGGTCACCGGCGAACTGGGCAACTACCGCGGGCCGCACCACAGCGGCCATGTGTACTGCAACCTCAAGGACGCCGGCGCGCAGATCAAGCTGATCATCTGGCGCGGCACGCTGCAGCGGCTGCGGTTTGAACTGAAAGACGGCCTGGAAGTCACGATTGTCGGCAAACTGGACGTGTACACCAAACGCGGCGAGTACAGCCTGGTGGCGACCGGCATTGAACCGCGCGGTCTGGGCGGCCTGCAACTGGCCTTTCAGCAGATGTACGAACGGCTGCAGGCCGAGGGTCTGTTCGACGACGGGCACAAGCGCGAACTGCCGCGCTATCCGCAGCGCATCGCCGTGGTCACCAGCCCCACCGGCGCGGCGATCCGCGACATCATCACCACCGCCCGGCGCCGCAACCGGCTGGTCGAAATTCTGGTCTGGCCGGCCAGGGTGCAGGGCGACGGCGCGGCCGAAGAAGTGGCCCGCGCGATCCGGCGCCTGAACGAGTTGAATGACCGGCTTCGCATTGACGTCATGATCGTGGGCCGCGGCGGCGGCAGCCTGGAAGACCTGTGGGCCTTCAACGAGGAGCCGGTGGCACGGGCGATTTACCACAGCGCCATTCCGGTAGTCAGCGCCGTGGGCCATGAGGTAGACACCACGATTGCCGACCTGGTGGCCGACCTGCGTGCGCCCACGCCCACGGCCGCGGCCGAGATTGTGGTGCCGGAACTGGCGGGCATGCTCGAGCTGGTGAACGAGCAGAAGCTGCGGCTGTCGCGCGGCCTGCGCCATACCGTGGAACTGTGGGCCGAACGGCTGGAAACGCTCAAGTCGCGCATGGCCGCGATGGGCCCGCTGAACCAGGTGCGGCGCGAGCAGCAAAGGCTCGATTACCTGTGGGAAAACACCCAGCGCGCCATGCAGCGCCGTCTGGACACCGCCCGCGAACTGGTGACCGCGCAAGGCCAGCGCCTGAACGCCCTGAGCCCGCTGGCGGTGCTGCAACGAGGCTACAGCATCACGCGCAACGCCAGGGGCGAAGTGATCAAGGAAGCCGAACAGGTGAAGTCAGGCGATGAACTGGTCACCAGACTGGCCAGGGGTGAAGTGAAAAGCCGGGTGGTGTAAGGGCTGCTGCTTCCCACGGCCGGCTAGAACAGGGCGCGGGTCTGGCCCGGCCGCGCAAACGCGTCGCGGTTCAGGGGCACGGGCTCAAGTGTGTCAAACCCGGCCTTGAGTCTTGCCACCTCGAACAACTGCACGATCGGGTCGGGCAGCAGCGAGCGTTCCTTCATGCGGTCGAAAAAGTTGCGCGGGTCGTCCAGCGACCCGCCGTACATGCGTTTGATCCGCCGCAGCACTTTGGCCTTGTGGCCGGGAAAATGGTCGCTCAGCCACTGTTCGAACAGCCCGCCGACGGCGCCGGGCAGTCGCACGGGAATCAGGTTGACGCGCGACGCGCCGCAGTCGCGGGCGCGCTGCACGATGCCGGGAATGTCCTGGTCGGTCAGTCCGGGGACAACCGGGGCCAGGTTGACGGCGGTGCGCACGCCGGCGGCGGACAGGCGGGCCAGGGCTTCAAAGCGCCGGTCAATGGTGCTGGTGCGGGGTTCCATGCGGCGGCGGATTTCGTCGTCGAGCATGCCGATGGTGAAGGTGGCCGCGGCGGCGCCGTGGCGCGCCAGTTCGCCCAGCAGGTCAAGGTCGCGGCAGATCAGGGCGTTCTTGGTGATGAAGGCCACGGGGTTTCTGAACTCGGCAAAGACCTCAAGCACCGAGCGCGTGACACGCAGGCGGATTTCGACGGGCTGGTAGGGGTCGGTCACGCCGCTGAGCACGACCGGGCTGGGCCGCCAGGAGGGTTTCAGAAATTCGGCGCGCAACAGCGCCGCGGCGTTGCGCTTGACGAAAATGCGGGTTTCAAAATCCAGCCCCGCGGACAGCCCCAGGTATTCGTGGTAGGGCCGGGCATAGCAGTAAATGCAACCGTGTTCACAGCCGCGGTAGGGGTTGAGGCCGAACTCGAACGGAAAATCCGGCGAGTCGTGGCGCGACAGGATGGTCTTTGTGTCGTCCCAGTAGTATTCGGTTTCAGGCGCGGGCTCAGACGGGTCAAAGCAGTCCGGGTCGTGGGCGACGTGCACACGCTCGAAGCGGTTGGCCGGGTTGAGTGCCGTGCCGCGGCCGTGGATGGGTGGTGGCGCGTCCATGCCCGAAGCATACCACGGGGTGCGACAACCCGGTTCAGTCGTCCAGGTCAAGCCAGCCGTCGGTCAGGCGGCGACGCACGACGATTTCGATCTGCTGGCTCTGGCCCTGGCCGCGGCGGCCGCCGGCGAGGCGCAGCTCGCGCACCAGGTTGTGCCGGCGGTCGAACACAATCACGCCCGTCAGCGCCAGCACGGCGGTGCGTCCGCGCAGTTCGCCGCTGACCTGCCAGTCCAGGCTGATTTCGGCGCTTTCGGCGTCCAGTGCCGCCAGCACGCAGCGCAGTTCGTTTTTCTCGATGCGAAAGCCCACGGCCTCGATGAAGCGGTTGATGCCGGCCAGCGAACCTGCGTCAAGCTGCCAGCGGTCGCCGCGGCGCACGGCCGTCGCGGGCAGCAGCGCGTGCTCAAAGCCTTCCATGACAAAGGTCTGGCCGCCGATGCGCGCGTCGCCGGCGACCACGGTCGCGGTTACGCCGCCGTGGTGACGGCGCAGCTCCAGCGTGCAGCCGTGCAGTTCGCCCAGGCCTTCCTCGGGGGCGCCAAAGCCGCGGGTCAGGCGGGTCAGGCTCTGTTCATAGTTCACGCGCACGGCCATCAGCCGGCCGCGGTCGTCCACGGCCAGCACGCGGGTGTGGGTGATTTCTGATGCCTCGGTCAGGAAGCGTTCGGTTTCGGTGAGTTCCTCGACGCGCAGCGTGCGCGTGGTGCGAAAGCGCGCGCCGGCGGCATGGGCCGGCTGCAGCAGCACCGCCGGTTCGACCCGGGGGGTGACGGGGGCGTTGTTGGCGGGCCGGGGCGTGTCGGGGCCGGCACGCGGGTTGCCGCAGGCGGCCAGCGCCAGCACGCCAAGGGCCGCAAGCCGGAGAATGGGCAAAGGGCGGCTCATGCGTTGTGGGCGCGGTCAGCGCGCGCTGACCGGCACGGCGTCAAACAGCACCCAGGGCAGGTATTCGGTGCCCGTCCATTCGCGCTGGCGGCTGATGCCGAGGATGCGCGACTTGAGCAGGTCAAAGGTGTTCACGTTCAGCGCGGCGTTCTTGACGCGGCCGACGCGCCGGCCGTCGCGGATCAGATAGCCCAGCGAAATGTTGCCGCTGACCTGCCCGGCCAGAAAGTTGCTGGTGAAGGTGCCCAGCATCTGGGTGATGCACAGGCCGCCCTCGGCGCGGGCAAACAGGGCGTCCAGGTCGTCCGGCCCGGCGTCCATCACCACGTTGTGCAGACCGGGCATGGGCAGGCTGCTGACGCTGCGGGCGGCGTTGCCGGTGGGCTGCTGGTCCGACTGCCGGGCGGTAGACAGCGTGTGCACAAAGCCGCGCAGCACGCCGCGTTCGATGATCGCGCGCTTCTGCGTGGGCACGCCCTCGCCGTCGAACAGCCCACCGACGGGGCCGTCGGGGTGGTGCGGGTCGTCGGTGATGGTCACACGCTCGTCAAACAGCTTTTCGCCCAGCGATTCGACAAAGCGGCTGGTCTTCTTGGCGATGTTCAGGCCGTTGATGGACACGGCAATCGGCATGAGTATGTCCGCCAGCGCCGTGGGGGCAAACAGCACCGGGTAGGTGCCGGCCTTCAGCGGCGCGGTCTTGCGCGCGATACGGAACTCTTCGGCGGTTTCGCGGGCGCCGCGCAGGATTTCGGATTCGTCCATCACGGCCCGGCCGCTGCGGGCGCGGTAGACCTGAAGGAAGTTGCCTTCTTCGGCGATCTTGGCGGTGGTGAACCAGCCGAAGCTGCTTTCGTTTTCCACGCATTCCTGGCCGGCGCTGGTGACCACGCGCGAACGCCCGACCCCGCCGCCGATGCTGCATTCGGCCATGGCCTCGGGATCCACGGACTTGATCACGTCCTTGATGCGGTTGCCAAGCTGCACCAGCGTTTCAACGTTCAGGCTGCCGCAGCGTTCATCCACCACGCGCCTGTGCGGGCTGGTGGCGGGCCCGGCAAACCGGAACTCGTAGGGCTTGCCAAAGGGCGCCATGCGCAGCGCGGCCTCGGCCACCTGTTCGACCTCGTCGAACTTGCTGCTGTAGGAAAAGCCGATCTTGCCGTGTTTCACGGCGCGCACGGCCAGGCCCGAGTTTTCACTCTGGCGGATTTCGGTCAGGCGGTCGTTTTCAAACATGACGCGCAGGCTGCGGCCTTCGCTGGTGAAGGTTTCGAAGGCGTCGGCGCTGCGGGTGAGTTTTTCAGTCGCGATGGGCGGCATGGGACTCCAGAAGAACGGTGTTGCGTGGCGGGATACTTCCTGCGTTCGGGCCGGCTTACCTTCCCCCGATCAGCACGTCCTTGATGCGGATGTGCGGGCTGCCGTGGCTGACGGGCAGGGGCATCTGGCCGGCCTTGCCGCAGCCGCCCGCGCCGTCCTGGACGGCATAGTCGCCGGCAATGCCGGTGATGTTGCGCAGGGTGTCGAACACGTTGCCGCCCAGAGTCACGTCGCGGACGCGTTCGGCCACCTTGCCGTCGCGGATCATGAACGCCTGTCCGGCGGTAAAGGTGAACAGTTCACCGTTGGTCTGGCCGCCGGCGGAATCCAGGGCGTAGATGCCCAGCTTGATGTCCTTGATCAGGTCGTGAAAGCTGCCGTGCGGCCCGTTGCCGATGCAGGTGTTGCGCATGCGCGGAATGGGCGGATAGCGGTAACTGATGGCGCGGGCGTTGCCGGTGGGCTTTTCGTTCATGCGCCCGGCGGTTTCGCGCGAATGCAGGCGCCCGACCAGCACGCCCTCGCGGATCAGCCAGGTCTTTTCCGTGGGCACGCCTTCGTCGTCGTATTGCAGATAGCCGCGCAGGCCGGGATCAAGGCCGGTATCCCAGATGTTCAGGTAGCCTTCGCCGAAGCGGCGGCCGAGCTTGAGAATTTCCTGCATGCGCGGGTCGTCGGCGACGTTGTCGCCTTCGCTCAGGTGGCCGAAGGCCTCGTGCACGAACACGCCCGCCAGGTTGGGGTCGCAGACCACGGTGTAGGCGCCGCCCTGCACGACCGGCGCGTCGGCGGTTTCCACGGCAGTCTGGGCGGCTTCTTCAAAGCGCACGCGCAGGTTGCGGTAGCGGTCAAAGCCGTCGCGGCCGCCCTCGCTGGTGGTGCCGCGGGCGGTGGTGCCGTTCTTGCGGCAGATGGCGGCCGCGCCCATGCCGCTGTCTGTTTCGTCGCGGTCAATCCAGGCGCCTTCGCTGTTGGCATAGCACAGGCGCGTGACCTTGTCGAAATAGCGCACGTTGGTGCTGGTCACGCCGGGCGTGCGCAGCATGGCGTCGTTGTAGGCGCCGAAGATGTCAATCTTTTCCTTCAGTGTCACGCGGCGCGGGTCCAGCCGCGTGTCCAGCCGCACTTCGGCCTGCACCGGCGCGGCCGGGGCCAGAATGCTGCGGTCTCTGGCATGGCGCGAGGCGGCACGGGCGTTGGCCACGGCCTCGCGCAGGCGCTGTTCCAGATCGGCCAGGTTGTTGAAGGTGACAAAGCCCCAGCAGCCGTCCACGGCAACGCGTACGTTGCCGCCGTACATGTGGGACTCCTGGACATTTTCAAGGTCCTTGCCGGTGTAGGCGATGCTGGTCTGCCAACTGTCTTCAAGCCGTATCTCGCAGTAATCGGCGCCGGACTTTCTGGCCAGCGACGTCAGCAAATCCTTCATGCGGCGGCTCCGTAGGGGCCCAAGATCGTGAGGTGTCTTCCCGGTTGTGTGGCCCACACCAATGTGGACTATGCCACTCTAGAACGTACCGCCCATGGCGGCTACCTCCAGAAAAACCCGGGTTTGTGGCATGGGCGGCCTGTGCAAAGTGGCATGGCCGGCGGCGCGGGGCCGCCGGCCGGGCCGGGAGCGCCCGCATCAACCGGCGACCAGCGTCTCGTTGCGCTCGATCTTCTTGCCCGGTTCGAACTCTACCGGCAGTTCGATTTCGGCAAAGCCCTGCACCTTGACGCGCACCTTGGCCACGCCGGGGCCGATGTAGCGCGCGACCAGGGTGGGTTTTTCAGGGGCGCCGGCGCCGCTCCAGGCGTCAAAGGGGTTGGTGTGGCGCGTGATCTCGGCGCCCTGAGCGTCAAAGTACCGCACCTTGGCGTTGTCCAGTTGCTCCTGCGTGATCTCGCTGTTGGTGACAGTCAGGTGCAGTTCGGCCGCGGCGGTAAGGTCAACCTCGATTGCCGTCTGCTCGCCCTTGCTGATGACAACCCCGGCTTTTTCCAGGGTCAGGCAGCCCGCCGAAGACATGACCAGCGTGTAGGTGCCGGCCGGAATGGTGGGCAGGTCAATCACCGTGCCGGCCAGGCCCACAAAGAAGCCCGCGTTTTCGCTTTCCAGGTCCACGATCGCGCCCGCGGCGTCGCGCAACTGGGCCAGGCCGAAGTTCTGCTGGGCCACGGGCTTGCCCACGATCTGTTTGATCGTCACGCGCAGGCGGCCGCTGTTGTTGACCAGTTCCAGCGCAAGGCCGCTGAGGTCGCCCGACGACACGGCGACGTCCTGGCTGACCGAGCCCACGCCGGCCAGCGCGGCCGTTACGCGGTAATTGCCGGCCGGCACGTGATCGAACCGGAACAGGCCGTCGGCGCCGCACTGGGTTTCGGCGCGCAGCCATTGCGCGAATTGTTCGGGTGACGGGTCGTTCAGGCGCGTCAGCGACACACGCACGCTGGCGCGTTCCGACGGCGAGTTCGAGGGCGTGGTCACCTTGCCCGCCACGCCAAAACCCGCGAAGTCACGGCTGACATCCAGATCGCCGGGTTTGTCCACGGCAACGGTGACCATCGAGGACATGGTCTTGTCGGCGACACGGAAGTGCAGCACGTAGTTGCCGTTGACCACGTTGACCATCTCAAAGAACCCGGCCTCGTCCAGGCGGGCCTGTTTGAAGGAACTGGCCTTGTCGCCCGTGCCCAGCAGCATGACCTCGGAGAACTGGGGCCTGCCGTTGAGGGTGACGCGGCCGTGGATGCGCGCGGCGTCGGCCGAGCGCAGTTCAATGCGGAACTCGGTGGTCTGGCCGGGCTTGATGTTGACCCTGCGGCGGGTGAACAGTTCGGCCTCGGCGCCTTCCTTGTCGCGGGCGGTCATGACGTAGGCTTCGCCGGCGGGAACGTCGGCGATCAGGGCCACGCCGCTGGCGTCGGTTTCGGCCGAGGGCACAACCTCGCCGCCGCTGCCGCTGGTCCAGCCGCCCATGCCGGCGCGGGCCTCGACGCGCAGGTTGGCCACGGGCTGGCCGGCCTCGGTGACGGTTACGCGCAGGGTTCCGGGCGCGGGCAGGCGCAGGTCGCCCACGTTGAGGTCGCCGGTTTCAACCTTAAGGTCGTCCACGGAAACGCCGCGCCCCGTGCCCGCAAACGCCATCAGCAGGTACGTGCCGGGCGGTACGTTGGACAGCAAGAACGTGCCGTCAGAGACGGCGGTGGCCTGCACGCCGCGTTCGCCGAACCAGCGCATCTGGCCCGGCTGCATCTTGTGAATGTTGTAGGCCGGGTCGTCATGCGACACCACGCCGACCAGGGCGCCGGCGGCGGGCGCGCCGTCGGGCAGAAGCACGCGGCCGGTGATGCTGACGCCGCGGTGGATACGCAGCACCAGCGGCGCCATGCCGGCGGCCAGCTTCACGTCGTGGCGGGCCGAGGCAAAGCCGGAGGCGGAAACCACGGCGCGGGCTTCACACTCGATCAGGCCGCCGATGGTGAACGAACCGTTGGAGGCGGTCTGGGCGGTGCCCAGTTGCGTGCCCGGCGGCTCCCAGCCGAAGCCGGTGGCGGCGCCGCGTTCCGACAGCATGACTGTGGCGCCGGCCACGGGTTTGCCCTCGGCGTCCACGACCGTGCCGGAAACGGCAAAGCCGCGACCCAGACGGATGGTGCCGGCATCCACGCGCTGGCCGGATTCGGTGATGAAGTTGGGACGAAAGACGGGCGCATAGCCCTCGGCCTGGGTCTTCAGCGTGTACTGGCCGGCGGCCACGCCGGGGAGGATGAAGCTGCCGTCTTCGCCGGAGCGGCCGGAATGCTGGGCAAAGCGCATGAACTGGCTGGTGGTTTCCAGTTCGATTGCGGCGCCCTTGATGCCCTGGCCGGTTTCGGCGTCCACGACGCGGCCGACAACCGTGGCCGCGGGCAGCAGCGGGATGTCACCGACGCTGGTTTCGCCGCCCTTGCTCAGGTCCACGCGGCGGCCGTTGCGCCAGGGCGTGTCGGGCGAATAGCCGTCGGCGCTGGCCGAAACCGTGTACACGCCGGCGCCCAGGTCCATCACGGAAAAATAGCCGTCTTTGTCCGTCGTGGTGTTGCGGGGCGCCGTCCAGCCGTCGGTGCCGGCGTCGCTTTGAAAGATCTGCACGTTGGCTCCGGCAATGCCGGCGCGTGACACGGCGTCAATCACGCGACCTGACAGCGCGGCCGGAATCGCCAGCGACAGGTTGACCGCCAGGTCGTCCTGGCTGAACTCGCCCACATACAGCGCGCCCGAGCGCGCCGGCGCATAGCCGGCCATGCGGCCGACCACCACCACGTACTCGGAGCCGCCCCAGCGGGTCCAGCCCTCGTCGGGCCGAACGGCCCGGTCGCCCCCGGCGTCCTTTTCGTCGGGCGGCGGAACGCGGCGGGTGACCTTGATCTTCAACACGAACTCGCCCATGCCGTCGGAAAAGGTGCTGCCTTCGATACGGCTTTCCGGCGCGGCCGGGCGCGGCATGCCGCTGTGTTCGTCCCGGCCCCATTCGTTGCGGTTGGCCTCGGCGGTAATCGCCGCGCCCGCGGCGGGGCGCCCGTCGGACTTGTAGACAATGCGGCCCTTGATGGTGTGTTCGGTGGAACGCTCGACCCATTTGGACATGTCGGGTGCCGGCTCCGGCCCGGGTTCCGGTTTGACCACAGGGCCGGGGCCCGGGCCGGGCTCATTGCCCGCGGGTGTGCGGCGAACTTCGGAGTCGTCGGGCCGGTCCGACGCGCGATTGTCGGGTCGCGTGACCGGCGCGTCGTTGGCGCGGGCGGGGTTGTCAGGCCGGGGGGCGTTGGCCGCCGGTTCGTTGTCGGCGCGGCCGGTGCTGTTGCGGGCGGGGGGATCGGACGGAATCAGGAAGTAGCCGACGGTGACCCCGCCGGCCAGCAGAAACAGGATCAGGACAATCAACAGCAGACGCTGGTTGCGCATGGTTGCTCCGCACCGGAACTGCAAAGGATATCCATAGTACGGAAAACGACCCGCCGCCGTTGCAAACGGATTCAAGTTTTATCACGCGCGCAAGTGGTGGTTGCAGAGAGTGTTAGGCGATCACCAGGCGGTAAAAATGGCGTTTGCCCACCTTCAGTACCCGGCCTTGCAGGTCGGGGCTGGTCAGGGTGGCGTTGGCGTCCTTGAGTACAAACTCGTCGCCGGTGTCGGGCTGGATCAGTCTGGCGCCGCCCTGCTGGATCAGCCGGCGGGCTTCGGTGCCGCTGACGCCGTGGGCGTCGCGCACCAGGGCGTGGGCGGCCATGCCGCCGCCGGCCAATGTGACGGTGCGGTCAGGGATGTCGGCGGGCAGTTCGCCACGGCTGAAGGTGCCGACAAAATGCTCGCGCGCGGATGCCGCGGCGGCGGGCCCGTGCAGCTCGGCGGTGATCAGGTGGGCCAGGGCCAGTTTGGCCTCGCGCGGATGGGTGCGCGCGGGGTCAAGCAGTGCGGCCAGGCGGTCTTCAGGCTCGCGGGTAAGCTGGGTGAACCACTGGGGCATCAGGCGGTCGGGGATGGACATGACCTTGCCGAACATGTCGTTGGGTTCGTCGCGCAGCCCGATGGCGTTGCCCAGGCTCTTGGACATTTTCTGGTCGCCGTCCAGCCCGGGGATGATCGGGCCGGTGATGCAGACCTGTGGCTTCTGGCCCTGCTGTTCCTGCAGCCTGCGGCCCATGAGCAGGTTGAAAAGCTGGTCGGTGCCGCCCAGTTCGATGTCGGCCTTGATCATCACGCTGTCCCAGCCCTGCATCAGCGGATAGACGAACTCGTGCAGGCTGATCGGCTGTTCCTTGTCAAAGCGGGCGTGGAAGTCTTCGCGTTCGAGCATCTGGCTGACGGTGGCGCGGGCGCACAGGCGCAGCACGTCCATGAAGGACATGCCGGCGAACCATTCTCCGTTGCGGCGGATTTCAAGGCGCGACAGGTCCAGCACCTTGCCGGCCTGGTCCAGGTAGGTCTGCGCGTTGCGTTCGACTTCTTCGTGGGTGAGCTGGGGGCGGGTTTTGTTCTTGCCGCTGGGGTCGCCGACCATGGCGGTGTAATCGCCGATGATCAGCACGGCGTGGTGGCCGGCGTCCTGAAAGGCGCGCAGGCGGCGCATCTGCACGGTGTGGCCCAGGTGCAGATCCGGCGAACTGGGGTCAACGCCCAGCTTGACGCGCAGCGGTCGCCGGGCGCGCAGCAGTTCAACCAGCTCGCGGCGGTCCAGAACGTCAACCGCCCCGCGCAGCAGGGTCTTGAGCTGGTCATCCACGGACGGAAACAACGACATGGGGCGCGAAGTCTAGTTTCCGCGCGCGTGACGGGAACCGGGCTGCAGGGCTAGTCTTTCTCTTCGCGCACTTCGTCGAACAGCGGGTCGAACTCTTCCAGTTCGTCCTCGTCGGCAAAGGTGCGGCCGCCGGCGCCGGGTCTGGGGGCTTCCTCGCCGGCCTTGCGCACCGGCAGAACCTGGCTGGGCGCGGGCAGTGGCGCGGGCGGCACCACCGGGGCACCGTGGGCCGGGGCGTGAACTTCGTTGTCCGTGCGTGACGGCATACCCGCGGCTTCCTTGGCCGAGGGGGCGGGCTTCTTGCCCGACTTCCTGACGGGTTTCTGCTTGGCGGACTTCTTCATGGGTTTGGCGGTGTTTGTGGCTTTCTTTGCCGGTTTTGCAGCCTTCTTTGCCTGCTTGCCGGCGGCTTTGCGGCCGGCAGAACGCTTAACGCCTCCGGCGGCCCGTTTGTTTCCGCCGGCGGCTTTGCGGGCAGCCTTGCGGACGGTCCTGGGCTTGCGCGCGGGGCGCGACTTCCGGGAAGCCTTGCGTGCGACGGGCATGCGGAACCTCGCTGGCGTCAGCAACCGGGCAAAAGGATGCCAATAGCAACTGATGTCATTGTGTCAAGGATGAAACGTAAAAACGCGGCCAAAGTTGCCCGAATCGGGCGGATTTTTTCCTGTCCGGCCGGTGGTGCACAATTGGTTCACAACCGTGTGGCCGCGCAAACCGGCCCTACAGTGCGCTCATGGGTCGGATTGCCGTTCTGCCGGTAGAAATCGCCAACAAGATCGCCGCCGGCGAGGTGGTCGAGCGCCCGGCCAGCGTGGTCAAGGAACTGGTGGAAAATGCCATTGACGCCGGCGCCACCCGCGTGGACGTGCAACTGGTGGACGCCGGCAAGACGCTGATCCGCGTGGTGGATGACGGCGCGGGCATCGAGCCCGAAGACCTGCCGCTGGCGCTGGCGCCGCACGCCACCAGCAAACTTGCCACCGTGGACGACCTGTTCAACCTGGGCACCAACGGTTTCCGCGGCGAGGCGCTGGCCAGCATCCAGTCCGTGGCGCGGGTGCGGATTGTCAGCCAGGCGCGCGACAGCGGCCGGGCCTTTGCAATTGAAAGCCAGGGCGGCGTGATCGGCGAGGTGCGCCAGTGCGCCGGCGCGCCGGGCACCAGCGTGGAGGTGCGCGACCTGTTTTACAACGTGCCGGCGCGGCGCCGCTGGCTCAAGGGCGACGCCGGCGAATTTGCCGCCGTGGTCGAAATGTTTCAGGCGATCGCCGCGGCCAACCCCGAAATCGCCTTTTCCCTGCGTCACGGCGAGCGCAAGGCCGTGGATCTGCCGCCGCGCCAGCAGCCCCTGGATCGCGTGCTGGCGCTGTTTGGCGACCGTTTCAGCGAAGGTCATCTGGAACTGCACGAGTATGAAAGCTACGCGCGGCTGGACGGCGTGATCGCGCCGCCGTCAGCGCACCGGCCCAACAGCAGGGCGCTGCTGCTGTTTGTCAACCGCCGCCCGGTCAAAGACCGGTCGCTGCTGCAGGCGGTGCTGCTGGCGTACCGCGAGTTTCTGCCGCCCGGGCGTTATCCGGTGGGCGTTCTGTTTCTCACGGTGGACCCGCGCGCCGTGGACGTGAACGTTCACCCCAGCAAGACCGAAGTGCGCCTGCTGGAGCACAACCGCATCTTCAGCCTGATCAAATCCGCCGTCACCGACCGGCTGGTGCGCAACGGCGTGCTGCCCCCGATCCGCGTGGGCGGAAACACCGGGCCGCTGCCCCAGGCCCGGCCTGACACCGGGTTCGAACCACGTTTTGATCTGGAGCCGCCCGCCGGGCCGCCCCGGCTGTTTGACCAGGGCGCCGAAACCCTTGCCCGCGACGCGGCCCACCGCTGGGAGCGCGCGCGCGAGGTGCTGGATTTTGTGGCGCCGCAAGTGGAAACAGACTTTGCCGTGAAGCTGCCCGTGGCCAGAAGCGAAGCGGCGGTTGACAGCCGGCCGCCGGTGGCAACACCCGAAGACCCGGTCCAGGCGTCCGTCCGCAGCCCGCAATCGCTGCTTTCGCGGGCCCGCGGGCTGTTCCAGGTCGGGAACACGTATCTGGTCGTGGAAACTCCCGACGGCATGGTGGTGATTGACCAGCACGCCTACCACGAACGCATCCTGTACTGGCTGCTGGAAAACCGCATTGCGTCGCAGCCGCCGGAGCGCCAGCGCCTGCTGGTGCCCCAGCCGCTGGAACTGTCCCTGAACGCCCGCGCCCTGGCCGATGCCTTCAAGGACGAGCTGCTGGCCTTTGGCTTTGAGGTCGAGCCCTTCGGCCCCGACAGTGTTGTGCTGCGCGCCGTGCCCAAGTACAGCGTCAGCGGCCGCCACACCGAAGTGGTGCAGGAATTGCTCGAGGAACTGGCCCAGGGCCGCACGCCGCCCACACCCGAGCAACTGCGCAAGTCCATGGTCGAAATGATCGCCTGCAAGGCCGCGATCAAAGCAGGCGACGCCCTGCGGCCTGAACAGATCCTGGATCTGCTGCGGCTGGGTGAAACTGTGCCGCACACCTTCAGTTGTCCGCACGGCCGGCCGACCACGTACCAGCTTGGATTTGCCGATCTGGAAAAGATTTTTCACCGGCGCTGAGACTACAGCGCCTTGAGCCAGCGCCAGATGCCCGCGGCGTGCAGGCCCGCGCGCATGGCCTCGCGGGCGTGTGCGGCGGCCCTGTCCTTGTCGCCCTGTTTGCTGCAGGCCCGTGACAGTTCCAGGTGCTTGCGGCCGGCGCGCCGCACGTGGCGTTTTGTGGTTTCGCCGTCGGCGTTGTGCAGCAGCGCGTTGACCATGCAGATGCGCGAATAGGCTTCTTCCAGCGCATTGGCGCGGCCGGTCTTGCTGATGCTGTTGTCGCTGCGGTGCACGATCACCAGCGGCTGGGGCAGAATCACCATGCCGCTGTTGTTCACGGCCCGGGCCAGGCGCAGAAAGAAATCCCAGTCGTTGCTGATCGGGAAACGTTCGTGAAACAGGCCGACTTTCTCCAGCAGGTGCCGGCGGAACACCAGCGTGGAGGTCTTCAGAGACAGGTTGCCGTACAGGTCCGTAAACAGGTGATGGTGGGCGCCGGGCAGGCGCTCGGGTTTGATCTCGCGCGTGCCGTCGGCGTTGATGTGAACGTGCCGGCAGGCCGAGGCCACATAGTCCTGGCCCAGCGCGGCCAGTTGCCGCGCGATTTTTTCCGGCAGCCATTCGTCGTCGCTGTCCAGCAGCGCGATCCACTCGCCGCAGGCCCGGCGCAGCCCGGCGTTGCGCGCCGAGCTGGCCCCGCCGTTGGGCTTGCGGATGTACGTGACGCGCTCAGGAAGCCGGGCGAAAGCCTGCGGCGTTTCGTCGCTGCTGCCGTCGTCCACCACCAGCACTTCCAGCGACGTTTCCGTCTGGGCCAATGCCGAGTTCATGGCGCGCAGGGCGTTCTGCGCGCGGTTGAAGGTCGGAATCACCACGCTGACCCGCGGCCGAAAGTTGTGGGGCACGTTGGCGCGAACCTCAATGCCCGCGGGCTCGGGCTGGGCAAAGGTGCTGGCCACGTAATACTGCCAGCGCAGATCCGGCCCGTCGTTCAGCCGCGGCGGCAGTTTGCGCGGCGGGTCGCGCGCCGGGTCGCAAAGCACGGCCTGCACCCGCGACCACACCTCGTCCACGCCCAGACGCGCGATGTCCACCGGTTTGGCGGCCTTGACATCGCGTTCTTCGCCCTCGACCGCCGGCGCGACCAGCGCGCGCATCACGCGCGAGTTCGGCGCGTTTTTCACCGGGTTGCTGGGGCCGTACAGCATCAGGCCGGGCAGACCCGCCGCGCAGGCCAGATGCCCCACACCCGAATCATTGCCCAGATACGCCCCGGCGTGCTTCAGCGCCGCTGTCAGTTCGGGCAGGGTCATGCCAAAGCGCGCGTCAAAGGCGTCTTCCCAGCCGTCGGCGGCGCGGTCGGCGTTTGTGCCCACAACAACGACGTGCCGGCCCTGCGCGCGCAGCCGGTTGCAGATTTCGCGCCAGTGAGGCCAGCGCTTGACGGCGTTCTGCGGGTCGCACCCGGCGTGGACGATCACGGTTTTGGGCCCGCAGCCATAGTCGCCGGGCGCGGCCTCGGCGTGGGCGGCCGGGGTCGGGCCGGCATAGCCCAGCCAGCGGGCCAGTTCGACGTTGGCCTCGGTTTCGGATTGCCGCTTCACGTGGCGTTTTTCCGCCTTCAGGCACAGGCCGGGAGCGAACAGGCGCACCAGTTGGCGCCGGCCGTAGGCGGAAACACCGAAGTCGTAGTCGGCGGTGCGGAACTGGTCGTGGCGGGTGAACACGCGGTTGAGAACCTGCCAGCCCTGCCACAGCGGCCTGAGTTTGTCGGCCAGCGGCGAGTTGATGTACAGGTCAACTTCGTGGCCCATCAGCCACAGCGCGTGGCACAGCGGCGTGCCCTGCACGCAGTTTCCCAGGCCCTGGCTGATTTCGACAAGGAGCTTCATGGATAGGGCTTGACGGTCAACGGTCAGTCCCGAACAGGCGTTACCTTCGACCATGAACCGCCAACTGTCAACGCGCGCGGTGCGCGTTACTTCCACTTAAGGTCCGTAAACGACAGCGTGCAGTTTTCCAGACACACGCCCAGCTTTCTGCCCGGCAGGTCAAACACGCCGACCTCCACATCATCCTGCACCACGCGGATGCCGCCTTCGACCCGTTCGGCCCTGAGCTGAAGCCGGCCTTCGGTTTTTGGCGGCGCGGCCCGGCCGCGCCTGAGCACATGCCACGTTTCGTCCTTGCGCAGGTTCACGGAAAAGCCGCCGCCCGAATCAAACAGGGCCACGGCGTAATGGCCGGTGTCCTCAAAGCCGATCAGCAGGCCGCCCTTGTACGGGCCCTGCGCGGGCATGTTCAGTGTGGCCGAAAACTGCACGGCATCTTCGCGCGCGCGCAGGGCGCTGGTGACGGTGGCCGTGCCCCGGGCCGAATCGGGCCCCAGACCCCACCACTCGTTCCAGACCGGCACCAGCGGCTCCTGCTGGGTCTTGAGCCATTGCCTGATTTTGGGCTGCAGGGCCGCCGGGTCGCCGATGCCGGGGCGAAACAGGGTCTTGCCGGGCTGGCCGGCGTCGAGCTTCGGCCGCAGCTTGTCCCACCGGGGTTTGAGTTTCCCGTCGTCGCCCAGCAGCAGATAGCGCACCAGCGCCCACTGTTCAGGCCGGGTGCTGGCGCGCTTGTCGTCAATCATGTCGGCCAGGCTGAAGTCCTGGCGCTCGAACAATTCCAGGGCCAGCCTGGGGTAGTTCTCCAGCGAGCACAGCGGGACAACGCCCAAAGTCAGTGTTTCGCCGTCCCAGTAATGGCGCGACAGGTGTTCAACCACGCCCTCGACGTACCAAGTGTCCTTGGGGCCTACGTTGTTGCAGCAGGCCAGAAAGTGAAACTGGTGCATGGCCTCGTGCAGCAGCAACTGGCGCGTGTTGTAGATGGTGGGCTGCTTCCACAGATAGACGGTGCGGTTGCCGGGCCAGTAATAGCCGCCGGCCCCGACGGGAATGTCCACCTTGTCGGCCTGAAGCGCCTGGTGCCAGCCCTGCTGCGTCTGGCGAAAGCTTATGCGCAGCTTTTCATCCTTGCGCAGCTTCGGTGTCTGGCCGAAGAACTGTTCCATCAGCGGCCACGCCGCCTCGAGCATCTTCAGGTACTCGCGCGCGGTGTCTTCGGGCGCGTCGGTGTCCAGGCGATAGCGCGCGCTTTCCCAGGTGCGCACGCTTTCATCGGGCTGGGCCAGCGCCGGGGCCTGCACGGCGCCGTGCAGCAGGGCAAGGGTCAACGTCGCAAGAACCAGCGTTCGCATGGCCTGATTGTGCATCGGGCGGGGCGCAAGCACACGGGCGACTTGCGCAAACCAGCGCGGCTACTTTTGTGTCCGGCGGGGCTTGGCCGCGCGGGTCATGGTCTTGAGCTCGCGCAGGCGCCGGCGCCAGTCGGCGGCCATAGCGCGGGTGCCGGCGGCGGCGTCCGCAATGGCCTGGACGTACACCGGTATGGCTGCTTCGGGCCGGCCCTGTGCGGCGTCAAGTTCGGCCAGTTCGCAGCGCCAGTTGTGCATGAGCATCCGGTCGCCTACCTCGGCGGCCAGACGCGCCGCGTCCTGCAGCAGTTGCCGCGCCCGGTCGTGGTTGCCGCGCCCGCGTTCATAACCGCCCAGCCAGCCGGTGAAGAACGACTGATAGCGCCGATCCTGCAGCCGGATGCTCAGGGCCAGCGCCTGTTCGTACAGCTCGCGGGCTTCGTCGGCGCGTCCGTGTTCGAACAACGACCGGCCCAGATTGCCCAGCAGTACCATCTGTTCGGGCTTGAGCCCGGCCGCGCGCGCGGCGTCAAGTGCCGTATGATAGTGGGCTTCGGCGGGCTGCTTGAGCATGTCGCGCAGAATCGCGATGTTGCCCAGGATGCCGACCTCCAGCGCTTTATCGCCTGCCTCGCGGGCCAGCCGGAGCATGTCGTCGAACTCTTGCAGGGCTCTGGCCGGCCGCCCGGCATTGGCGTGCCCTTCGGCGTGCAGTTTGCGCGCCCGCAGCATCATCCGCGTGTCGCCGGCCCGGTCGGCCAGGCGGGCAGCAAGCCGGATGCGCGTCGCGGCTTCGCGCACGCGGCCCAGCAGGGTCAGACTCTGGGCCGCGGCCAGAGCCACCGAGGCCGCGGGGCCGTCCGGCGCGCCGGGTATTGTCCGCACCAGCGCCTCAAGCTCCAGCACCCGGCGGTGGTTGTAACTCAGGCGTGCCTGGCGCGCGGCCTCGTCGGCCAGGTTGCAGATGGTGTCCGTCAGGCCGTTCTCGGCCTCGGGCCCCAGGTCGCGCAGAATGCCCAGCGCGTGGGGCAGAAGCTGTTCGGGGTCGCGGCCCGGCACATCCAGCACTGTCAACGCCGCGCGGTGCAGGGCCGCGCGTTCAGTCGGCAGGTGCAGGTCATAGGCCGCGCGCTGCACCAGGGCATGGGCAAACACATAGGCCGCTTCAGCGTTCATGCATGCAGCACTTCTTGTATTTGCGCCCGCTGCCGCAGGGGCAGGGTTCGTTGGGGCCGACCTTGATTGTGGGCTTGCGCACCTGCTTCTTCAGCAGGTGCGCCGTGGCCGTGACGCGGGCGTAGGCGCCCAGGGCCTCGCCGCCGCCCAGCCGGCCGCTGGTTTCCAGATAGGCCAGAAATTCGGCGATCAGGTCGGGCACGGCCTCGCGCTCGGCGGGTTGCAGGTTCAGGGGCCCAAGTCCGATCGCGATGCCGTCCTTGATTGCGGCTTCATTCAGGTCCGCGGGTTCCAGATGGTCGCCGCAGGCGTTGTCGAGAAACGCCGCCAGCACCGCGCCCGCGTTGGGCCCGAACAGCACCGTGGCGCGTTCGCCGGGCGTGCTGGTCAGAAACTCGCTGACCCAGTGTTCAATCGTTTCCAGAAACGCACCCATAGGCGCCACGGTACCCGACGTTTTCGCCAATGAACACCCGCAAGGATAGCGCCGCAATGAAACCGCTTGCGCGGCCGCGCTATCGGCCCGACAATCAGGTTGGCTGACCCGTTCAGTGGCACCGGCGGGGTCCGGCGCGCGTTCACGCGACGGACCCCTGTTGCATCCAAAGGGCCCCATGCCCGAACCCGCGCCGCGCCTGATGTTCGCCCAGCGCCTGTTGCTGGTCTATTCCATGATCGTGCCCGCGCTGGCGGTGCTGGGGCTGCCCGCGCTGTATGACCGCGCGGCGTGGCTGGGCCGAACAGGCATTCAGCCGGCGGGGCCCGCGCTGGTGTTGTGTTCTTCGCTGGCGGGAATCATCTACCTTGTGCTGTCCGCGTACCGGACGCAGTTTCCGGCCAGTGGCGCGCTGTGTCTGCTGCTGGTGTTCGACACCCCGGTGCTGGTTGCGGCACAGGCCGCCCTGACCGGCAACTACGACCTGGGCATGTTGGGCTGGGATGGACTGATCGAGATCTGCGGCGCCATGCTGGCCGTTGTGGCCGGCCTTGCCCGTGCAGGACCGCGCCGCGAGGGCCTGATCCGCGCCGGGTTGCTTTTCCTGCTGGGGGCGGTTGCGCCGTGCCTGCTGCTTTTGCTGCTGCTGGAAGGCTGGCTGCAGGCGGCCGTGATTCTGCCCGCGACCGCTTTGTCCGCCTGGGGCTTTGCGCGGCTGACGTATTTACCGGCCGCAGGCCGGGATGTCGCCGGCGACCCGGGACGCGGCGTGGTGCTGGGCGTGGTTGTCGTGCTGGGTGCCATTGCCGTTCGCGTCTGGGCTGTTGTAACGGTCTAGCCCGACCACATTCTTGCGCGGTGGCATTGCGACAATACGTTCCATGCGTCGCGCCCTGATCCTGAAGTCCTGGCGCAAGCAACGGGCAATGACACAGGAGTAAGGCACCCGGTGGCGCCGGCGCCCGCGCCAGACCAAGCCTGAACCACCGGCGCGCACGGAGTAACGCAGGGACAGTGGTGTTTCTCCGTTCCCCGGTTGCTTTTGTGCAGACGCCGTTGTTCGCGCGTTCGTTTTGTCCGGCCGCGTCATGCCGTGGCGACAGTTGCGGCGGCGTCGGCCGGCTCCTTTGCCGCCTGGGGCGGCTGGGGGGTGGGCTCAGAACCCGCCTGGCTGGCCGCTTGTGGCGACTTTGGCGGACAAAGTGACGCCTCGGCGGCCGACATTTCGGCCAGCGCGTGCTTCACCATCGCCAGACATTCGGCCTTGAGGCGTTCCCGGCGCTCCAGCAGGTCGTGCAGCATGCGGTCCACGCGGTAGGCGATGCTGGGGCTGACCGTCCAGCGGTGAGGCTTGGTGAAGTCGCTGTCGCCCACAATCGCCAGTTCGCGGTCGTGGATCGCCAGCAGCTTTTTGCAGCGTTCGATGCTGGCGTCCAGCTCGGTGCCGCTGCGTTCGGCGTACAGGCTTTCGGCCGCGGCCTGAAGGCGCGCGTGCATTTCTTTGGCCTCGGCCAGGCTGGGCGTGTTGCCGCCTTTGGGTTGCGCCGGAGCCGCCGGCGTCGGGACCGAATGGTGTTGGGGTTTGGGCCTGACACGGTGATAGCGAGCCATGACAGTGCTCTGGTTGTGACCGGCACGGACCTTCCGCGCCCGATACAGAAAGTATACGGGCGGGTGCGACATTTTTCGGGCGTGGGGGGGGGTCTTGACCCTGACCTGAATCTTGACCCGAAAAAGTGCGTTTGCGGCGATACCCGTGCCGGGCAGCGGGGTTAGATGCTCATCCAAGGAGACGCCATGACCCGCCTGATCCCACTGCTGGTTCTGTGCCTGGCGCTGGCCGCCGGTTTGTCCGCCCAGGGCATCGGCCGCAGCCCCGCCAAGTCCCGCAACAGCCTCAAGAAAGGCGCCAACGAAGCCGCCAAAGAGGCCCAGAACGCGGCCAACAAGGCCCGCAAGGCGGAAAACCGCAGCGAAGCCGAGGAAAAGCGCGAAGCAGCCAAGGAAGCCAAACAACCCAAAGGCGAGGGCCCGGAGATTGTCCTGCCGGAAGACGGCGACGATGTGGTTCCGGAACCCGGCGAAACCGTCGCGCGCGCGGAAAAGGACACCACAATTGACGACGTGATGGACATGCTCAAGCTGACCGACAAGGTCAAGCGCGAGCAGTTCAAGAAAAACGTGCTTGCCGCCTGGGAAGCCAGCGAGAAAGAGGACAAGCGCTACGCCCCGGTCTACAAGAAGGCCGACACGCCTGAAAAGCGCGAGGCCGCGCGCAAGGAGCACCAGGAAAAGCTCAAGGCGATCTGGACCAAGTCAGACGAAGACATGGCCAAGCAGAAGCTGCTGACCGAAGAACAGACCAAACAGTGGAAGAAGGCCTCCGAGGAACTGCGCACCAAGACCGCGACCGACATTTTTTATGAGGCGCGCGAAAAGGCCGAGGCCCAGCAGGCCAAAGACAAGGCCGAAAAGAAACCGGAGGCGGAGAACCCCCAGCCCAAAGACGCCCAGGACAAGTAGACGTCAACCGGACGGAAAGGCGCCCGGCCCCAGGGGCCGGGCGCCGTCGCGTGATGTCCGCGTTCAGGGCCGCGGCGTCTTGCCGGCGGCCTTTTTCAGGTTCGACAGAATCAGGACCCCAAAGCCCGTGCCGTAGGCCTTGGTGTAGCCGTACAGCGGGTAATCCCAGAAACTGCCGTCGTCGTACTGGCCCTTGCACACCAGATCCGCCAGCGTGTCGGCGTAACGCCCGCGGATGTCTTCGGGCAGGGCCAGCACGTTGCGCGAGGCGTAGTAGTGGCCGAAGTAATAGTAATACGGCGCCGTGGCGTACCAGGCCTCGTGCGGGAACTGCCGTCCGCGGCCGATTTCAAGGAAGATGTGGTCCTTGAAGAAGTAGTCCAGTTGGCGGCGCAGGTCGTCGGGCTTGATCCGGCGCTTCCACAGGTAAAGGGCGTGGTCGCAGCTCTGGCTGCGGCCCAGACTGCCGCGCGGCAGGTTGGGTTCGTACATGGGCGCGTACTTGTGGTCGGTGCTGTAGAAGTACGCGCCGTTGGGAATGCGGTTGCGTTCGAGGTAATCCAGCGCGATCTGGGCGTTGTGGTCGCGGATGGAAAGACCGGCCTGGCGGGCCTCGTACAGCCCGACCAGCACGGCGGCGGTGGTGAAGCTGGTGGAGATATCGCCCGAGGGGCGCTTGGTGCGATAGTCAAAGTCGTAATAGCCCCAGCCGCCGTCGAGTGACTGGTGGTCCATCAGCCGGCGCAGTTCGTGCTCGGCGCGGTTGCGCAGGCGCGGGCGCAGGTCCTTGAACCGTTCGTCGCGCAGCGCGGCCCCGAAACATTCCAGCATGTAGGCGTGCGACCACACGTTGTAAAACGTGTCCATGGTGGCGCGCGGCGTGTCGGGCGCGTCAATCAGATAGGCCAGACCCTTGCGCACGGCGGTATTGATTTCGGGTGTGGGCGGCTGGCGCATCAGCGCCAGCACGCACAGCGCGGTGCTGGCGTTGCCCCAGACGTGCAGGCTGTTGATGCTGCCCAGATAGATGTCATAGGGCCGGCGCATCATGTAGCCCCAGTCGCCCTTTTCCTTCTGGGTGTCCAGAATGTGCCGCACCGCGCGGTCCAGGTTGGGCTGGTACTTCCACGGGCCGGGCGTGCCGGCCGTCGGCGCGGGCTGCCCGGCGGGGGTGTTGCGCGCGGGGCCGGTCTTGTGCGGGGCCGGCGCCGGTGGCGTGCAGGCGCCCAGCGCCAGAACGATCACGCAGGCCGTCAGTGGTGCCGCAAGACGCATAGTTTCTCCTGGCAGGCCGTACAGGAAGCCGCCTGTGGGGGCTGCCTGCACGGGAGCAAAAGACCGGCCCGTGCGGTTACGCGGACCGGGCAGGGCGCTGGAAAACCCTTACCCGCGTCCTGCTAGGGCAGGTCCACATTGACCTTTGTGCCCACCAGCAGCGCGCCGTCGCCGTTGGCAATTTCGGCCGTGGCGCTGATCCGTCCCTTGGCGTCCACCACAAAGCCCACGGCGGTGATCCGGGCCTGGCCCGCCGCGTCGGCCCCCACGCGCAGGTTCACGCGCGCGCCCACGGCAAGCTGCGCACGCGATCTGGCAGGCAGCGTGAACGTCACCTGCAGCCGGGTGGTGTCCACCACCGTGGCCAGCGCCTGGCCGCGCGCCAGCCGGTCGCCGGCGCGCAACTGGGCCTGCACGGAGTTGTTGCCCGCCGCGCCGCCGACCAGCACGTGCCCGTCGTGGGGCGCCTTGAGCACAAAGCCGCCGGCGTCGGATTCAAGGTCGGCCAGCGCCTTGCGGGCGTCTTCGAGTCCCTGGCGGGCGCGCACCAGCCGGTTGACCAGTTCAAAGTTGCCCTTTTCCTGCATGCGCTTGAGCCGGTCCAGTTCCGCGCGCGCGCCGTCCACGGCCGCGACCATGTCCTGTTCGATGCGCGGGATTTCCAGTTCCACAAAGCGCTTGTGGCTTTCCTTCTGCATTTCAAAGCGTTCCTTGGACTGCTTGAGCCGGCGCTTGCTGCGGTTGAGCACAATGTCCTGGCTTTCCCTGGCCAGGTCGTTGCCGCGGTAGAGTTCCTCAAGCTGGCGCAGTTCTTCTTCCTGGTCCTGGATGTTGAACTCGAAGCTTTCCAGGTTCATCTGGCTGTTGCGGATGCGGTTGTCGCGATCCTTGCGCCGGAAGAAATCCAGCGCCTCGGTGGCGCGTTCAAAGTCCCGCTGGGCCCTCTGTACCTGCAGCGGCAGTGTCACCTGGTGGTGATCGGTTGCGTCCTGGGCCGCGGCCAGGGCCTGTTCGGCCAGTTGCGCGTTTTCGCGCGCGCGCACCAGCCAGCGTTCATATTCCGCGGCGTCAACCTGGGCCACCACGTCGCCGGCCTTGACCCGTGTGCCGGGCGCGACCACCGACTTCAGGCGCAGTTCGCCGTTGTAGTTTTTCAGGTCCAGCTTGAGTTCCGTCGCGGCCACGGCCTCCAGGCGGCCGCTTTGCGTTTCGTCTTCCTGGCGTTCCTGGGCCAGGCTTTGGGCCGCAACACAGGCAATCAGGGCCGCGGCCAGGGGCAACCGCATGGCGAATCGAGACATGAAAGCTCCCATCCACAAGTCCGGTCCGGGGGTCGGCGAAGTATAGAGAATTACGCGCCAAATGCGCGCGCCGGCAGACATTTAACCGAACCGGCCTGCCGCGCGGGCAGGCCGGTGTGGGTTATTCGCTGACTTCTCCGGGCGGCTTGCCGCCGGGGGTTACCGGGTTTTCCTTCTTGTCCTGGGTGATCGTCGGGTCATAGCCGTCGCGCCAGCCGCCCTCGGTTTCGCCCAGAATCCACAGCGCCAGCCCGGTTCCCACCAGCTTGCCGAAGCTGGGGTGATCCAGCCACGTACCGTCTTCCAGGCGGGTTTTCATCACGGCCTTGGTGCAGATTTCGTTGATGTCCTTGAACGTCTTGCCGCCGATCATTTTGGCCGCCTGCAGCGTGTAATAGTGGCCGTAATGCCAGTAATAGGCGGCGTTCCACCAGCGGTCATAGTTGTGGGGCGAACCCTGGCGGTTGCCGGCCTGGTAGAACTCCATGCGCCGCACGGCGTCCAGTTCGCCGCGGTGGCGCACCCACAGGTCAATCTGTTTCTTCAGGTCGGCGGACTTGCGCCGGCCGGCCAGCACCAGCGTCATTTCGCAGATCGCGTTGCGTCCCTGGCAGCCGCGCACGTCAATGCCGCTCTGGTTGCCCTTGCTGCCGGCGCGGTAAACGTAGGTTTCGGCGCCGCCGTTCTGGGGGTCAGGCACGCGCAGGCTGGCGATCAGGTTTTCGGCGGCCTTGAGTGAATCCTTCAGATTCTTCTTAAGGCGCGGGTCCACGTCGTTCTGCACGTTGTAAAGCGCCAGCAGCGCCGCGGCGGTGCTGAAGCTGGGTGATTCGCCCATGTTGGGGTAATAGGCCCAGCCGCCTTCTTCAACGCCGGGGCCGGTGCCCGGGTCGTCACCGGGCTTCTGCATGATGAACTTGGCCTCGACGTTCTGGTTGCCGCGTCGCAGTCCCAGCACGATTTCGTCGCCGGCGGCGATCTGGCGCATCATCATCACGCAGGCGTACAGGTTCTGAACCGGCTTGCCGTTGATGGTGACGATCTGGTCGCCGTCCTTGACGCCGGCCTTGTCGCTGACGCCGCCTTTCTTGAGGTTTTCGACCACGGCGGGCCCGAACGGAAAGGGGTTGGTGCGGGCAAAGCCGAACTGCGGGTCGCCGGGCATGACCACGACGTCGGGCGGACACATTTCGGATTTTTCTTCGCCCTCGGCGGTGACCCACTTGATCACCATGTTCTTGCCGGCGGGGACGGTGCCCGAAAAATCAATGTAGTGGTCAAGGCCGAGAATCGGCACGTCGCCGATCCAGGTGACGCGGTCGCCCTTTTTGATGCCCAGGCGGTCCGCGGCGCCGCCGGGCAGAATCGCGTCCACGACCACGCCGTTGTCGTCGCCCTTGTCTTCTTCGGCGGGGGCAAAGCCGTACCAGCCTTCGGGGGCGGCCACGGCGCCGATGCTGGCGGACTTTTTCTTGCCGGCGCGCAGGAACTCGACGCGCAATTTCTTGCCGGGCGGGGTGGTCTGTTCAATCGCGTCGAAGTCGGCGATTGCCTTGATGTCCTTGCCGTCAATTTTGGTGATCACGTCGCCCAGTTCCAGTTCGCCCTTGCTGGGGCTGAAGCGCAAAAACGCCTCGACCACCAGCCCGTCGCTGGCCTGGCTCAGGCGCACGCCCAGAAAGCCCGGCCAGGTCTGCGGCAGTTGCACGTCGCGTTCATAGTCTTTGCCGCCGGGGCGCGCGAACTTGACCTTGACCTTCTGGCCGCCCACCCATTCGCTTTCCAGCAGGTAGTAGTCCACGGCGTTTTCAATCCGCAGACCTTCGGCCATCACCACCTTGTCGCCGGGCGCCACGCCGGATTTTTCGGCCATGCTGCCCGGAATCACGCGCAGCACAGGGGCACCGCCGCGGTAGTTGGTGTCGGTGGGGGGCTGCAACACCACGCCCAGGTACGACGGCATGGCCGTGTCCTTCATGCGCGCCGACAGACGCGCCTTCTTCTTGCGTTCCAGCAGCGTCGCTTCGCTGTTGGAAAGCTGAAGCTTCAGCATGGCCTGCACCATGCGGCGCGACACGGCGGCGATTTCGCCCTTGCGCTCGGCGTCGGTCGTGGCCTTGAACTCCATGTGCAGAAACTTCAGGCCCAGTGTGTAGCGCCAGTTGGCGTACCAGACCTTCAGCGGCAGTTTGCCGCGGTAGACGCGGTCCATCACGAAATCGGCCGCGCGCTTGAGCGCGGGTTCGATGCGCGCCGGGTCAACCTTGACGTGATAGCGCAGGGCGATGCCTGCCAGCGACGTGGCGGCAATGGCGTCCACGGCTTCGTCGGCGGTTTCGCTCAGCAGCGTGCCGGTCAGGTCCACGTCCCAGGCGCCGTTTTCCTTTTGCAGGCCCAGAATGTAGTTCACGCCTTTGGTGATGGCCGCGCGCACGTCGGCGTCGCTGGGCATGGGGCCGGAAAGATCCAGCGGCGGGTCAGGCTTCCAGCCCGCGGGCAGCGGCCCGCGCGCCTGGATCAGTTCGGGGCCCGAGCCCGCGCCGCCGGCATCCAGCAGAATGCGGGTGGCCAGCGGTGCCAGGGCGTTGTCGCCGGCATCGGGCGGAACGGTCGCGGCCGGCGCCGGTACGGCAGCGGCCGGCACATCGGATGTTGTCGGCGGAACGGTCAGGCCGACCAGCATGGCCGTGGCGGCGGCAACGACAGCGACGCCCAAAAATCTGCTCATGGAAGCTCCCCCGAACTACAGCCGCCCGCACCGCGGCCCAAGTTGTAGTGAACGGTTGAAACGCTTACTTGAAGTACGAAGTTCCGGCCTTTCGGGGCGAAACAAACCGCCCGGCGGGCCAATCTTATCACCCGGGTCTGTCCGGCGAAGCAAATGCCGAAAAAGCGTCAGGGGCGCCACAGTCAGAAATGCCGGTTGCGGCGGGTCGGTGTCGGTTTCCGCCGGTTTTTGCAAATCCTTTTGCGGCAACTATTTGTCTTCGGGTTCGGGCTCGGGCTCGGGCGCCGGTTTCTTTTTGTCTTCCGGGCCGGGCGTGATTGGCGAGCGCGGCGTCTGGGGCTGGTTGTCGCGTTCGGCGCGTTCTTTTTCGCGCTTTTTGTGCTCGGTAATCACGGGCATGGCCGCCTGCTTGAGAAACAGAATCGCCATGCAGGTGTTGATCATGGCCACGCGGTTTTCGGCGCCGGGCAGACTGCCCGCGCCGTCCCAACTGCCGTCTTCGTACTGGGCGTCCAGCAGACCTTCGGCGCCGATGCGGTACCAGTCCACGTCCTGGCCCAGGGTGCGGATGCCGGCCAGCAGGCAGGCGCGCTCGACACTGTAAAGGTTGTAATAGCCGCCCCAGCCGTCGCTGTGGTGGTCCAGGATCGAACGGCCGTTGGCCTCGAAGTGTTCGGGCTTGTAGTAGCTGCCTGCCATGTAGTACTGGGCACCGTGGATGTGCAGCGCAATGCGGAATGCCAGGTCGTGGCCCAGGCGCCCGCGGATCTTCAGTTCGTCCATGCAGATGGTCAGGCTGCTGACACCGGCGGCAGTCATCTGCAGCGTCTGGGCGCCGCGGTATTCGCCCGAATAGCCCCAGCCGCCGGGCGTGATCTTGCCGGTGCGCGGCGTGGCGCGAGATTTCGTTTTGCGTTCTTTTTCGTCGCCGTCGCGGGCATCGGGGGCGTACTCAAAGTCCAGCGCGGTTGCGTCCATGGCGGGCTGGTACTGGCGGATCAGGCGCGCCGCTTCGTCGGAAAACACGCTGCTGTTCACGCGCAGGCCCAGCATGCTGGCGGCCTTGAAGCCCAGCATGGCGTACTGGCTGCACGAGTTGTCGTAATAGCTGGCGCCCTGTCCGCTGGTGGTGCGTCCGGCGGTGCCATAGTAGGTGTAGCCGCCGTTGCCGCTTGCGCGGGCGCCCTCAAGTTCGGCCAGCAGTTCGGTGGCCAGTTTGCGGTGGGGTTCGCTGAGGGCGTTAAAGACCCTGGCGCGGGCGGCTTCGAACTGCTGGGGTGTTTCGCAGCCCAGCAGGCCGTGTTCGCGCTGTTCGCGTTCGTAGAACTTCTGCAGGGCCATCAGCACGATCGCGTTGGCGTAGGTGCCGCTTTGGGGCTGGCGTGAGGACACGATGTAGTCCAGTCCCTTGACCACGGCCGGGTGTTTGCGGTCATAGCCGCCGTGCAGCAGCGTCAGCACACAGGCGCCGTGGTTACCGATCGAGGCGCGGTAAATGCCCGGAAACGACCCGTCGGAGAGCTGGCTGCGCACGATGTAGTCGCAGCCGTCGGCGATGGCGGCGTTGACGCGCCCGGCAAAGTCGCGTGCCTGTTCGCGCGCGCTGGCGGCATGGCAGACGGACAGCGCGTACAGCGTGCGCCCCACGCCGGTCAGCGACTGGCCCGCCAGCGGCCCGTTGCCCTCGGCCATCAGCCCTCCGGTCAACGCCAGCAGCACCAGCGAGGTTTCCACCGCGGCGCGTTCGCCGCGCTTGAACCCGGCATAGGCCAGGGCCAGATCCACCTGCAGCGTGCTGCGGCCTGGAAAGGCGCCGCTGGGCTCGGCAAAGGCCAGCCCCTGGCGGCGCAGCCTGGCGTGCCAGGCCGCGGCGTCGGTGCCGGCGGGGGCAAGCCCGGCCAGGGCAAACACCAGCAGCAGGCGCGATTCGGTGAATTCGGACTCGCCGTAGTCTTTGGCCAGCCGGTTCATCAGCGGGCCGGAATCGTTAAGCCGGCGCCGGATGTCGGCGGCCACGCCTTTGGAGACCAGCTTTTCGGGCGCGCCGGCCGCAAGCTGAAGCGCGCACAGGGCCATCAGGTTCGGGTGCAGGTCGTACTGGGGCGACTGCATTTTCTGGCGCCAGGTGGACCAGCCGGATTCCTTGTTCCAGGCATTCAGCAGCACGCGCAGGTCGTCGTCCCAGTCGGCGGCTTTCACGTCAACGCCCAGGTCATGCCCGTAACGCGCAATCAGCGCGCGCCACAGGTGGGCGCCGTACCACTGGGGCAGGATCGCCTGCTGCTGGTACCAGGGCGACCTGGTGCCGGTGTGGGATGCCAGCTGGCGCGACTGCTGGTACAGCTCGGCGGCGCGCGCCTTGATGACGGCTTCGTGACGCGCGTCCTTGCGCAGGGCCACGGCGCGCAGGGCGCCCAGCTCAAGGGCAATCGCGCCCAGGTTCAGCCCTCCGCGCGGGCGCGGCCCGGACAGCAGGCGTTCGATCTGGTTTTCCAGTGCCTGGCCGCGCGCCAGCCCGGACTGAAGCACCGCCCACAGGCGCAGGTGTTCGGCCGGCTGCATCGGCGCCGGGGATTTTTCTTCCATGCCGGGCAGCGGGCACGGGCGGCGGCGCCGGCCCTTGAACAACTCCTCTTCATAGTCGGGCCGCAGCAGATAGCGCAGGCCGTTGTACAGGGCGCGGTCTTCGTCACTCAGGGCCTGCCGCACGGCCTCGGCGGCCTTGATTTCGTCGTCGCCAAAGGGCGCCGGCTGCGCCGCGTCCTGGGCGCCGGCGGGCGCGACGGCCAGGCCCAGCACGGCGCCGGACAGGCAGGCAAGCCACAGCAATTGGCGCGCAAGGGTCGGCATATACCCGCCCAGTTTAGGGTGCGCTTGCGCGGGCGCGAAGCACGGGCTGACGATGTCTGCGCCAATTCGCTAAGGCCGCGCGGGCCTTGCGCAAGCGGCAAGGCCGGTGTGGTTGCCGGGGCGAACTTGCCGCGCGATGGTGTGGACCTACTCTGGCATGGATATGCAAGTCTTGCTGCGCAACGCTGCGCAGGCCTGGGACCGGCTCTGCCGGCTGGGCGCGCGTTTGTCCGGCCACCGCGTGCCTGACTGCACCGGCCGCGAGGTTCAGCCGGTTGTGGTGATCGGCAGCGGCCGCGACGATGCCGCACCGCTGGTTCGGGCGCTGGCCCCGGCGGTGTCGTTTGTGCCGTTGGAAACCGGGCTGGGGCGGCTGGTCAAGCGCCTGCGCCGCCACAGCCACCGCCGCTGGCCGTACCTTGCGCGCCTGACCGGCGAACTGGCCGGTGCCGCGGGCATGGCGCGGCAGGAGCAGTTGCTGGCGCTGCCGCCGGACCGGCACAGCCTGGCCGCACTGGTGCGGGCGCTGGCCGGCGGCGACGGGGCGTGGGGTCTGGTGGCCCACGACGCGGGCTGGGTGGAGCCGCTGCGAGAACTGTTCGCCGGCGCGCGCTGGGTTCACCTGCACCGCGACGGCGTGGACGCCGCGTTGGCTGAATCCGGCAACGCCCCGGCGCGGCTGGCCGACGCCGCCCGCCGCTGGCAGGAACGCACGATCGGGGCGCTGGAACTGGCACGGGTCAGCCCTGAGTCCGTGCTGCGCCTGCGGTACGAGGACGCGCTGGCCGACCCGGCGGCGGCGCTGGCGACACTGGAGCGTTTTTTGGGCCTGCCGCCGGGCCGGGCCGATGCCGCGCCGCTGGCGGCGACCGCGGCCGCCGGGCCCGACGCGCCGGGTACGCCGGGCTACGGCCGGGGGCGCATTGCCCGCGCCGACGCCGCTTCGCTGGGGCCGCTGTTCGAGCGCGAACTGGGACGGCTGGGTTACCCCGAGGCCGCGCCCGAGCCGGAACGTTTTTTCAGCCAGACCGGCCAGGACCGCTTTCTGGCCGAACAGGTTTTTGCCGGGCGCGACGGCGGGTTCTTTGTGGATGTGGGCGCCCACGACGGCGTCACGTACAGCAACTCGCGCTACTTTGAAAATCGCGGCTGGCGCGGCGTGTGCGTGGAGCCCAACCCCGAGGTGTTCGCGCGGCTGCGCGCAAACCGCGCGTGTGAATGCGTCAACGCATGCATTTCGGGCCGTGGCGGCACGGTTGCGTTTCTGATGGTCCGGTCAGGCCGTCCCGACGACCTGACGAACATGCTGGGCGGCATGGAAAGCGGCTACGACCCGCGCCACCGCCGCCGTCTGGAAGAAGAAGCCCGCCGTGCCGGCGCCACAGTCGAACGCATCGAGGTTCCCAGCCGGTGCCTGCACGAAGTGGTGCCGCCCGGCCAGGCGGTGGATTTTGTTTCCATAGATGTGGAAGGCGTCGAGATGGAGGTGCTTCAGGCGATTGATTTCCAGCGCCTGAGCGTGCGCTGCTTTGTGATCGAGAATAACTTTGGCAATCCGCGCATCGGGCACTTTCTGGCGGCCAGGGGCTACCGCCAGGCCGCGCGCCTGGGGGTGGACGAAGTGTACCTGCGCGATTGAACGCCAGCAGGCCGGCAGGGCAACAGCCCGTTAGCGCGCGTACAGCGGCAGAATCTGGTACGGCACCAGCAGGATCAGCAGGGCATAGGCGCTGGTGTAGGCTTCGCCGTAGCTCTGGCTGGCCCAGCCGCCGTTGTTGGCCGGGTTGCGCTTTTGTTCTTCAATCAGCATGTCGCGCATCTTGGGGAAGTATTCGTCAAAGTAGACTTCGTCGGGCGCGTTCCACATGGCCTGGCAGGCGTAGAAGTGCGCGTAGTAGAAGTGGCTGACGTCCAGCGCGCCCTGGCCGGCCTTGCGGCGGCCGTTGAAGTCGTCCAGTTTGTAGCGCAGCCACAGCAGGCCGCCCTTGTAGACCTTGCCGATTTCGTGTTCCTTCCAGGTGGCGCCTTCGCTGTAGATGCCGATGCCGTTGAGCGTGGCGATGCCCGCGGCGCACAGCGCGTAGCTGTTGCTGTTCCAGCCCGAGGAAAGCGAATAGCGGAAGGTGTAGCCGGTGTAGTCGTTGCCCTCGTGGGTAAAGCGCGCCTGTTCGGCGGTGTCGTACATGTACTTGATCGCCATCTGGATCGTTTTCTTCTTTACGTTGATGCCGGCGTCGCTGGCGGCGCGCAGGGCCTGGATGCAGCACACCGTGGTGCTGCCTTCGTCCCAGGTCAGGTCGTCGGGCACATAGCCCCAGCCGCCGAACTTGGTCTGGCCGTTTTCAATGCAGCGCACGGCGTCCTGGATGGCCTTTTCCAGTTTGGCCTTTTCGGCCGGGTTCTGCAGCGTGCCCAGAATCTGGGTCAGAAACAGCGTGGCATAACCGTGGCCGTGAATGCGGCTGCCGTCGTTGGTGCCGGTGATGTAGCCGGTGTTGCGGTCCTGGCACGACAGCAGGTATTCCATGGCTTTGCGAACGTTTGTGGCGTAGGGGCCCTTGTCGGCGGTGCTGCCGCTGGCCACCAGCGCCAGACCGGCCAGGCCGGTGATGGCAATGGCAATGTTCTGTCCGCCGGCGCGGGTGAAGGCGCCGTTGGTGTCCTGCAGTTCGGCCAGGCGCTTGACGCCCTTTTTGACCGCGGATTTGAGTTCTTCGGTGACGTGTTTTTTGTTCAGCACGCGCAACGCCGGCGCCTCGGAGGGGTCGGCGCCGCCGCCTTCGGCGGGGGCGGGCGATTCTTGGGCATAGGCAAGCGAAAACACGCTGCCAAGGGCAAGCAGCGCGCAGAACAGACGGGCCAAAGCGGTCATGCGGTCTCCACTGGGGGGCAGCGCCCCGCATCATTATACGCCACGGGCGGCCCAAGGTTCGAGCCAGAACGGAAAAACCCGCGCAAAGTGGGTGGGCCTTGCCGCCGCCACTGGCCCTGCCGGGTTTGTGCCGTTGTGCTAAGGTTCGCCGGCGATGCTGCCGCTGCGCTATCAGACCGTTCCGTTTGAATCGCCCCGTCCGGTGCCCGAACTGCTGCGGATTGCCCTGCGCCAGCCGTTTTGCGTGTTCTTTGATTCCGCCGACGGCAGCGGCGACAGTTGGCTTAGCTTTGCCCCGGTCATGCTGTTGCAGTGCACCGGCCATTCGGCGCTGTTCCAGCGCGGCAAGCACGCCAGCCGGCTGGAGGGCGACCCGCTGGAGGTATTTGAACGCGTCGAGCGCTTCACCCACCAGGAGTGCCCGCTGCCGGAGCCGCCGGGCGCGCCCGGGTTCTGCGGCGGCTGGGCCGGTCTTTGGGGGTTTGACCTGCGCGCCAGCATCGAAAAACTGCCCCCGCCCAAACCCGGCGGGCCGCTGTTTCCGGACCTGCAGGCCGGGTTCTACCCGTGGGTGCTGCGCCTGCCCGCGCGGGGACAACCCGAGCTGCGCCTGCTGGCGGGCGCGCCGGGCGGGCCGGACGACATTGAATGGCTGGCCGGCGACCTGTGGGGGCTGTTTGAAAAGCCGCTGCCGGAACCGCGACCGCAAAGCCTGGGCGCGCCGGTGCTGTCCACCGGGCGCGAGCAATTTGTGCGCGACATCCAGACCGTGCGCGGGCACATCCGGGCGGGCGACATCTACCAGGCCAACCTGACGCGCGAGGTGGTCTACAGCGGCAGCACCGACGCCGCGGAACTGTACCTGCGGCTGCGGTCGCGCAACCCGGCGCCGTTTGCGGGGTTTCTGGATTGCGGCGACGGCCGCGCGGTGCTGTCCAGTTCGCCGGAATGTTTTCTGCATGTGGCCGGCGGCACGGTGACCACGCGGCCGATCAAGGGCACCCGCCCGCGCGATGCCGACCCGGCCGTTGACGCGCGCCTGCGCGACGAACTGGCGAACTCGGAAAAAGACCGCGCCGAACTGACCATGATCGTGGACCTTGAGCGCAACGACCTGTCGCGCGTCTGTGTTCCCGGCACGGTCAGGGTGCCGGTGCTGCACGGGCTGCACAGTTTCGCGCGCGTGCATCACCTGGAGGCCACGGTGCAGGGCAGCTTGCGCCCCGAAGTCACGCCCGCGGAACTGATCCGGGCAGTGTTTCCCGGCGGCAGCATCAGCGGCTGCCCCAAAAAGCGCGCGCTGGAGATTATCCACGAGCTCGAGCCCGTGCGGCGCGGCCCCTATACCGGCAGCCTGTTCTGGCTGGCGCCAGGCGGCGACATGCAGGCCAGCATCCTGATCCGCACGCTGCTGGTCGAGCCGGGCCGGGTCAGCTTTCACGTCGGCGGCGGCATCACCTGGGCCAGCGACCCGCAGGCCGAGTGGGACGAAACCCGGGCCAAGGCCGCGGCGCTGCATGACGTGCTGGAGGCGCGCTGATGCGCGGCGTGGCCGAATACATCCGCGGGCTGGGCCTGCTGTCGCGCAACATCTGGCTGTTTCTGTGCGCGGCGCTGGTGATGGGCATCGGGCGCCAGATTTTCATGGTGCTGCGCAACCAGTACCTGGTGGATCTGCACCTGCCGGACCCGGCCGTGACCAGCGTGCAGGCCTTCAACAGTCTGGGCGGGCTGCTGATCGCGATTCCGGCGCTGGCGCTGATCGGGCGCTTTCGGGCCAAGACGCTGCTGCTGTGCATTGTGATCGTCAACTCGTGCGGCTTTGCGCTGCAGGGGGCGGTGGGCACGCTGGAAGTGTTCCAGGGCGCGGCCTTTGCCGCCGGCATCAGCATGAGCCTGAACATGGCCCTGGGCGCGCCGTTTCTGATGCGCAACACCAGCGTGCCGTCGCGCGTGTTCGCGTTCGCGCTGCAGAGCGCCGTAAGCTGGCCGCTGTCGGGGTTCATCGGCAGTTTCCTGTCCGGCGAGCTGCAGCGCCGGTTCGCGCTGATGGCCGGCGACCAGATCGCGTTTCTGGGCCAGAGTGTGCCCGGCAACCTGTTCGGTTACCGCGCCACGCTGCTGGTGGCGGCGGGGTTCGTGCTGGTCGCGATTGTGCCGATCAGCCTGATCCGCGAAGACCGGGCCGAGGGCGCCGGCAAGTCCATCCGGCAACTGTTCAAGATTCACGACCGGCGCAAGCTGCTGCTGCTGGGCCTGCCGGAAATGATCATCGGCATCGGCGCCGGGCTGACGATTCCGTTCTTCAACATGTACTTCAAGAACCAGTGGGGGCTCACGCCGCAGGAAATCGCGCCGATTTTCATGGCCATGTTCGGCCTGCTGGTCTTTAGCTACCTCATTCAGCCGCCGCTGGTGAAGCGTTTCGGGCCGGTGAAGGTGATGATCGCCAGCCAGATCCTGAGCCTGCCGTTTTTCATTGAACTGGCCCTGAGCAATCATCTTTATCTGGCCGTGGTGGCGTTCATCGCGCGGCAGTGCCTGATGAACGCCAGCGACCCCATATACAAGCAGTTCGCCCAGGAGGTCGCCGACGAACGCGACCGAAACGCCGTGGCGGTGTGGGTGCACACCAGCCGCCACATGTTCTTCACGCTGGCGAACTTCCTTTCCGGCTATCTGATTGCCGCCGACGACGGGCGCTTTCGCATTGTGATTGGCGCGACCATCGTCTGCTATGTCGTCGCGATTGCCGTGGAACTGGCGATTCTGCCCGGCCTCAACCGCGCCCGTCGCTACAAGCTGGTTCAGGGCGAACGCATCAGTCGTCGTGACCGGCCGGTGCCCGATCCGTCCTGAACCCCAATGGCACGGAACGCTCCGGCATGAGGTGGCCCGACACTCAGGCGCGCGGGTGGCGGGACCGGGGCGGTGGGGGAAGCGGCTCGCCGTCGGGCAGGCGGAATTCGGGCCGGTCCCACAGGCGCAGGGGTTCCAGCCAGTATTCCTCAAGCACCCGGCGGCGCAGTTCGGGTGATTCGTTCCAGACACGCAAGACCAGAGCCAGCGCCTGTTCTTCCTCGCCGGTCTGGGCCAGGGCGCAGGCCAGGTAAAAGCGCGGCTCGACACGGGCCGGAAAGTCTTCGGCCAGTTTGCGCGCCGCGGCCAGGGCGTCGCTGTAGTCTTCGTACTGCATCAGGCGGTGAACGCGGCCGACTTCGGCGGCAAAGCGGCGGCGGGCGTCGGTTTCGTCGGCCTCTTCAAGCTTGCCCTGCAGGCGCTGGATCCAGGCCATGGTGCGGAAGGCGCGTTCGTCCAGCGGCGACAGTTCCAGCAGTTCGCCCAGGGTTTTAAGCGCCGCGTCCAGGTCCTGGCGCAGAAACTGCACGCGCGCCAGGTGGTACCGGGCGTCCAGCGCCTCGGGCAAAAGCGGCTCCAGAAGCTGGATCACTTCCTCGGCGTCGTCCTGGGCGTCGTCCAGCCTGCCCAGTTCAATGTTCGCGCGCACGCGCTGTACAAGGCCGAAGGTCGAAAGCTGCGTTTCGTGGGCCTTCTTGAGTTCCTTCAGCGCCTGGCGCGGGTTGCGGCGCGCCAGCGCCAGCGCCGCCGACAGTTCCAGCGCGCGGGCCTCCACGGCCGGATCCAGCCCTTCGTTGGCGGCCAGCACGCGCTCGATCAGGTTGCCGGCCTCGACACGTTCGCCCACGCACAACTGGGCCTCGGCCAGGTCAAGCTGGATGTCAAGTCCGGTCGTACCGTCGGCGTCCATGCGCGCAAAGGTGCTGATCGCGTCGCCGTAACGCTGAAGCACCAGATAGCAATGCCCGATGTCGCGGTTGACGCCGATGTCGCCGGGCCGTTCCTCCAGCACGCGGCGGTAACAGCCCAGCGCGCGGTGGGGCTGGCCGTGGTCAAAGTACAGGTCGCCCAGACACAGCAGAATCGTGGGGTTGTTGGGCGTGATTTCCAGAATCCGGCGGTAGCACGCCGCGGCCTCGGCCGTTGAACCCATGCCCTCGGACAGAATCACGGCCTTGACCCACAGCGCGCCCACAAAGTCGGGGCGGGTCTGAAGCGCGCGGTTCACGTGCTCCAGCGCGGCCTTGTCGTCCATCAGTTCGTAAAACGCCAGTTCGGCCAGCAGCTTGTGGCCCAGTTCGGGCATCACGCCGGCTTCCACGGCGGCATTCAGTGTGGCGCGCACGCTGCGCGCTTCCTTGCCGGCGGCGGCGCGCTTGCCGCGCGCGGGCGTTTGGGCGGGTTCGTGGCGCCGCAGCCGCAACAGCCCGTATTCCACGGCGCCGCGCAGCAGCAGCGCCAGCCCCGCGTTGGGGTGGTCGGCGCGCACGGGGCGCAGCAGGTCGCGCAACCGTTCCATGCGCTGTTCGGCGCGGTCGTCGCCGGGCGCGGGAGTGTCCACGTCCAGAAAATCCGGGTGCAATTCCAGCGCCAGTCTGTGCATGCGCAGCGCCAGTTCCACATCGCCTTCGGCTTCGGCGCGCGCGGCCTCGCGGTTGTACAGGCGCGCGGCGGCCTCCTGCACGGCGGGCTCGCGCGACTCCTGGGGCGTCAGCGCCATCAGCAGTTCGTGCGCCTGGCGGAACAGGCCCAGTTGCGCCAGCAGATCCAGCTTGCGCATGCGCGCGTCCAGATCCGCCGGGTTGCCCTCAATCACCGTGTCGTAGTCCTTCAGCGCCTCGTCGAACATCTCCAGACGTTCCAGCGTCAGCGCCCGGTTGTAATAGGCCACGGCGCGGTTGGCGTCGCGCTCGATCGCTTCGGTCAGGTGCGCCAGACTGTCGCGGTGGCGCCCCAGTTCGCGCAGCAGGTTGCCGTAATCGTTGTGCAGGCTGGGGTCGTTGGGCAGGCGTTCCAGCCCTTTTTTGTACCACTCTTCGGCGCTGGCCAGGTCGCCGCTGAGCCGGAAGCTGTCGGCGATTTCGTTGTACGGCCCGGGGTGTTCCGGCGCGGTTTCATAGGCCTGGAACATCAGTTCCAGGCCTTCCTGGCGGCGGCCCAGCCGCGTCAGCACCCGGCCCTTCCACATCAGCACTTCGGCCAGGGCCTCGGCGTCGGGCCCGTTGGGGTGGGCGCGCAGGATGCTTTCGCTGCGGTTGAAGGCCTCCAGTGCGCGTTCGGGGCTTTCCATGTCGGCCAGCGCCAGCCCGCGTTTGAAGTGCGCTTCGGGATGATCCGGAAACAGTTCCAGCACCCGGTTGAAGGCGCTGATGGCGCGGCGCGGCTTGCGCAACTCAAGGTGGCAACTGCCCTTCCACAACAGTACGTCACATTGCAGTCCGGTGTCGTCGGTTTCTACCTTGTTGAACTCGGCCAGGGCGTCGGCAAACCGGCCCACTTCAAACAGCGCCTCGCCCATCGGCAGATGAATGTCATTGTCAAAGTAATGACGCTCGATCGCGGCCTCGAAGTACTGAAGCGCCTCGCGGTACTTGCCGTGCTCCAACAGATCCCGACCGTGGTTGAAGAAGTCGGACGGAGTGATCAGGTTTTCATCCATAGGCTTGGTTACACCCGGGGCGCTACAGTAGCCCCATCCGCCTTCATTATAAGGGGATGGAACACCTGCAAGGGAACGGGAAGGCGACATTTTGTGGCAAGGCCGCAGCGGGCGCTGCGCGGTGGAAACTATTGAGTGATTTGTGGATAAGGGCTATTTGATAAGCTTTACGGAATCGGGCCTTTGTTCGGGAGCCGCCCCATGGCCTTGCGCCGTCAATCGCTTTCCACGGGCGACATCGCGCGCCATTGCCAGGTAACCCCTGCAACGGTGGTGAACTGGATCAAGGCCGGCAAGCTCAAGGTCTACACCACGCCCGGCGGCCAGTACCGCATGGAACTGGAAGAGTTCGTGCGCTTTCTGGATACCCACGGACTGCCGGTGCCGGAGGAATTGCAGGCCGGGCGCCAGCGCCGGGTGCTGGTGATTGACAGCGACGCGCGGGTGCTGGCCCAGGCGGCGGAAAAGCTGCCGGGGCTGCTGCCGCGTGTGGTGGTGGAAACCACGGGTGAAGGCTACGACGGGCTGATGCTGGTGGGCAGTTTCCGGCCGCACGTGGTGGTGCTGGATCTGATGATGCCGGGCATTGACGGCGCCGAGGTGTGCCGGCGACTGCGGACCAATCACGACACGCGCAACATGTTTGTGGTCGCGGTGTCGGGTCTGGCGCCGGACAACGAACTGGCGCGGCGTGTCAAACGAATCGGCGTGGACGCGTTTCTGTCCCGGCCGCTGGATATGACCGAGCTGGCCCGGCAACTGGCGCGGCTTTTACGGCTGACGCCCCCGGCGTGATTCAAGTCGGCGGCGCGGCGGCGCCAACCCTTGCCCGCACAAGGCGATAACTTATTCTGGCCTGCCCCCGTAAAGCATGGCTTAGGGCCGCCCGGCGCGGCCGCTGCAACGCACGGAGTGACTGATGGCTGTCACCATGGCGCAGTTGATGGATTTCGTGGTCGCCCAGGGTGCCTCGGACCTGCACCTTGCCGTGGGCCGCAAACCGACCATCCGTAAGGGCGGTCACCTGAAGGACGTGAACGCCCCGGAACTGACCCCGGCCGACACAATCCGGCTGGCCAAGGAAATCGCGCCGGAAAAGAACATCAAGGAATTGCAGGAAGCCGGCAGCACGGACTTCGGCTACGCCTTTGGCGAAAAGGCGCGCTTTCGCGTCGCCGTGTTCAAGCAGAAGAACGTTGTGGGCATGGTGCTGCGCCAGATTCCCAGCAAGCTGCTGACGTTCGACCAGATCGGCCTGCCGGAAAACGTCAAGCGCATCCTGGACCGTCCGCGCGGTCTGATTCTGGTGACCGGCCCCACCGGCAGCGGCAAGACCACGACGCTGGCCACGATGATTGACTACATCAACCAGAACGAAGACAGCCACATCATCACGATCGAGGACCCGATCGAGTACTACCACAGCCACAAAAAGTCCATTGTCACCCAGCGCGAACTGCACAACGACGTGCCCACCTTCAGCGAAGGCCTGCGTCGCGCGCTGCGCCAGGACCCGGACGTGATTCTGGTGGGCGAAATGCGCGACCTGGAAACGATCGGCGCCGCGATCACGGCCGCCGAAACCGGCCACCTGGTGTTCGGCACGCTGCACACCACCGGCGCCACGCGCACGGTGGACCGCATCATTGACGCGTTTCCGACCAACCAGCAGGAACAGGTGCGCGCCCAGCTTGCGGTTTCGATCATCGCCATCATTTCGCAGGCGCTGATGCCCAAACACGGCGGCGGCATGATCGCCGCGTTCGAGATCATGGTCAGCACCAGCGCGGTGGAAAACCTGATCCGCGAGGCCAAGACCTACCAGTTGTCCAGCGTGATCCAGACCGGCAAGAAAGAGGGCATGATTCTGCTGGACGATTACCTGTGGGACCTGTACGCGGCCCAGAAGATCACGCGCATGGAGATGTTCCGGTGCAGCAGCAACATCAAGGAAATGCGCGACAAGTTCGACAAGGAAAAACGCGCCCGCGGCCGCATGTGGGACGACCAGATCGTGGCGGCCGAGGAACAGAAGTGGGTGGTGGCGCCGCCGGCGGCGGCCGCGGCCGCTGCCTCTTCCCGGCGCCCGGCGGAAGACTAGCCTGTCAGGCAGCAAGATACGCGACCCGTACCGGAGCAAGCGCCCATGGCCAAGCGCCGCAAACTGCTGGGGCAGATCCTGAAGGAAATCGAACTGGTCACCGAAGGTGACATCCAGGAGGCGTTGGCCCGCCAGAAGAAGGAGGGCAACCTGCTGGGCAAGATTCTGGTCGCGATCGGGGTGTGCTCCGAGGGCGACATCACCATGGCGCTGGCGGCCCAGAACGACATGCAGTTTGTGGATCTGTCGGGTCTGGACATCCCGATTGAACTGCTGGACATGGTGACCGAGGCCCAGGCCCAGACCTACCGCGTGGTGCCGCTGGAGTTTGACGCCGACAACAAGACATTCACCGTGGCCATGGACGATCCGACCAAGATCGTCGTGTTTGACGAACTGCAGTTCGCGCTGGCGTCGCGCGTGCCGGGCATACGCATTCAGGGCGCGCTGGCCAGTTCCGAGGACATTGACGCCGCGCTGGCCAAATTTTACGGCGGCGAAAGCGCCATGGCCGGCGGACTGGACAAGAACGACCTGGCCCAGTTCGAGGAAGGCGGCACGGGCAAGAAGGACGCCCTGGCCGTGGACGACGACCCCGACGCGCCGGCGGTGGTGAAGCTGCTCAACTTTCTGCTGGCCACGGCGATCCGTGACCGGTCCAGCGACATTCACCTGGAGCCGTTCGAAGACAAGCTGCAGGTGCGCTACCGCGTGGACGGCGCGCTGCTGGCGATGGAAAACCCGCCCCAGCAGCTCGGCCCGGCGCTGGTCAGCCGCATCAAGGTGCTGTCCAAGCTCAACATCTCCGAAACCCGCATGCCCCAGGACGGCCGCATCGAACTGACGATTGAGGGCCGCAGCGTGGACCTGCGCGTTTCCACCCTGCCCACCATGTTCGGGGAAAGCTGCGTGATGCGTATTCTTGACCGCAGCAACGTCAGCCTGGACCTGGACAACCTGGGCATGCGGCCCGACGACAACGAAATGATGAAGGCCCTGATCGCCAAGCCCAACGGCGTGGTGCTGGTGACGGGCCCCACCGGCAGCGGCAAGACCACCACGCTGTATTCGTGCCTGAACTACATGAACCGGCCCGACCTCAAGATCATCACCACCGAGGACCCGGTCGAATACGACCTGCCCGGCGTGATGCAGTGCCAGGTGAATGAAGACGTCGGCCTTACCTACGGTGCGGCGCTGCGCAGCATTCTGCGCCAGGACCCGGACATGATCCTGGTGGGCGAAATCCGCGACAAGGAAACCGGCGGCATCGCGATTGAGGCCGCGCTGACCGGCCACCTGGTGCTGTCTACCCTGCACACCAACGACGCGCCCAGCGCCGTCACGCGCATGCTGGACCTGGGGCTGGAAAGCTTCCTGATCGCCGCGACGCTCGAGGCCGTGATTGCCCAGCGTCTGGTGCGCAAGATCTGCCAGGGCTGCAAGGAATACTACGTGCCCGAGCCCGAACAGGCCATGGAACTGGGCCTGCGCCCCGAAAGCATCAGCGGCAAGAAGTTCGGCTACGGCCGCGGCTGCTCGCGCTGCAACAACACCGGCTACAAGGGCCGTCTGGCGCTGTATGAAATGTTCCGCTGCAACGACGAAATCAAGCAGATGATCATGGACGACGCCAATGTGGCCCAGTTGCGCGACGCCGGCCGCCGCCACGGCATGCGCACGCTGCGCGAATCGGGCCTGCTGGCGATCTACGACTGCATCACCACAATCGAAGAGGTGATGCGCGAAACCCTGGTCAGCGAATAGACGCGGACTTGTCGCGCCGGGGCGGGCCCCAGGGCCCGCCCCTTTGTGTCGCGTCCCCTTCCCAGCGGCTCTGTGTTGCCTTACCTTGCACCGTTCATGGAAAAAACCGCCCCCGCAGCCGATGACACACCCACCCGTGGCCAGCGCGTTCTGGCCGTCGTGGGCGTCACGCTGTCGGTGCTGACCCTGGCCGGTGGCGCGTGCCGGTTCGCGTTTCCCGACGCGCTGTGGTCGGAACTGTTCTTTGCCGTTTCCATCAGCGGTCTGGTCGGTTTTGCCACCAACTGGGTCGCGATCAAAATGCTGTTTCACCCGCGCGTGCGCATCATGGGCGTGCAGGGTGTGGTGCCGTCGCGCCGCCGCGAACTGGCGCGCAGCGTGGGCCTGACCCTGGAAGAACACCTGATTTCCGGCGACCGCATGCACAAGCTGCTGGTGGACACCGGCGCGATTGACGGGGCGCTGGACCGGCTGGCCTCGCACCTGCCGCGTGTGCTGGAAGCGCCGGCGGCGCGCGAGCTGGTGACGCGCGAGGTGGCGGACACGATCCAGGCCACGATGTCGGAGGTTGTTCTGTCGGCCAAGGACAAGCTGCGCGAAAAATCGCGCAGCAACCTGACGGCGATTCTGACCGGCGCGGCTGCGGCCACCACGTTCGGGCCGATGGCGGGCATGCTGGCGGCGGGCATCACCAAAAGCGGCATGTTCGACACGCTGGTGGGCAAGCTGATTGACGACATGGTCAATGACCTCAAGCAGGACGGCGGCGTGGCACGCGCCGCCGAACAGGTGGTGGCGCAGCTTCCGGCCCGGGCCGAGCACATTCTGGGCAACCCCGCGCTGCGCGCGAAGTTGCAGCAACAATTCGGCGCCGTGGCCGAGGAACTGCTGCAGGCCGTGGACGTGGCCGGGCTGATCGAGCGCGAGCTGCTGGACCGTGACGAGGGCGAACTGGAACGCCTGATTGACCGCGTGGCGGCCAACGAACTGTGCTTCATCCAGGTGGCCGGCGGCGGGCTGGGCATGGTGGCGGGTCTGGCGCTGGTGTGGCCGTGGCTGATTCTGCCGATCGGCCTGGTGTTTCTGGTGCTGGTGCAGGTGGCGCGTTCGGCGGAACGGCGCCACGCTCTGGCCAGGCAGGCGCAATCAGGACCGGCCGTGGACCGGCGGCAACCCGCGGCACCCGCGCCCGACCCGGCCCCGCAGCCCCGGCCCGGCGAGCAGCCGCAACCCGGGCCCGGCGTGGAAGCGCAGCCACAGCCCGAGCCTGAACCTGCGGCCTGACGCGCGCGCCCGGCGGGTTCAGGGGGTAAATTCCCAGACCACCAGCAGGCACTGGGCGGCGATGACCGCCAGCACGCCCCACAGCAGGGTGCGGCGCACGGCGCGCGCCACGTCGTCTTCGCTGACGGCGGGGCTCAGGCCGAACAGGGCGGCCATGCTGCCGCCCAGAAAGCCCGAGACCAGCACCTTGGCGACCAGAAATTCCTTCCAGTGCGGGGCGTGGCGCAGGCTGTCGGTCATCAGGTCCAGCGCCAGCCCCAGCGACGCGCCGTCGTGCGTGGCCACGTACACCAGAGCCGCCAGCGTCACGCCGCCGGCCAGCGCCAGCGCCGTGGCCAGCGCAATCGCCAGTGTCTGGGCCAGCACCGCCGGCACCAGCCCGAAACCCTCGGCGGGCCAGCGCGCCAGCGCCAGCGTTTCCAGCAGCCCGCCGCGCACGCCGGCGCTCAGCCGCGCCGACTGCGCCGCACCCAGCTTTCCCGCCACCAGTCCCGCCGCCACCAGCGGCAGAACCACGCGCACCAGGGTGTGGCCGCACAACGCCAGGATTTCTTCCAGCACCAGCGGCTCGATCAGTTCCTTGCGCGGCATCTGCTCGAAAATGAAGTACGACACCATGCCGCCCACCAGCAGGCAGCCCAGCCACGCAAACACCTGGGTCGCCGGATCCAGCCAGTCGGCCAGAACACGCCGCGCGGAAAGCCACGGCCGGCGCGTGCCGGCAAGCCCCCACAGAAACGCCAGCGGCGCCAGCACCACGCCGCCCAGCAGGCCCAGACCCTCCTGGGCGGCGCTTTGCACGCGGGCCCACAGCGCGTTGCGCGGCGGCCCGGCCTCAAGCTTCAGGCGGCCGGGCTCGGTCACCACCGGCGCGGCGCCGTCGGGGCCCGGCGCGCATTCCAGCACGCGCACGCTGCGGGCGCTGGCGGCGCGGTCGGTCTCGGGGGCGGTCTGGCCGGTGAATACCTGGGGGTCGTGGGTGATCACGACCACCACGCTGTCGCCGCGCGCGGCCAGATCAACCAGTTCGCGGGCCAGGCCGCGGGCGGCGGCGGCGTCAAGGCCGCTGGTGGGCTCGTCGGCGATCACCAGCGCCGGCGGGCCGCCGGTGCCGTCGCGGGGCATCAGCGCGCGCACCGCGGAAAGGCGCATGCGTTCGCCGCCGCTGGCGCGGGCCAGAACTTTGGGCAGGCCCATCAGGTGAAAGCGCGCGGCAAGGCGCTGGGCGTGCGTTTCGGCCTCGGCGCGGGCCAGGCGCGAAAACAGCCGCAGGTTTTCCAGCGTGTCCAGTCCGTCCAGAAACCCCAGCTTTTCGGCCTGGGGCAGAAACGCGATCTGGGCGCGTGCCGCCGGGTTGTAACGGTCGCCGGCCCACAGTTCGTGTTCGACGCCGGCGGCGTCGCGCAGCACGGCCTGGCCCCGGGCCGCCACGCGCGGCGCGGCCAGTTCGCCAAGACCCAGCAGCGCGCGCACGAAACTTGACTTGCCGCTGCCGCTGGGTCCGTACAGCAGGTACAGACGGCCGGCGCGCAAGGTAAGCGGCGCCTGAAGACGCAGCACGTCGCTGCCCAGCGTCACGGCCAGAGAATCCAGCCGCAGCCCGGGCCCCGCGCCGGGAACGGCCGCGGGCGTCGGGGCCGCTTCGCCTAGCGCGAGTCCTTGGCCAGTCGCGGCATGATCCATTCGAACTCCACTGTCCCCGTCCGGGCCGGCGCGATCACCAGCAGCGGGTCGTCGCTGATGTCCAGACTGGTGCGCAGCGCATAGGCCAGCAGCAGCCGGGGCCCGCCGCGCTCGGTCAGCAGCCGGCGGCGGGCAAAATCGTTGGCGTAGCTTTCGGCGGCGGCAATCACGGCGTCTTCGCCGTCAAACCAGCTTGGCACAATCGCCTTTTCGTACAGTTTGGGGCCCCACCTGGTCTCAAACTTCTGGATGAAATCCCTGCGCCGTTCGTTCAGCACCTTGTTGAACGCGGCCTTGATCTCGCGGTCGTTGTCCTTGAGGAACTTTTCGACTTCTTCTTCCAGCGCGATACGCAGCGCCGTGGCTTTTTCCTCGGTCAGAAAGTCGCGGTTCTGTCTTTCCACCTCTTCCTTCTTGCCGAACCAGCCTTTGACCCATTCCTTGGCGTCGTTGTAGGTGTTTTTGGCGCCGTCGCCGGCCTTGCGCAGCACGCCTTCGGCGACGCCGGAAACGCCGATCACTTCCCAGGCGCGGTTGGCCAGCTTGTTCAGCAACTGTTCTTCCAGCGGCGCCAGTTCCTTGCGCAGGTCGCCCACCGTGGCGTTGAGCAGCTCGGCGTCTTCGGGCGCCAGGTTGTCCATGCTTTGGGTCAGTTCCGTGGTCAGGCGTTCCTTCAGGCCGGGCAGCACGGCCTTTTCCACGGCGGGCCAGATGGCGTCGCGGGCGCGGGTGGCTTCGTCGCGCGGGATGTCGGGCGACACCAGAAGCCGCAGCGCGTGTTCGACGTTCAGTGTCGGCGCGGCGCCGCGCACCTTGCCGCCGTGCGCCAGCATGCCCGAAGCCGCCGGGGTCAGCAGGATTGTCACGCGTTGCGTGTCGGCGCCGGCCGGGGCCACGTCAATCACGCGTCCCACAATATCGCCCGAGCCGTCGCTGTTTTCGCGGTACACCAGCCCGCCGCGGCGCGCGCCAAGACCGGCCGGCAGTTCCACGCTGACGCGGGCCTGGGCGTCGGGGTTGGTCTCGCGGGCGATTTCGGCCAGTCCGGCGCGGGCGCGGGCGGCGGGCGCGGTCTGGGCAAAGCTGACGGCGCCGGCCCCGGCGGCCACAAGGGCCAGAGCGCCGGCGCCAAGACGGGCCCAGCGCTGCCAGCGGAAACTGCGGTCCCACATAGGACACCTCCGCCCCTATCGTACTTCCCAAAGCGCGGGCGCGGGTTACAAAGCCGTGCCAAACGGGGAACCGCATGAACGTGATGCTGAGCTGGTCCAGCGGCAAGGATTCGGCCTGGACGCTGCATACGCTGCGCCAGCAGGGCGTGGCGGTGACGGGCCTGTTGACCACCGTCAATGTCACGCACGACCGCGTGGCCATGCACGCCGTGCGGCGCGAACTGCTGCGTGCCCAGGCTGACGCCGCGGGTCTGCCGCTGCACGAGGTGGAACTGCCCTGGCCGTGCAGCAACGAAATCTATGAACAGCAGATGGCCCGGGCCTGCGCGCAGGCGCGTTCGCGCGGCGTTACGCACATGGCGTTTGGCGACCTGTTTCTGGCCGACGTGCGCAAGTACCGCGAGGACAGGCTTGCGCCGACGGGCCTGCAGCCGCTGTTTCCGCTGTGGGGCCGCGACACGGCCCGGCTGGCGCGCGACATGGTCGGCGGCGGCCTGCGCGCCGTTCTGACCTGCGTGGACCCGGCGCAGATTGACGCCAAGTTTGCCGGGCGCGAGTTTGACGCGCGACTTCTGGCGGAACTGCCGCCGGGTTGTGACCCCTGCGGCGAGCGCGGCGAGTTTCACACGTTTGTGTTCGAAGGCCCGATGTTCCGCGTGCCCCTGGCCGTCAAGGCCGGGCCGGTCGTGACCCGCGACGGGTTCGTGTTTGCCGACCTGCTGCCGGCCGGGGGCTAACCGGATTCCAGCGCGGCCACCAGCGCCGGGTGCAGACGCCGCAGTGCCTCAAGCCCGGTGCCCTGGCGTTTTTCCATGCGCGCCAGCAGCGCTCGCCGCAGCGGCGGCGACAGTTCCGACGGCAGGTGCCCGCGCCACAGCAGCGCCGGCTGCTTTTCCCGCTCTGCCGTGCGCAGTTCGGCCACCACGCGCCGGCCGGCCTCAATCGCCAGGGCCAGGTCGTTGGTGCTGCCGGCGGCGGACTCCATGCCCTGCAGGATCAGCTCGGCCGCGCGAACCCAGCGCGGCGCTACAGGCCCCGCCGCCAGCCGCGAGGTGCCGCGCGGCGTGCCCCCGCCGGTGCAGGCCTGACTGGCCGCCACGCGCAGCCGCCAGATGTCGCAATATTCAGGAATGTACCGGCGGCCGCCCCCGGCCTCGAACTCGGCGCGGGATTCCTCCAGCCGCTGCTGGGCTTCGCGCTCGCGCCCGGTCAGCAGCAACAGCCCCGCGTGGGTGGCCAGGTACGCCGCCGAGTACACGGGCTGGCCCACCTCGCGCGCGATTTCCACGGCCTGCAGCACGGCCTGTTCGGCCTGGTCCAGTTTGCCCAGATGCCGCCAGACGTCGGCCAGGTTGGCCAGCGCAAAGGCCTCTGACCGCCGCACGCCGTTACCGCGATGGGCTTCCAGCGCGGCCAGAAATTCGCGTTCGGCGTCTTCATGCAGGCCCAGCATCAGCAATTGCTTGGCCACGTTGCTGCGCGCCACGGCGGCGGCGCGCGGGTCGTTCAGGGTTTCAAACCGCGGAATCAGTTCCTGCAGAATCTTCAATGCTTCCGGCCGCCGGCCCGAAGCCGCCAGCACCGTGGCCAGGTTGCCCCGCGCCTGAAGCATTGAAGACTCCCGGCCGGCCTCGGCGTACAGCCGTGCCGATGCCGTGAACAATTCTTTGGCGCGGTCAAACTCGCCGGTGTGGTCGGCAATCGTGGCCTGGGCGTCCAGCACCAGCGCGCGCAGCGCCGGCCCGCCGTCCAGATCGGCCAGTTGCCGGGCGCGCTCCAGGTGGGCCGCGCTTTCTGCGTGGCGGCCGGCCATGACCTCGTAGCGCGAGGCCGTGCACAGCGACTCGACCAGTGCCCGGGTGTCGCCCAGTTGTTCGGCCTGCGCGATCAGATCGTTCAGCGCCTGCAGCGTCTGCTGTGGCCGGCCCAGGTCGGCCAGCATGCGCTGGCGGTCGCTCAGGACATTCAGCCGATCCGGGCCGGACAGCAGGTTCAGTTCCAGCAGCCGGTCGGCGCAGCGCAAGCCCGATTGCTGGGTGGCGCGCCGGCGCGCGGTTTCAACCGCCAGCAGCAGAAAGCGGGCCTCCAGCGCCGTGTCACCGCAGGCGCGGGCGTGGCCGGCCAGTTCCTCGGCCACCGCCGACAGGTTGGCCGCGTGCACCGATTCCAGAATCGCCACCGCCAGCGCGTGCAGCGCCTGCCGTTCACTGGGCAGGTGCAGTTGATAGGCGGCCTCGCGGTACACCGCGTGGGTGAACAGATAGGCCTGCTCGGCGCTGGGAGCTGTCATGGCACAGGTGGGGGCAGGCCGGGGCCGTCCATCATGCCAAAGGAAAGCGGGCCTGCCGAGTCAGGCCCGGTGGGGCCGAAGCAAAACCGGTTGCGTCTGTCCGGCCGTGGTGTGAGAATCGCGCCGTGGTGCGCCTGGGAGACACGCCATGCCAAAGCCTGCCAACATGGATGAATACATCGCCAACGCGGCCGACTTCGCCAGGCCGGTGCTGAAGAAACTGCGCGGGCTGTACCACAAAGCCTGCCCGGAAATCGAAGAATCGCTGAAGTGGGGCATGCCCTGTTTTTCGTGCCGGGGCATCGTCGGCAGCATGGCGGCATTCAAGGAGTACGTGGGCATCGGCTTCTGGAAGGGCGCGCTGCTGGATGACCCGACCGGGTTGTTCAAGGGTGTGGGCGCCACCCAGATGAGTGCCCTGAAGTTCAGGACGGTCAAAGACCTGCCCGCCGACAAGGTGCTGGTGGACATGATCAAACAGGCCGTGGCCCTGAACAAGGCCGGCATCAAGGCGCCGGCGGCCAGGGCCAAACCCGAAGTCAAGCCGCCCAAAGATCTGCTGGCGGCACTGAACAGGAACAAGACGGCCAAAGCCACGTTCGAGGGCTTTTCGCCCAGCCACAGGCGCGAATACGTCCAGTGGATCACCGAGGCCAAACAGCAGGCCACGCGCGAAAAGCGGCTGGCCCAGGCCATCGAATGGATGACCGAGGGCAAGCCTCGCAACTGGAAGTACATGAAAAAGAAATAGCGGGCCTGCCGAGGCAGGCCCGCTTTGCGTTGCAACCATCAGTTCCGGCGACGCCGCAACAGCGGCAGGCCCGCCAGTGCCAGCAGCCACAGCCCGTGCCCGGCCGCCATTGCGGCACATCCCCCGCCGCCTCCGCCCCCTCCGCCGCCGTTGCCCACGCCGGCACCCGGCGCCACGGCCACGTTCAGGGTCAGGGCCTGGGTGCCAAACACGCCCACGCTGTCGGTGGCCCGCACGGTAAAGGCAAAGCTGCCGGTCACCGTCGGCGTGCCCGTGATCTGGCCCGACGGCGACAGCACAAGCCCCGCCGGCAGGGCGCCGCTTTCCAGCGCCCAGGCATACACGCCTGTTCCGCCTGTGGCCGCCAGCGCCTGGCTGTAGGCCACGCCCAGGTAGCCCTGGGGCAGGGCCGGTCCCGAAACAACCACCACCATGCCCGTGCTGGTGCCCACGCCCGAAAGGTCAATCACATAGGGCGAGGCCAGCCCGGTGTCGTTGTGGGTGAAGCTGACCGTGGCCGACTTGGCGCCGATGGTGGCGGGGTCAAAGGCCACGGCAAAGCTGGTCGAGTTGCCCGGCGCGATGCCGGACGCCAGGCCGGTGGTGTTCAGAACAAAATCGCCGCTGTCAGGGCCGGCCAGCACCGGGGTGCTGATGTTGACCGGCGCGCTGCCGGTGCTGTGCAGGGTGATCACGACCTGGGCCGTTGGCCCGGCCGAGGCGTCCTGGCTGCCGAAGTTGACCGCCTGGGCCGTGACGCCGGTGACGGAAAGCTGGGGCACGCCGGGGTACCATTCGTCGGCGCCGGCGTCGGGCGCGCTGCCCTGGGGGCGGGCCTGGCCGTCAATGTCGGTGGCCACGGTGCCCATGCCGACCAGGTTGATGCAGGGCGACCCGGCCTGCAGGTGCAGGTCAAAGGGCGCGCTGGTGGACACCAGCATCGGGTTCTGGCTGGTGCCCTGGGCGTCGCGCCCGAAGTATTGCCAGCTTGCAAAGTCGGTGTAGCTGGTGCTCAGCCCCTGATAAAACACCGCGCCGGTGCCGGTGTACCAGCAATTGTAGTTGCACAGCGCGGGCTCGTCGCCGTTGTTGTGGATGTAGATCGTGCCGTAGCCCGGCGTGAGCTGCACAAAGATGTTGCCGTAGCATTCGTTGATCCAGCCGTAGGTGCTGGCAAAGCAGCAGGCGGGCTTGCCCGCGCCGGCCTGGGCGCTGGTCAGCAGCACGGTGTTGTTGCGCACGGTGGTGTTGCTGCCGTTGCTGCGCCAGAACGTGATCACGCCGTTGATCACGTTGGCGGTTCCGGTGCTGAAGCCGTACATCACATGGGTCTGGCCCAGCGCGCAGTTGTACAGAAAGTTGTTTTCGATCAGCATGTTCGTGCCGCTGTCCAGAATCGCGATGCCCGCGCCCTTGCTGTAGCCGTGGATCGTGCAGCCGCGGATTGTCAGGCCCTCGTTGGTCATGCCGTAGGTGCTGTTGGCAAACGTGGCAATGCCGAAATCCGTGCCGTTGCGCAGTTCCAGACCCTCAATCGTCACCCACGGGCAGCCGATGGAAATCGTGGCGAAATAACTGCCCTGCCACAGATACCGGAACTCACTGCCGCTGCCCTCTACCACCGGCTTTTCGCCCGCCGCGGCCCGGATCGTCACCAGCGGCGAAGAGCTCGAGCCGGTGCCGCCCGGCGCGTACAGCGGCACGTTGGGCACGGCGCCAATGCCGTTGGTCATGCCCAATCCGTAGCTCTGGTTGGACTGGTACGGGCCGTTGCCCTGCTTGACGGTCAGGGTGACGGCGGCGTTCAGGCCGCAGAACTCGAGTTCGTCAAAGGCCTGGCCGATGTCGGCAAAATCCGCGCCGCCGGCGTTGTTGATCACGTAACTGCCGCCCATGCCGCAGCCGCCCTGAAAGTAAATCACATAGGGCGATTCGTTGCCGGTGGTGTCGTTGCTGGTGATGTTGAGGGTAAAGCTGAAGCGCCGCGCCGACGGCGTGACTGGAATGCTCAGGCTGTACGCCCCGCCCGGCATGACCTGGACCGGGCCCGAGAACATCCAGCTTGTGCCGCAATCCACGCGGTTGGACAGGGTGATGCCGCTGATGGTCAGGTTGGCCGTCGCGCCGCGGTTGTAGACCTTCCAGTTGATGCTGTTGCTTGAGCCCAGGTTGAACTTGCCGCGGGTGTCGGTACCGCCGCTCAGAATCAGGCGCGAAGTGCCGAACGCGGGCGCGGTTTCGACATCAATTTCAGGGTCGCCCTCGTAGTAGACCTCGTAGTCGCTGCACTCACCGCCCAGGGCGTCGCTGGTGGGGCTGCCGCCCTGGCCGTAACCCATGCCGGAATAGCCGCTGCTGTAGCCGCCGTTCCAGATACGCGCGCGGATGATCACCCTGTCGCCCGCGGCCCCGGCCGGAATGGCGAAGGTAAAGGTGTTCAGGCCGATCGGCATGGCGTAGCCGCCGGTGCCCGCGCCCTCATAGACAATGCGTTCGCCGGCGTCGTTCCAGTCGCCGTCGTTGTTGAAGTCGGCCCAGATGCCAAGCACGTCGTGGGTGCTGAAGTGCGTGTACAGCCAAACCTTTACCGTGGCGGTCTTGCCCTTCTGCATGTTCGAGAACTCGATGCCGTCATCCATGCCGTCGGCGTTGATGCCGCCCGGCACGGGGTTGGAGGTGCCCGAATCGTCCGTTACGCCCCAGCCGATGCAGAGCTGGCTGAACGACTGCTGGCTGGTGATCTGGGTGTGCCTGCAGGTGGGGTAGGGCGTGGGCGCGTCGCCAAAGTCAATGATCTGGGCGGCCAGCGGCGCGGCGCACAGGGCCAGCAGGCACAGGCTGAGTCGGCAAAGCATGGGTCGCTCCTTGTCCTCAAAGGCTCGCCATTGTGCAGCCCTGATTGAAAACAAGAAGAAGAACCCGGCATGCCGGAGTCATTCTGTCTCGACTTCGTGATAGGGCGGGATGCTTCACGTCCGCGGGAAGCCGCGCCGCCAAAGACCGGCTTGTCGCGCGCGGCGTTGGCGCCGCCCGCCCCCTCAACGCGCTTTCTTTCCTTAACTACTATGGCCCGCCCACGGGCCCAAGCGCACCAGAGGAGCCAATGACCACTGCCACCGTCTCACTGTCCAACGAAGAACTCCAGCGCTACGCGCGACACCTGATTCTGCCCGAGTTCGGCAAGGCCGGGCAGGAAAAGCTCAAGCAATCCAGCGTGCTGTGCGTGGGGGCCGGCGGGCTTGGTTCGCCGCTGTCGCTGTACCTGGCGGCCGCGGGCGTGGGCCGTATCGGCATTGTGGATTTTGACGTGGTGGACAAATCGAACCTTCAGCGCCAGATCATTCACGGCACAAGCTGGGTGGGCAAACGCAAGGTCGAAAGCGCCATGGCGCGCATCAGGGACCTGAACCCGTTTGTGCAGGTGGACATCCACGAAACCGCGCTTTCCAGTGCCAACGCGCGCCAGATCATCCGCAACTACGACGCCGTCGCCGACGGCACCGACAACTTTCCCACCCGCTATCTGGTCAACGACGCCTGCGTGCTTGAGGGCAAGCCCAACATCTACGCCAGCATTTTCCGGTTTGACGGCCAGGCCACGGTGTTCGGTCTCAAAGACGGCCCCTGCTACCGCTGCCTGTACCCTGACCCGCCGCCGCCGGGCATGGTGCCAAGCTGCGCCGAAGGCGGCGTGCTGGGCGTGCTGCCGGGCATCATGGGCTGTATCCAGGCGCTGGAAACGATCAAGGTGCTGACCGGCATCGGCGAGCCGCTGAAGGGTCGCCTGAACGTGTTTGACGCCCTGGGCATGAGGTTTCGCGAGCTCAAGGTGCGCAAGGACCCGGCCTGCCCGATCTGCGGGCCCAACCGCAGCATCCATGAACTGATTGACTACCACCAGTTCTGCGGCGTGCCCAACGAAGAAGCCCAGAAGGCCGCCGACGCCGCGCAGGCCGCAAAACCCGGAACATCGGGCACGGGCGACATCACGCCGGCGCAACTGAACGAACGCATCAGAAAAGGCGACAAGCCGTTTCTGGTGGACGTGCGCAACGCCAACGAACTGGACATCTGCAAGCTGCCCTTTGACGCCTGGATTCCGCTGCCCGAGTTCGGCCAGCGTTACGACGAACTGGCCGCGCACAAGGACAAAGAGATCGTGGTGTATTGCCGCTCCGGCGGGCGTTCGGGCAACGCCGTGAAGTTCCTGCAACAGCAGGGCTACAAAAACGCGCGCAACATGGTTGGCGGCATGCTGCGCTGGGCCGATGAAGTGGACCCCAGCGTGCCCAAGTACTAGAGCATTTTCATGATTCGTCTACAGGCTTCCGCTTGCGGCGGGCGTCGCATCCCTGCGTCGCGCTCTCTCAACGTGGCCTCCAGCCACGTCTGCGCTCGCGCTCCTTGGTCTGCTTGCCCGGCGCGGCGCGGAACCCCTGCATACAAACCATGAAAAAGCTCTAGCCCTTGCGGCGGTGTTCCGGACTCCGGCGCGGGCTTTTCGCGCCGGAGTTCGTTTGCGGCCGGCACTGTCGGCACAAAAGTGCCGCGGAACAGTCTTGTGGGGCTGCTGCAATGCCTGGAGCCCCGGCCGGGCGTTGATACGCCCGGCGCGGGGCTTGGTTTGTCCGGCGCTACTGCGGACGAACGCCGCTGAACGCATCCGCCGGCGCCAGCCCCAGCCACGGGTCACTGCGCGGGGTTAGAAACACCTCGCGGTACACGCGCTCGTTCAGTGTCGCCAGGTCTTGCACCTCGCGCCGCGCAAACCAGTGGTGGATCTGGCTGTGAAACTGGTACTCGTTGCGCACCGTGTCTATGGCCAGCGATTCCTCAAAGTTCGCGGCCATGCGCGCCAGTTTGTCTTCGGCCTCGGTCAGCGCCTTAACCAGGGGCCGCTCGACCATTATGCTCTTGCCCATGGCGCGGCTTACGGCTTTTTCGGCCGCAAACGGGTTGGCCGCGCGCCGCACGCCCGCCGCCGCGTCGGCGTTCAGACGGCCCAGCCCCGACACCTCACGTCCCATCAGCACCAGACTGCGTGAATCCAGGCCGGGGTCGGGCAGTTCACCGGCCGCGACCTTGCGCCAGGTTTCGATCGCCGTGCCCTCGATATCCGCGCGGTCGTAGCTCAGGGCCACGTACCACAGCATTTCCTGCAGCGACTTGGTCACGCCGCGCCGGATCGCAGCCGACGCGTGAAAGCCGTCCACCCGCGCCAGAAACGCCGCTTCGGCCTCGGACACGCGGGCGCTCATTTCGGTGTCGCCGCGCGACAGGTTGCCGCCGGCGCGGCCCAGCGCGGCGGCCAGCCGTTCCTCCAGCGCCGCGGCGCGCGAACGGTGGTACAACTGCATCAGCCGGTCGCGTTCGGGCGCGGGTTTGTCCTGCAGCTCGGCGTGCAGCAGCCGGGCCTTGTCCAGCGCGATCCGGAAGTGCAGCGGCGCGTACAGGCCGGGCAGGGCGTCCAGCGGGTTGCCGTCGGCGTCCAGCACATAGTGCACCGAGTTGCCGGTGATGGTGCGTTCAAGTTTGCGGCCGTCGCCGAAATCAATCGTGATTTTCGGAACCGGGCGTTCGCTGGTCCATTGCAGCACGAAGTTGTCGCGCAGGTATTGCGAGATTTCCGCGTTGGCGTACAGCACGGTACGCATGTAGCGCCCGTTGGCTCAACAAAACTCGTCATCCAGGGTGCCCAAAAGATACAGGTTCAGAATCGGCAGACCGCGGGCGCGGGCTTCGGCCCTGGCGGTTTCCGCATCCGTGTGCCAGTACAGGCCGCTGGCCCAGCCGTCGTGCTGGCCGCTGACTTTGTCAAAGGCGCGCAGCACGCGGTCGCCGGCGGCGGCGTCGGGGGCGCTGCCGGTTGCGGCCTCGCCCAGACGGAAGGCGATTTCGGCGCCGTGGGCCTGCTTGAGCACATCCAGCCCGGCCGGCCCCAGCGCGCGCAGGTACGCGATCGCGGCGTCGGCCACGGCGCGGTCGGCGGACGCGGCGGCGATTGCGGCCTGGCGCGAGTCGGTGAAGACGGGCACGGGGGTCAAAGCGGTGTCCGGGGCCGGCGTTGTCGCTCCCGCACCCGGCGCGGGTGTGGCGTTGGCGCGGGATGCGGAAGGCGCGGGCGCCTGGCTGCAGGCGATGCACCCGGCGAGCAACAGCAACGGCGCGAACAGCTTCGGGCGTGTCATGGGGTATCTCCGTGTTCAGGCGTGAGCGCCTGCAACAAGAATACGCCCCCGACCGCCCCGGCCGGGTAACAGCCCTGTAACAGCGGCCCCGGCGGGCCGGGCGGGCACGGGCGCGCTAGGGCTTGAACGAAAAGCTGACCCGGCCGGCTTTGTGGGCCACAAACGGGTTGCCCGCCAGGGCGGCGGCCGGCCCGCACAGGCGGCTGAGCGCCTCGGTGCGGCGGGCCTTTTCGGCGGCGTCGGGGTTACCCGCGGCGGCAATCAGCCGCCCCAGATCGTCGGGGTGCATGGTCACGCCGGAAAACACCAGACCGGGGTGGCTCAGCCGGCCGGTGACTTCCGCCGCCAGGGGCACATCGCCGGCCGTACCCTTGAGCCCGCCGCGGATCGCGGCCTCAAAGCTGGGTGCGGCCGGGTTGAACTCGATGGTGCCCTCCAGCGTGCCTTCGGCGGCGCAGAACGCAAACCGTCCCTGCGCCAGTTGCAGCCTGCCGCCCACGCCCAGGCGGGCTTCCTTCAGACCGGGCTGCTTGTGCAGGCGGCCGGAAAGCGCGCCGGAAAGCACGCCGCTGACGGGTTCGCAGGCCACGGTCAGGGCCTGCACGTCAATCGTGTAATCCAGCGTCAGGTCGGAAAACTGTTCGGCCACCTGAACGATGTTGGGCTGAAGGTCCGCCAGGCGCCGGGCCGTCACGGGGCTCCAGGATATCGCCTGGGCGGCGCGGCCGGATGTCACCGTGGCCTCCAGCGTGCCCGTCAGGCGCGCCGGGTCGCCGTTGAGGGTCAGCAGGGCTTCGCCGCGGGTGCTCAGGGCCGGGCCGGTGCACAGCGTGCCGTCGGGGACAAGCAGTTGCAGTTGTTCCAGCGACAGGCGCGTGCCGTCCACAAGCCGCAGGCCGCCGACTACGCGGGCCTGGGGAATGTCGAACGCTCGCGTTTCGTCCAGCGCCATCACCGCGCGGTGAAAATAGCGAAAGCCGGCCAGTTCGGCATCCAGGGCAACGCGCAGGTCGCGCAGCGTGCCGCTGACGCGGGCCGTGGCGCGCAGGTTGCCGTCGAACACGTCAATCTTGCGGTAGCGCGCCCAGACTTCGCCCAGGTCCATGTAATCCAGTGTCACGACCAGCCCGCCGGGCCCGGCCTGCGACTGCAGCGTGCCGTGGGCGTACAGGGCCGCGGCCTGGCCGTCCACGGCGCGCAGGTCAAGCGACAGCCCGGTGACGCCGTCGCGGCGCTCAAAGGCCGCGGTGCCGCGCAGGGCCAGGTTGTGGGTGCGGCCCCACAGGGTCAGGTCCATCTGGCGCGGGGCGCAATCCAGGCGCAGGCCCGCGGGTTCAAGCGTGCCGCGCGCGCGGGCAATGCCGATGCCGGCGCTGATTTCGGGGCCCTTGACCTCCAGTTCGATGCTTTCGATGTCCAGTTCCAGTTCGCGCCGCGACTTGCCCTCAAGCCCCGCAAAGAAAGCCCCAAAGTCGCTGTTGCCGTCCACCACCACGCGCAGCCCGCGCGCGACCAGCCTGGGGCGCGAGGCGCCGAACACAAAGCCCGGCCCGGTGACGACCCGCGCCTGCACCAGCTCGGCCCGGCCGCCCAAAGCCGCCAGCTCGACCTCGATGTTTTCCAGCCGCAGCTCGCCGCCGGCGGCGTGGTGGTGCCAGGCCGCCCAGGTCGGCCGCGCGCCCAGTGCGGATTCAAGTTCGTCCAGCGCCCGCTCGCGCGCGTACACGGCCCAGGGGTTGAACCCGGCCAGCGACGCCAGGGTGCAGACCACAACGCCCAGAAAATACGCCAGCGCCGGCGCGCGCAGCCGGGCCGACACCACGCCCGGCAGGGCCGGCAGCGCGGCAAAACCCCCGAACACAAACGCCAGCGGCCCCAGCGCCAGCGCGCCCGCCACGGCCAGGTCGCCCGGCCCGCGCCGTGTTTTTCGGGACTGCGAAATCTCCGGGTGCGTTGTGGTCACGGGTGTACGCTGCTACAAACGCCGCTTCAGGGAGGCCGCGATTATGGCGCTGTATTCCGCCAGCAACAGCACCAAGATCATGCAGCAGGCGGTGCCGAACCAGTTGCCGCTGCTGCCGCTGGTTTCGGTGGTGGTCTTTCCCTACAACGTGGCCAGCTTCAGCGTCCACCGCAAACCCAACATCAACCTGCTTAACAGCAACAATCTGGCCGACAACGTGATCTGTCTGGCCGCCCAGAAAGACCAGCAGCTTGAGGTGATCAGCGGCCTTTCCGACCTGTACGAAATCGGCGTTTCCGGCCGCGTGATCCACAAGATGAACCTGCCCGACGGCACGATGCAGGCCGCGGTGCAGGGTCTTACGCGCGTGCGCATCAAGAAGGTCACGGCCTTTGAGCCGCACTACATGGCCGAGGTCACGCCCGCGCGCGCCACCACGGCCGGCGAAGACACGCCCCAGGTGCACCAGAAGATCGTCGAGGCGCTCGAAAAGTTCGAAATCCTGGTGAACCTGGACCAGAACTACAGCGCCGAACTGGTCCAGGTGCTCAAGATGAACATCAAGGGCCCGGGCCGCTTTGCCGACCTGCTGGCCACCTACATGTCCCTGCCGTTCAAGACCAAGGCCGAAATCCTGTGCGAACTGGACAGCAAAAAACGACTGGATTTCGTGATCCGCCTGCTGGACGAAGAAATCGCCCGCCAGACTGTGGACCGCGAAGTGCGCCAGCGTACCCAGATCGCGATTGAAAAAAGCCAGCGCGAATACCTGCTGCGCCAGCAGCTCAAGGCCATCCGCAACGAACTGGGCGAAGAAGGCGGCGCCGAGGCCGAAGTCGAAAAGCTCAGGGCCAAACTGGAAGAGGCCAGACTGCCCGAGCACGCCGCCAAGGAATGCCGCGCCGAGATTGACCGCCTGAGCCTGATTTCCGAAGCCAGCGCCGAATACAACGTGGTGCACACGCACATTGACTGGCTGCTGAGCATTCCCTGGCACGCCACGACCAGGGACAACCTGGATCTCAAGCGCGTGCGCCGCGTGCTCGACAAGGACCATTTCGGTCTGGAGAAGGTCAAGGACCGCATCATCGAGTTTCTGGCCGTGCTCAAGCTGAAAAAGGAGCTCAAGGGCCCGATTCTGTGCCTGGTCGGCCCGCCCGGCGTGGGCAAGACCAGCCTGGGCCGCAGTGTCGCCCGCGCCATGGGCCGCAAGTTCGAACGCATCAGCCTGGGCGGCCTGAGTGACGACAGCGAAATCATGGGCCACCGCCGCACCTACGTGGGCGCGATGCCGGGTCGCATCATCCAGTCGCTGAAAAAGGCCGGCAGCGCCAACCCGATCTTGATGCTGGACGAAATAGACAAGCTGGGCCGCGACATGCGCGGCGACCCCGGCGCGGCGCTGCTGGAAGTGCTTGACCCCGAACAGAACCACGCCTTTGTGGACCGCTACATTGACGTGGCCGTGGACCTGTCGAAAGTTCTTTTCATCTGCACCGCCAACGTGCTGGACACCATTCCCGGCCCGCTGCGCGACCGCATGGAAGTGATCCAGCTTTCCGGCTACACGCTGGAAGAAAAAGAACAGATCGCCCGCACCTACATCATCCCGCGACAGGTCGAGGCCGCCGGGCTCAAGCCCGACAAAATCCGCCTGCCCAACCGCACCGTGCGCGAAATCGTGCGTGGCTACACGCGCGAGGCCGGGCTGCGCAACTTTGAACGCCGCGTGGCCGCCATCTGCCGCAAGATCGCCACCCGCGTGGCCGCGGGCGAAATCAGCAGCGACACCGTGGTGGAAGTAACGCCCGACCAGGTCGAACACTATCTGGGCCAGCGGTTGTGGCTGCCCGAAGGCCCCACCCGCAAGCCCGAAGTCGGCGTGGTGACCGGCCTGGCCTGGACGGCCATGGGCGGCGACACACTGCTGATTGAAAGCGCGCGCTACAAGGGCACCGGCCAGGTCAAGGTCACCGGCAGCCTGGGCGATGTCATGAAGGAAAGCGTCACCACCGCCCTGAGCTACGTGCGGTCCCATTCGGCCGAATGGGGCATTGACCCCGAAGAGTTCGCCAGGTGGGACCTGCACCTGCACTTTCCCGAAGGCGCCGTGCCCAAGGACGGCCCCAGCGCCGGCGTCACCATCACCACCGCCCTGATCAGCCTGTTCACCGGCCGCCCCGTGCGCGGCGACGTGGCCATGACCGGCGAAGTCACACTGCGCGGCAAGGTTCTGCCCGTGGGCGGCATCAAGGAAAAAGTTCTGGCCGCCTACCGCAGCGGCGTGCGCCATGTGCTGCTGCCCAAACAGAACGAAAAAGACCTCCAGGATGTGCCCAAAGAAGCCCGCAAGGCCGTGAAGATCACCCTGACCGAAGACGTGTCCGAAAACGTCAAAGCCGCCATGGCCGGCAAACCCCGGCCCGTCAAACGTTAGCGGAAACCCCGCCACCGCCCATTTGTCATGCTGGTGTCATGGCGCCAGGCTGGGGCGCGGGCCCTGTTGCGACAGGGAGCGACTGGGGCGCGACTGGGGGCGGCGCCGCGTCCGCGCGGTCTTGGCGGCGCGAAAAAACAAAAACGCGAACAGGGGCCTGTTCGCAAGGGCGTAATCACAAGAGGAACAGAGCAACAGCGGGATTACCCCTGTTCCCCGATTCCTCCGTGTTCATCTGTGTTTATCTGTGGTGAATCGGTTTGGCCTTCAGGCCCGCAAACGCATTGACGCGGGCACCCATGCCGCTGGTCACCGGGGTCTGTCCCCCCGTGACGCGCGCGGCGTTCAGAGCCTGACTGGAAACCCGCTCGTCCCGCGCCCCGAAATTCGCTCTGCTCCGGGTTCCCAAACAGTTCAGGCACGTTGCGGCCCGAATGTCTCAAGGTCCGGTCTTTCCGGCCGGCCGGGCTGGGACTTTCCGGATCGGATCTGGGCCGCGCGCTTTTCGACACAGAACCTAAAGTCCGCCGCCACGGCGGTGCCGGGCATGTCGGGATCGGTCAGCGCGGCTTCGCGTTCCATGTCGCGCTGGATTCTGTCCAGGTCTGCCGGCCCGATCCGCCCGTCGGCCACGCCCCGGGCCAGCGCCTCGATCTGGTGCAGCGTTTCGGCCTGCACCACGTGGCGCGGCATGCGCAACTGCGGCGGAACGCCCTTCCACGCCGTGACCGGGTCGCCCAGCCCCGCCGGCGCCGTGGGCTCGGACTTTTCGGGCAGGTCTTCGGGCCACAGGCCGGGGCCGTAGCGTTTGCCGGTTTCGGCAAAAATCGCGCGCCGCGCCCAGTCAATGCAGCGGTCGCGCAGGCGGCGGCGGTCCTCCAGCGCGCGGTACAGGGCCGCGCAGGCGCGCTGGCCCTCGCGGTGGCCCATTTTGGGCTTGGCCTCGGGGTTGTGGCGCTGTTCGGTCTTGGACTCGTCGTACATCTCGACGCTGTCGCGGTGGGATTCAATCAGACGTTCCAGCTCGGCCCCGCCCTGGGCAATGAACATGCGCTGGGCGCGGTCCAGCACGGCCTGGCGTCCGGCCAGGTCAGGCTCGAGCAGGATGGCTTCAAAGGGTGTGGGACGGTCGGGATCGTTGCGCATGGGCGCCTCCGTATACAGGCACGGGGGACGACAGGCGCGGCGGGACGGGCGGGGCGTGTCGGCGCAACCGGCCTTGCGGCCGTGGTTTGCGCCGGAAGAAATTATTCTGTTTTTCGGCGCGAATCAGGGGCCCAGCGCGTCCAGGGCTTCCTGGGCCTTGGCTTTGGCGGGTTCGGGCAGCGTGTCCTGCGCCAGCAATTCCTTCAATTTTGTTTTGGTCTCGGCGATGCGGCGGGCGCTGGCGGCGTTTTCGTCCACCAGCGCGGCATTGAGAACGTCGCCGACCTTGCCCTGGGCAAAGCGCGCGGTGCCGGCGCCGTCGTCCAGACCGGCCTGGTAGGCGCGGCTTTCGCGTTCCTTGACGGTGCTGCCGACCATAACCAGGGTGACCACCGAGGCCGCCACGGCCAGCAGGACACCCATCATCAGGCCGACCAGCAGTGCCATTTTCGGGCTCATGGTTACCCCGGGTTGCGTTCTTCGGGTTGCAGCAGCACTTCAAGGCCCTGGGGCGCGGCGGCGCCCACGGTGAAGTTCAGGCTGGCGCGGACAAAGCCGCGGAAGGTGACAACCAGCGTGTAGCTGCCGGGAATCACATCGTGCAGGTTGATGTTGCCGGTGAAGGTTCCGCCGCCGAAGAACAGCCCGGCCATGCGGCCCTGGGAATCAAACAGATAGCACAGCGGGCTGCCCGGCATGGGCCCGGCGTCGGCGCGCCGGAAGCGCACGGAAAAGTCCAGGCCGCTTTGTGCCACGACCATGTCGGCCTCGACGGGTTCGCTGTTGCCGGGGATGGTGACGACGGCGCTGAAGGCTGTGCCTGTGGCGGCTTCGTCGGGATAGCCGCCGACGCGGGCGATCATCTGGTGTCCGTTTTCAAGGCGTTCGGCGCGATAGCGTCCGTCGTCGTCGGTGACGACATAGGCGGCCAGCAGGGCGCGCTCGAAGTTGGCCGTAAGGTTGGTGACGGCCACGCGGGCGCCGCGCACGGGCGCGCCGTCGGGGTACGTCACGCGGCCGGTCATCACGCCGGTGATGCGGGGCAGCTCGATGTTGGCGGAGTTCCAGCCCGGCGCGGAAACCTGGGCGGGCACGGCAAACTGGGCGGCAACGTCGCCCTGGGTTTTCAGGGCGCAGAACACGTATTCGCCGGGCCACAGGTTCATCACTTCGTACCTGCCGTCGGGGTCGGTGTGAAAGGTGGCGCACCAGTAGGCGTTGGCGCGCCGGTACAGGTACACGCCGGCGTTGGCGTGGGGCTGGCCGTCGGCGCGGGTGATGCGCCCGCGCAGGTGGCTGACCGGGCCGATTTCAAGGTCAAGCTCTCCGCCCTGTTCATTCAGGGTCAAAGCCCGCGGAGCAAAGCCGTGGTCAGGCAGCCCCACGAAATACACGCCCCAGGGCAGGGCTTCGCTGGCGTATCGGCCGTCGGTGTCGGTCAGCAGCGTCACCACCAGCCGGGCGGTGTCCCAGACCTCGACCTTGGTCGCCGCGGGCAGGGGCGACCCGCCGCTGGTGCAGCGGCCGCGGATCACGCCGCCGCGCGTCAGCGTCACTTCCTGGGGCGGCGCCGAGGCCACCTTTTCGGCCACGTCGGCCGTGACCTGCTGGCTGTGCGTGGCGAAGCCGGTTTTTTCAAACTTCACATCCACCTTCAGCGCCGAAAGCCCGGTCAGGCGGATCAACCCGTCGTCGCCGCTGGTCACCACCTGGCCGTAGGCCGCGGCTGTGGCCTTGACGCCGGCCAGCGGCGCGCCGGTGGCGGCGTCTTTGACCAGTACGCGCGCCTCAAAGTTGGCCTTGCCCAGTTCGATGTTCTGTTCGATCTCGTGCACACCGGGCGTGGGGGTGACGTTGACGGCCGTGCCCAGATAGGCCGGGTGCAGCACGCGCACGATGAAGGGTTCCGCGCCCAGGCCTTCCAGCCGGTACCTGCCGTCTTCGCCGGTGGTGACCCTGGTCTGGCCGACACTGACGCTGGCGCCGGCGATCGGTTTGTTGCCTTCGGCGGCTTCGCGGATCAGGCCGAACACGGCATAGCCGGCGTCCAGAAACAGGTCGCCCAGTTCGACGGTTTCGCCGGCGGCAGCGGAAAACGGCACGCGCAGTTCGGCCAGGCCGGGGCCGCGCACGCGCAGTTCGGCGCCCTCGGGCGATACCTCGACCCAGAACGCGCCGTCGGCGCCGGGGCCGAGGCTCTGGTGCAGCTTGACGGTTTTGCCGTCGGGGCCGGCGCAGGCAAATGTGGCGGCGGTGACGGGCGCGCCGGCGCGGGTCAGCAGGCGCCCGCGCAGTACGACGTTGGCGGTGGGCTCAAGGGCGAAGTTCACGTCCAGCGCGCCGCTGCGCACAAACGTGCGCTTTTGCGACTGGTAGCCGGCGGCGATCACGGTGATGGTGTTGTGCTGGCTCTCGGGCTGGCACTTGACGCTGTAAAAGCCCTCGCTGTCGGTGAAGGCTTCGGTGTGAAAGTGCTGGGCGGGTTCGGCCGTGAAGTCGCAGGCCACGCGGGCGCCGGCCAGCGGCGTGCCGGCTTTGTCGGTGACGCGGCCGGAAATGGCGGCGCCGGGTTCCAGTTGCACGTCCAGGTCGCGCGGCGGTTCCACGCTGTTGAAGATGCGCGGGGCGTAGCCGTCGCGGCTGACCTGCACGCGGTAGGGTGCCGGCGGCAGGCGGTCGAACTCGAAACTGCCGGCGGGGCCGGTGACCTGGCTGGCCTTCAGGCGCGTGCCCGCGCCTTCGTACAGAATCACGCTGGCGCCGGCCAGCACACCGCCGGTGTCGGCGCCGCGCACCAGACCGCGAATGGCGGTGTCACGCGGCAGCACCAGCGGCTGGGGCAGTTTTGTGGCGGCGCCGGGGGCCAGGCGCGTGGTCAACACCTTGCTGGTGTTGCCGCGGGCGTCGCGGGCAGACACGCGGATGGTGATGCCGGCGGGCAGGTCGGCAAAGGCGAATTGGCCTTCGTCGCCGCTGGCGGCGGAGCGCCTGCCGCCGGTTTCCAGTTCGGCCGTGACGGCGGCGCCGGCAAAGGGCGCGCCGGTGTCGTCCTGCACCTGGCCGCTGAGCGCGCCGGGGCGGGTCTGTTCTTCGGATTGTTCGGGCTGTTCGCCCGGGTTGCCCGTGGCCGTGGCCGTGCGCTTGCCGTGGCCCGACGGGTCATCGCCGGCGGGCGTGGCGCCGGTGCCGCCCCTGCGGGCCCGGCCCAGCGCGTCGGTGAACACGCGCTTGCCGCCGGGGCCGATGACAAAGAAGCGTCCCTGTTCGTCGCGGTACACGCGGGTGCCGCCCTCGCCGATACGGTACGGCCCGTGATCGTCGCGTCCGACCACGGCGTCGTCAAAGGTTGCCGCGTCGTCGGGGTTATGGACGGCCGCGGGCAGGCGCGTGTTGGCGCGCGGGTCAGCCGACGAAAACAGGCCCAGCGAGCCTCCGCCCGCCACCAGGGCGACCACGAGAATCAGGATCAGCACAACGGCAACCAGCGCCGGCAGCAATGCCTTGTGGTTCATGCGAAATCCGGTTTCAGCAAACGGGCGTCGAACGGCCACAGGTTAGCCACGCCGCGCGGCGACAGAAGCAAAAACACGCCCCGTCGGCGCGGGCATGCCGCCGTGCCGATGCTTGCGCGACAGGGCCCCGTTGCTACCTTTCCCGCACGTGGCTGGGTAGCTCAGGTGGTTAGAGCATAGGATTCATAACCCTAAGGTCGCCGGTTCGACTCCGGCCCCAGCTACCAAACAACACCCGGGCGGGGAGCGGCCGGACGGCCTCTCCCCGCTTTTTGCAAGGCTGCCATGCCCCTGTTTCGCCTGTGCCCGCTGCAGGATGCGCCCGCGCCGGGCAAGGCGCGCCACTTTGACCTGCCCGACGGCATCGGCTGCGCGCTGTTCCATGTGGACGGCAAACTGTTCGCGTTGCAGAACAACTGCCCGCACATGGACTCGCCGATTGAAGACGGCGCCGTGGAACGCGGCGTTTTGACCTGCCCGTGGCACGGCTGGCAGTTCAATGTCGCCACGGGCATCAGCCTGATGAGCGACCACATTCGCATCCCGAGTTACCCTGTGCGTGTCGAAAACGGCCAGGTGTTTGTGGAACTGCCGTGAAGCCAACACGAGGCCAATCCTATGGAAGCCATCACTGCCGACCTGCACCTGCACACTGTCAGCCGCGGCGAGTGGACGAACTTTTCGTGGCTGCTGCGCCGCAAGGGCGGCAACGTGCTGGTAGCCTGCGCCGATGTCAGCGACATCCTGCCCGAGATTGAGAAGCTGGGCGGCCTGTCACGCGTACTGTTGACGGACATCCACTTCGCCAACGCCTGGCACGGCACGGTGGCCAACCACTTTGGCGCGACACTGGTCTGCCACGAAACCGACCAGGCCAAAGTCAAAACCCGCTGCAAGTCCGCCAGGCTGCAGGCCCTGGGCGCTCGCACCCAACTGGAAAAGGACCTGCTGGCCTTGCACACGCCCGGCCACGCCGACGGCGGCCTGTGCTACTTCTGGACCGGCGGCAAGCAGGCCGCGCTGTTCACCGGCGACTTTTTGTGCCACACGGCCAAAGGCTGGGCCGTGTTCTGCGGCCAGGCCAAGCGCAAGATCATGGCCACGAGCCTGGCCGGCGTGGGCGAACTGGGTGTGGAGCTGTTGTGCCCCGGCGTAAGCCAGGGCGAGCCGTACCCCCGCGAAGCCCTGAAAAAGGGCGCGTGGCCGAAGCTGATTGCGGAAGTGACGGCCGAGTATGCCTCCTGAGCGCGCCGCCGGGCCGCTTTCGCGGGGGTGGTATCGCATCGGGCCAGTGCTATGTTCTGGCCGGACTTCAGGAACATCCAAGGATTGCCATGGCCACGATTGACATGCTGATGCCCAAGATGGGCGAATCCATTGCCGAAGCCACGATTGTCCGCTGGACCAAAAACGTCGGCGACAAGGTCAAAAAAGACGAAATCGTCCTTGAGATCAGCACCGACAAGGTGGACAGCGAAGTGCCCGCCCCCGCCGCCGGCGTGATCACCGAAATTCTGTACAAGCCCGACGACGTGGTCGAGGTCGGCAAGGTCATCGCCCGCATCAGCGACAGCGCCGCCGCCGCGCCGGCCCCGGCCCCGGCACAGTCGCCCGCGCCCGCCACAACCGCGCCCAAGACCGCGCCGGCCCCGGTTGCCGCCGCCGGTGCCGCCAGCGCCGCGCCCGCCAGTGTCAGCCACGGCGGCAACGGCCACGCGCCCGCCCGCGCCGGCAACACGCCCGTGCCGCGCACCGACGGCAGGCGTTTCTACAGCCCCGTGGTCCGCGCCATGGCTGCCGAAGCCGGCGTGGCCCTGGAAGAAATCGAAAACCTGCCCGGCAGCGGCAAAGACGGCCGCATCAGCCGCAGGGACCTTGAAGCCTACCTGACCAACCGCACGGCCGCGCCCGTGGCCCGCGTGATCGAAGTCGGCGCCCCGGCCCAGCTTGCGCAACCGGCCCACGCGCCCGCCGGCACCGGCCCGGCGCCGGCAGCCCGCAGCGCCTTTGGCGAAAAGAAAACCCTGGAACAGCTCGGCCTTGCGGGCAAGCCCGTCGAGGTGGTCAAGATGAGCACCGTGCGCAAGGCCATCGTCAAGGCCATGCGCAACACGATTGACACCGCCGCGCACGTGAACCAGGTGCACGAAGTGGACATTTCGCGGATCGTGAAGTTCCGCGAAAGCATCAAGAACCGCTTCAAGAAGGAGTACGGCTTCAACCTGACCTATACCAGCTTCTTCATCTGGGCGGCCTGCCGCGCACTGGAGCGTTACCCGATGGTGAACTCGGTGATCAACGGCGACGAGATCATCATCAAGAAGTTCGTGAACTTCGGCTTTGCCGTGGCGCTGGACAGCGGCGACCTGATTGTCCCGAACATCAAGAACTGCCAGAACCTGAACCTGGTGGGCATTGCCACGGCCGTGGACGACCTGGGTAACCGCGCCAAGGCCGGCAAACTGAACCCCGACGACACCAGCGGCGGCACGTTTACCCTTACCAACGTGGGCAGCTTCGGCCCGATCTTCGGCATGCCGCTGATCAACCAGCCCGAAAGCGCCATCATGGGCGCGGGCAAGATTGTCAAGCGCCCGGTGATGGTGACCGAAGACAGTTGGGGCTTCCGCGACATGGTGTACCTCAGCCTGGCCTTTGACCACCGCCTGGTGGACGGCGCGCTGGCCGGCCGCTTCATGACCGCCGTGGAAGAAGAATTGCTGAACTTCGACACCGCCAGCACGGGGCTGGAACGCCGGCTGGGGTAGCCATGCGCGATGCTTTGGGACCCCCGCGCCTGCGCGGGGGTCTTTGCGTCGGGCCGTTGTTGCAGGTCGGCCCGATCACTTGAGGTTTGGGGCAATCCGCACGCTTTTTTGGCCGCAAGCGCCACAAAACGGAAATCCGGATATTCTTGTTCTGTTATTACTGTGCGATGCACAACGCGGGACCATGCCCATGTCAGAACCCAAGAAACGCCGTTTCCTGAAACCACTTATCCTGGGTGCGCTTGCTCTGGCCGCCGTCGCGCAGGTGGTGCCCTACGGTCGCAACCACACCAACCCGCCGGTGACCGGGGAGCCATCGTGGGACAGCCCCGCCACCCGCGAGCTGGCCAAACGCGCCTGCTTTGACTGCCACAGCAATGAAACCGCGTGGCCCTGGTACTCGCATGTGGCCCCGATTTCCTGGCTGGTCCAGCGTGACGTGGATGAAGGCCGCCGCAAGCTCAACTTCAGCCAATGGGATAAGCCGCAGAAAGAAGCCGACGAAGCCGCCAACGCCGTGCGCGAGGGCGAAATGCCGCTGTGGATCTACCTGCCTACGCACCCCGAGGCCCGGCTGACCGACGCCGAGAAACAGGCCCTGATCAACGGGCTTGAGGCCACAGTGGGCGGCAAAGGCTCGCGCCCGCGCGACAACGATTAACCGCCGCGGCAGCCCCCTCGTTTGCGGGCGGGCGCCGTGGTTAAACTCGGGCATGGCCGCAACGCACCCCAGACTTCCGCGTGGCAGAACAGAGCTTGGCCCGCGCCCGCCGTGGCTCAAGGTCAGAACACCCGTGTCCGGCCGTATTGCCGAACTGGACGCGCTGGTCGCGGCCGAAAAGCTGCACACCGTCTGTGAATCCGCCGCCTGCCCCAACCGCGGCGAATGCTGGACGCGTGGCACGGCCACGTTCATGATCCTGGGCAACATCTGCACGCGCTCGTGCGGCTTCTGCAACGTGCTGACAGGCCGGCCCACAGAGCTTGACCTGGACGAGCCCCGCCGCGTGGCGGCGGCCGTGCGCAAAATGAACCTGAAGTTTGCCGTGGTCACCAGTGTCAACCGCGACGAACTGGCCGACGGCGGCGCCGCCGTGTGGGCGGCCACAATCCGCGCGATTCGCGCCGCCAGCCCGCGCTGCGGCATCGAGGTGCTGATCCCCGATTTCATGGGCAACCACGCCGCCCAGGACACCGTGTTTGCCGAACGTCCCGATGTGCTGAACCACAATGTGGAAACCGTGCCGCGCCTGTACGTGCCCGTGCGGCCCCAGGCCCGCATGGAACGCTCGCTGGAACTGCTGCGCCGGGCCAAGGCCGCCGGGCTGATCACAAAAAGCGGCTTCATGCTCGGCCTGGGCGAAGAACCCGCCGAGGTGCGCCAACTGTTACGCGAACTTCGCGCCGCCAACGTGGACATCGTGACGATCGGCCAGTATCTGCAGCCCACGCCCAAACACCTGCGCGTGGCGCGCTATGTGCACCCCGACGAGTTTGCCGCGTTCAGGACCGAGGCGCTGGCGCTGGGCTTTGCGCGTTGCGATTCCGGCCCGCTGGTGCGCAGCAGTTACCACGCCGAAGAGGCCATGCATCTTGATTCGCCGGTGGGATAACGGCGCCCGGCGGTAACGCGCCGGTTTTGACCGGTCTTTCCGTAACCGGAAAACCGGCCGCGCCGGCGCGTGAGTTTGCGCCGCGCCGGGGTATGCTGCGGCCGGAGGAACCCATGCGCTATCTGTGTCTGCTGGCCCTGTTGCTGATTCCGGTCGTTACCGTTGCCCAGGACAAGCCCGATGGCCCGCCGCGCAAGTGGACCTACGGCAGCTTCGGCGTGGCGATGCGGCCGGATTTGACCATCTACCAGGGCGGGGCGCGCAACGCCGCGGGCGAGGTAGCCATCACCGTGGACGACCGGCTGCTGACCTGGAACGGCGTGGAACTGAAAACGCTGGACGACTTCTGCCGTCACCTCTACGCGACCAAACCCGGCGAAGAAGTTGAAGTGACATTCGAGCGCGCGAACAAAGACACCCAGGAGAAGCAGACGCTGAGCGCCAAAATCAAGCTGGGCAACCCGCGCACCCAGTTTGCCAACCTGTACGCCCACAAGGACAAACGCCGGCGAACCTTCGATTGGAACACCAGCGAAGCCGCGAGTGCCGCCACCAGCCTGCGCACCCGGGCCACGCAAGAACTCACCGACGGCAAGCTGCTGCAACAGTGGGACGCCGTGGTCGCGGCCCACGAGCGCGAACTGGACCTGTGGGATTGCTATGAATCCACCAGCGCCTGCGAACTGTTGCTCAAGGACCCGCTGGCCAGCGACGCGTTTGTGCGGGCCGCGACGGCTCCATTCTGTTTGAAGGACTTTGCCCCGTGGGCTGCCACCAGCGCCGTGGCGTCCGCGCTGATGGATCGCAAGCGCGAGAAGTGGACCGCCCCCGAAGACCTGTTTCCCAAGGCCGCGGAAACCAAACCCGACGCCGCCCGCCAACTGGGCGGCAGCATGGACATCGCCCTGGGCCTGATTGACGCCACGAAAGACTTGCGCCAGGCCGCCAACTGGCCGGGACTGAACGCCGATGTTCGCGCCTTCAATTTCGCCTGGCAGGGCCAGCCCGGTCACGACAAGTGCGTTGCGATTACCCATGCCATGCGCCAGGCCGGCATTGAGACCGCGCCCGTGCTGGCCCGCCTGTCCTTTGCCCTGCAGAAGATCGAAATGATGGCCGCGGGCTACTGGTCGCAGCGCGAGGCCGGGGCGCAGATGCCGATTTTCCCCGACATCAACACCGACGAATTCGTGCAGGGCGAAGTGCTGTGCTATCGCTGCGAATACGGAGTTGTCGCCATCGGCGGCAAGGGACGAAACGTGTGGACAGGCGGGCCCAACGCCCCGGCCGTGATTCTCGACCTCGGCGGCGACGACGAGTACGTGGACTGCGCCGTATCGCACCAAGGCCGGCCGGTGCAGGTCGTGATTGACCTCGGCGGCAACGACCGCTACCGCAGCACAACCAAATGGGGCGTGGCCGCCGGCGTCCTTGGCACCGCGATCATTGACGACCGCGACGGTGATGACATCTACGAATGTGCCCAATGGGGCATCGGCGCGGCCTTTGGCGGTGTGGGCCTGATTCTGGATGCCAAGGGCCACGACCGTTACCTCGGCGGCACCTATGGCATCGGCTGCGCGGCCTGGGGCGTGGGCGGCGTGATTGACCTTGAGGGCAACGACCTCTACGACGGCAGGTACCACTGCATCGGCGTGGGCGAGGCCGGGGGCGTGGGCTTCGTGCTGGATCGCGCCGGCGACGACGTGTACCGCTGCACCGGCCTGGTTCCCAGCAGCTACGGCACCGCGGGCGAGTGGTCGGGCTGGGGCATCGGTTGCGGCTTTGGCTGGCGCGGCCTGGCGGCCGGCGGCACCGGTCTGGTCGTGGACATCGCCGGCAACGACATCTACAGCGCGGGCGAGTTCGGTCTGGGCTGCGGATACTTTCTGGGCGTGGGCATGGTGCGCGACATGGACGGCGACGACATTTACCACTCGTCGCGCTACGGTCTGGCGGCGGCGGCACACTGCGCCGTGGGCCTGTTCATGGATGACAGCGGCAACGACACCTACGAAGGCAAAACCGCCGCCAGCATGGGCGGGGTGTGGGACATCGTGACCGGCTACTTCTGCGATGGCGGCGGCAATGACATCTACCGTTGCGACGGGCTTGGTCTTGGCGCGTGCAGCCAGAACGGCTTTGGCATTTTCTGGGAGGCCGGGGGCGACGACGTGTACCGCACGGGCGGCAACTGCATTGGCTACGGCGGCGGCGCGGAATACGGCGGCGGCCGGCTGGCGCGCAACTTCGGTTTGTTCTTCGATTGCGGCGGCAAGGACTCGTACCCCGAAGGCAAACGCGCCAACGGCACGAAGTTCTGGGAGGGCGAATACGGTCTGTTTGCGGATGATTGACGGCAACCGCGCCGGCAGCGATGCGTTCTGACACCTTCAACTTCGAGATCCCGCCCCGGCGCATCGCCCAGACGCCCGCTGCGCGCCGTGATGAATCGAAGCTGATGGTCGTGCGCCGCTCGACCGGTGCGATCGAACACCGCGTCTTTCGCGACCTGCCCGGCCTGCTGAACCCCGGCGACCTGCTGGTGGCCAACAACACGCGCGTGAACCCCTGCCGCCTGTACGCCACACGCAAAAGCGGCGGCCGAGTCGAGGTGTTCGTGCTGGCGCGATTCAAGATGCAAGATTCAGGATTCAAGAGGAACAATGTGGGCAGTCTTGAATCTCGAATCCTGAATCTTGAATCAGGCACCCTGTACACCGCATTGACCCACGCCGGTGGCAAACTCGAACCCGGCGAGGTGCTGTCACTCGAAGGCGGCACCGTCACGCTGCTCGAGCGCGACCACGGCGGCCCCGGCCACTGGCTGGTGCGCATCGAAAGCCCCGACAACGTGGACGACCTGCTGGCTCGCGCCGGCAAGATGCCTTTGCCGCAGTACATCGAACGCGCCAGGGGCCCCGACGCCCGCGACGAGCTTGACCGCGAACGCTATCAGACTGTGTTTGCCCAAGCCCCCGGCGCTGTGGCCGCCCCGACTGCCGGCCTGCACTTCACGCCCGCGGTGTTTGACGCCCTGGCCGCGCGGGGGGTAGATCGCGCCTTTGTCACCCTGCATGTCGGGCCGGGTACGTTCCGCCCCCTGAAGGCCGAGACCCTGGCCGGACACGACATGCACGCCGAGCCATACACCGTGCCGCCCGAAGTTGAGGCCGCCGTGCGCAACGCCCGCACATCCGGCGGTCGCGTGATTGCCGTGGGCACAACCACTTGCCGCACGCTGGAGACAGTCAGCGACGAATCGGGCCTGCCGCGCGCCGGCGACGGCGAGACGCGGCTGTTCATTCACCCGCCGTGGCGCTTTCGCTGCGTGGACGCCCTGATCACCAACTTCCACCTGCCGCGCAGCACGCTGATCTTTCTGGTCGCGGCCTATCTGGGTGTGGAGCTGACGCGCCGGGCCTATACCGAAGCACTGGCCGGCGACTATCGTTTTTTCAGCTACGGCGACGCGATGCTGTGCCTGCCGTGACTTCAAAGCGGCCGGATGCGGATGGTGACGTCGCCGGTGGGACGGCTCTGGCAGCTCAGGCGCACGTTAGGGCCCTGGCGCTTGATTTTGGACAGCACCCGGGCCTCGTCGGGGCCGATGGCAGGCAGGTTTTCCAGGCCCTCAAGCACCTCAATGTTGCAGGTGCCGCAGGAACAGTTGCCGCCGCAGACACTGGTGATGTTTACGCCGCGGTCCAGCAGGGCAAACAGGATCGGGTCGCCCGGCGGGCAATCAATTTCAATGCCTTTGTCCAGCACGCGGATCACGGGCAAGGCGGCCTCTTGCCTCCAGTGTGCCCGTGGCCGCGCCCGCCGCAACGGGTTGACCGCGCGCCGGTGGGGCTTAACTTGGCGGTTCGGAGACGATCATGCCTGTGACCGCAGCCACCGCCCGCAAGCTCTGTTCCGCCGACGAACTGGCCCTGTACAACGCCGCCGCCCTGGGGCGGCTCAAGCGCGCAAGCATTGCCGAACTCAAGCCGCTGGTGGCCCGCGCGCGCAGGTTGCGCGACAAATGGAAAGACGAGCTGGCCCGCCAGCGCCGCGAGGCCAAAGGCAGAAAGCCCGCCCGCGGACGCAACCCGGCCCAAAGCACGCGCAACACGGAACTGAAGGCCGAACTGTTCGCCCAGACGCTGAAGCGGCTGCAGGACCGGCTGGAGCAACTGGCCCGGCCGAAGGTGGAAATCCACCGCGGCACGCGCGCCTCGGGCGCGCCCAAGTGGGTGCGTCGCGGACACGTCAAGGGCAAGGGCAAGCAAGGCAACCGCAAGCGCAACCGGCCGCTGGCGCCGGACCAGCATTCGCCCAACCCCCCGGCGCCGGACAAATCGGCCAAAGTGGCGCGCGCGGGCGTCAAACGCACGCTGGCGCACATGGCCGCGCGCAACCGCCGGACCCAGGCCCGGCGCGACCACCGCGCGCCCTGAACCGGACACGGCCATGGATGTGGACCTCGAAAAGGCGCGCAAGCTGTGCAGTGAACTGGAATTTCAACTGTTCAAGGACAGCCTGCACCCGGACATTCTGGCCCTGAGCGAAGAACGCGTGCGCAAGCGCGTGGGGCGCGCCCAGGAACTCTGTGCCCTGTGGCAAAGCCGCATGCAGATGGAGCAGCAGCGCGCCGCGCAGTCGCCCACGGCCTCCACGCGCCGCCGCGCCACCACCGGGTTTGTGACGGCGGAACTCAAGGCTGCGCTGTTTTCCGGGGTGTTGCAACGCTTTGAGACGCGCCTGGCCCAGATGGCGCGCAAGACCAAGACCATTCCAAAGCCGCTGGGAGAGCTGTGAGCGCGGCGCGAAACCCGGGCCGGCCGATCCTGCGCGGGCTTCAGCCGACCTTGCGCAGGTCCACCACGCCCTTGAGCACAACCACAAGTCCCATGGCCACGGCCGCCCACCACGGCGTGACGGCGGATCCCGCCACGGCCTGGGCGGCCTCATAGTGCCGCCAGGACATGTAACCGCCGCCGCCCAGCAGGGCCACGCCGACGGCAATCCAGACCAGGCCGCCCTTGCTGCGCGTGCTCTTGACGTTGACGGTGCCGGTGCTGCGCGCGCTGGTGCGCGTGTAGACCGCCGTCAGACGGCCCGAGTTCGCGCCGCGGCTGGCCTGGTCCACCATGTGTTCCAGTTCCATGGGGTCGGCGCCGGCCTGTTTGGCCCAGTTGCGCATTTCCAGGGCGCTGGCGCCTTTTGTGGCCATGACGGAAAGCTGCGACAGGATCTGCTGGCGCGACAGCACCTGGCCGGCCTTGGGCGTGGGCGCGGTGGGGCGCTCCAGCTTGCGCGTCTGAAGCTTGGCGGTCGGACGTTTTTCGGGTTGAGAGGACTGCATGGCGCCTCCTCGGGTGCCCGTGACAGACAGGGGTTATTGTAGCGCAAAGTGACGGTTTTCGCTCACACGGAATCGGCCTGATCCAGCCATTGGATGATCCACGCGGCCTCCAGGCGCTGCGCCGAGGCGCGGGCGCGGGCCAGGTCGGCCGTGGCGTCACGGCCCAGCGCGCGCTTGAGCCGCCCGCGCGCGGCCAGTGTCAGGGCGTGGCGGGCGTCGGCCCGGCCGCCCTCTTCCATGGCACGGATGGCTCGGTCGGCCCAGCCCAGGGCGGCTTCCAGACGCGGCGACGAAACCGTCGCGGCCAGATGTGCCGCGCACAATGCCGCCGCGGCCAGAAGCTGCGCGTCGCTGGCGGTGGCACAGGCCGCGGGCAGAAGATGGTCCAGCCCCTGCGGGTCCTGTTCAGGCCCGGCCAGCCATTCCGCCAGTGCCTGCTGCACGGCCAGCACACGCTGGTCGTCTTCGCTGACGGGGCCCAGGTCGCGGGCAGCGGCCAGGGCACGCCCTGCGGCGCCGGCATTGCCGCGCGCCAGCGCCTGTTCAATCAGCTTGTCGGCGGCGCTGGCGGCATAACGCAGGTATCCCAACTGGCGCGCCCGTGCCTGCAGGTCGGCCAGAGCCTGGGCCGCGCGGTCAAATTCGCCGCCGCGCAGGGCGTCTTCGGCGGTCTGCAGGTCGCATTGCAGCAGCCCGCGCGCGTTGCCGTGCTCGACGCACAGCGCGCGCGCCGCGTCCACACTGGCGCGGGCCAGCCGGAAGTCGCCGGTGCGCGAGGCCGCGACGGCGCGGTTCAGCAGCACCTGGGGCGCCAGTTGCGGCGCCTTGAAACGCCGCAGCGCGGGCTGGGCGCCCTCAATGCTGCGCAACGCGCGCGTGAACTGGCCCAGGCTGAGGTAACAGGTGGCGGCATTGAGTTCGCCCAGCAGCACGCCGTAGTCGTCGCCCAGTTGCGCGGAAAGCCGCAGCGCCTCCTCGTGCGCGGCCAGCGCGCCGGTCACATCGCCGGTACGGCGCCGGAAGTTGCCAAGGTTCGACAGCACCACCGAAACATTGAACAGGTCGCCGATCGCGCGGTATTCGGCCAGCGCCTCGGTGAACAGCCGCCCGGCCTCGTCAAACCGGCCCAGATCACTGCAGATCATGGCCACATTGGCCAGGGCGCTGGCCAGGGTGCGGCGCTGGCCGGACCGGCGTGCCAGTTCGGCGCGCTGCTGTTCGTGGGCCAGGGCGTCGCCGGCGCGCCCCTGTTCCAGACACAGCACCGCCGCCGCGCGCAGCCAGTCCGCGCGCCAGGGGGCGTCTGCGCCCGGGTTCAGGCCGTCCACCAGCTCGCGCGCCTGGGTCACGCGACCCAGGCTGGTCAAAGCCGCGGCTTCGTGAATCCGGCAGCGGGCCGCGCCGTCGGCGTCGTTGGCGGATTCGAACAGAGCGCGGCCGCGGGCGGCAAACTCGCGCGCCTGTTCGTATTCGCTTTTGCGCCAGGCGGCGTTGGCCGCGCGTTCCATTACCGGCGCCAGATCACGGGGGTCGGCCGCGGTTTCGGCCACGGATTTGGCGATCTCCAGCGCCTGGGCCAGCTTGCCGGTTTCCTTGAGTGACTCGACCAGATCCGACACCAGCCGCAGCCGCGCCGCAGCGCCCGCAAGCCCGGCAATCGTGGCCCCCGGCGCGCGGTCGAACTCGGTCAAGGCGTGCTGGAACTGTTCGGCGGCAAAGGCGCCCATCCAGCGCCGGGCCGCCAGGTGCCCGGCCTGGTGGTAGGCCGAGGCGGCGCCGGCGCTGTCGCCGGCGCTGGCCAGGTGCCAGGCCAGACGTGACAGCCGGCGCGGGTCGGGTTCTCCGTCGGCCAGTTGCTCGCGGTAAAACTCGGCCGCCAGCCGGTGCAGTTGCACCTTGTCGCGGCGCAGCAGCCCCGAATAGGCCACTTCCTGCAGCAGTGCGTGACAGAACATGAAGCGGCGCTGGCCGCGGTCGTCGCCCAGGTCCACCAGCATGCCGCGTTCGACCAGCTGGCCCAGCGCGGTCTCGGCCGATTCGCCGCACAGGCGGTCGGCGGCGGCGCGCCGGAACTCGCGCCCCAGCACACTCAGCGCCGTCAGCACCGCGCGCTCGCGCGCCCCAAGCGCGTCAATGCGCGAGGCCAGAATGCTGCGCACACCCACGGGAATGTCCGACGGTGACCGGCCCGGCGCCAGGCTGTAATGCCCGTGTTCAAGCGTCAGCGCGCCGGCCTCGGCCAGGCCCTTGAGCAGTTCTTCGGCGACAAAGGGGTTGCCACCGCTGCGTTCGGCCACCAGTTGGGCCAGCGGCTCGTCGGCCACGCCCTGGGCCAGCACGGCCGCCGAAAGCGCGGTGACTTCGGCGGCTTCCATGGGCCGCAGCTCGATGTTTTCAAACGGGTCGGCCAGCAGATCGCGCACCAGTTCAATCGCCTCGGGGCGGCCCAGCGCCAGCACGAACACCGGCCCGCGCAGGTCCGACCGCGCCAGGTCGCGCAGGAAGCTCAGGCTGTCTTCGTCGGCCCAGTGAATGTCCTCAAAGGCCAGCAGCATCGGGCCGCTTTCGGCCTGGCGCTGTAACAGCAGGCGCAGCACCAGACTGGCGCCTTCGCGGCGCTGTTTGGCCTCCAGCCCGCTGTTGGCCGCGCCCAGCCCCAGCAGATAGCGCAGATGGTCGGCCGCGGCCTCGGGCACGCCCTGGGCCGCCAGCGCGCCAACGGCGGCAGCCACGGCGGCTTGCGCGGCCGGCGCCGGGGCGGCGCGGTCCAGCCGCAGCAGCGCGCGGGCCACCTGGCGCATGCCCTGCATCGGTTCCATGCCGGCGGGGGCAAAGGCCGCCGTGACGCGCAACGGCGCGTGCTTGAGCGCGCGCAACCGGCGCCGGAACTCGTAAAACAGGCGCGACTTGCCCATGCCCGCGTCGGCGCGCACCAGCACAAAACGCGGCATGCGTTCGCGCACGCTGCTGTCGAAACTGGCCAGCAGAAGCTCCAGTTCGCGGCGGCGGCCCACAAATGCCCCGGCGTAGTGCTCGGTCTGTTTCAGCACGCCCTCGACGCGCCACAGCACCACCGGCTCGGTCTTGCCCTTGAGCGTCACCGGCGCAAGCTGTGTCAGCTTGAAGCGCGCGCGCACCTGCTGGGCCGTGGCCTCGCCGATGTACACGGCGCCGATTTCGGCCGCGCCCTGCACGCGGTTGGCGGTGTTGACGGGGTCGCCGATCGCCGTGTATTCGCCGCGCTGGCCCAGGTTGCCGACCACGACTTCGCCGGTGTCCAGCCCGATGCGCACGTCCAGGCGCACGTCGCGGCCGGCGTTGGCGGCCTTGGCCCGGCGCTGCATTTCCAGCGCGGCGTTTACGGCGCGCTCGGCGTCGTCGCCCAGGCTGCGCGGGGCGCCGAACAGGGCCAGAATCGCGTCGCCCATGAACTTGTCCACGTAGCCGCCGTGGGCGGCAATCACGTCGCTGAACTCGCGGAACAGCCCGCCCACCAGGTCTTCGACCTGTTCCGGATCAAGTCGTTCGGACAGCGCGGTGTAGTCCTTGATGTCGGCAAACAGCACGGTGACGATGCGGCGTTCACCGCGGGAAAGCTCGGAACGGCTGATCCGTCGCGTGACATAATCCGCGCCACGCGGCAGGGGCGCGGGTGTCAGCGCGGCGCCCAGCTTCGCGCCGCACTCGTTACAGAACTTGGCGGTGTCGGCGTTGGCCGTTCCGCAACCGGGGCAGGGCCGGGGCATGGCACGAATCATAGCGACCAGGGGCAGTTTGTGCTTTGCATTGCGCCAATGGTCGGTTCAATGGCGGCCCGATGTCGCCCCAGAAAGACGAGCCCATCACCAGCGTCGCGCGCTCCGAGTTTGTCGCGGTGCGCCAGAGCCAGACCGTGCAGCAGGCGCTGGAATCCATCCGCGGCCACGAAGTGGCCGAACGCATTGTTTACTTTTACGTCACCGACGACCAGGACCGGCTGGTCGGCGTTCTGCCCGTGCGCCGGCTTTTGATGGCCTCGGCTGATACGGGCATTGACGCGCTGATGGTCAAGCGGCTGGTGCGCGTGCCCGACACCGCCAGGGTGTCCGACGCGCTGGAGCTGTTTGTGCTGCACCGCCTGCTGGCGCTGCCTGTTGTGGACGCCCACGGGCGCATCAAGGGTGTGGTGGATGTCGGCCAGTTCACCGAAGAAGTGCTGGACTTTGCCGAAAAAGAGCGCGTGGACACGCTGTTCGAAGCCATGGGTGTGCGCCTGTCCGAACTCAAGGACGCCGGGCCGCTGCGCGCCTGGCGCGCGCGCTTTCCGTGGCTGATCGCCACCATGGCCGGCGGCGTCACCTGCGCGCTGCTGGCCGGCGTGTTCGAACAGGCGCTGGAGGCCAGCGTGGTGCTGTCGTTCTTCCTTACGCTGGTGCTGGGGCTTGGCGAAAGCGTGGCCAGCCAGTCCATGACGTTTGTGGTGCAGGAACTGCGCGGCAAGCAGCCCTCGGCGGCGTGGTACATCAAGTCGGTGATCCGCGAGTGCGCCACGGCGCTGCTGCTGGGTCTGTCCAGCGGCGTGATTGCCGCGCTGGTGGTGTGGCTGTGGCGGCGCGACCCGGCGGCGGCGGTGGTGATTGGCGGGGCGATCACCGCCTCGATCATTACCGCGGCCTGGATGGGCCTGACGATTCCGGCGCTGCTGCACCGGTTGCGGCTGGACCCGCGCATTGCCGCCGGGCCGCTGGCGCTGGCGCTGGCGGACCTGTGCACGGTCACGATTTATCTGGGCCTGGCCACGATCGTGCTTTTGCGCTGAACCCTTTGGCCGCGGCCGCGGCTTTCTTCTCCGGGCCGTACAGGAGAAGACCATGAAACGGATTTGTGTCGCGGTGCTTGTCGTGCTTGTGCTGGGCGGTTGCGCGGTGGCGTCCGCCCCCGAAGAAGTCCGGGCCCCGCTGCCGGATTCGGCCTATGCCGGCCTGTCGGCGCGCCAGGAAACGGCCAAAGCCCAGCAGCCCCCGACCGACGGCCCGCCTGTGCAGGGCCCGGGCAAGGTCGAGGAAGCGCCGCTGGAGCCCGCCGAACTGCGCATCCAGCGCGCGGGGGTGATCACGCTGGCGGTCAAACACGAACTGAAGTTCGCGCTGGAACTGCTCAAGCATGCCGGAAAGTTCGACGCGCTGGTGATGGCGTTTTCCAACACCGAGGTCACCTGGCGCATGCCCTCGGCCAGAATCAACGCGCTGCTGGAATGGCTGGCCGGGCAGGACCCGAAACTGGTCGAAATTGACGCCTTTGACTTTTCCGCCCTGGACCGCACCGCCGAGTTCTATTCGCTGGAGGGCCGGATCGAGGCCGCCCGCTCGGCCTACAACCGCACGCTGGAGCTTCTCAAGGCCGCGCCCAACAGCCACGAACTGGGCCAGCTTGAGGCCAGACTGGAACAGTTGCAGAAGAAACTGGACGGGTTTGAAACCACGCTGCGCGACATCAAGCTGAATGCCGGGCGCGTGGAGTTGAAACTGCGCATCAAGTAGGCAAGAAGCCGGGGGCGGGGCCGGCGCCACGCCCCCGGCGTGGCGCTATCTTTCGAATGAAAGGTACCACTTGCCTTCGTGCTGGATCATCTGCGCTTCGCGGGTCTTGGAGGATTTCTCGCCGGCGACATCAAAATCCAGTGTCGCCACCAGAAAGAACTTGCCCTCGCGTTCCTCAATCTTGCTTTCGGCGACCTTGACGCTGCCGCCCTTCTTTTTGATGTCGTCAATCTCGCGCACCATGCGTGACTTGGCCTTTTCGTGTTCTTCGGGTTTGAACAGGGCCAGCACCCCCGATGAATCAAGGCTGGTGTAGGCCTTGAGAATCGTGTCGGCCACGGCCTGGCGGTCCTTGGCCGGGTCGGGCTTGGGGGGCTCGTTTTTGGCGGGCTCGGCGGGGGCATTGGTTGAACTGCCGGTGTTGGAGCCCGCGGGGGCGTTGTTGCCGCCGCCGCAGGCGGCCAGCAGCAGGCAAAGCAGCAGCACGGGCAAACAGGTTGTGGTTTTCATGCAGGTTCTCCGCCTGGGGTTATTGGTGCGTATTAGAACTTGCCGGGTGTGTCCTGTCGCGGATGCAGGGCCGGGGTGCCGGACAAGGCAACCGGGGCGGATTGCTCCGCCCCGGCGTTCACGCGACCAGTCTTTGCCTGCGCAACACGCAGGCGCTGCACCTACAGCGACTTCTTGTTGAGGTAGAAGTCAATGGCTTCGTATTCCTTGTGGCTCTTGCGTTCTTCGACATCCGCGACACTCTTGGGCGGCGGAACAATCACCTTATCGCCGGGCTTCCAGTTCACAGGCGCGGCGACCTTGTGCTTGTCCGTCGTCTGAAGCGCCGTCAGCAGGCGCTTGATCTCGTCCACGTTGCGGCCCACGTTCAGCGGGTAGTACACCAGCGCCCGCACCTTGCGCGACGGGTCAATCAGAAACACCGCGCGCACGGTGACGGTTTCGCTTTCGCCGGGGTGCAGCATGCCGAACTTGTGGCTGACCTTGGCGTCCAGGTCGGCAATCAGCGGAAAGTTCAGCTCGGTGCCCAGGATCTTCTTGAGGTTCTCGCGCCAGGCCAGATGGCTGTGAATGCTGTCAATGCTCAGGCCGATCAGCCTGGTGCCCAGTTCGTCAAACTCTTTCTTGCGCTTGGCGAATTCGGTCAGTTCGGTGCTGCACACCGGCGTGAAGTCCGCCGGGTGGCTGAACAGAATGACCCACTTGTCGCCCTGCCATTCGCTGAACTTGATCGGGCCCTCGGTGGTGACGGCCGTGAAGTCCGGCGCGATGTCGCCAATGCGCGGAATGCCGGTGGTCTGTGTTTCGCTCATGACTGTGTCTCCCTGGTTTGGGCGGGTGAGCCCGCCACTTTTATCAATGCCGATGGAAAGGAATCAGGTTCAGACTCGCTGTCTCGTACATCGCATTCGCATGATCATCCCCCGCAAAAGGCCCGTTACCGCGTGAAACTGCCGTAAACAAAACCACCCGGCTCTGGCGAGCCGGGTGGTCTGGGTATGTGTCTTGTGTTACGCCGCCACCGGCTCGATGTTGACCTTCTTCCGCTTCATGCCCGAGAAGCGGACCACGCCATCACACAGTGCGAACAGAGTGTAATCGCGGCCCATCCCCACGTTGGCACCCGGGTGGATGGCCGTGCCGACCTGGCGCACCAGAATGTTGCCGGCGCGCACGAACTCGCCGCCGGCCTTTTTCAGACCGCGGTACTTGGGGTTGCTGTCGCGCCCGTTCTTGGTGGTGCCGGCGCCTTTTTTATGTGCCATGACTGTGTTCCTTGGGACCCCGCCGCTGTGCCCGGGGCTCCAGCCCGTCTAGCCCTTGATGTCCGTGACCTTGACCAGCGTGTAGTTCTGGCGGTGGCCACGCTTGCGTTTGCTGTCGGCCTGGCGGCGGCGGTACATGAAGGCGATCAGTTTTTCGCCGCGCTTCTGGCCGATGACCTCGACCTCGACGTGGGCGCCCGAAACCACCGGCGCGCCGACCTTTACGTTGTCGCCGTCGGCCACCAGCAGCACCTTGTCGAGTTTCAGCTTGCTGCCGGGCTTCTGGCCCAGCCGGTCAATGTGGAACTGGGTTCCCTTCTCGACGCGGAACTGGTGGGCACCGTCTGCGATGATTGCGTACATGCCAGCCTCTCTGCGGCGGCGGCGGGGGCTGAACATCCAGCGCTTGGCCCGCGGCCTGAACCGGGGCGGCAAGAGTAATTCGGCCGGGCGGGTCGTCAACGGGGGGCAATCAGATTCGCGGCGCGGCGCGTTGCGGGCCTTGGCCCTGCCGCTACCATGCGCCGCACACAGTGAGGGCTGCATGTCCGAAGCCAACGAGTACCGTCTTGTGCGCGAACAGAAGCGCGAAGCCCTGAAAGCACTGGGCGCCGACCCCTACGCCGTGCGCACGCCCCCGCGCCAGACGGTCGCCACACTCAAGGCCGAGTTCGAAGCCGCCGAAAAGTCCGCCGCACCCGAAAGCCCCGCCAGGCTTGCCGCCCGCGCCGTTGCCGGCCGCGTGCTGGCCAACCGCAAAATGGGCAAGGCCGTGTTCGTGGATGTCTACGACCAGACCGGCAAAATGCAGGTTTATCTCAATGCCAAGGCCGTGGGCGAGCAGGGCATGAAGGTCTATGAAAACATTGACCTTGGCGACTACGTGCACTTTGCCGGCGAAGTCCAGCGCACGCGCACCGGCGAAGTCACGCTGTTTGCCGGTGGCATCACGTTTCTGACCAAGGCGCTGGCCGTGCCGCCGCTGCCGCGCGAGTTCAAGGACGAACAGGGCAACGTCAAACACGTCACGGCGTTCACCGACCCCGAACTGCGCTACCGCCAGCGCTATCTGGACCTGATGGTGCACCAGGACGTGCGCCGGCGCTTTGAGCTGCGCTCGCATCTGGTCAGCGCGATCCGCGCCTTTCTGACCGACAGGGGTTACCTGGAGGTCGAAACCCCGATGCTGCACACCATTCCCGGGGGCGCGCGGGCGCGGCCTTTCATTACGCATCACAACACGCTGCACATGAACATGTATTTAAGGATCGCGCCCGAGCTGTATCTCAAGAGGTTGCTTGTCGGCGGATTCGAGAAGGTTTTTGAGATCAACCGTAACTTCCGCAACGAGGGCATTGATGCCACGCACAACCCCGAATTCACGATGATGGAGCTGTACGAGGCCTACGGCGACTACCACTCGATGATGGAAATTACCGAGGGCATGTTCCGCCACGCGGCCCGTGTGGTGCGCGGGGCCGAGCGCGGCGTGGCGCCTTCGGCGGTGGCCGACAGCGAACTGGTGTTCAAGTGGGGCGAAGTCGAGGTTGACCTGGGCAAGCCGTTTCGGCGTGTCCGGTACTCTGACCTGCTGCGTGAACACGCCGGCGTGGACCTGCATGATGTGAAGGCGGTGGCGCAGAAGGCCAGGGCGCTGGGCATTGAAGTGCACGAGGACCACTACAAGCTGGCCGACCAGGTGCTTGAGGCCACGGCGATGGGCAGCATGGTTCAGCCCACATTCATGATTGATTACCCCACGCCGATCTGCCCGCTGACCAAAAGCAAGCCCGAAGACCCGCGCGTGGCCGAACGCTTTGAGCTGTTCATTAACGGGGTGGAGTTCGCCAACGCCTTCAGCGAACTGAACGAGCCGGTGGAACAATTGCGCCGCTTTCAGGAACAGGTTGAACTGGGCGAAAAGACCAAAGACGTCGAAGCCCCCAAGGAAGTGGACCACGACTATGTGCACGCGCTGGAGGCCGGCATGCCGCCCGCCGGCGGTCTTGGCGTGGGCATTGACCGGCTGTGCATGCTTCTGACCAACACGCACAGCATCCGCGACGTGCTGCTGTTTCCGCACATGAAGCGCGAACACAGCGACGCCAGGGGCGCGGCGCTGCAACGCGCGCGCATGGCTGCGGAAACGCTGCTGGAAGAACTGCAATCGCCGGAACTGGCCAAGGCCGCGGGCATGAAGGAACTGGCCGCGCAGATCGAGGCCGCGCGCAAGCAGCTTTCCTGACGGAGACGCCATGACACCGGTGCAGGTCGTGCAGGCCCAGTTGGACGCCTACAACAAGTGCGACATTGATGCCTTTGCGGCCACCTACAGTGCTGACGTGCTGATTGTGGACGACGCGGGCAAGGAGTTGTGCCGGGGCCACAAGAAACTGCGCGAAATCTACGGCCCGATGTTTCGTGACAACCCCAACCAGTTCGCGATCATCACCAACCGTATCGCCGCCGGCAGCCACGTGATTGACCAGGAAGAAGTCGTCGGTCGCGCCGACAACGTGCGCCGCCGCGCCGTGGCCATCTACAGGGTGCAGGGCGATGTCATCACCCACGTCACGTTGATCCGCGGTTAGGGAGTCCGGCATGGCAAGAATCCGGGTTCGCAAGGGCCAGGCCAGCGTCACCCTCAGCCGCGAGGAATTCGAACAACGCCTGCGCCGCCACTTCGACGCCCCGTCCTTCCGTGCGGTGGAATCCGAACTGCGGAAGGTCATCGAGGTTGCCTGGACCAACTACATCGAGTACCACAAGAACCCGCGTACCAGGCCCGCCGGCAAGGGCTTTCACGACCCGGCCTTTGCGCTGCCGCTGGAATGGCTGCAAACCCGCCGCGCCATCCAGCAGGCGCAGCGTCGTCACGACGACCGCAAGTCGCCGTCGCGCATCCTTGTGGTCAGTGGTTCCTCGCGCGGCGACCAGACCTGTCCCGGCGAAGTTCCCAAAAGCTGGCGGCTGGCCAACCTGGCCCGGAAGGTGATTGCCGCCCGCAAGGGCTTTGAAGTGGACTTTCTTGACCTGTCGCTGCTTACGGCGGAGTACGGCCGCGCCATCCATCCCTGCAAGGCCTGCGTCAGCACGGCCATGCCGCTGTGTAACTGGCCCTGTTCCTGTTACCCCAACCAGGCCATGCAGCAGACCGGCGACTGGATGAACGAACTCTACCCGCGCTGGGTGGCCGCCCACGGCGTCATGATCGTCACGCCCGTGAACTGGTACCAGGCGCCCAGCGGCCTGAAACTGATGATTGACCGGCTGGTCTGCGCCGATGGCGGCAACCCCGACCCGACCCTGACCGGGGGCAAGGACCCCAAGCGCGCCAAGGAACTTGAGCTCAAGGGCTGGCATTACCCCAAACACCTGGCCGGGCGGGGTTTCAGCGTGGTTGTGCACGCCGACGCCGCGGGCGTGGACGGCCTGCGCCACAACCTGTGCGACTGGCTGGCCGACATGGGGTTGATCCAGGCCGGGCCCGCAGGCGGCACGGGCGCGTACATCGGCTACATGCAGCCCTACGCGACCAGCCACGACGATCTCGACAAAGACAAGGCCGTGCAGGCTGAAGTCAAAAACGCCGCGCTGGCGCTGGTTCACCTGGTCGAGTCGCTGCGCGACGGCAGCTATCAGGCACCCGACGCAGACCTGAAGGCCCCGCGCTTGAAGTAGCGGGCGCAGTTAGGCGCACGCCGCGACAAACGCGCGCCAAAGTTTCCGCATCGGTTCGCTTTCGGGCATGCGTTCAGGGTGCCACTGCACGCCGACACGAAAGCGGTGGTTTGTGAACTCCACGGCTTCAATCACGCCGTCGGTGGCGCGCGCCGTCACCTTCAGCGGCGGCTTGACCACTTCGGCGGCCTGGTGGTGCACCGTAATCACGTTCATGCGGGTGACGCCCACGGCCCTGTGCAACAGCGTGCCGGGCTCGATGTCCACGTCGTGGTAGCGGTAAAAATCGGGCCCGCGGCGGTGTTCGAGCTTTGTGTGGTCGGGCAGGTGCTGGATCAGCGTGCCGCCGGTGTGAATCACCGTCAGTTGCATGCCGCCGCACACCGCCAGCACCGGCAGGTCCGTTTCATCGTACAGCACACGGATGAACTCGCGGTCAAAGGCTGCGCGCTGCGGCGTGCAGGGGTCGTCCGTGGGCAGCGGCTGCTTGCCGAACCACTGCGCCGGATAATCGTCGCTGCCGATCAGCACCACGCCGCGCACCAGCCCAAGCAGCGGCTTGACGCTGGCCACGTCGGGCACAATCGGGATCACCAGCGGCGTGCCCCCGGCCTCGACCACGCGGTCCACGTATTGCGGGTAAAGCTTCAGGTAGCTGCGGTCGAATGCCGGGTTCGGCACGTCGCGCACGTGGTCCATGCAGATGCCGATGACGGGTCTGGTCAAGGCTGCTCCGTGGTGCGTACAGTTTGCAGTCAGCCGCCGGCAAATACAGCCAGCTTTGGTGCCTGCGCTTGCCGCGGCCTGCCGACCGCTGACGCTGTTTTGCCGGGCAACTGCTCATTGTCCCGGCCCGTTTCATCGGTACATTCCCCCCGCCTTCTGAACCCCCGCGCGCCATGGCTACCCGCATTGACAACCTTCAGGACGTGCAGGCTTTTCTGGCGCGCCATACCGATTACGAAAAACAGCTCGGCGGCCGAACCCGCGACACCTTTGACCTTGAGCGCATGGCAGAAATGCTGAACCTGCTGCTGCGCCCCGACACGGCCTATGAATCCGCCCACGTGGCCGGCACCAAGGGCAAGGGCAGCACGTCGGCCTATCTGGCCGCCTGTCTGCAATCGCAGGGCCTGGTCACCGGTCTGTTTACCAGCCCGCACCTGGAGCGCCTGACCCAGCGGATTGAAATCGCCGGCAACGAAATCACCGAACGCGAAATGGTCGAGGCCTTCCGCGAGGTCGTGGCCGCCGTGGAATCCCAGGCCGGGGGCGCGCCCGACATCACGTTTTTTGAACTGCTGACCCTGACGGCGATGGTGGCGTTTCGGCGCGCGGGCGTGCAGATCGCAGTGTTCGAGGTCGGGCTGGGGGGCCGGCTGGACAGCACCAACGTGATCACGCCGCTGGTCAGTGTGATCACCGAAATCGGCCTGGACCACATGCAGCAACTGGGCGACACGATCCGCGAAATCGCCGCCGAAAAGGCGGGCATCATCAAGCCGGGAATCCCCGTCGTCTGCGGCGCCCAGGACCCCGAGGCCCAGCGCGTGATCAGGCAGACCGCCCGCGACCTTGAGGCCCCGGTGCTTGAATACGGCCGCGAATACAGCGTGCGCGGGGTCAACCGCGTCAACGGGCACATCGAGTTCACGGCCGACATTGCCGGCCAGCGCTACGAGAAAGTGCGCCTGGCCCACCCGGCGCGTTACATGGTGGACAACGCCGCCCATGCCCTGTGCGCGCTGGAGGTGATCGCCCGCGCCGTGCCGGACCTGCTGCCGGACGGAGCTTTGCACCGCGACCTGGCCATGGACGCGCTGGCGCGCGTGCGCCTGCCCGGCAAGTTCGAAATTCTGCCCGGACGACCCGTGATCGTGGTGGACAGCAGCCACAACGAGCTTTCGCTCAAGGCCGCGCTGGCCACCGCCCGCGCCGTGGCGCGGGGCCCGGTGGTGTGCGTGGTGGGGCTGGCCAAAGACAAGGACCTGGAGGCCTGCATGAGGCGCGTGGCCGAGGGCGCCGACGCGGCGGTGTTTACCACGTACTACAGCCCGCGCCAGAACCGCCCCGAAGACCTGTTGCGCACGTACAGCAAGTTCGGGGGCAGGCAGGGCAGCATGGAGGAACACCCCGAGGCGGCACTGGAATCCGCCGTGGAACAGGCCGGACAGGATGGTCTCGTGTTGATCACTGGTTCAACCTATCTTGCGGGGGCACTGAGGCAGGCGGCACTGGAGTACAACGGCAGGGAACGCGAAACCTGATCAAGCGGGGTCTTTGCAACCACCATGTCCAGGAAACCCAAAGACGAGCCCAAGTTTGAAGACCTGGTGGCCCAGGTCGAAGAAGCCCTGCGCCAGCTTGAGGGCGGCGAACTGCCGCTGGAAGACGCGCTGAAACGCTATGAAGAGGGCGTGGCCGGGCTGCGCCGGGCCTATGAGATTCTCAAGAAGGCCGAAAAGAAGGTGCAGTTGCTGACCGAGCGCGAGGGCGAACTGCGCGAACAGCCCTTTGAAGTTGAATCCGACGAAGACCCAAAAAAGCTGTTCTGACCCGGTGAAAAAAGCATCCGGCCCGCCGCGGTCGCCTTGCGGCGTCGCGACGGGCCCTGATGACTGGTCGGGGTGCGGGGATTTGAACCCCGGACCTCTTGCACCCCAAGCAAGCGCGCTACCCAGGCTGCGCTACACCCCGACAGGTGGAACAACGTAGGGCTGAGCCCGAAAACAATCAATGGGGCGAAGGCTAACGATTCAGGGTTGCGGGGCCGCCAGCCAGCCCGCGATCTGGCCGGCCTGCAGGATGCCGTTTTCGGTGATATAGCCCGCGATCAGCGCCGCCGGCGTCACGTCGAAGGCCGGGTTGAACACCGCCACGTCCGGCGGCGCCGTCTGCACCGGGCCCAGGCGCCGCAGTTCATCGCCGCTGCGTTCTTCAATCGGAATCGCGGCGCCGTCGGGTGTGGCGGCGTCAAAGGTGCTGCGCGGCGCGGCAATGTACAGCGGCACGTTGTGGGCCTTGCACGCCAGGGCCAGCCCGTAGGTGCCGATCTTGTTGGCCGCGTCGCCGTTGGCGGCAATCCGGTCGGCCCCGGTGACGGCAAGCTGCACCAGCCCCCGGCGCAGCACCACCGGCGCCATGTTGTCGGCAATCACCGTGACGGCAATGCCGGCCTGGCCCAGTTCAAATGCCGTAAGCCGAGCGCCCTGAAGCAGCGGTCGGGTCTCGTCGGCAAACACGGTAAAGCGCCGGCCCTGCTGGTGCGCCGTGTACAAAGGCGCCAGCGCCGTGCCCATGCCCGCGGTGGCCAGAGCGCCGGCGTTGCAGTGGGTGATGATGCCCATGCCGTCGCGGATCAGCGCCGCGCCGTGCCGGCCGATCGCGGCGCAGGAGGCCTCATCTTCGGCATGGATGCGCCGGGCCTCATCCAGCGCGCGGGCCGGGTCGCCGTTGGCGGCCTTGCGCACGCGCTGCACGGCCCAGCGCAGGTTTACCGCCGTGGGCCGGGCGCCGGCCACCCGTTCCAGCCCGGCTTCGCCCATGCCCTGGCGCAGCGCCAGCACACAGCCGTAGGCTCCGGCCACGCCGATCGCCGGGGCGCCGCGCACGGCCAGGCGCGCGATCGCGTCCACCAGCGCGCCGGTGTCGGCCAGGTCAAGATATTGCTCGCGCGCCGGCAGCAGTGTCTGGTCTATGATGCGGATGAACCCGGAAGCCGCATCGCCAAGCCACTGTACGGTTTTCGGTATCGACATGGCTGTCCTCGCATCCGGCGCCGGGCAATCTATAGTAAAAGCAGCCCCTTGCGGACACCCATCATGGCCAAGGCCAAGGCAAAAACCGCGCACGCCGCGCCGCCCGTGTTCACCCCCGAAGACGAGGGTGTGCTGGATGACGCGCTGGAGACGCTGCTGGACGAAACCCACCGCGTGCTCAAACAGGCTGTCGAGCGCGCGGGGCCCAAGCGCGTGGCCCGCGCGCTGGATGTCAGCCTGAGCCTGGTCTACAAGTGGACCCAGCCCCCGCGCACCAAGCGCAACCCCACCGCCAGCGGCGCGCGCAACCCGCTGGACAAGCTGGTCACGATCTTCAGCCTCAGCCAGGACCTTGAGATCGTGCACTTTCTGTGCCGCATCGCGCGCGGGTATTACACCTCAAACCCCCAGCACGGCGGCAAGCCCGAAACCAACTTTGTTTCGGCCACGGTGTCGGCGCTGAACGACTTTGCCGACATGCTGCAGTACGCCGAAAAGTCCCTGACCAACGACGGCGCGATTGACGAAAACGAGGCCGGCAAACTGCGCCGCCAGTGGGACAAGCTCAAGGGCAGGCTGGAACAGTTCATCGTGGCCTGTGAGGAAGGCCAGTTCAACCTGGCGGGCAAGGCCGGCAGGGGCGGCGACAGCGAGGAATAGCACCATGAGCGACCGCCTGCCGATCCCCGAGATTGACGACCGGGAACTGCGCGAGCATATCCTGAAACTGCGCGGCCTGGTCGCCGAGGAAACCATCGAAACGCTGCGCATGGTGCGGCTGGACCACATCGTGAACCCGCAGGGCAAGATGGTCGAATACGACCAGCAGGCGTTTCGCGCCTGGGTGATCGCGTGGCTGAACGCCCTGGAAACCGTGATCTGCGCCCAGTTGGCGTACCTGACGCGCGAACTGCTGGGCGACCGCGGTGAAGGCCCCACCCTGGCCAACCCGCGTCTGCTGCTGGGACAGGTCGAAGACATCAAGCGCGCGCTGGAGATCATTCTGCACGCCGAGCCCGAAATGACGCCCCAGCCCGTCACCGGCGAACACCCGCGCCTGAAAGACAAGGCCGAAGACGCCAGCCCCGAGCCCGCCGGCCCGTCCAAGTAGTCCGCCTCTGGCGCGGCCCGGCCCGCGCCGCTAGATAACCGCCCATGCCCGAACTTCCCAAGGCCCGCGTCAAACAGTTGCGGTCGCTCAAGCAGCGCAAGGGACGCGAAGAACTCGGCCTGTTCGTCGGCGAGGGTCCGCTGCTGATTGAGGAAGCCCTCAAGGCCGGCGTCTTTCCGCGTTATGTCGTGCGCTGCGAAGAACTCATGGAAGGCACCCGCGACAAGATTGACGCCGTGGTCGCGCGCTGCCGCCAGGAAGGCATTGAGGTGTTCGACGCCGCCAGGGCGGACTTTGAGGAAGGAGCGGACACGGTTAACAGCCAGGGGCTGGTTGGCGTGTTCGCCACGCCGGTCTATGAACTGGACAACCTGCTGCGCCGCGAGTTCCTGACCCTGCTGGTGCTGGACAACCTGCGTGATCCCGGAAACCTGGGCACCATCATGCGTCAGGCCGCGGCCTTTGACTGTGATGGTCTGCTGCTGCTCAAGGGCTGTGTGGACGCCTTCAACCACAAGGCCGTGCGTGCCAGCATGGGCGGCGTGTTTCATGTGCCGGTGATTTCCGACCTGACGCCCGAAGACGTGATGCAGCGTCTGTCCAGCGCCGGTGTGTGGCCCTATGTGACGGGCACGCGCGGCACCAGCGCGTTCGGGGTCAGTTTTCCGCCGCGCACGGCGTTTATCATCGGTGGCGAAAGCGAGGGTGTGCAGCCCTTCTGGTCCGAGCGCGACGTGATCGCGATTACCATCCCGCAAAGCAGCAAGGTTGAAAGCCTCAATGCCGCCGTGGCCGCCAGCATCTTTCTGGCCTGGCGTTACCAGGCCCGCCGGTAGCGCCGGATGCCCGTCCCACCCGTGCCGCTGTTATTGCGGCACAAACACGGTTTTGCCGGCCAGGCCGTCGTTGGTCAGGTCGGCATTAAACCGGTACATCGCGGCGCGTTCGACGCCGTACTGACGCCCGATGCTTTCCAGCGTTTCACCGGGCCTGGCCACATGCCTGCGGCACACGCGCTGTTTGAACTCGGTCTGCCACTGGTGCCAGCCTTCGGCTTCGGTCCAGCTCAGGGCTTCGGGCTGGTCGCGCGCGGGGTCGGTGCACGCCGCGGCCACAGGGGCAAGCTGGGCGCACCCCAGGTGCCAGAAACACACGCCGGGCACGCCGCGGCGCAGCATCACGCGCACGCGCTCGCGCACGGCGCGCAGACTGGGCGCGGCCACGGCGCGTCCGTCGCCAAACAGGGCCAGTTCGGCATCGCGGCGCATCCACACCGCGCGCAGGTTCGCGTGCCGGTCAAGGTCGCGCAGCACCACGGTGGTGCCCTGGGGGATGGTGCAGTCCTCTGGCCGCGGCCAGTCGTAACCGTACAGCGGCAGACACAGCACCAGTTTGCTGCGGTATTCGGGGTAGGCCTCGATCAGCCGTTCAAAAGCCGGCATGGGGTACAGCGCGCCGGGCAGGCTGCCCTTCCAGTGATAGTCATAGGCCATCAGGCGCACGCAGGCGACGCGGGGGTGGGCCAGCATGCGGTGGTAGACGGGCAACTGGTCAGGGCGCAGGGCGCTGTCGGCGGGCTGCAGGGTCAGCGAAAGGCGGCACCGGGCCTCAAGCCGGGCATCCAGACGGTCAAGTGCCGATTCCAGGTTGCGCACGTCGGCCAGGCTGAGCGATTCATAGTCCAGGTCCAGATGCCCGCAGCCGCTGGCGCGCCAGGCCTCGACCAGGCTGTCCAGGTGGGCTTCCAGGTTGCGGCCCAGGGTCGCGGAAAGGTCGGCGCCGTGGTTGGTGACGGTAAGCCACGTGGCCAGGTTGCGGGCGTGGGCGGTTTCCACGGCAGAGGCCAGACCTTTGGGGTCTTCCAGCACCACGCGGCCGTCGGGTTTGATCGTGCCGTGGAACAGCAGCACGCCGTGAAACCCGGCGTCGGCGGCCTGGGTGACAATGGCGCGCTCGTCGGTCCACGACGGCACCCAGCCCTCGATCAGGCCGAGCGCATCCAGCGGCTGCACGTCGCGTGTGGGTGGCGGCAGGTGGGCCGGGGGCGTGGTCTTGCGGCCTTCGTAAACGACGCAGCCCAGACTGATGCCGACCAGCGCCAGCAGAAACGCCACGGCCGCCAGGCGCGAGGTGCGGGCATTGAGACGAAGCTGAAAACGGCGGCGGCGCCGTCGCGGCATGGGTCCCCCGTCCAGATTCGGCAGTTCAGGCGGACAATCTTGACTGTTCCGGCCGTGCAGGCCACCGGGCGCGATTGACCCCGGCCGGCTTTCGCGCCGGATTGTTCCATGTAGAATGGTGCGCGCTCACGCAACACGGAACATGCCATGAAACGCGCGCCGCAAATGGGTCTGGTGCTGGGTGTGATGGTATGGCTGCTGGCTGCCTGCGGTGGCGGCGGCGACAACAAGGGCAGCGACGGCAGCGACGCCGTGGGACCCGGCTCAACGGCTGGCGGCGTGGCCTTCAAGGGCATGTTTTCCGCCGGCATGGTGCGGGCCTTTGTGATCACCGCCGCCGGCGCCAAGGGCGCCCAACTGGGCAGCAGCAGTGTGAACAGCAACGGCAGTTACAGTCTGAACCTGGGTGCGCATACTGGCCCGGCGCTGCTGGAACTTACCGGCGGCACCTACCGCGACGAAGTAGCCGGCACCACGGCCCAGACGCAGCCGTTGCGCGCGGTGATTGCGGCCTCAACGGTCGGTGTAGCGGCCAACATCACGCCGCTGACCACCATTGCGGCAGAACTTGCGCTGGCCGACATTGCCGGCGGGGCGCCGGTTGCCGGCGCGATTCAGTCGGCCAACCTGCGCATCACCAACTGGTTCGGGGCCGGGCCGATCCTTGCCACTGTTCCGGCCGACCTCAGCCTGGGGCCGGCCACGGCCGGCCTGGCGGCTGACCAGGGCGCGCTGTGCGCGGGCTTGGCACAGATGGCGGCGGGCCTGGGTGTGGCCACGGACTCGCTGGTGGAAGCTTTGGCCCGCGACGTGCGCGACGGCGATTTTGACGGCGACGACGGCACGGGGCCGGTGATGATTGCCGGCGGCGGGGCCTTGTCGGCCAACGCCGCGCGGTCGGAACTGGCCACCGCAATCGGAGCGTTTCTGGCGTCCACGGCCAATCTTTCCACGCTGACCGCCGGTGACTTCAGTTCCCTGACGGCGCGCCTGAACGCCAACGTGCCGCACACGCTGTTCTGCATGAGCCTTTCCATCCAGCCCGGCGCCCTGACCATCGCCCAGCAGATGCGCGTGCAGTACCGCGCCAGCGGCAACTTCAGCGACGGCTCCAACCAGGACGTAACCACCCAGGTGGCCTGGAGCCTGAGCAACCCGGCCGTGGCAAACATCAGCACCTCCGGCGTGCTGGATGCCTCCAGCACCGCCGGCACCACGGACGTCGAGGCCGCGCTGGATGTGGCCACCGCCGCCGTGAGCCTTACCGTGGGCAACTACACGCTGGTTTCGATTGCGCTGACGCCGGCTGCACCCAGCCTGCACCTGGGCCAGAACCAGCAGTTCACCGCCACGGCCACGCACAGCGACGCCAGCCAGGCCAACATTACGGCGCTGGTGAACTGGCAAAGCAGCAACACCTCGCGGCTGACGATTACGGCCACGGGCTTTGCCACGGCCCAGGCGCAGTCGGGCACCGTGACGGTAACGGCCACCGAGCCGGGAACGACCGTGGCCGGCAACACCACGGTAACGGTGTTTGTCAGCTACGCCGCCAACATACAGCCGATTTTCAACCAGCACTGCACCAACTGCCACAGCGGGCCGTTTCCGGATTTCAACCTGAGGCTGGACAGCTACGCCAACACCATGGCCGGAGGCCAGAGCGGTGCCGTGGTCGTGGCCGGCAGCCCGGACAACAGCATTCTGATCCAGCGTATGGAAGGAACCATCACGCCCTCCATGCCATACCAGCAGGCGCAGTTGCCCCAGGCCACGATCAACCGTATCCGCGACTGGATCAGCCAGGGCGCCAACAACAACTAGCGGAGCCGCCATGATGTCGCGTCTTGTGCTGCTGGCTTGCGTGTTTTGCGGGGTGCTGGGCGCGCAGGCGGCCGATCCGCCGGCGCCCAGGACCGCCCCGGCGCCCAGATCCGGGGATGCCGACGCGCCGCTGTTCCGCTGGCGCGTGGGGGCCAGCCTGGGCGCGGGTTATTCGGCGCTGCTGGTGAAACCCGAACACGACCGCAGCATGCCCAACGCCGGCATGCAGGGCGAGTTCGCGCTGTGGGGGCGCGTGACGCACCGCGACAGCGGCGTTTCGGCCAACCTGCGCGTGTGCTGGGGCTGTCACGGTCTGGAACTGGAAGAAGCGGCACTGGCCTGGCGGCCGCTGCCGGTGTTTTCGGTGCGGGCCGGGCGGCTGAACGTGCATGCCGGAAGCTTCAACGCGCGGCATGACTTCAACACCCGCGCCACGTTGACCAAGCCTTTAACCCGCATGATGGGCGGCATGGTGCGCCAGACCGAGTTCAATCAGGGCGTGCTGCCGGCGCCCTATGTGGACAATGGTGTGAACGCTGCGCTTGAACTTGATTTCGGCGCGGCGGCGATGCGGCTGGATGGCTATGTGCTGGCCGGGCTCAAGGGCGTGGGCAACGACATTGCCTTTGACCGTTCGCGCAACTTTCCGGACAACAACGGCGAGCCGTCGTTTGGCGCGACATTCGGCCTTGAGACGCCGCTGTTGAGCCTGCACCTGGCGTACCTGTGGGGCAACTACGACGCCGACGCGCGACGAAGTTACCAGATCGCCAGCGCCGATTTCGGCGCGCGCCTGGGGCCCGTGACACTCGAGGGCGAAATCGCCTGGCGCCAGACACAGTTCACCCGCGCCGGCAGCCCCGGCGGCGAAGACCAGTTCTGGAAATGGGGCTGGTGGCTTCAGGCCGACTGGAACATCGTGGACACGCTGCGCCTGACGCTTGCGGCGGATTCGCTGAACGTCAAAGGCATCTATCTGGCCTCGTTTGGGCCAACGCCCAACGCGGCGCTGGCCGTCACGGATGACAACAACCGGGTTATCCGCGGCACATTGGGCCTGAGCTACACGACCGTGGGCGGGGTTTTGCTGCGTCTTTCGGGCGAATACTGGGAGTTCAGCGACTTCAACGACGCCTGGGTGGTGCAGGCCGGCATCGGCTGGGCGTTCTAGCGACAGGCGCGGATTGTGCAGATGCAAGGGGCTTTATGACCTGGCGGCTCTGGGTTGTGCCTGTGTTGTTGCTGGCGCTGGGGGCGGGGTGCGCCGCGACCACGCGCTGGGATGCCGAATACGAACGTGCGCCCCAGGCCGTGCGCGCGGACTGGGATCTGGCCCGCCGGCGCTGCTCGCGCTGTCATTCACTCGAGCGCGTGTTTCTGCAACTGGAACTCGACAATGACCGCGACGACGTGCGCTGGACCGTCGAGGACATGGCCCGCCGTCCCTCCAGCGGCATCGCCCCGCAGGAAGTAGAGCCCATCACCGGCGCGCTGGACTGGTACCGCACGCGGCAAAACCCGCGCTGACCGCGGAGTAAACATCTCCCAAAAACTGTTCAGGCCGAAAGTGAGCCCTGGACGGGCGGAATATGCGGCGGGACTGCCGTGGTTACGGTCGGGCGGCGCTGGCGGTGCGAAAGCCGCGGTCGGGCGCGGCGCTGTCGGGCAGGCGCCGGCCGCGATAGAACGCGCGCAGGTCGCAGGGGCCATCGTCGGTGCCGGGTCTGGCCTCGGTGTTTACGGGTGACAGGTAAGACCCGCCGCGCACGACGCGCCGGTCGCCGCCGCTGGGCTTGTCGGTCACTTTGGGGTCGGTGCCTGCCGCGCGGCCGTAGGCGCCCACGTCGTACCAGTCCAGGCACCATTCCTCGACATTGCCGGCCATGTTGAACAGGCCAAAGGGCGACACGCCGCCCTTGCAGATGTCCACCACCAGAGCCGCAGCCTCAAGCCCGCAATCCAGATAATTGCCGCGGCCGGGATTGGGCGGTTCGTTGCCCCAGGGATAGGCGCGGCCGTCCTTGCCGCGCGCGGCGTATTCCCACTGGGCTTCGCTGGGCAGGTCACCCTCGGGGTCGGCCCACTGGGCGTATTCGCGGGCGCCCAGCCAGGTTACGCCGGTGACGGCCTGGCGTTCGGTGCCGCTGTCGGCAAACCAGCGGCCGCCGGCATAGTTCAGGTGATGCAGCCCGCCCTTTGCGTCGCGGGTGATCCACTTGAGTGCCAGCGCGTCCTCCAGCGTGGTTTTGCGGTCGTTCAGAAAGCGGCAGAACTGTTCGCGCGTGACTTCGTATTTGCTGATCAGGTAAGCCGAGAGTTTCACACTGCGCCTGCGCGCGTCGGCAAAGCCGGTGGGGGTGCCCTGTTCGAATTCGCCGGCGGGAATGGCGATCATCGTGGCGCCGTCGCGCAGCCGGGTATATTCGTCAAAGCCCTGGGCGTTGCGGCCGGCCAGCCGGTACCGCAGCGCGTTGAGTGTGAGCCGGATCGGCAGTTCCGTGACGCGCCCGGCGCCGTCGCGCGCGGCCAGGCGGACCTCCAGCACGCCAAAGGCCGCAGCAGTGATTTCGGCCCGGAACGTACCGTCGGCGGCAATGCTTACGGCCGCGCCGTTACAGGTCAGTTCGGCCTCGGGGCTGTCCAGGCGGCCGGTGATTTCAACCTTCGCAGGCACGGCTTCCAATGCCAGCACAGTGCCGTCAGCAGGTGTGAACTCGACAAAGACCGGGGGTTCCAGGTCCACGCGCACTTCGCGCGCCAGCGACACGGTGCGACCCAGCCAGTCTTCGCCCTGGACCAGTACGGTGTGGCGCCCGGGCTCAAGCGCAAGTTCAACCCGAAAGCGCCCGCCTTCGCCGATTGCCACGGCCCGGCTGCCGCATTTCAGCGCAAGGCCCTGGGTCTTGTTGGCCGTGCCCTCAAGCACCACCTCGCGCGTGGTAAACCAGCGCAAGGCCGTGCCGTCGGTCCAGGCCAACACCGGCGGGGCGCGGTCCGGGATCAGCCACACGCTGAGCGCGCGCGAACGGTTGCCGGCGCGGTCGGACGCGCGCAGGTCAACCTGAACCGGCGCGTCGGCCACGGGGATGACGGCCTCGAAGTTTTCGCCGTTGCGGGTGACCTCGCGCGCGCGGCCGTCCACAGAAAGTTCAATCGTGGCCTGTGGGTCGTCGTCGCGCAGGGTGCCGCGCAGGGTAAAGCTGGCGGCATCCAGCGGAATGCGCCCGTCGGCAGCTTGTTCAACAGCCGGAACCTCAAGCACCGGGGCGTCGGGGTCGCAGACCACGAACAGGGTGCGGCTCTGGCGCGCGTCGGCCTCGCCAGTGGCGGCAAGCTCGAGTTTGTTCAGGCCGCGCTGCAGGGTAACGGCCGACCCGAACTCGTAGGCGTTGCCGTTGAGCGTCACGCGACCGTTGCTGGCACCGGGGATGCTGAAGGCGGCCGAGGCCACGCGCAGCGGGTTGCTTTCCAGTGCGGCGTCGGGTGCCAGGTCAACGCGGAACTCCAGCGCCACGACCGGCGGGAGGTTGGGCGCCGGGGCGGGCGTGTTGGCGGGGCTGTTCTGGCTGCCGCCAAGCGCGGCGTACAGGCCAATGCCCAGCGCGCCCAGTACCAGAACAATGATGCCCGCGGCGACCAGAATCGTCTTGTTGCTGGCCGGCGCCTGCAGCAGTGTCTGGCTGCTCTGGCTTGTGGCGGTGGCCGGCGCGGGCGGGTTGGTGGCGCCGGCGCCCGAGGCCGCAATACTGCTTTCGGTGCCGGGCCTGGTTCTGATCGTGGCGATGTCCAGCGTGCTGCCGCCGCGGGACACCGAGCGCGTGTGGCCGGGCTTGACGGCCAGCAGCGTGCCGTCGCGGGTGGGGGCGACAGTTGCCCCCGAGGCGCTGGCGGCCTGGGCCATCAGTTGCTTGGTGCCGCTGCCGGGCGGGTTGGATGCCCACCATTGTTCGAGTGCGGTGGCGAACTCGCCGGCGGTGGCGTGGCGCGCGTCGGCGTCGCACTGCACGGCGCGGTCCACGATGGCCGCCAGTTCGGGGCTGATGCCCGCCACGCGCTGGGCCAGCGGTATGGGCTTGCCGGCCATGATCGCGCGGAAGATTTCCTGGGTGTTCCTGCCGGGATACGGAAAGTTGCCGCTGACCAGAAAATACAGCGTGGCGCCCAGGCTGAAGATGTCGCAGCGGTGATCCAGCCCCTCGCCGTGCCATTGTTCGGGCGGCATGTACTGGGGCGTGCCGACAATCAGCCCGGCCATGGTCAACTGGTCGCTGGTGGCGCCGGGTTCGGCGTTCTGGCTCATGTCGCGCACCAGCCCGAAATCCATCAGCTTGGCCACGTTGTCTTCGTCCACCATGATGTTGGCGGGCTTGATGTCGCGGTGGATCACCTTGCGGCTGTGGGCATAGGCCAGAGCGTTGGCCACCATGTGGACATAACGCACCGAGGCATGCACCGACAGCGGGCTTTGGGCCGCGATCTGCGACAGTGTCTTGCCGTCCACATAGGGCATGGCGATGTACGGAATGCCGTCTACGGTATCGGCGCCAAGCACCGGCACGATGTTGGGGTGGTTGAGCTTGGCGGCGTGGCGCGCCTCGCGCATGAAGCGTTCCAGCACCTTGGGGTCAGCCACCAGCCGCGGGTGGATCACCTTGATCGCGTGGTGAACCTGCAGCACCTTGTGCATGCCAAGGTACACGCCGCCCATGCCGCCCTGGCCCAGCTTGCGGACGATGGTGTACGGCCCCAGCGGGGCGCTGCGCGAAAGAATCGGGTCCTGGTCGGTCATTTACTTCGGCGGCTGTGTCACACAGTTCTGTTTCAGGTAATCGTCCAGGTGCTTGGCCCATTCGCGCCGGTACAGCCCGAAGGTCTGCACCACGCCCTCGGGTGAAATCACCACCACGCACGGCGTGACGCCCACGCCGTAGGCGTCGCTGACCTTGGCGCCTTCGTCAAACACCAGCGGCCACGGGTATTCCTTGGTGTCGGCCACCGCTTTCTGGGCCGCGGCAGTGTCGTCGTTGAAGGTCAGGCCGATGGCGATGATCGCCAGGTTGGAATCCTTGCTGGCCTGGTTGGCGGCAAACAGCGGGCGCAGATTTTCCTCGTTGGCGGTGCGGCAGCCGGGGCACCACGAGGCCCAGAACTCGATCATGACCGTCTTGCCCTTGAAGTCCGACAGCGCGATTTCCTTGCTGCCGTCCAGTGTCTTGAGCTTCCAGCCCGGAGCCCTGGCCCCGACCTTCAGGCCGCTGCAGGCGATCGGCTGGGCCTCGGGGGGAACCAGGCAGTATTCTTCTTCGGGGTTGGCGGGGTTCTTGGCCGGCGCGCCGTTGGCGCGGGGGGTGTTGTCTTTGGCGCTGTTGGATGCCGCCGCGCGGCGCACATAGTAGTGGTTGCCGCTTTCGTCGGTCATGCGTACCAGTTCGCCCTCGCCGGTCTGGGCACAGGCGCTCAGACCTGCCAGAACCGTGAAGACAAGCGCGGCCAGTCGCGTGATGCCTGATGCCATAGGGTTGCCTCCGAGGAAAATTCGACAAACAGGATGGCTAAAGTCGCACAGAGGGCAAGCCCGCGCCGGGGGCGAAACAGGGGACCTGGCGAGCATTAACTTTTGGCGGCCTGCGGTTCCGGGGCGGGGGCGCGTTTGGCCGACTGTTCGGCCAGAATCTGTCGCGTCTGTTCGGCCTCAAGCTGGGCCTCGCGCCGGGCTTCGCGCACGGCCTCGGCGCGGGAAATGCGAACCAGCAGCACCCAGACCAGCCCAACCACGAACATGGCCGCGACAACGGCGCTTTTGAGCCACGTCAGGCTGTCAGGCTTGAGGTTCTGGTCCAGCAGAATGTAGGTGACGAACAGGGCAACGTAGGCCGCCGCAAGAATCAGCCGCTGCATGGTTGTTCTCCGCGAAGGCCCCGCGAACCGGCAGATTGCATTCTGCCGTGATGCATGATCAACGCCATTGTAGCAACGTTGCCGTCCTAACGCCTGACACGCCACAGACTGTCTTTGAACCAGCCCTTCTTATCTGTGTATTCGGCCACGATTTCATAGCCTGTTGCGTCGGCCAGTTGCGCGATGTCGTGGTCACCGTACTTGAACGAGTGTTCCATGTGGATGGGTTCCCAGGCCTCGAAGTGAAAAACCTGGTTCAGTCCCGCCACGGGCACGGACTGCTTTTCACGGCTGACCAGATAGCTTTCGATCGCGCCCAGAATCGGGTTCCAGGTGGCAAAGAACTCGAACTTTTCCAGGTCAAACCGCCCGCCCAGTTCGCGGTTGATGCGCGCCAGCAGGTTGAGGTCGAACTTTGCTGTCACGCCGGCGTTGTCATTGTAGGCCGCGATCAACTGCGCAATGTCTTTTTTGCGGTCAAAGCCGATCAGCAGCAGATCGCCGGGGTTGAGCGCGCCCCACACCTGGCGCAGAAAACTGCGCGCCGCGGGGTACTCAAAGTTGCCGATGTTGCTGCCCAGAAACATCACCAGGCTGGGGCGCGACTTGTCTTTGCTGAAGTAATGCAGCGCGTCGGCGTATTCGCCCACCAAACCCTGAATCACAAGGCCGGGAAAGGCCCGGCCGGTGTCGGCCACCAGGCCGCGCATGGCGGATTCGCTGATGTCAATCGGAACAAAACGCGGGTCTTTGACCTGTTTGATCGCCGCGTCCAGCACCAGGCTGGTTTTGCGGCCGTCACCGGCGCCAAGATCCACGATGTCCAGGCCCTGGCGGGCGGCGCGGGCGACGATGTCAGGAGCATGACGCGCCAGGATTTCGTGTTCGCAGCGGGTCAGGTAGTACTCGGGCAGTTCGCAGATCTGTTGAAACAGCCGTGAGCCCTCGGCGTCGTAAAACCAGCGCGAAGGCAGGCGCTTTGGCGTTTCGCCCAGGCCGTTGAGGACATCCAGTGCGAACTGGCCCGGTGTCAGATCGTTGCCCAGGTCAGACGGGGCCAGAACCTTGTAGCCGTTGGTCATAGGAGTGTTGCGGGCGTCCCGCCTGCACGTCGTGAGGGCCAAAGGCGCGCCTATAAATCCCCGGCCAGCCTGATTCCCGTGAACTGCCAGCGTTTGTCGGGGTGAAAGAAATTGCGATAGCTCAGCCGCAGGTGTTCGCGCGGCGTGGCCACCGACCCGCCGCGCAGCACCATCTGGTTGACCATGAACTTGCCGTTGTATTCGCCGATCGCTCCGGCCGGCGCGACGTAGCCCGGATAGGGCAGGTACGCGCTGTTTGTCCATTCCCATACTTCGCCAATCATGCGGCGCGGGCCGTTGCCCGCCACCGGTGCGTTGTGCGGCTCCAGCGCGCTGCCGGCCAGCGCGCCGGGGTTGTCGGGCGCGCCTGACTGTCGCGCCGCGAACTCCCATTCAAACTCGGTGGGCAGGCGCTTGCCCGCGTAGCGCGCGTAGGCGTCGGCCTCGTAGAAACTCACGTGCGTTACGGGCGCGTTCGGATCCAGCGGTTGCAGGCCGTACAGGGTGTGGGTGAACCATTGCGTGCCGCGCTGCAGCCAGTACTGAGGGGCCTGCCAGCCGTGCCGGCGCGCCGTGTCCCATCCGTCGGCCAGCCAGTATTCGGGGCGCGCATAGCCGCCGTCGTGCATGAAGCGCAGAAACTCGCCGTTGCTGACCAGCTCATGGGCCAGCCGGCACGGACGCAGCAGCACTTCGTGGCGCGGCTGTTCGTTGTCATAGGCAAAGCCCGCGCCGTCGTGCCCGATCCACGCGCGACCCCCGGCAAACTCCGCCCAACCCGGCTCGGTGCCCCCTGCCCTGGGCGGTTTGCCCGGCGCGTAGGCCGGAAACAGTGGTTCCTGGAACAGAATCGCCTTGATGTCCGTCAGCAGCAGTTCCTGGTGCTGCTGTTCGTGGTTCAGGCCCAGTTCAACCAGGCTTGCCAGCGCGGCGTTGTCGGGTTGTTCATCCAGAAGCGCCGCCACGCGTTCATCCACGGCGTGCCGGTAGGCCAGAACCTCGGTGACCGCAGGGCGCGAGCACAGGCCGCGCAGGGGGCGATCCACGCGTGTGCCGATCGCGTTGTAGTAGCTGTTAAAAAGAAAGCCGTAGTCCGGGTGGTGGGGGGCAAACCCGCGCTCAAAGCGCTCCAGCACGAATGTCTCAAAGAACCAGGCGGTGTGGCCAAGGTGCCATTTGGGCGGGCTGGCGTCGGCGTGCGGCTGGATCACGTGATCTTCAACCGCCAGCGGCCGGCACAGTTCCTCGGTGCGCGCGCGCACGCGCGTGTACTGCCGCAGCAACTGGCTGGCTGTGCGCATGGCGCGAGTCTAGCCGCGCAAAATCGCGCCACAAGCAATGCCTGTTTTGCTTGCACGAATTGGCCCGGCCTTTACGGTGGTGGCATGACCAGCGTGCAGGAAAGTTACGCCGAGATGGCGCGCATACGCCGCCGGGCGAACATGCTTGTGGCGTTCACCGCGACTTCGGTGCTGCTGGGTGCCGTGCTGGGCGCGTTGTTGCCCAATTTTCTGCCCGATGACGGCGCGGCCCGCGCGCAATGGCTGATGGTGATCGGCTTTCCCGGCGTGCTGTTGATGAACATGCTCAAGCTGCTGGTGGTGCCCCTGATTACCTGCACCATGGTCGTGGGCATTTCCAGTCTGGGCGACGTGCGCAAGGCCGGACGGCTGGGCGCGCGCACGATTGTCTACTACGCCACCACCACCGGGCTTGCGGTTGCGCTGGGCATTTTGCTGGTGTCGGTGATCCGGCCCGGCGAGACCGGCACACAGGCGGCGGCCGGCGCCGCGGCAAAGCTGCCCGGCGCGCTGGCCGAGCCCAAGGGGGCGCTGGCTTCACTGTTGCAGGTGATTGAGGGCATGTTCCCGCCCAACCTGTTCAAGGCCGCGGTCGAGATGCAGGTACTGGGGTTGATTGTGTTCAGCCTGGTGCTGGGTGCGGTGCTGACCACGATGGGCGAGCGCGGCAAGCCGGTGCTGCGGTTCTTTGAGGGCCTGAACGAAGCCCTGATGAAGATCGTGCACCTGGTGGTGTGGTTTGCGCCGATCGGCATTGCGTCGCTGCTGATGGAGCGCATGGGCAAGGCCGGGGCGGATTTCTGGCCCGAAGTCCAGCGTCTGGGCTGGTACATGGCCACGGTGCTGGCCGGGCTGGCGATCCATGCGCTGGTGGTGCTGCCTGCGATTTACTGGTTTGTGCGGCGGCGCAACCCGTTTGCGTACATTGCGGGCATGGCGCAGGCGCTGTTGACGGCCTTCAGTACCGCCAGTTCCAGCGCCACGCTGCCGATCACGCTGGACTGCGCGCGCAACCGCTGCGGCATCAGCGACCGCACCAGCGGGTTTGTGCTGCCGCTGGGCGCCACGATCAACATGGACGGCACGGCGTTGTACGAGGCCGTGGCCGTGATCTTCATTGCCCAGTGCCTGGGCATTGAACTTTCTGGCGCGCAACTGGTGATCGTGTTTCTGACCGCGACGCTGGCGGCCATCGGTGCGGCCGGTATTCCGGAGGCCGGGCTGGTGATGATGGCGATTGTGTTGACGGCCGTGGGCATTGACCCCAAAGAGGCCGCGCTGATTCTGGCGGTAGACTGGTTTCTGGACCGTTTCCGAACGGCTGTAAACGTGGCCGGCGACGCCTTTGGCGCGGGAGTGATTGACCACTACGAAGCCGCGCCGGCTGCGCCCGGTTAGGGTTCCGGGTTCTGAATCTGCTTGGTACTGTAAAAGCGCGAGACGTCCACGTTCAGGCGCGCCTTGACTTCGGTGCCGGGCACGTTGGCCTCCAGCACACAGGCTCCCTCAACGCCCGGCGCTGTAAACGTGCCGTTGCGGTCCACCACGCCGGTGCCCTTGATGCGCTTCCACTGAACCTTGATCGGGTGTTCGCCGTCTTCGTCGTCAATGGCTGTGACATCAATGTGGGCTTCTTCCAGCGGGCCAAGACCAAGCACGGAAGGCTTGATCTTCAGTTTCACGATCTTGGGCGGCGGCGCGTTGTTGGCCAGAATCAGGCGCGCCGCGGCGCTGGTGCCCACGTTGCCCGCGGCGTCTGTGGCAACCGCCGTCACGACATGTTCGCCGTCGGTGAACTGTGCGGTGTCAATCTCGCGCGCATAGGGCGGGGTGGTTACGGCTTCACCGGCGGCCTTGCCGTCCACGCAGAACTGCACGCGCTCGACGCCGTTGGCGTCGCTGGCCAGCGCCACGAATGTAAGCGGCCCGCGGGCTTTCTTGCCGTCCTTGGGTTCGCGCAGCTCAACCGCCGGCGGCGTGTTGTCCACAAAGAAACGCCGGGGCGCGCTGCGGCGTGTGTGTCCCAGCACGTCGCTGGCCTCGATTACGGCCTCGTGGGGGCCCTCGGCGATCTGGGCGGTGTTGACCTTCCACACCCAGGGCGCGGCATTCAGCGTGGCACCCCAGTACTGGCCGTCAATCAGAAGCCGCGCGCTGTCCACGCCGATCGGGTCGCCGATTGTGCCCTGGAACACGAAGTTCCCGCCCACAAGCTGCCCCTCGCGTGGCAGCGCCAGGCTGGATTCCGGGCCGGGGCTTTCGTGTTCGAACTCCAGCAGGTGGCGCCCTGGCTCCAGTGGCCGCGTCAGCATATGAATCTTCGAAACGCCCTCGGTCTCGACCTCGATGCCGTCCACCATCACGCGCTTGAGGCCGGGAAACGCCACGCGCAACTGCGCCCGGGTGGAAAGGTACAGCACGGCCTGGGGGCCGCTGGCCACCAGGCTGAACTCCACGGGTTTGTCGGGGTCGTCGGGATGGGCGGCGCCAAAGCCCAGATGGATACCCTCCTGCATGTCATAGGCCAGCACACTGGTGGCCTTGATGGCGACATAACGGCCGGGGTAGTCGTCGCGGCGATCCACAAAGGCCATCAACGCGTCAGTCCAGACCCAGCCGCACTGCTGGGGCATGCCGCCCTGCCAGCCGTTAAACAGCACCGCGCCTTCGCCCATGCTGGTGCGGTAGACGCGGCCCTTTTCCTCAAGGTTCAGACGGCGCACTTCGGGCATGTCCTGCACGCGGCCCAGGGCAATGATGCTGGCCAGATCGCCCCGGCCGCGCATGAACTCAAGTGTCAGGCCGGGTGTGCTGCCGGGCCCGCCGCGCTCGACGCCCTGGCTGAAGCCGTTGGAATAAAAGGTGAACCGCGCGCTGCGGTCAGATCCGTCGGTGGCGCGCACGGCCAGCGTGCCGCGGTCAATTGCCGCGGCCTGGTCGGAACCTTCAATCCGCAGGCGGGCGCGCTTGAGTGTGCGGCCGTCGCCGATGTCAAAGCGGTCAAACAGCAGCGCGGTGTGCTCGCTGCGCAGGTACAGCAGGTGGCGCTGGGCCAGACTGCCGTCATCGCACTTGAAGTCGCCGTTGACGTAGGCCGCGCCGCCCATGTCAATGTAGTCGCGTACGCGGCCGATCTGCAGTTTGCCGCCGTGTTCGGTGAAGATGTCGGGTTCAATGAACAGTTTCAGGTTCACGCCCTGGCTGGCCAGGTGCACGTAGGGCAATGTGGCAACTTCGGCCTGCAGCGTGACAATCGGGCTGGAGGGGTCCCAGTCGCTGCGCACCACGGCGCGGGTTTCACTCAGGCGCGCGCCCGGCGTCATGGTGACTTCGGGCGATACGGCCGAAAGTTCGGGGTCATAGAACACAGCCGTCAGCACGGCATCCAGCCCCGGCGCGGCGGGCAGTTCCAGCCGCAGCTTGCCGGTGCCGCGTTTTTCGCCGCCGTCGCGGCGGGTGGCGTCGGCGATGCTGATCTGGTGCAGCAGCCACTGGGCCACACCGTCGCGGTAGGTGTCGGCCAGCCGCGCCCACAGCGGCGTCGCCGCGCGCAGGTCGCCCACGGCCAGGCGCGAACTGGCGAACAGACCGTGGCGGCCGCTGCCGAACTGGTGGGCGGCCCAGCGCGGTAGCTGGCTGAGGTTGCCGCCTTCGCCCATCAGCATGTCGTCTTCGTAGTAGCGCTTGAAAGCAGCCGCAAACGGCAGCAGATAGCGCATCAATTCGGTCAGCCCCACCAGGTCGCTGGCGGCGGGGCGGCCGTTTTCGGCCACGCGGTTGGCCAGCAGCGCCTGCGATCGCTGTTCGGCCGTGTCCACCCAGCGCTTGGCGTCAGGGTAAAAACGTTCAAACGTCATCAGCGGCAGGCCGATCAGCCCCAGTGACATCGCCCCGGTTTCGCCAAGCCCCGGCGGCAGGTTCAGCGACGGGTCGTTCACAAACGGCGCCAGGCGTTTGCCGTTGTAGTGCAGAATATTGGCCAGGTCTTCCTTGTCGGCTTCGGTCAGCCACGGTGACAGCAGGTCAGCCGCCAGCGCCACGTCGCGCAGCGCCGTAATGCAGCCGCGCCCCGGCGGCGTGTCGGGGTCGCAGCCGGCGCGATCGTGAAACACGCCGCTGTTCTGGTGGGCCTTGCGCGCCAGGGCGTTCAGTGCCCACAGCCGGGTGTCTTCGCGTCCCGACAGGCGCGCGATAAACGCGGCCTCGATCAGCGACGGGCTTTCGCTGATGTCGGCGCCCCAGCTCACGCCGCGCAGGTCGTAGTACGAGTGATCAAACGGCACCGGCGCGCGCGCCGACAGCAGCGAGTTGACACGTTCGGTCATGGCGCGAACCAGCGGCACCAGAAGCCCGCGCGAGGTGCGGCGCCGCAGTTGTTCCAGGTCATCATCGTGCAGCAGCAGCCCCGGTTCCTTCAGCACCTTGCTTTGGGGCAGAACCTTGCGGATCTCGGTGTCGCTGCCGCGGGCCTCGGGGATGTTGGCCACCACGTCTTCATAGCCCGGTGTGGCGGCCTCGGCCTTGATCGGCACGGGCAGGCGTTTGGTCAGAATCGCCTGGTTCAGTGTTTCGTCTTCGGTGGGCTCCATCGCCACACCCTCTTCGGGCTGGGGCTGTGGCAGGCGCACCGGCTGAACCACCGCTTCCGACAGCGGGCGCAAAGCCGGCACTTCCACCGTGGGTTCGGCGCTGCGCTGGGGCCGGAAGTACGGGTTGCTGGCGGTGTCCGAGGTGTCAAAGCCTGTCACGTCCACGCGGGCCTGGCCGGTGGCGCGGCGGCGTTCATGTTCGCGCGCCAGTTCGTTGGCGATGTCGGTGACGTCCTCGGGCAGGTCGTCATCACGGCGGGGCGGGCCGGGTTGTTTTGGGCCTTGCGTCATGGCGTGCCGTGCAGTGTAGCCTAAGCAGTACCGGTTGCGGAACAACTGACGGTCGCATGACCTTGCGCATTGTTCCGCACGGCGGTGCCACTATGCTTCGGGCATGGCGGATCTGTTGGGCAATCTGCGGGCCGGCGACACGCGCGCGTTGGCGCGCGCACTGACACTGGCCGAAAACGGCGACGCGGCGGTGCTGGACGCGCTGGATACCACGGCCGTGCCCCAGCCGCGGCGTGTCGGCGTAACGGGCCCGCCGGGCGCGGGCAAAAGCACGCTGGTTTCCGCACTGGTGCGCCATTTGCGTGCCGGCGGCACCCCCAAAGTCGGCGTGGTGGCGGTTGATCCCTCCAGCCCGTTTTCCGGCGGCGCGCTGCTGGGCGACCGGCTGCGCATGGCCGAACATACCCTGGATGCCGGCGTGTATGTGCGTTCGATGGCCGCGCGCGGGCACTTTGGCGGTCTGGCCGCCGGCTGCGAAGACGCCTGCGACCTGCTGGCGCTGGCGGGCTTTGACCCGGTGATTGTCGAAACCGTCGGCGTGGGCCAAAGCGAAGTTGAAGTTGCCGGCGTGGCCGACACCACGCTGGTGGTGCTGACGCCCAACGCCGGCGACAGCGTGCAGGCGCTCAAGGCCGGCATCATGGAAGTGGCCGACGTGGTTGTGATCAACAAGGCCGACAAACCCGGCGCGCAAAGGCTCGAAGAAGATGTCCGCGAAGGGCTGGACCTGCGGCCGCACCCGGCGCCGGGGGCGCCGCACTGGCCGGTGCCGATTGTGCGCACGGTGGCGACGGACGGTACCGGTGTGGCAGAACTGGCGGCGGCGCTGGCGGCACACGAGGCGCATCTGCGCGCTCACGGGCTGCTGGACGCGTCGCGGGCGCGGCGGCGACTGGCGCGGCTGGAGGCTCTGGCGCGTGAGGCATTGGCCGGCGCGCTGCACGGCCAGGGTGCCCTGGCCGGGCGCTATGGCGCGTTGCGCGCGCGCGTGGAACAGGGTTCGCTCACGCCGCGCCGGGCCGTGGCCCGACTTCTGGACGGCGTGATCTGACCGGCGCGTGGCAAGGCGCGCGCGTTTCACAGACATGCGGGCGTCACGAACCATCAGCGGGGCCATCGCGCGCGGCGTGCTGTGCGGGCTGGTCTGTGCCGTGGTGATGTCGCTGATCGTGAAATTGGCTGACTGGCGGGAGAACGGCCCGTACCTGATTGTCGGAGCGACACTGTGCGGCGGCGCGCTGGGTGTCGGCCTGGCGTACCCGCGCCCGGAATCAGACCTTTAGCACCTGACCACGCGCGGTTGTACGGCGGAATTGGCCCGAATTATGGAAACTTCCGGGGGCCAATTCCGTTTAACAGGGTGAAGCAACACGAGGCGCCCAACGGACCAAACGGGCCACCTGAAGGGGTGGCGGGCCGGGCAGGCGCCCCGACAACGGCAGTACACACCGGTGCCCTTCTTGGGTGCTACACTCCACGGCGCGCAACGCGCAATCAAAACCCCAAAGGCCGGGCGGCCCTTTCCCCCCAAACTACCGCCCAGCCTTCTGAGAGAACCCGGCGCAAGCCGGGTTCTTCGCTTGCACCGGCGCGCGCGGTGAAATTGCTATCATGCTGCCGGAGACCGGCCGTGCCGATTCCGGGTTACAAGATTCTGACCAAGGACGGGCTGAAGGGCCCGTACCAGAAAAGTTCCATCCTCAAGGCCATCACCAGCGCGGTGATCCCGCTGAATGCCCGGCTGCTGGATCTGGCCACCGGCAAGTATCTTTCGGCGGCTGAATTGGTGGGCGAACAAAGCGAAGCCCGCCGTCCGCCCCGGCCGCTGGAACAATACGACCCCGACGTGACCATGCCGATGCGCGAGGATCCGCCGCCTGCCAAGGCGCCACCGTCCCCGCCCGACGACAGCAACGAACTCAAGTTGGGCTAGAGCATTTTCATGGTTCGTCTACAGGCTTCCGCTTGCGGCGGGCGTCGCAT
>JABTUE010000002.1 GCA_015075515.1 Planctomycetota bacterium
GCGCGCGTGGTTTACGCTTTGCGGTCCGTGATTCCTCCGCCCCTTCGGGGCGGGGGTTACAGGGAGACCGTCTTTCACGGGTTTCGCTTCGCTCCACCCGCGGCTACAGCCCGCGGCCCCTGCGGGGCCGAAAGCGGCGCTGGAGTTTGGCGCGGGCGGACGCCCGCGCCACATGCCGCCGGCACAGCGGCGCTCCGGCCTTGCGTCCGTGTCCCGGCCGCATACTCTCTGCGCATGACTGACCGATCCCGTGGCGGGGCACGCAACCTGCCCCAGGGCCGCGACCCTTCCCGACACCAGAAGCACTCGCCGCGGCCCCAAGATAACCGCCACCGCCCCAAGAGCGCGCGACGCGGGCCACCGCACCCGCGCACGCACCATGAACTGGATCCGCGCAAGGTCGCGTTTGAAACCCTGCGCCGCGTCAGGCCCGGCGATCTGCTGGAGCCCGCGCTGATGGAAACCCTGCGCCATCTGGGCCACGGCGAAGCGTTTGCCCACCGCGTGCTGCCGATGCTTGAGGACGCCACGCGGCTGGCCATCCTGTTCGACCACCTGATCGCCCATGTGGCCTCGCGCCCGGCACTGGAACTTGACGGCGACGTGCGCGCGGCGCTGCACCTGTTTCTGGCCTGGTTTCTGTGCGGCGACAGCAAGGCCGTGTACGCCCACGGCAACGCGGCGGTGGACCTGCTGAGTGACAGGCACAAGGGCCGCGGGTTCGTCAACGCCTGCGTGCGGCGGCTGGGCGAGTTTCTCACGGTGGAAGCCGCACCGGCGGAAGACTATCGCGGCATGATCGCGCGGCACGAGCGCATCGCCCTGTGGCCTGACCGCGCGCGACTTGGGGGCGGGCGTGTGGTGCGGGCCGAGCGCGGCCTGCTGCCCGACCCGGCAACAAATCTGGCCGGGCATCTGTCGCTGGCCTGTGGCCTGCCGCGCGTGCTGGTGGACCGGCTGATCGAGCAATACGGCGAAGCCGGCGCGATTCAGGCCTGTGTCGCGGCGGTTGAACACCCCGCCACCTGGGTGCGTCCCAACCCGCTGGCCTACACCGACGACCTGGCCCTGTGGTGGATTTCGCGCGGGGTGGACGTGAAGACCGCGCCGATTGAGGGCGCCGTGGACGCGATTGCCCTGCCCGCCGGCGTGAACGTCACGCAGCACCCGGCCTTTGAGCGCGGTGCGTTTTACGTGCAGGACTATTCGGCCCAACTGGTCGCGCCGGCGTTACAGCCCCGGCCCGGGCAGACACTGCTGGACCTTTGCGCCGCGCCGGGCGGCAAGGCCGGACACCTGGCCGAACTGACCCGCGACGGGGCGAAGATCCTGGCCTGTGACCTGACCGAGCAGAAGATCGCGCGGGTACAGCAGAACATCGCGCGCATGGGCTACCGCAGCGTGGCCACGGTGATTGCCGACGCCGCGACGGTGCGGTTTCCGCAGCCCTTTGACGGCGTGCTGGTGGACGCGCCGTGCAGCAACAGCGGCGTGCTGGCGCGACGCGTGGAGGCGCGCCACCGCATCAGCGCCGAAAGCGTGGCCGAACTGGGCAAGCTGCAACTGGCGATCCTTGAAAACGCGGCCCTGAACCTGAAGCCCGGCGGGGTGCTGGTCTACAGCGTGTGCAGCGTGCTGATGGAAGAAGGCGTGGACATCGTGCATAAGTTCATGGGCAAGGGCCGTGAAGACGCGGGCTGGGAAGTCGAGCACGAAAACTTTCTGCTGCCGGTGCCAAGCTGGCACGACGGCGGGTATCTGGCGCGGCTGCGCGCGCCGGAAGCGTGACCTGCCATGACAAGGGCCGAGTTCGCCCGCGCCGCCTACCTGGGCGGGGCGTCCTGGCCGCGCCACAGGTTCATGGTGTTGAGGTTCGGCACACCCTGCAGCTTCAGGTATTGGAACAACTGCATCTTGTACGCGGGCAGGTACTTGAACGAGCTGTCCAGAATGAACCGGCCCAGCGAGGTCGGCTCGGTTCCGGGGCGCGCGACCTGCTTGCCCAGAAAATCGCCGCTGGGGGTTTCGGCAAACAGGCGCTTCAGTTCGCGGGCCTGGGCATCCAGCGCGCCGGGGATGTCTGTCAGCGAAAGTTTGGCCGCCGCTTCGGCGCGGGCCTTGCCGCCTTCCCAGTCGCCGGTCACAGCGGACTGGATCGAGCCGTAACCCGCGAAACTGATGTAGCGCAGCAGTTCAAGCACGCTGCGCTGGCCCGGCGTGGGCCGCCAGTTTTCTGTGCCCGGCCGCACCTTGGAGGCCAGGTGCTTGATGCAGGCGATCTCTTTGAGCATGGAATCGAGGATGGTCTGTTTGTCGATCATGGGCGGGGCCTCGCGTAGTGGAATCGGATTCTGTGCACGGCCAACTCAAAGGTCAAAGGGTCGAACGTCAAGGAAGGGCCATCGCACATGCCCGGCGTTTCGACTTTCGACCCTTTGACGCTTCGACAGGCTCCTATTCCGCCTTCTGCGGTTGCGGGTCCACTCCTACCCAGCACTGGGCCGGGCCAAGGTCGTGGCGACCAGCTTCTTTCAGGTACAAAAAGAACTGCATGCGGTAGGCCACCAGCGGCTTCAACGCCATGTTCACCAGCGCCTCGCCCAGCTTGCACGGCGCGCCCCAGGGCATGTGGGCTTCCTTGTGCAGCAGGTCGGCATGAGGAACCGCGTTGATCACTTCGCGCAGCTTGCGCCCTTGCGCGTCCATGGCGTCGGCAAAGTTGATGTGATTCACGGACTCGGCGGCTTTCTCGAGTGCTTCGGCGTCGTCCCAGTTGTCCTTGATGGCCGCCAGCGCCGGCACAATGCCGCAGGTGGTCAGGTATTGCATCAGCTCAAGAATACTGCGCTGGCCGGGCGTGGGCCTCCAGTTGAGCTTGCCCGGCTGCAGCTTCGTGCCCAGATGCTTGATGATGCGGATCTCGAACAACATGGATTTGATGAGCTGTTCCTTGCTCAGCATCGCGTTCTCCGGAAATCAGGCACGGGCCGAACCGCGTGTTTTGCGGGCCAGCTTTTCCATCAGACTGACAATCGCGCCCGCCACGTCCACCTTGGTCGCGCCCTCAATGCCCTCCAGCCCCGGCGAGGCGTTGACCTCCAGCAGCAGCGGCCCGCGGCTTGAACGAATCAGGTCCACACCCGCCACGTTCAGGCCGATTGCCCTGGCCGCGCGCAGCGCCATGCGACGCTCCGTAGCTGACAACCTGACGGCCTGTGCCGTTCCGCCGCGGTGCAGGTTGCTGCGGAAGTCGCCCGGTGGCGCGCTGCGCTGCATGGCCGCGACAACCTTGCCCCCCACCACCAGCGCGCGCAGGTCTTTGCCGCGCGCCTCGCCGATGAACTCCTGCACCAGAAAATTCGACCCCACCTGCTGAAAGGCCGCGATCTGTGACTCGGCGGCCTTGCGCGTGGGCGCCAGCAGCACACCTGCCCCCTGGGTTCCCTGCATCAGTTTGAGAATCACCGGCGGGCCGCCTACCTGTTCAATCAGCAGGTCCTTATCAGCGCCAGCGTGTGCGTAGCCCGTCCGGGGTACCGCCAGCCCGGCCTGGGCTGCGGCCTGCAGTGTCCGCAGTTTGTCGCAGGCATGGTGTATACTCAGGCCGGGGTTGACACAGCGCGCCCCCGCGGCCTCGAACTGGCGGACAACGGCAATGCCGTGGGCGGCGTCGGGGCCGCTGGCAACACGGGGCAACACGGCATCAAAAGCGGGCAGGGCGCTGCCGGCGTAGAGAACGGCCGGGCCGCCAGGGCCAAGTTCAAGGGTGCAGCGCAGGTAGTCAATGACAAGCACGGAATGGCCGCGCTTTTCGGCGGTCTCAACGATGCGCCGTGTGGAATAATGGGCCGGGTTGCGCGAAAGGATGCAGAAGCGCACAGGGCAAGCATACGCGGTTCAAAGCCGCAGGCGCAAGGGCGGCGATCAACTGCCTTCCTTGTCGCGCAGGACTTGTTCAGGCTCGGCCGCACCTTTGCGGGTTTTGGCGTTGTAGCTGCCGCTGTCGGCGCGTTCGTAGGGCACGCGGGCTTCCTGTTTGGCCTGCTGGCCGCGGGCACGCATCTGCTGCTGCACGTGCGCCGGCGGCAGCCAGTTGCCAAACTCGTCAAAGCTGCCCTCGGCGGCGGCCTTTTCGGCCATGCTGACGCGGCGCTGTTTGCGGTCGTCGCTCATCGGCATCTGCTTCAGGTCTGCAGGGGCGCGGGTGCCAAGGTCGGTGAAGTTGTCCATGCGCACGGCGCACAGGTCGCCGCACATGGTGCAGACGTCGCTGTCGTAGTCTTCGCTGGTCTGGCGGAACTTGCGGGCTTCCACAGGGTCAATCGCGCAGGCGAACATGGTTTCCCAGTCCAGCTTCTTGCGCGCCTCGCTCATGCGGTCGTTGATGCGTTTGGCGTAGGGAATACCCTTGGCCAGGTCGCCCGATTGCGCGGCGATACGAGTTGCAATGACCCCCTGCCTGACATCGTCCGCGTTGGGCAGCCTTAAATGTTCGGCGGGCGTGACGTAGCACAGCATGTCGGCGCCGGCGGCGCTGCACACCGCGCCGCCGATCGCACCAGTGATGTGGTCGTAGCCCGCGCCGGTGTCAATCGTCAGCGGCCCAAGCACGTAAAACGGCGCGCCGTGGCACAGGCGCTTTTGCAGCAGCACGTTGGCGGCAATCTGGTCCAGCGGCACATGGCCGGGGCCCTCGATCATCACCTGCACGCCCTTCTGCCAGGCGCGCTTGGTCAGTTCGCCAAGAATCAGCAGCTCCTGGATCTGCGCGGCGTCGGTGGCGTCGCCGGTGCCGCCGGGGCGCAGGGAATCGCCCAGCGAAAACGTCATGTCATAGCGCGCGGCGATCTCGCACAGTTCGTCGAAGTACTCAAACAGCGGGTTTTCGTTGCCCGTGGCGCGCATCATGGCAGCGTGCACGCTGCCGCCCTTGCTGACGATGCCGACAATGCGCTGGCGTCCGTCCACGTACTTCAGGGTCTGGCGCGTGATGCCGCAGTGCACGGTGATGTAATCCACGCCCTGCTGGCCCTGTTTGTCAATTTCATCCAGCAGCCGCCGGGCCGTGAACTCCTTGAAGCCGCGGCCTTTCATGATGTTGTCGCTCATGGCGCCGTAAATCGGCACGGTGCCAACCATGACGCTGGAGTTTCTGATGATGCTCTGGCGGATGTGGTCAAGGTCCTGGTAGCCGCTGGACAGGTCCATGACGCTGTCGCTGCCGAAATCAATCGCGACCTTGAGCTTGCGCAGTTCTTCGTCCAGCGAGCCGTGGTCGCTGGAAATGCCGATGTTGGCGTTGACCTTGGTTTTGGTGCGGGCACCGATGGCGCGGGGCGCGAAATCGTGGTTGTGGTTTTTGGGGATCACCAGCCGCCCGGCCGCGACCAGGTCGCGCACTTCTTCGGGTGTCAGTTCTTCCTGTTCGGCCACGTAGGCCATTTCGGGGGTGACGCGACCCTGGCGCGCGTGCTGAAGCTGGGTGGGCATGGCTGTTCCTCGGCAAGCTTCACGGCAGAATAGAACCGAGACCAACCCGAAACAGGGGGAGACGATGCGCGGTGTTGACGTGATGCTGGCGGGTTTCGACCACGCCCTGAAACATGCCTGGGAATCGCTGCACGGGGCGCTGCATGATCTCACGCCCGAAGAAGCCGCGCGCCAGCATCCGGCCTGGGCCCACGAACCGCACGACGACGGCGTGGGCAGACCGGGCACAGTGCTGTGGTTTCTGAACCACCTTGAGCATTGCCACCGGCACTACACGGCGGTGCTGCGCGGGCGACCTAACACAAATGCGCCGGATACAAAAGCGCCGGGAGAGCTCGGGCTTGACCGGGTGCTGCCAGCATTACAGGCCGCCAACGCCGACCTGCGCGCGGAGCTTGCGAAGTTGAAGGACACGGATCTCGACCAGCCCTGCACGACCGACAACAGGTCTGTGGCCGAGTTTCTGCTGGGCGTGATCCGCCACATTGCCTGGCACGGCGGCCAGATCGCGACGCTGCGCCGGCTGCTGCGCCAGGGCCCGCTTCCGGCGCAGTAGCCGGCAACGAAACGGGGCGCGGCAAGGCCGCGCCCCCTGAGTCGTTGCACCCAATGCTACTGGTTGCGGTCAATGTTGGGCTGGGGTGCGCCGGCGCCGTCGTTGGTCTGCAGCAGGCTGCCGGTGTCTTCAATGACGCCCTGGCCGCTGTTGCCGGCCAGGTCAATCACGATGCTGCCGGCCGGGCCGTTGGGACCTCCGCCGTTGGCACGGACAATGGCCGTGGAAGTGAACCTCGCGCTGAACTCGTCGCCGTCACCGATTGCAATGTTTCCGCCCAGGGCACCCTGCGGGCTGGCGGCGGCGCTGCTGGCCCCGCCGTTGCAGGAAATCGTGCCCGAGATGACAAAGCGCGTGTTGGCCTGGCCCCGCAGGGTCACGGTTCCGCCGATGGCCGCCGAAACCGACAGGTCGGCTCCGTCAAACAACAGATTGCCGGACACTGTCACGTCGCAGAACGCGGCCTCGATGAGCGCCGTGCCGCCCTGGCCGCCGCTGCCCGTACCGCCGCCGCGACCGCCGCGCCCGTCCACGTCGGCGCCGAACCAGATACTCTCGGTCACGTTGACAATGAAAAGCTGGCCGCCGGCGCCGCCATTAGCGTTGCCGGAACCGGTCGAGCCGGCACCACCGGAGATGTTGAACGTGCCGCCGTTGACGCGCACCTGCGTTGCGTACATTTCAATGGCGGGGCCGAAGTTCGCGCTAGAGGATCCGGATCCACCCAGCCCGGCCACGCTGCTGCCGCCGCGCAGATCTACCGCCAGGTTGTTGGTTTCAAGCAGCAGGAACACGTTGCCGTCCACCACAAAAGTGCCGCCGAAACCGGCTGCACCGGCCCCCGCAGCGTTGCCTCCACGGCCGGTAACACTCCCGCTAAGGCGCAATTGGCCCCGGTTGGCGCTGAAGTATGTGCGGCCGCCGCGACCCGCGTCACCGTCGGTGCCTGTGCCGCCGCTGTTGATCACGGACAACTCGATGTCGGCTGTCACGTTGTTGCCGTAGACATACAGCCCGCCGCCAATTCCGGCGTCGCCCGTGGACGACGCGTTTCCGCCAGTCAGGTTGGCCTGAATGGTGAAGTCACTGCGGTCGCTGCCGCCCAGATACACATAGACGCCGCCGCCATTGCCCGAGGTGCCCCCCCCACTGCCGCCGCGCGATGTGATATTGAAGGTCGTATCCGTAATCGCCTCGCCGTAACCCGAATACACGCCGAACACATGGTCGTTTCCGGACTGCGAACCATTGCCGCCGTCACTGCCGGTACCGTTGCCGCCATCGGCAACAAACGTGGCCTGGACGTTGCGCATCTCGGCATAGCTGTGGCAATAGCAGGCACCCGCGTCGCCGCCATTATTGGCGCCATTGCCACCGTTGGTCTGACCGTCCACCAGCACGTTGATCATCACCGCGCCGTCGGCGTAGACTTCTACCCTGCCACCGCGACCGCCGTTGCCGCTGCTGCCGTTGCCGCCGTTAGACGTGGCTTCCACGGCAAGTCCGAAAACACTTTCACCCTGCACGGATACCGCGCCGCCGTCGCTGCCGGTGGCGCCGTTGCCGCCGTTGGCCGTGCCCACCACGGCACCCTGAACCGTCAGACCAAGAATGTAGCAGCCGCCAGCGCCGGACGGCCCGCCCACAACCGTGGAACCGGCCCGCGTATCAAAGGCCACAAACACATCCAGAGGCCCGCTTGCCCGCAGGGAAAAGCTGCCACCCGAGCCGCCCGCGGCGCTGCCGAAGCCACCGTTGGTGCGAATGCCCCAGTCAAAGGGCATCAACGACGCCGGGTGCGCGTAAACCTCAATGTAACCGCCTGTGCCGCCAACGCTGCCTGCCGTGGTGTTGCCACCCGCCGCGTGCAGCACGCCCGGCCGCAGAACCACGTCACCGTACTGGGCCCACAGGCTGACGTTGCCTCCGTAGCCGGCCTGGTTCCCGCCGGTGGTGATGTCGTTGCCACGGGTGTTGATCGCACCTGCCACAATTACGCCGCCGCCGTAGGCATAGGCATAGAAGCCGCCGCCGTGGTAGGTGACGCTGGAATTGTAGCCGCTGAGATCCACCGCGCCGTCCACGGAAATCGCCGTGCCTGTGGACTGGGTGCTGATCAGGGCCAGGCTGACGCTGTGATCTGTGGTGCGCACGCCGTTGACCGGTCCGTCCAGACGGATGTAGTCGCCGGGGTTGTTGGCGACAATGCGAACGGTGACGATGCCAGACGGGGCGCCGGAAAGGTCCAGTATCACGCCCGAGGGCAGAAAGAAATCCTGGCCGTACAGGTCAATCACCACCTGGTTCGCGGTAACTGCCGTCTGGGCCGGCGCCACGGCAATCAGCTCGGCATAGGTCACCGAACCGCCGCCCAGCGCTGCCGCGGTCAGAATGTTGTTGTCAATCGCGGGCCGGCTGCGGCCGTCGTCGCGCATCACGCGACCGCGCTCAGCGGAAATCGAAAGACTGCCCGCGTTGCCGGCGTTGCCGGAGCCGTTGTTCGTGCCGCCTTCGGTATTAATCGCAATCGGCATGCCGGTCAGCGTCGGCCGCGCCGTCGGCACCTGCGGGTAAATAACGCCGGCCGTGCCGCCGCCGCCCTTCTTCTTGTCGTCGTCGCTGCAGCCGCCGAGCACAAGCCCGGCCGAAACCACCGCCGCCAGCAAGCCAAACTTCATTTCGCGCGTGCCAAAGCAATCACTGAACATGAGACCTCCGTGGGTGTTCTCAAGCAGTCTTCAGGTTGTTATTGAGCGTCCGGAGGTTTTAGCTGCCGGGCATCGGCCAACAACAAAAAAGTCACATGCGGCTGCCAGCGCGGGCGCGACGGGTGCTCAGCTCATGGGCCAGTTCCAGCGCCGCCGTCATCGCGCCTTCGTCGGCCTTGTGCTTGCCGGCAATATCAAACGCCGTGCCGTGGTCGGGGCTGGTGCGTACAATCGGCAGACCCAGGGTCAGGTTCACGCCTTCATCAAAGGCCAGCGTCTTGACCGGGATCAGCCCCTGGTCGTGGTACATGGCGACCACGGCGTCAAAGCGTCCCTTGCGCGCCAGGGCAAACACGGTGTCGGCCGAAAGCGGGCCTTCGACCTCCCAGCCGTCGCGGCGTGCGTCGTTAACCACAGGCCGGATCACTCGGCGGTCTTCGTGGCCGAACGTGTCGTCTTCGCCGGCGTGCGGGTTCAGGCCGCACACCGCCACGCGCGGGTTGCGCACGCCGAAATCCTGCAACAGCGCGTGCAGTGTCTTGTCCAGCGCGTTGCGTACCGCGCGCTTGGTCAGCAGTTTGGGCACCTCCTGCAGCGCCACGTGAATTGTGGCCAGGCTCACGCGCAGCCCGCCGCCCACCAGCATCATCACCGGCTGGCGCACGTCGAAGTATTCGCCGAACATTTCGGTCTGGCCGGGAAAGGGAAACCCGGCCCTGGCGGCGTTGGCCTTGTGGATCGGCCCGGTACAGACGGCATCGGCAATGTCGCTGTGCAGCAGCTCGATCGCAGCCGAAAGGTACACCAGCGAGCGTTCGGCGCTGTGCCTGTCGCCGTGGCCGGGACGGCAGGCATCTTCGTTGCGTTCGCCACAATCCAGAAAGATCGGGCGCCAGGGCTGGCCCTTTTCGGGCATCAGGTGGTGGTACAGATAGCCCGGATTGGCCACAAAATCGTCGCAGGGCACGATGTTGTAGGTGTGCATTGCCGACGGCTTGTCCAGATGGCGCGCGAACAGCACCGCGTCGCCCACCACAATCAGCGGCCGCTTTTCGAGAATTGCGTGCCGGCGCTGAAGGCGCCTGACAGCCTTGTGCGTGACTTCGGGGCCGATGCCGGCGGGGTCGCCGCTGGTCACCACCAGCGCATGGGCGACCTCGAACGTTTCGGCGTCTTTGGGTTTGCGGGCGGTCACTGGCGCCTCCGTGCCGCGCGCTCCAGCGGCAGAAGCGCGAAAAACAGCCCCAGCAGCAGCGCCATTACGTGCCACGCCGGGCGGCGCTGCGCCGGCAGGGGCTGGCGCGCGACCACCGGCACCGCCGCGGGTACCGTTGCCAACACACGGGCCGGTGCGGGCGCAGCGGCCCCGGCCTCGATGTATACATCGCCCAGATTGCGCACCCCGGCGGCGGTGTGTTCCAGAATCTCCCAGGCGCCCGGCGCAAGCTCCGCCGGCGCGCGCAGCAGGCCGTCGGACAGTTCCAGGGCGAGTTCCCGTCCGCCTTGGTCGCGCGCCGTCCAGCGCGCGCCCTCGACTATATCCAGCAGCCGGATGCCGCCCGAACCGGCCCTGACCAGTGCCAGATCGGGCACTTCGCGCGGTGTCAGCCAGCGCACGGACGACGCGAACACGCCACCGAACTCGGCCCACGAAGCCACTTCACCAAGGTCTTCGGCCCGCGTGCCCGCCGACCAGAACGCGCAGCGCCCCAGCCCGAACGACCGGAACGCCAGGCCGGCGGGGTCGGCCGGCGCGTCAATCGCCAGCGCCACGGCGGATTCCGACAGCACTTCGTGGCGCGCGTACCACTGCACGCGCGGCGACTGTGTGCCGATCTCGGGCCCGAACAGCGACAGACCCAGCGGCGCGGCCCTGATCGGCCAGGTACCCTTGAGAGCATCCACTTTGGGCGGCTCCTTTTCGCGCCGGGCCAGATCTTCGAGTTTGCGGCGGCGCTCGGCCTCTTCGCGGGCCTTCTTTTCATCAAACAGCCGGAACGCCGTCGAAACGCTGTTCACAAAGATCGCGTTGGCCTTGCCCGCGTCTTCGGGACTGGCAGCGATGAACGCGAACTGGGGCTGGGTGGCCAGGTCGCGAATTACCGCCTGGGCGCCGGCCGAACCCAGATCGCCGGCGAACTCCTCACCAATGCCGATTGCCACAATGTTCACGCCGCCGCGCACGGCACGGTCGCGCAGGTCCGAATGGCGCAGGCCGGCGGCGGCGTTGGCGGGCCGGTCGGCGCCGTCGGTCAGCAGAATGATCATTTTGACCGCCGCCGGCTCTTTCTCGATCACATCCAGCGCGGCCTTTACCGCCGCGTAGATGTCGGTGTTGTACATGGCTTCGTCATAGATGTTGTCGCTTTCGGCACGGCGCAACTGCGCGGCCAAAACGTTTTCGCGGTCGTGGTCAAAAAATACGCGCGGCTTGTGCAGCCAGTTCTGGCTGAGCGTGAAAGTCATGACCGACGCGCGGGCATCCAGCGACAGCCTGGCCATGGATTCCAGCACGCCGCGCGTCGCCACCTGCCAGCGCGTCTGGCGCGTGTTGCCAATAAACGCGTTCATGCTGTTGGAACGATCCAGCACGTAGCACACGCTGACTTTGGCTATTTCTTCGATTGTCGGCTGTTCGCTGACCGGCGGGTCTTCGGGCTTGTCGGGCACGGACTCGGCAATCAGGCGCACAGGCAGCAACGCACGCACGTCGTCGGCCAGATAGGCCGGCGGCACATGGCGCGCGCCGTCGCCGGTGACAAACAGGCCGCCGCCGCGACCCACCCAAGCCGCCAGATCAAACGACTGCGCGGTGCTGAGCCGGTACAGTGCCAGCACGCTGGTCACACAAACCCGGGCGCTGGCCGCGTGCCCGGCGTCGAACTCGGCCACACCACAACGCAGGTGCGCAAAATCCGGCGTCAGGCGCTGCACATCGGCGGTCTGGCGGTCATCCAGCCCCAGCATCAGCAGCGCGGGCCGTTTGCCCACGCGCAGCACATGGCCCATGCCGCGGCCATTGAGTTCGGCCTCGACCACATGCCTGCCCTCGTCCAGCGGGCCGGGATCAGCCAGCCATCTGTCGCCCACGCGCCGCGCCTCCAGCGGCCGGCCATCCAGCATGATTCGCGCCGGCGCGTCACCCAGCACGCGCAGCGCGACCTGCACCGGTTCGCCGGGTTGCACATGGCGCGGGGCGTCAAGGCCCAACAGCGCCGGGGCCGCGGCTGTGCCGGCGCGTTCGGGCGCGGTGTGCTCTACGGCGACACCCAGCCCCCCCAGCGCCGCCATCGTCGCCCGGGCGGCATCAAAGTCGCCATGAACAACGCACCGCTGCGGCGGCGCCGGTGTTTCCAGCGCGTGACGCACGCGCGCCACAAACACGTCGGGCGACTCGCGGAAGTCTGTGGTGTTGTCCCGCGGCGGTGCGGGCGCAAGCAGCAGACGCCAGGTTCCGCCCGGCCGCGGCGCCGGCTCGGGCTCGGGCAGGTGATACGGCCCGGCCAGCACCAGCCCCAGCGCCAGCACGCCCGCGCCGCGCAATGCAAACGCCATTGCCCGCGAACGCGCGGCGTGCCGCCGGCCGGCCAGAGCAGCCACGGCGCAGACAGCCACGATCGCCGCGGCCAGCCACAGCGGCGTTGTGCTTTCCAGCAACAGGCGGCCTGTACCCATGCCCTCTCGCTTGTTCGCGCGTCACGGCCCGTGCATAGTGGCCCGTCCATTCAAGGACACGCCATGGCCAGTGTACCGGTAAACGAACTCAAGCAACACATCGGCAAACAGGTTGAACTGCGCGGCTGGTTGTACAACCGGCGCGGCAGCGGAAAGCTGCTGTTTCTTCAATTCCGTGACGGCACCGGCCTGGTGCAGGTCGTGGTCGGCAAGGCCGACGTGCCCGAACCGGTGTTCGAAACCGCCCGGCGCATCGGTAATGAAAGCAGCATCATCATTACCGGTCTGGTCAAGGAAGACACCCGCAGCAGCCTGGGCGTCGAGGTACAGGCCAGTGATCTGCACGTGATCCAGGAAGTGCACGATTATCCGATCCAGATCACCGAAGACGTGCCGAACATTGACAAGCTTCTGGACCAGCGCCACCTGTGGGTGCGTTCGCGCCGGCCGCACGCGATTCTGCGCGTGCGCAGCGAGGTGATCCAGGCAATCCGCGATTTCTACTACAACAAGGGCTACGTGCTGTTTGACGCGCCGATGTTTACGCCCGCAAGCTGCGAGGGCACCAGCACGCTGTTTGAAGTACCGTACTTTGACAGCACGGCGTACCTGAGCCAGAGCGGCCAGTTGTACGGCGAAGCCGGCGCCATGGCTTTTGGCAAGGTGGTGGTGTTCGGCCCCACTTTCCGGGCCGAGAAGTCCAAGACCCGCCGCCACCTGACCGAGTTCTGGATGGTCGAGCCCGAGGTGGCGTTTCTGGAACTCGACGGCGTGATGGACCTGGCCGAAGAACAGGTTCGCTATGTCGTGGGCCGCGCCCTGGAACGCTGCAAGGAAGACCTCAAGGTGCTCCAGCGCGACACCACGCTGCTGGAACAGGTGGCACGTCCGTTTCCGCGTGTCAGCTATGACGACGTGCAGGTGCTGTTGCAGAAACTCAAGGCCGAATACGCCGCCAGCAGCGACCCGGAGCTTCAGAAACTGGCCAAGGACATTCTCAAGGGCGGTCTCGGCGATGACCTGGGTGCCGCCGACGAAACGGCAATCGGGCTGCACTTCAAGCAGTGCGTGATGATCCACCGCTACCCGCGCCACGTGAAAGCCTTCTATATGAAGAAGGACCCCCAGAACGCCGAGCGCGCCCTGTGCGTGGACGTGATCGCGCCCGAAGGCGTGGGCGAAATCATCGGCGGCAGCCAGCGCGAGGATTCGCTGGAAGAACTGTTGTCACAGATCGAAAAACACAAAATCCCGATGGAAAGCATCAACTGGTTTGTTGACCTCAGGCGTTACGGAAGTGTCCCCCACGGCGGTTTCGGAATGGGCGTGGAACGTTGCGTGCAGTGGATCACCGGCTGCCAGCACGTGCGCGAGACCATTCCGTTCCCGCGCACCATTTACCGCCTGAACCCGTAAACCATGCCCCGAGCCATCATCGTTGACTCCTACGAGATTCTGACCGACGAGGCCGCCCACGAACGCGAGGCGATCTCGAGCATCCGGCAGTTCGTGGCCCAGGCCGGCGTACGCGTGCCCGAAGCCGCCGTACAACAGGCCGAACAGTCCGCCGTAGACAGCTTTGCCCCGAACTTCTTTGAGGCCGTGATTTTCCGCCTGTGCAACCGCGACGTGGCCACGGCGCTGAAGGTCAGCGGCCAGTTCCGCAAGCTGCCGGTGCCGCCGCCCAAATTGCGGCCCGAAGGTCTGGAGATTCTCAAAACCTGCCGGCAACTGGGCTGGAAAATCGCCCTGGCGGCGGCGCCCCACGAAGAGATGGCCAAGGCGATGCAGAAGTCCGGCCACTGGGGCCTGATTGACGTCAAAGGCCCGCCGGCAGCCATGAAGATTGCCCTGCCGGACCCGCGCGTGATTGAGTTTCTGGTCGGCGCGCTGGGCGTGATGCCCGCGGAATGTCTGGTGCTGGGCACACGCATGGACAACGACATACGCCCGGCCAACCTGCTGCACATGACGGCGGTCCAGCTCAAGCAGGGGCGCTACGGCACGCGCCAGCAGCCCCGCGACCTCAAGGACGTGCCGGATTACCAGGCCGACGACGTGAAAGCCCTGCTGGCGCTTCTGCCCACGATTCAGTAGCGGCCCATTGCCCGCGACGCCGCCTTTGGCAATCATCCGGCCCATGACCACCGCCACCACAACCGACTTTGAGCCGGTGATCGGCCTTGAGGTGCACGTGCAGCTCAAGACCCGCAGCAAGATGTTCTGCGGCTGCGCCGTGAAGTTCGGCGCGCCGGCCAACAGCCTGACCTGCCCGGTTTGTCTGGGCCTGCCCGGCGCGCTGCCGATGGTGAACCGGCAGGCCGTGGAGTTCGGCATGCGCGTGGGGCTGGCGCTGAACTGCCAGATCGCGCACCGGGTGAAGTTCGACCGCAAGAATTACTTTTACCCCGACCTGCCCAAGGGCTATCAGATCAGCCAGTACGACGAACCACTGTGCTTTGACGGCGAGTTGCAACTGCCGATCAGTGACGCCGCCGGTAACCCCAAGGTCTGCCGCATTACCCGCGCGCACCTGGAAGAAGACGCGGGAAAAAGCATCCACATGGAAAGCGGCACACTGGTGGATCTCAACCGCGCCGGAACGCCGCTGATTGAAATTGTGGGCGGGCCTGACCTGCGCAGCCCCGAAGAAGCCTACGTGTACCTGACCACGCTCAAGCGCAACCTGAGCTATCTGGGCGTCAGCGACCTGAGCATGGAAAAGGGCAGCCTGCGCTGCGACGCCAACGTCAGCGTACGCCCGCGCGGGCAGGCGAAGTTCGGCGTGCGCAGCGAGATCAAGAACCTGAACAGCTTTCGCGCCGTGCGCGCGGCGCTTGAGTTCGAAATCCGGCGGCATATCCGGGTGATCGAAGGCGGCGGCACGCTGACCCAGGAAACCCGCCTGTGGGACGAAGACAAGCTTGAAACCCGCAGCCTGCGCAGCAAGGAAGAAGCCACCGACTATCGCTTCTTTCCCGAGCCCGACCTGGGTTTGTACGACGTGCCGCGCCAATGGGTCGAACAGGTTCGCGCGAGCCTGCCCGAGATGCCCGAAAAACGCCTGCTGCGCTTTCTGCACGATTACAAGCTCAACCGCGCCGACGCCGAGTGGCTGGTTGGCGACCGTGCCGTGGCTGACTTTTATGAAGCCTGCGTGCGCCTGTACGACCACCCGAAAAAGGTCGCGCCCTGGGTTGTCACCGAACTGGGCCGCGAACTGAACGAACGCAACGCCGGAATCGGCGACCTGAGGATCACCCCCGAGGCGGTAATCGAACTGATCCAGTTGCTCGAAGCGGGCAAGCTGAACAACATCACGGCCAAGGAAATTTTCCGCGAAATGGTCCACAGCGGCCAGGGCGCCACGGTCGTGGCCAAACGTCTGAACAAGCTGATTGAGCAGGACAGCGGCGAGGTTGACCGCGTGATTGCCGAAGTGCTGGCCGAGTTCAGGGACGCCGCCGTGGCCGACCTGCGCGCGGGCAAACAGGCCGCGCTGGGCTTTCTGGTCGGCCAGGCCATGCGCAAGCTGCGTGGCAAAGCCAACCCCAAGGAACTGGGCCCGAAGATCGAGGCCGCAGTCAGGGGTTCCTGATGCGCGACACACTGCAACCCGTCCGCCATGCCGTGGTCGTGCTGGTGCGCGACGGCGACGACATGCTGTTCATTGAACGCGCCAAAACCGACAGCTACCCCGGCTACTGGTCGGCAGTTACCGGCGCGATGGAACCCGGCGAATCCCAGATCCAGGCCTGTGTGCGCGAGGCCGCCGAAGAAGTCGGCCTGGCCGTCAAACCCGTGCGCAAGCTGTACGAAAGCATCACGCGCCGGGCGCACTTTCTGCTGCACTGGTGGGAATGTGAGCTGGTCGGGCCGCGGAATGTCACGCCCCAGCAAAGTGAAGTCGGCGCCTGGCAGTGGCTGAAGCCCGCCGATGCGGCACAGCTGCCGCTGATGTTCAGCGACACGCGGCGCTTTCTGCGCGAAGTGTACCCGTTGCTCAACGGCACTTGATGCCGCACACTGTATCCGTGCACGCCCTGTTGGCACTTTCCGCCGCCTTTGCCCGCGACCAGTTGCGGCGCGCCAGCACGCTTGTGCTGGCGGGTGTGGGCCTGTTGATGATTCTGAGCCTGCGCTGGTTCAGCGCCTTCGGCCTGGGCTACGAAGTCGTACAGCTCAAGGAAATGGGCGTGTACAGCATTGGCCTGTTGAGCGCCGTGGCGGTGCTGCTGTTTCTTCTGCCGCGTGACGACGAACCCGCCGAAGGCATCGAGCCCCAGTTGCTGGCGCGGCCGGTGGCCCCCCACATTCTGGCCGGCGGGGTCTTTCTGGGCCGCGCGGGCTGTCTGGCCGGTCTGTGCCTGCTGTGGACACTGGGCATCTACGCCGCCCTGTGGTGGTTCCAGTGGACGGATCCGCGTCTGTTCGGGTACCGGGGCGCGACTTCGGCACTGGACGAAGGCCACGCGGTGCTGGTGCCGGTTCTGGCGCAATGGGTCTCAGCCTTGATTCTGCTGGCGCTGGCCCAGCCGCTGGCTCGCACCCGCCGCCCCGCCTGGGTCGCCTGCGGCGTGGTGCTGCTGTACTTGGGCGGTTATGCCGTTGCCGGCCTGGGCGAGCCCTGGGCGCGGCTTTTGCCCGACCTTTCACGCCATGACATCACCCAAAGCCTGTGGGGCGGCCAGGCAACCCCGGTTTTGCCCCTGCTGGTGCACGGTCTGGCCTGGTGTGCGGTAGGTCTCGCCATAGACAGTGGCATATTGCGCGCGCGTGTGGCTAGTTAGTCTGCTTGCCGGTCCACGGGCGAGGGGATAAAGTAAAGTGGACCGCTGGGGTCGGGTTTCACGTTAACCCTGCCATGTTTCTGCACCGGGCGCCGTGCCGGGAGTTGGCCTTGCTTTACGCAATCTTTGGCGACATCCACGGCAACCTGGAAGCACTCCAGACGGTGCTGGACCATTGCAAGAAACAGGGCGTCGAAAAGTATCTGTGCCTGGGTGACATTGTCGGCTACGGCGCCAACCCTGACGAATGTTGCGACATCGTGCGCCAGATGGGCTGCCCGGTGGTCGCCGGCAACCACGACTGGGCCGTGTGCGGCAAGCTCAGCATCGAGTTCTTCAACACCTACGCCAAGCAGGCCGTGTACTGGACGCGCGACAACCTCAAAGAAGAAAACATGCAGTTCCTGCGCGAACTGCCGCTGGTGCACGAGGTCAATGACGACATCACGCTGGTGCACGGCAGCCTGAACTTTCCTGACCTGTTTGACTACATCCAGACCAGCCAGGACGCGCGCCTGAGCCTCGAAAAACTGCGCACCCGCGTTTGCTTTCTGGGCCACAGCCACGTGCCGGTCACGTTCTTTTCGGGGCCGATGGTCAGCTACAGCATGTCTTACGAGATCAACCTCAAGGGCTTTGAAAAAGCCCTGGTTAACGTGGGCAGCGTCGGCCAGCCGCGCGACGAAAACCCCAAGTCGTGCTTTGCCATCTACGACACCGAGAAAGAGATGGTGAAGATCACCCGCCTCGAATACGACGTTGAGGCCACAGGCCGCAAGATTCTGGATGCCGGCCTGCCGGAGATTCTGGCAGAACGCCTGAAGTTCGGCCGCTGACGCGGCTCACGCGGTGGTGCGCACGGTCTGGGTACCAGCAATGCGATCCACCAGACTGCGCTCATCGGCCGCGCGCAAGCCGATGATTTCAAGAATCGGCAGCGCCCAGTACACAAACGACCCGCCCAGCAGCAGCAGCGAGCGCACCAGCGCCGCGCCAAGACCAAGCGTCATGCGGTCGCGGTCCATCACCGTCAGGCCGCGCATCAGGCAGCCCACTGACCCACCGCGGATGGCCGTCATTACTGCCTGCACCAGCACCATGAACAGCACCGGGCCGATTACAATCGCGGCCAGACCCAGCCAGAACTTCGCGCCTTCGCCCCCGCGTGAAAGCGACTCGTGGGCCTGGGAGAACAGAAACACGGAAACCAGTGCCGGAAGCAGCAGCGACACCGCCATGTCCAGCCACCCGGCCATCATCACGTCCAGTTGCAGACGCTGGCGTTCCTCGATCGAAAGCTCGCCGGCGCGCCCCCCCGCGCCGGCAAGTGCCAGCCCGCCGCGCCGGCCGGGTCGGCCGATGATCAGTTCCCAAAGCCAGCGGCTCAGCGGCACGCGCACGCGCCGGTCCTCGGGTTCAACGTCACCCGCCGGCCGCGGCACCGATGCGATCAGCTTGCGCACGATGTCGCGGCTGGTCACGTTGTCGGCCTCGGCATGAAAGTTGGTAAGCACGCGGTGGTGCATGGCGGGCAGGGCAATCGCGCGAATGTCCGCCGGCGTGGCTTCGTCGCGGCCCTCCAGGGCGGCGCGGGCCTTGGCACCCATGATCAGGGCCTGGGTGGCACGGGGGCTGCCACCGCACTCGACCATGTCCTTGATCTGTTCGTCACCGCTGAACTCGGGGCGACTGGCGCGCACCAGCGCCACGGCATAGCGCAGGGTTTCATCGCTGATGTTCACCTTGCGCACGACCTCAAGCATCCGGCGCACGCGCGTCTCGTCCAGCAGCCGCCGCACCGGCTCGTCTTTGCCTGCCGTGGTGCGGAACAGCATGTTCAGTTCATCGGCCTGGGTAGGGTAATCCACAACCACTGTGAACAGAAAGCGATCCAGCGCCGCCGCCGGCAGAACATAGGTTCCTTCCTGTTCAATCGGGTTCTGGGTGGCCATCACAAAGTACGGGTCCGGCATGTCATAGGTCTTGCCCGCCACCGTAACGGTGTACTCTTCCATGGCCTCCAGCAGCGCCGATTGGGTCTTGGGCGGCGTGCGGTTGATTTCATCGGCCAGCACAAAGTTGGCAAAGATCGGTCCGCCAATGAACTGAAACCGGCGCTCGTCGCCGTCGCCCACCAGCACGTCACTGCCGGTGATGTCGCTGGGCATCAAGTCGGGCGTGAATTGCACACGGCTGAACTTCAGGCCCAGAATTTCGGCCAGTGTCCGGATCAAAAGCGTCTTGGCCAGACCCGGTACACCCAACAACAGCACGTGCCCCCCGGCAAAGAACGCCGTCAGCACCTGCTCGACCACTTCGTCCTGGCCGACGATGCGCTTGGCCAGTTCCGCCCGGATGGCCCGGTGGGACTCGCCAATTTCCTTAAGCACACGGTAGTCGTCGCCGGTCAGGCCGGTCGTTTCTGGCTGCATGCGGGCTCCTTGCCGCATTATGAAAACGAACGAACGCGGCGAAAGGGACAGGGGAAGTTGCGCTCCGTGGCGGGTTTAGGCACGCCACTTGATGCATCGGGCTGTGGGCCATAAGAAGCGGGAAATCCCCCCCGCCGACACCCCTTTGTGACGCAATGGCGGCTTGCGGTTACGTTTTGGTAAGATTTGACACCCTCGCGGCCACACAAAGGTAGCAGTCCCTTGCACTTCGGAGGTTCCTATGCGGCAGATTCTGGCTCGAATCGCGTGCGTTGGCGGCCTGGCCGCCTTGTTGGTCGCGCTGGCCGCGCCCTCGGGGCTTGAGGCCCAGCAGGACTTCAAGGAAGCCAAAAAGACCTACGAGAACGGCAAGAAAGACGAAAGCCGCACGGCTATGGAACGCGCCGTGGACGACATGGCCGCCAGCAACGATACCGAAGCAGCCAAATATCTGCTCAAGGAACTGGCCGACGACCAGAAGGCGCGCAAGTCGGGCAAGAAAGGCCTGCCCGGCGAAGTGCGCAAGCGCATCATCGCGGGACTGGCGCGCTTTACCGACGAAAACAGCGTCAAGATGATCGGCGAATCGGCGCTTAAGCTCAATAGCGCGCCCAAGGGCGGCGACCCCACGCTGGCGCTGGACCAGTTTGATTTCTTTTACGCCCTGGCGGCCATGAAAGACAGCAAGGCCGCCGACGCCACCATCACCAGCGCGATTGCCGACACCAAGAACCCGTACATCAAGGTCGCGGCGATTGAGGCCGTGCGCCAGGCCGGGGCCAAACGCTTTGCCGAACAGGTAATTGCCGTGCTGCTGGAAGAAAACAAGGAATGGGCCACCACCTGGACGATCGTGCCGATCAACGTGTTTGCCTGTCTTGAAAAGATCGTCGAGCCCGGCGACACCCAACTGGTAATCCAGACGCTTGAGGCCACCATCACCTGGGAAGAACGCAAGCTGTGCAGCGACGAGCGCGTCCGGTTCTTTGGCGGCCGCATGCTGCGAGCCCTGACCGGCGAAGTGATAGACATGGCCAGCACGTTCTTCTGGAAGTGGTGGGTCGCGCAGATGAAGATTTCGGGCAAGGTGGACACCACCCAGAAGCCCGACGCCAAGCGCAGCAAGACCGCCGCCACGCCCCCGGTGTTTGACACCCAGCCGGTGGGAAAGCGCTTTGTGTTCGTGGTGGACTTCTCCGACAGCATGAACATGCCGCTGAAGATCACGCTGGAAGAAATCGAAAAGCGCCGCCGGAGCCGCGAAGGCCCCACCACACCCGGCAAGGGTGAAAAGGCCCAGGGCGGCGCCGAAGACGAAGAAGGCGGCAACGACAACAACCCGTTGCGGCGTCTGCCCTGGAAGGACATCCGCACCAAGCTTGATCTGGCCCGCGAGGAACTTTCGCGCGCGATCAAGGAATTCGCCGGCGACCGCCAGTTTGCCATCATTGCCTTTGGCACCAAGCACGAACTGGTCACCGGCGGCTGGGTTCAGGCCAGCCAGGCCAACTGCGACAAGTGGTCGCGCGATGTCAAGAAAATCGAGCTGATGGGCATGACCAACATCCACGGCTCGATCCTGCGGGCCCTGCGCCTGAACAAGAACGGCGACAACACCAAGGAACCCGCCGTGGACCCGGAATGCATCCTGTCCGGTGCCGACTGCATCGTGTTCATGACCGACGGCTGGGGAAGCTGGGACGACCAGAGCGTCAGCCGCGTCAAAGACAAGCGCAACAACGTGGACAACAGCATCGGCGACGGCCAGTTCATTTACGGCGAAGACATCTGGCCCGACCTGCTGCGTTACAACATCTTCCGCAAGGTCGTAATCCACTGCGTCGGCATCGGCAACCACGACAAGGAACTGCTGCGCAAGCTGGCCTCGGAAACCGGCGGCCAGTACGTGGACTGGTTCTTCCCCGAGGGCTGACCGCGCTTTCTGCCAAAACGGGCGGCCTGCGGGGCCGCCCGTTCTGTTTGCGGGCCGATCCCTTGCGCTTGGCCCGACGCCCGGCTTACTGGCGCCATGAACCAGCGGGCCATCGTTCTTGTTTCCGGCGGCTTGGACAGCGCCACCACCCTGGCCCTGGCCAAATCGCGGGGCCACGACTGCGTGCCGCTGACCTTTCGCTATGGCCAGCGCCATGCGGTGGAACTGGCCGCGGCGTCGCGGGTCTGCACCCAGCTTGGCGTGCGCGCGCCGCTGGTGGTCGAGATTGACCTGCGGGCCTTTGGCGGCAGCGCCCTGACCGGCGACCTGCCGGTGCCCAAGGGGCGCTCACAGTCCGAAATCGCCTCGGGCATTCCGGCGACCTATGTGCCGGCGCGTAACATCATCTTTCTCAGCTATGCGCTGGGGGCCGCCGAGGCCTTCGGGGCCGGTGACATCTTTCTGGGCGTCAATGCCGTGGATTATTCGGGCTACCCTGACTGCCGGCCCGAGTTCATCGCCGCCTTTGAACACATGGCCAATCTGGGCACCAAAGCCGGGGTCGAGGGCCGGCCCCTGAACATCAGGGCTCCGCTTTCGGGCATGACCAAGGCCGAAATCATCCGGCTGGGCCTGTCACTGGGCGTGGATTACGCGCTGACCCACAGTTGTTACGATCCCGTCGGGACGCTGGCCTGCGGGCGCTGCGACTCCTGCCGCATCCGCCTTAAGGGCTTTGCGGACGCCGGCGTGAAAGACCCGGTTCAATACGCTTGATTCCGGGCCATACCGAACTACCTTGCCCGCGCGGCATGGGCCGCACGCAGGGCAACAGGCAAGGAACGGGCAGATGCCGTCAACACCACTCTCGATCAACCTTGACCGCATGGTTGACGCCATGCTGGACACCCGCACCGCGCACTACTGGGACCCCAAGCGCGGCAAGCTGATCCGCGGCGCGGCGGAACTGGACGACGAAAAGGGCAAGCGCGTGCTGCTGGACACGATCGGTAACCGCAAGTTCAAGAAGCTGATTGACGGCTTTTTGAAGCTGCTGGACAGCAAGGACGCCAAACTGATCGCCGACGCCGTCAAGGGAAGCCCCGACAAGTTCAACAAGCTGCTGCAGAAACGGCCCGACCTCAAGAAAGAGTGGATCACCCACGCCGGCCGCGAACTGACCGAAATGGCCATTGACTGGCTGGCCATGCAGGGCATTGAAGAGTTCGTGGCCACCGGCGAAATGGCCCGCTTTGCCGCCGAAATCGCCGCCGACGCCGCCGAGGCCGAAGCCGCCGAAGAAGACGACGACGAAGACAGCGACGAGGAAGAAGCCGACGAGCCCGAAGAAGAGGAAGAAGAGGCCGAAGGCGAAGAAGAAGCCGCCGAAGAAGATGAAGAGGAAGAGGAAGAAGGTGACTTCGGCGAAGAAGAGGCCGACGAAAGCGACGACGATGAAGAAGAGTAGCTCCGCCTGACCCACTACACCAAGCCCAGGCCCTCTGGCCTGGGCTTTCTTTGCGCATGGACCCCGCCGTTGCCAGCCTGCTGGAGACTCTTCGGCCCCTGACCGCCGTGCCGGAGGTCGGAGGTGTGTCGGGCTGTGCCTTCAGCCTGCTGGCAGCGGCTGCGGCCGGTCACGGCCGACTGCTGTGCGTCACCCCCGGCCCTGAGGCCGCCGAAGACCTGCACCTGGACCTGGCCGCGCTGGCGCCGGGCCTGCCAACGCTGACGGCCCCGCTGCTGGACCCCCAGGCACCGGACCGCGACGCGGTGTGGCTGGGGTTTCTGGGCCAGCTGGAACAAGCCGGCAATCGCGCCGTTGTGGCCGCGCCCGCTGCGGCGCTGCTGGAACCCCTGCCCGCGCCCTCGGCCGTGGCCGGCGCCAACCAGACGCTGCGCCCCGGCCAGAAGCTGGCGCTGGAGCCGTTTTTTCGACGGCTGGTCGAGGCCGGCTACACCCGCGTGGACGAAATTGACGCCCCGGCCCAGTTCGCCCGTCGTGGCGGCATCGTGGATGTGTTTCCACCCACGCGCGCCACACCGTTGCGGCTGGAACTGTTCGGCGACGCGATTGAATCCGTGCGCGCCTTTGACCCCCAGACCCAGCGCAGCTTTGAATCATTGCCCCAGGGCGCTTCATTTCCACTGGTGCCGCTTGATATGGCCCAGCGCACGGCCGGCCTTGCCGATTATCTGGCCGACGCGAGCGTGGCGGTGATCCAGGCCGACGCCGTACTGGAACGTCTGCGCACGCTGGCCAGTTTTCGCGATGATTCCGAAACCCGACGCCGCATTGCGACGGCAGAGTCTCTGGTCGCGGCCTCGCCGCGCTGGGTTCAGCGCGCGACCGCCGCGAACCTGGACTGCGTTACACCCGTGGCGCTGGGCGAGGGCTACGGCGGCATTGCCGCACTGGCAAAGGCCATGAGAGAGTCGGGCCGTTCCGTGCTGCTGTTCTGCGGTACCGGCCCGGAACTCAAAGTCGCCACCGAGGGCCTTGCCGGCCACGGGTGCCGCCCCGCCCCCGGCCTTGCGCTGCTGGAGGGTGACATTGCCGGCGGCCGCGTGCTGGCCGGCCAGAACGTAGCAGTGCTGAGTCTGCACGAGCTGCTGGGTCGCGCCCGCCGCCGACTGACGGCCGCCGAAACACCGCAGGCCGCGGTTTCGGACCTGATGGACGATTTCGTCCAGATCGAAGCCGGCGATTACGTCGTGCACCTGCAGCACGGCATCGCGCGCTACCGCGGCATGGAAACGCTGAACCGCGACGGCCACACCGGCGAGTTCCTGGCGCTGGAATTCGACGAAGGCCTGATCCTGCACGTGCCCGTTACCAACGCCGACGTGGTCCAGAAGTACATCGGCGCTCGCGGCGAAGTGCCGCGCCTGAGCAAATACAACACCGCGGCCTGGGGCGAGCGCAAACTGCGCGCCCAGCAGAGTGTGCTCAAGCTGGCCCAGGACCTGCTTGAGGTACAGGCCCTGCGTTCGCAGGAGGCCGGGCACCCCTGCCGCCCCGACGGCCCCGAACAGGCCGAATACGAAGCCGCCTGTCCGTTCCGCGACACACCCGACCAGCAGACCGCCAGCATCGCCATCAAGCGCGACATGGAGGCCCGCCGGCCCATGGATCGTCTGATCTGCGGCGATGTCGGCTACGGCAAGACAGAGCTGGCCATGCGCGCCGCGTTCAAGATGGTGCAGGAAGGCCGCCAGGTCGCGGTGCTGGTACCGACCACGGTTCTGGCCCAGCAGCATTTTCTGACCTTCAGCGAACGCATGAAACCCTTTGCCGTAATCGTGGATGTGCTGTCGCGCTTCCGCACTGCCGCCGAGCAGCGCCACACGATCGAACGACTGGCCGACGGCCGCGTGGACATCGTGATCGGCACCCACCGCCTGCTTTCGGCCGATGTCCAGTTCAAGGACCTGGGCCTGGTGATCATTGACGAAGAACAGCGTTTCGGCGTTGAGCACAAGGAACGGCTCAAACAGATGCGCCGCACCGTGGACATCCTGACCCTTTCGGCCACGCCGATCCCGCGCACGCTGCACCAGGCCATGCTGGGCCTGCGCGACATCAGCAACCTGATGACGCCGCCCCAGAGCCGCCTGGCCGTGCAGACGCGCATCGCCCACTTTGACGACGCGCTGGTGCGCGACGCGATACGCGCCGAACTGGCCCGCGACGGCCAAGTCTACTTCGTGCACAACCGCGTGCATGACATCGAGTCCGTCGCCGAACGTGTGCAGCGCGCCGTACCTGAGGCCCGCGTTGAAATCGGCCACGGCCAGATGCCCGAAGGCGAACTGGAAGAAGTCATGCTGCGCTTCATGCAGCGCAAGACCGACGTGCTGGTGTGCACCACCATCATCGAAAGCGGCATTGACGTGCGCAGCGCCAACACCATCTTCATTGACCAGGCCCACACCTACGGCCTGGCGGATCTGCACCAGCTTCGCGGGCGGGTGGGACGGTACGTGCACCAGGCCTATTGCTGGCTTCTGGTACCGGACGACGTTTCGGTGCCCGAGATCGCGGCCAAACGCCTCAAGGCGGTGCTGCAGTACCAGGCACTGGGCAGCGGCTTCAAGATCGCCATGCGCGACCTGGAACTGCGCGGGGCGGGCAACCTGCTGGGCCCCGAACAAAGCGGTCATATCGCCAGCATCGGTTACGACCTGTACTGCCGGTTGCTGGAACGCGCCGTGCGCAAGATAAAGCACCAGCCCCTGCCCCCTGAAGTGGACACCCAGCTTGACCTCGGGCTGGACCTGCGTATTCCGCAGGGTTACGTCAAATCGCCGCGCCAGCGACTCGAACTGTACCGCCGTCTGGCGCGACTGGGCGACGAGGCCCAGGCCGAGGCGCTGAGTCGCGAAGTGAATGACCGCTTCGGCAAACCGCCGCGCGAGTTCGAACGCATGCTGGCGGCGGCGCTGGTGCGCGCGCGCCTGGCGCGGCTGGGCGTGGTCTCGCTGACGGTGGCCGAAGACCACCTGAAGCTGCGGGCCGTTGCGGCCGCGCGCACGCACAAAACCCTCAGCCTGGCCAGCCGCAACTTTCGCGTGCTGGACGAAACCACACTGGCCCTGCCGCTGCGGGCCGGCCTTGAAGCCCCCGAAGACCGGCTGCGTTTTCTGGCCAACCTGCTGCAAAGTCTGGCGCGCCACAACGTGTATGCCACGGAACCCGCGTAGCGACATTCCCAACACCCTTGCCGCCGCCGTGCCGCCACTGCATTCTGTGCCGCCAATGCCCGCGATTCGCGCCCTTACAGCCGCACTGCTGCTTGCGCTTGCGCCCGCGCTTGGTCTGGCGCAATCCAAGGCCGCGCGCATCGCCGACGGCGCCAACGAAGTGCTGGCGATTGTGGACGGCAAGCCGGTCACGTTTTTTCAGGTCACGGCCGGGCGCGACCTGCAGGCCGAAATCAACGCCCTGCGCCAGACGCGCGGCGGCATGCCTGACCAGACCGATTCGATGCTGGAAAAACAGATCGTCCACCAGTCGCTGCCGGCGTTCATTCTTCAGCTTTTGCTGGATGCCGAGGCCGACAAGCTGCAGCTCAAGATCACCGACGGCATGATGCGGGCGCTTCTGGCGCGCGAGCGCAAGGACGCCGGCATCAAGCCAGAAGACGACCAGGGCTGGGCGCGCTTCTGCAAGTCACGCTACGGTCTGACACCCGCCGAATACCGCGAACGCAAACGTGTGGACCTGCGCCGCGCCGAAGCCCTGTATTACCTGGCCGGCGCGCGCGGCGCCCTGCCAGCCGAGATTCCGGTTTCCACATACTTTTCACTGGCAGTCACGCCGCGCGACGTGCGCCGCGAATTTGACGCCACACGCGGCGACTGGCGCGTCGCCCGCAACATTGATTTCCGCCAGTTCAGGCTTTACTACCCGCAGGAAACCACGATCCAGGGCCGCAACAAGCTGCTCAACGCGCTTCAGGATCCGGCCACCGGCGTGTACGCCCGCGCCCAGAAAGGCGAATCACTTGAGGCCGCGACCGACGGACTGCGCAAGCTGCTGGCCGACGAACGCCTGCCCGGCGTGCGCGTCGAAATCACCGAGCGCAAAACAGCCAAAGACGACTCTGAACTTGACGCCAACACCTACGGACTGGTTTTGTCCGTACCGCGCACCGGCGGCTTGTCGAAGCTGTCAGCCGTCACATCCACCGAAGAAGACGGCACGGTGCTGGAAGTGGTGACGTTTGTTCAGGTGTTTTCGCGCGAAGACGGCGACCTGCGCAACTTTGAAGACCCCAAGGTTCAGGAATCCATCCGCAACCGGCTGTTCCAGCGCCGCTTTCAGGAAAACCGCGTCAAGGTGGAACAGGCACTGATGAAACGCGCGGCGATCGTGCCCGAGAAACTGATCGCGCGCTGAACGCCACTTGCCCGCTGCCCATCCGCGCGCTATGTAGCAAGGCCCGGAGACGCCCATGCCCGCACCCCCGAAGCTCTATAAAGTCGGCGAGATCATGCGCCACACCGGGTTGTCGCGGCAGACCATCCACAACTACACGATGCTGGGGCTGATCCGGCCCGCCGAACGCACCGAAAGCGGTCACCGCCTGTACGACGAAAAAGTGTTTGACCGCCTGCGCCGGATTGAACTGCTGAAGATCCACCGCACACTCGAAGAAGTACGCGAAATCCTCGACGCCGAAGACGCCAAACAGGCATAACCCGTCAGGCTTTGCGCCGCCGCCCCAACAGGGCCAGCCCGAACACAAAAAACGGCAGGCCGGCAACCTGCCCCATCGCACAGCCGCCGCCTCCCCCACCGCCTCGACCGCCACCGGCCGCGCCGCCGGGGCCGGTCACATTGAACGTGTTGCTGGTGGCGCCGGTAAGCCCCGAGGCCGAAAACGTCAGGCTGTAGCCCACGCCCGCGTTGTTGATCGAAAGGTTCGTGAACGTCGCCACACCGTTGACGGCCTGCACAATCAATGTGCCCGAAAGTGTGCCGCCAGCCCCGCCGTTCAGGCTGACGCCCACAAAGTTCGAGGCCCCGGCCACCAGCGCGCCCGAGGCATCACGAATCTCGATCACCGGCTGGGTGGTAAACACCGTGCCGGCCTGGGCGCCGCCGGGCTGGGTTGCAATTGCCAGATGCGTGGCTACCTGCGTGGTGGTCACGTTGAATGTGGCCGAAACCGCCGAAGTAAAGCCCGTGGCCGTAAATGTCAGCGTATAGCCCGTGCCCGCCAGATTGATGGCAAGGTTTGTAAACGTGACAATGCCGCCGCTGGCCTGAACCGTGGTTGTACCGCTTAGCACCGCGCCCGTTGTGCCCGTGCCGCTGGTGATTGCCGCCGTCACCTGTGTGGTGTTGTCGCTGCTCAAAAGCACGCCCGAGGAATTACGCAACTGAACCACCGGCTGGGTGGCAAACGCCGTGCCGGCCTGGGCGCCGCCGGGCTGGGTTGTAACGACAATCTGGTTCGGGCCCGGCGCGGACGAAATCGTCTGCGTGGGCCCCACCGGCGGCGTGGCAAACAACACCACCGGGTAAGTTGTCATGGTCACGTCGTTGACCGTGACCTCAATGATGAACGTGCGGCCGGCCACGGCCCCGACCGCAACATCAATCGTGATGAAATAGTTGTACACGCTCAGGCCCAGGTGCGTCTGGGTCGTCATGGTCAGCGCGCGCGGAAACGCCCCGCTGGTGGCACTGCCGACCACGTAATCCGGCCCGGCTGGCTCAAACGTGTCGCTGTCGTTGGCGTCGAACCAAAGCTGGATCTGCGAATAGTCGCCGGCCTGGGCCGTGCCGTTGTTGCGCACAACAAGGCCGACAAAATCGTCACTGTTCATGTCCAGCCGCATCAGGCCGAACGAGAGGCAATGGCGTTGGGTGGTGCCGGCCTGCACCGTGCCCGCGGCGGGCTGGGTTGTGGCCTCAAGGTAGTTTTCAGGGCCGAACTGGGCAAAAAGGCCGGGGCAAATCAGGCAAGCTGCGAACAGAAGAATCGCGCGCATGGGGGCTCCCGATGTTGGATGCACACATTCTGGCAAGCACCGACACCGGATGCGAGAAAACTGTAGCCGCTTACCGGCCCTGCACCATGCCCTTCAGATAATCGCCCAAATTCGCCAGGTGCTGCTTGCCACCTTCGATAGCCCCGTATTTTTCCACCACCGTGTCGCGGGCTTCCTTGGTAGGGAACATCGTGTACAGGCTCACGCGCGTCTTGCCCTCCATCGGCGTGAATGTAACCGACGCGCGAAACATCTCGTGGTTCTTGTCGTCACCGTGCTTGTAGACCAGCCGCGTCGGCTTCTCGATCACCAGATACTCCTGTCGGTTCGGAAACGCCGTGCCATCAGGCCCGACCATCGTGTACCGCCATACCCCGCCGACCTTCAATTCGTGGGCATGCGTCTGATTGGTGAACCCATTGGGGCCCCACCATTGGTCGGCGTGCTTGGGGTTGGTCCAGGCCTCCCACACCAGGTCAATCGGCGCGTCCAGAGTACGAACGATCAGGATGCTGCGCCCGGCACAGTCGGCCAGATGCCTCGTAAGCTGGTCGAACGTGCCGCCGTAGCCGGTGCGGACGTTGTCCAGCACGCTTCCAAAGAAATCCAGTTCGTCGGGATCCTTGGTGACTGGTCGTGCCACCAGCTTGACCGTGGTGCGGCCCTGCTGCTCGGTCATGGTCACTGTGCTTTCAATTTCGAGCGGCCACTTCTCCCAGAACGGGGCGCGAGTGACTTCGGCTTTGGGGTTGGAGAACGAACTGACGAACACCAGTTTTTCCGGAGCACGGACCTCACGGTACACAAGCTTGCCCCACCAGTCACCCTCGGGCCGCTTCATCTTGTACAGAAACGTGCCCCCGGGCCGCAGGTCGAACCTCTCGACACTGGTTGGCATTTCTTTGGGGCCCCACCAGTGGGCCAGTTGCTCGGGGTCGGTCCAGGCCCGCCACACTAGATCGCGCGGCGCGTCAAAATCACGGGTGATCACCAGTTTACTTGGCATGCTTCTTCCTTTTGGCCTGCAGGCCCTTCAGATAAGCGTCCAGACGGTCAAAGCTTTCTTCCCAGAATTTGCGGTACTGGTCGATCCACTGCGCGGCCTGTTTCAGGGGCTTGGCGTTCAGTGTGCAGGGCCGCCACTGGGCCTTACGCCCGCGCACAATCAGCCCGGCGCGCTGCAGCACGCGCAGGTGCTTGCTGACGGCGGGCATGGACATTGCAAAGGGTTCGGCCAGTGCCGAAACCGAGGCCGCACCGCCAGTCAGCCGCCGCAGGATCGCTCGGCGTGTAGGGTCCGCCAAAGCGGCAAAGGTGGCGTCGAGCTTGTCTTCGGTCAGATTCATAATGAACCGTTTAGTTACGTAACCGATTGGTTTATTACAAGACACAGCACAGCAATTCAACTTGAATCCGGTCGGGAACTGAAAATGTTCGATGAACAACACCCTCGCTTGCGCTTCGGGCTCCTGTTACTGCCCCTGCTTCATCATCGCCTTGAACACTTCGCGGTAATCGCGGGTGTCGCCTTCGGCCCACATGCGGCGTTTCAGGGCGCGCAGTTGGGCGGCGCGGTTGCCGCTTTGGGTGTAGGGCGGGGCCGTTACTTTCGCGCCGCGCAAGGCCTTGGCTTTCTGCAGGGCCTCCAGCATCAATGCGGCATTTTCCTGCGTGGTCATCACCCTTGATATCCGCGCGATCTGCTGCGGGTCGGGGGCCTGGTCCAGTATCATGCGCAAGGCCCGGCCCATTTTGTGGGCGTCCATGCGGTTGTTGAGCACAACACCGTTCCGCCCGGCCACAATATGCTGGCGTGCCCCGTTTTCGCCGCTGGTGATCACCGGCAGGCCGCAGGCCAATGCCTCGGTCACGGCGTTGGCACTGGGGTCGTGCATGGTCGGCAGCAAGAACACATCGGCGCAGGCGTACCAGTCTTCCATCGCCGGCGTGGGGCCTAAAAACTGGGCGTTGGCGGCAAACCCGGCCTCGTGTAACACACGGCGGGCGTCTTCGGTGTCGCCCTTGCCCACGCACACAAAGCGCAACCGGTCGCGATCGGGCGCTGTGCGGGCGAGTTCCACAAACCCGCGCGCGGCCTCAAGCAGTCCTTTGCGGCGAAAGTCCATGCCGGCAAACAGCACGACTTTGGCGCTGGTATCTATGCCGCGCAGGGCGCGCAGCTCGGCACGTTTGCTGCGCAGGCCGGGGTGAAAGCGGGTGCTGTCTACACCGTTGGCAATCACCAGAATGCGCGAAGGGTCCACGCCGTACATGTGGGTCACGGCACGGCGGATCATGCCGCTGTTGGCCACGTACAACTGAAAACGCCCGGGCAAGAACATCTCGCCCTCAAGTTTCAGCAATTGCCGGTGGCGCGGGTTCAGAAATGCCCGCCGCCGCTGGGCCAGGTCGGGATAGCGCGCGCCCAGCCACGCCCGGTGCAGCCCGTCGCCCAGCCTCAGCACGTCGCCGGGATAGGCCCGGGCCAGACAGAGCACAACTTCGGCGCCGGTTTCGCGCGCGGCTTCGCCCGCGCGGGCGGCAAACCAGCGGTGTTTCCAGGGACCGAGAATTTTCGGGCGCGTGACGGTGACGACTTCCATGCCCGCGGCGTTGGCGGCGTCGTGCCTGGCGCAGACGATGCTGACGCGATGGCCCTGGTCGCGCCAGGTGCGGGCCAGGTTCACGGCGTAGCGTTCGGCGCCGCCGCGCGACTGGATAAACTCGGTGCGGACAATGGCGATGTGCACCAAGGCGTTATACCGCCAAGATGGGGCTAGGGCAGCAGGTCAAGGTGAGGGTTAGGAATAACGCAGTTGCAGTTCCCCGGAACCGCCGTTGCCAAGCCCTATGCCCCAATCCCTATCGCTTCAAACGCCTGGCCAGATCGCGCACCGCCTGTTCCTGTTCGGCGGTTTCGATGCTTCCGGGGCGTTTCTTGCGCACCAGGGCAATGGCCTCATCGGGCTTCATGCCCTTGTCCACCAGATAGCAAGCGATCATGGTGCCTGTGCGGCCGATGCCAGCGCCACAGTGCACGACAATCGCCTTCTTTTCGTGACGGTAAAAGCGCGCGCGCTCCAGGAACTTTTCAATGTCTTCGGGCGACGGGGCCGAAAAATCCTCGACCGGCACATGCAGCACATCAATGCCGTGGCTGGCCAGCGTATTGGCGTCGGGCATGGCTCCGGTCAGGCTGACCACCAGCGCGATGCCCTTGTCGGCCAGCCAGGGCCAAAGGGATTCGTCGCGGCCGTAGGGCCGGGCCATGCCGGCGATTTCACCCTCAATGACCCACGAGAAATTGTTCACACCCGCAGCTTACCAAGGGCAGGCGCGCGGCTCAGCCCAGTTCTTTCAGCAGCGCCCAGGCATCCTCGTGGCTGGGGTCAATCAGCAGCGCACGCTGGGCCTCCAGCCGGGCCTGCTCGGTGTCGCCATCGGCGCGCAGGGCACGGGCAAGCTGGGCATGCACGTTGGCGTCCCAGGGCTCAAGCATCAGGCGGTTGCGCAGGTCGGCCGTGCCGGCTTTGGCCTGGACCAAAGCGCGGGCAAAGATCTCCAGATGGACCAGTTCGGGGTCGGCGATTTCGCCCACCAGCCGCACATAAGCCGCGGCCGCGGCTTCGGTTCCGGTGGCACAGGCCTGCTGGGCAGCCAGCATGCGCGCCTCGATGCTGTCGGTGCCGAAGGCCGCCGCCGGATCGGCCACCGTCAGCTTGCCCGCCGCTGCGGCCATGTAGCTCAGACGCCGCCAGGCCGCAAAAGCCAGCCGCCCGCCCCCCACCAATTCGCGCATGCGCGACTGCGCGGTGGTGGTCAGTTCGGGCATACGCAAGATGCGGGCTTCTTCGGTCTCGGCCAGATCAACCCGGCCCAGCGCCACCAGCCACGCCACCAGACTCAGGTGTTCGTCCATGACGCGCGAGGGTTTGACCAGCGCGCGCACGGTATCCACGGTGAGCATATCCAGCCTGAGCGAAACGCGGCGATCGCCGTCGTCTATTTCGACCTCCGAGGCAGTGGTCGCCACCACGCGACCCATCACGCGCACCACGCGCGTCGAGCGTTTGCTGTCGGCGTCAAAACCATCATGGGCGCGGAACTCGGTGGACTTGCCCTCTGATTTCAGGCGCCGCACCGCGCCGGCCACGGCCAGGTTGCAGCGTTCGGCCAACTGAATGTCCTCGCGCAGGCGACGCAGCAGGTCTTCTACCTCCTTGCGCTCGGCGGCACGCGCGGCCACGTCGCGCGACAATCCGGCCGCCGCAGCGGCGCGAGCCTTGCTCACGCGCTCGATCTGGGCGTCCACCTGGCGGCGCGCGGGCTCGAACTCACGGTTGACCAGCAACGGCACGATGCTGTCAAACAGTTGCGCGCCGGCCAGCGCCCACTCGGCGCGCAACCCGCCACAGAACTGGCGCCACTGTGTGGTCGGCACCAGTGCGTTCTGGTGCGCGGCCTCAAGCTGGCGCCGCAGTTCGGCCAGGCGTTTGTTCACCTTTTCCTGCGCGTCGGCAGTGCGGCCGGGCAGAAACTGTTCCAGCAGTTCGCGCGTGCGCAACAGGTTCGCGGCGCTGCGCAGGCGGCGGATTTCACTCAGACCTTCGCCCTTTTCGGCCTCGTCGCGCCAGGCCTTGCGCAGGGCGTCGGCCTGCTCGAGCACGCGGGCCAGGTCACCGGCCTCGGCGGCGATCACAACCTGGCGCTGGGTTTCCAGGCGCTGGGCGGCCTCGATTTCTTCGCCGGGAAACAGCGGCCGCAGCAGCTCGGGCGGAAAGCGGTCCAGTGACGCGATCGCGTCGGCGGTTCGACGCTCGCGCAACGCCTCCTCGCTGGCGTCGCGGGCCTTGCGGTATTCCTGTTCGCGCAACTGCTGCACACGCGAAAGCACCTCGCGCTGCTGCTGGCGCGCAGTTTCAGCGTGGCGCGAAGCCGGGTATTTGCGCAAAAACGCGTCGTAGGCCTCCCAGGCCGAAACGTAGTCGGCCTTGGACATGGCGGTGCGGCTGTCGAGTTCCGACGCGGCAAAGGCTTCGTCTTCCGGCAGAAACGCGGGCGGCGGGGCGTTGTTGGCCGGCGGCACAATACGCGGCGTGTTGTCGGGCGCAGGCGCAACATCATTGACGGCAATGGCGTTGGCCGGCGCGGCGTTGGCCGCCGGGTTTGCGCCGCGCCACTGGTTCCAGGCCAGAACCATCACCAGCAGCGCGGCAAACACGGCCAGAACCAGAACACCGATGCTGATCAGACGCGACGAAGGCGTGGTTTCGGGTTCGGCCGCCGGCAGCGGTGCCGAAGCCGTGGCCAGCAGGTCGGCGGTCTCTGTGGGCGTGGCACCGGGCACCGCGGCGCGGGTGTGGGCTCGACGCGGCAGGCGTTCAAGAATCTCGGCGAAACTTTCCGGCCGGTCTTTCGGATCATAGGCCAGGCAGTTCATGATCAGCGCGCACAATTTGGGCGGCAGGTCCGGCCGGCGTGAATCCAGCAGTTCGGCTCCGTGCTTCTGGCGCAGCATGATCTGCGACAGCCCGCTGTGGCCAAAGGGCGGGTCGCCCGTGGCCAGGTGGTACATGGTGGCGCCGAAGCTGAAGATGTCGCTGCGCTTGTCGGGCACCAGGCGGCGCAGAACCTCGGGCGCCGAATAGGCGGGCGTGCCGAAGTTCAGCGGGCCCTCGTGGCCTTCGGCAATCAGGCGCAGGTCGCCGGCCAGGCCGAAGTCGGCCAGCTTGCAGCGACCGCGCGCGTTGCGGATCAGGTTTTCGGGCTTGATGTCGCGGTGCAGAATGCCCTCGCGGTGCGCGGCGTACAACGCCTCGGCGGTCTGGCGCGCCACAGAAAGCAGATCATGCGGCGCCAGCGGCCCCTGCTCTTTAACAATTGTGCGCAGGTTGGCACCCTCGGCAAAGTCCATCACGATGAAGTGGTGGCCTTTGTCCTCAAGGATGTCTATCACCTTGACCACGTTTTCGTGTTCCACACGGGCCAGCGACTGCGCCTCGGTGCGGAAGCGGTCAATCAGGTCCGCGCGCTGGGCCAGAGCCGGGTCCAGCACTTTCACCGCCACAATCTTGTCTATGTAAACGTGGCGCGCGCGGTACACCACGCCCATGCCGCCACGCGCCACACGCGACAGGATTTCATAGCTGGCCAGACGCTGGCCGATCAGCGGATCCAGCCGCGCGCTGGTTTCCGCACGGCGCGGCGCGGCGGGCACGGCAAGCTCCGGCGCCGGGACTTCCGGGCCGTCGCCGGGCGCGGGGCCTGACCGGGCTGGGTTTTCGTCGGTCATGCAGGTACGATTGCAGCATACTTTGCGCCCGGAATCACGAGGCCAAACCTTGCCCGAACCCGCCACCGAACCCTCCGCGACCAAGAGCGAACCCAGCGACGAGGCAATTGCCGCGCTGCTGAATTCGGGCGGCAAAAAGAAGAAGCCCGATCCCGACGCGCCTTCACCGCGGCTGCCCGAGGCGCTGTACTACTACCTGTTCATTCTTGTCGAGGCGTTGCTGGTGATGGGCGTGTGGGGCTTCATGCGGCGCGGGCCCCTGGCAGTCATGAAGGGGCCCTCGCTGGACGCGCCGGTCAGCGAACAGGTTCTGTTTCACCTGAAGTCCATTGTCGGCGGCGTGGGTGACCTGTTTGCGAGTCAGCCCTGGCTGCCGCTGGGCGTGCTGTTGCTGGCGGGTGTTGTGTTTGTTCCGGCGACGCCGCGCAAGCGCCGCCGCATGGCCAGTCTGGTCAGCACGGTGATCGTGGCAGTGTTTGTGCTGCTGATCGCGCTGCAGTTCAGCCAGGACATGGCCCTGATTTCGGACCCCGGGGCCTATTAGCCATGTTTTCTCTGGCCACGGTTCTGCTTCAGCAGCGGCCCTTTGAGGACCTGCCACCCGAGTTCTACGGCGGCGCGGTGGTTGAACAGCCGGGCTTCAGCATCGGCCAGGTTCTTCTGTTTTTTCTGATCGGCGCCGGCTTTCAGACACTGTTCGGTTTCTGGGGCCGCGCCAAGGCTGAAGAGCACGGCGTAAACCCCTGGGCCGGTTTTGCCGCCGGTTTTTTTCTGGGTTACATCGGCGTGCGCATCGTGCCGTTGCTGAAACCAGATTCGCTGTTCTTTCAACCCAAGCGGCGGCCGGTGCCGGGTATGTTCGTCCCGCCCGGCCAACCCGTACCGCCACAAGCGTACCCGCAACAGACCCTGCCGCCGCAAGCCGCGCCGGGCGCGGCCCAGGCCTGGGCTCCACCGCCGCAACCAGCCGCCGCCCCGCCGGCGCCCGTTGCACCCGCCGCGCCGGTCGTGAGTGCCGACGGCTACCTGCAATGCCCCAACTGCGGCGCCCGGGCCAAAGTCGGCCGTCGCACCTGCATGAGCTGCGGCACCACCCTGCCGCGACTGTAGCTATTGCGGTTTCTCGCGCGGCGGCCGGGGCGCGAACCACGCCGGGGCCGATGGCGCCTGGCCATCCAGGTCTTCGGTGCGCAACGGCGCGCCACCGGCAATGTCGCGCGCTGCGCGGCGCCCCTCAACACCCGGCTGCTGGTACGGCGCGAACTCGTCAGGCCCGGGGCCCGGTCTGGCCGCGGCCAGGTCATCCGGCCCGATCACTGTCCCTGCGGCAATGTCGCGCCGGGCCACAAGACGCCGGCGTTGCGCGTGCACAGCGGCCAGCTCGCAGGCATCGGGGTGCTTGTGGCCAGTGCCCAGTGCCGCCACGGCACGGGCCAGTTCGGCCTCGTACTCAGCCAGCCCCGGTGGCCGGCGCACGATCACGCGCGCGCCCAGTGCCACAGCAAGGCCGCCCAGCCCCTGGTCGGAGGTATCCACCAGGCCCACGGCTACAAAGGTCTGCCCCGCCACGCGCGCCAGCGCCCGCAGATTCGGCGGCGCGCCCTGCACCGTGCCGTGTAGCAGGCACAACGACCCAAGGCCAGCCAGTCGTCCGCCCAGTCTCGGAATGTCGCCACCGCGGAAAGCCAGTTGGTGCCAGCCGGCAGCGCGCGTGGTTTCCTTCAGCGTCGCGCCTGTGGTGTCCAGCAACAGCGGCAGACCAACCCGCGCGGCCTGTTCTATCGCAGCACGGTTGGTGATTTCGCCAGGGCCCAGGTACAGGGCGTCGCAATCGCCGGGCGGGTTTGCTGCCGGCGGCTCCCACGGCGCAACACGCGGCCCAGGCCCGCCCAATGGCCCCAGCACGGCACCAAGCCACGGGCCGGAATCCCCGTGTCTGAGGTCGGCCACCATGATTACATGATTGTGGTCGCTTTCGGCCATCGGGTTGATCTTACGGCCATCGCCACCGGCGGAAACACGCAGCCATGCTCGCGACGATACTTGGTGCCTCGGTAACGTTTGTGATCGGCGCGGTGTGCGCCTATCTGGCGCTGGGCATGCCCTTTGCCTGGGTCTGCCGGCGCATGGCCCGTGACGACGCCCTGACCCCGATTGAAGCCTGGCTGGCGGGTCTTCTGGCCGGGCCCTTTGGCATTCTGATTGTGCGCTATGCCAATCGCATGGCGGCCGAAAAGGCCGAGATCGCGGCGGGCGAACTTGAGGTCAAGCTGATCCAGGCCCAGGAAGAAAAAGCCGCCGAGCAGGCCGCCGTAACCGAAGCGCCCATAGAGGCATTCCAGGTGCCGCCCAGGCTGGCCGACAACATACCCCTGCCGCCGGAAGATCTGCCCGGCGCACAGGCCTTCCGCCCGCCGCCCCCGGAGACACAAGGCGCGTGGCTGACGGACCCGTCCCCCACCTCGCCCCAGCCGACACAAGCACCCCCCAGCGACACCGAACCGCCACGGCCCGTGACCAGCGATGCGGGGTAGCCGCAACGCGCGGTGGAGCAGCCAACCTGAATGCCGCAACCATCTTGCCGCGTGACCACCGCCTGGAGGGATAGCGCCGCGTTGCCCTGTTGTTAGAACGTGGACAGGAGACAGCCATGAGCGAAGAAGTCCTCAACTTCATCAACGGACAGTGGGTCGCCACAAAGGGCAAGGGCGAAAAGCTGGTTCGCAAGGACCCCGGCAACGGCGACGAAATCTGCCACATGCGCCAAAGCGACAACGCCGACGTGGACGCCGCCGTAGCCGCGGCCAAGGCCGCCTTTGCCGACTGGAAGAAAGTACCGCGGCCCGAACGCGCCAAGCTGATCCTGAACAGCGTTGAAATCGTCCGCCGCCGAAAAGAAGAAATCGCGCAACTGATGACCCGCGAAATGGGCAAGCCCATTGCCGAGGCCCGGGGCGACGTGCAGGAGGCCATTGACATGGCCTATTACATCGCCGCCGAGGGCCGGCGCGGTTGGGGGTGGCAGATTCCCAGCGAGCTTCCCAACAAGCGCATGTACACCATGCGCCAGCCGCTGGGTGTGTGCGCGCTGATCACCCCCTGGAACTTCCCGATCGCCATCCCCTCCTGGAAGAGCTACCCGGCGCTGGTCATGGGCAATACCTGCGTCTTTAAACCCGCCGAAGACACCACGCTGCTGGGCAAACGCTGGACAGAGATCCTGCACGAATCCGGCTTTCCCAAGGGCGTGTTCAACATGGTGGTCGGCCACGGCGCGCCAATCGGCGACCGCCTGGTGACCCACCCCGACGTCGCGATGGTCAGTTTTACCGGCAGCACCACAACCGGTCTTGCCATTGCGGCCAAGACCGCGCCGCTGAACAAGCGCCTGAGCCTTGAAATGGGCGGCAAGAACCCCGTGGTCATCATGGACGACGCGGACCTGGAACTGGCCCTGCACGCGGTGCTGTGGTGCAGCTTCGGCACCAGCGGCCAGCGCTGCACCGCCTGTTCGCGCGTGATTGTGCACGAAAAGGTGCACGACAAGTTCGTGAAGATGCTGGCCGACCACGCCGGCAGGCTCAAGGTCGGCCACGGCAGTGACCCGGCCAGCTTCTTTGGCGCAATTGTGAACGAAAAGCAATTGGCCAAGATTGACGGCTATGTGCAGATCGGCCTGAAGGAAGGCGCCAGACTGGAATGCGGCGGCAAGGTGCTGAAAGACGGCGCGTACGCCAAAGGCAACTATTACGCCGCCACGGTATTCAGCAACGTGCGGCCGGACATGCGCATTGCGCAGGAAGAAATCTTCGGCCCGGTGCTGTCCGTGATCAAGGTGAAGGATTACGAAGAAGCCATCAGAGTCGCCAATCATGTGGCCTACGGCTTGAGCACCAGCTTTTTCAGCCGCGACGTGAACTTGTGTCACCGCGCCAGCGAAGAACTCGAGTCCGGCCTGTGCTACATCAACGCGGGCACGACAGGCGCCGAAGTCAGCACGCCCTTTGGCGGCTGGAAGAACACCGGCAACGGGCACCGCGAAGGCGGCCCGACAGTGATTGACGCCTTCAGCGAGATCAAGACCGTGATCATTGATTACAGCGGCAAGGTGCAGAAGGCGCAGATTGACAACAACTGAGGCACGGCGCGCCGGCGGCGGCGTGGCGCGCTATCCGGTCTTGATTTCGCCCGCCGGCGGCAGTTCCGGGCCCGGCACCGGCGGCACGGGGGCGGCCCCTTGCGCGGTCAAGGGCTGGCCTTGCGGCGGCGGTGCCGCCTGCTGCACGGCCACGGGCTGCGAAAGATTGCGAATTGCTGTTTCAATCTGCTGCTGGCTGACCTGAACCGGGTTGGGCTGCAGACTTTGGGCCGAGGCCTGGGCAAACATCTTCATCACCCGCCGGTGCGTAGTCAGGTTGCTGGCCAACAGCCCCAGCCCCAGAACGCCAGCGGTGGCCAGAAACACGCGATAGCGAACCATCAGTCCGTCGGCGCGTTGGCGATGACGCGAACCGATCTCACCGGGTTTCATGTCGGCCCGGCCGCGCTCGGTGCCCCAGGCCGCGGCCACACGCACGCCGTGGACGGGCGAAAACTGGGCCAGAACGGCTGATTCAGGCTCGTTGTCGGAACCGGTCATGCCCTCGGCAATGTAGGGCAGGGCCAGCCACACCACGATCAGCAGACCGCCCAGAACACTCGATACACCGCGCGAAAGACCGCTGAGCGACACACGCCAGGTAATCTGCGCGCACACCAGCAATGTCAGCAACAGCGCCAGACACACCAGCGCGTAGCCCCAGAACTCGTGGCCGTAATACAGATCCAGCGCCGAGCGCATGTCGGCATCACTGAGCCCCGAAGGCGCCATGGCCGGCGCCAGTATCGTCCCCAGCGGCCCGAATCCGGCCATCGGCGACTCTATCCCGGCTGCCGCCGTGTAGTCCGCCGCAAGCTGCGCCTTGTCCGCAAAACGATCGCGCAGGGCACCAAAGCAGAACTTCGCAGCTACCAGCATCAGGCCGAAACCCGCCACAGCAATGCCCGAAAAGTGCGCCACGCCGCGCGCGCTGCCGGGGAAAAACAGCACACCGCCGGCGCGCAGCAAACCCGGGGAGGCCTTTTCCATTTCGCGCCGCACGCGCCGCGACGGAATCGGCGGCTCGGCGGGAAAGGCCAGGCCGGGAACACTCAGAAGCAACGTCAGGTAAACGGCCGCGGTAATCAGCGAACCGAACACCATGTCGTAGGTCGGCAGCCGCGCGACCATGTAGTAGGACGCCACCTGGACCGGCACGACCAGCGCCACGCAGGTCCAGAACAGGCGCATGTTGGTGCTTTTGTTGTGCGATGTCGGCTTGAGCCGGTTTGTGGTCGAAAGAAACAGAAACGTGCAGTACATGGCGCAGGTCACGGTGAGCACGCCCAGGTACAGCAGCGCCTCGCTGACATTGGGGTCAATCAGAAACTTGACCACCGCAAACAGCGCCCCCACCGTCGAGCCGAAAGCCACGGTCAGAAACACCACCATCAGCACGATGCCCAGCACAAACGCAAACGCGTAGGTAACCAGCACGGCCGGAATCGCCCGCGTAACCAGACTGGAGGCGTACACACCGATGAAACTGATCAGCACAGAAAGCAGCACCAGGGCCCACAGCGTCACAAAGAATACCTCGGGTTCGATGCCGCCGAACAAATTGGCCATGGCGTACAGCGGCACGGTGGCGATCAGAAACAGGCTGGACTGGATGGCGGCGGCAAAGAACTTGCCCAACGCGATTTCCCAAGGCGCCAGCGGCGTCAGCAACAGCAGGTCAAAACTTTTCTTTTCGTGTTCGCTGGCAATCGCCGTGCTGGAAAACACCGGAAAGATCAGCATCACAATCGCCACCATCACGATGGACATGGTGATGAACAGCCCGCGCCCCACACCCGTGGGGTTTTCAAACGTTCCGCGATCACTGGCCGCGTAAACCCAGATTGCGAAAATCGCCCCCTGGATCAGCAGGTAAAGGCTCAGAAACACCACCAGCTTCCACGATCGGCAGGCCTGGCGCACCTCGCGCACCGCCAGCGGGTTGAGAAAGACGCGTTTGAGAAGTCCCGGTGCGGCGTTCATGGTCATTCAATCCGCTTGATGATGTGCACGCCGTAGGGTGAATCCACCTGGTCAAAGCCGTTGACCGCCAGCCGCAGCGAAAGCTCCTTGAACGAAGGCACAAGCTGGGACTGGCGCGTCACATCGTACACGGCCACCGGGTCACGGTCTTCGTTGAACTCTTTCTGCAGTTCCACGAAATCTTCGCCGGAGCGGATACGCTCCATGATCCGCGCCACCAGCGCCCGCGCCTGCTCTTCGGTGCGTTCGGGGTCTTTGGGCACCAGACCTTCGGCCTTGTCTTTCCAGGAAACCAGAATGTGCCGCACGCGCACCATGGCCACCAGTTCGGCGGGGTCCATGAACAGCTCGCGTGTCACTTCTTCGTCCAGCCAGAACACGGCATCGTCGCGGCCGCTGGCGCGCACCAGCACGGCGATCTCGCCGTGCTCGACCTTGCCGAAGTACAGCGCGGCCGTCTTCTGCACCGGTTCAGGTTCAGGTTCGCCCTCCTTGCGTTCGGGCTTCTCCTGCCAGAAAACTTCCAGCCAGCGGCGACAAACTGAAGGATCCACGCCCAGCGCGACAAAGTCCGCGGCCTCGGTGTGCTTCAGCCCGCGCAACGTATTCAGTTCATTGACCAGGCCGGAAATCAGTCCGCGGTCGGCGCGCGCCGCGGGCGGCGTGATCAGCTTCCACTCCTTCAATGTCGCGCCGGGTGCGGCCTCTTTGCGGGCCTCGATCAGCTTGTCACCGTCGGTCACGCGCAGCCGATCTATGTCGGCCATCAGCGGCACCAGGTTGACCTCGGCGCGGCGGATGAACTCTCCAGGCTTGCGGAACACACGGTCCAGCACGTAGTCGCCGACCCAGTGAATCAAACTGCCCTGGTTGTTGCTCTTGAGCAGCACCGCCACCATGCCGTCCTTGCGCTCGCCAAAAGTTACCGTCGCCTGCACCGGCCTGGAGTCCACCAGGTATTCCAGCATCACGCTGCGGCGGCTGGCCGCGATGCCCAGCGTGTGGGCGTCGGTGTCACGGCCGGCGATATCGCTGGCGGCGAGATTTTCCAGCACGCTGATCACACCCTTGATTGCCGGGGCTTCGCCTTCGCCCTGGCGCGGGCGGGTCACCTGCCACTTGTTCTCGTCCACGGGGTCATGCCGGAACTCAAACTCGCGGTCGCCGTCCGTGACCACAACCCGATCCACGCGTGTGCCGCTGTCAATCACGCGAAAGCCGCTGAGATCCAGCCAGCGTTTGGGGTCGGGGCGGCCGTCAGCATTGAGTTGAAGCCGAGAATACAACGTATCCCAGGCGCCGCCCGGCCCGGCCAGTTCAAAGATGCCCTTGGGGTGATTTCCCAGCAGGCGCACAAAATCGCGTGCACGGTCGTCGCTTTGACCCAGCAGCAAGTGCAGCAGTTCCTTGCCCGCGGCGCTTTGAAGTCGCAAGTGCACGGCGTCGGCATCGGCCAGGCCGTACTGGGCATAACGCGTTTCGTCTTCCGTGGAAGGCCGCCCCAGCCTTTTGCTGTCAAACAGTTTGGTCAGCAGCGCGTCCACGTCGTTACGGTCGGCCGGAGCCCCAAAACGCACCGGCACGCGCCAGCCGCCGTCCTGGCGAACCAGCACCAGGGGCTTGTCGCTGCCCGCCCAGATTTCGATCTGCGCCACATCGGCGGCCGCGAACGCCGGAGCGTCGGCTGTGCCCCCCACCAGCGGCACAGGCGTAAGTTTTTCCTCGGGCGCGCGCGTACTGCGCGACAGCCAGACCAGGCCCGCCAGCACCAGGATCACACCGGTCATCACCATCACCTGACGGTTGCGCTGACGCGCCACCACTTCATCGGAAATCAGGCGGTCGGCCGGGGCCGCGTTTGGGGCGGCAGTCTGGTCCTGGGTCATGATTGGCCTCCGGAACCAAGCGCGGCTTCGTATTCCTGACGCTGGCGCGCGCGCACCAGGGCGCGCCCCACGCCCCAGGCCGTCAACGCCAGCGGCATGCCGGCAATGCACACCAGCATCCACCACAGCCGGCGGCCCTCGCTGACTTCGCCGGTGATGCGCGGCGCGACACCCGTGCGCACGCGCAGCCGCACGAAATCTTCCCCGTAGATCGCCACGTCGGCGGCGTTGCGGAACATGGTCAGGCCGATTGGAATCAGCGCATTGCGCACTTCGTCAAGGTTGTAACCATACAGATACTCAATGTTCAGGCTGCCCGCCGAACTGTACAGAATCAGGCTGCCCGGCCGCGGCTTCAGTTCCGGCGCCGGCTGGCCGGCCAGCGGGTCTTCCGGCGGCGCCAGACCGGGCTGGGTTTCCCAGGCCGGAACCTTGCGGTCGCCCGTCCAGAATGACGTGAACTGGCCGCGCAACGCCGTGGCCACCAGCGCCGGCTCGCCCAGTCGGTGCAACCGTATTTTTTCGCCCGGCGTGGCATCGGGGTCGCTTTCAACTTCGGCGGGGCTGTTCAGATTCATGTTCAGGGGCAACTCGGGAAACGCCGGGTTGGCGGGTATGAACCGGTAGATGTCATTCTTGAGCGCAATGATGTCCTGACGCTCCAGGCCGGCGGCGGCGATCTTTGCGTCATCGGGCTTGATGCGCACGACAAACGGCAGTGGCAGCCCGCCCAGACCGCGGCCGTAGACGCTCTGGCCGTTGATGTCGCCGGGCTCGACTACGGCCGCCAGCGGCACCGAAGCAGGGATCAGCTCAATCGCGCCGGTGCGCGAATGTTCGCGGTACGGGGCCAATTTGCCGCCGCGGTCAATCAGCAGCGTCTGGTCGAACTCAATGCCCAGGTTGCGCGCCCAGTCCTCAAAATGGCGGTGCATCGGCGTTTTGGTCAACGCGAGATTCGCCGAGGGCACCCGGCCCACGGTGCGCAGCTTGGCCTCCCAGCCCTGACAGAACATGACCACATGGCCGCCCTCGGCCAGATAGCGGTCAATTTCGTACAGTTCGCGCTCGGACAGACGGTTGGGCTCGAACACCACCAGACAGGACAGATCGCGCGGGATGCGACGCTGGCCCAACAGGTCCACCCACTCGGTTTCATAGCCCAGGTTCTGCTGCACGAAGTTGAACAGCGGCGTGTAATCGGTCTGCGGAACCTGCCCCGGCTGTGACCGTCGGTTCGGCGGCGCCGGCGGCAGAACCATGCCCAGTTTGGTGCGCGGGCGGGTCAGCTCGTGCACAAACGGTTCCATTTTGGTCAGCACCGCGTCGGTCGTGGTTTCGCCGGAAAAATCCCACACAAAGTTCATGCGCCCGGCGTGCACGATCTGCAGCACGCTGTAGTAATGACGCGCGCCCTTGCGCGTGGGGTCGCGCGGGTCCACGGTGTCTTCCTGGGTGCGGTTCACAAACGGCAGTGCTTCGCCGCGGTCCACCAGCACGCGGCCCCAACTGACAACCTCGCGTTCGAACTTGAAGTTGCCGCCGCTTTCTTCAACCAGGGTGCGCAGGGCCTGCTCGATGGTTTCGCCCAGCTTGGGGTTGGCCGCCGGCATCTGCTCGCTGACCCAGAACCGCACCATCAGCGGCTCGCGCAGCACGCGCACCAGCCGCTTCAGCGGCACTTTGGCCCCGCGCGAGCGCATCTGCAGCACCGCAAAGCAGATGTCAAACTCCAGCGTGTCCACACGGTTTTCGGTGGACTCGTCGAGCTTGTCTACCAGGTTGCGGATATCACGAATCACCACCGGCTCGGCCAGGCCGTACTTGACCTCGGCCGTTGAATAATAGCCCTGAAAGCCCTTGGCGCGCGCCGCGTCATCGCCGCCGGTGGTCAGCAGGTCCACCGTGGGGTGAATGTTGCGCTTTTCCAGTTCCTCGCGCTTTTCCTTGGCGTCAGCCAGGCTGATGCGCTCAATGCTGAACTTCAGCTTGCCGTTGCTGGCCGAGGCCAGTTCCTGCAGCTTGTCGCGCACGTCGCGTTCCAGATTCACGCGCTTGGGCGGCGGCTCTTCGTCCACATAGTAGGTAACCTGCACCGGCTCGGTCAGTGATTCAAACAGCCGCTGGGTGCCCTCAGACAGCGTAAACCGCCGGTCGGCCGTAAGGTCCAGCCGCGCCCGGTGCTGCATGGCCAGATAATTCACCGCGGCCAGCGCGACCGTGGTCAGCACCGCCATCAGCAGAAAATGCGACGTGTATGCACGCTTGCGGTTTACCATCAGCTGTGCCGCCTGCTTTCCAGTGACCACACGTTCAACACCACAAACAGCACCACCAGCGACGCGATGAACACCAGACCGTTGGTGTACACCACGCCGCGCTCGATCTCGCGGAAGTGATCCAGCACGCTGATCTGTCCCAGCGCCGCCACCACGGCCTCGCTTTTGGGCGGCGAAGGCTGGTCGTCAAACAGATAGGTCAGGGCGTTCACCGCAAGACCGACCGCCACAGATCCCGCGCCTACGGCCTTGTCGCGGCTGACCGCCGCGGCAAGCACCGCAAGGCCAACCACCGGCAGTGACGTGAGGTGCACCAGCGCCGCCGTCGGCCGCGCGCGCGCCAGATCGCCAAAGAACGTGCGCAGTTCACCAAGCCCCACCAGGCCAAGGCACACCAGCATGGCCACAAAGAACGCCAGCGCCTGGTTCTCGGTCAGTCCGCTGAGGAACATGCCGATGGCCAGAAACGCCGCGCCCAGCAGAAAGCACGCCACGTACCCGCCCAGCACCGGGCCCCAGTCAGGTTGACCGAAGTTGGCCAGCATCAGCGGAAACGCCGCCGTGCCCGCCAGCATCGCCGCCAGAAACACCAGGCCCGCCAGGTACTTGCCCAGCGCCACCTGCCAGGTCGGAATCGGCAGGGTCATAAGCAGCTCAAACGTGGCCTGGCGCCGGTCTTCGGCCCACAGCCGCATGCTTACGGCCGGCACAACTACGGCCGCAACCCACGGAAACACGCCAAAGAACGTGCGCATGGACAGTTCGCCGCGCTTGAACCAGTCGCCGCCCTGGTTCAACGGGTCCAGCAGCAGGCTGAGCAGCATCATCAGCACCACAAACGCGCCGATCACGCCCACGCCCATCAGCGAGTCAAAGTAGCCCCGCATCTCGCGCCGGAAGATGGCGATCATGCGCCACCTCCGGCGGGTTTGTTGTCTTCCCGTTTGTCGGCGTCTTTGTCGGCTTGCTGCATGGCCCGGCGCGCCGCCGCAACGTCAGCGGCACTCAGACCGCCGCTGGCCGCCGCCGTGGCAAACGGGTCGGCCAGCGCCGGCAGGTCGGTCTCGGTCTTGCTTCCCGTTTCGGCCCCTTTGGCGCCGGCGTCAATCACATCCCATGCGGTTTCGCTGGCAGTGACCGGGCGCGCATAGTTGTCGGCTTCAGTGGGCTTACCCGTCACGCGCGTGGCAGCAGCCGTAGCGTCGGGGTCTTCAGGCAGCTTCTGCGCGTCAGCAGACGACGCCGCTTGAGCCGGTGTGTCCTGCCGGCCCCGCAGCAGCTCAAGAAAAATATCTTCCAGTGTCTGGGTCTGCGGCGCCAGTTCGGCCAGGGTCAGCCCCCGCGCCCGGCACAGGTCGCTGACCCGTTCACACACCGCGCGCGCCCCGGCCACACCGCCCGAAGTTGCCAGTTCAAATCGGCCGTAGCCCGCCGGCGGGTTCACCGCCTCGGCCCGGGTTACGCCCGGAATCGCGCGCAATGCCTCCAGCAGCCCACTTGCCCCCTTGACCAGCACGCGCACTTTCTGGGCGTCACGGGCCTGGCGCGCCAGATCGTCCACCGTGCCGTCGGCCACTTTCTTGCCGCCGTTGACAATCACCAGACGGGAAGCCACAGCCGTGGCTTCCTGCAGGATGTGTGTGCTGAAAATGATGCACTTGGTTTCGCGCAGCCGCTCGATCAGCCGCCGGATCTCGACAATCTGCATCGGGTCCAGGCCGCTGGTGGGCTCGTCCAGGATCAGCACCTCGGGGTCGTGGATCAACGCCTGGGCAATGCCTGTGCGCTGGCGAAAGCCCTTGGAAAGTTCGTTGATGCGCGCCTTCAGCTTGCGCCGCAGGCCGGTCTCGTCCACCACAGCCGCCAGCCGCGACTTCAGTTGCGCGCCCTTGAGGCCGCGCGCGCGGCCGGCAAAGGCCAGGTAGTCTTCGACACTCATGTCGCCGTACAGCGGTGGGGTTTCCGGCAGATAGCCGATGCGGCGGCGCACTTCATGGGGCTGGGCGTGCACGTCAAAGCCCCCCACCCGCGCCGTGCCTTCACTGGCGCTGATATACGTTGTCAGCACCTTCATCGTGGTGGACTTGCCGGCCCCGTTGGGGCCCAGAAAGCCCAGCACTTCGCCGCGGGCAACGTCAAAGCTGACGTCATCCAGGGCCTTGAAGGCTCCGTAGTACTTGGTGATGCCGCGGACTTCGATCATAGGCACGCCAATCGAGGCGGGAATCTTAGGTCCGGACCGCTTGACTGCAACCACGTCGCGCCACGAAGCCCAGCCGCCTTTTTTCTTTCACCGGGCCGGATTTCGTGCGGGAATGCTGCCGCCTGCTTGTCCCTGTGATACGGAAAGCCGCGCATGGAACCGCCGGCAGAAACCGCGCCCGCAGTGGCCGGCCCTGATTTCGACGCGCTGGTGCACCGCGTCGAAGGCCGCCTGATCGGCTATCTGCGCTTTCGGCTGGGCAGCGGCGACGACGCCGAAGACCTGTTTCAGGAAACCATGCTGGCGGCACACCGACACTGGCACGAAGTCCGGAACCTGGAAAACCCGGAGGCCTGGGTGTTTCGCGTCGCGCACAACCTGGCGGTCAACCACGGCAAGCGCCGCGCGGTCCAGCGCCGCGCAACCCTGCGGTTTGCCGCACCCGGCATGGCGTCCGGTCCGACACACCTGGAACAGGCCGAAACCGGCGCGCGTGTGCAGGCCGCCCTGGACCTGTTGCCGCCCGACGAACGCGAAGCCGTGTGCCTCAAAATATGGGCCGGCTGCACCTGGGTCGAAATCGCCCGGCTGATGGGCGTATCCGAAGACAAGGCCGCGCGCCTGTTCGCGCGCGGGCTGAAGACCATCGCGGGGCCTTTGGCCGATCTGGCACCCGGGGGTTCACCATGACCGACCTCGAAGTGATCCTGGCTTCCCACGCCGCGGGCGAACCCCGCGGTGATCTGCCCGCCGGCGACCAGCCGCAACTGGCGCAGTGGGCAGGTCTGTGCCGCGCCATGCGCGAGGCCGCGCCGCGGCCGTCCCAAGAACGCCGGCAGGCGCTGCAGGCACGCCTGTTCGCAAGACGCTCCGCACCTTGGTTGTGGGCCGCGCCCTTCGCTGCGGCAGCCTGTCTGGTACTGGCCTTGGCATTGTGGAGCGTCTGGCAACCGCAAACGCCGCCTCAGGCGCCTCTGGCCGCCGTCAACACGCCCCGGCAGCGCCCCGCCCCGACCACCAATCACACCGTCACGCCCACGCCGCCGGAAAGCCAGCCCGAGACACTGCCTGGGTGGCTGGACGAACAGTGGCGGCTGGTTTTTGCCACGCGCGCCGAACTGCCCGAAGCCTCACCGCCACTGGGTGGCCCGCGTGCCGGCGGAGGCGGCACCTCGGGCTCCGCTTCCCTGCTTGCCCCGGTGCTGGCCCAAGCACCATTTCGACCGCTGGCCTGGCCGGGGTCACCCGCCGGCTTTGCACTGGCCGGGGCGTCGGTCAAGCGCGCCGATACCACCGGTCTGGGCTTTGATCTGGTGCGTCTGGAGTACCGCCGTGGTGAGGCCATTCTGCTCGTGCTTCAGGCCGCCGACAGCGACCAGGCTGCGCGGACATTGGCGCCACCCTCGCACAACAACGGCGCGGCCCTGCTGGTGCGCCGCGACGGCGTTACCGCCCTGCTGGCCAGCAACGCCCGGACAAGTGCCCAACTGGAAGCCCTGGCCGAGACCCTGCGGCCGATGGCGCGATAATTCGCTTTTTTCTGCGGGATGGCCGTGCGCCCGTTGTCCCTGTGCATGACGCAAGACCCGGAGACCAACCATGCGAACCCTGGCCTGCCTGATCACACTCTGCCTGCTCTCGCCGCTGTGCGCCGATATCGGCCCTAAACCGCGCAAGACCGCCCCAGGGCCTCTGCCCCAGGGTGATCTTGAGGGCATCAATGTCGAGATGACATCCGAAGACGTGCGCCTGACCCTGGGCAAGGGCTCCGGCGATATGGATGTCCTTGACGTAGTTGCCACCTTCAACATGACCAACCTGGGGGACGCCGCCAGCTTTGAGATCGGCTTTCCCTGCGGTCCGTTTGCCAACATGAAGCGTTTTTCCGTCGAAACGGACGGCAAAAGCCACGACTTTGAACTGGTTGACCGTGCCGCCGGCGCCAAAGAACAACCCCAGGACCGCAACGGCCGCACGTCACGCCACGACTACTGGTATGTCTGGCAGGCCAGTTACGCCGCCAAGGCCAAGGTCACGCACATCGTGCGCTATCAGCTTGAAATCTTCCATTTCAGCCAGTACCGCGACACCGGCTATGTGCTCAACACAGGGGCCGGCTGGAAAAACAAGATCGGCAAGGCCACAGTTACCCTGTCGTTCACCGACAGCCTGACCGCCGATCACGTGCGCGAGGTCAGCCCCGGCAAGGGGCTGACGTTCAAGGACGGCGTGTACACCTGGGTGTTTACGGACCTTGAGCCCACAGCGGCCGACAACATCAGCATCTCGTACAACAACCGGGAAACGATCCCTGAACTGTTGAAGCGGTTCAAGGACGACTCGTCCTGGTCCGGCAAAACCGAACTGGTGGCTCTGACACGTCGCGCCCACAAGCGTTTTGGCCGCGACCGCATGACCGAGACGGAGCTGGCAGACTATCTCAGCGCACTGAACAGCCTGCTGGATGGCATGAAGGAAGAAGACGGCAAGGTCACCATGCCCGCGGGCAACGGCCGCGGCGGCACGGCCCCCTACGCCATGAAGAACGAGGCGCATTCGCTGCTGAACTACTACCATGAGGTTGTCGCCACGGCGCGCGACAACACGGCACACCCGGCGGTCAAACCCCTGCTGGTTCGCTGGAACACCCTGATCGGCGCCTATCTGGAGGGCACGCTCTACGCGGGCTCCGAGAAAATGACCATCGGCAACTACAAGGGGCTGGCCGACAAGATAGGTGCCGACCTGAAGGAACGCCTGGCCGAAGGCCGAAAACTGGCCGAATAGATCGGCTACACGGGGATGCGCGCCACACCCAGGGCCTCGGCGCGCCGGATCATCGCGCTGACCGTGGCCGCGCGCACGGCCTTGTCAATGCCGCGCAGGTTCGGAGTGGCGTCTACTTCGACAATCTGGGGCCCGGCGTGGGTCTCAATCATATCCACCGACGCCGCCGCAAGCCCCAGCCCTTCCACGACGCGCAATGCCAGGCGTCGCAGCGTCTCGGGGGCCTCGATCGGTGCGCCGGCCTTGATGCCCGCGGGCTTCAGCCACTGCGGCCGGCGCAGCACGGCGCCCAGGCATTCGCCGCCGCACACGTACAGGCGCACTTCGCGCGCCGCGCCCGTCACGCGCTGAAGCACAAACCGGCTGCCGTGTTCCCAGGCCAGCGCCGTGACGGCCTCCAGCGTCGTGGGTTGCTCCAGCAGCAGACTGCGCCCCGGCCCCTGGTGCACCGGGCGCAGTTGCACCGGCAACCCGCCCAGCCCCTCTACCGCCGCCGCAAGCGACTCGGCATCAGGCACCAGCGTCGTGGGCGGCACCGGCAACGCCAGCCCCACCAGTGCCATCGCCGTATGGAACCGGTCGCGCGCCAGCGCCAGCGGCTCGGGGCCGTTCAGCATCGGCACGCCCATGCGCTCCAGCACCCGCAGCACCGCAAGGCCGTGGTCGAAATCCTCGGGGGCAAGCCGCGGGATCAGCACATCGGCCGACGTCGGCAGTTTGCCGCGGTGCAGAAGACGCCCCTGGCCTCCCGAAAGCAGCAGCAGACATTCGTGCGGCGCGGCCACGCGCACGTCATGCTTGCGCAGTTTGGCCTCGGCCACCAGGTTGCGCGTGGTGTACAGAAAGCGCGAACGGCTCAGGACCACAAAGCGCATCAGGCGCGCAGGCTAGGTCGCCGCGCAAACGCCGCAAGGCGGCACCGGGCCTTGACACACGGGGCCGCGGGGGTATCTGTATGCGCCGCACGCGGCACAGCGCGTGAGCCTCGGTAGCTCAATTGGTAGAGCAGCTGACTCTTAATCAGCGGGTTATAGGTTCGAGTCCTATCCGGGGTACCAGCTTACAAGCCGCTCTGGAGGCCACTCCCAGAGCGGCTTTGTGTTTTGACCGCTATCTTGCACGCCATGCGGGAGATAAGTTTGGGGACAAGCGAGCTTCCCCTGTTCAACCGGGCGGATGCCAGACAGTTTAGACTGGGCCCAGCCGGACCACCGGCTTGTCCGCAGGCCCGCACCGCAGGCAAGGCACCGCTTGGCCGAGAAACAACGCGATCCGGACAACCGGCCACAATGGCGCCTGATTCGCCTGACGCCGTTACAATGGCGCTGTGCACGCCGAACAGGCCTATCTGTTTCGCCACGCGCTGCTGCGCGACGCGGCCTATGGGTTGCAATTGCCAGGTGACCGCGCGCGCCTGCACGGGCTGTCACTGGAAGTTATGGAGACGCTGCTAGGCGGAAGGGCACCTGAGCCGCCGGCACTGGACGCGGCGGATCCGCCCCCCTTGCAGCCGCACCCCACAGACGTTGCAGCCCTGGAACTGGCCGCACACGCCGTACTGGCGCAACAGGGGCCTGGCGTTGAGGACAAGGCGATGCGGGCGAAACAAGAGTTGTACCTGCGTCGCGCCGCGGAGTACGCCGAACTGACCTATCGCCATGATGTCGCAATACGCTGCTGGCAACAGCTTGCGGAACTGCTTGCCGGCGCGGCCAGGAGCGAGGCCCTGCGCCGATGCGCGGCCACGCTGCTTGCTTCGGGGCGGGCACAGGCCGCCGGGCCGATTCTGGATCAGGCTCTGGAGGCCATGCACCAGTGTGGCGACAGGCGCCTGGAGGGTTCCATACTGGACAACCTGGCCAGTGTGTATCGCCGCACCGGCCGCATGACCGAAGCCGAAAACACGTATGCCCAGGCCCTGACAGCGTCGCGCCGGATCCAGAACCAGAGGCTGGAGGCCACCGTCCTTGGCAATCTGGCGATTGTCTATCTGGAAACCGGCCGCATGGCCCAAGCCGAGGATGCCTATGAGCAGGCTCTGGCGATTCTGCGGCGGATTGGCGACCGGCGGCGGGAGGGAGTCGCGCTGGGCAACCTGGCCATCGTCTACAACGAGACCGAACGCCTGCCCAAGGCCGAACAGACCTTTGGTCAGGCACTGGCGATTCATCGCGAAGTCGGAAACCGGCGCTATGAGGGAATTGCTCTGGGCAACCTGGCCAGCATCTATCGCACCACCGGCCGCCTGAAGCAGGCCGGCCGGGCCGTCGAGCAATCCCTGGCCATCTGCCGCGAAGTCGGAGACCGCCGCTTTGAAGGGGTTGCGCTTGGCAACCTGGCCAACGTCTATCACGCCACCGGCCGCCGCGACGAAGCCGAACAGGTCTACGAGCAAGCCCTGACGATCCATCGGGAGGTCGGCAACCGGCGCTCCGAGGGCATCGTCCTGGGCAACCTGGCCAACGGATACCGGGACGCCGGTCACCCCGCGCAGGCCGAACAGACCTATTTGCAGGCCTTTGCCGCCCTGCGCGACGTTGGCGACCGCAGTTCCGAGGGCGAACTGCTGTGCAACCATGCCCTTTGCCTTGTCGCCCTTGGACGCGCCGCGCAGGCACGGCAAGCCTGGCAGGCAGGGGCGGCCGCGCTGCGCCAACTGCAACGACTGGCTGCGCTTGAAGAATGTTCCACGGCCATGCGCCAGGCCTGCGCCAGGGCCGGCGTACCGCCGTTTGACGAGCCGGAAGAACGTCAGGTGGCGGACGCTGCCCGATCCTAGAATGTGCTGAATGCAAGCCGAGACAGCCTACCTGTTCCGCCACGCGCTGCTGCGCGACGCGGCCTATGGATTGCAATTGCCCGGCGACCGCGCACGCCTGCACGAACTGGCGTTTGTTCTGATAGAACAGGCTTTTGGTGGACGCGCGCCCGAGCCCCCGCCGCTGGATGTCATTGACGCGCCGAAGTTCGAGCCGCACCCCGCCGATGCCGTGGCCCATGAACTGGCCCATCACGCCCGGCTCGCACTGGAGGCCGGCGTTTCTGTGCAAGACCCCGCAGACAACGCCACCGTCACGCCCGCGCTTCGTTGCCGCTACCTGCGCCGGGCCGCCGAACATGCCGAAGGGACCTTTCGACCGGCTGCAGCCGTTGAACTCTGGAAGGAACTTGCCGCCCTGACCCAGGGAACCCGAAGAGGCGAGACCCTGCGCCGTTGGGGCGAGGTGCTTTTGGAATCCGGACACCCCTTGGCCGCGGAGCACCCATTGATTGAGGCCGTGGCAGTACACCGCCAATGCAACGCACGGCGCTTTGAAGGCATGGCAATGGCAAATCTGGCAATTGCGCACCACCAGACGGGCCGGTCACCAAAGGCCGAGCCGCTGCTGGAACAGGCACTGGCGGCTCACCGTGAGGTCGGCAACCGGCAATCCGAAGCTGTCGCGTTGACAAACCTGGCACTGCTGTACCAGGACACCGGCCAGGTTGAAAAGGCCGAGCAAACCTACCGGCAGGCGCTGGCAATCGCCCGCGAAGTAAAGAGCGTGCGTACTGAAGGTGTCGCCCTGGGAAATCTGGCGTTGCTGCTGCAGGACACCGGCCGCGTCGAAGAAGCCGAAAAAATGTACACGCAAGCGCTGGCCATTCACCAGGACCTGGGCAACCGGCGACATGAAGCCACCACACTTGGGAACCTGGCGGGGCTGTACCAGGAATCCGGGCGAATTACGGAAGCCGAGTCTCTCTACGTACAGGCCTTGGCGGCGGTTCGGCAAATTGGGGATCGCCGCTCGGAGGGCAACGCGCTTGGAAACCTGGCCAACGTCTACCACCTGACCGGGCGACAGGATTTGGCCGAACGAACTTACCTGCAAACCCTGAGCGTTGTACGCGAAGTCGGCAATCGCCGCGCCGAGGGCATCGCGCTGGGCAATCTGGCAAATCACTACACGGGCGTGGACCGTCTGGACCTCGCCGAACACGCCATGGAACAGGCTCTTGCCATCGCCCGCGAAGTCGGCAACCAAAGGTCGGAAGGCAACATGCTGGGCAACCTGGCAACCCTGTACAGGGCAACCGGCCGGCTCGAACAGTCTGAAACAGCGTTTCAGCAGGCCTTGGCAATCCATCGTAAGGTCGGCAACCGGCGTTCGTTGGGTACGCATACGTGCGAATATGCCCGACTGCAACTCGTGTCGAACCGGGCCGACTTGGCACCCCGCACCTGGCAACAGGGCGCCGCCATTCTGCGCGAACTGGGGGACACAGCGGAACTGAAACATTTGACCGAAAGGATGATCGAAGATTGCACCAGAGCTGGCGTGCCGCCGCTGGACGAAACCGGCGCGGCCGGAGGCGACCCATGACCAGCGCCGAGACAGCCTACCTGTTCCGCCACGCGCTGCTGCGCGACGCGGCCTATGAGCTGCAACTGCCCGCCGACCGCGCGCGCCTGCATGAGCTGGCGTTCTTTCTGATTGAAGAAGCCTTCGGCGGCCGGGCACCCGAGCCACCGCCCCTGGATGCCGTTGACCCGCCGCCCTGTCCGCCCCACCGCACCGACAGCATCGCCGCCGAACTGGCCGAGCACTCGCGCCTTGCCGGGGGCGGCGAGGGTGAAGGCACGGGCGTGCTGTGCACGCTCTACAGGCTTTACCTGCGCCGCGCGGCCGAGTACCTGGAGCGCGCGTTTCGACCACAGGCCGCCGCGCAGGCATGGCAGTCGCTGTCTGGGTTGGTGGCAGGGGCTGCCGGGGGTGAATGTCAGCGCCGTGCGGGCGTGGTGCTTGCACAGGCCGGCCAGCCCGTGGCAGCGCAAAGCGCGTTTATGCAGGCCTTGGAAATGGCACGCGAAGTCGGCAACCGGCGCGGCGAAGGCGTCGCCTTGGGCAACCTGGCGGGTGTCTACCGCGAAACCGGGCGCGTGGACCAAGCCGAGAGGACCTACGAGCTGTCCCTCGCGATTGCACGCGAAATCAGCGACCGGCGCGCCGAGGGCGCGGCCTTAGGAAACTTGGCGATTGTCTATTACACAACCGGACGCATGGAGCAGGCCGAGCGAGTGTTCGAGCAGGCCCTGGCGATTCACCGTGAGGTTGGCAACCGGCGCTACGAGGGCATCGTCTTGGGCAACCTGGCGAGTGTCTACCAAGAAAACGGGCGATTGGATTTGGCTGAGCGGACGCAGGAGCAGGCCCTGGCGATTGCACGCGAAGTCAGCGACCGGCGCGCCGAGGGCATCGCGTTGAGCAATCTGGCAATTGTCTACCACGAGACCGGGCGACCGGAGCGGGCCGAGAGGATTTACGAGCAGGCACTGGCAATCCACCGCGAAATCGGCAACCGGCATTTCGAGGGCCTGCAAATGTGCGCGTGTGCAACGTACCTTGCTCTGCAGAATCGACCGGAACAAGCACGTGAGTGCTGGCAATCCGGCGCGGCAATCCTGCGTGAACTGGGCGACACAGCCGAATTCGAACGCCTGAAAAAAGCCATGCGCCAGGCCTGCGCCAAAGCCGGCCTGCCGCCGCTGGATGAAACCGGAGCGTCCGGGGGCGACCCATGATCGGCGCCGAACAGGCCTATCTGTTTCGCCACGCGCTGCTGCGCGACGCGGCCTATGAATTGCAGCCACCGAGCGACCGCGCGCGGCTGCATCTGGTTGCGGCCGACGCCATAGAATCCCCGGCGCGCGACGCGGGCACGTTGGATCACGCCGCGGCGGAAATTGCCGACCATCTTTGCGCCGCCCGTCAGCACAACGACCGGCCGGAACTGCGCCGACGTGAGTACGACCTTGCCGGCCGCGCCGCGCGCCACGCCGAAAAGCACTTCCGCAACGCCGAGGCACAGCACTACTGGCTGCGCTGCGCCGAACTGGCGCCCGAACACGAACAACTGCCGGCTTTGACCGCAGCCTGCAGCCTTGCCGTGCGCTACGGTTCGCCGGCGGAGACAATGCCGCTGGTTGAGGGGGCGCTGGCCACGGCACGCGCCCGCGCCGACCGTCTGCACGAAGGCAAGCTGCTGCTTGCCCTGGGCGCGGCGTGCCACAACGCCGGTGACCTGGCCGCGGCCGAACAGCACTTTGCGGCCGCGCACGACGTGCTGGCCGGAATCGGCGAGCATGCCGAACAAGCCAAGGCCGTGGGCCTGCTGGGCGCGATTTTCGACATCACCGGCCGCAACGCCGAATCTGAGACCCTGTACGCCCGCGCCACCGAACTGTACCGCCAGACCGGCGACCGGTTCGGCGAAGGCAACAACTGGTGCAACCTGGCCCTGCTGCTGCACAACACCGGCCGCCACCGGCAGGCGGCAACGGCCATGGCGCGGGCAATCGAGATCGGCCGCGCCGCGGGCAACCTGACACTGCAGGCTCTGGCGCTTGGCAACATGGCGCTGGTGGAAACGGCGCTGGGCCGCCGTGAACACGCCCTGCAACTTGTAGACCAGGCGCTGATTCTGTTGCGTCGCGTCGGCGACCGCCGCAACGAGGGCGTGTGCCTGACCAACCTGGCCTATGTGCACGAGGCCGGCAGCGATTTTGCCGCGGCCGAGGCTACCTACCGCCGCGCGCTGGAGGTTCACCGCGAGACCGGCAACTTGCGCTTTGAGGGCGTGGCGCTTGGTAACCTGGGCGGTGTGATCGCCAACCAGCAGCGCCTGGCCGAGGCAGAGCCACTGCTGGTTCGCGCCGTCGAAATCCACCGTCAGGTCAACCACACGCGGTTTCTGGCCGTGCATCTGGCCAATCTGGCCTGTGTGTACGCCGGCCGGGGCAAGGCCGGGCCGGCACGCGAAACCTGGCACACGGCCGTGCCGTACCTGAAGCAGGTCGGGCTTGGCGATTCGGTCGAGTGGCGGCTGGGCGAGCTGCGCAAGGGCTGCGCCGACGCCGGCATCGAGCCGGTGGCGTGAACAACCGCGGGATTATCCGTTCTTTTTGCCGGTGCGCAGCTTGCGCAGGACTTCGCGTTTCACCAGCGCGCCCAGAACGGCGTTGTGGCGTTTCAGAAACAACTCGACACCGCGCCGGTCACGGCGCGACAGTTCGCGCAGGGCCCAGCTCAGGGCTTTCTGAACCATGATCTTGCCGTCGGCGGCAGCCAGCTCACAGACCATGAGGGTACGGCGGCTGTCACCGGTGCCGCCGCGCGCCTTCAGGTTCAGCGGCACGGTGCAGACCACGGCGGCGCGGCGCAGCCACAGGTCGCGGCTTTGGGCCCAGCGCGTGATGTCAGTATCACCCAGCACGCCGTCGCGCCACTTGACGCCGCCCAGCGCGCAGGCGAACTCGTCCACGCTGCGCCAGTTGTCAATGCCCCGGGCCAGCGCCAGCAGATCGGCCCGTGTCAGTCCGGCCATGGCGGCCCTGTGCCCGGCCACAAGTTCATAGGCCAGGCTGCGCGCATCCAGAATGTCGCGCGCCGCCAGTTGCCGGGCCAGACCAATCACTTCGCGCCCCGGCCGCGACTTCAGGCGCGCCCGGTACACGGCCAGCACGGCGCGCATGTCGGCGGCGTACAGGCCCAGAACTTCCTGGCGGGTCGGATGGTAGTTCTCCGCGGCCTTGACCCGGCCGGGTTTTGCGGCCGCGCGCAGGGCCGCGATGATTTCATCGGCAAGATTTCGGACGGACATGGGCTTTGGCCTGACGGGTCAGACAAAACCGGGCCCCGCGCGGGGCCCGGTTGTTTACTTGACATGTCAAGACTACTTGCCGCCGGCCTTTTCGTAATTTTTGGCCGCGAACTCCCAGTTGACCAGGCTGGCCAGAAACGTGTCCAGGAACTTGGCGCGGGCATTGCGGTAATCAATGTAATAGGCGTGTTCCCACACGTCACAGGTCAGAATCGGCGCCGCGCCGCCCTTGAGCGGGCACTCGGCGTTGGGGGTCTTGGTGACCTCGAGCTTGCCGTTTTTCAGCACCAGCCAGGCCCAGCCGCTGCCGAACTGGGTCATGCCGGCCTCGTGGAACTTCTTCTTGAAGTCGTCAAAGCTGCCGAAGTCGCGCTTGATGGCATCGGCCAGCTTGCCCGTGGGCACGCCGCCGCCGCCTTTCTTCATGCAGTTCCAGTAGAACGTGTGGTTCCACACCTGCGCGGCCTGGTTGAACAGCGGGCCTTCGGTGGTCTTGATCAGTTCTTCCAGCGACTTCTTTTCCTCGGGCTTGCCGGCGGTGAGCTCGTTCAGCTTGTCGAGGTAGGCCTTGTGGTGCTTGCCATAGTGAAAGTCAAAGTGCTCAGCGCTCAGGTGCGGTGCCAGTGCGTCCTTGGGATAGGGCAGGGCGGGCTGTTCAAAGGGCATGTGCGGTCTCCTTCGGTTGGAAACGAATCGTGTGCGGCCATATATAAAGGAAATTCTTTCGATAGCAACCGGCATTTGCGCGCCGGGCGCGCTCAGTTGCGGTTGGCCTGTTCGCGGCGGCGCTTGAGTTCGGCCGGCGACAGGCGCCGGGTGTCCTCCAGTTCCTTCCAGGCGGCCTCGAACACCTCCAGCAGCGCCTGGTCGCGCTCGGAAAGTTCCGGCTTGACCTCCAGCAACTGGGCCTCGGCGCGTTCGGGTTCGCCCATCATGGCCAGACAGCGCGCCATCAGCAGACGAACCTCGCGCGGCTCCACTTCGGGGGCGTGATTGCGAAGCACAGTCTGGAACAGCCGGTAGGCCTTGGACCAGCGGCCGGTTTCAAACTCCTGCTTGCCCTGTTCGTAGTCGCTCACGCGCTTCCTGTGGCGGCCTTGAGGGCGTCAATGCGCTGTTCGACATCGCGGAATTCCATGTCTTCCAGGAACAGCCCGCGGAACTTGTCCAGCGCGGCGCCCATGTCGCCTTTCTTTTCCAGCAGATCGGCCTGGGTGTACATCAGTTCTTTCTTCAGTTCTTCGTCCAGGTCCGTCAACTGGCCCTCGACGTTGGAAAGCTGGGTTTCCGCCATCTCCAGGCGGCCCATCGCCACCAGACACTGGGCCATCATCAGGCCGGACTGCTTGGCGTGTTTGGGGCTCTTGACAGCCTTCTGGAAGTGCTTGAAGGCATCCTGCTGGCGACCGGCCTCGAACAGCGCCTTGCCGTAGTTGAACTGCTTGTCCAGATCGGTGGGTGCGGCCTCGACCATGCGGCCGTATTCTTCAAGCTGGAAGGCCTTTTTCTGCTCGCGGATCTGCTGTTCCTTGGCCTGGTAGGCCGCGGCCTTCTGGGGTTCTTCCTGGGCTTTCTGCTGGCACAGGCGGATCATGGCGTCGAAGTACATGTTGCGGTACTTGGCGCCCTCTTCGGCGATTTCGGTGGCGCTGGGGTCAACCTTGACAAAGGCGAACAGGCGGTCGGCGGCCTCGTTGTACTTGCGGCGCTTGACCAGAATTTCGGCGATCGTGCGCACCACGCGGCGGTCCAGCGGGTTCTGCTTGAGTTTTTCTTCTTCCTCGCGCAGCAGGGTGTCGGCGTCTTCTTCGGTCAGCATGCCCTTGCGCAGCTTTTCCAGCTTGTCGGCTTCGCCGCGGTCCTTGACCAGGTCGTAGGACGACTTGACGGTGCCGGTGCCGACACCGACGTTCTTGTTGTAGGCCTGGGCGGCGATGTCCTTGCTGAGCTGTTTGACGTCCTTGTCGTTGGGGGCGATCTTCAGCGCGCGGTTGAGGCAGGCCTGGGCCTCCTGCACCTTGCCGACCTTGATGTAGGCCTTGGCCAGAAGCTGCAGCGTGGCGGCGTCCTTTTCACTGGCGACGTCGCCGTTTTTCACGGCGAACTCGAGCACGGCCACGGCGGCGTCCTGGTGGTTGAGAGTCATCAGGACTTCGGCGACGCGGCGGTTGTACTTGAGGTTCTTGGGGTCCTTGGCGACCAGTTTTTCGGTTTCCTCCAGCAGCTTGGCCGGGTCCTTGCTGACCATCATCGTCTTTACGGCGCCAAAGCCGAAGGTCTTGGGGTACCCGATCTCGTCGTACTTCTTGACCAGTGCCACGCGGAAATTGCGGCGCGCGTCGGCGTTGCCAGGGTCGGCCATCATGGCCGACTCGTACATCTGGATCGCGTAGTCGTAGTTGCGCTTTTTCAGCGCGTCGTCTGCCTTGGCGAGAAACTTGCTTACGTCAGCCATTGGGGCATCCCCTGTGGTGCCTGCGGAAGAACCAACCGTCGCCCGGTCCGGAACTTGTATTGAAGCCAATGGCGGGGCCAAGTGCAAGCCTGCGCGGTGCGTTGTGGCGCGGCCAAAACAGGCTAGACTCCGGGCATGGCCGCAACGCCGCGGGCGTTATGGCACAGAGGTGAACCGTGTACGAGATTCTGCGCTACCCCGACCCGATCCTGTTGAAAGTCGCCGAACCGGTGACCGATTTCGGGCCGCGCCTGGCCCAGGTGATCGAGGAGATGTTTTTCACCATGTACCACGCGCGCGGCGTGGGACTGGCCGCGCCACAGGTGGGCATTTCCAGACGCATGTACGTGGTGAACTGCGGCGAAGGCCAGCCGCCGGAATCCGAAATCGCGCTGATCAACCCCGAAATTGTGAGCGTCGAAGGCGAGCAATACAGCGACGAGGGCTGCCTGAGCTTTCCCGGCCTGTACGCCAAAAAGCTGCGCCCGGCCAAAGTGACCATGAAGGCCCAGGACGTGACGGGCAAGTGGTTTGAAGTAACAGGCGAGGGGCTGCTGGCGCGCGCCTTTGTGCACGAGCTGGACCACCTTGACGGCAAGGTGTTCGTCAACGACCTTGAGCCGCAGGAGTACATCAAGCTGCGCAAGGATCTTGAACAGATGAAGCGCGAATACAAGCGCGAACACGCGCGGTCGCGGTAACGCCGACGCCGCTATTCCAGCCGGGCAATGCAGTCAATTTCAACCAGCGCGTCCTTGGGCAGGCGCGCGGCCTCGACCGTGGCGCGGGCCGGGCGGTGTTCGCCCAGCGCGCGGGCGTACACTTCGTTCACGGCGGCAAAGTCGTTCATGCTCTTGAGAAAGATCGTGGTCTTGACCACGTCGCGCAGCTCGCAACCGGCGCCACGCAGCACCGCAGCCAGGTTTTTCATCACCTGGGCGGCCTGGTCGGCGGCGGTGGCCCCCACCATCTGGCCGGTCTTGGGGTCCAGCGCGATCTGACCCGAACAGAACACAAAGCCGCCGGCAACGTAAGCCTGCGAATAGGGGCCGATGGCGGCGGGCGCTTCGGCGGTGGCAATCGGCTTCATGCTTTGCCTTTCTTCTTGCCCGGCGCGGCGCCGTCCTTTTTGGCTTCGGGTTTGGCTTCGGCTTTGGCGGGTTCGGGCGCGGGGTCGGTTTTGGGCTTGTCGGTGGCGGGGGAATCCTTGCGGGCGTAATCGGTCAGGTAAAACCCGGCGCCCTTGAAGATCAGGCCCGATCCCATGCCGATCAGACGGCGCAGGCGGCGCTTGCCGCAGCGCGGGCATTTGCGCAACGGCGGGGCCGAAATGCTCTGCATGTGTTCGAAGTTGTGGCCGCAATCGGGGCACTCAAAGTCATAGGTGGGCATGGTCACGCCTTCTTGTTGACACTGACCTTGGCGGCGCGCAGCACGCGGTCGTGCAGCGTCCAGCCGCGCTCAAACTCCTGGGCCACCACGTTGTCGTCAAGGTCGGGGTTGCTGGCGGTCATGACGGCGTCGTGGGTGGCGGGGTCAAAGGGCCTGCCCGCGGCCTCAATCGGGCGGATTTCGTGGCGGGCCAGCGCGTCGGCAAACAGGCGCGCCACCAGTTCCAGCCCCTTGTACAGGCCGTCAAAATCTTTGGCCGACTGGGCGGCCCCCAGCGCGCGGGTCAGGTTGTCCAGAACCGGCAGCAGGTCGCGGGCCAGCGGCGCGCAGGCGTAGCGCACGGCCTCTTCCTGGTCGCGGCGCAGGCGCTTGATCGTGTTTTCCAGGTCGGCCTGGGCGCGCCGCGCCACGGCCAGCCAGTGATCGGCCCTGGCGGCCTCTTCGGCCAGTGCCAGCAGCTCGTCGTCGGAAAGTTCGCGCAGGCGCGCGGCCTTGCTCGCGGGCGTGTCCTGGGCCTGGGCGATTTCCTCGCCGTGGCGGGCCTTTTCGGCGGTCTGGGCGGCCTGCTGGTCGCCAAGGGCCTGTTCGGCCGCGTGGGATTCGGTCTGGGGGCCTTCGGGTTCGATTTCGTGTTTCTTGGCCATGGCGTGGCTGCGTTCCGTGTCTGCTGCCTATTTGGTGAACATCTTGCGCACTTTGTCGAGGAATGATTTGCGTTCGGGCGAGATGTTCTGTTCTTCGGTTTCGGCAAACTCGCGCAGCAGGCGCTCCTGGTCGCGGGTGAGTTTGGCCGGCACCTCAATGGCGATTTCCACCAGCTGGTCGCCCCTGCCGTAGCCGTCAAGTTTCGGGAAACCCTCGCCGCGCATGCGCAGAACCTGGCCGCTCTGGGTGCCGCGGGCGATTTTCAGTTCGGCCTTGCCCTTGAGCGTGGGCACTTCAATCGAGGCGCCCAGCGCGGCCTGGGCAAAGCCGACGGGCACAACCAGATAGACGTCGGCCCCGGCGCGCTTGAACAGCGGGTGAGGCTTGATGTGCACGTCGCACAACAGGTCGCCCGGCGGGGCGCCGTTTTCGCCGGCTTCGCCCTCGCCGGCCACGCGCAGGGTCATGCCGTCTTCGATGCCGGCGGGAACCTTGATCGTGATTTCGCGCTCTTTGGCGACGCGGCCGCTGCCGTGGCATTTGGGGCAGGCGTCGGTGATGACTTCGCCGCGGCCCTGGCAGCGCGGGCAGGTGCTGCGCATGGAAAAGAAGCCGGCGCTGGTCATGACCACGCCCTGGCCGCCGCACTGCTTGCAGGTGGCGGGGGTGGTTCCGGGCTTGGCGCCGGTGCCGCCGCAGGTGTCGCAGCTTTCGTTGCGGCGCAGCGAGATGACCTTTTCGACGGTCTGGGCAACGTCGGTGAACTCAAGCGTGATCGAACAGCGCAACGACGCCCCGCGCCGGCCGGCGGTGCGCGTGCCCCCGCGACCGCCGCCGAACATGTCGCCAAAGATGCTGCCGCCGAAGATGTCGGAAAACGCCGAAAAGATGTCCTCGACGTTGGCAAAGCCGGGCCCGCCCTGAAAGCCGGGGCCTTCATGGCCGAACTGGTCGTAGGCGCGGCGCTTTTCGGGATCCTGCAATACGCCGTAGGCCTCGGCCGCTTCCTTGAACTTTTCCTCGGCTTCCTTGTCGCCGGGGTTGCGGTCGGGGTGGTATTTCAGCGCCAGCTTGTGGTACGCCTTCTTGATCTCGTCGGGCGAAGAGTTCTTGGCGACGCCCAGAACCTCGTAGTAATCGCGTTTCGCCATGCGTCCCCGCCAGAGGGCCGGTTACTTCTTTCGCCGGATGAGCCCTGACTTCATGTCGGCGACTTCCCACCCCTGGGCAGACAGCTCGTTGAGCTTGCGCAGGCTGTTCACCTGGTCACTGAACCTGGTTTGCCCCTGCTCATAGGCAAACACATAGGCCTTGAGGTAATCCTTGTCCTGGTTCGTGCCGCCCCAGCGCGACACGTCAATGTCGTAGCTCTCCATGCGCGGCACGCCCACGATGTAGCCGTATTCGTACACATCGCCGGGGGCGGCCTTGGCGCTGCCGCCTGTGCCCACCAGCATGCCCACACTCGCCGCGGCGGCCAGTGCCGCCGCCAGCAACGCCGTCTTTGCCCTGGTCATGGCTTCTCCTGTTCGGGGAACATGCTTCTGTAACGCAAAGTCGTGCCGCTTCGTTCCTGCAAACAGGGTGCCGCGCCTTTTGTCGCCGGGTGTGGGCGTTTTACGCCACGCTGCCGGCGACCTGTTTCTCCTTCTTCTTCAGTTCTGTGACCAGCGTGTTGGTTGTCAGCATCAGCCCGGCCACCGACGCCGCGTTCTGGATCGCGCAGCGGGCGACCTTGGCCGGATCAATCACGCCGGCCTTGACCAGATCCTCGTACCTGCCGGCCAGGGCGTTGTAGCCCCAGGCCGGGTTGTTTTCGCTTTCGATGGTTTCGACCACCTCAAAGCCGTCAATACCGCTGTTTTCGGCAATGGTGCGGGTGGGGGCTTCCAGGGCGGCGGCCAGGATTTCGGCGCCGTACTGTTCGTCGCCCTTGAACCTGGCGGCGCGGATCGCCTGGGCGGCGCGCAGATAGCTGACACCGCCGCCGGGCACCACGCCCTCCTGTTTGGCGGCCTTGGTGGCGTTCAGCGCGTCCTCGACGCGGTACTTGCGCTCTTTCATTTCGGCTTCGGTGTGGCCGCCCACGCGGATCTGGGCGACGCCGCCGGTGAGCTTGGCCAGGCGCTCCTGGAGCTTTTCCTTGTCGTAGTTGCTGGTGGACACGGCAATCTGCTGGCGCAACTGGGCCACGCGGGCTTCCACGTCTTTCTTCTTGCCGGCGCCCTCGATGATCGTGGTGTTGTCCTTGTCCACGATGATCTTCTTGGCGCTGCCCAGATGCCCGATGTCAATGCTTTCCAGGCTCTGGCCGACTTCTTCGCTGATCACGGTGCCGGCGGTCAGCACGGCAATGTCGTCCAGCATGGCCTTGCGGCGGTCGCCAAAGCCGGGGGCCTTGACGGCCACAACCTGAAGCAGGCCGCGCAGGCGGTTGAGCACCAGCATGGCCAGCACTTCGGTTTCGATGTCTTCGGCGATGATCAGCAGCGGCCCGCCGGTCTGGGCGACTTTCTCCAGCAGCGGCACGATCTCGCGCACGCTGCTGATCTTCTTTTCGCAGATCAGGATGCGCGGGTTTTCGTACTCGACGCTGAGGCTGGTGGCGTTGTTGACGAAATAGGGGCTGAGATAGCCCTTGTCAAACTGCAGGCCGTCCACGTAGGTCAGTTCGGTCTCAAGACCCTTGCCTTCCTCAATCGTGACCACGCCCTCGTCACCGACGCGCGAGATCGCCTCGGCCATCAGCTTGCCGATTTCTTCGTCCTGGTTGGCGCTGATGGTGGCCACAGCGCGCAGTTCGTCCTGGTTCTTGATTTTCTTGGCGTTGTCCTTGAGGTACGCCACGGCGACTTCGGCGGCCTTGTCAATGCCGCGCTTGATGTCCTGGGGCGTGTGGCCGCGTCCGGTCAGGCGCAGGCCTTCCTGAATAATGGCGTTGGCGATCACGGTGGCGGTGGTGGTGCCGTCGCCTGCTTCGTCGTTGGTCTTGCTGGCGACTTCCATGACCAGCTTGGCACCCATGTTTTCAAACGGGTCGGGCAGTTCGACATCCTTGGCCACGGTAACGCCGTCGTTGACGACCAGCGGCGCGCCGAACGACTTTTGCAGAATCACATTGCGGCCCGCGGGGCCCATGGTGGCGCTGACGGCACGGGCCAGCTTGGATGCGCCATCGGCGAGTTTGCGGCGGGCTTCCACATCGTACAGGATTTGCTTGCCGGACATGTCTGTTCCTCGCTGCTGCTGTGTTGGATTCGATTCGTCCAAGTTCCGCTGTTACTCGATGATGGCCAGGATTTCGGCTTCGCGCAGAATCTTGTGCTCTACACCGTCAATCTTGATGTCGCTGCCGGAATAGCGGCCGAACATCACCACGTCGCCCTTCTTGACGCTGGGGGCCAGCTTTTTGCCGGACTTGAGCGTGCGGCCGGGGCCGACGGCGACAACCTCGCCGCGCAGGGGCTTTTCCTTGGCGGCGTCAGGCAGAACGATACCGCCGGCGGTCTTTTCCTCGGCCTCGGCGGGAATCACGACAACATTGTCATCAAGCGGGCGAAGTTTGGTGGCCATGTCTGTTTCTCCGTCATGCGGGCGGAACGCCCGCGTTTCTTAGTAATCGTCGTCGTGGTGGTCATCACCGGCGGGCGGCTCTTCCTTTTCCGGCACGCTGGTGATGATCGCGTCGGTGGTCAGCATCAGGCCGGCCACGCTGGCCGCGTTTTCCAGCGCCGTGCGCGTGACCTTGAAGGGGTCAATGATGCCCATCTGGTACATGTCGCCGTATTCGTCGGTCAGGGCGTTGTAGCCGTAGTTCCTGTTCTTGTCGGCCAGAACATTGCGCGCCACGATGCTGCCGTGCTTGCCGGCGTTTTCGGCGATCTGGCGGGCCGGGCGCGTCACGGCCTGGCGCACGATGTCAATGCCCACCTGTTCGTCGTGGTCGGCGCCCCTGAACTTGTCCAGCACCGCCGCCGCGCGCAGCAGAGCCACGCCGCCGCCGGGCAGGATGCCCTCTTCCATGGCGGCGCGGGTGCTGTGCAGGGCGTCTTCGACGCGGGCCTTCAGTTCCTTCATCTCCGGTTCGCTGCCGGCGCCCACCTTGATCACGGCAATGCCGCCGGCAAGCTTGGCCAGGCGTTCCTGCAGCTTTTCGCGGTCGTAGTCGCTGGTGGTCAGGGCGATTTCGCGCCGGATCTGTTCGGCGCGGGCCTTGATGTCGGCGGTCTTGCCGGCGCCTTCAATGATCGTCGTGTCCTCGGCCTTGATCACGATCTTCTTGGCCGTGCCCAACTGCGCGATCGTCACGTCTTCCAGCTTTTCGCCCAGGTCCTTCATCAACGGCCTGGCGCCGGTGAGAATCGCGATGTCTTCCAGCATCGCCTTGCGGCGGTCGCCGTAACCGGGGGCCTTGACCGCGCACACGTTCAGAACGCCGCGCAGCTTGTTGACCACCAGCGTGGACAGCGCCTCGCCTTCAACGCTTTCGGCGATGATCAGCAGCGGCCGGTTGGCCTGGCTGACTTTTTCCAGCAGCGGCACCAGCGGCTGGGCGCTGGAAATCTTGTCTTCGTGGATCAGCACCAGCGGCTTGTCGAACTCGCAGGTCATGGCCTGCGGGTTGTTGATGAAGTGCTGGCTGATGTAGCCGCGGTCGAACTGCATGCCTTCGACCACATCCACCACCGTTTCGGCGGTCTTGCTTTCGTCCACGGTGATCACGCCGTCCTTGCCCACCTTTTCCTGGGCCGAGGCGATGATTTCACCGATGCGCTTGTCGTTGTTGGCGGCAATGCTGGCCACAAACTGCACCTCGCGCTTGCCCTCGCACTTCTGTTTCATGCGGCCCAGTTCTTCGATCACCGCCCCCACCGCTTTCTTCACGCCGCGGTAGATGCCGGTGGCGTTGGCGCCGCTGGTCACGTGCTTGACGCCTTCGCTGAAAATCGCCTGGGCCAGCAGCGTGGCCGTGGTCGTGCCGTCGCCCGCCACGTCGCTGGTTTTGCTGGCGACTTCCTTCACCATCTGGGCGGCGCAGTTTTCATACGGGTCCGTCAGCTCGATTTCTTCGGCGACGGTGACGCCGTCCTTGGTGATGTTGGGCGCGCCCCAGCCCTTGTCCAGAACCGCCGTGTTGCCCTTGGGGCCAAGGGTGCTGACCACGGCGCGGGCGAGTTTCTCAAGGCCTTGGGCAAGTTTCTGGCGGGCCTCGGCTTCAAAGACGATCTGTTTCGCGGGCATGAATCGGACCTCAGGGTTGTCGAAAGAGTCGTTTGACGAGCCGCCTGATGCAAAACCAATGCCAACGGCAGACACCGGAATCCGGCCCGGCGTACAGACACAAGTCCTTGCAACAAAGCGTTTTATGATTCAGGCCCAAACCTGTGCATGTGGTCAACGTCGGCTTCTGCCGCCAAACTGACAGCAGCAACGGCAGCCGGAAATCCGTCCTGCCCCTTTGGCAGGCATGACAACCGTCGCCGTCGCCCCTAAACTCGCACGGCCACTGTGCGGAGTGAACATGCGTACCCTGATTCTGGCGGCATTGCCGCTGTTGCTGCTTTGTGGTTGCGCCTCGGGCCCGCCCGCGCGCGCCCCCGGCTGGTGGACCCAGCACGTGCACGACCAGCGCCCCGAACTGGAAACCGACGCCGGCATGTTCTACGGCAGCGGCGAGGCCAACCGCGCGGCCTCCATCGAGGACAACGATCCGCTGGAGTTCAAGTGGAGCTGCCAGTTGCACGGCGCGCCGCAGTGGGCGCTGCACGCGCGGCCTGACGGCACCGGCACGATTGTGAGCTACGAAACCTGGGCCTCGGGGTCAGTGTTGCGGGCGGCCTGGCGCCGGCTGGAGTTCCAACTGGATGCCGACGAGCAGCGGAAGTTGCGCCAGGTTCTGCGCGACAGCGGCGTGATGAACCTTCAGACCAGTTTCGGCGGCGGCGGCGAACGCACGTGGCTGCTGGGCATCCGCGCCGGCGACACGCTGGTGGGCATCAAAATGACCGGCGGCTTTCCCGCCGAGGCCAAACGCGCCGTGCAGGGCGCCTGGGACGTGATTGTAAAGCCACGGGCGGAACTGCTGCGCAAGGCCGAGCGTTACGAGGCCGACCGCGAGGGCCCGGTACCCGAATACCAGCCGCTGCGGTAGCAGGGGGCATCAGGGCGCCAGGCGGCGGGTGTTGAAGCGGCGCCGGATGTACGCCAGCGCCCAGGGCCGCAGCCGCCTCTGGTGACGCGGGGGCAGCCGGTCAAAGCCGCCGATCAGGCGGCGGCAATCGGACGCGCCGCAGGCACAGGCAAAGTTCCAGTCGTCCACGTCGCACATGGCCGTAGCGTAGTCAAACGTCAGTTCTTCGCCCGGCGCGATGTCACGCAGCGCGTACAGCCACAGGTCGCCCTTGGTGAAGCCAAGATTGGGCCGGCAACTGTGATTCAGATAGTCGTCGGTGCGGCCGCCGGCCGAACACAGCCACAGGTCGTCGTCAATTTTCACCGCAAAGTGTTCGGGCCCCACGCGCCCCGGCGGTAAACGCTCGCCGGTCAGTTCGATCACAGGCTCGCCCCTGGCCAGCGCCCGCAGGGCAAACACGCCCTGGCCCGCGCGGTCGGAACGGCGCACCTCAAATACCGGGTCGCTCATTCCACAATCTTCGCACAGGCCGTCCCGATTGGCAAATCGGCCGCTATCGCGCCATATTTCGGCCATGTTTCTGGCCGGGGCTGGCCTTCCACCGCTGATTCAGGACATCGGCTACTGCCTGCTGCTGGCGGGCGTGCTGTCGGTTGTGTTCGCGCGGCTGCGCGTGCCGACCATCGCGGCGTTTCTGGCCGGCGGCGTGATCGTGGGCCCGATCGCGGGCAAACTGGTCACAGAGCGCGCCAGCATTGAAACGATCGCCGGGCTGGGCCTGATTCTGTTGCTGTTTCTGATCGGACTTGAAATTGACCTGCGCAAGCTGCTGAAAAGCGGCCGGCCGCTGGTACTGACGGGCCTGTTGCAGTTTCCGCTGTGCGTGGCGTTCGGGCTGGCGGTGTCACTGGGGCTTGCCGCGGCGGGCTGGGATTCGTTTGCCGGGCAGTACACGGGCATTTACGCGGGCGTGGTGGCGGCAGCATCGTCCACGCTGCTGGTGGTCAAGCTGTTTCAGGACACCGGCCAACTGGACACGATGGTCGGGCGCGTCAGCCTGGGTGTGCTGATCTTTCAGGACGTGTGGGCGATTGTGGTGCTGGCGCTTCAGCCCAACTTTGCCGACCCGCAACTGGGCAGGATCCTGCTGACGTTTCTGGACATCATCGTGATCACGGCGCTGGCCATGGCCGCGGCGCGCTGGGTGCTGCCGGTGGCCTTTCACTGGATCGCGCGGCTGCCCGAACTGTTGCTGGTGGCGGCGCTGGGCTGGTGTTTCGGCGTGGGCATGCTGGGCGCGCACCTGGGCGAACTGCTGGGCCATCTGGGTGTGCGCGCGGACATGACCATATCGCTGGAAATGGGCGCGCTGATCGCCGGCGCCACCATCGCCGGCAAACCCTTCACCTACGAACTGATGGCCAAGGTCAGCGCCGTGCGCGATTTCTTTGTAACGCTGTTCTTTGTCGGTCTGGGCATGAGCATTCCCGCCCCCGACGGCCTGGACGTGCTGCTGATGGCCGGTGCCATGGCCGCGATCTGTCTGGCCGCGCGGCTGGTCGTGTTTTTGCCCCTGATGTACGTGACCGGCATGGACCGGCGCCAGAGCTTTGTGGCCTCGACGCGCCTGGCCCAGATTTCCGAGTTCTGTCTGGTGATCGGCTACATCGGCATGAGTTACGGACACGTCAACGACCGGTTCGTGGCGGCGGTGATCTTCGCGTTTGTGATCACGGCGCTGATCACGCCGGCGCTGTTTCGCGGCGCCGACAAACTGCACGACGCGCTGGCACCGCTTCTGCGCGTTCTGGGGCTGCGCGATCCGGGCGCGGCCGAATCCGGCCGTCACGACGCCGCCGGCCCCGAACTCGTCATGCTGGGCTTTCACCGCGTGGCCAGCAGCCTGTTTCACGAGATTGAAAAAACCCGGCCTGAACTGGTGCCGCGCATGCTGATTGTGGACTTCAATACCAGCCTGCACGCGCAGCTTCGGGCCAAGGGCGCGATGGTGAAGTACGGCGACTTTTCAAACCTTGAAACGCTGCACCACCTCGGCCTGGAAGACGCGCGCGTGCTGTTGTGTACGGTGCCCGACGACATTCTCAAGGGCACCAGTAACCTCAAGCTGGCCGCGGGCCTGCGCAAACTGGCGCCGCACGCCGTGATCATCGTGAACGCGCTGCGGGTCGAAGACGCCCGGGCGATGTACGCCGCCGGGGCCGATTACGTGTACCTGCCGCGCGTGGAAACGGCGCGGGCGCTGATGCCGGCGCTGGAAGCCGCGCTGGCGGGCGAACTTGCAGGCTTTGTCGCCGACCACCAGTTCCACGCCGGCGACCCGCTGGCGCGACACGAAGTGCTGCCGTAGGCGCGCCCGAACCCGGCGCCCGACAGCGAATGAGCCGGCGGCCTTTCTGTTTTGTATAGCATGTGCTATACTTACACCGTGCCTGACCTGAACAAACGCCGGCCCGAAAACACCCAAGGCCCGTTCTACGTGGACGCCACCTGCATTGACTGCGACGCCTGCCGCTGGATCGCCCCCGCCAGCTTCCGCGAAGTGGACGGCCAGAGCGCCGTATATGCCCAGCCCGCCGGCGACGCCGCGCAGATGGCCGCCCTGCAGGCGCTGGTCGCCTGCCCCACCGCCAGCATCGGTGTGACCGACCCGGCGCTTCAGGCCCGGACCAAAGACGCCGTGGCGTCTTTTCCGCGCGTGATCGCCGGCAACGTGCACCACTGCGGCTTTCACGCCGAAAACAGCTTCGGCGCCGCAAGCTGGTTCATCACCCGGCCCAACGGCAACGTGATGGTGGACAGCCCGCGCTTTGCCATGCCGCTGGTGCGCCGGATTGAGCAACTGGGCGGCATCCAGACCCTGTTTTTGACCCACGTGGACGACATCGCCGACCACGAAAAATGGGCCCGCCACTTTCACTGCCGCCGCGTGATGCATGCCGACGACGCCCGCGGCCTCAACATTGAGCACCCCGTGCACGGCCGCGCTCCCCACCGGCTGGACGACGAACTGCTGGTGATCCCCACCCCCGGCCACACCCGCGGCAGCGCCTGCCTGCTGTACGCCGACAAGTACCTGTTCACCGGCGACCATCTGGCCTGGTCGCCGCGGCGCGGCCATCTGGTGGCGTTTCGGGACGCCTGCTGGTACTCGTGGGACGAGTTGAAGGTTTCGATGCGGGCGCTGGCCGATTTTCGCTTTGAATGGGTGCTGCCGGGGCACGGCCGGATGCACCACGCGCCGGCGGCCGAAATGGCGGCGGCGCTGCAACGCTGCCTGGACTGGCTGTAACAGCGCGATTGGTCACATTGCCGTACTCAAAACCCCGCCGGTTTTTATAATGGCCGCCCGTCACATGCCGGGGTACGGTCTGGCGGGCGTGAAAGCACGCCGCTGAAAACCGTAACCAGGGACAAGGGAACCCTCACCCCCTCGAGGGCAAGGAGACTTCGCATGAAATGGGCCGTGATTGGTGTGATTGCGCTGGTCGTTCTGGGTGCGGGCGGCTACGCGGTCTACAAGCTGACCGACGCCCCCGAACGCGCGCAGGAATGGTGGGACGAAAAGAAGCTGGACAACTTTGAAACCCTGGCCAACCGCGAACTCGACGAGTTCGAGAAGAAAATCGCCGGCCACAAGGACACCCTCAAGAAACTCAAGGTCGAAAAGATCACCTGGGAAGGCCACGAAGAACTGGGCGACGCCAACTACAAAGAACAGAAGACCGGCTTCTGGACCCTGCTGGGCTACCAGAAACAGCACGCCTACCGCACCAAACAGGGCAACGCCCTGGGCGCGGCCTACACCAAGGCCCTGGACGCCAAGGGCACCATGGACAGCACCACCGGCGAAAAATCGCTGCCCGCTGACACCGTGATCGCCGTTGAGCTGCCCTCCAAGGACGGCCTGACCAGCGCCCGCGAACTCAAGGCCGAGGATATTCTCAAGCTGCTGGGCGACATCGAGGTCGAACTGGTCGAGCTTGAGGCCAACGCCAAGCGCGTGGAAGGCGTGGTGGCCGAATACAGCAAGTCCATCCAGGCATGGGAGGACCAGATCAAGCTTGAGGAAGAAGAACTCAAGAACCTGCGCAAGGAAGTGAAGCTGGTGGCCGCCGAAATCAAGATCCAGAAGGCCAAGGAAGACCTGGCCGAACTGAACAAGGCCATCAACGGCCAGGGCGGTAACAGCGAACTGGGCAAGATGATCCGCAAGTACGAAGAACGCAAAACCAAGTTCAAGGCCGAAGAACTGGTGGCCGCCGACGAAGGCAAAAAGGCCAAGACCGGCGTGTCGCTGGACGACCTGGACAAGCCCGCCAAGGGCACGGCCGCCCCGGCCAAGAGCCGCTTTTTGAACAAGTAGTCAACCGCGCGTCGCGCACCGGGCCCGCCTGGCGGGCCCGGTTTCATTTGCGCAGAAAAATCAGCACGCGGTCGCGGCTGTCGGCGATTTCGTCGTAGACCTGCAGCCAGCCCACGGTATCGCCCTGCGGCACGCGGGCCGGGTCCGGAATGATCAGCGTGACCGTGCCGCCCTGGGCCGTGCCCGACTGCGGCTGGTACCACGGGTCAAACACGCCGGCAAACCAGCCGTGGCGGAAGCTGTCGCGGGGCATGCGCGCCGGGTCGCGCCCGCGCAGAAACAGGTCCAGGCTCTGCCGGGTTTGGCCGCCGACGGCCAGGCTGTGACTGCGGCGGTCAAAGTGCGCGCCGCGCCCGAAACTGACCGTGCGCGGGCGGCTGCGGTACTTGACGCCTTCGTGTTCAAAATCCACGGCAAAGGTCACGCGGCTGTCAAAGCGCGCCAGGTCAAGCGTCAGGTAATGCAGGCGCCCGCCGCTGCGCCCGGCGTCGAACCACAGCTTTTCGTCGCGCGTGGCCAGCAGGCGGCACTGGCTGAAGTCCTGCGTCTCCCACATCACCCAGAACTCGGGGCTGGACAGGCGCTGGCCGTCGCCGGGCCACAGTTCTGGCGGGTCGCGCCAAGGTCGCGGGTCCAGCACCACCTGTTCAATCTCAATGCCGCCGGTGTTGGCCGCCGGCGCGGCGTTGGCGGCGTTGGCCCGCGGGCGCGGGTCGTTCTTGCGCCACAGGCTCCAGGCAAACAGCAGCCCCATCGCGATCGCGATCGTGCCAAGCGACGCCAGCAGGGGTTTGAACCGGGCCACGGGCCGATGATAGCGCGGCACCGCGCCAAGTCACGCCAGGTCAAACAGCAGCAGTTCGGCGCCCTGGCCGCTGGCCAGGGCAATTTCGCCCTGGTCCGTGACCGCCGCCCCGTCGCCGGCAACCAGCGGCGAAGTCTGACCTCCCACGTTCACGTCCCCGCGCATGACCTGAAGCCACGCGGCGCGACCTTCACCCAGCACGTGTTGCAGCCTGTCGCCCGGCGCCAGCGTTGCCGCGTACAGCCGCGCGTCGGCGTGAACCCGCAATGAACCCTGCGCGCCGTCGGGCGAAGCCACCAGCTTCAGCCGCCCGGTTTCGCCGGCACCGGGCAGGGCACGTTCCTCGTACCCCGGTTCAAGGCCGCGGGCGTTGGGCAACAGCCAGATCTGGTACAGGTGCACGGGCTGGGTGGCGCTGGCGTTGTATTCGCTGTGCACAATGCCGCGCCCGGCGCTCATGCGCTGGACAATGCCGGGAGCGATCAGGCCGCGGTTGCCCAGGCTGTCGCGGTGTTCCAGCCGGCCCTCCAGCACATAGGTGATGATTTCCATGTCGCGGTGCGGGTGCATCGGAAAGCCGCCCCCGCCGGCAATCACGTCTTCGTTCATCACCCGCAGCGCCCGGAAGTGATGGTGCCGGGGGTCGTGGTAGTCGGCAAAGCTGAAGGTGTGGGCGGTCTTGAGCCAGCCGTGGTCATAGTGGCCGCGCTCGGCGGACCTGCGGATCGTGATCATGCCTGCCCCCTGTTTCCCTGCTGCCATGCTAACGATTCGATATCGAACAATATTCCCCGCGCGCGCGGCCGGGTTTGTCGCATGTGTCCGTATGCTGCTGGCAAACCTTACGGAGATCATCATGCCCGCACGCAAAACCACAACCGCATTGCTGTCCCACCGCATGGCCGTGGAATCGGCACCCGATTCCGAACACAAGCGCGCCGTGGTGGAAACCGCCAACGCGCGCTTTCTGCTGCTCAACGGCGACCTGCTGCAGCGCAACCTGCAACTGATCGAGGAACTGCACCAGAACACCCGCTGGGCCCTGCCCGAATCACAGACCGGCCCCGAACTCAACCGCGCCATGAACTTCGCCCTGCGCCTGGCCACCCAGACCGCCAGGCTGCGCGCCGAACGCGACCGCGTGCTGGAACAGGCCTTTGAGTTCGCCCGCACCCGCCATTACCAGGAAACCGGTGTGCGCGTGGGCGAACTGTTCAGCCCGCTGGCGCCGGCCGATGAACTTGACACGTCAAGTGACAGGTCCGCGCCGCCGGCCCAATCGCCCGAACCCGCGCCCGACGCGACCAACCCGCCGGCGCCCGAACCCGAAACCGCCACGGCCGAAACCGCAGACAGCGCCGACGCCGCGCCCGCCAGCAACAAACGCATCAAGGCCTGCGTGCGCCGGCTGCGCGAGGCCAAAGTGCCCGCCGACCTGCTTGAACAGTTCAGGCGCGCGGCGCAGACGGAACGCTGGAGTTCGCGCCGGCTTTCGCAAGAACTGCACCGGATCCTGGCGGCGTAAGGAGCAGCCCATGACAATCATGACCGGAATGTGACACGGCGAGAAATGCCCCGGCGGCGAAAACGACAACGGCGCCTTCACCGGAAGAACAGGGAAACAGAGCAACCGCCCGCGTTGCCTTGTGTTCGTCCGTGGTTCCGGTTTTTGCAGCCAAACCCATGCATCGGGCGGACGCCCCCATGCCACGCGGGCCCGCAGCGCGCTGTGACCCGGTCAGCCTTCGCTGGCGGGCTGGGTTGCCGGGGCCGGTTCGGCCTGGCGGGCGGGGTTTTCGATGATCAGCGTGCCGCCGGCCACCGAGGGCGGAGCTGCGGGATAGTTGAACTGGGGCTGGGGGTTGTTCACGCTGCCGGATTCCTGGCGCGCCAGCACGTTGTAGATCGGGCTTTTCTTGCGCTGCTTGACCAGTTCCATGCCGGTTTCGCTGTACAGCTCGCGCGAAATGCGGCGTTGCAGCGCCACCTTGCCCTCGCGGTTGCGCAGAAACGTCAACTGGCGCAGGTCGTCCTGGCCGGCGTTGGCAAAGTCAGCCTCGAAGATGCGAAGGTACGCGGCCATGCTGTTGTTGGTGGGCCCGAAGCCCTGGGCGAACAGATAGCGCTTTTCCAGATCAATGCAGACCTCCAGCATGCGCTGGTAGCGTTTGTCCACGTCGTACTCGAGCATCTTCATCACGATCTGGCTCAGGCGCTCAGGCAGGTCGGGGCAGACCACATGCGGCGGCACAATCGGGCGCGACTGGGCCTGTTTGACCCAGCGCACGTTTTCGTCCCAACTGCCCTTGCTCAGCGGCTTGAACAGGTTGATGCCGGTCAGCAGCTCATAGGCCACAACGCCCAGGCTGAAGATGTCGGCGCGGCCGTCAATCTTCTGGCGCGCCAGTTGTTCGGGGGCCATGTAGTGCACCTTGCCGGCGAATTCCTCGCCCGCGGCGGCCAGCGGCGCGGCAATGCCGAAATCCGTCAGCTTGGGCACGCCCTCGCTGCTGATCAGCACGTTGCCGGGCGTGACATCCTTGTGCACGATCCACTGGTGCGCGTACTCCAGCGCGCGGGCAATCCGGCTGACCACAAACATCGCAATCTGCGGCGGCAGCAGCAGGTGCAGCTTGAAGTGGTGGCGCATCAGCATGGCCAGATCCACGCCGTCCACATAGTCCATGCACATGAACAGCACGTGCGGGCTGGCCTCGATCTGTTTGGTGGCCTTGGGGTTGGGCATGCGCGCCGGAGCAAAGCCGGGGGTGCGCTTGCCGGGGCCCTTGCGCGGATCCACCATGCGGCGCAGGTGAAAGGTGGGAAGCTGCAGGTCGCTGGTGGGCTTGATGCTGGGCGTGCCGCCCAGTGTGCGCCGGAACGCCTCAGGCAGGTCACTCAGCTTGCAGGTCTCCAGCCCGTAGGTCTTGACAATGTTTTCGTGGCGCAGAAACGTGGCAATGTTGGCTTCGTTGCGCAGCCGGGCTTCCTGTTCGTCGTCCAGCGTCTTGAACGACTTGAACACCACATAGTCCAGCACACCGCCGCAGTTCTTTTCCGCCAGATACACCACGCCCATGCCGCCACGCCCGAGTTCCTCGACGATGGCGTAGGTCGCCGAACTCGAAAAGTTGAAGCCACGAAGCGGAAAGTCTTCCACAGTCAGGCCCCGTTCAGGCCGCAACGACACGCTTTACGTCTTCAGTATCCCACACAAAACCCGAAATGGCAAAGTCTTACGGCTGCGCGACGGCACCGTTTGCACATCGTCAGCGGTGCGGGGTGGTTGCGGGCGATGGGGTGTAACAGGCGCGGCTGCAACGACTTGCGCGGGGCCATTGGCCCGGCGCACCGGCCGCCCCATAATGCGGCCATGTGCATGAAGCTGCATCTGGACACCACGGGGCTGAACTGGTGGCGCAAACTCTGGGTCTGGCGGCTGTGGCCGTTTCTGGCCCTGGTGTGGCTGTACAAGCGGCTGATCAGCCCGGTGCTGCCCAGCGCCTGCCGCTATACCCCCACCTGCAGCGAATACACCTTTGACGCGATCCGGCAGCGCGGGGTGATCCAGGGCATCCTGATCGGGACGCTGCGGCTGTTGCGCTGCGCGCCCTGGGGCAGCTATGGCTACGACCCGGTTGAGGCCTTTCGCTGGCCGTGGGAAAAAAAGGACACGGCCTGAGCCCTAGGGCGGGTTGCGTTCACTGAAGATGCGCCGGGCGGTCTCGCAGACTTTCAACTGATAGGCCTTGCGCTGGTCTTCGGGCCACGAGCCGGGAACTTCGACGGTGATGGCGGTGCAGCCGTAGGTAAGCCAGGCGTAGTAAGCCAGCGAGTAAACCTTGCTGAGTTTCTGAAAACCCAGCATGCCGCGGGTGGGCTTGATCAAGCCGTCGGCGCCCTTGACCGGCCCCCACTGGGGTTCAGGGTCCCAGGCGTAGTCGTCGCGCAGCGCGTCTATGATGAGACGGCCCAGTTCGTCTTCGGGCCCGTTCTGGATCAGGTAGGGGCCGGTGCCATCGGGATCTTCGTGCAGGTCCAGCAGCAGGCCGGGCTTGTTGTGGCGCAGAAACTCGCGCACGGCCTCGGCCTCGGGGCAGTCGTCATAGGCAAAGCAGCGGTTGAGGTCGCGGCCGTCCTGCAGGTGGCGCTGGTTGTTGGCAATCCCCCAGGGGTTGCACGGGCCAAACACGACAAAGCCCAGCTCGATCAACCGGTCCTGCACCAGATAGCCGGAGGGTTCGTTGCCATGCACGCCGGTGGTGATGACAATGTCGGTGCGGTACCTGGGCTTGGGCGGCGGTTCGGGCACGGGCTGTGGTTTGGGCTCAGGCGCGACGTTGGCGGGCTGGTTATCGGCAACGGATTGAGGCCGCGAACAGGCCGCCAGAACACACAGCATCAACAACAGCGCGGTCCGCATGCATCCCCCGGCGCAAGTATAGCAAGACCGGCCGGCGCGGCTTCAAGCCAGGCCGCGCGCGTCGGCCACGCGGGCGCACCCGCACAGTTGCATCGCGCGAGTGAAGTCTTCGCGGTAGAGATCCAGCACGGCCTTGACGCCGGCCCGGCCGGCAACAGCCAGACCCCACAGAACCGGGCGGCCGATCAGCACGGCGTCGGCACCCAGGGCCAGTGCGCGCAGAATGTCGTTGCCCCATTCAATCGCGCCGTCCGCCAGCACGGCGATTTTGCCACCCACTTCCGCGGCCACCTCGGGCAGGGCCCGGGCCGTGGCGATGGCGGCGTCGCACTGGCGGCCGCCGTGGTTGCTGACGATGACCCCCGCGCAGCCGGCCTCAACGGCGCGTCTGGCGTCGTCGGGCCGCAGCACGCCCTTGAGCAGGATCGGCAGCCTGGTCAGCGAGCGAATCCAGTCAAGGTCGCGCCAGTTCAACGCGGCGTCCTGGCGCGTGCGAAAGAGTTCCGACAGGTGCGAGCCCGACCCGCTGCCGCCCATCGGCCGTTCGTAGCGCGCCAGGTTCTCGCGTGTCATCCCCTTGGGCAGTTCAAAACCGTTGCGTTCGTCGGCAATGCGCCGGCCCAGCACCGGCGCGTCGGCCGTGACCACCAGCGCCGTGTAACCCGCGGCTTCGGCGCGATGAATCAGGTCTTCGGTAATCGCGCGGTCTTTGTGGCAATACAGTTGAAACCACTTCGGGCCGGGCACCTGGGCAATGTCTTCCAGGCTGGTCGTGGCCATGGTGCTGACAACACAGGGCACACCGCAGGCCGCCGCGGCGCGCGCGACGGCAAGCTCGCCATCCTTGTGTGCCAGCTTCTGGTAGGCCATGGGCGCGATCAAGGCGGGAAACGGCAGTTTCAGCCCCAGCACCGTCGTTGAGGGGTCCACGGTGCTGACGTCCACCATCACGCACGGGCGAAGCTCAATCGCATCCCAGGCGGCGCGGTTGCGCGCAAGCAGCGTCTGGCCGTCGGAACCGCTGCGGAAGTAATCCCAGGCCATGCGCGGCAGAATCTTGCGCGCGGCCTTGCGGTAATCGGCGATGGTAAGCAGGGCTTTGGGCATGGTGTGCTCCGTGTATGGATTCATACCGCCCGGGCGCCCAATCGCCAAACCTGGAGTGGCCTTTGGCGCCTGGACGCTTTGGCGGTATGCTCACGCCCATGATTGACCGCAGGCAGATTGAAGAGTTCGAAGACCGCATGCTGGCGCCCTATGCCCTGCGGGCCAGCCAGTCCGTGGGCCGGCGCTTTCCCGAACAAGAGCACGCCTACCGCAGTTGTTTCCAGCGCGACCGCGACCGCATCATCCACTGCGCGGCCTTCCGGCGCCTGGAATACAAGACCCAGGTGTTTCTCAACTGGCAGGGCGACCACTTCCGCACGCGCCTTACCCACACGCTGGAAGTCGCCCAGTGCGCCCGCACGGTTGCCCGCGCCCTGCGCCTGAACGAAGACCTGTGCGAGGCCGTTTCTCTGGCCCACGACCTTGGCCACACGCCCTTTGGCCACGCCGGCGAACGTGCGATGCGCGACCTGATGAAGGACCACGGCGGCTATGAGCACAACGGCCAGAGCCTGCGCATTGTGGACGACCTGGAGCGCCATTACCTGCCCCGGTTCCCCGGCCTGAACCTGACCCAGGAAGTGCGCTATGGCCTGATGAAGCACCGCACCGATTACGACAAGCCGCTGTTCAAGGGCCTGATTGAACGGATCGGGCCAAGTCTGGAGGCCCAGGTAGCCAACCAGGCCGACGAGATCAGCTACAACGCGCACGACGTGGACGACGGTCTGTACTCGGGCCTGCTGACGACCGAATCCGCGCGCGACAGTGTGCTGTTCCGTGAAGCCGAAGAGTTCGCCCTGGCCAACGTGCCGGCAGGCGAAGACGACCTGGTGCGGTACCAGATTGTGCGGCGGCTGAAGGACATGCAGGTGACGGACCTGTTGCAGTGGTCGGCGCAGCGGCTGAAGCAGCTTGACTTTGCCGACCCCGCGGCGGTGCAGTCCTACGACGGGCCGGCGGTGATAGATTTCAGCCCCGAGTTCAAGGAAAAGGTCAAGGGGCTGAAGGTCATGCTGTTCAACCGGCTGTACATGAACCGCACCGTGCGGCGCGGCATGGAAAAGAGCACGCGCTTCATGCGCCAGATGTTCGAACGCTACGTCAGCGAGCCGTATCTGATGCCCGGCGGCTTTTACAAGCGCGTGGCCGGGGGCGAGCGCGTGCACCGCGTGGTGTGCGACTACATCGCCGGCATGACCGACCGCTACGCGCTGGAGCAATACAAGAAGCTGTTCGACCCCGACACCTGGTAACGTCCATGCCCCGCCCGCGCCAGCGCAAGTGCCCGCAGTGCCGCCGCGCGTTTCGCGCCGCCGGCCTGGCTGACAGGCCGTCGTTTCCGTTCTGCAGCGACAAGTGCAAGCTTCTGGATCTGGGCGTGTGGCTGAACAACGGCTACGCGGTGGTGGAAGACCTGGCACGCGGCCAGGACCTGAAGAACCAGCCCGAAATCGCCGCCGCCTCCGACGACCCGGACGTGCGCGCGGCATTGGACGAACTGGAATCGGGTTAAACAAACGCGCCGCGGGGCAAAGCCCGCGGCGCGCGCAAACCACCATCTAGTTGGAAACCTTCTTGCCCTGGCAGCTCTTGCAGCCTTCGCAGCCGCCGTCTTTCTTTTCGGCCTTTTCGGCGTCAGCCTTGACAGCCTCGGCCGCCGCGGCCTTCTTCACCGCCTCGGCGCTGGCGGCCTTCTTGCTGCCGCAGGCGCTGGAGTTGCAACCCTTGCACCCGCCGCAGTCATTGCCGCAGCCCTTGCAGTCACTGCCGCAACCGCCGCATCCGCCGTCGGTCTTGCCGGCAGCCTTGGCGGCCTTGGCCATGGCGGCGCGCTGGGCGGCGCGAGCCTGGGCAACTTTCTTTTCGGCAGCGATCACGTCGGCCGACTTTTCAGCCTTTTCCGTCTTGTCGGTCTTGACCGCGGCGTCGGCCTTGCCGCACTTGTCGCAAACCGTGCCGACTTCCTTGCCTTCGGCGCCCTTGACAGCCTCGGCGCAGGCGGCCTTCTTGGCCGTGGCGTCAGACTTGGCGGCCGTTCCGCAGCCACCGCAGCCACCACACTGGGCCGCAAGGCCGGTGCCCATACACAGGCACAGCGCGGCGAACACAGACAGGATCAGGGTTTTCATCGGGTTTTCTCCGGAGTTTGGGTGATGCACCGCTAACAGGTGGCCCAGACGGTTTCATCCTTACATTTCAGGGGGCCTGTGTCGAGAACTTTGGCACAGGCCGTCACCAGCCGTTGACCCGCGGCCATTGGGCCACCACTGTGGTGTCGCCCTCAACCACGTGAAAGCAATCATAGGCCGCGGCAGTCATGCAGATGTGGTTGGGCATGACCCGAACCCGCGACCCGATCGGCAGCCGGTCATAGGGCAACGGGGCATCGGCCGTAACGTGCCCGTGCTCCTGGTTGGTGCGGTACACGTACAGACCCTCAAGCTCGCGGCCCGGCATGTCCAGCACCAGCCCGTAGCCGATGCGCGGGCCGTGACGCTGGGCGCTGGTGTCCTTGCTGAGCGCCAGCCCGCCGGCATCCACAAGCAGCGTGTTGCGGGCAGGGTAATGCCCGATCACCGTGGCCAGAACCGTGGCCGCCACGCGGTCGCGCCCCATGCTGGCCAGGCCCACCTGGTCAAGGTCACCCAGCAGGTACACGCCCGGCCGCATCTCGGTTACGCCGCGCAGGTCGCGGGCGTGTGTCGCCGTCGGGGTGCTGCCCACGCTGACGGTATCGCAGGGCAGGCCGGCCTCGCGCAGCCGCGCGGCGGCGGCCACGGCGGCGGCGCGCTCCTGTTCGGCCACGGCGACGATTTCGGGCACGCCGGCGCAGGCGTAGCTGTGGCCGGCATGGGTCAGCACGCCGGCCAGTTCGAGGTTGCGCGCCCCGTGCAGCAGCCGCGCCAGACTGACCAGCGCGGGCGATTCGGCGGGCAGGCCGCCGCGGCGGTCGCCGCAGTCCACTTCAACCAGCGCGCGCACGGGGTGCGGCAGTTCGGCCGCGGCACAGGCGTCGCGCAGGGCAGCGGCGCTTTCGGGGCTATCCACCAGCACGGTCATGCGCGCGCCGTGCCGGACAAGGTCAAGCACCGGCGCGACCTTGGTCGGCGGCAGTTCCACCGCCAGCGTCAAATCGGCAAACCCGTGGCCCAGAAAGAACGCGGCTTCGGCCAGCGTGCTGACGGTGATGCCGCCGAACTGGCCGCGCGTGGCCAGACGGGCCACTTCGGCGCATTTGGCGGTTTTCAGGTGCGGGCGCAGTCTCACGCCAAGCTGCGCGGCGCGCCCGGCCATGAAGGCGGCGTTTGCGCGCAGGCGCGGCAGGTCAAGCACCAGCGCCGGGGTGGGGATTTCACGCAGGTCCACAGGCGTTAGCATACCGCGCGAAAGCACGGCAATGGACTGGGAAACAGTCAAGGATTACGTGGCGACCTACGGCTACTGGGCCGTGGCGCTGGGCACGTTGTGGGACCAAAGCGGCCTGCAGGCGTTTGTCGTGGCCGGCGGCGTTCTGGCCAGCATGACCGGGCGGCTTTCGCTGACGCTGGTGGCGCTCAGCGGCGCCGCCGGCGGCCTGACATCAGATCTGGCGTTATTTGCCGTGGGGCGCTGGCGTGCCGCGTGGCTGGAGCGCGTGATGCGCTCGGACAAAAACCGTATGCGGCTGGTGGTGCTGCAGCAGGGAGTGCGACGCTGGGGCTGGCTGCTGCTGACCCTGGGCCGTTTTCTGCCGTGGCTGGGCCGGTTTGTTCCCGCCGCCGCGGGGCTGCGGCGCTACGGCACGTTCAAGGCCGTGTTCTTTTCGGCGCTGGGGTCGCTGGTCTCGGCGTCGCTGTACGCGTCTTTGGGTTACTGGGCGGCCGAAAGCCTGGGCTGGTTTGACGACTACGCGCTGTGGATCGGCCTTGGCGCGCTGGCGGTCAGCTTTCCGGTCGCGGCCTGGCTGCTGAAACGGTTTGACAAACTGGTCGAGGCGCGGCTGGCCGCCGACAGCGCGGCACTCAACGGCGACGTGCCGCTGGATGCAGGCAAGCCCTAGCGTCCCATTTCACCCGTGGCCTTCATCAGCGCCAGCCGGGCCTTCTGCAGCCCGATGCGCGCCTTGGCATGGTTGATGCTGGCGGCTGTTCGGTCCTTGCGCGCCTGGTCAACCTCAAACGGCGTGGCCAGACCGATGCGCGGGTCGGCGCGTTCGCTGGTGGCCTTGAAGATTTCGTCCTGGGCCTTGAAGGATTCCTCGGCGGCGGCCACGGCTTCGCGCGCGCTGCGGATGCCGCGCACGGCGGCGGCAACTTCAAGGATGATGTCGGTTTCAGTCTGGCGCGCGGCCAGAAGGGCGTTGCGGCGGTTGATCTGGGCGCGGGTCAGGGCCGCGCGCGCCGAACGGTTCTGAAGGGAAACGCTGAACTCAAGGCTGAAGCCGTACTTCAGGTTTTCAAAATCGTCGTAACTGTTCAGGCTGTCGTCGAACTCGCGGCCCGAGCCGTTGACGCCGAACTCGCCCACCAGATCCAGCGTGGGCAACAGCCCGTGTTCGCCCATCTGGATGCTGATGCCCGCGTTCTCGATGCGCTTGCGCGCCTGCAGGATTTCGGGCCGGCGTCTCAGCGCGGCCTTGACCTCTTCCAGCACCACGGGCAGGTCGCCGCTGATGCTGGAAACATCGGCGGGGGTACGCGGGTCAATCTCGACGCGGTAATCGCGGAACAGCGCGTAGCCGATCACCAGGTCGGGGTGCATGGCGCGGATCAGCGCGTCGGTGCGCGCGTCGCGGTTGTTGCGGGCATTGATGATGTTCAGTTCGGCGTTCTTGACCGCCGCCTGCTGGGTCAGCACGTCCAGCCGCGTGCCGATGCCGGCATCCAGACGGCTTTGGGCAAGCTTCAGCGCCTCCTGGGCCAGGTTGGATTCCTCGACGAACAAACCCAGTTCCGTGCCGGCCTCGACCAGATCCCAGTACGCCACGGCCACGGCATAGGCCTGGGCGTTGCGCGTGGCGTCTACCTGAAGATCGGCAATCGTGCGGTTGTTGTCGGCGATCCAGACATTGCCCAGGTTGGGCACAAAGCCGAACCCGCGCAGCAGCGACTGCCGGATGTTCAGCGTGGTTTCGGGAAAGAACTCAAAGGTCTGAAACGGGCTGTTGCTGTCGTTGCGCACGAACCCGCCCGTCAGCGTGACCGTGGTGCCGGTTTCAAAGGGCAGCCGGGCGTTGAGGCCGTAGTTGGTGACGGCGGTGATGTCCTGGTCGCGGCTGTCGCCGGGAAAGCGGCTGTTCACCGGGCGTTCCGTGCGCGTGTAGCCGAAGTTCGCGCCCACGGTAAAATCCAGCGGCGCGCGCGAACCCATCACGTCGGCGGCCGCCACTTCGGCGGCCAGGCGGTCAAACAGCACCGCGGTGTTGCGGCTCATGGCCAGTTCAATGCAGTCGTCCAGCGTCAGCGCCAGCACCACCGTCTGTTTGCGCCGGTCCAGTTCGTCGGCCTTGACCTTGTTCTGGGGCGGCTGGCGCAGCATCACTTCGTCAAGCGCCGCCCGGAAAGCCTCCGAGGGCTCAACCTCGCGGGCCGGGGTGTGGCAGGCCGCCAGCAGCAGCGGCAGTGTCAGACCCAGGCCCAGCAGGCGACCGGAACTCATGCGGTTCTCCATGCGCGACGGGGCGGAGTATGGCACGCGGCAAGTCTGGTTCAAGCCGCGGCAGGCCCCCCCCGTATGACCCGACCTGAGTAACGCTTGAGCGGTCAAAACCACTGCCAAAAAACGGAACGGCATGAAACAATGCGGGCGTTGGGTTGTTGAAGTGCTTTCTCTCGCACAGGCACGGAGGCGAAGAAAGCCACACGCAGCACTCCGCGCCGCCATGCCACGCAACAGACCGCCCGTTATGGCCAACGCACCGACCGAACAGGACCTGATCTACGACTGGAACCGCGTGGGCTCAGACCCGATTTTGAAACGCACCAGGCCGATCGCCTTTGACGACGAAACCCTGCGCGACGGCCTGCAGAGCCCCAGCGCCGTCAACCCCACAATCGAGCAGAAAATTGAACTGCTGCGCTTCATGGAAAAGCTGGGCATTGACCGCGTGGACCTCGGTCTGCCCGGCGCCGGGCCCCAGCACCGCGAACACATTGAGGCCCTGCTGCGCGTGATTGTGCAGGAGAAAATGAAAATCATCCCCGGCTGCGCCGTGCGCACCGTGGTCAGCGACATCGAGCCGATTGACGCGCTGCAGCAGAAATACGGCATCAAAATCCAGGCCAGCGCGTTTCTGGGCACCAGCCCGATCCGCCAGTACGCCGAAGGCTGGACGCTGCAAAAGCTGATGGAAACCATGGAAGCGGCCGTGAAATGGGCCATCAGCCACAACATTCCGGTCATGTTCGTCACCGAAGACACCACCCGCAGCAAGCCCGAAGACATCAAGGCCCTGTACCAGCGCGCGATCGAACTGGGCGCCTACAGCATCTGCGTGTGCGACACCTGCGGCCACGTCACGCCTCACGGGGTGAAGCAACTGCTTTCCTTTGTCATCAACGACGTGGTCAAGCCCACCGGCAAACAGGTTCTGGTCAACTGGCACGGCCACAGTGATCGCGGACTGGGCCTGATGAACGCGCTGGCCGCCGTCGAGGCCGGAGCCGACATCATCCACGGCACGGCGCTGGGTTTGGGCGAACGCGTGGGCAACACGCAACTGGACCAGTTGCTGGTGAATCTGAAGCTGATGGGTTTGATTGACAACGACCTGACGCACCTGGCCGAATACGTGCGCAAGGCGCACGAATACACCGGCGTGCCTCTGCCCGACAACTATCCGGTGTTCGGCCAGGACGCCTTTGACACCGGCACAGGCGTGCACGCCGCGGCGGTAATCAAGGCCAAGAAGAAGGGCGACAACTGGCTGGCCGACCGGGTGTACAGCGGCGTGCCGGCGGGCGACTTCGGCCTGAGCCAGCGCATCCGCGTGGGACACATGAGCGGCAAGAGCAACGTGGTGTTCTGGTGCGAACAGAACGGCTATGAACCGACGGACGCGCGGGTCGAAAAAATACTGAACGCCGCCAAAGCCGCCTCGCGGCTATTGACGGATAGGGAGTTGCACAAGCTGGCGTCGTAGGGGCGACATACATGTCCCCCCTGCATCAGGGGTTTGTAGCGACGACGCATGCGCCGCCCGCGGACGAGTGTGCACACAGAGCAAGACATGCCTCGCCCCTACGAGAAACGCATTGAATACCGAACACATCTCCTTTCGGCCCATGCGGCACTCTGATCTGCCATTGCTTCAACGTTGGCTGCAACTGCCACATGTGAATGCGTGGTGGCACGAGCCTCTTGATCTGGCGGGCGTTGCGGCCAAGTACGGGCCTCGTATTGATGGCATCGTGCCCACCCACATGTTTGTGATCGAGCATGACGGCCGCGCGGTTGGCTGGATTCAGTGGTATCGCTGGAGCAACTACGCCACCCATGCCGCGCAGCTTGGCGCGGAACCCTCCGCCGCCGGCGTTGATCTGGCGATTGGCGAAGTCGAAATGCTCGGGCGCGGCATCGGGCCCTCTGCGCTACGCTTGTTTATTGCGCGCGTTGTTTTCGCGCATGATGTCAGCGCCGTAGTGTGCGACCCCGATGAACGCAACACGCGCTCGCTGCGCGCCCTTGAAAAAGCGGGTTTTGTATTTGTGCGCACGATTCGATTGCAGGGAGAGGCACACGACCGGCGCATTGCTTGGCTGGATCGCGTTCATTACATTGTCAACCCCGTCAATCAAGACATGTAAGCGCGACATTCGCGAAGCCCTTACATGCACGGCTTCGCGCCTTTGAGCTTACTCCTCCAGCGCTTGCAGGCTGGCGGAGATCTCGCCGGAGCCGGGTTTCATCAGGCCCAGCTTATTGGCGATGTACGCGCCGACGCCCACCAGAATCATCCCGGGAGCAAACAAAAGCAGGTTGAGCAGGATGATTCCGCGTTCGGCGTTGTGCTTTTCCTTGAACTGTTCGGCCGTTTCGCCTTTCGGCGTCTCGGCCGCTGCGGCGAGGTCGCTGATCAGGTGGCTGCGTTTCACCGCGTAAGTTCCGGCCATCAGGTCGTGCCAGCCGCGCTTGTGTTTGTGGCCGAGTATCCAAAGAAGGCCCAGGCCCAGGGGCAGGATGCTCAACACCGTGGCCCAATAGCGGCCGCGCGCCATGCCCTTGCTGGGTTTGGCGAGATTGCGCTGCACAATGGAATAGCGCGCCAGCATCACGCCCCAGGTGCAGCCCCACACATGCAACATCCCCACGAAGTAGAAGTCGTAGAGCAGGAACTGCACAACCTTGCTGGCGAGCTTTGTGTAGCGCCGGTCAAGGCCGAAAATGCCTTCCTCCTGCCCCGGCAACGCGCCGAGAATCCACGCGATGATCAGCATCGTGGGCATCACGGCCACGCAATCAATCATGAACGCCAGAAGCCTTCGCCCCGGGCCGGCGAAGGCTTCGCGCGGGTAGTGGTTGAGGTCGCCGATTTTCGGGTGCTTGTCCGCAAGCCCTACAAGGGGGACCGCGGCGTCAACCTGCTGCTTTTCAGCCGGAGGCGCCGAAACAGCAGCCTGTTCCGTCGCAGGCTTTGCCCCGTAACCGTCCGGTTTGCGATCGTAGGCCACTCCGCGTCCCGGCTAAAAACCCGTGGGGCTGCTGAAGCGCCACCTGCGGATCTTCAGGTCAGGCACCACAAAATTGCCGCCGAACAACGCGCCCCCCGTGGCGTGGGCCTGGTTACCGATCGCCTCAATGTCCGCAAAAGCTGACAAAAGGCTCTGGGTAAAGCGCATGTTCTTGACGGCGTGGCTGATCTTGCCGTTTTCAATCCAGTAGGTGCCGGCGCGGGTCATGCCGGTGATGCTCACGTCCTGGGCGTTGACCGTGTTGGTGTAGTGCAGCTTGGTGACCAGCAGCCCCTTTTTGGTGCCGGCCAGCATCGCGCCGGGGGTGTCGCTGCCGGTGGCCACCACCAGGCTGTCCGGGCCGGGGCCGCCACTGTCGGGCTGGGGGTTGGCGTGGCCGGTGTTCTTGCCCCCGCACAACGCGGCGCTGCGGCGGTCGTGGCACACGGCCGCAATCACGCCCTTGTCCACCAGCGTCACGCGCTGGCGGGCGAAACCTTCCATGTCAAAGGGCGTGCCGCCAAGCTCGGGGTGATAGGGGTCTTCGGTAATGGTCAGCCGGCTGTCCAGCCGCTTCTGGCCCAGTTCGCCTTTGTGAAAGCTGCGCTTTTCGGCAAAGCTCAGGCCGTTGCCCGCCAGCCAGCCGTAGAACAGCACCATTTCAGCCACCGCCGCCGGTTCAAAGATCACCGTGTATTCGCCGGGCTCCAGATCCCTGGGGTTGCGCGCGGCCAGCGCCTTTTCGGCGGCGCGCTTGCCCGCGGCCTCGACCTTCACGCGGCCCACATCCAGATCAAAACTTTCCGCCCAGCCTTCAACCGTGCCGCCGTCCACGAAAGCCGAAACACTGAACTCGGCCTTGGTACCGGCCTTGTACCCGAACACGCCGCGGCTGTTGGCATAGCACACCGAACCTTCGTCGGTGTCAAAGATGCCCGCGCCCTCGATGCCCTGGCGGTCATACTCGGCCAGCACGCGGCCCACGGCCTCGGCGCGCTGGGCGGCGCTGAACTTTGCCGTGGCCTCGCGCCAGGCGGTGACGGTTTCGTACTGGGGCTGCTGGTCCAGCATGGGCAGCAGGTTGGAATCCTCGGCGCTGACTTTGGCCACGGCCAGCGCACTCTGCACACAACGGCGGATGCTGTCGTCGTCAAACTGGTTGACCGTGGCCACGCCCTGGCGCCGGCCGATCACCACGCGCAGGCGCAGCGAATCGTTGCTAAGGCCTACGTTCTGGGTGATGACGTTGTTGGAAAAGCGCGTGCTGTTGGTGACGGCCGAGGTCAAAATCACCTCGCTTTGTTCGGCATCCACCATGGAAAAGACTTTTTTGACCAGCGACTGCGCCTGTTCACGGGTAAGCATGCGGGCTCCGGGCTGTTTGGGGCATTGTAGCGCCACTTCGCCGCTGCCAAGAGAAAACCCGATTTCCGCGCATTGGTCTGAACCCTTGCCGCGACGCAAACGTATTTATGGTCAGCAGCGCCGAGGCCGGGCACCTTTGGCTGCCCCGCCTTGCCGCTGCCGCATGGCATGATGCAGCGGGGGCCTGGCGTGGCGGCCATCACCCAGTCCGTTGACAATCACGCCGCCGACAGGTCACCTTTTGCGACCATGCCGGCGGGCGATGACCATTCACTGGAACTGCAACTGATTGCCCGCGCGCGCAAGGGCGACGCCGACGCCTACGGCCGGCTGGTCGAAATGCACCAGAATCGCATCTACGCCAGCGTGCTGCGCATCGTGCGCGACGAACACCGCGCCTTTGACATCGTGCAGGAGGCCTTTGTGCAGGCCTACCGCGCGATTGATACCTACGAAGACCGCGCCAAATTCAGCACCTGGCTGTACCGCATTGCGATGAACCTGATCACCAGCCACCACCGCTATGAAAGCGCGCAAAAGCGCGGCGGAGACAGGGGTAAAACCAGCCTGGATGTCGAAGGCATGCCCGAACCCGGCGCCGAACAGCGCGACCCGGGCGACCACGCCGCGGCCGGGGAAATCGGGGCGATTGTGCGCGCGGCGATTGACGAACTGGAAGACGAATACCGCGAAGTCATCGTGATGCGCGACCTGCAGGACCTGAGCTACGAGGAAATCGCGGATCTGCTCAAGGTTCCGCCCGGCACCGTGCGCTCGCGCCTGCACCGCGGCCGCGAAAAGCTCAAGGAAAAACTCAAGCACCTGATGTAGCAGCCGCGAAAACCCGGTTTTGCATTATGGCTTTCGGGCCGCGAAACCTAGGCTTGCCGTGACACACATTGCCCAGGAGAACCGCCATGGCACGCCTTGAATACGCCACGCTCGAATGGCTGTGGGACGTCGGCGCCCTGCGCGCGGACCTGCCCGGCGGCAAGACACTGTCCGGCAAGGGCGAGTACCCGGCTGTGGTCGAGATGCTGGGCAAACTCGGCAAGGACGGCTGGGAAGTCGTCACCTGCGCCACTTCCGCCAACTGGCTGTTCTGGACACTCAAGAGGCCGGCATGAACGGCAAGGTCAACCTGGCCCAGGCGTTTGCGCGCATTGCGCGGCCCTGGTCCCCCACCATTGTGGGTGAACTCAACGGGCAATACGTCAAGCTGGGCAAGTTCGACGGCGCCTATGTCTGGCATGCGCACGAAGCCGAAGACGAGCTGTTTCTTGTGGTTTCGGGCCGCCTGAACATCGAGCTGCGCGACCGCACGGTGGAGCTTGCCCCCGGCGAGTTCTTTGTAGTGCCGCGCGGCACAGAGCACCGCCCCGTGGCCCAGCCCGCGGCCGAAGTGCTGCTGTTTGAGCCCGCCGGCACCATCAACACCGGCAACGCGCCAGCCAACCAGTGGACACGCAAACCCGAAGAGCTGGACCGTCTGTGAACGCCGACCGGTTTGATGCCTGGACAGAATCGCTGCTGGAGCGTCACCTGCGCGAGCTGACCCTGCGCGAAGTCGGCCGCGCGCTGAAGCAGCTTACCCAGGATTACGTGCAGCAGCGCCACCGCCTGGCCGGCGGCGCACTTGAGGGCCGGGGCAAACGCGCGGCCTTTGCCCTGTACTACGGCACGCGCCACTTTCTGCTGGTGCGCGAGGTGCTGAAACGCCTTGCACCCCCCACCGGGCCCGACCTGCCGATTCTTGATCTCGGCTGCGGCACCGGCGTCGCGGGCGCGGCCTGGGCGCTTGAGACCGGGCCCGGGGCGCGCGTGACCGGTTACGACACCATGACCTGGGCAATTGACGAAGCGCGCCGGACCTACCGCGATCTTGGCGTGCGCGGCGGCGCACTGAAGCAGGACATCGCGCGTCTGCGCTGGCCTGACGGCCCGCTGGCCGTAATGGCGGCTTTTACAGTGAACGAACTGGCCGACACCGAACGGGCAAAACTGCGGCAGCGTCTGCTGGACAACGCGGCGGGCGGCGGCCGGACCCTGATCGTGGAACCGCTGGCGCGCCCGATCACACGCGCCTGGTGGAACGACTGGGCCGGGGCCTTCACCCGCGCCGGCGGCCGGGCCGACGAATGGCACTTTGACCTGCCCCTGCCCGAGCGCATCCACGTTATGGGCAAGGCCGCCGGATTGAACCCGCGCGAACTGGGCGCGCGCACGCTGTGGCTGAACGGCACGGGCTGAAACCACCCCAGCGCTATTTCTGAAGCGCCGCCGCGCCGCCCACGATTTCGGCAATTTCCTGGGTGATCATGGCCTGACGGGCGCGGTTGAGCGTGCGGGTCAGGTAGGTGATCATTTCGCTGGCGTTGTCGGTGGCGTTTTTCATGGCGGTGCGGCGGGCGACCTGTTCGCCGGCGGTGCTCATGGCCAGCATGGTGTACATGGTCTGCATGACATAGCGCGGCAGCAGGTCTTCCAGGATGTCGCTTGCCGACGGGCTGAAGATGAAGTCGGACACCACACCGCCCTTGCCCGCGGTACCGGCCGGCGGGTCAATCGGCAGAAGCTTTTTGACCGTGGGCGGCTGGCTGCCCATGCTCTTCCAGTGCGGGTAGACCACCAGCACTTCGTCAATCTCGCGGTTCACAAACAGCTTGACGATCGGGTCCACAATCCGGCGGGCGTCTTCAAAGCTCGGCTTGTCGGTCACGTCGCTGATGCTGCGCGCGATCTGGTAGCCCTGGAACTTCAGGGTCGCGTTGCCCTTTTTGCCCACAACCTCAAGCCGCACCTCGCGCCCCTGGGCCTTCTGCTCGGCCACCGTGTTCTTGCACAGGCGGATCAGGTTGGCGTTGAAGCCGCCGCACAGGCCGCGGTTGGCCGTAAGCAGCAGCACCAGTACGCGGCTGACCTTTTCACGCTTTTCCAGCAACGGCAGGTTCATGCTGGTGCCGCCCCCGGCAATCGCGCTGATGATTTCATCCAGTTTGGCCGTATAGGGTCCGGCAGCCTGCACGCGCTCCTGGGCGCGCTTCATTTTACTGGTGGCCACCAGTTCCATGGTCTTGGTGATCTTCTTGGTCGAGGAAACCGACTTGATGCGCTTGCGGATTTCCTTGGGGCGTTCGGCCATGGCAGTCCCTCTGTGGGCGCGCGAGTGTGTTGTCTGGCGCGCCGAAGGTCAAGAGGCCGAAAAACCCGCGTGCTTTCCATTCCGGGGCGGAAAATCCACAATCCCGCCCCATGCTCGGCCACGATGATGTGCGCCAATGGCTGTCGTGCGCGATTGCCGCCCGTCGCGTCGCGGCGGCCTATCTGTTTACCGGCCCCGACGGCGTCGGCAAGGCCGGCATGGCGATACAGTTTGCCGCCGCCCTGCGCTGCACGGGTCAGGGCGGCTGGACCTGCGGCCGGTGCGGCGAATGTCTGCGCGTGGCGCGCGGCGTTCACCCCAACCTGCGCGTGTTCACCAAGCCCGCGGACAAAACCGAGTTTCCCGTCGAACTGGTGCGCGAGATCTGCGACGAGGCCGGCGTCAAGCAGCTTGAGCCCGGCGCCCGGGTGTTTGTGGTTCACGACGCCGACCGCTTCAACGAAAGCAGCGCCAACGCGCTGCTGAAGACACTAGAGGAACCGCCCGCCGGGCTGACGTTCGTGCTGCTGGCCGCCAATGTGGCCGATGTTCTGCCCACGATTCTTTCGCGCTGCCAGCCGGTGCGTTTTGGCGCGCTGAACCCGGCCCAGGTCGAACAGATTTCGCGTTCGTGGGAGAACCAGCCGGTCAACCCCGACACACGTGCGCTGCTGGTGCGCGCCAGCCAGGGCAGCCCCGGCAGGCTCAAACGCATGCTGGAATACGGCACCTGGAACGCCGTAAGCGGGTTTCTGGAAACCGTGGCCCGTGACCCGTTTGCCGCCGCCGAAAAACTCGCCGAAAGCGTTCACGAAGCCGAAGAAAACGAATCACGCCGCGAACGCCTGCGCGAGGCCCTGGGCGTGCTGTCGGCCGTGCTGCGCGACCGGCTGGCGGGGGCGCTGGTACCCCAGGCCGCGCCACTGCTGGCGCGCGCGGCGCCGGGGGCGGGGGGGCCGCGCAATGCCGACACGCTGCTGGCGGCGCTGGAGCGTCTGGATGACCTGCGGCGGCGCGTGGATGGAAACGCAAACCTGAAGCTGGCCTGTGACGCGGTTGCGCTGCAATGGCCCGCCTGAGCGTATGACTGTAAGGTGACCGTCCGGTGCGCATGAAAAACGCGCGGCTGCCGGTGCTGCTGCTGCTGACCGCCCTGGCGGGGCCGTTGCTGCACGCCCAGAGCCCGTCCGGCCAGGTCGAGATCTCGTACGCCGTTGAAGACGGCGCCGAAACATTCTGGGAAATCTGGCGCGAGGGCGACAACGGCCCGTTTGTGCTGGCCCTGCCCTATGCCGTGCGGCTTACGTACCAGGAGACCACGCCCGCGGCGCCCGGCGTCGCGCCGGTGACCAAACAACTGATTGTGCTGGCCGACCGCGCGCTGATCTGGTTTGAACCCGGCGGCGCCGACGCGGCCAAAGTCGCCAACGACCCGTTTCTGGCCATGCGCGCGGGGGTCAAGAACCTGCAATTCTACGGCGAAGGCCACGTGTGGCTGCGCTATTCGGCCAACGCCCAGAGTCTGACCCTGCGGGCCGACCGCGCGTACCTTGATTTCGCCCGCAGCCGCGTGGTCAGCTATTCGGCCAACGGCGAAGAAACCGTGGCCGAAGAGCTCAACCTGCGCGGCCGTCTGGACAACGTGCGCGCCCACGGCAGCGCCACGGATGAACCCGAAACCGGGAGCACCGGGCCACTGCCGCGCGTGGGCGCGGCGATCGGCGACGCCGCCGACACCGCCCGCGACCCTGCCCGCCACGAAGCCGTCGGCGCCGCGCCCAACGACGACGCCGTGCCGCAGCCCGCCGGCCGGCACAAATCGCTGCCGCAGGAGCGCGGCCTGCGGCTGTTTCTGCGCGCGCGGCAACTGCGCATTCTGTCGCTCAGCCCGCAGGAACAGGAAATCGAGCTTGAACAGGGCAGCATCAGTTCCAGTTCGCTGGCCGTGGCGTCGTATTCGCTGGCGGCGCGCGAACTCACGATCAAGCTGACACGCCTGCGCCAGACGGTGTACGTGTCGCGGCCCGCAATCCGCATTCTGGATTTTCCGCTGCTGACCTTCGGGGTGGACGACTACGCCTATGACCTGGACAGCTCGCCGCCGATCCGCCAGTTGGACCTGGGCCGCAGCCGCCAGTACGGGTACTGGTTCCGCACCTATCTGGACGCGATTGCCATTTACGACCTGCTGGCCGACCCCGAGCCGCCGTTTCGCGCGCTGCAGCTCGGGCCGCAGCTTGACTGGTTTTCCGAACGCGGCTTCGGCTACGGCGTGAACCTCGACTGGGGCGGCATGAAACCTTTTGACCCCTTTGGCCGCGCCAGCTTTCGCGGCTATTCGATCCGCGACCGCGGCGACGACCGCGACCGCGCGCGCGAACTGGGCTGGTTTCCGCTGGAAAACCGCGACCGCGGCCGTGTGCTGGGCGCCTACAGCCACAACTTCGGCGCGGGCTGGCAACTGGACAACATCTTTGCCTACCAGAGCGACGCCAACTTCCGCCGCGAATTCTACGACCGCGAGTACGCCAACAACGAGCCCAACTTCAGCTACATCCAGCTCACCAAACGCAGCGGCGAACTCAGCTACTGGCTGCTGCTGGCGCCGCGCATCCACCCGTGGCAGGACCGCACCGAATACCTGCCCACACTGGGCTTTGACGCATCGCGTGTGCCCGTGGGCGATTTCGGCCTTCAGATGTCCGCCCACGCCACGGCCTCCATGCTGGTGCTGCGCCCGCACGACGACACCGATCCGCGCCCCACGGTAACCGTGCCGCGCGTGGACGGCGCGGCCTGGTTCAACCTGCCGCTGGAGCTGGGCCCGCTGGCGCTGGACCCTTACGCCGGCGCGCGCACCACCATGGCCACCACGTTTCTGCGCATCAACCGCGACGCCAAACGGCCGACGCTGGGGCCTGACGGCACATTTGCCGGTCTGCGGCCCGGCGACGAGGGCGAACACGGGTACCTGTACCGGGTGATGCCGTTTGTCGGCCTGAACCTTCAGACGTTTTTCACCGGCACCTACCCCGACGTGAAGATCCCGGCCCTGGGCATAGACGGCCTGCGGCACATCGTGGCGCCGTTCGCGCGCTGGAACAACGTGCTGTGGAACAGCCTGGACGAAGTGCCCGAACGCGCGTTCATTCCCATGGATCACGTGGACGTACTGGACGAATTCCACGAAATCCGTGTCGGCATCCGCAACCGGCTTCAGACCCGCACCGGCGCCGGCGAGCGCCGCCAGACCGTGGATTACTTTGAACTCATGGTCGAACTGCCCCTGTACCCCCAGCGCCGCCGCGACAACGGCGGCCGGTTCTACGGCGATCTTGAGGCCACGGCCCAGTGGCGCCCCGCGCCGGGTTTCGCCCTGGCCGGTTCGATGTTCGTGGATCCGGTCAGCGGCAACTTCAACCGCGCCAGCGCCAGCTTCCGGTTTGACATTCTCAACCTGGGCCAGGCGCATATCTATTACCGGCTGCTCAAGGGCCAGCACCAGGTGGTGGGCGTGCAACTGGACCTGACGCTTTCCGAGCTGTACCGCATCGGTGTCAAACAGGAATACGACCTGCAAAAGGGCCTGTTCCGGGACACGCGTGTGGAACTGACGCGCCGGGTACTCGAGGCACTGGACGTGAGTTTTGTGTTCGCGCGCGACGCCGTCGAGGGCGACGTGGGCTTCTACATCAGCCTCAGCGCGGCCTTTCGCGCCCCGCGCGGAGGTTCGAGCCTGCTGCGCTGAGCCGTGCCGAAAATCGCCCCCGGGTTCGCGCACCGGTTGCGCCGGGCGTGACGGCATGTTTGGCTGGCACCGGAGTCTGCATGGACGCGCCGACGGGCAAAGTCACGCTTGTGTTCACCGACATCGAGGGCAGCACCGCCCTGTGGGAAAAACATGGCGACGCCTTTGCGGCCGTGCTGGCGCGCCACAACGACGTGATCCGCGAGGCAGCGGCGCGCTTTGGCGGCTATGAGGTCAAGACCGAGGGCGACGCGTTCTTTCTGGCCTTTGCAAACGCCGGCAACGCGGTGAACTTCGCGCTGGCCGCCCAGACGGCCATGACCGGCGTGCGTGCCGGGCCGGATGAAGTGCGGGTGCGGATCGGCGCCCACACCGGCGAGCCGCTGGTCGAGGTTGACCGGCACGGCCGCGCCGATTACTTCGGGCCGGCGGTCAACCGCGCTGCGCGGATTGCCTCGGCAGGGCATGGCGGCCAGACGCTGTTGTCGGCCGCGACCTGGGCCGCCGTGGCCGAGGGCGCGGGCAGGCAGGCGCAGGTGCGCGTGCTGGGCGAGGTGCGCCTGCGCGGGCTGGAGGAACCCGAACGGCTGTACCAGGTGTCGGCGGAAGCCGCGCGCGAGTTTCCGCCCCTGCGCGGCATCCAGGAAACTCCGACCAACCTGCCGTCGCAGACCACAACGTTTGTGGGCCGAGGTCGCGAACTGCGCGCCCTGCGCGCGCTGCTGCTGGGCCATGCACCGCGCACCACCGACAGCGTCAAGCCGCTGGACACCATGGCGCGCGAACCGGGCGTGCCCGACACCCAGGTGATCACGCGCGCGTCGGCACGCGACCGCGGCGCGCGGCTGATTACCCTGACCGGGCCCGGCGGCTGCGGCAAGACGCGTCTGGCCGTAGCCCTGGGCGCCGAAGTGCTGGGCAGCTTCCGCGACGGCGTGTGGTTTGCCGACCTGTCCGGCGCCACGGACGAAGCCGGGTTGTGCGCCGCTGTCGCGGCGGCCCTGCGCGTGGATCCGGCCCAGGGCCGCGGCAGCCTGGCCCAGCGTCTGGGCTGGGCGATGGAAGACCGCGAACTGCTGCTGGTGCTGGACACGTTTGAGCATCTGGCGGCCCACGGCGAACTGTTGTCGCAATGGCTGCGCACGGCACCGCGGCTGAAGCTGGTGGTCACCAGCCGCGAATTGCTGCGTGTGGAGGGCGAGGTTGAGTTCGCCGTCAGCCCCCTGCCCCTGCCGCCTGACACCGTGGCCGAGGGCACGGGGCGACTGCCGGGCCGCATTTCGGATTCGCCGGCGGTGCAACTGTTTCTTGAACGCGCCGCCCAGGCGCGGCCCGGTTTTGCCCTGACGCCGCGCAACGCGCCGGCGATTGCCGAAATCGTGCAGCGCCTGGACGGCATTCCCCTGGCGCTGGAACTGGCCGCGGCGCGCCTGCGCGGCATGACGCCCGAACAACTGGCCGAACGCCTGCGCGGCGGCATTGACCTGCTTTCCACACGCGGCGGCGGCCGGCGCGCCAACCTGAACGATACCATCGCCTGGAGCTTCGGACTGCTGGACGCCTGGGAGCGCACGGCCCTGCTGCAACTGAGCGTGTTCGGCGGGCCGTTCACCCTGGAATCCGCCGAGACCGTGCTGATGTTGGATCAGCCGCTGGACACCCAGGCCCGCAATGCCGCCGAGCCGCCGCCCGAAACCATGGACGTGGTGTTCTCGCTGCGCGACAAAAGCCTGCTGTCACTCAAGACCGAAGACGACCGCTATCTGCTGGACATGCTGGGCACCATCCGCGCCTTTGCCTCGACCCAACTGGAGCGCCTGTCCACACCGGAACTGCGCCAGGACCTGCGCCTGCGCCATGCCGGGCATTTTCTGGCCCACGCGCGAAAACTCCAGGAGCTGCTGGAGTCGCCCATGGGTTCCAGCCTCAAGGAATCCGAGATCTGGGGCATTGCCGACATTCTGGCCGCGGCGCGCTGGGCGCTCGGGGCGGGCCGCCACGAACTGGGGTTCAGTCTGGCGCTGGCCGGCGGCGCGATTCTGAGCGCGCGCTCGCGCTTTCACGACCTGCACCGCCTGGCCGAAGACGCCCTGACCGTGGCCGGCGCCCTGGGCGGGGCCGACGCCATGCTGGCCGACCCGGCCTTGCGCCCGCTGGCCGCGCCGCTGTGGTCCCTGGCCGCCGCGGCCCGCCAGCGCGCCTTTGACCTGCCCGGTGCCCAGGCCGCGGCAGAACGGGCGGTTGAACTCGCGCGCAAGAACGGCGACACGCGCACGGAGGCCGAGGCACTCAATGTAGTCGGCATCTGCCACTTCTACCGGCGCGAACAGCATGCCGCGCGCGCGGCCTTTGAACAGGCGCTGGAACTCAACCGCAAGCGCCGCGACGATCGCGGCGTTGCCCACGCCCTGAGCAACGTGGCCATGACCCAGATGCACGGCGACTACGAAGCCATGCGGCGGGTGGCCCAGGAGGCCTACGCCATCTACACGCGGCTGGGTGACCGGCGCGGGCAGGCGCGCACGGCCAACACCCTGGGCGTGGCCTATGAATGGCTGCACGACCACGACCGGGCCCGCGAACTGTACCAGGACAGCATCCGCCTGAAGCTGCAGCTTGGCGACCTGGCCGGCGCCGCCAACAGCCGCGCCAATCTGGCATCCATGGACTACCGCGCTTTCCGGTTTGAACAGGCGCTGGAACAGTTTGCCCAGGTGCTGGAACCGATCCGCCAGGGCGGCGATAAGGCCAACCTGGCCATGGCGCTGGAAAGCATGGGCACGATCTGCGTGGGTCTGGGCCGCCCCGAGGAAGCGCTGGGTTATCTGGACCGCTGCGCGGCGATCCGCCGCGAAACCGGCGATACCCGCGCGCTGCTGGACGTGCTTTCGGTCAAGGCCGGCGCCATGACCCTTATGGGCAGCACGCTGGATGCTTGGACGTTGTGCGAACAGGCGCTTGAAATCGCGATCAATGGCGGCAACGCGCAGGACGAACTGCTGGCCCGGCTGCGCGCCGCCCAGTGCGGCCGGCCCGAGGACCGCCCCGCCCACACCACACGCGCGCGCGAGCTGCTGCAAAGTGACGCCGTGATCAGCGACGACACCCGGGTGCTGGCCGAAGTTGTGCTGGCCGAACTGGGAAACGACCCCGCCGAGGCCGAGCGCGTGCGCCGGCACGCTTTTGCACGCGTGTCGTTTTCGTCCAAGATGATGGACTTTCTGTACACCGTGCACCGGCGCATCCGGGCAAAAGCGTGAAACAACCGGCGGCGCACAAGCGTTGAATTGGTAACCGGTCTTGCCTGCCGGCGCCGCGTGCTATACTGGCGCGGCATCAGGAGCCGACGTGAACGCCGACAACTTTCATCTGGGCACACTGATTTCCTCCATGAAGGACTTGCGCCGCATGTCGCTGGGCGACCAGATCCGCCAGGCCCTGCAGGGCGAAAAGATCGGTCTTGACCCGGCGGCCCTGGCCGAACTGGTGCGCGAGCTGGAAACGGACATTGAAGAACACATTGAACGGCTGGAACGCATCGCCGGGGCCATGACCGAACCCGAGCGCCATTACCCCGAACGCATGGAACCCGAACGCCGGGCCGAAGTCGCCTTCAAGGCCGGGTGTGACATCGAAGAAGTGGACAGTATCTGCGACGCGTTCTCGCGGGCGCGTGAAATCCTGGCCGGGCAGGCCACCGGTGGCGTGATAGACCTGAAACTGCTGTTTTCCAACATCCCGGGCTTTGCCGGTTTTGAGGTCACGCGCGGCCCCGACGGCGTGCCCAAGGTGCCGGCCCAGATCATTGAAGAAGCGCTGGGCGCGCGCGGTCTGGCGCCGCGCAAGCCGCAGACAGACACCGACCTGGAAGCCCTGTTTGACCTTGAAAAAACCGCCGCGCCGCGCAACCGGCTGCCCCGCGACTGGAAGCCCTGACCATCCCTTGCCAGCAACCGTTGCCGCAAGTACCCTTTCGCCCCCGCGCGCGGGTAACGCGCGGCGCAATGGAGATTCCACGGATGGTCACGCTTCGTTTTTCCCGTACCGGCCGCAAGCATATCCGCCGTTTCCGCCTGGTCGCCACCGATCACCGCATGCCCCGCGACGGGCGCTATCTTGAAGTTCTGGGTCACTACGACCCCACCGAGCCCGCCCAGGAAAAGAAGCTGGTGTTCCGCAAGGACCGCGTGGAATACTGGCTGGGCAAGGGCGCTCAACCCTCAAACACCGTATGGACCCTGCTGCGCAAGCACGGCATCAACAAGGCCACCGCGCGCGAATTGCGCAAAAAGGCCTCCGCGCCGCAGGCGTGATGCTGGCGATATCCGCGATGCTGCCGGGCTGCATTGAGCCGCCAAACCGCAACCAGCAGCGTGACGAAGAAATGGCCCGCGATTCGGAAATGCTGCGTCCCGAGCCGCGCACCCCCGTAGACGCCGCGCGACGCCAGCCCGAAGACCCCCCGCCGCCCGAACTCCACCAGGACGTCAGGCGGCTTTCCTCAGACATCAAGCTGGAACGCATCCAGGCGGACAACCGGCTGCGCCAGGCCGGGGCCGACGGCGTGATGGCCGCGGTTGATTTTCTGGGCCGGGCGAACGAACCCGCCGCCGCGCTGGTCGAGACCATGAACTTTCTGATCCGCACCGAAGTTGACGCGCTCAAGCCTGAACAGGTTTCGGCGCTGCGGGCGGCTCTGGCCGCGCGGCTGGGTCACGCCACGCCGGTCGTGCGCGCCACCGCCGCGCGCGCGCTGCAGGTTATCGGGCCCGGCGCCCAGCGCACGACGTTTCTGCGCGCGATTGCCGACCCTGAGCGCCGCGTGCGCTGGGCCGTGGTGCGGCGCTTTGGTGAATTTGCCGACGAAGTGGACCGCCCCCAGATGCTGATTCTGCTGGCGTTTCTGGCCGGCGGCAGCGAAACCGAGTTCGCGCGTCTGGACCGCAACAACGACGGAACCCTGGACCGCCACGAGTTTCTGCGCGGCGAAGACGAATTCGCCCGCCTTGACCGCGACCGCAGCGGCGGCATTGACCGCGCCGAATGGCTCAGCCCCGTTGACTCGGCCGTTCGCGCCGACGTCTACACCGTGCTGCTGCGACTGCACGAAAAACTTACCCCCGACCAGCGCCCGATTGTGTACAACCCCTGGGCACCGGCCGGACACCAACAGGATGCCGTTACCGCCTGGCAGCGCTGGGTTGATGCGCTGCCTCGCAAATAGACCGACGCCAAAGGAACTCGATGCCCACGCTGCGTGAACTCCAGAGCAAAGCCAAAAAACTGCTGGCCGCCTGGCGCAAGGAAGCCGCCGACCTGCTCAAGAAAGACCGGCGCAGCCCGGTCTCACACCTGTGCATGAGCATTCTCATGCGCAACAACAGCATTACCAACGCCCGCCAGGCCGAGGCCGCGCTGCGCAAGCGGTTTGTAGACTGGAACGAAATCCGCGTCAGCCCGATCGCCGAAGTTCAGGCAGTGCTGGAAGAATGCGGCACCGCCGGCGCCGAGCCCAAGGCCTATGCCCTGCGCCGTTTTCTGCGCGACGTGTTCAGCAAATACACCAAGACCAACCTGTACTTCGACCTGATGGACATCCCCGAGGTCGTGCCCGTACCGCTGAACCCCGACGGCACGCCCGCGACCCCGGCCGCCAGCAGCAGCAGCGGCGACGATGACGACGAAGAGGAAGAGGCCGTGTCACGAGAAAGCGGCCTGCCGCCGCACCCGTCCATTCCCGGCTTTGTGGACATGAACAAGATTATCGAACAGCCGGTGCCGCTGGACCCCAAACTGATCACCGAAAAGAACGGCATTCACGTGGCCGGCATCGCCTGGGACGACGCCGAACGCGGCCCGTTTGGCGCCCTGTGGCGCGTGGCGCTGGTCAGCGGGCTGGTCGAGCCGCAACTTTCGGCCACCGGGGCGCTGGGCAAGCTGCGCACCGTCGCCCCGGAAAAGGAACGTGACCAGTTCGCGTACTTCGCCATTCTGCATGCCCAGCAGAACTGGCCCGCCATCAGCAGCAAAAGCGACCAGATGCGCGCCAAATACAAGAAGAAGGACGAAGACGAAGAAGAAGTGCCCGAAGAGGCCAAACGCCAGAAAGCCAAAGCCGGCAAGTAGCACACGTTCGACGACAAACCAACCCGGAACCATCCATGTCCATTTTCGTCAACAAGGCCACGCGCGTGATCTGCCAGGGCATCACCGGCAACCACGGCGCGTTTCACAGCGCGCGCTGCATTGAATACGGCACCAACTTTGTCGGCGGTGTAACGCCCGGCAAGGGCGGCCAGGTGTTCGACAAAGACCCGGCGGGCAACATCATCAAGCGCCCCGACGGCAGCCAGGCGATCCTGCCCATCTTCAATACCGTGGCCGAGGCCGTGGATCAGGTGGGCGCCGACGCCAGCATGATTTTTGTGCCGCCGGCACTGGCCGCCGACGCGATTCTGGAAGCCGCCGACGCCGGCGTGAAGCTGGCCATCTGCATCACCGAGGGCATCCCGGTGATGGACATGGTTCGCGTGCGAAAACTGCTGCGCGAAAAATACCCCAACACCCGCCTGATCGGCCCCAACTGCCCGGGCGTGATCACGCCCGGCGAGTGCAAGATCGGTATCATGCCCGGCCACATCCACAAACCCGGCGCCATCGGCATTGTCAGCCGCAGCGGGACACTAACGTATGAAGCCGTGCACCAGGTGACCAACGCCGGCCTGGGCCAGAGCACCTGCGTCGGCATCGGCGGCGACCCGGTCAATGGCACGAACTTCATTGACGTGCTGGCGGCCTTCAACGCCGACCCGAAAACCGAGGCCGTGATCATGATCGGCGAAATCGGCGGCAGCGCCGAAGAAGACGCCGCGCGCTGGATCGCCCGCAACATGCACAAGCCGGTGGCCGCGTTCATCGCCGGCCGCACCGCGCCGCCGGGCAAGCGCATGGGCCACGCCGGCGCGATCATCAGCGGCGGCAAGGGCACAGCCGAAGAAAAAATCAAAACCCTGCGCGAGTGCGGCATCACCGTGGCCGAAAGCCCCGCCGACCTGGCCAAGGCCCTGCTTGAAGCGGTGGGCGCCAGGCGCTGAGCCGATTCAACAACCGGACAATGGCACAGGCACTTCGGCCTGTGCCATTTTTTTCTGGTGATTCCAACGCGGCGTGTCACGGCACGTTTCATCGGCTGTGGCACTTCTCCAACCCATGAAAGGACACCCACCATGCGTCTGATCGTCCCTGCCCTTCTGCTGGCGCTGTTTGCCGCCCCCGCCATGGCCCAGAAAACCGCCCTGCTCAGCACCACCCGCGACGACAAGGGCGTTGTCACCTGGAAACTGGCCTACAGCGGCGACATCGAACTTTCCCAGGTTCTTGACACCTACGCCGACTCGCGCGCCATGCGCGTGCAGTACGACCCGCGCAAGATGCCCGGCACTCTGCGTGTCAGCGTGCCCGGCAACGGCATGGAACTGCGCGGCGAACAGATTGACCTGTTCGTCCAGGGCATGCTGGGCGAATACCGCATGATTCTGTCCGGCATCGGCACCGACACCGGCACGATCGTGGCCATGGCCGAAGGCAGCACCGTGGCCCGCACGGTAGACGCCGCCGCGCTGGCCAAAGCCAACGCCGCCGAATGGGTCAACTGCATTTACAACCCGGTGTACCTGGATTCCAACTCGCTGCGCGGCGCGCTGCAGAATCTGGTCTCGCGCGCCGGCGGCCAGATTCAGCCCACCGCAACCGGCGGGCTGATCATCTCCGACCGCTGCGACCGCGTGCGAGAGATCTACAAGGCCGCACAGGGCATGGACAAACCGGGCCCCTACGCCAAGGTGCCGCGGCGTTATGACCTGGCCGACGGCATTGAGCCCGCCGACGCCAAGCGCGTGATCGAGGAACTGTTCAGCAAACCCGAAGCCCGCGAGGCCAGCGTCGAGGTCAGCATCCTGGGCGGCAAACGCGCCATCATCATCCGTGCCCGTGTCAGCGACCACGAACAGATTTCCAAGGCCCTCGAACTGCTGAAATAGCCCGCCGGCTCGCAAACGACGCCGCGCGAACGCGGCGTCGTTTCCTTTCCAACGCGGGGCTGCGCGGCGCGTTTCATGTTTAGTCCGCACCGGAGCCGCCCATGAGCCGCCTGTTCGCCGCGTTGCTTGTGCTTGCCCTGTCCGTCGCGGTCAGCGCCACGCTGGCCCAGCCTCAGCCCGAGCCGCCTCCCGTGCGCTTTCCGTTCGGGCCCGGCCAGACTAACGTGCCGTTTGAACTGGTCCAGCAGGACGGCAAGACCGCCTGGAAGGTCAGCGGCAAGGGCAACGTGCGTGTCGAGGATCTGGTCGGCGGTCTGGCCTCGGCCCAGGGCCTGCGCGTCAGTTACAGCATGGCGGCGGCCGGGCGGCTGCGCGACAGCCTGCCCTATGTCGGGCCTGACGCGGGGGTGGTGATACCGCACGCCGAACTGACCGAGTTTGCTTCGGATCTGCTTTCTTCAGCCGGATTGACCATCGTCGGCGCCAGCACCGGCAAGGCCCGCGTTGTCCGTATTGAAGAAGCCGCCGGGCACGCGCTGTACGTGACGGAGCCTGAACTGGAAAAACTGCCCGCCGGTGAATGGGTCATGGTGCGCGGCGCGCCGCGGTACGCCAGCGTGGAAACCATCGCCATGGTGGCCCAGGCACGCACACGCGCCGACGGCGGCGTGCAGTTGCGCGTGGAAACCGGAGCGTTTGTCGTGACCGGCATGGCCGGCCCGGTACGCACCATGCTGCGGCTGATCCGCGACGCCGACGTACCGGGCGCGGGCGACGACGGCAAACTGGTGCGCGTGTACGACCTGCCGGGCAGCACCAAGGCCGCCGACGCGGTGCTGGTGATCCGGGCGCTGTTTGACGACCCCGGCCAGAGCGTGCATAACGTCGAGAAAAACGTGGTGATCCAGGCCAAGGGCGCCTCGCGCGTGAACGCAGCCGCCCTGCCCACCAATAATCGGGTTGTGGTTCGCGCCACCGGCGCCGATCACGCCCTGGTGCAGGCGGTGATTGACGCCATGAAGTAGCACTTTGCGCGCGCGGCGCGTAAAACGGCGGCGGAGGATCCCATGAAACGCGCCACCGTTGCCCTTGTGCTGGCCAGTCTTGCATTGCTGTCGTTCGCTTCAGCCCAGGAAACACCCGCCGGCCCGCCGAACTGGCGCAAGCTGCGCTCGACCGCCGCCTTCCTGGGCAAATTCTGGAACCGCGAGGCCCGGCGCTACGACCTGCAGGCACTGCCGCTGTTGCAGGCCTTTGCCGATTCAGCCAAGGTGACGATCCGCTACGACGAGCCCACCATGCTGCGCGTGGCGCCGGTGGCGCTGGCTGTAGGCGAAGGCGCCGAGCCGCCGTCGCAGTTTGATCTGGTGCAGCTTGCGCTGGCGCCGCGTTACGCGCTGTTGCCGGAATCGGGTGAACGCGCCTTTGGGGTGTTTGCCGCCGCCGATATTCCGGCGCGCGCGCCGCGCGTCGAAGAAGCCCAGCTTGACCTGCTGTGCGCCAACGAATGGGCACTGGCGGCGCTGGCGCTGGAGGGCCGCGACCCGCGCGCGGTGGAAAAAGCCCTGCAGACGCTGAAATCCATTTCAGGCCGGATTGAAATCGTCAACGACGGCCGCTCGCTGCTGGTGCTTGATATCGGCGCCAACCTGCGGCGCATGAAGGCACTGATCCCGGAACTTGACCGCCCGCGCCAGCCGGTTGACCTGGTGCCCTATTCGCGCGGCGCCCACAGCGACGTGGCCCGCCTGGTGCCGCATCTGCGGGGCGTGCTGGTGCTGCTGGCCCGCAATGCCGGCATCGCGCCCGAGTCAGTGTACCTGGCCCATGATTCCGAAACCGGCGTGGTCTCGGGCATGATTCCGCGCGCGCTGGCCGGAACCCTTGACGCCGCCATCGAGGCCGCCGACAACCAACGCGCCCGGGCCGAGGCCGCCGCGGCGGCAGACCCCAAACGCTTTGTGCAGTTCACACTCAGCGCCCCGGTCAACACCGACGGCCCGCGCTTTGCTGCCAGACTGCGGATCTTCTTTGAGGCCGAAGCCAATCTCGCCGACGCGCGTTTTCTGGCCCAAGACGAAAAGTCGCCACTGGTGCATGTGCGCTGTCGCCCGTGGCTGGAGACCGACATCCGCGAGGCTGCCAGTTTGATGGGCGGCTGACCCGCGCCACAGGCTGAATCCGGGGCCATCTGCGGTGTAACTCTGCTGACCCCAACAACTTGGGCAATATGCTGGTTTGTTTGAAAGTCGCGGAGCGAAAACGTCGAACCATATAAAGGGTGAAGTACGGTCAAACGCACAACTTGAACCCTGGACGTGTCCCACGACGTAAGTGTTTGCAGACTGTTGAGTCGCCTCCGCCGGAAACCCGCTTTAGATGGCGAATTCATTGGACAGGGCACCCCCTCTTGAACGTTAATTTACGTGAGAGGGGAGCGTCGCCCGGCCCGGCAGTTCGGGTTGCGGAGGCTGCAAAATGTCATATAGGCTCCCAATCTTTCTGACACTCCCCCTGCTTCTGCTGGCTGGTGGCCACTTGGCGGCCCAGCAGCAGGAGTTTCGCTCGGCTTACTACCGTCTGGCCTCCCCCACCGCCGTTGAACGTGATGCCGCGATTGCCGAACTTGTGGGCCTTGAGGGCGACATCGGCGCGCTGGCGCGCGCTGCCTTCAAGAACGCCCGCGTCGCCCAACGTTGCGCCCTGTTTGAGGTGTTCGAACTGCGTGGCGACAACGGACTGTTGGCCGAAGCCGCCCAAACCCTGGCCGATGGCGAAGCCGAAGGCGCCGACCCCCGCCCCACCGAGGCCGCCCGCAGCTACGTGCTGTCCCTGCCCGAAGACCGGCTGGTGCTGGACACCGCAGGCCTGAAGCCCGCCGCCGCCGCGGCCTGGCGCAGCATTCTGCAACAGTGGTTGCGGCTTCAGATCGCGGAAACGCTGGTTGATTCGCTGCTCAAGCCCGGCAAATACCTTGGCCAGTTTGAATGCCTGCGCCGCCGCGACGCCGGCGCGCTGGATGCCGAACTGGTGGCGTTGATTGAACTCGAACCGGGCTATCTGGCCGCACTGGAAGACGGCGCCCAGCGCCGCCACCGACACGGCATTGAGGCCGAACGCCTGTTCAGCTCCGCCTGGCGCCGGCTGGGCAGCGCGCTGGGCAACTTTGAACCGGCGCTGGCGCTGCTGCGTGGTGAAGCCGAGGAACTGCCACCTTCCGGACGCGATTCGGTGCTGGCCGCCGTAGAGCTGCTTTACGACATGCGCACCGCCGCCGTGCGCGCCCTGGCCCACAGCCGCGACAACCCCGGGCTGGTTTCGATGCTGCGGCTGTGGCATCGCGCCCTGGTGGACTATGAGCCCCCCACCCACCTGCGCAGCAGCCTGGGTATCGAGACCATGCGCACGGAACTGGAACTGACCCTGGCGCGCCAGGGCGACCGCGAACTGCTGGACGCGCGTCTGGCCGCGTTGCGCAGTCAGGTGGAACGCCACCGCCAGACCAGCGTGCAGGTCAACGCGCGCCTGACCAACCGCCCCGACATTTCGGCCCGCAACGAGGCCGCGCACCTGCTTTTGCGCAGCGGCGACTACGCCGCCGCCGAAACTGAATGGCTTGGCCTGGCACGCGACGTGGGCGAGGTGGAACGCCAGTTGCGCGATTCCCAGCGCACGGCCGTGGCAACCTTTCTGGGCGCGGTTTACTATAATCTGGCGTGCGCGCAGGCCTTGCAGCTAAAGTTGACGCGCGCCGGCCAGAGCCTGGAGACCGCCGTTGCGTTCGGCTATCGCGACTTTGCCTGGATGCTGGAAGATGGCGACCTTGAATCGCTGCGGGCGGAGCCCGGCTTCCGCGAGTGGTTCGGGCGGCACGCTCCGCCGGCGCTGGTGGATCGCCTGCCTGCTGGTCGTTAGTTTCGGCGCCGCCGGCCGGGCCCAGGACGCGCCGCGCTCCGAAGCACCCACACTGAGCTCTCCCACCGCGATTGAACGCGAAAACGCCCGTGCCCAACTGGGTGAGGGCGCCCTGGATGTCTACCGCAAGGCACTGCGGTCGGGCGCGGCACCAGCGCTGCTGATTGACGCGCTGGTTGAGCTCGGGCGGCACCGCAAGCCGGAAGACATCGGCCTGATCGCGCGTCACGTGTCATCACTTGACCCGCACATTTCCGGCGCCGCCGTGGACGCCCTCAAGGGCTACGGCCGGGCCGGTCTGCGTGCGGTGCAGGCCCTTGGCGCGGCCGAAATTGACGCCCAGACGCGCAAACAGGTGCTGGAACTGCTGTTGTTTGACCACATCCGCGCCTGCTGCCGGCGCGACAACGCCGTAAACCCGCTGCGGCTGGATTACGCCGCGCGTCTGGACGAGTTGTATTCCGTCGGCCAGCCGCTGGACGACCTGCTGCTGAAGCTTCTGCGCGATTCACTGGCCGACATGCGTCAGGACATAGACGGCATGCGCGGCTATTACGGCTACGGCCCCGTGCGCGAACAGCCTTTCATTGAATATGGCGCCCTGGCCGTCGCGGCCCTGGCACGCCGCAACCCCGAGGCCTTGCAGCGCGAACTGGGCGAGCTTGCCCGTGTGTCGCAGGACGACCGCGGCTGGTGGGGCTGGGGCGGCCAGCGCGCACCGGCCACCATGGAACTGGCGGCTTTCTTCGCGCGTCGCGGCAGCACAGCGTTGATGGACAAGATCCTTAACGACCTGCAAAGCCAGTTGCGTTACCAGGATCCGCGCTGGGCAATCGTGATCCACGTGCAGATTGCCGCCGTGCAGGCCACGGCGCTTGGCGAACAGGCCTCGGCACTGGATCGGCTCAACAGCGCGATTCGCGCCACCGGCCTTGAGCCTGACCAGAACCAGGCGCTGGCCCATTACCTGCGGGCACGGATTCTCATGTCCCTGAACGAAGAAGGCGCCGCCCTGCACGCGCTTGAGGAATCCATGGAGGCGTCGCCCAGCCCGCCGGTGCTGGCGATTGTGGACGACGCGTTCGCGCCGCTGCAGGCCGAGCGCCGCTACCGCGACGTGCTGCGGTTCTGCGAACTGCGCGAACGTCTGCTGCCGGTGTCACTGCGACCCTGGCGCAAGGGCGAACCAGACCCCGAACCCGAGCCCGAACCCGAGCCCGAAGACTTCGACGACGATGAATAGCCTGGCCGTGGCCGAAGTCGCCCTTGACCACCCCTGGCTGCTGCTGGCGGCTGTGCCGTGCGGTGCGTTGGCGGCGTGGCTGGTGCTGCGCACCGGCACTCCGCTGCCGCCCTGGCGCCGCGCCGTCGGCGGTGTTGCCCTGGCCCTGTGCGTAATCGCGGCGCTGGTAACCGCCGTGGGTCTTCACTGGCGCGTGCGCGGCGACGCGCGCACGGTGTGGGTGCTGGTGGACCGGTCGCTTTCTGTCGGCGAAGCCGCTGAACGCCGCCTGCCTGCGGTGTTGCGTGACCTGGCCGGTTCGCTGGGCGAGCGCGACTTTGTCGGCGTGATCGCCTTTGCCGACAGCGCCACAATCCTGATGCCGCCCCAGCCCGCCCGCACTTTCAACACGGACTTCCGGCTGCCGCCGGCCGGCGTCTCGGATGAAACCTGGCTGATCTCGGCCCTGGAACTCGCCGCCCAGCACAAGGTACCCGACACCGAGGCCTTTGCGCTTCTGGTCGGCGACGGCTACGACAGCGCCGTGCGCTATGGCCTTGACCTGCAGCGTGACGCCCGCCAGGCCGGAGTGCGCCTGTTTACACTGCCCGTGGACTCCGAGCCCCTGCCCGAAGCCGCCATTGCCGACTGCAGCGCGCGCCTGGCCGGCCAGGACCAGAGCGTGCTGGCGATTGACCTGGTCGTGTTTTCCACCGTGCCGCAGACGGTAACACCGCAGGTCAAACTCAACGGCCAGGCCGTCAGCGCCGAACTGGCATCCGGACAGGCCGCCGGGCCGGTTGCTGTCGGCGTGGGACGCACACCGATCCGGCTGGTGCTGCGACCCCCGCGGCGGCTTGCCACCTATGTGGTGGAAATCGCGCTGGCCTCGGAACAAAACAGCTACCCGCGCAACGACACACTCAAGCTTGCCGTGCGCGGGCCGGGCGAGGCACGGGTGCTGTTGATTCACGGCGAAGGCGGCACCGACCGCGCCCTGTTGCGCGCGTTACAGCGCGCGGGGGTTGAGGTTACCGTGGGCACGGCGGCGATTCTGCCGTCCGAGGCGATCGAACTGGCCCAGTACCAGGTTCTGGTGCTCAGCGACGTGCCCGCGACGGAGCTGGCGCCGGGCCAGATGGAGCTGATCTCGCGTTTTGTGCGCGATGGCGGCGGTCTGGCCATGATCGGCGGCCCCCGCAGCTTTGCCCCCGGCGGCTATTACGAAACACCGGTCGAGGCCGTTCTGCCCGTCACCTGCGACGTGGTGGAAAAGGGCCGCCGCCAGAACCCCGCCCTGCTGGTGGTGCTGGACCGCAGCGGCAGCATGTCGGCCAAGGTCGGCGACTTTACAAAGATGGAGCTTGCCAACGAGGGCTGCGTGCGCGCGATTCAGCTTGCGCCGCCCGACAGCCTGTTCGGCATGCTTTCAGTGGACACCCAGAACGACTGGATCGTGCCGATAGGGCCGCTGCGCGACCGTCCTTCGGCTGTCACGCGCGCCCGCGGCAACAGCGTAGGCGGCGGCGGCATCTACACCGATGTCGCCATGACCGAGGCCCTGCGCGCCATGCGCGCCGTCACAGCCACCAGCAAGCACATCGTGCTGTTTTCTGACGGACAGGACACCGAACGCCAGGAAGGCGTGATTGACATGGTCCGCGCCGCTCTGCGTGACGACAAGATTACCGTGTCCACCATCTGCATGGGCAGCGGCCCTGACTGGCCGTTTCTGCGCAACCTGGCTTCGGCCGGCGGCGGCCGCGCCTTTCTGGTCGAGGACGCCTCGCAATTGCCGGCCGTGTTCTCGCGCGAGGCCGCGCTGTCGGCGGGCCTGTTCATCCGTGAACAGGCCTTTCGCCCGCACCACGGCCTGCCGGGGTCGCTGACCGACGGCGTGAACTTTCAGGCCGCCGAAACGCCCGAGTTGCTGGGATACGTCGCCACCACCGCGCGCAAGGAAGCCGAAGTCTGGCTGTGGGCCGACGAAGACAAGGAACGGCCGCTGCTGGCGACCTGGAACGTTGAGCTGGGGCGCGCCCTGGCGTTCACCAGCGACGCGCGTGACCGCTGGGCCGCGCGCTGGATGCCCTGGGACCGCTTTGACGAACTTTGGCAGCGCTGGTCGCGCTGGCTTCTGCCCCTGCCCGAGGTCGTGCGCGGCGTCGAGCCCGAATGGACCATCGCGCGCCAGGGACCGGCCTTGACCCTGCGCTTTTTTGACGAACAGGGCAACCCGCGGGAACTGCAGAACCCGGTGGCGGATCTCAGCCTGCCCGACGGCAGCAGCGCCGAAGCCGGGGTGATTCCGGTGGGATCGGGCACCTACCGCGTCCAGTTCACGCGCGCCGGCGCCGGCATGTACGGCGCCGCGGTGCGCGAACGACCCGCCGACGGCGAGGAACGCCTGGCCGCGCGCGAAACCCAGGTGTTCGTGCCGCTGGACGAATTGCTGCGCCGCCCGGCTGACACGGTGGCACTGGCGGCACTGGCGCGAGCCACCGCCGGCGCGCCGGTCACCGGCGCCGCGGAACTGGTGGCCGTTGCCGCCCAGGGCAGCCGCGAAACAATTTCGCCGGCGCAGACCCTGTTGTGGCTGTCGGCATGCGGGCTGCTGGCCGCCATTGGCGCGCGGCGCCTGCCCAGCGTCTGGCGCACCCGCGAAACGGAAAAAGCCCGCCGCAAGGAAGAAAGCCGCGTGCTGACCGCGCGCGACGCCTTTGAACGCGTGCGCAAGCAACTGGAGGCCCGCAGCACGCAACCCGAGCCGCGACCGCCGGCGCACGCCGCGCCAAGGCCTGCTCCCGTCGCGCCAACGCCGACCGCAACACCCCGGCCCCCGGTTGCGGCAACGGCCACGCCCGATGCCGCTGGCGACGCCGGAACACTGTTGTCGGCCGTGCGCAAGGTACGCCGCCAGCTTGACCAGCGCGGAGACCAGCCATGAAACACCTGTTCTGGCTTTGTCTGGTGCTGGCCGGGTGCACAATCGGCACCTCGACCACCGCGCGCCCGGCCCTGAACCGGCCTGTGGTCGGCCCGGACGGCAGTTTCTGGGACGCATCCGATGCCGCCGACCGCGGCGACCTTGCCGCCCTGCGGCGCATGTTTTCGGCGCGCTTTCTGCACGAGGCCATCCTGCCGCGATCAACCCGCCGCGACCCCCAGTCAACCCAGCAGTTCGACGACGAAAGCGCGCGCCTGCTGGCCGAGCTGGCGCCCTACGAACCCACGGTGCAGCGCATGATTGAGGCCTACGCGGCGCAATTGCGGCGTTTGACCGAAAACCGCTTTGTCGAGGTCGGGCGACCGGAATACGAAATCCGGTTTCGCGACGAGTTTGACCGCGCCTACGGCCCGAACATTGCCATGCTTGACGTCCAGTGCTGGCCCAAACACGCGCTTGAACCCGACGCCAAACCCGAAACCATCCGGGTTCGCTTTGTGCAGAACCGCCAGCGCTGGCTGCTGGACGGCATTGAGCCTGATCCGCTAAAGGGCGCGTTCACGCGCTGATTCAGAATGTGGCCTTGCCCATCACGCGGGCGGGCTGAACACACACGTTGCACACCAGCCCCAGCGCCAGAAACGACGACAGCAGGCTCGACCCGCCGTAGCTCATCAGCGGCAAGGTAATGCCGGTAACCGGCAGAACACCGCTGACCACACCGATGTTGATGAAGGTTTGGGCGAAAAACAGCGCCGTCACGCCCACCACCACCAGCCGCGAAAACGGCTCGCGCGTTCTGCGGGCAATTGAAAGCATGCACGCCAGCATCACAAACAGCAGCACCAGATATGCCGCCACGCCCGTCAGGCCGGTTTCCTGCGCGTACACCGCAAAGATGAAGTCATTGTGCCGCTCGGGCAAAAACGCAAGCTGGCTTTGCACACCCGCGCCAAAACCCTGTCCGGTCAGGCCGCCGGAACCGATGGCGGTCATGCTCTGCAGAATCTGGTAACCGTCGCCGGCGCGGTCAGCCACGTCGCCCTGCAAACTGCTGAGGTAAATGTCTATGCGCTTGACCTGGTGTTCCTTCAGCGCGCCGCTGAGGTACGCCAGCGGAATCACACACAGCCCGGCCGCGGCCAGACCGCCCAGATACACGCGGTTCCCGCCGGCCACCCAGATCATGGCCGCGACCACGGGAATGAACACCATGGCGGAACCCAGATCAGGCTGCAGCAGAATCGGGACCAAGAACGCCCCGGCAATCAGCAAACACACGGCAAAGGCGGCAAAACTGTCCACCCGCTGGTGATAACGAAGATAGCCCGCCAGCGCCACGACCAGCAGCGGCTTGCAAAGCTCCGACGGCTGAAGGCTCAGCGGACCGATTACGATCCAGCTTTTGGCGCCGTTGACGGTGCGCCCGAACACAAACACCGCCAGCAGCATGCAAAGCCCTGCCGCCAGCCACAGGTACCACGCGCCACTGAGCCACCGCGGCGGCATCAGGGCCACGCCCAGCATCAGCATCAGGCCGACCAGCGCAAACTGCGCCTGCCGCAGATGCAGGCTGGATTCGCGCGCCAGGCCGTCGGCCACGCGTTCAAAATCGTTGCTGGCTGAATAAATGAACGCGATGCCCAGGCCGCACAGGGCCAGCGCCGGCAGCACGACGCCCAACGGCAGCGCGCGCAACAGCGAAATCCGACGCCGCAATTCAAGCCGGGAACGCAAGGCACACCCCGCCGTATCATCGGCGCGCGACACCCCGCGGCTTGAGCATCGCCTTGTATCGCGGCGCTGTTACGGGTTAAATCAGGTCTTCCGACGGGGGTGTCACTCGATGGCCCGCATCAACGACGCTCACTTCGACCTGTACCTGAAGGAAATCCGGGAAACTCCCCTGCTTACGGCCGAGGAAGAGCTCGAGCTTGCCCGGCGCATCCAGGCCGGAGACATGGCCGCGCGCGAAAAAATGATCAAGGCCAATCTGCGCCTGGTGGTCAGCGTGGCCAAAGAGTTTCTCAACCGCGGCCTGCCGTTCATGGACCTGATCGCCGAGGGCAACATCGGCCTGATGCGCGGCATCGAAAAATTCGACCCGACCCAGGGCAACCGTTTTTCCACCTACGGCGTGCACTGGATCAAGCAGTCCATCCGTCGCGCGCTGGTCAACTCGGCCAAGACTGTGCGGATTCCCAGCTACATGGTCGAACTGATCAGCGAGTTCAAACAGAAGGCCGCCGAACTGACCGCCAAAAACGGCGGCACACCGCCCGAACTGCACGTCGTGGCCGCCGAAATCGGCCTTACCGAGGACCAGTTCGACATGCTGCGCAGCGCGCTGAACAGTGCCACGCAGAGCACCGACGTGCCGGTTGCGGAGGGCACCCAGAAACTCACCGACGCGATCGAAGACCACCGCAACGAGGACCCGGCCGAACAGGTGATGACCCAGAACGAGGTCCAGATGCTGTCCAGCATGCTCAACGCCGTGGACGAGCGCGAATCGCGCATTCTGCGCATGCGGTACGGCATCGGCGTAGATCACCCGATGACGCTTTCCGAAATCGGCGAGCAATTGGGGCTTACCCGCGAACGCATCCGCCAGATTGAAAACGACGCCATCCGTTCCCTGCACGAAATCATGGCCCGCCAGCGCGGCTACCGGGATGACTTCTGATGCCCCAACAGGCGATCCTTGACCTTCCGGTTGTGAACTTCGAGGCCTACCTCGACGACGCCGAGCGTCTGCACACACTGTGTGTCGAACAATACGGACTGGCGGGCTTCGCGCCGCACCCTGACGCGGTGTTTCATGTGGCGGCCAGCCTGTGGCGTTATCGCCGCGAACAGTCGCTGGCGCAGGTCACCGGGCTGGCCACGTTCTTTCTCAAGGCTCTCAGCAAAGCCGTGGCGGCCAGGCGCCGCCTAGCCGCGCTGCGCACCGCGCAAACTCGCGGGGCGACGCTGCGCGAAGCCGAAGAAGACCTGGACTTTGCCAACCGTGACCTGGATGACCTGACCCGGCTGTGCCGCGACTTTGTTTCCGAACTGCTGGCGTTCACCCGCCAGAACCACCAGGCCGCGCTCAAGCAGGCCGAATCCAACCTGCACGAAATGGGCCAGGATGGCTGGGCACGCGAACTGGAACGCCTGGCGCGCGGGCTTCTGGTGCTGGACGCCTCGCGCATTGACTGGACCCGGCCGCTGGACGAAGTGCTGGAGGCTCTGGAAGACCTGGCCGCCGGACTGCCCGCCGAAGGCACGGCCGGCTCCGGCCGCAAGCCGGCGCCCAAAGCCCCCGACAACAATCTGCTGGAGCGCATGCAGGCCGAATTGCGCGAATACCAGGCGATTGCCAACCAGGCCTCGGTGCGCCTGCGCCAGATTGACCGCGAACGGCGCGACCTTGAGGCCATGCTGGACCAGTCCAGCCGCGGCGGGCTGGAAAAGACCGCCGAACTGGAGCGCCAGCGCCAGACACTGGAACTGACGGTGTCCGAGGCGCGCAAGCGGCTGGAATCCATCGAGTCGCAGCAGGCCGCCGAAATCGCGCGGCTGCGCGACGACAACCGGCGGCTGCGCGCCGAAAACGAACGCCTGACCAACGAATTGCTCCAGGCCCTGGCCCAGAGCACCGAAGGCGAAGACCAGACCGAAGAACTGCTGGCCCGGCTGGAAGAAATGGACAGCCAGCGCCTGGAAGCCGCCGCGGCCATTGAACAGCTTTCGGCCCGGCTGGCCGGCGTGCAGCAGGAAAGCGGCAACCATGCTGAAACCGCCGCCGCCGCGCGCGCCCGCGCCGACGAGTTGCAGCGCACGCTGGAAGAACTTGGCAGCGAACTGGCGGCATCCGAGGCTCGCCTGACCCAGGCCCAGGCCACAATCCTGGCCCTGGAAAACACCGCCGGACGCAGCGCCGAATTCGACGCCGTGCTGACCGAATCCGAAGCGCGGCTGGCCGATGTCGAGGCCAGGCTGATCGAGGCCGAGGCCCGCGCCGAACAGCTTGCCAACCAGCTTGAAGACCGCGACTACCGCATCGGCCAGCTTGAACAGCGGGCCACGGCCGCCAAACGCAACGTGGACACACTTTCGGGCCAGTTGGCCGAATCCGAAAACCTGCTGTCGGAACACGCCGGGCGCATCCGTGAACTGGAACGCGAAAACGAACGCCTGCGCCGTGACCTCAGCGAAGCCCAGACGCGCATGAGTGACGCGCGCGGTGACAGCGAAAGCGCCCGCGGTGAACTCAACCAGGCCAGGGCCGATCTCGAACGCCTGCGCGATGAGCTGCGGGCCGAACGCGGCAAGTCCGACAAGATCCGGGCCGACACCGGCCGCGTGCGTGACGAACTGGCCGCCGCCACCAGCCGGGCCGAAAAGGCCGAATCCGAGGCCCGCGCGCTGGGCGCGCAACTGGAGGAAACCCGCGCCCAGTTCGAAAAACGCCGCGCCGAAAGCGAGCAGGCCCTTGCCGCGGCCCGTGCCGTGGAACGCCGCGCCAAGGAAGCCGAACAGAACCTGGCCCGCGCCGGCACCGAACTGGACAGCCTGCGCGCACGCCTGGCCGCGGCCGAGTCCGCCGCGCGCGACGCCGGCGGCGCCACCGCCGCCGCACTGGAGGCCGCGCGCCACGAAGCCGCCAGCGCCCGCAGCGAACTGGAAAGCCTGCGCCGCAACGAGGGCGCCAGCGACGCCACGGTGGCGCGTCTGCGCAGCGAACTGGCCCAGGTAAAGTCCGATCTGGCCCAGGCACGCGAAGACGCCGCCGCCGCGCGCGATTTACTGGTCGAAAAGCTGGCCCGCGCCGAGGAGAAACTGAACCTGGCCGCCGAACGCATCCGTAACGCCGACGCCGAACGCAAAGCTCTGGCCGAGGCCAACGAAGCCGCCGAGAATGCCCGGATGGCCGAACGCGCCGAACTTGAGGGCGTGATTGATCGCATGCGCAGGGAGGCTGAAACCGCCGGCCAATCCGGTGCCAGCGCCAGCGCCGAAGTTCAGGCCCTGAAGGCCAAACTGAACGAAGCCGACGCGTTTGTAATCAGCCGCGAACGCGAGCTGGAAAAACTGGCCAACCGCGTGAAGTACCTGCTGGGCGAGATCGGCGCCGTGGCCGACCTGCGCGCCAGATTTGAACAGGCCCGCGACGACGCCGCCCGCGACGACGCCGCCAGCCAGATTTCACGCAAGCTGGATTCGCTGTTTGCCGAGGCCGGCCGCAAGGTTCACGCCGACCGCCGCACGGAAAAGATCGTGATCCTGCACGTCAAGAAAGACCCCGAACAGGTCGCCCAGGAAGCCGAAAAGCCCTTTGTGGCTACAAAAGACAACGCCGATTCGAAGCCCGCCAAGCCTTCACCGCGCCGCAAACGCGATGCACAATCGTAGGCCATGGCGATACTGGACAACATCCCGGGCTGGAAGGTCTTTTCGGCGGGCATCGGCATTGCCGCGCTGGCCGTTGTGGGCTGGCTGGTCTATCGCTGGCAGTTCGCGCCGGTAACCGATCTCAAACAGCTTCAGCACGAAGCCACCGCCCACGCCCTGGACCAGCTTGCGCAGGTGTACGTCGAAAAGGTGCGGCTGGAAGGCGAACAGCGCATTGTGGTCATGCCCGTGCTCAAGGACACCAGTAACGGCCAGGTGCGCGACATGGTGATACGGCGCCTGAACAAACTCGAGGGCGTCAAGGCCGATGTCCCGCGCGACCCGACGCTGGAGGAACGCGCCACGGACCTGATCAAGTCCGTGATCAAGAAAGAAGAATCCCGGCCTGACCCGATGACCGTGTTCGCCAAATCGGCCGAAGCCGACGAGGTCATCAGCGTAAGCGTCGAAAAGCTGTGGTCCGGCACCGATTCCGGCATCTGCGAACTTGATGTCGTGCGCATCGTGCGTGAAAAGGACAAAGCCAAAGTAGAACCCACTCTTAGCATCAAGGGCCTGAGCGGCACCGCGCGCGCGGACAACGCCGCCCCAGACGAAAGCGGGCCGGGGTTCTGGGCCGGCGTGGGCGGCTTTCTGTGGCGCCTGCTGGCTGTGCTGGCGGCCACGGCCGCGCTGCCGTTTCTGGCCTGGCCTGGCATCAAGGCGGCCTTTCGCGCCGACAGCAACGCGATCAACGGCGGGTTGTTGGGGGCGCTGACACTGGCGGATCTTCTGGTTCTGTTCGCGCTGGTGCGGTTTGAGTTTTCGACGGCGGCAGTCGTCAGCGCGTGCCTGCTGCTGCCGGCGGCGCTGCTGTACAACTTCCGGATGATGAACTTCATCGAGGAACGATAGACGCGCGAAACCTAGAGCTTTTTCATGGTTTGTATGCAGAGGTTCCGCGCCGCGCCGGGCAAGCAGACCAAGGAGCGCGAGCGCAGGTGTGGCTGGAGGCCACATGGAGCGAGCGCGACGCAGGGATGCGACGCCCGCCGCAAACGGAAGCCTGAAGACGAACCATGAAAATGCTCTAGCCAGGAAACACAGCGGGCGCCGCATTGCGGCGCCCGTGTGCTGTCTGCGAGTCTGGCGCGACGGCTAGAAGAAGTAGGCCGCGCCGAACGAAATGGTGAAGGTCATGCTGGGATGGCCGTCGCTGCTCCACATCGAGTCACCGACATAGTTGGCCATGAACAGCGAGAAGTTCATGGGCACACTGACCGTCACCGCGCCCCAGAAGCGCCAGTTGTTGATCAAGCCGCCCGAACGCGAAACAAAGATCGGGGTCAGGTTCACCGTGGTGCCGATGTTGAACAGGTAGGTCGGGATGAAGTCGTGGCGGCGGATGGCAATACCGTCGTAGTCCGCCACGCCGTTGCCGTCCTGGTCGAGCTGCGACTTGGCATAAAAGCCCAGGTCAAAGTTGTCGTTCAGCACGTCCTGGCCGGCGGTCGGGCTGGTCGGGTTGGTGTCAATCAGTTCGTTGTCCACGCCCAGCTTGTAGTTAATTTCAAGGAACGCGTAGGGCGTGATGGACAGCAGGTCTTCCGCGCCGGGGATTGGAATCGGGAAATCCGCCGTCAGGCCGATGTCCAGCCCCACACTGGCAAGGCCGTTCAGGTCGCTGAAGTCGCCGAACATCATACCGGCCTTGGCCCCGACCAGCAGCGCCAGTCCCCAGCTTTCGCGGGTGCGGCGGCCGTCGGTTTCAATGAACTCGCTCTTGTAGAAGTTGATGGTGAAGTTGAAGCCCAAAAACAGCAGGGTCACCGATTCGTCGGCGTCCACAAACACCGGGTTGGTGTTGGGGGCGATCACGAAGTTTTCCTGGCCCGAGCTCTTGGTGGCGCCGGCGGTGCTGAGCTGGATGTTGTGGAACTCCAGGGCGAAGTTGGTGCCGATCACGTCGTTGTCCGACCCGACCTGGAAGTTGATCTTGCCGCCAAAGCCGAAGCGCGACTGCGACTGGTGAAAGTTGCGCTGGAACACGGCCTCAAGGGCGCCGTCCACCACGCGCGAGCGCAGGCCTTCGCGGTGCAGTTCGCCGCCGAACATGGCGCCGTAGCCCATTTCAAAGCCCACACCACCCGTCGAATACTTGCCCTCGTGGGTGTTGGGGTTCATCACCTGGGGGAAGCGCTGGGCGTGAACAAAGGCCGCAAACACCGACGCCGACGCCATCAGGAAGAGGGCGAGCCAAAGCTGGCGCATGCCGCATGCTCCTGCAAACAAGCGCAGAGAACGTCCCGGCGCAAAGCGCGGGCTCACCTGCGTCTCGACTTCGGGGGGTTGAGGGCAGATTCAACCGGGGCGGAACCCGGTTGTCAACCACCAACGCGTCACCGCTTTACAACAAAAGGGCCCGGTTTCCCGGGCCCTTTATGCCTGGCCATCCATGAACGGCTTTAGCCGTCCATACCGTCGTCGCCACCTTCTTCGGCGCCGTCGTTGCCCATCATCTTCTTGATTTCAGCCTCGTTGGCCTCAAACACCTTCTTTTCGGCATCGGTCGGGCCCGGAATGGCCTTCAGGGCCTTGACCGCGGTCTGCATCTGGGCCTTGGTCTCGTTCAGGCTCTTGATCTGTTCCTTGTACTCGGCCTCTTCCATGTGTTCCTTGACGCCTTCGATTTCCTTGATCGCGTCCTCGATCTGCTTGGCGCTTTCCTCAAAGCTTTCGGTGTACATCAGCTTCATCTGGATGGACATCAGGCGCAGCGTCTGCTTGAGGAACTTCTCGCCGTCCAGGCTCTTTTCCTTGGCCCACTTCTGGTACTTCTCGTTCTTAAGCAGGTATTCGTAGGCTTCCTTGAAGCTCAGGTTCTTGGCGTTTTCGAACTTCTCGTCGCCCTTGGTCAGGTCGTCGAATTCCTTCCAGTGCTTCAGAACCAGCTTCACGTCGGCGTCCGTCAGTTCAACCTTGCCGGTGATGCCGTCCAGGCCCTTGAACATCTTGGCGAACATGTCGCCAAAGCCCAGTTCCTTCTCTTCCTTGGGCTCTTCTTTGCCTTCAGCCTTGGGCTCTTCCTTGCCTTCGGCCTTGGGCTTTTCCTCGGCCTTGGGCTTGGCTTCCTGGGCAAACAGGGCGCTGCTGCCAAGGCAAAGCATTGCAAACACGGCAAGAGCCGCTACCAACCGCATCGTCTTCATTCAAGTCTCCAAAGTGAACGCCCGGATCCGGGCACATGACCCCCAACTTGCTACGGGACAGCGGCACACTTTAGCACGCAAAAAGACAGATACCAGCCGCCAGCGGGATCGTTAGCGTAACCTGCTTTTATACAACACGTTATGGAACTGCGCCGATTGGCGCCAATCGTGCCTCCACCACCGCCCGCGCCTTGCGCCCGGTGGCTGGATGCACTAAACCTGACTTTCCCCGTCAGGACGCGCCATGGCCGACAGCCGCATCAGCAGCCGCAACGTGGCACTGCGCGACTTTCCGCGCCTGGCCGAGATTGACCGCACGGTTTTGTGGCACCCGTACACCCAGATGCGCGAGTACGCGCACCTGGACAGCATCATCATTGAGCGTGGCGAAGGGCCCTATCTGTATGACATCCGCCGCCGGCGCTTTCTGGACGCCTTTGGCTCCATGTGGTGCAGCGTCTGGGGACACAACCACCCCGAACTGGTCAAGGCCATCCAGACCCAGGCCAGCCAGCTTTGCCATTCCAGCCTGTTTTCCGTCAGCCACCTGCCGGCCGTGGAGCTTGCCGGCAATCTGGTCGAGGCAATCCGCGAGGACTTCCGGTTTGCCGACGATCCTCCCAGTCTGAACCACGTATTTTTCAGCGACAACGGCAGCACGGCGGTCGAAGTCGCCATGAAAATGGCCCTTCAGTACCAGAACCAGATCGGCCAGATCAGCCGCACCCAGTTTCTGACCTTCTACGACGGCTACCACGGCGACACCTTCGGCGCCATGAGCGCCAGCGCAATCCAGGTATTCCGCCAGAAGTTCGCGCCGTCCCTGTTCCAGTGCACCAACCAGTCCTACCCCATGCAGGTTGACCCGGACGAAAAGCCCGACAACTGGCGCATGAACGACCGCAACCTTGAGGCCACCATGGCCGGCCTGAGCGACAAGCTGGCCGCGGTGATCATTGAGCCGGTGATCCAGGGTGCCTCGGGCATGCGGCCGCTGTGCGAGGACTATCTGGGGCGCATCAAACGCTATTGCCGCGAGTACGGCGTGTTGCTGATCACCGACGAGGTGTTCACCGGGTTCTGCCGCACCGGGCCTTTGATTGCCAGCAGCGCCGAACTGGTCGAACCGGACATTGTCTGTCTGGGCAAGGGCATCACCGGCGGTGAACTGCCCATGGGCGTGACCGTGGCCAGCGACCGGGTATATGAGGCGTTTTCGGGCGAATGGTCCGAGATGAAGCACTTTCTGCACGGGCACACCTTCAGCGGCAACCCGCTGGCCTGCGCAGCGGCAATCCGCAACCTGCAGATGATTTCGGAGTACAAGCTCAAGGAAAACGTCAAGGCGCGCGCCCGCGAGTTCGGCCAAGCTCTCAAGGCCGCAATCGGCAGCCACCCGCGCGTGGGGCGTATCCGCCAGCGCGGGCTGGCCATCGGCATCCCGATTAAGGATGCCAAGGGCGCGGAAGACGCCGGCTACATGGCCCGCGCCGACGCCAACAAGGTGTGCGCGGCGGCGCTGCAGAACCACCGCGTGATCCTGCGGCCGCTGGGCAACGTGATCACCATCGTGCCACCGCTGAACATCGAAACCCAGCACATCGAAGAAATCGTGCGCGCCATCAGCGAAGGGCTCAAAGCCCTGGGCTGACGTCGGCCCTGTGGATAACCACACAAGCCGCCAAATGGTAACTGCTTGGGCTTACTGGCACAGCCGTTGCCCCGGCCCCGCCGGGTCTGCTACAAAATGCGCGCTTGAGCCCTCGGGTTGTGGCTGGTACTTGTGTCGGCATCATGGAAACGGGTGAGTCTGGCAGTAGACGGGCGCCGCGGCACAGCGGCGCCACGCAATCCCGAACCCGGGGCTTGCCGATCAGCAAAGTCTGTTTGCCCTTTGGCGGCGTTTCGGTTCTCGTTCCGGCAAAGACGGGTTACAATTCCGGTGTGGGGTGCAGCGTAGCGCCCCCAACCCGGAGCTTCCCCATGACCCGTCAACGCGGCTTTACGCTGGTGGAACTGATGGTTGTGATCGCCATTTTGGGCCTGCTGGCCAGTGTGCTGGCCACCAGCGTCGTGTCCAAGATGAAGCACGCCACCCACGAGCTGGACAAAAAGACGCTGCAGGACCTCTACAATCAGCTTCAGATGACCGCCGCCCTGGACCAGAAAGCCAAGGCCATGATGGTGCGCGGGCCGCTGGCCGAAAAACGCGGGCGCGAGTTCTTCGAGGCCTGCTTCAAGCACAAGCTGTTCGACACCGACATGCTGGGCAAGATGATCAGCCACGCCGGCAACGACGTGACGCCGGATTCGCGCTGGCTGGATGAACCCGAGGGCACGCTGCCGGCGTTTTCGTGCAGTTGGGCCGCGCCCCAGGGCAACGAGTGCCTGATTCTGATGACTCTGCGCGGCAGCAACCGGCGCGTGGTGCTGAGCGCCAACAGCCGCAACTGGTTCAACTTTGACGACGAAGTGATCGTGATGTGGTCCGACGCCGAAACCGCCAGCTACATGACCGTGCAGGAAGCGGCCGCCTGGGGATACACGATTACGCCCGAGCAGTGGAAGCAGCCGACCGAACTGCTGGGCAAGACGAAGCCTTTCGACGGTGTGTTCGACTAGCGGGCCCGGCGGGCCGCGAACCCGCCGGACCACGGGCTTGGGGACCCGAATCCGCCCGACACGGCGCGGGCGGCGTGTCAGCGCGCCGCGACGTGCCGGGCAGGTTCGAACCCGCTGGCCGGGAGGAAAGGGACGCGTGTCCCACCCGGCCAAGGTAAGGAGGATGAGCTTATGCAGCACAGGCTTCGGGGTTGAACATTGGCGCGGGATGGCCGCGCGATGCCCGAAGCCGAAGCGCGCACACGTACTCGAAAATTGGGTATCCGACACGACCGGTCTTTGTGGGGCAGGGCTCCGTCACGATGCAAGCGCGCCGACGGAAATGAGCCACCCCGCGGGGCCGGTCAACCCATTTGGATCGCACGGTCTGCACTTGTGCCCGCATGCGCGCGCCGCTAGACTTGCGGCACCCCCTGTGGCAACATCTGCTGCGTGTCCGTGCGTAGACTTGGGGCCGGACACAAACCCCTGCACAACGCCCTGCATGAGGCTTCTATGCGTCGTGTTGCATTGTTCGCTGCACTGGGTGGGTTGATGGCGGTGCTTTCGGCCTGTGGCGATTACGCCAACACGACCAAGGGCACAGTAACCATGCCCAACTCCAACGGCCCCAACCCGCAGAATCTGCCCAACCCCAACACTGTGCCGAAGCCGGTGACACCCTACGGCTATGCCGTCAGCGCCAGCCCGGTGACGATTGAAGAAGTGTTGATTGACCCGGCCGGGCCCAACGCCGGCTTCCAGTACGTCGAACTGTTCAATGCCAGCGCCTTTGTCGCCGACATCGGCGGCTGGGTACTGACCAACGGCGCCGACAGCTACACCTTTCCTTACGGCTTCCGCGTCAACAGCGGCGCCCGCGTGCTGGTGCACATCGGCGCTGCCGGCACCAACGATGATGCCAACCAGTTCGCCCCTTCCTTTGGCGAACTGGACGTGGACACCGGCTCGCTGGCCCTGCTGCGCCACGGCAGCGACGTGGTGGACTTTGTCCAGTGGGGCAACGCGGGCAACGCCCTTGAAAACGCCGCTGTCCTGGTGGGCGAATGGGTAGCCGGCGACTACGTGCTGCGCGCCCAGGAAGGCCGCTCGATCCACTACACCGGCCTTGCCAATGACAGCTCGGCCTGGTTTGAAGACACCATCAGCCCCGGCCAGTAAAGCCGCGATAAATTGCACCTTCACCGGGCCCGAAAGGGCCCGGGTTTGTTTTGCCCAAGTCGGGGCCGCCCGGATGCCGATTTTGTGCTGACGGCGTCTTTGGGAAGCCCCGTGTCCGGATCACTTCGCAATGCCTATCTGCTGAACGTTCTGGCCCTGCTGGGCATCGGCGTGGTCATGGTCTTCAGCAGCAGCGCCATACGCCTGATGCCGGGCATGGAGTCCGACCCGTTTGTGTTCATCAAGCGCCACCTGCTGTTTCTGGGTCTCGGCCTTGCGGCCATGGCCCTGATCGCGCGCGCGGACTATGCGCTGTGGCTGAAAGCAGCCAAGCCCCTGTATCTGCTGGCGCTGGCGTTGCTGGTGCTGACGCTGATTCCGGGCATCGGCACCGAATACAACGGCGCGCGGCGCTGGCTGCGCTTTGGCGGTTTCGGCCTGCAACCCAGCGACTTTGCCAAGTTCGCGCTGCTGGTTATGGCTGCCGCCTTTGCCGCCACCCGCAAGGAACAACTGGCCGACTTCCGGCGCGGGTTTCTGCCGGCCTGCCTGTTTGTCGGCATCTACAGCGTGCTGTGCATGGCACAGCCCGATTTCGGCACCAGCCTGTTTCTGGCCGCCAGCGCCTTTCTGGTGCTGATCTGCGGCGGGTTGCGTGTGCGGCACCTGGTTCTGGTAGCGGCGCTGATGTTGCCCGTGGCCAGCGTGGTGATGTACAGCAAGTTCGACCACATCCAGAGCCGTGTGCTGGTGTTTCTGGATCCGGCGGCGGACCCCCTTGGCAAGGGTCACCAGGTCAACCAGTCCCTGATCGCCATCGGCTCGGGCGGGGTAGAAGGCCAGGGTTTGGGCAACTCGACCCAAAAGCTGTACTACCTGCCCGAACAGGAAACCGACTTCATCTTCGCCGTGCTGGCCGAAGAAACCGGCTTTGTCGGCTCGGCGGTAACGCTGGCGCTCTATGCGGCGCTGATGGTTCTGGGCATGAAGGTCGCCCGCCGCGCTCGCGACCGGTTTGGAACATTGCTGGCCACCGGCGTTACCGGCGCGATCGGGCTGCAGGCCGTCATCAACATTGCAGTCGTGACCGCCAGTGTGCCGACCAAGGGAATCGGGCTGCCGTTCATCAGCTTTGGCGGCAGTGCCTGCTTCTTTTACCTGTGCGGCGTCGGGCTGGTGCTGTCAGTGGCACGACGCTGTGTGTCGGCCCAGGAGGCGGCCGGTCTGGAACGCGCCGAAACATCCGGCGCCCGCAGCACCGACAGCGCCAACCTCAGCGCCCGCGCCCGCCGCCTTGTGGCCGGAACCTGACCACGGAGCACGCCCATGAAAGCACGTCCACAGACCAACCCGCGCCCGCTGCCGGCACCCGCTTCCCGCCGCGCTTCCGGCCGCCAGTTTACGCCGCCCCAGCCCCAGATCGTGACCGGCCGGTCCGCCGGGCGTTCGCGCCACGAACTGCCCGCTGAATGAACCTTTCCCGGACGCCGGGCGCCGGTGCGGCCGGCCCCAGCGCCCGCAACGCCGGGGCGCCGCGCCAGGTTCCGAACGCGTCCGTCCGTGAACTTCGCGGCGCCCAAGCCAGGGAGCACCCGATGCTGTCACCCAAAATCGCTTTTGCCGGCGGAGGCACCGGCGGCCACATCGCGCCGGCACTGGCACTGGCTGAAATTGTCCAGGAACGTTTCGGGCCCGGCAACGTCCACTTTTTGTGCGGCGGCAACGAACTCGAACGCTCCATGCTCGGCCACGCCGGCTATGACTTCACCGCGCTGCCCGTGGCCCGCCCCCGCGGCACCATCCGCAGCAAGGCCACAACCGTGATTACCACCGCACTGGCGGTTCCGGCCGCGCGGCGCGCCCTGCGCGACTTTGGCGCCGATGTTCTGGTGTGCGTGGGCGGCTACGCGTCGCTGCCCGGCGCCCTGGCGGCCAGCCTGGCGCGCGTTCCCGTGATCGCGCTGGAATCCAACGCCGTGCCGGGCAAGGTAACGCGTGCCGTGTCGCGGCTGGCACGGGCCTGCTTTGCGCACATGCCGCTGACGCGCCCGCTGGAGTGCCGAGTGGCGGTGGCCGGAAACCCGGTACGCCGGGCTTTTCTGCAGAAGATCTCGCCCGTTGATGCCCGCCGTGCTCTGGGGCTTGACCCGCGTCGTCCGACCCTGCTGATCATGGGCGGCAGCCAGGGCGCCGGCGCGATCAACGACGCGGCGCTGGCGGCTGCCCCCGCTCTGGGCGGCGCCTGGCGCGACTGCCTGAACGTGCTGCACCTCACGGGCCAAAATGACGCGGCCCGGGCCGAAGCCGCCTGGCGTCAGTCCGGCCTCAGCTATCGCGTCGCACCGTTTACCCATAACACCGCCACCTGGATGGCTGCGGCCGACCTGGCGCTGACACGCGCCGGTGCCGGCACCATCAGCGAGCTTCAGGTGATGGGCGTGCCGATGCTGCTTGTCCCCTACCCCCAGGCCGCCGATGACCACCAGCGCGCCAACGCGCACTTTGTGGCGGCCCAGGGCGCCGGCGTGGTCGTGCCCCAGGAATCGCTGGATGTCGCCCGCCTGTGCGAACTGGTCGAACGCCTGCTGCTGAACGAGCCCGCGCGCCAGGCGGGGCGCGAGGCCACCCTGGCCTCGGCCCGCCCCGGCGCCGCGCGTGACATTGTGGACGGGATTCTTGCCGAAATTGGCGCAAGCAACGGCCGGCCCGGTGCCGATTCCAAGGAACGCGCCGCCGCCTAGCGAGGACCCGTGAAACTCAGCCACATGAAACGCGTGCACTTTGTGGGCATCGGCGGCGCCGGTGTCAGCGGTCTGGCACGAATTGCGCTTCAGGCCGGGCTGCGCGTTTCGGGGTCAGACCTTGTGATGAACGACCTGACCCGGCGCCTGTCCGAACAGGGCGCCACGGTACACGACAGCCATCAGGCCGCGCACGTGCCGCACGACGCCAACCTGTGCGTGATCTCGGCGGCAATCAAACCCGACAACCCCGAAGTGCTGGCAGCCCGCGAAGCCGGCATCCGGGTGTGCAAGTACGCCGAGGCGCTGGGCGAGTTCACACGCGGCCGCACCAACCTGTGTGTGGCGGGAACTCACGGCAAGACAACGACCACGGCGATGCTGGCCCAGATTCTGCGCCGCGCCGACAAGGGCGCCGGCTGGCTGGTCGGCGGCGAGCCTGTCACGCTGGAATCCCCTGCGGCCTGGGGCGAAGGCAGTCACTTCGTGATGGAAAGCTGCGAATACGACCGCAGCTTTATGAAACTGAAACCGTCGCTGGTGGTTCTGAACAACATTGAACTGGACCACATGGATGTGTACGGCGACCTCGACGGCGTGGCGGCCGGGTTTCTGGAGTTTGTGCTCAAACTGCCGCCCAGGGGCATGCTGGTCTACAACGCCGACGATCCGCGCTGCCGTGAAATCGCGCGCCGGGCGCCCTGCCCCAAGGTAAGTTTCGGCGTGGCCGCCGACGCGGACTGGCGGCTTTGCGACCTGGATGTTTCCAGCGGCTTTGCCCGGGCCGAGGTCACCTGCCGCGGACTTTCCGCGGGCCGGCTGGTACTGGAGGTACCCGGCCGTGTCAATGCCGTCAATGCGCTGGGGGCGCTTGCGGCGGCAAACTGGGCCGGGGTTCCCACCCAGCGCGCACTGACGATTCTGCGCGGGTTCGGCGGCGTGAAGCGCCGGTTTGAAATGCTGGGCAGCGTTGGCGGCGTGCCGATGGTGGACGACTACGCGCACCACCCCACCGCCGTGCGCCAGTTGCTGGAAACCGCCCGCGCCACGTTTGTCGGCCGCAGCATCGTTGCGGTGTTTCAGGCCCACCAGTACCAGCGCATCAACACCTTCATGGCCGAGTTTGCCGACGCCCTGGCACTGGCCGACCGCGTGCTGATCGCGCGCACCTACGCCGCGCGCGAACAGGGCGTTGTGCCCGGCGAACCCGAAGAACGCCTGGCGAAACTGGTGCGCCAGCTTGGCGCCGACGCCATGGCGTATTCGGACTTTGATGCGATCGTCAATGACATCAGCCTGCGGGCGGCACCCCGCGACGCGGTGCTGTTCATCGGCGCCGGTGACGTGAACGGAGTTGCCGCGCGGCTGCTGGAACGACGCAAGGACATAAGTGACCGGCTGCGTTCGGTCAAACCGGCCCTGACGGCAGGGAGCGCATCATGACTCTTTCGGCCTTTCCGCCGCGCATCCGCGCGCGCGTGCAGCGCGAAGTGCCGCTGGCCCAGTTCACGACCTGGCGCATCGGCGGCCCGGCCGAATACCTGGTGCACGCCGCCAGCCTGCGCGACGTGGCCGACACCGTGGCCGCGTGCAAAACCGCCAACCTGCCGCTTTATGTTCTGGGCGGCGGCAGCAACCTGCTGATTGACGATGCCGGCGTGCGCGGCGTGGTGCTGAGCCTTCACGCCATGAAGAAAATGCAGGCGTTCGGCAACAAGGTGCACGTGGAAGCCGGCGCCAGCCTGGGAACACTGGTCACGCGCTGTAACCACGCCGGCATTGGCGGCCCCCACGGCCTGGCCGGAATCCCCGGCACCGTGGGCGGCGCACTGGCCATGAACGCCGGCGGGCGCCACGCCGAAATCGCCGATTTCGTCGAGCGCGTGGTCTGGATCAACCCGCAGGGCGAACTGGAAAGCCTGTACCGCGAAGAAATTGACTTCGGCTACCGCCGCAGCGGTCTGCGCTTTGGCGTGGTGATTGAGGCCGTGCTGGCCGGCCGTCACGCCGCGCCGGCGGAACTGCTGGCGGCCACGCGCGAAATCATGCGCGAGAAACTGGCCGTTCAGCCTTATCAGGAATTCAGTGCAGGCTGCTGCTTCCAGAATCCGATGGGTAGCAGTGCGGGCCGCCTGATTGACCTTGCCGGATGCAAGGGTCTGGCGGTCGGCGACGCGGTGGTCAGCCCCATGCACGGCAACTTCATTGTCAACGCCGGCAGGGCCAGTTGTGCCGAGGTACTGGAACTGATGCGCCAGGTTACACAGCGCGTGGCCCAGACCCACGGCGTGGTGCTGAAACCCGAGGTGCAGATGTGGCCCGCGCGCGACGTGCTGTCGCTGGCGGCCTGAACAGACAGAACACACCGGCGCACGGAGCGCCAACACCAACAGCCCCCACGGGCAGAGGAAAACAGTCATGGAAAAGGACACCAAGGGCGTTTCGCTGGACGAGTTCATCTTCCGCAAGCTGCAGCCGATCCGCATTCTGCGCGGCTATCTGGCCAACGAGCTGGAACTGTGCGACGGCGACGAAGTGCGCATGAACCGCCAGGACCTGGACAACATCGTCGCCACGGTCGAAATCTTCCTGGAAGAATACGACCGCGTCAGCGCCTTCCGCGGCCGCAAGAACGGCGCCAACGACCGCAAGAAGTCGTTCATTGACGCCAAGCCGCAGGCGATCAAGGCGATTGCCTAGCCCATACCTCTGCCCGGGCGCGCGGGGCCCCACGGCCCCGCGCCGCCGGGCCGGAAACACACCATGCCGGCCAAATCCACCAGCCATCGCGTGACGCTGGAGCGCATCAAACAGACGCGTGTGCGCGCCAGTATCGCCGCGGAAAAGAACGACCCGCGCATCGCCTGCCGCCGCGAGTTCCGGCGCGAGCAGACCAACCAGCGCGTCGAGTTCGCGCTGCTGTGCCCCGAGGGCAAGCGTCTGGCCGCCGGCACCGCGATTCTGGTGGACTATTCGCCTCAGGGCGCCCAGCTTTCGCACATCATCTTTGACGAGGGCTTCTGGCCCGACGGCGATTTCAGCGTCAGCTTCCGCGTCACCGGCGGCCCCTACGAAGGCGTTGCCGCCTACGGCACGCCGCTGCGCTTTGCCGCCAGCCGCGCCAACCTGGCGCTGCAGTTCGACGGTCTTTACGTCAAGCTCTAAAGATTCACCGCGTCGCTTCCCGATACCGCTTTGGCGGGCACGCGCCCGCGCCCTCATCCACTTGCCAGGACGGAACAACCCATGCTGCGCATCGCCCTGCTGTATGGCGGCACTTCTTCCGAACGCGACATCAGCATCCGCAGCGGCGAAGCCGTGTGGGCCGCGCTGGAACGCATCGGCCACCGCGTCACCCCCGTGGACTACGGTCACGACGATTTTTCGGTGCTGGAACGCGATCGCCCTGACTTTGTGTTTATCGCCCTGCACGGCGGAGAAGGCGAAGACGGCACCGTACAGCGCCGGCTGGAGGCGCTGGGGCTTGCCTATTCCGGCAGCGGCCCCGTCGCCTCGCGCCTGGCCATGGACAAGGAACTGACCAAGGCGGAATTTCTGGCCCACCGCGTGCCCACCCCGCCGGGCGAAGTCGCCGAAGAGTTCGAGGCCTCGTACCGCCTGCGCCGTATGGCGCGGCGTCTGGGCTGGCCGCTGTGCGTCAAACCGATTGACCAGGGCAGCAGCATCGGCGTCAGCATCGTGCGCGGCCCCCAGGACGTTGACGCAGCTCTGGCCGCGGCGTTTGCTCACGGCCCCCGCGTGCTGCTCGAGCGCGGCATTGTGGGCCGCGAACTGACCGTGGGTGTGGTTGGCAATCGCGCTCTGCCGGTGTGCGAGGTAATCGCGCCCGGCGGATTCTTTGACTACCAGGCCAAGTACAACAAGCAGGCAGGCACGCGCTATGTGGTCAACCCTGACCTTCCCGGCGCCGTGGCCAAGATGGCCCAGCACTACGCGCGCCGCGCCCATCACGCCCTGCGCTGTCACGGGTATTCGCGCGTGGACCTGATGCTTGACGGCAACAACGAACTGTGGGTGCTGGAGGTCAACACGCTGCCCGGCATGACCGAGACCAGCCTGCTGCCGAAATCCGCCGCCGCCGAAGGCGTGAGCTTTGACGAACTGGTACAGGAACTGATTGACGTCAGCCGCGAACCGCGGCGTCCCGCCAGCAACCGGCACACCCAGGTGCTGGCGGCCTGAACCGGAAACTCACGTGGCCAAGACCCGCAAAAATACACGTGGCGCCACACGCAGCCGCCCCCGGGGCTGGGCGCCGCCGCTGTTGAACCTCGGCGCGGCCGGGGCGATTCTCGGGCGTGCCGCCGGCCTGGCGCGCCGTGGCGTCGCAGTCGCACTGGCCTGGACATGGCAGTCCCGCGCCGCCCGTCGCGTGGCCGGCCTCGCCGCTGGAACCGGCCTGTGTGTCGCGCTGTGTCTGGTGATGCGGGCGCACCTGACGGCCACCGATGGTTATCTGGTTGACCCGGGGCGCCTGGAGCTCTCGGCCGACCCGGGCTGGGCCAAGCCCGAACTGGCCCGGTTGATCCGCAACGAGATTGAAGCGGACCTGCGCCGCAGCATGGCAAACATGGAAACCGCCAGCGCCCTGGACGCTGAGTTGCCGCAACGCATCTCGGAACAACTGGCCACCAATGTGTGGGTGCGGCGCGTGACCCGTGTCGAGCGGCGCTATCCGGCGGCAGGAGACGGACATTCGCAGTACCTGATCTCGCTGGAGATCCGCAAGCCCGCGGTTCTGGTGGAACAGGGCGATCGCATGATTACCGTTGACGGCGAGGCCGTGGTGCTTCCGATCGCGATGGCCGCCGGTGAACTGGAGCGCTTTCAGGAAAAGCTGATCGCGCCGCTGCGGGTAATCAAGGGCGTGACGGGCAAAGCCCCGGCACCGGGCCAGACCTGGCGCAGCGAACAAATCAATGCCGCGCTGTCCATGGAAAGCATCCTGCGCAAGTCCGAGCTGGACCGTGCCATCCCGATCACGTCGGTGGAACTGGTGGGCGTTCCGGAACAGGCCGACGCGCGAGGCCGCGTGCACTACGCCGCCGAGGGCGGGGTCATGCTGTGGCCGGACCAGACCATTTACCCCGGCGCCCGCCTGATCTGGGGCCGCCCGCCCGTTCACGCCGCCAGCACGCTGGAGGCCAGCCCGAACGAAAAACTCCAGGCGTTGAAACGCAAGCTGGCCGAACCGCCCGAGGCTCTGGTGGGCACACGCGTGGATCTGCGCCGCCGGACGTCGTGACCGTCACCGGCCCGTGGCAATGTCGTTGAGAATCGCCACCGCTTTCTTCAGCTTTTCGTCCGTGGCGGCAAAACACAGCCGGAAGTGCGTGGCGCGGTCGCTGCACGCGCTGCCGGGAACCACCAGCAGTTCGCGGCGGATGCAGGCCTCGATGAACCGATCCATGTCCAGACCCGCGGGCAGTTCCGGGAACATGTAGAATGAGCCGGTCGGCATCACCGCGCGGTAGTTTTTGCGCAGACCCTCGAACACCAGGTCGCGCTTGTTCTGGTAATCACGCCGGTGTGGCGAGAAATCCAGCTCCATGCCGGCCAAAGCCCCCCACTGCAGCGGCGCCGGCGCGCACACAAAACTGAACTGCTGCAGGCTGTACATCTTTTCGCTCAGTTCGCGCGGCGCCAGCATCCAGCCGATGCGCCAGCCCGGCATGCCCAGGCTTTTGGACGCGCCGCTCAGCACAATGCAGTTGCGCGTGAACTCGCGCGGGCTGACGTGGCGCCGGCCGAAAACAAAATCTTCGTAGATTTCGTCGCTGACCAGCGGGATGCCCGTTTCATCGCTCAGCGCCGCCAGCGCGCGGGCATCTTCCTCGGTCATGGCATAGCCCGTGGGGTTGCTGGGGCTGTTTACCACAATCAGGCGCGTGCGCGGCGTGATCGCCGCCCTCACCCTTTCGGCGGTCGGGCGGAAATCCGGATAGATGTTGTAGGTGGCTGTCCCGGCACTGACCATTGTGGCCAGATGCTTGTACATGATGAAGTACGGATCCGGGATCAGCACCTCGTCACCCGGGTTCAACAGCGCCATGAACGTCAGCATCAGTCCGCCGCTGACACCGCACGTGACCATCACGTCTTCGCCGCTGATGTCGCCAAACCGGCCGGCGTAGCGCGCGCGCAGCTTTTCGCGCAGTTCGGGAATACCCTGGGTGACGGTGTAGCGGTTGCGCCCCTCGGCCACGGCGTTGCGCGCGGCCTGTTTGACCGGTTCGGGCGCGTCAAAGTGCGCCTGCCCGATGGACAGGTCAATCGGGTTTTTCATCGAAAGGCCAAGCTCAAAGAACTTGCGGATGCCGCTGGGGCGGATGCCCTTGAGCCGTTCTGAAAATCGAAATGGGTCCTGTGCCAAGGCCTGTCCTCTGCGATGTTGGGCGCGAATCTAACAGATGACCGCGCGCGCGCCACAGCAAACGAACGCGGCGGCCTGACGGGCAGGCCGCCGCAAGGGTTCAGCACGGCTACTTGGGCACGCGGGTCTTGGGCAGGCCGGTCACATTGTCGCCGGTCTTCCAGCGACGCTCAAGCTTGAGCTTGTTGATGCGCTCCTGACGCTTCAGCACGCTGCGCTTCTGGGCGCCAAGACCTTTGCTCTTGAGTGAAGAATGAAGTCCCATCGTCGTTCCTTGCAAATCGGCGCGCGAAGATAGCGACCAGACCAGAAGCGTCAATGGGAGGCCAGGCGCGATTGTCGCGTCTGACAGCAGCAACAACAGGCAGACCAGAAGATTGGCAGCCACTGGGGACCACGCGACCTGGCAAAGACCCTGATTGATCCGGGAACCAGCTTGAGGACGAGTCTAAAAATTTGTCGTAAGTTGTGAAATCAACCGGTTGGTATGTAAATCGTAAAGTATACTCTATATAGTATTTTTATGGCCTATTTTTCCCTTTTATACCTCCACAGCTTGGTGCCAACGACAAATTGTCTTTGACGATTTATAAAGCACGGGATACAGTCCTCTTGCGCAAACCGCGCATCGTCCAACAACCGAGGTCTTCCATGCCCGCGATCAAGTCCGACCAGCAGGTCTCCGAACGTCTGCTTTCTATTGACTGGGGCCAGGCACCCAGCGAACGCCGCCCCGCCGTCGCGCAGCCCGCCGTTGACCTGCGCGGCCAAAGCGTCTGTGTCCGCATTGACGAAGTGTTCCAGCATATCAACGCCTACCGCGCCCTGATCGAGTCAGGCATCGCCGCCGACGGCATGCTCGCACGCAGCCTGACCAGCCAGGCCAACGCGATCTTCAACCAGGCCTTTGTGAACCTTGAGGGCAGGTTCGGGTTTGCCAAGGTGTACGTGGACGCCCCGCTGGCGCATGAGCACCGCGGCGCGGCCGACATTACCGACCTTGTGATTGAGGAAGTGATCCGCCTTCAGAACATCTTGGCCCCCAACACCTGATTCTTCCGCCCGGCAGGCCGCCCTTTCTCCTGTTCTTCCAGACACCAGCCTGACGGGTCACACCGAAAGCGCCCCGGCCCACGCCGGGGCGCCTTGCGTTGTGCCGGCGCAAGACCCGTTGCCGCCAAACTTTCGGCAACTTTCTTCAAGCGGCCGCCGGCGCCCTTCCGACAGAACACTACCGGTGCCGTCGCGCCGGATTCTCTGCACGCGGGAACGAACCATGCGCAACAACATTCTTACGCTGCTGGTCGGCTTTGTCGTGATGTGCGGCCTGGTGCTGCTGTTCAAGGTCGGTCTGGACAAGATGACCGACGCCGAGGCCGCGCCGGCCGACGCCTATGCCAGCATGAACGTGGACATCAACCGCCGGGCGATCCTGTACCGGGTACAGCCCGGCGACACGCTGTGGTCGCTGGCCGACCGTTTTTACGGCAACGGCCGGCGCTGGAACGAGATTGCCTCGGCCAACGACATTGCCCAGGGCCAGGGCCTGCAGAGCGGCAGCGTAATCAAGATTCCGCTGGCGCCCGGCGACGCCCAGCCCGCCGTGGAAACCATACCGCCGGCGGCGGCCGCAACCGCCAGCTACGACGACATTGAGCGAACGCTGGTTCCGGCCTTTGCGGTGGACGAAAATGCGCTGGACAACACACTGCTGCGGATTGACGCCGAAGCCTACCCGGCGGGCGTGTTCTGCGTGGCGCGCACGACCGAAAGCGGCGCGATCACGCTGGCGGCCTATGACGCGGCCGGCAGCATTGATGCCCCGGCCATCGCGGTGTACGAGGCGCCCAAAGGCCAGCAACTGGCCGAACTGCGGGCCGACGACTACGACGGCGACGGTTCGCAGGAAATCTACACCATCTGGCTGACCGACAATGTCGGGCCGATCTCGCGTGTGCTGCGGATTGAATCCGGGCGCATCGTGATGGTCTGTGAAACGCATGATGACCCGGTGGCCCTGGCCCGTCTGCGGAACCGGTAAACACCCGCCAACCCGTCATCCGGAGAACCCATGAGCACGATCATGGTTGACCCCGCGGCCTGCGAACGGCTTTCACGCCAGTTTGAGGCAGCGTTGCAGCGCAGCAACGGCCGCGACATGGAAATGGAAGCCCGGCGCTTTGTGGGCTATCTGTGCGACCGGCTGGAACGCAACAACCACGCGCTGATGGCCGCGCCGCGCAACCTGCGGCCCGAGGCCGCGCTGCGCAGCGGCTTTTCGGCGCGCCAGGGCGAAAGTGTGCTGATGACCTGTCTGTTTCTGCTCAATGACCTGGCGGGTCGCGTGGGCCGCCAGGCAATCGCCGAGTATCTGGTGTCTACCCAGACGCGCGCCGGCCGCGCGCTGGCACGCCGTGTCCAGAGCCGCCCCGCCGAAGGCCTGCGCGTGTCCAGTGTGCGTTTCAGTGTCGGCGACGGCGTGTGGCGTCCGCGCGAGATCCTGGCCCAAAGCGCGCCCTTTGCCGGCACCGGCAGCGTGCACGCCGGCCTGCGCTTCCGTGGCTGTTTTCCGGGCACCCTCAAGGTCGGCCTGGTCATTGAAAACGAAGGCTTCCGCACCGCGCACTTTGTCGGCGCGCACGTCAAGCTGTATGCCCAATACGAGCCTAACGGAACCTGGGCACCCACCTCGGGCGAAGCCTTCGCTTTTCTGGAAAAGGTCGCGCCGATGGAGGCTCAGGTGCTGGCCTTGCGCGGCTTTGACTGCATGGAACTGGTGCGCGGCGCCGACGCGCAGAACCGCGACCCCCTGGCCATTCGTATTCTCACTCGCGTTGTATAGACACTGGCCGGCCGATCCTTATGTGCCCTTACGGCGTTCTGGTTCCCGACCAGTCGCGACAGCGGCCCGACTGCTGATTCAAGATGAGACGGGCGGCGGCCTCGCGTGTTCCCGCGCTGCCGCCGCCGTGCGTTATCGTCCATGCGCTGCTCTGTTACTGCGGGAACAGGTCTTCGCGCACGCGCTCGAGCTGGTGCTTGAGCCGCGACATGATGCGGTTGTGGATCTGGCACACGCGGCTTTCGCTCAGGTCCAGCACCAGGCCGATTTCCTTCATCGTGAGTTCTTCCAGGTAATACAGAACCACGATCAGCTTTTCCTTCTGGCTCAGGCCGCGAGTGGAAAGCTCGACCAGCTCGCGCCGTTCCATGTGCGCCGTCGGGGGGGCGACGTCAGCGTCTTCAATCGTGTCAACCTTGCGCACTTCCTTGCCGTCGTTGTCGTATTCGCTGCCGGCGCGGTCGAGGCTGACAATGTTGGCCATGTTGATTTCGCGCATCCAGCGGTCGTAGTCTTCCAGCGTGATGCCCAGACGGGCCACGATCTGTTCGACATCGGGGGCGCGGCCGGATTCAGCCTCGGCTTCCTTGCAGGCGCGTTCCAGCCGGTGGCTGTGGGTGCGCACCAGCCGTGGCGCGAAATCCTGGTTGCGCAGGTCGTCCAGAATCGCGCCGTGGATGCGCTGCTTGGCGTAGATTTCGAACTTGACGCCGCGCTCGGGGTCAAAGCCGTTGATGGCGTCCATCAGACCGAACACACCGGCCTGGATCAGTTCGTCAAGATCCACGTGGCTGGGCAGTCGCACGTGCATGCGCTCGGCGGTCACACGCACCAGCGGCAGATAGTGTTCCAGCAGGCGATTGCGGGCCGATTCCTCGCCGGCGCGCAGTTTGCGCCAAAGAGAATCAAGCTGCCGGGCGGTAGCTTCGTTGGCACCGTTGGAAACATAGGCGCGAGGCAGCAGGGCGCTGGCGCGGGACGAACCATGACGAGGGGCAACAGGGGTGGGCGCGATGGTGAGCATGGTGTTGAAACTCCTGGGGTTATAGTGTGCTTTACAGTTAATAAAGTATACCACGATTGCAGGCTTGTCAAACACACCGCACGCTTTTTTGGACCAAAACTGCGGGTTGCGGCCACGAACCGGTAGAATGCGGCCATGCTCGGCCGGGTCTGCATGAGTTGCCTGCTTCTGCTGGCCACACTCGTGGCCGGGTGCGCTTCGGCCCGTGTTGGTCCCCCACCCCCCGAACCGCGCGGCACCACATTGCGCCGGTACCACACCGAGCGCGTGACCCTGGAAGACCTGGAGGCTTCGCGCGAAGGCGCACTGGCATGCGCGCGCCTGCTGACACTGCTGGAGCGCGAGCTGCGCGAACCCTGGCAGGAACATCGCGACGCGCGGCTGCTGTTGCAGCATGTACGCACACGCGACCCCCTGGCCGCGGCATTGGCCGTATCAGCCTGGGAAAGCGCCGAAGCACCGGCCGCCGGAAGCGACCGGCGCCTGTTTGCCGAGTTCGGGGTGTACGGGTCTGGGCGTCTTCCTGGCGGCTGGATTCGCCGCGCCGACACGGCCTCGGCCGAGGAACACGCAGGCCGGATGCTGGCAACTCTGCGCGAAGACACACCGGCGGCGCGGGTGTTGTCCGGCTGGCGCCGGCTGGCACCCGAAGTGCAGCGACGCCAGAACCGCTACCTGGCATCGTGCTGGCGGTTTGTCGTCGGCCTGGATACTGAAATTGAGTTGCGCGACAGCCTGCTGGGGCCGTTTGAACGCTGCGCCGTGACCGACGCCGGCAGCGTTTCAGGAATGGGGCCCCTGGACGGACTGGATGACTTCCAGATGCCGCACGAGATTCTGGACATGCTGGCGCCCGGCACACCGGGGCGTTTTGTGGACCTGGCCACTGCGATGGCCGGCGGCGGTCTGCCGCGGGGTTTCCGGCTGGCCGCCGGGCCCGTGGAGTCGCGCGACAGAGAGGGCGACCTGTTTCTGGGTGTTGCCTTGCGCGGACTTGCCGAGGGCGTGTGCGACCTTGAGTACCTGCCCTCGGGCGCGCTGACCGTGCAGGTGACGTTTTCCTATCTGCTGGATACAGCCGAGGCCAGGGCATCTATCGGGTTGCGCCGGCTTGGCCACAACGAGTGGCAGATTGAGTCCTTTCACTACGAACCCGCGGCGGCGTCACTAATGGGCCAGCGCGGGGCGCGCCTGGATCTGATGCCGCTGCTGCGCTCGCGCTTGGGGACATGAAAAAAACACCCGGGGCGCGGCTTGCCGCGCCCCGGGCGGGAAAGGCCGGAACCGTCTAGCTTTCCGGGTGGATGATCAACAGTTCGCGGTACACCTTGTTCTGGGGCAGCAGAGCCTTGAAGAAGTTCTGGCGGCCCTTGTTGTTGGCCAGGGCATAGTGCCGCAGGATCGTCTGGTTGGTGGCCTCGCTGTCAATCATGGCAAACGCGACCCAGCCGTAACGCTCCATTTCCCAACTGTTGCGGGCAATGTCGCCGGTCAGGAAGGTTTCCAGCAGCGGCTGGTTCTGCGCGTCGGGCATGGCCTTAAGGGCTTCGAAGGCCCGGCGCAGCACCGGCTTGCTGTGATCGCCGCCTTTGGCGACTTCGGCGGTGATGGCCGCGTGAACGTGAACCAGGCCGGCCTTGTCCTTGATCGCCTGCAGGATCTGCAGGGCATTGCAGCGGGTCTGGGCACTGGACGTCGCGGCGTTGATCAGGTTGCCCATGCTCGCCAGCACGGCTTCGCGGTCGTCAACCACCAGCAGCAGGTTGGACAGCTTGCCCACGCAGGCCTGGCTGGTTTCTTCGGCCACCATGGCAATCAGCGCCGGCAGTTCGGGATGGGCCGAACGTTCGTTGCGGATCAGCTCAAGCATGTAGGCGCGGCCGATGCTGCCGATTTCCGACAGCGGTACCAGCCCGCCCACAAGCTGCAACTCGGCAACCGTGCAGCGGCCCTTGAACAGGTCGTGATCCACAAGCGCCTTGGCCGCGTCGCGCGAGGCCCAGGTGTTCTTCCAGGCGATCTGCGACAGCAGCTCGGCCTTCCAGGCGTTGATCAGAGGCGCAGCAAACTCGCCTTCATAGTCTGCCCGCTGGTACTGCAGGCGCTTGCGCAGTTCGGCCTCGATCTCGGCCTTGTGGGGCTCGTTGATGGCCACAAAGTTGCGCAGGGCACGCTCGGTGCGGTCAAGTCCGTCGGCGGCGGTATCGTCGGTTTCAAAGTAGAACGCGCCACGCTGACAGAACGGGTGGTGCAGGAAGTAGTGCTTGCCGTTGATCAGGTTGAAGCCCACGATCACGTCACGGCCCAGGGCCGCGTCGGCCGGGGCGGGCTCAAAGGCCTCCAGCGTAACCTGGGTACCGGTGGCCAGTTCGCCCTTGATCATCGTGTCACAGCGCAAGGTCAGCTTGTCGCCCACGCCGGTGCGCTCCAGGCCCACAAACTCGCCGCGGGTGATGTACATGGCGTCCTTGGCCATGTCGAACACCGTGAAATTCGCGTGCAGCGCGCCGCCCAGAAGTGCCGCCCCAAGCGCGACGGCGAAGATGTTCAGTGCCTTCTGCATTGGTAGTTCCTCTTTAGTTTGGCTCAGCGTTTCCTGGTCCAGACAAACCGGTTAGTGGCCCAGGCCGTCTGCCCCGGCAATCAGGGTCGTGAAGGGGAACTTCACGGCCGCGTCCACAACCTGCTTCAGCACCGGGTCCGAGTTGCCCAGAGCCTGCAGGTAATCCTTGGCCAGCACCACCACCGTGTCGGGGTTCTTGCCCTCGCCCTTGATGACCTTGCGGGCGGCGGCCAGGGCCACAACCGCGCCCTTGACCTCAACGTCGCTCAGCCCGTTGATCGCGCGTTCGTCAATCAGTGTCTTGAGCGCCGCCATGTGCACACCCTCGCTGCGCAGGTCGCGGCTGGCAATCAGGGCTTCGCGCAGCAGGCCCTTTTCCGTGCCGGCCACCAGCAGGCTGCCCACAATCTGCAGCGTGCGGTTGCGCAGCTCCGGGCCATCGTGATCGGCCTTGGGGCGGATCAGCCCCAGGCTGCGCACAATCACCGTGCGCACGCCGTTGTCGGTGGCGGCGTCCCATTCCTGCAGCAGGCGCACAATCGCGGCGCCGCGGTCAATGTATTCCAGCGACATGCTGGCCAGACTGGTGGTGCTCCAGGCATGGTCGCCCAGCATGATTTCCATCAGGGCATCAAACCCGCCTTCGGGCTTGTGGCGGCCCACGGCGGTGATCAGCTCGTTGCGTTCCTCGCTGCCGGGCTTGCTCAGGCGTGCCAAGGCCAGCACGCGCTGGCGCTGTTCTTCGGTCATGGCGCCGGAGTAATCCTCGTGGTTCCAGGCCAGCTCGACACAGGCGTCCACCGACAGGCGCCCGCCCTTGAGGTCAATCGCATCCATCATCTTGTTCAGGAACGCGGCCTTGGCCGGGGCGGCCAGATAGCCGCGGACAAAATCCGCGCCGGCGGCCAGGTTGTTGTTGCACTCGGGCGCGCTGATCGTGCCGCGCTCGTCCATCAGCACCACGTTGCGGCCGTCTTCCTGGCGCGCGGCGATGAAATACAGCGCCTCGCCGCCGCGCAGGTCTTCGTCGTAGGCGGCGAACTGAAGCTGGCGCATGCTCACCACGCGCAGTTCACTGCCCGCGGCCACACTGCCCTTGAGCACGTCGCTGACGCGGATCACGGCCTCGCGGCGGACGCCGTCCTGGCCGTCCTGCCACTGGCCGTTGTCCTTGCGGGCAAAACGCGCGGCATCGCGGTTGCCGGGGGCCACCTTGACGTCATCCACACGAACCAGCCGGCCGGTGACGATGGTCGAGGCCTGGTCGGCCAGACGCAGCGCCGTGGTCTTGTAGTGCAGGTAGTTTCTGGCCTCGGCATGGGCGGTGACGGCAAACGCGGTCGCCATCAGAGCCAGAGCGCAGAACAGGGTCTTGGTTTTCATTGCCTTGCCTTTGTGGTCTGGTTGGTCCAGTTCAGGTTATTTCGGGGTCAAAGCCTGCATCACGGAGACTGGGGGTTGGGGTCACGGCCCTTGCCAGGCAGATGCTTGGTATCCAGGGCGTTAAGGTCTTCCTGGATGAAGGCGTAGCCGTAACCGTTCTGGAAGATCACCTGCTTGGGATCCATCAGCGTGCCGACCTTGCCCGAGTTCAGGCCGATTGCCTGGGCAATCAGGTTGGTGTGCAGGGCGCCCAGATGGCGCGAGTACTCGACCACGGCCTCTTCTTCCGTGTGGCCGGGGGTGGTGGGCTTGAGCACCGGGGCCTGCTTGTAGGCGTCGGCGAACAGGTCGCCGAACACGCCCGTGGGCGTGGGCACCTGGGTGAAGCCGCCGCCGGCGTTCTGCGGCACGGCGCCCAGGTTTTCGACGTTTTCGTTGTTCTCGTTGTCGTTCATCGTCACGCCCATGGCTTGGGTAAGCTGGGGCGCACCGGCGGGCAACAGACGGGTCAGCAACACCATGCCGCACTCGCTGTAGTTCTTGTTAAGGAAGCGGCTCTGCGGGGGCGGGAAGTCGCCGGGGCTGTTGGGCGGCGGCGAAGTCCAGCCGAACATCACCGAACCCTGGCTGCCGGCCGGGTAGGCCTGACGGTTTACGGTGTAGATCACCTGGCCGCTGGGCAGGACGATGCGCTCGACCGGCGCGGTGACAAAGTTGATGTCCAGGCTCTTGGGCGACCAGATCAGGAAGCCGAACTGGTCGCGTTCACGGATACGGGTGCCGTCGGCGTTGCGGCGGAACCACTGGCTCATGAACGACAGCATCAGCGGATACTGGTTGTTCACCTCGATGTGCGTGGGCGACTGTTCCTTGATCAGGTAGCCCGTAAAGCCGGCCGTCGCCAGGGCCTGAATGGTGTCGGCAAACCAGGCGCCGATCGTGCCGCCCGGCCCGTCGTCGCTGTCGCGACCCGGATCAATGTACCACACATCGTTGTAGAAGCCGGTGATGGTCGGGTTTTCACAGGCAAAGGTGAAGACCGTAACGCCGAACAGCGGCTCGGTGCCGGGGGTGCCGACGGCAGAGCCGCCCGGCGGGCCCGCGAACTTGCCGTCGCAGCCGGTGCCGATCATCGCAAAGCTGCCAAGGCTCAAGGCCAGCATCGCGGCGGGAAGCATGGAGAGAAACTTGCGCATGGGTCGGTTCCTTGAGGCTGATTCCGCAATCAGGGGTTGCGAACCAGGGTTGGTTTCCGAAACGTTGGTCTAGCGGCCCACACCGGGCAGCGTGCTGAGAGGTCCGGGGTTGGTGAAGGTGCCGTTTACGGTGTCCTGCATCCGCAGCAGGTCTTCCACGACGAACTGGAACTTCTTGCCGGCGGCAATGAACGCCGTCATGTCGAAGATCACCGAGATGTTCATCAGGTCTTCCTGGTTGTTCACCACGCCCGGCAGGGCAAACGCACTGTCAATCAGGCCCACGCCGTAGCCGATGATGTGGTTGCCCACCGCAGCCAGATAGTAGCTGTAGGTCACGCCGTCGTTGACGTTGATGGTGCTGGCCGTGCCGCTGGTGGTCTGGACCCAGTTGTCCACATAGCGCTTCATGTAGACACCGCCGCCGCAGTCAATCGGACCGCCGCCGCCGAAGTAATCCGGCACCGGAACGCCCACCAGGCGCAGGAAGCCGTTGCCGCCGGGGCTCGAGGACAGGTCGGTCTCGATGCTCTTGTTCTGGGCCGGAGGTTCGCGCCAGCCCGCAGCCAGCAGACCGGCCGGGGCACCGTTGCCGTTAAAACCGTAGGACATGATGTTGTTCACCGGCACCGCAATACGCTGCACACCGTTGGGGCCGACCGTCAGCGGGTCACCCACTTCCTGCTGCGGCGCCGAAGGCGGCTGGGCCTGCAGCAGCGGCGTGAAACCGCTGGAGGCTTGGGCCTGCTCGTGAATCGAGATCAGCATCGAACGGAAGTTCACGCTTTCGTAACGCACCGGCGGGTCACCCGCCACCACCGGCACCAGATCGTTGCCGTTGGGATCGCGCAGGAACCACTGGTTCTGCAGACTGAGAACCCAGGCCGCAATGTAGATGTTCGCCGCCTGGGTCTGGGTGCTGACACTGGGGTGAGGCCAGCCCGCGCCCGGCGTCTTGTAGCCGTCGTGGGTGTAGGGCCAGTCCGGAACTTCCTGCGGGGTGCGGCAGGTCGGGTTGTCCGAGCACGAACCCAGCATGTTCATCGCCCACAGGTCGAAACCGGGCGGGGTCTTCTCGACAAACACCGTCGGATCCGTCGGCAGCGTGGACACATCCAGCGACGTCACGCCCGTAATCGGGTCGGTCACTTCACTGGGCAGGTAGTAGTGAACGATCGGTGTCTTGCGGACCGGGAACTGCTCCACCTGCTTCTGGCCGTTGAACACGATGCCGTCGGAGCCGCAGCCGGCAAGAAACGCCAGGGTCCCTGCCGCCAAGAAACCAGTAATCCGCTTCATGAATCTCTCCCGTTTCGTGCTGTCTGGTACTGCCGGTTCATCGAACTTGGGGAACACCCTGCCTGTAGCTAACCGCGTGCCAAATCTGCTTCACGCCGTAAATCGCAATTTAGAAGGCACTTAGAAATCCAGTGTGGAACAATCGTTTCCAGCGACTGTGTAATTGGTATACAAATGGCGCCGCCGACCGAATAGGCTGGTTCCAGTGTTGCCACACCTCGGACTTGGCGCGCCAGCACTGGCCTGTCTTGCGGAAAGGGAACTCAGGGGATGCGCCCATGCTACCTATGATGCGGTCTTGGTCAATGCGTTGCTGACCGGCAAAGTCCTGCCTACAATCCCGCCCCCTGCTTGCGGAGCACACATGGCCAAAAAGTCATCCCGCGCCGGTCAACCCCGGGTGATCGAGGGCATGCTCAATGCTGCGGGTATGCGCTTTGCCATCGTGGCGGCGCGCTTCAACGAGTTCATCGTTGAAAAGCTGGTCCAGGGCGCGCTGGATTCCATCCGCCGCCACGGCGGCGACGCCGATGGCACCACCCTGGCCTGGGTTCCCGGCGCGTTCGAGATTCCCGTTGTGGCGCGCAAACTGTGCGAATCACGGCAATACGACGCCGTGATCTGCCTGGGTGCCGTGATCCGCGGCAACACCCCGCACTTTGACTACGTGGCCGGCGAGGCTGCCAAGGGCATCGGCCAGGCCGGATTGACCACCGGCGTGCCGTGCATTTTTGGCGTGCTGACGACCGAAACACTGGAACAGGCCATCGAGCGCGCGGGCACAAAGCTGGGCAACAAGGGCTTTGACGCCGCGACCACGGCGATTGAGACCGTGGATGTGCTGCGCCGGGTGTGATCCGTACTGAACTTTGCCGCGCCGGTTTGTTATACACGGGGCATGGCGGAAACGGCCAAAGCCGATGAACGCAGCCTGGCGCGCGAGCTGGCGCTGAAGCTGTTGTACGCGCTGGATCTCGGCGGCGCCGCGGCCTTTGACACCCAGGCCGAAGACCTGCTGGCGCGTGAGGGCGCGCCGGAACGCGCCCGGCGCACGGCGCTGGAACTGGTGACCGGCACGCGCGCGGCGCTTGCCGAAGTGGACGCGGCGTTACAGGAGGCGGCGCTGAACTGGCAGCTTTCGCGCATGCCCTGTGTGGACCGGGCGGTGCTGCGGCTTGGGGCCTATGAACTGATGCATCGTCATGAGGTTCCGCCGCGCGTGACAATCAACGAAGCCGTGGAACTGGCCAAGAAGTACTCGACCGAAAAATCCGGTTCGTTTGTCAACGGCGTGCTGGACAAGGTGTTCCAGACCCATTGCCCCCAGAAGGTTTAGGCGCCCGTGGCCTTCGGTTTCTTCAAGAAAAAAGACAAGCCCGCGCCGGACGTGCCGGCGCCGGCACCTGTTTCCGCGCCGACAGACGCCGGGCCCGAAGAAGCCGCGCCCGCAAAGAAAGGCCTGCTCAATCGCCTGACCAAAGCCATCTCCAAGACCCGCATGATCCTGTCGCGGCGAGTGCTTGGCCTGGTGGGCATGGGCCAGAAGATTGACGACGAGATTCTGGACAAGCTTGAAGAAGCCATGATCGAGGCCGATTTCGGCGTCGAGACCACGGGGTTTCTGATGGACGTTGTGCGCGGCGCCTGGAAAAACGGCACAATTGAAACCACCGACCAGGTGCTGCCGTTTCTGCAACAGGATCTCAAGCACCGGCTGACTCACCGCGGCAACGCCCTGCGCTTTGCCGAAAACGGCCCGACCGTGATTCTGGTTGTCGGCGTCAACGGCGCGGGCAAGACCACCAGTGTGGCCAAGCTGGCCTGGTACCTGACCAGCATCGGCAAGAAAGTGGTGCTGGCGGCCGCCGACACGTTCCGCGCCGCAGCCGTCGAGCAGTTGAAAACCTGGTCCCAGCGCATCGGCTGCGAGATCGTAACCGGCCCCGAGCGCGCCGATCCCGCCAGCGTGGCGCACCGCGGCGCGGAGCGCCTGCTGGAACTCAGCGCCGACGTATTGCTGGTGGACACGGCCGGGCGTCTTCACACCCAGAAAAACCTGATGGACGAACTGCGCAAGATTCACGCCGCCTGCGCGGCAAAAAAAATCGCCGGCGCGCCGCACGAAACAATCCTGGTGCTGGACGCCACCACCGGCCAGAACGCCCTGAACCAGGCCGAAATGTTCAAACAGGCCGCCCAGGTCACAGGCCTGTTTCTGGCCAAACTGGACGGCACCGCCAAGGGCGGCGCCGTGCTGACCATCAACGAAAAGGTCGAGATTCCCGTGAAATTCGTCGGGCTGGGCGAGGGCGTGGACGACATGCAGGCCTTTGACGCCGACCAGTTCGTGGACGCGCTGTTTGACCTGAAGGACCTTGCCCCCGCAAAGGCGCAACCATGACCGGCGCCGCCCAGGAAATCCGCCACATGCTTGCCGGCAAGCCCGGCGGCGTAAACCTGTTTCTCAACCGCTGGGGCAAGCTGCTGGTGGATTACGCCACGGCGCTGATCCCAGACCGGTCCGACCCTTTTGCCGGTCTGGTGGAAGACCTGCTGGTGGACGCGATCAGCCAGGCGCGCGTGATCGCGCGCGCCGCCAGTGACGACCAGGTGCGCGACTACGTGATCGAATCTGCCATCCGCACCACACGCGCGCGCTACCGTGAAGTGCTGGACGCCCGCAACGCACCCGAAAAGGCCACCAACAGCTACACCGTCGAAGAAATCCTGGCCCGCACCAGCATGACCGCCGAAGACATCACCCGCGGCGTCAGCGAAGGCCGGCTGCGCGCCGTGCGGGCCGACAACACCATGCGCATCAAGGGCGGTGACGTGCCAGGCCTGGGTGACCGCGCCAACGCGCTGGCCTATCATGTTTCGGCCGCCGAGCGCGAGCTGTTGTGCCTGCATTACCGGCTGGGTTGGACACCCGAACATATTTCGCGCATTTCCGGCGCCGCCCCGGCGCATGTCGAAAACCTGATCCAGACCGCCGCCATGCGCATCGGCGAGGCCGCGGCGCGCAAGCGCACCACCGGCCCGGATCCCAATGACGCGCAGATGCGCCGCTATCTTGAGGGCCGGCTCAGCAGCGACGAAACCAGCCGGTTTGAACAGCGCGTGGTGCGCGACAAGGCCGCCCAGCAGCGACTGGAGGAATTGCGCACCGAGCGCGACCTGATCCGCGACCTGTTTGACGCGCCGCCGTTTGACCTTTCGCGCGTGGCGGTTCATGTGCGCGAACGCAACCCGCACCAGCCGGTGGCGGTGCCGCCGGCGGCGGCACTTTGGGTGCAGGTGGTGGGCGTGGCGGCGCTGCTGCTGTTGCTGCAGCGGGTGGGCGCGTACCTGCCGCCGCCGGACGTGCGGCTGGTCGCGCACGAAGGAAGCGTCAGCGTGGACGACCGCGTTGCGCCCTCGGCCCTGCCGGGCGGACGGGTTGTGGTCGGCCAGGCCGTGCAGACCGGCCCCGGCGCCCAGGCCACACTGAACCTTGACGGCGCGTCGCGCGTGCAGCTTGCCCAGAACACGCGGCTGCGGCTTGAGCCGCCGCGCGCAAAGGCGCGCCAGGTACTTAGCCTGGAACGCGGCGAATTGTGGGGCCGTTTTGTGTCTTCGGGCCATGCCTACGTGCTGGCGGCGGCGGGGCTGGAAATTCACGGCGACTCACCGGCGGATTTTGATCTCGCCGTGGGCGAGCACGCCCGCGCCGTTCTGCCCGACAACCTGCGCCAGGAACAGGCTGCCGCGCTGGTCGCGGTCTTTGCCAAAGGCGGCAGTCTGGCAGCATCGCGCGCCTTTGACGTGTGGGCCGGTTACCGCGTGGGCGAAGCCGGCGCGGGCGTACAGGCCCAGGACATGCCCCTGACACTTGACCATGTGCCGCTGGACGACCCCGGCGTGCTGCTGCGCGCCTTGCTGGCCCTGCCTGACGGCGAAACCGCGCGCCTGACCGTGCGCCGCGGCACGGCCCAGGTCGTTCTGCCACTGCGGCGCGAAACACCGCAGGCCGCGCTGGTGTTGCGCGTCTTTCGCGGCACGCTGGCGCTTCACGCGCCCGGCGCGCAACCGGAACCTCTCAACCGCGGCCAGTGGGCGCTGGTCGCGCCAGGCATGCCGCCGCTGATCGGCCAGCGCGGCACCGAGGACTACCAGCTTCTGCGCATGGACGCATCCGAGCGGTTCAAGGACCGGCTGCACTGGCTGAATGTTGAAAGCTTCCCCCTGCGCGCTGAAAACAGCCTGCTGGGGCTGGACCGCCGCCTGCGCGACTTTGCCGCCGGGCTGGAACGCCTGCGCGCCACTGAAGTCCAGCGTGACGGCGCCGCTGAAATCGCCCGCTTCGAAGAAATCATGCGCGGCACGATTGCCGCCGCCCGCGCCCGACTTGAGGCCGGCAAGGGCCAGCCGCGCGACGGCGTTACCGGCCAGCTTTCCGACGAAGAACTGGTGCGGGCTGAAAACGAAATCCTGGGCACAATCAGCCACTGGAAGCGCCAGGCCACCACCGGCACCTGGCCGACTCTGGGCTCGGCGGCCAAAACCCTGCACGGCCGGATCCAGCGCGACCGCGACGAAATGGCTGCGCGCGAAGCCGACATGACCCAGGCGCTGCTGCTGCTGGACCGCATTGCAGCACTGGACGAAGCCATCGCCGCCCAGCAGGCAGCCATGGAAAAGCTCCGCCAGAGCGACCTGTTTGACGCCGACGGCTCGCGCCGCAAGGAACTGGACGCCGAAATCACCCGGCACCAGAACACGGTCAAGGCCGGCAACGAGGCCAGGAGCCGGATTGAGCTGATCACGCTGCGGCTCAACGAACTCGATCAGAAACTGGATGACCTGCGCCGCAAGCTGCCGGCGCTGCGCGGCGACGTGGCCGCGGCGGAGCTGGCGCTGGCCGATATTGACAAGCAACTGGCGGCCAACCCCTACACTGCCGCGGCGCTGGCCCGTCTTGAAAAAGAAGCCGCCGACGCCGTCGCCGACGCGGCCGCGGCAGCCGACGCCGTGCGGGCCCGCACCAGGGAACAGTCCGACGCCGACTCGGCCGCGGCCATTGCCCGCACCGCCCTGACCAACGCTGAAAAAGACGCAACCGCGCCGGTGACGGCGCGCGACCGCGCCCAGGATGTGCTGACGGACGCCGTGGCCGACCGCACCGCCGCCGCCGCCGAGGTCAACGCCGCCAAAGCCGAGGTAGAACGGCTCAACGCCGAACTGGCCGCGCTGGCGCCAGACGACCCCGGCCGGGCGCAGCTTGAGGCCGATCTGGCCGCCGCCCGCAAGACACTCGAGGACGCGGAAAAGCTGCTTGAACAGGCAAAAACCGTCGCCGATTCCGCCAAGCAGCAGTACGACGCCGCCGAATCCCGCGCCGCCGCCGCGCTCAAGACCGTGGACGAAGCCAAAGCGAAATCCGCCGCCGCCGAACAGACCCGCGCCGAACGCGCCAAGGCGCGCCAGGCCGCCGAGGCCGACCAGGCCCGCGCCGACAAGGCCAAAACCGACACCGCCGCCGCCCTGGAGGCCATGAAGAAGGCCAAACTTGAACGCGAGCAACTGGACGCGCGCCGCAAGACCGCCGACGAAACTCTGGCCGGGGCTCGCGGGGCTCTGGCCGCGCGCGAAGCCGAAATTGCGGCGCTGGATGCCGACGCCGAACCCCGCCGCGCCAAGCTGGCCGAAGAACGCGCGCTGGTTGACGCCGGCAACGCCGCCGCAGAAAGCATCAAGGAATTGAGGCGCCGGCGCGACCAGCACCAGGCCATGAGTGACGAACTTGACCTGCGCGCCAAAGACCTCGCCCGTCTGACCACCGAACGCGACGGCGTGGCCGGCAGCAACTACGTCAAGAACTACGAGCGCACCCGCGACGAGTTCCGTCAGTTTTCAGCCCGCGTGGACGCACTGGAGTTCTTGCGCGGCCGGGCACTGCTGGAAGACCAGAGTTTCGCCCTGGCCCAGAAAGCCGCCCAGGATCGTTACCACGAAGCCGCCCAGAAGGTCAGCGCCCAGGCCGTGGCCCTGCTGGACCAGGCGTGCGGCCCCTACACGGGTTTTGCCCTGGCCGACAACGAGGCCGACGCCCGGACGGTCAAGGCCAGGCTGATGGACGCGCTGTGGCGCCTTTACTATGACCCGCTGCCGGAAGCTGCGGACGGCCAGACGCCGCTGTGTTACCATGTGGCGGTGCAGTCGGGCGCCGGCCAGGACGCCCTCAAGGCGATTGATGATCGCTGGAAGCTGGCCCTGGCGCAGGTTTTTGATCGGCCACGCTACGAGGCCGCAGCGGCCCTCAAGCCCGCCGGTCTGGTCGCACCGGGCGGGAACTGAGAACGCAAATGGCCAAAGATCGCATTCTGTGCTGCAAGAAAAGCCAGGTGTGGCTGCCCGACGAGTTTCTGACCACGATCGTCGGCAACTGCGATCGCGGCAAGTTTCGCATCACCCGCCCGTTCACGTTTCCGTGCATGTTGATGCCCAACGGCAACCTGTACATTGAAGAACAGCAGGGTGTGGAAATTCCCAGCAACGAGTTCGACCTGTCGCACATCCGGTGCGGCACCTGCAAGGGCGAGGTCGAGATCCGCGAAATAGACATCCGCGAAATTCTGGACAAGCTGCGCCAGCGCGAAATCAGCATGAAAGAGAAGCTGCGCGGCTCGCAAAAACTGGACAAGTCAGGCCAGGGCAGCGACAAGCCGGGCCCCGGCCCCAAGACGGGCAAGAAGCCATGAACAACCTGCGTCTGCTGACAGGCGGTCTGGTGTTGATTGTGCTGGCGCTGGCCGGCGGCACCGGGTTTCTGATCTACGACCGCATCCAGAACGAAGTGGCCGCCCCGGAAAAAGTCACCAAGCAGGAAGTCGAAACGATCAAGACGGACGTCAACACCCTCAAGGACAGCGACAAGGTTCAAAGCGCCAAGATTGCCGTGCTCGAAGGAGAGGTAATCGAGGTCAAGCAGCGCATGACCAACGCCGAAGGCCGCCTGGAGTTGCAGGACAAACTGATCAAGGAACTCGAAAAGAAGGCCGACGCCAACGCGGAAGACATCCGGGCCGAGCGCGCCAAACGCGAACAGATGGCCGCCGAGATTGAGAAAGACCGCAAGCGTCTGGAACAGGTCGAGAAAGACCTGGCCGCGGCTGCCAAAGAACGCGCCGAAATCCGCAAGCAACTGGCCGCCCAGGGCGAAAAAATCGAAGCCCAGGAAAAGCGCCTGTCCGAACTCGAAAAGAAGGGCGATGCCCGCGACGAAGAAATCGCCCGCCTTCGCGCCGACATCGAAGAACTCAAGCGCATCCTCGGCGCCAAGCCCGAACCCGGCAATTAATCCGGCCTTGCGGCTTACTGCTTGCGCCCCGTTACCCGCGCCACGAACGCCTCATAGTCCGCCGGCGTGTTGACCTCATGGCCCGCATAACGCGTTGGGAACACGGCGATCCGGTGGCCGTTTTCCAGCGCGCGCAGCTGTTCCAGACCCTCGGCCTGTTCCAGGGGCGTGGGCGCCATCGCCGCGTACTGCTGCAGAAACGCCGATTGGTAGGCGTACAAACCCACATGCTTCCAGTAGCGCGGCCGGCCGTCGGCGCGGGTGCCGTCGGGCGCGGCCTTTGGCTCGTCGCGATAGTACGGAATCGGGCTGCGGCTGAAGTACAGGGCGTACCCCTGGCAATCCAGGGCCACTTTCACAAACCCCGGCTCACTCAACGCCACACCCGCAGGCCAGGGCACGGCCACCGTGCCCATCACCGGTCTGATCCGCAGCATGCCCTCTATCAGCGCCTGCAACGGCTCTTTGGCCATTTCCGGCTCGTCACCCTGCACGTTCACCACCACATCAAAGCCGGGAAAGTGTCGCGCGGCCTCGGCCACACGGTCGGTGCCGCTTTGGCAGGCCGGGCTGGTCATCACGGCCTCGCCGCCGAATGATTTCACAGCGTTCAGCACCTCTTCGGCATCAGTTGCGACCACCAATTTGCCGATGGCCTTGCAGGCACTGGCCCCTTCCCAGACGTGCTGGATCAGGGGTTTGCCGGTCTTGTTGAGCAGAACCTTGCGCGGCAGGCGCGTCGAGGCCAGCCGCGCGGGGATAATGGCAAGAACCTTGTTCATGGCTGCACTTTAGCGCGCGGCCGCACGGAGCAAAACCATGGCGTTGCTTGAGGCGATACCTTACGTGGCGTTTGCGGGGGCGGGTCTGCTGGTGGCCTTTGTCGGCGGCGAGTTCGCCCTCAAAAAGTGGAAGGCCCGCGGTGTCAAAAAGGCTGCTCCTGCGATACCGGAGGAATCCGGCCGAGGGCTGGTCAGCAAGCCGGTGCCGCTGAGCACAAAGTTGCCTGCGGCCGTGCCAAGTCAACGGGTGCCGGCAGCAGCAGAAAGTGAACGCGCGCCGGTGGCCAGCGAGCGCGCCGTGGTGGTTGATACTCCGGTCGCTCAGGACAGCGGAAGCAACGCGCCGGTTGAGGTGTTCGATGAGTCCGAGAGTGTACGAATCTCGGAAGTTGCTATGCTGGATGTCTCAGGGAACGGTTCCGCCCGTATCCCCGAGCTGTCGCCCGAATCCGGGCGGCGCATGGTGGTGAACCTGGCCGCGCAAACGCCGGACGAGCCCGAACAGGCACCCGGTTTTGTGCCCGGTGCCGACACCGAGCGCTGCCCCGCGGTGGGCACGGCGCAGGTTCTGGCGGCAGCCAGGGCGTCACAGGAAGACGCCGACGCGGCGGAAGTTGTCTGCACCGACGTAATCGCGGCCCGGCGTGACCCCTCGGTGCGGGTGTTTGACGCGGTGGTCGCGCCCAGCGAGCGCAAGACCAGCGCCGCATGAGCCGGGCGGGGCGCAAGGCTGAAACGGCATATGGAACAACCGACCGCCACAGTTCAGCCCAGCCTTCTGCACGCGCACTTCGACCATTCCGTGGATGGCCAGTACGTGCTGGACCCCGAGGCCGACGTATTCATCAAGGTAAACCCGGCCCTGTGCGAACTGCTTGGTTTCACGCGTGAACAACTGGTCGAGGCCCAGCGCCCGGTCAGCACGCTCAGCATTGTCCACGAAGAAGACCGCGAGCTCGTGCGCGCCCAGCGCGCCGGGGCCCAGAACGCCGGCGACAGCGGCGTAATGCGCTTTCGCGCCGTGCGCAGTGACGGCGAAGTGCGGCATCTGGAAGTGCGGTTTTCGCTGATTTCGCACATGGGCCGCATCCTTCAGGTCGGCAGCGCACGCGATGTCAGCGAACAGGTCAAGCTTGAGCACAAGCTGCGCACGGAAAGCGACTTCAACCGCGAACTGACTCTGGCCGCCCAGCGCGCCGCCAAGGATGCCCAGCGCAAAAGCCTGGAAGTGCTTGAAGCCAACACCCGCGTGGGCGCGCTGGCCGAGGTGCTGCGCGCGATTCCGGTGCTGACCAAAAAGCTGCTGGAACTGGAACAGATCAACGACGTGTTCAAGGAAACCGCGCTGACCATGGTCAACGACGCGCAGTTTTCAAGCTGCACGATCCTGCTCAAGAACGAGTTTGACGAACTTGAGATCAAGTACGCCAACCCCTTCCGCATGACCCAGAAACTGCGGCCCGACGACAACCCGATGTACCAGAGCGTGCTGCGCGGCGTCACGCCCCTGGCCGTAGACCAGACCGGCACTCACGTGGCGCCGATTCGCGCCGGCGGGTCGGTGCGCGGCCTGCTGCAGGTCGGGCTGCCCAAGAACCTGCAACGTTTCTTTGCCACCCACAAACCGATCCAGGAATCCATCAAGGACCTGCTGATCACGATTGCCGACTTTCTGGGCGTCGTGATCGAAAACCACGAGAACCTTGAACGGATCAAGCAACAGAGCCGCACCGACCGCCTGACCGGTCTGTACAACCGGCGCGTGTTTGACGAACAGCTTGTGGTCGAGTTCCGCCGCGCCCTGCGTTACGACCGTGACCTCAGCCTGATGATCCTTGACATTGACAACTTCAAGAAGATCAATGACACATGGCTGCACGAACAGGGCGACGAAGTGCTGCGCGCGGTGTCGGGACTGCTCAAGGTCAGTTTCCGCGACCTTGATACCGTGTGCCGTTACGGCGGCGAAGAAATGGTCGTGATCATGCCCGAAACCGTGGGCGATGCCGCCCGCGCCAAGGGCGAACAGATCCGCCGCAAGATCAGCGAAATCGAAATCCCGCTGCTTCAGAACCCCGAACAGAAAATCAGCGTCACCGTCAGCATCGGCATTGCCTGCATGAACAAGGCCACGGTGATGGAAGACCAGCTTCTGCGCGCGGCCGACCGCGCGCTGTACTACTGCAAGCACAACGGCAAAAACCAGGTGAAGCTGGCCGACGAACTGGACGACGCGTAGAAATTCGACCCGGCAGGTTGCGACCGGCCCTCTCCATGCCAACTCTTGCCGCGTTTCTGAATCTGTTTCTGGGCGTGGCGCTGCTGATTCTGGCCACCTACGGCCTGCGCCGGCTCTGGATCCGCGCCGTACCGCCGAAACTGCTGGCGTACCTGATCGCGCCGGGTGTTGCCGTGCACGAACTCAGCCATGCCGCGGCCTGCGTGCTGACCGGCGCCAGAGTGCACAGCATGGTTCTGTTCCGCAGCGACGGCAGCGGTGAGGTGCGCCACGGCCCGCCCAAAATCAAACACGTCGGCGACATGATCATCGCGCTGGCGCCGCTGGCCGGGTGCACACTGTGTCTTTGGCTGCTGGGTCTGCTGCTGCAAAGCCCGGTCAACCTTTACGCGGTGCGTGTCGAGGGTGTGCAGACCAGCCAGTTCGCGTTTCTGACCGACCTGGGCCGCCTGGTGTTCGAAGACCTGCGCCTGGCCCTGACCACAACATCTTTGACCAGTTGGCGCACCTGGGTGTTTCTTTACTTTGCCCTGTGCTTCACCATGGGCATGGCCCCGTCACGCCAGGACCTGAAAAACGGCGCCGTCGGCATCCTGGTGCTGTGTCTTGCCGCGATTGTGGCGCATCTGGTGGTAGACCGGCTGATCAACGCCACAGGCGACGGCCCGGTGTTCGGTTTTGTCGCCAACGCCACCATCAAGCTGCACTACCCGTTTGCGGTGTGCGCGATTTCGGCTCTGCTGGCCGGGTTCATACTGCTGGTGTCGGCGCCGTTTCGCGCCTCGCGCCCGCGCAAACGATAGACGCTTACGGCCGGCGCTGGGCAATGACCAGAAAAACCGCGGTCAGCACGATCGCGCCCACGGCAAAGGCGTACAGATAGTGACGCACAAAACCCGTCTGGATGCGCCGGCCCAGATCACTGCCGGCCTTGACCAGCGCGGCCGAGCCGCTGACGCAGATCAGGTCAATGATCACCACATCCACGACCAGAAACAGCACTTCCGAAATCACCTTGAGCGGCCGCACAATCACAAGGTCGTACAGTTCGTCCACGTAGTACTTGTTCAGCAGCATGCCGTACAGAAACGTGGGCCTGCCGTCGCGGATCGCCAGCGACTTGACCTTTTCAAGATTGCCGGCCTTGCTGTAGACAGCAAACCCGAAGAACGACATCACCACCGCCACCACCGAACTGATGCCGATGTTCATCCATTCGGCGGCAATTGCGGCCTCGTCGTGACTGGTGGGAATACGCAGCAGGCTGTCGGCGGGCATGGCAAGCTGGCCGTGCACCCAGATCGGAGCCAGCCAGCTCTCCAGGCTGTTGCTGTGGATGCCCAGCGTGTGGAACGCCGGCGGCAGCCACAGGAAACCCGCAAACAGCGCGAACACCGCCAGAATCACCAGCGGCACAGACATGCTGGCCGGCGATTCATCGGCGTGGGCATAGGCGGCCTCGTTGCCGCGCCAGTTGCCCAGAAACGTCAGACTGAACATGCGGAAGGTGTAAAACGCAGTGCACAGCGCGCCCGCCAGACCCATGCCGTACAGCACCATGCCCAGCGAGTCGCCCCGGTGCATGGCGCTGAACAGAATCGCGTCCTTGCTGAAGAAACCGCTGGTCAGCGGTATGCCCGCCAGCGCCAGACAGCCGATGAACATGGTCCAGCAGGTCACGGGCATCTTTTTCTTCAGGCCGCCCATCTTCCAGATGTCCTGGCTGTCGGGGTTGCCGTGGCCCAGCGTGTGTTCCAGGCTGTGGATCACACTGCCCGAACCCAGAAACAGCAGGGCCTTGAAGAAGGCGTGCGTGAACACGTGAAACACCGCAAGCCCGAATTGTCCCAACCCCGCGGCCAGAAACATGAAGCCAAGCTGGCTGACGGTGCTGTAGGCCAGGACTTTCTTGATGTCACGCTGTACCAGCCCGATCGTGCCGGCAAACAGCGCGGTGGAAGCGCCGACAATCGCGATCACGGTCATGGCGTGTTCGGCGTGCACGTACACGAAGTTCATGCGCGCCAGCATGTAGATGCCGGCCGTCACCATGGTGGCGGCGTGGATCAGCGCGCTGACGGGCGTGGGACCGGCCATGGCGTCAGGCAGCCACACATACAGCGGAATCTGCGCGCTCTTGCCGCAGGCGCCCACAAACAGGCACAGACCGGCCCAGTTCAGCAGGCTGTGGTCAATGTTGCCCGCGGCGGCGGCGTGGCGCATGCTCATGAACAGGCCGTCGGGCCCGGCGTAGCTGAGCGTGCCGAAGTGCCAGAAGATAAGGAACATGCCGACCATGAACCCGAAGTCGCCCACGCGGTTCACAATGAAGGCCTTCATGCCGGCGTTGGTGTTCTTAAGGTCCTTGTACCAGAAGCCGATCAGCAGATAGCTGCACAGACCCACGCCTTCCCAGCCCAGAAACATGGTCAGCAGGCTGTCGCCCAGCACCAGCATCAGCATGCTGAACACAAACAGGTTAAGGTAGGCAAAGTAGCGCCAGTGGCCCTCGTCGTGGCTCATGTACCCGATGCTGTACACATGAATCAGCGCGCCAATGCCGGTGATGATCAGCATGTACAGGCCGGAAAGCTCGTCCAGGTAGAGACCCAGGTTGATGTTCAGGCCGGCCGTCGCCATCCAGCCGATGCTCTGGGCGTGAATTTCGGCCTTTTGCAGCGGGCCGACAAACAGCCCCACGGCGATCAGAAACGCGCACGCCACCGAGCTGGCGGCAATCGCGCCCGAGGTCTGGGGCGCCAGGTTGCGGCCGAAAAAGCCGTTGATCAGAAACCCGACCAGCGGCAGCAGTGGCACCGCAAACAGCCAGAACTCAAGTGGCAGGTTCATGAACATGGGGTCAGTTCCTGAGCTCCGCCGCGGAATCCGCGTCCGCCGTGTGTTTGCGCCGGAAGATCGCCACAATGATCGCCAGGCCGATGCCGACCTCGGCCGCGGCCACCGCCATCACCATCAGCGTGAAGAACTGGCCGCTGTGCGAACTGAACACATCCGCGCCGCGGCCCGCCCAGTGGCGCGAATAGGTCACCAGCGCGATGTTGACGGCGTTGAGCATCAACTCAAGGCACATCAGCATCAGAATCATGTTGCGGCGCGACAGCACGCCGTACAGACCCGCACTGAACAGCAGGGCCGCCAGAAACAGCACGGTCTTGGGCTCAAGCATCAGTGTGCCTCGTCCGTGCCGGTGGCCTCGCGCCCGGCGTCCTGGGAGCCGGGAATCCCCGCCAGATGCCGGCGCGCCAGCAGCACGGCGCCCAGAATCGCGGCAAAAATCAGCAGGCTGACGATTTCAAACGCCAGCGGAAAACCCTCAAAGATTGTCTTGCTTACGGCCTCGGTGCTGCCGTAGGGCAGGTTGCGGCCCTGTTCCACGCCCGGCGTGAACACCAGACTGTCGTACCCCGCCGGCAGCGGGCCGAACTCGTTGAATGACGGCGGCAGCTTGTATATGGCAAAGCTCACGCACAGCAGAAACGCCACCGCAACCACCGCCGCCAGCGGCTGGGGCAGAAGAATATGCTCCAGCGGGTTGAATTTCAGCGCGGCCTCGCCCTGTTTGCGCTCCTGGCCGGGCTTGTAGACCGGCCTGGCGCCGACGGCACCGGGCACACCCAGGGCGTCCAGTTGGGTGCGGGTATCGGTGAACATCAGCACGAACAGAAACATCACGGCCAGCGCGCCGGCATAGATCAGAATCTGGGCCACGGCAATGAACGGGGCGTCCAGCGCGCGAAACACGCCCGCCGAGCCGAAGAACGCAATCAGCAGCCCCAGCAGGGCGTACACGGCGTTGCGCTGTGTCAGCAGGATCAACGTGCCCAGCACACACACCAGGGCGCTGATCAGGAACAACACTTCCATGCCGTCTCCGGTTGACGCGCGCGGGACAATAGCAGTGGTGCACAGGGCACGCAAGCGCGCCCAAAAACCGCAACAGACAACGAACCCGGCGCGGGCTTTCGGCCCGCGCCGGGTGTAACCATGCATCGTTCATCGGAAAGCAACAGCCCCCGGCTCGCGGCGTAAAGCCGCTCGCCGGCCGGCCCGTGCAGTCGCGCGGGCCGGGCAGGGCGTTGAGAAGCACCTTCTCAAAGCCCTGCTAGCGGCCGGGGCGCGGGGTGTTGGTGCGGCCCGGCTGGTTGGTGCGGCCCGGCTGGTTGGTGCGGGGCTGCTGGGTGGTACGGCCCTGCTGGGTGGTGCGGGGCGTGGTGCGTGTCGTGGGCCGCGCGCCGGTGCTGTTGATGCCGCTGCTGACGCGGGGTTTGGCCTTGCCTTCGTACATCAGGCTGGGGTTGAGTTCGGGGTATTTCTTCCAGAAATGTTCGCGCCAGCGCGGCTGGTCGGTGCCGTGGTCCACGCGCGTGATGCGCGACAGTGTGGACAGCGTGGCGGCCTGCACTTCGCTGCTGTTGTCGCTCAGCAGGTCAATCAGCGGGTAGGCCTCGCGTTCGCGTTCGGCGCTGATCAACACGCCCAGAGACACCACCGCGGCCTGGCGAACCACGGCGGTGCGGTCGCCGGTGGCCTGCAGCAGGGGTTCAATCGCACGCGGGTCCTGCAGCCGCGCCAGGGAAAGCGCGGCACTTTCGCGCACCTGGGCGTCAAAATCGGACAGCCCGGCAATCAGAGTGCTGTAGACCAGTTCGGGGTTGCTGCCGTGGTGGCGCGAAATCGCGTCCATGGCCTCGCGGCGCACGCCGGCGTTGGGGTCGTTGCCGGCGTCGGCCAGCGCGGGAATGCAGCGCGCGGGGTCAGGGATACGGCCAAGGGCAATCGCGCTGGCGGCGCGCACTTCTGGCTCGGGGCTGCGCAGACCCACGCCCACAAGGTCAGGCACCGCGACCGGGTCGCCGATATCGCCCAGCGCGTTGATGGCCGCGATCTGCACGCGGATGTCCGGGTCACCCAGAAAACGGTCGCGCACCGGCAGCAGTGTGTCGCCCTGGGCCGCGTCATAGGCCAGGGCATAGGCGCCGATGCAGGCGCGCCGCAGGGCCATGCTGCTGGTAGCGTCCATCATGGGCACGCGCAGCGTGCTCATGAGTTTTTTATGTTCCTTGTAGTCGCGCAGTTTGTCGTCCAGCGCCTGAAGTCCCATGGCGGCGTTGACGCGCACGGAATCATGCTCGCGCGTGTCGGCCAGGGCATTAAGCAGCGCCGTGATCACCTGTGAGTCGCCGGTAAAACCCAGCAGAATCGCCGCCGTGGCGCGGCGCGGCGTGCTGCTGTCGTCGTACAGGGCGCTGACCAGCGCGCGCTGGTAAGTGCGCGCGCCCTCGCTGATGCGCGTGCGCAGCGATGCTTCCTGCATTTCGTTGCCGCTCTGGATCGCGTCGGCCAGGTCGCGCAGTTGTTTGTCAAATGATTCCAGCGCGCGGTCGTCCAGATAGGTCTTGTCGGCAATCGCCTCTTCGCGTGTCGGCCCCGAATAACAGCCCGTAACAACCAGGCCGGCAGCCGACAAAGTGGTAACAAGCGCAAACGCGGACAAACGGCGCATAGGCGGACTCCGTGGGAACCAACGCAGCTTCTCTTTATACGTCAAGCAGGCCAAGGGGTTTGGATAAAAGCTCCGGTCTGGCGCGCGAGTTCGCCCACCGGTGACCATAAGTTACGGCAACGTCACCAGTGGTCTGCCCCAGCTCACGCGGCAACAGAACGGGCCATGATTCATAACATATTCAGGGTAAGCAACTTACGTAAAACACAGCGCAGCACCCCGTGTTTGCCGCACACATGGCACCCGAATTGCACAGGCCGGTGTACCCTTGTGGGTTTTCGGGCCAGATTGACCGTTCGGGTCTTGTGCTGCAAAGGTTGATTTTGGCTTGACTTGTGATGGAATGACCGCCGCGATGTCCCAACCGCATTCGGCACTGGTTCCTGGCCTTGCCCGGGCAGGCGTAAGCCTGTGCGTGGTGCTGTGGCTGGTGTTTGGTGCCGCAAGCGCGCAGGACAACAAGCCTTCCAAACCGGCCGAAAAGCCCGCCACCGAACGCCCCGCCGACAACGACCCCGGCGCACCCAAGGTTCAGGACGGCCACGACCGGCCCACCACCTACCCGCGCATCCGCATCGCGTCGGGCAAAACCGAAGACGGCACCCAGGGCCAGCCCGGCGCGGTCAAGACCAAGACGCGGGCCTATCTGCTGGACGTGTCCGAGGCCATGGCCGCCAGCATCACCGTGGGCAACAGCGAAGAAATGACGCGCCTGGAACGCATGGTGTCCGAGGTCAGCAAATCGCTGACACGGCTGGCGGACCGGCCGGGCAGCATGCGGTTCAATATTGTCACGTTCGGGACGATCCAGGATCTGGCCGGCGGCGGCGAACCCTGGGTGGCCAACGCCGACAACGCGGCCAAAGCCAAGGAGTGGCTCAAGCGGCTGGAGGCCAAGGGCACGGGCGACCTGTACGCGCTGCTGAAGGCGCTGTTTGACCAGAAGCCCGAAAGCGCGACGATGATGGTCGGCAGCATGCCCGGCAAACCCGCTGACGTAAGCGAAGAGGAACTGAAGCAGCACAAGGATGTCCCCGAGTTCGTGCTGGCCAAGGTCAAGGAATGGCGCAAGGCCGGCAACACTACCTCGCTGGACATCACGGGCATTGGTCTTGGGCCCACCGAGCGCGATTTTTACCGGCGCCTGGCCGAGGCCGTGGAAGGAACCTATCTGGACGCCTGAAGACAGGGCGTTTGGCCGTGCAGTACCCCTGAAAGGGAGACCGCAGTGAAAACCATCCGTCGCTCGAACCGGCACAACCGCAAAGGCACGCTGCTTGTGGTGGTGCTGGGGCTGCTGGTCGCGCTGTTCGTGATCGGCACTTCGTTCAGCTATGTCACGCTGTCCGAGCGCCGCGCCGCGGCGAATTACCTGGATCGCCAGCGCGCGCTGGACCTGGCGCTGGACGGCGTGGAGTACAGCATCGCGCGCCTGCGCGCCGAGGCCACAAACCGGCACTACGAAGGTCTGACGCCCGGCACCGCCGGCGTCGAGGAAGACCGCGAATACAACCCGCGCGGCTACGCGCTGCGCACGCTGGATTCAGCCGAACCGGCGGTAAGCTGGCCTCGCTCGCGCTCGAACACCAGCGCCGACAAGAGCCCTGACGCGAACTGGATTGATTTTGACGGCGACGGCACCCGCGGCGGCAACGAAACGGCGTTCGGCACCAGCCTGGTGCCGCCCGGCGGCGGAACCAAGGGTTTTGGCGCCCGCGTCACCGGTTTTCGCGCCGACGGCATCAACACCAACCAGATCCGCAACCCGGATGTGCCGTTTGCGCCCAACGAACAGTTCGGGCCCCAGGGCACCTACACCGAACTGGGCGACCTGTTCCGCGTGCGCGCGATTGACGCCGCCAGCATGCTGAACCTGAACAACTTCAAGGGCGACGCGCTGAAGGCCGTGCTGATCGTGCTGGGCAACGCGATTGACGACTGGGTCACCGGCGGCAACCCGCGCGGCGAGTACAACCCGTTTCCGGCCCAGGTGGCCGAGGAAATCCGCCTGCTGCATGAAAACCTGGGCGGCAACATCAGCAGCAAGGACCAGATCCGCCCGATCTTTGCCACCCGCGCCAAGGGCGACGAACTTTACAACTTGGCGATGATGTTCGTGACCGTCAACAGCTACAACGACATCACCTACCGCGACTGGACCGACGCCAACAACAAAGAAGTCAAAAACGTCCCCGGCGCGCCGCCCAAGCTGACCCAGGTCAAGCTCTGGCGCGAAGGCTTCACCGGCGGCCCCAACCAGGGCCGTGACGGCTGGCCTGACTGGCAGCCCGACACGCCCAGCGTGTTCGCCAAGGCGCCGGTGAACATCAACACGGCAACCAAACCGGTGCTGGTGTGCCTGTTTGCGAACCTGCAGGCCAACGCGCGGCTGCTGTTTTACAAGAAGCAGGACCAGATCACCGAAGAGGACAAGCTGTACCAGAACAAGTTCGGCGCCACGATCCGCCGCCAGAACAGCGGCACGACGGACTGGGGCCGCCAGAACAACCGCACTGGCGGCGTGGGCACGGCCAACGAACAGGCCTGGTACCCCAGCGGCGAATCCAACCAGGCGATCTTCCAGCTTGTGCCGATCGGCCCGATCGGCACCAAGTTCGGAGCTGCGCCCGGCGCCACCAGCAGCGGTTCCAGCGGCGGGGCGGATTACGCCTCGGCCCTGGCCGAGGCCGTGATCCAGCTGCGCAAGCAGGCGCCCTTCACCAGCTGGCAGGATTTCGACCACCGCTTCTGCCAGCGCGTGCTGCTGGGCATGCCCGGCGAGCGCACCAACGTCGGCGTGCCTGACGTGGTGGGCGCCCAGCGCGGCAGCCTGACCGGCACCGACGTTTCCAACGTCTTCCCGCGCGACCTTCTGCCCGACGCCACCAACTGCAACCACGCCGCCAACCCGCTCAAGTCCAGCGACGCGGCCATGAGCGCCGCCGCGTTCCGCGCCTGGTACTGGAAGAGCACCGTGGACATGATTCGCGCCGCGCTCAACCCCAACAACGTCACCGCGCGCTACAACGCCGACTACCCCTATCACCAGAACGTGGATCGCATGGACCTGACCCTGACCTCGTGCCCGATCTGCTTCAGCAGCATGGGCGTCTATGAGGTCACCAGCCAGGGCGAACTGCTGGCCCGCCCCAAGGGCTTTACGGAAAGCCAGACTTCCAGCCTCGACGCCAGCCAGATGGTCGTGGTGGCGCGTCGCCAGGTGCGCACCGTGGTGCAGATCTATGACATCATGCGCCACACCACCCAGGAGGAGTTCAGTTCGCCCGTTGACCCGTCGGCCGTGCAGCCCCAGGCCGCAACATCCAGCAACCCCAAGGCCGCGGTCACGCTGGTCAGCCACTTCCGCTACGACACCAAGGGCTACCCGCACAGCTTTGACGAACTGACCAACGGCAGTTGGGAACACCAGCGGCCGACGTTCCAGGACGCCGAAGACGCCGTGAACATCTCGCTGAAAGAAGGCGAATCCGGCGACAAATGGAAGGGCTTCAACAAATGGCAGATGACCTCGCGCGAGTTCGGCTATGTGGCCATGAACCCGCGCGACCGCACGCCGGTGCGCGAGACACGCCCGCCCAACAACCCGGTGAATTTCTGGGCGCGCTTCAATGAAAGCTTCAACGGCCGCACATCGTCCCAGCATTTCTCCATGCACGGCGTCAACAGCGACAACATGGTCGGCGACACCCAGTGGGGTCACCTGCCCTGGGAACGCGACGTGGTGTTTGAGGACTTTGTGTCTTCGGCCACGCCCCGCCACGTGGATCCGCCGATCAAGGGCGCCGCTGTCTCGGAGTTTGAGGGCGCCAACGACAGCCACCAGGCTTCAACCTACGCCAACCTGCGGCCTGACGGCGTGTTTCTGGGCGGCGGCAGCCTGCGCATGCGCAACACCAAGTCGGAAAGCAGCCTGGCGTTCACGTTTGACAAGCGCGGCGCCGAGCGTCTGGCCCGCCTGCGCGTGCTGCGGTATCCCTGCGGCGCGCAGTATTCAAACCGCCCGTTCTGCCCGATCCGCGACTACAACGGCCAGAACTACCCCAACGGGGTCAACGACCAGACCCAGCTCGGCTTCGGCCAGTCTTCGGCCCACGGCATCAGCCCCACCGACATCGCCGCCACCCGCGTCCGTCTGGAGGGCCAGGGCGTGCCCTGGCGCGGCACCGACAACCACAACAAACAGGCTGAGGCCCACCGTCAGTACCTGAGCAACATGCCCTACTACGAGGGCACGGTGGACTTCTGGATCAAATGGGACGTTCCGCCCCAGGGCACCGACAACAGCGGCGTGCCCGGCCAGACCAACGGCAACCAGATCGTGTGCCTGGGCGAAATTGACCCCACCAGCCACAACTATTCGGGGCTGTTCGGCGCCACGGCCTTCGGCCGGTTCCGCGACAGCAACAACCCGGCCTACAACAACCCGTCCAGCGACCCGTCGGCCGACATCACCCAGGCCGGCCACGACAACGGCCGCAACCTGTGGGCCGACTTCGAGGGCGTGCAGTTCTTTGTGTACAAGGAACCGGGCGGCGTGCTGCGCTTTACCCGCATCTACTTCAGCGAGGCGCTGGGTGCCAACGTGGTCAGCGGCGCCACCGGCAGCGGCGGCGTCACCGTGGCCCAGTTCGGCAACGCCATGCGCCGGATTCTGGATCCGCTGTCGCCCTGGGGCGGCTTCACGGCCACCAACGACATTGCCAACTCGCACACCGACCCGCCGGACAACATGGGCTTTCTGTATTCGCGCACGGACGCCTGGGTGGATCTGTCCCAGGCCACGGCCACCGGCCCCGACGGCCAGAAGCCGGTGATCCTGCGCGTGCACGACTGGCACCGCTTTACCCTCAGCTACAACAGCAACACCAACAAGCCTTACGGCCTGTGGATTGACGGCCGCGTGATCGGCCCGGTGGTGTTCTATGACGACCCGGACGGCCTGCTGGGCTTCCGCAACGACGGTTCGCACGTCGGCCCCGGCGGCGCCGGCAAGGACCAGCCGATTCCCCAGACCGGCACGGGCAACCCGGTGTACGAGTTCTTCCGTACCACCTCCAAGCTGCTGGAGATCAACCCCGAAGACCGCCTGACCGTGGGCTGCATCTTCCGCCGCCAGCCCGACAACACCAACCAGACCAGCTTTGACACCTGGTTTGCCGAACAGGACGACCAGCAGGATCTGGTCAAACCCACGCGGCCGGTGTTCAAGTTTGATTCGAACTTCGTGGCCGTGGCCAACGCCACAATTGACGACTTCCGCACCTCGCGCACCAAGATGCAGCCGTTGCAGCCGGTCGAAATTGCCGAACTGCGCAACAACAGCCGTTACGCCGGCGTGGGCGACCCCGAGGCCTACTACGAGGGCGGCTTCCTGCCGATCGCCGGTGAAGACGGCAAGCTGCACGCCCTGCCGGTGCGCCTTGGCACCATCAGTTGGACAGAACTGCGCCCTGACTGGGACCCCTTTGCGATGAAGGGGCTGAACCTGGAAACTTCGGCCCGGCTGGAAGTTCAATGGGCGGTGTTTGACGACATCACGTCCATGCCCACCGGCGGCGTGGCCCACAACCTGACCGGCCAGAAGTTCTTCGGCAGCAGCGGCAACCGCATCGGCAAGGACCCGCTGGCCGACGACTACTGGGCTCTGGGCGGCATGTCGTTGCGCGGCGCGCGTCTGCCCTCGGGCAACCAGGTGGGCATTCTGGTGTACCGCGTGTACTTCCGTGTCGCCGACGGAATTGAGGTAAACAATGTTTCGGCCGTGCTGGACGACGTTACCGTCACGGTGCTTACGCCGCCACGCAAGCTCAGTTTCATCGTGGATTACTAACCCTCGACGAAACGACGGCGCGTAACAACAATACGCTTTGCGGTCCCGGCCCCCCGCCCTTTGCGCGGGGGCATCCGGGACCGGCAGTTTGGGGCCAGGCCGGCGGTTGAGGACCGCCACAGGAGCGAGGAAGCCATGAGGAAGTCACATCTGTTCTTTGCCGCGGCGATGCTGGCGCTGGGTGCCGCTTCGCTGGGCGCCCAGGCAGCTCGGCCCGATCTGCCGCCCAACCGCGTGCGGCTGGTGCGGCCGGCCAATCACGCGCCGGAACCCTATTACCACCAGAACCGCGTGATGCTGCGCCACATTGAAATCAATGCCGTCGGCGCCGGCATGCAGATTTCGGGCGACGTGTACACCGATTTTGAATGCGACGCCGCGCCCGCGGCCCTGAAACTGCCATCGGGCCAGATCATGGGCCTGAAAGTGGACGTGCAGCTTTACAGCCTGCCGCTGGTGCTCAAGCGCAACGCCCGCGGCGTGGTGGAATCGCCGCGCATCGAGGTGCGCAACTTCGGCCGGCCGGTTGAGGGCCAGTCGGCCCAGGTGCGCGTGGACCGCGTACAGGACGGCTTCGGGCTGGCCGCGTTCAGCCTGCCCGCCATGTCCAAACCGCTGGCGCCCGGCATCTACCAGCTTGCGGTTTCCGTGGTCTTCCAGACCCAGGAAGCCCAGCAGCGCGAACAGATCAAATGGTGCAGCAACTTCTGGGGCGAAGAAGACGAAGGCGAAGACCCCATCACCAACACCCGTGTCACGCACCGCGTGCTGGGTGACAAGGCCAAGCACGACTACTACTTCAAAGAGGTGCTGGAAGTGCTGCGCAAGGTGGACAGCGTGGCCCTGATCTATATGGCCGACACCCTGGGCCGCGCCGGGCCGATTCTGCGCAGCCCGTTTCTGGCCAACGACCGCACACCCGCCACGTACATGATCTGGGACGACCTGATGCGCATTGTGGGCGACATTGAGGACCTTGAGGCCCAATACCCCATGATTGACAAGGATCTGGCCGACTTTGAAGCCAACGAGGCCAGAATCGAGGCCCGCCTCAAGGACCTGCAGCGGCGCAACCCGCGCGCCACCCGCGCCGATGTGATCAAGCTGGAACGCGACGCGGCCAAGGCCGCCAAAAAGCGCGTGGACGACCTGATTCTCATGTCCGGCGGCAAAGCCACCAAGGACGAATCCCGCGCACGCGCCACCTGCATTGCCGCGCGTGGTGTGGTTCTGGAACAGATCAAGCAGTTCCAGGAATGGCTGACCCTGCGGTACTGGCAGCTTGTGGACGGCTACCTGCTGTACGCCGGCTGGCACCCCGTCAACAAGCCCGGCTACAACGCCTACAACGCCGTCGTCACCAAGGACAACCGCAAGGACGCCGACGACCGCCAGGCCAAACTGGACGCCCTGCGCAAGCTGCCCAACGGCGAAGAAGAGGCCAAGCGCAAGCGGGCCGAGGCCTGGAAGTTCTTCCCGGCCGACGTGCAGAAGGTGGCCTTCGGTTATCTGGACACGGCCAACGAAAAAGCCGATTTCGACAGCCGCAACTTCACCAAAAAGGTCGGCCAGGACATCGTGCTGGATCTGGACAAGTGGTCGGCCTACCGCACCAAGTGGCGCGAGAGCTTCACCAAGGCCACCGACCCGATCTTCAACGACATTGACACCTCGGTGCAGTACGCCAACCAGGTGTGGCCGGAAATGCTGGCCGAAGCCCGCGCCGCCCGCGAAGAAGCCATCTGTAACGCCTATGCCTGGGAATTCCATACCCGCACCCAGGGCCAGAAAGAGCCGGTAACGGTGATCACCGAAGAGTGGAAGGCGCTGGGCCAGTCCGATCCGTCGCTGGTACCGATTCTGGACAAGAGCAAGGTCGCGCCCGGTTCGATCTGGACGCGCTTCAGCGGGCGGCTGTCCACCATCAAGGACACGCTTTCGATGCCTGACTTTATCTCGGCCTACCGCCGCGGCATCGAAGCCGGCGCCCAGACCCTGCCCGGCACCAGACCCGTCCCGCGCTAGCCGCAAGGAATGAACCACACAGGGGGCCCGGGACATCGGGCCCCTTGTCGTGAACGTTGCTACAATCCCGCCATGCCGGTGCTCAAGCCCGATGAAGTGCTGCGCTACCTGAACGCCCGCGGTTTTCTGGCTGCGGCCGAGGTGGAACTGGTGCAGTCGCGCTGGAACCTCGAACGCGACGGGCCGCTGCTTCAGTACATCGCCCGCGAAAACCTGCTGCCCGACGAAGTCGCCCAGGACCTGATTGAACTGATCGGCGCCAACCAGCTTGAAGGTCTGGAGCCGCACCTGCCTGGCCTGCAACTGCTGCACATGGTGGGCCGCGGCGGCCGCGGCAGCGTGTACCGCGCCTGGCAGCCCAGCCTGCGTCGCGTTGTGGCCGTCAAAATCCTGTCGCGCGCGCTTTCGGGCAACCGCGAATACATCCAGCGTTTCATCCGCGAGGCCCGCGTGGCCTCCAAGGCCGCGCACCGCAACATCGTGCGCGCCTTTGACATCAACAAAAAGGGCGCCGACGTCTACATGGTGATGGAATACGTCAGCGGCATCAGCCTGGGCGCCGTGCTGCGGTCGCGCCAGAAACTGGCCGCCGGCGACGTGCTGGCGATCGCGGCGCTGGTGGGCGACGCGATCAGTTACATCGCCAAGGTCGGGCTGGTGCACCGCGACATCAAGCCCGACAACATCATGATTGACCGCAAGGGCCGGGTGAAACTGTGCGACCTGGGTCTGGCCCGGCCCAGCGGCGGGGCCAACCTCACGTCACCGATGGTGGCCCAGGGTACGCCGGCCTACATGGCGCCGGAAAACGCGCTGGGCCACGACATTGATTCACAGGCCGACGTGTACAGCCTGGGCGTCACCATGTACCGCGCGGCGCTGGGCAAGTTGCCCTTTGACAACCCCGACCCGGTCGAAGTGCTGCGCATGCACGTCGAGGAAGAACCCCGCGGCCTGGACGGCGGCGAACTTCCGGGCGCGCTGGCCGACCTGATCCGCCGCATGCTGGCCAAAGACCCCAAGGCCCGGCCGCCGGCGCGCGAACTGGGTCGCGAACTGGCGGCGCTGCAGAAAACCCTGCCGGGCATGGATCACCCCAAACTCTACGAACTTGTCCCCGGCGGCGCGCCAACGGCAATTGTCGCCTACCAGAGCGAACTGGACCTTGAGGAACCCCAGCCCCAGGCGCCGCCCCAGCCCGCGTACAAGGCCTGGGAAGACCCCACGCTGGCGCCGCGGCCGGCTGTCACGCGGCGGCCTCTGCCGCTGCCCGGCATGGGCGTGGGTACGCTGGTGGCGGCACTGATTCTGTGCATTGCCTATATCCTGTTTGTCAGCCTCAGCGGCCCCGCGACGCCGCCCGAAGACCCGCGCGTGGGCGAACTGCAGAAACAGGTTTCCGATCTTGAGGCACGCCTGGCCACGGCCGAACTCGAACGCAAAACCGTGGCAACACTGATGCACGAAGCCGCCGAACGCTTGAAACTGGAAAACCAGGAAGACCTGCGGCGCAAAGAAGTCGAGCCGCCGCGCCAGAAACTGGACGACGTGATTCCCGAACTTGCGGCCATGCGCAAGGCGCAATCCCTGAACAGCAAATAGCGGGGCTAAGACGGTGTGCCGGCGGCTTTTACCGGCAGAATCCGCACGCTTTTGGCCACCTGCATCAGCCTTTTTTCGGCGTACAGGTTTACGGCCTCGGGGTAGGCTTCGCGCTCGGCTTCCGCCACGCGAGCCTGCAGCGTTTCAACCGTGTCGTTGGGCAGAACCGGCACCTTCTTCTGGATGATGTGCGGGCCGTGGTCGTATTCGTCGTCCACATAGTGCACCGTGCAGCCGGTTTCCTTTTCGCCGGCTTTGAGCACGGCCTCGTGAACCCTGGCGCCGTACATGCCCTTGCCGCCGAACTTGGGCAGCAGCGACGGGTGAATGTTCATCACCCGGCCCTTGTAGCGCTCCGGCAGGTGGATGTAGCTGAGAAAGCCGGCCAGCAGCACAAGATCGGGTTTGACGCCGTTGATCAGCTTGAACACCTGGCGCGAAAAAGCCACGGCATCGGTGAAGTCCTTGCGGTTCACAACCTGCACCGGCACGCCGAACTTCTGGGCGCGGGCGATGCCGGCCACGCCCTCTTTGCTGCTGATGACGCCCAGGCATTCCAGCGCGCAGGTGCCGTCTTTGGCCCGCTGCAGCAGGTTTTCCATCGTGGTGCCGCTGCCCGAGATCAGGATAACGGCCGTAACTTTGCGCGGGTTGGTCATGAAGGCCCCAGGTCGCTGCTTAAAACGATAGCACACCGGCGGCCAAGATGCAGCCATTGCCGGGCGAATCAAGGCCCGAAAGACTGTGGAAAAACCGGCGGCGCGCCGGGCGCCGGGGGCTTTTCCAGGTCAATCAGGCCCGGTCGCCCACGACCCCGGCGCAGCGTTTGCACAGTGTCGCATGGGCGCTGACACCGCCCACGTCGCCGGTGCGGCGGTAACAGCGCGCGCAGGCGGGCCTGTCGCAGACGCTGACCCTCAGGCTCAGGCCCTTGAGAGCCTGCGCGGCCTCAAAACCCGCGCCGCCGGGGCCGATGCTGACACCGCTGACGTTCAGCACTTCGGCCAGTTCGGCCGCCAATGCTTCGGGCTTGCCCAGTGCCGTCAGTTCCCCGGCCAGGGTCTCGTCGGGCGCCAGCGCCACCGTCGCGTCGTAGCCCTTGCCGATCTGCTTGTCCTTGCGCATGCGGTCCAGCACGCGGTCGGTTTCGGCCTTGAGCTTGAAGAACAGTTCAAAGCGGGCGTCAAGCTCGGCGTCAACCTTGGCCTCGGCCTTGGGCCAGGCGGCCAGGTGCGGGCTGTCGGGCGACCCCGCCACGCGCGGCAGGTGCCGCCACATGTCTTCAACCGAATGCACCAGCACCGGCGCCAGCAGCCGCGTCAGCACGTCGGCAATGATCCAGTAGGCCGTCTGGGCGCTGCGCCGGCTGAGGCCGGTTGCGGATTCGCAGTACAGGCGGTCTTTGCACACATCAACGTACTGGGCGCTCAGCGTCACGTTGGCAAAGTCGCCCAGCGCGCGCATCGCGGCATGGAACTCGTAACGTTCCCAGGCCGCCGTCACTTCGGCGATCACGCGCGCCGTCTGTGACAGTGCCCAGCGGTCCAGCGGCAGCAGTCTGTCATAGGCCACGGCGTCGCGCGCCGGGTCGAAATCAAACAGGTTGCCGACCAGCGCCCGGAACGTGTTTCTCAACTTGCGGTAGCCCTCGCCCGCGCCCTGGATCAGGGCGTAGGTGACCGGGATCGGCTCACTGGTGTTGACGCTGGCAAAGTAATAGCGGATCAGGTCCGCGCCCAGATCGGCGCAGCCTTTGTCAATCGCCCAGATGTTGCCCTTGCTCTTGCTGCCCTTTTCGCCCTTTTCGTCCACCACAAAGGCGCTGGTCAAACACTGCTTGAACGGCGACCTGCCCTGCGTGGCCACACTCAGGATCAGCGAAACCTGAAACCAGCCGCGGTGCTGGTCGTCGCCCTCCAGGTACATGCCGGCGGGGAACTTGTCACGCAGTTCGGGGTCGGCCAGCATCACACTGCGGTGGCTGGCGCCGCTTTCGAACCAGACATCGAAGATGTCGTTCATCTTCACCAGTTTGCGGCCCTTGAATTGCTTCGGACGCACGTCATCGGGCAGAAGCTTTTCGACCGGCCAGTTCCGGTCGTCATACCAGGCGTTGCTGCCGTGCTGTTCGACCACGCCGATCACGTGTTCAAGCGTTGACGCGTCAAGACATACCTCGCCGCTTTGCGCGTCGGCAAAGGCGGGTATCGGTATGCCCCAGAACCGCTGGCGCGAAATGCACCAGTCCGGCCGGTTTTCGATCATCGCGCTGATGCGCTTTTCGCCCCAGGCCGGGAACCACTGCGTGCGCGCGATTTCATCCAGCAGCCGCTGGCGCAGGGTTTTTCCCTGCGGGTTGAAAGCCCTGTCCGGGTCCACGTGGTCAATCCTGATGAACCACTGTTCGGTGACGCGGAAGATCACCGGCTGGTGCGTGCGCCAGCAGTGCGGGTAACTGTGATGCACCGGCTCGTCATGCAGCAGCCAGCCCTCGGCGCGCAGCTTTTCGACGATCAGCGGGTTGGCCTTGAGCACGTTCTGGCCCTGAAGCATTTCAAGCCAGCCGCGCGAGTCTTCAAACGTGGGCGCAAGCTGAAGCTCCTTGCGCAGGCGTTCGCCGGTGAAGAACCTGCCGGCCTCGTCTACCGGGCAGACCACGGGCAGCTTCTCGCGCCGGCCGGTTTCGAAGTCTTCCTTGCCGTGGCCGGGCGCGGTGTGCACCAGGCCGGTACCGTCGCTGAGTGTCACGTAGTCGGCAAACACCACCGGACAGGCCGTGTCCAGAAACGGGTGGTTATAGCCCACGCCCTTGAGGTCAACGCCGGCAAAGGTCTTGAGTACGCGCACGTCGCGCAGCCTGGCCTTTTCACTGACGGTCTTGAGCAACTCGCCGGCCACCACCAGGTGCTCCAGTTTTTCGCCGCCGGCCCGACGGTAAGCAACCAGCACGTATTCGGCGGATTCAGACGCCGCCACGGCCACGTTGGCGGGCAGTGTCCAGGGCGTGGTCGTCCAGATCAGCAGCGCCAGCGTATCCCAGATGCTGCCGGCTTCGGGCAGGGCTTCGACATGATCGCGAAACTTGCAGTCCTTGCCGCAGCTTGATACCGGAAAACGCACATACACGCTGGGGTCGGTGCGGTCTTCGTACTCAAGTTCGGCTTCCGCCAGTGCGGACTGCGCGGCCCAGGACCAGTGCACGGGCCGTTTGGCCCGCGTGATGAAACCGCGCGCGAACAGGTCGGCAAACACGCGCAGCACGTTGGCTTCGTAAACCGGGCTGGTGGTCAGGTACGGGTCTTCCCAGCGGCCCAGCACGCCCAGCGTCTTGAACTGCGCGCGCTGCTTGTCCACGTAGCTGTTGGCGTAGTCCAGGCACAGTTCGCGCAGCCTGACGCTGGTCATGTTGTCGGGCTTCTTGCCGCCCAGGTCTTTCAGCACGTTGTGCTCGATCGGCAGGCCGTGACAATCCCAGCCCGGCACATAGGGCGAATCAAAGCCCTGCATGGTGCGGAACTTCACCACCATGTCCTTGAGCGTCTTGTTCATGCCCGTGCCGGTGTGGGCGTCGCCGTTGGCATAGGGCGGGCCGTCGTGCAGCACCCAGGCCGGCGCGCCCTTGCGCGCGGCACGGATGCGTTCGTACAGCCGGGTTTCGGCCCAGTGCTTCTGCAGTTCGGGTTCGCGCTGCTGCAACCCGGCTTTCATCGGAAAATCGGTTTTGGGCAGCAGCACGGTGTCTTTGTAGCGGTTCTTTTCGGACTTCTCGGCCTGTTCGGTCATGGTTGGTCTCAAATGGCGATCACGGCGTCCACAAGGTGTCGCTGTGCCGGCTGCGGAAAACGAAGACGCCTTCAGCCCAGTTCCGCAAGCTCGGCGTCGCTAATTCGGATGGCCTCCTCGACGAGCAGGATGGGTATGCCGTCGTCAATGCGGTAGGCCTTGCGGGATTCTTTGCAATACAGCTTGTCGCCCTTGAGGATCAGGGGCTTGCGGCTTTCCGGGCAGACCAGCATGGCCAGGAACTCGGGGTCGAGTTTCGGCGCGGGCTGGGGTTGTGGGGCCGCTTCGGTCATGGTCGCACGATAGTAGGCAACGGGCCGGGGTTGCACAAGCAAGGGCGTCACTTCCAACTGAACAGAATGTCGGCGATCTTGCCCACCACGGGCAGGTCCTTGATCCAGCCCTTGGCAATGTTCTTGAGCGACTCGTCATTGAACGGCCCGGCCGAAAGGTGCTTGTCTACCTCGGCCACCGAGGCAATCAGGCGGTCGTTGCGTTCCTTGCTTTCGCCCTTTTCGATCAGCTCGGCAATGATGTGCAACGCATCGGCGCACTTTTCAAACCCTTTGGTGCCGTACTCAACCTCGGCCTGCAGCAGCGCCCGGTGCAGGTTCGAAAAACCGGGCACGGAAATGCCCAGGCCTTCGGTGAAGTTCGACGCGGCATCCAGCAGGTTGCCCGCGTCGGCCTTGCCTTCGGCAATCAGGCGGTCGGATTCAACCAGCAGCAGCGCCGCGCCGTCGAGCAGCTTGAGTGTCCGCCCGGCGCCTTCGCTGACCGGGCCCTCGACATCCAGCCCGCCCAGCCGCATCAGCGTCGCGGCATCTTCGCCGGCGCCGGCCAGGTTGTTGGCCAGCAGCGTGGCGTTGCGGGCCTTTTCAAGAGCATTGGCCTGCACGGGCACGCCGCTGGCGATGAAGTCGGCCTCGCACCGGGTCAGCACGTCGCGCACCTGCCGGACACGCTCGGGCGTCAACGTGCCCTCGGCCTTCCAGCGGTTCAGGTCCGCCATGGCCTGCCTGGCGCGGAGGTTGGACTTCTTCATCTCATAGCGGCCCATCAAATGGCGGCCCATCACCCGGATCGCCGCCGAGCGATGCTCCAGCGGGATGATGATTTCGGCCGCCCGCGCGTAGGCCGCCTGAAGTTCGTCCATGGTGGACGCCGCCAGCAGGTCGGCAAAGGGCTTCTCCAGCGCCTTCAGGGCTTCTTCTTCGGCCTGGGGCAGGGCGAGGTCGGCAGGCAGTTCCAGCGGCAGTTCGATGGTGACGCGGTTGTTGTTTTCGTCGGTTTCCTCGATCACCCCCTCGGCATCAATGACAGCCATGATCCGCGTGTCGCCGCGCGCGGGGCTGTACAGATAGCTGTAGCGGTTCATGAAAAAACCCGGCACCAGCAGCGGCCGCGATTCAATCACGCGGTATTCGCCGGCCTGCCAGCCTTTGGCCGGCACCACCATGCTGAAGATGGCGCGCCAGCCGTCAGGGCCCTGCGGGTTGTTGCCGGACACGCGGGCAAGCACAAGCTTGTCCGACGCGACCGTGCGGCCGTTGTTGCGCGCGATGAACGTGACGCGCGCGGGGCGGTCGAACTCGGGCATCGGCGGGTCCAGAATAATCTCCAGGGCCGCCAGGTCGGGCTTGTCGCCGGCCGGGGGCTCCAGCGCCTGCACCGGAAAGCTGACCGCGCCCGGGTTGTCAATGAAAATGAACTCGACCTGCACCACGCCCGTGATCCAGACTTCGCGGCCGACCGTCACGTCGTCGCCCAGGCCTTCGCCGGTTTCTGCCGGCAGCGCAAAACGCAGCGCGGGCTTGCCGTCAAGGCCGGTGGTCAGTTCGCCCGTTACGGGCCCGTGGCCGGGAATGACCAGACGTGCCCCCTTGAACAGACCGGCCAGCGAAATTGAACCGATCACGTCACGGTACAGCGCGCCCAGAATGCCCGAGGCCTGCCAGCTTACGTCGTAGTCGTAATGAAAGGGCACCACCAGCGCCGAGTTGATCACGTCGGCATTGCCCGCGACACAGGTAATGCGGCAACGCGCGCGCCCGGTGCCGTCGTAATCCACCAGCGTCAATGTGCGTGTCAGGCCGGCGGGTGGCGCGGCGGTTTTGCGTTCGGTGCGTGCGGCGGCCCGAAACGCGTTGTCTTCGGCCGCGGGCGCCAGCCACTTGTCCACCTCGGCGCCGCCCATGCCCGCGTGCAGCGCCGCCCACTCGAACAGGTCGGCGATGTTGCCGCCCAGCTTGCGCGCCTGGTCAAAGCGGTCCAGCAGCGCCATGCCACACAGCGCGCCCTCGCGCCGGTTCTGGGGCACCTGGTAGATGACGACATCGTACCCGTTGTTGCGCACCAGGTTTTCGCGGTCCGGCACCCGGCGCCGGGCGTAGCCGCGCGCCGCCACCAGCGGCGAATGATCCACGACAAGACCCAGCAGGTGGTGCCCCAGGTGGAGGGGCAGACGGTTGAGCGTGGTCAGCGCGGCAATCGGGCGCTGTTCGGCCGACAGCACGCTGTTCAGTCCGGCCAGACCGGACGCGAAACCCAGCGAAGCCAGCACGCCGTGGGCGGTCACCGCCGCCTCGGCGTGGGTTCCTTTGGCGGTTGCCAAAAGTTCGGCCAGTGCACCGGCGTCGCCACGCCGGGCCAGATAGCCGTACAGCCACATGGCCGCGACGAGCTCCACTTCAGCGGCCAGTTTGCGCGCGGCGGCTTCCTGGCCGTCGGGATCAAGCCGGAACAGTTCGGCGGCGGCCGCGGCGGCGGCCTCAGGCCAGCCCTGGTAGGCCGCCAGTTCCAGCAACTGCGGCACATCCTGCGGTGTGCACAGACCCTCCAGCACATACATGGCAAGGGCGGGAAGAGTCACCACCTTGCGCATGGCGCGCATCAAGGGGGCGGCGGCCTCTGGCCGCGCGGCCACGTCAAGCAGCAACAGTGTGTCGCGCGCGGTCTTGGAATCGGCCAGCGCCTCCTCGACCGCGGCGGCGAACTGCCGGCGCTGCGCTTCGGTACGGTCCGGTTCAAGCAGGGAAAGACGTGCCAGCCAGCGGTCAACTTCGGGGTCGCCGCGCGCGGCCAGCAGCCTGGCCCGCAGGTCGTCATCCAGCCGCGCGGCCGGCCCGGCGGCGGCCCACTGCGCGTCGGCCAGCAACTGCCAGCGCGCGCGTTTGCGGGCGTTTTCAGCCACCAGGTTCCACCGGGCGGCACCGGTCAGGCGCGCCAGCGCAAGCGCCGCGTCGGCCTGCAGCGCGGTGTCGCCGGCGGCCACGCCGACGTTCATGGCGCCGGTCAGGCGCGCCACCCAGTCCTTGAGCACTTCGCCTTCGGCGCGGGCCGGCGCGGTGCGAACGTCCAGCCGCGCCAGCGCAACCGTCGCGCCGCGTCTGGTGTACAGGGCGCGCAGTTCGCCCGCGGGCGCGGGCTGCAATGCCAGCGCGTCTTCCAGCAGCGCGATTTGAAACCGCACCAGACCCAGCTTGCCGGCCTCGGCCGCCGCGGCCGTCAGCAGTTTCATGGCCTGTGGCGCGCGGCCCCCGCGCGCGTGCAGCGCCGCGTGGGCGCGGCTGTCCAGCAGCTCCAGTATCCGCGCCAGGGGCAGGGCCGGCGGCTCGTCGTCGTCCTCGGCCGGGGCAAACTCGACAATCATCTCTTCCAGTTGCGCGCCAGGCCCCGCCGCCAGCGCGGCATCCAGCAGCGCGTTGTCGTCCGGCGCGCCCGCGCGCCGCGCCAGCAGTTCACGCTCGAGCGCGGCGTCGCCGATTTCAACCGCCAGGCGCGCCGCAGCATCCAGCAGGGCCGCGGCCCGGTCCTCGTCGCCGTCGCCGTCGCCCCACCACAGGCAATCCGCCAGGTCGGCCATGCACAGCGCCTGATGGCGCGGCTGGTGGTGCAGCCGCGCCATCAGCGCGGCATCACGCAGCAGCGGCTTGGCCTCGGCGTGCTTTTCGGCCTGCATCAGCTTCTGGGCACGCAGGCGCAGTTCGGGGATCATCCCGGCCGACTGGGCACACAGGCCGGAAGCAAGCAATAACATGAGCGAAACCAGTAAACAGCGCATGATGGACCTCGCGGCACGGTTGCAGTGGCGGGCACTTACTCTAACACCATCGCGGCCCGTCCGCCCCTTGACAGGTCAGGTACCCCCCTTATCTTTCGCGCCCCGCTTGAGGACTGACCGATGAAGCTGCACATCCGTAGCTCGAACCTGAAACGCAACCGTGTGCACGGGTTTCGCGCCCGCATGAAGACCGCCGGCGGGCGCAAGGTGCTTTCGCGCCGCCGCCGCAAGGGCCGCGCCAAGCTGAGCGTCAGCCAGGAAGGCCGGTTCAAGAAACTGGGCGGCCCGCGCAAGGTGATTGAACGCCAGCGCGTGCGCAAGGAACTGCGCCGCCAGGCCCGCAAGCGCGCCGGAAAAATCAAGTAAGCCTTTTGCCTTCACACCCGGACGCGGCGCCGTTGCGCCGCGTCCTTTTTTCGGGGCGCGGCACGATTCCGGCCGACCTGACCGACGCCGTTTCGGAAAGCGACGCCATGCTGTGGGCGGCAGCGCTATCGCCGGAACAGAACCCAGGCGCCCAAACCCCCAAATAGCACCGGCGCGATGCCGGCGCCCACCACCGGGGCAAGCACGCCGCTGGACGCCAGGTTTTCCAACCAGAACAGGCACAACTGGTAGCCCACAACGCAACCAAGCGCCAGCGCGCCGGAACGCACCATGCCGCGCTCGCCGCGGCCGGCCACCAGCCCCGCGCCGCAGGCCAGCAGGATGAACCCGCCCAGCGGATACCACAGTTCGTGCCAGAAGGTGACGCGCAGGTCCAGGTTGTCGGCCTGAAGATTCGAGCCGCGCCAGAGTTCCGTCAGCGTCCAGTCCGCATAGCCGCGCTTGCGCCGGGCAAAATCCGCCGGCAGAAGCCGCCCGAACGGCGGCTGGCCGTCGGCGTAGACCACGCGGCTGCCGCTGCCGTCGGCGCCGGTCAGCGCCTCAAGGTCGTGCAGCGTGCTTTCCTGGCTGCACCACCAGATGCCGCGGTCTTCCAGCCATTGCATGCGTCTGGTGACAAACAGGCGCGTGCCGCTGCTGTGCAGAATGCGCACGTCTTCCAGCGCGCGTTCGTCCAGGTTGTAGCGCTTGACGAACCAGGTGTTGCCCTGGTCGTCGCGCACGGTGATGCGCTTGCCGCGGCGGAACTCAAACGCGCCATAGGGCGATTCCCGCGCGGCCTCGCCAAGCGCCGGCAGGGCAAACTGGCGCAGCACAAGCCCCAGCCCGCCCAGCGCCAGGCACGGCACAAGAATCGCCGCCAGCGCGCGGCGGGGGCTGATGCCGCTGGCCTCCAGCAGCAGCAGCTCGCGCGCGCGGATCACGCGCGCGATCGCAAACATGCCCGCGCCGAACACCGCAAACGGGTACAGCAGGTAAAGAATCGGCGGCAGGTTGTAACCGTAGAACTTGACTACCCCCGGCGCCACATCGGCAAAGTTGCGGATCTTGTCCAGGTTCAGCAGCACGTCCACGACCAGAAACACCGTCGTGACCAGCGCCAGCACCAGCGCGAAGCTCTGGGTGAACACCCACAGAAAGTGCCGGTCAAACCGTTTCATCGGCCGGTACATCATGCCTGCAAACACCGCGCCGCGACAGGGTGCCCTCGGCCCTCGCGCAACACGCGGTGCAGGCTATACTTGGTGCCTTTGGGGCACTGCGCGAACCTATGGCCGGGCCTGGCATGGCGACATCACTGACCCACACCGTGGAAGCGGCCGCCGTCAACGTTGCGCCGCCGGCCGCCCACACCACCCAGCCGGCCGAGCCGGCGCTTAACATGCTGCGCCAGGCTGCGCGCCTGGTGCTTGGGCACGACAACTTCGAGGAAGTGATCCAGACCTCGCGCCGCGGCGGTCTGGCGCTGGTGCGCCAGGAGGCCGAACTCAAGGTGTTCAAGCTGATCAACTGCCAGGCCGACTGGAAAAAACGCTGGGCCCGTCGCGTGGGCTGGAACCCCGCCCGCCACGCGCGCAAGATTTCCAAACGCCTCAAGCAAAGCGGCATGCCGATCTGCGCAGTTGAGGAACACGGCAGCGCCAGCCTGAAAGACGCCCCGCGCGCCGTGTGGACTGTCAGCGCCTACATCCCCGACGGCAAAACCCTGCGCCAGATCAAGCTGGAACTCCAGCCTGGCCGCCGCAAGGCCGTGCACCCGATGGTGCTGCGCCTGTTTGAGGACGCGCTCAGGCTGCTGCGGCGGATTCATGACGCCGGCTTTGAGCACCGCGACTACCACGCCGGCAACCTGCTGATTTCACCGGCTGACGCCCAGAGCCTGGCCGAAGGCCGCGCCCACATGCGGCTGGTGGATCTCGAAACCGTGGTGGTGCGCCAGGCCACGCCGGTGCGCCGCGCCCGCGACCTGCGCCGGTTTATTGAAAACTTCGTCGAGCCCGAAGATTTCCAGAGCCAGATTGACCACGCGCTGGAGGTCTACGCCGCCGGCGACCCGGCGCTGGCCGAAAGCATCCGCGGCACAAGGCGCATGGCCGGCCTGATCCGCAAACGCGGCATCACCCGCGGCGACCCGACGCTTTAGCAGTACTGAGATCCTGCCCCGACCCGCGCCGGACGACGACGGTGACGGACCGTCTTGCCGGATCGCGGATGGCACGCCGGATGCGGCCTGGTCACTCCGCCCACTTTGGTTTGCGTTTCTCCAGAAACGCGGCGATGCCTTCCCGGCATTCGTCGGTGCTGCGCGCCATCGCGTTCATGTCGCTGGCCCAGACCAGCCCGTCTTCCATGCTCATGCCGTGCAGGCGCCAGAACATGCGCTTGACCGTGGCCATGGCCTGGGGCGCGTTCTTGCGCAGGCTGTGGGCAAGTTGCTGCGCCGCGCCCTCCAGATCCGCCGCCACCACCACCTTGCTGACCAGCCCCATGCGGTGGGCCTCGTCGGCGTCCAGTGTGCGGCCGCTGAGGCACAGGTCGCGCGCGTTGCGTTCGCCCACCTGGTGGGTCAGCAGCACCATCACAATCGCCGGGATAAAACCGATCTTCACCTCGGGGTAGCCAAACGTGGCGTCGCGCGTGGCAATCACAAAATCGCAGCAGCTTGCCAGCCCGCAGCCGCCGGCCAGCGCCGGGCCGTGCACCAGCGCGATGGTCGGTTTTGGAAACGTGTACAGCTTGACGAAGAAATCGCGCAGCGCGTGGCTGGCGGCCTGGTTCTGCTGCACGCTGGCGGCCTGAAGCGCCCTGATCTCGTCCAGATCGGCCCCGGCGCAAAAGGCCGCGCCGTTGCCGCGGATCATCACGCAGCGAACTTCGTCGCGGTGGCGCAGGGCGTCCAGTTCGCCGCCCAGGGCATTGACCAGTTCGGTGCTCAGGGCATTGCGTTTGTCAGGCCGGTTCAGGCGAATCGTGGCGACGCCCTGCGCGGCGTCGAAGTCAATTTTGATCGCGTCAAAACCGGACATATAAGCCCTCCCCGAAAGGCACAGCATCCATCACCAACGGTCTTCGCAGCCTTGGCGTCAGGCTGCCGGGGCCCCGCCCGCGCCGAACTTTCGTTGCAGTTCCTGGGCCTCGGCCGCGCAGTCCAAAAGCCCGTCTGCGCTGTAGGGGGTTTCTATCCCGGCTTCCTTCAGCAGCGGCAGCAACTGGATCGTGTCCAGGTTGCCCACCAGTTCGTCTTCGGCGAACGGACAGCCGCCGATGCCGCCGATCGCGCTGTCGAACAGCCGGCATCCGGCCTTCAGCGCGCTGTTCACTTTTTCGCGCAGTGTGTTCGGTGACGCGTGCAGGTGCACACCCAGTTGCACGCCCGGCACGGCGGCCTGCACGGTGGCAAAGGTCATGCCCACCTGCGCGGCCGTGGCCACGCCCACGGTATCGGCCAGTTGCACCGTGACCGCGCCCAGGTCTCTGGCCCGTTGCGCGAACTCGACCACCCGCCCGGGATCGTGCGGCTCCCTGTACGGGTTGCCAAAGGCCATGCTGAGGTACACCACCAGTTCGACTTTTTCGCGCCGGCACAGCGCGGCAATTTCGGCCAGTTCCTGCCAGGCTTCGTCCAGCGACCTGTTCGTGTTGCGCTGCTGGAATGTCTCGTTGACACTCATCGGAAATCCCGCGGCATGAATGCGCCGGTTGCGCACATGCCCGAACTTGTGGTTGGCCGCAACCAGACCCTCGGCCCCGCGCAGGTTGGCGACAATCGCAATCAGGTAAAGCCCCGGCGGCGACTTCAGGTTTTCAAACACCGTGGCGGTGTCGGCCATCTGCGGCACGGCCTTGGGGCTGACAAAACTGCCAAAGTCAATCCGGCGCACGCCGGCAGCAATCAGCCGGTTGATGTAGGCGATTTTGCGGTCCGTGGGGATGAACTTGGCAAAGCCCTGAAAGGCGTCGCGCGGGCATTCGGTCAGCGTGATTGTTTCGGCCATGCGTGCAGGTTAGACGCCCGCAACAGCAGGGCAAGGGCAACGACAACCAGCACAGACAGGCCCGGCGCCCGAACCGGGCCCGCGACGCAGCCGCCACCTCCGCCCCCGCCGTTGCCGCCCACGGGCGGCGAGGTCGGGGCGCCGGCACTGGCGGTTGCCGTTCCGGTGTTGCTGGGGGCGCTGTCGCCCGCGGCGTTGAAGGCCACCACGCGATAGGTGTAACTGACACCGTCGGTCAGGCCTGTGTCTGTGAACGTGACCACGCCCGGTGCCACGGTGCCCGCGCCTGCAAAGGCGCCGCCGGCGTCGCTGCGCTCGATGCGGAAGCCGTCTTCGTTGTGGCTGGCGTCGGTCCAGGTCACGCGAATCTGCAGACTGCCCAGCGATTGCACGCCGCAACCGGTCGGCGCGGCCGGCGCTGTCGGCGCCGGGGGCGCGCCGTTGCGCTCGGCGGCGCCGATGTCCGGCGCGCTGCCGGCGGGACGGGCAAAGCCGTCGTAGTCGTCGCTGGCATCGGCCAGCGCGGTGGCGGCGTCCACGACACTGGCGGGCGCGCTCGCGCCCAGGCGAAGATTGGCGCCGCCGGATGCGTTGACGAACCAGCCGGCCTGGGCGTTGCCGACGTTGTTGCCGACGGTGTTGCCGCCGGTGCCGCCGCCGCGATCAAGCACGGTGCAGTCCATCAGGTTGAAGCGGATGACCGCGCCGGTGGTGCTGAAGCGATATTCAATGCCGCTGGCGTAACTGCCGTTCTGGATGATCGTGTTGTGCAGCACTTTGGTGTTGGGCGAATCCCAGATCAGGATGCTGCAATCGGGCGTGTCCATGCCCGTAACGGTGCCGCCGGAACGCCAGATGAAGTTGTTGCGCACGATGCCGCCGCTGTGGTCGGTCTGGGGGGCCGCGCGGTCCACCAGACCCAGCGCGATCGCGGTTTCGCAATTGATGAACGTGTTGCCCTCGACAATCGTGTTGCTGGAACCGTTCCACATCAGGATCGCCGGGCCGATGCCGCCGGGGATCAGGTTCACGTTTTCAAAGCGGTTGTGCCGGATGACCCAGCCCTCGCCGCCGTGGATGTCCACGCCGTTGGTGTAGTTCGTGCCCTGGGCCGTGTAGCGCAGCTCGCAGTACTCGACGATCCCGAAATCGGCGCCCTGGCCCCAGGCCGTGGCCGAACCCTTGACGAACTGCTCGCCGGTGTCGTACAGGCGCAGGTTGTACATCCGCACGTGGCTGACGTTGTGTTCTCCGGCAAGCTGGATCGCGTGGTTGTGCACGTTGCGGATCGTCAGGTCGGCAATCAGACAGCCGTTGACCCGCGACAGGTGAATGCCGTGCGGGATGCTGCCGCCCATGCCGTTGCCCTGGATGACGCAGGCCGCCGGGTTACGCGACGCGCCGCGGATGCCGATGTTGGTCAGGGTCACAGCCGTGCCATAGTTGACAAACAGGCTCTGGGTCAGGGTGTACGTGCCGTCGGCGATTTCAATGATCTGGTTGCTTTGCAGGTTGGCCACGGCGTTCTGCAGGGCGCTGACCGTCGAAACACTGATCACCGTGGCGCCGCCGGGGTTGGCAAGCGCCGGCGCGGTGTTGAAGTCTCTGGCCCACACAACAGGCGCAAGTAACGCAACCAGCGCGATCAGAACACGCGACATGCCGGCCTCCGCATCGGGAACGGCCCTGTAGTGCCGGGCGCGGGCCGGACGGGGTCAGAAATCAGGACCGCTACTTGCCGTATTCGGGCAGGCGGACGAACTCGACCCAGTCCACCTCAATTGTCGTGGCGCTGCCCGTGGTGTAGACGCCGCCGCTTTGCCAGCGGTCGCCGGCTTTGGCGGCCGATGCCGCCGTTGCGCGGTCCAGCAGCCGTTCAATCCGCAGTTCAACCTCGTGCCACTGGCCGGGCCGGCCCGGCGGCAGGTCAATGCCGAAGTTGTCCTTCCGGTCGGGGTTCCAGAACTGAACGATCAGCTTTTCGGCACCGGTGTGACGATAGCGCAGCCGCACCATCTGCCCCGGCAGCAACGTCGTGATCTCGTCAAACTCAAGTGAAACGTGGGCGTTGCGTCCGCTGTCGCGGGCCACGGTGACGGTCTTGCCGTCTTCTTCAAGCCGGGCCAGCTCGCCGCGGATCAGGCCGCGGGCGGGCAGGTCGTCAAAGTCTTCTTCGCTCAGTACGCGCGGCTTCAGCCCGCCGACCAGCGGGTGGGACAAATCGCGCGCGGTCAGTTCGAACTCCCGCCCAAGGCCGCGGTCGTTCAATGTCGCGCGGCGGCCGGCAGGCAGTGTCTTGCCGCCGGCGCTGATTTCGCCGTCCAGACAGGTGATGTCCAGTTTGCCGCGCCCGGCGGCAAAGATCGCCGCGCCCGCGCCGACACCGGCGGTCAGCGCGCCGCGCGTGACGCGCACGGCGTGGTCGCAACCCAGGTTGTCCAGATAGATGTCGTCGCTGACCAGCTCCACGCGCACCGAATCGCCGTCCGCATGCAGCGAAATCACGCCGTCGCAGCGCAACAGCGCGCCGTTGGCCAGCGTCAGTTCGCCCCCGGCACCCTTGAGCTGCGTGCCGTCAAAAACTTCCACCAGCATGGTGTCGGGCACGCGGCGCACGCCCCTGAGTTCATTCAGGTTCTGCACTGGCTTCCATTCGTCGCTGTCCGACAGCCGGCTGGACCACACGCGCTTGCCGCCGGCAGCCCCAAGTTCCATGGACGCGACCACGGCCCTGGGTTGTTCGGGTTTGGCACCGGTTCCTTCCGGCTTTGGTTCGGGCCCGGGTTCGTCCACAACCGGTCCCGGTTCGGGCCTGGGCTCAACCTTGGGCTCGGGCTTCGGCGCCGGCTCAGGCTGGTCGGGCACGGGCCCTTCCACTTCGTCGGGCGGCTTTGGCGCGGGTTCCGGGCCGGGTTCCGGCGCGGGCTCGGGCCTGTCTGGCCCCGGCGCAGCCTGGTTGGTCGCGGGCGTGTTCGCCTGCGGCTGAATCGCGGGCGGCCGTTGTTCGCCGCCGGGTCTTTCCTTCGCGCCGGCAGCGGGCGTTGGCTTCGCCCGTTCCGCCGTGACGCCGGCGTTGGCGGGCAGTTCAACCGGCGGCTTGAGGGCGAAAAACACCGCCAGCACCGCCGCCGCCAGCGCCAGGGCTGTCACTACAAACGGCGCGCCCTTCCAGTGTTTGCGCGACAAACCGCGCGTCTGCCGGGCCGTGCGGCCGCGCGCGGGCACGGAAGGCTCGCCCCGACGCGGCGTGGGCGCGTCGTCGCCGCGTGCCGCGGCCAGAATCCGCGCGCGAAGGTCCGGCGGCGGGTTGCGGCCCAGGGCTTCCTCAATGGCGAGGTCTTCCAGCCGGTCGCGGTCGGGGTTGTCAGGCCGGTGGTTCATGTCCGGTTCAGTTTCTGCTCCACACATTCGCGCAGGCTGTCCTTCACCCGGCGCAGCAGCGTCTTTACGCCTTCTTCGTTCATTCCCATCAGCCGCGCGGTTTCGGCCCGCGAGTGCCCGTCGGCGTAAAACAGGTCCACCGCCTGTCGGGTCTTGCCCTGCACGCGCCGCAGGCAGTCCGCCAGCGCCCCGATCCGCGCGTCACCGCCGTCATCGCGGGCGAACTCGCCGAACACCTCATCCGCGGCATCAAGGTTCACTTCGGCCTTGCGTCCCCTGGCGCGAATCCACATCAGAAAGCGGTTTCTGGCCACCTGGCGCAGATAGGCCGCGGTGGCACGGTCATCGTACTGTTCAAAGGGCCGGCGCCAGACCTCAAGAAACGTTTCCTGGGTCAGGTCGTCGGCCTCGGCCGCGCCGGCGCCCAGCCAGCGCAGATAACGCCAGACCCCGCGCTGGTGGTTTCGCACCAGAGCCTCCAGACGGGCTGTGGGGTCCGCGGCCGCCATCAGCATCAACGTAGAAGTGACGCGGGGCGCCAGAAAGGGGTCACAAAACCCGCCGGCGCGGGCGCAGCACCGCCGCCAGCGCCGCCAGCGCCGCCAGCACGGGCCACAACCCGCTGTCGGCGCCGGTGCTGCAGCCGCCGTCGTCTTCTTTCTTGTCGCCGCCCGAAGGCGGCGGGGGCGGCGGCGTCACCGGCGGCCCCACATTGAACGCGGCGCTGTTGACGGTACCGAACGCGCCGCCGGTGAATGTCAGCGTGTAGCCCGTGCCCTGCAGGTTGATGCTGAGGTTGGAAAAGTTCACATAGCCGTTCACGGCCTGCACCGTCACCGTGCCGCCCAGCACCGCCCCGGTGGTGCCGGTGCCGGTGGTAATCGAGGCCGTGACCAGCGCGGTGTTGTTGCTGGAATCCACGGCGCCGATCGCGTCGGTGACGGCCACAATCGGCTGGGTGCCAAAGGCCACGCCGGCGTTGGGCGCGATCGGCTGGCGCCAGACCGTAAGCTGCGTGGGCGTAACCGCCGGCGCCGTGCCCGAAACAAAGAAGTCGTAGGGATTGTGGAAGGTGTCGTTGTTCATGATCTGGATCGTGAACGTGAACGCGCCGCTGCCGTTGGGTTTGTACTGAACCGTGAATGTGGCCGTGCCGCCGCCCTGGGCCACCGGCGTGGTCGGCTGGGTCTGAATCGTGGCCGTGGCGTTGGTGGAGGCCGCCACCTGCACCGCGGGCGTGGCCGTAAGGTTCAGGTCGCCAAAGCCGTCATTGCGGATTGTGAACGTGATTGTCTGCTGCACGCCGGCGGTCTGGCTGCCGACACCGAACGAGCCGCCGTCGGGCACGGCCGTGGCGCCCTGGCTTACGCTCATGTACGGGTCTGAGCCGCCGGTGCCCGAACACACCAGCGTGTAGGTGCTTTCGTCAAAGTCGTTGCTCTGGATCGCAATGCGAAAGCTGAACGCCGTTGCCAGGTTCGGGTCAATCGTCAGCGTAAAGCTGGTCTGGTTGCCCGCGGCCACCGAAGACGCCGGCGGCGTGGTCAGCGTCACGGTGCAGTTGTTCTGGAACACCACCTGCACCAGCGGCGTGCCGGTCAGGTTCAGCGTCCCGGTGCCGGTGTTGTGAATGGCAAACACCCGCGTCTGGGGCGTGGCTGCCGGAACCTGGCCCACGTACACCAGGTTGCTGGTGCTGCTGGGGTACGAAACCGAGTTGTAGCGCAGGTCAATTTCGCAGCCGTTGTTGATTGTCACCGTGTGGATGTTGCTGGTCGGGTTGCTGGTCAGGTTCGTCACCGTGCCCGCACTGACCACCACATCGGCCGGTGCCAGCATGAACTGGAACGTGCGGCCGGCCGTCGCGCCCGCGGCCACATCCACCACCACCAGCAGGTCGTCGGCCGCGCCGATGCCGGCCGGAATCGCGCGCGAAAGCCCCGCGATCACGGCCTTGCCGGCCAGCGTGGTGGTCGTGCTGCCCAGCAGCGTGTCGCCGCCGGTGACGGTGCCGCTGTGGTCGGTGTCGGCGTACAGGTCAATGCTCGTCCAGTCGCTGGTTGCCACGGCCGTGCCGCCCAGCGTGATGCCGATCTGGTTGAGCGTGCTGGCCGGGTCGCTTGCGCCGCGATAAATGCCAAAGCGCAGCACCGGGTGGTTGGCCGTGGACGGCGCCACCGGCTGCGCCGCCGGCTGCGAGGAATTAATCAGCGTCACGGTCTGGGCACACAGCGCGCCGGCCCACAGGCACAGCGCCAACAGCATGGCGGTTCGCATGGCGGGTTCCCTGCGACCGGGGGTTTGGCCGTTCTACGCGATAACGCCGCCATTGTGGCAATCGCGGCGGCCACGGAAAGGCCCTATTTCGCGCCGGGCCGGAACACGATCGTTTCCACTGATTCGTCGCGCTGGATATCAAACCGCAGCTCCAGCGCGTTGCGCACCTGGCGTGAGGCCAGATCCAGGTCCGCAATCCGGATAATCGCGTCGTCGTTCAGGTTCAGAATGATGTCGCCTTTGCGCAGATAGGCCGCCAGCACGCTGCCCGAGCGCAGGTTTTTGATCTGCAACCCGAACGGAATGCGCGTGTCGGCTTCCAGCGCCGTGGCGAACACGAAATCGGTGGTGAAGATGTCGTTCAGGCGGATCAGCAGGTCTTCGTATTCGCGCCGGGTCAGTTCAACGTGTGTCTCCAGCGGCAGGTCGTCAATCGTGCGGGCCTCGCCGGGTTCGGTTTCAGCCGCGGGCTTGCGTTCGGGCTCGGGCCGGTCGGGCTCCAGGCGCGGGTCGCGGGCGGGGCGGGTCTGGCCGGGGGCCAGATCGGGAATCAGCGGCCCCGGCCGGGGCGGAATCATGGTGGTGCCCGCCGGCGCGGGGCGGTCCCACTGGTCGGATGCCGTGGCGCCCTCAATGCCGAAAAACTTCTGCTGGCCGCCGGTCTCAAGCACCACGCCCGAGGGCTGGATCTCCACCACGCGGATCGCCCCGCCGGCGAAGCTTTCGCCCACGCGGAACACGGCCTGTACCGGCGGCTTGCCGGGCGCGGTGATGGTGACACTGCGACTGCGCACGTCGGGGTAATACGTCACGCGCGTGACTTCAAAGATCGCATTGCCGAACACCACGGTGTCCAGCTTGCGGCCCGACGGCGTGACCAGCGAGGCCGGATCAAGCGCCCCGGCGTCGGCCACGGGCTGGGGCGTATCAGCGGCCTGGCCGCCGAAGTTGACCGTGGGCCATTCGATTTTCGGGCCCAGCAGCACAAGCAGCAACACCAGCACGCCGACGTTCAGCGTGATCAGCAGGATCGGCACCAGCTTGCTGCGCGGCGCGGCCTGCACGACGGTGACGGGCGCAACGGGCGCCGGCTTGGGTGCCAGGTCGGAATCGTCCAGAAACGCCATAAGAGCCCCTTTGAGGCCTGTTTAACGAAGGAAGGCCCGTTTCGCCGGAGAAAAGTGGCTCAGGGCACGTTCAGCTTGACGTTCGCGGTCGGGGTGTCAGCGGTAAGCTCGACTGTCGTGCTGGCGGGTTTGCCTTCAGGCACGACCGCGACAGCCACAACATACTTTCGAAACGGCAATCCCCTAAACTCCAGCTTTGCATCCTCCACATCCCGAGTCTGGAGAACGCTTCCTCCCGGCTGAAACAAGTACAACCGGTAACGCTGCCCCTGCTTGACGCCATCAACGGCAACGAAAATCACGCCGACGGCCGGCACAAGGCTGACCTGCCCAAGGTTCAATTCGGAGCCGGGTCGTACTTCGACGAGACGACGGATCGGTTCGTAACCCTCCGCTTCGATCATAACTTCGTAGGCTCCCGCCGGAGCCGAACGCAGAACCACCGCGCCGTCATCGCCACCCAGAGCCATGGCCGTGTCCGCCAGCTCCCCGCGACCAAAGTGCGCGCGATGGCGCCAGTTGAGATAGGCATGTGTGTTCAGTGTGATCGCTGCGCCGCCGATCATTGCGCCACTCTCGTCTGCCACCAAAACCCGGATGGAACCTGACGCGGCCGACGGCGGGGCAAAAAGTATGCGGGTATCCTCGCGATCAATCGCAACGTCAGGGAACACATGTGCATAATCCTGCCCGACCAGAAACACCCGCCATGTTCCAAAGGGCAACAGCGTGGTTCGGTACGCCGCCCCGGCGTTGACGGAACCAGCGTCACAGACGCTGCCTTGCTGATCTACGACAACCACCCGAAGAGATGTTGGTGTCGCAACCCGCGCGGCATCAACAACGATGGAGCCGGCTTTTCTGTCCGACCGACCGACAACACATCGCAGCAGGCCGCCGCGCGGAAACCGATCAGCCTCAAATGTCGCGTCAACGGAATCAAGATAACCCGGACGCCTGCCCGTGCAGTAAAGCGAGATTACCGTCGCCCGCAGCGGCACGGCAAAAACACCCAGGTCCCTTATGCTGCCGGCAACCACACCGTCATAGAGCACCTCAATCCACTTTCCGGAACGCAACCCCGACACAAACACCTTGCCTTCAAACGGAGCGCCGTCCTCAAACGTAACGTCAATCGCAAACGGAGCGCCTTCTGCTACGGCCAGAACGTGGGTTGCGGCGGCCGCTGCCTGCGGAACAACCGTGCGGAAAACACCGCCACCTTCCCATGTGAAGCCGGGCGATTCAATGCGCAGCACAATCGCATACCACCGCGGAACCACCATCCGAACCGTTCCGGCTTCATCCGTTTTCAGACTGGCCGTCGCGGCCATGGGCAAATCCGACGCGGTCCAACCATGGGGTTCACCGGCATGCAACAAGGCTCTGTCCACAACGCCGGCCTTCAGGTGCAATCCCCCGCACGCAACCCCGTTCTGGCGCAACACAACGTCAACTGTCGTGTGCGGAACCTGTCGTTCCGGATCGCCCGCGTTGGCCAGCGGCCCGGATGCCGGCAACGGGGTGGAGGGCTCAGCGGCATTCGATGCAACAGCAAGCCCGGCATTATCCAATACGCCGTCTTCGCCTGCGGGGCCGGGGATCGCCCGCCGCCATTTGCCGTCATCCGCCACAAGCAAGAACATGCCAACGCCGCCTAACAGAAGGCCCAGCGCGGCACAAACATGGCTGAGGCGAATCTTGCGCAACATGGCTGCCACGTATCCTACTCATAATCACGCAGGTTCCAGCTCTTGATCAGCACGGGCTCAAGGTTCCCTTCCGCCCCTTCCCACGCCGCAAGAGTGATCTCCTGGAATGTCTCGTACCCGACCGCGTACTCCAGGTACCACTTTCTTGTGGACTCGGCCCAGGTTTCTGAATGGCCGTCATACCGAACCCGGACTATCTTCTTATTCACCCTGCGGTCGAGAATCGCGATCGTGTCCTGGCGCTCGTCCTGCCCCTGCGAAGGAATCACCGGGATGTTTGTGGACGGGTTTTGCGCTCTGACCCGGGCGTTCATCGTCCCTGCCACGTCGCCGGAAACCTCTGCTTCGGCCCATGCACTAAGCCGCCAGTAGGTCGCAATGTTCTGCTGGTCTCCGTGATATGCGTAGCTGGCGGAGGCATGGGCCACCACCGTTACGATCCAAAACGCATCGTGTTCGCTGGCAATGGTTCCAACTACTTCGGCGCCGTCTATTGCCCAGCCATCACCGTAGTCCCACCGATAAGGCGAGCCGGGCAGCCAGTACCGGTTTGACCGGCCCATGGCAACATACGCGGAAGTGGTGCATCCCAACCCAGAATCATAGAACGCCCGCCCGAAGCGCGGGCTGGTTGTTGAGCTTCCGTACCAGTCAATAATCTCAATCCGCGAGCTTCCCGCCAAAGCAAACGACCCCGGCAGGCACAGGGCAGCCGAGGTCAGCACGAACAAAACCGCAGTGTGAACCACTGCCTTCAGCCAGCCAAACTTTTTTCCACGTCTGCGCCCCTTTGGTATCAATTTTTCGACATGTGCTACTTCTACATCAGTTCCGTTCCATGTCCACCACCGCCAGACCCTACGCCCTGCTTCCGCGCACGATCAGCCACACCAGTGTCGGTGCGCCCAGTGCCGCCGTGATCACGCCTACGGGCAGCTCGCGGCCGGGCAGGATCAGGCGGCCGCCCAAATCGCAGGCCGCCAGAAACCCCGCGCCCGTCACCAGCGACATCGGCAGCATCACGCGCCGGTTCGGCCCCAGTGCCAGCCTCACAATGTGCGGCACCACCAGCCCCACAAAGGCAATCGGTCCGCACACCGCCACGCAGGCCGCCACGCCCAGCGCCCCCATGCCCAGCGTCAGCGCGCGCACGCGCGGCACGTCTACGCCCTGGCTGAAGGCCCGTTGTTCGCCGCCCAGCAGGGCGTTCAGCGCGCGGGTTTGCAGCAGCAAGAACGCGCACACCGGCACCGCAAACGGCAGCAGCATCAGCAGATCGCGATAGCCCACCTGCGGCAGATGCCCCAGCGACCACAGCACGGCCGTCTGCAACGCGGCCTGATCGGCCGTGTATTGCAAGCCCGTGGCCAGCGCGCCCGCGGCCAGTGAAACCGCCACGCCCGCCAGCAGCACGTCGTTGACCCGCGCCCGCCCCGAAGCCGCCACGGCCGCAATCGGCAGGCTGACCACCAGCGCGCCCGCAAAGGCCGCCAGCGCCGTCAGCGGCAGAGAAACACCGGCCGCATAGCCGCCCAAACCCAGCGCCGGGCCCAGCACCAGCGCCATCAGCGCGCCCAGTGTCGCGCCCGCCGTGGTGCCCACGGTGCTGGGCGCGGCCAGCGGGTTGGCGAAAATGGTCTGAAAGCACGCGCCCACCAGCGACAGCACGCCCCCCACCACCACGGCCATCAGCACGCGCGGGATGCGAAGCTCGACCAGCACCCAGTGTCCCAGTTCGCCGTCGGGCAAACCACCGGCCCAGGGCGAGGCCACAATCACGGCCGCCGAAAGCACGCACAGCATCGCGACGCGGGCCTTCATGGACCCACCCCGGAAATATCTTCGGCCAGAATCACGCCGTCACGCGCGCTGACCCGCACGCCGAACAATTCCGCCACACGGTCGGGCAGCGCGGCGGCGGCCATGGTCGTGTCAAAGGCCACGCGGCCGTCGGCCAGCCCGGCAACGCGCATCCGCGCGCAGTCGCCGGCATGACGCAGCAGGTTCAGGTCGTGGGTCACGCACAGCACCGCGCGGCCTTCACGCCACAGTTCGCCAATCAGCCTGTAAGTCGCGATCTGCTGGGCCGGGTCCAGGTGGTTGGCCGGTTCATCCAGCATCAAAAGCGGCGCCTGCTGGGCGATCATGGCCGCCAGCGCCACCCGCTGCTGTTCGCCGCCGGAAAGCTGGGTCACGGGCCGCGCCGCAAGCGCCCCGGCCCGCACCCGCGCCAAAGCAGCCTGCGCGGCCTCGCGGCTGGTTGCACGACTTTCGTTGAACCGAAAGCGCGCGGCCTCGACCAGTTCCAGCGCGCTGACGGCCTCGATCACCGCGCCGGTCTGGGGCAGCCAGGCCGCGCGGGCGGCGCGTTCGCGGCCACTGAGCGCGCGGGGGTCGTCGCCAGCCAAATGCACTTTGCCCGAAGCGGGCTTGACCATGCCCAGCGCGGCACGGATCAGCGTGGTCTTGCCCGCGCCGTTGGGGCCAATCAATGCAAGAAACTCGCCCGGCGCCAGCGAAAGCGAAACGCCGTCCAGCAGCGCGCGCCCCCGGGCCGTCACAGTCACTGCCGTCAGGTTCAGCGCGGTCATGGGCTCATCCGCTTCACTTCGGCGCGCAGAATTTCCACCAGTCGCACAATGCCGCGCCCGGCCGGGTACAACTGCCTGCCGTTGAGAACCACAATGCGGCCTTCGCGCGCCGCGCGCAGCACCGCCAGTTCGCGCCAGTCGGCAAGCAGCCGGGCACGGTCGCCTTCGGTCAGCGTGTCCGACGAATGCAGCACAATCACCATGTCCGGGTCGAGTTCCATCACGCGCTCGAGGCTCAACTGCGGCGCGCCGGTCACGTCTTCAGCCACGGCGTTGCGCGCGCCCGCGGCGTGCAGCACCGCGCCATGCAGCGAGTTGCGCCGCAGAAACCACACCGAATCCATGTTGCCGGGCTGGTGCGGCAGGGCCAGCAGCACGCGTGGCCCGGTCTGCGGCCCGGTCTGTGGCAGCGCAGCCGCGATTTCGTCGGCAATGGCGTTGGCCGCGGACTCGCGCCCCGTCAGGCGGCCCAGCTCGCGGGTGCCGGCCACGACATCGTCGCGCGACAGCCAGGGCAGAAACTCGGCGCGGCCAAGCCCGTTCAGCTTGTCGCGCGCGGCGTTCACCGAGGCCTCGCCGACAATCAGCGTGGGTTGCAGCCGGGCAATCGCCTCGACATTGGGGTGCAGTGTGGTGCCGCAGGGCGGCAGTTCACGCGCCGCGGGCGGTTCGCGGCAGTAATCGCTGCGACCGACGACAAACTCGCCGGCGCCGATTTCGAACAGCGTCTCGGTGATCGGCGGAATCAGGCTGACAATCCGCGGCGCCGGCGCGTTGGCCGGCGGCGCGGCCGTGTCGCCGGCCAGAAATGCCGCCAGCCACGCGCACACGGCGGCCAGCACGGCCACAACCAGCACAAGCAGCAAGGGTCTGCGTGACATGCGCGCCAACTGTGCGGCGCGCAAACGGCCTTGCGCGCCACGGGCCTCCCTCGAGCCGTGGGACAATCCTTTCAGGTCGAGGTCCGGCTCCGGAGGATTGCTCCGATACGGTGGCGGGGCCGCCCGGGGTTCGCACCCGGTTCCCTTCCTGACGCGCTGAATCTAGCCATTCTCCGCGCCCGCAACAGTGGGCAGCGTTATCATGCCGCCAACCGCAGAAGTACAACCTGCGTGCCGGCAAGCGCTGAACGCGGCACCGGGTTGTTCGTTGTTAACTGTCCCCGCACCAGGAACCGCCCGTGAAGCTGCAACCCAGACCCCCCACCTGGCTGCCGTCGCTGCTTCACCTTGCCCACGGCCTGGTTGCCTTCGGCGCCGGTTACCTGCTGGCCCATTCGGCGGTGCTGTACAACGCGGCCTCGCCCGGCAGCCTCGAAGCCAACGTGTACCTGGGCGCGGCCGTGGCTCTGGCGCTGTTCGAGATCGGCTATCTGGCCTATTTCATCGCCCGCCGACGCCGCCTGCGCAACCTGTGGCGCGAGGCTTCGCGGCTGGTGCGCGCCGACCAGTTCGAGGCCGCGAAGCTGCCGCTGACGGAACTGCTGACCTACAGCGAGTACCGCCTGGCGCCCCAGCCGGCGCTGTTCGCGCTGGGCGCGTGCGAGGAAGGCCTGGGCCGTCAGCGCGAGGCCCTGGTGCTGTACCGGCGCTGCGGCGATTTTGAGCCCGCGCTGCGCGCGATCGGCATGCTGCAGCTTGAGCGCGGCTTTCACGAGGGCGCGGCCGACGCCCTGCGCAAGCTGGTGGCGCGGCGCCCCGACGACCTGATTTCGGTGGTGCTGCTGGCGCTGGCGCTGGTGCGCGGCGGCCACCGCGACGCCGCCGCGCGGGCTCTCCGGCGCGCGCTGGAACTGCGCCCGAAATCGGAAATGCTGATCCAGAATCTCTCGCGCGTTGAAGCAGGTGAGGAGCCCGCGTTGAGCATTGAACGCCGGGCCAAATGACGCCCCGTTGCGTGCCCGCGAGGCGTTGTGTATCTAGTGGCGCGTCAGTGGCAGCACCGCAAGGCCCCGTCATCTAACGGTTAGGATACGGCCCTTTCAAGGCCGCGATACGGGTTCGAATCCCGTCGGGGTCACCAGCATCCGGCGCCTGCCCGCGCGAATCTCCGCCGCGGGCAGCCGCGCCGACCGGACACACCCGGTGGCGTAGCCAAGTGGTTAGGCAACGGTTTGCAAAACCGTCATACGCGGGTTCGAATCCCGCCGCCACCTCCATTCCTTTCCGGCCACAGCAAGGGCAGCCCGCGGGAAGGCGGGGGTTGGGGGTTGGTACCAATCCAAAACCCCGGCCCCCGGCCCCCCGCCTCCATCTTCCGGCGGCCAAAGTGGGTCGGCGGCCCCTGCACGCTCCCCCTGCAACACATACGGAGACCACCATGCCCGCACGGCAACCCGAACGAGAAATGATCCCACTTTGTCGCTGTCGGTCTGGCACCCGAGGGCGGCCTGGCAAGTCCAGCAGGTGATTGCCCACGCCGAGCGCATCCTGGCTGTGCGCATGCGCATGCTGGAACTCGCGTTGACACCACCGCCGCGCGGTCGCCTGGGCCAACCGCTATCTGCGCGACCTGTCCAAACGCCCCGGCCGGCCCTGGCGGCGGGTCCGCCGCGACCCCTCCGCCGTCACCGTCGCCCAGACCAACCGCGCCGTCGCTTTGGGCATCAGGGCTGCTGCGACATGGACCGTCTGCGCGAATCGGCCTACCGCGAAGCCTCGCGGAGGCCGCTCTACCGCCGCACCGGCACGCGCGTGGGGCCGGTGTTCTGGTCCGATGCAGGCGATGATCTGCCGCCTGGCGCGCGACCGGCGCGCGGGCGGAACTGGCCGGCGAAACACCGCCCGAGCCGGTCACAGAAACAGCCCGGAAGCGGCCGCGCTGCCGGTTGATATGAACCCGCCCGCGCCGGAACAGCGCGGCGGAGGCGCTGAAACTGGCCCAAAACGCTGACCAAGCGGCTGGTCAAGCTGGGCCAGGCGCGCATGGCCAACGCGGGCATCCACCGGCGGGTGCAGGTGGAACTGGCGCGCTGGCGCGGCAACTGCGCTGGACGGTCGAGCAGTTCAACGCCGAAATAGACGCCGCGATTGCCGCGCGGAGAAGCGCCGCCGTCCCGGCGGCATAGCGCGGGTGTCTCGCCCGTGGGAAGCGCCGCCGTCCCGGCGGCAGGTTGCCTCGTTTTGCACAGGCCGGAGGCGGGACGCCTACAGTCTATGCCAGCGGCAAGCCGGCGTCCCGGCGGCGTAACGCGGGGGTCTCACCCGCGGGGGTTACATCCTCTGTGCGCAGGCCGGAGGCGCGACGCCTACGGTGTATGCCGGCTGGAATCCGGCGCGCCTGCTTCCGTGACAAGAATGTGACAATGTGAGGCAACCGGCTATCATGGCGGCATGCCCGACTGGGATCCCGCGCAATACGAACGCTTTAAAGACGAGCGTTCGCGCCCGTTCTTTGACCTTCTGGCACTGATAGAACCCCGTGCGCTGATGCATTGCGTGGATCTGGGCTGCGGCACCGGCGAACTCACGGCGCGACTGCATGAACATCTTGCCGCGGCCGCCACCACGGGCGTGGACAACTCGCCGGCCATGCTGGCCAGGGCCGCGGCCCACGCCAGACCGGGGCTGAACTTCGAACAGGCCGACATTGCAAACTTCACTCCGCCCCGGCCGCCGGATCTGGTGTTCAGCAACGCGGTGTTGCACTGGCTGGGCGATCACGAGTCCCTGTTTGCGCGTCTGGCGGGCTGGCTGTCACCGGCGGGCCAACTGGCGGTGCAGATGCCGGCCAACAACGATCACGCCAGTCACCTTGTGGCGCACGAACTGGCCGGGCGCGAGCCGTTCCGGGCGGCGCTTGGCGGTTACGCACGGCATTGGCCGGTGCTGGCGCCCGAACAGTACGCCACGCTGCTGCACCGGCTGGGGTTTGCGCGCCAGTCCGTAAGGCTTCAGGTGTACCTGCACGTGCTGGAATCCGCCGACGCGGTCGTGGAATGGGTCAAGGGCACGCTGTTGACCGATTACGAAAAGCGCCTGAGCCCGGAACTTTACGCCGAATACCTGCGCCAGTACCGCGCCGCGTTGCGCGCGGCCATTGGCGACGCACGGCCCTATGCCTATGCCTTCAAGCGCGTGCTGTTGTGGGCGGCACGTTAGCGATAACCCCGGCGGCGGCGCTGGCGCGGCAGGGCCACACCGGCGCGGCGGCGGCGGCGCGGCGGCATAGCCTGCCGGCGGGGGCGCGGGCACGGTGCCGGCGCGTACACCGGCGGCGGCGCGGCACGGCGCCGGGGCCGCAGGGCCGGAAACTGCTGCTGCAGCGCATCCAGCACGGCCTGGGCTGCGTCGCTGTAGCCGCCGTCAGCACCCTTGAGCGCAAACTGCGCGCACTTGACCACACCCTGGGCCAGTTTGGCGTTGCCGCCGACCAGATCGGCCACCTCGGCCATCTGGGCCGCAAAGTCGTTCACCGACAGCGGCGAGGCCGTCCACAGGTCAATGTCCGCGCGTGAACCTTCACCCAGCAGCCTGGTGACGGCGGCGCGGGCCTTTTCCAGCCGTGCCGGGGCAAGTTCCGGCTCGACACTTGCCGCCAGCGCCAGAATCTGCACCGCCGCGGCCTTGGGGCTGGTGGCGTTGGGTGGCGGACCGGCAGGCTGGGGTTCGGGTTCGGGTTCAGGGACAGGTTCGGGCGTGGGTTCCGGTGCGGGTTCGGACGCGGGTTCCGGCTGGGGCACAGGTTCGGGTGCGGGGGCAGATTCAGCCACCGCCGCGGGCTTGGGCGCGCCGGGGGCCTTGGCGCGCACCGACGGCGCGACCCGCACCGACGTGTTGCCTCTGGGCCGGGGAGCACCCGGCGGGGCCGCGCGCTGCGGCACCGCCGGCCCGCCCTGCGGCGCGCCGGCCAGTTTGGCCTTGTAGGCCTTCCTGTCAAAGATGCCCAGCGCGATCATGCCGCCGGAGATCAGCAACCCGACCAGCGGCCCGGCCAGCCCTTCGCCGGCCTTTGGGCCGGTCAGGGAAAGAGTCAGCCCGATGCTCTGCAGCAGCGCGCCAACGCCACTGAAGATCATGGCCATCCACCAGCCCGCCGTCTTGCCCTTGATGCAGAGCACACCGGCCGTGATGACAAAGCCCAGAAACACCAGGCACGCCACCACAATCAGCACGGCAAAACCGGCCAGCGCGCCGCCGGCACCGGAACCGTCCGTGGTAACAACGGCGCCGACCAGCACAAACAGCACCAGAATGACCACCAGGATCACCAGCAGGCCCAGCCCGTTCAGCACCAGAAACGGAATGCCCAGCATCAGAAACCGGTGCACGGGCTTGCGGCGCGGAGCCGCCGTGGCGGCATGACCATAGGGCCGCGGACCTGCCGGTTTGGGGGCGGCGGGTCGGGCGGTCGGCTTTGCACCAGGGGCGGAACCTTTGCCGGGCAGGGCTTTGGCGGGCCCTTTCGGCCCCGGAAGTTTGGGCTTGGGCTGCATGGCGACTCCGGACCTTCGCACCGCGCGCAGTTTGCAAAGCCGCCGGGCCGGATGCATCAGGCAAGTGGCGTAACGGCGAAAGCGGCAAAGGGTTTTCCCGGCGCCGCGCGCTGGCACAATACGGCGGGGGAAATCATGGAGTATGTCTGGAAGCCCGGCGCGGCGCTGATCGAACAGGCGAACATTACCCGGCTGATGCGCAAGCTGGGCCACGAGCTGACCGGCGACCCGGCCGACGCGCTGGCCCAGGCGCGCAAGTTTGTGGCGCGCACGCAGAAGGACGTGGCCTGGTTCTGGGATCACGCCCTGCGCGACCTGGACTTCCGCTGGTTCAAGCCCTACGCCAAAACGCTGGACACGACCAAAGGCAACGCCTGGGCCGACTGGTTTGTCGGCGGCGAAACCAACATCGCCCTGAATTGCATTGACAAGTGGGTGCGCCAGCGGCCGTTTTCCGGCGACACGGCGCGCGTGGCGCCCGAACTGGCGGCAAGCGACCCCGACCCGCTGCACGCCGCGCGCACGGCCCTGATTGCCGAAACCGAAGACGGAAATGTCCGGCGCTTCACCTTTGGCGACGTCGCCGTGCAGGTCAACCGCGTGGCCAACGCGCTGAAGCAGCTTGGCGTCAGGCGCGGCGACTGCGTGGCCTGCTACATGCCGATGGTGGCCGAGGTGGTGTTTGCCATGCTGGCGACCCAGAAGATCGGGGCGATCTTTATTCCGATCTTCAGCGGCTATGCCGCTCCGGCGGTGCGCGAACGACTGGAAGACGCCGGAGTGAAAGTGCTTTTCACCGCCGACGGATCCATGCGCCGCGGCCAGCCCTTCGGCATCAAGGAAGCCGCCGACGCGGCCGTGGCGGGGCTGGAGTGCGTCCGGCACGTGATTGTGCTGGCGCGTCTGCGCGGCGCGATGGACGGTCAACGGTCAACGGCCGGCGGTCAACTGCCCGCATGCCCCATGACACCCGGACGCGACCTGTGGTGGCACGATGCCGTGGACAACCAGCCGCCGGAATGCCCCACCGAACCCATGCCGGCGCTGGCGCCGGCGCTGATGATCTACACCAGCGGCACCACGGGCAAACCCAAGGGCACGGTGCACACGCACGCGGGCTGTCTGGCCCAGATGGGCAAGGAGCTGGGCTACAACTTTGATGTCAAGCACGGCGACGTGTTCTGGTGGTTCAGCGACATCGGCTGGATGATGGGGCCCTGGGAAATCATCGGCTGCTTCTTTCACGGCGTGTGCCTGGTGGTGTTCGAGGGCGCGCCGAACTATCCCGACCCCGACCGCGTCTGGGACATGGTGGAACGCCACCACGTGACACACCTGGGCATTTCGCCCACCGCGGTGCGCATGCTGATGCGCGCCGGCGACGAATGGGCCGACAAACATCCCATGCCGAGCCTGCGCATGCTGGGCAGCACCGGCGAACCCTGGGACCCGGAAAGCTACCTGTGGTTCTTCAACCACGTGGGCAAGCAGCGCCTGCCGATCATCAACATCAGCGGCGGCACCGACATTGTCGGCTGTTTTCTGGCGCCGCTGCCGATCATGCCGCTGAAACCGTGCTCGTTGCAGAGCCCCGGCCTGGGCATGGACATTGACGTCTTCAACGAAGAAGGAAAGCCGGTGGTGGACGAAGTCGGCTATCTGGTGTGCAGGCAACCGGCGCCGTCCATGACCCGCGGCCTGTGGAAGAACCCCGAAAAGTACCTGGAAACCTACTGGAGCAAGTTCCCCAACGTGTGGAACCACGGCGACTGGGCCAAAGTGGACAAGGACGGCGACTGGTTTTTGTTCGGGCGCGCCGACGACACGCTCAAGATCGCCGGCCGCCGTGTCGGCCCCGGTGAAATCGAGGCCGCACTGATCGAGCACCCGGCCGTAAGCGAAGCCGCGGCGATCGGCGTGCCGGACGAACTCAAGGGCACCGACGTGGTGTGCTTTGTGGTGCTGCACAAGACCCGCGGCTTTGCGGAAAGCGAAGACCTGCGCAAACAGTTGATCCAGCAGGTGGTGAACGCCCTGGGCAAGGTGGACCGGCCCAAAAACGTGCTGTTTGTGGACGACCTGCCCAAGACACGCAGCGCCAAGATCCTGCGCCGGCTGATCCAGAAAAAGTACCTGGGCGAACCGAACCTGGGTGACCTGAGCAGCGTGGCCAACCCCGAGGCGCTGGAAGGACTGGCGCGGGCACGCTGATCGCGCCGGATTGCGCCGGCTTGTGCTTTGCACGCCGCAACCCGGCGCTAGGATAGCACCGGGGCCACTGACACACCGCGCGCGTCGGCGCGCCGGCACCCGTGCCCCTTGCCGAGGAATCCAGCATGTTCCATCACCGGTTGGTCCGTTTTGCCCTGTTCTGCGGGCTTGTGGCGGTCGCGCTTGGCGCCGGGTACACCGCCGGCGCCCAGAGCACACCCAAAAAGGGCGAGCCCAACGATCTTGAAGTCGGCCAGGTCATGCGCGTGGGCAGCCACATCATCACCGCCGAGGACCTGATCGCGCGCATCGGCGACGCCGAGCGCATGCTCAAGCCTGAGCATCACCTGGTCGCGCCGTCGCTGGCCTATCTGCGCGATGTCGCGCTGCTGGATCTGGAATCGCGACGGCTGGGTCTGGTGCTCAGCGGCGAAGAAATCGAAACCTGCACCCGGCAACAGATCGAAAACGTCAAGGCCGAGATCAAACGCTCCTCGCGCGGCATGCTGACCTATGAACAGTGGCTGGAGCAGCAGGGCCTGACCAAAGAAAGCTTCGAGACCTACCTGCTGGAGCGCGCCCCGATCATCCTGCGCAAGCGCGTGCTGGTCACGTATTTCAGCGAGGTAACCCAGAGCCTGGAGGCCTGGCACATTCTGGTGCGCAACCAGTCCGCGGCCCAGGCGATATACGACGAGCTGCGGGTGCTGGCGGCCGACAAGCGCATCCAGCGTTTTGAGGAACTGGCCGTGCAGAAAAGTGAAGACACCAGCAGCAGCATCAACAAGGGCCGCATCGGGCGCATTTACCGGGATTCGGCGACGCTGGTGCCCGAGGCCGAAACCGCGCTGTGGAACATCAAGGACGACGAAGTCGCGCCGCCGGTTAAAAGCAGTTTCGGCTGGCATGTGTTTCTGCGCCGGCTGACCCTGACGCCGGCGGCCAAGCCTCTGGCCGCCGAGCGCGACCGCCTGATGAAAGCCGAAGACGTGAAGGAAGACCTGTTCAACACCTGGGTGCGGCATGTCGGCATCACGCAGAAATACGTGATCGAACGCCGCCTGCCCGGCTTTGACTGCAAACCCAACCAGAAAGCGAGCAAGTAATGCGCCGTTTCCGCCTGATGCTGGCCGTGCTGGCCGCCGGCGCCGTGGCCGGCCTTGCCGCCGGATACCAGACCGGCGCCCAGGAACGCCGTACCCTCAAGGCCAACCAGGTCGCGCGCGTGGGCCAGAGCGTGATCACCGCCGAACAACTGGTGCAGCGGCTGGTCGAGGCCGAAAAGCTGCTGCCGGCGACCGACCGCCGCGTGGGCCCGGTTCTGGACCTGCTGGTCGCCGAGCGCATGCTGGAACTTGAGGCCGCGCGAATTGACCCCATCACCGGCGGCCAGATCAAACCGCGCGAGATCCGCCAGGAAGTCGAGGCCATGATGGCCCAGGCCCGCGCGCTGCTGGAGGCTGAAAACAAAAAGCTGCTGGAAGACCAGAAGCGCGCCGGCCAGCCCCAGCGCCCCTATACCTGGGGCGAATGGCTGGAACTGCGGCTGAAGATCACCGAGACCGAATACGACCAGTTGCTGCAGATCCGCGCGCGCAACGACCTGCTCAAGCGCATGGTGGTGTGGTACTGGTTCCGCAGTTCGCGCAACATCAACGTGATGGTGATCCAGTGCGCCAGCGAAGACGCGATCAAGGATGTCCAGCAGCGCCTGACCGCCGGCGAAGATATGGCCATGCTGGCCGCCGCGCGCAGCATTCACGGCTCGGCCCGCCAGAACACGCCGGGGCTGCTGGCCGAAATCATCCGCGGCGACGGTTCGCTGCCCAAAACCGTGGACGACGCGGCCTGGAAACTGGAAGACGGCCGCACCTCGGGCATCATCCAGGACGGCAAATCGTGGTTCATTGTCCGGCGGCTGGCCACCAACCGCCGCATCCCCAACGAGGCGCGCTTTGTGGACCAGCGCGAAGACTGCCTGGCCGCCCCCAACGTCAGCGACGCGCTGTTTGAACGCTGGCGCAACGCCGTGGCCAACAGCGGCCTGTATGCCTACGAGGAACGCCTGCCCGGCCGCAACGCCCAGGCCGACGAGTAGCCGCCCTTGGCGCCGGGCGTAACGCGCGCTACAAACAAGGCATGAACGAGCCGGAACAGCCGATCGAGGAAACCGCCGACGACGCCACCAGCGCCGGGGACATCATCGCGGCCTCGGCGATTCCCCAGGACGCGCTGGCGGCCAAACTCGAGGCGCTGCTGTTCGTGCACAGCCGCCCGGTATCGGCGCGCCGGCTGGCCGAACTGGTGGGGCTGACGTCGGTGATTCCGGTCAGGCAGGCGCTGGAGTTTCTGGCCGCGCGCTACGACCGCACCGGCAGTTCGTTCACGCTGCAGAATCTGGCCCAGGGCTACCTGCTGACCACGCGCCCCGAACACGACGAGTTGCTGAAGCAACTCGTGCGCGAACGCGAAGCCCAGAAACTTTCGCCCGCGACGCTCGAGGCGCTGGCGATCATCGCCTACAAGCAGCCGATCAGCCGCACCGAGCTGGAAAACATCCGCGGCGCCGGCGTGGATCACCTGGTGCGCAACCTGCTGGATCGCGGGCTGGTCAAGGTCGGCGACCGTGACTCGGCCAAACCCGGCGCGCCGGCCCTGTATGTCACCACCGCTGAATTCCTGCGCGCGTTCGGCCTGCGCAGCCTGAACGAGCTGCCCACCGAGGCCGACCTGGCCGTGGGCGCCACCGACGCCGGCGACGCCGAGGTTGACCAGGCCCCGGTGTCTGACCCGGCCGACGGCGCGCAACCCCAGTAGCCCCGTCATGGCCCCGATTGCCCAGCCGGACGACCGTTTCGTCATCCCCGGCGCCGCCGGTCTGCCGGTGCGCGGCGACCTGTACCTGCCGCCGGGCATGGCCGCCCCGCCGCTGGTCGTGCTGCTGCACGGGTTCAAGGGTTTCAAGGACTGGGGGTTCTTTCCGTGGCTGGGCCGCGCGCTGGCCGACGCCGGGCTGTGTTGCGCCGCGGTCAACTTTTCGCACTGCGGCATCCAGTCCGGCACGGACCACTTTGATCGCCTTGACCTGTTCGAACAGGACACCTGGTCCAAACGCCTGGCCGATGTCGCCGCCGTGCTGAACACCGCCCAGGCCGGCGGACTCACAAACAAGGCCAGCCCCAACCCGGCGCGCCTTGGCCTGCTGGGCCACAGCATGGGCGGCGGCGTGGCGCTGCTGACTGCGGTCCGCGACGGCCGGGTCCGGTCTCTGGCCACACTGGCCGGTGTCAGTTCGGCGCGCCGATTTGACGGGCCCGAAGTGCGCCAGCACCTGGCTGCTTTTGGCCACGTCAAGGTCACCAACAGCCGCACCGGACAGGAAATGCGCGTAGGCCAGACCTACTTCGATGAACTGGACAGCAACCCGGCGGCCTTTGACATTCTGGCCGCGGCCTCGCGCGTCAGCCTGCCGTGGCTGCTGGTGCATGGGGCAAACGACGAATCCGTACCGCTGGAGGAAGCCCACGCGCTGCTGGAGGCCGCCAACGCCGGCCCGGTACAGGGCGAAAATGTCAAGCTGCTGACGCTTGAGGACACCGGCCACACGTTTGGCGCGCGGCATCCGTTTCTTCATGCGTCGCCGCAACTGGAGCAGGCCGCGGCGGCCGTCGCGGCCCACTTTCTGCGCACGCTTTGACCGGCACAAACCCGGCGCTGCCTCTGGCACAAGTTGCAAATTGTGCGTAATACTGGTGGCGAATGATCCGTTTCTCGTTCGACACTCCGCCCGAAGACAACGCCCCGTTTCAGCACTTTTCGCTGGAGGGTGACAATGTTCGCGGCTACGTGCTGCTGGGCTGGGACACACCCAAGCCCGGCGCCACGGAAGACGAGATGCCCGAGATGCTCCAGATGTGGTTTGAGACACTGGGCGAAGCCATGACCCACTGCGCCAACGAGTACGGCATCATGAAGCATAGTTGGCACGCGCCCACGGTAAGCCCGCCGGTCAGCCAGTTTGATTCGTCACGCCGGCGCCGGGCCGGCGAGGAAAGCCAGGTTCTGAACCCGGACAACGTCAAGAAGCGCGAGGGCAAGTAGCACCCGCCCCTGTCACCGGTCGGGCCCGCGGCTAGATTGCGGCCATGGTCGCCAACCCGTGGATTCTGACGGCGCATCTGGTGGGTCTGGTGCTGTGGCTGGGCACGCTGCTGGTGCTTTCGCGCCTGCTGGTGTTTCACGCGCGTCAGCCCGAACACGACCAGGGACTGCTGGGTTTTCTGCGCCGGCTTTACTTCGGGGCCTGCGTGCCCGGCGGGGTGCTGACCATTGTGGCCGGCCTGTTGATGCTGCACGGCGTGGGCGGCGCACTGGGCGGGCCGGGCGAAACACTGCGGCATTACTTTGCCCCGCGACAGGCCGACGGCACGCCCTCGTTCTGGTACGTCACGTTTCACGTCAAGCTGGTCGCGGTGCTGCTGTTGTGGCTGTGTGACCTTCACCTGTACCGCCAGATCGTGCATCTGCAACGCGGCACCACGCCGCCGGTCTGGCCGCTGGCGGCACTGACGGGCGTGGTGACCACGATCGTCGCGCTGCTGCTGGTTTGGCTGCCGCTGGGGGCTCTGGGCGTGCCCATGCCGCGCCAGATCGGCTATGCCGTGGGTCTGCCGGCCGGCGCGGCGGCTTTTGCGGCGGTCTGGAAATTGCCTGCCGGGCGCGCGCGCTTTGCGGCGCTGCACGGCTGCATTGCCGCGCTGATGGTGCTGATTCTGGTGGTGATTGTCGCGCGGCCCTTTGCCGGCGGCGTTCCGGTCTAGTGGTTCGTCACGATTGAGTTGTCGGGTAAAGGCTTTTCAGTCTGGTGCGTGCTTCTTGGGTGGTGAAGTGCCAGTCCACCGTCCGGTTCGCTTGATTGCGGCGGTGCTGCCACGCCCGCGTCTCGCTTGCCAGCGTCGCCAAGTCCGGGATGCGCCGGTTCAGGCATTACGTTGAGAGGGCTTTGAGTTCAATCTCGGCGATGTTCAACCAGCTTCCGTGTTTGGGCGTATGCCGCAGACCCAGCCGTTTGGCAAGCCGGTTGGCTGTTTCGGGATCATAGGCCTCGTAGAGTGAGCCCTGGTGTGGTGTTCAGGCTGTCGCACACCAGCGTGACCTTGGCCGCGTCGGAGAAGATTTCTTCCAGCAGCCAGCGCACCTGCGCGACCCAGTCCTTCCTGGTGCGGCGCTTTCGCACGTTCACCCAACGCAGGCCGGTCAACGGCTCGGTGAACATGAAGATCTCGGCAACACCCCTGCGCTCGTACTCATAGTCAAAGCGGCGCGGCTTGCCCGGCTCCATCGGCAAGCCAACGCCACGTATTGAATCAAAAATGTTGAACCACATATGCACTCCGGGCCGTTGTCGCTGCGGATGTGCTTGGGCGCGCCTTGGCGCTTCATGGCCTCGCTGATCGCCTCAATCACGTCTGTGGCTTTCAGGCTGTGGCGCGGCTTTGACGGCACGTGCAGGCGGGGTGATCGCATCGTGCACGGCGCGGCTCAAGCGCGGTTGTTGGCGCGGCCCCCCCGGTGCGATGTGTGCCAAAAAATTTTTTGCGGGCGCTAAATACATAATGCAATGATGTATTGACCCCGCTACCGACACACCCCGTAATCTGCACTTGACGCACCGCGACTCAATCACAGCCTTATGGTTGCAACAGGGCAATCCTCCACGTGCGTGAACCGACAGCCCAATACCGGACCAATCCACTCCGGTACTTCGTGATGGTCTGGCGGGTTCTCCGAAGCCGCGTGCCGGTAGCCACTTGCCCCATACATTCCGGCAGCATATTTTCTGCCCACCTTGACCTTTTTTGTCAGCGTTGCCGGGCGATGGCGGGGGCGGGCGTGATCATCACCAGCAAGTCCGATTACGGCATGCGCGCGGCGCTGCATCTGGCGCGCGCGGGCCGTCGCGTGCGCCTGCACGAAATTGCCACCGCGCAGCGCATTCCGGAATCCCTGTGCGCGCAGATCATGCGCCGGCTGGTCGCGGCCCAGATTGTGCGCAGCCTGGCGGGGCCGCAGGGCGGCTATGAACTGGCGCGCGAAGCCCGCCAGATCAGCATCGCCAGCATTCTGGCCGCGTCGGACCGCGATATCTGCATTTTCCGCTGTGTCGAGGACGGCTGCGACTGCGAGTTTTCCGGCAAGTGCGCGTTTCAGGGCATTCTGCAGGCCTTTGGCAGATCGTTTTCGGACTATCTCCAGCGTCTGACGCTGGAGGACATCCGGCCCGAAAACGCCAAGCTGCCGCCGTTTACTGTCGTCGAATCCAGAGAAGCGTTGGCAACCGCAAAGGGTCAGGCATGAGCGCAGAACTTCTGGCCAAATATCCCAAAGGCGTCACGATCGGGCTCGACGTAGGCAGCACCACGGTCAAGGCCGTGGTGATGGACCCGCTGACCGACCAGATTCTGTGGTCGGATTACCGGCGTCACGAAACGCGCCAGCCCGAAAAGACCCACGAGTTTCTGAAAGAGATCACGGCCGCGTTTCCGCTGCCGAATGAAAAGATCCGCATCTTCATCACCGGCAGCGGCGGCAACAGCCTGGCCCCGCTGTTCGGCGCCAAGTTCGTGCAGGAGGTCAACGCCGTTTCGCTGGCCGTGGAAAAGCTGTACCCCGAAGCCGGCAGCGTGATCGAGCTTGGCGGCCAGGACGCCAAGATCATCATCTGGAAGGAAGACAAGGGCGGCAAACGCAAGATCCCCAGCATGAACGACAAGTGCGCCGGCGGCACCGGCGCCGTGATAGACAAGATCAACGCCAAGCTGAAAATCCCCGGCGACGTGCTGCGCCAGTTGAACTACCACGGCGTCAAGCTGCACCCCGTGGCCGGCAAGTGCGGCGTGTTCGCTGAAACCGACATCAACGGCCTGCAGAAGCAGGGTGTGCCGGCGCAGGAGCTCATGGCCTCGCTGTTTGAGGCGATTGTGCAGCAGAACCTTTCGGTGCTGACGCGCGGCAACACGCTGCGGCCGACGGTGCTGCTGCTGGGCGGGCCCAACACGTTCATTCCCAGCATGCAGCAGGCCTGGAAGCACAACATCGCCAGGCTGTGGGAAGAACGCAAGTTCCCCCTGCCCGAGGGCAAAAAGGGCGAAGACCTGGTGGTGGTGCCCGACAACGCCCAGTACTTCGCGGCGATCGGCGCGGTGCTGTACGGCAAGAGTGAAGACGACGAAATCGCCCGCTTCACCGGCATTGAAGCCCTGACGTCGTATATCAGCGGCGGGCGCGACGCCATGCGCAACGCCAGCGGCGGCGGGCCCCTGAGCAAGGACGAACAGGAACTGGCCGAGTTCAAGGCCCGCTACACGATTGCCAGCCACAAGTTTCCCGAGTTCGGGCCCGGCGAAGTGGTCGAGGGCTGGGTCGGCATTGACGGCGGCAGCACCAGCACCAAGGCCGTGCTGCTGAACAGGCAGGGCGAGCTGATCGGCGCCTATTACCAGCTCAGCAAGGGCAACCCGCTGCAGGACACCAAGGAAGTGCTGGGCGGCCTGCGCGACAGCATCCAGAAGAACGGGGCGACGCTGAAGGTGATGGGCGTGGGCACCACCGGCTACGCCAAGGATATTCTGAAGGACACGATCGGCGCCGACGTCGCGCTGGTGGAAACCGTGGCGCACACCCAGGCCGCGCTGCATTTCTACAAGGACGTGGACGTGATCGTGGACGTCGGCGGCCAGGACATCAAGGTGATCATGCTCAAAAACGGCCGCGTGGCCGACTTCAAGCTGAACACCCAGTGCAGCGCCGGCAACGGATACTTCCTGCAATCCACCGCCGGCAAGTTCGGCCACCCGGTTGAAAAATTCGCCGACATCGCGTTTTCCGCCGACAGCCTGCCCATCTTCAGCTACGGCTGCGCGGTGTTCATGGAAAGCGACATCGTCAACTTCCAGCAGCTTGGCTGGCAGCCCCAGCAGATCATGGCCGGCCTGGCCCACGTGTTGCCCAAGAACATCTGGCTGTACGTGGTGCAGGAACCGAACCTGGCCAAGCTGGGCCGGCGCTTTGTGCTGCAGGGCGGCACCCAGCGCAACCTGGCCGCGGTCAAGGCCCAGGTGGACTTCATCAAGAGCAAGGTGCCCGACGCCGACGTGATCGTGCACAAGTTCTGCGGCGAAAGCGGCGCGATCGGCTGCGGCATCGAGGCCATCCGCGTGACGGCGCGCCACGGCCACACGCACTTCATCGGGTTTGAGGCGCTGCTGGGCCTGAGCTACTCCAGCAAGCGCGACGAATCCACCCGCTGCTATTTCTGCAAGAACAAGTGCCTGCGCACGTTCATTGACACCCAGACGCCCCAGGGCGACAACCGCCGCTTCATCATCGCCACCTGCGAAAAGGGCACCGTCGAAGACGTCAACGAAATGCGCAAGATCAAGGGCAAGCTCGACGACGTCAAGAAAGCCAACCCCAACTATGTCGAGGTCGCGGCCAAAAAGGCCTTTGACAGCTACAAGCCCGAAGTGGTGGTCGGGGACCTGAAGGTCGGGCTGCTGGGCAAGCTGACCATGTCGCGCGTCAAGGCCCAGCTGGCACGCCGCGCGCGCATCAAGGACATCAAGATCGGCCTGCCCAAGGCTCTCAACATGTACAGCACCGGGCCGTTCTGGAGCGCGTACCTGGAATCCCTTGGCGTGCAGGCCAAAAACATCATCTGGTCCGACTACACCAGCGAAGGCATGTACAAAGAGGGTTCACGCCGCGGCAGCATTGACCAGTGCTTCCCGGCCAAGGTCAGCCTGGCCCACGTGCACAACCTGCTGTACCGCAAACAGATCAACGCCATCTTCTTTCCGATCCCCAACACGCTGCAGACCGACCTGACACACCTGCTGGCCTCGTGCGCCTGCCCCACCGTCACCGCCACGCCCGAGGTGGTCAAGGCAGCCTTCACCAAGGAAGGCGACCTGTTTGCCGAAAAGAGCGTCGAGTACTGGGATCCGGTGGTTGACCTGTACGTGCCGGCGCTGGCCGAAAAGGAACTGTTTGAGTTCTTCCACGAAAAGTTCGGCATCACCAAAGAAGAAAACGCCGCGGCGGTGAAAGCCGGCTACCGGGCGCTGGACGAATTCCGCATTGACCACCTGCGCAAGCCCGCCCGCGAAACGCTCGAAAAGCTCAAGCGCGAGGGCAAGATCGGCGTGGTGCTGCTGGGCCGGCCGTACCACAACGACCCCGGCCTGAACCACGAGATCGTCGAAGAATTGCAGAAGATGGGCTACCCGGTGTTCAGCCTGGACAGCCTGCCGATAGACGAGGACATTCTGAACGAGGTGTTCGGCGAAGACGTGAAATCCGGGCGCGTTCCGCACGCGATGGCCATCAGTGACGTGTGGAAGAACGCCTACAGCACCAACAGCGCCCAGAAGCTGTGGGGCGCCAAGTACGTGGCGCGGCACCCGAACCTGGTGGCGCTGGACCTTTCCAGCTTCAAGTGCGGCCACGACGCACCAATCTATTCCGCCGTGGAGGAAACTGTTTCGGTCAGCGGCACGCCGTACTTCACGTTCCACGACATTGACGAAAACAAGCCCACCGGCGCGATCAAGATCCGCACCGAAACGATTGACTACTTCCTCAAACGCTACATGGAAGACATGGCCGACCAGAAGGCCAAGAAACAGAAGCTGGCCGAGCTGCTCGAACAGAAAAAGCGCGAGCTGCTGGCCCGCAAGGGCCAAACCGGCCAGGAACAGGGCAAGTCCGACCCCGAGCTGGCGGCGGTCGGAAGCTGAGGCAATACTCCTCCGCAGGGAGGATGAAACATGGACAAGGCGACTACAGGCGCGGTACTGGGCACGATTCTCGGCTTGCTGGCCGGGGTATGCGGCATGTACGTGTTCGGCAACGTGCGCGACGCCGCCGACCGGCAGGCAACCCTGGAAGAACAGGTCGCGGCCCGCGACAGTGAACGCGCCGCGCTTCAGGCCCGGCTGGACCGCGCCCTGGCCGAAATTGACCGTCTGAAAACCGACGCCGAAGCCGCCCGGCGCTCCAATGCCGACATCGCCCGCGACCACGGCCGCCTGAGCGAAGCCAAGGCCGATGCCGAAGCCGCCGCCGAACAATTGAGGGCCGAGCTTGACCGGCTGCGCAGCGGCGGGGCCGAATCCGCCCGCCAGCTTGAGGCCCGCGTCGCCGAACTGGAAAAGCTGCTGGAAGACAACGAGATTCTGGCCCACCTGTCGCCCGAAGAAATCCAGCGCCGGCGCGAAATGCACAAGGCCGCGTTTGATCTGGCCTTTGACACCAAAGACAAGGCCAGGGTTCTGGACGCTTTGCGCCAGATGCAGAAGCTGGGGCCGGCGGCCTACAACGACGCGATCGCGATGTGGAAGAAGGTAGCCGAAGACTTCGGGCTGCACCCGATCGGCCAGGGGCCGGGCACGCTGGGTCTGAACTTTCAGGAATACACCTCGCTGATTTCCAGCTATGGCCTGCTGCAGAAAGGCCTGACCGACCCCGACGTTGACCCGTCGTTCCGGATTGCCGCCCTGTACAGCGTGCCGTGGTGGACGGCCGAAAACAGCGCCGAGCGCGCCCGCATGGTCGGCGAGATTCTGCACGGCGCCAAAGGTTACGAAGCCGGCGTGGCCGTAGAGGCCCTGCGCGACATCCAGGATCCGTCGGCGGTGCGGTACCTGACCGAATATCTGGCGCGCAACACCGACAACGCGGCCGCGCGGATCAACGCGATCACGGCGCTGCAGCGCAAGGACACACCCGAAGGCTGGTCGGCGATCGAGCACGCGGCCAAAAACGACGGCGACGAAAAAGTGCGCCGTCACGCCCAGGCGGCGCTGGGCGCGCGCGAGGTAACCGTGGAAGGCGTGCTGGTGACCTGGGTGGGCGAAAGCAGCCAGGGCGCGCTGGCGGGCATTCGTGTCAACGACATCATGACCCACTACAACGGCGTGCGTGTCAAAACGCTGGAGGACATCAACCGCGCCAAGCAGACCGTGGCGCCGGACCAGACCGTAACCGTAATCGTCAACCGCGCCGGCGAGGAGGTCTCGCTGCAGCTCGGGCCGGGAACCATCGGGATTGACGGCCGTGCCGTCGCCCCAAGGAAATAGACCACGTAACCGCAGGCGGACCGAAAGGGAAACCATGACTCCGAACGACGTGATGGAAAACCAGTTGAACCTCGACGCCCAGCAGGAGGCCGAACTCAAGCAGTACGAGGCCCAGCTTCGGCGTGAACTCGGCATTGAAACCGAGGATACCCGCCACTTCACGCGGCCCGAGGAACGCCCGTTTCTGAAACAGACGCGCGAAACCACCACCATCCTGTTCGGCGGCCTGACCGTGGCCCACGACCAGTTGATCCAGCAGGCCGTGCGCGGCCTGGGGTACAAGGTGCAGCCGCTGGACGTGCCCGACAACGAGGCGCTGGCGCTGGGCAAGGAGTTCGGCAACCGCGGCCAGTGCAACCCCACGTACTACACCGTGGGCAACCTGGTGAAGTACCTTCAGAACGTGCAGAAGGAAAAGGGCCTGACCACCCAGCAGATCAAGGAACAGTACGTGTTCCTTACCGCCGGCGCCTGCGGCCCGTGCCGCTTCGGCATGTACGAGGCCGAATACCGCAAGGCCCTGCGCGACAGCGGGTTTGACGGCTTCCGTGTGCTGCTGTTTGAACAGAACCAGGGCATCAGCCAGGCCAGCGGCGACGCCGCGGCCGAGGAAGGCGGCATTGACTACAGCAAGGACTTCTTCATGGGCCTGATCAAGGCGATCATGGTCGGAGACCTGCTGAACGACATGGGGTATCAACTTCGTCCCTATGAATTGAAGAAGGGCGAAACCGACCGCGTGCTGGAAGAAGCCAAAAAGATCGCCGGCGACGCCCTGCGCGAAGGCGAAAAGATCGAAAGCGCGCTCAAGGACATCCGCAAGATGTTCGACGCCATCGAATGCGACTACACCCGCGTCAAGCCCAAGGTGAAGATCACCGGCGAGTTCTGGGCCATGACCACCGAAGGCGACGGCAACTACCGCATCGGCCGCTGGCTGGAAGCCGAAGGCGCGCAGGTGCAGGTTGAGCCCGTCAGCACCTGGGTGGATTACCTGCTGTACATCGCCAAACACGACATCATCAAGTCGTGGGGCTTGCCCGACAAGGACGGCAAGGTCAGCCGCGCCAGGCAGCTCAAGAGCTGGGCGCTGACCGGCGCGCTGAAGATTTACTTCCGCAACAAGTACGACAAGTACCGCAAGCTGCTGGGCATGAAACCCTTTGCCCTGCCCGACCAGGGCAAGATCCACAAGCTGGCCCAGAGCTACTACAACATTGACCTGCGCGGCGGCGAAGGCCACATGGAGGTGGGCAAGAACATCTACGCGGTGCTTGAAAAGAAGGCCCACATGGTCATTTCGGTCAAGCCGTTCGGCTGCATGCCCAGCACCCAGAGCGACGGCGTGCAGAGCAAGGTGGTCAACGACTACCCCGACTGCATCTTCATCCCGATCGAGACCAGCGGCGACGGCGAGGTCAACGTCAAGAGCCGCGTCCAGATGAAGCTCTACGAGGCCAAGGTGCGCTGCCGTGAGGAGTTCAACCGCACGCTGGCCAGCTTCGGCATCACGGTCCAGCAGTTCCGCGACTATGTGGACAAGCACAAGGAACTGCGCAGCGCGTTTTTGGAACTGCCGCACGAGGAAGTCGGCGTGGCTGCCAACCTGGTGCACAAGGTCGCCAAGGCACTCAAGGCCCACGAAAACAAGCAGGCCAAACTGGCCGCCAAACTGAGTGTGCAGGAAGTCGAGCGTCTGGCCCGCGAACAGGCCGCGGCCGAGGGCGTGGTGATCAAGGAAGAAAAGGCCCAAGAACACGGCCACGGCCACCACCACGACGACGATGACCACGGGCACGAAGGCGGGTCCTGCGGCACTCACAGCCACGCCAAGGCCGAGCAGAGCGGCGAATGCGGCGACGGCGGATGCCCCACCTGCAGCGACAGCCTGCCCGGCGAACAGAAGGATCGTTCCCCGGCGGCCACGGTGGCTGCGGCCAGGGCGGCCGTCAGCAGCGACGGCGGCTGCGGCGACTCCTGCGGCTGCAACTAGCCATGTCAAACGCGCGGTCCCGGGCATTGGCCCGGGACCGTGTTCGTTTTTTGAGCGCGCCGCACCGCCTCAGCGCGAAACCACCGCGCCGGCGGGAATGCGCCGTTCGGCCTCGGCCTGGGGGGCGGGCTTGCTGCCGCCAAAGACGCCCGATGCCACCAGTGCCGCAAACACCAGCGCGCCAATCGCCAGAACCGCGGCGATGCCGGTGATCACCATCTGCCGGCGCGCGCCGGACCGGAAGTGCTCCTCCAACCGTTCGAAACTCTGGGCCTGCTGGCGCTGGATCAGGTTCAGCCGGCTTTGCTGCGCGCGCTCCAGTTCAGCCTGGTGGCGCCTCTGGCTGGCCAGTGCTTCCTGCCCGGCCTTGAGCGCGTTGACCTGCTGGCGCAGTTGCGCGCGCTGGTACCGCGCCAGATTCTCGACCATGCCCTGCACCTGGGCGCCCTTTTCGGCGTTCTGCTGCACCAGCGTTTCCACCATCACCTTGACCTGCTCGCCCTGTTCGCGCGCGGCGTTGCTGCCCTGTTCAAGCTGGCTGGTCAACTGTTCCAGGGCCCACATCTGCTTGCGCGCGGTTTCAGGCAGGTTGGCCGCGGCCCTGACAAACTCGGGCAGGGGCTTCAGTGCTTCCACGAACTGCCGGTTGGCCTCGGCCTGTTCGTCCAGCGCCAGCTTCATGGCCGCCAGGGCACGGGTCTGTTCCTCGCTGCTGGGGATCACTTCACGCAGCATCTGGGGCAGGCTGGTCAGGGCTTCAATCAGCCGCGCGTTGCTCATGGTCTGGGCCTGCAGACGCTGGCCCAGCGACCGCACGTGCGAACCCAGGTCTTCCAGCCCGTTCTTGATCTCGACCACGGCGCGCGTACGTACGGACACGCCCGCGGCGTCTGGCGTCACGCGGGCCAACAGCGCGCTGTTCAGGCTGGCAACTTCGGCCAGTTGCACTTCTTCGCGGTCTTCCACCACAATCGGGCTGACCGCGGGGTCGTCGCTGGGCAGAACATACGGGGCGCTGACCTGCGGCGCGGGCTTGGCGCGCCGGAACCAGCGGGTAATGCGTTGCAGCATGACGTCTCCGATACGGGCCGCGCACGCCGTGGGGCGTGCTGTTCATGGCATCGGTGCATTCGGGGCGAAAACTTGAGCCTGGCCGGGTCAGATTGCTTCCGACCCGTGCTCGCCGGTGCGGATGCGGATCACGTCGTCCAGCTTGAGCACCAGCACCTTGCCGACCCCCACCGAATCCTCGCCGGCGGCCTGCATCACGGCGTCAATCGTGGGCTGGATAAAGCTGTCGTTGACGGCGATTTCCAGCTTCAGCTTGCGGAACATTTCAATGTCCAGCGCCGAGTTGGCCACCTCGGCCCGGTCGCGCTGGTGCCCGGTGCCAAGAACTTCACTGATCGTAAACCGGTACACCTCGGCGCGGGCAAGCGCGTCCTTGACGGCCTCGAGCTTTTCCGGGGCGATGATCACCTGCACCAGTTTCATGGCCCCTCCTCAAAGTCCACTCGCTCGACGCGCACCACGGGAATGAACCCGGCGCCCGCGCGCAGGGTTCGAATGCCCACGCCGGCATGGGCGCCGGGCACCAGCGGCCGGATCAGCGTGCTCAAACCCTGGCGCACGCGGTCGTCACGGGCGAATTCGGTAAACACATAAAACAGCGGCATCAGCCCGCTGAGAAGACTGCCGTCGCGCAAGGTGACCAGCGCGCCCGTGGCGGCGGCCGGGTCGTGAAACTCGATGCTGCGGATGGTCGAAAACGGCACAAAGCGCAGCTCGCCGCTGGTCACCAGTTCCAGTGTCGCGCCGGTAAGGCTGTCGGCATCCTCAAGCGCGTCTACCGCCTGCTCGTGTCCGGCGCCGTCGGGGCCGGCGCGCAATGTCAGCCGCGCGCGGCAGGGCTGAAACAGCGGCGACTGCTGCATCAGTTCCACGGCCTGAAGAAAGTTGCGCGCCAGCAGCGCCAGTTCGGGCCGCGCGTCTTCGGGCAGGCTCAGGTACCAGCGCGTGACCGCGTCGTGCGATTCCTGGGGCAGGCCGGGCTCGACAACCAGGCGCAGCAGTTCAGGCCGCAGCATGCGCAGAAGTGCCAACTGGGCCAGGCGCTGGCGGTCGGTCTCGGGCAGGGTCCCGGCCTGGGCCTGCTGAAGCAGGCTTTGGTACTCGGCGGCGTCGAAGGTGTACCAGCGCCGGCGCACGGCCGAAACATATTCGGCGGCGGCGGTTTCGTCTTCAGGCATGATCTCGTGCGCGGCGCGGATGTGCGGCATGGCGTCGGCGCCGCGCCCGGCCCGGAACAAAGCGCGCGCGTACAGCAGGTGCGCCAGGCCGCTGTCTTCGTCGCGGGCGATCACGCCCTGCAGGCGCGCGATCGCTTCGTCAAGCTGGTCGCGGTCCAGGGCAATGCTGGCCAGGTTCAGGCTGGCCGTGGCGTGGCCGGGCAGGGCAGCCAGAATTTCGCGGTAAAGACGCGCCGCGCCCTCGTGGTCGCCGTCGCGGTGCAGCGCCAGCGCCGTGTGCAGTAATTGATCGGCGTCGTGTTCATCCATACCGTGTCTCGCGCACCGGGGCCGTCACGCACCCCAGCGCAGCCGGTGATAAAGCCGGGTCACGCCGCCGTCAAACAGCATCAGCCCGCAAAGCGCCGTCGGCCAGAAATACGGAAACGGGTCGCCCCACATCAACCACAGTGCCGTAGCCGACAAACCCGCCGTATTGGCCAGTACCGCCGAAAGAAACAGCGGCCGGGCAAACTTGTACCCCAGCACCAGCCCCAGCACCGCCCCGGCGCCAAGACCAATCAGCGCGTACAGTTCACTGCCGGTGCCAAGGTACACCCCGCCGCCAGCCAGCAGGCCGCCCAGGGCCAGCCCGGCAAAGGTGCTGTTGCTGACCACCGCCGCCAGCATCAGCTTCGGCCCCAGCCAGGCCCCCGCGGCCGCGCACAAAGCCGTCAGCCCCCACGTGATCCAGGGGTTGAGCCCCGCCAGAAAACACACGCCAAAGGCCGCCCCGCCCAAAAGGGCGGCCCACAGCGCGCGCACAAACAGGGCCAGCAGAATCAGGCCAAACGCGCCGATCACCAGCGCGCCCAGCGTGCCGGCCCGCCGGTAATTGTCAAAGTCGGCCCCGGCACGGTGGCGCACTTCTTCGCGCAGGCCTTCAATCGTCCAGGGCATGTCCACCATGTCGCGCTCGGGCGCGGCAGGCTTCGCGCCGGGGTTTTCCAGCCGCTGCCGGCGCTGCTTGAGTTCGCGCATGCGCTGTTGCAGCCGTTCGCGGTCGCGCACCAGTTCTTCGGCATCACGGGCGGCCTGCTTGTCTTCGGCCTTGAGCAGCCCCGATTCTTCAACGGCCTTGCGCAGGTGCCGCGCCTCGACCAGCGTGCCGACCAGCGACGCGCCGGTGCACACCAGCGCGGCCAGCAGCACCCAGTACCAGGGCAGGTCGGTCAGACGCGCCGCGGCGGGCAGATCCACGCGCTGGACGCGCAGGCCCTGTTCCAGTTCGATTTCGGTGATGGTCTTGGGTTCAACGCCGCGGAAGGGATCCAGCGACGTCGAGCCGGGGCTGCTCTTGCCGTCGGGGTTCATGGCCTAGTGCGCCCGCTTTTCAATGTAATACAGCACAATCGGCTTGGCGCATTCAAAGCAGTAGCCGTAGGTGCGCTCAAGGTTGTCAATCAGCGTGCGTGTGGGGCTGCGTTCGGTTTCGCCCTCGGCCTTGAGGTGTTTTTCCAGGTCAGCACGCGACGAGCATTTCTCCAGATGACGCTTGATCAGCGCCCAGTTGATCTGGTCGCGCATCTCGCGGTACAGGTTGCGGTGCAGCTCCTTGTAGACGTCCTTGTAGACCTCGGCCAGATCAATCGCCGCGGGCTCGCGGGCGCTGCCGGCCTTGACGTGGCCGGTGCCGCCGGTCATGGCGTTGGTCAGGCGCGAAACCATGCGGAACCGGAAGAAGTCGCGCTCGGTGTCTTCGACGTTCATCAGGTCTTCGATGCCGCGCATCATTTTCTGGTCGGGGTCCATGTCGGCGCCCGTCACCTCGTTCTTGAGTTTCTCCTTGCGGTTGTAGGCCATGACGTGCTTGAGATACAGGCGGATGCGTTTTTCGATGTCGCCCGGGTCCACGTTGACCACGCTGTTTTCGATCTCACTGCCGATGATGTCTTCGTAACGCTGGCGCAGCACGGCCGTGAACGCGCGGAAGTCGTGGTACCCGTCGTCGCGCTGGCGCGCCAGAAAATCGTAGTTGACGGGGCCCTGGTCCACCACACGGTCCAGCAGCTTGAACACGGCAAAGGGCGTGATGCAGTCGCTGCTGTCGTCTTCGCAGATGTCGGCAAACACATTCTGCAGAATACGGGTGGGAATGCCGTCCATGCCCTCGTGCGGAAATTCGTTGCGCAGACGGCGGCGCAGCTCGCGCGTCAGCGACTGGCGCTCGCGCGAAGACAGAAACGCCGGGTACTCGCCGGCGTACAACAGGGCCTTGGCCGGCGGGTGCAGTTTGGCCAGCACCTGGCGCGCTTCTTCGGTCACGTCGGGCGCGTTGGGCAGGTCGCTCTTTTCCAGGCGCGACATCACGGCCCACATCGCCGCCAGTTCCGTGGTGTGCGGGGCAATGCGGTGGTAACGCCGGGCCTGGCGCAGCCCGCGGTTGTAGATTTTTTCCTCGTCCAGGTAATTCAGCAGGTACGGCACGTCTATCTTGCGCATGCGCGAGCGCAAAGCCTTGCTCAGCGGGTCGCCGCGCAGTGCCTGGTATTCGGCCAGGTTGGTGGTGCCCAGAATCATCACGTCCACGTCGCAGCCGACTTCGCCGAAGTCCATCTTGTGTTCTTCGACGGCCGCCAGCAGGTGTTGCAGGTAGTTGCTGGGTTTCTTGAAAATGTCGCTGTAGTGGACGATGCCGCGGTTGCCCTTGACGTACTTGCCGTAATAGCGCACCAGGCTGACGGAACTGAGCAGGTTGGCGATGTACTTGAAGTTCTCGTCAATCGTGACGGGCGTACTGGCGGTTTCCACGTTGCCTTCGGGCGGAATCTTGGCGATGCCCACGCCGCCGGATTCGCTGAAGTTCAGGCGCTGCACCACAATGTGGTCCATCACCTTCAGCCAGTCGCCCTTGTAGCGGCGCAGCAGAAAGTCGTAGATCTGGCGCGAGTTGTAATCGAGGTCGCCCTCCAGAATCTTGTGCGGGATCGGCGACTTGTCGTCCAGCCCGTTCTGCTTCCACAGTTTTTCCAGCAGCTCGCGCCGGGCCTTGCGCGGAATCAGCAGCAGCGGGTGTTCGTGCAACTGGCTGGGCAGAACCGCCACCGGGTTGCGCGTGCCGGCCACGTCAGGCTGGCTGGCCTGAAAGCCGAAACCCATGCCGCCGCCCTCGGCGGCGTGAAAATCCTTGCCAAAGCGCCAGGCAAAGCTGTAGCTGGCGCCTTCTTCAGTGCCGCTGTAGGCCTCCAGCCCGCGGCACAGTGTGTCAATGATGCTGGTTTTGGCCGTGCCCACGGGCCCGTGCAGAATGAAGATGCGCTCGCGGCCTTCTTCGCGCGCGCCGGCGCGGATGTACTTGACCAGCCGCGAAATCGGCCGCTCCAGACCGTAGATCGCGTTCTTGCCACCGTGAAACGGGTCGTCAAAGATGCGATAGCGGCGCACCTGTTCGCCGCTGTCTTCGAAGGTTTCGCTGCCGAAGTGGCGGATCATGTCGAACACAAGCTGGTAGGCTGTGCGCGTGTGGCGGTACGGATCGGCGCAGACCAGATTGAGATATTCGGTGTAGCTGCCCTCCCAGCTCAGCTCGCGAAAGCTGCCCTGGTTGCGGCTGACAATGAAGTCGCAGACGCTGGCTTCGTTGATTTCCGGCCTTGCCATGATGCTCCTGCGGCGCTCCTACATAATCGGACATTGCGGGCGCGGCGTCAAAGGCCTTGCGGCGTCACGCCCTGGGCGGCGGTTTGGGTTCGTCCTGGCGGTCGCGTTCGGCCAGTTCGCGGGCCAGGCGTTCGGCGTCGGTCAGGGGCGGCCGCGGCGCCTCGGGGGCGGGCATGGTCTGGGGCGCGGGCACACCGGCCGGGTTGCCGGCCTGGACCTCGGCACGGGCCAGAATGCCGGCGCGGTCGCGTTCTTCCACCGACAGCGCGGGGTCATCCGCGTCCTTTTCGCCGCGCATGCGGCGGGCGTAACGCAGCAGCGCGGCCCGGGCCTTGCGGCGGGCCTCGCCGTCGCGCGGTGTCTTTTCCTTGCTGGTGACCACACGCTGGGGCCAGGGGATCTCAACGCCGAATTCATCAAACTTCTGTTTCAGGCGGCGGCGGTACTCGCGCGCGGCGCCCCACTGTTCGCCGGCGCGGGTCTTGAGCAGCACGCGGATGTTCACGCTGTTGTCGCCAAAGGAATCCACGCCGGGAATGATGATGTCCTGCACACGGCGCCCCCACACCGGGTCCTGCTGCATTTCACGCCCCACGGCCTCCAGCAGCGCGATCACGTCGTCCAGGTTTTCTTCGTAGGCCACGCCCACGTCCATGACCGCGCGCGACCAGATTTTGGTCTGGTTGGTGGTCATGGTGATCACGCCGTTGGGAATGGTGTGGACGTCGCCGTTGACACTGCGCAGCACGGTGGTGCGCAGGTTCAGGTTTTCGACGGTGCCGCTTTTGCCGTTGATTTCAATGACGTCGCCGATGCTGTACTGGCCCTCGAGCAGGATGAAGAACCCCGAGAAGAAGTCTTTCACCAGACTCTGGGCGCCGAACCCCAGCGCCAGAGATACGCCGCCGGCGGCCACCAGCAGCGGCCCGTAATCCACGTCAAACTGGGCCAGCGCGAACATCAGCGCCAGCAGCAGCACAATCACGCGCGTGGTGGTCATGAACACCGCAAACAGCGTGCGCGAGCGCTGGCGCCGGTAGGCGTCGCTGCCGTCGCCGGCGTCGTTGCGGCGCATCGCGCGTTCCAGCACCGGCGTTCCCAGCCGCTTGATCAGCCACAGCAAAAGCCAGGCCACGGCAAACACGGCCAGAATCCGCCCGCCGCGCCTTGCCGCGGTGTCGGCCAGGCTGCGCCAGTACTGCTGGCGCGTCTGGGGCAGCATGGCGGTTTCGATTTCGGCAATGCGCGCCGCCAGCGTCGCCAGGCGCCGATCCACGACATCCATCTGCGTATGCACGCGGCGTGTGTCGGTGCGCGCCGCGGCCAGCCGTTCGGCCACGGCCGCGGCCAGTTCTTCGCGCGTGAACTCAAGCATCGCCCGGCGCGGGCGGTCGGTGGCGGCGCGGGCCTGTTGCAGCTCGCGGGTGCGGGTGGCCAGTTCGGCCTCCACTTCGCGCTCGACGGCCTGCTTGGCGGCCAGCCAGCGCGCCAGGCCGTCGCGTTCGGACCGAAGCTGGGCGGACTCGGCCCGGGCGGACTGCATTTCGGCCTCCAGGTCATCCATGACGCGGGACAGTCGCTGGTAGTCCTCGGTGGGTTGCGGCTCCGCCACGGCCGGGGCATTGGCCGCCGGGGCTGGCGCGCGGCCCTGGCGGGCCAGACGGTCCTTGAGTTTTTCGATGTCGAGTTCCAGCGCCTCGCGGTAATCCTCGCGCAGGTCAATCGCACGCTGGATTTCGCGTAGCCGGCCCTCCAGCGCCAGAAGCTGCCCGTCGGCCGCATTGCGGGAACCACGCCGGGTGCTCAGCGCGGTTTCGATCTCGCGGGCCAGTTGCGCCAGTTCCTGTTCGGTCGCGGGCTGGCCGGGCAGGGGCAAGTCCGCCGCCGGCGTGCCGGCAAACCCGACCCGCTGCCCGCGCGCGGAATCCAGGGCCGCCAACGCGGCCAGGGCGGCGTCTTCAAAGGCCACATAGGCCGCAAACACCGGCCCGGCAAGCTGGTCGTATTCGTCCACCTTGACCTTGAAGCGTTCGGTGGCCCAGCGCAGTTCAACCTCGAGTTTTTCGACATCACTCAGGCGTTCGTAGACGCGCGAGGCCCGCACGTCGTTCTTGTCCACCGCGTCGCTCAGGCCGGCGCGATGCGCCAGTTCTTCTTCGGCGCCTGCAATCGCGCGGGCCAGACCGCCGGAGGCAGGGTCAGTCCCCGGCATCAGCGCCGCCCGCGTGGATCGGGCGATTTCCACCAGCCGTTCGAACTCGACACGGGCCTGAAGCTGCGCCGCGGTGGGCCCCTGGCGCGCGGCCTGAAGCGCCGCGCGGCAGGCGTCGGCGCGCTCGCGCAGGGTATCGCGCCGCCGTGTGGCCTCGGCCAGCGCGGCTTCCCTGGCCGGTTTTTCCGCGGGCGGCAGATCGGCGCGGTCAAGCTCGGACCGGGCGCTTTTCACGGCTTCTTCGGCGGCGGGCAGAAGGTCCGTGGCCTGGCGCAGAAGTTCTTCCAGCCGCGTGACATCCTCGCGGACCCAGGGCGCCGGCGGCATTTCCGGCAGGTCCTGGGCAAAGGCAACCGACGCCGCCGCCAGGCAGCCGATCCAGCAGACAAGGATGGCGGCCGCTTTGAGCATCAGACGGTTACCCGAACTCGGCACTGGGAAGCAGGCGCTCGACTTCGGCCTCGAGCAGCCGGGTGATCTCGTCGGCGTGCCCCAGTTGCATCACGCGGGCGGCAAAGGCTTCGGCTTCGGTCAGGGTGACACGGCTGACCAGCGTGCGCAGTTCCGGCAGGCTGGTGGGCCCGACACTGAAATCGCGCAGACCAAAGCCCAGCAGCAGCACGGCAAAGTGGGCCTCGGCGGCCATTTCGCCGCAGACACTGACCGGCTTTCCGGCGCGCGAGCAGGCGCCGATCACGCTTTGCAGAAGCCGCAGTACGGCCGGGTTGGTGTGCTTGAACAACCCGGCGACATACTGGTTGTTGCGGTCCACGGCCAGCGTGTACTGCACCAGGTCATTGGTGCCGATGCTGAAGAAATCAGATTCGCCCAGAAACGCGTCAATGCAGATCGCCGCCGAGGGAACCTCGACCATCATGCCCAGCGGCACATCGGCGCGGTGCGGCACGCCCTCACGCTTGAGGTCTTCCTTGACGCCTTCAATGATCTGTCTGGCGGCGCGGAATTCTTCAATACTGCCGATCATCGGCAGCATCATGCGCGTCGGGCCCAGCGTGGCGCAGCGCAGAATCGCCCGCGCCTGCGTGACCAGCATGGCCGGCTCGCGCAGGCTCAGGCGGATGCTGCGACAGCCCAGAAACGGGTTGTCTTCTTTTTCCAGGCCGACTTCGGCGGCGTACTTGTCGGCGCCGAAATCCATGGTGCGCAGCGTCAGCACACGCCCGCCCAGGGCCGCGTGCGCGCGGCGGTAGACCTCCAGGTGCTGTTCTTCAGTCGGGTGGGCGCCGAACTTGGAGTAAATGAACTCGGTGCGGAACAGCCCCACGCCGTCGGCGCCAAGGCGCACCGCGTGCTCGATCTCGTCGTCCAGTTCAATGTTGGCGTACAGGTTGACGTTGACGCCGTCGCGCGTGTGGCGTTCGGCCCTGGCGGCGGCGTCGGCCAGGCGCTTTTCGCGCTCCTGGTAGCTTTCGTGTTTGGCCTCGTATTTGGCGCGCGTGGCGTCGTCGGGGTTGATCAGCACCCGGCCCGATTTGCCGTCCACGATCACGACATCGCCGCCGGAAACGTCGGCGGAAATCGTGCCCAGTCCGACCACGGCGGGAATGCCCAGGGCGTTGGCCAGAATCGCGGTGTGGCTGGTCGGCCCGCCCACGTCGGTGACAAAGCCGGCAACCATTTTTTTGTCCAGCGTGGCGGTCTGGCTGGGCGTCAGATCGTGGGCGACGATAATGACGCGACGGGCGAACTTGCTGATGTTCTGGGCCTGCTGGCCCAGCAGGTTGCGCAGCAGACGGCGCTGGATGTCGTAAAAGTCGTTGACACGCTGGCCGAAATAGCTGTCGCCGATCTCCTTGATCGGTTTGATGATTTTCTTGAACACGCGCGACACCGCGTACTCGGGCGTATAGCGCTTCTGTTTGATTTTTTCGGGGATCTCACGCGTGATCATGGGGTCTTCAAGCATGCGCAGGTGCGCGTCGAAGATCAGCCCCACTTCGTCCTTGGCCACCGAATGAACGCTGTCGCGGATGTCGCGGATTTCAGCCACGGCCTGCTCGCGTGCCACGGCAAACCGCTTGAGTTCGACCTCGACCTCGTCCTTGCGGATAAAGCGCTTGGGGATACGGAAAGATTCCGAATCCAGCACATAGGCCGGTGCGATCGCCACGCCCGGCGACACAGGAATGCCGTTTTTGATTTCCATCCGTGCTCCGGCCGGGCCCACAGGGAGGGCTCAGTGCAGTCCTCCGGCCCGACTGTTTCGCGCGGCGTTATAGCAGCACAGGCACGGATGTAACCCCGCGCGATCGCGGAAATTTTGTAGCAGCAACGGCGCCCACCACTCTGTCACGCCACGGGCGGCAACAGCCCTGAAAGATCCCGCGCCAGCGCGCTGGCCACGCACAGCGGCTCTTCGACTCTCGCGCCGCCGGCGGCGTTCCACTGTGCCTGCAGATCCTGCTGGGCCCGGAACAGGGCCGTCTGAGCGGCCACCAGGCCGGCGTCCTCGATCGCATCGCCGGGCTTGAAGTTCAGTTCACAGGCGGTGACGGAACCCTGATTCGGGTTGAACACCGGCACGCCGAACTTGCGGCAGATGGTCGGCCTGGCTTCATAGATGCCGCAGGCACCGTCGGGCGTCAGCGCCGGACAGGGCAGCCGCGCGCCGACCGGCAGGGGGCTGTCCCAGCTTTCAGCGCCGCCAAACAGCGCGGCCCGCTGCTTCAGATACTTTTGCGCCGCGTCCCGAAGCCGCGCGGCCTCGGGCTCCGGCAGCGCCGCGACAAACAGGCTGATGCGCGCGGCCTCGGGCTCGGTGATGCGGAACACCTGGCCGCAGCAGTCGCAGCAACCCCGGGCGCAGCGGATGCGCGGCCCGTGCAGGCGCGCGCCGCGCGCGAACTCGGCGTCGGCCTGGCGGTACAGGGTTTCAAGCCGGGTCAGCCACGGATTCATGCCCCCACAATACGGAGGCGCGCCGACATTGCCCGTTTTCGGTTCCGTTTTTTCCGCGCCAGGGCAAACTTCGGGCATGGACCCGAAACCCGCATCCGCCAGTGAATCACGCCTGACGTGGATCGTCGCGCCCCAGGACCTGAACATCAACGGCACGCTGTTCGGCGGCCAGTTGCTGGCGCTGATGGATCGCGTGGCGGCAATTGCCGCCATGCGCCACGCCCGGCGCAACTGCGTGACCGTCAGCATTGACAAGGTGGATTTTGTGGCGCCGGTGCGTCACGGGTTTCTGCTGGATCTGGTGGCGCGCATTCATTTCACCGCGCGCACCAGCATGGAAATCTACGTGGACGCCTGGGCCGAAAGCCCCCACACCGGCGAACGCACCCACGTGTGCGAGGCGTTTTTCAGCTTTGTCGCCGTGGACGAACAGATGCGCCCCACGCCCGTGCCGCCCGTCGGTCTGGAAACCGAACGCGACCGGCGGCTCAACCGCGAAGCCAAAAGCCGCTACGACGCGCGCAAGGCCGCGCGCGACGCGCGTTGACCCCCTACTTTCCCTGCACGGCGTCGGCAAAGCGCGGGTCGGAACGCAGCGCCGCCAGGCGCTCGTCACCACGCAGGGCTTCGGCGGCAATGCCGCACTGGGCGGCGGCGCGAACCTCGGCCAGCGCGGCCTCAAGCTCGGCCGCGGAAGGTGCTTTGGACTTGCGCGACAGCGCCTGGGCCAGTTGCACGCGCAGGTCGCCGTCGGCGGGGCTTGCCGCCACGGCCTGGCGCAGGTCAGAGGCCGCCAGCAGCCATTCAGCGCGACGGGCGTGAACCTCAGCCCGCAGCCGGCGGGCGGCCAGGCGTGATGGCTCCAGCTCCAGCGCGCGGTTGAGTGCCACCAGCGCTTCTTCATGCTGGCCGGTCTCGACGCACAACTGCGCCAGATCGTGCCAGATCGGCGCGCTGGCCGGCGCCCCCGCCGCGGCGCTGCGACAGGCCGCCAGCGCCTCGTCACGCCGGTTCTGGCGCCACAGCGACACGGCCAGCCCGCGCAACGCGCCGGCGTCGCGGGCATCGGCCGCCACGGCCTTGCGGTACTGGGCCTCGGCGCCGGGCCAGTCGCCGCGCCGGGCGCAGACCAGCCCAAGGCCGGCCAGCGCGGCGGCAAGGTCAGGCTTGAGTTTGATCGCGGCGCCAAAATCGGTCGCCGCGTCCTCAAGCTGGCCGCGCGCGACCTGGGCGTTGCCGCGCCCGACCAGCGCGTTGAGGTAATCGGGTTTGAGGTACAGCGCGCGGGTGTATTCGCGTACCGCGGCGTCAAAGTCGTCCATCAGGTAACTGGCATAGGCGCGGTTGACGCGGGTCTGCGGGTTCAGCGGATCCAGAAACAGCGCCTCATCAAGGTCACTGATCGCTTCCTCGTGCATGCCGCGCTTGAGGTACACCAGCGCGCGGTTCACGTAGTAGGCGCCGCGTTCGGGGTGCAACTGGATGCAGCGCGTGAAGTCTATCGCCGCGCGGTCCAGATCGCCCTTGTCTTCATAGGCCACGCCGCGGTTCTGGTACATGCCGGCAAGCCCCGAAGCCGTCAACGCCCGGCGCGCGTGCCGGGCAACGCCGAGATGAATCGCCGACGAATAATCCGCCACCGCGCCGGCATGATCGCCGCGCAGCCATTTGCCATAGCCGCGGTTGTGGTAGCCAAGCATCGAGTTGGGGTTGAGTTTCAGCGCCGCGGCAAGGTCGGCGTCGGCCTTTTCGAAATCGCGGCGCTCCAGGTAAATCGCGGCGCGGTAGGCCGGCAGCTCGTCGTCGCCGGGGCTGCGTTTGATCGCGGCGTCAAACAGCTTCAAAGCTTCGTCGAGTTCGCCCTTGAGAAACACGTCTATCGCCTTCTGTTTGGCGGCCTCGGCTTCGGCATCGGTCTGGCAGAACAGGGGCACGGCAAGACAGGCCGCGAACAGGGTCACGGCCAGCACGCGAACGAACATGGGAACTCCTCCTCGCCCATAGCTTGGAATGGCGAAGGCGCGCCCGCAACGGTGTTGTGGCGTCAGGCGGGCTGTTCGACGGTGCCGCTCTGCACGGCCCACAGGTCGGCGTAGACGCCGCCCTGCTCGACCAGGCTGTCGTGGGTGCCTTCTTCGCCCAGGCGGCCGTCCTTGATCACAAGGATGCGGTCGGCATTGCGGATTGTGCTCAAACGATGCGCGATCACCAGCGCCGTGCGGCCGCGGACAAGATCGGCCAGGTTCTGCTGGATGATGCGTTCGGTTTCGGTGTCCACGCTGCTGGTGGCTTCGTCCAGAATCAGGATCGGCGCGTTTTTCAGCAGCGCGCGCGCGATGCTCAAACGCTGGCGCTGCCCGCCGCTGAGCTTGATGCCGCGTTCGCCCACCACGGTGTCGTAACCTTCGGGCAGTGTCGCTACAAACTCGTGAAAGTGCGCCGCCGTGCTGGCCGCCAGCACCTGTTCGTCGGTCACGTCCACGCCGGGATAGGCAATGTTTTCGCGGATCGTGCCGTGAAACAGAAACACATCCTGCGACACCAGCGCGATCTGGCGCCGCAGATCCACCTGCCTGAGCTGCCGGACATCGTGCCCGTCAATGCAGACGGCCCCCTTCTGCACGTCATACAGCCGCAGCAGCAGCTTGATCAGCGTGCTCTTGCCCGCGCCGGTGGGCCCGGCAATGCCCACCATTTCACCGGGTCTTACGTGAAAGCTCAGGCCGCGCAGCACTTCCTCGCGGTCGCGGTACTGAAACCATACGTCGCGGAACTCCACCTCGCCGCGCGCGCGTTGCATGGCCGCGGCGTCGGGCGCGTCCTGGATCGCCGGCGGCGTGTCCAGCAGGCTGAACACGCGGGCCGCGCCGGCCTTGGCGCGCTGGTATTCGTCAAAGGTCTGGCCCAGGCGCGTCAGCGGCCACAGGAAGCGCTGGATCATCATGCAGAACAGAACCAGCTCGCCGGTCGTGACCTTGCCCTGAAACGCCCAGTAGCCGCCCAGGATGATCACCGTGGCAAACCCGACGGCAATCAGCATGCGGATCAGCGGCACGAACACGCTGGAAAGCTTGATCGCGTGGGTGTTGGCGGCGCGGTAGCCTTCGCTGGCTTTCTCGACGCGGCCGGCCTCGAAGTCTTCGGCGGTGAAGCTCTTGATCACCAGAATGCCGCCGATGTTGTTCTCCAGGCGCGTGGCCACCTCGCCCACGTTCTCGCGCACTTTGGCGTAACGCGGCTCCAGCAGCTTTGAGAACTTCAGGCTGCCCCAGACAATCAGCGGCACCGGCGCCAGGCCGGCAATCGCCAGCAGCGGCGAAATGCCGATCATGACGCTGCCGGCAAACAGCACCAGCACCACAAGCTGCACCAGTTCGTTGAAGCCGTTATTAAGGAAGCGTTCAAGCTGGTTCACGTCGTCATTCAGCATTGAAAGCGTGCGGCCCAGCCGGTGCTCTTCAAAAAAGCGGATCTCGCGGCGCTGCATGGCGCGGTAAGCATCCATGCGCAGGCGGTGCTGCATGCCCTGGGCCAGCGTCATGAAGCCGTAGGCGTAACCCCACTGCGACAGGCTTTCCAGCCCGAAGATCACCACCGTCAGCCCGGCCAGAAAAATCACCGCGTGAAACGGCTCCACAATACCGAACCAGCCATCCAGGAACCCCGGCGGCTGCTTGATGATCACGTCAATCAGCCAGCCGGTCAGAATCGGCGGCGCCAGGTCCAGCACCTTGTTGCACACACTGGCCAGCGTGGCCAGGCCCAGGTTCAGCTTGGCCGGCCGCAGATAGCTGAACAGCCGCCACATCGGCTTGGCCACGGGCTGCAACAGCGGCTGGTCGGGCGCGTTCATGGCTTCGATATAGGTTGTTGACGCGGCCTTGAACACCAAGCGGCCGGGCGAATCACCCGATGTGGCCCGGCGCGCACCGCCCTATGCCCCGATGCCGCTGTCCCCTACCCTGTCGCCATGCCCGAATTGCCCGAAGTAGAAACCACACGCCGCAAGATTGTGCCCGCCCTGATGGGCCGCGTGATTGCCGGGGTTGCCACCACCAGACCCAGTTACTTCTTTCTGACCCCGCCCGGCGAACTCAAGCGCCGCCTGAAGGGCCGCACCTGCACGGACCTGCAGCGGCTGGGCAAGTACCTTCTGGCGAAACTGGATGACGGCTCGCGCCTGCTGCTGCATCTGGGCATGACGGGCCAATTGTTCACCGAAGGCAGCGCCAGCCTGCGCCTGCTTTCGGCCACCCGTCGCGCGGTGATGGCACCGGAACAGCAGCCCGCGTTCAAACCAGACCGGCACACGCATCTGGTGATCCGCTTTGCCGACGGCGGGCCGCGGGTCTTCTTTCGTGACACACGCAAGTTCGGCAAGGTGCTGTGGCTGGCGCCAGGGGCATCTGACCCGCGCCTGGACAAGCTGGGGCCTGACGCGCTTGGCGCCACGGGCGACACGATCTTTACGGCCGCGCGCGGCCGCCGCAGCGCGATCAAAACCCTGCTGCTGGACCAGTCCGTGCTGGCGGGCGCGGGCAACATCTACGCCGACGAGGCCCTGTTTCGCGCCGGTGTCCGGCCCCAGCGCCCCGCCGGCAAAGTGACCCGCGCCGAATGCGACCGCATTGCCGACGCCCTGGTGGCGGTGCTTTGGCGCGGCATCGAAACCGGCGGCAGCAGCATCAGCGACTATGTCGCCCCCGACGGCCAGGACGGCGCGTTTCAGGACGAACGCATGGTCTACGCCCGCGCCGGCGAACCCTGCCGTGTCTGCGGCACACCCATCCGCCGCGGCGTGGTCGGCCAGCGCGGCACCCACTGGTGCCTCCGCTGCCAGAAATAACGGCTGTGGATAACCGTTTTGCCGGGCCCGAATAGGCCGGGCCACTTCCCATCTCGCAGACAGTCCATCACGCATCTATCCTGTGCGCCGATGCTCAGCCTGCCCGAGCTTTCTGCCGTCGTGCGCGCCCTGACGCCTCTGGTTGCCGAGGCCCGGTTGCAGCGCATTGTCCAGACCGACGACCACAACCTGTACCTTGAACTGTACGGCTGGGACGAACCCACCCAGACCGGCACCAAGCGCGCCCTGCTGCTTTCGTGCCACCCCCAGTTCGGCCGCCTGTGCCTGGCCCCCGACATGCCCAAGGCCCCGGCCTGGCCGCCCGAGTTCGCGGCGTTTCTCAAGGCCCGGCTGGGACGGGTGCGCCTGACGGGCATGAAGATTCACAACCAGGACCGGCTGCTGGGCCTGATGTTCGAAGGCAAAGAGGGCGGCACGGAACTGCTGCTTTCCCTGATGGGCCCGCGCAGCAACGTGTACGCGCTGGATGCCGAGGGCAAGCTGCTGGCCGCCATGCGGCCGCTGGCCCAGACCCGCAGCGAGCTGCACATCGGCCAGGCCTGGACCAACCCCGACAAGAAAACCGACCTCAGCACCACCAACCGCTGGCCCGGCCTTGAGGCCACGGCGTTGCTGGCGGCCGTGGCCTCCCATTACGCGAAACTGGAGTCCGAGCACGAACAGGAACATCTGGCCTCGCGCCTGCGGCAGGCCATCCGGCGCGAACTGGATTTTGCCACGCGCAAGGAGGCGAACCTGCAGCGTGACCTGGCCGAGGCCAAACAGGCGCGCGAAAACAAGATGCTGGGCGAACTGCTCAAGACCGTGCTGCACAGCGTCAAGCCCGGCGACACCAAGGCCGTGGCCAACGATTTTGAGACCGGGGCCGAGGTTGAAATCGCGCTGGACCCAACGCTGACGCCCGCGCAGAACCTGGACCGGTACTTCAAGAGCTACCACAAGGGTCTGGTGGGCACCAACATGCTGGGCCAGCAGCTTGAGATTACACAAAGCCACGCGGCCGAACTGCGCGAGCTGATGGCCGAACTTGACGCCTGCCGCGACCTGGAAGCACTGCGCGACTTTGCCGCCCGCCCGGCGGTGCGCAACCTGTACCGCAAGCACTTTCCTGATGAAGGCCGCACCCGCAACGTGCGACCACCCAAGAAAAAGCCCCAGAAAAAGGAAGTACCGGCGCGTCTTCTGCCCAAACGTTACGTGACCAGCGACGGTCTTGAGGTCTGGGTAGGCCGCAGCGACGAAGGCAACGACTACCTGACCACCAAACTGGCCAACGGCAACGACCTTTTCTTCCACGTGGAAGGCTACCCCGGCAGCCACACGATCCTGCGTCTGGACGGCAAGAAGGATCCGCCGCAGGAAAGCCTGCTGGAGGCCAGCGAACTGGCCGTGCAGTTCTCGAAGATGAAGGACGCCACCAAGGCCACGATTCACATCGCGCCGATCAAGCACGTGCACAAACCCAAGGACGCCAAGCCCGGCCTGGTCTACGTGAACAAGGGCAGCACGCTGCAGTTGCGCCGCGACCCCAAACGGCTGGAACGCATTCTCAACGCGCGGGTGAAGGAATAGCGGGCGGAATCATCTCCGGTTACCTTGCCGCCTGTTCGATCCATTCGCAGGTACTTTGCATCCACTGGTCGGGCTCAAAACGCGCGGCCAGTTCCCTGCACCGTGCGGCCACGTCCGGCGAATCCAGCAGCGCAGCCAGTTTGCGCGCCGCCCGCGGCGCCGTGAACCTTGCCGCGGCGATACTGTCCCCCACGCCCAGTTCAACCAGGCGCTGGGCGTTGTCCAGCTGGTCGTGGGCCATGTGCATCACAAGGTGCGGAATGCCCGCGCGCAGCGCCTGGGCCGTTGTGCCGATGCCGCCGTGGCTGACCAGCGCCGCCGCGCGCGGAAACACGCGGCTGAACGGCACGTATGAAAAATGCCGCACCGTGGCCGGCAGGTCGCGCGGGATTGTTTCCGGAAACTGGCTCAGCAGAATCCCGCGCCGGCCAAGCAGCCCGCAGGCCTTCACGGCCTGGGCGAAAAACTTTCGGCCGTGGGCCATGGCGCTGCCGGGCGTGAACACCAGCGGCGCGTCGCCGGCGTCCAGAAACCCGGCCAGACCGTCGGGCAGGGGCTGCACCCCGGCCTCGTCGTACAGCGGAAAACCCGTAAGCCGAACCTGCGGCGGCCAGTCCGGCTGTGGCGGGGCAAACCACGGCGGAAACAGGCCGATCACGCGGGCCGGCGCGTGCCACCACCGGCGCACAATGCGGCGCGCGGGCCCAAGCCCGTGCTGGGCGCGAAACCGGTTGAGACCGGGCAGAACCGTGGCGTCGGTCATGCGGTCCGCGACCCAGTATTGCAGTCTTGTCAACCAGCGCGGCATGCCCCGCCACCACAACATGCCGGGGTAACGCGGCGGTTTGTCCACGCTGAAGAAAATGCTGGGCGCCAGGTGCACACTGACCAGCGGCGCGTCCAGCAGCTCGGCCGCGTTGCGGGCCGCCAGCCCGAGTGTGCCGGCCACCAGCACGGTACGGCCCGGCGCGTGCAGCTCGCGCGCGATTTCCAGGCTGCGGGCATAGCCGGGCTCCATGCCGTGGCGCACCACGGCGCCAAACGCCCGGCGCGGGTGCCAGAGATCCGGATCAGCCGTGACGCGCCGGAAGTCTTCGGCCGTGCCGATGGCGCGAAACGCAAGGCCGGCGCGCCCGGCCATGGATTCATAGTAACCGCTGGTGCAAAGAAACACCTCGTGTCCGCGCGCCTGCAGGGCGCGGCCGATGCCCGCAAAGGGCTGCACGTCGCCGTGGCTGCCCACGGGAAACAACAGCACACGCAGGGGCGGGGTTGTTGTCATGGCGGCGGAATCATTTCAGTTGCGGCGGCCTTGGCGATACAATCTGGCCATGCCCGACGATACCCCGACCGGCAAAGCCCCGGAAGAACCGCACGCATCCAGCAGCACCTGGGGCGACGAAAGCACGGTGATCGCGCCCAAGGCCAAAGTGGTGTTTTTCGACGACGACCGCACACCCGTGGACTTCGTGCTGCACCTGCTGGAGCATTACCTGGGGTTTGACGAAGCCGGCGCCCGCGCGACCACCGAACGCATACGCGCCTCAGGCAGTGCCGTGGTGGCCGAACTGCTGCCGCCGATTGCCGAAAACACTGTGCGCAAGATGGAGGCCGCCGTGCGCGCCGGGGGGTATCCGTTTCGCATGGAGATACAGGAACAGGGTGACGCGGCCTAGGCCGTGCGCTGAAATTGCTAAACTGTCGCGGCCATGCCCGACACCGCCACACTGCCCAAACCCAAAATCGGCACCGACGCGGACGCGAAAAAGAAAAACGCGCCGCGCTGGAAGGTGATCTTTCACAACGACCAGAAGACGACGATGGACTTTGTGGTCTGGGTGCTGATGGCGTTTTTCGGCCACGACATTGACCGCGCCAAAAAGATCATGCTTGAGGTCCACAACACCGGCCAGGGTGTCGCCGGCGTGTACGCCCAGGAAGTGGCCGAACTCAAGAAAGACCAGGTCATCTCGGCGGCCCGCGCCCAGAAGTACCCGCTGGCCGTGACGATCGAGCCCGACGAATAGCAGCCAGCAGGGGGTTGAGAAAGTGCTTCTCAACCCCCTGCCCGGCCCGCGCGGCTGCACAGGCCTGTCGGCGGCTTCACGCCGTGAGCCGGCTAAAGCATTCGTTGCCAGATCTGCACGCCGATGAGGCGGCCGAACTTTCTGCCCACTTCGCGCATCACGCCCACGCGTTCAAACCCGGCGCTGCAGTGCAGCTTTTCGCTGGCCGGGTTGCCGTCGGCAATACGGGCGATCACCGTGTGCATGCCGTTCTGGCGCGCCAGGCGCAACAGTTCGGCCAGCAGTGCCGCGCCGACACCCCGGCCGCGACTTGACGCGTCAACATACACCGAATCCTCGCAGGTGTCGGCGTAGGCGCAGCGGTCCGACCACGGCGACAGACAGCCCCAGCCCGCAACCGCGCCGGCCTGTTCGGCCACAATCACCGGGTGGCGCGGGCCGTGGCCGGCCAGCCAGGCCCGCCGGTCGTCCAGCGACTTTTCTTCGGTGTCGAAAGTGGCCGTGGTGTTGCGGATTGCCTCGTTGTAGATGGCCGTAATCGCCGCCAGGTCGGCTTGTGTGGCTGGACGCAGGCTGGCCATATTCACTCGCGCGGGCAGGAGCCCGCATCACGTTACCGGTACTTCTTTTCGTACAGGTGGGCGTCGTCCATGTGGGCCGGGTGGCGTTCGGGCGCGTACACGCCTTGGGTCACCGTCTTGGGGTCGGGCTTGGGCTGCTGCATGACCCATTCTTCGGCGGCTTCAATTTCGGCGCGGATCTTTTCCGTCATGCCGTTGATGCCGTCGTCGTCTATGTACCCCAGTTCCTTCAGATACGCGCCGTAGCGCGCGATCGGGTCGCGGGCTTCCCAGTATTCCACCACTTCCTTCGGCACATATTTGGCCGGGTCGTGCTCGGCGTGGCCCTTGCGCCGGAACGTGATCACCTCGAACAACTGTGTTCCTTCGCCGGCGCGGGCGCGGTCCACGGCGTCGCGGCTGGTTTCATACACGGCGTTGGCGTCGTTGCCGTCAATTGTCACGGCGTGCTTGATGCCGTAACCGACGGCCTTGTCGCTGAACCGTTCGGCCAGACACTGGCTGCTGGTGGGCGTGCTGTAGGCATACTGGTTGTTTTCAATGATGACCACCAGCGGGGCCTTCATGACGGCGGCAAAGTTCACGTCTTCGTGGAACTCACCGGTGCTGGTGCTGCCCTCGCCAATCCAGGTCAGGGCCACGCGCTTTTCGCCCTTCATGCGCGCGGCCAGCACAAAACCGCTGCACAGGGCAATGCTGCAACCGAGCATCGAAATGGGCGCGATAATGCCGTAGCGCAGATCGCCCATGTGGGTGTTGCCGTCACGCCCACCGGTGGGGCTGTTCACGCGGTACATGTAGTTGGCCAGAAAGTCGCGCGGCGGCAGGCCCTTGACCAGCGTGCTGCCGGCGTTGCGAATCATGGGCGCGATGATGTCGTTGCGCTCAAGGGCAAACGTGCTGGCGCAGCTTGTGGCCTCCTGTCCAAGGCTTGAAAACGCGGCGCCGATCACCAGACCGCGGCGGTACAAAAGGCTGATCTTGTTGTCGAACTCGCGGTTCAGCACCATCCAGCGGAACAGCTCAAGCTGCTGCTCGCGGGTAAGCCGCGTATTGAGCAGGATGTTGCCCGCGTTGCTGTGGGTTTCGGTCTTCACGACCTTGGGTGGCGTTGCGTTTTTCGTCTTGGCCATGAGTGTGCGATCTGTGCCTGAGCCACAAAATCCTTGCGCGGGTCACCCCGCCACCGGAATATCCGCCAAGGCTCACACTTCCGCAAGGGGAAACGATGCGCACGACAATGGCAATCCTGATGCTGTTTGTGCTTGCCGCCTGCGGCAACAGTTCCAAGAACAACAAGAAAGCTGAAGACGACCTGGATTTCACCACCAAGCCGCGCCAGGACCAGGCCGACACCCGCGGCAAATCAGGCAAGGGCGACGGAACAGGCAAGACCGGCACCGACGGCTCCGGCAAGACCGGCACCGAGGGCAGCGGAACCAAAGGCGGGGCCGACACCGGCAACAAGGGCAGTGGCGACGGCAGCGGTACAGGCGGCGAGGGCCGCGTGGACTTTGCCAAGCCCGTGGCGCGCACCGACATTGAGGGCAAGGTGACGGACTTTGCCCACGTGATGGCGCTGTGGGACGAACCCAACCACACCGTGCGCGTCGTGGCCAGCACCAGACCCATTCCCGACTCCGCCATCGCGCGCCTGCGCAACGGCGACCCGCTGGAAGGCGAAATCCCGCACATGATCCTGTCGTGGGTTCTCGAAGAAAACGCGACCAGGCTGAGCATGGCCGGGGCTGAAAACTACTTCTATGACTTCTACTGGCTGACTTCGCTCAGCCCGGTATCCCTGCGCAACATCGGCAAAGAGGCCGTGCGCGAACTTTCCGGCAAGGCCAAACCCGGCGAAACCGTGCGCGTGGTGATCGAGTTCCGCAGCGAAAAAGTAAAGGACGCGCCCGAGGGCAAGTTCCACTTTGACTTTGTCCAGGAACTCACCCTGCGCTAGGCGGCGCTGACCCCGCAAACAAAGCGGCCCGGAACATGGTTCCGGGCCGCGCGCGTTGCAGCCCGCGTCAGGCAAAGCTGACGTTGCGGTGGGCAAAGCGATCCCGCAGAAACGTCTTGGCCCGGTGCAGCCGCGACATCACCGTGCCGATCGGCAGCTTCAGCTTGTCAGCGATGTCCCGGTAGCTGAGGTTGCCCACGGTGTTCAACAACAGCACGTCGCGGTAACGACCGTCCATCTCTTGCAGACCGCCCTTGAGTTCCTCGTCCAGGCTTTCCAGAAACGTCTGGTCCTGGGCGATTTCGGCCGCTTCCATATGGCTGAACTCGTAGGCCTCCATAACCGGGCTTTCTTCGCCGATCATTTGGTCGGCGCCTTCCACGTGAACCTCGTTCACGCGCCGCTTGCTGCGCCGGTAGTCGTTGATGAACTGGTTGAACAGAATCCGCGACAGCCAGGCCTTCAGGTTCGTGCCCTGCTCGAACTGGGCGAACTTGCGCAGGCCGCGGATGTACGTCTCCTGCACCAGGTCTTCGGCGTCGGCGCGGTTACGGGTCAGGTGATAGGCCTGTCCGTACAGTTCCTGCATCAGGGGCAGGGCCTGTTCTTCGAACTGCTGGCGAAGGGTGTTGGTTTTGGTTTGCATGGCTGTGTCCCCCTGGTTGCCCCCGAAAGGTGATTGGGAAAAGCAAATCCCGACTTTCTTTGTCCAGTTTTCACTTCAGTTGAACAGACCAGTCGGTCTGTATATTCCCGTGAAAAAACTACTCCAGAAGCTTGAAGCGGTCCTCCGCGATTTTGCGCGCCGTTTCAATCGGCCAGGTGCAGCACTGCACCGGCAAGGCCGCCAGCGCACCCTCCACCAGCAGGTAAAGCTCGGCGGCGTAGTTGCCCAGTTCTTCTTCGGTTTTGCCCTGGCCCAGATAGCGGGCGGCAATCAGTTCGTGCAGCAGCTCGCGCAGTGAATCCTTGTGCCACTTGACCAGTTCGCGCACCTTGCTGCCGGCTTCGCGGAACTCGCTGGTCATGTTCTGAAAGGCGCAACCCAGGCTGGTTCCGTGGCACTGGCAGCTTTCGGCCAGCCAGAAAAACACGCGGCGGATTCGCTGGGCCGGCGTGTCGCCCAGGGCGATGAACTGGCGCAGTTCCGCCATCATCTGGTCGTGCCGTTTCTGCAGGCAGGTAACCAGCAGGTCTTCCTTGGTCTTGAAATGGTGGTAGAAACTGGCCTTGGCGATTTCGGCGGCGTCAATGATTTCGTTGATGCCAGTGGCGCGATAGCCGTGTTCGTAAAACAGCCGTGTGGCAGTTTCGATCAGGCGCTCGCGGACGTTGGTTTTCTCTGCCGTAGCGGTCATGCAGGGATTGTATATCAGACCGGTCTGTCTGTCAAAGGCAAAACAGGTTCGTTATGGCTGTCCCCCACCGAGTTGTTCTGGCCATCACCGGCGCCAGCGGCATCCAGTATGCCCAGTGCTTACTGCAAGCCCTTGCTCTATCAAGAGTTGAAACACACGTCGTGTTCAGCGAAGCCGCCCTGGACGTCTGGCGGGCCGAGCTGGACATTCCGCTGAAGGGCAACAAACCGGACCTGGCAGCCTTTGCCGGCGTAAGACCCGAGGGCGTGACCCTGTACCAGAACTCGCAGGTCGGTGCCCCGATTGCCAGCGGGTCGTTCCGGCACCGCGGCATGGTGGTGTGCCCGTGCAGCATGAGCACGTTGGGCGCGATTGCTTCCGGCTCAGGCGACAAGCTGATCGGCCGCGCCGCCGAAGTCACATTAAAGGAACGCCGCAAGCTGATTGTTGTGCCGCGCGAGACGCCCTATTCCCTGATCGCCCTGCGCAACATGGCCACACTGGCCGAAGCCGGTGCCGTGATTCTGGACGCCAACCCCGGCTTTTACGCCCGGCCCAAAACCGCAGACGACATGGTGCGGTTTGTGGTAGCGCGCGTGCTGGACCACCTGGAGATTGACCACAAGCTCAGCAAACGCTGGGGCGAAAGGGCCTGAACGCAACCACGGCTGAAGCCCGCGGGCGTTAGCATGGCGGCGGGTTGCGGGCCGTTACCGTGGTGCTAGCATCACCGCCCCTTGCCGGAGACTTCCGGGGTGTAGCTCAGCCTGGTTTAGAGCGCTTCGTTCGGGACGAAGAGGCCGCTGGTTCAAATCCAGTCACCCCGACCATGATTTAAGGGCATCCGCAAGGATGCCCTCTTTCATTGGCACCGGGGTTTGCCGCCAAAATCAGGGCAGTTTCGCCGCCACCTGATCGGCCAGCAGGCGAATGAACGCCGGGTGCGTGTTGACGGCCTGTGCGGCGGAAAACGCAACGCCCAACTGGTCGGCTTTGCGGCGGCCCTCAATGCCCAGGTCGTACAGAACCTCGACGTTGTCGCACAGAAAACCGACCGGCAACGCGACAATCTTGCGCGCGCCGGATTCCGCCAGTTGTTCGATCGCGCGCTCGATGAACGGCGTGGTCCACGGAATGTTGCTGTCGCCGGGGGCGCTCTGGTACCCCACCATCCAGTTGACGGCACCCAGGCGTTCGGCCACCAGACGCGACGTTTCTTCTATCTGATTCTGGTACGGCGCGGTGCGCACCACGGGCATGGGCACGGCGTGGGCGCTCAGCAACAGGCCGGTGGTGCCGGCGTGAAAATCCGCGCCGATGCCCGCCGCGGCCTCGCGCGCGCGGTCGGCCAGCGCGTCAACAAAGCCGGGCTTGTTCCACCACGGCTCGCACACGCCGGCCCACCTGGGGCGCCGGCTTTCGGGCAGCTTTTCCAGACCCTCGGCCACTCGGCGCAGATAGCCGTCCCAGCTTACCGACGACTGGTGCGGCGACATCACCAGCGTCACGAACTCGGGCCCAAGTTCCGCCACCTTGTCGGCGATGTACGGCCGCCAGTGGTCGTAACCCACCGTCACGCGCAGTTTGTGGCCACGCCGGGCCAATTCTTCGCCCACGGCACGGGCCTGGGATTCGGTGATTTCATTGAACCTCGAAAAGCCGCCCAGCTCGCGGTAATGGGCCACCACTTCTTCCACGCGGGCGCGGCGCGCCTCGTTGTGCCCGAAAATACCTGAGACAAAGCACCAGGCCTCGCCGGGGCACGGATCCACCCGCTTGCAACAGCCGGGCGTCGGGCCGCCGAATCCAACCACAAACAGATCCGTCACGGGCATGTCAATGTTCCTCCAGGCGCGCGACAATCCGCCAGGCCTGACGCAACTGGCGCAGTGTGGGCTGGCCGGCTTCACTGCCGCTGGTGGCGCTGACGCCGGGCGGCAGGTGTTTGCGGGTGGTTTCGCCGGCGATCTTGTCCAGCACCCCCCACCAGAAGCGCTCGCGGGCGTCCAGACTGAGCATCGCCCCTCGCCGGATCATGGCCCGGCCCTGTTCGGTCACGCAATACTGCACCAGCGCCTCCTCCAGCCACGCGCCGTGGTCCTGGTCCTGTTCCTGGTGACAGGTCCAGTACACGATTTCGTCTTCGGCAAAGCCGGCCTTGCGCAGGCCAGCCACCACGTGGGTGAACATGGTGGGAATGGCCCATTCGTGTCCGGGCCCCAGCGCGCCCAGCCCGACCAGAAAGGGTTCCTGTGTGCAGATGCGGAAGTGCTCGCGGATGAAGTGCACAACTTCGGGGTGAAGCGGCTGGTTGTCTTCTTCGCCCGGCGCGATGCCGGCGCTGCGCATGAAGCGGGCGTACAGTTCGGCGTGGTCCTGGCCTTCGCTGCGTTCGCCGTACTCATCCACCAGCACCTTGGCCAGCCAGCCCTTGGCGTCGCTGTCGGGCGCGTTCAGCAGCAGCAGTTCCATATAGCGCGTGAAGTTGCCGACCAGCGCGTAGTGCTGGCTTGCCAGCACCCGAAAATCAAAGCGCGAGCGCGGGTCGGTGTTCATGCGGCCCAGCAGCGAATGGCCCACGCCGGGATGGCGCAGGATTTCAGCGCGCAGTTCGGCCAGAAACCCGCGCGCGGCACGTTCCTGTTCCGTTGTCAGGCTCACCGCCATAGCAACGGACACTAGTGCGCGGCCATTCCCGGTGCCAGTACGCGATAACGGCCGAGCCGGACCGCCTTGCACCACAAGCCCCACAAGTCACAATCCGCGCCATGGCTGAATCCGCGCCGCCCAAATCATTCCTCAAGGCCCTGGGGCCGGGGCTGCTGTTTGCGGGCGCGGCCGTGGGCGTGTCACACCTGGTGCAAAGCACGCGCGCCGGGGCCGAATTCGGGCTGGGCCTGGTCGGCGTGGTGCTGTTTGCCAACTTTTTCAAGTATCCGGCCTTTCAGTTCGGGCCGCGCTACGCCGCGGCCACGGGCACCAGCCTGCTGGAGGGCTACCGTCGCCAGGGCATGTGGGCGCTGGTGCTGTTCGCACTGCTGACGCTGGCCACGATGTTCACCGTGCAGGCCGCGGTCACGGCCATGACGGCGGCACTGTTCACGGCGGTGCTGGGGGTAAGGGAGCCGATCCTGGGCCAGCCGCCGCTGGTGGTGTTTTCAGCGCTGCTGACGGCGGTGTGCGCGGGGCTGCTGCTGGTCGGGCGCTACAAGTGGCTGGACAAGATCATCAAGGTTGTGGTGGCGGTGCTGACGGTAACCACACTGGTGGCGACGGCGGCGGTGATTCCGAAACTGCCGTGGAGTTCGTTCGCGCTATGGCCCGGCGGCGACATTCTGCTGACGGCGGCAACGGCGCTGGCGCTGTGCGGGCTGATCGGCTGGATGCCCAGCGCGTTTGACATTTCGATCTGGCACTCGCTGTGGACGCTGGCGCGTCGGCGCCAGACCGGCCATGCCCCCAGCGTGCGCGACGCGCTGGTGGATTTTGACGTCGGCTACATCGGCACCACGGTGCTGGGCGTGATGTTCGTGTGCATGGGCGCGGGCGTGATGTACCAGTCGGGCCAGAAGTTCGCGCCAGCCCCGGCGGCGTTCGCGGCCCAGGTAATCGGGCTGTACACGGAAAACCTGGGCGCATGGATCGGCCCGGTGGTGGCGATTTCGGCCTTCACGGTGATGTTCTCGACCACCCTGACGGTGGTAGACGGCTTTCCGCGCGCGATTGCCACGCTGTGGGCGCGCTTTGGCGGGCCCGAACAGCCGGGCGTTCCCGACGCCGTAAGCCGCAAGGTGTATTGGGGCGCGATTGTGGTGCTGGCGCTTGGCGCGCTGGTGGTGATCGAGTTTTTTGCCACCTCGATTCCGCGCATGGCCGACACCGCCACATCGTTGTCGCTGCTTACGGCCGCGCCGCTGGCGTGGCTGAACCACCGCGCCATGACCTCGGCGCACGTGCCGCCCCAGGCGCGGCCGGGCGCCGTGCTGCGCGCCTGGAGCTGGCTGGGCATCGGCGTGTCCGTGGCGCTGGCGGCTTACTACGTGTGGTTCAAGTGGGTCGCCTGACCCCCGGCTCGGCGGGCGCGCTCATGCCGTGGTCGTGGCCGTGGTCTTCATCGGGTAACACCAGCGGCGCGATCAGCCAGTACAACCCGATCAGAATACACCCCACGGCGGCAAAATACGCCGTGCCCTTGACCAGCGCCGCCGACTTTCCGCCGATCGCCGCCGTGATCATGCCAAATGCCCCGGCAAACACCGCCATGCTAAGCACCGACCCGATCGCGAAACACACCAGATAGGCCAGCCCCAGCGCCTTGGTCGGCATGGCCAGCGCCGGCAGCACGCCCAGCAGGTGCGCCATGCCCGCCACACCGTGCAGGGTGCCGGCGCCGACGGCCGCGTGTTTGTGCAGGTGCGCGTGCCAGCCGGCCTTTTCGTCCGCGGCGTGGGCGTCAGCGGTGTGGGCATGCAGATGGGCGTGCGCCGGGCCGCCGTCGTGGCTGTGGGCGTGGGCGTGCACCTGTGTGCGCGCCGTGCGCCACAATGCCCAGGCGCCAAGCAGAATCAGCACCAGCGCCACAACCCGTTCGCCCCATTCCTCGACCACGCTGAGGTCCACGGCGTTTTCGCCGATATGCCGCCCGGCCATGAACAGTATCGCCACAATGAACACGCCCAGACTGTGGCCGATGCCCCAGCGCACGCCAAGCCACGCCGCGCGCAGCCGGCGGTTCACCGAAAGCGGCATCAGCGCGCCCAGATGATCCGGGCCGGTAAAGGTGTGCAGAATACCCGCCAGCAGCCCGGCCCCGATCGCCAGCCAGATGTTGTCCACATGCCAGTGATCGCCGTGGGCAAGAAAATTCAGCGGGCTCATTTGTGCTCCCGGTGAGAATGACCGTGGTGCCGCGGCGCAAACGCCCGGCCCGTGGTGCTGAGGGAAAGCGCGGCATGCAGCACCCCCTTGAGCTTGCGCATGCCGTCGGCCAGCGTGCGCAGAAGTTCGGCCTTGCCGCGTAACATGATCATTTCGGCGCAGATGTGGTGGTCCAGATGAACGTGCGTGCTGGACAGCACGTTGGCGTGATGGTCGTGCTGCAGGGCGTTGAGCTTGTCGGACAGGCCCTGCTGGTGGTGGTCGTACAGCAGCGTGATCGTGCCCAGAACCTCAACGCCGCGCTGCCATTCCTCGGCGACCAGTTCCTTGCGCACCAGATCGCGCAGGTATTCGGACCGGTTTTCATAGCCGGCACCGCGCACCAGGCGTTCGAGTTCGCGGGCCAGCGGCGCCTCCAGCGAAATGCTCAAGCGGACCAGTTCCGACATGGTATTACGTCTCCTCTCGTTTGTAATACGCGCGGCGTCGGCGCGATGCCACAGAAAACTGCGCCCTTGCCTGCGCCAGCACGCAGCGGCATTGTCTCGCGCCATGTCCGGCCCCGAACGTGCCCGCCGCCTGCCGCTGATTCTGGTCAGCTGCTTCTTTTTCGTCTCGGGCTTTCCGGCCCTGATCTACCAGCTGGTCTGGCAGCGTGCATTGTTTGCCGTGTACGGCATCAACGTGGAAAGCGTGACGGTAGTGGTCACGGCCTTCATGCTGGGGCTTGGGCTGGGCAGCCTGCTGGGCGGCGCGATCTCGCGCATACGGCGCCTGCCGCTGCTGATGTCGTTTGCGCTGGTAGAAGTCGGCATCGGCGGCTTTGGCTACTTTTCGCTGGATCTGATCGAATCCGTGGGCCGGGCGACACTGCACGCCCCGGCCGCGGTAACAGCCGCGCTGACCTTTGCGCTGGTGCTGTTTCCGACTTTGATGATGGGCGCCACACTGCCGATTCTGACCGCGCACCTGGTGCGCCACACGCGCAACGTGGGGCGCAGCGTAGGCCTGCTGTACTTTGTGAACACGCTGGGGTCGGCGGCGGCGTGCTTTGCCGTGGCGCTGTTTCTGATGCGCTGGCTGGGCATGCGCGGGGCCGTGCAACTGGCCTGCGTGATCAACCTTGCCGTGGCAGCGGGCAGTTTCGGAGCGGCGGCACTGGGCGCGCGCCAGACCGCGCCCCCGCCGGAACAAGCCGCGCCGACCGGCAGCCCGGGCCAGTCGGCGCGTTTTCGGCTGGCGATCTTTGTCGTGGCGGCCGTGGGCTTTGTGTCGCTGAGCTATGAAATCCTGTGGTACCGCCTGCACAGCTTTACCACCGGCGGCCGCGCCATGGCGTTTGCGGCCATGCTGGGGTCGTTTCTGCTGGGCATCGCGCTGGGTTCTCTGGCCGCGCGGCGTTTCTGCCGCGGCGAAGGCGGCACGGCCGAGCGTGCGGCGCTGGTTCACTTTGTGCTGCTGGCCAACGCCGCGGGGTTTCTGGTGGCCCCGGTTTCGGCGCGCCTGGCGTCGGCCTTGCCGGCCGAGGCGTATCCGGTGCTGCTGCTTCCGGTGGCGCTGGCCGCGGGGCTGCTGGGCGCGGTGTTTCCGCTGGTGTGTCACTTCGGCGTCGCGCCCGACGAGCGCGCCGGTTCCGGCCTGAGCGTGCTGTACCTGGCCAACATACTGGGCAGCGCCAGCGGCAGCCTGCTGACCGGTTTTGTGCTGATGGACCTGCTGGGCCTGGCGGCGATTTCACAGGTTCTGGCCGCGCTGGGCGCACTGCTGGCGGCGGCGCTGGTGTTTCTGTTCGGGCTGGAGCGCCGACGGCGCGTTGTGCCGCTGGCGGCTGCGGGGGCCACGGTTCTGGTGGCCTTTGGCGGCGGGCCGGTGTTCTTTGACGACTTCTATGAGCGGCTTCAGTACCACCGCGACTACGAACCCGCACGGCGCTTTGCCGCCGTGGCCGAAAACCGCAGCGGCGTAATCACCGTAACCCGGGACGGCACGGTGTTCGGCGGCGGCATCTATGACGGCGTGTTCAACACTGACCTGGTGGACGACGCCAACATGATTGTGCGCGCGTTTTCGATCAGCGCCTTTCACGACAGCCCGCGCCAGGTGCTGATGATCGGCCTTTCGTCGGGTTCGTGGGCCCAGGTGGTGGCCAATCACCCCCGGGTGGAACGGCTGACGATCATTGAAATCAACCCCGGCTACCATGAACTGATCGCCACCCACGAAAACGTGCGCGGCGTTCTGACCAACCCGAAAGTCGAAATCATCATTGATGACGGCCGGCGCTGGATGCAGCGCAACCCCGACCGCCGCTTTGACGTGATCATCATGAACACCACCTTTCACTGGCGCGCCCACGCCAGCAACCTGCTGAGTCTTGAGTTTCTGGCGCTGGTGCGCACGCACCTGCAACCCGGCGGCGCAGCGCTGTACAACACCACCGATTCACCCGAAGTGCAGCGCACGGCCTGTGAGGCTTTTCCGCACGTGGTGCGCATGATCAACAACGTGTGGGTCAGCGACCGGCCGCTGATTCCCGACCGCGAACGCTGGCGCGACGCGCTGCGGGATTACCGCATTGAGGGCCGGCCGGTGCTGGACATGAGCAACGAACGCCACCGCCAGCGGCTGGAACAGGTGCTGGGCATGATTGACGAATTGGTAAAGCCGCAGCCGGCGTGGTACGGCATGGAAAGCCGCGGCAGCATACTGACCCGCACCGGGGGCGTGCGGGTCGTGACCGACGACAACATGGGCACCGAGTGGCAGATCGGCCGCAGGTAAACCGGCCGTGGCAACATTGGCAGGATCGGTTATTGTGGGGTTCCCGGGCGGGCGCGCAGTGCCCGATTCATGATTGCGGCAGTCGGCAAACACCGCGCCTTTCTCAAGGCGCTTTCCGAGGCGACGCTGGCGGCCCAGCGTAACGCCCCGGTTCTGATTTACGGCGAAACCGGCAGCGGCAAGGGCATGCTGGCCGAGTTCATCCACCGCCAGAGCGGCCGGCGCGGGCGCTTTGTGTCGCTGAACTGCGCCACGTTCCAGGCCAACCTGTTTGAAAGCGAACTGTTCGGGTACCAGAAGGGCGCGTTTACCGGCGCGGTCAAGGACACGCCGGGCCTGTTCGAGACCGCCTCGGGCGGCACGCTGTTTCTGGACGAAATCGGCGACATGCCACTGGAGCTTCAGCCCAAGCTTCTGCGCGCGCTGGAGCATGGCAAGGTGCGCCGCGTGGGCGGCCTGTCTGAAATTGACGTCAACGCGCGGCTGGTGTGCGCGACCAACCGCGACCTGCAGGAACTGATCCGCGAGGGCCGCTTCCGCGAAGACCTGTATTACCGCATCAATGCCTTTGTCGTGCGTCTGCCGGCATTGCGCGACCGGCCCGAAGACATTCCGGAACTGGCCGAACACCTGCTGGCCCAGGTGGCGCGTGAATCCGGCACCCCGGCCCAGCAGCTTGCGCCGGACGCGCTGGAAGTCCTGTTGCGGCACAATTGGCCCGGCAACGTGCGCGAACTGCGCAGTGCGCTGGCCTTTGCCGCAGCCCAGGCCGGCCGGCGCACGCTGATCCGCGCCGAAGATCTGCCGGCGCACCTGGCCGCGCCCCAGGTTGCGGCACGCCCGGCAACCGCCGGAAGCGGCCTGGCCGAATCGCTGTTTGCCGAAGTCAGCCGCGCGGGTTTTGGCGACGTCGGCGCCTGGGGGCGCTTTCTGCTGGCGCTCAATCGCGCGCTGGGCGACAACCTGGTGGCGCGCGGCGACATTCTGCCCTATCTGCGGGCGCTGCGCGGGCCTGAACCCACCGACAACAGCCTGGTCAACGAATGGCAGCGCACGGTCAAACCGGCCGCGCTGCGGCTGGGGCTGCTGCGCGAAGAAGGCAAAAAAGTGCGCATTGACCTGGCGGCCTGCGAGGCCGCGGCGGCCGGCGCCGCCATGCCGCCCGCGCCCGAAGAAGAAATCACCGCCACCGCGCCGCCCCAGCCGCAACCGCAGCGCCAGCGCCGCACCAACATCGCGCCGCACCGCACGTCGTTTGTGGGGCGCGAGCGCGAGGCCGCGCGTCTGGCCGAACTGCTGCTTTCGGGCGGGTCGAACCTGATCACCGTGCTGGGCCCCGGCGGCACCGGCAAAACGCGCCTGGCCCAGGAAGTCGCGCGCCAGGTAGCCGACCGGTTCAGCGGCGGCGCGTGGTTTGCTGATCTGACAGAAAGCCGCAACATCGAGGGCGTGGCCTATGCCGTGGCGCGCGCGCTGGGCGTGCCGTTGACCAGCAGCGTCGCACCCGAGGCCGCGGTGGCGCAGTTGCTGGAATCGCGCGGGCCGACACTGCTGGTTCTGGACAACATGGAACAGGTGGTGCGCGCCGCGGCGGGCACCGTGGGGCGCTGGGCCCGGCACGCGCCGGACGTGCGCTTTCTGGTGACCAGCCGGTTTGTGCTGGGGCTGGAGGGCGAAACCGAATTCGAGCTTCAGCCGCTGGAGATGCCCGCGGCCGACGCCGACGCCCCGGCCGTTGTGGCCAGCGCCGCCGGCCGCCTGTTTGTGGATCGCGCGCGCATCAACCACGTGAACTTCACAATCCACGCCGGCAACGCGGCCGCGATCACCGCGATCTGCCGCCGGCTGGAGGGCATGCCCCTGGCGATTGAGCTGGCCGCCGCGCGCGTGGCGATCATGCAGCCCGACCAGATCGCCGAGCGCCTGGACCGCCTGTTTGCGCTGCTCAAAAGCACGCGGCGCGATCTGGCCCCGCGCCAGCAGAGCCTGACGGCCACAATTGACTGGAGCCACGAACTGCTGACGCCGGCCGAAAAGACGGTCTTTGCGCAGTTGTCGGTGTTCCGCGGCGGCTTCCACCTGGACGCCGCCGAGGCCGTGCTGGACCTTGCCGGCATGCCCGACGCGCCACAGGTCATGGACGTGATCCAGAGCCTGCGCGAAAAAAGCCTGCTGCGGGTTACCGACAGCGCCGCCGGCGTGCACTTTTCCATGTACGACGCGATCCGCGAATACGCGGCCGACAAATGGAGAACCGCCGCCGACGCCGCGACCCAGGAAGCCCTGGCCGCCCGGCACGCGCGCTTCTTCCGTGACTACCTGCAGCAGTGGGATCGCCGCATCTTCAGCCACGACGCCCAGCAGGCCCTGGCCCGGCTTGAACTGGCGCGGGCCAACTTCGAGGCCGCCATGGAATGGTGCCTGGCCTCGCCCGAACGCGCGGAACTGTACGTTGAATACGCGATCGGCACGGTGAACCTGTTTCGCGTGCGCGGCCCGGCGCGGTCGCGCGTGCCGGTGCTGCGCCGGGCGCTGGAATTGACCGGCCCGGCCGACAGCGAAAACCGGCTGCGCGTGCTGGTGGCGCTGGGCATGGCCGAACGCGAATCCGGCGACAACGCCGCCGCCAACGCCCTGACCGAAGAAAGCCTGCAACTGGCCCAGCGCCTGAATATCCCGCGCATGATCGGCATGGTCTGGTTTCAGCTTGCCACGATCAGCTTCAACGAAGGCCGCATCCAGGAAGCCCAGGAACGCCACCGCAAGGCCGCGGAGTTCTTCCGCGCGTGCAACGAACGCGGCAACGAGGCCCGCGTCTACAGCCGCATGGCTCTGGCCCTGGCGCACCTGGGCGACTACGCCGGCGCTCTGGAAATGATCGGGCGTGCCGAAGACATGCTGCGCCAGGCCGACGACCTGCCCGGCGTGGCCCAGGCCCTGACCACGCGCAGCAGCATTCTGTTCCATCGGTCCGAATTCGCCGCGGCCCTGCAGGCCGTGAACGCCGCCGGCGAGATCTTCGCCCGCCTGGATGACAAGCGCAACCTGGCCATGGTGGACGGCAACCGCGCGCTGCTGGCCCGCCAGTTGCGGCGGCTGGACGAATCCCTGGTGCTGATGCTGCGCACCGGCGAACAGGCCGCCGAACTGGGCGACCTGACCACACTGGCCACCAACCACATGAACATGGGCCTGCTGTACCTCGACCTTGACCGCTGGGACGACGCCGAACGCGCCTTTGCCGACGGCGCCCGGCTTGCGGCGCGCCAGTCGCGGCCGCACTTCGAGGCCGTGTGCCGCGAAAACCTGTGCCTGATCCGCGGGCTGCGTGGCGACTCCGCCGGCGCGATCGGCGAACTGCGCGCGCTGATTGCCGGCCTGCCGCCCACCGACCGGCCGCTGCGCGGCGGCCTTGAGGTGACGCTGGCCGAACTTCTGCTGATGGCCGGCAAGACACCCGAGGCGCTGCAGGTCGCCAAGTCAGCCCACGAACACCTGACCGCCGCGGGCATCACCCACAACCGCGACTACTTCCGCGCGCTGCTGGCTCTGGCCCGGGCCAACGCGGCCTGCGGCGACAAGGTCACGGCGCAACAACAGGCCGCCCAGGCGCTCAAGCTGGCCGAGGCTCTGGGCTTTGGCGACCAGGACCCGTCACCACGCGTGCGCCGCGACCTGCAGGCAGCCCGGGCACTGGCGTGACCACGGTCGCGTCCGGCACCAAGCTGATGAATCAGGATGAATCTTTTGCGCCGGTCTTGCTGACCGTTTGGTCGGCAATCGGCCCGCAAGGCCGTGACTTCGGCCCTCTCACACGTAAAGGCACCGTGTCAACTCTGGCACGCTGGTTGCACAAGCGCGGCATCGCAACCGGGCACAGGGCAGCTCGGCAGGGCTTACGCCGGCTGCCCGTACCGGTGCGGAAAGGTCTGTCGCGTTTCGCTTGGGAGCACGCGGCCGGCCTCCGGAACGTGTCCTCACACGCAACCGGCGATTCACCTCTTTGCCCCACCAAACACCAAGCTCTTGCCAAACGGGGGAGGCCTTGCGGCCTCCCCTCCCTCCGTCATGACGGTTGGCGGAACGTGGAATTCAGCGCACGAACTTATAGCCGCTGCCGCGCATGGTCAGAATGTGCACGGGCTTGTTGATGTCGTCTTCGACTTTCTGGCGCAGCTTGTTGATGAAGTTGTCCACCGTGCGGTCGGTGCCGAAGTAGTCAAAGCCCCAGACCTTGGCCAGAATTTCCTGGCGGGACAGCACCTTGCCCTCGTTTTCCAGAAACAGCTTGAGCATCAAAAACTCTTTCTGGGACAGGTCTATCTGCTTGTTGTTGCGGCGCAGTACCTGGCCCTTCACGTCCAGGTTGTAGTCGCCGAAGTTGTAGCTGGCCTCGCTGGTTTCAAACTGCTTGGCGCGGCGCACCACGGCGTTGACGCGCGCGACGACTTCGGCCACGGAAAAGGGCTTGGTGACGTAGTCGTCGGCGCCGAGTTCCAGACCCATGATCTTGTCAATTTCCTGGGTCTTGGCCGTCAGCATGATGATGGGCATTTTCAGGCCCTGCTTGCGCAACTGGCGGCACACGTCAAAGCCCGAAAGTTTGGGCAACATCACATCCAGCAACAGAACATCAGGCCGGTGCTCAAGCGCCTTTTTGAGTCCTTCTTCACCGTCGCTGCTGGTGATGACGGAATACCCCTCGACCTGGAGGTTGAGTTCCAGACCGCGAAGGATCGAAGGATCATCCTCGACAACGAGGACTGTCTCCATGCTGGCCCCTTGCTTGACGCACCACGACGTTGGGCTAGTATACGCGGCCCGGCCCCGGCGGCAAGCAAGGCGATTGTCTGAAACCCTTGCGCGTTCTGAGGTTCGGTGTCACGGACAACTTTCGGACGCTTAGCTCAGTTGGCTAGAGCACTGTCTTCACACGGCAGGGGTCACTGGTTCGAGTCCAGTAGCGTCCACCACGGTTCGAGCGGCCCCTGTTTCGGGGGCCGCTTGCCGTTTGCGCGCCGCCGTGACCGCCGCTTCGTCCACGCCCGCGGAAATCGAATCACAACCGCCGGCAAACCCCGCCCAGGCGCTGAAAACCATGCCACACAGGCCCTAACCTGCCCCCAGAAAGCGCAACGCCTGAGCCACGTCAAAGGGCTGCGCGCCGCCGACCGCAAACAGCGCGCAGCACACACCGGCTTTGGCACATTCGGCCTCGTGTTCGCAGGCAAATCCCCGAAAGGCCGGTTCGCCGCGGACTTCAAAGCCCTCCAGCGTGATCTGCGCGGGCCGGTCGGCAATCGGACATTCGATTTCAAGCATCGGTAATCCTGCGCAGCAGTTTAAGAAACGCCTCGCGGGTTTCTTCGGGGCCGGCCCTGGCGGCTTCGGGGTGTTTGGCGGGCAGTGCCACAATATCGCGTGACCCGCACAACGACTTGTTGCGCCGGAACAATTCGCGCAGGCGGCGCTTGAAGCGGTTGCGCGCCACAGCGTTGCCGAACTTGCGACTGACAACCAGCCCCAGGCGCGGGTGGCCAAGATCATTGTTCCGCCAATGCAGCACCAGCACTCGGTTGCCGGCGCTCTGGCGCGTGTCAAACACGGCCTCGAACTGTGGCGCGGCCAGCAGGCGTTCCTGTTTGCGCAGGCGCTGGTCGTGAAGAAAGGCGTGCATGGTGTTTGTCCTTGCGGGGGATGCTAACGCGCGGGGGCGGGTGCCTCTACCCTATGGCACGGCCGCCGACAGCCCGGACGGGTTTTCCGCAGGTTTTTCGCCCGGCGCGCCGGGGTCTCGCCCTAGCTAACGTGGGTTCATGCCCGGCGCGCTGTTTGATGACACTGTGCCCGCCCCGGCGGCCTATGTGGAGGTCGCCGTGCCCACGCCCGTGGACCGGCTGTTTGACTACGCCGTGCCGGCACCGCTGGCGGCACGGGCGAAAACCGGCCACCGGGTGCGGGTGCCGTTCGGGCGCCGATCGCTGATCGGCATTGTGGTGGCCGAAAAGGCGACCACCACGCTGGCGCCGTCGCAGGTGCGCGAGGTACTGGAGGCGCCGGACGACGACCCGCTGGTGCACCAGGGCATGTTGAACCTGACGCGCTGGATGGCCGAATACTACGCGTGTTCGTGGGGCGAGGCGCTGCAGGCGGTGCTGCCGGCGGTGGTACGAACGGGACGCAAGCGCAAGACACGGCTGGTGCTGCGCCTAACACGTGCGACTGCCGAAACGCTGGCACACGCGGCGGAACTGGAGGCCAAAGCCGAATCCGCGGCACGCAAGAAACCCGGCGGCGGACAACGCGCGCTGGCGCACGCGCGGATTCTGCGGGCGCTGGCCACGTTTACAGACCGCGAGTTTTCGCCCACCGAACTGGCGGAAAAACTGGGGTTGTCCGTGGCGCCTATGAACACGCTGCGGCGTGAGGGCTGGCTGGCGTTTGAAAAGGTCGAGGTCCTGCCCGAGTTTGCCGGCGGGGCCGGCGGCGCTGAAACCGCGCCGCGGACGCTGACACCGGACCAGCAGCACGCGCTGGCGGCCGTGGCGGCGGCAATCGCCCGCGACGAGTACCGCACGTTTCTGCTGTTCGGCGTGACCGGCAGCGGCAAGACCGAGGTGTACATCCGCGCGATTGAACAGGCGCTGGCGGCGGGCAAGTCGGCCATCGTGCTGGTGCCCGAAATCGCCCTGACGCCCCAGACCACCCGGCGGTTTGCCAGCCGGCTGGCCGGTGTCAGCGTGCTGCATTCGGCCATGACCGACGCCGAACGCCGTGACGCCTGGCGCGAGATCAGCCAGGGGCGCAGTCGCGTCGTGGTGGGACCGCGCAGCGCGCTGTTCGCCCCGGTGCGCGACCTGGGGCTGGTGGTGGTGGATGAAGAACACGAGGGCAGCTACAAACAGGACAACACCCCGCGCTACCACGCCCGCGACACGGCCGTGATGCGCGCGCGGCTGGAGCGCGCGGTGGTGATTCTGGGCAGCGCCACGCCCAGCCTGGAAAGCTGGCACAACGCCCAGACCGGCAAATACGAACTGATCGAGCTGCGTTCGCGTGTCACGCCCGGCCGCGCGCAGCCGGAACCCGCCGTGATTGCCGACGGCCGGCTGCCCGACGCCGGTCTGGCGTCGGTCGAAATCATTGACATGGGTCAGGAATGCCGCGAACAGCAGGCGTTCACGTTCTTTTCGCGGCGGCTGCGCGGCGCGGTGGCCCAGGCGCTGGAACAGGGCCGCCAGGCGATCGTGTTTCTGAACCGCCGCGGCTACCACACACTGCTGAGCTGCCGCAACTGCGGCCAGGCCATGATGTGCCCGCACTGCGCGATTCCCATGAGCTGGCACCGCGGGCTCAGGAAGATGACCTGCCACTACTGCCTGGAAACCGCCGATCTGCCGCGCCAGTGCCCGGCCTGTCACGGCGGGCCGGTCAAACTGATGGGCATGGGCACCGAACGCCTGGAGGAAGAACTGCGCACGGTGTTCGCCCCGGCGCGCGTGGCGCGCATGGACAGCGACGTGATGAAGACGCGCCAGGATTACGAAAGCACGCTCGAGGCCTTTCGCGCCGGCGAAACCCAGGTGCTGGTCGGCACCCAGATGATCGCCAAGGGGCTGGATTTTCCCAACGTCACGGTGGTGGGCGTGGTCAGCGCCGACACCGGCATGGGTCTGGCCGATTTCCGCAGCCACGAGCGCGCGTTTCAACTGATCACGCAGGTGGCCGGGCGCGCCGGGCGCGGCGCGCACGCCGGCACGGTGATTGTGCAGACCTTTCACCCCGGCCACGTCGCGATTGTCACCGCCGCCCGCCAGGATTACCGCGCCTTTGCCGGCCACGAACTGCCCCAGCGCAGGCAAAGCCACTACCCGCCCTTTGCGCGCCTGGTTCTGGTCACCGTGGAAGCACCCGACGCCGACCGCGCCCGCGACGAAGCCGCAAAACTGGCCGCCGTGGCCGGCGATTTTGCCCGCCGCTGGCCGGACACGATCTTTGCCGTCACGCCGCCCTTTGAGGCCGCGATTTCGCGCCTGCGCGGGCGGCACCGCTTTCAGGTTCTGGTCAAGGCCGCCAGTTTCGCGGGCGTGCGCGGCGTGGTGGACGCGATGCGGCCGCTGCTGAAGTCGCAGCAAAAGCTGCGCATGGCCGTGGACGTTGACCCGGTGGATATGCTGTAGCCCGTGCAAAGCTTGCAGTCGCGACTCCGCCGCGTCACAATCGGGCCGGTGCGGAACAACCGGAGAACGCCCATGGCGCGGCTCTGTTGCGTGGCGGCTTTTGCCGCCCTGTGGTTCCTGTGCTGGCAGCCCGTTTCCGCCCAGGATGCGCCGGCCAAACCCGCCGTTGAAGACCCACGGTATGCCCTGTTTGCCGTGGCCGGCCGCACCTGGACGCTCAAGCGCGTGCCGTATCCCGGCAACGAAGGCGGCGACATTGACACCACCTACCACCGTTACGAAGTCACCGCCGTGCACGCCGACCACGCCGAGTTCGGCCAGTGCAGCCTGGCCTCGCCCAACGCCGAGGCCGCGGATCTTCTGGTCGTGAAGGTGCGCTTCAAGCCCGACGAAAACACGTTCAAGGACCCGATCGGCTTTGTCAAATCAAAGCAGGAAAAGCTCAAGACACCGGCCGGCACGTTTGACTGCATCAAGTTCGTCAGCCCCGAAAACGCCGCGATCTGGCGCAGCGTGGACTATCCCGGGCTGATGGTCAAATCCGATGACCGCTTCGGCATGCGCGAACTGGTGGCCTTTGACTTCATTGACGGCGACCCGGTGCAGCCCGAAGGCAAGGCCAAGCCCAAAAAACCCAAACCGGTCAAGGCCGACGACGACGAAAAGCGCCTGTTCAAGAAGAAGGGCCGCAAGTGGCTGGTCAAGACCAGCACCTTTTCCGGACCCGCCGACAAGCGCGCCCGGCGCTTTGACATGCGCCAATTCGAGGTCACGGCCGTCAAGCCCGACGAAGCCACCGTGGAATCGCTGCGCCTGACGCTGCTGAAGGAAAAGATCAAGGGCGAAACCCCCGAAGTGCTCACGATCCGGTTTGACGACTTTGCCGCGCAGCTCAAGCCCGCCGAGGCCTCGCGGGAAGACCGCGTGGAACGCCGCAAGGTCACGGGCGGGGTGTTCACCTGCCGCGTGTACACGTTCACCGACAAGGACGGCCGCGAGGGCACGGCCTGGTACGCCAACGAGTGGCCGGGCCTGTGCGTGCGCCGGCACGTCAAGGGCCAGGATTTTGAGCAGATTTCCGAACTGATCGAGTTCACGGAGTAAGCGCATGACCGCCCGCGCCGCGTGGCTGTTGCTGTTGTGTCTTGGTTTCGCGCCGGTTCTGGCCTGCCAGGACGCCGAAGACATTGCCGAACAGGCCGAAGACGAAACCGACGACCTGTTTTCGGAATCCGACACCAACCGCGACGGCAAGCTGACGGTGCGCGAACTGAAGGTTTCGCTGGCCCGGGCCATGGAAACCAACACCGACGACGTGAACGTCGTGGTGGCCGGCGGCCAGTTGATCACCTGGCTGGTCGCTGCCGACACCAACGACGACGGCATGACCACGCGCGCCGAATACCTGGCGCTGCGCAAAAAGCAGCTTGCCGATGCCGCCTGGCGCCCGCCGCTGACCGAAAAGGGCATTCAGACCCTGCGCCGCGAGGTCTACGAACCCGTCTACCGCATGGTGCTGGGCATGGCCGACACCAACGGCGACGGCAAGCTTTCGCGCCGCGAGTATCTGGATGCCGTGGGCAACGCCGAGGCCTTTGACGCCGCCGACGCCGACAAGGACGGCTTCTGCACCAAAGAAGAGATGGATGCCGACTGGCTGCGTGAACTGGGCAAGCTGTTTGTGCTGCCACAGGAAAAGGGAAAGGCAAAAGAGAAGGGAAAGGAAGAACAGGAAGAGAAGGCAGAAGATAAAGGCAAAGCAGACCCGGCCGGATCCGAAGAAAAACCCGGGATCCCGCCCAAGCCGCCCGTGGCCGAAGAAAAGCCCGAAGCCCCGCCCAAGCCCCCCGTGGCCGAAGAAAAACCCGAACCGGCCAAACCCGCCACAGACAGCGTCTACAACCGCGCCGGCCGAGCCTGGACCACCCGCCACACCAGCAAGGCCGGCAGCATCGAAAACGTCAGCTTCCGCAAGGTCGAGGTTCTGGCCGTGACCGGCGACGAGGCCACAGTGCGCGTGCAGGTTCTCAACAAAGACCGCCAGCCGCTGGCGGCCCAGCCCGCGCGCGAGTTCAACCGTCCGCTGAAGCCCGACACCGAGCCCGAAGACGGCGCCACGCGCCTGGCCGACGAAACGCTCAAGGCCGCAGGGCGCGAGTTTGTCTGCCAGGTGGTGGAATACCGCCGCGCCGGCCAGACCACCAAGGTGTGGACATCGCTGAAGTTTCCCGGCCTGGTGGTCAAACAGGTCACCACCGGCACCGGCATGACCACAACCCAAGAACTGGAAGAGTTCACGGAATAGCCCCTTCGGGGCGGGATTCAGTTGAACCTGTCTTCGGGTTCCGCTTCGCTCCACCCGTGGCTACAGCCCATCGCCCCTTCGGGGCGAAACGCCCACCGCACCTGTGGACAGCCCCTCCGCCCCTTCGGGGCGAAACGCCCACCGCACCTGATCCGGCCCGGCCGCGCGTTGTCACTCTACCACACGGGGGCGACAGTCCTGCCGCGGCCCACGCCGGATTCTCCAAAGTCCCAAAGCCTCAGATTCCGAAACACGATGCGACGGCGGTGTCGTCGCACCGCCGCAACACGCAATCTGGCCCGCGCGCGCGGGCAAAGGAGAACCCATGACCCGCAGCCGTATCTCGATGGTGGTCGCGGCGGGCGCCCTGGTGCTGGTGGGCCTGCTGGCGTTTGCCCTGTTCAGCCCCTCGGAACAGCAACCCACCGAAACCCCCGCACCGGCACCCGAAGTCGCCAAGGTCGAACCGCCCAAGGCCACGCCCAGCGTGCTGGGCAACCCTGTCACGCCGCCGCCCGCCCCGGCGCCTGCGCCCGCGCCAACCCCGAAGGAAACGCCCAAAGAACCGGTCAAAGAAGCCCCCAAAATCATTGACTACACGATCAAGGCCGGCGACATGATCGCCAAGATCGCCGCCCGCCACGGCGTCAAAAAAGAAGACATCTACGCCCTGAACCCCGGGCTGGACGACAGCACGGCGTCCAAGATCCGGGTGGGTCAAGTAATCAAGGTTCCGACCGGGCCCGGCGCCGTGGCGGAAACGCCCGCGGCAACCCCGGCCAAAAAGCCCGATTATTACCCCCGCCGCGTGATCACGGCCCAGCCCGGCGACACGGCGTTTCAACTGGCGGTTGAACACTACGGCAGCATCAGCATGTTCGAGCGCATCATCCAGGCCAACCCCGGCCTGCCGTGGAAGGACCGTCTGGCCGGCGGCGAACAGGTGGTTCTGCCGGAATGGGGCACACCCCCGGCCGGCAGCAAGGTCGAGGAACCCAAAAAGCCCGCGGCCCCGGCCGTGGCGCGCGACAGCCTGATTCCGCCGCGCAGGTAAACGCAGCGCAACAACGCGACGGGCCGGGTTTCCGGCCCGTCGCTGTTTTACGGCTGGGCCGGAGGCAGCTTCACAAAGCGCGCCCAGAACAGCCCCAGCGCCTGGAACAACTGCACGAACTTTTCGTATTCGGCGGGCTTGGGCACAAAGGCGTTGGCGCCGCTGGCGTAACACTCCATGGCGTCGGCGTCGCGGTTGCTGGTGGTCAGCACGGTGACAGGAATGGCCGCCAGCGCCGGGTCGGCCTTGAGGCTGCGCAGCACGGCATAGCCGTCCATGCGGGGCATGTTGAGGTCAAGCAGGATGATGTCGGGTCGCGGGCTGGCGGCGGGGTCGGCAAAGGGGCCTTCGCGGCGCAGATAGCGCAGGGCTTCGACGCCGTCGTCCACGACGTGCAGGCTGGCGCTGACGCCGGAATCTTCCAGGGCGCGACGGGTCAGCATCTGCTGGTCGGGGCTGTCCTCGACCAGCAGAATCGTGTACGGCCGGGTGCTTTGCGCCGCGGTGGTCATGCCCCGTCTCCCGGCGCGGCGGCCTGTGCCGCGCCCGCGTCCGCCGCGGGCAGGCGCAGCAGAAAGCGCGTGCCCTGGCCCGCCACGGAAGCCACGGCAATCGTGCCGCCGTGGCGTTCGACTATCTTACGGCATACGGACAGCCCGATACCAGAGCCTTCGTAGGCCCCGGCGGCGTGCAGGCGTTTGAACGGCTTGAACACCTGGTCAAGGTACTGGCCCTCAATGCCGATGCCGTTGTCTTCCACGGTGATCAGGGCCCAGTTGCCGTCGCGTTCGCCCTCAAGGCGCACCAGGGGCGTTGAGCCCGGCGCCTGGAATTTCAGCCCGTTGCTGACCAGGTTTTGCAGCACACGGCCAAGCTGCATCGCGTCGCCGCGCACAAGCGGAAGCGGCCCGGACTCGATGCGGCCGTTTGTGGCGGCCAGTTGCGCGCCCAGGTCGGTTTTCACGCGGTCCAGAAGATCGGCCAGGTTCACGGTGTCGGCGCGCGGGGCGCGGCTGCCCAGGCGCGAATACTCCAGCAGGTCGGCAATCAGCCGCTGCATGCGCAGCGACGAATCCAGAATCGCCTTCAGGTCCTGTTCGGCGCGCGGGGGCAGGTTGCCGCCCAGGTCCTGGCGCAGCAGCCCGCAACAGGCCGAAAGCGTGCGCAGCGGTTCCTGCAGGTCGTGGCTGGCGACATAGTTGAACTCGTCCAGTTCGGCCACCACCTGTTCCAGGCGGCGGTTCTGTTCCTGAAGCTGGCGCGACTGCAGCGCCAGCGCCTGTTCGGCCTCCAGCCGGTCGGAAATGTCGCGGATGAAACAGCTCACGCGCGTGACGCCGCCGGATTCATAGACACTGATCGAAAGCGACACCGGCACGCGGTGGCCGTCGCGGTGGCGCGCGAAGTGGCGCGGTTCCAGCGGCCCGGTGCGGCGGCGCCGGGCATGAGCAGCCAGAACCTGCAGCCGGTCGCCCTCCTTGCCCTCGAACAGTTCGGGCAGAATCAACTGCACGTTGTTGCCCACCAGTTCTTCGTAGCTCCAGCCCAGCATGCGGCTGGCCGACGGGTTGGCGGCCTGGATCACGCCGCCCTGCACCACAATCACGATCGCGTCGGCGGCGCCGTCCAGAATCGCGCGCGTGCGCTGTTCCGTCGCGGCCAGTTCCAGTTGCGCGCGCTTGAAGTCGGTGATTTCCGTGGCGTACAGAATGCCCAGCTCGGGCCGGGTCACGCCGCGCATGTGCACCACGTACCAGTGGTCGCCGATCGGCAGCTCGCGCGCCGGCAGCCGTCCTACGCGAAAGCAGCGGTCCAGGTCGTCTTCACCCAGTCCGGGCAGAAGCTCACGCACGTTGCCGCCGTCCAGGCGCTCGGGGCCCAGTGCCTTCAGCGCGGCCTCGTTGAAGCGCGTGATCCGCCCCGTCCGGTCAAAGTGCAGAATCGGGCCGGGGCTGAGCTGCGGGCTCAGGGCTTCTTCGCGCGCCGCGGCCTCGGCGGCCTGGCGCAGGGCAATCTGCTCCTTCAGGCGCACGCCGGTGTTGCGGGTGTCCTCGGCGCGGCGGCGCACGTCGGCCTCGATCGCCGCCAGCCTGCGGTTCACAAGCAGCAGCGCCAGCAGCACCAGACACACAAACCCCAGCACCGCGGCCCAGGTCGGCCAGGTTCCGGCCGCCGGCGCCGCTGCCGAAACCGCCACCGTGGCGGCAAAGGCCAGCGCCGCGCCCAGCGCAAAGGCCGTAAGCCAGCGCAGGCGCGTGCGCAACGTGGGCGCGCGGGGGGTATCTGCCATGCGCACAGTTTGGCCGGGGCGCGCGCCGGAACAAGGGTGCTGCGGCATCCGGCGCCGGTTACGCCGCCGGGGCGTCCAGCGCCCGTACCTCTTCGGGCGTCAGTTCGCGCCAGCCGCCGCTGGGCACGTCCAGCTTCAGCCCGCCAAACGCCACCCGCTTGAGTTCCAGCACCTTCAGCGCCGCGCCCGTGGATTCATCGCGCAGCGCCGCCAGCATGCGGCGGATGTGCCGGTTGCGGCCTTCGTCCAGCGTGACTTCCAGGCGGCTTTTCGGCCCGGTGCCGCCGCGCAGTTGTACCGCCACGGCGCGCAGCCGCCCCACGGGCGACGGCACGCCTTCGAGCATCCGCCGGCGGTGGGCTTCGGTGACACGCCCGCGCACCCAGACCTCGTAGGTCTTGTGGTGCAACCCCGGCCGCAAAAGCCGTTCGGCCAGCCTGCCGTCATCGCACAACAACAGCAGGCCGCGGCTGTCGCGGTCCAGCCGGCCCACGGCGCGAAAACCGCCGGCCCGTACCCAGTCCGGCAGGGCGTCATAGACCGTGCGGCGCCCGCGTTCGTCACGCAGGGTTACCACCAGCCCGCGCGGTTTGTGGAACAGGATCACCCGTGCCATACCGCAAAGCTGCCTTGCTGCCACGCCAGATTGTCACTGAAATATCCTGCTGCCATCATGGCTGCGTCATACGAGCCGCCTTGCCGTTGCCCCTGGGCACCCGCACGCGGGTCGAGGGCTCGGGCAGATCCGCCAGACCCAGCACCGGCCGTGGTGGCGAAACCGTCGTAATGCTGACCAACAGGTCGTTGGGGCCGGGCGCGACGGCCGCCGGTTCGGTCCTGGCTGGCGCGGGTTCCGGCACCGGCGCGGGTTCGGCGGGCCGAAGCCCCTCAAACAGCGGCTTGTCCCCGCGCGCGGCAGCATAGGCCTGAAAGGCCTTGCAGGCCGACTGCCGGATTTCCTCGAACCGTTGCGTGGGCCACTGCTGTACCCAGGCGCGCCGGTGCGTGTTCTGGAACAGTTCCTCGGCGGCCTGGTGAAAGCACTGTTCGCGCAGGGCCAGGATGCCGGCCTCGGCTTTTTCGATCGCCAGCGTGGCGCGCAGGCCTTCGCGCACGCCGACGGCGGGGCGGGCGTCGGGTTCGTCGCGGCGGTCAAGCCACTGTTCGTAGGCAGCGCGTGTTTTCTCAAGCACGCGCAGGCTGGCCAGGCGGTTGTTTCCGCCGCGGTCGGCAAACAGGGCCTGTGCACGTTCAAAGACGGCGGCGCGGTCTGGGCCGTCGGGCATCATTTCGGCGCACTGAAGGTGAGAGGGAAGACCGTTTTTTGGGTTACGCATGGTTCTGCCTTTCGCAAAGAGTCCGGCAGACAGCGTAATCGGGGATGCGACAAAAACGGGCCGTGACGCGGGAATCAAACAGCCGGGTTCACACAAGCAACAGAGGAACAGAGTGTGGGCTCTGTTCCTCTGTGTTCATGCGTGGTTGATCGTCATGGGCGGACGCGGCCGGGGCACGCCTACACCCAGCGGCCGGACCACGACACGCCGACGGTGAAGGTCAGGCTGAAGTCGTGGCGGAAAAACCCCGGCACGGGCATGTTGTCCCAACTGTGGCGCACCAGAACGCCGGCGTTGGCCCAGGCTGTCAGGCGGGCTTCGGCCAGCAGCGCGTTGTTGACCACCAGGTTCTTGCTTTCGTCAAAGTCAAACAGCATCTCGCTGCGGGCGTTGACGTGAAAGCGCTTGTCGGCGGAAACCCAGTCGAATTCGGCGCGGGCGCGGGCGCCCCAATAGCTGCGGTTGTCGGCGCCGTTCATCAGGTCTTCGTAGGTGTAGGTGACGTGGGCGCCGAAATGCAGGCTGGTGTTTTCCTCGCGCAGCAGGAAATAGCCGGGGCCAAGGCCGGTGATGCTGCGCCAGTGGTAACCCGCCAGCTCGTTGAAGGTGACGTCTTCCGTCAGGTCAATCGTCAGCCGGAACGGAAAGATATAGCGGTAGTAATAGCCGGCGGCGTATTCACGCTGGCGCACCTGTTCTTCCTCGATGTTGCGGTCCTGCAGATAGCGGCCCTCGACGTACAGGCCCTGGCTGTTGGCGCGGCCCTCGCGCTTGAGGTCGCCGCGGAAACCCAGCGAGTAGGTCTTGGTGTTGCCTTCGGTCCAGCCGAAGATGCCGATCAGGCTGGCGCTCCAGACCGGGCGCAGGTCAGGCACGGTTTCGTTGATCCCGCGCAGCTTGTCAAACGGCGCCAGTTCGTCGTCGCCTTTGGCCCCGCGCACGTACAGCAGCCCGTCTTTGGTGAAGATCGTGGCGTCTTCCTGCAACTGCGCGTCGTCGCCCCGGCGCACCTTGACTTTGGCCTCTTTCTCCAGCGTGAACGAGGCCACCTTGTCGGCCGGAACCTTGACCGCGCCGGCGCTGGTGTCGTTGAAGTGGTAGTGGCCGGCTTCGAGTTTTTCAAACTTGCCGACCAGGCGCGTGCCGTCTTTGGTGATCAGTTCGTCGGCGCACAGGGCACCGCACAGCAGGGCGCAAAGCGCGGTCAAAAGCAGTCGTTTCATGGTGTGTTCTCCGGCCCCCCGTGCGAACGGCGCCGGATGGTAGCGCCGCGCGCGCGGGATGCAACCGGCCGGGAGGTGCGGGCTGCCGCGTGCCCTTTGACGCCGGCGCCCCCGGCGCGGTATCGTGTCGGCGTACCTGCCCAAAGTACTTCCATGGAAATCGCCATCCTTTCCAGCGGGCCCCGCCTGTACAGCACCGCGCGCCTGAAGGAAGCCGCCAAACAACGCGGCTTTCGCGTCAAGGTGTACGACCCGCTGCACTTCACGATCTTTGTCGAGGGCGGCCGCCCCTCGCTGAACTACCGTAACAAGCCGATTGACCTGCCCGATGCCGTGATCCCGCGCATCGGCGCCAGCATCACGTTTTTCGGCACGGCGCTGGTGCGGCAGTTCGAACAGATGGGCGCGTTCTGCCTGAACACCAGCAACGCGATTGCCGCCAGCCGCGACAAGCTGCGCTGTTTTCAGATTCTCAGCACGCACCGCATCGGTCTGCCCAAGACCGCGTTTGTGCGCCAGAAGTACGCGGTGCTGCCGGCAATCGAGGCCGTGGGCGGCTCGCCGGTGATCATCAAGCTGCTGGAAGGCACCCAGGGCATCGGCGTGATTCTGGCCGAATCCACCAAGATGGCCGAGGCGATCATTGAAACGCTGCAAAGCACCAAGCAGAACGTGCTGATCCAGTCGTTTGTCAAGGAAAGCAAGGGCCGCGACGTGCGCGCCTTTGTCGTGGGCGACCGCGTGGTGGCGGCCATGCGCCGCACCGCCCGCGGCGACGAGTTCCGCAGCAACGTGCACCGCGGCGGCCTGGCCCAGAAAATAGACCTGCCACCCGAATACGAACGCGCCGCGATCATGGCCGCCCAGATTCTGGGCCTGCGCGTGGCGGGCGTGGACATGCTCGAGGGCGCCAAGGGCCCCCAGATCATGGAAGTCAACAGCAGCCCCGGGCTTGAGGGCATTGAGGGCAGCACCGGCGTGGACGTGGCCGGCGAAATCATGAAATACATCGAGGAACAGGTGCTGTTTCCGGAAATTGACCTGCGCCAGCGCCTGATGCTGGACAAAAACTACGGCATTGCCGAAATCCCGATCGGGCCCAACTCGCCCTGGATCGGCAAGACGGTCAAGGATTCCGGGCTGCGCCAGCAGGACGTGCTGGTGCTTTCGATCCAGCGCGGCAGCAACGTGATTTCGAACCCGCGCCCCACGCGCGAAATCATGAACGGCGACCGCCTGCTGTGTTACGGCAAGCTGCCGGTGCTCAAGGGGCTGGTGCCGCGCGAATCGCGCACGCGCAAGAGCAAGAAAGTGCGCCTGGCCGGTACCGGCGCCTGACGGAGAACGCGATGCGAAACACCCTGCTGCTTGTGCTGGCGCTGGCGCTGGCCGCCTGTGGCGGTTCCAACGAGCCGCGCCAGGTCAAGGTGGAACTGGACACGCCCGAGGGCGCGATTGCCGCCTATCGCTATGCCGTCACCTACTACGACGAAAAGGTCGCCGAACAGGTGTTTGCCGCCGAAGACCGCGAAACGCTGATGGCCAACTTCCGCTCCAATGTGCGCAAGTTCGAAAGCAACAAGACGCGCTTTGAGGTTGAAGTCGGCCAGGCCATGCAGATCCGCGACGACGTGGTCGTGGCCCAGGTGAAGTGGATCCAGCTTGATTCCGAGGGCAAACGCATCCCCAACCCCGAAACCAACTGGGTGGCCTGGCTCAAGGAAAGCGACGGCCTGTGGCGCGTCAGCCAGAAGGAAAGCCGCGCCTACCGCGCGTGGCTGGCCGAACAGGCCCGGAACCAGCCCGTACCGGACACGCCCGCGCCTTCCAATGAACCCGCGCCGTCCAACGCGCCCGCGCCGGGCAACGGCTGACGCCCGGTTGTCCGCGCGGGCGGTGCTTCAGCCCCGTTGCGCCGCGCGCGCGCGCTGGTTCAATGCCGCCCCATGACACAGATGCTTGATGTTACCGCCATCGGCAACGCGCTGGTGGACGTGCTGGCCCACGCAAGCGACAACTTTCTGGCCGCGCGCGGCATTGCCAAGGGTTCCATGAACCTGGTCAGCGCCGACGCCGCCCGCGCCCTGTACGCCGCAATGGGCCCGGCCGTCGAGGTCTCCGGCGGCAGCGCCGCCAACACCGTCGCCGGCATTGCCGGGCTGGGCGGGCGCGCGGCCTTCATCGGCAAGGTCAGCAACGACCAGCTTGGCGAAATCTTCCGCCATGATATCCGCGGCATCGGCGTGCACTTTGACAGCGCGCCATCAACATCCGGCGCGCCCACCGGGCGCTGTCTGGTGCTGGTCACGCCCGACGCCCAGCGCACGATGCAGACCTGCCTGGGCAGCGCCGGCGAAGTCGGGCCCCGCGATGTGGACGCGCCGCTGATTGAACGCTCGCGCTACACCTATTTCGAGGGCTACCTGTGGGACGCCCCGCCGGCCAAACAGGCCTATCTGGCAGCCGCAGAGATCGCCCACAACGCCGGACGCAAGACCGCCCTGTCGCTGAGCGACAAGTTCTGTGTGGACCGCCACCGCGCCGAGTTTCTGGATCTGGTGCACGGCCACATTGACGTGCTGTTTGCCAACGAACTCGAAATCATGGCCCTGTACCAGACCCCCACCTTCGAGGCCGCCGCCGCGGCCGTGCGCGGCAAGGTGGACATCGCCGTGCTGACGCGCAGCGAAAAGGGCGCCGTGATCGTCACGCCCCGCGACACGATTGCCGTGCCGGCGCACCCGGTGCCCAAAGTGGTGGACACCACCGGCGCCGGCGACCTGTTTGCCGCCGGGTTTCTGTTCGGGCTGTGCCGCGACAGGCCGCCGGCCGAATGCGGGCGGATTGCCGCCATCTGCGCGGCCGAAATCATCAGCCACGTCGGCGCACGGCCCGAGGCCAGACTGGCCGACCTGATCGCGTGAAATCCGCTTGCATCGGGGCGCCCGGAACGCTAGAGCATTTAGTCACTGGGCAAGGAAAGGTGCGGTCATGACGCGAACCTTCGCGCTGTTGTTGCTTGCCGGTCTGGCCTGCGGCCTGTGTGCCCAGCCGACCAAGCCCACGATCATCTGGGATCCCAGCCCGAACTACAACTCACGCGGCGGCGTCACGATAGACAGCATCGTGATCCACACCACCGAGGGCAGCTACGCCGGCGCGGTAAGCTGGCTGAAGAACCCCTCCAGCGGCGCCAGTGCCCATTATGTGATCAAGGAAAACGGCACCGAAATCAAGCAACTGGTGGCCGACAGCGACCGCGCCTGGCACGCCACCTACTACAACAGCCGCAGCATCGGCATTGAATGCGCGGGCTACGCCGGCCAGGCCAGCACCTGGACCCAGGGTATCCTGCCGGCGCTGTATGACCTTGTGGCGTGGCTGTGCTACACCCACGGCGTGCAGGCGGTGCACCCGCCGGGCCAGGCCACCAGCCAGAGCCAGCAGGATTTCAACAGCCCCGGGCTGGTGGGGCATTACCAGGTGCAGCCCTGGAACCGCACCGACCCCGGCCCGCACTTTGACTGGAACGCGCTGGTCACCGAAGTGAACAACCGGCTGGGAACCTCCAGCAGCAACGACCGCATCGTGGACAACGTGGACCCCGGCTTTTCCGTGATCAGCGGAAGCTGGAGCACCGGCACCAGCGCCGCGGGCAAGTACGGCGCGGATTACCGCTTTGCCGGCAACACCAGCGGCGGCACGCCCACGGCTGTGGCGGAATGGCGGCCCAACCTTCCCGCCGGCGGCGATTACGAAGTAGCGGTGTGGTACCCCCAGGGCACCAACCGCGCCGACAACGCGCCTTTTGCCGTGACTCACGCCAACGGCACCACCAGCGTACCCGTGAACCAGCAGACCAACGGCGGGGCGTGGGTGGTGCTGGGCACCTTTCCGTTTTTCACCGGCACGTCGGGTTACGTGAGACTGGGCAACAACTGCAACCCCAGCGTCGTGATCGCCGACGCGGTGCGCTTTCGCAGTGTGACGCCCGCGCCGGCGGCACCGGCGCCCACGGGTCTGGTGGCCACGGCGCTGAACGCCACGGACATCCAGTTCAACTGGAACTGGTCGGCCTATGCCGACGGCTATTTCGTGGACATTGCCCAGAGCGCGGCCGACCTGACAGCCATGACCGGCACGTTTCTGAACGCCGGTGTGGGGCGCGTGAACACCTACACCTGGCAGGGTCTGACGCCCGGCGCCACGTACTACTGGCGCGTGTGGGCCTACAACGCCGCCGGCGGCAACCACGGTTACCCCACGCCGGCCAGCATCACGCTGTCCGCCGGCAGCCCGCCCGGCGCGCCCACCAACCTGACGGCCACGGTGCTGGGCGACCACGAAATCGCCTTCAACTGGACCGCTGGCGGCGGCCAGGACGGCTTCTGGCTGGATATCGCGCAAAGCGCCGCCGACCTGACGGCCGGGCCCGGCGCGGCCACGTTCCAGAACGTGCAGCTTGCGGCCGGGGCCACCAGCTACACCTGGACAGGCCTGCAGGACAACACGGTCTATTACTGGCGGCTGTTTGCCTACAACGCCAACGGCGGGGTGCACGCCTACCCGGCCGTGGCGTCCGTGATGACCACCGGCGGCAGCCACAGCCACCAGACGCCGATTGAAGACCGCGACAGAAGCAGCAACAGCAGGGGCTGCGCGGCTGGCGCGGCGACATTGCTGCCGTTGCCGGCTCTGCCGGCACTGCTGTGGCGGCGGCGCCGCCGGGCGTAACCCGTGGCCGAACGCTGATCCCACGCGGGTTTCTGGCCGCCGCGGCCGGCAACACCGCGGGCATGGCGGGCTGTGCGGCGCGTTACAGCGGCTCGCTGAAGATGCCGATGGTTTCGACCTTTTCGCCGGCGGCGCGGGCGGCCTTTTGCTCGTGGTACTTCCTGACCCAGGCCTCCCAGCTTTTGCCGTCGGCAAAGTCGCGGCCGACGCGCTCCACACCCGTCACGTCGGCGCGGCGCAGGGCCGCCACGCCGGCTTCGCGGCTGGGGAAGTACTCGACCAGATCGTCGCTGACATTGAACAGGTAGCCTTCGTGCACGCCGCCGTCGCGGGTGGTAATGCGCACGTCGCCGCGGAAGTCCACGGCGTCGCGCAGAGCGCGTTCCAGTTCCGGGGCGTCGGGCGCGGCCTCGCCGGTGGTGACACGGCGGGTGACGGGCGGCGGGGTAATGTTGTGGCCGCGGGCGCTGTCAGGCACGCCGGCGAATGTGGCGGCCACGGTTTTGAGAAACCCGCCCAGGCTGTTGAAGGTTTCGTGCACGGCGGTGGGCTCGTAGCCGCAGTGAACCATGCAGTTGGCGCACTTGGGGTTGCCGCTGGCGCGGCCGTAGCTGTCCCAGTCGGTGGTTTCGATCAGTTCCCGGAAGGTGCGGGCGTAGCCTTCCTGCAGCAGATAGCAGGGCCGCTGCCAGCCGAACAGGGTGTAGCAGGGGTTGCCCCAGGGCGTGCATTCCAGGTGCAGCTTGCCCATCAGAAACTGCATGAACAGCGGGCTCTGGTTGAACTGCCAGTGCTTCCTGGGGTTTTCCAGCAGGCTGCGGAACAACTGGTAGGTGTTTTCGCGCTTCAGAAAGCCGTGCTGGTCGGGCGCCTTCTGGTAGCTGTAGCCGGGGCTGACGGTCATGCTTTCCACACCCAGCGCCATCATCTCGTCAAAGAAACGGCGCGTGCGCGCCACATCCACGTGGTTGAACAGCGTGGTGTTGGTGGTGACGCGATAGCCCAGGCTGACGGCCAGCTTGATCGCCTCATAGGCCTTGTCGTAGGTGCCCTCGCGGCAGACGGCAAAGTCGTGGGCGTCGCGGTCGCCGTCCATGTGGACACTGAAGGTAAGGAACTTGCTGGGTGAAAACACGCCTTCTTCCAGGCGCTGTTTCAGCAGCAGGGCGTTGGTGCACAGGTAAATGTACTTTTTGCGCGCCACCAGTTCGCGCACCAGTTCGCCGATGTGGCTGTACATCATGGGCTCGCCGCCGGGGATGCTGATGATCGGCGCGCCGCATTCCTCCACGGCGGCCAGCGCGTCGGCCACGGCCATTTCTTTTTTCAGCACGTGCGCCGGGTACTGGATCTTGCCGCAGCCGGCGCAGGCCAGGTTGCAGCGCAGCAGCGGCTCGAGCATCAGCACCGTGGCATAGTGGCGGCGGCGCGCCACGCGCTGGCGCAGCACGTAGCTGGCCACGGCCCACATCTGGGAAAGCGGAACGGCCATGAGTTACCCCGTTTCGACGGCGCGAGTGTATTGCGCGGTGATGGAAGGTCAATCCGGCGTCAGGCCCGCGCCGGCGCCGCCTGCGCGCGCTTGAGCAGCCGCAGCGGTTCTTCCGCCAGGGCAATGTGCGCCAGCGCGTCTTCCAGCATGCGGTCCACGTAGCCCTTTTCCTGCAACTCCGTAAGCCCCAGCTGGTTGCACAGGTTCATCATCACGCCCTGGCTCATGATGAACCAGGCGGTTTCTTCGGCGTCCACGGCCTTGTGCACTTCGCCCTGGGCCTGGGCCTTGCGGATCAGTTCGGTGAAGTAGCGGTTGTAGGCCAGATAGTTTTCGCGCAGAACCTGTTTGACGCGGGGCATTTCGCTGGTGGCCAGCGCGCGCAGGTGCAGGCGGAAGTAGGGCTCGTTGTCGCGCATGATGTTGCCGTGGGCGCGGATCACGGCGATCAGTTTCAACAGCGGCGTGGGCACGCGGGCCTCAAGCTGGGCGTAGTGTTCCAGCGTCATTTCGCGGGCGCGGCGCAGCACGGCCACGTACAGGTCAAGTTTGGTGGCGAAGTGCTGGTAGATGACGGGCTCGGTGACGCCGGCGGCCCTGGCCAGTTCGGCGGTTGTAACCTGGTCGTAGCTGGACCTGGCAAACAGGCGGGCCGCGGCGTCCATAAGCTGGACGCGGCGGTCGTTTTTGCTCATGCGTTTGCGCGCCATGCAATCACCGTTTGTCGCAGGCCGGCGTATACTGGAACAGGTCAGTCTGTAGTTTTCGTGCCCCGGCGTCCAGTGGATCAGGGCATGGGTGTGCACCCTGTGGCGCGCTGGCGCCGGGTGGCGGCGTGCGCCAGTTGGTGGTTGTCGCGCGCAGGGTGTACGGCACAGCGCCGGGGGCAAACAGGCAGTGACGCCCCGGGTTGCAAGCGGGCAAGACAGGCCGAACAACAGTAAGGAGAGCGAACATGACCGAACCATTGCCCCCCCAAGCCGCACGCAGGATCGAAGGTACCGATGAGGCACAGGCCGGCCTGGTTACTATCGGCACCGATACCTTTGAGTGCCCTTTGTGCGCGGGAAGGGGCCGCCTTGGGCGTCTCGAATTCTTTGAAAAGACCGGAATGCGGGAGCCGTCACTGATCGCGGAACTCAGCGCGAAAAAGGCAGTTGAAAGCATGCACACCAGACTGTGGGGGGATTTTCGCGCGCAGTTGGCGGAACAGGTGACGGCACGAACCAAGAAGCTTGATGAGGAACTGCTGGAACTGAAAAGCACCAACCGCAGGCTGGAGGACAAACTGGCGGAGCTTCAAGAATCTCACGCCACAGACATCGCCCAGGCGAAGAAGGATCAGGCAAACACCGACAAGGACGCATGGTTGAAGGAGCGTGAAACGATCCAGCAACAACTGATGGAACTTCAAGGTCAACTGGAGAAGGCAAGGGTCGCGGCAGAAAGCGCGGAAGAACAGAGAAAGAATGCTGTCGCTTCCGCAGTGCTGGAACTCAAGGAGCAATTGAATCTGCTCAACACCAGACTTCACGGCACTGAAGAAAAGCTGAAACTTGCCGATGCCGCACGCGCGGAACTCGAAAAGCAGCTTTCCGCAACAGCAGTGCAGGGGCGTGTCGAAGAGAGGGCTTTTGCCGACATAGTGGCGGAGATTCCGGGCATTTGGATCAGCGACAAGCTCAAGAAATATGGGGACTATCTGGTGCGCCTGCGGGGGCCTGATGGTCAGCCACTGGAGGGCTCGACCCTGGTTGTGGACAACAAGGATAAGGAAAAGTTCACACCTGAGGATATCACCAAGCTGGTGCGAGATGCCCAGCACCACCAGTCGGGTCTGGCGGTGCTCGTCGGGAGCGAGGAGAGCTGCTTTCGGCGCGAAGATTATGAACGCCGCTTTGATGTGGTTTCCGGCGTGGCGTTATTGCGCACAACCCGTCAATGGTTTGTTCGCGACCTGGATCTGCTTCGCCCCCTGATGCGAAAGCAGGCCGATGAAGGACCGGAGTTCATGAAGCGGAATCAGTCTCTGGCAGCAACGATTCAGTCATTTTTTAAGGAGATTGACGCCGTAGACGCGTCTTTAGGCCAGGCCGAAACGAAGATTGCTGAGGCTCGCAAGGGGTTGAAGTCCTACAAAGAGAAGGTAGTTGCCGCATGTGCCCTGTCAGCCGCGGGCGGCGGCGCAAGCGCGGGGTAGAGTTTTTTCATGGTTTGTATGCATTGGTCCCGCTCCGCGCCCGGAAAACAGTCCAAGAAGCGCGAGCGCAGACGTGGCTGGAGGGGTTGCGCAAGCGCGACACAGGGATACGAAGCCCGCCGCTGCCCGCGCCTGTTTGACCTGAGTTTCAAGTGGACGCGCCCTTGACCCAAGACCGGCGTCCGCGCCCAGCCTCTACCGGCCCGCGCCCACCAGTTCGTCCACCTGGGCGAACTCTCCGGCCTTGGTGCCGGTCATGCAGCGCTTGTGCTTGATGTGGTACTCGAACTCCTCGCGGAACTTCTGGATGTAGCTTTGCACGGGCATGATCAGCGAATCGGCCAAAAAGCAGATCGTGCGACCCTTGATCATCACGCTGACTTCGTTCATCAGATCTACGTCGCCTTCTTTGCCGTGGCCAAATTCAAGGCGATGGCACAGCTTCTCCAGCCAGCCCAGGCCTTCGCGGCAGGGCGTGCACTGGCCGCAGCTCTCGTGGTGATAAAACCGGGCCAGGTTCAGCAGCGCGTTGACGATGCACGTGTCCTTGTTGAACACGATCAAACCGGCGCTGCCCAGAAAGCTGCCCGCGGCGCGAATGCTGTCGAAGTCAGCGGGCGTGTCAATCTGGTCCACGGTCATGATCGGCATGCTGCTGCCGCCGGGGATGATGCCCTTGATCTCGCCAATCGGCCCGCCGGCGTAATCGTAAATCAACTGACGCAGGGTCGTGCCCAGGGGTGCCTCATACAGGCCAGGCTTTTTCACGTGCCCGCTGATGCAGAACAGCTTGGGGCCGGGGCCGCTTTCGGGCCCGATCTTCTTGAACCACTCCCAGCCGCGCGCCACGATGTGCAGCACGCAGGCAATGGTTTCGACGTTGTTGATGATCGTGGGCTGGCGGAAGTAGCCTTCCACGGCCGGAAACGGCGGCTTGATCTTGGGGTACGCGCGCTGGCCTTCGGCGGCGCTGAGCAAACCCGTTTCTTCACCGCAGATGTACGCGCCGGCGCCGGTGATCACGGTGATGTCCAGCTTGAACTTGCCCAGGCCCAGCACGTCGTCGCCGAGGATTCCCTCGCGATAGCATTCATCAATCGCGGCCTGCATGCGTTTGGCTTCGCGCACGAATTCGCCGCGGATAAAGATGTAGGCGTGGTGGCTGCGGATCGCCCAGCAGGTGATGATGATGGCCTCAATCAACCCGTGCGGGTCCTTGGCCATGATCTCGCGGTCCTTGAACGTGCCGGGTTCGCTTTCGTCGGCGTTGACGGCCAGATAGCGCGGCTTGCCGTTTTCGGGCAGAAACGACCACTTCATACCCGCCGGAAAGCCGGCGCCGCCACGGCCGCGCAGGTTGCTTTTCTTGACGTCTTCGATGATGGCCTTGGGTTCCAGGCTCGAGATCGCCTTTTTAGCGGTCTCGTAACCGTAATAGCCGCCACGACTTCTGTAGTGCGCCAAGGTCCAGGCGTTGGGCTGGGCGAAGTACTTGGACAAAACGGGCTCAAACGTGGACATAGGCGCGCCTGTGTGTGCTTTGCGACCTTATAGACCGGCGGGCGGCACGGGGCAACGGGCTTGGCCGGGCAGTGTGGGGCGGCCCGCAGCCGCAGGCCAAAGCCTTCTTGTAAGTTAACTCACCTGGTGTCTTTCCGTTGTGTGTCTATTCCCTGTTGGTAAACTGACGGCAGTCCGCAGTTTGGCATACGCCAGCGGATCGGCCACACGGGTTGCGCAAACCGGACTCAAGGACTCCGCTTTGCCCCCGGCCTGATCCCCTGCGGTTTACAGATACGCTGGACTTTGTGGATCCATTGGCGGCTTGCGGTGCCCAGGGCCCGCGCTCCGCTTTGATGCACCGGCGGCTTTCATGAATCTTTACAGCAGCCACGGCGACAACCTGTCGGGCCCCCAGCGGGGCTTGCCTTTGCACACAACGACCACCGGCGTAGAAACTCACACGCCCTAAGTTGTTGCGGATCCATCCTCCAGCGTGCCTCGACCGCCCCGATTGGGCGGAACACAGCGCCCCGTTACCAGGGGCTGGAGGGCAAAGTCGTGGAATATGTGATTGGCGCACTGATCGGGCTGTTGGCAGGGGGAGGCGCGGCCGTTGCCGTGTTCCTGGCCATGAAGGGCAAGGTGGCGGCCGCGGCCGGAACGTCTGCCGCCGACGCCGCGCGCATCACCGAAGAGGCCAAACGCGAGGCCGAAACCCTGCTGGCCCAGGCGCGGCTGGAGGCCAAAAACGAGGGCCTTAAGGTACGCGAAAAACTGGAACAGGAACTCGACAAGGACCGCAAAGAGGTCAAGGAACTCGAAAAACGCCTGGCCAAGAAAGAAGAATCCATCGAGCAGAAGTTCGAAATGCTCGACCGCAAGGCCGACCAGCTTGAGGCCCGCCAGAAAGAAATCGAGGCCAGCCGCGCCCGCGCCGAACAGGCCGAAAAGGACCGCCTGGCCGCGCTGGAAGAAGTGCGCAACCAGCTTTCAAAGATCGCCGAACTGACGCCCGAAGAAGCCAAACGCGAACTGCTGGCGCGGCTTGACGCCGAACTGGTCACCGAAAAAGCCGACCGCGTCAAAAAGATGGTCGAGGAAACCGAAAGCCTGGCCGACGAAAAGGCCAAGTGGACGATCAGCCAGGCGATCTGCCGCCTGGCCAGCGAGCACACCGGCGAAACGACGACCAGCAACGTCGAGATTCCATCGGACGAGGTCAAAGGCCGCATCATCGGCCGCGAAGGCCGCAACATCCGGCACTTTGAAAAAGTCACGGGCGTGGACGTGATCGTGGACGACACGCCGGGGCTGGTGGTGGTTTCAAGTTTTGATTCCGTGCGCCGCGAGGTGGCCCGCCGCACCCTGGAAAAGCTGATCCAGGACGGCCGCATTCACCCCGCGCGCATCGAGGAAATCCACGAACTGTGCGTCAAGGAAGTAGACAAGGAAATTGACGAGGCCGGCAAGCAGATCCAGTTCGATGCCGACGTGCACAACATTCACCCCAAGGCCCAGAAGCTGCTGGGCCGCCTGAAGTTCCGCAGCAGCTACGGCCAGAACAACTACAAGCACAGCGTCGAGGTGGCACACATCATGGGCATGATCGCCGCCGAACTGGGGCTTGACCCCAAGCTGGCCCGGCGCTGCGGACTGATGCACGACATCGGCAAGGCGATTGACCACGAAAAGGAAGGCGGCCACCCGCTGGTGGGCAAGGAGTTCCTGATCAGCATCAACGAACGGCCCGAAGTAATCGAAAGCGCCGGCGGCCACCACGACCAGCCGATGCACCACAAGTACCCGTATGTGTCGCTGGCGGCGGCGGCTGACGCGATTTCGGCCAGCCGCCCCGGCGCGCGCCGCGAAAGCATGGACCGTTACGTGCAGCGCCTGACGGCACTGGAAGCCGTGGCCAAGAGCTTTGAGGGCGTAAGCGAGGCGTTTGCCATGCAGGCCGGGCGCGAACTGCGCGTGCTGGTGAACAGCCAGAAGGTCAGTGACGAACAGGCGCTGGTGATCTGCCGCCAGATGGCCGAAAAGATCGAGGACGAGCTGACCTACCCAGGCGAAATCCGCATCACCCTGATGCGCGAAACCCGGGTAACAGAGTACGCACGCTAGCCGGTGGAACCACCAGCAGGGCAAACCACCGGGCCGCCGCGTGCGGCCCGGTGGGCATTCCAACAGCCTGCTGCACGGCCACGCGACAACCGGAACCAAGGTTGTTGCGGCACGCCCGTGCGATACAATGCATCAGGAGCCAGCATGGGCACACTGGTCAACTACCCGATTCGCAGCAAGCCCGGCGAACCCGTCTGGGAACTGGCCACGCATTACCCGCCGCAGGGCCGCTGGACAGAGGGCGAATACCTGCACTACACCGACAGCCGGCGCGGCATGGAATTCAACAACGGTACTCTGGAGTTCCTGCCGATGCCGACACGGACACATCAGGAAATCATTCAATTGCTCTTTCTGATGTTGCTGGAGCATATGGGGCGAAACGGCGGTGTCTGGATCGCCGGCATCCGCGTGCGGACACTGCCCGACAAAATCCGCGAGCCCGACATCGTAGTCATGCTTGACCGCAATGACCCGCGCGCCGGTGAACGCCTGTTCGAAGGCGCCGACATGGTCATGGAAGTCGTCAGCGACGATCCCGACGGCCGGCACCGCGATTACGAAGTCAAACGCGCCGAATACCAGGCCGCCGGCATTCCCGAGTACTGGATTGTAGACCCGATCGAAAAACGCATCACCGTTCTGGTGCTGCGTAACGGCAACTACACCGAACACAGCGTCGCCCCTGAAGGTGGACAGGTCGAAAGCAGCCTTTTGTCAGGTTTTCGCGTCGAGGCCACCGGCATCTTTCACCGGCCGTAAAGTGTGAACATATCCACCGGGCCGCCGCGTGCGGCCCGGTGGTTTTTTTAAGATTGGGCTTGCCGAGTAGTCTGTTCTATATAGAACTATTCAACGTAGACCAGAAACGGACACGCAGCCAACCTCAAGGAGACCACGCATGACCGACAAACTCATCCTCATCACCGGCATCACCGGCAACCAGGGCGGCGCCGTCGCCCGGCACCTGATCGGCAAGGGCTTCAAACTGCGCGGCATGACCCGCAAACCCGACAGCGACAAGGCCAAAGCCCTGGCCAACCTGGGCGTTGAAATCGTCAAGGGTGACCTGAACGACAGCGCGTCGGTGCGCGCGGCGCTCAAGGGCGCCTGGGGCGCGTTTGCCGTCCAGAACACCTGGGAGGCCGGCGTCGAGGGCGAAGAAAAGCAGGGCCACGACTTCGCCAAAGCCGCCAAAGAGGCCGGCGTCAAACATTTCGTGTACACATCGGTCGGGTCGGCCCACCGCAAGACCGGTATCCCCCACTTTGAAAACAAGTATCGCGTGGAAAACACCGTGCGCAGTCTGAAGTTCGACAGCCACGTGATTCTGCGCCCGGTGTTCTTCATGGAAAACCTGCCGTCACCGTGGTTTCTCAACGGCGACAAGCTGGGCACGGCAATGAAGCCCGGCACCAAACTGCAGATGATCGCCGTGGACGACATCGGCCGCATCGGCGCCCGCGCGTTCACCGACGCCGCCAGGCTCAAGGGGCGCGAGATTGACCTGGCCGGAGACAGCGTAAGCATGGCCGAAGCCGCCGCCGGGCTGGGCAAGGCCCTGGGCAAAAAGATCGAGTTCGTGCAGTACCCGATCGAGGCCGTGCGCGCCAACAGCAACGACTTTGCGCTGATGCTCGAGTGGTTTGAATCCACCGGCTACAACGCCGACATCGCGGCGCTGGACAAAGAATTTGGCAAGACCACGAAGTTTGCCGACTGGCTCAAGACTCTGGCCAAGTAAACACACCGCTTTGCCGCCTGGTCGGGCCGCCCACAGGGCGGCCCGATCCACATTTGGCGCGGGTTTTTGGGTCGCGCGCGTTTTACGCCGGATTTTTCTGGCGCGCCGGGTCAACTATTCTATGATTAGAATAGTGAACGACGCCCTGCTCATCATCCTCGGGCTGCTTGCGCAAGGCAGCCAGTACGCCTACGAGATCGAAAAGCACATCGAGGCCCGGCGCCTGCGTGCCTGGACGCCTGTGGCCTTTTCCTCGATCTACGCCATGCTCGAATCGGCCCAGAAACAGGGCCTGGTCAGTTCCCGTCGCGCCAGGGGGCGCCAGGGGCCCAGCATCCGCGCCTACCGCCTGACCGCGCGCGGCAAGCAGGCGCTGGCCGACGCCATCGGCGCGCGCCTGTCGGCCGCCATCATGCCCCCCGCCGGGCCGTCACTGGCCCTGATGTTCGGCGGCCCCGACGCCGTAGCGCGGCTGGAACAATACGCCGCCGCCAGCGAGGCCGAGGCCGCCGACGCCAAAGCGCGCATGGCCACGATGTCCGAACAGCACCCCAACACGCTGCGCGACGCGATCTTTGCGCGTTCGATTGCCTTTCACGAATCCGAGGCGCGCTGGGCGCGCCAGACCCTGGAGAAACTCAAATCAAGCCAATGGCCCTGACGGGCCTTGGGGCAGCACATGCAGTGTCCCATAACAGGAGGCAGGCCATGAAGAACCATGCGGCAGTACTGCTGGCGATTGCGCTGGCAGCCACCAGTTTCACCGGTTGCGGCACCGACGGGGGCGGCAAAGACCCCGGCGGATCGGGCACCGTCACGTTTGCGATCAAGGACGCCCCGCTGGCGTCGCTGCAGACGCTCACGGTGGACATCACCAAGGCCACTCTGCACGGCGTGGGCGGAACGGCCAACTTCCAGGTGTTTCCGCAGCAGGGCTCGGCCGGCAGTGTCACTGTGGACCTGTTGAGCCTGCAGGGCATGGCACAGTTGCTCAGTTCCGCCAGTGTGCCCGCCGGGCGTTACAACAAGCTGCAGCTTGACTACACCAACCCCCAAGCCACTGATTTTTCCGGCAATCCCCAGGTCATCACCACCCCCACCGGGTTTTTTGAGGGCCAGTTCGTGCCGCACCTGGTGGTCACGCCGGGGTCGCTGCAGGCGGTGCTGATTGACGTGGACCTCAGCAACGCCTACCACGACATGGGCGGCAACCAGGCGTTTCTGACCCCGGCGATCAAGCTGATTCTGCTTTCGGGCACCACCGGCGCGCCGCTGCAGCGCTTTGGCGCCACGGTGCTTGCCACCCAGCCCGCGCAGGACCGCTTCAGTGCCGACGCCTACACCCGGCCCGCCTCGGGCCCGCCCGTGGCCCTGGGCACCGTGCAGGTCCAGTGCGACGCCGCCACCATCTTTCATGACGGCCAGGGCTCAATCACCGTCGGCGGCGTGACGGCGCAGTTGCTGGCCGGCGACCAGGTCGAAATCGAGGGCACGCTGGCCTCGGGCGTGATCCAGGCCGGCATGGTCAGGCTGATCTCGCGCCCCGGTTCTTCCGGTAGCGGCTGGGGCAGCGGCATTGCCGGCATCTGTGGCACGATCATGGACATTGACATGGTCGCGTCGGCCGTGACGGTGCGCGTGCAGTGGACGGTCAGTTATTCGGCCTCTCCGTACACGGACCTGGTGGTGGGCATCCAGACCGCGACGGTGATCCACCGCGGGGCGGCGCTGATTACGCTGGCGGATTTGAACCGCGGCAACTTCTGCTACGTGACGGTGGATCCTGTCAGCGGCGACACGCTCGATTTTGAAGAAGCGCCGGCCTACATCTGCGGCGTGGTTTCTTCGGTGACGTCAACGCCCTCGGGCGATCGGGTGGTCTTTGTACCCGACACCGTCAGCCAGATTCCGGTTTCGCAGCTTCCGTTTGTGCCGTCGCCGCTTACGGTTGATCTGCCCGCGGGCAGCGGAGCCATGGCACAGCCGGGCTTTCCATTCTGCGTGTTTGCCTTCTTTGACGGCAGCGCCACGCTGGTGCTGGGCTGGTCCACCGGCGGCTACACCGGAACCCCGCCTTCATACCCGCCCCAGCAGTTCACGCTGCTGTCGGGCACGCTGCTGTCGGGCACCCAGGCCGCGGTCACCGGCGCCGGAACCGTGTTCAAGCTTGTGGCCTTTGACATGGCCACCAGCGGCTACCGCACCTTTGACGTTACCGTACCCGCCACGGCATCGGCCACCCTGTACGCCACGGGCGTCAGCGTGCTGACTTCGGCCCAGGCCATGGCCGACGCCATCAACCAGCACGCCGGAGTGGTAGAGGTCATGGGCAGCGCGCCGCCGTCGGGTTACGTGTTTACCGCCGACCTGGCGCTGAACGTGTACGCCGCCCAGGGCGGCGCGGGCGGCAACCCCGGCGGAACCCAGATGGCATTGGGGTTTGTGACCGGCCCGGCCTCGCTGCAAGCGTCCGGGGCTTTGACCTTCACCATGCAGGGCGACAATCCCTCCATGCCGGACTGGGTGGTGACGGTGCCCGCGTCGGCGGCGATCAGCCTGTTCGGCCAGTCCCTGACGCCGTCGCAGGCCCTGCCGTACCTGAACGCTTCGCCCAGGCCGTTTGTCGCCGTACAGGGTACTTCCAGCGGCACGAACTTTGACGGATTTGCTTCACTGGAGATCTACCCGTAGTTGAACCCGCGTGCCATGCCGACGGGCGGCCTGCGGGCCGCCCGTCGTGCTTGACGCCGGCGTGTCGCCGGGCCAAATGGCACGCCAAGGAGGCCTGCCATGCCCACCATCTTCAGCCGCATCGTTGCCGGTGAAATTCCCTGCCACAGGGTCTGGGAAGACGACAAGCATCTGGCGTTTCTGGACATCAACCCCTGGTGCCTTGGCCACACGCTGGTGATTCCCAAGACCGAGCACGCCTACATCTTTGACATGCCCGAGGCCGAATACACCGCGCTGCACGCGGCAGCACGCAAGGTGGCCGCTTTGTTGAAGCAGAAACTAGGCTGCGCACGGGTGTGCAGCATGGTCGTGGGCTATGAAGTACCGCATGTGCATATCCACCTGTTTCCGACCAATGCCATGCGCGACTTTCTGCCCGCCGGCGCCACAGCCATGAACCCCAAGCCTGACTTCCAGGCGCTGCTGGCGCGTCTGACAAAATAAAGGTTGGGTTAAGCTTTTCCGCGCCGCATTGCACCGGTCGCGCCGCGGCCTAATCTGCGCGCACCGGAGGCATCCATGGCCCGGCGCCGCACAACCCCGTCCCGTCGCGCCCCGGTCGCGCCCCAATCCGCGACTGCGTTTGCCCTGGACGCAATCGCCCGGCTGACAGGCGACCTGCAAGGCCATCTGGCCGGGCTGGCAAGCACCACCGCGCCCGAATCCGTGCATGGCACGCGCGTTACGTGCCGGCGGCTGCGTGCCGTGCTGGCGCTGTTCCGGCCGGTCATCGCAGGCGGCGACGACGCGATTGACGCGCTGCGCGCGCTGGCGCGCGGCCTGGCGGATTTGCGGGCGACGGACGTGTTTCTGGCGCGGTTGCACGACTCCGGCCTACCGGAACTGGCGGAAGTGGGCCGGGGGCTGGCGGCACGCCGGGACGAATTGGCGACAGCCGCGCGAAAAAACGGCGCCACACGCGAAGCCGCTCTGGCAGCATTGGCGGCGCTTGCGCCACACCCGCGCGCGGGCGACAACCTGACGCACCTGCTGGGAGAACGTTTATACCGGGTGCGGCGGCGGTTCCGGCGCGCGTTCAAGCGCGCGCGGGCGCGCCACACAGCGGATAACGCCCACGCACTGAGGCTGCGGGCCAAAAAGCTGCGCTATGCCCTGGAATGTGCTGGCAACACTGGCGGCAAATCCGGCGCGCGGGCGGCAGAAGCGTTGCGCCGGCTGCAGGACGAACTGGGCCGGTGGCTGGACGCGCGCGACGCCGCCGCGCAGGCGCGGGCCGCCGGTGTCGCGGCCCCGGCGGCCGGGGCTCTGGCCCGCCGCTTTGGCGCCGAGGCCGCAAGGTTGCGCCGCGAACTGCCCGAACTGCTGCGGCGGTTTGAACGCCGCGACTGGCCGCTGATCAAGAAAGCCGTGCCCAGGATGAAGGAGGCCACCCCGTGAAGCTGTATCTTGTGCGTCACGCGATCGCCCACGAACGCAACCCGAAAAAGTGGCCTGACGACGGCCTGCGCCCGCTGACCAGACGCGGCACGCGGCGCTTTGAGCAGGCGGCGCGAGGCCTGCGGCGCGCGCCACCGGCGGCAGTCTATACCAGCCCGCTGGTGCGGGCGGTGCAGACAGCCGAAATTCTGGCCCGGTGCGCGCGCTGGCCGGCACATGAAGTGCTGCACGAACTGGAACCGCACTGTCCGCCGGCGGAACTGCTGCACGCGCTCAGCGCCCTGACACCGCCGCAGACCGCGGCGCTGGTCGGACATGAACCGATGCTGGGCAAACTGGCGGCGTTTCTGCTGGCCGGACCGCAGGGCAAGCCGCTGTTTGAGTTCAAAAAGGGCGGGGTGGCGTGCCTGGAAAGCGAAAACGGCCTGCGTCCCGGCGCGTTTCGCCTGCTGTGGCTGGCCACGCCGCGGCTGCTACGCCGCTAGCAGGCTCAGCACGGCCGCCCAGTCAGGCGCGTGTTGGAACCAGTCCCCGCTGGCGGCCTCACCGCCAAACAGCACCAGGTGTTGTGTACCGTGGTCGCGCGCGTGGCCCAGATTCTCCAGCTTGTCGTCCACAAAGTGTGTGATGCCCAGCCGTGCACAAAGCGGGCCTTTCTCGGGACGCTCCCGCACAAAGTGCCAGCAATCCTCGGCAACACCCGTAACTGCCGCGAAGTCATGCGCGACCAGCCACTGCCGCGTCCGGCGTTCCATGTTGGGGTAGGCCTTGCTGATCAGGTGCACGCGACCGGTAAACCGTCCCGCGGCCAGTTGCGCGATGGCCGCCAACGCGCCCGGCAGCGCAGGAGTCTGCAGCGGGTCGCCGCGGGAAAAGCTCGTGTCGCCCGGCCCCTGTCCGGCAATGATGACGTTTCCGATGTCGATTCCCAGCGTCTCCATGCCGCCCATGCTATCGCTGTCTATTGACACGTCAATAGCATGAACCTTTCACACGCCACAACAAAACCTCCCGGCTTGCGACCGGGAGGCTTCACTGGTGCATACAAAACAGGCTGGAAACTCTGCCCCGCCCTAGAACTTCAGCTTTTCAATACGGGTGGCGGCTTCCTTGACCTCGTCAATCGGCGGAACAAACGCAAAGCGCACGTGGCCCGCGCCGGGGTTTTCGCCGTCCACGGCATCACTCAGCCATTCGCCGGGCGTGGTCACCACGTGGCACTTTTCGATCAACACCTTGGCAAAATCCTCGCCGCTCATGCCCTCGGGCGCCTTCTGCCACAGGTACAGGCCGGCGGGGTTCTTGCAGTTCTTCAGACCGGCCTTGCGCAGCGCGGCGCAGATCAGGTTGCGCTTGCGCTTGACGCTGCTGCGCAGCTTTTTGACGTGTTTTTCGTCTTCAAGGGCCGCCACGGCGGCGTCCTGGATGAAGTTGGGCGTGCCGCTGTCAATGTTGGTTTTGACCTTCTTGAACACGTCAATGATGCGCTTGTCGCCCGCGGCCCAACCCACGCGCCAGCCGGTCATGACGCTGCGCTTGCTCAGGCTGTGAAACTGCACAATGCCGTCGTAGTTGTTGTCTTTGCCCAGTTCCAGCGCGCTGTGGGGTGCCTCGGCGGTGAAGTACAGTTCGCTGTAGGCCTCGTCGCTGGCCAGGATGATGCCGTACTTCTGGCAGAACTCGTAGGCCGCCTTGAGAAAATCCAGCGACGCGACGTACCCCAGCGGGCTGCTGGGCGTGGTCACCCACATGACCCTGGCGCGTTTGGCGATGTCTTCGGGGATCAGTTTGAACTTGTACTCGCACTTGTTCTTGTGCGTGACGGGCACGAAGTAGGCCTGGCCTTCGGCGAACAGCGTACCGCGCTTGTAGGGCGGATAGCCGGGGCTGGGGCAGATCACCACATCGCCGGGGTTCACAAAACCCTCGTGGAAGTTGAAAATGCCTTCCTTGCTGCCGATGGTGCTGGTGATCTGGGTCTTGGGGTCAAGGCTCACGCCAAAGCGGCCCTTGAGCCATTTGGCAACGGCCTCGCGGAACTTCTGGGCGCCGATGTAGCTGGGGTAGCCGTCGGCGGCGTGCTCGTCCACGGCCTTTTTGCAGGCCTGGCGGATCAGCCGCGGCGTGGGGTCCTGGTAGTCGCCGACGCCGAAATCTATGGGCGTGATGCCTTTGGCCTTGAGTTCAGCGACTTTTTCGTCAACGGCGGCAAACGCGTAGGCGCCGATCGAGGCGACGCGGGTGGAAGGTTTGATGTCCATGGGTTTCCTGTAACTGCCCTTCAAGCAATGCACATGGCGCAGTAAAGCTGGGGGTTGGTGGTGGCGGTTTTTTCGTCCACGCGGCTGACCGGCGTAGTGTGCGGGGCGTTCCTGACGACTTCGGGGTTGTCTTTGCACTCGGCGGCGATTTTCTGCATCACCTCGACAAAGTAATCCAGCGTTTCCTTGCTTTCGGTTTCGGTGGGCTCAACCATCATCGCGCCGTGGCCGCCGGTGACGGCCGGCAACGGGAAGTAGATCGTCATCGGGTGAATGCCGTAGTCAATCATGCGCTTGGCGATGTCCAGCGCGGTCACACCGTATTCCTTGTGCTGGATTGCGTCGGTGAACACGACCTCGTGGGCACAGGGTTTGTCGTTCTGGATGTGGAACGTGCCGCGTAACCGCGCGCGCAGGTAGTTGGCGTTCAGCACCGCGTTTTCGCCGTTGCGGCGCACACCCTCGCGCCCGAGCTGGCTCATGTAGATATAGGCCATCACCAACGCGCCGTAGTTGCCAAAGAACGAACGCACCTTGCCGATGGTCTGCTTGGGGTTGGGGTTGGCCAGCGTGTAGCCCTTGTCGGTCTTCATGGGCCGCGGATAGGGCAGATACGGTTCAAGGTGTTTGGCCACGGCAATCGGGCCGGCGCCGGGGCCGCCGCTGCCGTGCGGCACCGAATAGGTCTTGTGCAGGTTGAAGTGCATCACGTCCACGCCGTAGTCGCCGGGGCGCACCATGCCCTGAATCGCGTTCATGTTCGCGCCGTCCATGTACAACTGGGCGCCGGCGGCGTGCAGGATCCTGGCGATCTCGACCATGTTGGGCTCAAGAATGCCCAGCGTGCTGGGGTTGGTGATCATCATGGCCGCCGTGTCGGGGCCGACCAGCGACTTGAGCAGCTCAAGGTCCACGTTGCCGTCGGCCTTGCCCTTGAGCGTCACGGTCTCAAAGCCCGCCAGCGCGGCCGTGGCGGGGTTGGTGCCGTGGGCGTTGTCGGGAATGATCACCTTGCGGCGCGTCTTGCCCTCGCCCTTTTCTTCAAAGTACGCCTTGATCACCATCAAGCCGGTCATTTCGCCCTGGGCGCCGGCAGCGGGCTGAAGCGTGACCGCCGCAAGGCCGCTGATCTCGCGCAGCCAGCCCTCCAGCGTGTGCATGAGTTCAATGTGGCCCTGCAGGTCGGCTTCGGGCAGGTGCGGGTGGGCCTTGGTGAAACCGGGCAGGCTGAGCAGCGTGACGTTGATTTTGGGGTTGTACTTCATGGTGCAGGACCCCAGCGGGTAGAAGTTGCGGTCCACGCTGAAATTCTTCTGCGCCAGGTTCTTGAAGTGGCGCACCAGGTCCAGCTCGCCGACTTCGGGAAGATTGGCCGGCTTTTGGCGCAGTTTGGCGCCCTTGAGGGCGGCCTTTACGTCCACTTTGGGCACATCCAGTTCCGGCAGGCGCAGACAGCGACGGCCGGTTTTGGAAACCTCGAACAGCAGCTTTTCGGCGGGGTTGGCGAGCGTGTTAGTCATGATTCTTTCCGATTCGTACTGCATTGGGCCACAGATAAATCCAGACAGACACAGATTGCGGCGCGCAGCGCGTGATACGGATTCATCTGTGTTGATCTGTGGTCCTCGTTGTTGTGGTTGTTGTTCAGTCGCCGGGTCAGGCTCAAACTGCCACGGGCTTGCCCTTCATGGCTTCGGCCAGTGCCTCGGCGTAGCGGTCAATGTCGGCCTTGGTCGTGACCTCGGTGACGGCCACCAGGTACTGGCCACGGCGGCCCTTGCCGTACTTGTCCAGTGGCAGGCCCCCCACCACCTTTTTCTTGAGCAGTTTCTTCTCCAGGCCGGGCACGGCCTGGATGACAAACTCGTTGAACACCGGCACACCGGGGTGGGCCAGTTTCACGCCGGGCACGGCGGCCAGCTTCTGCATGGCGTACTGGGTCTTGGCCACGGTGTGTTCGGCCAGTTCGACAAAACCCTGTTTGCCCCAGGCGGCCAGATGAATCAGCGCGCGCAGGGCGCAGAGGCTTTGATTTGTGCAGATGTTGCTGGTGGCCTTTTCGCGCCGGATGTGCTGTTCGCGGGTCGCCAGCGCCAGCGAAAACGCGCGGCGGCCGTCCTTGTCTTTGGTTTCGCTGACGATGCGGCCGGGCATCTTGCGCAGCCAGTCTTTCTTGCTGGCAAAAAACCCGAATGCCGGGCCGCCCAGAAACTGGTGGTTGCCCAGGCTCTGGCCCTCACCCACACACACGTCCACGCCGGATTCGGCGGGCGTCTGCAGCAACGCCAGCGAAAGCGCCTCTCCGATTGCCTGCACCACCAGGATTTCGTTTTCCCTGGCGGCGGCCACCACGGCCTCGACGTCTTCGATGATGCCCAGATAGTTGGGCGACTGCACGGCCACGGCAAACACTTTACGTGTCAAGGCCTTGGCCAGGGCATCGCCGTCAACACGGCCGTCGGGGCCGGGCGCCACATGCACGACTTTCAGGCCGGCAACATCGGCGTATGTCCTGCACACCTGCATGTATTCGGGGTTTACGGCGCCGGCCAGCACAAAGGTGTTGCGGTTTTCCTTGCGGTGGCGGTCTTCGCTGACGTGCTTGCCCATCATCATGGCTTCGGCCAGGGCACTGGCGCCGTCGTACATGCTGGCGTTGGCGACCTCAAGGCCGGTGAGCGCCGTGATGCTGCTCTGGAACTCGAAGATAAAGGTCAGTGTGCCCTGGCTGCACTCGGGCTGATAGGGCGTGTAGGCGGTGATGAAACTGCCGTCAAACAGCGCGATGTGGTCAACCACGGTGCTGACAAAGTGATTGTAGATGCCGCCGCCGCGGAAGTACGCGTAGTCGCCGGCGTTGCGTGTGCGCGAAAGCAGATCCTGGATATGCCGGGTGACCTCAAGTTCGCCCTTGCCCGGCGGCAGCTTGAGCACACCGGCGTCGGACATCTTCAGCCGCAGGTTGGCCGGAATGTCGCGGAAAAGTTCTTCGATTGAGCCGACCCCGATGGCCTTGAGCATTTCGGCACGGTCAGCGTCGGTGTTCTGGATGAACGGCATGGCCCCTCCGGGGCAATGAACAAGGAACAATAAGCAATGAACAAGCGCCGATCAGGAACTCGTCCCAGGCCGCGAGCAATGAACCCGTTGTTCGTTGCCCGTTGTTCATTGCGCGCCAGGCGCGCTAGTGCGCTTCTTCGGCCAGTTGTTTTTCGTAGTCGGCCTTTGACTTGGCGCTGTCAAGGTCCTTGGGGTTGTCGGGCTTGACCTTGATCAGCCAGCCGGCGCCGAAAGCATCCTTCTTCAGCGCGCTGAAGTCGTCGCTGCTGACGGTGTCGTTGACCGCCACCACCTTGCCGCTGACGGGGCTGATCAGGTCGGACACGGCCTTGACGCTTTCGATTTCGCCAAAGGCCTCGCCCCTGGTGACCTTGTCGCCCTTTTCGGGCAGGTCCACAAACGTCAGGTCATTGAGCTGTTCAACGGCAAAGTCGGTGATACCGACCACCACGGTGCCGTCTTTTTCCAGGCGGCCCCATTCGTGCGTGGCGAGATAGCGGACATTGTCGGGTCTGGCCATGTGGATCTCTCGTGTAGGATAAACCTGCTAAGGAAGCGCCCTGTGTCTGTAAAACCGTTGCCTGCGTTGCTCACTTCTTGCCCGGCCGCTTGTAGAACGGCAGGGGCACTACAATTGCCTTGAACATCACTTCGCCGGGTTCAACCTTTTTGGTGCCTTTGCCCTTGAACTCCACGTGGTACAGCGTGCCCACGGTCGTGGCGTTGGCGGGCACAAAGGCCGTGGCGATCACCTGATCCAGCCACGGCGCCATGGTGCCGCTGCAGATGCGGCCCACCGGCTTGCCGTCGCGGTAGACTTCCTGGCCCTGGCGCGGGATGCGCTTGCCCTCCACGTGCAGGCCCACCAGCTTCATCTTCAGGCCTTCCTTCTGCAGCGCCAGCGTGGCCTGTTTGCCGATGAAGTCTTCCTTGTCCAGGCGCACGGCCCAGTCCAGTCCGGCTTCCAGCGGGTTGATCGTGTCGGTAATTTCGTGGCCGTGCAGGGGCATGCCGGCCTCCAGGCGCAGGGTGTCGCGGCAGCCAAGGCCGGCGGGGCCGACGCCCAGTGACTTGCCCACGTTCAGCAGCTCGCGCCAGAAGCGCGCGGCCTGGCCGGCGGGCATGATCAGTTCAAAACCGTCCTCGCCGGTGTAGCCGGTGCGGCTGACCAGAACCTGGGGCTCGCCCAGCACAGTGCCGCGGGTGAAGCGGTAGTATTTGAGCGACCTGGTGTCCACGTCGCTGACCTTGTTCAGCAGGTTCACGCTTTCGGGGCCCTGCATGGCGATCATGGCGTAGTCGTTGCTCATGTCGGTGATGTCAACGACAAAGCCCTTGCGCTCGCGCTCGATCCACTTCCAGATCACGTCGCGGTTGCCGGCGTTGACAACCAGCAGCGTGCCGTCGTCGCCGGCGCTGTAGACCAGAACGTCGTCCAGAATCCCGCCCTGGCCGTTCATGATCACGCTGTAGCGGATCTGGCCCGGCGCCATGGTGGCGCGACTGTTGGATATGATCTTGTCCACCAGCTTGATGTGGTCGCGCCCGGCAAACCAGTAACGACCCATGTGGCTTACATCGAACAGCCCGGCCTTGGTGCGCACCCGCAGGTGCTCTTCCTTGATGTTGGTGTAGGTGACGGGCATGTACCAGCCCGCGAAGTCCACCATGCGGGCACCCAGACTGATGTGTTCGTTCTTTAGCGGCGTTTCGCGCACGCGGGCCTCCGGGTGTTGCGGGGGGTTGTGGTTTTGCCTCAAGCGGGGATAAGCGTCAACGGTTGCAAGGCCGGGTGTGTCAGGAACCGCACCAGCCGGGCGCCCGGAAACGCAGCCGGGGACGCCCTCTTGGGCGTCCCCGGTGCGGTCTACGGACGGAAAGGCTAGTTCTTGGATCGGGCTTCGGCCCTGGCAGCTTCCTTGTTGATCTTGGATGTGGCGCGGCTGACGGCCGACTTGCGGAAGGCCGGGATGTCCTTGCAGCAGTAGCGCAGAATCGAAATCAGGCGCTGGCGCAAATCTTTGCGGTGGCAGACCTGGTCCACAAACCCGCGCTCAAGCAGGAACTCGCTGGTCTGGAACCCCGGCGGCAGTTCCTGGCGCACGGTCTGGGCAATCACGCGCGGGCCGGCAAAACCCAGCAGGGCCTGTGGCTCGGCGATGCTGATGTCGCCCAGCGCCGCCCAACTGGCCATGCTGCCGCCCATGGTGGCGTTGGTCAGAATCGTGATGTACAGACCGCCGGCGTCCTGCAGCCGCTTGATCGCGGCGCTGGTCTTGGCCATCTGGAACAGGCTTAGAATACCCTCTTCCATGCGGGCGCCGCCGCCGCTGCCGCTGACGATGATCAGCGGAATTTTTCGCTTGAGGGCTTCTTCCGCGCCGCGGGCGATCTTTTCGCCCACCACGCTGCCCATGCTGCCCATGATGAAGTTGGCGTCAATCATGCCAAAGACGACTTCCTTGCCGCCGATGGTACCGACGCCAAAGATTGCCGCCTCGCGGTGGCCGGTGTTTTCCTGGGCCTGCTTGAGCTTGTCCTTGTAGCTCTTTTTGCCCTTGAACCCCAGCGGGTCGGTGGATTCCAGGTTCGTGAACAGTTCGTCAAAGCTGCCTTCATCCAGCAGGTACTCGACGCGCTGTTCGGCGCTGAGGCGAAAGTGGAAACCGCATTCCGGGCAAACGTGGTGCTGCTCTTCAACAACCTTGCGATAGACCATGGCCTCGCAGGAGGTGCACTTCATCCAGAGACCGTCTGGCGCACCTCGCTTGCGGGAAAGAGTCCATTTCATGCAATGCCCCCTTGCTGGGCCGTGAGTTGGGCGAGAATAGGACCGGTCAAACCGGCGTCAACAGGGTTCTTGGTGTGTGTCCGTAACCCACTGTATTTCTGTAACTTACGGTGGTGCGTCGGCCCGCGACCCACCACCGGTTGGTTAGCACTTACTAGGTTTGACGCCACATTGACCCGAACTTGATTGCGGATTCATCCCCCGGCCTTGCAGTGACCAAGGCCATAAGAAGTTATCGGACGCTTGCCGCCCAGGAATGAAAGTTTCCCGGCCAATGCCAGTCGCAGGAAGCCCGGTTGTTGTCCGTCTGCCTCCTAAACCGTTTGCCCTGGGCCACATCTTGCTGCAAGATAGACCCCGCCACAGGTAATCACCCTTGAGGAGCCATGCCCAACGCCGCCCAGATCGCCAGCATCCTGCAGGGTGTCGCCACCCTGGAAGACCTTGCCACAGCCAAAGGCAGCTTCTGGGCCAAACTGCGCCAGACTTTCAAGAAATTCCCCGCCGCGCGCGAGGCCGTGGCACTGTTTCATTTCATCTCGGACCCGGACGTGAACTTCGGCCTCAAGGGCGCGGCGATTCTGGCGCTGGTGTACTTCATTTCACCGGTAGACCTGGTGCCTGACGCGATCCCGCTGGCCGGTCTGGTGGACGACGGCATGGTGCTGATGGCGGCGGTAACATCGCTGGCGGCGGTGCTGGCGCCGTACCGCAAACGGGCCGAAGAAAGCCTGGCCGACGGCCCGGCGCCCGAACCCGAAGTAGTCATTCCCGTGGAAGTCCAGACCCGCAACTGAACGTGCTTGACCCGCGGCGGTCCCGTGCCGATGTTGGGACGGTCGTTTTGACTGACATGGATTCGACCCTCCGCACCGGCACAGGTTCTTCGCCCCGCGCCACGGCCCCCCGCACAGCGCCGCGCCCGCTGCTGGCAACGGCACGGCGGCAACTGCTGGCCACAGATGTGCTGGTGTTCGGGTTTCTGGTCATGCTGCTGGCGTGGATCGGGCTGTCACAACTGGCACCTGCGGCGCGGCTGTACGCCTACGAGCCGGGCTTTGCCTGGGCCGAACTGCCGCCTGCAACACTGGCGCTGCAACTGACGGGTTACGGCCTGGTCTACGTTGTGCTGCAACGGCTGGGCGTGCGGCACCACGCGCTGGCGGCGGCCAACCTGGCCCGGCCGGCCTGGCTGTCGGCGGCCAACATCGCCTATGTGCTGTCGCCAATCGCGATCATTCCGTTTGTGTTCAACCTGCTGGGCGCGTTCATGGCCGGCGTAAGCGGCGTGCCCGGCGCGCACCTGCACCCCGATTTTGACGCCGCGGTCCACTACGACCGCGCGGCCACGTACTGGGACCTGTGGCTGAAACAGGCCGACGTGGCGCTGTTCGGCGTGTACCCACCGCAATGGATGCGCCAGTTCCAGACCCCGTGGCTGACGGGCGTCATGATGGTGTGTTATCTGGCGTATTACGTTTCGCCGCTGGTGGCGATTGTGCCGCAATTGCGGGCCCGCAACTGGCCGGTGGTGCGGCGCATTTCGGCCGTGTACGCGGCCTGCCTGTTGACCACCTATTTCGGCTATCTGGCGATTCCCGCCACCGGCCCGCGCTTTGAGGGCGGCATGCAGGCCTGGCTGCCGGCCGAACCGGGCTGGTTCGGCGCGCAGTGGTGGGCGCATGTGATCAACGACGCCGAGATCATCCGCTGGGACGCCTTTCCGTCGGGCCACGTGGCGGTGGCACTGGTGACACTGGTGCTGGCGCTGCGTTATCACCGGCGGGCGGGGCTGGTCTATCTGCCGTTTGTGGCCGGGCTGGTGGTGGCCACGGTGTTTCTGGGCTATCACTACGCCACAGATGTGGTGTTCGGGTTTGTGTTCGCGGCTTTCACGTTTGTGGTGCTGGAACCCGCCATACGCTGGTGGGAAAGCGCGTGGTACAGCCGGCCTACCAGCCCCAGCGCACCCTGACGGCGGGATCAGCCAGGGTCTGGGGCGGCAGGGCATCGCCGGCCAGCGACATGCGCACGCCTTCGTCACGCTGCCAGGCGTGGTTGTAAAAGGCCTGGGCCTTAAGCCGCAGCAGTGTGTCCAGCAGGTCCTGGCCGATCGGCGTGGCCGGCACACGCGAGTTGCCGCGCGCGTCATAGGCGCCGTCATGGGCAAAGGCAAAGGCGGCGGGGTAATCGCGGGCGGCAAAGGCGGCCTGGGCCTGACGCAGTCGCAACAGCGCGCGCTCGGTGCCGTTGCCGCCGCGCAGGTCCAGCGCGTGCCAGCACACGGCCAGGCGCCAGGCGCGGGCATTTGCGTCCTCAACGCCGGGCGCCGAAACCAGACAATAACGCGCCATACCGCACGCCCCGGCCAGAAGCGCCAGCGGCACAACGGCGGCCAGCAGCGCGCGCCGCACGGTGGCCCCGGCGTTGCGGGCAAACACCAGCCACGTCACCGGCAGTATGGCCATCAGGCCGCTTACCCAAAGCAGGTGGCCGCCCAGGGCCAGCCCCACGGCGCCCAGCGCCGCGGCGTTCAGCAGCGCAATACCGTAACCCACCAGCCGGGCGTCCAGCGCCCCGCGCCGCAGTTGCGAACCGGCCAGCGCGGCGACCACCAGGCCCTCCAGCCCCAGCAGCGCCTGCCACGGTTCGGCGTTGAGCACCCCCACCAGCAGCGCAGTCTGAACCAGCGGCAGGACAACCACAATCCGCGCCGCGGCCGCCAGCGCCCGCGGGTCCTGGCGCGGGGCCACGCGGCCCAGAGTCATGCGCACAATGAACGAGCCGCGGCGGGCGCGAACGGGCGCCGCGCTGGCGGGCGTGGCGTTTTCGTCGGCGGTGGTGTCCATGGCGGCGCGGGGTTGGCGGCAGTGTCCCTGCGCTAAAGCTCCACGACCATGCCCTCGCGGGCGGCAAAAAACTCGGTCGCCGGCGCGGCGGCCTTGGCCATCGGCAGGTACGTCTGGTTCATTAAACGGTCCAGCGCGTCATCGGTTCGCGTCGGGTCATGGTGGGTAAAGGCCATGCGCTTGACGCCCGCCGCCTTGGCGATCTGGATGTTGTACTCGAAATAGCTGTGGCCCCAGCCGCGCTTGGACAGGTGGGGCTTTTCCCTGCTTTCGTATTCGGCCTGGGTGTAGGTGGTGTCAATCACCACCAGGTCGGCACCACGGCAGAACTCGATGAACCGGTCGTTCATCATCGAATACAACTGGCGCGTCTCGCCGGTTTCGCTGTCCATCGGGCCGGGCGACCAGGGCTCATGGTCGCCGCTGAACACAAAGCTTTTGCCGCCGGCCTCAATGCGATAGGCCGTGCAGTACACAGGGTGATTGGTCAGCTTCAGGCGCACGTTGACGCCGGGGCAGAGTTCAAAGGACTTTTCGACGCCGCCAGGGAACATCTTGTTGTAGTCGTGGTAGCTGACCACGTTGTCGAGCATGGTGTTTTCGACGGGAAAGTAGCTGTAGGTCATCTGGTCGCGCATGACCTGTTCAAAGCCCTTGCCCTCGCGCAGCGGCCCCACGCCGTAGACGGCGACCTTGCTGCCGGGGGTGTAGATCGGCACAAAGAACGGAAAGCCGTGGATGTGGTCCCAGTGGGTGTGGGTGATCAGCAGCTTGATGTCAAAGGGCGGGCCCTTGCCGGCCATCAGGCTGTCGCCGAGCTGGCGGATGCCGGTGCCGCTGTCAATGATGATCAGCGGGCCGTCGTCGCGGATTACCTGAAGACACGTGGTGTTGCCGCCGTAACGGGCGGTCTCAGGCCCGGGCGTGGGCAGGCTGCCGCGAACTCCCCAGAAACGGATCTTCATGCCGGGCCCCAGATTGGCGGGCAGGATAACAGGACATTCAAGCGATTGACCAGATGGCAGATTTAACGCCCGGCCAGGTCCGGAAACGGCACGTTGACCGAGGCGTCCACCAGCCGCAATGCCACGGCTGCATCACGCCGGCCGCCCCGGTAGAGCAGTTCCAGCACGCTGCGGCCCTGGTTGTCGCGGAATTGCAGCGAATACTCGGGCTGGGCGGCAAACATCGCCTCGGAAAACGGCGGGTCCGGGCTGCCAAGCTGGGCCATCACGTGATCAAGCCCCGTGCCCTCGGCCAGCCGCAGGGTGGCGGCGCCGAACTGAACGTGGGACAGGCCGGGATCGGCGCCGCCCAGCGGTACCGTGACGGCCACCACGCGCTCGCGCCCGTCGCGGGTGGCGTACTGGACCAGCCAGGGCCGGTCCTTGAACTCGTAGACCTGGCGGTTCACGTCGCGCACGGCGCCGGCCAGCGCCGGCGCGTCGGTGGTCATGCCCAGTTCAATGCCGCCAACGCCGGTTTCCGTCAGCGCCGGCGCCACCGGCTCGGCCGATGTCACCGACCGGTACACCAGATGCACCAGCCAGGCCGCGAACACCAGCGCCGCGGCGGCCAGCAGCCACGTGCCCAGCGGCCGCAGCCACCCCGGCCGCGCGGCCTGGGAGGCGTCAATGTAGTCCTGGGCCAGCGCCACACGGTCGGCGGGGTTGGTGTCGGCGCGCTTGCCGCGCACGGAATCGCGCCGCAGCACCTGAAGCTCGGCCGCATCTTCGTCGCGCGAGGGCATGTGCACCTCGATGCGGTCGCTGCCGGCGGCGCGGCGCACAATCGTGTTGGCCTGGCTGGCCGGAATGTGGAACGTGCCGCTTTCAGGCTTGACGCGCTCGATGCGGCGCGAGGGCGAATCCTGCACCGCGGTTTCGCGCCGGGACTTTTCCAGTTCCTCGCGCAGGCGCACCACCTCAAGCGCCAGTTCACGCCGCAGGTCGTCGTCGGGCAGGCGGTCCACCAGCGCCCTGAGGTCGGGCGTGCTCTGGGGGCCCTTGCGCGGCGCCGAACGGGCAAAATGTTCGTCGGCCAGCAGCAGCGTGCTGTCGTCGCCGCGTGTCAGCCCCGACGGCCCCGGCACCGGCGTCGGAATCGCGTTCTGCACGTGCGGCATCACAATGCTGTCGCGCACCGGCGGCACCGGCGGCGCGGGAATGGCGTGCTCGGACACCGCCTTGCGCGGCGCCGGCGGGGGGGTCTTGGTGTCTTCCTGGGGCGTACCCACGCGCGCCAGCACCGGCGCGCTTTCGGGTCGCGGCTGCACGACCTGGTCCACCACCACCACCGGCGCCGGCGGGATGGCAAAGATGCTGGTGCTGCGCGGGTCGTCGTCGCCGTGCTCGTCGGCGATCGGTTCGTCGGCCAGCGGCGCCAGCTCCTGCGAGTCGTTGGGGTCAGGCCGCAACGGCCGGGCCGGGCCGGGCATCAGCACCGTGCTGTCGGGCGACCGCGCCGGGGCAGGCGGCGTTGCGGCAACCGGAGCCGGCGGCGCGGGGGCGGCCACAGTCGGGGCCGGCGCAACGGGGGCCCGCGTCGGCACCTCGGTGGATTCGCGCTGGCCGTAATCCGTGTCGTGGCCCGGCGGCGCCTGCACGCCCGGCCGGCGCAACACGCCACTGACCGGCGAGGGCTTTGAGGCCACCTTGGGCACGGCCTCGGTGGGCACGCCCGGCGGCGACTTGTCCAGCGGCACGTCCGTGGGGCGCTCGCTGGCCGGGTCCACCGGCTTGCGGATCGCCGTCAGTTCCGAGGTCTCGTTGGGGTTGACCGCCTTGCGCACGCCCGTGACAGCCGAAAGGCTGCTGCTGCTGGATCCGCTGCGCGTCATGATGCGCGTGACGCGGGCGCGTTGCTTTTCAAACAGTTCCAGCTTGCGCCGGATCAGCGTGCGGTGCGCGTCCTGAAGCGCCACCTCGGCCAGCAAAGGCTCCAGCAAACGCATCGCCTCGCCGTGGCTGCCCTGGTCGGCAAGCGTTTCGGCCTCGCGGATTCTGCGAACGATCACCAGCGTATCCATGCGGCGCACTGCCGCCCCGAGCACGGCGGCAGTGTCAGAAATCTAGCAATACCGCGCCCGTTGTCACCCTTGCGTGCCGCCGTAAGCTGGGGGTTTTCCGGGGGGGGGTCACCATGCGCGCCGCGATCTGCCTGTGTCTGCTGGCCGTCGTCGCCACACTGGCGCGGGCCCAGGATGCCAGACCCGACAAACTGGCCGAACTTGAAAAGCGCGCCCGCGACCTCGAAACCGAGGCCGAACGCCTGCGCCGCGAGGCCGAGGCACTGCGCCGCGAAATCCAGTCGCTGCGCGGCGGGCCCGTGGTCTGGACACTGGATCTGGCCAGCGACCTCAAGGGCAGCGGAGCCGTGGGCGATGTGGACGGCGACGGCAAACCCGAAATCGTGTTCGGCACCTATTACCGCGACGAGCACGTCTACTGTGTGGAAGCGGCCACTGGCCGGTTGAAGTGGAAGTTCAAAAGCCACGGCGGCCCGCTGGACGCCAGCATCGCCATCGCCGACCTGGACGGCGACAAACAGCCCGAAGTGCTGGCCGCCGACAGCGCTTTTGGCAAGTTGTATGTGCTCAACGGCAAGGGCGAACTCAAGGGGACAATTGATCTGCCCAGCGGCACCGATTCACCCCCGGCGGTGGCCGACCTGGACGGCGACGGCAAAGTCGAGATCGTGATCGGCACCATGTGGCGCGACAAATCACGCCAGGGCTGGGTCTGCTGCTACGACGGCGCGTCGCGCGCCCTGAAATGGCAGCGCCAGCTTGCCGGGTGCATCCAGAGCGAGCCCTGTCTGGTGGACCTCAACGGCGACAAGGTGCTGGACGCCGTGGTCACCTGCTGGATGGGCGACCGCAAGGTCAGCGCACTGGACGGCCGCAACGGCGAAATACTCTGGCAGTACCAGACCCCCGGCAACGAAAAAACCATGGGCATGTACCACGGCGTGGCCCTGGGAGCCGACACCCCGCGCCTGTACGCCAGCACCACCGAGGGCGACATCTTTGCCCTCGACTTCGCCGGCAAGGAAGTATGGAAGAAAAAGTACCAGGACTACCTGTTTGCCCCCATCACCGTGGCCAAATGCGACGACCGGGAATGTCTGGCCCTGGGTGGCCACAACATCTACCTGCTCAAGGCCGACGACGGCACCGAACTATGGAGCCACGCCGTGAGCGGCGGACTGGACCGCGGCATGGCCGTCTGTGACGCCGACGGCGACGGCGACGACGATCTGATTTACAACGAAGGAAAATCGGTCGTCGCCCGTGACCTCAAGACCGGGGCCGAGACCTTCCGGCATGACTGCGGCTTCGGCAAGGGCATGTGGGAAAAGCTCAGCAGCGCGCCGCTGGTGGCGGACTTTGATGGCGACGGACGGCTGGAATACTTTGCCGTCTGCGGATCGGGCACCAGTGAAAACCAGGGCAAGGACAACTACGGCCGCGCGTTTGCCCTGCGGCTGAAAGGCAAGGCCGCGCCCTGGACAACCTTCCGCGGCAACCTGCGGCGCACGGGCAACGCGGCCCAGCGCGATGGTTCGTGACCGGCGGCACGCCGGGTGTCCATATTTTACGCGTGCGATCGGGGCGATAGTTGAAGTCTCAACGGGTTTGTGTTGACCGCATGACAATCCCGGTTGGACAATAACGGCAATCCCTATTCTTGAGCACGGCCTGTGCGAGGAGGCCTCATGCCTGCAAAGGTTACTTCGGCGTTGATGCTGTTGCTGCTGGCGGCGCCGCTGTGTCTGGCGCCGACCGGCTGCGTGCAGGAGGGCGGCGACGCCGGCCCGCCGCCGCCGGTGGAAGAAGACCTGGCGCCGAACAACTCGTTGAACGACAACGACCGCATCCACTTTCTGAGGCGCACGCATTTCAGCTTTGTGCCCGCCGAGCTTCAGCGCCTGAACCAGATGGGCTTTGGCGCCTATCTGGACTGGATGCTGGATCTGAAGACCCAGCCCGCGCTGGAATCCGCCGCGCTGGCCGCCACCGTGCCCGACCCGGATTTTCCCAGCCAGGCCGAGATCGCGCGCTGGTGGATTTATCTGATGCAGCACAACGAAAACCCGTTCCAGGAAGTGCTGGCCATGTTCTGGCACGACCACTTCGCGGCCAGCCAGGACATTCTGGCCGCCGAGGCGCGCTACTGGGCGTTTGCCCACATCAACCTGTGGCGGCTGCACGGCACCGACAACCTGGCCGAACTGCTGTACCTGATGAACGTTGACTGGCTGATGCTGGAATGGCTCGACGGCGTGCGCAGCACGCGCTTTGCCCCCAACGAAAACTTCGCCCGCGAGTTCTGGGAACTCTTCACCCTGGGCGCCGACAACGGCTACACCCAGAACGACATCGTCGAGGCCAGCAAGGCGTTCACCGGTTACCGCACGCGGCTGGCCGTGGGCCAGGCCGGGCCGGGGCGCGACCAGTTGATTGTCGAGTGGGTGCCCAACCGCCACGACAACACGACCAAGACGATCTTCGGTCTGCCGTTTGTGGGCAACGGCCAGGCCGAGTACCGCGACATGGTGACGCTGACACTGGCCCAGCGCCCGGTGGCCGAGTTCATCTGCCGCAAGATCTGGGAATACTTTGTGTACCTGAACCCGTCGGACACGCTGGTGAACAAGCTGGCGGGGTTGCTGCGGTCTTCGGGGTATAACCTCAAGACACTGTTCCGCACCATCTTTCAGTCCAAGGCGTTCTTTTCGGCCCAGGCCAAGGCCGGCATCATCAAGAACCCGGTTGAACACGTGATCGGGTTCCAGCGCGCCACCGGCCTGTTCATCACCCCCACGCGTTCGGACAACGCGCTGGTGGACATCGGCCAGCGGCCCTCGACGCCGCCCACGGTCAACGGCTGGCCTTCGGGCGGGTTCTGGCTGTCCAGCCAGGGCATGCTGGAACGCGCCAACTTTCTGCGCGACGCGGTGTACTACCGCAACGAAGCGCCCCAGGCCGGCTACGACGTGGGCACACTGATTCCGCCCAACATGCAAAGCGCCGACCAGGTGGTGCAGCGGCTGGCCTGGCTGCTGCAGGTTTCGCCCACGCCGGCGCAGGCGGCCGAATACGTGGACTATCTGAACACTGACCGCAACGGCTCGGGCACGATTATCGCCCAGCCCTGGAACATCAACGACCCGGTGCAGCGCGAAAAGAAACTGCGCGGGCTGTTGTACATCATGGGCCAGCATCCCACCTACGCCATCCGCTAAGGGGAAACAGCCATGACCACAAAACACACAAAACTGAACGCCGCGCGCCGCAACTTTCTGCGCGTAAGTGCCGCCGGCGCGGGCGTAATGGCGCTGGGTGCCCTGGGCTCCAACCGCCTGCCGTTTGCCAAACCGGCCCGCGCCCTGCCGCTGTCCAACCACCGGCGGCTGGTGATCATCAACATGCTGGGCGGCAACGACGGCCTGAACACGGTGTTTCCCGTCACCGGTGCACAGGCCACGGCCTACCAGACGCTGCGCCCGACCCTGAGGTTCATGCCGGGCCAGGGGCTGGCGCTGACGGGCGGCCCCAACGTGTCGGACTATGAACTGCACCCGGCGCTGGACACCGTGCAGTCCATGTGGAACGCCAACGAGGTGGCAATCATCCACAAGGTGGGCTACCCCAGCGAAAACCTGAGCCACTTTGTCAGCGAAGACATCTGGAGCTGGGGCGTGCGCGGCGGGTTGCCGGCGCTTTCGGGCATTGCCCCGGGCTGGATCGCGCGCTACGCCAACACCTACGCGCCCACGTCGCTGGGCGTGGTCAGCATCGGTGTGGGGCGCCGCCTGGACTTTGAGGGCGCCAACAGCAGCCCGCTGCTGGTCAGCAGCCTGGGGTCGTTCAACTTCGACACGGATTTCAATTACAGCGCCAACCACGTGCTGCGCCGCACCAAAGTGCAGAACGTGCTGAACCTTCAGCCCGCCGGCGGCCTGGCCGAACAGGTGGCCGCGGCCCAACTGGGCAGCATTGACGGCGCCGCCGCCGTGCAGACCGCAATTGCCGACTACACCGCCTATGCCAGCGGCGCGGGAATTGCCTACCCCACCAACCCCGGCAGCACCAGCCTGACCAGCATGGGCTCGCGCCTGCGCGACATCGCGCGGCTGATTTACGGCGGGTTCGAAACGCGCATTTTCTACACCGGCTACGGCGGCTTTGACACCCACGCCGCCCAGGCTGCGGCCCATGCAAGCCTGCTGCAGAACCTGGATGACGCGCTGGCGGTGTTCAAGACCGACATGCAGACCATGGGCGTGTGGAACGACATGGCGATTGTGGTCATCACCGAGTTCGGCCGCCGCAACTACGAAAACGGCAGTGTCGGCACCGACCACGGCCACGGCGTGTGCGTGTTCGTGATCGGCGGCAGTTCAGGTTCGGGCGGGCACGTCAACGGCGGCATGTACGAGGGCCTGACCACCGCCAACATCAACGCCGAGCACCTGCCCTACAGCGTGGATTACCGCGACGTGTACCGCGAACTGATCGGCGGACACCTGGGCAACGACCCGACGCCGCTGTTTCCGGAAACCCAGCCGATCAACAACATCCCGAACTTCATCTCATGACGCGCAACTTCGGCAGTCTGCTGCTGGCCCTGGCCGCCGTCGCCTTTGCCTCCTGCGGGGGGTCGGACGACGACGGCGGCAACGGCGGCGGGCCTTCGGGCTGGCCTGACCCCGGCCCGCGCGACCCGCTGCCGTCGCCATTTGCAACGCTGGATTACTACTTCAAGCCGCAACTGATCGCCGGCGGTTTTTCGGGCACCAGCCAGAACATGCCCGTCAAGCTGGCCCAGGCGCCAGCGCCGGACAACCGCCTGTTCGTCAGCGTGCTGGACGGAACAATCCTGACCATCCAGACCACGGCGCCGTTCACCCAGACGGTGTGGGCGACGCTGCCGGTACTCAGCGGCGCCGAACAGGGTTTGCTGGGCATTGCTGTCAGCCCCGGCTTTGCCACCAACGGCTATGTGTACGTGATGGCCTGCGTCAACGACGTGACGCCGCGCCAGCGCGTGATCCGCTACACCGACGTCGGCGGCGTGGGCACCAGCCCGGTCACGATCATTGACAACCTGCCGATTGCCAACATCCACAACGCCGGGGCGCTCAAGTTCGGCACCGACGGCAGTCTGCTGGTGTCCGTGGGCGACGCCAACCTGGACACCAACGCCCAGACCAGCGGCTCGCTGGCCGGGCGCGTGCTGCGTTACACCGAGGCCGGCGGCGTACCCGCAGGCAACCCGTTTGGCGCGCCCAACGAATACGAATGGTGCCGCGGCCTGCGCAACACGTTCGGGCTGTGTGTGCACCCGGCCACGGGTATTCTGGTGGGCAGTGAAAACGGCCCCAACAGCAACGACGAACTGAACTATCTGGCGCCCGGCAAGAACTTTGAATGGGGCGCAACCAGCCCCGTGCCCGGCGCCCAGGTGGGCTTTCGCATGCGCAACTGGCCCACGGTGATTGTGCCCACCGGCCTGACGTTTCACACCGGTGCAGGCTTTCCGCCGGGGTATGCCGACAACATTTTTCTGTGCAGCTACGAGGACAACCAGGTAATCCGGCTGGAAATGTTCGGCGCGCCACCGGTGAACATCAACCAGGAGTTCACGTTTGCCCAGTTGACGCACAGCATGAACGCCAACAAGCCGCTGGACATCATCCAGGGCAACGACGGCAGCCTGTACCTGAGCACATTCACCCAGATCTGGCGCATTTACGCCCGCACCGGCCCATAGTGTCGCGGACGTGTCGCCCGCAACACCACGTCACGCCCGCTTGCCGCGCAGATACGCCAGCCAGTACACCCCCGCCACCAGCACCGTGCCGCCGATGATGTTGCCCACAGTGACGATGCCCAGGTTCACAAGCCCGCCACGGATCAGCCCGGCGGTACCAAAACCGTCCAGCGCCCAGGCATAGGGAAGAAAAAAGAAATTCGCCACACAGTGCTCCAGCCCCAGCACCACAAACGCCGTCACCGGAAACACAATCGCAAAAATACGATCCACCACACTGCGCCCGGCAAAGCTCAGCCACACTGCCAGACACACCAGACCGTTGCACAGCACCGCCAGCGCCAGCACCTGCACCGGGTCATAGCCGGACTTGCGCGCGCCGATTTCGGCCAGTGTCAAACCCACCTTGCCGCCGCCCAGTTCGTGCACCCGACCAATCCAGGCCAGCAACAGCGTGCCCAGCGCCCCCACCAGGTTGCCAAAATACACCACCACCCAGTTCTTCAGCACCGCGCCCGTGCGCACCAGACGCGAGGCCCAGGCCATGGCAATCAGGTTGTTGCCCGTGAACAGTTCGGCCCCGGCCACAACCACCAGAATCAGGCCAAGACTGAAGGCCAGCCCGCCCAGAAGGCGGGTGGGGCCAAAGCCCAGTTCGGAACCGGTGATCACCACGGCATAGAACAGAGACCCCAGGGCGATGAACGCCCCGGCCAGCACGGCAAGCACAAAGGTGGTGGGCGCGTCGCGGCCGGCCTTGGCCACACCGACCGAAGCCACCCGCGCCGCGATTTCGGGCGGAGCGTAGGCGTCATGTTCGCTGGCGCTGGTCACGATGTTCCGGCCCGACAGGCTGAAAGTACGGGTGGTGGACCGGCCGGGACTCGAACCCGGAACCCACGGCTTAAAAGGCCGCTACTCTACCATTGAGCTACCGGTCCACGGGGCGCGAGTGTATTTCCGGGGTCATGCCGCGCCACCCCCGAAACGCTTGCGGGTTGCGACGCGGCTGTGGGCAGCACAGGCGAACCCCGGTGCCGCGTCTATTTGCCGCCGGGGGCCTTTTCGCCCTGGTCCGCGCCCTTGTCATCGGGCCTGTCGCCAGGTTTCTCGCCCGGCTTTTCTTCGGGTGTGGGGCGGGCCTCGCGTTCGGGTTTGGCCGTGCTGTCGCGTTCAAGGGCGAATTGCAGGTCATCCAGCCAGCTTCCCACATCCTGGCCGTTGCGGGCCTCCAGGTTGCGGGCGGACAGCCGCCAGCACCAGATGGTGCCCAACCGCAGGCCCTTGAGTTCTTCGCTGTCGCGGCACAACTCCTGCACGCTTTCGGGCAGGCGCGTAAAGCCGGTTTCGCGGTTTTCCTGCAGGTAATAGTCATCGTCCTGTTCGGGGGCGGCAAACCCGAACGGCCGCAGCTTGGCCGGATCCAGTTTTTCGCGCGTGATCACCCAGATCTCGGCGTCAAAGGCGCCGCGACCGTCGCACAGTTTGAGCGGAAACACCGGTCGCGGCGTGGCAAAACTCAACCGCAACGGCTTGAGGTCCGCCGCGTCGGGCAGCCCCCGCGCGCTGTTCAGCCGCGCCACCAGCCAGCACCACTGCCGCTGCGCGTACCAGCGCAGCGCGTCTTCGGCCGGCTCGGCGTGGCCATTGTCGCGCAGCCACTTGCGCAGTTCGGCCGCGCCGGCCTCGCCCCTGGTCTTGATCACATGAAGCTGGTAGTCGCCCAGGTTGCGCGCGGCCGGAAACTGCATGCCCTGGCCGCCTCGCTTTCCGGCGCGATCGCCGGGCCGTCCTCACTCTTGAGTTCCGCAAGCCGCGGCCGCACGGTCGTGAACTCGTGCAGATCCTTGAACACCGTCAGGCCGGCCTCGCCGAAACTTTCGGGCACCTCGGGCAGCGGAATCACCCACACCAGGCTGGTCAGGGCCGCGACCAGGCCGTCGGCGTTCAGATCCGGCCGCGCGCCGGCCTTGTTGGCACCCAGGGCATAGCCGGGCATCAGCACCATTTCCTGGCGGCCGTTGTCCCACAGGACAAGGCCGCGCTGGGGCCCGTTTTCGACGGCGTAATCAAGCGCCCGCGGAAGCTGCACGCAGGCGGTGGCCGGCCGGCCGGCGCACAGAACTGCCAGAGTCAGCGCGGCAAATACGATTGCGGCGGTACGGCACATGGCTGCTCCAATGCAAACGGGGGCGGTTACCCGCCCCCGCAGCATAACAGCCCCCAGGCTAACGGTCTTTGCCTTTGGGTTCGGCCTTCTTTTCAGCGGCCTTGAACTCAAAGTGCAGGTCGTTTTCCAGCTTGGCCAGGTTGGTGCTGCCGTCCAGGCCGTAGCCCTGGAAGCGATAGCAGTACAGCTTGCCGGACTTGAGCGCCTTCAGCCCGTTGTCGTCGGCCGCGACCTTGCGGGCGGTTTCGGGCAGGGCGGAAAAGCGCGTGTCGCGGTTTTTCTGGCGGGTTTCGGCATCCACCTGTTCATAGGTCTGGATGCCGAAGGCCTGGCTCTTTTCCAGATCCACCTCGCGGTTGGTGATCAACCACAGGTCAAGGTCAAAGCTGCCGCGGCCAGCGTTGATCTTCAGCGGGTACACCGGTTTGTCCGTGGCAAAACCGATCTGCAGCGGCTTGACCTGGCCGTCAGCGGGCAGACCCTTGGGGTTGTGCAGCCGCACCGCCAGCCAGTAGTACTCCTTGCCGACGTAGAACTTCAGCGTCTCTTCGGCGACAGAGCCAAAGCCGTTGTCCTTGAGCCAGCCGTTGAGTTCCGTGCCGCCCAGTTCGCCTTTGGCCCGGATCGGCTGGATCGTGTAGTCGCCCACCTTCACGACTTCGTCCAGTTCCATGCCGTTCTCGTCTTCGCGGCCCAGTGCGGCACCGCCGGCGCTCTTTTCATCCTTGCCCCAGTTGCGCTTGTCGAGTTCTTCCAGCTTGGTGAACTCCGCCAGCTTGCCGAACATCCTGGCGTCGGCCTCTTTGTACGTGTCAGGCAGGTTCGGCACCGGAATCAGCCACGCCAGGGACGTCAGCTTCGTCGTGGCGTCATCCTTGACATTGCCCTTGGCGTCGCGGGGCATCTCGACGGTATAGCTGGGCCGGATCACCATCTGCTGACGCCCGTCGGCAAAGAAGATCAGCCCGGCCTGGCCGCCGGCCTTGATCGGCACGGTGTACTCGGACGGCCCATGAATGCACGCCTGCGCCGGGTCAGTGGGCACCAGCGGCGCACAGGCCAGCGCGGCGGCAAAAACAAACAGTGCTTTTTTCATGCGCGTCTCCTTCGCGTGTCTGCCCACGGGCTAGTTGTCGCGGCCCTTGGGCTGGGGCGGGGTTTCGGGGTCGGCCTTGAACACAAAGTGCAGGTCGTTTTCCAGTTTGGCCAGGTCGGTGGTCTTGTTCATGCCGCTGCCGCTGAGGCGGTAGCAGTACAGCGGGCCAGATTTGAGTGCCTTCAAACCGTCGGTTTCGGCGGGCTTGCGCACGCGCTCGGGCAGGTTGGCAAAGCTGGTGCGGCGGTTTTTCTGTTCCGTGTTGGCGTCTTTCTGTTCGGTGGTCAGCAGCCCGAACGCCTTTGTCTTTTCGAGGTCAACCTCGCGGCCGGTCACCACCCACAACTCCAGGTCAAAGCTGTTCGAACCGGCGTTGATCTTCAGCGGGTACACCGGCTTGTCCGTGGCAAAACCGATCTGCAGCGGCTTGACCTCGCCGTCGGCGGGCAACCCCTTGGCGTTGTGCAGGCGCACCGCCAGCCAGCAGTAATCCTTTTCCAGGTAATACTTCAGCGTGTCGGCCGCGATCTCGCCAAAGCCTTTGTCCTTCAGCCACGCGTTGAGTTCGCGCCCGCCCAGCTCGCCCTTGGCCTTGATCGGCTGGATCGTGTAGTCGCCAGCGGCCACGGCCTCGTGCACTTCAATACCGCCGGCGGCCTGGGCGTCGCCCCGGGCGTGGTTCTCGCCCTTGAATGACCGGGCGTTGGCCGGCAGGTTCAGCACCGAAGGCGTGAAGTCGCGCAGGTCGGAAAACAGCCTGGCATCGGCCTCGGCGTAGCTGTCGGGCACCGCGGGCACGGGAATCACCCAGGCCAGCGTGGTCAGCCTGCCGTGGGCGTCGTCTTGCGGCTTTTGCGGCCCGGTTTCGGGCAGTTCCAGCCGGTAACTGGGGCGGATCACCATTTCCTGGCGGCCGTCGGCAAAGAAAATCAGCCCCATCTGCGTGCCCGGCTTCAGCGGGTAGGTGATTTCCACCGGCGGGTGGATACAGGCATTGGCGCGCGGCGCGTCAACCAGGGCCACACCGGTCAGGGCGGCGGCAACGACGGCGCCGGTGGCAATCAGCTTGCGGATCATGGTTTTCTCTCCGTGGATTCTGGCCTGTAACGCAACGGGATGTGAGCAGGTTCCCTTTTTCCGGCGATTTGGCCTCGCACTGCCGCAACACCGGCCGCCCCATTGCGGAATACCAAAAACTCCGGCCGCGGCTACACTTGCGCCATGTTCGAGTTCATCCGCGGCCGTGTGCACAAAGTGTTGCCGGGACTGGCGATCCTCGAGGCCGGGGGCGTTGGTTACCGTCTGCAGGTGCCGCTGACCACCAGCGCGCGCCTGACCGGGCCCGAGGCCACGCTGCTGGTGCACCACACGCTGCTGCCCGAACAGGGCGAAGAACGGCTGTACGGCTTTGCCACCGAGCGCGAGCGCGAGTTTTTCCGCTCGCTGCTGGAGGTCAAGGGCATCGGGCCGACCACGGCGCTTCAGGTCATGTGCGCGGCGGACCTGGAAGAGCTGATCAACCTGATCGTCGGGTCTGACGTGTCGGGCCTGAAGAAGTTCAAGGGCATCGGGCCCAAGACGGCCGAACGGCTGGTCACGGAACTGCGCGACAAGCTGGCGCCTCTGGCCACGGGCCCGGCGCGCAACACGACCGCGGCCTCGGCGCGCCTGCCCGCAGGTCAGCCCGCCGCCGACGCGGTGCTGGCGCTGGTGGCACTGGGCTATCCGCAGGCGAAAAGCGAACAGGCCGTGGCCAAGGCCGCCGGCGCGCTGGGTGCCGGGGCGAAGACCGAAGAACTGGTGCGCCGCGCGCTGCAGATGGTGTGACGGCCGGGGATTGCGGATTGGCCCGGTTCGCGCCACGGGCAGTGGCCCTTGCGGTTGGCCGGCGGCCGGCCACTATCCGCGCATCACAGGAGCTTCCATGTTCCACAAAGACATGCCCTACCGCCGCCTGGGCAACGCCGGCATCCGCCTTTCTGCTGTCTCTCTGGGCGGCTGGACAACCTACGGCGCCAGTGTCAAAGCCGAAGACACCGTGCGCGGCATCATCCGCGCCGCCTTTGAGGCCGGCATCAACTTCTTTGACATCAGCGACATCTACGAAAAAGGCGAAGCCGAACGCGCCATGGGCAAGGTGTTTGCCGAACTGCCGCGCCACGAACTGGTGATTTCCACCAAGTGCTTCTGGCCCATGAGCGACGACGTGAACGACCAGGGCCTGTCGCGCAAGCACATCATGGAAAGCATAGACAAGTCGCTGCGGCGCATCGGCACGGACTACGTGGACATCTACTTCTGCCACCGGCCCGACCCCAACACACCGATCGAGGAAACCGCCCGTGCCATGGACGACCTGATCCACCGCGGCAAGGTTCTGTACTGGGGCACCAGCGAATGGAGCGGCGAACAGATCCGCCAGGCCCAGGAAATCTGCGACCGGCGCAACCTGTACGCGCCGGTGGTGGAACAGCCGCAGCTCAACCTGGCCGCGCGCAAAAAGTACGCCACCGACGTGCAGCCCGCGCTGGCCGAATACGGCCTGGGCGCCGTAACCTGGAGCCCCCTGGCCAGCGGGCTGCTCAGCGGCAAATACGACGACGGTCTGCCCGAGGGCTCGCGCCTGTGGCGCAGCGAAAACCTGCGCAAGACGTATCTGACCGAACGCAACCGCGAGCGCGTGCGCAAATTCAAGGCTCTGGCCGACGAACTGGGAACCACGCGCGCCGAACTGGCGATTGCCTGGTGCCTGGCCCAGCCCGGCGTCACCAGCGTGATCACCGGCGCCACACGCCAGGAACAGCTCAAACAGAACCTGGGCGCCCTGAAGGTGAAAATCACCGACGAAATCCGAACCCGCCTGGAAGAACTGTTCCCTCTGGAGTAAGCGCCGCCGGGACGGAGGCGTTTCTTCGGGTGCAGGCGTTGTGTCACCCCGTGCCCGCGACCGGATCCAACAGGCAACGCCAGGCTGAAGCCGTGGCGGAAAAACCGCGCGCGTGGAATACTTGGCCGGGAATTGCGGTTATCATCGCGCGCTCATATGCCGTTTCGGAGAACCGGATGAACCCGAAACCCAGCATTCTGGCCGGCCTGTTCTGCGTCGCCCTGGCGTGGCTTGCCGGTTGCAGCAGCGGCGGAAGCTCCCAGACACCCGTGCCGGCTGCGACACCCGCGGAAAACACCATGAAAACCGAATCACCCGCCGCCAGTCCGGCGCCCGAGCCGTTCCGCAAGCCCGCGGATGAAGAACTGCGGCGCAGGCTTTCACCCATGCAGTATCACGTGACGCAAAAAAGCGGCACCGAGCCGCCGTTCCGCAACGAGTTCTGGGACCACAAAGAGCACGGCATCTACGTTGACATCGTGTCGGGCAAGGCGCTGTTCTCAAGCCTGGACAAATACGATTCCGGCTGCGGCTGGCCCAGCTTCACGCGGCCGATTGACGACCCCGAAATCGTCGAGCTTGAGGACACCAGCCACAACATGGTGCGCACCGAAGTACGCAGCAAAACCGCCGACAGCCACCTGGGCCACGTGTTCAACGACGGCCCCAAAGACCGCGGCGGGCTGCGGTATTGCATCAACAGCGCGGCTTTGCGCTTTGTGCCGCTGGCCGACATGGAAAAAGAAGGTTACGGCCGGTACCTGCAACCTTTTGTAGAACGCGGTCTGTTCCGCAAGGACGACCAGACCATGAAAGACAGCGGCAAGCGCGAAACGGCGATTCTGGCCGGCGGGTGTTTCTGGGGCATGGAGGAAATCATCCGCCACATTCCCGGCGTCGTGGAAACCGAAGTCGGCTACTGCGGCGGGGCGACCTCGGGCGTCACCTACAACGATGTCAAAAAGGGCAACACCGGCCACGCCGAGGCCGTGCGCGTGGTGTTTGACCCGGCACGCCTGAGCTTTGAAGATCTGCTGGGCTGGTTCTTTCGCATGCACGACCCCACGACACTGAACCGCCAGGGCAACGACGTAGGAACCCAGTACCGCAGCGCGATCTTCTTCACCACCGAAGAACAGCGCCTGACCGCCGAAAAGATCAAGGCCGCGGTGGACAAATCGGGCAAATGGAAGAAGCCCGTGGTCACGGAAATCGCCAAGGCCGGCCCGTGGAGCCGCGCCGAAGAGCACCACCAGGACTATCTGCAGAAAAACCCCAACGGCTACACCTGCCATTGGCTGCGGGACTGACCCCGGCTACACGAGCTGACGGGCCGCGGCCAGAACTTCGGCCAGGGCGGCGGCAAATTCGCGGATGTGTTCGGGCTGAACGGTCAGCGGCGGCAGCAGGCGTATCTGGTTGGGCTTGTCGCAGCCGCCCACCAGAATGCGCTTTTCCAGCAGTCCCTCAATCACCGGCTTGGCCGGGCAATCCAGCTCAATGCCCAGCAGCAGGCCCTTGCCGGTGACGGCCAGCACTTCGGGGATGTTGCCCAGTTCTTCGCGCACGCACAGTTCCATTTCGGCGGCGTGGGCGAGGATCTTTTCCTCCAGCAGCACTTCCAGCGTGGCCTTGACCGCGGCCATGGCCAGCATGCCGCCGCCGAAGGTACAGCCGTGCTCGCCGGGCGCGGGGGCGCTGCGGATGGCCTCATTGAGAATCACCATGCCCACGGGCACGCCGCCGCCGGCGCCCTTGGCGGCGGTGGTGATGTCGGGTTCTACGTTCCAGTGCAGTCCGGCAAACATCTTGCCGGTGCGGCCAAAACCGGTCTGGACTTCGTCAAAGATCAGCGCCGTGCCGTTGCCGGTGCACAGCTCGCGCAGGCTGTCATAGTACTTGCGGCTGGCGATACGCACGCCGCCCACGCTGGTGACGGGCTCAAGAATGATGGCCGCGACATCAGGCGACAGCATGGCCTCGACGGCCTCAAAGTCGCCAAACGGCACAAAGTCGGTCAGGGTGTCCAGATTCTGCGGAAAGTCGCCGCGCAGTTTGGGGTTGCCCGTGACGCTGAGAGCGCCGATCGTGCGGCCGTGAAAGCCGGTTTCCATGGCGATTACGCGCGGGCGGCCCGTGGCGCGACGCGCGATCTTGATCGCGGCCTCGTTCGCTTCGGTTCCGCTGTTGCAGAAAAACACCGCGCTGGAGGCCGGGTAGGCGTTCTTGCACACCAGTTGCGCGGCCTCGGCACGAAGGTCGTTGTAGACGCTGTTGCTGAAGAAAATGAGCTTTTTGGCCTGGTCGGAAATCGCCTTGACCAGCTTCGGGTGACAGTGGCCGATGCTGCACACGGCATGGCCGGCGTACAGGTCAAGGTAGCGGTTGTTCCTGTCGTCAAAGACGTGCACGCCCTCGCCGCGCGTGATCACGATCGGTTTTTTGGCGTAGGTCTGAAGGATGTACTGGTCTTCGACTTCGCGGATGTTCATTTCTGCCCCGACTGGTGCCGCGTGCAGGCATGCGGCAGTTCTTCGATCACGTCCGTGGCCAGCATGCCGATTTCGCCCATTCTGGCGCAAACCATGTCGCCCGCAAGCCCATGCAGATAGGCGCCCAGACAGGCAGCCTCAAAGGCCTCAAAGCCCTGGGCCAGCATGGCCCCGATCACGCCGGCCAGCACGTCGCCCATGCCGGCCTTGGCCATGCCGGGGTTGCCGGTCTGGTTGACGTACACGCGCTTGCCGTCAGTGACCACGGTGCCGCGGCCCTTGAGCACAACCACGGCGTTGTGCTTGCGCGCAAAGGCAACGGCGGTGTCGCGGCGCTGGTCGTCGCTGGCGCGCAGGTCCAGCCTGGTGTCGGCCTCTTTGCCCAGCAGCCGAAGCATTTCACCGGGGTGCGGCGTAAGAATCGGCGGACCCTTGGCGCGTGAAAAGTCCTTCAGACACGCCAGGTCGCCGGCAATCGCGTTCAGGCCGTCGGCGTCCAGCAGCAGCCGCGTGTCCAGTTGCGGCAGCAGGTTGCGCACGGCCTGCACGGTCTGGGCGTTGGTGCTGATGCCGGGGCCCAGACACAGCACGTCGTAGTCCTCCAGGCCCTTGAGAATCCGGGCCGGGCTCATGGCCGACAGCGTGCCGTCTTCGGTTTCAGGCAGGGCAAACGTCATCACGTTGGGGTCGCGCCCCGACACCATGACCGCCAGACGCCAGGGCATGCCCACGCGCACCAGACCGGCCCCGCTGCGCAGCGCCGCGCGCGAACACAGCGCCGCGGCCCCCACCATGCCCGCCGATCCGGCCACGACAAACAGTTTACCGGCCTCGCCTTTGTGCATGGCGGCGGCGCGCGCGGGCAGGGCGGGTACGGTGGCGGGTGTGGTTGCCTCTTTGGGCATGGGGGCAGGGTGATACGCCGGGGGCGTGAAGTCAACGGCGGCCGCGCGCTTCCCCCTGTTGACGCTGCAACGCGCGTCATTACCTTTGCGCGCGTCACGCGGCTTGTAGCTCAGTTGGTTAGAGCGCCAGATTGTGATTCTGGATGTCGCGGGTTCGAATCCCGTCAAGCCGCCCAGACAACAGCGCCGCCCCGGCCGGGGCGGCGCTTTTGTCCGGCGCGGGCGTGACTCACCGGCGCACGGGCGACCGGCGCCGTTTGCGCCACAACGTAAACACAGCCACCAGAACCCACGCCGGCAGGGCCGCGCCGGAAACAGCGCCCCCGACACAACCCGAAGACCCGCCTCGCGTCGCCCGCCCACCCGGGCCCGCAGACACCGGCGTCACTTCAATACTGAACTGACGCTGCACCGCGTGCTGGGCGTCGGCCAGTTCCACCATAAACGTATACATTCCCGGCGTGTCCGGCACGCCGTGCAGCGTGAGCTGCGGGCCCGTGGTGCTGGCCGGCCAGACCACGCCGGGCGGAAGCTGGCCTGAAACCAGCGTCCAGGTATAGGGGGCCGTGCCGTACAAGGCGGTCAGGCTCAGCGCGTAGTTGTGCCCCACCGGGCAGGTCAAGGGCCCGCTGGCGTGGATCACCGGCTGGCCCACCACGTTGACTTCGACGCTGATCGTCGCCCAACGCCCAAGCCCGTCCACAACAATCATGCTGAAGATGTGCCAGTCGCCACCGATCAACGTGTTCCCCGGCGCGTACAACACGCCCCCGGTAACCGACCACCCGGCCGGAAGCGGCGTGCCTGAACCGAACGCGCCGGCATCCATCCACGTGTACGGCGCGACCCCGTTTTCCACGGGCCAGGTGTTGAAATCCTCGTACCAGCCCTGGCCCGCCTGCACCGAAAAGGGCAACGGGTTGACCATCCCCGGCGGCCGGGTGTCAAAGTAAATCGCGCGGCCGTCAGGCCAGCCCGCAATCGAGCCGTCGGCATTGACCCAGCCCGGGATCGTGCCGTTGTTGAACATCTGCGTGCCGCCCGTGACCGCCGGGCCGGAAACCGCCACGGTGTGGGGCACGGCCGTAACCGGCCCGTCCACGGGCCCGCCAAGACCGTTGGGCTTGCCGTAGCGGAACTCAATGCGGCCGTCAGGCATGGTCAGCACCACCTGCATGCGCACGGCGCGAAAGGTGGAAGGCAGGTTTTGGCGCACCAGAATGTCGCGCCATTCGACGATCAGCCTGCGGGCCGCGGCGTCGTACTTCCAGCCCACAGCCACGCCGCCGTTGCCGAAAAGGTCAACCCAGCAGGGCGCCACGACCAGCCCCGGCGGTGTGGCGTGGTCGGGCACGGGGCTGACCACACCCGTGGTACCCAGCACCATGTAGCCGTTGCTGGCCACACAGAAACTTGAGTACAGCGTGCCGAAGTACGAAAACTGGAAGCCTGCGGGGGCAATCGGGCCTGAAATGGCGTCGTCAGCCAGAACCACCAGGTTGGGGGTGACCAGATCCTGGTAGGTGATCGGCGCTGAACTGACATCGTACTGGTAGTAGGCGCGGGCCTCGGCGGCCGCAACAAGCAGCAGGCAAAGCAGGGCAAGGCGGTGCATGGTTTGTCCTCCGGTTTCCTCGTCTTTAAAGCTACACCGGAAGGCAACTTCATTGCTTGCGTGTCAGGCAAATAGAATTACCTTTTGGCAACTGACGGCCTGACCCATGCCCGACCGAAACGACCAGGAGCTGGCCCTGCGGCTGCGCGAACTTGCGCGCGAGCACGGTCAGAACACGCTGGCGCGGCGCACCGGAACATCGCCGGCCAACATCAGCCGCTATCTGCGCGGGCGGCGCGTGCCGGCGCGATTCTGCGCCGCGCTGGTGCGCGAGTTCGGCATCAGCGCAAGCTGGCTTCTGACCGGCGAGGGCCCGGCCCGGCTGGAAGACGCCCTGCGCGACGAAAGCGCAACGGCCGCCGATCTGGTCCGGCTTGTGCGCGCGATGCGCGCCGTCACCACCATGCGGCTTGGCGCGCTTTCGGGGCGGCATCACCTGGCGGTTCTGCGCGAATTGAATGAAAGCATGCGCCAGTACGAACTGGCCCGCCGCCAGCTTACGCCCCAGGCCGTGCCGGCGTTCCGCGGCGTTCTGGACGCGCTGGAACGGGCCCTGGCGCGTTACGACACAACCCAGGCCGACGATTACATGAACACGGCCGACCAGCTCGCGCTGCTGTGCGACGACGAAGACTGCCACCGGCGCCTGCTGGCGCTGAAGGCGCGCCGGGCGTTTCTTCAGTCCGACATGCGCACCGCCGTGCAGGAACACCGGCGGCTGCTGCGCCGCGTGCTGGTGCCCGACGCGGCCATGAGCGACAACGATTTTGAGCTGATCGCGCGCACGGTGATGGCCCTGCTTCAGTCCGGCCGCGTGCGCGAGGCCCGCCGGGTCGCCAACGCCGGGGCTGCCCTGGCTGCCGACGCCGACCCGCTGGCGCCGGGCGCGGCGGCGCTGCACTTTGTGCGCGGCGGGGCGCTGGTGGAATCCGGCGCGCCGGCGCGCGGACTGGGCCTGATGCAGCAGTACGCGCCGCACCAGATTCCGCGCCGGCGTCTTGCCGCGCGGGCCATGCTGCTGCAGGCGATGTTCATCTGCGGGGCTGTCGGGGTTGACGAAATTGTCGCGGCCGCAAACAAGGAGCCGGCGCCGCCCATGCTGCTTACGCTGTTTCCCGCGGCCTGCCACGCCCGCGACACCGCCGCGCTGGAAGCCTCCCTGAAGCTGGCGGCACGGGCTGACTGGCATGATCCGTTCTGGATCCCCTGGGCCAGGGCCCTGTTGCAGGCCGCGACCGGGCAAACCCGGACGGCCCTGGACTCTTTGGCAGAACTGGGCGAAGAAACTGACCCGGCCGGGGTCAATCTGGCCAAAACCGCCGTGCTGGTCGCGTGCGGGCGCAGGTCTGCGGCCCGCGCGGCACATGCGCGCGCGGTGGCGGCGGTTGTCGCCCGTGACGCGGAACTGGCGTTGCCGTTTCTGCTGATGGGCACCCACCTGCGGAACTGTCTGGAGCTGTACTCGCCGGGAAATCCGGCCCGCGCGCAGGCCGCAAAACAGGTCCGGCGCATGGTTCGCCGCGGTTACGGGTTTCTGGCGCCGCTGCTGCTAACAAGTAAAGACCGGCCGTCTAGCGCCCGTGTTCGGCCAGAACCGGGCCGTAGGCCACATAGCCGCGCCTGAACCAGGTTTCAAAGTGCCTGAATGCCGCGCGGCGCAGGCGCCCGGGTTCGCCGCGGGCGCCGGGGGCAATCAGCCGCAGCGCGTTACGGAAGTGCAGCGACAGTGCCAGCACGTGCGGCGTGACCTCGGGGTTCAGCGACCGGCGCATTTCTTCGCAGCGCATCATCTCTTTCATCGCGCCGGCGCGGTCGCCGGCGGCCACCAGAAGTTCCGTGTTGCACGCCGATGTCAACGGAACCTCGCCGCCGGTCAGGCGCCCGGAACCGGGGTCCAGCGCCACGCCCTGGCGCGCGGCTTTGGGGTCGGGGCGTTCAAGCTGTTCCAGCAGCGCCGTCGCCAGCCGCCGGAAGTATCCGTTGCGCCACACCGGTTCCACGTTGGGCGCGTTGGCGTAGTCCAGCGCCGTGCGCAGCGCGGCCTTGTCACCCAGCCAGCACGCGAACTGAAGAATGTGGTCGCTCTTGGCGTCGGTGCGTTCGCCAATCCGCGCGGCGTCGGCAATCGGCAGCATGCCGCCCCACATCATCATGCGCAGTTGCGTGGCCTCGGAAATGCGCCGGTACATGCCGGTCAGGCGCGGCAGTGTGCGCTGCACCTTGGCCAGGCCTTTGTGCAGAAACCCCAGTTCGGTCAGAATCACGCCGTGGGTGTTTTCCAGCCGCGCAAAGGCGTCCCAGCGCCGGCCCTTGCGGCCGACCAGGTTGCGCGTCGCGCGGCAGATGCGGTGGGCCTCGCGCATGCGGTCCATCTGGACCAGTGCCACGACAATCCGGCGGGCCTCATCGCAGGCGCGTTCGTCAAACAGCGCGCCGTCAGGCAGCGTGGCCAGAAACAGCCTGCGCTGGAAATGCAGAAAGCGCTCCGAGTTCTTGAGCTGAAACTCGTGGTACGCCTGCAAGCCGGTGAAGTCGCGGGCCAGGGCTTCGTCGTCGCACAGGCGTGACAGTTGCAGCGCGGCCTGGCGCAGTTCCGTGGCGCGTTCGAGGTTCAGGTTGTCCAGCGCGGTCTTGAGGTCCTCCAGAATACGCCGGAACAGCGGGCGCGACTGTTCGTTCAGCTTTTCGCGCAGGCGCTCGTGGGCCATCAGCGCGTCGTTGAGTTCGCGCAGAACCTTCAGGTGGTGCTTGCCCGTAAGCGACCCCAGCCGCATGCGGGCAATCGCGTTCATGGCCTCGACAAGTTCCAGCAGGTTTTCACCCAGGCGCGCGGTTTCGGCCGGCACGTCGGACAGATACGGCGCACCCTCGCCCACCAGCAGCCACGAAGGGTTGACGCCCAGCCCGCGCACCAAAGCCGCGCAGAACGCGGCCGGAACCCTGGCGCCGTGCACGTAACGGTTCACGCCCGCCACCAGGTGCCCGGTCTTGCGCGCGATTTCGCTCTGGCTGTGCTGCTCCAGCAGCCGGTGCAGCCGCAGGCGCACCATCGCGTCGTCGTCGGGTGGGGCTTCTTGATCCTGCATAGTCGGCACCGGGGCTTGCGGTTTCGATAAACTACCCGTAGTGGCATGGACTGGCAAGCTTCACGCCGGCGCGAAAGCATGCCATCCTTACAACCCATCAGGCCGCAGACACCCGCACCCTGCGGCCGGGCGCGCGAAAACCCCACTTTTCGCGCGGGGCGCGGCTCGAATGAACTGCGCTGGGCACGGGGGCGGCCCTGGGGGCCGCCCCTGAACTTTTTTTCGGCCGTGGTATGCTCGGGCATGGCCGAAGTTCCCGCCCCGCTGTCGCATACCGTGCGCGTTACCGTGCGCTTCAAGGAATCCGACCTGCTGGGCATTGTCTGGCACGGCAACTACGTGACGTATCTGGAAGACGCGCGCCAGGCCCTGGGCGTGCGGATCGGCCTGAGTTACGAAGATTTCATGCGCGAACGCATCGCCGCGCCGCTTGTGGATCTGCACTTGCAGTACAAGAAGCCCGCGCGCTACGGCGACAAGCTGGACGTGACAGCGGCGCTGCAATGGCTGGATATTCCCAAGTTCGTGCACCGGTACGAAATCCGCCGCGTCGGTGACAACGAATTGCTTACCGTGGCCGAAACCACCCAGGTGCTGGTGCACCCCGACGGCGGCCTGGCCCTGAACTTTCCGCCGTTTGTCGAGGCCGTCCGCGCGCGGTGGCGGGCCGGTCAGATTCTGACCGGCAGGGCCGAACCCTCACCGTTCGGCTAAAGGGCGCGCATGTGCGGCATCACCGGTATTCTGCGTTTTGACGGCGCGCCGATCGCCCCGGACGTGCTCAAGGCCATGACCGACGCGCTGGCGCACCGCGGCCCCGACGGCGAGGGCGCGTTTTTGGCGCCGGGCGTGGCGCTGGGGCACCGGCGGCTGGCGATCATTGACCTGGAGGGCGGACGCCAGCCCATGGCCGACACGACCGGCCGGTACCAGATCGTGTTCAACGGCGAGATTTACAACTATCAGGAACTGCGCGCGGAACTGGAACAGGCGGGCTGTGCCTTTGCCACCCGCAGCGACACCGAGGTGGTGATACAGGCCTACGCGCGGTGGGGCCCCGATTGCGTCCGGCACCTGCGCGGCATGTTTGCCTTCTGCGTCGTGGATCTGCACCGGCGGGTGTTTCTGATCGCGCGCGACCACTTCGGCATCAAGCCGCTGCTGTACGCGCAGACTCCGGACCAGCTTGCCTTTGCCAGCGAGTTTTCGGCCCTGCGGGCACTGCCGGGGCTGAAGCTGGAGGGCGAACTTGCGGCGATCGAGTGGTTTCTGCGCCTGCAGTACATACCCGGCCCGGCCACGGTGTTTCGCCAGATCCGCAAGCTGCCGCCGGGGCATCTGCTGGCCGGGCCACTGGACCGGCCGCCGCCGGCGCCGGCGCGCTGGTTTGAAACGCGCTTTGCGCCTGACACCGGCCGCAGCCACGACCAGTGGCTGGAACACGCCGACGACGTAATCCGCCAGAGCGTGCGCGCGCACCTGATTGCCGACGTGCCCGTAGGCGTGTTTGTCAGCGGCGGCATTGATTCGTCGCTGGTCGCGGCCAAGGTGCACGAACTGGGCGCCGGGCCGCGCTATGCCTTCAGCATCGGGTTTGCCGACGAACAGTTCAGCGAGCTGGGCTGGGCGCGGCAACTGGCCGCGAAATTGGGCATTGAACTGATCACCGACACCGCCGGAGAAGACTTCTGGGAACACCTGCCGCAACTGGTGCGCCATTACGGCGAACCCTTTGGCGACAACAGCATGATTCCCACCTGGCAACTGGCGCGGCTGGCGCGGCGGCATGTGGCGGTGTGCCTGTCCGGCGACGCCGGCGACGAAAATTTCGGCGGCTACGGCAGCTATCTGGCGCTGCTGGCGGTGCCGCGCCTGAAGGAATACTGGCGCCGTCTGAAGTCGCGCCTGAGCCGGGCCGAACTGGGCGCGCTGTTGTGGGCGCTGGGCCGCAAACTGGGCGGCGCAAAGCCGCGCCTGTCCGAATGGCAGCGCATCACCGAATACGTCGGCCGCGACCGCCGCGCGCGCCTGTGGCGGCCGGAACTGCGCCGTCTGGCCGACGCGCCGTGCCCGGCCATGCTGGAGGCCGACGCCCGCGCCCCGCGCCACGGACTGCTGGATTACGCCCAGTTCATGGACTTTCAGACCTATCTGCCCGGCGCGATTCTGACCAAGGTGGACATCGCCACCATGTACCACGGGCTGGAGGCCCGCACGCCGCTGCTGGACCGCGAGGTTCACGCGCTGGCCTGCGCACTGCCGGCCCCCGAGCGCGTGCGGGGCAACGAGGGCAAGGCCATCCTCAAGGACATTCTGGCGCGCCTGATGGGGCCCGAGTTCGTATCGCGCCCCAAGCAGGGCTTTGGCATCCCGCGCCGGCACTGGTTCCGGGCCGACAGCCCCGGCCGGCGCATGTTTGACCAGGTGGTGTTCGACCCGGCCTGCGGTCTTGACCAGTGGTTTGACCTGGCGGGTGTGCGCCAGGCCGCGGCCGAGCACGGCGACAAACGCGACCGGTCGGCGATGATGTGGCTGCTGCTGGTGCTGGGCCTGTGGCGCCGCCAGAACCCGGACCTGGCCTTTGCCCCGCCGGCGTGAGCCGCTGGACGCGCCTTTGCGCCACTGGTTTACTTCGCGCCATGCCCGACAACCCACTGGTGCTGGTCACAGGCGCGGCCGGTTTCATCGGCAGCCACCTGTGCGACGGCCTGCTGGCCGCCGGGTACCGGGTGCGGGGCGCGGACAACCTGAGTTTCGGCAGCGCCGAAAACCTGGCGCACGCGCGCGCGCAGAGTCACTTTGAGTTTCACAACGTTGACCTGACCGACCCCGCGGCCTGCGAACGGGTCTGTGCCGGCGCGGGCTTTGTGCTGCACCACGCGGCGCTGGCCAGTGTGCCCACCAGCATGGCCGACCCGCTGCGCTGTCACCGCAACACACTGGACACCACGGTCAACGTTCTGGCGGCCGCGCGACAGGCCGGCGTGCGGCGCGTGGTGATCGCCAGCAGCGCATCGGTGTACGGCGCGTGCCCGGCGGCGCTGATCGGCGAAGACCTGCCGCTGGATCCGCTAAGCCCCTATGCCGCGGCCAAGGCCGCGGGCGAACAATACGCGCGGGCCTTCGCGCGCATGGGCCTGGACACGGTGATTCTGCGCTATTTCAACGTATACGGGCCGCGCCAGCGGCCCGATTCGGGCTATTCGGGCGTGATCAGCGCCTTTGCCGCCCGGGCCGCCGCAAACACGCCGCTGACGGTGTTCGGCGACGGCCTTCAGACGCGGGATTTCGTGCACGTGTCCGATGTGGTGCGGGCCAACCTGGCGGCAATCACCCGGCCAAAGCCTCTGGCGGGCGTGGCGCTGAACATCGGCACCGGGCAGAGCGTAAACCTGCTGGAACTTGCCCGCGCCGTGGGCGCGGCTCTGGGCCGCCCGGTTCAGGTGCGGCACGAACCCGCGCGGCCGGGCGACATCCGCCATTCCTGCGCCGACATCGCCCGCGCGCGCCGCGTGCTGGGGTTTGAGCCCCAGGTCGGTCTGGAACAGGGGCTCAAGGAGCTGCTGGCGCCATGAACCGGCCGATGGTCACGGCAATTATCCCGACTTTCCGCCGGCCGCACCTGGTGGCGCGATCGTGCCGCAGCGTTCTGGCCCAGACCTGGCGCCCGCTGGAACTGCTGGTGGTTGACGACGGCAGCGGCGACAACACACCCGAGGTTCTGGAAAGCCTGTACCCCGAAGCCCGCGACGCCGGCGTGCGCTATCACTGGCACACTGTTCCCAACGGCGGCCCCGGCGCGGCGCGCAACGACGCCATGAACGGCGCGCTGGGCGACTATTTCGCGTTTCTGGACGACGACGACCTGTGGGCGCCCGACAAACTCGAGATCCAGATGGCCGCCATGCTGGCCAACCCCCAGGCCGGCGCGTCGTTCACACAGTTCATCCACGAGGGCAGCCCCGACCAGCCCAAACCCCGCCCCGAACAGATGCAGGACGGCTGGGTGTTTGAGAGCCTGTGCCGCGGCACCACGCGCGCGCACCTGCAGACGTTTCTGGTCACGCGCCAGGCCGTGCTCGAGTCCGGGCCATTTGCACCGCTGTACAACTTTGAAGACACCGAGTTCATGCTGCGGCTGGCCCTGCGCGTGCCGTTTGTGGCCGTGCCGCGCGTTCTGACCACCATCTGCACGCCCGGCCAGACCACGGTAAGCCGCGAGGCCGGACTTGAGGGCGACCTGCGGCGCGACGAGCTGAAACTGCGCGTGCTGCGCGAGTTTGCGGCCGCCCACAGCCAGCAAGAGCGTTACTCGCAGCCGGCGCTGGACGCGCTGCGCGCGCGGGTGTACGACGAACACATCAAGCACCTGATCTGGCTGGGGCGCGTGGACCAGGCGCGCCAGGCCCACGCCGAGGCGATTGCCGCCTGCGGCCCGCACGAGGCGCTGCTGAAGCTGCGGCGCAAGCTGCTGCGGGCGCGCGTGGCGGGCTGGTTCGGGCTGAAACTGAAAAAACCGTAGCGCCGGGCTACTGCGGGTCGCTGCCGTCGGAGCGTTTGCCGGTGCTGGTCTTGCTGGGCAGTGTGGGGTGCTGGTCCCAGGTCCAGTTGCGTTTGGGAATCACCTGCTTGGGCAGAAACTCGCCCTGTTCGTCGGCGGCCTGCCAGTACAGCACGGCCACTTCGTGCACGTTGTTTTCGAAGAACTGCATGCGGAAGGTGTGCAGCCCCGGCGCAAGGCGGATCTTTTCACTGCTCTTTTCACGCTGGTAGTGCAGGTTGTCGTCTATCAGCACCAGGTTGCCGTCAATCCAGACCTTGATGCCGTCGTCGCTGCGGCAGGTGAAGACATATTCACCCTCGCGCTCGACAATAATCGCCCCGAACCACTCCACGGCAAAGGTTTCGGCGGGAAACGGCAGGTTGAAGTCGTTGGCGTTTTCAAAGTTCACCTGCGCGTCCTTGCGCACCAGAAAACACACCAGCGGGTCCGGGTCCGGCATCTGCGTGTAGCCGCCGGGGTTGGGCAGATCATAGTAATAGGCCACCAGCCCCTTGTTGGTCACATCAATCAGAAACGGGTCGCTGGTCACCACCGCAAGCCGCGCCGTGATCGCGCCCTCGCCGCACATTGAGGGCAGAACGGCCCTGCAGGTGCGGCTTTCGGTGGTGGCGTTGATCATGCTTGAGGCGACCACATCATAGACAACCGGCCGGCCGTCAATGCTGACGTGCACGGGCTGGGCGCGAACTTCGGCGTTGCCATAAACCTCCAGGACAAACTCGAACTCCTGGCCCTCGCGCACGCTGGGGCGCGTGGTGGTCACGGTGTAGGGCAGCACGGGCGGCTGTTCGCCCTCGGGCCACAGCGGCTTGACGGACTTGATTTTGGGCGGCTGGGGCGGCACCACGGGCGGAAAGAACAACTGAAACGGCAGCGCGCGCACTTCCTGCCAGCCCACAGGCTGGCCTTCGTTCACGGGCACAAGCTGCTTCATTTCGGCCACGCGCAGGCCGGCCGGGCCGCTTTCGCAGGTCCAGTCCATGCGCAGGGGCAGGTAGCGCTCCTCGCCCGCGGGCACTTCAAAGTCCAGCGTCGTCAGGTCATTGCTGCCGCCCGGCAGCGCCGCCGTCGCCCTGGTCTCCGTGCCCAGCGTGACGCGCAAACGCCCGTAGGCGGCAAAGCGCACCAGCCGGGGCTGCCTGTCGGCGGCCCAGTCGGCAGGCAGGCCCAGTTTACCCTCCCAGCGGCAGGCCAGCGGGTTGTTCTTGAACGGCAGGTTGAGCCTGTCGCGCGACTCAAACGGAAAATCGCGCTCCAGCCGCACCAGGTCGGGCTCGTGCACACCGTCTTCAATGAAGTCGTACTTCGACCAGCCCACCAGGTTGTGCCAACTGGCGTACAGGCCGAACTGGGTTGTGACCGTGAAATCCAGCGAGTTCGACGGCACGGCATCGGTGTAAATCGCGTCAAAAACGCCGCTTTCACCGGGGCCGGGCGCGGCCCTGGCCTTGAACACAACGACCTTGCCGGTTGTGGCCCCCACCGGCACGCGCACGCGGATGGAGTTTTCCGTGATGTCGGCAATCGGGGCGTTCTGGCCCGCGATCTGAACCGTGACCAGGGGCTTGAGTTTGGGAATGTCCGCAAGCGGCACGTTTTTGGCCTCTGTGACGGCGCCGTCCAGGTTTTCGCCGTAAATCGTGATTTCGTCGCCGATTTCGCCGCCGGGCTTGCTCAGGCGCGTGATGATCGGCGCGGCGTCGCTCCACAGGGCTTCGGGCAGCAGCAGCATTTCCGGCGGCACGGCAACCGGCTTGCTTTCGCCCTGGGGCACGTACATGAAGTTGCACGCGCCAAGGTCCTGCACCACGCTGCCGTTGCGCGCCTCGAGGTATTCAATGCGAATCGGGTGCAGGCCCCTGGTCAAGGTCAGCACGGTGCTGACTTCGGTGTAGTCCTGCATGTCGTTGATCAGCACGTATTCGCCGTGCAGGCGCACGTTGCCGAACAGGTCGGCACCCAGATACAGCCAGTAGTCGCCGTCGGCGGGGATGACCAGAAAACCCTCCCACACCGCCATGAAGTTGCCCTTGTCAAACGGGATGTCGGCCCAGGCATCCTTGCCCGGAAAATACACGCGCTGGTCAATCCGCGTCACGTCGGGCGTGCGTTTGTCCAGCTCGGGCTCGGCGGGGTCCAGCAGCACCTCCACCGGATTCTTCGCAAAGGCGTAATAGCGGGCATACAGGCCGCGCCGGTCCTGCAAAAGTTTGGGGCTGATCGAATCCAGTTCTTTCCTGCCGGACTCGGCGGGCTTGCGCGCGCGCGGTTTGGCGTTGCCCAACGTCTGGTTGGGCGGCCGTTTAATCGCGCGCAGGGCCGCAAGGCGGCGTTCGCGTTCGGCATCCAGGGCTGTCGGCTGCGGCGCGTTGGGGTTGGCGTTTGGCGCCACCGGTGGCGCCGGCGGGTTTGCCGGCGGCTTGGCCTCGGGCGCGGGAGGCGCCGGGGGCTTTACCGTGGCCTCGGGCGGGGGCAACTGGCGCGGGTCCGGCCGGATGATTTCGGGTTCAGGGGCAGCGGGCCCCGGCTGCGGCCTGACCGGCCCGGTCGTACCCATGCCCGTGGACGGACTGTTTGGGGCGGCAGTGCCGGCGGCTTCTTCGCGCGGCGCAAGACCGGGCAGGCGCCCCGTCGCGGCTTTGGCGCTGTCGCCAAAACGGCCGCCCCCGGCGCGGCTGTCGGCCGGGTCAAGCGCCAGCCATGCCGCGGCAACGCCGCACGCCAGCACCAGCGCCAGGATCACCAGCAGAAGCCTGCGAGACATTCAGCCCATCCTCAGGGTACAATGGCTTGACTTGACACCCTGCCGCAAACGCAGGATACCAGCGATTTCGGATTTTGGATTTCGGATTCTGGATTGGATCAGGCCTGAAAATCCGCTTCGGCTGTGCAATCCCAGGCCCGCAATCGGCAATGCCAGCAAGCGAGGCAACCACCCACGATGACTGACTCCGCCCCCAACACCCTGACCCGGCGCCTGGACGAACGCATTGCCGAAGGCCAGCGCCAGGAACGCGAATTGCTAAGGCGCCTGCGCGACATCCTGATCCGGCATGATTTTGAGGACCAGCTTGCCGACCAGGTCTCCGGCCTGATGCATCACCTTGAAGAGCTGTTCCTGCTGGTGATTGTGGGCGAGGTCAAGGCCGGCAAATCCAGTTTCATCAACAGCCTGCTGAACGCCGACGTGTGCAAGGTGGGCGCGATTCCCACCACCGACCGGATCCATGTGCTGAGGTACGGCGAGGCGGAACGAGAGCGCGTGCTGGAAGAGTTCCTGCTGGAAAAGCAGTTGCCCTTTGACGCGCTGCGCAACCTGAACATCGTGGACACGCCGGGCACCAACAGCATCGTCAAGCGCCACGCTGAAATCACGGAAAGTTTCATCCCGCGCTGCGACCTGATTCTGTTCACCACCAGCGTAGACCGCCCGTTCAGCGAGACCGAAAAGGAATTTCTGGGCTATATCGTCCAGGGCTGGGCCAAGAAGATCCTGTTCATCCTGACCAAAAAGGACATCAAGGAACCCCGCGAACTGGATGAAATCCGCGCCTACGTCAGCGACAACGTCAAGAAGTACTTCGATTTCGACCCGCTGATCTTCACCGTCAGCGCCAAACAGGCGCGCGAAGCCAAGGCCGCGGGCGACAACGACCGTTACAGGGAATCGGGCTTTGCCGAACTTGAGGAATACCTGTTCAAGACCCTGAGCGAAGGCGAAAAACTCCAGCTCAAGCTGGAAAGCCCCGTCAACAGCGCGATTTCCATCTGTGACCGCGCGATCGAGCAATTCACCGCGCGGCTGGCCAATCTCAAGGACGACCGCAAGGTGCTGGAGACCATCCGCCAGCAACTGGAACAGTCCGAAGCGGACATGAGCGAAAACTTCGGCCGCTTCATCCTGGAGATAGACAACATCGTCTATGACCTGGAAAAACGCGGGCGCAACTGGGTAGACGACAACGTCAAGATCACAAACGCCGGCATGCTGCGCAGCGCCGAACGCTTCCGCGCCCGGTTCAAGGAAGACGTGGTCAGGGACTTCGAACAGAAGATAGACGAAACCCTCGGCCGCAGTGTGGACTGGTTCATGAAGAAGTACCTGAAGGTGTGGCAGGACACCACCGAATACTTCGCCGACCAGGCCGCCAAACGGCCCCACGAAGGCATGGTGGGCAAGGTCGGCAGCAAGTTCGAATACAACCGCGAAAAGATCTATGAACTGGTGCGCGCCGACGCCAGGGACAAGGTGCGCAACTTTGACTACGAAGACCAGATCCGCCAGTTTCTGGGCCGCAGCGCCACGGGCGTCAACGTGGCGCTGGGCGGCAGCCTGGTCGGCATCGGCGCCGCCGTCACCGTGGCGCTGGTGGTCGGCACGACCCTGGAGGCACTGGCCGGCGGCATCGGCGGTGGCGTGTTTGTCGCCGGGGCCTCGATGCTGGTGCTGCCCATGCAGCGCAAAAAGATCAAGGCCAACTTCAGCGACAAGTGCACGCAACTGCGCGCCGCGCTGACGGCGGTGCTGGACCAGCAGATCAAACGCGAGGCCAAGGAGGCCGTGGACCGCATCCGCGAAAGCTTCGGGCCGTTCTTTGACTACGTGGGCCGCACCAGCGGCGCCGTTGAGGAGGCGATGGGCGCGGTCAAGAAGATCCGCGACGACCTGAACCAGCTCAAGGTCACCTTTGCCGCGACGCTCAAGGAAGAAGCCGCCGCCCTGAACCCGCCGCTCGAACAGCCCGCCCCGGCGGACCCGTCACCCGGCCCCGCGGATTCGCCGGCGCCCGACGAATCCGAAAGCCCGGCCGCCTAGCCGCGCGACACGGTGACGCTTTCCCAGAACGGGCGCGCCAGAACCGCCAGCGACTCGGGCACCGTCGCGTGAACACTGCCGGCCGGCAGATCGGCCCGGCGTTCGCAGCGCGCCGAAACCTCGGCGGCCAGTTCGCGGCCCCGCGCCAGCGGGGCGTTGCCGGCCACCGCCAGCGCCGTCAGCGCGCAGATCATGGCGTCGAAATCGTCGCTGGAAAACCTTTCGGCGCCCGGCGCCGGGTTGACGCCCAGTTCCGTCAGCATGTGCGCCATCAGCTTGTCGCCGCGCCGCGTCTTGTCGTCGGGCTTCCACTGGCCCTTGCCGTGGTGCGCGGAGCCGTCCTTGTACTGGCCCTTGAACTCCATCAGCTCGATCGTGCCGCGCGGCGAGGCCTCGAAAATCTCGACACCCGGCCGCCAGGCCGAGCGCGCCAGCCAGGCCCGAAAGCGCAGGCCGAACTCGCCCACGCGGTCGGTCAGCGGCGCGTCGCCAAAGAAGGCAAAGTCCGCGTCGCGGTGCGTGAACCGCCACAGATGGCCGGTTTCGGCCGGTGGTTCAAACGCCAGCGCCACATCCACGGCCAGGGGCTTGGGCGCGTCCAGCAGAGCCTGCGCCCAGGCGGCAAAAAGTGTCTGCGGCGAATCGCCCAGTCTGGCCCGGGTGTCAAAACCGGGCGCCGGGCGCAGGGTCAGTTCGACCACACCGTCAGCCGACTGGCGCGCCAGCGCCAGCAGCGGCCGGCGCGTGGCCCCGAACGCCGAAAGGTTGATGCCCGATGCCGAAACTTGCGGCAAATGTTCCTCCGGCCGGCGTTGTAGACAATTGCCGTTTTTCAGCAACCCACGGAATACCGCGCCGGTCTATACTGTTGACCCGCACGATCCCACGGAGACCAACGATGAAAACGACACTGTTGTCTTTGGCCGCGCTTCTGGCGCTGGCCCTGACGACCGTACCCGCCCTGTCCGAAGACAAGGCCGAACCGCAACCCGCCACGCCGCGCACTACCGACAAACCCGCCGAACCCAGGGTCGAGGCAAAGCCCGAGGAAAAACCGGCTGAAGAAAAAGCCCCCGAATTCGCCACGATTGACAAGAAGGCACCCGACTTCACGCTCAAGAACGCCGAGGGCAAAGAGGTCAAGCTGTCCGACTATCTGGGCAAGATCGTGGTGCTGGAATGGGTCAACTACGACTGCCCGTTCGTCAAGAAGTTCTACGCCAACAGCGGCCACATGCCCAAACTCCAGAAAGAACAGCGCGAAGCCGGCGTGGTGTGGCTGAGCATCTGCAGCAGCGCCAAGGGCAAACAGGGCCACTTTGAGGGTGAAGCCCTGCTTGAGCGCATCAAGAAGGAAAAAGCCGACCCGGCTTTCTACCTGATTGACGACAACAGCAAGGTCGGCCGCGCCTACAAGGCCCTGACCACCCCCCACATGTTCGTGATTGATGCCAAGGGCGTGCTGCGTTACCAGGGCGCGATTGACAGCATCCGCAGCGGCAAGACCGAAGACATCGAAAAGGCAACCAACTACGTGACCCAGGCGCTGAAGGAACTCAAGGACGGCAAGGAAGTCAGCACCAAGGAAACCAAACCCTACGGCTGCGACACGACCAGCAAGTTCGCGGTCGCCAACTGAACCGCGCGGGCCGGCGCAACACGGGGCGCGTCCACGCGGGCGCGCCCCGGTTGTTTACCGCGCAAACACCGCGTGAAAGGCGGCCTCCACGCGGGCGCGCACTTCGGCCATGTCGGGGGCCCGGCCAAGCAGCGTCTCGATGCTGGTGACGCCGCGGCCCTTGATGCCGCAAGGCGTGATGTGGCCAAACCAGGGCAGTACTTCATTGGTCACGTTCAGGGCAAATCCATGCATGGCGCACCACTTCGAGACGCGAACGCCCAAGGCGGCAATCTTGGCTCCATCCACCCACACGCCCGTCAAACCCTTCAACCGTTGGCCGCGCAGGCCCCAGGTCGCCAGCGCCCGGATCACCACCTCTTCCAGGCCGCGCATGTATTTGTGCAGGTCGCGGCCGCAGGCCAGGTTGCCCAGGTAGACAATCGGGTAGCCCACCAGTTGGCCGGGGCCGTGAAAGGTCACCTCGCCGCCGCGTTCGACTTCGAAGCAATCCGCGCCCAGGGCGCGCAGCGCCGTCACGCCCGCGCCCAGGTGTGCCGGGTTGGTGCGTTTGCCCCAGGTGTAGACGGGTTCGTGCTCAACCAGCAGCAGGCGATCCACGCCCGGCTCGCCGGCCTCCAGCGCGCGCACGCGCTCGGCCAGCAGCGCGCGTTGCAGTTCCCAGACCTCGGCATAACGGCGCCGCCCCAGCCATTGGGTGCTGATGGTGGATGAACGTTGCACGGCCGGCGCGGTCACGGTTCGAATTCAACCGCCAAAGCGCCAAAGCGCCAGTGCAGGGCAGGCATCCCGCCCCGCGGTTACAGGTGCACGCACTCGCCGTCGGCCACGGCGGCGGCTTCCATCACCGCTTCGCTGAGTGTCGGGTGCGGGTGAACGGCGCGGATCAGGCTCTGGCTGGTGGCCTCAATGTCCATGCCCAGCACCAGTTCGCTGATCAGTTCCGTGGCCTCGCCGTGCACGATGTGGGCGCCCAGAAGCTGCCCGTACTTCTTGTCGAACAGCAGCTTCACAAAACCGTCGTTGTCGCCGACGGCCAGGGCCTTGCCCAATGGCTTGAACGGAAACTTGCCGACCTTGTACTCAATCTTGGCTTCCTTCAGCGCGCGCTCGGTTTTGCCCACGCTGGCGACTTGCGGCTGGCAATAGGTACAGCCGGGGATCACGTCCTTGTTGAACGGCGGCACGTGGTGGCCCGCGATCTTCTCGACGCACGTGAGGCCCTCGTGACTGGCCTTGTGCGCCAGAGCCGGCGCGCCGGCCACGTCACCGATCGCGTAGATGCCCTCCACGTTGGTGCGCGCGTAGCCGTCCACGGGAATGAACCCGCGTTCCACCTTTACCCCCGCGGCCTCAAGGCCCAGGTCTTCGACGTTGCCGGTGATGCCCACGGCCACCAGGCAGTAGTCGGCCTCCAGTTCGGTTTTTTCGCCGCGGCGTTCAAACACCACCTTCACGGACTTGCCCAGGTTGGTGACGCTTTCGACTTTGGCCTCGGTCTTGACGTCAATGCCCTGTTTCTTGAAGGCCTTTTCGAGCTCGCGTGACGAATCGTCGTCCTCGACGGGCACGATGCGGTCCATGAGTTCCAGAATCGTCACCTTGGCGCCGAACGCGCTGAAGTAATAGCCGAACTCAACGCCAATCGCGCCGGCGCCGATCACGACCACGCTCTTGGGCCGTTCGGCCAGCACCATCGCCTCGTGGTGGCCGATGATGCGCTTGCCGTCCACGGGCATGTTCGGAAAGCGGCGCGGGCGCGCGCCGGTGGCAATGATGATGTGCCTGGCGTTGATCGTCTCAATCACTTTGCCGTGTCCGTTGGGGCGGTCGGCCTTGTTGGCGGGGTTGTTGGCCTCGGTGACCTCGACCACGCCCTTTCTGGCGATGCGGCCGCGGCCGAGAATCGGCGTGACCTTGTGCTTCTTGAACAGAAAGGCGATGCCCTTGCTGACCTGTTCGCTGATGTCGCGCGAGCGTTTGACCACGGCGGCCATGTCGGGGCTGGCCTTTTCCACCGCGATGCCGAAGGTTTTGGCGCGGTGCTCAATCGTGTGCATGAGCTCGGCGGACTTCAGCAGCGCCTTGGTGGGAATGCAGCCCCAGTTCAGGCAGATGCCGCCGTAGTGCTTGTCCTCAATGCAGCAGGTCTTGAGTCCAAGCTGGGCGGCGCGAATCGCGGCCACATAGCCGCCGGGGCCGCTGCCGATCACGCAAACGTCGAAGTCATGGGTCGCCATGGTTGGTTCCTTGGTGAAGGCGCGGGTTTTCTAGCGCGCCGGGCGACCAACGTAAACAGGGGGCCGCAAGCGCGGGTCTGTGGGCGGCAAAATCAAGGGGCGCGGGCAGGATGCCCGCGCCGTGTGCCGGCCAGAGGCCGGCGCGCCATCGCGATTTCCTGTTGTTGGCCGAGAACCAGCGGTGCGCTACACCAGCGCGCCGATGATGCTGGCGCTTCTTGAGCCTGTTGTTGGCCGAGAACCAGCGGTGCGCTACACCTGGCGTGCAGGTGTGGATGGAAGACGTCGGCCCTGTTGTTGGCCGAGAACCAGCGGTGCGCTACACCTGACCGTGAGGCTTTGCAATCCAGCCTAAACCTGTTGTTGGCCGAGAACCAGCGGTGCGCTACACCTTTTCCAGTGGTTGGAACAAACTTTGGACCCCTGTTGTTGGCCGAGAACCAGCGGTGCGCTACACCGCCAGGGCCTGCTCAACGGTGCGCCTGGAGCCTGTTGTTGGCCGAGAACCAGCGGTGCGCTACACCGCAAGCCGGCGGCATGTCATGGTGACGTGCCCTGTTGTTGGCCGAGAACCAGCGGTGCGCTACACCCCATCTCATCATAGGACGCTTCCTGTTCCTCCTGTTGTTGGCCGAGAACCAGCGGTGCGCTACACCCTTGGACTGGATTTCCACATTACGTCATTCCTGTTGTTGGCCGAGAACCAGCGGTGCGCTACACCGAGCATTGTGGACACTGTAATATATCACCCCCTGTTGTTGGCCGAGAACCAGCGGTGCGCTACACCCCACAAACTCGTGAGCGTCGGCTTGGAATCCCTGTTGTTGGCCGAGAACCAGCGGTGCGCTACACCTGCGCTGCGGAACTCCCAGCTCTGCCAGGCCCTGTTGTTGGGAACCGCGTGCGCTACCGAGGGCGCGTGACTATCGCGCTCGACATCCCCTGTTGTTGGCCGAGAACCAGCGGTGCGCTACACCCGAACACGCACTGGTAGTCGTACACCTGCGCCTGTTGTTGGCCGAGAACCAGCGGTGCGCTACACCGCATCGGCCTGACGTTCACGCGCGAAGGTGCCTGTTGTTGGCCGAGAACCAGCGGTGCGCTACACCTTCGGTCTGGTGCGCTACGGCAAGCGGCGTCCTGTTGTTGGCCGAGAACCAGCGGTGCGCTACACCGAAGGTAACGAGTTCACCTTCCCAACCATCCTGTTGTTGGCCGAGAACCAGCGGTGCGCTACACCCTCTTGCCCTGCCGGGCCACGTTGCGCGCCCTGTTGTTGGCCGAGAACCAGCGGTGCGCTACACCGCCGATCGGGGTCGCGCTGCTGGTCCCAGGCCTGTTGTTGGCCGAGAACCAGCGGTGCGCTACACCAGTATCGCCGCTAGTATCCGTCCAACCGGGACTTGAATCCCGAACTTCGCGAAAAATCCGCGTTGTTACGGCGATGTCCCGTTGCCTCTTCAAGTGCTTTCTGGCCGTTGGGCGCACCGACAACGGATTGCTCCGTGTCTACCGCTCCCGGATCGAAGGGTGAAGAGCTGTCTCCCTCCGACTTCCGCGATACGAACCTTCCCCTACGGGACTTCGCGGAACCAGACTTGACGTCTTTTTCGTCCTTGCCCGCAACAGACGGGTCGTCAGACGACTTCGGTACAGATTTTCTGCAAATGTTCAGTGCCGCGTTTAGATCACGGTCATGAATCGTCTCACACCCCCCGCACCTCCATTGCCTGTCACTCAACTTCAGTTTCTCGTTCTTCCAGCCGCACTGGTTGCACACCTTGCTGGTGGGTTCGAATTGCGGCGTGTAATGCACCTCGCGACGATGCCACTTGGCCTTGTATTCAAGCTGGATGCGAAAGCGGCCGAACCCCGCGTCCCCGATGGCTCGGTTCAAGCGCGCTTTCTTGGGCTTGTTGCCGGGTTTGCCCTTGCGCATCATTCCCTTGACGCCCAAATCCTCGATGCCGATGACCGGATAATCCCTCACCAGCACCGTGGTAAGCTGGTGAGAATAAGATTCGCGCCGATGGCCGACCTTCTTCCACGCCAGCGCATGCAGCCGTTTCGTCTTCTGGTAATTCTTGCACTCGCTTAGCTTTCTTTTGCGCCTGGCGGCCTGCGCCTGCTGGCGTGACATCTTGCGTTCCAGTCGCAGAAGCCGCCGCTCGGCATTGCTCAAGGCCTTGCGGGCAGGAAAGCGATCAGGTTGACCCGGGACCTCATCTGACAGCTTGGCCAGCGTCTTGATGCCCAGATCAACGCCGACTTTGTAGTCCCGAACGGGTGCGTTCGGTTCGATCTCAGGCACACTGCACAGGATGCTGGCAAACCAATCGCCGGCCTTGTTCCGCGAAATCGTCACCGATGCCACAGGGAAGGTCTCGATCTCCTGGCCCTCGTTTTTGCCCCTCGGCGAGATCTTCTTCTGTGTCTCGAATTTTTCAAAACGCAGAGGCTCGGCCATTCGAACCTTGCCGATCTTGGGCACATTGAACTCAAGCGGCCGCTGCCAGACAGGACGATCCACATGCCGCGCAAATGGCCCGTTGTGCCTGCCGTTGGCGTCTTTCTTGCCGCCGCATTTTTCCGCGCTGGACAGAACCAGAAATCCGCAAACATCATCTTCTTTGATGGGGCGCGGGTAACCGAAGCCGTCTTTGAAAAAATGATTGGCAGCGTCTTTGAGGTTCGTGATCTTGCCCGCACCAGGCCAGTAGCCCAGATCCTCCCAATGTGCCGGACGATTGGCGTAATGCTTCGAAATCCACCTGAAACCCGATGTCGCCGGAATGTCATCCTTGGCCACACCGGCAGCGATAAGTTCTTTCTCCAGGTCGCTGCGTTTCTTGAATCGAGGCCACAGGCAGCGTGGCGAGTCTGTCAGGGCGCTGATTCCGCGGCTCCCGCACAGCGCGACCATCTCGCGCAGATACCGTTGATAGTCCTCCTGCCACATCCGCAGCGCCTGATTGTATGTGGCCTTGGCCACAGTTTCGCAGCGCCGAAACAAAGCCGCTTGTTCGGGCGTGGGCAGCAGTTTGATCTTGTGCGCAATCAGCATGGGACTATCCAATCTCGAAATCCCGCGCGGCATTCTACGGAGCGATGCGACATCGGCTGTATTTTGGCACAGGGCATTTTCGTGTTCCATTGTAACAGTACCGAATGTGACAGTACCGCAAGCGCGGGGCTGTGGGCGGCAAAATCAAGGGGCGCGGGCAGGATGCCCCGCCGTGTGCCGGCCAGAGGCCGGCGCGCTTTCGGTGCCCCGTTCAGCGTTCGAAATACTTGCGGGCGGTTTCGCGGTAGCGGCGCGGCAGGCGTTCTTCCTCTTCCTTTGTGTTCACGCCGGTGCCCGTACCCTCGGCGCCGGTGGCCTCGCGGCGGGCGCGCTCGTCTTTGGCCTTGTCGGGGTCAAGACGTTCAGGCTTGCCCCCGGGGTCTTTGTCGCCCTGGCCGGTGTCGCGGGTGTCCACACCCTCGCGCGTGCCGTGGCCGTCCACGCCGCGGGTGGGCTCGCGGGTGTTGGGCGAATGTCCGCCGCCGCGGGTATCGGGGCCGCCGTCACGACCTTCCGCCTGCGCGCCGCCGGAATCGTCGCCCTGGCGGCCTCCCTGGCCGGTGCCGTCACGGCCGGCGCGGCCGGCTTCCTGCCATTCTTTGGGCAGTTCCTTCTGCACCCAGTCGGGTGCTTCGCCGGGCTGGATCGGCGTTCCCTGTTCGCGGGCCTGCCTGACCATCTCGCGCGCGAGTTCTTCCAGGCCCTCAAAGCTGCGGCCCTCCTGCAACATGCGCCGCAGCGTTTCGGCATCCAGTTCCAGCCGCTTTGAAAGTTCGCGCGCCTGTTCGGCCAGTTCGCGGGCCTGTTCGGGTGACAGCTTCCGGTCCTTGATCTGCCGCAGCAGCTCTTCCATGCGCTTGCCGGAGGGGTCAAGGTCGCGCAGCGGGCTGATCTGGCGGGCCAGTTCTTCCAGTTGCCGCGCCAGCGCCTGCCTGTCCAGTTCGTCCAGCCGCGCCAGCGCCTGGCGCACTTCTTCGTCCGTCCGGCCTTCCTCGGCCAGGCTGCGCGCCAGTTGTTCGCGCGCCGCGCGGGTGTTTTTGCGGGCGCGTTCATCCAGCGAAGCCTTGAGAGCCTCGGCCGCGCGGCGCAGGCCGGCGTCGTTGGGGGCCATGCGGCGGGCTTCTTCGATTGCCTCGCGCATCTGCCGGGCTTTTTCGGGGTCAAGTGTGCCGTCGGGCGCCTGGAGCTGTTCGACCAGTTGGCGGGCTTGTTCGGCCACGGCCCGGGCATCGGCGCGTTCGCTGGCGGCGACCAGTTCGCGCAGGTCGTCGTTTTTGCGCAGGGCGTCGCGCGCGTCCTGGCGCGCGTCCTGCTGTTGCCGCTGGGTGCGGGCGCGATCCACCAGCGCGTGGGCATCGCGCAGGGCGCGTTCCTTGTCCTGGCCGCCGGCCTGGGCGTCACGGGCGGCCTGTTCAAGGTCATCGGCCAGCTTTTCCTGCTGGGTGGCGCCCAACTGCTTGGCTGTTTCGGCGGCCGTGCCGGCCTCTTTGGCCAGTTTTTCGGCTTCGGCGGGCGGAACATCCACTTTTTTGGCGGCTTCCCGGGCCTTTTCCTGTTCGACCGTCTGCTGCATCTGGGCATGGGCCCAGCGCGAAAGCGGCACCAGCCCCAGCATCACCAGCAGCGCCGTCATGGCCCAACGCAGCGGCGCGGGTTCCGGCAGGCGCGCCTGAATCATCAGGGCCGTGGCGCGTTCGAGTGTCGGCCCGACAAACGGGCTGTCCGGGTGGTCCTGCGCCAGTTCATGGGCCGCCACAACGGCGCCGGTGTTGCCCGACCAGGCGTCGGCGGCCTGCACAATCGTGCGCGTGTCCGGCCGGCGCAGCCACACCCAGGCAACGTACAGGCCGGGCAGAACGACCGGCAGGGCCAAAGTCACGTAATAGTCGGGCGCGCCCAGAACCTGGCGCAGCCACGGCGCCGCAATCACGGCCAACAGCGCCAGCAACAACCCCCACAGGGCGGCATAGCCGGACAGCCGCAGCATCAGGCGGAAGTGGAACCGGCGCAGGGCCTTGTGGAATGCATCCATACCGTGAGTTTAACGTGCAAGGGGCGGCGCCGGGTCCTGGAAATTCCGCAGTTGCGCGGAGCCGCGGGCGCCGGCGGCGGGTCTGTCAGAAAAACGCGCAAGTCCTTACAACATTGACGGTTTTGGGCAGGGCTGGTACGGTAGGTCTACCCCCCGATTGCTACTGAACCGCGTCTCAGCGCGCCGGCGGGCGGGCTGTATGACCTTCTGTGGGCCCGGGCACAGGACGGAAGACGGCCATGAGCTTTGAACGAATGAGGCTGGGTGAGATGCTTCTGTCCAAGAAGCTGATCACCAAGGAACAGCTTGATACCGCCGTCGAGTACCAGAAAAGCCTGGGCGGCAAACTGGGCAGCATTATCGTCAAGCTGGGTTACATGGACGACGCGGCGCTGACGCGCGAAATTGCCCGCCACTACAACATGGAAGTAACCGACCTGGCGAACATGATTCTGCCGGTCAACCTGCTCAAGTCCGTTCCGCGCGCCATCATCGAAAAGCACAACGTGATTCCGGTGCACGTTACCAACGACGTGATCACCGTGGCCATGAGCGACCCCACGGACTACGAGGCACTGGACGAACTGCAGTTCGTGACCGGCAAAAAGGTGGAAACCACGCTGGCCACGCGCGACAGCATCAAGCGCGCGATCACGGAGTTCATCGAGGCCCTGGACAAGGAAGAACGCGGCTCGTCCATGGCCGTGCCCGGCAGCGCCAAACCCGGCAGTGCCGGCAAGCTGCGCCCGGCCAGCAAGGGCAGCATCGCGGCCCTGCGCGACGCCACCGAATCGGCGCTGGTGGACGAAGTCAGGGAACGCATCGCGGCCCAGGGCGCCGGCGTGGCGCCGGGCGCCATCACGCGCGCCGAACTGCGCGCGGCTGTGATTCCGCTGCTGATCAAAAAGGGCGTCATCAACGAAACCGAACTGTTTGACGCCGTGATTGAGCTGCTCAAGCGCAAGGGCGTGCTTGACCAGCGCGAACTGACCGAAAAGGCCAAGGGGCTGGGCGGGCGCTAGTCATTTCCCTTGTCCGGGACGGCGCGGTACAATCCACCCGCCGGGCCACGGTCAGAACCCGCCAAGGTACGTTAGGGAAACCGCATGAAGACCTGGACTGCCGCTGAAATCGTCCCCGAAGTCGCCCGCGCCACCGGCGTGGATGACGCCACCACCCGCCGCGTCATGGACGCGATCTTTGACTTTGTCCGCGACTCGCTGGTGGCCGGCAAGGCCGTCACCATCAGCGACCTGGGCACCGTGCGCAAGGGCGCCGGCAACGCCGTGACCGTGCCCGGCCCCGACAGCCAGAACGGCGTTGAGGCCAAGCATGGCCTGAACAGCGGCGACGTCACCAGGGTTTCGGCCGGGCTGGTGGACGCCCTGATCGCCAAGGTGATGCGCCACGACGTGGTGGACCTGGAGGGCTTCGGCCGGTTGCGCCTCTCCGAGCGCAAGGCCAGCATCGTGCCCGACAGCAGCCACCAGGGCGTCAAGACCATCGCCGTCACCAAGCGCAGCATAGACTACTCGCCCGCCCCGGCCATGATTGACGCCGTGGCCGGCGCCAACCTGCAGTTCGAGGCCGGCGGCAAGCTCAAGGAGCAGCTTGAGACCGCGCGCGCCAACAAGATCCTGCTGGCCTGCAAGGACGCCGAGGATTACTTCATCAAGACGATTGAATACCACTTCAGCAAGGCCGGCTGGATCGTCGAAGTCGTGACGACCATGGACCAGGCCAAGCAGTACCTGATTGAAGACCCGATCAGCCTGATCATCGTGGACTGCGTGATGCCCGAGGCCGACCAGGTCGTCGAATACGCCAAGACCCACAAGAAGACCTCGCTGGTGCCGATCCTTGAGATGCTGCCCGCCGGCAAGGAAAAGGAATGGTTCAAGACCTTCCGCTTCCTGGGCAACGAACAACTGACCCAGCCCTTTGAGGTCAAGCAGATGCTTGAACTGGGCGAACGCGAACTGGAACGCAGCACCGAAGAACAGGCCGTGTTCGAACAGGAGGTCTACTTCCGCTTCCCGACCGAGGACAAGTGGATTGACCGCGCCAACGAAATCGCCGCGCGCCTGTTTGCCGATTCCGGCCTGAACGAGGGCCAGCAGGTCCAGGCCTGCACGGCCTTCCGCGAAAGCTGCAGCAACGCGGCCCAGCACGGCAACCGCCACCGCAAGGACCGCTTTGTGGACGTGGAATACTACCTGGACGCCAAGCGCGTGACCGTGGTCGTGCGCGACCAGGGCAAGGGCTTTGACTGGCGCCTGTACATCGCCCCGGCCGAAGGCGCCGTGGACCGCGTGCGCGACCGCCGCGCCCAGGGCAAGCTGGGCGGCCTCGGCATCATGCTGATGACCAAGTGCGTGGACAAAGTCGAGTACAACGACGAAGGCAACCGCATCACCCTGACCAAGTTCAAGGAAGGCCAGGGCCAGAAGGCCGCGGCCCAGGCCGCGCCGGCCTTCCAGCGGCGCTAGAGCATTTTCATGGTTCGTCTACAGGCTTCCGCTTGCGGCGGGCGCCGCATCCCTGCGTCGCGCTCGCTCCACCCCCTGAAAACGCCTTTGGCGTTTTCAGGATGTTGCTTCGCAACCCTCCAGCCACACCTGCGCTCGCGCTCCTTGGTCTGCTTGCCCGGCGCGGCGCGGAACCTCTGCATACAAACCATGAAAAAGCTCTAGAAGTCACTGCGGCAAGAAACGGGTGCCGGCGCGTCCGGCACTTTTTTTGCGCCGCCGGTTTTTTCTAAAGTTCCGTCCCGCCGCCGGCCGATAAGCCATTGCACGGCTTTGCGTACCCGGAGAACGGACATGCCCGACACAAAACGCCTGCGGCAATCCCTGTCTTCTGGCATCCGCTCGGGCGACACCAGCCGCCGCGCCGGCGTGCCCGGCCCGGTGCACGGCGGCCCCGGCGCCCAGGGCGAAGTGGCCGCGACCATCGGGCGTCTGCGCTGTGCCCCGCCGGTGCGCCACGAACTGGTGCGCGAAGTCCGCGCCCGCGTCAGCAACCCCGGCTATGACATGGAGGCCGAGTTCGACCGCGCGCTGGATGTCATGGCCCGGCGCGAGTTCGGCCTGTAAGCCGTCAACATTCTCTTGGAACGCGCGCGCGGGTTGCTACCCTGCGCGCGTAATGCTTTCCGGCCCGGTGGCACGGTGCCCCAGTGCTGGAAAGGAACCCGCAAGGAGCCCGCGCCGCGCCCGCACACACCGTTGCCGCGCGGCGGTTTTCTTGGGTACGGAGAACCGTCATGGCAAAGACCGTGTTTCACGTTGTCGGCACCGGCACGATCGGCGAGCCGCTGATTGGCCTGCTGACCCACTTTCAGAAAGAACTGGGCATTGACGAAGTCACCTTCAACAAGCGCACACCGCTCAAGACCGACCGCAGCAAGGTCGTTGATCTGGTCCGCCGCGGCGCAAAACTGGCCACCAGCCGCGACCAGTTCAGCGGCTTTGAAAAACTGGGCATCAAGGCCAGCTACGACACCGAAGAAGCCATCAACCGCGCCACCGTCGTGATTGACTGCACCCCCAGCGGCGCCGGACTGGCCAACAAGGAACAGTATTACCTCAAGGCCGCGCAGGCCGGCGGCAGGGGCTACATCGCCCAGGGCAGTGAGTTCGGCTTCGGCAAGATGTACGCCCGCGGCATCAACGATGAAACACTGGTGCCCGGCGAAGACAAGTTCATCCAGGTGGTAAGCTGCAACACCCACAACCTCAGCGCGCTGATCAAGCTGTTCGGCACCAAAAACAACACCGCGCCGGAAAACCTGCTGGCGGCCGATTTCGTGTGCATGCGCCGCGCCAACGACATCAGCCAGGACGACGACTTTGTGGCCAGCCCCGAAGTCGGCAAACACAAGGACGACCAGTTCGGCACCCACCACGCGCGCGACGCCTGGCACCTGTACAAAACCAAGGGCTGGGACCTGCAGGGCCTGTTTTCCAGCGCCCTGAAACTCAACACCCAGTTCATGCACATCGTGCGCTTTCACCTGCGCGTCAAGGAAGCCACCAGCGTGGACAAACTGGTCAAGGCCATCAAGGAAGACGACCGCCAGGCCCTGACCTTTAAAAAGAGCGCCAACCAGATCTTCAGCTTCGGGCGTGACCACGGTTTCTTTGGCCGTATTCTGAACCAGTGCATCATCCCGCACGAAACGCTTCAGGTGCAGGGCGGCCACGACATCCGCGGCTTCTGCTTCACCAGCCAGGACGGCAACAGCCTGCTGTCCAGTGTGGCCGCCGGTCTGTGGGCCGTGGACCCCGCCAGCTACGAAAAGAAGATCCAGGTGCTCAAGCCCTACTTCTTCGAAGAAGTCTAGCCCGGCCATAACCCGCAACGGCGGCCCGCATGGGCCGCCGTTTGCGTTGGCAAGAAAGCGCCGGCGTCTGGCCGGCATGTGGCGCGGGCGCCACGCCCGCGTCAGACCCGCGCCGGACCCCCACGCCCGCGCCGGACCCCACCCCACGCCCGCGCCGGACCCCATCCTGCCGGCGCCGGACCCCACGCCCGCGCGCCAGCCCCGGAAATGTCGCATCCCCAATTACCCTGTTGGCGGACTCTTTTGAGGAAACCGCCATGATCGCCAGACACAACAAACCCTCCGTGCGCCAGGCCGCCGCCATGATGCCGCCCGGCCCCGACCGCGACGCCCTGTTCGAGCGCGCCGACCAGATCTACGCCGCCGGCCCCGGGCCGTTTCTGGAAAAGCGCATCGCCGCCGTGCAGCGCGCGCTGGAAATGATCTGGGCCACCCAGGAAGCCCAGTTCAAAACCAACCCCGCCCAGCCGCCGGCCATGGCCCGCGAACACCTGCGCTATGAAAACCAGCTTGACCGCATGACACGCGCCCACGCCGCGCTGTGGGAAGACGCCCTGCACACGGCCCGCGAAGCCATCTTCCGCGAGACCGGCAAACGCCTGGCCGTACAGGTCTACGAAATGGACGAAAACTGGCACGACCTGAAAAAGCGCCTGTACCACGACTCGTACTACGCCAAACACCGCCCGGAACTCGAGACATCCCACAGGGTCGAACCCAGGGCCGCGCTCAAGACCGCGCCCAGGGCCGAGACGACACCCAAACCCGCGCCCGTCACGGAACCCGCCACGGAAACCGCCCCCGCGGCCTCAACGGCACCGGCCACGGAATCCACCACGGCGCCCAAGGCCGAAACCGCGCGGCCCACCCAGCCGCCGCAACGGCCTGAAACCCCGCGCCAGACTCAGCCCCTGCCCGGGCTTGCCATTCCGCGCGGAGACTTCAGCGCCCTGTTCGAGGCCGTGCGCCAGAAGCTGGCCCGCCCAACCCCGATCCAGCCGCCCCTCCAGCAACCGCCGGGCGACCCGCACGTGGCGTGACCGCGGTTTTAGAGCATTTTCATGCTTCGTCTTCAGGCTTCCGCTTGCGGCGGGCGTCGCATCCCTGCGTCGCGCTCGCTCCACCCCCTGAAAACGCCTTTGGCGTTTTCAGAATGTTGCTTCGCAACCCACCAGCCACACCTGCGCTCGCGCTCCTTGGTCTGCTTGCCCGGCGCGGCGCGGAACCCCTGCATACAAACCATGAAAAAGCTCTAGAGGCGCGAGGACGAAGATCGGAGGCGCAAGACGGGAGGCTGAAGGCGAAAGGCGAAGGGCTGGAGGCGGGAGGTGAAAGGTTGGAACAGCCAGTTGCAAGCCGCTGGCTGTTCGCCCGTTCACTTAAGCTTCGCGCCCCCCGTGCCCCGTACCCCCGTGCCCCCCACGCGCCCTATGCTCCACAGCCCTGGCCCCAAGGCATGACATACTCGTGACGGCAGGTGAACGCTGTTATGACAATGCAACAGGGCGGGCTTTCGCCCGCCCCTACAGCAACTTCATCACCTTGTCGGCCAGGCCACCCTGCTCGCCCAGCACGACCTTGAGGTTGGCCTTGCCCGCGATCTTTTCCAGCACCTCCAGTTCGCGCAGCTTCATCAGAACCGGGTTGCCCTCCAGGATCCTGGCCGTGTTGGCCTGCATGCGCGCGGCCGCCGTTTCCTCGCGGCGCGTGATCAGGCTGGCCTCGGCGGCCTTGCGGGCCTCGGTCACCTTGTTCAGCAGGTCCTTCATCTCGCCCGGCAGAATGATGTCGCGGATGCCGAGCGCGCGGACCTCCAGACCGTATGCCAGCGCAGCCTTGCCGACAATGCCCTGCAGTTCGGCCGCCACGGCGTCCTTGTCGGTCAGCAGGGCGTCCAGTTCGCGGCCGCCGATCACGGCGCGCAGGGCAAGCTGGGCCTCGCGGTACAGGGCAGCGTCGGCGTGGTCCACGACCGTGACGCTGCGCAGGGCATCGGCCACGCGGAAGGTCAGGTTAGCGTTCAGGCGCAGGGTAACGTGGTCGCGGGTCATGATCTCCTGGCCGGCGATGTCCATGTTGCGCTCGCGCAGGTCCACGACCTTGAAGACCAGGCGTTCCATGCCCGTCCAGAAGGCATGCACGCCCGGCTTGAGTTCACCCTGCAGCTCGCCGTTTGCGAACCACAGGCCGACCTGGCCCGGCTCGATCACCTGGGCCTGCATGACGCCATTGGCGCCGGCGCTGTTCACAATCGCGGTCAGTTCGCGGTGGTTGACGCGCGGGTTTGCCACGTCAATCACTTCGACCTTGACGCGCTGCAGGCCCTTCCAGGCCAGGTACAGGCCCGGCTTGAGCGCGCGGACAAAGCGGCCGTCCACCCAGACCAGCGCGCGCTGGCGGTCATGCAGGTCCAGGATTTCGGCCTGGTCCTCAATGCCGCCGTGGATCACGCGCGGCAGGTCGGCGTGGGCGTACACGGCGTCGCGCACGTCGGCGAACTCGACGCGCACGTCGCGCAGCCCGACCAGCAGCAGGTGCAGGCCCGGGCCCAGCAGACGGTCAAAGCGGCCGTCCACGAACACAAAGGCGCGCTGGTGGTCGGCCAGATCAAGGACGCGCACGTGCTCGTGGGCGTCCTTGAGCGCGCGGGCCAGAACGTCAAGCTGGGCGTGCTTCAGGTACACCTCGCGCTGGTTGACGCGGTCCAGACGCAGCTTGCGCAGCGGGTCAAAGCGGACGTGCACACCCGGATCGAGCAGCGCGGCAAAGCGGCCGTCGGCAAACAGCAGACCGAGTTCGTGGTCGGCGATCTTGAACTTGCGGAACAGGATCATGTTGCACCCCCTTTCACGGGTGTCTCTTGACACGTCAACAACGGAGGGCAGTTGCAGGGAACGGCGGACTTCCGGTTTGCCGCGGGGTGGGCGCGACAACCGCCGGGGGGCCGGCTGCAACCGGCCGCCGTTTGACTGGTGCGATGCACGGCCGGTGCCAAGCGGGCCCCGGCCGTATCGCGCAAACCGGCGGCCGCGCGGCGTGGACTGTATGCAGCGCCCACGTTCCGATGGCGGGCTCAACCCGGCGGCAGGCGCGGCGTCGCTCCAGGATATAGCTCAAGGGCAGAGCACAGGGAGTATCACCCTGCGGTTGCGGGTTCGAATCCCGCTATCTGAACCGGCGGTCCTTGCGGGCCGCACCCGTCTTGGAAACGGGCTTGAAAACCGGAAGGGGACGGGCAACGCGCGTTGCGGCAGAAGTCCGGCACTCGCGCCAGAACCCTGCAGCACGCCGACGCCCCGCGCCAAACCGCATAACGCAAGGCATGAACCTGTGCCGCGCCGGAAGCGGGATTCACGCGCGGCTTACGCGGTGCTCCGTTTGACCCGCGTGGCAACCGCCGCGCCCGGCCCCGGAAGGTGTGATACGGAAAGCTCGAAGCTCGCGGCCCAGTGTGCCGGACCCGGCGCACCTGACACGCCGGACACCGGAAACCGGCCGTTACGCGCCGTGGCACTTCTTGAGTTTCTTGCCGCTGCCGCACCAGCAGGGGTCGTTGGGCGACAGCTTCGTGCCGCCGCGGGACTGTTCGGCCGGCGGCTGTACCCTGAGGCTTTGCAGCATCGCCTCGTACTCCTTGCGGCGCTGGGGCCAGTCTTTGGTCTCTTCGATGCCCTGCTGCAGGGCCGCCACGGCTTCGTCCTTGCGGTTCATGGCGATAAAACACTCGGCGCGAAAGGCCTGGTCCAGCGGCATCTTCTTGCTGAGTTCGCGGATCATCTCGTGATCATTCAGCGCGCCCGCGGCATCGCCCAGCTTCAGCTTGATCTGCGCCCGCAGGTTCCAGCCCTCCAGGTGCTGGCCGTCGGCGCCAATCACCCGGTCAGCCCAGCGCAGCGCGTCAGCGTTCAAGCGGGCCTCAAAGCAGCCCACCGCGGCGCGAAACAGCAGGTCGGTGTCGTAGGGCTTGCGGTCAATGGCGGCCTTCAGCAGGGCCATGGCGTCGTCGGCCCGGCCCATTTCACTCAGCAGGTCCGCGGCGTCTTCAATCGCCTGCGGGTCGTCGGGGCGTTCGGCCAGCACCTTCAACTGGTATTCGTAGGCCTCGGGGTATTTGCCCTGGCGGGCCAGGGCAATGCAGTACACGCGCTGCACGTCCTTGCGCAGGTGGCTGGCGTCGCTGACATCCAGCGCGGCTTTGGCATGGCGCAGCGCGTCGGCAAACTTGCCGGCGCGGATCAGGATGTTGGCCAGCACCAGGTTGGCGATCAGGTCGCCGCTGTCGAGATCATGCGCGGCCTTGGCCGTGAGCATGGCCAGCTTGAGCTCGCCCATCTTGTAGGTCAGCAGGCTCAGCCAGGCCATCAGCCCGGCGTCGCGCGGGTTGGCCTGAAAGGCCGGGTCCATCAGACGCGCGATCTGCTGCGGGTCTTCACCCAACTGGTCCAGAACGGCCAGCAATTGCAGGGCGCTGGAGGCATCGGCCGGGTTCTGTTTGACCGCGGCCTCGAGTTTGCTGCGGCGCGTCGCCAGCGACCGGCGGTCGTCAATGGCGTGTTCGGCTTCAAGCCAGTCAATGGACATGGTCAGTGCTTGTGCCCGTGGGCGTGCGCGTGGTCGTGATCGTGGTGGTGATGATGGTGTTCGCCGTGGTCGTGAAAGTGCAGCCCCGTGGCCTCAAGCTTCTGCTTGATCAGGTTACGGTCCAGGTCTTCGCCGATGAACACCAGAACGTCCTTCTTCTCGCGCAGGAAAGGCGGACGGGCCACCAGTTCAAAGTCACCGGCGGTCCACTGCAACACGGCCTGGGGCTCAACGCCGCTGACGCGCACAAAACCCTTGAGCCGCAGCAGACCGGGGATGCCCTGCTGCAGGAAGTCGTTGAACTTGCGCTTGTCGGCCGTGCCGCAGGGCCACAGGGTAAAGCTGAGGTAGTGGTCGTGGGCGTGGGCCGGCTTGTTGTGAACGTGGTCGTGAGCGTGGTCGTGCTTGTGGCCGTGGTGCTCGTGCTCGCAGTGCCCGTGGTCGTGGTCGCAATGGCTGTGGTCCTTGCCGTCGTTGACGACCTGCGTTCCCGCAGCATGGACCACCAGCTTCGGGTCAATCTCGGCGCGCACGGTGCGGTGCAGCTTTGCCCGCTGGTTAAGCTCGCGGACTTCCCGTTCGACTGTCGCCAGGCGCGATTCATCCACCAGGTCGCTCTTGTTCAGCAACAGCAGGTCGGCGTAGCGGGCCTGGCGCTTCATCAGGGCTTCGGCCTGGGGCACCTTGCCCCAGCGGTTGACATCCACCACGCTGACAATCGTGCGCAGACTGAGCTTGTCCAGCATGTTGGGCAGGGTGCAGATGTCCAGAATCTCGACGGGGTCGGCCAGCCCGGTGGTCTCAAGCAGGATGGCGCTGGGCTTGTCACTGACGGCAATCTCGTACAGTGTCTTGGTCAGTTCGGTCTTGCTGGTGCAGCAGATGCAGCCGTCAATCAGCTCGCGCATCTGGGCGTTGGCGCCCTCAAGCAGTTCGTTGTCCACGTTGGTTTCACCGAACTCGTTCATCAGCACCAGCGGCTTCTGGCCCTGATCATTGAGGTGCTTCAGCAGGCGCTGCATCAGCGTGGTCTTGCCGGAACCCAGAAAGCCGGCAACCAGATAGACGGGAACGGTCATGTTGGCCTCATGTGGTCAGGCAGGCGAAGATACCCGCCTTATGCAGCCTTAACCAGTGGAAGAACGCGGGCCGGCTCGGGTCGCTTCCCGTCAGGCCGGAACAAACTCGACCAGCGTGATCTCGGGCGGGCAGTTGATGCGCACGGGCATCCAGCCGCCGGCGCCGGCATTGACGTAGAGCCTGCGGCCCTGCCACTCGTAGTAGCCGTTGTGGTAGTGCTCAAAGGGCAGCACCGGCGTAAGGGCGTAGTCGCCAATGCGCCCGGCCACCAGTTGCCCGCCGTGGGTGTGGCCGGCCAGCATCAGGTCAATCGGCCTTTGCCGCGCCTGCACAAACGTTTTGGGGTGGTGGCTCAACAGCACGCGCGGTGCGCCGTCGGCGCGCACATCGGCCAGCGCGGCGTCCAGCGACTGGTCCGTGGTGCGGTCTGTGGCACGCTGCAGAGTGGCCTGGGCCGGGTAGTCAATGCCCAGCAGGTAGAAGTGCGCGCCGCCGTGGGCCAGTTTGCGCGATTCGTCTATCAGCAGATCCACGCCGGATTCGCGCAGGCCTTGCAGAATGGCCGGCGTGCCCACTTCGCGGCCCGCGATGTATTCGTGGTTGCCGGCGCACATGAACTTGCCCACCCGGGGCTTCAGGCCGCGCAGGAAGCGCCGGGATTCCTCCATCTGGTCCATGTGGTTGTCCAGCAAGTCGCCCGTGACCACATGATAGTCCGCGCCCAGGCTGTTGATGGCATCGCGGATCATGTCCAGCCGCTGCGCGTCCATATAGCTGCCCACATGCACGTCACTAACCTGCGCGATGGTCAGCCCGTGAAGCTGCGTCAGGTCCCGCGCCACGGGCAGGCGGATGGTGCGCACCACGGGTTCCTGGCGCGAGGCCAGCGCGCCGCCGGCGGCCGTGGCCACAAAGGCCGCGGGCACGGCCAATGCGGCGCGGGTCAACGCCCGGCGGCGGGATTCGTCCACCATCTCACGTTCCAGCGTAGTGCCGGCCCGGTCGCGGCGGGCGATGCGACGCAACCGCCGCCAGGCATCCACAAACGCCGCCGGGGCCCCCACCAGCAGCAGAAAGCCGCCGTAAAACCAGACCGCCAGTTGAAAGGCCATGCCGGCAATACCGATCGCCAGAGGCAACTGGTCACGCATGGACATCAGACCCGAAGGCCCGCCGATGGCCAGAAACAGGCCCGGAAACAGCAGCGGCCAGTAGATCAGGCCAACAGCCAGCGTGATGCGACCGGAGTGTTTGGGAAACGCCACGCCAATCCGCCGCCGAAGCGCCAGAAACGTCAGCACGTTCAGCAACGTGACCATCAGTCCGATGGCATGAAACACGGCGTTCATGCGGCAAGTATAACCGCGCCGTCGGGGGCATCATTCCCGCATTCGACGCCGGCGAACCAGCCACAGGGGCAATGCCGCCAGCGCCAGAACCGGCGCGCCGCTTATGGCCGCAACGCAGCCCCCGCCGCCCCCGCCGCCGCCCCCACCACCGCCGCCGAAGGCAGCCGCGGCCGTGCCGCTGACGGAGAACGTGAACGAACCTTCGTCGGCGTCGTCGTTGGGCACGCTGACCGAAAAGCTGAACCCGCCGCCGCCGGGGACTACCCGGATTTCGAACGTATCCAGGCTGCCCGCGCCGATCGCGGCCGAGCCAGGCTGGGCCAGCACCTGAACCGTGCAGCCGAACGCGCCGGACACCTGCACGGCCGGGCTGGCCGTCAGGTTCAACGGCGCCGTGCCCAGATTCTGGATCGTGTAGGTCAATGTGGCCGGCACAGCCGCATTGAAGGCCGAGCCGACAAAATCCACCGACATGTCGGCAATGCCCGTGCCGCCCCGGCTGATCGCGATCTCGGGCGCCGGCGTGGCGGCGTTGCCCAGAATCGTGAAACTGAACGGGTTCTCGTTGGGGTCGTCACTGGCCACCGACACCTGGATCGAAAACGCTCCCGGCGCCGCGGGTGTAAACTGCAACTGAAAGGTGGTGCTGGCACCCGGCGCCAGCACACCGCTGCCGGGCTGGGTCACCGTCACGCCGCCGGAAAGATTGCTGGTGGCGCCGACGCTGACCGGCGACGCGCCGGTCAGGTTCAAGGTCGCGCCGCCCACACTGTGGATCGTGTAGGTCCGGCCCTCGGTGATGCCCGCCGCCGAGCCGCTGTAGCTGTCGTTGCCGCCATTGGTCAGCGAAGTGCCGCCGGGGTTGCGCACGTCAATGTCGGCCTCGCTGGCGGCACCGGTCACGTGGATGTCGTAGTCGGCCTCGTCGCTGTCGTTGCTCTGGACCAGCAGGTCAAAACTGAAGGTACCCGAAGCCGCGGGCGTGAACGTAACCGTGAATGTGGTGAAACCGGAAGGCGCGACGTTGAGCGTCCCCGGCTGGGTGATGTTCACGCCACCGGACAGATTCACGGGGTTGGACGCCGAAACCGGGTTGGGGCCGGTCAGGGCCAGTGTTCCCGCGCCGGTGTTAAGAATCGTGTAGGTCAGCACCACCGGGGTTCCGGCCAGGGCACCGGTAACGGTGTCCGTGCCGCCATCGGCAATGGACGTGCCCGAGGGTCGCTGGATGTCTATTTCCGGCGGCGCCGTGCCCGTGCCGGTCAGGTTGATGGTGTAGGGATTTTCGTTGGTGTCGTTGTTGAACACCACCATGCGGCAGGCAAACGATCCCGTTCCAGGCGTGACCGAAACCGTGAACGTGGTTTGGCCCCCGTTGGCCACAAACAGCGCCGGAGCCGTGACCAGCGCGGGCGTGCAGTTGTTGATGCTCAGGAACTGCACCGGCGGCGTACCGGTGAGACTGAGCCCGGCCGTGCCGGTGTTGGTCACGGTATAGGTGCGCTGCAGGGCCTGGCCCGCGGCGACGCTGCCGAAGGCGTCCGTGCCGCCACTGGCGATGGAGGTTCCGGCCGGGCGCTGGATGTCAATTTCGGCGCTGACCGGCGTGTCGCCGTAGCCCACAAAGATGATGCCCCAGTTGGCTTCGTAGCCCGTGGGGTCGTCGTTGGGCACGCCGATGCTGCCGAACACACTGCCGCCCAGAGGCGTCACAGAAATCGTGAACGTGGCGCTGCCGTGGCCGGCAATCGAAGCCGGCGGCTGCTGGGTCACGGTGATGTTCGCCGCGCTGCCGCCCCCGGCACTGACACGGGGGGTACCGGTCAGGTTCAATGTGCCCGGGCCGGTGTTGAGAATCGTGTAGGTGAACAGATAGGTCTGGCCCGTCACCAGGCGGCCGAACTCGTGAAACAGGCGCCCGCCGGCCAGGGCGTCGTAGGTCAGCACAATGCCTGGCGCCGGCGGAATGTGCACGTCCGGCACGGTGGAGGCCACGGCGTTGCCGCCGACCAGGATGTTGAAGTTGGCCTCACTGGAATCGTTGCTCTGGATCCGGAACGTGCCCAGAAAAAACCCGGCGGCGGCCGAGGTCGGCGTCACCTGTACCGTGAATGTAGTGATGTCGCCGGGCGCCAGTGTGGTCAGAGCCGGCTGGGTAAGCACCTGGCCGGTGCAGTTGACAGCCCCGGCCAGAAACTGCACGTTGCCGCTGAGCACCAGGTTGGAATCACCGGCGTTGGCGATGGTGTAGGTGTTGGTAAAGCTGACACCCGCGGCTCGGTCCTCCATATCATGTTGCAGGTTGTTGGTCATGTTGACGCCATCGCCGCGGTAGACCTCGATTTCAGGGCCGGTCTTGGGCGTCCAGCGCCAGGCGCTGGCCGGGTACTGGCCCTGGGTCCAGCCTTCCGGGCTGGGGATGGCGCGAGTACCGCCGGCGTCTTCAATGCCGGCAATGATGCGCCCGTTGCCCAGGGTGCCGCCGCTGCCGACAATCGGGTGAACCTCGATGATGTTGGTGCCTTCGAACAGGCGGCAGATCACGTTCACCGGGTCGCCCTCGACAATCGCGACCCAGTTTTTCCACTGCACGCGGAACTCGCGGTTGGGCGCTGTGCCCAGTGTCTGGGTGTACAGTCGCGCTGCCGCCGGCGGCGCGCCGGTAAAGCCGTAGTCGTTGGCCGCGCACATGATGAAGTTGTTCGGACGCTGGGCCAGCGCGGCCACATTGGGCATCAGGGCGTGTGTGGCGATGTCAATGTTTTCAAAGCTCAGAAAGCCGTTGGCGCTGATGTCCACGGTGGTGTAGTTCTGGCCGAAGAAGCTGAAGGTAAAACCGATCGGCACGTCATCCAGCTTGCCTTCGTCCCAGGCCGAATAGCCGCTGCCGGAGGCAAACGGCACGAACTGGCTGGTGCGATCCACCGCGCCGGCCGAAGAGGTCAGATCCAGTGTCGCGTTTTCCTTGGTGATAATCACGGTGCCGTAACACGCTGCCAGTTCACCCGCCAGCGCGCACAGCGCCAGTACCACCGCCGGTACCGCCAGTGCCTTTGCCATGATTGCTCCTCCTGGTCGTTCCTCTACGACCGTGCCTCGACCCGGGCGCGGGCGCGCCGGGGTCTGCCCTTGCGAACGGGCAGGACCTCCGCACGGTCCCACACGTCCTGAAACCACTGTGCCATGTTCGCCGCCAGCGCGGCGTTGGGGATCATCAGCACCGTCGGCGTCTGGTCGCGCTCGGACAGCGGCACGGCCACCGTGCGCCGGTCCACAATCGCCAGCTTGACGGGCAGACTCGGCCGGGTGCGCAGTTCGCCGCAGGTGCGGGCAAACTCCTGGTACCCCGGCGCCAGCGCCGGGTCGTGCGCCACCGCCTGCTCGACCAGCCAGCGGATCTTCACCCCCCGCGCCGACAGCGCCCGGTCGTTGTCCAGAACCGGCGGGTACAGAATCGGCGCCTTGACGAACAACAGAATTTCGCTGCGGGCCGATTCATACAGGTCAATAAACGCGCGCTCGGCCTGCCTGGCCCCGCGCAGCAGACGAATGCCGAACGCCGCCGGGTCTTCACTTTCGACCTGCGGGTTGAGCTGTTCCAGCGCGGTCATCTCCTGCGCCAGTTCGTCCATCGCCGTCACGAACGCCTTTTCGCTGCGCTGGCGGTGGCGCGCATAGGCCGTCGTGGGCGCGATCGCCCGGTACGTGCGCGGCTCGGCCAGGCTGACCTCGGCAAAGCCGCGATCCACCAGGGTCGTCAGCGCGCCATACACCCGTGGCTGCGGAATTCCGGCCTTGTGCGCCACGCGCCCCGCCGTCAGCCCGGGTTCGCCCAAAAGCGCCAGATAGGCCTGGGCCTCGTAACGCGACAGGCCAAGTTTGCGCAGTTTGCGGATTTGTTCGTCGGGCGACATAGGTACTACTACCTGTTTGGTGGTACTAGTAGTAGTTTGGTACCGGGCAAGGTCAATCAAATTCCGCCGGGATGGCACGCGCGCGCGCCGGTGTTCTAATGGCGGCATGACCACCGTGATGCAAAGCCCGATCCGCATTGAAGAAAACGAAGCCGACAACATCGCGCGCATTGACCAATTGCGTAAACAGCGCGGCGACAGTCTGATCATTCTGGCGCACCATTATCAGCGCCTGGGCGTGCACCGCTGCGGCGACGTCACCGGCGACAGCTATGCCCTGTGCAAGGCCGCGGCCAACGCCCACAAGGCCCGCGACATCGTGTTCTGCGGGGTGCGCTTCATGGTCACCAGCGCGGCGACGCTGTGTCGTAACGACCAGGTGGTGTACCACCCCGACCGCAACGCCGGCTGCCCCATGGCCGACATGGCCAACCTGCCGCAGGTGACCACAAGCTGGCTGGAACTGGGCGAGGTTGTGAATACCAGGTCAGTGATCCCGGTCGTGTACATGAACTCGGACCTTGACCTGAAGGCCTTCTGCGGCGAGCGCGGGGGCATCGTCTGCACCAGTTCCAACGCGCGCAAAGTCTATGACTGGAGCTTCGCCCGCGGCCAGAAAGTCTTCTTCTTTCCCGACGAACATCTGGGCCGCAACACCGCCAACGCCTACGGCATCCCCCGCGACCAGATCGTGCTGTGGGATCCCAAACTGCGTTTTGGCGGTCTGACGCATGAACAGATCACAAACGCGCGCGTGATCCTGTGGAAAGGCTACTGTCACGTGCACACGCGGTTTGACCTCGCGATGCTGGCCAAGGCCCGGGCCGAACACCCCGGTATCAAGGTGGTCGTTCACCCCGAGTGCCACGAAAGCGTTGTGGCCGCGGCCGACTTTGTGGGCAGCACCGGGTTCATCCAGGACTATGTGCTCAACAGAATGAAGCCCGGCGACAAGGTGGCCATCGGCACCGAAGTGAACATGATTCACCGGCTGGCGGTGCAGAACCCCGACAAGCTGGTGATCCCGCTGGTGCGTTCGCTGTGCCCGAACATGTTCAAGATCAGCACCGGCGACCTGCGCGAGTGTCTGGAAAACCTCGACACCTGGGAGCCGGTGCACGTGGATCCGCGCGAAAAGCACTACGCGCGCGTGGCACTGGACAACATGCTGGCCTGCGCGGGCTAGGCCGTTACCGGCTGACCCGAAAAGTGGGCAATCAGCGCGTCGCGGGCCTTGTCAATCAGCCAGTTGGGCGTGCTGGCTCCGGCCAGAATGCCGATGCGCTTGGCGTCCTTGAGCTCGTCAAAGTCAATGTCTTCGGGGCTTTCGACAAGCTGGGCCTTGGCGCCGTAGCTTTCGGCCACAATCGCCAGCTTTTTGGTGTTGGAGCTGGCATGACCGCCGATCACGATCACGTGGTCGTTGTACTTGGCGATGGTTTCGGCGTCTTCCTGGCGCTCGGTGGTCACGTAGCAGATCGTATTGAACACGCGCACTTCCTGGGCACGGGCCAGCAGCGCGTTCACGATTTCGTTGACCTTTTTGAGAATCAGCGTGCTCTGCACCACAATGCCCAGCCGCCGCTTGTTCTTCGGGATACGGTGCAGGTCGTCCATGGACTGGATCACCGTGCCCTCGCCCTTGGCGTAGGCCAGGATACTGATCACCTCGGGGTGTTTGGGGTCGCCGATGATGACAACGTGGTACTTCTGCTTGTGCAGCAACTGCGCGTAGTTCTGGGTCACGCGCACGTAGGGACAGGTGGCGTCAATCACCTCGGCGCCTTTGGCCTTGAACTGTTCCTGCATTTCCGGCGGCACACCGTGAGTGCGGATGATGACCGTGGCGCCCTCGGGCTTGGTCAGTTCCTCGACACTGTTGATGTAGTCAACGCCGAACTCGTTCTTGAGCGATTCAATCGTCTGGGGGTTGTGAATCAGCGGCCCGAATGTGAACACCGGCCCGTCCTTGGACTTGGCCGTGGCCACGGTCTGTTCATAGGCGCGATCCACGCCCCAGCAATAACCGCTGTGCTTGGCGATATTGATTTCAACGTTACCGGCGCGATAGTGTGTCACCGCGCGCAGGTCGCCCGTGTACTTGTTGTGCCCCATCGTGGTCCTTGTGCCGGTCATGTGGGCTCCCGCGCCTGTGCGGACGCCCCCCAAGAGTTACAGCATGGCGTGAAGATCGCCCCAAGCCAAACAAAAAAGTGGACTTGTGCAGTCCGAACCACACCCCGGTGCGTTCAATCCGGGGCCGGTACGGTTATACTGAAGCGACGATGCGCTTGCAGAATCTGAAATCCTTTCCGGTGATTGCAGTCACGGCCTTGCTGGCGGTAGGTCTGCTGGCATTTCTGGCCGGACTCTTGACCGCGCCGGATGACCCCAAGTCGCTGCCGGTGACAGCGCAGACCGAACCCCAGGATCATCGCCCGCAGACCCGCACCACGCCGCCGCGCGCCAACGACACACCGGTTGTCAGACCTGACCTGCCGCGCCCGCCGGATCGCAAGGACAACCGCCCGCCGGTTGTCCGGCCGGACCGGACTCCTGTAGTGACGCCGCCGCCGGCCGAACTGCCGCCGGGCCGCACCGACGAAATGGTGACGCTGCCGCGTAATCAGACAGCCGGTGCGTCCATCATGGTGATTCTTGAGGACCCGGACGGAAATCGGCTGTCCAGCAACACAGTGTCACTGGCGGTCAACAGCCCCGGCCTTGGCTGGCAGGTGTTGACCGACGCGCCGCAGGCGCTGGGCGAAGGGCGGCTGCTGTTTCGCAAACTGTACGCCGGCGAATACCGCGTGCGCAACGAAAACGTGCACTACCGTTCAACCGACGAAGTCGTAGTGATCGGCCCCGAAGAAGAACGCACGGTGAAACTGGTGCTTTCGCCGGCCGAGCGCGCGCGCGTCGAGTTTTTCATCCGGCTGGCCACGGGCGACATTCCGCAGTTTGTGACAATCCAGATTCTGGCGGGCACGGCCGCCGAGCCCGCGGGCGCCGGGCGCTTTGGCAAAACACACGGCACGCAATTGATGGCGCCGGGCTCGGTTCATTCCAGTACCTCGCGCTACGCCCCGGATCGCACCACCGGCATGATCCCGTTCACCGTCGCTGTGGGCTCTGAAACCCGGTTCGTGTTTGCCTCCAGCCTCGAGCAGACACACTACGGTGCCGAAGTCACCGTGCAGGGCCAGCCCGGCCTGCAACAACGCGACGTGACGCTGGTGGTTTCGGATATCGGCAAGTCGCTGGCCGGTGACGGCGAGCCGCGACGGCTGGCCCGCATCGAGATCACGCTTACGCTGGACGGCAAGGTCGTGAACTTTACGCGCGTGAACCTGCGCGCCGCATTGTCCGATCTGCACTACCGCGACCCGTCACGCCGCGAGGGCAACCTGTTCGTGTGGGAAAACATCATGTCCGGCCGCTGGTGGCTGGCCGTGGAGGGCCGCGAGTTTCACGCCGCGCACGTGCAGCAGGTGGAAATCGGCGGGGCCGAACAGATCACCATAGACATTGTCACCGGCAGGCTGCGCGTCAGCGCGCATCTGGATGGCAAGAACGGGGGCTTCAGGCCGCTGCTGTACAACGTGCGCCTGAGGCCCGAGGGCGCGGGACACATCGAACGCGCCTTCAACGGCAACCTCACGGGCAAGGAAACCGACCACATTGACTTCGTGGTACCTGCCGGCAGCTACGAAATCACCGTGGGACGCCCCGACACCGGGACTCCTGTCGCAGCCGACCCGCCCCAACGCCAAGTGACGGTCACCGGCGGCGGCAACCAGACGCTGGACTTCACGATTCGCCCCGCGGCCAAAGTAGAGTTTCAGGCACTGAACGGCGCGGGCCAACCCGTGGCCGGCGTCGAGTTTCTGTTCACGCGCCACCCCGCCGGCAGCGTGCCCGAAAGCGAACGCCAGTTTCTGGGCAAGGGCGGTGTGGACGGGCGCTGTTCCACCGGCGCCGCACCCAGCGGTGCGGTGTACCTGATGATCTGGACCGCCAGCACCGACTGGAACAATCCCGACCGTGTGTTCCGTCTTGACCTGCCCGCCCACGGCGACAAGGACTTGGGCGGCCTGGTTGTTGCTCCCTGATTGCTATTCCTCGGGCCAGAACTCGACCGCGCCTTCCGGCAAGGGCCGCGCCAGCGCCCGGGCCAGATGCGGCGGGTGAAGTTCCAGTCGCGAAACCTCCACCAGCGGCACCCAGCACAGACCCTGCACGCCCCTGGCCCCGGTGTCAGGCGTAAAACGCCCCAGACTGGCGGGCTCAAGCGCTGCCTCGGGCCCCGACAGTTCACATAAGAACACCAGCGCCAGCGCGTGCTGGTGTTCGGGCATACCCGAAGGCCGCCGCCGGTGCCGCGCGGCAATGAACTCGCGCAGAAACAGCGGCCGAACCACCCGCACCGCCAGACCGCATTCCTCAAGCACCTCGCGCGCGCAGCAATCGGCCAGCGTTTCACCGTGGCGCGCGCCGCCGCCGGGCAGAAAGTAGTACTCGCGCTCGCCGTCGCGCGCCCGCAGCAGCAACACGTGGTCACGGTGAAGCACCAGCGCGCGCGCCGCAACCACAATGCCATGACGGTGAGGGGTACCGGTCATCGCGCGGCGCTCGCGCTCCGGGCCTGAAGGTCCAGCCAGCGCATCAGCGCGGGTTCTTCGACCGTGCCGTGACCCACGCCGGGCTGGGGCAGCCAGTCGTGGTCAATGCCGTGGGCCAGCATCAATTCGTGCAGGTGCAGGTTGTGCGGCCACAGGCCCAGGTTGTCGCGGTCGCCGCTGGTCAGCAGCAGCGGCGGCAGACGCACCGAGCCGCCACGCGTGCGGATCAGCGTGATGGGGTCCCAGCGCGCGAACTGGTCGAACTCGTCAAAGTACTTGCGCTGGTTCTGGCGATAGCGCGAGACAAACCCGCCCGAGCCGAACTTCTGCTCGAACCAGCGCCGGCGTTCGGGCGTCTCCCAGGCGTGGGTGTCAAACACAAACGGGCTGGCCACACACATGGCGTCAAAAGCATTGGGGTTGCGCAGCCCGACCATCAGCAGCGAAAGCCCGCCCATGCTGTGGCCGAACGCCACCACGGTTCCGTTGCAGCGGTAGGCGGCCTGCACTTCGGGGATTGTCTGCTCGATCAGACGACGTTCGTAGCCGAACCAGATCGGCGTGAAACTCCCCGCGCTTGGCGCCAGCACAATGAACTTCTGCAAGTTGCCCGAGGCCATGCGCGCGTGCGCGATTTCGCCAATGCGTCCGCGCCGGCCCCAGCCGTCTTCATTCTCGCCGCCGCCGTGAAACCAGACCAGCAGCGGGTACCGGGCTTCGGGTTCGGATTCATACCCCGGCGGCAGGTACACGCGGTAGTCAATGGCGCGGTGGTCGTCGCCGCTGCGACCGGCCTGGCTGGTCAGACCTTCACTCAACGGCACGCGACACGCGCCTGCCAGCAGGGCCAGTACGGCCAGTGTCGGCAAAGCAATGCGGCTCATGGATGTGCTCCGGTCGCCCCCGGATGTCCCCCCTGTGGCGGGGTGTTATACCAACGCCCGGGGCGCAGGGGGTGTTCCATGCACGTGGTGATTTCGGGTGCGACGGGTCTGGTCGGGCGCACCCTGGTGCCGCAACTGGTGGCCGCCGGACACCGCGTAAGTCTGGTGTCGCGCGAGACCGCACGGGCGCGCGCGCTTTTCGGGACAACCACGGACGCCTGTTCTCTGGACAATCTGCCACCGCAGTTTGACGCCGTGGTCAACCTGGCAGGCGAAAGCGTGGCCCGTCGCTGGACAGCCCGCCGCATGCGCGAGATTCGAGACAGCCGGGTGCGTGTCACCACGCGTCTGCGCCAGGCCGCCGAAAACGCCGGCGCGCAAACATTGGTCAGCGCCAGCGCTGTGGGATTCTACGGCGATACCGGCGACCGCGAACACGACGAACGTTCCGGGCCGGGCACCGGCTTTCTGGCCGAAACCAGCGTGGCCTGGGAGGCCGCAGCCGCCAGCGACAGGCTGCGCGTAGCCATCGTCCGCATCGGCATTGTGCTGGGCCGCGACGCGCCGGCGCTGGCGCGCATGGCCCTGCCGTTTCGCCTGTTTGTGGGTGGCCCGCTGGCGGGCGGAAAACAATGGATGTCCTGGGTTCATCTGGACGACGTGACGGGGATTCTGCGCTGGGCCCTTGAAAGCCCGCATGTCAGCGGCCCCGTCAATGCCACCGCACCCGGTCCGGTAACCAACGTCGAGTTCAGCCGTGCGCTTGCACGACAGTTGCGGCGTCCCTGCTGGGCACCCGTGCCGGGGTTTGTCCTGCGTCTGGTGCTGGGAAAGATGGCCCAAATGATCCTGCAAGGCCAGCGCGTCGTGCCCAACCGCACGCGTGAACTGGGGTACACCTTCCGCTGGCCCGAGTTGGGCCTGGCGCTGGCCGATTGTCTGGGCTGACGCGTCAGCCGCGCCCGAAGTCCAGCACGATCTTGCCGGCCTTGCCGGCAATCATGCGCTCAATGCCGCCACGGAACTCGGTGTAGGGCACCACTTCGGTGATGATCTTGCGCAGCTTCTTCTGGGCCTCGGGCATGCGCACCAGGTCGCGCACCTTGTACCAGGTGTCGTAGATGCGCCGGCCGATGATGCCCTGAATCGTGATGCCGTTGAAAATCACGTCCTTGCTGTAGTCATCAAACGTGTAGGCCGCGTCCTTGGTCAGACCGAACGCGACCACCTTGCCGCCGCGCCGCACAGACTTGACACTGTTGGTGATCGCGTCGGGGTGGCCGCTCATTTCCAGCGCCACGTCGGGGCCATCGTGGCCGGCAGCGTCGCGCACCAGCTTCTGGATACGCGCGCGCTCGGCAGCGCGATCTTCGGGCGTGCGCGCGATCCTGCCCATAATCACGTTGTGGACGCCGATCTCACGGGCAATGCCGGCGCGGTATTCGCTGACTTCAACGGCTGTGACCTGTTTGGCCCCGTGCATCAGGGCAATCACGGCGCTGAACATGCCGATCGGCCCCAGCCCGAAGATCACCACACGCTGATCCTTGAGCGGAAAGTGGGCCGCCGCGTGCATGGCGTTGCCCAGCGGCTCCTGGATCGCGGCGATTTCAAACGGCAAGTTCTTGTCGTTCTTCCACACGCAACTGGAGGGCAGGGCAATGTAGCTGGCCCAGGCACCGTCACGGTCAAAGCCGATGATCTTGTCGTTGACACAGACGTGCTTTTCGCCGGCCAGGCACTGGTAGCACTTTTCACAGACCACGTGCGATTCGGCGCTCACGAAGTCGCCAACTTCAAGCTTCATCCCGGGATCGTCCATGATCGTCTTGACGGCGCCGCCGATTTCGACCACATGGCCGCAGAACTCGTGGCCCGCCACCACGCCGTGCTTGAAGTTATCGCTGGCGCGCAGCAGTTTGGGACGGATGGATTCGTCCCACTGGTAAAGGTGAAGGTCCGAGCCGCAGACAGCCGCGGCCCGGACCTTGATCAGCACTTCATGGGGCTGGATGTGGGGGATACTTGTCGTTCGGACCTCCATGGCGCCGGCGCGCGGGGCGACGACCTGGATGGAGGGCATGGTGGTTGTCATGGCGGTGCTTTCGATTCGGGCAGGATCTGCATCCTATAACGGCTTTGGCCCGCAACGAAAGGGGCCACAGGCTTGTCGCACCTTTGTGGTAGAGTGTGTTGATGGGCCAAGACCCGGAACAGGACGAGCTGCTGTTTGAAGTGTCACGTCGGCTGGAGGATGCCGGCATTCCCAGCATGTTGACCGGGGGACTGGCCTTTGCGTTCTACGGTCAGCCCCGGGACACAATAGACATTGATCTGGTGATTGACGCCCACGGGTCAGACCTGGATGCACTGCTCAAAGTCTTTCCCGCAAATGAGGGCTGGTATCTGAGCGAAGACGCCGCTCGCGAAGCCTTGCGATCAAAAGGAATGGTAAACGCGATCCACAGCCTTAGCGGCAACAAGATTGACCTGATTGTGCTCAAACCCAGTGAATATGAACAGCAGAAGTTTCGGCGCAGGCAGGAAAAGCGCAAGGGCAATGTGAAGTTCTGGATTACCACACCCGAAGACCTCGTGGTGTCGAAGCTGGTGTGGGGCATGCAGTCACAGTCTGAAAAGCAGGCCCGTGACATCAGAGTTTTGCTGCGCGCTCTCCCGGAGTTAGACTTTGCTTATGTCGAAAAATGGGCACACACCCTTGGTGCATACGACTGGCTTGCAAGCATCCGAGCCCAGTGACACCAGCGACGAAGCCGCGCGGGTTCATGCCGCGTCCATCGCCCGCATGGACGGCTTCCAGCGTCTGGCGCTGGCGGCATCATTGAGACGCCGGGCCATGCGCATGCTGGCGCTTCAGTACGAGTCGCGGGCCGACATTGTTCTGCACATGCTTCGCGGCCGGATAGACCAGGCTGCGGAATCCGAAATCCGCCGGCTGGCCACGGAAACAGCCGGACGCGCCAACAAATCTTGAGTGATTCGGGCGAACCCGGCCTGACCGCTTGCGTTTCAATGCCGGGGAATTCATGCGCCGAATCGGCATAACCTTTGTCTGCCTGTTGGTCTGGACCGCACTGGTCGCCGGTGTTACCTGGAACCTGGCACGCATGGACCAGCCCACGCGGCCCACAACAGCCCGTGCCGCCGCACCAAACGATGCCGGGGCGAATGTTGCCCCCGCTGGGACGCGTAACGACGCACCGATCGTAATCATCAGGCCCGACCCGCCCGCGCCCAAACCACAGCGCGAAACAGTGCCGAAACCGGCCCTGGAAGAGCCCGTCCCGGAAGAGATTGAAGAAGAGATCCTTGACGATGAAGAGCCTGTACCCGAAGAACCGCCCGCCCCTGTCACGCCACCCCCGGCCACGTTTGGGGCCCTGACGGTCAACCGCGACGAGAAAACCTCCGTGGCCGCGGGCGCCGGGCTGGACAGCGTGTATGTGGCCGCCGGCGGCACCCTGAGCCTGCCGGCCGGCGAGGTCACGGTGCGCGGCAACCTGACCGGCCCCGGCAGTGTAGCCGGCGGGCGCAACTCGACGTTGATTCTGGACGGCAACCAGGAGATCGGGGCTTCTTTGATGGTCGGCACCGCGATTCTGCGCGGCGGCACCAAGCGCCTGACATCAAAAGCCGCCAGCCGCAACGGGCACACCCACGCCGCGCCGGGCCAGGCGAACCTGATCATCGAACCGGGCACGACGCTGATCATCGAAGAAGGCGGCGCTTGGGACAGCAGCGACGCCTACGCGTACCAGGTCGGCGGCACGCTGATCCTTGACGGCGGCACGTTCCAGTGCACGTTTGCCAACAACTCGCAGCAGTTCAATGACTGCTGGCTGCCGGGCAGCAGCCTGATCATCCGGCGCGGGCGTTTTGTCGGCAGCGGCGACCACGACTTCAGCGGCGCCAGCATCACGATTCTGGACGGCTCGCTTGAGATTGACGACGACATCTGGCACAGCGGCGACCGCCTGGAAATCAGCGGCGGCCTGATGCGCAACAGCACCGGGGGCGGGATGTTCAGCCTCACCGGCACGGTGCGCATGACCGGCGGGCGGCTGGTGGCTTACCAGAGTCACAACCGCGGATTGTTTCTGAACCCCGAAACCTCTGTGTTCTGCACCGGCGGCGATGTTGAAATTCGCGGCAGCAACGCCACTCACGATGCTTCGGGCATTCTGGTGTACAACGCGCCGGTGTTTTCACGCCTGGTGTGCCACGCCAGCACGCGCATTCATAACGCGTCACCCCAGGGCAGTTCGCTGACCATCGGCGAACTGGTCATCGCCCGCGGCCAGACATTTGAGGCCAGGGGCTATCCGGTTTCGGCCCCTCTGCCAGACCCCGACGGCGGCCGGTACGTGCCCTAGACACGATTGCTGCTTGGCATGTGAGATGACGGCACCACAGCGGCGACCCGCCACTTGAAAGCCAGAACCAGCAATCCCAGCGCGATCAACGTTCCGCCAAGCGCAAAGGGCCACTGCGGTCCGGCGGCGTCGTACACAACGCCGCCCAGAATCGGCCCGGCAATCCGCCCCAATGTCGCGGCGCTGGCCGTGAAACCCATCGTGCCGCCCTGTGCATCCGCCCGCGCATGGCTTGAAATAATCGCCAGAATGCTGGGGTTGCACAGTCCGTTGAAGGCGCCAATCCCCACGGCCACCAGCACAAGCCACGCATACTCGCCCACGCCGGGGTTCAGTTCGCGCTGGAACCCGAACACAAACATCATCGCTGCCAGCCCGCCCAGCCCGATCGCCAGCACGCGCGCGCTGCCCAGCCGTTTGGTCAGCCTGCCGATCAGCCCGCCCTGAACAAATGCAAGTGTCAATCCGATCGCCACGAACACCCAGGCGTTGGCGCTGGTGCTGATGCGCAGGTAATCGGCGTTGAACTGGCTGAACATGGCCTCAAGGTTGGCAAAACCCAATGTGACCACAAAGTAGACCACCAGCATCGGGCTTATCGCCGGCCGGCGCAGCGCCTCAAGCAGCTCGGCCAGTTTGCCCTTGCGCGGGCCCAATCCGGCACGCAGTTCCGGCGAAAGCGACTCCCGCAGGGCGAACACCGTCAGCGTGAACGAAATTGTGCTCAGGCCCGCGGCAAACAGTGCCGGCACAAACAGATGGGCACGGGCAAATTGCTCTGTGCCCGGCGTGAACAAAAACGACAAAAACCAGTCACTGGTCAGCGCGCCGCCAATCGCGGGGCCGAACACAAAACCCAGCCCGAAGGCCATACCGATCAACCCCATGCCCTTGGCCCGGCGTTCGGGCGGAAAAACATCAGCCATGTAAGCCTGGGCGGTGCTCAGGTTGGCCGCGCACACGCCGGCCAGCGTGCGCGAAAGCAGCAACCACACAAAATCCGTGGCCAGGGCGAACATGATCCAGGTCAGGGCAAACCCGGCAGTGCTGAGCGCCAGAATCGGTTTGCGCCCGAGTTTGTCACTCAGTCGCCCCCACACGGGCGCGAACAAAAACTGCGCCAGGCTGTAACAGGTCATGATCAGGCCGACCAGCACACCGCCGCGGGCTTCAAGCCCGAAGGTACGCGCGAAGTCCACGGCCCAGTCCGGCACGGCAAACAGCTTCACGTAATAGGCCAGACTGGGCAGAACAATGCCAAAACCCAGCAGATCAATGAAAATGATCAGCCACACCGTGAACACACCACGGCGCTGTTCGGGGCTCAGGCTCTGGGGTTCCGCCATGCGCCGATGGTAATGCGGCCGGGCGGTGTGGTAGAGTGCCTGCCTCGGGCACTTAGTGACAATTTAGGAAACCGCAGGACATGAACAGGCTGACAGGCCCGGTTCTGTGGGGTACTGTTCGTGCGAAGACCGGCACGAACAACAGATTCCGGTTCAGGGGGCAAACTATGGCAGAAAAGAAGAAAAGCAGACTCAAGAAACTGGTTCTTGTGGGCGGCGTGGGCTTTGTCGGCCTGCTGGCGCTTGGCTATGGCGGCCTGTACGTGGCCGCCCAGGCCCAGCTCAACCGGGACGTCACGGCACCCGAAGGCGACCTTGCCCTGCGCGACGGCGACAAGGACGCGATCGCCCGCGGCGAATACCTGGTCAAGCATGTGATGGGCTGCGGCCACAACGACTGCCATCGCGCCGACTTCGGCGGCGGGCCGGTGATGGACCAGCAGCCGATCGGCCGCGTGTACGCGCCCAATATCACCGCCGGCGAGGGCAGCGTGACCAAAGACTACACCGGCAAAGACTGGGCTCGCATCCTGCGCCACGGCGTGAAAAAGAACGGCAAACGCGCCCTGGTCATGCCCAGCGAAGATTACGTCACTTTTTCGGACAGCGACCTGGCCGCGGCAATTGCCTACATCAAGGCCCAACCACCGGTAAACCGCGAATCCCTGGCACACTCGCTGGGCCCGATCGGCCTGCTGATTGCCGCCACGGAGCCTGTGTACGCCTTTGACAAGATTGACCACAACCACAAACCCGCCGAGGTCAAACGCGGCGCAAACAAAGAATGGGGCCAGGTCATGGCCGGCACCTGCAAGGGCTGCCACGGCGAAGGTTACTCAGGTGGCAAGGTTCCCGGCGGCGACCCGAGCTGGCCCGCCGCCCGCAACATTTCACCGGATGAAGCCACGGGCATCGGCAAATGGACGTTCGATCAGTTCGAAGCCGCCGTGCGCAAGGGCCAACGCCCTGACGGCAGCACACTGCACGACGCCATGCCGTGGAAGATGTACCAGGGCATGGATGACGTGGACCTCAAGGCCCTGTGGGAGTACCTGCGCACCGTGCCCGCCAAGCCCGCGGGCGGTCGCTAGACCAGCGCAACAACCAAGGCCGACCCTGCGCCCGGGGTCGGCCTTTGCGTTTGTGACAGTGTCGCGCGTGCAGCGGTTACTCGCGCCACTCTTTCTCTTCTTCGAACTTGGCGATGTCTATCTGCGACTTGCCCAGAACCTCGGTGAAGGTGTTCTTGGCCGCCGTCATTTCGGGTCCTTCCTTGAACAGGCGCGAAACCAGTTCGTACAGCGACCACAGGGCCTTGTCGCTGGTGCCGGTGTTTCGCGCTCCCTGGATATGGCCCTTGAGCTGCGGCGCGACATCCAGCGGCATCAGCGCCGCCACAATGCACACGCTGCGCTGGCGGAACTCCAGCACCGGGCGCGAAAGCACGCGGCCGTAGCCCTCCACCAGTGCCCAATCGCCAAGGTCGGGGCTGTTGCTGCGGGCAAAGCGATCAATCCTGGGCGCGCTTTCGCCGTAGATCAGGTTGAACAGCTTCTGCCCGCGCTGGCGGAACATCGCAACGTCGTCGCCTTCCAGCGGTTCCTCGCGCAGCTTGATTTCACCCGCCAGCGGGTTGCTGACCTTTTTGCAGGCGTCCTTGAACGCCGCCAGCGCGTTCAGCGCGCGCGGATAGCCCGCGAACAGGTGCGTCTGAACAATCGCCTCGCGCAGCTTTTCGGGGTCAGGCCGGCCCTGTTCCTTCAGCAGAAACTCAAAGGCACGGCGGCAATGTTCGCCGTGGCCGTCGGCGGTCAGCGCCGCAAAGATGGCCAGAAAGGCGTCCTCGCGCGGCAGAGGGTCAATGCCGGTCAACAGAAAGGAAAAGGTGGCGGCTTCAAGTCGTTTGGCAATCGGCATATTGGAACCGTGTCGGGTGTCCTGTGTCCGGCAACAGCATAGCCGCCCGGACAACGCGCGCGACACCCGACCCGGCGCTACTCATCCAGGTGGCCGAATTTGCCGGCCTGAAAGTCGCGGATTGCAGCTTCAATCTCGGCCGGCGTGTTCATCACAAAAGGGCCGTAGCTTGCCACCGGCTCGTCAATCGGCTTGCCGCTGAGCAACAGCATCCGCGCATCGCTGCCGGCCTCCACGGAAACGCTCTCGCCTTCGTGGCCGAACAGCACAAAGTCATCGGCTTTGGCGGGTCTGCCGTTGACCATGACATGGCCGTTCATCACCAGCAGGCCAGCGTTCCAGTTTGCGGGAAAGTCAAACTCGGCCTTGCCGCCCGAGCGCAAGTCCACATCAAACATGCCCAGCGGCGAGAACGTGTGCGCCGGGCCCCTAACACCACGGTACTCGCCGGCAATTACGCGCACGCGCCCATGGGGCAGGTCCACCGCGCCCATCTGGTCGGCGGTGATGGCCTGGTAGGCGGGCTCGGTCATCTTGTCCCGGGCGGGCAGGTTGACCCAGATCTGCGCCATCTGAAACGTGCCGCCCTTGCGCGCAAACTCGGCGGCGTGGTACTCGCGGTGCAGAATGCCGCTGCCGGCGGTCATCCACTGCACATCGCCGGGATGGATCACGCCGCCGTTGCCGGCGCTGTCGTGGTGCGCCACACTGCCCTGAAAGGCGATAGTCACGGTTTCAAAGCCGCGGTGCGGGTGTGGCCCCACGCCGCGCCGCAGGTTCTCCGTGGGCGGAAACTCGTACGGTCTGGCGTAATCCATCAGCAGAAACGGGCTCAGCCGTCGCATGCCCTTTGGGATGTGGCTGAAATAACCGCGTACGGGAAAGCCGTCACCAACCCAGTGCGGCGGGGGCGGACCGTAGACTTGTTCGATGTTCCGGGCGGTTGTCATGGCGTTCTCCGGTTATGCTGCCCCTGCATAACAACCGTTCGATGTCGAATCATCCCGACGGCGGCGCGATCCAGTGGGCCGGCCTGTCGGGCAACGCGCCCTTCTGCGCCGTCATGCGCAGCAGGTTGATCGCCGTGCGCGCACTGCGCCATTTGACAAGTTCGCGGTCTCCGGGCACCTGAAGCCGCCAGGCCCGGGTTTCGCCCCGAAACCACGCGCCCAGCCAGACCGTGCCGACAGGCTTGTCTTCACTGCCGCCGCCGGGGCCGGCAATGCCGCTGGTCGCCACGCACAGGTCGGTTTTGCTTTCGCGGGCGATACCTTCGACCATCTCGCGCACGCAGGCTTCACTGACCGTGCCGTGGGTTTGCAGTGTTTCCGGCTTTACGCCAAGGCGTCGAATCTTGGCCTGGTTGTCGTACGTTACGCAGCTTTCGACCAGCACTTCGCTGCTGCCCGGCACGTTGGTCAACAGATGCGCGATCATCCCGCCGGTGCAGCTTTCCGCCAGCGCAACCTTGAGCCCGGCCTGTTTGCAGGCTGCCAGGGTTACACCCTCCAGCGAATCCTCAAATGTCCCGAACACCACCTCGCCCAGACGCCGCCGGGCTTCGTCGGCCAGCGGGGCCAGAACCGCCGCCGCGGCGGTTTCGTCGGCCGCCATAACGCGCCAGCGCAGCCGGATCACCGCGTCGTCCACCAGAATCGCCGCCGTGGCTCCCTGGGGCTGCAACAGATCCTTGCACAGGTTGTCTATCGCGCTTTCCGGCAGGCCAAAGCACTTGAGCTCGCGGGTGAAGAACCTGCCGGGCGAGCCGAACTCTTCGGCAAGGGCCTTGCGCAATTCGTCGGCAAACACGGCCTTCATCTCGCGCGGCACGCCGGGCAACACCGCCACGCCACCATTGCCGTGCCTGACCAGAAAGCAGCTCGCGGTGCCATAAGCGTTGGGTATCAGACGCGCGCCATCGGGCCGCATGCACTGGATTTCGCTGCCCCTGGGAAACTCACGCCCCATCGCCGTATAGCGCGCCTGCAGCCGGGCCAGGTCGTCCTTGTCCAGCACCAGTTTGCGACCCAGAGCCTCGGCCACAGCCTGGCGGGTCAGATCGTCGGTGGTGGGGCCGATGCCGCCGCAGACAATCACCAAGAGGCCCTGCGGCATGCAGGGGCGCAGGCGCGCGGCAATCGCGTCCTTGTCGTCGCGCACGGCCTCGTGCCGCACGACGTCAAAGCCCAGTTCGGCCATTTCACGGGCCAGCCAGGCGGCATTGGAGTTAATGATGAATCCCTGTACCACTTCGCTGCCCACGGCAAAGATTGCCACCGGGGGCAATACAACCACGCGCGCGGTCTTGCGGGACAGGGCCATGCGTTCACCTTACCCGGCGACGGGTGTCGCGGCAGGGGTTCAGTCGTTTCGCGGTGCGGCTCCCTGCACGTCAATCGTCCGCAGGGTTTCCTTGGCGCGGGTGGCGTCAAACTCGCTGCCGCGAAACACCACGCTCTTGGTGCGGTCAAAGGCTCCGATCTGCACACTGCCGGCTTCAATCTGGGACTGAAACATCTCGCGCAACACGCGCGAGGCTTCGGCGGCACTGACAAAAATCAGCTTGAAGGTCTGGGTGGTTTCGACATAGGCGCCGGCCGCCGGCTGGTTGTCCAGACGGCCCGAACGTTCCTCGACCCGCGCCAGTTCGTCGCGCCGGCCCGACAACAGCACCACGTTGGCCTGTTCGTTGACCGCACCCTTCCAGCCCTCGCCGGGCATGCGCAAGCGCTCCAGCGCCGCCAGATGGCGCCCCGCCGGCCCCGACTTCACGGCCAGATGCGCCACATGCAGGTCTTCGGCGCGCTCGGTGGCCACATCGGCAGCGCGGGCAACCTCCCAGGCCGCCGCCAGACGGTCGGCAAAGTCGGTCACGATCAGCGTGCCCGTGGCCTCGAAAACTTCGGCCCGGCCCACGCCGGGGCTCAGGCGTTCGCGCACGCGGGCAGCGACTTCAATCGGAGCGGCGCGCTTGAGCCGGATCGAAAGCGCGCCAAAGTACAGACCGGCCAGCCGTGCCGGGTCGTCCACAATCGGCGCCAGACGCGCCGCGGCCTCGCCGGTGTGAAGCTGGTAGGTAGGGCCGGGCATGCCCCCAACTTCAAAGGCAACAAGGCCCGCCCGACGCAACAATTCAAGCAGCAGCACCACACGCTCGGCGCGGGTCTGGGGGTTGGTGCCCTTACTGGTTACACGGCGCGGCTGGTTCGTGGCGGGGTCAACCAGATCGCGGCCTTCGTAGACAAAGCCCACGCCCAGAGATTTCTGGGCCCAGACCAGCACGTCCCCCACCGGCGCGTTGTCGAACTCGGGCCTTGGCGTTTCCTGGGCACGGCCGGGCAGAACCAGCACCACAAGCATCACAGTAACAACAGCGAGCACGCGTTTCATGACCCACGCTCCTTGGCGGCGTCTTTGCGTCCGAACGCCAGCCCGATACCCACACCCAGCAGCAGCAACGACCCGCCGGCGATCTGCAACGGCGTCATGGTTGAAGTGGCGAACACCGTGTAATGATCGCGCAGCGCGTACATGATCAACAAGGAAAGAATCGGTTCACCCAGAATCGTCAGGTTCACGTAAAACACAGGCACATACCGCACCACGTAATGAAACAGCGAATGTCCCACCAGCGTTGGGATCAACACCGCCAGCGCCAGCCAGAACCACTGGTCCTGCGCATAGCCCCACAACGGGTTGCCGGCCACCAGCGCCGTGGCCAGCATGGTCAGCCCGCCAATCCAGTACAGCGCGCCCAGATACCCGCCCAGGCTCATGCGCGGCCGCAGCACCCGCCCGAAGCTGTAACTCAGCACAATCGCAAGACCGCAGGCAATCACCAGCGCGTCGCCTACCAGGTGTGCCGCGTCAAACGTGTAATCATGCCACACAAACACAGTCAGGCCGGCGGTTGCCACCAGCGACGCCCAGAACATGGTGGCGGTAAAACGTTCGTTCAGCCAAAGCGCGCCGATCGCCGCGGCCATCAGTGGCTGAACCGCCAGCAGCACGACCACGCTTTCCTTGCTGGTGTGAAAGAACGCCAGGTTAAACAGGCCAAAATGGGCCCCGTACAGCACGCCGGAAGTCACCAGCAACAGACGATCGCGCACGGAGAGCTTCTTCAGGTCGCGCCACAGGCGCCAGCCGCCCAACGGCGTCAGAATCAGCGCCACGCACACCAGTCGCCACGCCGCCAGGGCATAAGGATCCAGACCCGTCAACAAAATCAGAACCGGCGCGGTGGAAACGGCCAGCACCCCCACCACCAGCGCCAAAGTCGGCAGCGCGCGCATGGCGCGGCATGATGCGATAATGCGGCCGTGACGCCAGTCCGGCCAAAGCGTTTGCCTCGGGCCGGGCCGCCGCTACAGTGTGACCACCACTGGGGGCGACATGGCGGTTTTCAACGTACTGGCCGAGTACGGCTGCGAAAACATTACCTTTGTGCACGACGTGCGGTCGGGGCTTCAGGCGATTATCGCCATCCACAGCACCCGCCGCGGCCCGGCCTTTGGCGGCATACGCACCCTGAGTTACCGCAGTCAGAGCGCCGCCCTGACCGACGCCGCGCGCCTGGCCCAGGCCATGAGTTTCAAGGCCGCCGTCGCCGACCTGCCTGCCGGCGGCGGCAAGACAATCGTGATCAAACACGAAAAGATGGACCGCGACGCGGCCTTTCACGCGCTGGGGCGCGCGATTGAGCGCATGGGCGGCTGCTACTTTACCGGCCTGGACGTGGGCACCTCGGCCGAAGACCTCAAGGCCGTAGGGGCGGAAACAAAATACGCGGCCGTGCGGCTTGACTTCGGCAAAAGCACGGCCCGCGGCTTGATGGCAGCGATACGCGCGGCACTGAAGTTCGCCACCGGCAGCGACGCGCTGGAGGGCCGTCGCGCGGCGATTCAGGGCTTGGGGTCGGTGGGTGCGGAACTTGCCAGGCTGCTGCACGACGCCGGCGCCGAACTGATCGTGGCTGACGTGAACGGGCCGCTGGCGGCCCGCATTGGAGAGGAATGTGGCGCCGAGGTTGTGGCACCGGCAAAACTTCTTACCGCCGACTGCGATGTGCTGTGTCCCTGCGCGCTGGGCAGCGTGCTGACCGGCGCGGTTGTGGATTCTCTGCAATGCAAGGTGATCGCCGGCAGCGCCAACAACCAGCTTGCCTCGGCGGCCGTTGGCAAGCAGTTGGCGGCAGCAGGCATCACCTATGTGCCCGATTACGTGGCCAACGCCGGGGCGCTAATCAAGGGCGTAACCGAGCACGTCAAGGGCAAGCAGGTCGGCTACGAAGTCGTGGACCGCATCGGCGACACAGTGAAGCTGGTGCTTGAGCGCGCCAAAAAAGAGAGTGTGCCCACGCACGAAGTGGCCGAACGCATCGCCCGTGAACGCCTGGCCCAGTGACGCGGGCTTCCAGCCTGCCGCAGCACACGAACTGTCATGCCGCCGACTGCTCCAACCGGCCGACTGGCACCCACGCCTTCGGGTCTGCTTCACCTGGGCAATGCCCGCAGCTTTCTGCTGGCGTGGCTGTGGGCGCGCGCAGTGGGCGGCCGCGTCGTGCTGCGGATTGAGGACATTGACCGCCCGCGCTGCAAATCCGAGTACCGCCGGCAGGCAGTTGAAGACCTGCAATGGCTGGGCCTGGACTGGGACGAAACCGCGCCGGACCAGAGCACACGCACGGAAGCCTACCGCACCGCGCTGCAAACACTGATGCGCAAGGGGCTGGCTTACCCGTGCACCTGCACCCGCAAAGACATAGAGGAAGCCAGCAGCGCGCCCCACGGCGACGACGGGGCTATTTACCCAGGCACCTGCCGCGGCAAATGGCGCGACGCGGCCCACGCCCGGCAGTCCACGGGCCGCGAACCGGCCTGGCGCTTTCTGTGGCAGGACCCGCCTGTGACGTTTCGTGACGAAATTGCGGGCGAGGTAACTGTTGACCCGTCAACACTGGGCGACTTTGTGCTGTGGCGGCGCGACGATTTGCCCAGCTACCAGTTGGCCGTTGCCGTGGATGACGCAGCCCAGGGCGTAACGCAAGTGCTGCGTGGCCGCGACCTGCTGCTTTCCACGGCGCGGCAACTGGCCCTGTACGCTGCGCTGGGCCTTGCAGCCCCCGCGCAATGGGCCCATGTGCCATTCATCCAAGACGCGCAGGGCCGCCGCATGTCCAAACGTGAGGGCGATATCTCGCTCAAGGCCCTGCGCGAGCGGGGCGTGGACCCGCGCAAACTGGTGGGCTTCCTGGCCTGGACGGCAGGGCTGGCGGACGCCGGGCTGTCGCGGTTTCCGGCTGATCTGGCCAGCGGGTTCCGTCCGGCAAGACTTGCAGGCACTGACTTCATGTTGTCGGATCAGCAGTTGGCCGGCCTTGCCGGCTAAAGCCCCACGCGAATGAACAACCCCAAGTCTACGCCGTGAATAGTGAACACGTTGTGATCTTCTTGGCTCTGCTGATCGAGCATCATGGCGTGAAACCCCAGCAATGCCCCGAAGTCAACCTGCGCAACATGTACAACGAATGAAGCACCGACATCAACAGTGGTCTGCGTGTGCGTGATACGTCCGCCCTCAAAGTACCAAGTCGGAACACCTTGCACCCAGATTCCGCGCCCGAACAAATCCATGTTCAGCCATGTCAATGGCTGCCAAGCCATCTGCAGACCCAGGATCGGCATGGGCATGAGCTGGGCGTAAAAGTTCTCGTGGATTTCCTGTTTGGTGCCGGCTGGGTTCTTGTCGGGTTTGAGGCGAATATCAATTCCGTCCAGTTGAATGCCAGCCACCAACCCAACCTGAAGAGTGTCTTCCGCGGCAAAGTTGTACTCGTAATAGACGCCGGCACGCCACCACATCGTGTCGTCAAAAGAAATGCGGGTACCAGCCGCGTACAGTGTGCCGTCGTTCCAGACATCGTGGTCGAAGATGGTGTTGCCCCGAAACTCGTGCCACTGAAACTGTGCCCAGAGCAAATGGCGTCTGTCAAAGCGCCAGCCCACCCGGAAGCGAAAGTTGAACCACTGTACGACATCAAGGTCATCGTGAAGGCCAAGCCTCTCACCAGGGTGGCCCCATTCGCGGATCTGTATGTATCCGTCAAAGTCCGCTGCATAGTCGGCACCGGCTTCGAGTGTCAGGTGATCACCTGCCGGTCCGCCCGCAGATAACTGCGCCGCGAGCAAAAACAAGCAGCCCGCCAAGATCACCCGAAACATGGATTCTCTCCGCATCTGCCAATTGCTCAACGAACACTGGCGGAGAATCTTTCGGGCTTTTATCGCAGATTGGTCACAGTCGAACTGGACCAAGACAATCCGCAATGGCTACGAGTTCGCTTGTTCGGCCGATGAGTTGTTGAGTTCGTGGTGGCAGCGGCGGACTCAAGCCTGGGCAAAGCCGAGCTTTCGGCAAGACTGGCTGCCCTGATACGGAAACGCCGTTGACCGTTCAGCCAGCAATCGCCACGCGCTTCTTGTCGGTGGCAACGGCGGCTTCGAGCTGCGCATCCAGGTCGGTGGGTTCGGTGCGCAGGTTGTAGTAGAAGTCGCGGCGCTTGGGCTGGTAGCCCGCGTCCTTGATCAGCCGGCGGATTTCGTATTCGTTCATGCGGAAGGCCGCGCCGGCCAGCCGCACCACGTTTTCCTCGATCATCAGGCTGCCCATGTCATTACAGCCGTAGCACAGGCTGACCTGGCCCACCTGCCCGCCTTGCGTGACCCAACTGGCCTGGCAGTTCTCGAAGTTATCCAGATAGATGCGGGCCACGGCCTGTGTGCGCAGATATTCGTGGCCGCCGGCCATGGGCACATCGGCCATGCGGTTGCCTTCGCTTTGGAAGGTCCAGCAGATAAAGGCCGTGAAGCCGCCGGTTTCGTCCTGCAATTGACGCAGGCGCTCCAGGTGCTCCATGCGTTCCGCGCGGGTTTCGACGTGGCCGAACATCATCGTCGCACTGCTGCGGATGCCCAGTTTGTGGGCCACGCGCATCGGTTCCAGCCACGCATCGGCGCCGCCCTTTTTGGGGCAGATGATATTGCGCACGCGGTCGGTCAGCACTTCGGCGCCGCCACCGGGAATGGAATCCAGACCGGCCGACTTCAACTCCTTGAGCACGTCTTCGAGCGACATCTTCCAGAACAGCCTGAAATGCTGGATTTCGCTGGGACTGAAGGCGTGATTGTGCAGACCCATGCCGCGAAACAGGCCCAGCATGTCCTGGTAGTACTTCAGCGGCAGCTTGGGATTATGGCCGCCCTGCAACAGGATTTCCGTGCCGCCCAGATCCAGCGTTTCCTGGGCCTTCTGGCGCAGGGACTCGACGTCCAGCGTGTAGGCCTCATGATCCAGCGGGCGGCGGTAAAAGCTGCAGAAGTCGCAATCGGTGATGCAGACGTTGGTGTAGTTGATGTTGCGGCTGATCACGTAAGTGACCAGGTCAGCGCGGCCGGCAGCCTGCATTTTGCGGTCGCGTACATAGTGGGCCAGTTGCGCAAGCTCATGAATCGGCGCATGGTTCAGCAGCCAGACGCCTTCTTCAAACGTGATGCGCGTGCCGGCCAGCACCTTGTCGGTGATGCGCAGGAATTCGGCTGGTGTGCCTTTGGCGATCATCACGGGCAACTATAGCCCGTCACTGCCCGTCGCAAAGGGGCGTTTCGCCACGCGCGAGATGATCGGGAGCGTTTGCGTGCGACGTTGCTAGAATCCAGGTTCATTCTTTCAGGAGCCCGCATGACCACGGCTGCCGATACCGCTTTTCTGGATCAGGCGCTGACCGAGCTGGAGAGCGTGCGGCGCTGGTCACCGCGCACCATCAGCAAACTGGAGACGCTGCTCCACAGCCCTGACCCCTGGGCCGTGTACCGCGTGGACCCGATCAACTTTGCCGCCGAAAAAGGCATCTCTGAGCAGGAGGCAATTGACCTGCTGCTGCACGCGGCCAATCTGGGCCTGTTTCACATGGAGTGGCGCCTGCTGTGCCCGCTGTGCACAGACACGGTTTCAAGTTGCCGCACCATGTCCACGGTCAAGTCAAGTTGCTATTGCCACCTGTGCCTCAAGAGCGTTTCGGTCAATCTGGATGACTACATCACCGTATCATTCAACCTGTCGCCGCGCGTGCGCGAGCTGCCGTGGCACAAGCCCGAAAACCTGAGCGTCCAGGATCTGATTTTGCGCTATCGCATTGACCGTCGTGCCACAAAGCCGGGCTACGGACCGTTTTCCGAAATTATGCGCCAGTTCGCCCGCCTGGCCGACTACCTGCAGCCCGGTGAAAGCCGGCAGGTGCCGCTGGCCGCGCCGGAGGGCTGGGTGGTTGTGGTCATGGACGCCGGGGCAAACAGCACCGTGATCGTGCCGACCGGGGGCGGCCAGACCGGCAACATTGTCAGCGCCAGACTGACCAGCCAAGGCTGGCAGGATGTGCCGGAGGCCGTTGCACCGGGCGAAGTCATCCTGAACGTGCGCAACGATACATCCCGCCGCGCGCCGCTGATTGCCGGGGCGCGACCTGGCGACGTTGACACCACCGGAGTGGTAATGGGGCCGTTTCTGACCGGCAACCGGCTTCTGAACAACCAGACTTTCCGCACGCTGTTTCGCGCCGAAACACTCGCCAGCGGCGAGGGCATTGGCGTGCGTGACCTGACTTTGCTGTTCACGGATCTCAAGGGAAGCACGGAACTGTACGAGCGCGTGGGCGATCTGGCCGCCTTTGCCCTGGTACAGCAGCACTTTGAACACCTGCGCCAGGCCGTGCAGCAGCAGGAAGGCGCGGTGGTCAAGACCATCGGCGACGCCGTGATGGCATCGTTCAACGAACCGGCCCAGGCGGTACGGGCGGCGCTGGCCATGCACCGTGAAATCGAGGCCTTCAACGCCCGGCGCGGCACCCGCGACCTGATCCTGAAAATCGGTATCCATCGCGGCCACAGCATTGCCGTGACACTCAACGAACGGCTGGACTACTTCGGCCAGACCGTAAACATCGCCGCACGCGTTCAGGGAATTGCCGAAGCCGACCAGTTGTGCCTGACGCCCGAAGTGCTGGACGCGCCAGGCGTGCGCGAACTGCTGGGTGGTCGGAACGTGCGTGAGGAAACAGCAAAACTCAAGGGCATCCAGGATTCCATGCGCGTTTACCGCGTCAATCTGGCTTAGCGTGTCGCGTCCAGGGCTGCATCCATGGCGCCACGAGGCAACAGGCCAAGCTCGATCGCGCGTCGCGTGAACTCAAGCAATCCCTTATGGTGTTGCGGCGTCAGTTCGTGCTGGATGGTTTCGGTCAGATAGCGCGCCAGATCGGCCTCGGACCAGCCTGTGTCCATGGCAGCCTGACGCACCAGTTCAAACACCTCGTTGCGCCCGTCAGTCAATGTCTGTCGCAGCCGCGCCCTGACGGCCGGAGACAACACGCCCGGCCGCGCCGCCCACACGGCAAACACCAGCGGCAGATCGGTCAGCAGTTTCCACTCGGCCGCCAGATCCACCCACACGCGGTCGGTATCCAGCCTGCGCGCGGCAAGACACGCGTCGCCGATCATCAGCACCGCGTCTTCTCTACGTTCGCGCAGTTCCGCGGGCTCCAACGCGGCCTCCAGATATGCCGGATCGGCGCCGGCCGCGCCCAGCACCATGCGGCACAACGCCACACTGGTGCGGCTGGCCGAAGTCACAGCGACAGTGGTAATTTCGGGCAGATCCTTGCGCGTGAACAGACCGACACTTTCGACCAGGCCGTCGGCGCCGACGCCAAGGCCAATATCAAGCTCCAGCCCCGGTTGACGCAGCGCCTCAATTACGGGCAAAAGACCGAGATCAAGCCCGCCCGCGGCCATGCGGTCGGCAAGTCGCGCCGGCGTGTCAGGGATCAATTCAACGCCAGAGTCATGCCGCAGGGCAAACCACAGCGGCATGGCGTTGAGGTAACTGACCACTCCGACACGAAGCGGCTGCATGGCGGAACCTTAGCCGCGAAACGGCCGTGCGCAATCGGCACGAAGCGGATCACTGGCACTACACGAGTTGCTTTACAGTTTTGTGCCGAAGTCCATAACATGGGTGCACAATCTTTCGGGAGTCACCATGCGCATGCTGCCCGCGATGTTCGGTGTCATGCTGGCCCTGGCCGGCGCCGGCTGCACCTCCAACCAGGTGCTGGAAGTCAACACCAACAAGGTCGGCTCACTGACTTCGGCCAACGAATATTCCGTCAGGCCGCTGCGGGTTACCTTTCGCAAGCCCGAAGCCTGGACCGTGACGCCCGAAATCTGGGAAGCGTGGCTGCAGCAGTGGCAGAACACGTACATCCTGGAGCTACGCAAGAACTGCCGCAAATCACTGATCAGCATTGACGCCGAGGCCAAGCCGGAAAAGGCCTATGTGCTGGAGTGCGAAATCTACGAAATGGACAGCGGCGGCTTTGCCGGCGTGGGCGGCAGCGGGTATGCCCGGGCGCGCGTGAAGATCACCGACAGCGCCGACGGCAGCGTGCTGTTCGAGGGCCGGCTTCAAGGCGTGTCCTCCACCCAGACTTCGGCCGAAGGGCGGCTCAACGGCGCCGTGGGCGAACTGGCCGAAGAAATCGCCCGCGTTCTGATGCAGGGCGCGTGACAGGGATCCGTCCGCAGTGTCGTTGGCTTGCAAATGCGTGGCATCCGTCACGTTGCTAGAATCCTGGCCATGCATCGGTTGGTCTATACGCACGACGGAGTCGGCTACGAAATCCGGCTCGGTACTGATCCGATTACCGTCGGACGGTCGCCCGGCGCGGGCCATCGTCTGCCCGCGCATCAGATCAGCCGCTATCACGCCAAGTTCTGGATCGAGCACAGCCAGGCCTGGGTAGAAGATCTTGGCAGTCGCAACGGGACACTGCGCAACGGCCGGCGCGTCAAGGGCAAGGCAGCGCTGGAAGCCGGCGACATCCTGACTTTGGGCGAACTGGAAATCTGCTACCTGCGCGGTTCGACCGGGGCAGCCATCGAGGAGCGTCCGGTTCCCCGTCTGATTTACACGGCCGACAATGGTCAACGCCTTGAGATCGCCATCCGCGCGCGCGTGACAATCGGGCGTGACCAGCACAACACGCTTCCGATCCGAAGCAAGCTCGTGTCCAAGGAGCACTGCAGCATCACGCCGGAAGACCGCGTGTACGTATTGCGTGACCTGAACAGCAGCAACGGCACATTCGTTGACGGCGAACGAGTCACCGAGGCAAAGCTGCGGCATGGACAATGGATTGAACCCGGCAAGGCGATCCGGATTCAGTTTGTTGACCCCGGAACTTCTGGAAGAGCCAGTGCCAACGCCGACGCGGTTAACACTGAAAGCTACTCGCTGATCAGTATCGCGCCCTTGCCCGCGGCAGCGGCAGCGGCCGCACCATCACAGGCATCGTCGCTTGGGTCGCATTCCGCAGCGGACAGATACGTCATTCGTGCCGAGATCGGCGCCGGCGGCATGGGCCAGGTGCTGTTGGCGTTTGACCAGGTAACCGGCCGGCATGTCGCGCTGAAGGAACTGCGTGCCAACCTTCGCCAGCGTGCATCTCTGGAACCGGAGATTGCCGAACGGTTTCTGCGCGAGGCACGGGTCACCTCGCGCCTGGAGCACCCCGGCATTGTTCCGGTCTACGAGATTGGCAAGCGTGATGACGGAACACTCTTTTATGTCATGCGCTATGTGCGGGGGCGGTCGCTTGCCCACCACATTCGCCAGACCTTGCCGGAAAACACCCCTGACTCCGCAGCACGCATGGCAGCCCGCCTGAAGTTGCTTCCGCATTTTGTGGACATGTGCCAGGCCATCGCCTATGCGCATTCGCGCGGAGTGATCCACCGCGACCTCAAGCCCGATAACGTGATGCTGGGCGAGTTTGGCGAGACCTATGTGCTCGATTGGGGTTTGGCACGGGTGCAGGGTGCGCGAAGCCCGGACAGCGAACTTGCGATGGCCGGCGAGGCCGCCCACTCTGCTCTGGACAATTCAAGCCTGGCTGCCTCGTTGACTGTACAGGGCGCGGCAATGGGTACCCCGGCGTACATGCCGCCGGAGCAGGCGGAGGGCCGTATTGACCTGCTGGATGAACGCAGTGACGTCTATTCGCTTGGGGCGGTTCTGTATCAACTTTTATGCGGACACCCGCCCTACGACGGCGCCACCGGCCACCTTGTGATCCAGCAGGTACTCTCGGGGCCGCCCCTGCGGTTGCAGGCGCGCCAGCGGGAAGCCCCGGCCGAACTCTGTGCGGTCGTAGACAAGGCGATGGCCCGTTCCAAAGCATCAAGATTTGCCAACGCCTCGGAACTGGCCCATGAAATACAGGCCTACCTCGACGGACGCACCCTAGCCAGTTACCGGTACAGTTGGCTGGAAAAGGCACGTCGCTTTACCCGCCGGCGCTGGAAGGAAATATCCGTCGGAACGCTGGTTCTGGTTCTTGCCACCACATTGGTTGGGCGCAGCCTGGCAGACACAGCCCGTCGCAATGAACACGAACTGCAACGTGCCGTGTTGCGGCGGGACATCGCCTCGATTGTTCAGGAGGAAGCCAGCGAGGGGTTTCTCAAACCGCTTGCCCAGGCGCGCGAACTGGCGCGAAACCAGCCCGACCAGGCGCGCCTTGCACTGGCCCAGCTTCGCATGCGCGCAACGACAGGCGAGTTGCGTGTAAGGGTCGAGTCCCGGGTGGCTCCACTGCCTCTGGACACAGACGGCAGCGAGCGCGCGGCCATCATTGACCGCGCGCTGGAAGTTCACGGTGTGCCGCTGATTCGTCGCGCGGAATGCTGGCTGCTGTTATGCGACGGCGTGCTGTCCCTTCCGCAGGGCGGCGTCGCGTCTGTACCCCATCTGGATGCAAAAGGCGTTCAGGATCTGTGCGCCAGACTGAAGTTGCTGGGGCGGGCCTGGTTCACCGCCGGACAACAATGGCCTGAACTGCGTGCCGACGCGGCCACAGAATTGGGGCTTACTTTCTTTGCCATGGGTGAGGCTCGTCGAGCCCTGACCTTTCTGGAGGAAGGCCAGGGCCACGCCACAACGAACATGTTTGCCCCCAGGCTGGCACGGCTGCACGCGCTGGCGACGGGCGACGTGATTGCTGACTCCGGCTTGAGAGATCAGATCCGGCGGGAACTGGCTGCGGCAGTATCGGACGGGGTCATACATCGCGATGAAGCAGCGCTGGCGGATCGTATTTACGCCGCGCTCGGCACTATCACCAGTCACTCTTACGATAAGGTTGACGGCGGGAACATCGTACCGGTGGTGTGCCCCGGCTGCCGCGTTGCGGATTTTCTGTGTGTGGCACAGTACGGCAACAAAACCAGTACACTGCATTTCCATGACCTGCCCGTTAACGGTCAATTGGCCCCGCCCAGATTCACCCACCGCTTCGGCAACCAGTTTGAAGATTCTTCATGGGTTCAGGCGACACGATTTGAGCGTGACGGACGGCTTTGGTACCTCTACTGGTTCGGCGCAGCCCAGGGCAAAACCGGTGTGGTGCGCCTGTGTGATGCCGACGGCGTAATCAAACACGAAGTTCAGGCCCCATGCGCCGCAACACGTTACTTTCAGCCTGTGCCCGTCCAGTTGGACGCCGACCGCCACGACGAATTTCTGTTTGGCGGCGCCCAGACCGGCCAGGGCATCTATCGGGTTGACGTGCTGCCGGACCTGACAATCCGGTTTGATGCCATCAACTGGACCCTCGGCCACTACTGCACGGGTATTGTCCGCATGTCGGAAGACCGCCTTCTGGCGGCCATGCCCTTGTGGTCCAGATTTGCCTCGGTCTTTATGGAACCTGATCGTGACCCAACCGGCCTGGACACTTTTTCGCAGGGGCAATGGGTTCTGACATGCGGCGTGCACTCCTATCCCCGTATTCAGGACAGCTACACCGGATCTCCGGTTCTGTTTTCCAACACACGCAAGGACGAAATCGGCCCTGGCGTGAAGAAACGCCGCGGCATCGAACCGCTTGCACCGGGCGCCTACTGGCTTGGCTGGACGGGTGACGGTCCAACACCTCAGCCGCTTTTTGCCGAACCCGGCCGCATTCCGGCATGTTTTGGGAAACTCAGCCTGATCAACGCCGGGCAGGGGCCACCGGATTGTGTCGCCTGGGGTGACGGCCTGGTTGCTCTCTGCACACCACACTGGACTTCGGAAACAGACAACCGGCCGGCGCGACGCGGCGCGCTGATTCCGATGCGACAGGGACAGACAACGTGTTTCTGGGCGTCTGTTCCCGGAGCCACAGCACTGGCAGGAACCCGGTCAAAACTCTGGCTCTTGATGCCCGGAGCCGCAAGTTTGTCGCTGGCCGAGGTCAGCCTCACTTCGCCCCCGAAACCGCCAGGCGAGGGGCGTGCGAAGCTGGCCGAAACCGACGCGCGCGGGGCGATTCTGCGTTCCATTGCTGAACTGGGTGAAATCGCAACCGTAACCGCACTGATTCAAGACTGGGCAAACTCACTGCGAACCGCCGATGTCGTGGCATCGGCAGCTTTTCTGGCCGAGGCCGGGAACATCCTGATGGAAACCGGAAACCTGACCCACGCGCAGGATGTGCTTATGCGAGCTTATCTGTCCGTATCGCCATCAGGCCGTGAACCTTTGCGGCGGCAGTTGGCCTGCCTGGCGGCACTCCGGCAAGACTTTGCAGCCATACAAGGCCTGTTTCCAACCCACGACGACGAAGGACCGGAACTCGCCAGATCACGACAGGCATTGGCCGAGTTTGCCGGCCTGCGGCCCCTGGTGACAGCAGAATCCTGGCGTGAATGTCTGACACTGGAATGCCCCGAACTGGCAGTGCGTCGCGACAGCGGGTTGCTTCTGGCGCAAACCAACCAAGGGCCGGCAGTCGGCATTCGCATGGTACCCAAAGGTGCGTTCGCGGTTCGTATTCGTTTTCGTCCCGGAACCGGCGAGTTGGCCGGACACACGATTGCACGTGTCCGCGCAGGCGGTGGAGCCTACGCCGAGATTCGTCAGTCCTACTATGGCGCGATGTTCAACTTGCTACAGCGAAACATCAGGCTTACGGTTTCTGACAGTGCACAGGGCTCCAGCACAAAACACTTGGTCAAGTTCCTGTACCCTGACTCTGGATCATTGGTGCCGGCCAACCCGACAGAACCATCCAGTTGTCTTGACGTGGTATACAGCCCTGCCCTCAAGCTGCTTCTGGCACGCGGTGTTGTACCGGACAGCAACGGCCAGCTCTCGACGGGCTTTATTGCTGTACCGTGTGATCTTGATGCTACAGAAACTATTGACATCGAGTTCGCGATCCGGCCCGACCCTAACGAGTTGTCGGCCTTTCATGTCCAGATTGACGGCATCGAAGCGTGGGCAAGCCCCACAACTGAACTTCAACCTTATGCCGCGGACGGACAAGGTCCCGTTGCGGAACTCATGCGAGGCATTGTCAGTGGTAAACCGACTTCTCCCGGCGACATCGCTCTGCTGTCCCGAGTCATCAGCAACTCCACTACCGGCCGGCAGCATTTGATCAAGGCCCTGAGCCAGATATCGGTTCGCGATCCCCTGACCAACTGGGAAGTTGGCCGATCCATTTTTGCAGGTGTTGACAGGGACACCCTGGTCGAAGCGGGCCTGAACCCCTCGCTCTTCGTGCGGCGCCACTGCAGTTGGGCCCAAAAGGGTGATCGCGTGGTGGCAATCAACGACCGTCCGGTGGCCGGATACGAAAGCCAGTTCTGGCTTGTATCACAGGGCGATGACGCCCAGTTGAAAGTACTGGTAGCACCGGCAGACGGCGGCCCCCAGAACGTCAGGATTGTTTCGATGCGCGACTTCAGGGACGGGCAGCCTTTCTACACGCTGGGTGGGTCTTGGCCTGACCCAACAGAAGGACTGCTGGTCACCAGGGTTGAGCCTCGCTGGAAAGGCGCCCACATGGTGCTGAAGCCCGGAGACCGTCTGATTTCAATGGCCAGGGGAGACATCACACTTGCAAGCCTGCAACAGTTGGATCTGGCACGATCCAGCGTGAAAATCTCCGGCAAGCTTCCACTGCGAATCCGGCGTGGAGATGCAGAACTGGTGATTGACGTGGACTTCAGCGATATTCGCTTCGAGGCCACGGACGGCATCAGTTGGCGGCGGTTCTGACCCACGTCTGCCGCATGCGCTGTACCGGCACAAGCTGCTTTCGGCGCGTCGGACGAGGGCGCGCAGCACTGCCGGCTTTACCGGTAGTAATCCTGCAGGGCGCGGACGTCTTCCTGGGCGCCCTGAAGACTTTCCAGGGCCTTGATCGCCGCCTCGGCAGCCGTCAGCGTGGTCAGGGTCGGTATTCCCTTCATCACGCAACGCCGGCGCATCTGGGCCTCGTCACTGCGCGGGTCCTTGCCGCTGGGCGTGTTGATCAGCAGCCCTACCTCCCCGTTGATGATCAGGTCCAGCACGTTGGGGCGGCCTTCTTGAATCTTGTTCACGCGGTGCACGCCGATGCCGGCCTGTTCCAGCGCCTGAGCAGTGCCGCCGGTGGCGACGATTTCAAACCCCAGCGCGACCATGCGCCGGCACAGCGGCACAACCTTGGGCTTGTCGGCGTTCTTGACGCTTACAAACACCTTGCCGCCGCGGGGCAGGGCCTGGGACGCGCCGGCCTGGGCCTTGCTGACGGCCCGGCCGTAACTGGTGTCAATGCCCATGACCTCGCCGGTGCTGCGCATTTCGGGGGCCAGCAGAACGTCGGCGCCGGGAAACTTGTTGAACGGAAACACCGGTTTCTTGATCGAGTGGTGTTTCGGGATGATCTCGTGTGTAAAGCCCAGGTCCTTGAGTTTGTGGCCGCACATCACCTTGGTGGCGATCTTGGCAATCGGCTTGCCAATTGCCTTGGCCACAAAGGGCACGGTACGGCTGGCGCGCGGGTTGACTTCGATGATCCAGACCTGTTCGTTCTTGATCGCGTACTGAACGTTCATCAGCCCGCGCACGTTGAGAGCCCGGGCCAGCTTGACCGTGGTTTCGCGCAGTTCGCGCAGCACGGCTTCGCTGAGCGTGTGGGTGGGAATGCTGCATGTGGAATCACCACTGTGCACGCCGGCGTATTCGATCTGTTCCATGATACCGGCGATCACCACCTGTTCGCCGTCGGCCACACAATCCACGTCTACTTCAATCGCCTCGTCCAGGAACTGGTCAATCAGGATCGGCTTGCCCTCGGCGGCTTCAACAGCCAGCGCCACAAAGTGGGTCAGCTCGGCGTCGTCGTAACAGATCTCCATGGCGCGCCCGCCCAGCACAAAGCTGGGCCGCACCAGCACCGGAAAGCCGATATCGCGCGCCGCGGCACGGGCACCCTGAATGTCCGTGACAATGGCACCCCGCGGCTGGCGCAGGCCGAGCTTTTTGACCAGCGCGTGGAACTTTTCGCGGTCGCTGGCGGTTTCAACAGACTCGACGGGCGTACCGATGATCGGTACCCCGGCATCGTGCAGACGGCGCGCCAGATTGATCGGGGTCTGGCCGCCGAACTGCACGATCACGCCCTCAGGCTTCATGGCATCGTAAATGTTCATCACGTCTTCGAAGGTCAGCGGCTCGAAGAACAGATCATCCGAGATGTCAAAATCGGTGCTGACGGTTTCAGGGTTTGAGTTCACCATGATGGACTCAATGCCCAGTTCGCGCAGCGCCATGGATGCGTGCACGCAGCAGTAGTCGAACTCGATGCCCTGGCCGATGCGGTTCGGGCCGCCGCCGATCACCATGATCTTGCGACGCGACGACGGCTTGATTTCGGTTTCATCCTCGTAGGTGCTGTAATAGTACGGCGTGCGCGCCTCGAACTCGGCGGCGCAGGTATCCACCAGCTTGTAGGTCGGAATCACGCCCAGCGCCTTGCGCCGCGCGCGCACGGCAAGTTCGTCGGCACCAAGGATCACCGCCAGTTGCGCGTCGCTGAAACCCATGCGCTTGGCCTCGCGCATGGTGGCGGCGTCCATCTTGTCCAGGCCGCCACGGGCGCGCAGCACGCGCTCGAACTCAAGCAACTGCTGGATGTTGTCAATGAACCACGGGTCAATGCCGCTGAAGTTGCTGATTTCGGCCGGAGTCATTCCGGCACGCAGCGCCTTGCGGATGCTGAAGATGCGTTCGACGCCGGGCGTGATCAGCGCGTTCTTGAGTTCCTGGCGCGAAACCTTGCGCGTTTCGGCCAGTTCCTTGCGGTCGGCGCCAAGTCCGGCGCGGCCGGTTTCCAGACTGCGCAGGGCTTTCTGCATCGCCTCCTTGAACGTCCGGCCGATGCTCATGGCCTCGCCGACGCTTTTCATCTGAGTGGTGAGTACCGGGTTGGCACCGGGGAATTTTTCAAAGGCCCAGCGCGGCGTCTTCACCACCACATAGTCAATGCTGGGTTCAAAACTTGCGGGCGTGGCCTTGGTGATGTCGTTCTTCAGTTCGTCCAGTGTGTAGCCCACCGCCAGCTTGGCTGCGAACTTGGCGATCGGGAATCCCGTGGCCTTGCTGGCCAGCGCGCTGGAGCGTGACACGCGCGGGTTCATCTCAATCACGATGCGCCGCCCGTTACGCGGATTTACGGCAAACTGCACGTTGCTGCCGCCGGTTTCCACGCCGATCTCGCGCATGATCGCCTTGGCGTCATCGCGCATCTGCTGGTATTCCTTGTCGGTCAGCGTCATGGCAGGCGCCACGGTGATGCTGTCGCCGGTGTGCACGCCCATCGGGTCGAAGTTTTCAATGCTGCAGATGACCACAAAGTTGTCCTTGTGGTCGCGCATGACCTCAAGTTCAAACTCCTTCCAGCCGGCCAGGTATTCTTCCACCAGAACTTCGCTGGTGGGCGAAAGCATCAGGCCCTTACGGCAGATTTCCTCGAACTCCTCGACATTGAAGGCAATGCCGCCGCCGGTGCCGCCCATCGTGAAGCCAGGGCGAATCACCGCCGGCAGGCCCACACGCGCCAGCGCGGACTGGCATTCGGCCCAGTTGTGGGCAATGGCGCTTTGCGGGACATCCACGCCGATTTTGATCATCGCCTCTTTGAACGCACCGCGGTCTTCGGCCTTGTGGATGGCTTCGGGCCTGGCGCCGATGGTTTCAACGCCAAACTTCTCCAGCACGCCGGACTTGTGCAGCGCCATGGCCGTGTTCAGCGCCGTCTGCCCCCCCAGCGTCGGCAACAGCGCGTCGGGGCGTTCTTTTTCGATAATGCGGGCACAGAACTCGGGCGTGACGGGCTCCACATAGGTGCGGTGGGCCATCTCGGGGTCGGTCATGATCGTGGCCGGGTTGCTGTTCACCAGCACGACCTCGTAGCCTTCCTCACGCAGGGCCTTGCAGGCCTGGGTGCCGGAGTAATCGAACTCGCAGGCCTGGCCGATGATGATGGGGCCAGAGCCGATGATCATGATCTTCTTGATGTCGGTGCGTTTGGGCATGGGCTCAAGTTCTGGGTTCGATGTTTTGGGCGCTGCGTTCCGCCGATCCGGCGCACTCAGGACGCAAAACCCGCAACTGTTGTTAACCGCGTTTTTCGATCACCACCACCGCCATCGCGTACTCCCGCGTATGCGACAGCGACAGCCACAAAAAAGACGGCCCCAGGCCGTCCAGCTTTCTGCGCGTTTCGCCCTGCGTCTGCAAGATCGGCTTGCCGGCCGGGTCGTTGGTAACGTGAATGTCCTGAAAGCCGACGCCCTCGGCCCATCCGGTTCCGATGGCCTTCATCAAGGCCTCTTTGGCGGCAAAGCGCGCGGCAAAATGCACCGCCGGCCGGGCTTTGGCGTCACAGTAGGCAACTTCGTCGGGGGAAAACACACGGGCCAGAAATTCGTCGCGCTTGTCGCGCAGGAGCCGCTCGATGCGCGCGACATCCACGATGTCGGTGCCGATGCCCAGAATAGCCATCGGGGGCGGAACAATAGCGGCCAACGGCTTGAATGCAACCTGTGGATAACAACGATGTCAGACCGGAACCGGCCATTGCCGGCGCGTACCCCGGCTGTCAAACGACCATTGGGTGCCGTCGCGCCCGCCCTGGGCCACGGCGCCGTCGGCGCGAATTTCAACCCAGCGAAAGCCGCCGCGCCAGAACAGGTTCACCTCACTGAGCGGTTCGCGGCCGTAAAACATCTGCTGAAGGCGCCGGCGCAGCCGCGCCACAATGCGGTTGCGCCCGGTGTCAGGCCGCGTGCCGGCCCAGTCGAGCATGGCCTCAAAGGGGTTGACATCGGAGACCGCGGTGGCGTGCGAGGGCCCGAACGGCGCGTACTCGTGTTCGGCTTTTTCAACAAACAGTAGGCGGGGCCCGCGCTGCAGCACCAGCCAGCGGTGGTACTCTCGGCCGTACAGGTATTCGGCGGTCGCGGCCGGACAGCGAAGCAGGCCGGCGCGGGCCACGCGCATCATTTCGTCGCAGGCAGCACCGGGGTGCTCGACATGCTCGATCACATGACTGCAGTAGGCAAACTCGAACTCGCCATCGGCAAAAGGCAGCGGCCGGTCAATGGACTGGTTGACAAAGCGTATGCCGCGGGCGGCCAGGGCTTCGGGGTCAATGCGCCCGCCGGCGCCGTGGGCGCGCTGGCCGGGCTCGATCAGCAGGTCTACAGCGGCCGTGGCGCGTCGCACCGGGCTGGGGCCGCTGCCAAGATCAAGCACGGTCCCGGCGGCATCGAGCATGCGCCCGAGCTCCTGCTGGCTGGGGGCGCTTGCCAGTGCGCGTTCCTGCGCCGCCGCCACGCGGGCACGCGACCGGTTACGCAAACGGGCCAGCGGGTTCATGCGCCCTCCGTCAGAGCACGCGGGCGCTGGCGTAACCCACAACCTGGCCGTACTCGCCGCTGACTTCGCCGCTGGTGGTGTGTTCGAGCACCTGCACACGGGTGGCGCCAAGAGCCTTGCACGCGTGCAGCATCAGGGCCGTGGCGTGCGCACCGCACATCGTGATGTCGTGGCGCGCGCAGACCTCAAGCATGCCGTCGGCGTCAAACTCAGCCAGCCTGTCCAGCGCCAGCTTGTCCTTGCGCAGGGTTTCTTCGTGGTCAGCGTAGTGGTTCATGTCGCTGCTGGCCACCAGCAGCACGTCGCTGCCCTGGGCCAGCACAGCCGCGGCAACCCCCCGGGCGGCAGCCTGCAGAAGATCGGGGGGCGCGGTCATCACGCTGATCACCGCCACGCGCACGTCCGGTCGCAGCACCTGAAGAAACGGCAGAACCACCTCGGCGGCGTGTTCGCCAAAGTGCGGCAGATTGCTAGGGGTAATGCCCTTGACCGCGGCCAGCGCGGCGTTCAGGCCGGGGTCGGCGGCAACGGGCCCCAGCGGCGTCTGCCACTGTTCAAACTGCGACAGCGACAGCAATCCGCCGCCAAGCTGGTGTTTGGTGTGCAGAATCAGGCACAGCGGCGGAATCTCGACGCTGGCCAGAGCGCGCCCGCACACGGCGCCGCTGTACATGTAGCCCGCGTGCGGCACCATGACACCGTAGGCGCGCGCGCGCGGCGCAGCGGGAGTGGCGCAGTAGCGTTCCACTTCGGCGCGCAGCCGCGACGGCACGGCCGTGTAAAAACGGCCGGCAACAGCGGGGTGACGGACGGTTTCCAGTGTGCTCATGGCGCAGCGTTCATCATACATCAATGTCGTCGGGTGATTCCTCGGGTACTACGTCCACCACCACAAGCGTGCCACCGGCCAGGTCACCCAGACGCTGCTGTTTGCCCGAAAACAGCATCAGCGCCATGGGGATGATCAGCACTGTCCAGTGGATCATCTCGGCAATCTTCAGCACATTGCGCACGACAATACGCCAGGGCGCAGGCGTTTCGCCCTCAAGGTCAACAACCCGCAGGCGGAACAGGGCCTTGCCCAGTGTGCGGCCCCACATCAGTTCACAGAACATGCTGTAGATAACCAGCATGGTCAGCGTCACAAGCGATGCCGTAACCGATGCCAGAATCCCGTGGTCCATGCCGCCCCAGTTCAGCAGCACGATGAAGCCGTAGGCGTCTTCCCACCGGTAGCGGTACACCCCCTGCAGCAGAATCACGGCCGGGCTGGTCAGCGCCAGATCAATCAGCAGCGCCAGCGCCCGCGCCGGGGCGCTGGCGAACACCAGCTTTTCTTCGGGTTTGGGCAGCGGCTTGCCGCCCTGGCCGCCATGCAGCAGAGTCGAGATCGCGCGATCCTGGGGGCGCTCGCGGTTCAGAATCAGCCACACGAACTGCGAGGTCATGACCAGCCCCAGACAGAACAGCACCGCGCCCCAGACCAGCCCGTCCATGCCGCCGCGTTTGTCCAGTTCAAGCACTTCGGGCTCGCCCCACTGAACCTGACCGGGGCTGTCAAACCGCGCCCGGCTGTGTTTGACGGCGCCTCCGTCACTGTACCAGGCCCGCAGGTCACCGCCCTGGCCCAACAGCGTCAGAAACCCGCCGCCGTCCAGGCTGCTGGGCACAGACGCGCGCGGCGGCGCGACCACATCCAGCCATTCGCCTTCGGGGTTGCTGGATGCAACCCACGCCTTGAGCACCCAGGCCCGCGAGGTGTCATCCTTGCGCACCAGCGCCAGCACCGGCACCGCCGCCCGCGCGTCAGTGCCGAATACCGCCAGCGAGCTGCGGGTTGCGGCCTGCGGCGCGGCTCCTTTACGCAGAACCTCAACTGTCGTCTTGCCGTCGGCGTCCAGCGACGGGCGCACCGCCAGCAGCGTGAGCTGCCCGCTGCGGCTTTCCAGCGCGGAAATCCACACCGCGCCGGCCGCCGAGCGCGCGCCCAGACCGCCCAGCGTGCTGGCGGCCTTGAACACCGTGTGCGGCTCGGCGTCAGGTTGAAGCGCCGGCCGCAACATCACTTCAAGCCCGCGCTTCCAGAACAGCCACAGTGTGCCGTCGTGAAATACCGTCACCGGATCCGCTTCGGGGTCGTTCAACCCCAGACTGACGGATTCAGCCAGAACCCAGGCGCCATCCTTGCGCTCAAAGCGCAACAGGCGCCCCCCGCTGGTGCAGAACAGATTGCCCCGGCCGGCAAGGGTCAACGAACGCACCACACCGCCAAACGACGGCCCCGGCGTCAGCCCCTGCCCGGTCACATCGAACAGGCGAAACGTTCCCGGCTTGTCACCGCCGGCCGCCAGCGGCAACGACTGGTCCACCAGCACCACGTCTCCGCCCGGGCCCGCCACGGCCAGAATCAAGCGCGAACCGGTCGCGCCGCCCAGGTTGGCCGCCAGCAGAAAGAACACAACTATCGAAGCCACCACGGTGGCACCCAGCGAACCCAGCACGAACTTGAACCGTCGCCGCCGTGTCGCCAGGCGCTCGCGCAACAGATCAGGAAGATTCTCGCGTTCGGGCATGGCAGCCTTGCGGACAAACAAGGCGCGCAGAACGCGCGCCTTGTTTTGTGGCGGAGAGGGTGGGATTCGAACCCACGGTACCCTTTCGGGTACACCTCCTTAGCAAGGAGGCGCGATCGGCCACTCTGCCACCTCTCCGCAGTGTCCGTGAACGCAAGCTAACGGCCGGGGGTTGCCTGTCAACGGCCCGTCACGCCATCCAGCGCATCCATGCCCAGCCCAACGCCGCCAGCGCGCCGTTGCCGGCCATGTGCAGCAACGTCGGGGCGATCAAGCCGCGTCTGGCCTCGTAAGCCACGGCAAACACCAGACCGCCCAGAAACTGGTTGACCGGCCAGGCCGTGCCGTGGGCCAGGGCGAAGATCACGGCGGTGGCAAGAATCGCCACCACGCGGCCACGGTTGGCCCGCAGCGGCGTATACAGCAGGCCGCGGTACCAGATTTCTTCCAGCATCGGATACAGGATGATAACCCGCAGCAGTTCCGGCACGCTGTCGTCTTTGAAGAACGACTGGTGCATGTGGCGCCGAAAGACCGCCCACGGGTCTTCGGCAAACAGCAACAACCCAAGGTACGCAAGTCCGGCCAGCGCCAGGTAAATGCCCGCCATGGCCAGCGCCGCCAGAGCAAACCAGCGCAAGTCTGCGCCCAGACCCTCGGTGCGGAAACCCAACGGCACCAGCGATCGGCAGCGGACGGCGAAAAGCACCAGCAGGGCTATGGTTGCAACCGTGAACGAGGTCGCATGAGAGATTTCAAGAACGGGCAGACTTTTCAACCACAGCGGCCAATCGGCCCGGTCGGAAAACGCCCAAAGCTGGAACAAGACCCAAAGCAACATGCACACCACAACTGTGGGCGGGCCAAAGGGAAAGGACGACTCGAAAGCCCGCCAACGGCGTTCTGAGATGGAAATCGCAGCCGAAGCTGCATCCATAACATTTTCTTGGGTTTGCACTTGCGACGATTGCACAGGTTCGACTTTTTTTCCGTCGGCTTGCATTCTTACCCGCGTAGGATACACTAAGTTACTGTCTGCTAGGGTCTTAGGTGATTACATTACACCGGCTGCTCGGTCTCCGGGGCCTGCTTTTATGACAAGCCGTCGAACAATCACCAAGAAAGAACTGGTGCTGCGCATTGCCGAGCACACGCACCAGAAGCAGACCATCACCCGTGACATTATCCAGTTGTTCATTGACGAAGTCATCACCGAGCTTGCCCGTGGCAACCGGTTGGAGCTTCGGGACTTCGGCGTGTTTGAAGTCAAGGTTCGCAAAGCCCGCAAGGCGCGCAACCCCAAGACCGGTGACGAGGTGCGCGTGCCCGAAAAGCGCGTGGTGACCATCAAGCCCGGCAAGAAGATGAAAGAGCAGATCAACCTGCATGCCGAGGCCCAGATGGCCGCCGAACTGGCCGGGACAGCTTCCGGCGGAGCGCCGGCACCCCAGCCCGTGCGCTCGGAACCTGACGACGCCGACGACGAAGACTGAACCGTGGCCGAGCCTCCCTCTTTACTGCGCCCGCCCGACGACGAGGCCTGGATGCGTCTTGCGCTCAAGGAGGCGATTGCTGCCTTTGAGAAGGGCGAGGTTCCCGTCGGCTGTGTCGTGGTCAAGGACGGCCGGGTGATCGGGCGCGGGCACAACCTGCGCGAAACGCTGCATGACCCGACAGCACACGCCGAGATGATCGCGCTGACGGCGGCGGCCGAACAGTTGCAGAACTGGCGGCTGGACGACTGCACGTTGTACGTGACACTGGAACCCTGCCCGATGTGCGCCGGCGCGCTCGTCAACGCCCGTGTGCCGCGCGTGGTGTTCGGCGCCAGCGACCCCAAGGCCGGGGCTTGTGGCACACTTTTCAATGTGGTACAGGATGCGCGCCTGAACCACCGGGCGCAGCTTTCCGCCGGGGTTCTGGCCGAAGACGCAGCGGCGCTGCTGAAGACGTTCTTCCGCGAGCGCAGGCAGGGTACAGCTCGGGAAGGAACCGAACCATGAGACCGTCCAAGATGAAGAACCGCCACTACGTGCGCGGCGTGAAGAAGACCAACCGCTGGAAGAAGGTCAAGAAGCACCAGGGCCGCAAGTCCAGCCCGCGTTAGGCGAATCCGCCGGGCGTTTGTTCATGGCAGCGGAGGGGTGGCAGAGTGGTTGATCGCGTCGGTTTCGAAAACCGAAATACCCGCAAGGGTATCGGGGGTTCGAATCCCCCCCCCTCCGCCAGCTTCGCCCCACTGCCCGGTGCGCGGTTGTAAACACCGCCTGAGCCCCTATAGTTCCGCGTTCGGAAAGGAACGCCCCGCTTGCGACCGGGCTGGAAGCTACAGTTGCTGCTGATGGCCCTGCTGCTGCCCCTGGCCTCGGGGGCGGCGGTGCTGCGCGCCCAGCGCGTGCCCCTGGGCGCCGAGGGCAAGCGCGTGCTGGCGATTGACCTCAGCACCGCCAGCGGCGGCCGGGTCTACGACCGCGCGCCCGACAGCGCGCCGCGCCACGAAGTGCTGGCCAACCTGCGCACCCGCGAGGGCAAACAGTTCCGCAGCGCCGACCTGGCCAAGGACATCGAATACCTTACCACCACCAGCCACATGTTCCGCGCCGCGGACTGGCGCGTGGATTACGACGACAAACAGGACGCCGTGAAGGTGCGCCTGATCCTCACCCAGCCCCTGATCTGGCGCATCCGCGTTGTGGCGCCCAAGGCCGGAAGCTGGTCCGAAGACGGCCTGACCGACTTCTGGCGTTCGCGCCCCAAACTGGATTCCGCCGAAGGCGCCGAGTTCAGCCTGGCGCGTCTGGATGTGGACGTGACGGCGCTGGCGGCCTCGGGCGCGTTTCTGGACGTGCGCGCCGACTACCAGTACACCGAAAAGGGCGTGGATCTGCTGTTTCGCGTGATTCCCAACCAGCCGCTGGCGGTCTTGCGCTTTGCGGGCATCAACCAGACCGGCTACACCAAAACGCTCAAGCGCGTCATTTCCGGCGCTGAACCGGTGCGCGCGCCGCCCAACAATGCCGATGCCGAAACACTCAATCTGCCGCGTTACTTTCCGCAGGAAGCCTTTGACGGCGACGTGATCACCGATGCCAACCCCGCGGCAATCAAGGGCGCCGTGGCGCTGATTGAGGCTTACTACCGCTATCAGGGCTTTCACGGCGTGACGGTCAAGCCGCGCGTGGTCAGTGTTCCCGCCAAAGTTGTTCCGCAGGAGATCATTGACGAATACGGCCCGATGTCCGAAGCCGCGCTGGAGGCCTTGCGCAGGCTGGCGGCCGACAACTACGCCGGCCGGCTGGCGCTGATCTTTGACATTTTTGAAGGCCCGCGCGTGCTGATCGGCGACGTGCGCTTTGGCGGCGTGCAGGGCATGCGCAGCCCCGACGGCAGCGACGCGCTGACCGCCGGGCGCTTTCGCGGCATCCTGGCGGCACTGTACCAGTTGTGGTACGGCGTGCTGTCGGGTCTGGACACGGAACGCGCCGCTGTGCTGCGCGACATGATCCGCAGCAAGCGCGGCGAACCGTTTGTTGAAACCGATGCCCTGCGCGACGCCGAACTGCTGCAGGGCTATCTGCAACAACGCGGCTGGCTGGACGCCCGCGTTTCCTTTTCCAATGTCGAATGGAACCACGCCCGCAACCGCGTGGTGCTGGAGTTTCACATCGAACCCGGCGCGCTGTACGCCGCCTCGGACATCCGCATTGAATATGCCACGCGCTTTCCGCGCGTGCCCAAGGGCGTGGCCCAGCCTGACTACGACGCGCCGGTGGTGACCTTTGCCGAACTGCTCAAGGCCATGAACCTCAAGGGCACGCCGGTGGCCGACACCGAGGCCCGAACCCGCTGGGGAGACACGCTAAACGGCCTGCACGACCCGGCGGCGGGAAAGCACTTTGCGGCCTTTGACCTGGCCGAAGCAATGCCCTGGGATGAATATCTGCTCAACGGCGAACCGGGGCTGGGCGAGGGTCTGGCCGGGCGCATCCGCGCGCTGCTGGCTGACAAGGGGTATTCGAACATCGAGGTCGAGTTCGTGCGCGTGGAAACCCGCGACACGCGCATTGACACCGGCTGGGAAGGCCCGCTGCCGGCGCGGAAGGTGGGAGTGATTCTGCGCATCCAGCAGGGCTACAAGTCATATGTGGGCAACGTGACGTTCCGCGGCAACGACGTGACACGCGAAGACGTGATCCGGCGCGAAGTGTCGCTGTATCCCGGCGAAATCTACGACGCGAACAAGCTCAAACGCAGCGGCAACCGCCTGCGTCGCGCCCAGTGGTTTGAAACGGCCGCGCCGCGCCAGGGCGTGCTGGAGCGCACCACGCCGCGGCTGGTCACCGTGGGCGACCAGATCATCGAGTACACCGACATTGATTTTGACCTGGTTGAAGGCCGTACCAACAGTTTCAACTTCGCCGCGGGTTTCAGTTCGGCCACGGGCTTTACCGCCAGCGTGGACCTGACGTTGCGAAACTTTGACATATCGAGCCTGGTCAGCTGGATCTGGGGCGAGCCGAACTTCAGCTTCACCGGCGCGGGGCAGGTGCTTCAGTTCACCGCCCAGCCGCCACTGGACCGCCAGCAGATCTATCGCATCAGCTTTACCGAGCCGTGGCTGTACGGCTATCCGCTGTCGGGCAGCATCGGCGCCGAATACCGCACCGACAAGTTTGCCGACTACTCGCGCTCGCGCGCGGGCGTGGACCCCAGCATCGGCTGGCGCGTGTTTCCGGACGTGGTGTGGAGCTTCGGCTACAGCTATTCGCTGATCCGGCTGTTTGACGTGGATCGCGACGCCCCCGACGAGATCCGACAAAGCGCCGGCAGCGACGTGCTCAGCCAGCTCTGGAGCGAAATCCGCTGGACCACCACCGACAACCCCCAGTTCCCCACCAACGGTTTCGACCTCAGTTACCGCTACGCCTACACCGGCGGCATTCTGGGCGGCACGCTCGACTTCTGGCGCATGCACGCCCGCGCCCAGTATTACGTGCCGGTACTGGACCTTGACCGTACCCGCACGCTGGTGCTGGCGTTCAACGTCGCGGCCTGGTGGCAGGACGTGCACAGCAACACCGAAGAAATCCCGTTCATCGAACGCTTCCTGCTGGGCGGCAACCCGCTGTCGGGTCGCGGCGTGCTGCGCGGGTTCCGGTTTGCCGGCGTGGGGCCGTCGCGCCGAGGCAAGGCCATTGGCGGCAACTTCATGACCACGGGCTTTGCCGAGATCCGCCTGCCGGTGTTCCCGGGCACGTTGTGGCTGATCGGGTTTGTGGACGCGGGCATGCTGTCGCACACGCTGAACACTTTTGACCCCGACGGCATCACGGTTTCGGGCGGCTTCGGTCTGCGCCTGCTGCTGCCGGTTCTGCCGGTGCCGTTTGCGCTGGATTTCGGCTTCCCGATTCTGAACCAGCCCGGCAACCGCGAAGAAGTCATCAGCATCAACCTGGGCTTCGGGTTCTAGCAGGCGCACGGTCGTTGACGCGCGGCCGCAATGCCCTACCATCGGGCCGGGCCGATTCATACAGGAGCAGCAATGAACCGTGCAGGAATTCTGGCTGTGGTGCTGGCGGCGCTGGTTGCGGGCTTTGCCGGCAGTTTTGTGCAGCAGTCGCTGCTGGCGCCGGTGCCGGCCGACGCCCAGGGCAACCCCGGCGCCAAGCCGCTGAAGATCGCGCTGCTGGATCTTGAGCGCGTGGCCCGCAGCTCGCGCAAGTTCAAGAAGCTCAAGGACGAATGGGAGGCGCGCCAGAACACACTCAAGGAAGAAAACCGCAAGATGACCGAGGAGTTCGAGGAAAAGAAGGCCGCTTTGCGCCGGGCCCAGGCGCGCAGCGACGCCAGCGAAGAAGTCGCGACCCTGCGCGTGGAACTGGCCGCCATGGAAGAAAACATCAAGACCACGCGCGAAGTCCAGAAGCGCTACCTGAGCGAGCTGCTGGAAAACTACCAGAAGGAAGTGCTGGAAGACGTGCTGGGCCGCGCCCAGGAATACTGCATCCGCCAGGGCTATCACCTGGTGCTGCAGAACTACGACAACCCCAAGAAAGACGACGACATGTTCACCGGCAGCAGCTTTGCCGAGCGCGTAATGAGCAAGCCCGTGCTGTTCGCCCCGGGCACCGTGGACCGTTCCAACCCCTATGTGGTGGACATTACCGACGCGCTTCTGGATTGACCGTGGCTGAGCCATCGCTGCATGACCTGCTGCGCCGGCGCCGTTCGCGCCGGCGCTTCACCACCGACCCGGTGGACCCGGCGCGGCTGGAGCGCGCCCTGCAGGCCGCCATGCGCGCCCCCAGCGGCGCCAACGCCCAGCCCTGGGAATACGTGCTGATCGCTCCTGGCCCGTTGCGCGACCGTGTGCGCCAGGCCTGCGAGACCGCCGACGAGGAATTTCACCGCCGCAGCCCCGCGTGGCTGCAGCAGTTCTTTGCCGACCACGAAATCACGCCGGTCAAGGAATTCTGCCACAATGCGCCGTGGCTGGTAGCGGTGTTCGGACGCCGTGACCTGCCGTTCTGGTTACAGAGCGTGTGGCTGAGCATCGCCAACTTCATTCTGGCGCTGGAGGCCGAGGGTCTGCACTCGCTTACCTATACCCCCACCCTGGGCCGCGACTTCAACCGCCTGCTGGGTGTCAACGAGGAGTGGAGCTGCCAGGCCGTTCTGCCGGTGGGCATCGGGCAGCATGACGAAGAACTGCGCCCCCGGCCGCGCAAGGGCCCCGCCGAGAAAGCCCACGTGGTTGGGCCCGACGGCGTGCTGCGGCCCTTTCAGCCCGCGTTGCCGTTTGAGCCCTGACCCGACGGCGGGTGCGCGTCGAAATCAATCACCGTGGTGGTGCCGTGGCGTGATACCGGCTCTTCGTCAGGCACGATCCTGGTCGTTAACTTGTCACGGCTCAGATCCGCCGCGTCTTCGGCGCGATGGAAACCCAGGCTCAGCACTTCTTCCACCGTGGTCAGGCCGGCCTTGAGCTTCATCCATGCGTTGTCAACCAGATCGTGCATGCCGTGGTCGCGGGCCACTTGTTCAATGGCGCTTTCCGCCGCGCCCTTGTTGATCAGCTCGCGGATGTCGTCATCGGGCTCGAACAGTTCGTACACAGCCAGTCGCCCGCGATAGCCCGTGTAGCCGCATTCGGCGCAACCGGCAGGCTGCATCACATCAAAGTCCACGGCCCGGCGCAGAAAACGCTGCAGTGCTTTCTGCGCACCCTCGCGCAGCAGCGTGGGCTTGCCGCAGGCCTTGCACACCTTGCGCACCAGGCGCTGAGAAAGCGCGGCGATCAGCGTGGCCGAAATCAGGTACGCCGGCAGCCCCATGTTGACCATGCGCGTGATGCTGCTGACGGCGGTGTTGGTATGCAGGGTGCTGAACACCAGGTGGCCGGTCAGGCTGGCGCGCACGGCGGTTTCCAGTGTGTCCAGGTCGCGGATTTCGCCCACCATCACGATGTCGGGGTCCTGGCGCAGAATCGTGCGCAGGCAGTGGGCAAACGTCAAACCGATCGCCGGCTTCACATGGGTCTGGTTCACGCCCTCGATACGGTATTCAACAGGGTCTTCGACCGTCACGATGTTGACGTTGGGCTGGTTCAGTTCCTTGAGAAAGCTGTAAAGCGTGGTGCTCTTGCCGCAACCAGTGGGGCCGCACAACAGCACAATGCCGTGCGGGCTGGCAATGATGCGGCGCATGGCGGTGATCACGGCGGGCTCAAAGCCCAGGTCGTCCATGCGCAGGGTCGTGGCGCTCTGGTCCAGCAGGCGCAGCACCACCTTTTCGCCGAACACGTTGGGCATGGTGCTTACGCGCACGTCAATGTTGCGGCCGACAAACTTGATCTTCAGGCGTCCGTCCTGGGGCAGCCGGTGCTCGGCAATATCCAGACCGCTGATGATCTTGATGCGGCTGACAATCGCGGCCTGCAGGTGATGCGGCGGCGGGGCCACCACGCGCAGCTCGCCGTCAATGCGGAAGCGGCAGCGCACACTGTGTTCCTGCGGCTCAATGTGAATGTCGCTGGCCTTCATGCGCGCGGCTTCGAACAGCATGGAGTTCACAAACCGCACCACGGGGGCCAGGCCGGCCTCGCTGCGCAGGCGCGCGGCGTCGTCGGTTTCACCCGACAGCGGCGTGGTCTCGATCTTGAAGTCCTTGAGTTCACCCAGCGCTTCTTCCAGGGAACGCGGGCTTTCCAGATAGGCCGTCTGCAGCGCGTCCAGAATCTGGCCGCGCACGGCCACGGCGGGCACGGGTTCCAGGTTCGTGGTGGCGCGCACGCCGTCCAGCGCCATGTAGTCGCTGGGGTCGCTCATGGCCACCACAATGCGGTCGGGCTCGCGGCTGTCCGGCGCGGCGCGCAGAAAACGCACGCCGATCAGCAGATGCCGCCGGGCCACGGTTTCGGGAATGGTGTGGGCGGCCTCGGGGTCCACGGCACCCAGGCGGTTGAGATCCACCAGCTCAATGCCCATGGTCTCGGCCAGCGCCGCGGCAAGGTCGGCATCCGAAATCAGGCCCAGTTCGACCAGCACGCCGCCGATCAGACCGCCCATCGTCTTTTGGACTTTCAGTGCGTGGTCAAGCTGGTCCGGCCGCAGCTTGCCGCGCTGGATCAGCAGTTCGCCGATGCGCCTGTGCGCCTCGTCGCGCTGGCGCATAGCCGCGCGCTGTTTGCCCGAAGTTTCCGCGTTCATGGTTTGCCCGCCACGATCATAACGCGCAGGGCCGCGGCTGGCGTCCCGCGGCCTGATGACTTCGCGCATCGTGGACAACGCCGGTCCGCTTCAGGCCCCGAACTCGCGGCGCAGTTTGTCGGCCTCTTCGGTCTTGATCACCAGCTTGTCCTCCAGCTTGCGCAGTTCGTCTTCGGCCCGCACCAGGTAAAACCCCTTGTCGGGTGTTCCGCCGTCAACGAACTTGCGGGCGCCTTCGCCCAGGACGCTGCACACCGCGACGCGCCCCTTGCCGTCGGCCTTGCGGGCCAGACGCTGGAAGACCACGCCGCGCAGACATTCAGACAGGCGGCGGCGGACCGAAACCTGCATGGACTCCGGCGCGGCATCAATCACGCGCATGACAGCGTCGCGGGCGTCGGCGGCGTGCACCTGCACCAGCACCAGGTGACCGGTCTCGGCGGCATGCAGGCAACCGGCCAGCGTGTCGAAGTCTTCAATCTCGCCGACCATCAGAACGTCCAGATCCTGTTGCATGGCCGCGGCGATCAAGGTACCTGCCGCGGGGCCATCCAGCCCGATCTCGCGCTGCTGAACCAGCGCCCTGGCGGGCTTGAGCAGATAGTGGCGCGGCTTTTCGACCGTGCAGATGTGAACGCCGCGGTTCTGGTTGATCCACTCGGTCATGGCGTACAGGGTCGTGGTCTTGCCGCTGCCGTGCGGCCCGGCAACCAGAATCAGCCCGTTGGGAGCCTTCAAAAGGCTGGTGACGGCCTGGGGAATGTTGCCTTCGTCCAGTGCGGGAATCGCGCCACCGTGAAAGCGCACGGTGATGGATTTGTTGCCCCCCGAACTCGCGGCCACGATGTCGGCAATCACGGTGTCGCTCAGAGTGCGCGACTGGTGCAGATAGCCCTGGCCCTGCACGTGGTAGTCCGCCCCGTTGTCGAACAGGCAGATCACAATCCAGCGCGTGTGGGCGCGGTCAAGCTGCAGGTCGTCAATCGGTTGCAGCTCGCCGTTCACGCGTGCCATGGGCCTGTAGCCCGGCACCAGGTGAAGGTCGCTGGCGCGAAGCTCGATGCACTTCTTCAGCCAGCCATCCCATTTCATCCAGGCTTCGGTGTGGTCAATACTCATGTTATCCCCTCCAGCCGTCCTGCTCGGTGTCAGCCGGCCCGAAGCCGGCCAGTCTGGTTCGCAGCTTTTCGCGGGCCTCAAACAGGCGCCGCTTCACGGTGCCCGCCGGTACCCCCAGCGCGGCGGCGATTTCCTCTACTTTCTGGCCCTGCATGTAGTAACGCTCCATCACCGCCTGCTGGCCCGGGCTCAGTTCGCGTACCGCGCCCTGGACGGCCTGTTTCAGTTCGGCGCTTTCCAGCGCGTCGGGCTCGGGCTCGGCTGCGGCCTCCAGCCCTTCGCCGGCCAGATCCGGGCGCTGCCTCCGCGCCCCGCGCAGCGCCGCCGTGCGTGCCAGCGTGCGCAGCCACCCGGCAAAGGCTTCGTCCTCGCGCAGTTGATCCAGGCTGCGAAAGGCCACCAGCAAAGCCTCCTGGGCTGCGTCTTCGGCTTCAGCGGCGTTGCGGCACAATGGTCTGGCCCAGGCCACAAGCTGGCCTGAAAATGCTGCCGCGACATAGCCGAAGGCCTCAACGTCTCCCTGTCTGGCCCGGCGCAGATGGTTGAGAACGTCCGCGTCCATAGGCCACACACCGGAGAACAGGGCAAAGGTTCAGGTTCGCCGGATTCTGGGAATTTGTGATGCCCGGCGCGAGCCTCTGGCAGCCTGACCAGCCAAAGGTGGAATGGCCGCGTGAAGATCGCCTTTGCCAACCATGAACCCTTTGACCCCGGCCGCGCACGAACCCTGGCCATGCTGCGCACCGTGGCGGCGGTGGCACGCCGTAACCCGGTAACCCTGTTTTCGCCCGACGCACCCGATCGCCTGCGGGCGCTATTTGCCGACGAACTGCAACTGGAGTGGCCACCCGGCCTTACAGCCGTGCAACTGGCCAGCGTGTACCGGAAGTTCGGGCTGACATTTAACGGCATCTTCCTGCGCGGGCTGGAAAAGGCGCTGAGCCGGTTTGCGCCCGACGTGGTGTGGCTGCGCAGCGACAAGCTGGCGGCGCACTTTGCCCGCAAAGGCCGATGGCCGCTGGTCTATGAATGCCACATGATCGGCGCGCTGTACCGCGCCGATCACGGCGAAAGCCCGCGCAAGGTGGCGCGCGTGGACCGGCTGGAACGCGACATCTACGCCGCCGCCCGGGGTGTGGCGGTGCTCAACGGACTGCTGGAACAGGAAGTGCGCCGGCGCTTTGACTACACCGGCCCGATTGCACGGATTCCGGGCGCGATAGACCCCGGCCTGTTCGCCCGCGCCTGGGGCGGCGGCGACGGCCGCACCGTGGTCTACGCCGGCAGCATGCAGTTCTGGAAAGGCCTTGAAACGCTGCTGGCGGCCGCGCGCCAGACACCGGAACTGCATCTGCGCCTTGTCGGCGACGCGGACAACGAACTGCGCGCGCGGGTGGCAGCGGCCGGTCTGGCGGATCGCGTGGAGTTCTGCGGCCGCGTGCCCCAGCGCGAACTGCCCAGACTTCTGGCGCCCTGTGCCTGCGCCGTACACCCGTTGCCGCCGGGGCTGAATGTCAGCGAACGCTTCACCTCGCCGTTAAAGGTGTTTGAGTACCTGGCCGTGGGCGTGCCGGTGGTGGCGCCGGACCTGCCCAGCCTGCGCGAGATGCTGCAGGACGGCGTCAATGCGCGTCTGTACACACCGGGCGACGCAGACGCCCTGGCGGCGGCGCTGCGCCAGGTATGCACGGATGCAGCGCTTGCCCGGAAGCTGTCCGAAGGCGGGCAGCAGACAGCGGGGCAGTACACATTTGACGCGCGTGCCGCGACCCTGATGCAGCTTTTTGCCCGGGTCAGCGCAGAGTAAGCCGGGTCGTGGTCTTTTCCGTGCCCACGCGCAGAATCAGTTCCACGTCGCCGGTCACAGGCGCGCGCATGGTCAGGGCGCGCTGTTCGGAATCCACCAGCGGGTTGAGTTCGCGGCTGCTGGAACAAACCCCGCCGCGATCCTCAACCACCATGCCGCCCTGGGTAAGCTGAATCTGCCACTCGATACCCTCCTGGCGCCAGGTCACCGGCTGCTGGCGGCCGTCGTCAAACAGCGCGCCCCACAGCACGCGGCGGCCATCCTGCCAGGCCACGCAACGCACGGCCCGCACGCGACCAAAGAACGCGCCAAAGGCGTCGCCGGGGGGCGCCAGATCCACGCGGCGGATGGTCTGGGCCAGAAGCTCGGCATGGGCAGCAAGCTGCTCGCGGCGTTCGTAGGGCGCCTGCAGCAGCGCCACCAGATAGCCGCCGTCCAGCCGCGCGTACAGAATACGCTGGACAAAGCCCTCGCCGCGCACGTGGTATTCGGCCAGAAAGCCGTTCTCGCCGGCCACGGTCACGCGCTTGCCGTCCGAGCGCATGAACCCGGCGCGGTTCAGGCGCCCCTCAAGCTCAAGCTGCAGCGCCGCAAGATCGGCGTAATCGCCCAGCGCCACGGTAAACACGCGCAGGCCCAGCCAGCGGCCGCCGTCATCGGCAAAGAAGCGGTTGCCGGCACGGCGCCAGCCCGGCAGAACACAGGCATACCGGCCGTCCAGCAACAGCGGACAAACCCCGGCCGCGCCAGGCAGAACGATCATCTCACGGGCCAACTGGTCGCGGCGCGGGCCCAGCAGCGCCGAGGCTCCGTCGGTGCGCAGAAGCAGCCCGAAGTTGCGACCGGCCACCGACCATTCCAGCAGCATGCCCGACTGCCCCTGGGGCAACTGGAGCGCGGTAGAACGCCCGCGGATGTCGCCACCGTGAGCGCGGGGCGAAAACACGTACTCGATGCTGCCCTGCGATTTCGCGCCGCCGGCCTCCAGTGGCGCCAGCACGGCGCGCGCACCCTCAGGCCCGCAGTCGTAAAGACCTGCCGTTACAGCGGCACTGCCGGCGGCTTCACCGGCCAGCAGGCGCGGGAAATCAGACGAGACCACAGGCACCGGCGTAAGGCGTATGCCAATGCCGTAATCCTCCAGCCAGCACACGTCGCCGCGCATTTCGACCTGCGCCGTCGCGGCATCGGCCAGCCATTGTTCCAGCAACTGCTCGGCGCGCACCGGCACCGGGCGCGGAACCAACCACCACAGGGCGGCGCACAGGCCAACCAGCACGGCAAAAGCCAAAAGAAATCGTCGCATGGTTTCCGGCGGGGGGCGTGATTATCGGGGCTTTGGCCGCCATTGCCAATGCCAAGTTGCCCTGCAGGCCGACATTTGCGTGGAATCTGCTTTCCGTGGCCCCTGTTTCCTCTATACTGGCAGGCGAAGGGGCCCCTAGCTGGCAGGACTGCCGGTCGGGCCCTTTTTGCGTCCCGGGTCGCTCCGGGATGAAGCAAGGCGCCCCTGGCCTTGGACGGAGGCAGGCGATGCTTACCCCACACCGATGGTTGTTTACGGCAATCGTGGTTGCGGCTCTTTCCCTGTTTGCCGCGCCGTTGACGCAGGTTGACGCCCAGCGCAGCACGCGCGGCGGCTCGGTCGGGCCCAGCCCCGGCAGCGGTTCGCGTGTGGCACCGGCACCGGCGCCCTCGCCGCGGGTCAGTTCGCCCGCGCCCGCGCCAAGGGCCAGCGTTCCGGCCCCGGCGCCACGGGTCAGTTCACCGGCCCCGGCCGCGCCGCGGGTCAGTTCGCCGGCCCCGGCCGCGCCACGGGTCAGTTCGCCGTCGCCTTCGGCGGCACCGCGAGCCAGTTCACCGGCTCCGGCCGCACCACGGGTCAGTTCGCCGTCGCCTTCCGCCGCGCCGTCGCGCGGCGCGACACCGGCGCCTGACACCTCGGCCCGGCCCAACCGCGACGACAACCTCTCGCGCAGCACGTACCGTTCTGAGCCCACTGTGCCGCGCACGGCCTCGGGCGTGCCCCGGATCGAACCCGACCGCGTCTCGCGCGACAACAGTCTGCCGCGCAGCACCGGCGTTTCGCGCGAAGCCACGCCGCCGCGCGGCACCGGAATTTCGCGTGCCGATGACATCAGCCGCACCGCTGGCCGCGACACATTGCCGGCCGCATCCGGGCGCGGCGTGACAGGCAGTGCCGGTGTTGCCCGCGACAGCCTGCGCGCTTCATCCGGCGTGACGCCCACGGCGGTGGACAGCAGCCGCGCCACGGCCAGCATTACCCAGCGCAGCACGCTGTCGGACTTCCGCACCGTTTCCGCCGGCACGTCGCGCGACAACCTCCAACCGCAGGAAATGGTGGCGCCGCCCACGCCGCTGATTCATTACGGGTATGTCGGCGCCTACTACAGCGGCTATCACCGTCACCACCATCACTCATGGGGCTTCCGCTGGAGTCTGGGCGGAGGCTGGAGCATCGGCTTCAGTTCAGGCTGGTACACCGGCTGGTGCGGCTGGAACTGGGGCTGGGGCCGGCACATCTACCACGGCCCCTTTGCCACCGCGATTCTGGTGGGCACGGCCTGGCACATTGTGGCTCACCACGGGTTCTGGGGCTGGTACGGCGGGTCAAGCTGCTACTGGCTGCCGCACTGGCACTGGCGCACCTGTGACACGTTCTATTACGGCGGCCACTACTGCCGCGTGAACCGGCCCTACTGGCTGGGTTACACGCGCTGGTACGACTACCGGCCTTACCGCTACGGCTACACCACCCTGGTGTACGACAACCTCTATGACGACGGGTACGAGGACGGTTACGAGCGCGGCTACAACCGCGGCTATCATGACGGGGCCGACGACGCCTCGGGCCTGAAGGACGATCGCCGGCGCGACAGCATCGGCAAGCCCGCGCGCCCGCGCGGGCCTGACGCCTCGTCCGACCGTGCCCGCGGCAACGTGACCGCCGAGTACCGGCACGAAATGTCGCGCGGCCTGAACGCATTTGAAAAGGGCGATTACGCGCAAGCCACCAAAGCTTTCAAGGAAGCGGCGATTCTGGACCCCCAGAGCGCCGACGCGCGCTACATGCTGGCTGTGGCGGCAATGTCCGAAGGCAAATACGCCTTTGGCGCGTTTGCCCTGCGACGCGGCATGGCCCTGGACGCCAAGGGCAGCAACCTGGACCTGGGCAAGCTGTTTGGCGGCCCTGATGCCGTGAGGGCCCAGCGTGACGCGCTGGCGCGTGACCTTTCCAGGGCCCCCGACGACCCGGACCTGCTGCTGCTGCACGGCTATGTGGCCCTGCGCAGCGGTGACGCCCGCGAAGCCGCAAACGCCCTGGACCGCGCGCTGCAACACAGCCCCCAGGACACCGCCGCCCGCGAACTGCACAAGCAGGCCCTGGAGGCACTGGAAAACTCGTAACCGCATCTGATCTGCCCTGACACGGCCCGCCGCACGGCGGGCCGTGTTCTTTTTGCCGCCCGGGCCCTTTGCGCCGCCGCCCGCCCCGTGGCACACTTTGGGCATGGCAAAGCTGGCGGCGGCGGATCAAACCACAGGCCTTGAGCTGGTGCTGGCCGCGCCCTCGCGCGCGGGCGGCAAGCTGGGCGACGATGACGCCCTGCCGTGCCGCGTTTGCTTTGAAAGTTACGGCGAACCGGTCGAAGGTACCGTAAGCCTGACCCGCGCCGGCCTGGCGCGCATGGTGCAGCGGCTGGAGGCGTTTTGCGACAAGCGCCAGGGCATGATCCAGTTGCGCGACGAATCCCAGGCGCTGGAACTCAGCCTGGCCGCCAAACGCTCGCGCTGGACAGAAAAAATCAAGGTCACCGGTCTGGCCGGCGTGCCGCAATCGGACATCCCCGTGGCTGAAGAGCTGCGCGTAACCGTGGGCATCGTGCTGCGCCAGGACACCGGCACCGCCAGCGTCGAACAACGCGGCGGCCTGGTTTCCACTTTTGACGCGCTGGCCGCCTTTGTGGCCGATCTGGCACGCGAAGCCGGGCTTCGGCCATGAGCGACAACCCCGACGGCGTGCAGTGGGTCGAACGCGACCGCCGCCAGTGGCTGGCCCTGGCGCCCATGCCCGACATGCTGACAGCCCGCATGTTCGTGACCATGCTGGAGGGCAACGAGCTGGAGGGTCGCGTCGGCACCCAGGGCGGCCGCTTTGTCGTTGAGGTACCCGAAGAACACTACGACGCCGCGCTGGCGCTGTATTCGCCCTCGGAAAGCGGCATTGAGCCCCCGCTGGAAGAAGCGCGCCAGAAGACCGGCATCCACACCGGCCGGCGCATCAAGCAGGAACTGGCCACGCGCGCTGTAACACGCCGCCCGTCACGGCGCGGGCTGGGTCTTGTGATTGTCGCAACGGCGCTGGCTCTGGCGACGGCGCTGGCTCTGTTCCTGTGGCGGTCCTGACCGCATGGCGCGAGCCCGCGCCCGCGCGGAACCCAAAACAGACCGCAGCGCGCGTTGAACCTTGCCTGTTGTTGCCCGTTAATTCTGTACCTCCCTTCTTTCGGGCATTCACCACGCCATCCGGGGCCGTGATGAATTTCCCGCGCGAGTCCCGTCTGCTGCGGGCCTGTTGTGTTTGACAGCCCCGGTGTCGGCGGCAATACTCCCGCGCTCAATCGGCGGTAAAGTCGCGCCGGCAAGGAGGTTGTCGGTGTTCCGGTACGGCATCCTGTTCTGCGGCCTGATGGTGTTCTGGGTCGTGCTGTCCGGCCGCGTGAATGTCGCGGGCGGCGACGCCTATCTGCTGGCCTGTGGCGTGGGCGGGTGTCTGCTGGCCACGCTGCTGGCCCGGCGTGTGGGGTTCATCTACGAGGAAGGCCCGTTCTTTCTGATTCTGGCGCGGCACTGGCGCTATTCGCCGTGGCTGATCTGGCAGATGGTGCTTTCGGCCTGGGACATCACGCGCTGCGTGTGGGGCCCGGTTTCGCGCCTTTCGCCGCAGTTGTTCCGCACGCCGTACCGCATGAAGACCGAACTGGCCACGGTGATCTACGCCAACAGCATCACCCTGACGCCGGGCACAACCACCATCGAGATAGACACGCAAAAGCGCGAGTTTCTGGTCTATGCCATCCACAACGGCGGGCCCGAAGGCCTGCCCGCCATGCACGACCGCGTGCTGGCACTGGAGGGCAACTATGGCAAGCCGGAGGGCGCACCATGATCGCCGCCGCCGGCCCGTCACCCTTTGTCGCCTTCGGCGCCGACCTGCCGATGATGGCGGCCTGTACTGTCATGGTGCTGGCCACGGCGCTGATTGTGGTACGCGCGATCAAGGGCCCCACGGCCTATGACCGCATCATGGGCATGAACTCGGCCGGCACGTGCGCGGTGATCATCGTGGCGCTGATCGGGTTTGCCACACGCCGGCCGGACTTTCTGGACCTGGCGCTGACCTACGCGATTCTGAACTTCCTGGCCACGATCGCGATCCTCAAGTTCGTGAAATACAAAAGGCTTGGCTGATGCAACTGGCGCTGGACATCCTGGTGATCGTGCTGCTGGCCGCCGGCTGCTTCTTTTCGCTGACGGCGGCGGTGGGCATGCTGCGCTTTCCCGACTTCTATACCCGCAGCCAGGCCGGCAGCATCAACGACACGCTTTCCATCATGCTGTTCTGCGCGGCCATGCTGCTGGAGTGCTGGTCGCTGGGGCTGGGCTACACATATTGGGGCCGCGTGCTGCTGATGGCGGCGTTCATTCTCCTTTCCGGGCCGGCGGCCGCCCACGCGATCGCCCAGGCGGCGCTGCTGGACGGCGTGCGCCCGTGGACACGAAAGGACGGCCCATGAGCGGCATCGCGATTCTGGACATGTCGCTGCTGGCGCTGATCGTGTTTCTGGCCGTCGGCGCGATTGAGGTGCGCAACCTCTATTCCGCGGTCATGCTCTCCAGCATCTACAGCCTGGTCATGGCCTGTTTCTGGATGACCAACGACGCCTGGGACGTCGCGTTTACCGAAGCGGCCGTGGGCGCCGGCATTTCCACCATCCTGCTGATCGGCACGCTGGTACTGACCGGCAGCGTCGAAACCGTGCGCAAGGCCGTAAGCTGGCCCGCGCTGGCGACCACGCTGCTGGCCGGGGCGCTGCTGATCTACGGCACGCTGGACATGCCGCGCTATGGCGACCCCAAAGCGCCGGCCCATACCCACCCCATGTACGGCGCGTTCGTGCGCCAGGACGTGCCCAAACACCCCAGCGGCCGCAGCGCCGCCGATGTCGCGGCCTGGCACAAGGCCAACCCCGACGACAAGCACACTGATTTCTTTCACGGCCATGTGCCCAACCAGGTCACCAGCGTGATCGTCAGCTACCGCGCCTTTGACACCATGTTCGAGACGGCGGTGATTCTGACGGCCGGCATGGCGCTGATTCTTCTGCTGCGCGGGCGGCGCGGCAACCCGCAGCGCGGGGGGCTGATATGACCACCAACCCGATCATGCGGGTGATCGCGCGCGTGAACATGCCGCTGATGGTCGTGTTCGCCGTGTACGTGCAGGTGCACGGCGAGATCGGCCCCGGTGGCGGCTTTCAGGCCGGGGTAATCTTCGCCGCGGCGTTCATTCTGTACGGCATGGTGTTCGGCGGCGCCGAAATGCGCCGGGTTTTTCCGCGCTGGATCAGCGACGCGGGTTCGGCTCTGGGCGTGCTGATCTACGCCGGCACTGGCGTTTACAGCATGCTGATGGGTTATCCGTTTCTGGATCATGTGGCGATCTGGCCCTCCAACCCCGGCGGCGCCGAGCCCTGGGGCATGGTCAGTGTCGAATGGGGCGTCGGCATCACTGTGGCCTGCGTGATGATGACGATCTTCAACGAAATCACCGAGGGCACGGACGATCCGCCCCCCGGCGCCGACACCGAGATGGTGCCCGCACTGCACCAGAACAAGACGGAGCTCGGATGACCATGCGCCTGGTACTGGACTATTACAACTACTGGGTGTGCATCATCCTGATGATGGTCGGGTTCTATGGCGTCATGGCCAAGACCAACCTGGTCAAGAAGGCGATCGCGCTGGGGCTGTTCCAGACCGGAATCCTGGTCTTCTACATCACCATCGGCAAGGTCGAGGGTGGCACCGGCCCGGTCACCATTTCCGGCGCCCCCGCCGACGCCGTGTACAGCAACCCCCTGCCCCACGCGCTGATGCTCACGGCGATTGTCGTGGGTGTTTCGACACTGGCCGTGGCCATGGCCCTGGCCGTCAAGATCCGCGAAAAGTACGGCACGATTGACGACCATGACATCCACCGCCTTGAACACGAGATGCCGGACTAGACCGTGGAACTGATCCAGCTCCATCTGCCTGCCCTTATCGTTGTGCTGCCCCTGGTCACGGGGCTGCTCACGGCGCTGCTTGGCCGCGGCGGCCGGGGCTGGTGGATTTCGCTGGGTGCCACGGGCGCGGTGCTGGCCGCCACGCTGCAACTGCTGGCGCAGGTCGTGTACCAGGGGCCGCAGACCGTCACCTACCTGATGGGCAATTGGCCCATGCCTTACGGCATCGGCTATGTGGTGGATCCGCTGAACGCCGCGGTAATGGCCACTGTCGCGCTGATCGGCTTTGTGGTGACGCTGTACGCCGGGCGCTCGATGGCGCCTGAAATTTCGCCTGACCGCGCCCGGTACTTCTGGGCGGTGTGGCAGTTCTGTCTGGTGGGCCTGCTGGGCATCACCATCACCGGCGACGCCTTCAACTTCTACGTGCTGCTCGAAATCAGCTCGCTGTCCACCTATACGCTGATCGCCATGGGCCACGGCCGCGACCGGCGCGCGCTGACGGCGGCCATCCACTACCTTGTACTGGGCACCATCGGCGCCTGCTGTTACCTGGTGGGCATCGCCTACCTGTACATGGTGACGGGCAGCCTGAACTTTGCCGACATCCACGCGCGGCTGGCCGACATCTACGCCACCTGGGCCACCGACGCGCCGGTGTACAAAAAAACCATCATCGCCGGCTTTGCCTTCATCATGGTCGGCCTGTCGCTGAAGCTGGCGCTGTTTCCGCTGCACGTGTGGCAGCCCAATGCCTATACCTATGCCCCGGCGGCGGTTTCTGCGCTGCTGGCGGGCACGGCCACCAAGGTCGGCGCCTACGGCATGATCCGCATTGTCTATTCGGTGATGGGCACGGACTTCGCCTTCACCTTTCTGCGTTCGGACATCCTGCTGGCGGCGTGCGCCCTGATGGCGATTCTGGTCGGCAGTCTTCAGGCGATCAAACAGACCAACGCCAAAAAGCTGCTGGCCTACAGCAGCGTGGGCCAGATCGGCTACATCGCGCTGGGCATTGCGGCCAACAACGTGGCGGGGTTGCAGGCGGCCGTGATTCATATTTTCAACCACGCGCTGACCAAGGGCGCGATGTTCATGGCCCTGGGCTGCGTGCTGTACCGCACCGGCGGCGTGCGCCTGGAACACCTGCGCGGCCTGGGCCGCAAGATGCCGCTGACCTGCGCGGCGTTTCTGGTCGGCGGCATGGGGCTGATCGGCGTGCCCCTGACCAGCGGCTTTGTCAGCAAGTGGTATCTGGTGCAGTCGGCCCTGGAACGCCAGTGGCTGGCGCCGGCGGGCGTGGTTCTGGTCGGCTCGATCCTGGCGCTGGTGTATGTGGGACGCTGCGCCGAGGCCATGTATTTCGGCCAGCGCCCCGAAAACTCGCCCGAAGTGCGTGAAGCCCCGCTGTCCATGCTGGTGCCGACGCTGCTGCTGGCCGCGGCCAGCCTGTACTTCGGCATTGATTCCGGAACCACCAGCCGCGTGTCCGAGGCCGCGGCGAAGTTCCTGCTGGGAGTGGCGCCATGAGCCCCGAACTTACGGTGCTTCTGGCGGTCGGGCTGCCGCTGGTCGGCACGCTGCTGATCGTGGCGCTGGGGCGCTGGCCGAACCTGCGCGACGGCGTGACGGTGGTGACGTCGCTGGCGGTGTTTTCGCTGGTGGCCAGTCTGCTGCCGGCGGTGCTGGCGGGCCGGGTAGTCGAGGCCCAACTGGGCCTGAACCTGATTCCCGGCGTGCCGGTGGCGTTTCGTGTCGAGCCGCTGGGCATGGTGTACGCGCTGGTGGCTTCACTGCTGTGGATTCCCAACTCGGTGTACGCCTTTGGCTACATGCGCGGCAACCATGAAAAGCACCAGACCCGCTTCTTTGCCTGCTTTCCGGTGGCGATCGCCAGCGCCGTGGGCATCGCCTTTGCCGAAAACATCTTCACCATGTTCCTGTTCTACGAGGTGCTCACCTTCAGCACCGTGCCGCTGGTGACCCACAAGGGCAGCAGCGACGCCATGCGTTCGGGCCGCGTGTACCTGGGCGTGCTGCTGACCACCTCGGTGTGCCTGCAATTGTTTGCCGTGCTGTGGATCTATGTGCTGTACCGCCAGGGCGTGCTGCCGGGCATCGGCTTTGTGCGCGGCGGACTGTTCGGCAACGCGCTGGCCGCCGGCGCGGTGTCGGCCCAGATGCTGGGGCTGCTGTTCTTTCTGTACATCTACGGCATCGGCAAGTCGGCCCTGATGCCAATGCACAAATGGCTGCCCGCGGCCATGGTCGCCCCCACGCCCGTCAGCGCCTTTCTGCACGCCGTGGCGGTGGTCAAGGCCGGCGTGTTCTGCGTGGTCAAGGTGATCGTGTATGTGTTCGGCGTGGAAACGCTGCGATTGTCGGGCCAGTCGGCCTGGCTTGTTTACGTGTCCGGCGGAACGATTCTGGCGGCGTCGCTGATTGCGCTGTTCCAGGACAACCTGAAGAAACGGCTGGCCTACAGCACGATCAGCCAGCTCAGCTATGTGATCATGGCCGCGGCGCTGCTGACGCCGGTGGCAATCATGGCCGCCACGGTGCACATCATTGCCCACGCGCTGGGCAAGATCACGCTGTTCTTTGCCGCGGGCAGCGTTTACACGGCAGCGCACAAGACCCAGGTCAGCCAGCTTGACGGTATCGGGCGGCGCATGCCGTGGACCATGGCAGCTTTCACGATCGGGGCGCTTTCGATGATCGGCGTGCCGCCGGTGGTGGGGTTTATCAGCAAGTGGACGCTGCTGCGCGGCGTGGTGGAATCGGCCCAGCTTGGGGGTACCCGCGCCGAGGAACTGTTCGCGTTGTGCGTGATCGCGCTGTCCACGCTGTTGAACGCCGGGTACTTCGCGCCCATCATCTACCGCGCGTTCTTCCGGCCGCCGTCACCCGAAGATGAACACCATCCCCACGGCGAGGCGCCGGTTTCCATGGTGTTCGCCCTGTGCACCACGGCCGGGCTGGTGCTGCTGTTCTTTGTCTGGCCGCGCGCGCTGCTTACGCTTGGCGCGGCGGTGATGGAGGCGGCGACATGAAGCTGAGCGACCCGCGCACCATCAAGTGGATCTGGGCCGGCGGACTGCTGGTGCTGGCGGTGATTCTGGGGCTGGATTTCACCGTGCACCACCACGCGCACTTTCCGCGCGACGGCATCAGCATAGACACGCTGCCCGAGTTCTTTCCGTTTTACGGCTTCCTTTCGTGCTTTCTGATGGTCGTGGTGGCAAAGGCACTGGCGACGGCATTGCAGCGCAAGGACACGTACTATGACGATCAATGACATCCCGCCGGGTGTCGTGCTGCTCGTCGCCGCCGTTTTGATGGCGGTTCTGCCCGCGCGTGGCCGCTGGTTTGTGGCGCTGGCCGCGCCGGTGCTGGCGCTGGCCGACGCCTGGGTGGCCATCAACGACGCCTGGGCTGCCGACGCCGCCGGTGTCGCCCGGTACGTAAGCACCTGGCAGTTTCTGGGCATGACGCTGCGGCCGGTCACGGTGCACGCGCCCACGGCGGTATTTGCCACCATCTTCTGCCTGATGACCGGCGTGGGCGGTCTGTACGCGCTGCACCACAACCGGCGCTTTGAACTGTCCGCGGCCCTGGTGTATGCCGGCGGCGCGCTGGTGTGCGTGTTTGCCGGCGACCTGATCACGCTGTTCGTGGGCTGGGAAATCATGACACTGGGCAGCACCACAATCCTGTGGTGCGCGCGCACCGAGGGCGCCAGCCGCGCCGGGCTGCGCTATTTTGCCCTGCACGCGCTGGGCGGCGTGCTGCTGCTGGCGGGCATTGCCCTGCACGCCGGGCAGCTCAACGCCGCCGGCCATGCCGACCCGCTGGCCTTTGCCCACTTTGCCGAAATGATCGAGGGCTGGACCAGCTTCGGCTGGCACAACGCCGGCCTGTGGCTGATGCTGATCGGCATGCTGGTCAACGCCGGCGCGCCGCCGTTTTCGGCCTGGATCGGCGACGCCTATCCCGAAGCCACCGAAAGCGGCACGGTGTTCCTCAGTGCCTTTACCACCAAAACCGCCGTGTTCACACTGATGGTCGGGTTTGCCGGCGTGGAACTGCTGATTTATCTGGGCCTGTGGATGGCCATCTACGGCATCATCTACGCGATCCTCGAAAACGACATGCGGCGCATTCTGGCCTACAGCATTGTCAACCAGGTCGGGTTCATGCTGGTCGGCGTCGGCGTAGGCACCAAACTGGCCATTGACGGCGCGGCCGCGCATGCCTTTGCCCACATCATCTACAAGGCCCTGCTGATGATGAGCGCGGGCTCGGTGCTGCACGCCACAGGCCGCCGCAAGTGCACGCAACTGGGCGGTCTGTACCGCACCATGCCCGTCACCATGTGGTGCGGCATCATCGGCGCGCTGGCGATTTCCAGTTTCCCGCTGACTTCGGGCTTTACCACCAAATCCATGATTCTCAGCGGCATCACCGAACAGGCCGACGTGATGGCCCGCATCGGCAAGCCCCACGACCTTATGATCGCGGCATGGTTCATCCTTGAGGCCGCGTCGGCGGGCGTGTTCCTGCACGCGGGCATCAAGTTCCCGTGGTTCGTGTTCTTCCAGAAAGATTCCGGACTGCGGCCCGCCGACCCGCCCTGGAACATGCAGACCGCGATGGTGATTTTCGCGGGCCTGTGCCTGCTGCTGGGCATGTTCCCCGGCCCGCTGTACGCGATCCTGCCCTACAAGGCCGAAGCCGCCAGTTACGCGGGCGTGGTCTATAACTACGAATACCTGCTTTCCATGTTCGGGCTGCTGCTGTTCAGCGGTCTGGCGTTCTTTGTGCTGCTGCCGATGCTCAAGCGCAAGGAAATGATCACGCTGGACACCGACTGGCTGTACCGGCGGTTTTTCCCCACGGTGTGGCGCGAGGTGATCGTGCCGATCCTGCGCGGTCTGGATCACGCCCAGAAGACCGTGCTGGAAAAACTGCCCGGCCGGCCGATGGGCGAGCCGCGCAGCCCGCTGGCGCGTCTTGGCACCGAATGGGCGGTCAGCGTGCCGGTGTTCGTCGTCACGCTGATGCTGGTGATCTATCTGGTGGTCTACTTCGTTGTGCTGCCCACGGCCTGAACCTGTGCCGCGGCGCGGCCGGCCTTGCGGGCCTGGGAAGCCGCGCCGGCCAGCAGCAGCGCGGCAATGCCCAGAAAATAGGTCTGCTGGCGGGTGTGTTCGTTGACCATGCTGTCGCCGCTGCCGGGCGCGGCGATGTGACGGGCCAGCGGGTTGGGCGCGGGCGGTTCGTTTTCCAGCGGCGGCTCGGCCTGGCGCAGCGCCAGCGACGCCGCGGTGCCCGACACCACCAGCACGGCCACTGACGCGGCCAGAACCGCGCCGCCGATTGCGCCCAGCGCCAGAACGCGCGGGGCAAAGGCGCGCAGTTCGGGCGTCGGCGCGTTGCGCAAAAGCCTGAACAGCCCCAGCATTTCAATCGCCGCCCAGCCCGCCAGCACAAACGCCGCATAGCCGCCAAAGCTGTGCAGCGGCCGGATCAGCGGCCGGATCAGCCGCACGGCCTCCAGCACCGCGCCCTCAAAGCCGCCAATGCGCTCTTTGAACCCCGGCGTCTCGTACATCAGCGTGATCGAGGCCGCGCCGGAAAGCGCCAGCAGAAACACCAGCCCCAGCGCCAGCCCCGACGCCAGCACGGCGCGGCGGCATTGCGCGGTCAGCGTGTCTGCGGAAGCGGCGGCCATGCGGCAATGGTCTCACGCGCGCGGCGTCAACGCAACAGGGGCGGCCGCGCGGGCCGCCCCTGTGGAAATGGCGCGGTCTACTTCTCGATCACGACAAGGCGCGTGCCGACGGGGATGATGTCGAAAATCTCCTCGACTTCGGCGTTGCGCATGCGCACGCAGCCCTGGCTGCATTCGCCCGGGATCAGCGACTCTTCTTCGGGGCGGCAGCCGTGAATGCCGTAGCCCTTGTGCCCGGCCTCGCTGGACAGCCCCAGCCAGCGCGTGCCCAGCCGGTGCTTTTCGTGGCCAAAGGGCCAGCTTCCGTCGGCGGGCTGGGCAATGCGGTTCTTGACCTTGAACTCGCCCAGCGGCGTGACGCCGCCGACACCCAGTCCGACCTCGTAACGCTGGATGAACGCGCCGTCCAGCAGCAGATCCATGCTGAAGCGCGAGCGCCGCACCACCAGCTCAAACGTACCGCCCAGAATCTTCAGTGTCTGGCCGACCTGCAGGTTGGTGTTCTTCAGGCCGTTGAGACGCTGGATCATCTCGACCGTGGTGTTGTTGACCTGGGCCAGGCGGCCCAGCGTGTCGCCGGCACGCACCACGTACAGCTTCAGGTCGCCTTCCTCGCCGGCGCTCAGAAAGATGCGCCGGTTGATCTCGCGCAGGGTTTCCAGGGCGCGGGCCTCGTCGGCCGGCGGCAGAAAGTTGTTCAGGCTTGCCGTAAGCGCAAGCCGCGCCTGGCGCAGCTTGCCGTCGGCGAACAGCGCCATGCCGGATTCAAAATCGGCGTCGGTAGCCGGCGCGATCTTGACCGGGGCCTCGGGCTGGCGCGAAACCACCGCGCCCTCGTCGGCGGGCCGGTGCGCGTCAAGCTCGTACATGGTGTCGTCCTCGACCTGCGCCGGGGCCGGCGGCAGGATCGGGTCGTGCTTGCGCGCGGTGCCGGCCTGGGTGGTGCCGGTCAGGGTGCAGCCGGCCATCAGCCCGGCAAACACAAGAAACACAAGGACATTCTTCATGGCGGACTCCTGTTGGGGTGAATTCCGGCGGGCCGGTCAGGCCCGAACCTCTACCTTGTTGCCGATACGGACAATGTCGTACAGCTCGATCACATCCTGGTCCTTCATACGCACGCAGCCGCGGCTGGTCATGCCCGGGATGCTTTCCGGGTACGCCGTGCCGTGCAGGCCGATGCCTGTTCGCCGGGCGTTCTTGGGGTCTTTGGCGCGGGCATCGTTGTAGGCGTCCAGCCCGATCCAGCGCAGACGCATTTCGTTGACCGGGTCGTTGGGGCCACGGCTCTGTTTTTCAGGGTCAATGGACATGCTGCTGATCACGCTGACGCCTTCGGGCGTGTTGTCGTTGCTGCCGTGGGCCACGATGTACTGGCGCACCAGGTTTTCGCCAAAGTACAGGCTGGTGGTGTAGTCGCGCTTGCGCACCACGATGCTGACCTTGCCCCGGGGCAGCTTCAGGTTCTCGCCGGGGTGCAGTGTTTTGTGTCCGCGCGGCTTGTTGTTCAGGTCGTACAGCAGCGCCGTGCTGACGCCCGCGCGGCTGGCAATCCGGTCAAAGCTGTCGCCGGGCTTGACTACATAGTTTTCGCTGAACTCGTTGTGCACCGGGCTGAGAAACAGTTCGCCGGTCAGACCGTGAAACACCGGCAGGGCGCGCTGGCGTTCTTCCAGCGGCATCGGGCCCTCCAGCATGCGCGCCAGTCTGGCCCAGGCCTCCTTGGTGGCTGTCACGCGCTGGTCGCCATCAAGGCGCAGCGCGGCCTCGGCGCCGCCGATGGCGGCGGCAATTTCCGCCAGGGCGCCGGCGTCGGCGGTGTTGCCGGGCGCGGCGGGCGTGTCGGTTTTGGCCAGGGCGGGCACAAGATCCACAATCGCGCTGTCGGCCGCCGTGCTCTTGCCGCCGAACAGCAGATAGCCGCCACCGCCGGCCGCCAGAACGACCGCGCCGGCCAGCATCAGAATGCCCTTGCCGCCCTTGCGGTTGCGGCCACTGTTCCTGCGAGATGCCATAGATGCCTCCACCGGGAAACGGACGCGCCAAGCACGCGCCTTTCCCCTGTTCGGCACCCGGCACGGCAGGAATGCAGGAAAAGTCCGTCCCTGCAACGTCCTGTAAATCGGCACGAATCGTTCGCCAATGTCATGCGGGTGTCATGGCGCCAGGCCGGGGCGCGGGCCCTGTTGCGACAGGGAGCGACTGGGGAGCGACTGGGGCGCGGCGCCGCGTCCGCGCGGTCTTGGCGGCGCGAAAAAACAAAAACGCGAACAGGGGCCTGTTCGCGAGGGGATCAGAGGATCATAAGGAATAAAGAAACACAGCAACCGGACAACGCAGCAACCGGACAACGCAGCAACCGGACAACGCAGCAACCGGACAACTCAGCAACCGGGAAACTGAGCAACCAGGAACGGTGGAAACGGGGAAACGAATTGGCCGCCGCGTCTCCTACCTCCGTTACTCCGTGCTCATCCACGGTTCAGGTTTTTTTGCAGCCCCAGCCAGTCACCGGCGCGGGCGCCCATGCCACCGGTCACCGGGGTCTGTCCCCCGTGACGCGCGCGGCGTTCAGGCACGTTGCGGCCCGAATGTCTCAAAGTCCGGTCTTTCCGGCCGGCCGGGCTGGGACTTTCCGGATCGGATCTGGGCCGCGCGCTTTTCGACACAGAACCTAAAGTCCGCCGCCACGGCGGTGCCGGGCATGTCGGGATCGGTCAGCGCGGCTTCGCGTTCCATGTCGCGCTGGATTCTGTCCAGGTCTGCCGGCCCGATCCGCCCGTCGGCCACGCCCCGGGCCAGCGCCTCGATCTGGTGCAGCGTTTCGGCCTGCACCACGTGGCGCGGCATGCGCAACTGCGGCGGAACGCCCTTCCACGCCGTGACCGGGTCGCCCAGCCCCGCCGGCGCCGTGGGCTCGGACTTTTCGGGCAGGTCTTCGGGCCACAGGCCGGGGCCGTAGCGTTTGCCGGTTTCGGCAAAAATCGCGCGCCGCGCCCAGTCAATGCAGCGGTCGCGCAGGCGGCGGCGGTCCTCCAGCGCGCGGTACAGGGCCGCGCAGGCGCGCTGGCCCTCGCGGTGGCCCATTTTGGGCTTGGCCTCGGGGTTGTGGCGCTGTTCGGTCTTGGACTCGTCGTACATCTCGACGCTGTCGCGGTGGGATTCAATCAGACGTTCCAGCTCGGCCCCGCCCTGGGCAATGAACATGCGCTGGGCGCGGTCCAGCACGGCCTGGCGTCCGGCCAGGTCAGGCTCGAGCAGGATGGCTTCAAAGGGTGTGGGACGGTCGGGATCGTTGCGCATGGGCGCCTCCGTATACAGGCACGGGGGACGACAGGCGCGGCGGGACGGGCGGGGCGTGTCGGCGCAACCGGCCTTGCGGCCGTGGTTTGCGCCGGAAGAAATTATTTTGCTTTTCGGCGGAAAAGCGGGGGAAAGTGACACGGGCGCCTCGCCCGCGCAACCTTGCCGCCGCGAACAAACGAAAGCACGGACAATGGCGTCTTCACAACGGCAACGGAGCAACCGAGGTTTGGCCTCTGTTGCTCCGTGTTCTTTCGTGGTTCAGTTTTTTGCAGCCCAGAGCATCGGCGGGGCCGTTTAGCGGCCGCGACCACCCCAGCCGCCCATGCCCGGGATCATGCCGCCCAGACCCTCCAGGCCGCCCATGCCGCCGGGGATCATCCCGCCCATGGCGCCGCCGTTTTCCTGGTATTTCTTGTACTGCTCTTCGGTCATCACCTTCTTGAGTTCGGCCTCCTGGTCCTTGGCGGCCTGCTGCATCTGCTGGGTGATCTCTTCCTGTGTGGCGCCGCTTTCGCGGGCGGTGCGCATGGTTTCCATCATGCGGTCGCGGCCGGCGGCCTCGATTGCCTTGACCTGCTCGATCTGGCGCTCATCCAGGCCCACGTTGGCAAAGCGGCGCTTGTCGGCCTCGGCGCGCATGACCTGCATGGCTTTGGCGCGCTGTTCGGGGTTCTGCATGATGCGCTGGATGCTGCCGCGCACGTCGTTGGGGTCAAAATCAATGCCGTTTTCCTTGGCGATGCGGTCCATTTCGGCGGTGCGTTCGGCGTCGCGGCGGGCGCGTTCTTCTTCGCGGCGCTTGCGGTCGGCCTCCTGCTGTTCGCGCACCACCTTGTTCACGGCCTCGGCAAAGGCCGGGTCGGTCGGCGCGGGCGCCGTGCCGGCAGCGGCAGGGGCGGCGGCGGGGCGGGATTCCAGGTCGGCGATCTTCTTGTTGGCCGCGGCCAGGGCGGCCTCGGCGCGTTCCAGCCGCAGGCGCAGGTCGGTGTCGTCAAAGCGCGCGGCGGCGGGGGCCGCGGCGGGTTCGTCCTGCGGGGTCTGGCGCAACTGGGCGACCTGCTGCTTGAGTGAAGCCACGTCGCGTTCCAGGTGCGAGTTGTCCTGGCAGCCCAGGGCCGCCATCAACCCGGCCAGGGGCAGAACCAGCAGCGCGGCAAGAAGAATGCGTTTCATCGTCGTCTCCGGTTGACCTTGGGTGGTACGCAAGATGGTCACGCCGGGGGCAAAAACCTCACGCAAAAAGAAGTCGGCCTGCAAAGCCTTGTCCGGGGCCGGTTTCAGGCCCCCGGGCGCAGCAGCACGGCGCGCTGGCGCAGGCTGCCGGCGGGTCCCACGCCGACCAGGGCACGCACAAAGTTGCCCTCGCGCCACAGCAGAACCTTGCGACCCTCGATTTCGAGTTCGGCAGCGTCCAGAAACTCGGGCAGCAGGTCGGCGGTGCGGCGGCAGCGAAACACCACCAGGGCAAAGCGGTCGCCCGACGGGTCGTCGTACACGGCGCACATCACGCGGCGGCCGTTGACTTCGGGACATTCATAGCCCGCCAGACGGCACTGGGTGCCGCCGAAGTTGTGGGGCAGTTCGGGCGCGCCCTCGAACCACTGGTCGTATTCGGCCTTGGCATCGCGCCAGCGGCAGCGTTCGGCGCGCGGCATTTCCAGCGCCACATTGGCCACCAGCGGGGTCAGGCGCGCGCGCAGAACCTCGGCGCCGTCAGGTTCAGGCGTATGCGGGCGCGGGCCGAACACCAGCACCAGGCTGGCCGCCAGCATCACCGAAGCCGCAGCCAGCGCCCCGGCCGACAGCCATGAAAACCGTCGCGGCACCAGCAACTGGCCGGGATCTTCGCAGCGATCCAGGGCATCCATCACGCGCTGGCGCAAACCATCGGGGCAGGGCGGTGCGGCGCCGGCAAGCCCGCGGCGCAGCGCCTGGTCAAGGTCACGGCCGGCCTGGGCCGCGGGCGCGCCGGCGTGGCCGGCCAGCGCGGCTTCGACACGCCGGGCGTCCTCGGGCGAAAGTTCGCCGTCAAGCCAGGCCTGCCAGTGGGCGGCCAGAAAATCCGATTCAGGATCGTTGCGGTTGCTGCCTGCTTCCATGTTCTGTGCTCCGGCGCGTGGCGCCTTCCCCCGGTTCAACTCGCGGCGGTTTTGGCCCGGCCGTCGGGCAGAAGTTCACGGCCGAGTTCGACCAGTTTTTCGCGCAACTGGGCCTTGGCCCGCGACAGCCGCGACATCACGGTGCCGATCGGGATGTCCAGCGCGGTGGCAATGTCCTTGTACGCCATGTCGCCAATCACGTTGAGGATCAGAATCTCGCGGTGGTCGGGGGCCAGTGATTCCAGCCCGCGCTTGAGCCGGTCGTCCAGCGAATCCAGAAACGCGGGCTCGCGCATCAGCCGCGCCAGGGCGGCGGCATCGGCAAAGTCGCGGGCCAGAACCTCGGCGGCCGGGGCCGGAGGCTGCAAATCCTCGGCGCTGGCGCGGTCGGGGGCGGCCTGGCGGCGGCGGTACAGGTTGATGAAGCGGTTCATCATCACGCGGAACAGCCATGCCTTGAGGTTTGTTCCCTGGCGGTACAGATGAAACTTTTCAAACGCGCGCACATAAGTGTCCTGCACCAGGTCTTCGGCGTCGCGGGCGTTGCGCGTAAGCTTGAGCGCGCCGGCGTAAAGCAAACCCATCAGCGGAACGGCGTCCCGCTCAAAGCGCTGGCGCAACTCGGACTTGTGCCTCTGCACAGCCGCACTCCCAACAGGCCGGGGCCGGCCCCTATTCCATAGTATCTGCCGGCGCGGCCGGGCATCAGGGCTTGATCACGCCGCTGTCGCCTTCGCCGCGCATTTCGGCGTGGCCCTTGCCTTCCATCAGGGCGTTCCAGAATGCCTCGGTGAAGACCTCCAGCCGTTCGCGGCACAGGCGCGCGCGGCCCACCAGATCGCGCAGCGTGAAAACGCGCGCCGGATTGACGGCCAGGCGGGCCAGCATGCGCGTGGTGCTGATTTTGGCCTCCTGGCGCACGTGGCGTTCCAGCTCGGGTACCTTTTCGTCGCTGATGTCAAAAATGCTGCGTACCACCACGAACGGAATCTTCACCTCTTCGGCGATGTTGGCGATGGCAATCGCGCTCTGGTCCACCACGTCGGCCTGGGTCTTGACGTACAGGGCCATTTTTTCGCTGGGCTCGCGCACCGGGTCAAACACCGTGACGATGCTGCCCAGAATGCCGTGAATGCCCGGCACACTGCGCAGCACACGGCGCATCATGTCCTGCACCGGCGACGGCAGGGTCACCGGCCGGTACTGGCTGCCCATGCCGATTGCGTCCAGAAACTGGGTGCCCACCACCACGTCGCCCACGTTCAGCGCGCTGGCCAGGGCACTGCCGAACCCGATGCTGACCACGGCCAGCGGCTTGTCCACCTGGATGGCCTCGCGCAGCGCGGCACTGGTGGCGTCGGGGTTGTGGCCGGTGATCAGGCACTTGGCGCTGGTTTTGTGCCAGATGCCGCCATGCACCAGGCCCACCTTCTGTTTGTAGGTGCGCGGGTTCTCCAGCCGGTTGATGAACTGGAGGGCGTCGCTTTCCGTGGCCGCGACGAACAGGATTTTTGGCAATTGCAGCATGAGCCGGTGCCCGCCAAACCGGGCCGAATTGTCCCCGCACCGCCAACACAAGGCAAGCCTTTGTATTTTCGTCACGAACCGGTGCTAGTGTGAAGCGGGCGGGCGTTTACAATAACGGCGTGGTTCCGGCAGTCGCCGGCCCCAAAAGGGCCGGAGGAAAGTCCGGGCTCCACAGGGCAGGAGGGTTGCTAACGGCAACCGGCGGCAACGCCAGGGAAAGTGGCACAGAGAACAGACCGCCTGACTTGCGTGTCTGGCCGTATCGGGGGCCTGGAAACCCGACCGGCCGGCGCGGGCCCAAGGGCCTCAGGCAAGGGTGAAACGGTGCGGTAAGAGCGCACCGCGTTGCCGGAGACGGCAACGGCAGGCCAAACCCCCTCCGGAGCAAGGCCAAATAGGGGCTGAGCCGCGGCCCGCGGCGCTGAAGCCCGGGTAGGCCGCTTGAGACTCCCGGCAACGGGCGTTCAAGAGGAATGACTGCCTGCCCCGGCATGGTCCGGGGTAAACAGAACCCGGCTTACGGAATCGCGACAACGGGCGGGCCCAGGCCCCGCCCGCCAGCTTTTTCCGCCGTCACGCCGGCGCGCGCCAGGCCGGGTTGACCAGCGCCGTCACCACATGGTCGGCCCACACGCCGTCCACGCGCAGATAGTCGCGGGCCAGGCCCTCCTGGATGAACCCCAGCCGTTGCAGCACGCGTGCCGAGCGCAGGTTTTCAGGCCGGTGCGCGGCCTGGATGCGGTGCAGGTTCAGCGGGCCAAAGGCGTAGTCAATCACGGCGCGCAGGCCTTCGGTCATCAACCCGCGGCCCTGGCAGGCGCGGTCCAGTTCATAGCCCAGGTTGCAGCCGTGCAGGGCGCCGCGCACGATATCGCTCAGGCGCGCGCGGCCCAGCGGCAGACCGTCGTCGCGCCCGAACAGAAAGAAGTGGCAGTGGCGGTCTTCGCGCCAGTCGCGCTCGATGTCGGCCACGGCCTTGGCCCAGTACAGTTCGGTGTAGTAGTTGGCGTCGCGGGCCGGGCCCGAGCCGCGGAAGTGCTCGCGGTTGGCGGTGACATAACGGGCAATCGCGGGCACGTCCTCAAGGGCCGGAAAGCGCACCAGCAGGCGCGGCGTCTCAAGACACGGCGGAGTCCGGTTCGGGGACATGCGGCCAATTTCATGCCCGGCGGCGCCGGACGGAAGGTTTGACCGGGGGAAATTGCGATTTTTCGCGACACTTTTGCCGCCCCGGCGTGCTTGAGTCTGCATGAGGGCCGTGACAACGCGCGAAGAACAGCTTGTGGAATGGATGCGCCGGCACCAGACCGACGTCTGGCGCTTTCTGCGCATGCTGGGCTGTGACCGCGCGCTGGCCGACGACCTGACCCAGGACGTGTTTCTGTACGTTCTGGACCACCCGGTGGCGGATTTCGGCCCCGCCGCCACGGCGGCCTATCTGCGCAAAACGGCGCGCAACCTGTACCTGAACTGGCTGCGCGACCACCGGCGCGAACTGCCGCTGGGGCTTGAGGCACAATCCGAGGCGGCCTGGGCCGAACTTACGCCCGGGGACGGCAGTGACCAGCGGCTGGCGGCGCTGCGCCGGTGCCTGGACAAACTGGCCGACCGCCAGCGCCGGGCGCTTGACCTGCGCTACCGCGACGGTCTCAGCGACGCCGAAACCGCCCAGGCCATGCAGGCCACGCCGGACGCGATCAAGGGGCTGCTCAAGCGCACGCGCGAACAACTGCGCCAGTGCGTGCAGCAGCAGGTGAAACCATGAACACCTTTCACGACAACCTGCTGGACAGCGACCTGGACGAAATCCTGTCCGGCCGGGGTGCGCCCGACCTGACGGCCCGGGCATTGCAGAAACTGGCCGCCGGCACGCAGCCCCCCGCCGCCGAACCCGCGCGCGCAGACGCGCGGCCGGCCGTGGCGACCCCGCGCTGGCGCGCCTGGGCCCGGGCCGCGGCGGTTCTGCTGGTGCTGGGCATGGCCGGCTGGCTGCTGACACGGCCGGACACCCTGCCGCGCGGCGTGACCGCCGCCGAGGGCGCGCGCTGGCGCGTGCGGGCGGATCATGTGGAACTCAAATCGGGCTGGGTCCTGCTTTCGGACGGGGCGCCTGTTCTCGTTGTCGGCGACGGCCGCGTCGAGAACGTGAACGGGCGCACCGTGGCAGGCACCGGCATTCCGGGCGGGGATGCGCTGGACCCGCTGGCGGATCATCTTGACCTCAGCGCCCTGGAACGAGAAGCCATGAAGAACCCCAACCGCTGGATTACGGCCGGAATGCTCGCGCTGTGCGTGCTGTCCGGCCAGGCCGTGCTCAACGGCCGGGTGATCGCCGCCGAAGAAGACACACCGCCGCCGCGCGCCCAGGACCCCAAACCGGAAGACACCAAATCCCTGCGCGCGCTGCTGGGACAGGTCGAGGGCATTGAACTGCGGGTGGCCGAAAAAGGCCTCTACTCCGGCTGGCTGACCGTCCGCGACGCGGCGCGGGTGCGGGCGATTGCCGCGGCCTTTGCCACGCATCTGGGCGAACCGAGCGCAACGCCCGCGGGCATTGACCACACCAACCAGTTTGAGCTGCGGCTGAAGGACGGCCGCGTGATCCGAGCCTCGGTGTTCACCAGGCCGGGGCGCGCCGGCCTGTGCGACATCAGGCTGCCGTCATGGGAGCGCTACCACCAGTTTGACTGCGCGCCGGATCTGGCAGCGGAACTCAAGGCCGAACTGGCGGCGGCCAGAAACCAGCCGCGCCTGCCCGTGCAGGACGCCAAAGCCATGCGCGCGCTGCTGGCGCGGGCGGTTGAGGCCACCTTTGTGGACAGCACCGACCAGGGCGCGCCGCTGCGCGGCACCATCCGCGACGCGGCGGTGCTGGCGCGGATGGCGGGGCTGCTGTGGCCGGAGGACATGGGCTTTTCCAAGACGCATCTGGCCGAACGCGATGTGTACCAACTGGCGCTGAAGCTGAACGACGGCAGCGGGCTGGGTTTTGTCGTGGGCGACTCGGGGATTTTCACACTGACCATGACGGGCGAAACCAGCGTGGAGGGGCGGATTCTGCCCGGAACATCCATGCAGGCACTGCGCGAAATGTTCACGCGGGCCGCCGACACGCGCGGCTTTGCCGTGCTGCGCCAGTGGACGGGTGAAAACAGCCGCGTCACCAGGGCCCAGACCCGGCTGGTGTACGATGACGAGGGCTGGACGGCGCTGTGGAACGAACACGCCGGGACCGCGGCACCGGCGGTGAACTTTGAGCGCGAGATCGTGCTGGCGGTGTTCGGCGGCGACAAACTCAACAGCCGAGGCTACACGGTGCGCGAGATTCTGCAGGGCGAATACCGCTATACCCTGAGGCTTGAGGAAGAACACTTCCAGACCGCGGGCCCCGACGGCGGCGGGGTGCGCTGCGCGCCGTTTGCGATGTTCGCGCTGCCGCGCACGGAAGCGGCGATCCACATGGAACTGAACGTGCAGGGCATCAAGCGCGCCGCCCCGCTGTGGCAGCCGCTGGAGGCCAAATGGAAGCCGCGTTCGGACATCAACCCGATGGTCAGCTACACCATAGACGGCACGCGTTTCGGCAGCGGCGGCTTCCCCAAAACCAAACGCCGGTTTCTGGTCGCCCGCGATGCCGCCCAGTGGCAGGAGCTGAACAACGACATCAACACCGGCCAGGACAAACTGCCGGCCGTGGACTGGGACCAATACATCGCCGTGGCCGCCACCGAGGCCGCGCCGGCTAACACGGACCAGTTTGAACTGGTGCTGGCGGGCATGAACCAGGCGCGCGTGGTGCTGCGGCTGACCACACCCGGGGCGCAGACCGAAAGCGACAGCGAATCGCCTGGTTATGAACGCATCTGGCGCATCTGGCTGATTCCCAAACCCGACCGCGACATCGTAATTGAAACGCCGCGCTACGACGGCACAACCGCCCCCACCGGCTGGCTGGAGACCCACACCATCCGCCGTTGAACCCCGCGTTTTGGCTCCGGCGTCCCTGGCGGGGCGCCGGAGTCATTCCGTGTCGGGTTCGGTCGTCGAGGCCACCTGGTGCCGGAACAGCCCGGCGCCGACACAGCGGCCGGTGCGGGCGTTGATTTCAAAGATGGCGCCGGTCAGGCGGTTCCATTCGCGGGCGACCTTCATGTGTTCGCGCGCGTCCGAGGTAAAGCGGCGCAGCACGGCCTGCATCTCGCGGCCGATCACGCCGTAGTGCGGCCCGGTCATGCCCAGATCCGTGATATAGCCTGTGCCCCGGGGCAGAACCTGCACGTCGGCGGTCTGCACGTGGGTGTGGGTGCCGAACACGGCGCTGGCCAGACCGTCCAGGTGCCAGCCCATGGCGATCTTTTCGCTGGTGGCTTCGCCGTGCATGTCCACCAGCACAACCGGTGTGCGCTTGCGCAGTTCGTTCACGGCCTCCAGAGCGGCGTGAAAGGCGTTGCGCACCTTGCAGCGTTCGCGCATGAACACGTGGCCGGCCACGTTGACCACCCCCACCAGATGTTCGCCGCACGGGTACACATGCGCGCCAAGGCCGGGCATGTCGTAATTCACCGGGCGCAGCAGCCGGGGCTCGGCGGCCAGGTACTGGCCGGTTTCGGGAAAATCCAGCGCGTGGTCGCCGCTGGTCATGACATCCACGCCGTAGGAAAGCAGCTCTATGCCTTCTTTGGCGCGGATGCCGGCGCCGTTGGTGGCGTTTTCAACGTTCACCAGCGTGAAATCCAGCCGCTGTTCGCGCCGGGCCACGGGCAGCCCCTCGCGCACGGCGCGACGACCGGGGCGGCCCACCAGATCGCCAAGGCACAGGATTCGCAGCGTGGGTTCGCTCAAGCAGCCTCCGCGCGCAGCCTATCACGGCCTGACGGGAACCGGCAGACGGCGGTCAACGGTCGTCGTCCAGGGCCGCGCGGGCGGCCACGGCGCCGTGCACCGACGCCGCGCCGGCCTGGCGCAGTGCCGTTGCCGCGGCGGCAAACGTGGCGCCGGTGGTCAGCACGTCATCCACCAGCAGCACATGCCTGCCCGCCAGGCGAGGGGCCAGGCGCGGGCGCGCGACAAAGGCATTTTCAACGTTGCGGCGGCGCTGCAGCGGTGAAAGCCGGGCCTGGCGATCCGTGCCGCGCGCGCGGCGCAGGGCCCGGGACAGCAGCGGCTTGTTCAGGGCCCTGGCCAGCGGCCGCGCGATCAGTTCGGCCTGGTTGCAGCCGCGTTCAAAGTGCCGCAGCACATGCAGCGGCAAGGGCACGACCACATCCACGCCGGCCGCCACGCCGCGATCCAGCAGCATCTGGGCCAGAAACGCCGCCAGCGGCAGGGCGATGTCGCGGGCGTTGCCGAACTTCATGGCCTTGCACAGGCCGCGCATGGGTTCGGTGTAGCGACCGACGGCGGTGATGCCGTCGGCGCCAAAGCCGTCAGTTGCGTCGCGGCAACTGTCGCAGGAACCGACACGGCCCACGCCGGCGCCCTGGGGCGCGCCGCAGCGCGCGCAGTAATCGGACCCGCAGACTTCCAGCGCGCGCAGCACTTCGGGGGCAACCGGGCCGGGTTCGTCGGTCAGCAGCGGCCGGCCCGACACCGGGCAGTGGCGGGGCAGAAAGATGTCCAGCAGCGCCCTCATGCATCGCCCAGATAGTTGCCGTGCGGGATGAACCCGGTGGCCACGTCGCGGGCCAGCCGTTCGGCCAGTGCTTCGGGAAAAAAGTTGCGCCCGGCCAGTTCCTTCAGCGGCACCCAGGCAAAACCGGTGCAGTGGCTGTCGGGCGTGGCGCCCATGCGCACCTCGCCGCGGCGCCGGCAGTGAAAAAAGATTTCAAGCTGGTGGGTGTCCGGCCGCAGCCCGCCATAGCGCACGCGGGCGCTGCTGCCGATCAGTTCGCGCACGTACACAATGTCGTCGGGCGTGACCTCGATGCCGATTTCTTCGCGCACTTCGCGGCGCAGGCCCTGGCCCAGCGTTTCGCCGCGGCGCACGCCGCCGCCGGGCGTGACGCACCACTGGCCCTGTTCGTCGGCCATGGTCATGACCAGCAGCCGGCCCTCCTCGATGATCAGGGCGCGGGCGGCCACGCGGATGGCGCCGGGAACTTCGTCTTTGTGCGCGGCAGTGTCCATGCGAAGGCCAGAGGTTAGAGGCCGGCGGGCGGGGAAACAACAACCGGCCGCATGGACACCGGCGGCTGCGGCTACCCCGGCTTTTCTTCAGCCAGGTGCTTGAAGTACGGCAGCAGAAACTCGCGGCCCAGGGTCTTGGCAATCGCCGTCAGCGGCACCGCCAGCAGCGCCCCGAACAGCCCGAACAGGCTGGCCATCACAAACACACCCACCAGCAGTGTCACGGGGTGCAGCTCGACCGCGTCGCCCAGCAGCTTGGGCGTCAGCACGTATTGCTCGACGGCCTGGATGGCGTGAAAGCACACGCTCATGCCGATGATCGCGCCCACGCTGTCGCCGGCAATGCCCATCAGGATCAGGGCCGGAATCCAGCTTACGACAATGCTGGCATAGGGCATCAACACACCCAGCCCCGCCAGCATGCCCAGCAGCACGGCGTACTTCACGCCGAACAGCAGGTACATCACGGTGGTCAAGGCTCCGATGATCAGAACCACGATGATGCGCCCGCGGAAAAACGCGCGCAGCATGCCGTCAATTTCGCGGGCGATGCGCTCGATGCGTTCGCGGTGCGCGCCGGGCAGATAGGCGCGAGCCCTGGCCACCACGCCGTCGTAACCGACCATGAAGTACCAGCTGTAGATCGGAATCAGCAGCAGCCACATCAGCAGAGTGAACAACCCCGCAATGCCGGTGCCGGCCCATTCAATGGCGCCAGCGGTCGCGTCCTGGGCCTTGGGCGCCAGGGTACGGGCGTCTTCGCGGGGCGTGGTGGCGCCAAAGCGCGTGAACCATTCGTCGGTGGAAACCACGCCGTCGCCGTTGCGATCCATGGCGGCGTGTTCGGCGCCGGCGATTTCGGCCCTGTCCAGCACAAGGTTGCCGTCGCGGTCGGCGCGCTGGAAACCGGCCAGCAGTTCCGCGCGCGCCGTGGCCATCTGGGCACGGGCGGCGGCGCGGTCAGCGGTTTCCAGCTCGCTTTCGGCGGGGAACAGCCTGGCCAGAACCAGTTCCGAGGTGCGGCCCATCGGGTCGTCGCGCGGGTCCAGTTGCAGGCGCGCCGGCACGTGTTCGTTCCAGGCCGCGATCCATTCGTCCTGGTGGGCGCTGAAGTCGGCAAACAGCGCGCGGGCCTGTTCGGACATGCTGCGCACGTCACGGATCACGCTCAGACCCATCAACGCCACGCCGCCGGCGCCAAGAACAACAATCAGCAGAAAGATCGTCAGCACCGACCGCGCCCGCGACCAGCCGCGCTTTTGCAGGCGAACCACCAGCGGGTTGAGAATGTAGGCCAGCGCCAGCGCCACAATCAGCGGAATGAACACCGCCGACAGGTGCGCCCCCAGCAGCAGCGCCGCGACCACGGCGGCAATCACGATCAGCCAGCGCACGTTGCGCATGCGCAGCACGGCGCTGTAGTCGGCATCCAGCATGCGCAGCGGCGCGGGCAGGGCCGTTGCGCCGGGGGCCGGATCGCCCGACACGGGCGCGGCCGGCGCCGTCCGGGGCGGCTGGGGCTGGTGGTGCTTTTTCTTCTTTCTGGACATGGGCCCGGCGGATTGTAGGTCCGGCCCCGCGCGCCGTCATGGGCGTACCAAAGCAACCGGGGCGGCCATTTGGCCGCCCCGGAGAACTCCATCCGCGTCGGATTACTTGTGCAGCTTCTGATAGCGGTAGTACACCTCCAGCGTCAGGCAGTTGATCGCCGTGCTGTACACGCGGCCGCCGGCCGAACCCCAGGCATCCACCGCGTCCCAGCTGCCGTGTTCGTCCAGAACGGTCTTGCTGGTCAGGTTCTTGGCCTTGTCCTTTTCGTGGTAGCCGCGCTGGCTGTCCAGCAGGGTCTTGGCCATCGGCTTTTCCCAGGTGTCCCAGGTGCTGCCGCCGACCTGGTACAGGGCCAGGCTGCAGTAGTACCACCAGTAGTAATCAATCTTCTTGTGTTCCCAGCGGGGCAGGAAGTCCTTCTCGATGCAGGTGCGGCTCAGGGCCTTGATCTTGGCATCGGTCAGGTCGGCCTTGCCCATGAACAGCATGCTCATGACGTAGATGCTGTCCATCGAGGGGTTGTTGTCGTACTCGCCGGCACTGCGCAGACGGGCGTTGTTGCTGCCGGGGCTGTCATAGCCGGTCTTGGGGTAGCCGTTGACGTCCACGGTGACCAGTTCGTACCACTTGGCCGCGTCGGCGTAGCACTTGGTGGTGTCGAACTCCAGACCCGCCATCTTGCACGACTTGAGCGCCAGCACCATCCAGCCCGTCACCGAGCTGTCGTTGTAGGTCGGGCGCACGCCGTAGCGCCAGCCCAAGCCCGGGTTCTGGGCCTGCAGCATGAACTCAACGGCCTTGTCGGCAATCGGCTTGAGAACCGCGTCGCCGCTGAGACCATAGGCCTCGGCCATGGCCATGGCCGAAATCGCGTGGTTGTAGACGAAGTGGTCGTCTTCCTTGGGGCCGAAGCAGCCGTCGTTGGTCTGAACCTTGCGCAGGTATAGAATCGCGTTGCGGCAGGTGGTCTTGTAGTCGCCTTCCTTGTGGTCGTAGCCGGCACCCACAAAGGCCAGCAGTGCCATGCCCGTCAGGCCGATGTCGCAGGTCTGTTCCCAGCCCTTGTCGCCGTTCTTGTCGCCGACGGCAACAAACTCGATGTTGAAGGTCTTCTGGGCGCCGGCACGGGTGCTGTCGTCGCTGAAGGTGGTGGCGCTCCAGTAGCCTTCACGGTTCTGGTGGTCCTTGAGCCATTCCAGGGCCGCCTTGACGCGATCCTGGTGCGGACGGCCGCCACCGCCGCGGGCGCGACGGAAGTTGAAGCCGCCCTTGCCGCCACGGCCGCCGCCGCCGCCCGCACCGCCGCCCAGGCCCACGGCGCTGGTCGTGCTGTTACGGTTGGGGTGCGGCGACTCGTCCTTGGACGGGTCGTTGTTGGGGTTTTCCGCCAGGTCGTTGTTGGGCTTGTCGGACGGGTCTTCGTTGTTGTCGTCCTTGGCGTCCTCAACGATGCGCTCGTCCTCGGTCGGTTTTTCCTGGACGGGCTCATCCTTGGGGAATTCCACCGGCTGCTCGGGCGGCTGCTCGGGCACCGGCGGAATCGCTTCCTGTTCCACCTGGCTCTGGATCACCTGGATCTCGGTGCGATCCGGGCCCGGCGGATAAATGAAATAGGCGATCACCAGCAGAATCACGTGCAGCGCCAGCGCGATCGCCACCCAGGGTACGGATGCGATCGCCGTCAGGTCTTCGCCCGTGTTGCCGGCAGGCTGTTCCTGCTGGTCGGCATACTGCTGGTCCGCGGGTTCTTCGTAGTATTGCTGTTGCCCTGCCACGGCGGCCTCCTATTTGGGTGCCTCGGATTCACCCACCGGGATTTCAGAAACACTGCGTTGCCACTGATAAACGGGCCAAAACCACAGCCGGTTCATTGCTTGCACGGAAAAAACGTCAGCCCGAAAGATTTCATGGTACGGCCCCAAGGGCTAAACGCAACATACGCACACCAACCATGTTGCAGCCTGTAGGCCGGAAAACTGCCGTTACAGCACAACGACGTGGTGAGAAAAGTCAAATAAACCCGCCTGGCTCTCGATCGCATCCACCAACCCCGGCCCGAACTCGGCCACAGCGGCCAGCACGCTGATTACCCTTTCCTGTGGCCGGTCTTCCGGAAAATAGCGGTTCCACAACGGCTCGAGTTCGGGCCCGTTGGGCAACAGCTTCAACGGTTCGTGCTTCACCCGCGTCATCACGTCGGAAACCGCCCGTGAAGTGCGCTGTTCCAGCCGCCCGATTTCCTGTTCCATGCCGCGCGCCAGGCCCTTCAGGTCCGTGCGCATGGCCGCAAAGGCCTGGCGCAGGCCGGCCTGGGTGCCGTCGGCGACGATCTGGGCCTCTTTCTGGCGCCACTGGATGCCGGTGCGCAGCCCGACCAGATCGTCAAACCGCCGGGCGTCGGCCTGGCGCACCAGCGTCAGCGACAGGCGCGGGAACAACGCGGGCATGAAGACCTTGGCCGCGCGGTGCAGACCCTTGAGCAACGCGTGGTAGGCGATTTCGGCCTGGCCGCCGGCGTAGGCCACGGCGGGAAAGATCGCGTTCTGGACCAGCGGGCGCAGCAGAACATTGGGCGTAAAGGCCGCGGGTTCGGCGCGGGCGCGGCGCAGCAGGGCGGTTTTGGTGGTGGTGCCGGGCACGCCCTCGAGCACCAGATGACGGCCCTCGCAGGTGATGTGGCGGCGCTCGCCGCCGATGGTTTCAAACAGGTTCAGGTGGCTGGTCACGGGCACGCCCGCGGGCATGCCCATGCCGTCCAGCCGTTCGCTCAGACGTTGCAGTTGCTGGCGGTTCTGTTCGCGGTTTTCAATCTCAAAGGCCACCAGCCGCCGCCACTGGGGGTGGCCGGTCAGGGCGCGGGGCTCAATCACCACCAGCCCGCGCGGGCCCAGCAGTTCATGCAACAGGCGCGTGAACGCCGCGCCGAAGTCACGCCCGGCCCCGTCGCGCAACAGCGCGCGCGCGCGGTCGGCAAAGGGACCGGCCAGCAACGCCTCGGCTTCGGCCCACTGGGGGTCGGCTGGCGGGGGCAGGACAATGTCGCGCACGTGGCGCTTGCCGGCGCTCATGCGGAACCGGAACCTGCGCAGCCCGCCCGATTCATCGGTGGCGCGAAGCCGGTTGACTTCTTCCAGGTCGCTGTCGTCGCTGGCGTTCCAGAACACAGGCACCACGGCCAGACCCGCCGCCTGTTCCAGCTCGCGCGCCAGGCGGATTGCCGTGACCGCCTTGTGCAGCGCCAGCAGCGGCCCGCCGCCCAGACCGGCCTGCTGGCCCGTCAGCACGCACACCGTGCCCGGCCGCGCCAGCCGTTCAATGTTGTCCAGCACCGGGCGCGGCGCGGCAAAGGCCCGGGCGTAGTCGCGCACCAGCGCCGCCGTGGCCTCGCGGTCGAACCGCGCGGCCCAGGTGCGGGAAAGCAGGCGGTTGGCGTGCGCGGCCAGATGTTCAAGGCGGCGGTAGTCGGCGGCAAAGAACGGCTCGACCTGGGCAAAGTCGTGGATGTAGCGGCGGCCCAATTCGGTACCAGGGTCAATGCTGGCAATCGGAACGCTGGCCATGCCCCGAACATACCGCGCGCGGGCGGTTTTGGGATTGGCCGGGCGTGAAAATCAGACACGGGGCGCGGCGAAATTCGCGCATCCCAATTTGCTGTTCGTTGGCTATCGTCCGCGCCCATGTCCGGCACGCCCGACCTTTCGGTGGTGATCCCGGCCTTCAACGAAGCCCAACGCCTGCCGGCGTTTCTGGACCACGTGCGGCAGTGGGCCGCGGCTGACGGCCGCGCGATTGAGATCATCGTGGTAGACGACGGCAGCAGCGACAACACGGCCCAACTGGCCGAACAGGGCGGCGCGCGCGTGATCCGGCTTGAACGCAACAGCGGCAAGGGCGCGGCGGTCCGCAAGGGCATGCTTCAGGCGCGCGGACGCCTGCGGCTGTTTGCCGACGCCGACGGCGCCACGCGCATGACCGAACTGGCGGCGCTGGAACGCGCCGTGGCCGGCGGCGCTGAAATCGCCATTGGCAGCCGCGAGGGCCGGGGCACGGTGGTAAAGGCCAGCCGGCTGCGGCGCTTTCTGGGCCGGTGGTTCAACCGCGCGGTGCGGCTGGGCAGCGTGCGCGGCATCCGCGACACCCAGTGCGGGTTCAAGCTGTTCGCAACCGACCGCGCCGTGGCGCTGTTTGGTGACACGCGCGAGAACGGGTTTGCCTTTGACGTTGAACTGCTGTACCTGGCCCAGCGACGCGGCATTACGATTGCCGAAGTGCCCGTGAACTGGACGGAAATCCCCGGCAGCAAGGTGCGCCTGGCCCGCGACGGCTGGCGCATGCTCAAGGCCGTGCGGCGCATCCGGCGCCGCTGGCACAAGGGCGAATACGGCACCCCGGCCTGAAGCCGGGTAACCGTGGCGGCCGGCCCGTCCGGGACTACAATAGGCCTCGAGGAAGAGGACGGGGCCAGGAGGATTCCCATGAACCTGCACAACGCGGCCGCAAGGCTGCTGGTGGTATTGCTGGCGCTTGGTCTTGCCGCAAGCTGGTCGCGGCCGGCCACCGCCGCCGACGACTTCGGCGTGCCGACGGACAAAAAACTGGCCAAGGCGCTGAGCGACCTGGCCGAAACCTGTTACCAGTGCGGCGAAAAAGCCAAAGAGAAAGGGCTGTACACCAACGCCCGGTCGTTCTTTGACCACGCCCTGCGCTATGACCCCGACCACGCCAAAACCCGCAAGGTGATGGGGTTCAAGAAGAAGGGCAAGAACTGGGTGATGGAAGACGACCTGATTCCGCTCAAGGACATCGTCAACGAAAAGAAGCGCGAGGAAATCGAGCAGAAGCTGACCGCCGAAACGCTTGACCTTCGCACCAAGGCCGCCGAATCCCTGTGGAAGTTTGTAACCGACACGGCGCTGGAGCCCCAGACGCGCATGCTGGCGCTGTTTCACGTGCTGCGGCTGTGCCCCGAACACCGCGAAGCCCAGAAGGCCGCCCGCGCCAACCCCGACCGCCGGCTGTTCAAGCACGCCCTGGACGACGAACACGACACCCTGCGCGACAAGCGCATCAACGAAATCGCCGCGCCTGAAAAGTTCAACGAACTGACGCCCTACGAAAAAACTCTGGGCTATCCGATGGCCAAGCGCCGCAGCGCCTGGTACGTCTTTCACTGCGATATGGGCGAAGTCAGCGAAAGCTGGGTCGAGCCACTCACCCGCTTTGCCGAGGCCAGCCGCAACCACCAGCTTGAACTGATGGGCCTGACCTCGCCGCCGGCGCCCAAGGCCGACGAACACCGGCTGCACTACACGGCGATTGGCACGCGCGAACGTTTTGCCGCGTTCATTGACAAGTGCAGCGGCCTGACCGACCCGTCCGAGCGTTCCGAAATCGCCAAGGTCGGCGGCGGGGCCCAGGTGTTCAACCCCTACGGTTCGGTATGGCTGTACCCGAACACGGAAAACGACTACGGCCTGCGCGACGCGATCGCGCACGACGTGTCGCTCAAGGATGTGCTGCGCTGCACCGACATGGGCGGCTACTGGCTGGCGCACGGTTTCGGCTATCTGAACAGCACGCACATGAACGGAAGCTGCGCCAGCACGTTTTACGGCACGCGCGCCTCGGGCGTGATCAACACCGGCGGCAAGGAATCCCTGCCGGGGCTTGGCACCTGCGCCGCGGGCTGGCGTCTGGAAGTTCTGCTGCGGCTGGTGGGCGGCACGGCCATCAAACCCGGCGAACTGGCGCGCCTGCGCGTCAACGACTTTACCGAAGACCACATGGCCGCGGCCTTCTGTATCGCCGATTACCTGTCCAGCCAGCACAAGGAAAAACTCAAGGCCTTCTTTGAGGGCGCCCTGGCCGAACGGTCCAAGCGCCGCAAGGACAAACAGGCCCCCGAAACCGGAACCGAACTGGTCAACCGTCTGCTCAATGAACTGGGCATGGACGAGGGCGCGTTCATGGTGGCCTTCAAGGCCTGGGCCGTGGTGAACTACGTGAAGCTGCCGTAAGCTCGACTTTTGCGCTTTTCTTGGTCATGCGGCGAGGGCGAGGTGGCTCAGTAGCAGGTTGAGTGCATCTCGCGGAACGTTTTTCAACAGCGACCGGTACATTGCGGCGTTTAAAAACATTGTTTCCCACAGTCGGCGTCCTCACAAAGCGCGGGTGATTCATAGTCGGCTGGTGGCGAGTGTGTAATCGTGCCAGTCCTTTCTTGTCGGCACTCTCAGTTCCGCGCCCCATTGTACCAGCCGCTCGAACAGCAGCGGCCTGCGCTTGGCCTTGCGGCGGTTGAAGCGGTACTCCCAGTCTTCCAGCATCCAGCCCAGCCAGTTGGGCCGCCAGCTTCCGTACAGGATGCCCTTCACGTACCGCTTCAGCAGGCTGGCCACCCGGTGCACCAGCGGCAGCACGGTACTGGCCTGCTTGCTGTCGCCGATGACCTCGGGCCGGTGCTTCACTCCGGGCACGGCTTGATAGGCCTGCCAGCCGTCGGTGCGCAGTGTGGCGCCTTTGGCCACCGTCTGGCTCACCACGCGCGACAGGTTCTCGCCGCTGGCTGTATCCACGGCCCGCAAGCGGCGAGGTCTTCCGGCCGCAGGCCGAACACTCCAGCACCGGTCGCTTGCGGTGCAGCCAGGCGTGGCTGTGCTTGCAACGAGGGCAGGCAAAACCGCCAGGCCAGCGAACCTTGACGACAGCGGCAAGGCAGGCCTCGCGAGTGGAAAACACGCGGGCGAAGTCAAACCCGGCTTAAGGCGCGGGCAGGTCAAAGGGCAACTCAGGCATAGCAAGGCTCCATCGGTTCAGCCCGCCATGCTAAAGTGACGCGCGACAAAACCCGCGCTTTGTGAGGACCCCATCTACCCGACAATCCAATCGTGACGAACCACTAGTATTCGCGCCGGAACAACAGGCGCACGGCGCCGGCCGGCAGCACGGCTTCGTCTATCAACTGCATGTCCAGCGCGTCGCACAACCGGGCAAACTCGTCCACGGCCCAGCGCGTTTCCAGCCGCGGCCCGTCCGCTGTCGGCTGCACGGATTCGCCGGCACCGACCAGCAGCTCCGCCCCCAGCAGGGCCCCCATGCGCATCACGCGGTGCAGTTCGCGCAATGCCCTGTGCGCCTCGGCACGGGGCATGCGGCTGAGCATCCGGCCTGCCCACACGCCGTCAAAACTGCCGTCGGCAAAGGGCAGGGCACGGGCGTCGGCGACACGAAAGTTGCCGGCCGGATAGCGCACCCGCGCCAGTTCCAGAACCTCGGGGCACAGATCCGCGCCAAAGGCCGAAGCACCCAGCCGGTCAAACTCGCGGCACCACGCCCCGACTTCCGCGCCGAACACCAGCACCTGCGGCACCGGGCGCCCCACGCGCAATATGAATCGCTCTACGGCATCGGCATCCACAACGGCCGGCGCACCCGAGGCCGTAACCCGGCGGGCGCGCGCGGCACAACTGTGCTGGCTTTTCGTGTAGGCGTCACTCACGGCACGGGTTTACTTCAGCCATGCCGTTCTGTCATGGCCGCGAGGTCAGCCCGCCAGCGCGGGCATGTCGGCCAGGTAGCCACGCAGCGCGGCTTTGGCACGCGACAGCCGCGACATGACAGTGCCGACGGGCACACACAGGGCATTGGCAATGTCTTGGTATGATTTTTCGCCCACGGCACTCATCAAAAGCACGTCGCGGTAGCGCGGGTCAAGCTCTTCCAGCCCGTGTTTGAGTTCGCCAGGCAGGCTTTCGATCAGCGCCTGATCCTGGGCCAGTTCAGCCCCGGAGAGCGACTCCAGTCGCCCAAAGTCACCACTTACTGACCTGTCGGTCACAATATCGCCAACGTCGTCCAGCCGCACACCATCGGGCCGGTTGCGACGCCGACGGTAGTGGCTGACAAACAGGTTGAACTGAAGTCGCGCCAGCCAGGCCTTCAGATTGGTCCCTTCACGGAACATGTGGAACTTGCGTAGGCCCAGAACGAAGGTGTCCTGAAGCAGATCGTCGGCGTCGTTGGGGTTGCCCGTGAGCTTCACGGCCTTGCTGTAAAGGAAGTCGCGCAAGGGCAGCGCGGCAGCTTCGAAGCGATTTCTGGGGCAAGTGGATTGATTGCTTTCGGCTTCAAGGATCATGGCAGCTCCCGACTGTAGTCCCGCAGCTAGACTGACCAACCAGTCATTTCTGGATGAAACCTTAGCGCCGTATTGGGACATGAGTCAACAAGAAAATCAGTGTTTCTTGAAAAATGCCCATTTCAAGCTGGTTTCAGGCCATTTCTTTTCGTGCTTTTCAGCGCACAATGACATCAACTGACCCTTCAGTCATGCTTTCGCGGACCCGTTTCATCTTATTTTTCACGGCATCGCATCCGCACAAGCTGTTGTTACATTGGCCCTGAACACACGAGACCGAGACCAACATGAGACACGCCATCCTCTGCGAAGCTGTCCGCACCCCCACCGGAAAATTCCAGGGCACACTGGCCCCTTTCACCGCGCCGCAGCTTGGCGCCCACGTCATCAAGGCGCTGGTCGCGCGCTCGGGCGTTGACCCGTCACGCATTGACGAAGTCATCATGGGCAACGTGCTGCAGGCCGGCGTGGGCCAGAACCCCGCGCGCCAGGCCGCAATCTTCGCGGGCCTGCCCGACAAGATTCCGGCCCTGACCATCAACAAGGTCTGCGGCAGCGGTCTCAAGGCCGTGGCGCTGGCGGCCCAGGCGATCCGCGTCGGCGACGCCGACTGCATTGTGGCCGGCGGCATGGAAAGCATGAGCAACGCGCCCTACGCCCTGCCCGCGGCCCGCAACGGCGCGCGCCTGGGACACGTGCAGATGCTGGACCTGATGATCCATGACGGCCTGTGGGACAAGTACAACGACTTTCACATGGGCATGACCGGCGAGCTGGTGGCCGAGGAATACAAGGTAAGCCGCGCCGACCAGGACCAGTTCGCGCTGAACAGCCACCTCAAGGCCGCGGCGGCGATCAAGAACGGCGCGTTCAAGGACGAAATCGCGCCGCTTGAGATCAAGGGCAAGAAGGGCGAAGTCACGCTGTTCGACACCGACGAAACCGTGCGCGCCGACAGCACGCTTGAGGGTCTGGCCAGACTCAAGCCCGCGTTCAAGGAAGGCGGCACCGTAACGGCCGGCAACGCGCCCAGTGTCAACGACGGCGCCAGCGCCATACTGGTGGTCGCCGAAGACAAGGTGAAGGAACTCGGCCTGAAGCCGCTGGCCCGCGTCACGGGCTACGCCACCGGCGGCGTGGAGCCCAAGTGGGTGATGATGGCGCCGGTGGAAGCCGTCAAAAACCTTGAAAAGCGCACCGGCGTGAACGTCAGCACCTATGATCTGGTGGAGTTCAACGAGGCCTTCAGCGTGGCCGCGGTGGCCCTGACCCGCACGCTGAAGCTCGACCCGAACAAGGTCAACGTCAACGGCGGCGCGGTGGCGCTGGGCCACGCGATCGGCAGCAGCGGCAGCCGGATCCTGACCACGTTGATCTACGCGCTGCGCAAGCGCAACTTGAAGAAGGGACTCGCCGGCCTGTGCCTTGGCGGAGGCAACGCGGTGGCCGTAAGCATTGAGGTTCTGTAGGGATTGGCGGTTGGTTGGCAGAAGGGGCGGCCCAAGGGCCGCCCCGGTTTGTTTTGGACCGCGGGCCCAAGGCCCGCATCAGTCGCAGCAGGCCGGGCATGGCGTTGAGAAAACCTTCCCAACGCCCGTTAGTGGTCTTTAAACACTTCGCGTTCTTCGTACTCGATGTGCAGCAGGCGGCCGCGCACCCAGACGCGCCAGTCGTCGGGGATTTCGGGCAGGCGCTGGTCGTCAATCAGGCGCGGGCCCCAGTGGCGTTCCAGTTCGTCAAACAGAAGGTCCTGGATTTCGCAGGCAATGCGCGCCATTTCGGTGGCCGACTTGCCGGCCTCGTCGGCATCGCCTTTCTGGATCGCCGCGTCCTTGCGGGCCTGAAGCTGGTCGTACCGTTCGTCCAGGGCCCGGAACTTGTCCGTAAAACCCTTGGACGTGCGCACAATCAGGGTCATTCGTTCGCCGTTTGCCATACCCCATAACGTAGCGGGCCGCGCCGGAGTTTCAACTGTGCATGCCGCTGCGCAACATTGCGCGCGCCGCCCCCGCGCATTACAACGTAAACCGGAAACCGCCCGCATGGACCCCGCCGCCGCAAGCGAACCCACGATCACCAGCGCCTACCGTTCGGTCGGCGTCACGTTTGACGCGCTGGTGTGCGTGAGCGAAGCCTTCCGCGAGGTGCTGCGGCTGGCCGCCGGCGCGGCCGGCAAGGATGTGGCGATCTTGCTGCTGGGCGAAACCGGCACCGGCAAAAACCTGATCGCCCAGGCCATTCACAACGCCAGCCGGCGGGCACGACGGCCATTTGTCAGCGTGAACTGTTCGGCAATTCCTGACACACTGCTGGAAAGCGAACTCTTCGGCAGCGAAAAGGGCGCCTACACCAGCAGCGACAAGCTGCGCAAGGGCAAGTTCGAGCTGGCCGACGGCGGCACGCTGTTTCTGGACGAAATCGGCGACATGAGCCCGGTGGCCCAGGCCAAGGTACTGCGCGCGTTTGAGTACAAGCAGTTCGAGCGCGTGGGCGGCGAAGCAACCCTGCACGCCGACGTGCGCATCATTGCGGCCACGAACTGCCCGATTGAGCGGCTGCTGGCCGACGGGCGCTTCCGCGAAGATCTGTTTTACCGCCTGAACGAGTTCACGATTGAAGTACCGCCGCTGCGCCGGCGGCGCGAAGAAATCGAGCCTCTGGCGCGGCGCTTTGTGGGCGAATGCAACGAAAAGTTCGGCACCCGCATCAAGACGATCGAACCCGCGGCCATGCAGCGCCTGCGCGAGCATGCCTGGCCGGGCAACGTGCGCGAACTTCGCGCCGTGATCAAGCGCGCGGCCGTGGCCGCGCCCGGCGACGTTCTGCGCGCGGCAGACCTGCGGCTTACGCCGCCTGCCGGCGCGGCCGCAAGCGACAACCCCGCCGGCGCTGACAGCTCGCTGGCCGGCATGGAGGCGCGGCACATCGAGCGCGTGCTCAACCAGACCGGCTGGAACAAGAAGGAATCCAGCACCCTGCTGGGTATCTCGCGCCCCACGCTGGACCGCAAGATCAGCGAATACAACCTGCGCAAACCCGAATAGCCCCACCGGCACCCCGGCCGTGCACAAAGCCCGCAAACACTTAGGTATTGACCTAAGTGTTTGTCGCGCCTATCCTGCACCTCATGGTTCGCGCCGCCCAACCAACCACCCTGCCCGTTGACCGCGTGTTTCGCGCGCTGGCCGATCCCACCCGCCGCCGCGTGCTGGAACGCCTTGGCCGCAGCCCGGCTTCGGTGAGCGAACTGGCGGCACCCTTTACCATGGCGCTGCCGTCGTTCGTGCAGCACCTGACCATTCTTGAGCAATGCGGCCTGGTGAAATCGCGCAAGCAGGGCCGCGTCCGCACCTATGAACTGGAACCGGCGGCGCTGAAGCCCGCCGAACACTGGCTGGCGCGCCAGCGCGCCGTGTGGGAACGCCGGCTGGATCAACTTGACGCCCTGCTGCTCAAACTCAAGGAATCGGAGAAAAACAAATGAGCTTCAAACCCGACCCGAAACTCGACCTCGTGCTTGAACGCCTGATTGACGTGCCCGTGGAGCTGGTCTGGAAGGCATGGACCACGCCTGAGCTGCTCAAACAATGGTTCTGCCCCAAGCCTTGGTATGTGTCGCACTGCGAAATTGACCTGCGACCGGGCGGACGCTGCTACACAGTGATGAACGGCCCCAATGGTGAGTCGTTTCCCAACACGGGTTGCTATCTGGAAATCGTCCCGAACCAGAAGCTGGTCTTCACAGACGCGCTGCTGGCCGATTATCGCCCTGCCGGCCAAGGCTTCATGACCGCCATTGTGACCATGAAAAAGGAAGGCAAGGGAACGCGTTACACCGCCATTGCCCTGCACAACGACGAGGCCGGCCGCAAGAAGCACGAGGAAATGGGCTTTTACGAAGGCTGGGGCAAAGCACTGGATCAGTTGGTCGAGCTGGTGAAGAAACTCCGGTAGCAACGCGGTCGCGCATCATGTTCAGCCCAGTGCCGGGGATCACCGGCGCGGGGCTGAATCATTACCATGCCGGTTACGCCACCAGCGGGCCCGGGCCCAGAATCCCCACCGCCAGCAGCACGTCTTCGTGCACCTTCTTGCGCACCTCGACCGTGTAATTCCGCAGCACATAGGCCGGGTGATACGTGGCGATTACCTTGCGCCCGTGCATGTCAAACACCTGACCGCGCAGCCTGCCGATCGGTTCTTTGCGGCCGGTGAGCCACTGGGCCGGAAACAGGCCGACGGCCAGAATGACCTTGGGGTTGATGATCTCGATCTGCCGGGCCAGAAACCCGCGGCAGGCCTCGATTTCATCGGGCTCGGGGTTGCGGTTGCCGGGCGGGCGGCACTTCAGCACATTGCAGATGTAGACGTGTTCGCGCCGGTACTTCATGCCCTTTTCGATGATGTCGGTCAGAAGTTTGCCCGCGCGGCCGACAAATGGAACGCCACGGGCGTCTTCGTCGCCGCCGGGGGCCTCGCCGACGATCATCAGCGGGCTGCGCGGGTCGCCGGTACCGAAAACGGTCTGGGTGCGCGACGAACACAGTTTGCAGGCGCCGCAGACGCGCACCTGTTCGGCCACGGGCTCCAGCGCGCGGGCCTGGGGGCTGTCAAAGGCCTTCAGCTCTTGCAGTGCCGCGCTGGGCACAACCACCGGCGCGCCGACTTTGGCCGGGGCAGTCCGGGCCTGCGGCGCAGGGTGCAGGGCCGCGGGCGCCGGCGCGGGCTGCCCCCGCGCCGGCCGCGCCGCCGGTTTGCGCGCCTGCCGCACGGGCAGTTCGTTCACGCCGCCCAGTTGCAGCAGTTCAAGGTTGCCACGCAGTTGTCGCGCCAGGCGCGTTCGGGTGATCCGGGCCATGCCGCGACAATAGGGCCGGGCAAACCCGCCGACAACGCTCAAACAATGATCGCGCCGCCAGTGCGCTTGAGTGTGGCGGCCAGTTCGGCCTCGACGGCGTCGGCGATTTCGCGCTCCACCTCGGCGATCGGGCGGCCCCGGATGTGCGCGCCCGCGGCGCGCAGGTGCCCGCCGCCCTTGAACCGGGCGGCGATCTCGTTGACCGGCATCTGGCCCTCGCTGCGGAAGCTGACCTTGAGTTCGGCGGGGCCAAGTTCACGAAACAGCAGCGCCACCATGCTGCCCTTGAGCGACTTGGGGATCGTCACCAGTTCGTTGGCCTCGGCGTCGGTTGCGCCGGTGGCGTCCATGGCCGCGCGCGAAACCCGCGCGATCGCCAGTTTGCCGTCCAGGCGCACTTCCAGCGTGTCGGTCACCATGGCCTCGAGTTTCATGCGGTCGGCGGTCTTGTTGCGATAGATGTGCCCGGTCAGGGCCGCGACATCCACGCCGTGGTGCTCGACCAGATCGGCGACAATGCGGTACGCCTGGGGCGTGCTGTTGCTGAACATGAACCGGCCGGTGTCGGTCACAATCGCGCAGAACAGGGCCTCGGCGGCGGGCTTTGTTACCCCCACGCCCGCGTGGCGCAGAAAATGCCAGACCACTTCGCCGGTGCTGCTGGCTTTGGGCAGAACGATCGCCGCGTCGCCAAAGCCGGGGTTGTCCACGTGATGATCCAGGTTGATCACCGGGGTACCCGGCGCCAGGCGGCCAAGCACCGCGCGGGCGCGGCTTTCGGCGCCGCAGTCCACCATGATGCACAGGTCAAACCCCACCAGCGGCGACGGCAGGCCGTCCAGCGGTACCAGCCGGTCACTGCCGGCCAGAAACCCGTACTTGCCGGCCCCAAGGTCCTGGGTCACGGTCAGCACCTCGCGCCCGCCGGCGCGCAGGCAATCGGCCAGCGCCAGCATGCTGCCCAACGCGTCGCCGTCCATGACCGGGTGACCCCCGATCACAACGCGGCGCGCGCGCGCCAGCAGCGCGGCGGCCTTGTCGTAATCGGCGGGATGGTTCATGGCTGCACCTGGGTCAGGCCGGGCGGCTCACGCGGTTGCGCAGCAGACCGACCCCCTGTATCTCGCATTCGCACACGTCGCCGTCGTTGAGCGGCCCCACGCCCTCGGGTGTGCCTGTAGCGATAACGTCGCCAGGCTCGAGTGTCATCCAGCGGCTCATTTCGGCAATCTGCCTTGCCACCGGGTGGATCATGTCGGCCGTGGTGGCGTTCTGGCGGATTTCACCGTTGACGCGGCAGGCAATGCGCAGAGCGTTGGGGTCGGGCACAAACCGCGCGGGCACAAAGTACGGGCCCATCGGCGTAAACGTGTCCAGGTTCTTGCAGCGCGTCCAGGGGTGCTGCTTTTCGCGGTCCTGTTTCTGCACGCGCCGGGCGCTCACGTCGTTCAGCACGCTGTAGCCGGCAATCACATCCGGCGCGTTCTGCGCCGGCACATCCTTGCAGCGCCGCCCGATCACCACCGCCAGTTCAACCTCGTGATCCACGCGGCCCTCCAGCCAGCGCGGAATCACAATCGTCGCTTCGTGGCCGCACAGGCTGCTGGGCAGTTTGGCAAACCAGGTAGGTTCCGGCGGCGCCGTGTTGCCGAACTCGGCGGCGTGTTTCTGGTAGTTCTGCACCATAGCGATGATCTTGCCCGGGCGCAGAATCGGCGGCGCGAATGTCCAGTGGCCGGGCATTTCCTCCAGCAGCAGCGTGTCTTCGTCAACGGCCGCCGCCAGCGCGTCCAACTGGCCGGCGGCGATCAGGTCAGCCAGCGCACGCTGGCCGAAATCGCGCACCGCGCCGCGCGTGATGTCGTGCATCGCGCCCGCGCGCTCGACACCCAGGCGCGTTTCGTGCCCGGCCTCAAAGGCGAACAATCGCATCATGGCTTCTTCTTCTCGAACGGCTTGACCAGCGACAGACGCGCCCCCACGCGCAGCCGGGCCACGAGTTCCAGCACCGCCTCGGCCACTGCCGCCTTGGTGCTGGGCGGCAGTTCGGCCACAAGCCCCCGGGCGTTGATGATGCGCACAAACTCCTTGGCTTCGCCGAAGTGCGCGGGCGTGTTCACGACCATCAGGTCGCAGTGCTTTTCGGCCAGCTTGGCGCGCGCGTTGTCCAGGGCGTTGGCGCTTTCCAGGCTGAAGCCGACGATGATCTGTTCCTCGCGGCGGCGTTCACCCATGGCTTTCAGCACGTCGGGATTGAGCACAAACTCGATCGTCACGCGCTCGGCGCCTTTTTTGATTTTGCCGGCTTCGCGTCTGGAGGGCCGGTAGTCGCTGACGGCGGCGCTGGCGACAAACACGTCACAGGCCTCGAAACGTTCGGCCACGGCCTCCAGCATCTGCTGGGCACTGACCACCGGCACAAACGCGATACCCGGCGGCGGCTGAAGGTGCGTGGGGCCGCATACCACCGTCACGTGGGCGCCCAGCCGCTGGGCCGACCGGGCCAGTTCCATGCCCATCAGGCCGGTGCTGGGGTTGCCGATGAATCGCACGTCGTCCAGGTATTCCCACGTCGGCCCGGCCGTGATCAGCACATGGGCACCGCGCAGGTCCCCCACCCGCATTGTCAGCTTTTTAGCCATGCGCCGATCTCTTTGCGTCCCATGCCCGCGCCCAGCGCGGCCATCAGCAGTATGCGCGCCTTGTGGCCCGGAATGCCCGGAGCAAACACAATGCCGGCTTCCTTCAACCTCGCGCCGCCGCCTTCATAGCCGTACGTGCCGCTGACACGTCCTCCCCAGCAGCGCGATGTCAACAGCACCACCACGCCCGCATCCTGTGCCGCCACAGCGGCTTTGGCCATCGGCGGCGGCAGGTTGCCGCGCCCCAGAGCCTCGATCACAATGCCCTTGTCGCCGCGTTTGGCGCAGAAATCAATCAGCGACCCGTCGTCGCCGGCGCTGGCGGCAATCAGGCTTACGCGCTCTTCCAGCTTTGCAAACGGCAGTGCCTTGCGCAGCACCGGCTTGCGGTAGAACCGCAGTTCGTCGCCGTCAAAAAACGCTAGCGGCCCGGTATCCGGCGCCTGAAAGGTGTCCAGCGCTTCGGTGTAGGTCTTGGTCACCTCGCTGGCGGCGTTGACACTGCTGTTCATTACCACCAGCACGCCGCTGTCACGGGCCTTGCGTTCGGCGGCCACGCGGCAGGCCTGGTACAGGTTGATCGGCCCGTCCCAGGACAGGGCCGAACTGGTGCGCATGGCGCCGACAAAGACAATCGGCTGGCCGCCCTCGTGGCGCAGATCCAGCAGATAGGCGCTTTCCTCAAGCGTGTCCGTGCCGTGGGTGATTACCACGCCGTCAAAGCCGATGGTGAAACTTTTGGCCACCAGTTCGCTCAGTTCCAGCATGCGCGCGGGCGTCATGTGCGGCCCCGGCAATTGGCCAAAGTCGTGCACTTCGGGGCGGCAGAAGCGGATCAGGCCGGGAACAACCTTCAGCAGGTCGGCGCCGGTCAGCACGGGCACGGCGCCGCGGCCGGCGTCGTCGCGCATGGAAATGGTGCCGCCGGTAAAGATCAGTCGAATACGGGGCAGGTCGGGCATGGGCGCAGGTCTTCGGTCGGGGTCACCGCCGCAGTTTGCCGTTGTTGCCGACCGCTGACTACTGACTGCTGACTTCGTAACCTGCGGTCATGCACGACATCTCGGATTTCCGCAGCGACACGGTCACCTTGCCCACGCCGGCCATGCGCGAGGCCATGGCCCGCGCCGAACTGGGCGACGACGTTCTGGGCACCGAGCCGACAGTGAACCGGCTGGAGGGCATGACCGCCGACCTGCTGGGCAAGGAAGCCGGACTGTTCGTGCCCAGCGGCACCATGGGCAACCAGATCGCGATCGCGCTGCATGCTTCGCGCGGCCAGGAAGTGATCTGCGAGTTCGGCGCCCACACCTACAACAACGAAAGCGGCGCCCTGGCGCTGATCGCCGGCGCCCAGGTACGGCCCGTGCACGGCAAGGCCGGTGTGATGAACCCGGCAGAGGTTGAGGCCATGATCCGCCCGGCGAACATTCACAACCCGCGCACGGCGCTGATCACGGTGGAAAACACCCACAACGCCGCGGGCGGAACCATCGTGCCCATGGACAACATCCGGGCGCTGGGCGAAATCGCGCGCAAACACCGGCTGAAGTACCACCTGGACGGCGCGCGGCTGTGGAACGCCCACGTGGCCACGGGCACACCCCTGCGCGAAATGTGCGCGCCCTTTGACACGGTCAACGTGTGCCTGAGCAAGGGCCTGTGCAGCCCCGTGGGCAGCGTGCTGGTGGGGTCGCGCGAAGAGATCGAACGCGGGCGCTATCTGCGCAAACAACTCGGCGGCGGCATGCGCCAAAGCGGCATTCTGGCCGCCTGCGGTATTGTCAGCATTACCCAGATGATCGGCCGGCTCAAGGATGATCACGCCAACGCCCGCAGACTGGCCGAAGGCCTTGCCGGACTGCCGGGCGTGCAGCTTGATCTGGGCGCGGTGCAGACGAACATCATCTACTTCAGTGTGCCCGGCCGCGAAGCCCAGTACCCGCAATGGCTGGAACGCCTGAAACAGCAAAAGGTGCTGGCCATGACGCTTGGCAACCGCTGGCGCCTGGTAACTCACAACGATGTGGACGCCCAGGATTGCGACCGCGCTCTGGCCGCGTTCAAAGCCCTGCTGGCGCAGGCGGCCTAGTCCGGCCGGCTGAGCCTTAACAGCGCGCTTTCGGCCCTGGCGGCGCTGACGCTGTCCCGAAACAGCAATGTCACACGGCCGCCGCTGGCGTCCACGTGCACCAGCCAGCCCACCGAATCGCGCGCCGGCCGCGACACCGCGCTGACCTGGCGCAGTTCCAGTTCACGGCCGATCACCAGCGTGCGATTGGGCCCCGCGGCACGGGGTTCGCGCCAGGACAATGTGTCGCCGTCGCAGCGCACCTCGCTGATTTCGCGGCCGCCCCGGGCCAGGGCCTCATACAGGTGGCGCGCGGCGTCCGGCCTTGCCGCCGCGGGTTGGTACACCGGGGCGGTGGTGCGCGGATTGAGACCGCAACCGCAGACCAGCAACAACAGTACCGGCAACAGGTGCCTCACAGCAGGTTCTCCAGCCAGGCCCTCAGGTGTTGCGCCATGTTCGCGCTGATCTCGTGCCCGGCGCCGGGGTCTTCATAGTAACTCACGGCGGAAAAACCCAGCGCGCGGGTTTTCTCCACGGCGTCGCGGGCGGTCTCGGGGCGCACGGCGGCGTCGCGCCCGCCGTGCAGTTGCAACAGCGGCATGGCCCGCGCCGGAGGCGAGGCATCGGCCAGAAATTCGTGTTTGATGCGCCCGGCAATACAGGCCGCGGCGGCAAAACGACCGGGGTTGGTCGGCGCCATGTAGCCCGCCAGATAGCCCCCCTGGGAAAAGCCCAGCAGGATGGTCTTGCGCGGCCGCCAACCAACGGTGATCTCGTCCAATACGCCCAGCAGGTGCGCGGCCGCCACATCCATTGAGGCACGCAGCGCAACCTGGTCGCCGTCAAACTGGTACCACGCGTGACCGATCAGCATGCGGTCCGGTTTGCGGATCTCGTAAGGCCAGGGCGCGCGCGGAAACAGAAAGCCGCAGGGCAGGTCAAAAACAGACGCCAGCATATCCTGCATGGCGCGGGGGCTCTGACCCATGCCGTGCAGTGCCAGAACCAGCGCGCCGTCGTTCCCGCGCGGCGGCCCGAACCACGTGTAGGGCACGTCAAAGCAAAGCGCGCGGGATGCGTGAACGGGTTGGCGATCCATGGCCGGAGTTTAGCGCGTGCGCGCGCCGGCGTCAGGCTTGCGGGGGCTGGTCGGCGGGCGGCACGGCCACGGGTTCGGCTTCGGCCACGCGCGGCATGGGGTCACGGTGCAGCGGCGGATCCAGGTCGCTGACGGCCAGGGTGCGTTCATGCACCAGGCGGCAAAGATCGGCCAGCGTGCGGCACCGGACAACATCCATCACCCGCACGCGCACGTCAAAGGCGCGTTCGAGCACGGCGGCAAGTTCAATCGCGTCAAAACTGTGCACGCGCAGGTCAGACCCCAGCAGGTCCCGGTCCCTCAGGCGGAACGGATCCACACCCAGGGCACGCCCCACGGCAAAACGAAACGCACGCACCACATTGCCCGTGACGCCAGCCCCGACGGCGACGCTGAACTCGACTTCCGATTGCGGCGCGCGCGCATCCACGGCCTCGCGCCGCAGGTCACGGCGGCGGATCTGAAGCGCCTCGGCCACGCCGTAGGTAACCAGCACGATCAGTACGGCGCACATCAGAAAGGCGGCAGCGCTCATGAAGTCTCCGGGTTCCATCATACCAACGGCCCGGCGGTTCTGGCGATTCCCGGGTTGCGGCAAAGCCAATGGCTTCAAGACCGGCAACAGGTATGTTCCGCCCCCTGCACGAACGGGCACATTCAGACCGCAGTCTGCTTCCGATCACACGCAGATAGTAACCAGTGGCAAGACTATCCAGAAACATCTGCACAGGAGCCGGGTACGGGGTCATGGCCCTGAAAACGGCGAGCAAGCGTGTTTACAAAGTCCAGGACGATGGCTGGCGGATTCCCGAGGCGCTCTGGCAGCGCTTTGCGCCGCTCATTCCCAGGCACGTCAGCAAGGATCCGATTCGTCGCGGCAGGCCGCCCGCCGATGACCGCGTCTGTCTGGACGCCATCTTCTTCGTGCTGCGTACCAGCTGCCAGTGGAAGGCACTCGACGCCACCGGCATCTGTCCCGGCTCCACGGCCCACGACCGTTTCCAGAAGTGGGCCGAACTTGGAGTCTTCGAGAAGCTCTGGGAGTGCGACCTTGAGGAGTACGACGAGATCAGGGGGCTCAACTGGCGCTGGCTTGCGATGGACGGCTGCATCACCAAGGCGCCGCTGGGCGGGGAAAAAAACCGGGCCTTCTCCGGTGGATCGGGCCAAGAAGGGCACAAAACGCTCCCTGATCACGGAAGGTTGCGGGATTCCGGTCGGTATTGCGGTTGGGCCTGCCAATCGCAACGACTTCAAGCTTGTTGAGGAAACGTTCTCGGGCATGCCGCTGATTCCGCCGGTGTGCGAGCCCGGCCTGAAGCTGCATCTCTGTCTGGACAAGGGCTACGACTACAACGAAGTCTACGCGCTGTGCGAGGAGTTCGGCTTTACGACCCACATCCAGGCGCGCGGCGAAGAGGCCAAGCTCATCAAACGCAAGGCGGGTTACAAGGCGCGCCGCTGGGTGGTCGAGCGCACGCACAGCTGGATGAACCGCTTCCGCCGCATTCTCACCCGCTGGGAAAAGAAAGCTTCAAACTACCTCGCGCTGCTTCACTTCTCCTGCGCCTGGATTACCTACAAATGCGCCGGTATTTTCGGATAGGCTCTAAAGTCTGTTTGGGAACCCGGAGCGAAGCGGGTTTCCAATCAGGCTCTAAAGCCTGTCAACGCCGCGACTCGACGCCGGGGATGCCGTAGCGTTCCATCTTGTTGTACAGGCTCTTGCGGGCCAGACCCAGGCGTTTGGCGCAGACGCTCTTGTTGTTGCCGCAATCGGCCAGCACCAGCCGGATCACTTCGGCCTCGATTTCGTCCATGGTCATGGAAAGCCAGCGGCGCGAGATGTCCTGGGTTTCAAAGCTCAAGGTCACGCGCTTGTCCAGTGCGGCCAGCGCCTCGTCACCCAGGCTGATCCAGCGCACCACGAAATTTTCCAGCTCGCGCACGTTGCCCGGCCAGGGGTAGTCCTTGAGCTTCGCCACGGTGCGCGCGTCGGGTGCCTCCACGCGCGTGCCGTAACGCCGCATGTGCCGGGCAATGAAATGCTCGACCAGCGCGGGCACGTCCTCGGGGCGCTGGCGCAGCGGCGGCACCCGGATCTCGAACGTGTTAAGCCGGTGCAGCAGATCCATGCGGAAACGGCCGTCCGAAACCATCTGTTCCAGCGGCGCGTTGGTGGCGGCCATAATGCGCACGTCAATCGCCACCGCGTCGGTGCCGCCCAAACGCCGCACTTCGCGCTCCTGCAGCACGCGCAACAGCCGCTTCTGAAACCCCAGCGGAATGTCGCCGATTTCGTCCAGAAACAGCGAACCGCCCTGGGCCTGTTCAAACAGGCCGATGCGGCGCTCGTGCGCGTCGGTAAACGCCCCGGCCTCGTGGCCGAACAGTTCGCTTTCAATCAGCGTCTCGGGAATCGCCAGACAGCTCTGGCCCACAAACGGTGCGGCGGCGCGCGGCGACAGCGAGTGTATGGCGCGCGCCACGACTTCTTTGCCCGAACCGCTTTCACCCAGAATCAGCACCGGAAAATCGGCGTTGGCGATCTGCGCGATCTGGACCTTGAGCTCGCGCATGCGCGGCGAGTTGCCAACCAAATTGGGCAGGGCATCTTGGGCCATGTGTGCAAATATAACACACCAATCGCGCCGGCGACAGCCGCCCCCGGCGCCTGACCCGAACGCCGCCGAGTTGGCCGGAGCACGGAGATCGCCTTAGCTCTCACGTTGCAGCACCAGCACGCGGTTCTGTTCGCGCGTCTGGAGAACCTGGCACAGCGCAAAGCCGTGCTCGATAAACGGAAAAAGGTACGACTCCAGTGAATAGATCCGCAACTGGTCTTCAAACGACCTGGCGAACTCCGAATGCAGCGGCGGGTGCACCGCGCCCGTACCGGTGTGCGGCGTGGCGCGGCCCAGCAGCCGCCACAACCGGCCCTTGAGAACACCCCGGTAGCGCGCCGAAAGCTGCGCCCGCGTGTAGGCAAAAAACATGTCCACGGTGCTGGGCACCACGTGAATCGCGTGGCCGCCCGGCCTTACCACCCGCGCCAGTTCGCGCGCCACGGGCGCCAGGTCGGCAATGTGTTCCAGCACGTACATCGAAAACACCAGGTCCAGTTCGCCTTCGGCGCAGGGCAGGGCGTGAGGCCAGGCGGCGGCAAATTCGGCGCGGTCAATGCCAAGCACGCCGTTGACAACCAGGCGCGCGATCTGGGTCGAGTTTTCGTAGTCGCCGGGCACGTAACCGGCGTACTTTTCAGGTATGTCAAAGCCGCGCAGACGCCGCGCCATCGGCGCCAGCAGCGCGCTGACAAAGCCGTAACCGCAGCCGATTTCGGCCACGTGGTCGCAGGGCCGGGCGGGGTCAAAGTGCCGCGGCAGAAGCTGGCGCAGGGCGCGGAACTCCAGCGCGCGCAGCCGGAAGTAGTCTTCAAACGGAGTGAACAGGCGCCAGTGCTGTTCAAAGAACGCGCGCAGGCTGTTTTCCCAGCGTGACTGGGCCGCGGTGTCGGCCACGGACGACAGCGGCGGCAGATCCGGCGGCGGCTTGAGTGAAGACAGGTCTTTGGCGTCGGCCACAAACCCACTTTGCCCAACTCGGGCGCGGGCTGCCAGCCCGGCCGCAAAACAGCAGAGCCCGCCACCGGGGCGGGCTCTGTCGGTTCAACGCATGGTGTTACTCGCCGCCGCGGTCGGGCGCCGGCGCGGGCTGTTCGGCGTGGCGCGGCGGACGGTCGCCGCGATCAGCGCGCGGGCCCCGGTCACGATCACGGCCGCCCCGGTCGCGGTCACGGCCGCCGCGGTCGCGGTCGCGTCCGCCCCGGCCGCCGCGGTCACCGCCACGCCCGCCGGGCACCTTGGCCACGTACTCTTCGCCGCGGTCCTTGAGCAGCACGGCCTTGCGGCTGCCCTTGATCTTGCCGGTGGCGTCCACGTTGATGACCTCAAACTCGATTTCGTCGCCGACCTTGACCACGTCTTCGGGCTTTTCGACGTAACCCTCGGCCAGTTCCGAAACGTGGATCATGGCTTCCTGGCCGCCGCTGAACTCGACGAACGCGCCGAACTCGCGCATGCTGCCGACCTTGCCCTTGTAACGGGCGCCGATCTCGGGCTTGGTGGTCATGGCCTTGATCTTGGCGGCCGTGCCCTGCACGCCGGTGCCGTCCAGGCCGAAGATCTTGACCGTGCCGTCTTCCTCGACGGTGATGGTGGTCTTGAACTCGTCCTGCATGCCGCGGATGTTCTTGCCGCCGGGGCCGATGATCAGGCCGATCTGTTCTTTATCAATCTTGACCGTCTCATAGCGCGGGGCCCACTTGCTGATTTCGGGGCGCGGGGCGGGCATGGCGGCGTTCATCTTTTCCAGGATGTGCAGCCTGCCCTCGCGCGCCTGGCCCAGGGCCTTGCGCATCAGCTCGGCGCTCAGGTTCTTGACCTTGATGTCCATCTGCAGCGCCGTGATGCCGTCTTTGGTGCCGCAGACCTTGAAGTCCATGTCGCCCACGTGGTCTTCGTCGCCCAGGATGTCGGTCAGCACACAGTTGGTTTTGCCGTCGCTGACCAGACCCATCGCCACGCCCGCCACGGCCTTTTTCAGCGGCACACCGGCATCAAAGGCCGCCAGCGTGGCGCCGCACACCGTGGCCATGCTGGAACTGCCGTTGCTTTCCAGAATGTCGCTGACAATGCGGATGGTGTACGGAAACTCGGTGTCCTTGGGCAGCATGGCGCGAACGGCGCGTTCGGCCAGCGCGCCGTGGCCCAGTTCGCGGCGGCTGACACCGCGGATAGGCTTGGCCTCGCCGGTGCAGAACGGCGGGAAGTTGTAGTGCAGCAGGAACGCTTCTTCCCGGCTTTCGCGCAGGCCGTCAATCAGTTGCGTGTCTTCGGCGGTGCCCAGCGTGCAGGTGACAAAGGCCTGGGTTTCGCCGCGGGTGAATGTGACGCTGCCGTGGTTGCGCGGAAACGGCGACATCTCAATGGTGATGTCGCGGACTTCGTTCAGCTCGCGGCCGTCCACGCGCTTCTTTTCCTTCAGCACGATCTCGCGCAGCGCCTCGTACTTGTAGTCGCCCACGATTGCCGCAACCTGCCTGGCGCGTTCGGCGGCCTTCTGCTTTTCCTCGGGGCTGGCGTTGTCGGCCACCTTGCCGTAGGCCTCAACGGCTTCCTTCTTGATCGCGCTCAGGGCCTCGGCACGCTCGTGCTTGCCGGGGGTCTTGATCGCCGCCAGAAAGCGCGCGTAGTACCTGTCACGCAGTTCTTTGGCCAGTTTTTCGTCCGGGCCCGCGGGTTCCTTGAACTCGCGGGGCTTGACCCCGGCCTTTTTGACCAGTTCAAGCTGCGCCTCGCACAGCTTGATGATGGCCTTGTGGGCCAGCCCCAGCGCCTCGATGATTTCGTCTTCGGTCAGTTCATTGGCGCCGGCCTCGACCATGCTGATGCCGGCAATCGTGCCGGCCACCACCATGTTGAGGTCGCCGTTGTCAATGCCGTCGTAGTTGGGGTTGACCACAAACTTGCCGTTGACACGGCCCATGCGCACGGCGCCGACGGGCCCGTCAAAGGGCAGGCCGGCCAGCATGGTGGCGGCGCTGGAGCCGTTGATCATCAGAATATCCGGGTCCAGGTTCGGGTCGGCGCTCATGGCCATGCCGTTGATCTGGACTTCGTCGCGGTAGCCTTCCTTGAACTGCGGGCGCAGCGGGCGGTCGGTCATGCGCATGGTCAGCACTTCTTTGGTGCTGGGGCGCGCCTCGCGCTTGAAGAAGCCGCCGGGGAACTTGCCGGCGGCGCTGGTCTTTTCCTTGTATTCGACGGTAAGCGGAAAGAAATCAATTCCGGGGCGGGGCTCGGCCGTGGTAACGGCCACGAACACGGCGCTGTTTTCTTCGCGCACCAGAACGGCACCGGCGGCCTGTTTGGCCAGCCAGCCGGTCTCAAAGCTGATGGTGCGGCCCCCGACCTCGACGTTGACGACATGCCTGGTGATCTTGTGTTTCTCGACTGCCATGACTCTCTCTTGGCCCCAAAGGGCGCATTGGCCCCGCGGACTGTCGCGGGCGGGGCGCGAAACCATAAACAGGCGCGGGGAAAGCCGGCTTGGCGGCCGATGCCCGGGCGGGCAGAGAGGTGGATGTCCGCAGACAGCCGTCTCTGTGTCCGCCTGGGCCCTGACAGGACGTTCCTGCCGCGCCCGGACCCCCAACACCGGGGCCCATCACCGGTCGAGGCAGACACCGCCGCGAACGTAAAACAGCAAGGCATCCGCTACTTGCGGATGCCCAGCTTTTCAATCAGCGTGCGGTAACGGGTTTCGTCTTCGCGCGCCAGGTACTTCAGCAGGGCGTTGCGCTTGCCGACCATGCGCAACAGCCCGCGCTGGCTGTTTTTGTCCTTCTTGTGAATCTTCAGGTGCACGTTGAGGTTGTTGATTTCTTCGGTCAGCAGCGCGACCTGAACCTCAACCGAACCGGTGTCGCCCTTGTCCCGCTGGTATTGCTTGATCAGGGACTGGCGGCGTTCTTTGGTGACCATGTTGCCTGTTTCTCCTTTGCACACTTACGCTTGGCGCAGCCGCGGCTGCCTCCAGCGCGCTGTAATGGGCCGGAACGGTAGCAGGGCAGGGGGGACTGTCAATAAGGGGACGACGCCGGGGATTCCGGTCAGGGGCAAGATGTCCCCTTTCTGGAACCTTGACCCTGCACCCGCGCTACTTGCCCGGCCCGAGGTCAAAGATCGTTTCGCTGTCGGGCAGGCGCGTAAAGATCGCACTGGCGTTCTTGGCCTTGAGCAGAGCCTCGGCCAGTTGCAGGTCTTCGGACGTGGTGATCTTGAAGTTCAGTCCGCTGCCGGCCACCACGTGGCACACCACGCCGTCCAGGGCAGCCATGGCCGCGTCGTCGGTCACGTCGCGGGCGTTGTGGCGTTCAAAGGCCGCCAGCAGGGCATCACGCCGGAAGCACTGCGGCGTCTGGGCCGCCCACAGGTCGGCACGGTCCACGTTGTCGGCAATCGCGTCGCCACGCACGCGCTTTAGCGTGTCGCGCACCGGCATGGCCAGCATGGCCGCGCCGCAGGCCCGGGTCTTGGCCATCACGTTGACCAGCTCGTTGGGCAGAACAAACGGCCGCGCGGCGTCGTGAATCATCACAAACGGCAGACGCGCGTCCGTGGCCCGCAAACCGGCCAGCACACTGTCCTGGCGCCGCGCGCCGCCGGCCACCACGCGGTGCACGCCCGCGGCCGCAAGGTCGCGCACCAGTTGGCCGGCCTTGCGCGGGGGCTTGCGGATATCCACCACGGGGCCGGTCTCGCCGGTCTGGGCGGCCATTTCGTCGGCCGGAAACACCACCACCGCCATGCCGATGCCGGGCAGCCCGTGAAACACGCGCGCGGTCTGCAGCACCAGCGGTTCGCCGCCCAGTTCCAGAAACGCCTTTTTGGTGGGGTTGCGCATGCGCGAGCCGGAACCGCCGGCGACGATCACCAGCGAAAAGTCCGGCGTTTTCGGATTGTCAGCCATGGCCAGTATCCGCACCCGCGTGAAGATTTCGCCCGTTTGGCACCGCGGTTATGCCGGGCGCCAGACTAACCCAAAATCCGCAATCTAAAATCCAAAACTGAAGGTCTTTACCGCGCCGGCGCAGCGGCTACAAAGCGTGCCCCGACCGGAGACACCCATGCCGCAGATCACCAGCATTGTCGCGCGCGAAGTTCTGGACAGCCGCGGCAACCCCACCGTCGAGGTAGACGTGGAAACGCTCAGCGGCGCGTTCGGCCGCGCGATCGTGCCCAGCGGCGCCAGCACCGGCGCGCACGAGGCCAACGAGCTGCGCGACGCCGACGCGCGCTATCTGGGCAAGGGCGTGATGCAGGCGGCCCGCCACGTCGAGGCCATGATCGAGCCCGAACTGTCCGGGCACAACGTGGCCGACCAGTCCGGCATTGACCAGATCATGATCGAGTTGGACGGCACGCCCAACAAGAGCCGCCTGGGGGCCAACGCGATTCTGGGTGTTTCCATGGCGGCGGCGCGCTGCGCGGCCAGCCTGAAGAAGCTGCCGCTGTACCGCTATCTGGGCGGAGTGCAGGCAGTGACCCTGCCGGTACCGCTGATGAACGTGCTCAATGGCGGGGCGCATGCCGACAACAACCTGGACATCCAGGAGTTCATGCTGGTGCCGCACGGACTGGCCAATTTCAGCGAGGCCCTGCGCGCCGGCGCCGAAGTGTTCCACAACCTCAAGAAGATACTGAAGAAGAAAAAGCTCAACACCGCCGTCGGCGACGAGGGCGGCTTTGCCCCGGATCTGCAAAGCGACGCCGACGGGCTGGCGCTGCTGCTGGAAGCGATTGAAGCCGCGGGCTACAAACCCGGCCAACAGATCAGCCTGGCGCTGGACGTGGCGGCCACCGAGTTCTTCAAGGGGGGCAAGTACGAGTTCGGCGGCGGCAAAAAGACCAGCGCCCAGATGATCGAATACTACGCCGGCCTGTGCGACAAATACCCGATTGTCAGCATTGAGGACGGCCTGGCCGAAGACGACTGGGACGGCTGGGTCAACCTGCACAAGAAACTGGGCCAGCGTGTGCAACTGGTGGGCGACGACCTGTTTGTCACCAACGTCAGGCGCCTGGCCGACGGCATCCGGCGCAAGGCCGCCAACGCGATCCTGATCAAGCTCAACCAGATCGGAACGCTTACGGAAACACTGGCCTGCATCCGCATGGCCCAGCAAAGCAGCTTTGGCGTGGTAATCAGCCACCGCAGCGGCGAAACCGAGGACACGTTCATTGCCGACCTGGCCGTGGCCACCAACGCCGGCCAGATCAAGACCGGCAGCCTGTGCCGCACCGACCGCGTGGCCAAGTACAACCAGTTGCTGCGCATCGAGGAAGAACTGGGCGCACGCGCCGTGTACGCCGGGCGCGACGGCCGGTTCGCGCGATAGCCGGCGCCGCGTCCGGTGCGGTCTTGCGTTGGATCACGCGCCGATGGCATGATCCGGTTCTTCTGACTGGGCGGCCCTCCTCCACGAGGGTTTCATGTCACGCGTGTTGGGTTTTGCCGGCGCGGCCCTGGCCTGCGCCGGGCTGGTGTTCTTCCTGGTTGCCTGTGAAAAAGGCGCTTCCGGCGGCAACGGCACTTCGGGGGGTACTCCGGGCGGAGGTCCACCCGGCACAATTCCGGACTACGCCGACTTTTCGGGTGCCCTGACACTGCTGGAAACCATTGACTGCGCCAGCCCGCCCGCCACGGCAAACTTCGAACAGTACCCGGCCGGCGCCTCAACGGTGCAGACGATTCTGGGCCAGCCCGCTCGGGTGCTGGCTCCTGCCGGAAACCAGTACAAGTACGTCTCGTTCACACTGGGCAAGAATCTGCCCCCCGGCAAGTCACTGCAGGCCGGCGCGGCCTACGTGATCACGCTGGAATACCCCGAAGACACCAGCCGAAGCTGGTTTGTGCTCAATCGCGGCTGCGAAACCGCGCGCGGGTTCAGCACCGGCCAGGCCGTGGGCGACCAGGTGGGAGGCTGGGTGTACTCGGTGCCGGAATCGCTGAGCCTGCCCCTGAGCGGCCAGTGGAAACTGTGGACCCAGTACTTTCACCTGCATGAACGTTATCCCGGCCTGTGGCAGCCGCGGGACGTGAACTTTCAGGGCACCGGCGGCGGCACGGCGGGCACCAACGCGCGCACCCAGACACCCGCTGACGGTTTTCGCGTGATTGTGATGCAACTGGACACCAAGCAGGCGCCGCTATCCGCCGGTGCCGCGCTGGGCAAGCTGCGGCTGTACGAAGTCACGGGGCCTTTGGCACTCAACACCAGCGCCCTGCCCGCGGGCCTTCCACGACGTCATGTTTTCTGGCGCGAAGAGATGTCCGACAGCGTGGTCAGCTACGCCGGCGACCCGGCGGCCAACTGGGGCATGCACAACGACAAGGACTGGTACGAGCACAAAATGAAGCTGATGAAGTTCCTGGGCCTGAAGACCTTCGCCAAGGACCTGCTGGAGTTCGGGCACAACCAGGGCTGGGTGGTCAGTGACCCGAACTGGTGGAACCCCGCCGGACCGAACCTTGTCCAGCGCTGGGCCGAAATTGTGGATCTGTGCCGGATCTACGGCTTTGACCTGATTCCGTACTACGAATACTACGGCAGCACCGGCCCCGGCGGCATCGGGCCCCAGAAAGCCTGTCTGGCCCTGAAGAACAGCAACAGCTACACGGGCTTCTGGTGGTGCGAGAACTACAACGCCGACATCACGGGCGCGACCACCAACACACTGGCCGACGCCAAACGGCTGCTGGACGAAACTCTGGTGCCGTTCAAGACCCAGGTGAACTTTCCGGCCGTCTGGTTGCGCGCCCGGCCCAGCGCCATGCCGGTCAGCTTCAGCGCCGCCTGCCGCGGCCTGTTTGAAACGGAAACCGGCCGGCCCGCGGGCAGCGTGACGCTGGCGGCGCTCAGCGCCGCCAAGGCCGCGACACCGCAGGGCCAGGTGTACACAGATTACGTGCAGTGGTGGTTCGGCAAGCGCCGGGCGTTTCTGGCCAACCTGCGTGACCACCTGCGCGCCAACGTGAATGGCCAGGCCGACGTGCTGTTCACCTGGGACAACACCGAGCCCGGCTGGCCGTTTCCGGGCACGACCAAGTACATCGTCAACGACGACGCCGCGACCTGGAACCCGATCTGCGCGATGCTGCAGGGCACCTACAACCACTGGTACTTTCACAAGGACTTCGCGGCCACTGTCAGCGGCAACGAGTACTTCAACGCCATGAAGACGGCACAGGCGGACTACGGCAGCGACGAATGGAGCCATTCCGTTCCGTGGGCCGACCCGCAGAACTACGCCTCAACCGACGGCGTGATGCTGACCCACACCATGAACCGGGCGTTTTCCGTGACTGCGGATTCGCTGGCGGGCTTCCGCAGTCTGAACGATCTGGCCTGCATACGCCACTATTGCCTGAACGAAGACGCACACGCCTTTGCGGCCAACGAAAACTGGGAAAACACCCCCCTGGGCTATCTGGTCGCCGACGTGGAACGGGCCGGGCCGTTCAGCATGCTGATCGAGGCCCGGGCCGTGGCGCTGGGCGACCCGAACTATCTGGGCTATTGCAGCAGCAACAGTTGGAACCACGGCTTTCCGCACTACGCGCGCCGGTTCTATGCGAACTATCTGTGCTGGCCCGCGCTGCCCAGCACCGTGCAGTCCGGCGCCAGCCCGGACCCGGAAGTGATCGTGCGCCGCGTGAACGCCGCCGCGCACGGCACGTACTTTGCCGTCGTCAACCTGGGCACAACGACCAAGGCACTGAACCTCAACCTGGGCAGTGCCGCGGGAACCATCACCCACCCGGCCACGGGAACCGTGCTGGGCAACGCCGGCACGCCCCTGGCCGTAACGCTGGAGCCCTGCGAGCTGCTGGTGCTCAAGGTGCAGTGACTGCAACCAAAACAAACCGCAACAAGCTAAAAGCTGGGGCGCGTTTGCGCCCCTTTTTCTTTGTCACACTGCCCGAGCCTCAAACCCATGCCCTACATCAAGCCGGCCGACCGCAAGCCCCTGGACCCTTTGATTGACCAGCTTGCGGCGCTGTTGCCCGAAAAAGACTTCGCGGGCAGCCTGAACTACGTGATCACGCGCCTGTGCGACGCGATGCTGCGTCGGCGGAAAAACTACGGCCGCATCAACGAAGTGGTCGGCGCCCTGGAATGCGCGCGGCTGGAGTTCTACCGCCGTGTGGCCGCGCCCTATGAAGACGCCAAAATCGCCGAAAACGGCGATGCGTATGAAAGTTAGCCCTTGGTCGTGAACTTGAACCGCCGGGCACCTTCGGGGTGTTTCAGTGTGATCGCCACCACGATCTCGTCGCCGTCGCCCAGCGGTTGCGGCTGGGTCAGCGGGTCACCGTTGAGGTACGTACCGTTGGTGCTGCGCAAATCCTCAATGAAATAGGCCGGCCCCTGCCGGTAAATGCGAAAGTGCTTCTTGCTGATCGTGGGTATGGCATACACCGCCTGGGCCGGCGGCTCGCGCCCGATAATCAGCTCGTCGCCGACCTCAAAGCGCTTCTTGTCTTCTTCGTCCAGCAGCGCCCCGCCGCTGGCCTTGGTCTGGATCTTGGTGTTCTTGGTGTCGCCCGACGGCGGGTGGGTTTCGTCTTTTTCCTCGGGCTCGATTTCATCGGCCACGGGCTCAAGGTCGGCCTCGGCGTCTTCGTCGCCGGCGATTTTGGTGTGCGCGTCCATACGCACCACCACATGAACATCCACCAGGTCACTCAGCCCGCTGCCCTCAAAGTGGCGGCGCAGGTAATCAGGCACGCGCACCGTCAGCTTGCGGTTGCCGGCGGCATCCACCAGCTTCAGCCCGATGGCCTTGAACGCGTCGTCGCTGATGCCCTTGCTCTGGCCGATGTCAATTTCAAGCGCGGGATGGGCGGACTTGAGCAGCTCGCCCAGTTCCTTGTCCACGGCGGCCTTGAACTCGGCGTCGTTGGCCGCGGCAATGGTCAACCGATTCCAGCGCAGTGTGGCAGGCATGGCCCCGTTCCCCGTGAGGCCCTATTTACGCCCGCGCGCGCCCATTGCGCAACGGGCAACTTTCGGAACCCTGCCGGCGGTGTTGGCCGCCCGCCGCCGCGTGCCTATAGTGACACCAGGAGATAAACATGCTGACGGTGATCGCCACCATCCGGGCCAAAGCCGGGTCCGAACTGCGCGCCAAGGAAATCCTGACCTCTCTGGTTGCCCCTACGCGCAAGGAACAGGGCTGTGTGAACTACGACCTGCACGTGCGCGCCGACCAGCCGGGCACGTTCGTGTTTTATGAAAACTGGACCAGCGCCGCGGCGCTGGACGCGCACCTGAAGACGCCGCACGTGCAGAAGGCCCTGAGTGAAATGGGCCCGCACCTGGCCGGCGAGCCCGACATCGGCCGCTTTGAAATGATCAGCAAGCCGGCGTGATCACGCAAACTGGATCTCGCGGCCGCGTACCTCGTCGTTGACCCTGCCGTTTTCGTACACGACCTGGCCGCCACAGATGGTCGTTACGGCCCGGCCCCTGAGCTTGCGACCGTGCCAGGGCGTCCAGCCGCACTTGGTCAACTGGGTTTCGTTGCGCGGCTCGTGCACATCGTTGACATCCACCAGCACCAGGTCAGCGTCATAGCCGACCTCGATGAAACCCTTGCCTTTCATGGCATAGACCTGCGCCGGCCGCTGGCACATCCACAGCGCGACCTGTTCCAGCGTGCATTCCCCGCGCGCGCTGGCATCCAGAATCAGGGACAAAGAGTTTTCCACCAGGGGAATTCCCGCCGGCGCCTGCCACACGGGCTTGCGCTTCTCGGCCGGCAGATGCGGCGCGTGATCGGTGGCAATGCATGAAATGCGCCCGTCGCGCAAAGCCGCCCACAGGCCGCGGTTGTCGGCTTCGTATTTCAACGGCGGGTTCATCTTCAACCACGCCCCCGACTCCTCGGCGTCGCGCACATTCAACAGCAGGTGGTGCGGGCAGGCCTCACTGGTGACCAGGGTGTCACGGGGCAGAAACAGTTCGCACTCGCGCGCGGTGCTGACATGCAGGATGTGCGCGCGATGGCCGTACTTGCGCGCCAGGTTCACTACCGTCTGTGTCGAACGGTAGGCGGCCTCCACGTTGCGCCACTCGGTGTACCCGCGAATGTCGGTGCGCCCGGCAAATTCGTCCTTGCGCGCCTTCATGAAGGCTTCGTCTTCACAGTGGGTGGCAATCACGCGGTTTTTGTCGGTGTGGGCAAAGATGGCTTCCAGTGCCTTGGGGTCGTCTACCAGCAGGTCACCGGTGCTTGCACCCAGAAAAGCCTTGATGCCGCACACGCGCGTAGCCGTTTGCAGGTCGGCCAGGTTTGTGTTGGTTGCGCCGATGAAAAAACCCCAGTTCACGCGGCTCTTGCGCGCGGCAAGCGCGTGCTTGTGGTCAATTTCGCGCTGGTTAATCGCGTTGGGAATCGTGTTGGGCATTTCCAGAAAACTGGTCACGCCGCCCTTGGCGCAGGCACGCGAGGCCGTTTCAAGGTCTTCCTTGTGCGTCAGGCCGGGGTCACGAAAGTGAACCTGGGGGTCAATCACACCCGGGAAAAGATGCAGGCCGGTGGCGTCAATCACCCGCGCGCCGGCGGCGTCCACGCCCGGCTCAATGCGCGAAATCCAGCGGCCGTCCAGGCGCACGTCGGTTTTCTGAAACCGGCCGGAGCGAAACACCTGCGCGTTGCGGATTACAATTGCACCCATGTCAGCGCCTCAGGTTGCCCAGGTTGACCAGCACCAGAAACACCAGACCGGCCAGAGCAACGCCCAGCCACACCCAGTTGGGTGACGCGCCGGTCTGGTGCGCGGTATAGAACTCCCACGCGATCAGCGCCAGAAACACCGGCAGCGGCCACCAGCGGCGGACCCAGGGCGGAACCGAACTCTGGCGCGGGCTGTTCATGGTCAGGCCGGGTTGGTGCCCTCGGGCCGGGCACCGACCAGGTCGTTCAGTCCCAGCAGGCGGCAGACTTCGTCGGCCAGCTCTTCGGCGTTGTTGCGGGCGTTGATGGCCTTGATACCCAGCCCCTGCACAATGTAGCCGCAGCCCACATCGTTGTCGGTGACCGGGCCGCTGAACAGGTCAATGCGCTGGCCGCGCTTGTCGAACACGGCCTTGGCGCCGTAGGCACCCACGGGGTCGTTGGCGCACAGAATGTGCACCCTGGTGGCGGTGTAGAGTTCGGGGTCGTCAAAATAGGTCATGACGGAATAGCCGCCGATGATGCCGTCGCCAAGTTCGACCACCACAACGTCGGGCTTGTCTTCCAGCAGTTCGTTGATGATGGATTTGGCCACCGGCGCAATCGTGTCCAGATCGGCGGTGCTGGGCAGGCCGCAATCCACAAAGCTGAGCGTCATGTCGGCGCCGTGGTCTTCAAAACTGAACAGGTCGCGCCGCGCCGCCACCCCCGACAGCTTGCCGGCGTTGACGCGCAGCCCGCGCTGGGACAGCAACTGGCACAACGTGGCGCAGACCTTGGTCTTGCCCGCGCTCATGCAGGTTCCGGAGACGGCGATGATCGGGGTCTTGCATTTGGGATCCAGATGATCGTGGGTGGGGATGCTGGAATCCACCAAGTTCAGAATCCGCCCCTTGCGCACAACCTGGCCGACCACCTCGACCTTCAGCGGCGGCCCAAGGTCCTTGTTCACGCCCGTGCACACGCCGATCACGCCGCCCAGGTTCAGAAGATTGATCACGTCGCCGGCCTTGATCGTTTCGGGCACCTTGCCCACGTAGCCCTTGAGCGCATTGCGGGCGCCCAGCGCGCCGATGATGTAGTCGTTTTCGAAGATCTTGGCCATGCGGCCTTCTTCGAGTTCCAGTTCGCCGTAGACGCTTTTTTCACCCAGCGAACGCACAACGGTCACGTTGCCCGGCTCAGCCACCAGTCCGTCGGTGATGATCTGTTCTTCCTTGTGCAGGTTCAGGCGGTGGCAGACGCTGGCGATTTTGTCCACGCGCACCTGCATGGTTTTGGGGCCATTGAGTTTACCCGTCTCGCGCGAGATCGCCGACTGCGAGAACTGCCCCGACTGATCATTCATCTTTGCGCCCTCGACTGCGTTGATGTTCATTGTTGCTCCTGCCCGGTGAAATGCGACTGCAATTCAAAGCGCCAAAGCGCCAAAGCGCCAAAGGTCAATCGTTCTGGTGGTAAACCACCCGCTTGATTGCAGACCCACGGATGGCCGCAACCTTGAAGTTGATGATCAGCGCCAATTCACGCCCGGTGGCCTTCAAGTAAGTAATCGCCTGTGCCACATGCGCCTCGCCAATAGCATCCACAGTCTTGAGTTCGACGATCAAGCGGCCTTCCACCAACAGGTCAATCCTGCCCTTGCCCACCGATCGCCCTTTGTAGGTCACCTCAACCGGCACTTCGCGCTGTACCTTCAGACCCATCAGCTCAAGCTCGACCACCATGCTGTCGCGGTAGACGTTCTCGGGGTAGCCAGCTTTGTGATGCCTGTGCACCTCAATGGCCGCGCCAATTACTTTGGTGGCCAGCTCATCCAGTCCTTTGTCCGGTTCATGGTGCGCTGTCATTTTACGTCAGTCCTTTGGCGCTTCGGCGCTTTGGCGGTCCTAAACCTTGCCTTTGGCCTGGGCGGCCAGCCGTGACGGGATACTCAGCACCTTGCCGAAACCCGCCGCGTCGGCGCCGGACCACAGACTGAACTCCTCGCCGTACTTGCCACTGGCGGCGTTCATCAACGAGTACGGGCTGGAAACTCCTCCCACCGCAAACGCGCCGTACTTGACCGTGATGCTGACTTCGCCCGACACACGGCCCTGGCTGCTTTCCAGCAGTGCTTCAATATCGCGCAGCGCCGGGTCAAAGGGCTGGCCCTCGTGCAGCATCGTGCCGTAGAAGTCGCTGACGTGGTCCTTCCAGAAACGCTGCCACTTGGTCAGCACCAGCTTTTCCAGTTCGCGGTGCGCGGCAATCAGCATCAGCGCCGCCGGCGCGACAAACGCCACGCGGCCCTTGATGCCCACAATCGTGTCGCCCAGATGCACGCCGCGGCCCAGGGCGTATTCAAAGCCCAGTGTGTTGAGCCTTTCAATCAGCGCCACGGGCTTCAGGGGTTCGCCGTCCAGCGCAACGGGCTGGCCTTTCTCAAAGGTCACCTTCAACAGGCGCGGTTTGACCGCGGGGTTGCTTTTGGCCGCCATTTCAAAGACTTCGTCGGGCACCACCGTGGCGCTGTCGTGGGTTTCCTTGCCGCCAATGGTCACGCCCCACATGCCGGCGTTGATGCTGTATTGCGTGGTCTTGGGCGGGATCTCGAGGCCGACCTTCTTCAGGTAATCGGTCTCCTGCTGGCGCGTCAGCGAGTGTTCGCGCACGGGCGACAGCATTTTCAATCCGGGCGCAAGCACGTTCATCGCGACGTCAAAACGAATCTGGTCGTTGCCCGCGCCGGTGCTGCCGTGAGCCACGGCAGCGGCCCCGCGCTTCACGGCGTATTCGGCGACCATGCTGGCCTGCACGACACGTTCGGCCGCCACACACAGCGGATAAACGCCGCCGCGCATGACGTTGCCATAGAGCATGAACTTCACGAAGCGGTTGAAGACTTCGGCCTTGCCGTCCAGGACGACCGGATTTTTGACGCCAAGCTGTTTGGCGCGGTCGGCGGCGCGCTTGAAGTCGTCGGCGGTGAAGCCGCCGGTGTCAATCATGCAGGTTTCGACTTCGTAGCCGTACTTTTCGCGGATAAACGGGATGCAGAAGGACGTGTCCAGCCCGCCCGAGTACGCGAGAATGCAGGTGCCGTTGGTTGCCATTCCTGTGTTGCCTTTCGTTACTGGTCCCTGGTCGTCAGTCGCTGGTCGCTAGCGTCTAGAGACCAGTGACTAGCGACTCTCCCCGAGCCACGATTTGAGTTCCGCCAAACGTTCCAGCACTCGCGCCCGTGCCGTGCCTGCGTACACCTGCTTGCGTTCAACCAGTGCTTCCAGGCTGAGTTCCTTCAACAGTTCAGGCTTTAAACGCTTGTCGACGGCGGCCAGGTCTTTAGCCGTGAGGTCGGCAAAGCGCATGCCTTTCTGTTCGACGTACTTGACCAGGCGGCCGGTGATGTCGTGGCCGTCGCGGAAAGGCACGCCTTGCAGCACAAGCCAGTCGGCAACGTTCATGGCCTCCATGTAGCCGGCGCCACTGTCGAGATGCGCCTGGATGCGCTCGCGGTTGACCTTGAAGTTTTCCTTGCTGAACACCAGCGCCATCACGCGCAGGCAGGCCAGCGTCTGGTCCGTGGCATCAAACACCGCTTCCTTGTCCTCCTGCAGGTCGCGGTTGTAGGTCATCGGCAGGCCTTTGAGCAGCGTGAACAGGGACATCAGATGGCCGACGACCCGCCCGGTCTTGCCGCGAACAAGCTCGCAGGCATCCGGGTTGCGCTTTTGCGGCATGATGCTGGAGCCCGTGGTGACGGCGTCACCCAGCGTGATGAACCCAAACTCGGCCGTGGACCACAGGATCAGGTCTTCGGCGATGCGCGACAGATGGGACATGCACCTGGCGCAGGCGTAGACAAGATCAAGGGCAAAGTCCCGGTCTCCCACGGCACGCAGGCTGTTGTGAATTACTTTGCGCTGCCTGAGGCCCCTGTCGGTGGCCGCGGCAATGGCACCCGCCAGTTCGTGCTGGTCAACGCCAAAGCTGTTGCCGGTGCAGGCGCCGGCGCCAAGCGGCGAATCCAGCATCGTCAACAGCCGCTGGAAATCCACAAAGCCGGCATCGTCCGCCATCCAGCCCGCGTAGGCCGCAAGCTGATGCGAAAGGCGCACAGGCTGCGCGCGCTGAAGGTGCGTGTACGCCGGGATAATCACGTCCATGTGCTCGTGCGCGCGCTCCACAATGACGCGCCCGAGCGCCTGCGCGGCTTTCACAAGTTCCGTGGCGCGACGCCAGCACCACATGCGAAGGTCGGTGGCCACCTGGTCGTTGCGCGAGCGGCCGGTGTGGAGTTTCTTGCCCGCGTCGCCGATAAGCTGGGTCAGCCGCGACTCGATGTTCATGTGGACGTCTTCGAGTTCGACCTTCCACTGGAACTTGCCGGCCTCGATTTCTTCGGTGATCTGCCTGAAGCCCTTCTTGATGTCCGCCAGTTCCTTTTTGGTCAGGATGCCGATGCGCTGCAACTCAGCCGCGTAGGCCAGCGAGCCCTGGATGTCCTCGCGCCACAGCCGCTGGTCAAACGACACCGACTGGCTGAACTCCTGCATCAGCTTGTCGGGTTTGCCGCTGAATCTGCCTTGCCACATGGTCGCCCTTCGTCGAACTACTTTTGTCCACAGATGAATGCGGATAAAGCCAACTGCTGAGATTAATGTTTGTCTGTGTTCCTCCGTGGACCAACGCCGTCAGCCTGCCAGGAAGAGTTCCGCCGTCTTGCGGTAGATTTCGTAGCCCCGGGCCAGTTCCTTTTCTTCCAGGTACTCGTTGGCCGCGTGGCTCAGTTCCGGCTTGCCGGGGCCTATAATCAGCCCCTGGGCCTTGTCGTTCCACCAGGCGTCGCTTACGCCGCCAAAGGCCTGGGTCTTGTCCGTCTGGCCGGCCTTGCAGGCGCATTGCACCAGCGGGTCGCTGGCGCTTCGTATCCATACGCCGAAGCGGGCCTTTTCTTTCTCGACACAGGTGTGCTCGCTGATCGCTGCCTTGACGCGCCGGATGGTTTCAGCGTTGTCAAGCTGTGGGATTGTGCGCCCGTCAATCACCCACTTCACTTCGCTGGGCACAACGTTGCGGGCCACGCCGCCGTTGATCATGGTGACGGCCAGCGTGGTGCGGCCCAGCAGGTCGTCGCGCTCGGTGAAACCCTCGTACAGTTCTTCGACCCTGAGAATGTCGCGCGCGGCCAGATAAATGGCGTTCACGCCCTGCCACGGTCTTGCGGCGTGGGCGCTTTTGCCGGTGGTCTTCATGTCGAGCTTGAACATGCCGCGTTCCGCCACGCACACGTTGCAATCCGTGGGCTCACCGGTGATGCAGGCCTCGAACTCGGGTATCTCGTCGCGGAAGATCTCAAAGCCTTCGCCCTGCACTTCTTCGTCGCAGGTGGGCGCGAACATCAGGGTGCATTGAGATTCGTCGAACTTCGCGTCCAGCAGCGCGTGGAACATACCGATCAGACAGCCGCCGGCATCGCTGCTGCCAAGACCATACACCCGGCCGTTTTCGCGCGCGCCGTCCCAGGGTTCGCGCGTGTAGCCTTTGTTGGGCGGCACGGTATCGGTGTGCGTGTTCAGCAGCAGGCGGCGTTTGCCCGTGCCGCGCCAGGCCAGCAGGTTGCGGCCGGACTGTTTGAACGCCATACCGTGGCGCAAAAACTGCGCCTTGAACCATTCCACGACCTGGTGTTCGGTGCCGCTGACGCGCTTGATACGCGTGATCTGGGCAAGCTCGTCGGCAAGCTGGGATGTGGTTGTCGTGCTCAAGCCTGTCCTCAATTGCAAAACGACGCTTGTCGAAGCGTCGTCTGGATTACGGGAAGCACACCTTCCCGCACGCCGGCGCAGTGGAGACCCTTTCGGGGCTCGCTCGGCCCTTGACACGTTCAGGCCGCGCGGCACTTCCCAGACTTGTCCGCGTCAGCATCAACGCGTCGCGCATAGAAATAACGCATTGCGCGGCGCGCGCAATAGCGCAGTTGAAAAATTCTTTGTGAAGGTCAGCTTCCGGCCGCGGTCGGGCCGGGCTTGCAGGAACCACAACCGCCGCAACCGGCGCCTCTGGCCACACGCAGCGTGGCAAACACGCGCCAGCCCACAAAGGCCAGGGCGATTCCGACGGCAACCATGACGACTGCCAGTTCCATGCGTACTCCTACCCGCCCAGCGCGTGTGCCACCTGGTATGTCATCAGCGCGCCAAGATACGCCAGCGTTGTCATATAGAAGAAACTGGCCGCCGGCCACTTCCATGAATTGGTTTCGCGCCGCATCACCGCCAGCGTAGCCGCGCACTGGCAGCACAGTGCAAAGAACACCATCACGCTCAGCCCCGTGGCCAGCGTGAACAGCGGGCTGCCGTCACGGTCGCGGGCGTTGCGGAGGGCGCCGCGCAGGCCTTCGTCCTGTTCGTCCACGTCGCCAAGGCTGAAAATCGTGCCCAGCGTGCCCACAATCACCTCGCGCGCCGGAAAGCTGGCAATCGCCGCCATGCCGATGCGCCAGTCCCACCCCAGCGGTCGAACCGCGGGCTCAATCACATGCCCGGCGCGTCCAAGCCAACTGTTTTCGGCATGGGCCGCAGCCTCGTCGTTGTCAATCGCGGCCAGGCCTTCCTCAAGTTCCTGTTCGGCCGCCAGCATCTGCATGGCCGGAGACAGGGCACCACGATGGCGCCGGCGCAGTTCCAGCAGCGATGATTCATAGGCTGCGCGGCCGGCCCGTTGCGCCTCGGCCAGAGCCGTCTCATCGTGGCCGAATTCGGTTTCGTCGCGGTCGCGGGCGGCCTTGTCGGTGGCTTCCAGTTCGCGCATATCCGCCAGCGCCGCGGCCACGGCCGGGTCGGCTTCAAGTTCCGGGCCGGTCATGCCCTGGCGCCAGGCTTCGGCGGCGGCGGCAAGTGTCGCGGCGTGGCCGGCGCGGGCGGCTTCGCGGCGCTGTTCGTGGGCCCGGGTGATGTCGTCGCTGCGCGGGAACCACAGCGCCGCCCAGACGATGATTGAAACCGCCAGAATGATCGTGCCGGCGCGTTTGACGAAACTGCCGCCGCGTTCATACAGCACGCGCGCGATGTTGCGCGGGCGGGGCAGCTTGTAGCTGGGCATTTCCATCAGAAACGGCGTGACCCGCGAGCGCAGAATGCCCTTTTTCAGCACCAGCGCAGTCGGAATCGCCGCCAGCACACCCACCCAGTACATGGCAAACAGAACCAGTCCCTGCAGACCCAGAAAACCCAGCACGGTCTGTTTGGGTACAAACGCGCCGATCATGAGCGTGTACACAGGCAGGCGCGCGCTGCAGGACATGAACGGCGCCAGAAACACGGTGGTCAGGCGCGTGTTGCGGTCTTCAATCACGCGCGTGCCCATCACGCCCGGAATCGCGCAGGCAAAGCTGCTCAACAGTGGAATGAAGCTGCGGCCCGAAAGCCCAAACCGCGCCATGATGCGGTCCATCAGAAACGCCGCACGGCTCATGTAGCCCAGGTCTTCCAGAATCGCGATGAACAGAAACAGAAACAGAATCTGGGGCAGGAACACCAGCACGCCGCCCACTCCGCCAATCACGCCGTCTTCGACCAGACTGCGCAGCATGGCCGCGTCTTCGGGAAGCCAGCCGGCCACGGTGCCGCCCAGCCAGCCGAACGCGCCTTCGATGGCGTTCATCAGCGGTTCAGCCCAGGCGTAGATACTCTGGAACACCAGACCCATCACGACCACAAACACCAGCGAGCCCCAGACCTTGTGGGTCAGCACGGCGTCCACGCGGTCGGTCAGGGTGCGCCCCTCGGGGGCGCTGACCTGGCGGGCCTCGCGCATCCAGGCCGCGATCTGGCCGTAGCGCGCGTTGGCCTCGACCAGCGCCAGCCCGCGGCCGTCGGCGGCGCGGGCACGGAACTCGGCCAGTTTCGTGTCAAAAGCCTGACCACCCGCCTGGCGCACTTCGTCGTGCAGCGGCCCGCCCAGATCCACCAGCAGGCGCATGGCCTCGGGACGGGTGGGCTTGAAGCCCAAGTCCACGGACAGGTCGCACAGCACGCCGTACAGACCGTCCACGGCCTGGCGGAACTCGGCGGGAAAGGGCAGTTCCAGCGCCTTGCCGGGGTGGTGCAGCACACGGTGAATCGTGGACTTGAGTTCTTCCACGCCCCGGCCCTGGGGCACATTGACCTCGACCACCGGCACGCCCAGGGCCTGCGACAGCCGCGCCGTGTCCACACGGATGCCGCGTGAAAGCGCCACGTCCACCATGGTCAGGGCCACCACCGCGGGCAGTCCGAACTCGAGCACCTGGGTGCCCAGGTACAGGTTGCGATCCAGACTGGAGGCATCCAGCACCAGAACCACGCCGTCGGGGGCTGGCACTTCCTCCAGGCGGCCCAGCAGCGCGTCAATCGCCACGCGTTCGTCGGGGCTGCGCGCGGCCAGGCTGTAGGTGCCCGGCAGGTCAATCACGGAAAGTTCGGTGTTTTCGAACCTGGTCGTGCCCAGCTTGGCCTCGACCGTGACGCCCGGAAAATTGGCGATCTTCTGGCGCGCGCCGGTCAGGGCCGAAAACAGGCTGGACTTGCCCACGTTGGGGTTGCCGACCAGAACGACGGCATGACGGTCGGCACGGTTGTGGCGGGCGCTGGTCACGCGGTCTCCACGCAGACGCACTCGGCCTCGGACTTGCGCAGGCTGATGTTGTACCCCAGCACGGCAAACTCCATCGGGTCGCCCAGCGGCGCCACACGCACCAGCCGGATGTCGGTGCCGGGCAGAATGCCCATCTCAAGGATGCGCTGCTGCAGCACCGGATCGCCGCGCACATCAGTTACGCGCGCGCTCTGGCCGGGTTTTAATTGGGCAAGGGTAGCGGCCATGACGTTCAGGCCACGGGCCTGACAAACACGCGCGAGGTCAGGTCTCGCGCCAGGGCAAAGCGTGACCCGGCCACGGCCAGCAGCGCCGGGTCGCCGGAACGGACGACGCGCAGGCGCTTGCCAGGACAGATGCCGAGTTCGCACATGCGGCGGCTGCTGCCGTCCTGGCCCTGGATCTCAACGACTTCGAGCTCGCCGTCGGCGGGCGAAAACAGCGAAAGCGGTGCGGCGGGCTGGGTCAGTGTGTCGGTCATCTGTGCACCAGAACGCGGCACCCCCGTGCCGCCCTTCCACGGTCAAACCGGACCGTGTTTATCCTGAAACTCATTCTCAGTATACCCGGGCTGGCCGCAGGCACAAGCGCGCGGCCCGGGACGAATCTCACGGGCAAGTTGCAAGCCGCTTGCAGGATTGCGTCGCGCCGGTATCGTTTCCGCATGAGCAAATCGCTTGCAATAACACCCCTGCCCGGTATCGCGCTCGCTGGAGTGCTGTTTCTGGCATTGGCCGCCTGCGGCGGGGGCACCCGGACACTGGAGCCCGGCCAGAAGCTGAAAATCATGGCTGCCAACCCGGCTCTGGCCAGTCTGGCGATGGCTATTGCGGGCGACAGTGCCGACGTGGAAATGCTGCCACCGGCCGACAAAACCACCCACGATTACTCCCCCACCGTGGATGACCGGCGGCGGCTGGAGTCGGCCCATCTGTTTCTGGTCAACGGGCTGGGGCTGGAAAGCTACGACGCCGTTGCCGTGGCCCGCGCCGCGCGCGTAACACTGGTGGACTGCAGCCGGGGGCTGGCCGAACCTTTTCTGATCCGGGCCGAAGCCGAAGAACCCGGCAAACCGCACGATCATGGTCACGGCCACAGTCACGGTGCGCACAACCCCCACCTGTGGCTGTGCACCGAAGGCGCGATTGCCCTGGCCCGCGCGATTGAGGCCGCATTTGCCGCCACTGACAAGGCCAACGCCGCAAGCTACCGCGCGCGGCTGGGAGAACTGGAAACACGCCTGCTGGCGTTGCGCGACAGGTACAAACCGCGGATTGAGGCCCTGGCCCGGCGCGAGTTTGTCAGCAACCACGACGCGTTTCCGTACTTCGCGCGCGAGTTCGGGCTGAGGCAGGTGGGCGTAATCCAGCGCACGCCCGGAACCAACCCCACACTGGCCGAACGCCGCGCGCTGGAAGACAAGCTGCGCAAGGGCGGAGCGGCGGCGATTTTTCTTGAGCCCGGCTACGACGACGCGGCCAGCAAGGCGATTGCCGAAGCCAGCGGCCTGAAGCTGGCGGTGCTGGACCCGTTTGATTCCGGCAAACCCGGCCCCCGGGCGCTTGAAGAAGTTCTGGAACGCAATCTGCAGACCGTGCTGGCGACACTTGGTGAGTGACCCGCTGCTTGTGCTTGATCACGTGACCGTGCGCGCCGGCGGGCGCGCGCTGGTGGAGGACGTTTCGCTGTCGCTGCCGCGCGGGCAACTGGTGGCGCTGATCGGCCCCAACGGCGCGGGCAAGACCACGCTGATCCGCGCGATTCTGGGGCTGATCCGCCACGAGGGCCGTATCGAGGTGCGCGGCCGCGTGGGTTACGTGCCCCAGCATCTGCAATACGACCGCGGCCTGCCGATGACCGTGCTGGAGTTCATGGCGTTGAGCCTGCAGCGCCTGCCGGTGGCACTGGGCGTGACACGCGCCGCCACAAAGCGCGTGCTGGAACTGCTGGAACTGGTGGGCGCGCAGAAGCTGGCGCGCGCGCGCCTGGGCGGGCTAAGCGGCGGCGAACTGCAGCGCGTGATGCTGGCCGGCGCGATGCAGAACCGGCCTGAGCTGCTGCTGCTGGACGAGCCCGCCGCCGGCGTGGACATTGAAGGCGAAGCCACGTTCCATGACCTGATCGCGCGCCAGGTGCGCGATCTGGGGGTTACGGTCGTTCTGGTCAGCCACGACCTGAGCGTGGTCAGCGAGATCACCGACCACGTGATCTGCCTCAATCGCAGACTCATGTGCGAAGGCAACGCCCGTGACCTTTTGACCGCCGAAACCATCGCCCGCGTGTTCGGCGGCCACAAGGCCGTTTACGGCCACGCGCACGGACACGACCACACGCACCACCACAACCACGGCAACCACCGGCATGACTGAGTTCGCGGCTTATTACCTTGGCGGTTCGGGCACGGCGGTGCTGGCCGGTGTGCTGCTGGTGTCGCTGGCCTCGGGCGTGCTGAGCCCGATCGTGGTGGCCAACCGCATGGCGTTTTTCAGCGACGCGGTGGCGCACAGTTCGCTGGCCGGGGTGGTGCTGGGGATGCTGCTGGGGCTGGGCCACCCGGTGCTGAGCATGGCGGCATTCGGCGTGATGGTGTCGCTGGTGATTGCCAGCCTGCGCCAGCGTTCGCCATTGGCGCTGGACACACTGCTGGGTGTGGCAATGGCGGGCTCGCTGGCGGTGGGTCTGGTGCTGTACCACTACGTGCGCGGGTATTCGGATCTGCACTCGTACCTGCTGGGCCAGGTCAGCCTGCTGGGCTGGGCCGACGCCGCGATTCTGGGCGCCAACGCCGCGATCGCGGTGGTGCTGGTGGCGCTGTTTGCCAATCGCCTGACGCTGGTCGCCGTAAGCCGCAACCTGGCCCAGGCGCGCGGCGTGGCGGTGGCAAGGTACGAATACCTGCTGATTGTGATGCTGGGTCTGGTGGTCAGCCTGAGCGTGCGGGCGGTGGGCATCCTGATGGTCAACGCGCTGCTGGTGGTGCCGGCGGCCACGGCGCGGCATGTGGCGCGCAGTTTTGCCGGGCTGTTCTGGGCCAGCATCGGCGTGTCTCTGGCCGCGGGCGTAACGGGGCTGCTGGTCGGCGACGTGCTGAACCTGCCCACCGCGCCAGCAATTGTCAGCGCCGGTGTGCTGCTGTTTGCGCTGGCATGGGGGCTGGGGCGGCTGCGCGGCACCGAGGCATAGCAACGCGGGCGGTCACCCTCGTACAATGCGGCCATGGCCGAAGAAACACGCCGCGTGCCGATGTTTTTGTCCGGACCTACCACCGCCACGGCGGTGCTGCTGCCGATGCGCCTGTATGTGGGCTGGTTCTGGCTCAAGATGGGCCTGGACAAGCTGCACGGCGGCTGGCTGTCGCCCGACAACCGCTTCATCGTGGATGAAATCAACCAGATCCAGAGCCCCAACTTTGTGGCCGACGCGTTTTTTGCCGCCGCGCGTGAAAACGTCGTGCTCAGCCAGTGGCTGGTCACAGGGATGCTGCTGCTGTTCGGCGCGCTGATGATCGTGGGCGGCGTGGCGCGCGTGGCGGGCGTGGCGATTGCCCTGATGTCACTGATCTGGTGGGCCTGTTCGGGTTACCCGTGGGCGGCATGGCCGGTGCCGATGGCGCTGATGGCGCTTACCCTGGCCGTGGCCGCGGCCGGCCGCTATCTGGGTCTGGACGCGATTCTCAAGGCCCGCATGGTCAAGGTGCCGCTGTTCTAGAACCGGCGCGGGCACTACAGTGCGGCCATGAAAGATCTTTCCGCCAAACCGCGCTTTGATGTACTGGCGGCACTGCTGAAGCTTGACGAAGACGCCCTGTCGGCAATCCGCCACAGCATCAACCCGCTGCTGCCCAACCTGAGCGACCTGGCGGCAATGTGGGACGAAACCCTGCGCAGCGAGCCCGCCCGCGCGGTATTCGGGCCCCTGACACCCCAGCAGCGCGAAGAACTGCAAAGCCGCCTGGCCAGCTTCGTGTTCCGCACCATTTCGTGCGTGTTTGACGACGACTACTGCGAACTGGCCGAGAGTTTCGCCCGCGACAGCAGCGTGCCGCCGCGACTGATTCCGGTAGCACTGGGTGTGGCCTGGGAATTTGTGGCGCGCAACCTGTCCGAAAAAATCGAAGACAGGCAGAAACTGGCCGATGCGCTGTGCGCCTGGTCGCGGCTGATTGCCGTGCTGCGCGAGTTCGCCCTGACCTGAGCCTACTTCCAGCCCTGGCTTTCCCGGCCAGGCAGGCCGGCCACCACATCGGCCAGAATCGCCACCGCAATTTCCGCCGGTGTCTGGGCCCCGATACCCAGGCCCACGGGACACTTCACGCGCTCCCAGGCCTGGGGGCTGACGCCGCGACCGTGGGCGATCTCGGTCATCTGCAGATATTTGGCCTTGCTGCCGATCGCGCCCAGGCTGACCGCAGGGCCAAGTCTGTTCAACGCCGCGATCAGCCCCTCAAGGTCAAATTCGGCGTCGTAGCCCAGGCCGATCACATGGCTGAAGGCCGGCAGTTCGGCGCGGGCCAGATACGGGCCGGGCCGCGAACAGACGACCTCCAGCGCGCCGGGAAAGTTTTCGGCGCGGGCGAACTCGGGCCGGTCGTCCACCACGGCATAGGGGTAATCCAGCAGCGCGCACAGTTGCGCCGCGGCGCGCGCGACGTGGCCGCCGCCAAGCAGCAGCAGACAGGGCCTGGGCATGAACACCTCGATGAAGACTTCGTTGGTTCCCCCGCACAGCGACCGCACCAGATTGCCGGGTTTGCGCGAGAGCTCGTAGTGAACGGTGCGCGAGCAACCCTCGGCCAGGGCCTGGCGCGCCTGGGTGATCATCTGGCGCTCGGCGTCGCCCCCGCCGATGGTGCCCGCCGTGGCCCCGGGCGTCACCAGCATCAGAAAACCGGCCTTGCCCGGCGAGGATCCCTTGACCCTGACCAGATGCACCAGCGCAAACGGCAGGTTGCGCCGGGCCAGATCGGCCGCCATTTGCAGAACACCGGGCAGCATGGCGCCATCTTGATAGGCCCGGGCGCGGGGTCAATGGCCGCGCGCCCGGTCATTTTTTCTTGAGTTGCTCCAGCAGCGTGCGCACGGTGAGTTCGGTCTGGCGGTCAATGCCGCGGTCAAGGTCGGCAATGTGGTTGTCCACAAAGATGTCGGGGCGGCGACCGTTCTGTTCAAGGTTTTCGCCGTCCAGGGCAAAGGCGCCGGTGCCGGGCAGGCGCAGGCTGCTGCCGTCAACCAGCGTGTAGCCGCCGGTGCCGATCACGCCGCCGGCGGTGTCAACACCGACAATCGTGCCGATCTTGAGGCGGCGGAAACCTTCGGCCAGGATTTCGGCATTGCTGAAGCTGTCCTGGTTGATCATCAGTATGCTGGGCTTTTCCAGCGTGATGCTGCGGTAGGCGTTTTCGCTGACCGGCGGCAGACCGCGGTTCTGGCGGATCAGCCAGGGCCGCTTGACCAGAATTTCAAGCACATCCACAGCGGTGTGGCCGCCGCCGTTGAAGCGCACATCAATCACCACGCCTTCCTTGCCCAGCAGGTCGTCGCCAATCTGGTGAATGAACTGCTGCAGCGACGGCACGTCCATGCCGCGGATATGCACATAGCCCAGACGCCCGCCCGAAAGCTCGCGCACCAGGCCGCGCTGCCAGTCCACCCAGCGTTCATAGAACAGGCGCGACTCCTGGCCGCGGCTGACCGGCTTGACGGCGAATTCGCGCGCGCCCTCGAACAGAAACTTGTCGTTCAGGTGCAGAATCGTCTTGCGGCCGATCGTGCCGGCCAGCGCCTGGGCCAGTGTGGTGCCGGCCAGCGGCCGGCCGTTGATGCCCACCAGCTTGATGCCAGCGGCCGGGCCCTCGGGCACATCCAGCGGCCCGCCCTTGAGAATATCCGTGATCAGGTACTCGCCACGCGCCAGATGCGCCGGGTCAAACCGCACGCCCAGACAGCCGGTGGTTTCCGTCAGGCCGTCACTGCGATCGTCCTGCGGCCCGAAACCCTGGTGGCTGCTGCTGAGTTCACCCAGCAATTCGTTGACCACGGTGCCGAACTCATCGCCGGTGCTGGTGGCATTCAGCGCGCTGCGGTACCGCCCGGCGGTGCGCTGCCAGTCAATGCCGTGGTGGGCCGAATCATAGAAGTAGCCGCCCATCACCCACACGGCTTCGTCAAAGGCCGCATCGCGCAGGGCCTTGCGGTCGCGGCGCTGCTCGATGCTGAAGGAATAGCTGACAACACGCGAGGTGGCGATGTTCATGCAGGTGATGACGCCGGCGTCGAGGTACCACAGCGATTTTTCGTCGGGGCTCAGGCGCAGGTCGCTTTTGCGCGAACGGCTCTGGGTCACCTGTTTCAGGTCCGGGCCGCGGTCGGGGTCCAGCGTCAGTTTCCACAGGTTGCTCTGGCCCTGCACGCTGGCAATAAAGAAGTACGTGCGGCCGTCATCCAGGCACACCGGTGAAGTCTCGCTGCCTTCCAGCGTCGTGATGCGGCGGGTGCGGCGGCCGATGTCCTCAAAGTCAATCCGCGTCTGCGGGGGCTTGCGCGGCGCGGCGGTTCTGGGCTGGGCGGGTTTGGGTGTTTCGCCCTCGCCGGTCTCGGGCGTTTCTTTGGGTTCGGCGGGCTTGTCGCCGTCTTTCTTGAACAGCTTGTCCAGCTTGTCTTCCCTGAACTCGACCGGGGGTTTCTGCAGGTCAATCACCCACACATCCTGGTTCTTTTCGATTTCGTTGTTGGTAAACACCACGCGCTTGCCGTCGCGGGTAAAGCTGAAACCGCCACAGGAGCCGAATTGCCGCGTCAATTGGCGGGTCTGGCCGGTCTCCAGTTCGGCCACCCATAACTGCCAGTCGTACAGTTCGTTCGGCTGGCTGTAGAGAATCCACTTGCCGTCCGGCGAGACCTCAAAGGCCTTGCCTGAACCCAAGTGCGCGCCGTGAAAGTAGCCCGACACCTGCCGCTCGCGCGGGGCCTGAAACGGCATGAGCGCTTTTTCGTCGGCCACGCACCACAACTGGTCGCCGACCATGCGCGCGCGCGAAGCGGTGGTGAACGGAAATGATCCGTCAAAGCGCAGCGGCTGGTTGTCGGTCGCGCGCACGGCCCCAAGCCACGGGCGGTTTTGTTCGAAGTGCGTGAAATACACCGTGGTGGAATCAGGCGACCAGGTCACATCCTTTTCGCGCCAGGGTGTATCAGTCAACTGGCGCGGCACGCCGCCTTCTTCGGTGGGCATGATGAACACGTCGCCGCCGGAAACAAAAGCCAGCTTCTTGCCGTCGGGGCTGACCTCGTATTCGCTGGCCGCGCTCAGGCGCGTGGCGCGGACTTCGGCGGTACGCACGTCACTGTTGATGCGTATTTCGGGCATGCTCACGCGCGCCGGCGGGCGCTTGCCCAGTTCGCCGACATGCAGGCGCCAGCCGCCGTAGTTGCCCGTGGCAAAGGCCAGCTTGCCGCCACCCACGGCAATTTCGCGCGGGTCCAGCATGGCCTCGCCGCCCCAGCCTCTGACCTCTTCGCCGCGGGTGTTGATGGCGGCAAGGCGCGCCACGCGGCTGGTTGTTTTCGGCCCGGCAGCGCAACTGGAATACAGGATCGTGTCGTTGTCGGCAAACACCGGCCACGAATCGTGACTGCGGTTGGATGTCAGCGCGCGGTGGTTGGATGTGGTCACGCCGTCAAAGTCGCACAGCCACAGGTCGCCGTTGGCGCTGCCGTTGTAGCCGCGGGTGCGCATGGGGTCGCCGGCACGGTTCACGTACACAATCTGGCGGCCGTTGGGGCTGATGCTTGCCCAGGCTTCGTGCGAGCCGTAGCCGCCGCCGGTGATCGGCCAGGGTTCGGACGCGTCCGTGCGCACGACCCACAGGTCGCGCGCGCCGTCGCGCAGCACGGCCATGAAGATCACGCCGCTGGAGTCAGGCAGCCAGCAGCACGGAATTTCAGCCGCGTCACTGAAGGTCAACCGCGTGGCCGGGCCGCCGGCGGCTGGCATGATGAACACATCATCACTGCCGTGACGCCGCGACCGGAACGCCAGGTGCCTGCCATCGGGAGAAAACATCGGGTCGCCGTCGTTGTCCACGGTGATGGTCAGCCGTCTGGCCTCGCCGCCGGCGGCAGGCACGGACCAGATGTCACCATCGTGGACAAAAGCCAGAGTTTTTCCGTCGGGGCTGAGGGCCGGCTGGCGCAGGATGCGTTCCGCCACCGGCGGCAGTTCGGGCTCGGTGCGGGGTGCCGGCTGGGCCGAGGGCACAACGGGCTGGTAGGCGGCAAGGGCCAGCAGGGCCGCAACCGCGGCAAGGGTTCGGTTCATGGCGGTCTCCGATCCACGTTCTACGTTGATCGAAGGGCGCAGGCGAACCAAGACCGGCAAGTGGCTGGCGGCTATTTGCCGACGCGGCCCTGACGTGTCGGCGTCTGGGGCGTGTTGGCCGGCGGCCCCTTGGCGGGCTGCTCGGGCTGGGGTGCTTTCTGCGGCGCGGGCTCGGGCGCAGACTGAGCCTGATCGGGCCCGTCCCAGGCGCGTTTCAGGCGGCGGCCGCGGTCAATGGCCTCTTCTACTTCCTGGCGCACGCGGGGAAGGTCATTTTCGGGTTGATGCTCCGGGTGCAGTCGGTAAAAGTAAGCCCCGGCGCAAAGGACACCCGCGCTGAAAAACACGATCCAACTGATGATTCCGCGCACAAGGGCTCCAAAGCCGCGCCACAGGCCGGCCTGAAGGCGGGAATCGGCAGAAGGCAGCAACGGGCTGAAGAGAAAGCGGGGACAAGGTCACGCCAGCGTCAGAAACTTCATGTTGAAAAACTACTGGCCCGTGAAATTTCCGTGATGTTCATGGGCTACTCTTTGCAGCACAGCAACACGAGAACTTTAGAGGCAAGGCTATTGTGGGGGATGTCGCTGAATAAGGGGGGGCGGCTTCTCTATCAGCCTTGACTCTCAGGACGGCGACCGGGTGACCGGTCGCCGTCTTGCTTTGTCCGCCGGCTTCCCCGGCGTCCCACCCGGATGTTGGGTCACGCCTGTTGCAGCACACCACACCTTGGGTCACGGGGGCACTTCGCTATCCCCCGGCCGTTGCTACAATCCGCCGCCATTGCGGGACTTACAGCGGCGCACATGGCCTACGTCAGCAGCTATCAGATCGAGGTGCGCAGCTACGAACTGGACGTCTACGACCACGTCAATAACGCGGTCTATATCAACTGGCTGGAGCACGGCCGGTCCCGCCTGCTTCAGGACAAGGGCTTCAACTACACGAACATTGCGTCAGTCTGGGGCGTCCGGTTCATGACCGTGCGCACGGAAATTGACTACAAGCTGGCGCTGAAACTGGGCGACCGCGCCGAGATCACAACCCAGGTTGAAAAGGTCGGCACCACCAGCGTCACGATCGGGCACCGCATCGCGCGCCTGCCTGGCGGTGAAACCGCCGCGCAGGCCAAAGTCGTGATCGTCTACGTTGACGCCGGTACCGGCCGTCCGGTGCCCGTGCCCGCCGAGTTCGTGAGGTTGTACGCTTGAGCGACCGCTTTGACTGGCAACTGTACTACCCGCCCGGCCTGCGCCGGCAGTGGCAGCCGCCGGCAAAGTTCCTGTGGCAATACCTCGAGGAAAACGCGGCCCGCCGCCCCGATCGCCCCGCCATTTATTTTGAAGACGTGCGCGTTACCTGGGGCGAGCTGTGGCAACGTGTACGGGTGGCGGCCGCCACGTTGCGCACACGCGGCTTTGCACGCGGCAAACGCGGCGACCGCGTGCTGCTGCTGTTGCCCAACTGCCCCGAATTCGTTGTGCAGTACTACGCCGCGCTGCGCGCCGACATGATCGTGGTGGCCCAGAACCCCGGCCTGACACACGAAGAACTGGCGCCGGTACTGGCGTCTGTGGAGCCGCGCGCGGCGTTTGTGGCGCCCGAAGCAGCCCTGAGCTTTGAGCGCGCCCGCCAGGCTGCCAACGTGCGCGACCCCAAGACGTTCTATGTCTCGCCGGGCCAGGATTTTCGCACCCGACCCCAGGATCCGGACATTCTGCCCGCGATTCTGGGCGACGCGCCGCCCGTGGCCGCGCGCCACGCCGTGGACATCGCCGTATTGCAGTTCACCAGCGGCACCACCGGCGGGCTGAAAGCCGCCATGATGTCGCACCGCAACCTGGCGGCCAACGCCGAACAGAACAACCGCTGGTTCGAGTGGACACCCGACGATGTGATCCTGGGCGCCCTGCCGCTGTACCACACCTGGGGCATGTGCTGCGTGATGAACGCCGCCGTCGTGGCCGGCGCGGCCGTGGCGCTTCTGCCCCAGTTCAACGCCGTCAAGTGCATCGAACTGATCCGCCGCCATCGCGTCAGCGTTGCCTACGGCAGCGGCACCATGTTCGCCCGCCTGCTTGAATCCGCCGGCACCCAGGCCGCGGGCGCCTTTTCCAGCCTGCGCTACGTCAAGGCCGGCGCGATGCTGATTGACCATTCACTGAACCAGCGCTGGGCCGCGGCCGTGCCCAACGTGCCCATGGTCAACGGCTACGGTTTGACGGAGGCCTCGCCGGAACTGACCAACAACCCGCCCCAGCGCGTACGCACAGGCACGGTAGGTGTGCCCCTGCCGGGCACGGAACTGCGCGTCTGCGACCCGTTGCGTCCCGAGCGCGAACTGGAGCCCGGCCAGGAAGGCGAAGTCCAGGCCCGCGGGCCGCAGGTGATGCTGGGGTACTGGAGCGAACCCGAGGCCACGCGCGCGGCGATTCTGCCCGGCGGCTGGCTGCGCACGGGCGACCTGGGCATGTTCGACGCCGAAGGCTACCTGCGGATCGTGGACCGGCTGAAGGACCTGATCAAGTTCCGCGGCTACAGCGTCGCGCCCAGCGAGGTTGAGCGCGTGCTGGCCACCCACCCCAGCGTACAGGAATCCTGCGTGGTGGGCCGGCCCGACCCCACCGAGGGCGAAGTGCCCGTGGCCTATGTGGTGCTCAAACCCGGCGCGCCGCTGGACGTGACGGAACTGCCGGGGTTTGTCGAGCCGCATCTGGCCAGTTTCAAGCGGCCGCGGCGCTATCACATCGTGCACGAGATTCCGCGCAACCACGTGGGCAAGCCGTTGCGGCGCGTGCTGCGCGAACTGCCCGAGCCGGGCACGGGACTGGCGCGAAGCTGATCAGTCCCCGGCCATGGCCCGCGCCACCAACTGGTAGCGTTCGACCTCGCCCACGCGCAACGTGGTTGTCAGCACCTGAAAGCCCGATTCGCCGCCGGGTGCAAGCTCGCTTTCCGTGGCAAAGGTGTACGAGTCGCACACCGGCAGGCCCTCTTTGTCCAGACCATAGGCCATGATCTTCACAAAACGTGCTTTCTTGCCGGTGTCGTTGCGCACCGTGCCGGTGATGCGATCTGTGTCGCCCTGGCGCGTCACGCCCCATTCGACCAGCGTGATCTTCAGGGGCTCGGCCTCGTAGCTGGGCGCCTGGGGCCTGACCAGTTTCAGTTCGGCACGGGCGTGCTCGGGCACGTTGAGCACCGAAACCGTGACCGGGCACCACTGGCCGGGCTCCAGCCATTCCATCGAGGCATAGCCGGCCTGTTCCAGCACGCGCTTGCCGCTGGCGTCAAACAGGCTGAGCACCACCGAGGGCCGCACAATCACGGTTTCGCCGGTGTTGACGTAGCGGCACACGTGCACCATCACCGAGTGTCGCATGCCGCTGCGCATATCACGCAGCTCGGCCGCGACGCGCGGAGGCGTGACTTCGATGACTGTCTTGCTGTCAGGCCCGGCGTTTGCGGCAGCCTTGTCCGTGGACGTGAACGAAGGGGCCGACGTGGGCTTGGCCCCGTCAGGTTGATTGCGGGATTCCGGCGGCGACGCGCGCCAGAAAAAGAACCAACCAACGGCGCCTGCTATCAGGACCAGTACCAGCAGCCATGCGACTTTCGAGCCCACCTGACCGGCGGACGCCACCGTCTGCGGCGGCTGCGGAAACGGCGGCGGCACGTTAACCGGCACTGACGGCATTGGCGCCGGGTGCGCGCCCTGGGGCGCATAGGCGGTCTTGCAATTGCGGCAGCGCCCGAACCCGCCGGGCAGGAACTCAATGTCCGGTGAACCGCATTGGCCGCACTTCAGCGATTGCATGGTCAGGCCTTGGTTTCACCGCCGGGCCAGAACTCGCGCAGCTTTTCATAGCTGGGCGGGAAGGTGCCAGTGTAACGCAGATAGCTGGGTATCGGGTAGCGCACGCCGCCCTTGTGGGTGCCTTCGAGCCCGCGCACCAACGAGTCGCGCATGGCCCACGGAAACGAAAACGCCATCTCGTGGTCCTGGGTCTGGCCGAAAATGCGGTCGCCATAACAGGGCAGAATCACCTGCGGCTTGCCGGTCTGCATCGTTTCAATCACTTCGTCGGCGCAATCCGTGCGGCCCGAAAACCGCGAGTGCACATAACCGCCGCTTTCCCACAAGGCCCCCGTCACCAGCCGCATCACCTGGGCCGGGTTGCCAAAGGCCAGCACGACATCGGGCTCAAAGTCAATGCGGCTCAGGGGGCCGCTGACCATGGCGAAATACTTGCCGAAGTTGAAGCACGGCGCCGCGGCCTCTGTCTTTGCGCCCGCCGCGGCGTCTTTGGTGTACATGCCCGCGCAGCAGTGACCGCCGTCGAAGTGATCCACACGCGGCTGAAAGCCGAACAGCGTCGCGCCAATCGGACACGAAATGTCTTCGCGGCTGACGGCAATCACCCAGCCATAGTGCCGCGCGAAGCTCAGGCCCTGGCACAGGGCGCTGTCAATCTTGAGGTCGCGGCCCGGTCGCTTGGCCTTTTCCGGAATCTCGGCCGCGCTGGCTACCATTTTGATGCCGACGGGAAACGTGTTGGGCCGGATGTGTTCTTCAATCGCCTTGGCCAAGGCAGCCGGGGACAGCATGGTGGCGGTCATGGTCAGCCCTCTTTCTTTTCGGGGTTGCGGGCCTGCTCGGCCTTGTCCCACTCTTTTTCTTTCTCGGCAAGCGCCGCGCGCACTTCGGTGATGCCCTGGATGTCTCCGGCCGCGCTGCTGCCGCCGGTGCCGGTTTCAAAGGGCACGGTCAGCGGCGCGGGCTTCTTGTCGGGCGGCCACATGGTCTGGTCGGCGATCACCTTGCCCTTGCGGCTGAACCAGAACAGCACACCCAGCCCGAAACAGGCCATCAGCAGGCTCAAAACCTGGCCCATGCTAAGGCCCAGAAACACCGTGCCCAGTTCATTGCCCTGGGCCTGGAACTGCACGTCAGGCTGGCGCCAGAACTCGCCAATGAAGCGCGCCAGCGGGTAGCCGGTGAAAAACGCGCCGGCCACCATACCCGCGCGTTTGACACGCCGCCGGAACCACAGCAGGAACGCCAGCAGCAATACGCCCTCCAGCAGCAACTGGTACAACTGACTGGGATGGCGCGGCGTGGTGACCAGCGGGTATTCAGTCAAATCAAAAAACAGCGTGCGTTCCGACGCCGGGGGCCGGGGTGGGGTTGCGACATACTCAATCACACCGTCGGCGTTGCGCACGGCGAGTTCATAGCCCTGCAGGTACGCCTGCGGGTTGTGGTAAAGGACATAGGACCCGCGGTCAATCACGCCGCCGGGGTTGGCATCGGTCAAAGCCTTGAGCCAGGCCTCGACCTGGGCCGGGTCTTCGGGCTTGAACATGCGCTCGTACAACTGGCCCTGGTGCTGCACGACCTGAAAGCTCTTGCCGCTGCGCACGGGAAAGCGCATCGCCCAGGGCAGATCGGGTGAGGCCGCGCGGCCGTACAGTTCGCCGTTCAGGAAGTTGGCCAGCCGGATCCAGATCGCCCCGAACGCGCCGCTGATGCAGCCGACATCGCCAATCTGGGCGATCGGCGGGCGCGACTTGAGCCACCAGAACAACGCCATCAGCACAATGCCCGTGGCCGCGCCGTGGCTGGCCATGCCCGACCAGTTGAGAAAAATCCGCTCAAGCTGGTCTTTGGTGTCCACCGGTCCGTAGGGCGGCGGGCCGAAGTAAAAATCGGGGTTATAGATGAAAATGTAGGCCGTCTTGGCCCCCACCAGCACACCGATCATGGCCAGCAGCAGCGCGTCGTAGGGCACATGGGGCTGCACCTTCAGCCAGCCCTGCTTGCGGAAACGGCCAAAGAAATACAGCACGCCCAGAAACGCAATCAGGTAGCACGAATAGTAGACGTCCAGCAGCACCGTGCCGCCCTGGCCTGACCACGCGCCAACGCCGTTGGCGCCGATCAGCCACTGGTCGTATATGACAAGCCCGCCGTCCCAGCGCAAAAGCGTGGTCGTGAACCAGTCGTAGGCAAGCCGGGGATGGGTCAGCACACCAAGCATGGGTTCACACCGTGGTTTGACTGCCCGTGACAGAGCTTCTCAGCCGCGCAGGTTGCCACCCAGTTGTTCGGTCACGGCACGAATCGCCGCGTTCATCTGGGCGCTGATTTCTTCCGCCGTCAGCGTGCGGTCGTCGTGCCGGAACCGCATGCGAAAAGCCAGACTCTTGCGGCCGGGCGCAATGCCCTTGCCGCGGAACTCGTCAAACAGCTCAACCTCGCGCAGCGTGCGATCGCAGGCCCGGCGCACTGCCGCCTCCACATCAGCCCAGGACGTAGCGGCGTCCAGAACAAAGGCCAGATCGCGCTCGGCTGTCGGAAAGCGCGGCATCTCTTCGAATGTCGGGGTCTCGACCCAGGCCTCGACCAGCGCGTCAAGGTCCAGTTCGGCCAGGGCGCAGGGCCCGTCAGCCCCGGCGGCCCGCAGCGATTCTGCCGATGGTTCGGCCACCACGCCCAGTTCGCGCCCGCCAACACCCAGACGGGCGGCGCGGCCAGGCAGAAACGCCGCGTGAGCCAGCGGCCGGGCCGCAAGCGACGCCTTGACGCGCAGGCTTTCCAGCAGCGCCTCAACGGCGCCCCTGGCCTGAAGAAAATCCGGCGCCAGCAGCGCGACGCGGGCGCGCTCGCCGGTGGTTGTTCCGTCGGGTGAGGGCGCAAACACGTTGGCGACCTCAAACAGACGCACCTGGCGGTTGCCCTGGCGCTCGTTGACACACAGCGCGCCCAGCAGGCTGGCCATCAGATTGCGACGCAACGCCGGTAACGCGGCGTTGACGGGGTTTCGCGCCGCCAGCCTGAGGGCCGAATCTCCGTCCAGGCCAAACGACGCCAGCGGCCCGGCGTCACCTACAAAGGTGTCGGTCAGTGCCTCGGAAAAGCCCTGTCCCATCAACGCCCGGCGGATCTCGACCCGCGCGCGCTGGCGCCGCGTGGGTTTGGCAATCGCCACGGTCATGCGCAACGGCGCGGGCACACGGTCCAGTCCCCAGATGCGGCCGACCTCTTCCACCAGATCGCGCGGCGTGCGCAGGTCGCGCCGGAAGCCGGGCACCTGCACAGTCACGGCGTCAAGCGTCACACCCTCAATGCCAAGACCCAGGCCGCGGAACATGGTCTCGATCTCGGCGCGCGGCACTGTCACGCCGAGCACACGGCGTACTTCGTGCTCGGTCACGGTCAGGTGCACCGGCGGCACCTCGGCACTGCCGGCCTCCAGCACGCCGTCCAGAACCTGGCCGCCGGCGATTTCAACCATCAGGCGCGCGGCGCGGCGGCTGGCGTACAGCACGCCGCCGATATCCACCCCGCGCGAAAAGCGGTAATGGCTGTCGCTGTCAAGCTCAAGCCGGCGGCCGGTCTGCCGGTTGCCCGCGGGTTCGAAGTACGCGCTTTCCAGCAGGATGTCGGTCGTGGCGGCGTTCACCTCGCTGTCGGCGCCGCCCATCACGCCTGCCACGGCCTGGGCGCGTTCGGCGTCGGCGATGATCAGCGTGCGGGAATCCAGCGCGATCGTCGCGCGCCCCTTGCGGTCGGCAATCGGCCGGAACTGCTCCTTGTCACGGGCATAACGCACAACAATGCGCCGGCCCGCCAGTTTGTTCAGGTCAAAGGCATGCAGGGGCTGGCCGGTCTCGTAGAGCACAAAGTTCGTGATATCCACGATGTTGTTGATCGGCTTGAGCCCGATCGCCTCCAGTCGCTGCTTCAGCCAGTCTGGCGACGGGCCCACCTTTACGCCGCGGATCACCTGCGCCGTGTAGTACGGACAGGCCGCCAGCGCCCCCGGCTCAATGGATACCGACGCGACACCGGAAGCCGGCGCCGTGGAAACGGCGTAGCTGACATCAGGCAGTTTGATCTCGCGGCCCAGGGTGGCGGCCAGCTCGCGCGCCAGACCCAGCACGCCCAGGCAGTCCACGCGGTTGCTGGTGACCTCCAGCGTAAAGCAGGTATCGGCGCCGACGGGCTCGGCTTTTTCCACCTCAGTGCCTGCCAGGGTCAGGCGTCTGGCGACTTCGGCGGCGTCCAGACCGCTGCCCACGTAGCTGTCAATCCACTGGTGCGTGGCCTTCATCATGCGGCCGTTTTAGCGGATGCGGCACCGGGGGCAACAGGCAGGGGCGGTGTCAGTCCTTTACCTTGATCGGCCGCCCCGCCAGGGCATCCAGCGCGGCCTCCAGCATGCGGTCTTCCACCGTCCACCAGCGGTTGGTCTTTTCCTGTTCCTCGCGGTTGAAGCGCGCGGCGCGGGCGGCCTGGCGGTTGCGGATGTTGGCCTGTTCGCCGGGGCGGTACGGCATGTGGATGTCGGGCATGATGCCGCCGGGTTCGCCTTTGTCGCCCTTCTGCACGCGGCGCCCCAGCGGGGTGTAGTACTGGGTGGTGGTGATGTTCATGCTGTACTGTTCGTCGTTGCCCAGCCGGAAAATGGTCTGAACCAGACCCTTGCCGTGGGTGCGGTCACCGATGATCAGCGCCCGCCCGTGGTCGCGCATGGCACCGGTGAAAATTTCGGCGGCGCTGGCGGTGTTGTTGTCCACCAGCAGCACAATCGGCAGGCTGGTCAGGGCAGTGTCGTCGGTGGTGCGGTAATCGTGGTCGTTGCGGCGGTTGCTTTCGCGGTTGGCGCGCGTGAACACAATCAGCGCGCCCTTTTCGGCAATCAGGGCATCGGCCATGTCCACAGCCGGCGGCACACGCCCGCCGCCGTTGTTGCGCAAGTCAATCACGATGCCCTCGGCACCCTGTTCCATCAGTTCGCGCAGGGCGTCCTTGAACTGCGGGTCAAAGGTGTTGGCGTTGAAGTCGCTGATCTGCAGAAACCCGAACCGCCGCCCGTGCCGGGTTTCGATATGCACGTCGCGCACACTGTACTGCACGACTTCTGAGCGCGTGACCGTGACATCCATGGCCCGGGCTTTGGGATCGTCACCGCGCCTGGTGTCGCCGCCGCGGCGGATGCCCAGCACCACCACCGAATCCTTGACGTCGCTCTGGATTCGCAGGCGCGAATTTTCCAGCGTCTGGCCCAGCACGGAAACGCCGTCCACACTGACAATCACGTCGTCCACCAGCAGGCCGGCCTTTTCGCCGCCGCCGCCGGACATGACCTGGGTGATGCGGATACTGCCGTCTTCGTTGAGTTCAATGCCGCAGTTGATGCCGTAGCTGGCGCCGCGCAATTCGCGCTCCTGGCGCGTGGCCTGCACCGGCGGGTGCACGCGGGTGTAGCCGTCGCCGGTGCCCTGGGCCATGCCGACCAGCGCCTGGTCGGCCAGCGTGCGTTCATCCAGCGGCCCGTCATAGTGATCCAGCAGCTTCTGGCGCACCTCCAGATACAGCGCGAACTCGCGCTCCAGGCCGTTGGTCGGCGAGGGCTTTTGCTCCTTGCCGCCGAACACCCACAGCACAATCACGCCCGCCAGCACAAACAGCGGCAGAAACGCGAACGTGATGAAGAAGTACCGGTTCATGGCCTGCGCCTTTTGGACTGGGCGTCAAGAAACGCTTTCTCGCCGCGGCTCAGCGACGATATGCCCTGACGGCTGATCTTGTCCAGAATCGCGTCCAGTTTCTGCTGGTCGGCGGCCTGGGCCGCGCGCTGGCGTTCGGCCTGTTCGCGTTCTTTCTCTTCTTCTTTACGCGCGCGCGCCAGCGCCCGCGACACGTCGTCCACGTCTTCGGGCAAATTGCCGCGGCGATTCCAGGGTTCTTCGTAACTGCCCGGCGCCACGGCAGGCAGCCGTCCCGCGGCCTTGAGTACCGACATGTACACCGCCGCCACGGCGGCCCCCCAGATCAACTGGGTCGGGCTGTGGGCCACGGGCCGGTCGCCAACCAGCGCATAAATTACCCCGATCACCGCAAAGAAACCCACCAGGCCGAACACCACCGGCCGAGTGCGCCAGCCAAAAAGCGTGCGCTGGTTGGGCGCGATCCAGGCCACACTTACAAAAGCCGCGAACATGCCCCCCACCGGGCCCATGATCACACCCACGCGGCTGCCCAGCAGCCAGTGGTCGGTCAGCGCCGCCAACAGGCCGCTGAGCACACAGGCCGCCACAAACAGCGCCAGAAAGCGCCGCGTGCCAAACAGTTCCTCCACCATGCGTCCGGCAAAGTAAACCCCCACGGCGTCCAGCACACAGCGCAGCAGATCGGCCGGCACAAGCCAGTGCGTCAACAGCTTCCAGTAGCCGGGCGAAAAGCCCTTCAGCCACGGCACGACATCATGGCTGGTCAGCACCACGGCCTGGCGAACCCAGAAGGGCGGGCCTTCGGCCGAGGTAAGGAAGAACTCGGGGCTGGCAAAGCTGGTGTGGTTGCCGGCGATCAGGGCGATCACATAGCCGGCAATCACGGCAATCAGCAGGCCCCTGGTGGCCGGATGAACGCCCGAAGAAAGCTCAAACTTGGGCTTACTCTGGAAATAGTCTCGGTCTTCGTAGCCCATGCAGACTTAACTCAACTGGCGACAAGCACTTGTCGCAAGGATAATAAGCGGTCAAGATAGCAACTGACTGAACGGTCAAATGGGGAAGTGGCCCAGTCAAGAACGCGTTAAATTCCCCGTTGGGTGCAGGCCAGTTTTTCCTAAATTCCATGCGGGCGACCGGCGAGGTCGCGCCGATAGCAAAACAGGTTATCGGACGGTGGGAGTCCGACAACCAGCAGATCAGAGTGCCGGACATGAGAGCCGAACTCGTCATCCGGGGTGGCGCGCGCGACGGCAACAAGCTGTCTCTGCCTGTGCATGGCAAGGTGACGTTCGGGCGCTCGCCCTCGTGCGACGAACGCTTCACCGAAGAATCCTTTTCACGCACGCACTTCCAGATCGAGGGCAAGGGCAGCTTCTTTCTGCTGACCGACCTGCAATCTTCCACCGGCACCACCGTCAACGGCAAGCTGGTAGCCAGCAAGATTCTGCACAGCGGCGACCGCATTGTCGCCGGCGGTGTGGAGTTCAGCTTCAAGACTCATGAATCCCCCACCAGCAAGCTGGCGGCCCACAGCGGCCTGCTGGAATCCGAACCCGCGGTCAGTTCCATCCACTTTGAGCGCAATTACGAAGACGGTACCTTCAGCCTTGAAGACACCGCCCGCGCCGATACCGAAGGCGACCACGGCAACAGCACCGACGCGCCCGAACTGCTGGCCCGCGCCCGGCGCGCCCTGCAGACCGTGTACCACGTGGGCAACCTGGTCTACACGCAATCGAGCCTGGACAAGGTCTGCCACACCATCATGGACACGGCCATGGAGGTGCTGGAGCCCGACCGCGGCTTTCTGGTGATGTACGACGCCGACCAGAAGGTGCTGGAGCCCGTGGTGGTGCGCCGCCGCAAGAACGGGACCCCCGGCAGTTCCCGCACCAGCACGCGCATTCTGCGCGCGGCCGACGACGAACTTTCGCTGTGCCGGCCGATCGTGCTGTATTCAGTCAAGAAAGGCCTGAGCGTCGTATCCGGCGCCGTGTACCCCGAAACCGGCGACGCCAACAGCAAACACATCAAGAGCGCGATGTGCGTGCCGGTGCGCACCAACACCGACATCATCGGTGCCATTTACCTGGATCGCGTGGACAACGACGACCCGTTCCGCAGCCACCAGCTTGAACTTCTGGCCGCGATCGGCCGCCAGGCCGGCATCGCGATTGAACGCGCCCGCATGCTCGAGGACATGGAGGGTCTGTTCTACAGTTGCGTGCGCGCGCTGGTCAGCAGCATTGAGGCCAAGGACCAGTACACCCACGGCCACAGCGAGCGTGTCACGGCCTTTGCCGTGACCCTGGCTGAAGAAATGGCGCTGGATGCCGACATGCTGGACAACGTGCGGCTGGGTGCGCTGCTGCACGATGTGGGCAAGATCGGCGTGGCGGAAAAGATACTGACCAAGCCCTCGCGCCTGACGCCCGACGAGGTCAAGGTGATCCGTCAGCACCCGGTGCGCGGCGCGGAAATCCTGAGCCACATCCGCAACATCCCCGGCGTGGTGGCGGCCGTGAAGTACCATCACGAGATGTACAACGGACTGGGCTACCCCGACGGTCTGAACGGCACCGAAGTGCCCCAGACCGCGCGGATTGTCGCCCTGGCCGATGCCTTTGACGCCATGACCAGCAACCGCAGCTACCGCAGAAACTTTGACGTGGACGAAGCGATCAGCGAGTTCACGCGCTGCAGCGGCGACCAGTTCGACCCCGAAGTGTGCGAAGTGATGATCAAACTGCTGCGCGACGGCCGCATCATTCCGTGCAACGAGCTGTTCGCCAAAGGCATAGACATCAGCAAGAGCATCTACTAACGGCGGCGCATTTCCGGAATTTCAGGAACCCGCACCGGCGTGTTTGCGTCCCTGTGCTGTCCACGACAGGAGACCGCCATGATTCGTTTTTGGCCATTCTGCGCCGTCATGCTGGTTCTGGCCGGAACGCTTGCCCAGGCCCAGCGAAAGGAACGTTCCAGAACAGACAACCCGGACGCGTCGCTCACGTGGACCCTCGAGGGGCGCGTGCTGGATGAATCCGGCCAGCCCGTGGACCAGGCACAGGTGTTTTGCGCTGCCGAGGTAAGTATCAGTGACCCGTCCATAGGAGGCAACTCCTGCATCACCGACAAGAACGGCACTTTCCGCGTCACGGTCTCAACCTCCGTCCCCGGCACAGCCGAGTTGTCCTGCCGGATTCATGTTCACCACGATTGGTTTCTGCCCACGACATCGGGCCCCCACGCGGGCGCTCCCGGCACCACCCTGCGCGACATTGAGATACGCCTGAAGCCGGGCGCCAACATTTCGGGCCGCGTTACCGACGAAGACGGCAAACCGATCAAGAACGTAAACGTGGCCCTGTCCTGGCCGCGGCCTCAGGATTCCCGCGAAGACGACAAGGGCGTCACAGAGAAAGAACCCGGCGATTCCAGACCGCCTGTCAAAGGTCCGCCAAAGCCTGAGCGACCCGCCGAGCCGGATGTTGAAACGCGATCGGTGGGTACAGACGAAAACGGCTATTACCGCATCGGCGGCCTGGAGGTCACATCCGTCAAACTCACGCTGGGGGGCGGCGCGTGGCAGGCCCAGACACGCGAAGTGACGCTTGAAGCCGGCCGCCACCTCACGGGCCAGGACGCAAAGCTGGCGCGGCTTACCGCGGTGACTGGTACCGTGGCCCAGGCCAACTGGCCGCTGTCACGTAACGTCAAGGCCTTGTTCTACGACGGTGACACAGTCGTCAAGGAATGCGGGTTCGCCGTCTACCGTGACCGCTCGTTCGTGGTGATGAACCCGCCCATGGGCACCTACGACCTGTGGCTGGTATTTGCGGAGCATTGCTCGGCCCAGCGCGTGCGCGTCACGATCGAGGAAAACAAGCACGCCCACGTCGGCGAGATTACACTGCAATCCCGGGCCAGCGTGGATATGCAGGATTGACAGCTGGCATCAGTTCACCCGCAGGCTTCTGATGCGCTCGGCGTAGTTGCCCGAAAACACATAGCTGCCCGCGACCAGAACGTTGGCGCCCGCGTCTACAGCCTGCTTCACCGTTTCGGCGTTGATGCCGCCGTCAATCTCAATATCCAGGTTCGGGGCCAACGCGCGCGCGGCCTTCACGGTTTCAAGCACCTTGGCAATGAACTTCTGGCCGCCGAAGCCGGGCCAGACACTCATGACCAGCAGCATCTCAATCTGGCTCAGCCAGGGCTTGGCGGCTTCGATGCTGGTGTCGGGGTTCAGCACCAGTCCGGGCTTTGCGCCGGCCTTGCGGATTGCGTTCAGTGTTTCGGTGATCGGGGCGTTGCTTTCCACGTGAATGGTAATGATGTCGGCCCCGGCCTTGGCGAATTCGGCCACGTATCGCTGCGGGTCGGTCATCATCAGGTGGCAGTCCAGCGGCTTTCCGGCCACGCGTTTGATCGCGGCCACCACCGGCGGGCCAATCGTCAGGTTGGGCACGAAGTGGGCATCCATGACATCCACGTGCAGCAAATCCGCGCCGGCGGCCTCAATGGCTTCAACCTCGCGCTGGATGTTGGCGAAATCGCAGGACAAGAGCGATGGGGCGATCTTGAGGATAGGCATTACGGCAATGTTCCTTGTTCATTTTCCTTTCACCAATGCTTCCAGGGCCGGCATCGGCTCGCCCTGCAGCAGCGTGAGTGACGCCCCGCCGCCAGTACTGACGTGGCTCATGTGCTTGTCGGCGTGAAAGTGCTCGGCGGCCGCGGCGCTGTCGCCGCCGCCCACCACACTGTAGGCGCCGTTGCGCGTTGCATCGGCAATCGCGTTGACCACAATCTGTGTGCCGTTGCTGAAGCGTTCTTTTTCGAAGACACCCATCGGGCCGTTGAAAAGAATCGTTCTGGCGCGGGCAATCACGTTGGCAAACGCCCGCGCCGTGTTGCTGCCAATGTCAAAGGCCGCAAAGTCGTCAGGAATGTCGCCGCGGTCAATGTGCGCGGTTTCGTCGTCCATGCCCCGCGCAATCACGTGATCCTTGGGGAGGTGCACGATCACGTTGTTTTCACGCGCCTTGAGCAACATGCGCTTGCAGTCTTCCAGCTTGCTGTCGTCGCACAGGCTTTTGCCGATCTTGTGGCCCTCGGCCTTGAGGAACGTGTAGGCCATGCCGCCGCCAATACAGATTTCATTGACCTTGCCCAGCAGGTTGTTCACCAGCGGAATCTTGTCGCTGACCTTGGCCCCACCTAGTACGGCCAGACAGGGACGCTTGGGGTTGGTCAACACCGTGGCCAGGGCGTCTACTTCGGCCTTCACCAGCAGGCCGGCGGCACTGGGCAGAAGTCTGGCGGGCCAGGTCATGCTGGCATCGGCGCGGTGACAGGTACCGAACGCGTCATTGACATAGCATTCGGCCAGCGAAGCCAGCTCACGCCCGAAGGCTTCGGCGCCCTTGTTTTCGGCCTTGTGAAAGCGCAGGTTTTCCAGCAGGGTCGCGCGGCCGTCGGTCACGGCCAGAACACCCTTGCGCACGTTTTCGCCCACGCAATCGGGCTGCAGCGGCACGTCAAAACCCAGCAGTTCAGACAAACGCCGCGCCACCGGCGCCAGGGAATATTCGGCCTCAAAACCCTTGCCTTCGGGGCGACCCAGGTGGCTGGCCAGAATCACGCGCGCGCCCTTGCCCAGCAACAGCTTGATGGTGGGCAATGCCGCCGTGATACGCGCGTCGCTGGTGATACGGGTTCCTTCCAGCGGCACATTGAAATCCGCGCGCACAAATACGCGCCTGCCCTTGAGATCGCCCAGAGATTCAATGCCTTTGATCCTGCTGTAGTCCATGACCGGCCTCCGGCCGCACTATAGGCCGCGGCCCGCCGCGCGCCAGCATGGCCCAGGCGGCGACTTTGGCCGGGTAATTCGCGGTCACGCAAGGGCGCTCGCGGCATTTCCCATTGGTAAAGCAAGTCAAACCAGTTTTTGCCAACCAAACCGCGAGGCTGTACGTTCTACGTACAGGAAAGGAGACACGCCTAAACACCAGGCACCCAAACGCCAAACAGCCGAGTTACGGTGTACGGAGTTTGAGCAGCAGGACCCCACGCCTGCCACCCACCCACGACCGCTCACGACTCCGAAGCTCGCAACCCGGCCTGGCACCTGACGAAGAAGCCGACATCCCGTTGCTCTCCCGCGTTCCACCGCCCCCGGCTTCGACCCTCCAGGCACCCGCCACTTCCGTCTCCTTCCAGCCGGACCCCGCGCAAGCGGGGTCCGCGCCTTTTTACACGCGTTGACTCTTTACACGTCAAGAGTTGGCACGGGGGTTGCTCTTGACATGGCAAGAGCACACGACAGGAGCCGCCCGATGCGGATGTTGACCGGACAAGATTGCTCCCACTCGGCATATGCCTTTGTGGGCAAAGGTTTTGTGTGAACTGAGACCATGGTCGAGTGGCGCTGTACCTGCCCCGGCCGACCCGCCGGGGCTTTTCGTTGTGTAACGAAAAGTAACACCGACGGAAACAAAAGTTGGAACCCTGCAACTATAGCCCCGGGTTCCACGTTAGGGATCGAGCGCCCAAAGCGCCGTCCCAGGGGGACTGTCATGCGACAGGACGAGTTTGAAGCCCTGTTTGCCCAGCACGGCGCGGCCGTTCATGCCGCCGTGTACCGCCTGACCCTGGACAACGCGGCCGCGGAAGACGCGACGCAGGAAGCCTTTGTGCGCCTGCTGACCCGTCCGCCGCAGGACACCAGCAATCTGCCGGCGTGGCTGAAGCGTGTGGCGGTGAATTTCGCCATTGACACGCTGCGTCGCACGAACCGTCACAAGCCGCTGGCCGATTTCGACCAGGCGGCACCGGACGAACTGCCGGTTTACACCGAGCAGCTCAGCGGCGAGCTGGTGGACGCGCTGAAGGCCCTCAAGGCCGACCATCGCGCCGCCGTGCTGGCTGTTGACCGCGACGGCATGAGCTACCAGGACGCGGCCCAGCTTCTGGGCGTGCACCTGAACAAGCTCAAGACGGACCTGCTGCGTGGTCGCCGTGCGCTGTTTGAACTGCTCAAGGGTTCCAAGCTGGCCGGCGGCATCGGCCACCAGGAGTAATGCCATGGTTCGCAATACAGGTCACGATTGGTCGGGGGATGAACGGGGCGGCGTCGCGCTGTCTCACGATGAACTGGCCGTGCTGGACCACGTGTCCGGGCTCACGGCTCATCTTCCGGCACCTCAGGGCCGACCCTGCGAGGACCGGGCGATTGTCGGGGAACTGATGGCGATGCGGGCCAAAGTCGGCTCGCTCGCCATCACCCCCCCGAAAATGAAACTGACCTTTGACGACATCCTGCAGGCCGCCGACCAGGCCGGCCCGGCCCCCGAAGACAGCATGGCCCTTTCCGGGCAAGGCCAGCGAGACCCACGGGTGATCTACTGGTTGACCTCACGCTGGGGCATCGGCTTGGTCACTGCAGCCAGTGTGGCCGTGGCCTTCATCACCGGCGCGATGCTGGCGGTACCTCCTGGAAGTACATCTTCGCGCATGGTCTTCAGCGCGCCAAACGACTCCGATACCCTGGCCGCCGAAAGCAGCCCCGTGGCGCAACAGGCCGCACAAATGCCCGAAGGACCGCCGGTTTCCTTCAACACGCCAAAAGCCTTACCCGTAGACACAGCCCTTCCTTCACTCGTCCGTTCCGGCTCCATCCATCTTCGGTACGAAGACCCCGGTTCCATCCAGCAGCGTGTTACCGACCTGGTTACCAGCGAAGGCGGCGCGGTTACAAACTTGACACGTCAAGGGACAGGCCGCGGCACTGAAGTTTCCGTTCAGGTTGCTGTTCCCGCCCACCGCTGGCGCCCGTTTTTGACCACCATCGGCACACTGGGTGAAGTGCTGGGCCAGACCGAAACCGCCGATGAAGTCACCGGACAAAAGATTGACCTCAAGGCCCGGCTTGCCGAGGCCGAAGACTACCTGAAACGTCTGGACGCCCTGGCCGAAAAGCCACAGGCCACGCTGGGCGAAACCCAGAACCTCGAACGCGAGCGCCGCGACACCCGCCGCGAGATCGAACGCCTGAAGGCCGCACTGGCGGCACTTGAAAACCGCATCGCCCTTTCGCGCCTGGACATCCGCATCACCGCACAGGCCCCAATCGCCGTCGAACAGCCCGGCCCCTTCGAGGAAGCCTGGAAGGACGGGACCCAGGGGCTCGAAAAGCTGACCGCCTTCGGCCTCAAGGCCGGCATCGCCGGTTCGCCCCTGCTGCTGGCGGGCACACTGGCCTACCTGGCCCTGCGCAGAAAACGCCGCAAGATTTCAGAGCCCGCTGCGTAGCCGGAGCCCGCTGCGTAAGCGGCGGGACCCTGAACAATGGACATTCATACGTGCCTCGTCCCGCCGCTTACGCGTGCGGGCTCCGGTTACCACACAATCTTGTCGAAGATTGCCTTCAGCTTGGCCCCGCGTTCGGGGCCGATGTGCATGGCGTGGGCCACGCGGCCTTGCAGGTGGCCCTTGAAGTCCGTGTGATTCTCGCGGTTTTGGCCGGCGGGCCCGTGCTTGACACAGTTGTGCAGAATGGCCTTGAGCCTGTCGAACTCGCGGCGTGACAGGTTGGTTTTCTCGTTCACGACCACACCGGTGACACGCTGCTGGCGCCCTTTCTGCATGACACGGGTTTTGGGGTCGTTGAGTTGCAGGCCCTCGCTGCGCACGATCTTGCGCACCAGCTTGATCAGGTTGTCGGTGTGACGGGCCATATCTTGCCCGCCGCTGAAGGTCAGGTCATCGGCATAGCGGGTGTAGTCGCCGCCGAACTTGCGCGCCAGTGCAGACAACCGCTTGTCCATGCGCCAGCAAATGGCGTTGGCAAGGCCCGGGCTGGTCGGCGCACCCTGGGGCAGTTCGGGGTGACGCCTGTGGTTCATATCCGGGTGCATGCCTGTGTGGGCCGCGGCCCATGTTGTCCCTTGACGCTGGTTTGTCTCTGTCAGCCGGGCAGTCGTCAGGGCGGCAATGGCGTTGGCAATGCCGCGACCATAGCCCAGCCAACGGAAGTAACCCGATACACGGCGGAACGTGAAAGACGGAAAGAAGTCCTTGATGTCAAGACACACCAGCACGTCCTTGCCCACGTGCACGTTCGCCCCGGAAAGAATCCCGCGCCCGCGCCGGAAGCCGTGCGCGGCGCCGTGCACCGGCAGGCGCGAAACAAGCTTGTCCAGCAGCTTGCGCTGCACCGCCTTGAGACGCGGCATTGGCGCGGCCAACAGGCGCGTGCCACCGGATTTCTTGCGCACCTCAAACAGATGGTAGTGCCCCCACAGTTTGTTGCTGAAGGGCGGCTTTACCGCCAGCCAAAGCAGCTCATTACGCGGCGTTTCAATCAGTTCGGCCAGCGCATCCAGATGCGTCAGCGCCGGCAGTTCGTGTGAGGCCACGCGACCGGCGTCAAAATAAGGGTCCGGGTGCCCGGGTGTACCACCAACACCGCTGATCGCGCCGGCAACCGAAGGTGCGCCGGTCTGGGGGTTGCGCGCGCCGCCCAATGTCTGGTCGCGCACGGCATCAACACCATGCTTGCTGCGTTTGCGGCGCCAGGAAAGCTGCGCAACGCGTTGAGCGCGCCCGCTTGGCGCCACAGGCGCCGGGCTCCCCTGGGGCCGGCCCGAGGCTGGCTGCGGCGCGGGCGTACCATAGGATCGGCCCAGCCCCGCGCCATACGGGTCGGATTTCTTGCGGCCGAACAACCAGTCAAACAGCCCCATACAGGCTCCGTGCGCTGCCCCGCTACTTACGCTTCGGGCCCCAAGACAAAGACGCGGGGGAGAGACTTCTCAGGCTCCCGGCCTGGCGATGGAACGACTTGCGCAGCGAGTCGTTACTTCGCCAGCGATGCATGAAGGGCCACTGCGATACGGCGGGGTAGCCCCGCCATCTGCTTGCGCAGTCAAATCTCTCCCTCGCGCCGGAAACATGATAGGAACAGACATGCCCAAGGGCGCGTTTGTGGAAAAACAAGGCCCGCTCAGACAGGCACGGCGAGATTGCGGGCTCGACCCGTCGCTTACGTTCCGGGTGCCTGTTTAATGCTTGCATGTCCATCTCGCCCTTTCTGGCAACCCTGTTTGAGCGCGGTGAAGTCGTATTCCGCAAGCGACCATTGGGACTTTCCGGGCGCGACCCCGAGGCCCTTGATGTCCTGCAGCGCGAGTTTGACCGCTATGTTCTGGACCAGCCCGGCAGCGCCCCGCCCTTTGACCCTGATGTTGCCCTGCGCGCGGCCGATGCCGTGCGCTGGGCCTGCTGGTTCAGCCTTTCGCGCGAAGAAGACGAGGCCGATGTGCTGCGCTACGTGGACCTTCCCGGCCGGGCCTCCAAACCCAGCGAACACTTCTCGGCCGACCTGACGCTGCGCTACCTGACCCGAGTGCACGGCCGCGCCAAGGCCTTGCAGCCCGAGGACGCGCTGGTACGCGCGATTGAGGCGATGCTGCGGCGCTGGCCGTTCTCGGGCGTGCTTTGCGACATCACCGACCCGCCCCTGGGGCTGGAACTGGGCCAGCATGAAGGGCTGATGCTGGCCTACGCCCAGCGCTTTGCCCAGCGACAAAGGCCGGGCTGGGAACCCACCGGCAAGGCCGCTGAATACCTCGAGCTGGTGAAAAAGGGCGGGGTGTGAAGCAAGGTCCAAGGAAAAAGGACCAAGTCAGCATGCGGGGGCTCGCCCAACCTCCCCATGCCTAGTGAAATGCCGGCCGAGCCGCTTTTCCTTTTCCCTTCTGCCTTGGTACTTTTGCCTTACTTATGAGTCTCGAAGTCGCCAACCGTCTGCGCCGTGATGTGGTCGAGCCGCTCAAGTCGCGGTTCGTCGGCCGCGATGAGGTGATCGAACTGATCGCCCTGGCCGTGGTGGCCGGCGAGCACCTGTTTCTGTATGGCCCGCCGGGCACGGCCAAATCGGCACTGATCCGGCACTTCGCGCAATCGGTCAACGGCGCGTACTTTGAATACATGCTGACGCGGTTTTCCGAGCCTAACGAGATCTTCGGGCCGGTGGATATCGCGCGCCTGCGCGAGGGCGTGGTCGCCACCATCACGGAAAACATGCTGCCGCGCGCCGAGTTCGCGTTTCTGGATGAAATCTTCAACGCCAACAGCGCGATTCTGAACAACCTGCTGACAGTGCTGAACGAGCGAACCTATCGTCGCGGGGCCGAGCTGCACCACCTGCCGCTGCTGTCGCTGTTCTCAGCCAGCAACAGCCTGCCCGAAGACGACACCCTGCGCGCGCTGTTTGACCGCTTTCTGCTGCGCTGTCATGTTGCCAACCTGCCGCGAAACCGCATGGCCGACCTGCTGCGCGCGGGCTGGGAACTGGAACGCCCGCAGACGGCAAAACACGCTGTAACCAGCAACGAGTTGCGCACGCTGGCGGCCCAGTTGCAGGATGTTGACCTTTCCTCCGTGGCCGACCTGTACGCCGACACAGTGTTCAAGCTGCGCGACCTGGGCATTGATTTCAGCGACCGCCGCGCCGTAAAGGCCCAGAAACTGCTGGCGGCATCGGCCCTGCTGTGCGCGCGCCGGCGCGTCGAACCCGGCGACCTGTGGGTGCTGCGCTATGTGTGGGACCGCGAGGAACAGATCGGGCCGCTGCGCGCGCTGGTCAACGGCATCCTTGATCGCCACACCGGCGACAAAGCCCACCCGCTGGCCCATCCGCCCGAGCGCGTGAACGCTGAAACCCTGGCCCGCGAGCTGGAAACCCTGCGCGCCGAGGTGCAGGCCGGCGGCTTGAGTGTGGCCGGTATCGCCCGTCTGCGCGAGCGTCTTGCCGGTGTCGCCGACCAGTGCGCCTGGGTCACAGAAGACAAGACCCGCAACCACCTGCTGGATCGCACCCGCGAACTGCTGGGCGCTCTGGGCTGACACATGGTGCGGGCTTTTCGTCCGCACCCCTGTCCCGAAAGGCATCATGCGCGGAGTCCTGCACAACGCCACGCTTGCCCGGATAAGCGCCACCGATCTGGCGCGACTGGGCCCGCTGCGTGGCGCACCGGGCCTGACGGTTCGGCTGGAAGGCGAAACGGCCTGGGTTCGCTGGTCGTCGGCCGACGCCACCGTGGTCAGCGCGCTGTTGCCAGCGCCTGGTGCGGCGTTTTTTGAGCGCCGCGACGGCCACTGGCTGCCCTGTGGGGCACGTATTCCGGTTGACGTGCCAACGGATGATTTTGCGCCGCTGGCGTCGCTGCTGTTCCCGCAACCCGTTTCTGTTGTGAGCACCGAAGCACCTGCCGTTGCCGCCGTGCGTTTTCACGTTGCACGATCTGACCGTGTGCGCCCCTGCACGGCCGTGGTGTGCACACCGGCAACACTGGCGGCCTGGGCCGGCATGGCACCTGACGCACAGATCGGCCGCCTGGTGGCCTGCCGCAGCGGCAATCTGGCGCTTGTGCTCGGCACCGAACCGCCCTGGATCCCCGGCAGCGAACGCTACTGGGGCCAACGCGTGCTGCTGCCGCTGGGTTGGCGCGCCGAGCCCGAGCTGCCGCCGGACGCTCTGTGCGAGGCCGCGGGCTGCGAACCCGACGATCTGCTGCTGTGGCGCAACGAGCCGGTGATTGTTCCGCGCCGGGCGCTGGCACCGCTGACACGTGCCGCGGCGCGACTGGGGGCGCGCGATGGCGCTTGAATACCTGCTGATCCCCCACCAGTACGTGCGCCACTTCGGCGGCGCGAACTGGACGTCGGCCTGCGATGCCGTGACACTCGACGACGGCACAACGCTGGCGCTGGCACCCGGCATCGCCCAGTGTCTGGAGGGCTTCGGAGCAAACCGCCCGCCGGTGCACTTTGGTTTTGTGCTGCACTGGCTGCGCCTGGCGCTGGCACCTGACACACCAACCGCGTTCGCGCCGTTGCAGGCCGCACTGCGCGAAACCGGCGGCAGCCTGCGTAACCTGGGCGCGCTGCTGGCGGAACTGTGCCAGGCTTTGCCGCGCGCGCCCGGACACGTGGACACGCGGGAAACAGCCGCGCTGCTGCGGAACCCCGGGGCACTGGTCGAAGTACACTTTCTGTCGCGTGCCGGCACATCCCCGCCGCTTTCCGGCGAGGCCTTTGAGGCCCACCTGGCGCGTATGCTGGACGCCTTTGACGCTGCGACTCTGCGACACTGGCTGCGGCACGGGCGCGGGCCGGTGCTGAAGCAACCCGCACGCGTGCTGCCACCGCTGCCGCCCGTGCCGCCGCGCACGCTTGAGGGAGCACTCGACGAACTGTTGCGACGCGAGCGCCTGCGCGGCGTCACGCCGTTTCTGGCCCAGATGGTCAGCGCCCTGACTTTGCCGCCGCGGCATGCGCGCCCGGCCAGTCTGCCTGTCGGCGGCTACAGCAGTGTCACCAGCCGCGGGCAACCCGACCAGATTCTGCCCCACGAGTTTGCCGGCGATGAACTGGAGTTCCTGCGCCGTTACGCCGAGAACGAACTTCTGTACTGGCAGCGCGAAGAGCCACAATCCCAGGTGCGCGAAGACACTATCGTTCTGCTGGACCAGGGTATCCGCACCTGGGGCGAAACACGACTGGCACTTGCGGCCGCAGCGATTGCACTGGGACACCGCGCACGGCGGCGCGGCTCGCCGGTGCGCTATGCCGGAACCTTCAACGACGGCGTGCCACTGGATCCCCTGGTTGCCAGGGCCGACGAACTGGGCCAGGTTCTCGACGCCAGCGATCTGAGCCCCAATCCCGGCCTGGCGCTGGAGCGCGTGCTGGAAGAACCAGCCCCCGGCGCGCGCGACGTCGTGCTGCTTACCCATCCGCTGAGTCTTGACAGTGACGACGTGCGCGCGGCCTCGCGCCGCGCCGCGCCGGGTACACGGGTATTCGCGCTGACACTTGACCACGACGGCAACGCGGCGTTGTGCGAGTTGCGCCGGGGCGCGCCGGTAAACCTTCGCACCTTTCGCGTCGAGTTCGCTGCCGCGCAGGCCACCACCGAGTTGCGCGCTGAGCCCGGCAGACCCTGGGCCGGCGACGTCGGCACATTGCCCTGCCCTTTCCGCTTCTCGATTGCCGGCACCGTGTCACATCTGGCGCTGGATACCGAAGGCACACGCCTCTTCGTGAACAGCACCAGCGGCCTGACACAGGTGTTTTCGCCTGACGGCGAACCGCTGGAAACCCTGCCGACGCCGGTGCTGGGCACGCAGCCTCTGCGCATCTGCAACGGTCTGGTGGGTGTGCGCGGGGGCGTTGTGGCGCTGCTGGCTCACCCGCTGGGCCCGGCGGCGGCGCACTTTGATTTTTTAACGCGCCACGTGCGCGCGCTCCGGTTGCCAGGCATGAGCGGAGCGTTGCCGGTGCTGGCGGCTTACGACTCACGCACACACTGCGTTCATGCCATGAGCATCGAGCCCTCGGGTTCCCGCGTGGCGGTGTTTGACCTTGCCGCCGGCACTGCCCGCGGTATGGCCAGCCACGAGCCCATGCCCGAGGTGCTGGCGCTCTCCGGCATGGCGCCTCGTGTCAACGTGGTGCATCAGCCCCGCGCGGCCGACTTCGACGCCCGCGCGCGCTCGCCCGCACAGGGACAGTTCGTTCTGCTCAACCCGACCGAAGGCCGTCTGGCGGTGCTTCAACCCGGCACGATCTGGCGACCCTGGCGCCCGCTGCGCGACGGCCAACCGTTGCTGAAAGACTGCTTTGTGCTGGAGGCCGCGTTGGCCGGCCCCGCGTTGCTACTGCGCGTGCGGCGCCGCAACCTGGAGTGTGAGCTGCATGCCTTTGCCGGGCCGGACTGGCGCTATCTGGGCGGAATGAAAACCCAGCGCGACAGCCACGGTCTGGCGCTGGACGCCAGCGGCGCTGTGGCGGCGTTACGCACCGGCCAGTCGGAAATCGCGCTGGCGCGCGTAGACCAGATACTGCATCCCGCGGCCACCTTGCGCGGGGGTAAAACGCACTCTGAACTTGACCTGGCCGTTGGCGACAGGTGGCTGACCGTGCATGGCGGCAAGTTCACGCACCTGTTGCGCTGGGATCGCGACCGCCTGGAAATCAGCTTTCTGCAAGGGCGCCAGGACATCCATGCGTTTCAGCGTCGCGCCAAAGAGCACGCGTCACTGAACCCGACGTGCGCCGTGGCCCGCCCCGGCGTGCGCCCCGGCAACCTGAAAACGGAACCGGCGCATTTCCGCACCGTTGCGCAGTCGCCCGCCGGCGCCGTATTTGCCACCGACCATCTGGGGCAGGTCTACGTGTTCGGGCGCGACGGTAAACCGGCAGCCATGCTGTTTGTGTACCGCAGCACCGTCGCGGCCTGGCTGCCTGACGGCACACGCTACGGCCCCGCTGGAATCACCGGCGGCCCGACATCACCTGGCGCGCTGCAACGCATCGGGAATGCTCTCAAGACCGCGGGGGACATGTCATGATCCGCGCCCCGCTGGAACTCAGGCGTGTTACACCGTCGGGCGAAACAGCCGCTTTGTTTGTACCTGGTAGCGACGCCGGGCCGGTTCTGGCGGTTCTGGCCGAACTGGAACTCGAACCCGTTCCGCGCCTGTACCGCCTGACTGGCGGGTTTCTGGTAAAGCCGGATGCACCGCCTGGCACCGCGCCCGCCGGCGTCATCCGGCTTCGCGCGCTGGGCCAGTACCTGTTTGCACCAGTGGATGCCAGCCTGTCGCCCGCCCTGCTGGAGGACGAAACCCGTGGTCTTGGCCCCTGTGTGCTGCTGCCGGGCGGATCGCCACGCGCGTTTGACCCGGCAAAACCGCTGGCTCTGTCTGAGTTGCTGCACTTCGGCGCGATCCGGCGGCCCGCGTTCACACCCGTGGGCGAGCCCGCGGCCCGCGCAACCGAAATCCGCGAACTGATTCTGGATCGCCCCGAAGACGACATCGAGGAAATGCTGCGCCAATCCGGCAGAGGCATTGGCGAACAGCAACCCGATCCCGAAGGCGAAAGCAGCCTCAAGGGCAAGGCCGAGTTCAAGGCCGGCCGCACGATCGCCAACCTGGGCAAGGCGCTGGGAATGGACAGCCTGGAAAAACTCGGCGGCAGGCTGATGAACAAGGGATTGCGCGATTCACCCGACCAGTTGCAGGGGCTGCTGGGCCGCCAGGAGGCCGCGCTGCGGGATCTGTTGCGCAAGTTCCGCGAGGGCAAGATCGAAGAAGCCCTGCGCCGCGCCCTGCCGGTAAGCGAAACTCCCGGTCGCGGTTCGCGTGAAGCCGGAACGGCCAACCTGCCCGTTCACAACCTGACCTATTCGCTGGGCAACCTGCTGGCGGGTTCCGCGGGTGGCGCCGCCAACTGGTTTACTGAACCCGACATCTACGCCGCGCTGATCGCCGAATACCGCAAGGCCGCCGATCTGGCGATTACCGACGGCGACCACCGGCGCGCAGCGTTCATTTACGGCAAGCTGCTGAATGACTGGCGCGGCGCGGCCAATGTGCTGGGCAATGCCGGGCTGCACCACGACGCGGCTGTGCTCTATCTGCAAAAACTGAACGACAAGCCGGCCGCCGCCAAGGCCTTTGAGGCCGCGGGCGAGATTGACGAAGCGGTGCGCCTGTACCGCGGTATCGGCCGGCACGTCGAGGCCGGTGACCTGCTGCGACGCGCGGGGGACGAGGCCGCCGCCGCGCGCGAATATCGCGCCGGGGCCGAGCAGATGGCCGAGCGCAGCGACTTTCTGGCCGCGGCGGCGTTGCTGCGCGACAAGACGGGTGACGTACAGGCCGGCGCCGAATATCTGCGGCGCGGATGGCAATCCCGCGGCCACGCCCAGATTGCCGCCTGCGGTGTGCACCTGATGGTTGCCCGCGCCGATCTTCAGGACGCCGACGGCGTGGTTGAGGTGTTGGCCGAAGGCGAGCGTTATTTCAGCGCCCCCGGCCAGGAAAGCGACGCGGCGGCGTTCTTCAACATGGCCGCCACACTGGCACGACGCGACGCGCTGGGCAAACACCAAGCCCAGTTGCGCGACCGCGCCCTGGCAGGCCTTGCACACAAGCTGCGCCAGAGGGTGGCGCGCAACGACAGCGGCGGCAGCGAACTGATGGCCCGCAGTGACGCCTGGAGCCCGGCCCAGGTCAGTGACGCGGCATTTGCCCTGCGAGCCGAGGTCCGCAAGCGCAAGAGCGCCGCAACCCACCGCACCACGGAAAGCGTCGTAACCACCTTGCGGCTGTGTGCCGGCCCGGTGGGCCCAATCGCCTGGGCTCAGGCGGCGGGCACACTGTTTGTCACCGACAGAAACGGAGCGATCCGGTCGTTTTCACCCGAACGCGGGGCCGCCGAAGTGGATATCCGCGAGGGGCTGCCCATACGTCTGGCCGCCAGTGACGACGGCCGCTACCTGGTCGTCCAAGGCAGCGACGTCGGAGCAATGACACTTTCCAGCTACATCCGGCGCGATAACGGAAGCTGGCGCCTGTGCCGGCGCGCCGCCTCCACCGACCAGTGGCTGGCCCTGGCCGGCAGCGGGCGCGAGTATCTTCTGGCCACTCCGCTGGCGGACGGCTATCGCCTGCTGGGCGTGGATTCGCTGGCACCGCGGCTTGAACCCGGACCCGCTCCCGCCCAAGCCGCCCTGGATCGCCCGTTTCTGCTGAGGCTGCAGCCTCGCGAAGGCCCGGCCGGTTGGCTGATGCTGGTGTTTGCGGCACGCGGCGCGTATCTGCGCTGGCTGCAGGTTCAACCCGCCCAATGGCACGCCTGCGCCCTGCACTGGCAGCCGAATCTGGCGCTGGCCGGCGGCGTCAGTGTGCTGCGCGCCGGCGCCGACAGCATGGAAGTCGCCGGCCTGAACGAATACGGAAGTTTGTACTGGAGCCGCATCGAAATCGCCGCCCAAGGCACACCGCGCGCCGAATCACTGGTGGTGGCGGCCCAGGGCGACTATCTGTGCGCCACATTGTGCGGGCCGGGTCGCATCGCCGCCGTGGGCCGCAGCCAGACCATGTGGTTTTCCCGCCAGGGCCGAAACTTCGCGTTCAAGGCCGCGGTCAAAACCGCCACCCAGCAGGCCGTGAGCTGCCACTTTTCCGACGCAACGCGCGAACTGATCGTGCTGTGCGCCGACGGCACGATTCAGCTTGTGCCCGCGCCGGTCTAGGTTTGCGCCGCGTCGGGCTGAACCGATGCGCAAAACTTGCACTTGCGGGCCTTGATCGGGATCGTTTCCAAGCATTCGGGGCAGGTCTTGGTCGTGGGCGGCCCCTGTTCCTTTTTCTTGAAGTAGCCCATCAGCTTGACCACCACCAGAAAGATCACAAAGGCCACGATCGTGAAGTCCACGACCGCGCCCAGCACCTCACCCACGCCGAACTGGATTTTGCCCTCGGCCGGCACCTTCCATTCGCGCCAGTCGCCGCCGGTTTCTTTCTGAAACAGGCCAATCACCGGCATCAACAGGCCGCTGACCAGCGCGCTTACAATCTTGCCGAACGCGCCGCCAATCACCACGGCCACGGCCAGGTCAATCACATTGCCCTTGATGGCAAAAGCCTTGAAGTCCTTGAGCAGTCCCATGTTGTCCCCATTACGCGCCGGCGGCGCGCTGTTCGTCCACCACCATGAAGCTGACCGTACCCTCGCAGCTCATCTGGCCTTCGACGCTGGCGCGGGCCTTGACCACACACAGGCCGCGCTTTTCGCGCACCAGTTCGGCCTCAAGTCTTAGCTGATCGCCGGGCACCACCTGGCGCCGGAACTTGACCTCGTCCACAGATGTGAAGAACGCCAGCTTGCCCAGGTTTTCAGGCCGCGACAGGATCAGCAGGCCGCCAATCTGGGCCAGCGCCTCGATCTGCAGCACACCCGGAAAAATCGGCCGGCCGGGAAAGTGCCCGGTAAAGCAGGGCTCGTTGAACGTGATGTTCTTGTAGCCTTCCGCACGCGTGTCGGTGTGCCAAAGCACGCGATCCACCATCAGAAACGGATACCGGTGCGGCGCGACGCGCAGAATACCCTGAATGTCCAGCGGACCCTTGTTGCCATCCGGGGCGGGCGGTGAAGTTTCGGTCATTGGTCTCCTGACGGCTGGGCAAGTGACTGCTCGTACTGGGCACGCACGGCTTTGGCAAGCCTCTGATTCTGGCTGTGGCCGCTGCGTTCGGCCGCGACCATGGCGTTCAGGCGCAGATTGGTCACGGCCAGGTCGCCGATCACATCCAGCAGCTTATGACGCGCGTACTCGTCGGGATAACGCAGCGTATTCTCCAGCGGCCCATTGGGCCCGACCACCAGCGTGTTCTGGGTGTTGGCACCCTTTCCGAAGCCGGCGGCCTTGAGCATCAGGGCCTCCTGCTCCAGACAGAAGGTGCGGGCCGGGCCGATCTCGCGCTCGAACACTTCAGGTGTCACGGTAAACCGCACCGTCGTGCGCGGCAGGAAGGGCACGCCGTAATCCAGCGTGTACTCAACCTCAAGGCCGCCCTTGCCCGGGCCGATGCGCGCGCCGGCGCTGGTGTCTTTGATGTCCACCGGCGCGGTGGGCGTGAACTCGGCGCGGTCGGCGGCCAGTGTGGCCACACCGGCGCGTTTGATCATGTCGCAGAACACCAGGGCACTCCCGTCACCGGCGGGCGGCTCGGGCGCCGTAAGCACAAGCTCGGCGTTGTCCACGCCCATGCCGTACAGGGCCGCCAGCACGTGTTCGACAGTGTGGGCTTCAACCCCGTTTTCGAACAGCAGTGTGCGGCGCTGTTTCTCGACAATGTTACGCGGGTGCACGGCAATGCGCGCATTGCCTTTGTCGGCACGGATCACGGTGTAGCCCGCCCCGGCAGGCGCGGGGCGCAAGGTAAGCGTGACGTCGTGACCCTCATGCAGGCTGACGCCGGTAAGCGAAACCTCGCGGGCCAGTGTGGTCTGCCTCATGGGGCCAATATGCAAGCCCGCGTTGCACTCGCCAATCCCGCGTTTGAACACAGTGCACGTTGCCGGCAACAACCAGATGACTCCGCCGCCTCAACTAATCCGCTCCGTATCTATCTATTTACATCTTGACAGTGCGTTTTTTTTTCGATTATGCGCACTACAGACTTTCTGTGAGAATTGACGCCAGGACACCCTACAGACAACCCAAGGAGCGATCATGATCATGTGGAGGTGCATCGCACGTACGGCAGCAGCCTTGACTATTGGTGTGCTGGCGTACTCCGTTATCCTTGCACAGGCACAAGTGGTGTTGCAACCCGGGGGCAACGGACCAACCGGAAACTTCAATGACGCCAACGGTCAGATCGAGATGTGTCGAGGCGGGGCAGCAACGTGGGCTGACGGGAACGGCCGTCTGCGTGCCAATGACCCTGCGTTGACCAAGGCCGCCCGTGGTATTGTGGTTGACAACAAGGAATGCACGGGGGTTATCACTGAAGCAATCAATCCACACTGGACATGGAGCGTCTCTGCGACCATGACTATCTCGTCCAATGGATACACTACTGGCGCATCCAACAACAAGGTCGAAGGACGTGGCCGCGGTGAGCTGGCACTTTGGGGCGATGGCGGACCGGCCTACGCCGCTGCTGAAGTGACAACCACCAACCAGCATGCGCCCGGTAACTACGACATAGATATTGTTGTCAACGGCTTCACGTACACGGTTTCGAACGGCGGCTCATACCATAAACTGGCCAACCCGCTTGGCGGCGGCGGTGGATTCAGGCGCATAAACACAGGCCAAACCTTCACCAAATTCGGCCCTGGATGGCGTATGAAATATGAGTCACGCGCCAGCGGCCTTCTGGAGATTGACTTCTCAATAGCCGGCCGCGAATCAGCCAGCTTCACCGTGTCGCAGTCCGGCGGCCAATGGAACGACAGTGTGCAGGCATGGGATATTGGTTCTTCCGGTCTGATTCTGCTTGGTGCATGGATACTTGATTGAGATGCCCCACAGGCGCCCAAGCGCTTTTCTTCTCGCGTTGGCACTCATCTTGGCTGCCACAGCTTTGGCGTTATGGTTTGGAGGCTCATCTCAAGACAGAGTCTCTACCAAAAGTTACGAAGACCAAGGGAACTTTGAAACCGCAACTGACAAACCTTGGGCCGGCCTAACCAATTCTGTTCTGCCAGACCATGACCGGGAAACCCCAGAAAATCACGGTCTCCCTAATGGCTCCTTGGGTTCCACGGCCTTCGCCTTACATCTTCAAGTGCAGGATCGCGTCGGCAATCCAGTGGCCGGACTGGGTTTGAAGTTTTCGGATCAACGCTTCTCCGGTTGGCCCAAGGGCTGGGGCGAACCTGATCCCCTGTTCACAACAACAACAGATCATGCCGGGCATGCTGAAGTTCTCCTGTCACGCTCTCGCACCATCTACGTCAAAGCGGTCAGCGAAGTCTGGCAGCTTGAAACTTCAATCGACGCGAAGCCTGGCGTAGTGCCCGTGCTGATGGCGAGGGCCGTAGCCACGGTCTATTTGTCGGTCGTCACCGACGCAGGAGAGCCTTGGTATGGGCAGGCCCGGATCACAGCCGCTGGCGACGGGCACCAGTTTCACGCGTTCATCAAAGAAGGCGAGATAACCAAACTGGAACGCCTGCCTGTTGATGACCTGACCGTTCTGTTTTACGAGTGCATGATCGGCGTGGATGAGCAGTCGCACGCTATTTCAGCAGCCGATGTCAAAGATGGCGTTACGATTCACATCACGCTCAGGACCAACCCGAAAAACAACAACGGCGCAATCGAAGTTGATGTAACCGGATACGTCGGCGAGATCAAAGAACTGCGGATACTGATTGCGGAATCGGGCGCTCTTACTTGGGTTGAACCAGGCACATCACTCCGTACCGTGAAAGTCTGGCGTTCCAGACCGCTATGGCCGCAATCCTATACCATACGGATCGTTGGACACTCTGATTTTGACCCAGTCTGGACTTCTGACCTTGTTGCTGTTCAACCTCGCAAGATCACGCGGGTTGCGGTGACAATGGATCAGGTATGCAGTGTACAGGCTTCGGTTGTGGATGATCAGTCGGTGCCGATTACCGGGGCGGTGCTCCTGCTCGGTGAAGACACACTGCCGAACCTTGATTTCATCAGCGGCTCACCCGGCAGCGTGGCTGTGACAGACGCAGTCGGAAGCGCCACCCTGAACGGGCTCCGTCCAGGGCGTCACAAGCTTACTGTTGCCGCAAAAGGGTTTGAACCGCAGGTTTTGGACGCCGAACTTGCAGGAGGACAGCTTCTGGTTCTGGGCGTAGTGCGTCTGGCAAAAGCTGCGGGCTCTATCACGGTGACACTGAAGGGTATGCGGGAGAAACAGCAGTACTCGATCATGGTTCTGAAACCCGGCGGTACGGCGCTGCATACTGCAAAGAACGTTGGAACAGATGTGACGACCTTTTCTGGTCTGAGTCTGAACACATACGTGGTTGCGGTCGTCACCGGACGCGGTGGCAGGCCCATTACCGTTACCATCACGCTTACCGGCAGCGAACCCACAGCTAGCGTCAACCTGGACGTCTCGGCGCTTGTCGAGACACCGCTGGATTGAAGCAGGTCGGCCCGGATGCCCCCCGGTCATCTGTCCGGTCTGCCGGCAGAACACCCCCCAACGCCCTTTACGCGGGGCAGGAAATCGGCACTATCACGGCATGAAGCGACTGCTCAAGGGCATTGCCCACTTCCACAAGTACGTGCGCCCCAACGTGCGCGAAACGTTCGCCAAGCTGGCCCTGGGCCAGAAACCCGACTGCCTGCTGGTTGCCTGCAGTGACAGCCGCGTGGTGCCCAACCTGTTTGCGTCGAGTGACCCCGGCGACATGTTTGTTGTGCGCAACCCCGGCAACATCGTCGCCCCCAGCGACGCTGACGGAAAATCCCAGGCCGATGAAAGCGAAGCCGGCGCCATCGAATTTGCCGTGATGCACCTGGGCGTGCCCGACATTGTCGTATGCGGCCACAGCGAATGCGGCGCAATGCGCGCCCTGTGCGGCGAGGTGCATCTTGGCAACGCCGAACACCTGCAGGCCTGGCTGCGTCACGCCGAGGCCGCCTTGCTGGCGCGGCCGGACGCGCACCTGGATTCACAGCAGGCACGCCACAACCTGGTCAGCCAGATCAACGTGCTGGTGCAACTCGACAACCTGCGCAGTTATCCGTTTGTGGCCGAGCATGAACGCCAGGGCAAGCTGCGCCTGCACGCCTGGTGGTTCGACATCGCCAATGCCGAGGTGCACGTGTTTGATGCCCGCACAGGCCGTTTTCAGGTCATTGACGAAACGCGCGCCGAACAACTGATCCAGGAACTGCGGCGCTAACGCCCGCGCCCGGAGCCGGCACGCTTCCTTGCCGCAGCCCTGCGGGCAGGTTTCTTTGCGGCGGTCTTGGGCCTGGCCTTTGCGGCGCGTCGCGCGGCAGCGGCCTTGTTGTTGGCCAGAAGTGCGGTCTCGTAGAAAGCGACGTACTTGTCCACGGGCGTGCGCCGGAAGACTTCGGCAATCACATCCAGCGCCAGGTCTTCAATCTTCTTGAAGCGGATGCACGCCGCGCCCATGTTGAGCTTCTTGCCGGTTTTCTTCCACGCCTTGACGAACCAGTCCATCAGCGGATTGTTGCCGTGGCCGTAGACACACATCAGGTACAGCGACATGTAGTTCTTCTGGCTGGCATACCCCGCATAAGGCAGGGGTATCTTCGGATCGCAGTGATAGCCCGCCGGGTAGATGCTGTGCGGCACTGACCAGCCCGGCATGCCGTAACCCATGCCCTCCTGGTACCTGGGATCAATGTGCTTGAGAATCACGCCGCGCAGGGTCTCCAGCGCCTGGCGGCGGTCCGGCGGCAGAGAGGCCAGATACTCGGGCACGCTGGCGGCTTTGCTTTGCATGGTGGAGTTCCTCAACCCTGGGCCGGGGGCTGTTCGCCGCCCTCGATCGGCGCGGGGCGCGAACGCAGAAAGCGGGTGACGGCACCGGGCTGGGCGTCCTTGAAATCATCTTCTTCGGCGCGTTCGGGCGGCAGACCAACCTGGCCCGCCAGCTTGGCCACCAGTGCCTTAAGTTCACGGAAATCCGCCATCAGATCCGGCAAACGGCGCACCGCAGCCTCGCGGCGCATGTAGGCCTTGCCCTCGTCGGCGGGCAGGCCGGCAACTTTCTGGCCCGGCGCGACATCCTGCATCACGCCGGTTTTTGCCGCGACCTTGGCGCCCATGCCGATGGTGATGTGGTCGGCAATTCCGGCGTTGCCACCCAGCATGACGTAGTCCTTGAGCACCGCGCTGCCGGCGACACCGGACAGTCCGGCCAGCACACAGTTCTGGCCGATCTGAACGTTGTGGGCGATCTGCACCAGGTTGTCAATCTTGGTGCCCCTGCGGACCAGAGTTATGTCAAAGCGCGCGCGGTCAATGGTGGTGTTGGCGCCGATCTCAACATCGTCCTCGATCACCACAATGCCGCGCTGAGGTGCCTTGACGAACTTGCCGGCCACGAAGTGGTAGCCGAACCCGTCGTTGCCGACGCGCGCACCGGAGTGAAGGGTACAGTTCTTGCCGACTCGGCAGCGCTCCAGCAGGGTCACATGCGGAAACAGCACCGTGTTGTCCCCGATGGTGACTTCGTCACCGACATAGCAGTGCGGGTAGATCACCACGTTCTTACCCAGCTTCACGCCGTCGCCGATGAACGTGAACGCGCCGACGCTGCTGCCTTCGCCCATCTCAAAGCGCTTGCCGATCACAGTGTGGTCGGCAATGCCCGGCAGGGGCCGCGGCGGTTCGGGTCTCAAGGCCCCCACGGCCTTGGAAAACGCCAGGTCGGGGTCGTCGGCGCGCAGGGCGTTCATGCCCTGGGGTACGGGCACGCCGGGCTGAGTGACAACGGCGCCGGCGCGTGACTTTTCCAGCGCCGGCAGATACGTCTTGTCGGCCACAAAGCAGATTTGCTCGCGCGTGGCGGTCTCAATCCGGGCCACGTCCTTGATCTCGTGGTCGCCGTTGCCCTCCAGTTTGGCGCCGCAGATCTGTGCCAGTTCCGCCAGCCGCATGTGCCCCATCCTTGCCGGCCTGTGCCGGGCCTATTCGGTTTTCTTGTTGCGCGCGGCCTCGCGCTCTTTGGCCAGTTTGACCATGTCTATGCGCTTGCCTTCCTTGTCTACCAGCCTTACCCGGATGTCCAGCGTGGTGGAATCCACCAGAGAACGCACGCGCACGGTGACGATGTCGGACTGTTCGGGGCATTCAGCGGGCGCTCGGTAACTACCGTCGTCCTTGACTTCACCGGACTTGATGCCGGTGCGCCACCACGACAGGTCGGCGTTGCGGCCCGTGGCGGGCTGGCCGTTGTTGGTGACCTTGACCCGAAAGCGCACCGATTCGCCAAGCCGCACCTCAAAGTCAATGCGTTCTTTGTTGTCATCGCCCTGGGCAACCCGAGCCAGTGCTTCGCCTTCTTTGCCGTCCGACTGCACGCGCGTGGCGCCGTCCAGCTCGATCTTGATCTCGACACCCCACAGTTTCTTGGCTTCGGCAGCGACAACATCCGTGAGATCGTGCTCCTTGTCGTAGTAGATCACCGGGCTGATCAGCAACTGCTGCTGCAGCACGCGGAAGTCGTCGCTGGCTTCGGCAGCCTTTTCGGGGTTGCGCACGATGTTCAGCACCTGGCTGTAGCCGCGCTGGGTGGCAATGCCGGTCACCAGGTTGCGCAGCCGCACAAAGCTGTCAATTGCTGCAGCACGCAGGTCTTTCTGGGCATCGGATTCGACCTTCAGCCGGCGGGTGTTGTACTCACGCTGGGCCGCCAGAAGGTTCTGCATGGCCGTCCAGTGCTTCTGTTCGTGGGGCTTGTACAGGCGGCGGTCGGCCTCCAGGCGTTCCACACGCGGGGCCATTTCAACATCTATGGCCTGCAGCAATTCCTCGGCTTCGGCGTAGATGCGCCGCTGGTCGGATTCAAGCTGCTTTTCGCCCTTGAACAGGCTAAGAAAATCCACATAGGCCACCTTGACCGGCGGCACGTCGGCCGAACGGGCCTCCACACGTCCGGCACCAGACCCCGCCGCGATGCCCGCCAGCGCCCCGGCCGCCAGAGCCAGCGCCACAATCACCAGATTGATTCGATTCCGCATTCCATACGCTCCTGTGGCCCCGCATGTTCAGCCGGTGATGTTGCCAAGGAAAGACCGCCCTGTCAGCCTTCATCGTGCTTTGTCCGGCAACCCGCCCTTGACGCACGGGTGTGGTCCGTTACCTTTGCGACGTCGCGGACAGCGCGGCAAACTGGCCCTTGGTGTAATTGGTAACACACCTGACTCTGGATCAGGTTTTCAAGGTTCGAGTCCTTGAGGGCCAGCCACTCTGTGCGGGCGTCCGGGATAACCGGACGCCCGCTGACGTTCAGGCCCGAATTCGGGTGTTCGATTTTGGATTTTGGGTTCGGCCTCGCGTAGGCTGCCCATGTGCAAGCATCACCTGCAATCCGACTGAGCCATGACTGAACCCGCACGCATCGGCATTGTTACCGTCAGCGACCGCGCCTCGCGCGGCGAATACGAAGACAAGGGCGGCCCGGCCATCGAGGCCGAACTGGGCAAGATCCTGTTGTCTGAGTGGGAGGCGGTGGCCGTGGTGATCCCTGACGAAATCACCCAGATCAAAGCCACACTGGTGGACCTGTGCGACAACGAGGGCTGTTGTCTGGTTGTCACCACCGGCGGCACCGGGCCGGCCCTGCGCGACGTAACGCCCGAGGCCACCGAGGCCGTAATCCACAAGCCGATGCCCGGCTTTGGCGAACTGATGCGGGCTGTCAGCCTGAAAAGCGTGCCCACGGCGATTCTGTCGCGCCAGACAGCGGGCATCCGCGGCCGATCGCTGATTGTCAACCTGCCCGGTAACCCGCCGGCGATTCACGACTGCCTGATGGCGGTGTTTCCGGCCATTCCGTACTGCATTGACCTGCTGGAGGGGCCGTACCTGGAGACAGACCCGGCATACTGCGCGGCGTTCCGGCCCAAACACGCTAAAAAGAAACAGTCTTGAGTCTGAAGTTCACGGCAAGGGAATACCCGGAACTGTCTGTTACTCCATCTCGCGCAGAAACCGGTCAATGTCGCGATCCTTGCCCACCAGCATCAGGACATCGCCTTCCTGCGGAACGGTGTCAGGGCCCGGGATACTGATGTTTTCGGCCCCGCTGCCGGGCCCGGCTCCCACGGCGGCGTTGCGGATTGCCACCAGGTTCAGCCCGAAGTTCTTGCGCAGTTGAAGTTCCATCAGCGTCTTGCCGCGCACGCCCGGCGGCGCCTTGACCTGTACAAAGCTGTGCTCGTTGCCGATTTCAACCGCCTCCAGCAGGCTGGGTTTGGCCAGTCGCTGCGACAACTTGAGCGCCGCCTGCTCTTCGGGCAGAAGCACCTCGTCGGCCCCCAAGCGCCGCAAAATAGTCTCCTTCACACGGTCGTTGGCGCGGGCAATCACGCGCGGACCGTCCAGGTCGCGCGCCGCCAGCATGGCCAACTGGCAGGCCTCAAAGTTTTCGCCGATCGCGACCACCACGGTGTCTACCTTGCCCAGACCCAGCGAACGCTGGGTCTCCAGATCCGTCGCGTCAGCCTGAACGGCCAGCGCCACCCGGTCCTTGACCTCGTTGACGATCTCAACGTCGTAATCAATGGCGATGACCTCAATGCCTTCTTTGGCAAGGTTTTCAGCCAGCGCCATGCCGAAGCGGCCCAAACCGATGACGGCGACTTTCTGCATCGTTGTATCCTGTGTCCCGCGTCCTTACCCGATCATCACCGGCTCTTCGGGGTACTGGAACCGCTGGGTTTTGCGCGCGCCCAGCGCCAGCACCAGAGTCAAAGGCCCGATACGCCCGAAGTACATGCACGCGATAATGATCACCCGGCCCGGGTCGGTCAACTCCGGCGTCAGGCCGGTGGAAAGCCCCACGGTGCAGAATGCGCTGGCGGCCTCAAACAGAACGTCCAGAAAGTCGTGTCGCGGCACACCTGTACCCGCGTGCTCGGTCAGACACAGTGCCAGTGTGGCGAAACAGATGAAGGTGAGCGCCAGCGCCAGCATCACCAGCGCCTTGAGAATCAGCCCGTCCGGAATGCGGCGCTGGAAAATTTCGACCGGCCGCGAACGAAACGTGGCCACAACCGCCAGAATCATGACCACGAATGTGGTGGTCTTGATGCCGCCGGCGACACTGCCGGGGCTGCCGCCGATCAGCATCAACAGAATGGTCCAGAACTGGGTGCTGCTGTGGCCCGCGCCGGTGTCCACACTGTTGAAGCCAGCGGTTCGGCTGGCCATGGACTGAAAAAAGGCCGCGGCGAGCTTTTCATCCGTGGTCAGCAACGCCATGGAGTGGTTCCACTCCAGCACCAGAAAGCCCAGTGCCCCGCCAACCAGCAACACACCCGTAGCCAACAGCACGATCTTGGTTTGCAGCGAAAAGTGCGGCACACGCTCATGCTTGACCCGGCGCCGGATGAACGGCACGCGCCGTAACAGCGGCAGGCTCCAGTACCGGAAGGTGCAAAGTTCCATAATCACGACAAAACCAAGGCCGCCCATCACCACCAGCCAGGACAGCGTCAGGTTGACCGGCCAGTTACCCACATAGCGCACGATGCTGTCCGGGTGCAGCGAAAAGCCGGCATTGCAGAACGCGCTGATGCTGTGGAACACGCTGTAATAAAGCTGGTCTTCGGCCGGCAGCGTCAGACCCGCGCCGTCTACCCAGTGCCCGTACAGCAGACCCACGCCGACAAGTTCGCACACCAGGGTCGAGCCCAGGATCCACACCGTGGCCCGGCCCACGCGGCCCAGCGTGTTGAGATTCAGCATCTCACCTACCGCAGCGGCATCGCGCACGCCGCCGCTGCCCATGGACAGGCCAAAGAACGCGGCAAAGGTCATCATGCCCAGGCCGCCAACCTGTACCAGCGTGATGATCACCAGTTGTCCAAAACGCGTCCACGCCGTACCGGTATCCACGACCGTCAGGCCGGTCACGCAGGTGGCCGATGTGGCGGTGAAAAATGCGTCAATAAACCGCACGTCCGTCGCGTGGGCACCGGGCAGCATCAACAGGCCCGTGCCCACCAGAATCAGCATGGCAAAGCTGCCCATGAACACCCGCAGCGGGCTGCGCGCCAGACGCGAAACGAAACTCAGCAGTCGCAGCAGGCGCGCGCCGACAAACGCCAGAAAGCCGGCCTGGGTAAGGTACGCAAAGGCCGTGACGGTCGTGTCCTCGGACAACACGCCGCTGATCCAGTGCGAAAAGGCAAACAGCCCCGCGCCCATCACCACGCCCACCAACAGCGCAGCGCTGTCGGCCGGGGCACGCCGCCAGCCCTCGCGCAGCCGGCGTGACAGCACGTAGACGCCAAGAGTTTCGCCGATCAGCACCAGCAGGCACAGCGCCTGAAACACCGCGACGGCCGGTTCCCACGACGGGTTGAACAACCGGCCGTGAAACAGCAGAAAACTTGCCAGCCCCAGCAACGACACCGCCGCATTAGGCCAGAAGTAACGGGCTCGCCACGCCTCGACGCGCTCGTCGGTGAACAGCCGGTGGATGATCGCCGTTTCCGTCACAGGTCTGCGGCTCCCCTGGCAATAGTCGCACTGCCGACCGGTTCAGCCCTGCTCGTGCCGCCACGCGGCGGATTACTTTCCGCCCAGCATGCGGCGGCTGAGCCTCTTGCCCAGCTCTACCGCCGGCTGGTCATAGGCATTCACGCCCAGCGCCATGCCCGCCACGCTGGTTGCCGCCTGAAGACCCATCAGCACTTCGCCCAGGCTTGCCGCGTCCAGAACCGGCAGGGTCAACGTGGCGTTGGCCCTGCCCTTTTGCGTGCAGGCCTCGACCGTACCGGCAAGCTGGCTGTCCATGACTTCGCCCAGGCTGCGGTCGCGCACATAGGCGGCATCAAACCCGTCCCAGTCAAAGGCGCCCAGTTTGAAATCGCTTTCGTGGCGCGCCACGCGCAAGAACAGCAGCAGCTTGTCGTTGGGCCCGTCCAGGAACAACTGCATCTGCGCGTGCTGGTCGGTGGGACCCACGGCCGGAATGGCTGTCTGGCCGGCCTGCACACGCTTGCCGTCCAGAACCGATTCCTTGCCCAGGCTCTCGTCCCACAACTGGACAAACCAGTGCGCCAGATCGCGCAGCCGGGCCGAATACGGCATGAACACCAGGCTGGTCTTGCCCAGCCGGTACAGGTCCATCGCGCACAGGCCCAGGCGCGTCGGCCAGTCGGCCGCCGGATCAGCGCCCAGACACATCTGGCGCGTGACGGCTGCGCCCCGCAGCAGCCCGGCAATGTCAATGTTCAGCAGCGCCACCGGCAGAAGCCCCGCGGCGGTAAGCACCGAAAAACGCCCGCCCACCGCCGGGGGAATATCCGCCGTATCCAGGTCGTGCGCCCTGGCGAAGGCCCGCAGCGGGCCGCTTTCCGGATCTGTCACGGCAATCAGGTGCTCGCGCAGGGGCAGACTGGCCGCGCGCAGCTTTTCCACAAACAGGCCCAGCGCCGCGACCGTTTCCAGTGTGCCGCCGCTTTTTGAAATCACGACAAACAGCGTGCGTTTCAGCTCGATGCGCGCCATAACATCGGCAAACAGCCACGGGTCGGTGCTGTCCACGATGTGCAGGTCGGCGCTCTCGCCCGGCCGCGCCAGCGCCCCCACCACGGCGCGCAGCCCCAGCGCGCTGCCGCCGATTCCCAGCACCACCAGATGGCCAAAGCGCCCCATGCGCGACTGCGCCAGGCGCAACACACGCTCCAGCGCCTCGTCATCGTCGCCAAGTCCCAGATAGGCGTGCTGGCCGCGCGCGAACTCGGCCGCCAGGCGCGACCGCAGCGCGGTTGCACGCGCGTCCAGCCGCGCCAGTTCTTCGTCGGAAAGGCCGTGCGCGCCTACGCGCGCCGCGGCAAGGTTGCGGATGTCGAGCGTGACACTCACGTCAGCAGCGACTCCCCCGTCATCTCGTCAGGCCGCGGCAGACCCATTAACTCCAGCACCGTCGGCGCCACATCGGCCAGCCGGCCCGGCTTCAACCCGCGGCCCGGCGGCCGGCGCCCGGCCAGAATCAAAGGTACCGGGTTGTGGCTGTGCTGGGTGCTGGCGACCATGCCCGGCGGCGCGGCGACGTTGGCCGGGGGGGCGTAGGTCGCACCCTGTTCGCGGTTGGCCGGGTCGGCCGCAGCTTCGGCGGACAAAAACATCTCCTCGGCATTGCCGTGGTCGGCCGTAACCAGCACCGCGCAGCCTTTGTCTTCAGCAGCCTTGAGCACGCGGGCCAACGCCTGATCGGTGGCCCGCACGCCTGCCACCGCAGCCGCCAGCACTCCGGTGTGGCCCAGCATGTCGGGATTGGCAAAGTTCACCAGCACAAACCCGAACCGTCCGCTGTGGATCGCCGCCACGACGCTGTCGGCGACCTCGGCACTGCTCATTTCAGGCTTGAGGTCATACGTGGCGACTTTGGGCGAGGGGACCAGTTTGCGCTCTTCGCCGGGGTTGGGCTGTTCAACGCCGCCATTAAAGAAGTACGTCACGTGGGCGTACTTCTCCGTTTCGGCGCAGCGGAACTGCTGCACACCCTTGCCCGCCAGGTACTCGCCCAGCGTGTTCTTCAACGACTGCGGCGCGTAGGCCACACGGGCGCGAATGTCCTGGGCATACTGGGTCATCGTCACCAGCGTGACCTTGGGCGCGGCCTTGCGGACAAAGCCGTCGAAATCGGGCTGGGTCAGCGCGCGGCAGAACTGGCGGGCGCGGTCGGCGCGAAAGTTGAACCACAGCACCACATCGCCATCGCGGATGCGGCCTAACGGTTCACCGTGGTTGATGATTACCCGCGGCAAAATGAACTCATCGGTGACACCGGCGGCATAGCTTTGCTCGATCGCGCTTTCGGCATCAGTGGCGACATCGGCAATGCTCAGGGTACAGGCATCCCAGGCTTTTTCCGTTCGATCCCAGCGCTTGTCGCGATCCATGGCGTAAAAGCGCCCGCAGACCGTGGCAATGCGACCGACGCCGGTGTCGTCCAGTTTCTGCTGCAACCGCGCCACATACCCCAGCCCGCCGTTGGGCGAGGTGTCGCGGCCGTCCGTAATGGCGTGCACAAACACGCGGTCGGGCGGGAATTTTTCGCGCTTGAGCAGCTCAAGAATCGCAAACAGGTGGTCAAGGCTGGAATGTACCCCGCCGTCACTGACCAGACCCATCAGGTGAATTGCGCCGCCGTCATCGTGTTCCGGGCGCGCGGCCCGAACGGCCTCCAGCAGCGCGGGGTTGCGGAAGAACCCGCCCTCGCGGATGTCTTTGTCAATGCGTGACACGTCCTGCCACACAATGCGACCGGCCCCCAGGTTCAGGTGCCCGACTTCGCTGTTGCCAAACAGCCGTGCCGGAAGCCCTACCTCTTCGCCGCAGGCCTTCAGCGTCGCGCACGGCCCGGCCTCCCACAACCGATTGAAGGTAGCAGGATTGGCCAGGTGCACCGCGTTGCCGGGGCCGGGCGGGGCAATGCCCCAGCCGTCAAGAATCACCATCACCACGGGATGCACGTTCATGGCGGCCCGAGTCTAGCGAATTCGGGGCGCAAACCATAGTCGCGCGGCGTGCCTTCAGGCACGAGGTACCCACTGACACAGGCGCGCCACCGCCCGCGTGACGTTGGGGCAGTATTGTTCCAGAAACGCCACGTCCGGCACTGCGTCGTCGGGGCGTTGTTCCAGCGCACTGAGACACCGGTTTCCATCAAAATCCACATAGGCCATGCGGGCGGTAAGTTCAGCCGCCGGGCGGCCCAAGGCACTGCCCGGCAGAATCGCCACGCCGGTTTCCATCAGCAGGGATTCGCACAACTGGGCCGAGGTGCGAATGCCGCGTGCCGCCAGCGAACCGCGCAGCTTTTCAAAGTCAGGCAGCAGATAAAACCCGCCCTCGGGGGCCAGTGTGGCAATGCCGGCAGCATTGAGCTGGTCCGCGCACCAGTTGCCCAGTGCCGCCAGAACCCGGCGCGCGCGCCACAGGTAACGCTCGATTTCGGGTCCGCCGCGAAAAGCGCGCACCGCGGCGTGCTGGATCGGCGCGCTGGTGCTGGTATAGGTCTCGCTGGCCACGGCGGCCATGGCGTCCAGAAGCCAGCGCAGCGGGCGCGGAAACGTGAACGTGCCCAGACGCCAGCCGCCGGCCCCGCACCACTTGCTCAGGCCGCTGCTGAGAATCGTTCCGTTGGGGTAAAAGCGCGCGATACTGACGTGCTGGCCCTGGTGGTGCAGCTCGCCATAAATCTCGTCGCTCAGGATCACCAATTTGTACCGGCGCGCCACGTCAGCCAGTTGTTCCAGTTGCTGCGGCGTATATGTGGCGCCGGTGGGATTGCTGGGATAGTTCAGCACCACCACGCGCGGGCGGTCCGGGTCGTCAGCACAATGGGACTCCAGTTGCTGCGCCGTCAGCAGCCAGCGGTGAGCAGCCTCGGTGTGCAGAAAATCAACGTTGCGACCGATGATCTTCGCCTGCGGGGCATAACTGACCCAGGCCGGGGTCGGAATCACCACGTCGCCGTAATACACCAGCATCAGCAGAAACATCAGTTCCTTGCTGCCGGGAGCGATCAGCACGTCGTCGCCAGTAGTGGCCACACCATGCAGGCGCCGGTGGTAATCGGCCACGGCGTCACGCAACGCGCGCAGACCCTTGACCGGCAGGTAATCTTTCTGGTGCGCGTTGGCGCGCAGTTCGGCCACCACGGGTTCCGGCACCGGAAACGGCGACTGGCCCAGCCCCAGTTTGAATATCTCGCGGCCCTGGGCCAGCAGTTCGTTACTGCGCTCGTTGATGGCGACGGTTGGCGACGGCTTGAGACCGCGAATGTTCAGGTTGATCTGTACCGACGGAGCACGCTGGCTGGGGCTGGCTTCAGTCATGGGCAGTGCCGGTCCTCAAGGTTCTGTTCGATGTTCGGGCAGACACCCGACAATGCAAGCACGTTCCAGGCCCGATTTCCAAAACCGGCCAGACTCACGCCACACGCAGGGATGGCTCGCGCCACACCTGGCCGCTGCCGGCTTCTTGCATCCGGCGCAGGCCGGCCTCAAAGAAGAACTCGGCTTCGCCCAGTGTCGGCCGCAACTGGTCCATCCAGGCCGCGCGCGGGTCAAACCGGGCAAAAAATACACGGTTGACCCAGGCCGGATCGCGGGCCTGCAGCATCTTGAGCACGAACAGCTTTTCGCCGTTGACGTCCGCAATGCCGTCAACCATTACCTTGCCTGGCGTGCAGCTCATGCTCGGGCCGCGCACGGTGCGGGCCAAGCCGGTAACCTGTGAATAGGCCCGGGTGAAGATGTCATAGGCCTCGGCCAGCGGCACTTCAAAGTAGCCGCGGGCACCGGTGTCACGCTCGACGAACATGTAGTAGGGAATCGCCCCCAGCCGTACCTGCATGCGCCACATGTCGCGCCAGTTCTCGGCGTTGTCATTGACGTGGCGGATCAGCGGCGCCTGGCAACGCACCGTGGCACCGGCATTGACCAGACGCTGCACGGCCAGGCGGGCCACATCGGTCTCCAGTTCGCGCTTGACGCTGAAGTGCGCCATGAGCGCCATGTCGCGGCCGCTCTGGCGCACGCGCTCAATCAGCCGCAGAAAGCGGTCCGCATCTTCACCCTGGGTGAAGCGGTAAGGCCAATAGGCCGGGGCCTTGGTGCCAATGCGGATGCTGGCAATGTTCGGCAGGTCAGCCTCCAGCAGCGGGCCGATGTACTGTTCCAGCAGTTCCGTGCGCATCACCATCGGGTCGCCGCCGGTGAACAACACACTGGTGACCTCGGTGTGCTCGCGCAGGTAATCCACCAGCGCGCCGGCCTCCTTGCTGGCAAATTTCATGTCGTCCATACCCACGAACTGGGGCCAGCGGAAACAATAGGTGCAGTAGCTGTGGCAGGTCTGGCCCGCCAATGGAAAGAACAGCACGGTTTCGCGGTACTTGTGCTGCATGCCCGGTACCGGCTTGCCCTCGGCAGTGCGGGGAACATTCAGGTCTTTCTGGCCCGCCGGGTGCGGGTTGAGTTTCAGCCGGATGCGTTTGGCCATATCGGCCACATGGTCAGCCGGGGCGCTGCGCGCCAGCAGGTCGCGCATTGTGCGCAGATCACGCTCGTCCAGCATGCCAGGCTGGGGGAACGTCAACTGGTACACCGGATCGTTGGGAATGTCGTTCCAGTCAATCAGGTGGTCAATCACATAGTTGTTGACACGAAACGGCAGAACTTCGGCCACGGCGCGCATCTGCAGGCGATGCTCAGGATCCAGCGTCTGAAGCTGCGGCAGCGTCTCAATGTGCGTCTTGCCGAAAACACGGAACTGCGGGGGTGCGTAACGAACGTCCATGGCGGGCTCCTTTCACCCGGCGCACACGAAAACACCCGGGATATCCCGTGTTCGCGCCAGGTCAGATGTCTGGCTGGCCGCACCGCGCGGCCGGCGGTTGGCGGCACCGGTGCGCCGCCCGGGTCAGGTTCAAGGCAATCAGGGCCGGGAAAGGAGAAGGGCCCCAAAGCAATGCCGGCATTACCGCCGCGTTGCCGCAGTCTCTTGGCATGCCCGGAGAGAGCCACCAGAGCGCCGCGCTGCCTGCAACCTGACATACTTAAGATTAAACCGAACCGCAGCGGCCGACAACTGAAATGCCCCCTGCCCGAAAAACTCTTTCAGCGCGTGCCGCAACGGTGTGCAATCGTGCCGTGACCGTCAGCGCCGAAACCGCCTACGTCTTTCGCCATGCCCTGTTGCGCGAGGCCGCGTACCAGCTTATGACGCCGTCAGTCCGCACCAACCTGCACGCCAGCGCCGTGGCAAGCTTTGATTCGCTCGGCCTGGCACGCGCGCACGCACGCGAACTGGCCGATCACTGCCGCGAGGCCGGGCCGGCCTGGGCCACGCGCGAACTTCAGTTTCTGCGCGATGCCGCCGACGACGCCGCCGCGGTTTGGGACAACGCGGCCGCGGCGGAACTGTGCCTGCGCCTTTCGGATCACGCCCTTGCCGACGCGACCACGCGCGTGCGGGCGCTGCAGCAGGCATCCGACGCCCTGGACAGCCGCGGCCACGCCGCCGCCGCAATCGAAACCGCCCGCCGGGCCATCACCGTTGCCGAAACCGCCAATGACCCGCCGCTGCTGTGCCACGCACTGCACGGACTGGGCCACCTGTTGCAGATGGCATCCGAGCACGCCGAAGCCGGGCGAGTTCTGGACCGCGGCTGGCAGATCGCCGCCGCGTGCGATGACCGCGTGCTGCAGGTCAAGATATTGATGGTGCTGGCACGCGTGGCCCTGCGCACCGGTCACGCCTCGCAGGCGCTGGAGCATTCCACTCGCGGGCTGGCACTGGCCGAGCAAACCGAGGATGAAATCACGGCGCTGGCCCGCGGCAGCCATGCTTTCATTCTGCAACAGACGGGCGCATCCGAGCGCGCCCTGCCACTGCTGACACAGTCACTGGCGCAACTTGAACACAGCGGCCGCCGCGTGCAGCATGTGCAGGTACTGGCCGGGCTTGCCAGCCTCAAGATCATGCTGGGGCAGGTTGACGAAGCCATTCTTTTGCTGCGTCAGGCCCGTGAACAGGCCACGCGCATCGGCCACCTGCGCACGGTGGCACTGTGCAGCGGTAACCTGGCCGTCGCGCTGTACGACCTTGGCCGGCTCGATGAGTGTGAAACCGAATACCGTCGCGCCCTGGCCATCCACCGCGAAACCGGCAGTCGCGCGTCAGAAGCACTCATGCTTGGCAATCTGGCCGGCCTGTACACCAGCACCCGCCGCTACGAAATGGCGCGCCAGGCCGCGCTGGAAAGCTACCTGGTCGCTGAGTCCACGGGTGAAATCCCGTTGCGCTGCAACCAACTGGCATATCTGTCACGCGGGCTGATGCACGTGGGGCGCCTGGCCGCGGCGGAAAAAGCCCAACAGGAGGGTTTGCGGCTGGCACAGGGACGATCTCTGCCAACCCACACATCGGAATTGTTGTCTTTCCGGACCACGCTGATGCTGCATCTCGGGAGACACGACGAAGCCCGTCGGGCAATGGCAGCCGCCAACCCGCAACAGTTTCTGCAACAGGATTTCGGCCACTGGGTTCGATTCCTGCTGACACCGCAGGCCCGTATGGCACTGGCGCACGGCGACCCGGACGAAGCCCGGCGACTGATTGCCCTGGCGGCATCGCGCGGCAAATGGCAGGGGTTTGTTGAGCCTCTGGCCGGTGACATCGCAGAGTTCGATCAGGCCCTAGCGTCAGACCGCCCGCCCCGGCTGTGGGGCGGCATGCGCATCAGCCAATTGTCCGGCCCGCTGCTCAAGGCACTGGCCGCGGCACTGCCCGCCACCGAGACAGGCCGCGCCGAAATCGCCCGCGCACCCGCGGCGTTTGCCGCCCTGTGTGAGGCCGCGGCAACCGAGCCCGGCCCCGTTCCGCGCTGGGACGATGAAGATTTCCGGGCCTGAGTTCAGTCGTCGTTGTCATCCACCACACGGGGCTCGGGCGGGGGTTCCGGCTCGGGTTCGGATTCCACCTCTACATCGGTTGCCGGCGGTGCTTCGGCGTAGGTCTGTTGTCGGCGCAGATGCACCTGTTCATGAGGCCAGGGAATAAGGTCGTGGCGCGCCATCCAGCGCCGCAGTTCGTCACGACAGGTCACCGGCAGAAACAGCACCTCGCCCTCGCGGGTGCGCAGGCTGGGCGGGTGGTCGTCGGGATCAATGTCGGCAATGACGCCAAGTGCGACAAACCCGCGCGGGTAAACGCTGGCGCCGACAATCGGGTATGACTCAAAGAGAATCCCGTCGTCGGTAAAACGCACCTCGGGTGTCATGGCGGGTCGCGGGCCTAGGCGCCGGCCTCCACACGCCGGCGGATGTCCTCGACATCAGGGTCAGGGATCGCGTCCATCAGCTTTTTGGTGTAGGCGTGCTGTGGGTTGGCGTAGATCTGGTCGCTGCTGGCGTATTCCACAATATGACCGCCGCGCTCGAAGTCTTCTTCACGGATGCCGTCGCGCTTGCCCTCGTTCCACAGTTCTTTCAGCGTCTTGCCGGGGCACATCACCGCAATTTCGTCGCTGATGAACTTGACCACGCTCAGGTCGTGGGAAATGAAGATATAGGTGAGTCCGAACTCGTCCTGCAGGTCCAGCAGCAGGTTAAGAACGCCGGCCTGAATGCTGACGTCCAGCGCGCTGACACTTTCGTCGCAGACAATGAACTCGGGCTCGACAGCCAGGGTACGGGCAATGCCGATGCGCTGGCGCTGGCCGCCCGAAAATTCGTGCGGGTAGCGCTTGAGAAACAAGGGGTCAAGGCCCACACGCTCCAGCAGGTACAGGGCACGTTCTTCGCGGCCGCGGGCGTTGCCGTGCAGACCATGCACCTTCATCGGTTCCGTGATCGCCGCGCCGATGGTCATGCGCGGGTTGAGTGAACTGAACGGGTCCTGAAAAATGATCTGCATCTTGCGGCGCATTTCGCGCAACTGCTGCGCGGGCATGCCGGTGATTTCCCTGTCGCCGTAGTACACGCGGCCAGCGGTGGGCTCAATCAGTCGCAGAATCGTACGGCCCAGCGTGGTCTTGCCGCAACCTGATTCCCCCACCAGCCCGATCGTGCGGCCCTTGCGCACCGTAAGCGTCACATCATCCACGGCCTTGACGTACCCTACGGTGCGGCGCAGCACGCCCTTCTTGATCGGGAAGTAGGTCTTGATGCCCTCAATCTTCAGCAGAGGCTGATCAAAATCCGGCGCCTCTTCACGGCGCTTGGGCGGCCTGGGCCGGTTGGGAATCTCAAGGTTCGGGTCTGTGGCATCCAGCGTGATGCCCTGCTTTTCGGCCTCCTGGAAGTCTGCCACCGTCGGCAGGCGCTCGGCCTTGGTAGTCAACTTGGGTTTGCAGGCCAGCAGCCCCTTGGTGTAGGGATGCTGCGGGTTGGCAAAGATGTCCAGCACGCGGCCGTACTCGACCACCTTGCCGCGGTACATCACCGCCACCTTGTCCGTGACCTCGGCGACGACGCCCAGATCGTGTGTAATGAACAGCACGGCCATTCGCCGCTCGCGCTGAAGCTTTTTGATCAGTTCCAGAATCTGCTTCTGGATCGTCACATCCAGCGCCGTGGTGGGTTCGTCGCAGATCAGCAGCCGCGGGTTGCAGGCCAAGGCCATGGCAATCATCACGCGCTGCTTCATGCCGCCCGAAAGTTCAAACGGGTACTGCTTGACGCGCACCTCGGGGTTGGGAATGCCCACTTCGGCAAACAGCTCGACCGTGCGCTTCCAGGCCTCGTCCTTGCTCATGCCCAGGTGCAGGCGCAGTGCCTCGACGACCTGTGAGCCGCAGGTGAACACCGGGTTCAGGCTGGTCATCGGCTCCTGAAAGATCATGGCGATCTGCTTGCCGCGCACACGGCGCAGGTCGGCCTCGGCCATCTGGGCCAGATCAATGTCGGCGCCGCCTTCGTTGCGCCACTTGATCTGGCCGCCCTCGATGCGGCCGGCCTGGCTGGGCAGAAGCTTGAGCATGCTGTAGGCGGTCATGGACTTGCCGCTGCCGCTTTCGCCCACCACGCCCAGCGTCTCGCCCTCGCCGATACGGATGCTGATGCCGTCAATCGCCTTGACCACGCCGTTATCCGTGTGGAAGTAGGTGCGCAGGTCGGTGATATCCAGCAGCGGGTGGGCCACGATCTCGTTTTTTACCGAGTCGTGAATTACCGCCGCGCGTTCCTTAAGGTCCACAAACTCGGTCTTGCCGCGGTTAAGCGTGTTGGTGTGTTCGTGGCCCAAGGCAAAGCCTCCGGATGGCGTGGTCAGACCATCTTACGAATGGCGCGAAGTTAGGGGTGGCACAAACGGGCGTCAAGCGCGATAGCGGGCAAGGTTCAGGGACAAGCTCAGGGTCTGAGCCTCGGTCTTGACCTGAGCCCGGAGTTCCCGGTGCAACCGCGCCCCGTTGACAGTCAGGGGGTGTGTGTTACGTTTCGCGGCCCCACTGCGCGGGTGGCGGAATTGGCAGACGCGCTAGCTTGAGGTGCTAGAGCCTTCACCGGCGTGCGGGTTCAAGTCCCGCCCCGCGCACCAACCTGTGTTGCATGAGCGCCCCCGGCTTGAGGGGGCGCTCTTTTTCGGCCGGCGGCAGTTTTTGCCCGACGCACCACAAAAGTATTTTTCGACGCGCACTACCGCAGCCTCGACGCTGCAAATACCGGCTTCATTTGCGCTTGGAACCGCCGACAAATGTGGATATCGCCCGCGAACCGGCCTGCCAGGCGGATTTGCGCTTGATTTGAAATTCCGCCCGTTGTATCAGGCAGTCCCCGTAACGGGGACGCGCCACCTACCCGATACAACAACTTTCTCAACGACCCGCCCCGGCGGGCCGCTGTGTTTTTGTGTTTCCGGCGTCATGCGCCACTGGAGAAACGATGAGCGAGCTCAAGCTGCACCCCGACAAGTACGGCATTGACGACGTGATCGCCTTTGCCAAGGACCGCGGCTGCACCATGCTGGACGTGCGCTTTATGGATCTGCCCGGCCTCTGGCAGCACTACACCTTTCCGATCCGCCGCCTGACCCGCGACTGCTTTGAAGAAGGCTTTGCCTTTGACGGCAGCTCGCTGCGCGGCTGGAAGACCATCAACGAGTCGGACATGACCGCCATGCCCGACCCCACCACGGCCTTCATTGACCCGTTCATGAAGGAGCCCACGCTGTGCCTGATTGCCAACATCGTGGACCCCGTCGAGCGCACGCCCTACCCCCGCGACCCGCGCAACATTGCCCGGCGCGTGGAGAGCTACCTGAAGTCCACCGGCATCGGTGACACCATCTATTTTGGCCCCGAAGCCGAGTTCTTTGTGTTTGACAACGTGCGCTTCAGCACCGGCATCAACCACGGCTTCTACTATCTGGACAGCAAGGAAGGCGCCTGGAACACCGGCCGCGAAGAAGAGGGCGGCAACCTGGCCTACAAGCCGCGCGTCAAGGGCGGCTACTTCCCCGTACCGCCGATGGACAGCCTGCATGACATCCGCACCGAGATGCTGCTGACTCTGGGGCGCCTGGGCATGACGCCCGAACTGCATCACCACGAAGTCGCCACCGGCGGCCAGTGCGAACTGAGCGTCAAGTTTGACACTCTGGTCAAGGCCGCCGACAACCTGATGATCTACAAGTACGTGGTCAAGAACGTCGCGCGCAAGCACGGCAAGACCGTAACCTTCATGCCCAAGCCTCTGTTTGGCGACAACGGCAGCGGCATGCACTGCCACAGCAGTATCTGGAAGGGCGGCAAAAACCAGTACGCCGGCGACGGTTACGCGGGTCTTTCGCAGACGGCCATTTTCGCCATTGGCGGCATCCTTAAACACGCACATGCCCTGTGCGCGATCACCAATCCCACCACCAACAGCTACCACCGGCTGGTGCCGGGCTACGAGGCTCCAGTGAACCTCGCGTACAGCTCGCGCAACCGAAGCGCCTGCGTGCGCATTCCGCTTTCGGGCGACAGCGCCGCGGCCAAGCGGTTTGAGTACCGCATTCCCGACCCGAGCAGCAACCCGTATCTGGCCTTTGCGGCAATTGCCATGGCGGCGCTGGACGGCATTCAGTCCAAAACCGACCCCGGCAAACCCATGGACAAGGATCTGTACGACCTTGAGCCTGAAGAACTCAAGGACATCCCCCAGGCGCCGGGCAGCCTGGAACAGTCGCTCAAGGCGCTGGAAAAGGATCACTCGTTCCTGCTCAAGGGCGACGTGTTTTCGGCTGACGTGATCAATGAATGGATCAGCTACAAGATGAAGAACGAAGTTGACGCCATGCGCTTTCGGCCTCACCCGCACGAATTTGAGCTGTACTTCGACATCTGACCTGCACCGCGCGCAAAAGGCCCGTCCACAACGGACGGGTCTTTTGTTTCGGGTGGGTGGCGCTACTCCAGCAGCGCGGCAAATTGTTCCATCATTGCCTCGTACAGCGGCGAACGATGGCCGATACGGCGCATCAGCTTGAGTGTCTCGACGATCGTCTTCTTGTCGCCGTCCACGTCGGCAAACTTCAGGCGCGCCATCAGCCAGATCTCGTAGTCCGGGTGGCCGGGTTTGGCCTCGGCGGCGGTCTCGCGCAACAGTTTGCGCTGGGCAACAATCACGGGCTGAACCAGCCTGTCCCATTCGACGGTCTTGCCCGTCGGCTGCAACCCGGTCACCACGGCCTGGCTGAGCATCACGCGTTCCAGATCATCGGGGTTGACTGGCAGCCGGCGAAAGCTCTGGGTCGCAGCCCGGGGGTGAAACTCGAACAGCCAGCCCATGGGTGTGGGGTCAATACGCTGGGCCGCCACCAGCGCGTCGGCGGCCGTGGCATAGGCATCTATGACTTCAGGGGTGACCCCGCGGGCCTTGGCAAACAGGCTCTCGCCCAGATAGGTCGCGCACATGCCAAGACCGAAGGCGTATTCATACTCGCGCGGAGCGGCGGCGTGGGCCTTGGCGTACCATTTTGTGCCGCCGGCGTAGTCTCCGGATCCGAACAGCGCCAGACCGATCAAGAACTCGGCGCAACCCCGTGGCATACGCCCCAGCGCGTGTTCCTGTAACCATTGCGCCTGTTTGAGGCGATCGGCGGGATGCTGTGCATTCACGTACCAGTCCAGCAAATGCACGTTGGCAGGCTGAACCTTCAGTGCCTGGGCCAGCCCGGCCAGGCACCACACGTCGCGCCGGAACCAGATGGAAACCTGACGGCACAACCTGCCGCGCAGGATCACGTCGTTGGGCGCAGCCGCCAGACCCTCGCGCCCTGTGTTCATCACGCGCGCGACATAGGCATCGCGTTCGGCCACATCAGTCTGTTTCCCGGCCAGTGCCGCAAACATCTGCATGGCATAGAGGGCGGCCCGGCCGTTGGCGGCATCACGCTTGCGAAGATCTTCGTACTTCACCCAAGCTTCGGCCAGTTCGCCCTGCATGAACAACAGGGTCATCTGGGCCAGAAGTTTCAGCGCCACGTCATCGGCGGCAATCGCGGGCACCGGCGCGTGCGGAAGTTCCTTGCCGTCGGGGCCGACGGCAAGGCCGCCACACAGCGTCTGGGTTGCCGCCGTCACGGCCTCCAGTTGCGCGCGGCCCGATGGTTTGGCCAGCGGGACGTCAACCAGGGCGGTCGCACCCTTGCCGCGCTGGTAGCGAATCACGCGCGCCGCCGGCGGAGTTTCCGCGCCACGCGCGTAAGCCACGGCAAATACCACATCGGCGTCAAAGCGCGCGCAGGCACCCTCCAGGGCATCGGACTTGCCCCCCGCCTTGAGCACACGAACATCCGAAAACCGCAGCGCCGCGGCGTACCCCCGCACCCGGGCCAGATATTCGCGCGGGTCTGCCTGGGGCAGGTATTGAAACACACCGGGCAGATAGTCCAGACGCTGCTCCAGCGCCAGCCGCAAACCCTGGGCAGCCAGACGGGCACTTTCGGGCAGATCAGCCAACGGGTCATCCTGCCACGAGTCTTCAAAGGGAACATCTATCAGGACCGCCCTAAAATGCGTTGTGGGCGCCACACCCTGATGCAGTCCCTCGGCAGGCAATGGCGCAAACAGCGCATCATCGCCGACCGGGCGCGTGTCTTCCACGGCCGGGTCTTTGGCCTGGCTGTCTTTGCCGGCTTCCTGGGCCTTGAGGGAAACCGGCACCAGCGCCAGCCCACAGGCGCCCCACAACAACGCGGCAAACAGCCCAAACGCGAACAACGGGCGACAAAGACGCGGCCTCATGTCTCCTCCGGCGGGTGGACAGGCTCCTCAACCTTGTTCGCCCGCGCAACGGCGAGCAAGCCCCGTACCAGCCATTATACGTGCAAAAACCAACGGGGCGGCGAGTGTTTACCCGCCACCCCGTTACCCGCCCGAAACATGTCAGGCCCGCCGCGTCAGGCGAGCACCGGCGGCAAAAGCACCCAGCACGGCCAGCAGCAGCGCCCAGCTCATGCCGCCACCCCGTGCAGCGCAACCACCGCCGTCATCGCGCTTGTCGCCGGAGGATCCACTGCCGCCACCCCCGCCGCCCGAGGTCGCTGTCACGGTGATGACCGCCGTCGTCACAGTAATTGAGGTGCCGATCAGCCGCAGTTCCAGCGTAAACGTCTGGGGCAGTGAACCCGTGGCCACATAGCGCAACTGGTTCAGCGCTACGCCCGCCCCGTCGCCGCTGTACAACGTCAGGCCGGTAAGCGTGCCAGTGCCGCTGAGCACCGTGGCTTCAATCGCCACGTTCACGCCGCTCATGGCCGAGCCGCCGGCGTTCCGGGCCTCCACTGTAACGCCAAAGGTCTGGTTGTTGGCCGTAGACGAAGGCTGGCCCTTGATCGCCAGCGAAGCCACGGTGGACACCACCGGCGCGGGCGAAAAGAAATGAATCTGTGACGTGATCTCGCTGTACGGATAGGGCAGTGACAGCGAACTGGAGGTGGTGAACAGCGCCGCCATCACCGCGCTGCCGCCGCTGAAGGGCCGGAAATCGCCGGGCGTGAGTTCAAGTGAACCGGTACCTCCCCAGTAATCGGGTCCGGACGGGCCGTGGCCGGTGGCAAAGGTGGCAAAGCCGCCGGTAGTAACGCCACGGCGCACCAGTGTGCCGCTGTCGCGTTGGGCGTACAGCAACACATGGTTGCCGGCCTCGTTGAGCACCAGCATCGCGGTAATGTTCGGCTGGTTTTCGGACGCCGCAATCACCGTGGTGGCCGCCGTGGGGGCCAGCGGCGTGGCCGAAGTGACCGCATTGGCCAGAGCACCGGCCGCAAAGCGCACAACACTGACGCCGTTGGGAGCAAAGTTGGCCGGCGGAATCGAAATGTAGACGTCGCCGTTGTCGGCAATGGCCAGCGCGCCCGATGCGCCAGCGGCCTGCACGGTCGCAATTTCCGTCAGGGCCAGCGTGGTTGAATCGGCCAGCCACAAACGCACGGCGCCAAGACCCAGCCCCGGCGCGGTGTCAGCACCGGCCACCAGCAGCTTGCCGCGCAGCGCCACGGGCACGGCCGTCGTGTCCGGAAAAAACCGCATGCGGAAGATCGCAATGTCTTCCGGTGCCGAGGCCGTCGTGTTCAGGGCGGTATAGCCCACATAGTCCACAGCGACACCGGCGGTCAGCGCCTCGGGCCCGGTGCGCGTAAAACGCTGCAGCTTGCTGTAGGTAGGCGCGTAGGTGCTGAAACTCGCGTACAGCACCGTGGGCGCCGACGGGTTAATGCGCGCGGTATCAAAGAACCAGAAGTTCGGGCTGGGCGCGGGCACCCCCAGCATCGCCGTGGCCGACACGCTGCTGGATGCAGTGTCGTAGCGCCGCAAAGCGCCGTTGTGCCACAGGTACAGGTCGCCCGCGGCAGCACCGCCCGGAACATCCCAGAACAAACCGCCCGAGCCGTCCAATGGCAGGGGCGCAATCTCGTGGGCATAGCCCACCGGGGACGAATAGTTCGCCCACAACGGCGCGCACAGCGCCGCCAACGCAAGGAACCAACGCATCATGACTGATCCTCGTGCAACGCCCGAATTGGCGCACGCGCGCGCTCGGGGCGGACCCTCGCCGCACCGAACCACGGCCGCCGGGCAATTGCGAAAGGACGCTGTCGTCCATCCCGCGATGGCGGCCATGCTGCGTCGCGACAGGTCTTCTGACTTCCGGGCTGCCTACTTCCGCGCCTTCTCGCCCTTGCGGGCAATGGCTTTGGCGGGTTCGTTCCCGGTCACAGCGGCGGGGCCGTCCCTGATTCACACAGGGTTCCGGGTGGGGTCGCCACCCATTGTCGTGACGGGGACACTATGGCTAGGGAAAGGAAAACTGGGAAGAGGAAGCCGGAGATTGCCAACCACCGCGCCAGAATCTTCCCCTTCCCACTTCACCTTTCCTTGTCTCATACTGCCGCCATGCCCGCCGAACGCATCCAACTTCTGCACGACGCCACCGTCACCAAACGCACTGACTTCGGCCACGGTTACTTCGAACTCTTTCTGGAATGCCCCGCCCTGGCCCAACACATGCAGGCTGGTCAGTTCGTCAACCTGAAGGTGCAACCCGGGTTCTGGCCGCTGCTGCGCCGGCCCTTTTCCAGTTTCGACATCCTGCGCGACGTGCGCGGCAAGGCCACCGGCATCACGATTCTGGGTCATGTCGTCGGCCTTGGCACCGGCATGATGGCGCAAATGGAGCCGGGCACGCGGGTCAACCTGAACGGCCCGCTGGGCCACGGGTTTGAGCCCCCGGCCGACCCGGCCACCCGCATCATCATGGTCGGCGGCGGCATCGGCCTTGCGCCGTTTTTGCACCTGTCGCGGCAATGGTCGCCGGACAAGCGCGAATTGATCCTGCTGGCCGGCGGGCGCAGCCAGCGCGATTTGAGCTTCATGAAGCGTTTCGCCGGCAGCGGCGCACAACCCCTGCTGGCCACCGAAGACGGCAGCGCCGGCGTGAAGGGCCGCGTGACAGTGCTGCTTGAGGCCGAGCTGAAAGCCCTCAAGGGCAAGCCCGCGGTGGTCTACACCTGCGGCCCCTGGGCGATGATGGCCGCCGTGGCGCAGTTGTGCGCTCAGTACAACACGCCGGGGTTTGCCAGCCTGGAAAGTGTCATGGCCTGCGGGTTTGGTGTGTGCAACGGCTGCGTGGCCCGAGTCAAGGCCGACACCGAACACGGCTTTCGCTACGCCAAGACCTGCGTCGAGGGCACAGTCATGGACTGCGCGCACTTGGTGTGGTAACGGCCCGGGCCTCGCGGCAGACGATTTCCACAGGTCGCCCACGGGCATGGGTCTGTCGCATCTATCCGTACACTGTGAGGCATGAAGGCCGCGGCCGCCTATAACCTCACTGACGATGTCGCGCTGTGTGTGCATCTGCTGGCACGGCGCGTGGAAAAACTTTCGCACCTGCGCCCGGCCCAGATCCTGCACGGCATCACCCAGGCCCGCAACCGCAGCCGCTACGGCGTTTACGCCGAATGCCACGGCCTGCGTTTCAAGGACGGCCGGCGTGAACACGTTGCGGGCCGTTACGCCTGGGTCTGGCCCGAAGTACGCGTGCGCGGCCAGGAAATTCTGTATTACATCACCTACTTCCTGCCCCGCTTTCTGGACCAGCCGCCCCAACAACGTCTGAACACGCTGCTGCACGAGCTGTGGCACATTTCGCCGCGTTTTGACGGCGACCTGCGTCGCTTTTCCGGGCGCAACGAGTTTCACGGCCCGCGTTTTGACCACGACGTGGACGCCCTGTGCGCCGAAGCCGCCAGCCAGATTGACCTGGAGCGCTTTCCGTTCCTGCGCTGGAACTTCGAAGAACTGACCGCCCGCTACGGCACCGTGGTCGGCACGCGACTGAAACGCTTTCGCCCCCGGCGCGTGCACCCGGCAGAGCTGCCAACCAGCCTGGCCGTGGCCCCACACGGCTCGCGCGCGCCCGGCCGCCAGCGCCAGCTATTCAGCTTTTGACGTTGGACCTCCGATGGCCTAGACTCCCGCCCCCAATGGAAGTGCTGGTTGAATGCATCTGCGGCCGCAAATTCCACGTTGACTCCGTTCAGGTGTCGGAGTTCGAGTGCGAAAGCTGCGGCCGACCGCTGACCGTACCGCCGGAACCCACGGCCGAGCGTCTGGCCGCCCTGCGCGCCCGCATGGCCGGGGGCGAGCCCGGCCTGCGCGAGGCAATGCGCGAAGCCGCCGCGGCACGTGACCCCCACTTTCTGCCTCTGTTGCGGCACGGCGCTGAAAGCGGCGTGCGTGAGGCCGTCAACACCTCACTGTGCGGCATGTGTGACCTGGCGGGTCCTGGCACGGATCTGGTCGCGACGTGGATCAACGACGGCCGGTTGTCCATGTCGCGTCTGGCCAGCGCCTTTCGTGAGCTGCGCTATGAACGCGGCACCGAGTTTCTGTGCGCGATGATCGAGTCCGGCCGGCTGAAGGAAAACCAGATCGCCGAAGTCGCCGACTATCTGGGCGAAACCGGCAGCCCCCGCGCGCTGGAGGCTCTCAAAGCCGCGCGCAAGGCTTTTCCGAACCTCAGCGGCATTCTCGACCGCGCACTGACGCGGCTGCGGCATCTGGATGAATCCGCCGGCGGCGTGCCCGACGAGGCTAAACGCATCCCGGGCCAGACAGGCAGCGACCAGACTGCGCAGAAAAAGGGCTGCCTCGGGGTGGTCGTGCTGCTGGCACTGGTGGTCGCGGTGTGGGTGGCGCTCAGCGGCTGCGACGACGTGCGGCGTGACGCCTTTGGCGGCCTGCTGGGCACGGTGGGATACCCGCCGCTGGCCCAATGCGACGTGGACATCTACGACGCCATCCAGTTTGTCAACCTGGACAGCACGCAGGGACGCATCGTGCGCGTGCGCACAGACAACACCGGCCGCTTTGCCATTGAACTGGACGAACAGTACCTCGGTCGCCCGATGATTGTGGTGGCGAGGCCGGGGCCTGCGGCCCTGTACCGCGACTTCGGGGCCGCCGGCACGCCGGACATTGCCTTTGACGCGCCAAACCGGCCCTGGGTAGCCATTCACAGCGAATGGCTGGGCGGCGAAGACACCGTAACGGTCAACCCGATCACAACCATGGCCTTTGAGGCAATCATGCGCCTTCCCGCCGATGAAGTCGGCGGCGGCGACCTGCGCTTTGACCGAGCCGTAGTGCACAGCACACAGGCCGCCATCGCGGCGTGTTTCGGCATGCGCGCCGAACCGGTGCTGGAACTGCCGGCACCGCCGGGCGGCCCACTGTTTGCCCCGGCCGGCAAGATCTATCTGGAAGACAACGACCGTTCAACGTCGTACACTTGGGTCTGCCTGCAACTGGCCAAGGCCGCCAACGTATTTGTCGCGGCTACGCCGGGCACCGACACGGCACTGGATTTCTACGACGCGCTGTTTCGCGACGCCGAAGACGGCGTGATGGACGGCAGCTACTTCGGCGCACCCGACGCGTTTCTGAACCAGGATCCGGCTGTGGTGGGTCTGGACAGCGACGGCGCGTCGCGGCTGTTTCGCTGGCTGTCCACGATTCCACTGGACGCCACCGAAACCGGCTATGCCGGCGCCGTGCGCAACGGCGCATTTGACACCGCGCCCTCGTTCATGCTGGCACTTCAGGCTGATGCCACCGGCGCCGTGCGGCCGATGCGCATAGATCACATTGATGTCTGGAACTACCCCTACAGCGGCAACGTCGAGCTGACGATCCGCGGCGCGGGAATGCGGCGCAGCGACGTGTTTTTCTTTCGCAGCTTTGACGATTCGGGGGCGACCTTTGAGGTCAACCGCGGCTCGGTCGGCGTAGACGGCCAGTTTCTGCATCACTCGGCATCTGAACTGCGCCTGCGCATTCCCGACTTCGGCACCACCACCAAGCCTGTGCCCTTTAATCTGCGCGTTCCCGCCGGCGGCAACTTCCGGCGTGTGCGCCTTGAACTGATCAACCGGCCCGAATACGAAAAGATCGCGCGCCAGGCCGTCTATCTGCTTACCGACAACGCCCGCGTCACCAACCGCACCGAACCATTGCTGGTGCACGCCGCGATCGGACGAGTGGAGGCTGCCGGTTTCACGCCGGCCAAATCCGCCAACAACGTGTATCCGGCCTCGCAGGATCCCGACGCGCTGGTGGCTGGCAGCGACGAGGTGTACGAACTGCGGGTGCGCGTGGCCAATCCCTCGGCGTTTGACATTCTGGGCACGACACTGGACCTTGCAGCTACCACGTTGTCCCAGCTTGGCAACACGATTGTAGCCGACGTGTTCAGCGGCACTGCCCCGGCGCGGGCATTCATTCTGCCGGACACGCCGGTCAGTGAAGACTTGAGCCCCGGCGAGGTGGCGACTCTGGCCTGGCGTTTTGTGTTTCTGGACACGGCTATTCCGGCCGATCTTGCGGCCGGCGCGCCCGTCACGATCCGCCCGGTGTTGACGGGCCAGAGCCAGGGGCCGGGAACCCCCACGGTAACCACCAATGATGTCACCGACTTCACGCGCCCGGTGACGGTCGCGCCGGTGGCTTTGGACCAGACGGCGGTGCTGGCCTCATTGGCGATGACCGCTCCGGCTGCGGCCGTAGAAGGCAACGAAGTGGAAGTAGACTTTGCGCTGACGCTGGGTTCTCTGGGCGGCGCGCCGATACGTAACCTGGCCGTCGAATCCATAGACCTTGTCGTAACCTTTGACTCAACCACCACGGTGCTGCGGCTGGGTGATTCGTTCTTTGCCACGCCGGGCAACGCGGGCCTGGTATTTGCCACGTTTCAGATCCAGCCCGGCGGAGGCAGGGCGCTGCCGCTGGCATTGACTGACGCCGCGGCCACAGCCACGTTGCGTCTGACCATCCGCACCTCAACGGGGCATCTGGGCAACCTGAACCTTTCCGCCACGGCCACGGCGCGCGACACCGCCACCGGCCGCGTATCCACGGCCTCGGACAGCACCACCACAGTGATTACTCCCTGATAGACTGTGGCCGTGAAGCCGCCCGAAGAACAACTGCGCGACGCGCTTGCACTGGCTCAGGGCGGCGATCTGGCCCGCGCCCAGATGCTGCTGGAACTGTTGCCGCTGGACGCACTGGAGCCACGGCTGCAACTGGAAGCCAACTACCTGTGGGGTCTGGTGCTGGCCCGACGCGGCGACCCGCTGGAGGCCGCGCATCGCTTTCAACTGTGCGTGCGCCAGGACCAGAGGTTCTTTCCGGCCCTGGATGCATGGGGCAACGTGCTGGCCAGCATCGGCGACGCGCGCGGCGCGATTGAAAAGTACAAACGCGCGCTGGCCGTGGCGCCTCCGCGCAACGCCGCCCATGTGCTGTTTAACTACGGTGTGGTGCTTTTGCGCAACGGCTACAACCTGCGCGCGCTGCGAAAGTTCCGCGAGGCCTTCCGGCGTGATCCAGCCAACGCCGACGCGGCCTACATGACAGGGGTTTGCTTCCTGAACCTCAAACGCCCGCGCGGGGCGCGCAAGTGGCTGAATGAAGCACTGCGCCTTCACCCCCGGTCACCGCGCAACCTCACAGCGCTCGGAAACGCCTTGGCCCTGGAACAGCGCGACGCCGAAGCCGCACAGGCCTTCGAACGCGCGCTGGCACTCGACGGTACCTTTCATGATGCCTGGTACAACTGGGCCGCGCTGCTGGCTGCCCGGGCGGACTTTGCCAACGCCATCCGCAAGGCCAAATCCGGCCTGAAACACCACCCGCGCAGTTTTGAGCTGGTGGTCATGCAGTTGTTCTGCTTGCGCCAGATGGGCGCCTACGACGCGGCGTTGAACGCAGCGCGACGCGCGCGCCAGTGGCTGGCCGAATCGCGTGCCGACGAACGGGCCGGGCATTTTGCCGACCTGCTGACGGCCAACCAGGCGTCGGCCCTGCGCGGCCTGGGGCGCGCGCGCCAGGCGCGGGCGGTGCTACTGGAACTGCTGCGCGCCTCGCCCGAAGCCTGCCCGGCGGCACTGGCCGAGTTGCGGTATCATGACACCCGCGCCCTGCCGCGCGCCCGGCGCATGGAGCTGACGGTCACTGTAACGGCACCCGACGCCGTTGCCGGCGACGACGACCCCGGCCGACCCCGCGCCTACCAACGCACCTACTGGGTGATTGCCGCCACGGCCAAAGAGGCCCGGCGGCTGGTGCGGGAACTTGAGCCGACCGACGCCGTGGTGCGCTTTGACCCCCAGATTAACCTGCTGGAACACCACCAGAACGCCGACCAGGGCGTCACCGAACGCACGCCGGCCATTCCCGTGGAGTAACACACCAAGAGTCATTCCGTGCGCCAAGGCGCGTCGTATAACGGCGCCATGTCCGAACTGCTCTGGTCGTTCACCCACCGGCCCTACGTCACGCTTTTTCTGCTGGCGTTTCTGGCGCTCAGTTGGCTGGAACAGGGCGGCCTGCGCACGCTGCTTTGGCTGATCACCGGCTATTTTGTCGCCTTTGTCGCCGAATGGGGCAGCATCAACCACGGTGTTCCGTTCGGCTTCTATGTCTACAACTATGAAGCTCTGTCCAACGATCTGGTCGTGGCCGGCGTGCCGTTCTTTGACAGTCTTTCGTTCGCGTTTCTCAGCTACGTCAGCTTTTCTTTCGCCCAGTACTTCGTTTCGCCGCTTTGGGTACGCGGCTTTGACGTCCAGCGGGTAACACCGCGCGCCACGCGCAACTCCGCAGGTGTGCTGTTCCTGGGTGCGTGCCTGATGGTCGTGATTGACGTGATTGTGGATCCGGTTACGCACCACGGCCGCCACTGGTTTCTGGGCGACATCTATTACTACCCCGTGCCGGGGCATCACTTTGACGTACCATTGGCCAACTATGCCGGCTGGTTCGTCGTCGGCTGGCTGACCATCCTGATCAACCAGCACCTGGACCGCTGGCTGGCATCGCGCGAGGCCAACCGGGGCCGGGCAACAGTCCTGCGCCACGCGCCAGGCAAGGGGTTGTACGCGCCGCTGTTCTGGGCGGGCATTGTGCTGTTTCAGCTTGGGGTTACAGCGTGGCTGGGCTGGGGTTATGACCTTTCGCTGGTGGCCGGCGACAAAACGGCCTGGCAGAACGGGCTGCGGCTGCAATTTCTGGCCGGGTGCTTTGTGATCGCGCCAATCCTGATTCTGGCCGCGACACAACTGGTACGGGTCAACCGCGAGCCAGAGGCCGCCGTTCTGGACCAGTGGCTGCAAGAGTACCCCTGCGCGGCCCTTAAGTCGCGCCGTGCCGCACCCGACCGCAGTGCGACGTAATTCTTTGCCCCAACAGCCCCGTCCCGGCATTCTGATTATTGCCACCCCCGGTTGTGAGGAACCATGCGCAACCTGATTGCGGCCATTGCGGCTGCCTGTGTTCTTTCCGGGCATGTTCTGTGCCAGCAGGAACCCAAGCCCGCGCCGCGCACGCCCGAGCAACTGCGCGAAGAAGGCAAGGCGTTTCTGGAACGCTTTGCTGCTGACCGCCGCAAGTTCGAACCCCAGGCCGGCCTTGGCGGCGACGAAGGCGGCAAGGTGGACTCCACAAAGAACACCCTGAGCGAGTGCAAAATCGAAGTCGAAGGCTGCGAGAAACTCACGGGCTACGTAAGCGTACCTGAGGGTCTTGAGCCCGGCCGCAAGGTCGCGCTGATGTTCGCCTTTCACGGCAATGGCGACTTGGGCAAGGGCCGCGTCCAGAATGTGTCACGAATCAGCACCGCGCGTGACCCGGTAATCACGATCGGCCTGCAATACCAACAAACCAAAGAGGGCGGAGGCGGCTGGTTCAACGGCCCGACCCTGGCCACGGCAGACAAGATTCTGGAGGCCGCGCGCTGGCTGGTGGACAAAGCGATCAAGGACCACCCCGTGGACCGTCAACGCGTGTTTGTTTCGGGCTTTTCCTGGGGTACAAGCTGGGCGGGGGCATTGGTCACACGCGACTGGCAGAACAACCCCGACGCCTTCCGGTATCGCGGTCTGTTTCTGTACAGTTCGGGCGCGAACATGGGCACCCGCGAGACCATGCCACCGGTGCCGGTGATTGCCACCGTGGGCGAAGATGAAACTGCCGTAATGGGCAGCGCCAACGTGGTGGCGGCCGTGCGATATTTCTGTAACCAGTACCGCAGCTACGGCGCATGCGTGCAGTACCACGAAATCCCCAAAATGGGGCATCAGGTCAACGGCCGTTGTCTCCAGATCACGCGCGACGCGATTCAGCAACTGGGCGGGCCGGGCGCCCTGCCCTACCCTGACCCGAATGCACCGATACCTTCGCCCCTGCCATTTGCCGAAAGCACAGACACTTACGTTAAGGAAGTCATCGAGCTTTGCCGCCAGGACCTCTGGCAGGACGCCATTGCCCGCGTGGAGGCAATCGAAAAAGACAAGTCCATCGCGCGCGACGCCAAGAAGGCAATCAAGAATTTTGAGCGCGAGATCGAAAAGGTCGCCAAAGCCGAGGCCGCACGCATTGAAAAACTGCTTGCCTCCTGCCTGAAGGACGAGCAGCTTCCCAACCCGCACGAGGTGCGCCGTATCCGGGCCATTGCCGCGGCCTATGGTGAGACCGGCTGGATGAAGCTTCATCGCTTCACGGAAGCGCTGGCGAAGCTCGAAGGCGACTTTCCGCCGCTGGTGCGCGAACGTGAACGCGCTGAACAAATGGCCCGCGCCTGGGCGCTTGAGTCTGAACCCGGCCAGCGTCCGGCAGCCAAAGCCGCTTTTGCGGCGCTGGCCGCCCGCAAAACCGAAGACGGCGGGGCCAGCATCTGGCCCAAGGCCGCGGCCTACCGTCTGGCCTGGTGGATTGACCGGTAACATGTGTGCCCCGAGACACAACCTGCGCCCGGCCCGCGCTGGCCCTTTGGGCGGCTTTGGGGCACACTATGGACATGGAAGCTGGCGCGCCCCTGGATACCCGTGGCCGACACCTGCGCGATCTGCGCATCTCGGTGACAGATCGCTGCAATCTGCGTTGCGGCTACTGCATGCCAGCCGACATCTTCGGGCCGGGGTACCGGTTTCTGCCGCGCTCGGAACTGTTGAACTACGACGAAATCACCCGCCTGGCGCGGGTGTTTGCCGGCATCGGCGTGCGTAAGGTGCGCCTGACCGGCGGCGAGCCGTTGCTGCGACGCGACTTGTGGCGCCTGGTCGAAAAACTGCGCGCCGTGCCGGGGATTGAAGACATCGCCCTGACCACCAACGGCCTGCTTCTGCCGGATCAGGCGCGGGCTCTCAAACGCGCCGGTCTGAACCGCGTGACCATCAGCCTGGACAGCCTTGACGACGTGGTGTTCGGACGCATGAACGGCCAGGGAGTGGGCGTGGCGACGGTGCTCAAGGCCATCCGCTGTGCCCAGGAGGAAGGTTTTTCGCCGCTCAAGCTCAACATGGTGGTCCAGCGCGGCATCAACGATCACGAGATCGAGCCGATGGCTGAACACTGGCGCGGCACGGACGTGATTGTGCGCTTCATCGAATTCATGGACGTCGGCAACACCAACGGCTGGCGCATGGAATCGGTGGTCAGCGCCCGTGAAATCCTGTCGCGGCTTGAGGCCCGCTGGCCGCTGGAAAGCGTCGAGCCCAACTATCCCGGCGAAGTCGCCCGGCGCTGGCGCTACCGCGACGGCAAGGGTGAGGTCGGCATCATCAGCAGCGTCACCAACACCTTCTGCGGCGACTGCACACGCGCGCGCCTGAGCGCCAAGGGCGAGTTGTACACCTGCCTGTTTGCCTCGCGCGGGCACGACCTGAGGGCACTGGTGCGCGGCGGTCTTGACGACGCCGCCCTGTCGCGCGAGATCACGGCGCTGTGGCGTGCCCGCGACGACCGCTACAGCGAGCTGCGCGCCGGCCAGACCACGCCTCCGCCCAAGCCCGAGATGAGCTATCTGGGTGGTTGAAAACAGCATTCACCAGCGGATCGCGCCGAACATGTCCAGCATGGCAAACATCTGCCTGGCCTGCTCGTCGGGCAGACCGGTCATCGGCGGACGCGTGCCGTAGTGGCCGAACTTCTTGCGGCGCAGAATCGCCTTGACCGCGGGCATCAGGCCGAACTTTTCCAGCAGGTTGCGCACACTGTTGAGTTTGACCTGGTTGTCGGGCTTGCGTTCAATGGATTTCACAAGATCGGGAATCACGCTGGCACAGGCTGTGATGCTGCCCCTGCCGCCGGCGGCCAGGGTCGCGGCAATCAGCTTGTCGTTGCCTACCAGATAACTGCCGCCGGCAAAACGGGCGGCAAGCCGCGCCAGTTCGGCCTCGTCACCGCTGCTGTCCTTCACGCCACGCAGACCTGCGTGTTGGCCGATGGCCGCCAGCAGTTCCTCACTGATGGCAATGCCCGTAACCTGCGGAATGTGGTACAGCAGCACCGGCAGTCTGCTCGCGTCCAGCACCGCGCGAAAAAACGCCACCAGACCGGCCAGCGGCGCGTTGCGAAAGTACGACGGCGGCGGACACAACAGCGCCGCATAGCCGCATTCGGCACCGACCGCCGCCAGTTCCAGAACTTCGGGCAGGGCGTTGGCGCCCACATTCAGCAGCAGCTTCAGGCCGGCACTGTTTTTGGCCGCGGCACGGGCCACCTGTACACGCTCGGCCAGGCTGAACGAGGCAAACTCGCCGTTTGTGCCCAGAATCAGCGCGCCATCGAGGCCTTCGGTGGCCAGCCACGCCAGATGACGGCCCAGCGCGGGCAGTTCCAGAGCGCCGGATGCATCCAGCGGCGTGGGCACAGGGGCAAAGGCACCGGCAATCATGCCGCAAGTGTAGCGCGGTTTAGGTTTTTCGTTTCCGGATTCCGGATCGGCCGCTACCGCGTTATGGCCGAAATCCAAATCCAAATCCCGCGTTCTGCCTATAGTATGCCCCACGACCGCAAGCCAAACGGAACCCGGCCATGACTTCCTCGACCACACGCCGCATCCAGAAAAACCTGACCGTGATGTTTACCGACATCTCGGGGTTCACCCAGCACACCGAGATGATCAGCCGCGAAGCCCTGATGAAACGGCTGGAGACCCACAATGAATTGCTGATGCCGATTGTCGCCCACTTTGAGGGCAAGATCGTCAAAACTATCGGCGACGCGTTTCTGATCACTTTTGAAAGCCCCACCAACGCCGTCCAGTGCGGGCTGTTCATGCAGCACACACTGGCCAAGTTCAACAAAGACAAACCCGTCGGCGAACAGATTCACATCAAGGTCAGCATAAACAGCGGCGAGGTCACCGTCACCGACACCGACGTGTTCGGCGACCCGGTCAATGTCGCGGCCAAGATCGAAAAGGCCACCAACCCGGACGAAATCTACTTCACCGAGGCAGTGTTTCTGGCCATGAACAAGGCCGAAGTACCCACCAGTTTCGTCAAGTCCTTCCGGCCCAAGGGCGCCGACAGTCAGGAAATCAAGCTTTACAAGGTCGCCATGGACGAGGGCGACGAACGCTACCAGAAGGTCATTCAAGGCACCAAGATTGACCCCGAACGCGTCAAGACCCGCGTGGCCGAACTTTCCAGTCTGGCTGAAAAGGAGTTTTCACGCTACCAGGACACACTGGAGGCTCTGGTTGAAAGCCAGGGCAAATCGTCGCGCAACATGATCGTCACCGTTCTGGCCGCCGTGGTGATCCTTGCCGTGGTGATCGTGGTGGCGGTATCGCAGTTCTCGGGCAAGTCGGCCGCGATTGACCCCTCCGAACAGCTCACCCGCGATGTGCGCGTGTATCTGGCCAGCGGCAAGGCCGCCGAGGCACGCCAGGCGATTGACGCCTATATGAAAGAACGCGGCACCGACAAAACGACCGAAAGCCTTCTGGTCGAGGTGCAAACGCTGGAGAAAACCCAGGCCGAGTCGGCCGCCCAGAAATCTGCCGAACAACTGGCCCGCGACGTCCGTCAGTACCTGGCCAACAACAAGCCCGCCGAGGCGCGCCAGGCCGTGGACGCGTACATGAAGAGCCGCGGCGCCGACAAGACCACCGGCGAATTGCTGGACGAAATCCGCAGCCTGGAAATCAATGATCTGGCCGCCCAGGCCCGCAACCTGATCGCCGACGGCAAACCCGAAAACGCCGCCGCGGCCGTGAACAAGTACTTTGGCGCCAAACCCGCCGAAGGCGACGCGCGCAAGGCACTTGAGGAAGCCCAGGCGTACCTGGCTGCGCGCGACCTGCTGGATCAGGGCAAGGCCGCCGACATGCTGGCACAAATCAAGGCCGCCTTTGGCGACCGCAACCCCAGCGCCGAACTCAAGCAGATGCGCGAACGCGCCGACGCGCTGATCCGGGCACGGGACATGATGGCCACGATGGATCGCTTCCGCGAGCCCGCGCGCATCATCGGCACGATTTCGCGCGCCTTTGGCGACGACGTAAGCAACCCCGCGGCGCTGGACATCCTTGAGGAAGCCCTGGCCAACGAGGTGTTCCGTATCACGCAGGAAAACGGCTATGACAAGGGCGCCGAAGAACGCGAGGCGCTGCGCAAACGCTTTTCCAACGTGCGCTCGTGGAAGTACGTCACCGTGTGCCTGTGTATGGGCTATGTCTGGAAGCTGACCATGGACGAACGCTCCGGGCGGCGCCGCCACGATGACCGCTACTGGTTCGAACGCAACAAGATCATTCTTGAGTACGCCAACGAGCACCCTGAACTGATGTACCGCTTCGGCACCATGCTGTTCATCCTGGACCGCAAGCGCTGGCAGTCCGTGGCATCGGGCGTTGATTGCTGGCGTGCCGCGCTCAAGGCCGACCCCAAACTTGCCGACCGCCACGCCGAGTTCTGGAAGATCTACGAAATTCCGTTGCACGAGGATCACGCCGTGTGCGCCAAAGACCTGAAATCGGCGCTGGTCTATTCGCTGGGGTTTGCCTATGGGCCGGTCGGCGACGTGCGCGCCCTGATCAAGGAACGCTACTACCTCGAGGTGCGTGACACGCTGGTGGCCTTTGCCAACAACAAGGACAACGACAACTCCGTGACCAGCGAACGTGCCAACTCGTTTGCGATTCTGGCTGAAATGGGCGACGCCTCGCTGATTGTGGACCGTTTCTGGCTGTTCCGTCAGACGTTTGACGACTACATGACCGGCGATACCCCCGGCCGCGAGCACATGGCGGCGCTGTTTGCCGAAACCATGACCGCCGAGGACTACAAAGAGTACCGCGCGATCCTGGACACCAACCTGCGCGACGTGCGCAACAAGGAAGGTCGCTATTCGGGCTACACCAGGGCCCAGGACAAACTGGTGAACCTGCTGGAAGACCTGCGCCGGGCGCAGCCCGCCCACACCGACGCGTTCGGCGGCTGATGTCTACTGCTTGACGTCTATGCCGAAACGGTTGCGCAGAATGTCCAGCAGGTCAAAAAAGTTATGAATCTCAAAGTCCGGCTGAGTCTCGCCCGGCGGGTGCTGTTTGGTGGTGCGACGGTTGAGCACCGAAATCATGCCGATGCGGTTGCACGGGTCTATGTCCAGGCGCGGCCGGTCGCCCACATACATGCATTCGCTGGGCCGCACGCCCATCTGGGTGGCCGCGCGCAGAAACAGCTTGGGGTTGGGCTTTGAGATCCCGATTTCGTCGCTGATGAAAATCGCGTGCGGGTCCAGCAGCTTGACCACGCCCAGGCGCACCAGCTTTTCGGCCTGTTTCAGCGCCAGCCCGTCCGTGATTACGCCCAGCTTCACGCCCGTTTGCTCACGCAGCAGCGTCATGACGTCCAGCGCGTCTTCGTACGGACGAAGCTCGCGGAACTTTGTCTCGTGGTAGCCCACCACGCCGGCGGCAATCAGCACCGTGCGGTCGGCGTCTTCCCAGTAGTGCCGCGGCACCCGCAGCAGAAGCTTGTCGAAGTGATGCTCGTAGTTGCTGCTGAACTCGTTAATGATCTCGGCCAGTTCGCGCAGCGCATCCTCGGTGGCCATCTTGAAACCGTGGGCGCGCATGTGCTCAATCGCGTTGCGTCGCGCCAGCGCCGCAAACTCACTGGTGGAATACAGCGTGTCGTCAATGTCGAAAAAAATGCACCGCAGCGTGTCGGCCATGCCCGCATTGTAGAGCCATCGCGCCGCCCGTCACCCCCGCTTGACGCTGCATGGCCCCCATCGCACCATTGCGCCCCGCCCGCAAGGCCAGGGCCAACATAGCTCAGCGGTAGAGCAGCCGCTTCGTAAGCGGCAGGTCGTGGGTTCGAATCCCACTGTTGGCTCCAGGCCGGGTGCGTGTTACGGGTTGTTCTTGAGCAGTTCGCGGGCCTTTTCCTGCCAGCGCGCAAACTCGAACTCCATTCCCGCAGGCGCTTTGGCCTCGGAGCCCAGCAGATATTTCTGCAGCCGGTTGCGGGCGCTTTCGGCCTCGGCGGGCAGGTTGCGATCCTTGGCCCACGCAAACTCCATTTCGGCGCAGTAAAGCTGGTTTTCGGGCCAGTCAGGAGCTTTCTCGACGGCCGTCAAAAGGTTTCTGCGCGCGTTGCGCAGGCTTCCCACACTGGTCGGCGGCCCCGGCGCGCGCATCTGCAGCACACCCAGCACCCGCCACGGTCCGGCATGGCCGACATCGGCGTTCTTTTCGATCAAACCGCGCATGTCCTGGTCCACGGTCTTGGCGGCGTTAAGGCCGTAGTCGTGGTCCACGTCGCCCAGCATGCCCGCCAGCACGCCGTGGCAGTAGCGCGCCTCGATGTTGTCCGGGCTCAGCTTCAGGGCGGTGTTGGTATAGGCAATGCCGTCCTTGACAATCGGCCGGCGTTCCTGGCGCGAAGGCATGAACTCGCCCAGCCACATCGCCACGCGCGCGGCCTCCAGCAGCACTGTCAGGTCGTCGGCCCGCCCGGCAATCGCCTGGGCGTACTTGTCGCGCGCCACGCGGACGGACTCCACGCTGCGGGGCTGCTGGGCAAAGGCCGCTCGCGCGTGCGCCACCAGAACCTCAAAGCCCTCGGCATTGGCCGTGCCGTTCTTGCCGTTGCCCTTGACCACATCATCGGGCACATAGCGGCACCCGGCCGCAATGGCCGCCACCAGCATCACCATGTACGCTACAGGCCTCATCACTCGTACCGTTTGGCTACCCGGTCCAGGCGCGCGCTGTCTGCCGCCGGAAAGCGCGGCGACTGAAGATTGGTGCCCAGCTTGCGCCCGGCTTCGGTTTCGTCCAGGTTCGCCAGCGCCTTTTTCAGCGCCTCGCGCGCGTCGCCCAGCCTTCCGTCCACTTCAACAACCAGATCCTGGGGCAGCATTTCCGACTTCAGGCCGGACTTGAGAATCTTCAGATCGGCGTCTTCCTGCAACGCCTTGAGCGTCAGCCGGTCCATCAGCACATGGCGCGGCGCCCCGGGTGCCTGGTCCAGAATGTCATAGGCCGCGTCAAACGGGTTGTCGGTCTGTTTCCAGACCACAGGTTTCTTGCCCTCAGGTGCGGGCATCACCACTTTGTTAAGCCAGTCGCTGTCGGCCGTCAGGCTGGTGGCGATTTCCGCCCCTTCAGGAAAAGCCTCCGGCGCAGGGGCGTCGGCCGGCCCGACCAGCACGTATTGCTCGCCGTCCAGATCGCCGCGACGGGCTTCGGCCAGAACCGTCAGCTTCAGGGCACTCTTGTGCTTGAGATAAAAGCCGGGGCTGACAATCGCCACCGCCACCGGCTTGTCCTTGTCCTGCAGCAGCTTCAGCGCCTCGTCGGGCTTGTTGCGCACGCCTCGTCGCACAAAGCGGGCCTCGGGAACCTGCGTGCCCAGCCACTGGCACAGCGAATCAATGGTTTCGCCGGCCTTGTCGTCCGTGGCGTGGCGTTCGCCAAGCTTGTAGACAGCCAGGCCATACTCGGCCTTTGGCGAAGGCTCCCTGGGTTTATCCTGGGCTGACGACACCAGTGGAACCGCCAGAACCAGAAGCAAAAACAGCGCGCGTTTCATGCGAACCTCCCTCCAGATTGTAAGGCCGGCATCGCCCGTTCACCCCTGCCGAAATTGCGGCAGTCGGCCGGACTACAACCGCCGCCCCCGGTCGTTGAACCAGGCCAGAATGCGCGGCACCACAAAGTAGCTGACCGCCACGCCCGCTACACAGCCCACGGCCAGAACCTGCCCCAGCGACACAATGCCCCGGTGGCTGGCGATCACCAGCGTGCCAAACCCCAGCAATGTCGTCAGACCGCACAGCACACAGGCCTTGCGCGTGGCGGCCACGGTGCGCTTCGGGTCGCCATGTCGCTGGCTGTGGACCATGTAGACGCCGGCGTCCACGGAAATGCCAATCAGGATCGGCACGGCAAAGAAGTTGGCAAAATTGAAGTGCAGGCCGGTCACCGTCATGGTGCCAAGCAATATGCCGATGGAACCCGCCAGCGGCAGCATCGCCACCAGCACCGCCAACGGCCGGCGCAGGTCGGCAAACAGCAGCACCACGATCGCGACAAAGGCGTACAGGACACTGAGAGCAAACCCGCGCACAATCAGGTTGCCGCTTTCGTGAATCTGCACGGTCACACCGGTGGCGTGGGGGTCAATCGCCAGAATCGCGGCGTTGAACTCTCCGGCCACGTCGTGCTGCCAGACATCGCGTGCCGGGTAGATATACAGAGCGTGCAACTCGCGCCCGTCGGGCGCCTTTCCGACATAGCGCGGACGCAGCATCGGCGGCAGGCTGGATGTGGTCACAGGCGGCGGGTCGCAATCCCGGCGCAGAGTGGTGATGGCCCGCGCCAGCGAATCAAAGAACGGCTTTTCGATTTCCGCCACGCGCAGTTCGATGTGACCCGGGCGCTGACGCAGGTCGTCCACCAGCCGGCCGGCTTCTTCCAGCGCGGGGGCAAACGCGGCGCCAAACTCCGGCCCGCGCGAAGAAAGCTGTTGCAGCGCCGCCTGCAGCCGGCGCGTGGCGGCCCGCAGCCGTGCCGCCGTGGTGGGTTCGACGGGCGCGGGCGCGAACTGCGCCGGTAACAGCCCGCGCAACCGGCCCAGCGACGCGCGTTTGTCCTGCTCGTCTTCCGGAACCATTGAATCAAAGCCGCCCACCAGACCGCGCTCGCGCAACGGTTCGTAGCGCCGGCGCAATTCGGCCAGTTCCTCCAGCGTAGGCCGGATGCTGACGGCATAACTGGCGCGCTGGTCGTGCCGGATCAGCAGCCGCTCCCAGGCTACGCCACGGGCCGAAGGGTCGTTCAGTTCCAGCAGGTTGTAATCAAACGGTACCCAGCCCCGCGCCGTCTGGACAGCCGCGGCACCGATCGCCGACACCATCAGCGCCACCACAATCCAGCACGCCAGGCGCGACGCCACCGGCGCCGGCGGGGCCGAACCATCGGCCGCGCGCATGGCCTGGCGCAACGCCGGGTTGCCCTCGCCCACGCGACGGGCGTCCACCAGCACCAGCATGGCCGGAAACACCACCAGCATCGCCGCCAGGCACATCAGAATGCCCAGACCGCAGATCAGCCCCAGTTCCGCCAGCCCCAGAAACTCCGTAAGAGCCGCCGTGGACAGCGCCACAGCCGTGGTCAGGGCACCCAGCACCGTGCCCATGCCGATCTCGCCGTAGACCTCGACCAGCGCCTCGCGCACCGTAAGGCCGTGGCTCAGCGCGGTACGGTAGTGGCTCAACAGGTGAATCCCGAAATCAATGCCCAGGCCCACCAGCACCACGCCAAATACCATGGCAAAGATGTTCAGATGACCGATCAGCAGCGTGGTCGCGCCGATCGTCCAGCACAGGGCCAGCACGAGCGCCAGCACCGCCAGAAGCGGGCGCAGCACACTGCGAAACGCCGCCACAAACATCAGGCCCACGCCGGCAATCGCCAGCAGTGTTGCCAGCATCATGTCACGGCTCGAACTGGCCATTTCATCGCTGTAGATCACCGGCCGCCCGGTCAAACCGATGGCCAGTTCCGGGTACTTCGCCGCGTGCCGGTCGCGGATCTCGCGCGCCACGCGCAGCGGCTCTTCCACCTGGTTGAGGGCTCCGGCGTCCTTGCGCGGCAGAATCGGCACGAACAGCACGCGCCCCTGCCACAAAAACAGATAGCCGTCCTCGTCCACGGCCGGGTCGCTGCTCTCAAAAACAAACATGCGGTCCATGCCCGGCGCGCCACGCGGGGCGTTCAGCGATACACGCATGGCCTTGAGCAGATCCGCCAGCGACCGCCCGCCCTCGCGCGCGCGGCGCAGGGTGTCACCGCCGTCGGCGGATTCTTCAATGTTGGCGCGCAGGCCGTCCACCAGACCCACAAAACCCGGGTCCTGGGCCACCTGCCGCAACAGCGGCGCGCCGTCGCGAACCTGACCGGCTATCGCGTCTATGTCCTGCCGCGGCAGGTACAGCATCCGCGTGCCCCCGAAACTGTCGGGCGGGACGCGTTCCAGCACTGTCGGAAACAGTTCCGGGTGCTGCCGCAGATCGGCCGCGATCGCCGCCGCGGCCTGCTTCATCTGGGCGCGTGTGCGCGCCGACGGCTGCGGCGGGTGGTAACCGGGGTTGGCCTCGGGCCCCGGCGCGGGCGCGACCATCAGCAGCATCAGCTCCTGGTCGCCAAAGGCTTCGGTGAACTGAAGAAAGCGCCGGTTGAAGTCGCTTTCGGGGTCAACCAGCGCGTTACGGTCGGTAATGAACTTCAGCCGCGCCACAGTCAGCGCGACGCTGCCCGCCGCCAGCAGCAGCCCGGCGATCACCAGCCACAGTGCGTGCCGGCACACGAATTGTGCCAGCGCCATCAGCGCGCGCTGCCGGCGTCCGACCTTGGCGGATTCGCTCATGGCCGCAGCATAGCGTGGCGCGGGGCTCAGGCTATTCTCCGCGCATGCGCAGGGCGTTTGTGACCGGAACATCAGGCTTCATCGGCTCGGCCGTGGCACGCGAGCTGGTCGCCGACGGCGTGCATGTGCGCGTCCTGATGCGCAAGGGTGCCGACCGCAAGGCCATTGAAAAACTGGACGTCGAGATCATCGAGGGCGACCTGCTGGACGCGCCGGCCCTGGCCCGCGGGCTGGCCGGTTGCGACGCGTGCTTTCACGTGGCCGGCCTGAACAAGCTGTACCTGCGGGGCCATGCCGACATCAAACGCATGTATGACGCCAACGAACGCGGTGCCCACATGGTGCTGCGCACGGCCGCGGAAAGCGGGTGCACGGCAATCGTGCACACCAGCACCGTGGCGATTCTGAAACAGCCGCCGGACCGCCACGCCCACGAGGACGACCTGGCCCCCGAGCACGAACTGGTCGTGCACTACCAGCGCAGCAAGTACCTGGGAGAACAGAAAGCCCTGAAGCTTGCCCAAGAAGGCGCGCCGGTGGTCATTGCCAGCCCCAGCGCGCCGATGGGCCCCTTTGACGTCAAGCCCACCCCCACCGGCCGCGTGGTGCTTGATTTTCTGCGCCGCAAGATGCCGGGCTACATGGAAACCGGCCTGAACGTGATTGACGTGCAGGACTGCGCCCGGGGGCACATTCTGGCCGCGCAAAAGGGCAGACCCGGCCGCCGCTACATCCTGGCGCACGCCAATCTCAGCATTCTGGACATCTTCCGCACCCTGGCCGAACTGACGGGCATCCCCGCGCCCGGCTTCAAAGTGCCGAAATTCGTCGGCCTGATGACCGCATTTTTCAGCGAACTCAAGGCCAAGGCCACAGGCCGCGACGCGGCCGTACCGCTGGCGGGCGTGCGCATGGCTCTGAAACCGATGTTTTATGACAACTCGCGGGCGGTTGCCGAACTGGGTCTGCCCACCCGCGACGTGCGCCGGACACTGCGGCGCGCCGCGGCCTGGTTTGTCGAACACGGCTACGCCCCGGCGCCGCCGCGGGCGCTTGGCCCGTGGCATGAAGACAACAACGGGACGGCATGACCTCGCACCAGGAGCGTTTCGCCGGTAACCTGACAGCCCATGTCTGACCCGGAACAGGCGCCGTTTTCCAGCCACCTGGATGAGCTGCGCAAGCGGCTGATCTACATCATCGCGGGCGTGATGCTGGCGTTTACGCTGGTGTTTTCTCTGTGGGCCGGGGCGATTGTCCGCTACATCCAGGAAATCGCGGTGGTCGAGCGCGCCGTGCCCGCCGCCCACAGCGCCATCAACGACAATCCCGCTGCCGCCATCCAGGTTGCCGGCAGCGGCGCAGTGCGTGATTCCGCGTTTACCGCCGACCGGGGCCTGGTGGTCTTTGTAGACCCGGCCTCGGCCTTTGTGCCCGTTCCGGCACCGGGAACAACGCCGCCGCTGGTGTTTACCGGCCGGCTCAAGCCAGGCACCCGGGCTGAAGCACGCGACGACGCGGTGTTTCTGGAACTTGACGTAAGCGACCCGACGCCGCGCACGCTGCAGGTGACCGTGCCCGCCGACGCCCCGATGCGCCTGCGCGGCACCGGTGTGGTAAACCTGGCCGCCCGCGAAGGAACCACCCAACGAATGCAGGTGCAGTTTTCAGCCATCAGCCCGCTTGAAACCTTCAGCACCACCATGCGCGTGGCGCTGTACGCATCGCTGGTGTTTGCCTATCCGTGGGCAATGCTGCAGCTTTACCTGTTCATGGCACCGGGCCTGTACCGCCACGAACGCCGCTTCTTCAAGGTAGCCATTCCCAGCATCTTTGTGCTGTTCACCGCCGGCGCGGCCTTCGGGCGCTACATCCTGCTGCCGATCAGCATCGGGTTTCTGCTCGACTTCAACGTCGAGGCTTACAACCTGCGCACGGATTACTCTCTGGCCCAGTTTCTCAACCTGGTGTTCACGTTGACTTTCGGGCTGGGGTTTGTGTTCCAGATTCCACTGCTGGTGGCGCCCCTGATCCGCTTCGGGCTGGTACCGCCGGACTTTTTCAAACGCTACCGCAAATACACCGTGTTTGCCGCGATCGTGATCGGTGCCGTGATCTCGCCCACGGGCATGATCTGGGACATGTTCATTGCCGGCGCGCCGGTGGTGTTTCTGGTCGAGTTCGGCGTGATCGCCGGCAAACTGTGGAAACGCGCTGTGTTGCGGGCCGCTGAGCGCGAGGCCCTGCAGCGCGCCAAAAACGGCGATCAAGTAAACGTCGAAGAACTGGCCGGGGGCCTGGCCGTAGATCTGGAAAAGCGCCTGAAAGAGTTTGCCGCCGGCGGCGCGCGCGAGTTTGCCCGTGAACTGATGACCGGCATGCGTTCCAGCGGCGACGAAATCAGCACCATGTTCGACGACGACTACACTGACGACCAGAAGCCGCCCGTCGAGGTTCGCCTCAAGCCGCGCCCCAAACCCGAGTCAAAGACACCCGACGTGCCGGACACCCCGGCGGTCAAGCCCGACCAGGTGTTCACGCCAGCCACACCGGTTGCGGAACCCGGGTCCGCGACTGACCCAACCATGGACGCCACCGCCATCGCCGCGGCAGATGCCGCCCCAACCAGCGGCAACGGCAACGGCAAGCACGAGCAATACCCCGACCGGCCGTGGGTCGAAGGTATAGACGAGAATCTGGCGCGTTACGTGGAAGACCGCGTCAGCCAGCGCCTGGAACAGCTTATGGAACGCGAGCTGCGCCCCTGGATGGAACGCGTTGAACACGAACTGCGCAACCGCAAACAGGACAACTGATGGCCAAGCGTAAACCAGCCAAAGGCGTCACCCGCGCCCAGTGGGCCGCGATCAAGGTGTTGGCCTGTGACGTGGACGGCGTGCTGACCGATGCCGGCGTGTGGTACGGCCCGGGCGGCGAACTGGCCAAGCGCTTTTTCATCCGCGACGGCATGGGGCTGCGCCTGCTTGAAGCCGCGGGTGTGCGCGTGGCCGTAATCACCAGCGAGGACAGCCCGGTGGTGGCCGCGCGCGTGCAGCGCCTGATGCTCAGCGCCTACCGCCCCGGCATGAAACGCAAGGGCGAGGCGCTGCGCGGCATCATGGCCGAGTTCGGTGCCGCCCCTGACGAAACGGCCTACATCGGCGACGACGTCAACGACGCCGAGGCCATGAGCGTGGCCGGCATCGCGATCGCGCCCGCCGACGCCAGCGCCGACGCGATTTCGCGCGCCCGTTACGTCACCGCCAAACCGGGCGGTAACGGCGCCGTGCGCGAAGTGGCAGACCGGATTCTCGATGCAAGGGGAGTTGACGCCGCGCGCCTGTGGGCCGAAATCCACGGCGGACGCGCCGAGGCCCACGACACCGGAACGGTGTAAGGCCCAGGCTTCAGATTCTCCAGAAACGCTCAATGTACCCCGCACGCTTTAGCTGCCGCGCATAGGCGCGGGCCAGCGGCGCGTAACGTCCCGGGCCACCGACAATGCCCTGTACCTGGCTGCGATGGCATTCAAACACCTTCTGGGCAAAGCGTGAGGCCTCGGCGCTGAAGGTTCGCGTAAAGGGCCGGGCAGGACTCTTGCGCGCCCGTGGTGCCCCGCAGTGCAACAGCCCGAAACACATGGCGACTTCGTGGACCACGGCGGGATCCAGCCCCGCGGTCATCGGCGCGGCCTGAAAGGATTCGGCAAGCTCGTCATACCATTCGGTCTTGAAACGACCCAGGCCGAGCGTCTCCAGTCGCAACGCCACGGCGTGGCGCACAAAGGCATAAGGCCGGTCTTCGTAGTACCAGACATCGCCATGGCCCAGGGCGCGCGCAGCATTGTGTGTCAAACGATGGTCCACGTGTTCGCCCACGCCCAGAGGCGCGTAAATGCGCCGGGGCCGGGCGGCGGCCACAATTTGGCGTACCAGGGTATCGGCCCGGCGCTGGTCGGCGCTCTCGCGTTTCTGGCGCGCAAAACACAGCCCCGCCAGATCACGGTACGCCGCGGCGCGAAACGGCGCGTCGGGCAGACCCCCGTGCAGCACGCTGGCACCCAGCAGGCGGCAGGCTGCTTCGTCTTCGGCCCGCCGCCGGGGATAGTCGTGGCGCAAAAACGGGCCGGCGTCGCGCGGCCCCGCGTGTGTGAATAACGACGCCACCAGCACACGCTGGTCGCGCCGCACATGGGCGCGCACCGTGGCCGACATGGACAAGGCCACGTCATCCAGGTGCGGCGAGAGACAAAGCACGTCAAATCGCCGCGTCACATGTCTTCCACGATTGCGCCGGCGGCACCGAAACCCAGTGTGATGACAACCGTCCGGCCTGGACCGCACAGGCCGGCCTTGCGCGCCGCCAGCGCGGCGAGTTCGGCGTCGTTGAGCACGCGCACCGTGGCGGGAGCCGCGCCGGAAAGTTCGGTCGCGCGCCCCACAATGCGCCGTACCAGTTCGCGGTCGCCGCCCCAGCCGGCATACGTGCAGGGACCGGGCACAAGCTCGTCGTCTACTTCAACCGGCAGGCCCAACAACACGCGCGGGGCACCCGTAGCCAGCCCGCGCGCCAGCGCCAGCGCGGCGAACTCGGACGCCGCCAGGCCCTGTTCCCTGGCCTCGGTACGGGTCAGCCGTGACTCATCCAGCACCACCGGCAGCCGGGTGACGTCGCGCGCCAGCGCCGTAATCAGGCTGCTGGTCGGGCCTCGCTGGCACACCTTGATGGCCGTCTGGCCCACGTCCACCACGACTTCGTCGGGCTCGCCGGCCGTGCCCGGCCCAAACCCCGCGCCGGGCAGAATGCGCGCAAACCCTGCCTCCTGGGCGAAGCCGCCAAGGCCGGTAATACCCCCGGCCAGTACCACATGCTCGAAACGGCCCGCCCGCTGGCCAATCGCGGGCAGAGCAGCGCGCAGCCGCGCGGCAAAATCCGCCGCGATCGAAGGGTCGGGCTCACCCGCCGTGCGACGCTGGTCCAGCGCCCAGGCCCCGACCTGTTGCCAGAACTTGCCGTCCTGGTGTGGCAGGTCGCGCAGGGCAACCGAGCGAATACCGGAAGGACGATAGCGCGTGACGGCACTCATGACTCAAAGGCTAACAATTTCCCGCCTTGGTTGGTTCTGAAGTTTGCGTGAAGTTGCCGCGCCGGATTGCAGCACCAGATGCGTTTTCACCGCCGCCGCATCAGGCGCAGGGCGGCTTCGCGCCCCAGGTCGTCTTCGCGCGGGATGGCGCCTGTGGTCTTGTAAACCAGCCATTCCAGCGCGCGCCAGAAACGGATGCGATCCAGCACCGGGTTCAGCCAGCCAATCGCGATGCAGTAGCTTTGCGTGTACGGCGGGCAGTGGTGGCGCGCGTGCTGGCGGAAGCTGATCACCAGCCCCAGCGCCTGCAACAGCCGCCCCAGCGCCGGCGGGTTTCTGCGATGCGCCCACTGGTGAAACAGGTTGGCGGCCATGCAGCCTGCCAGCAGCACATAGGCCCCCACCAGCACCGTCGTGCCCGCCAGGTCGTCGTCGGCGGGGTCGTAAAAACCCAGCAGCGCCATCAGCGGCGCCGCCACCAACGCCTGTTCGCCCAGCACCTGCACCACGCCGTGGCGCGTGATCGCCGCAGGATCCACATGATGTTCACGAAACGTGCGCACAAACATGCGCCCGATCACCGGCATGCCGGGCCGGCCCCAGGTGTCGCCCGCCCAGTGGATCAGTCCGCAGATGAAATCCGTCAGCACCCACCCGGCCACAAAACCAGCCAGCAGTTGCCACGGCGCCAGCGACCGCGAAAACACCTGCCAGCCCACCCACGCCGCCAGCGCGCAGAACGCCGCAAGACCGGCCACGTTCAGCGCGTGCTGGGTTCGCGTGTACCCGGCCGCCAGAGTCGCCGCATCGTGGCGTGACGCCGGCGGAACCCGGGGCTCGACATGAGCCGGGGGCGTCGCAATGGCGACGGCAGCGGGCTCGACAACAGTTGTGGCGTTCATGGGGGACCCCGCCAAAGGCGCCAGAAGATACCGCAGGCAAGGCCCCCGGGTCAAACCGAAGTGCCCCGCGCTCCGGTGCTTGACCCGAAGTGAGCCTGTGTTAGGGTTCCGGGCCTGCCCGCAAAGGACCGTTAGCTCAGTTGGCTAGAGCGCTACCTTGACACGGTAGAGGTCACTGGTTCGAGTCCAGTACGGTCCACCACCTTCCAGCCCGCCCGCAGAGCCAAGTCTGGCAATGCGGGCGGGCTGGTTTCTGTATCGCGCATCCCCACTGTCACCAAGATTGTCACCAAGGTTCGGACGAATCTGCCCCATTCTACGGCACCCATCGCCGAGAACCGATGCGGCCATGGGCGAGGTACGAAGTCAGGGTCGGTGTCGCCAAGCCAGTATCCTCTCCAGCTGATCCTGCAGAGCTTGGATACTGAGGGGCTTTGTTTCAGCTTTGGATCGCCGGCGACGGGCTGAATCAGGTTTCCCTCGGCCACGTTTGGGTTTGGACAACACCTTGGCACGCTGCTTTTCGTAGTTCTGGTAGTACTGCTGCTTCTGCGTCTGCCGCCGCAGATAGGCCTTTTCCAACTCGGCAAGGCGGGCGGGTTCGTCCTTGCCATGCAGCCAGTTGGCCAGGTCCGGCGACCGCCCATCCGGCACAACCACAAACAGCCGCCAGGTCCGACGATCAGCCACGCGTTGTTGCTGTAGGCCTGGGTCATCGGCTCGTCGTGGAAGAACCCGGTGAGCATCGCGCCGAGTTCCGCAGAAACCGATGGCCGATCCGTGATTGGTCGAGATTGCAAGTTCAGTCCCCGCCCAATCGGGTACAGGTAGCCCTTGAGGCCGGCGTGCCGTGTCGGCACAGCCCGCGAAATCAGCCCCCAGGAAGTTACTTCGCCAATGCAGCGGTGCGTCTGACGTAATAGTCGATCGACGGGAGCCAGCAGCCGGGTGAGCTTGGGATCGCAAACTCCATCGCTGCGAGGCCTGTAGACGTCGTCCCGCCACACAAAGATTGCCTTGCCTGAACGAGAACCAATCCTGGCATCAAAGCTCGTACACCAGGTTCCCTTCAGGGCGGACTTGGGACCTGTATTGGGCAGTGCACGCCCTGGCAGGAACACCTTGCGCAGCCAAACCGAAAACTGCGACGCTACCGATCCCCGCCGGCGGCCGGCCCTTCTTGCATAGTCTTTCTCCGCGCGCCCTGTAGGACCTGAGAACAGCTCCAGTTCACGGACTTCCCCGACCGCCAGGGCCGCAAGACGAGAGAAGACAAACGCGGCGGGGTCGGCAAGCCGTTGCAGCTGGCTGTCGGTCAGGTCGCCCCTGCCGGCCAAGTGGGCCAACTTTCTCAGTTCATTAGCCACGCTGTAGGCCCGCTCTTGAGGGCTGCATGGTACGGGCGCAGCCGGGTTGGTGTCCACCGGCACTGAATCCGCGAAATTCAGCCCAACTCAGCTTGAAAAAGTGGCCCTTGGCCACACTTTTGAATTGGAGCCCTTGCCTGGAGGAAGCCCATGGGACTCGCCACAGCCCCTCCTCCTTCAATAATGGTAGCCAATTCTACCAACTTCCAACAAACGGTCGGTCTGACCAGGCGCGCCCAAGAGGTGCTTACGGCGATCCAAGCCGGCAATGCACTGCTTTCCCGCCACGCCTCCCCGGTAGAGACCAAACGCAAGGCCCGTGCCCTGAGGAAGCGTGGTTCCAGATCGTACCGCGGGCTCGGCAGCTGTTCGGATTGCGAAATCCGCGCTACGGAACAGGGTTTCGAGCTGGTACTCCAGCACTGCAACACCGCAGTTTGTCCGCGTTGTGCTCGCATCAAGGCCAAGTCGGTCGCCCGAAAGTACCGTCCTGCATTGATCGCAGCCATTGAGGCCGGCCATCAGCTTTCCCGCATCACCCTCACTCAGGTTCGGCGCCCGGATGAACCGGCATTGGATGCCTTACAGCGCCTGCGTGCCTGCCTGGCAAGATTCGGGACGCTGCGGCCCGATGGGGCCACGCCGGTGATCCGTAGCGACAACGGGCTGATCTTCCAGAGCAAGCGCTTCCGGGCTGCCTGCAAGGACTATCGGCTCAGCCAAGAGTTCGTCACGCCCTACACGCCCGAGCAGAACGGCATGATCGAAAGGTTCTTCCGCAGCCTGAAAGAGGAGTGCGTGTGGCTTGAGAACTTCACCGACTTTGAACAGGCCAGAGCAGCCGTGGCAGGCTGGATCCGGTTCTACAACTCAGAGCGGCCGCACCAGTCATTGAACTACATGAGCCCGGAACAGTTCCGGGCCCAACAAGCAAACCAGGTGGCTTGACTTCAGGGGAGCACTACACGCTGACCTTGGGTTGGCGCTGCTTTCTTTTCAACCCTTACATCTGGAGGTTCCCATGGTTCTTGGCACAGCAGTGCTTGATGCCGCGTCGTCGGCTTCGAGCGGCAATTTGATTTCCGGGCGGCTTTCGGCGCGGCCGGATGCCCGTTTGGGCCAGCTTCTTGGCCAGCTTGAGGCGCTGGCTGTCCAGCAGCGCGACATTGCCGTCAACACGCGCGAGCTGGCGATGGCGCCTGAGGATAGCGCGCTCGTGGTTGGTCGCGCCGAGCGTTTTGGCCTGCGCGAGCATGCCTTTGCCCAGCTCGCCACGAAGTTGCAGATCCCCGCGCATTACCTGCGGCGTTGCGCGCCCGAACTGCGCGCAGAGAACGTCAATCGCTGGCTGCGCGAGGCCGACCGCGACGTGATGCTGCGCTTCGAGGGCGGCGAAGTCCGCGGCGTGCTCTCGGGCGCGTACCGGGCGATCAACCACCAGGACATCCTGGGCTGGCTGGAATCGCGCTTGGGCGAGAACACCCCGGTGCGCTACGAGCTCACCGAGGGCTACCTCGACTTGCAGGTCGTCGGCCCAGCTGAAGCCGGTATGCCGGAGGCCCGCCGCGACCCGCTGCACCGCGGTCTGCACCTGCGCAACAGCGAAGTCGGCCTGGCACGGGTGAACATCAGCGCCCTGGTGTACCGCACGATCTGCCTCAACGGACTGGTCATGGGTGCCGGCCGCTGGGCTTACCAGCGACGGCACGTCGGCAAGGCCGAGATTGCCGATCAGGTGCGCGAGGCCTTTGACCACGCGATTGAACTGTCAGCCCAGGCCGTGACCGCCTTCGCCGGGACGCGGGGCATCCAGGTCAAGGAACCCGAAAAGGCGCTGGACCGCATCGTCACGCGTTACGAACTGGCCGAAGACGAGGGTGCGGCAATCCACCGCGCCTGGCAGGTGGAACCGGGCAAGACCCTCTTCGCGGTGATCAACGCCCTGACCCGCGCCGGCAACGACAACGCGCTCGCCCTGGAAAGCCGTCACAAGCTGCAAACCCTCGGTGGCCGCCTCTCTGACTTGTCGGCAACGGGCCGATGGATAGATAACTAACCCTTCGGATGTTGCATTGGCGGCACATTTTGGTCTGGACTCAGTACCTCGGTACGTGTCTACAATGCGGACATGAGAGGTTTGGCACATGTGCTGCTAGCCATTCTCGCCGTGGTCGCGCCAGTCGCCGGCGTGTGTCGCTGCGATCCTGGCGCGATTTTCCGGTCTCTGTTTGCGTGCCACGAACACACGACCGGCCACGTTTGCAGCCATGGCGACCATGGACAAGGCGGCCAGTCGCAAGACACGCCAGAGCGAAAGTGCCCGATTACACTGAGCTGCGCTGACGGACTTGACTTGTTGATAGAGCCTGCGCCGGGATTGTTCGTAGAGCGCGAGGTGTCGACTTACTGCACTACAGCGGCCTTTGCAGGCAGCCTCTATCCGACGCACGCGCCAAGGCCCAACAGGGCATCGCAGGCTCATCCGCCGCCAGTCTTGACTCACTTAAGACTTTGTCGCTTCCTCATCTGATCTCGCACGCGCCGATGCCCTCGGCATCGGGTTCAATGTTGGTGCCTCTTCTGCCTGAGGTGACCCATGCGTGCTGCATTCAAAATTGTCACATGCATTTCCTTCGCCGCGCTGTCCGCGTGCACGGCAGTCAATACTGAGAGGTCGCGACTGGACGCCACGCCAGCGCCGGACTTCAAGGCGCTGTCGTCGGCCCTGGACGATGTGCTTGCGGATCCTGCCAGGTCGCAGGCACCAGAGGCCCTGTCGGCTGCGTCGCTGGCTGACATCCAGCGAATGTCCCAGACGCGCAGCCCCTTTCTTGCCGCAGCCTACTACCGCTGGAAGGCCGCGGTGGCGCTGATCGACACGGCCTTTGAGATGCCTGAGGGCATGGTCGAGTACCGCGAGTTCATGCAGGCGGAGAGGGCCAACATTCGCCTCATGGATGAACGGCGCAGCGTGATGCTGTCCCAGATGTTCCCCAATCCCGGCAAGGTGGTGGCCCGCCAGGACATGCTGGCCGCTGAAGCTTCCGCCATGGCGGAGGAGTTCAGCGCCGTGCGGCGCGAGTTGCGTCGGCAGGTGACGGCCGCCTATGTGGACATCCAGTCGCTGGATGCCAGGGCTGAGGTGCTGCGGCAGCTGGTGGCACTGGCCAGCGGGCTGGAGGCGCTGATGGAGCCCATGGTCGAGACCGGTCAGGCCACGCAGGCCAGCCTGCTGCGCATGCAGGTCGAGCGCGAAGAGATGCAGAGCGATCTGGCATCGTTGTCTTTGCGAAGACCGGCTCTAGTGAAGGTGCTGGAAGCGGCTTCGGGCGTCCGTCTCGACCCCGCGGTGACGGTGGACGCACTACCCGAAGTCCGTCGCGCGGTTGTGCCCGGCCGGGCTGAACAACTGGTTGCCCTGGAAACGCACCCCATGCTGCAAATCGCCCACGCGCAGGCACGGGTGGCGGACGCAAAGCTGATTGAATCGAGGTGGATGTGGGTGCCGGACTTCTTCGTCGCGGCAGAATGGATGCAGATGAACGTGCCGGGCGACATGCCCTTTGAAAGCGCCGTGGCGTTTCGCGTCGGCATCACGATTCCCTGGAGTTTCGGCGCCAATGCTGCCCGCAGCAACGCCGCCGAGGCGGATCGCATGGCAGCCCTGCTGGTGGTTGCCCAGAAGCGGCTGGATCTTCAGGCCGAGCTTGACGCCATGCTGTTCGAACTGGCCGATGCCGAACGCATGCTGCGCCTGCTGGGTACCAGCATCTTGCCCAAGGCCCGCCAGGCCTTGGAGTTGATCCAGGGTGATTTTTCCGCGGGCCGTGCCGGCCTGACTGATGTGATCAGCGCCTGGCAGGCCTGGCTGGGGGGCGAGCTGTCGCTTATCCGGGCTCGTGCGGAAGCCCTGAAGTCTCGTGCGGCCGTGGAGTCATTGACCGGACTGACCTTGAAAGATGAACCATAAGGAGCAAGTACATGCGCAATGTAATGGGATTTGTCACCGCCTGCGCCTTCATGTTGCTGGTGGGTGGCCTGATTCGAGGCGCGGCACTCAGCCGCGTTGACGCTCCGCTGGCCGAAAGCCAGCAGGATCAAAGCCAGCACCAGGGCCACGGCGCTGACACACCTGCGCAGCAACCCAAAGCAGAAGAGCCAACGAAGGCCGAGCCTGAGAGCAAAGAACCCGGGAAGGACAAGCCTGAGCCGGAGGCCGTCAAAGAACTTGAGAACGCCAACGATCCTGTGAGCAGCAAAGCGGCAGGCGACAAGCCCACAGTGCTGGAACACAAGGGCTGGAAAGTACGGTTTGAGAACGAGGCCAACCGCGACAAGTTCCTGAAGAAGCCGATCCGTTACTACGCTGCCCTGTCTCTTGAGCCCACCAGTGACGGCAAGCTTCTGAAGGTGGACCCTTCCGGCTACGAAAAGGCTGCGCCCGCAACCTGCGGCATCATGGGCGGGGATATTGACCCTGACGGTGACGTGTTCGTCCTGCATCGAGGCTTCAAGGTCTACTTCTGCTGCTGGAGCGGCTGCGGCGACGAATTTGTGGCCAACGCTGCCAAGTACTACGACCATTACGGATTGGTCGAGAAGGACGGCAAGCTGGTGCGAAAGAAGGAGTAGCCATGCCCGAAGAATCCCCAGCCGAAAAGCCGACGGATCCGGCGCGCCCCGGCTTCCTGAAGCGCCGCGCCTTTCTTGCTTCGGTTCTGGGTGGCACCGTGGCCGGCCTGGCTGGTGCCATGCTGGTGCCTCGTGACTGGCTGCTTGCGCCGGGAAAGTCTGCGGTCGACCCACATGCGGGCCATGGGTCCGGGGGAACCAAGGTCTTCTATGCCTGCCCCATGTTCTGCACGAGGCTGGACAAGCCCGGCGATTGCCCGGTGTGCGGCATGACGCTGGAAATGTTCGTGGACACAGGCGAAGTGCTGCCGCTGGACGATCGCGACCGCTGGGCCATGGGCATTCGCGCCGAGGCCCCAAAGCGGCGGATGCTCGCCCGTGAAATCCGGACCTTGGGCCAATTCGAGGTTGATGAATCCCTGGATCGGGTTGTCAGCGCATGGGTCGCGGGCCGGATTGACCGCATGCACGCGGACTACACGGGCGTTGCGGTGTCGGAAGGCGATCACTTGTTCGACTTGTACTCGCCGGACCTCTACTCAGCCCACAGGGAGTTAAAGGTTGCCCAGGACGCCGCAGCCGGCGGTACTCCCGGTGCCGACAAGCTGCTGCAACTGTCCCGCGAGAAACTCCGGCGGCTGGGACTGACCGCGCCTCAGCTGCAGCAGCTCGAAGGTCGCCCCGCCGATTCACCGACCTTCACCGTGCCCAGCCCCATCTCGGGTGTGGTTCTGGAGAAGATGGCACGCGAAGGCCAGTACTTGGAGACAGGCATGCCGGTGTACCGCGTGGCCGACCTGTCGCGCCTCTGGCTGATGTTGAGCATTCACGAGCGCGACCTTCCCTTTGTCGTGCTGGGCCAGCCGGTCCGTTTCGAGCTTGGGGGAGTTGCCCCCGAAACCGTCAGCGGGCAAGTCAGTTTCATTGACCCCACGCTCGACACCATGACACGCACAGCCCGTGTGCGTGTCGAGGTTCCCAATCAGTCCGGCCGACTCAAGCCCGGCATGTTTGGTACGGCGACGATTCTGGCCTGGCTCGCGTCAGACGGGACGGTGGCCCAGCCGGCACTGGCCGGCCAGTACGCCTGCCCGATGCACCCGCTGCAGTGGTCCGAAGTCGCAGGGGAGTCTTGCCGGATCTGCGGCATGTCTATGCGGCGACGTGCCCCTCAACGCGGCAGCCCGCAGGCGCATGTTCTTTCAATCCCGCGCGAGGCCGTTCTCAGCACGGGGCGGCGTCACGTCGTGTACGTCGAGTGGTGGGCCAAACGCAAGCCGGACGGCACGGTCAGCCACAACCACGCCGGCCTGGCCGAGAAGCTGCAGAGGCCCGAGTACCAGGGCTTTGAAGTCAACCTGGGCGCGCTGTGCGCCGAATACCACGAACTGAAGGACGGCACACTTCATCGCGGTGACGAGTACTACGCCGTGCGTTCCGGCCTGCCATCGGGGGTACGGATCGTGACAAACGGGCAGTTCCTGATTGACAGCCAGATGGAACTTGCGGGCAAACCCTCGCTGTTCCGGCCGGAAGGCGGGTCGGCGGCGGCAACCCACAGCGGTCATTGATAGGGCGACGGCATGGTCGGCAAGCTGATCGAGCAATGTCTGCGGATGAAGCTGCTGGTGCTGATCGCCACGGCCGGCGTGATCGTATTCGGTTTCAAGGCGCTGCTGGATAACCCCAAGGATGCAATCCCCGACATCAGCGTAAACCAGGTGATCGTCTCCACTGAATGGATGGGACGAAGCCCCCAGGATGTCGAAGACCAGATCACCTACCCGCTGGCAAGCGCCTTGCAGGCCGTGCCCCGGGTTGAAGACGTGCGCACGATGTCAGGGTTCGGCATGTCGCGCGTGTACCTGATTTTCGAGGACGGCGTGGACATCTACTGGGCCCGCGCCCGGGTGCTGGAGCGCATGGCCGTGGCGCAGGCAAACCTGCCCCAGGGCGTTACGCCCACGTTGGGCCCCGACGCCACGGCGCTGGGCCAGGTCTACATGTACACCGTTGACGGCCCATACGATCTGGCCGAGCTGCGCACGATCCAGGATTACACGCTGCGCTACGCCCTGCTGCAGGTCGACGGGGTGGCCGAGGTCGCCAGCATCGGCGGGTTTGTCCGCGAGTACCAGGTCGAGATTGACCCGGAGAGGCTGCGCGCCCACGACGTCATGCTCGACGATGTCGTCACAGCCCTCAAGAACTCCAACTTGGATGTGGGGGCCAAGGCCGTCGAAAAGGGCGGAGCCGAGTACCTGATTCGCGGCGTGGGATTCGTGAAGACCCTGTCTGACCTTGAACAGGTTGTCGTCAAGACCAACGGACACGTGGCTGTGCGCCTGTCGGACATTGCGCGGGTACAGCAAGGACCGGAGTTCCGGCGTGGCGCGCTGGCCGATGGCAACAGTGAGCGCGTTGGCGGCGTTGTCACCATCCGGTACGGCGCAAACCCGCTTGAAGTAGTGGAACGCGTCAAAGTGGAACTTGCGCGCCTGCAGACCACACTGCCGCAGGGAATCCAGGTCACTTCATTCTATGACCGGACCGAGCTGATTCATGAAACGCTCGACACTCTGCGCGACACACTGGTTGAAGAAATCATTGTCACTGCGTTGATCATCCTGATCTTCCTGCTGCACATACGCAGCGCGCTGATCGTCGCCAGCACCTTCCCGCTGGCCATGCTGCTGGGCTTCATCGGCATGCAGGTGTTCGGGGTTTCCAGCAACATCATGAGCCTGGGCGGCATCGCGATTGCCATCGGCGACATTGCCGACATGGCGATCATCATGACCGAGGCGATCTACTTGGGCCTGCTTGACGACAAGGGTCGAAGCCCGCGAATTCAGGTCGTCGGCAATGCGGCCCGTGAAGTCGGCGGTGCCATCGTCACCAGCGTGGCGACCACGGTGATCAGCTTCATCCCGATCTTCGCCCTGACCGGCCAGAGCTACAAGATGTTTGCGCCCATGGCCTGGACGAAGACACTGACCCTGAGTGCCTCGTTGCTGCTTGCGGTGTGTCTGGTGCCCGTGCTGTGCTACATGTTCATTGGCGGGCGGACGGCCAAGCAGCTCGCGCCGCGTCAACGCCGATTCAGCGCTGTGCTGAAGTGGGTGGCGGCTCTGGGCATGAGCGCGCTGGTGGCTTGGGTCGTGATCCGTTCTGACCGGTACATCGAAGCCTGGCTCGGGCTGGATGCGGCCTTTGTCGCCGTGCCGGCCTTCCTGTTGGCGGCGCTTGGTGTGTTACGGGTCTGGGTCGAACCCCTCACGCCGATTGAATCCAACCCGGTTTCGCGCGCTCTGGTCGGAGTGTACCGGCCGACGCTGAGTCATTTCCTGCGTCGCGGCAGGCTGCTGTACGCATTTGCCGCGGTCTTCATGGTCCTTGGTGCCATGGCCGCCTTTGGCGCGCATGTGGTGTTATGGCCCATCAAGGCGCCGATGGAGGCTGCCGGCGGTGAACCCGACCGGATCCGCCCGATTGCCGCGATCCAAGACCACTACCCGGGTTTCGGCCAGGAGTTCATGCCGCCGCTGGATGAAGGTTCGCTGCTGTTCATGCCTTCGCTGCTCTCACAGGCCAGCCTTTCAGAGACACTGCGGGTGATGGAGTGGCAGACCCAGCAGATCATGACCGTGCCTGAGGTCGCCCAGGCCATAGGCAAGCTGGGCCGGGCCGAAACTGCCCTGGACCCCGCGCCGATCGGCATGATCGAGACGGTTGTGATCCTGAAGCCCCGCGACCAATGGCGGCCGGGCATGGACAAGAAGCAGCTCGTGGCCGAGCTTCGCCGTGTCACGGGACTGAAGGGCGCAGCACCAAGCTGGCTGCAACCGATCCAGACCCGCGTTGTCATGCTGTCCAGCGGCATACGCTCACAGATCGGGTTGGAAATCCTGGGTGATGATGCCAACCAGCTTGCGGAACTGGCGCTGGCGCTCGAACCGATCATCAAGCAGGTTGAGGGCGCGGGCGACGTTGTAGCCATGCGCACCGGTGGCAAACCCTACATCGAGTATCGTCTGCGCCGGGAACGGATGCAGCACTATGGCCTGTCAGTGATGATGGTCCAGGAGACCATTGAGGCCGCGGTGGGCGGCATGAAGCTGACGACCACAGTGGAAGGGCGCGAACGCTACCCGGTGCGTCTGCGTTACGAACGCGATTTGCGCGACCGATTGGAAGACCTGGAACGCATTTTGGTCGCGACGCCCGGCGGCGCGCAGGTGCCGATCACGGAAGTGGCGGACATTGAATACGTGGTCGGCCCTTCCGAGATCCGCGGTGCAAACGGCAAGCTGGCCGGCTACGTCACATTCAACACGGTCGGCGTTGATGAAACACGCCTGATCGCGCGGGTCGAAGAGCGCCTGCAGCAGGCCATCAACAACAAGGAGATCGACTGGCCGTCGGGCTACTCCTTCAACTGGGTCGGCCAGTACCAGGAACAGCAGCGCACAAACCAGCGCCTGATTCTGATCGTGCCGGTGATCCTTGCGTTGATTCTCCTGATCCTGTACCTGCACTTCCGCAGGTGGTCCTACACCCTGATCGTGTTCTCAGGCCTTCCGCTGAACCTCGCGGGCGGGGCGCTGATGATCCGGTACTGGCCCTGGCTGCAAAACCTGTTCACGGGCCAGCCTCAGGGCCCGCCGGTCTATGTGACGGTCGCAGTCATCGTGGGATTCCTGGTGCTGGCCGGGGTCGCGCTGAATGACGGCGTGGTCGTAGGCACCTACATTGAACAGCTGCGGCAACGCAAGCCGCCCCGAACGATTCAGGACATGCGCGATCTTGTCACCGAGGCCGGAAGCCGCCGCGTGCGCCCGGCATTCATGACCCTGCTGACCAGCCTGATCGGACTGTTGCCCATCCTGTGGGCGACCGGCCGGGGCAGCGACGTGATGCAGCCCATGGCTCTGCCGATCTTCGGCGGGATGCTGATTGACGCGGTGTCCATGTTCATGGTGCCCGTCGTCATGTGCCGCTGGCACGAATGGCACCTGCGAGCGGAATTGAAACGTGCCAGTTCGACTAGTACCGCCTGACAGGCCCCGCCTGGCCGCGCTGTATCCTGTGGTGGTCACCCTGAACGATAGCCCGCATGTGCGTCCCGGCTCTCGGCCGTAGATGTCGGGCCTGACCCATACTTCTAGTCAGCAGACTTGCAGCCCCACTTGGGGGCCAAGGAGGTCCCATGCCTATACAACTGGTTGTTCGCGCGGATGCGTCGAGCACCCTGCGCAACATCTTGAACTACTCTTCAGGCAACTTTGCGTGGGTCCAGGAGCTGCTTCAGAACGCGCGTCGTGCTGAGGCTTCCGAGGTGCGGGTTGAAATCGATACCCGCGCTGGCACCGTCACCGTGACCGACAACGGCCACGGTGTGCTTGACCCGCAGGACCTGATCAACATCGGCAAGTCCGACTGGGCCGAGGGTGTCAGGGCCGAACGCCCCGCCGGCATGGGCCTGTTTAGCGTGTTCAAGCTGGGCGGCCTGGCCGAGGTGCGTTCCGGCCGCTGGCGGCTCACGCTGGACTACGAGGCAATGTGCGCCGGCAAGCCTGCGGTCTATGAAGGCCTGCTGCCCGCAATGAAGGGCACGCAGGTCAGGGTCAGCCGGCTGCACCACGCGTTTGGCAGCCACGACATGCCCCACGTTGAGGGCTATGCCCAACAGTGGCAGCGTCAGGCCGAGTTCATGCCCTTCCGCACCACGATCATCGTTGACGGCGCCAGCCGCGTCGTTGACCCCTACAGCCCGCAGGCTGTGCCCAAGGGTGCCCTGCGCGCGGACACCTCGTGGGGCTTCATTGATCTGCACACCGAACCGCCGGCCCGCGGCGACCACGCCGGCGTGGCGCTGATCCGGCAGGGCATCTCGACCCGGCTCAAGGGCCTTTCCGGCCCCTCAGACATGGCCTGGGTGCGCATCCATGCCCGGCCGGGCACGGTCAGCTTCACCCTGCCTGACCGCGATGCGATCATTGAAGACACCGACTACCGCAACCTGGTCACCGAGGTCCAGCAGCCCCTGGTGCAGGCCGTGATCGGTCGCACCTTTCAGTTTGGCGACGACAAGGCCCGCCAACGATTGTCCAGCCTGGTCTATGCCTGGAACCCGCTGCGGGTGATTGACCTGCCCCCGGACCTGCAGCACCTGCAGCTGCGCCAGGATCGCGATTACCTGTACACGCTGACGCGCCAGCAGGTGGCCGAGCGGCTCTCCAAGGGCGCCTTGGCCTGTGCCTTTGAGCCCCAATACCACACGACCCTTGAGCTGGTGCCCAACGAGATGCTGCAACTGGCCTCAGGGCAGGCCCAGTTGTTCAAGGCCATGTTCCCTGATGTGCCGCTGATAACCGAGATCCGCTTCGGCATCACGGCCGACGACCGCAGCGACCTGCTGTGGCGTTGCGAGCGCGTTACCTACAGGTTCGACACTGGCGAGACCCGGGAGGTCCAGCCGGTGCCGGAACAGACCGTGTTGGCTGACGGCGACCTGGAGGGCGAGTTCGTGCCCGACGACCGAGATCGAGCCGACTTCCGCAGCGGCAATGACTTTGCCGTGGTGCACAGCTGCGCCGACGCTGTGGCCTACCCGAACCTGGATCCGTGGCACGCCTGGCACGAGGAAGAACTGGACCAGGAACAGGCCGACGAACTGTGGCGCACCAGCGACCTCGCCGTGCACATCGCGGCGAAGTGGCCGGGTGTGCCGGCCAATGACGTGATTCCGGACGAACTGGTCACGCTGCTGCGCGATCGGCTGGCCGACGGCAAGGACTGCCGGCTGCGCTTTGCCAACGCCAAGTTCGAGCTGGGCTGGGGCAACCAGCTAAGCATCCGGTCCATACTGGTCGAGGTTGTCGAGAACGGAAAGGTCACCCGCAAGGTGCGCCTGGTCGAGAACTGCGGCTACCTGCAGGAGGTGAAGCTATGACCACGCCGCTCAGGCAGGGCAAGAAGCTCGCAAGGGTCGTCCCCAGCCGCAGCCACGACGCCCGCAAGACCAAGCGAATGTTCGTCGAGCTTGATCACACAGGCCTGTTGCCGGAGATCCGCCTCCAGCCGGCAGGGAAACGCAGCGGGGTCAACATCACCGTGGACGGGTGCTACGAGATGCTGGTGAAGCTAGTGGTTCAACATTTTTGATTCAGTCGGTGGCGTTGGCTTGCCGATGGGTGGGTATCCACCTTGAGGAGCCTTCCCATGGCCAAGCGCTACATCGTCCGCCTCACCGCTGAAGAACGGGATCAGCTTACCGCCCTCGTCAAGACAGGCAAAGCGGCCGCCAAGAAGCGCCTGCATGCCCAGGTCCTGCTTCTGGCCGACGCTGACGGGCCGAGTCTGATCGACGCCCACATCGCCACCGCCTGCCGGATCCACGTCAAGACCATCGAGCGCATCCGCCGCCACTTCGTTCTCGACGGCCTCGAACGCGCGCTCAATCGCAAGAAGCAGGAGCGTCCGTCCCGCCAGCCGAAGCTCGACGGCCGCGGCCAAGCACGGTTGACCGCCTTGGCCTGTTCCAAAGCGCCCGATGGCCGCGCGAACTGGACGTTGGAACTTCTTGCCGACGAGCTTGTGCGCCTGAACATTGTGGACTCCATCTGTGGCGAAACCGTGCGGCGCTATCTTCAAAAAACGAGTTGAGGCCGCACCAAAGCGAGTACTGGTGCATCCCGCCCAAAGAGAATGCGGCTTTCGTGGCGCAGATGGAGGAGGTGCTTGATCTGTACCACGCGCCCTACGACCCGTCGTGTCCGCTGGTGTGCATGGATGAGTCGCCCAAGCAGCTTGTGGCGGAAACCCGCAGCCCCTTGCCGATGGAGCCGGGCAAGCCGCGTCGCTTTGACTATGAGTACGAGCGCAAGGGCATTGCCGAGATCTTCATGTTCACCGAGCCGTTGACCGGCCTGCGCTGGGTGAACGTGCGGGAGCGCCGCACCAGGAAGGACTGGGCCGAGCAGGTGCGCTGGCTGCTGGAAGAAATCTTCCCCTGCGCGGCCAAGGTCACGCTGGTGTGCGACAATCTGAACACTCACACCAAGGCCTCACTCTACGAGGCCTTCGATCCGAAGACGGCCAACAGGCTGGCGAAGAGACTGGATCTGCGGCATACGCCCAAACACAGAAGCTGGTTGAACATCGCCGAGATTGAACTCAAAGCCCTCTCAACGCAATGCCTGAACCGGCGCATCCCCGACTTGGCGACGCTGGCAAGCGAGACGCGGGCGTGGCAACATGGGCGCAACGCCGCGAGCCGGAAAGTTGACTGGCACTTCACCACCCAAGACGCACGCACCAAACTGAAAAGCCTTTACCCGACAACTCAATCGTGACGAACCACTAGCCTTCAGAGGTGCAACATGGTCACAGAGGATCCACTTGCTGTCGTCCACTACGAGGGAAAGTGGACTTGGTACCGGAGCGAAGTGGACTATTGGGTACTCGATAGTCGGCGATGGGTAGATGCGTTCATACGAGAGGGTTACGACGTTGGACCCGACCCCTATGGAGATCGCTTCGGCATTGAGATCGTCGACGACAAAAACTTCGGATCCTTCTTAGCCAAAATGGACCCATTCAAAGTCAAGATCGACGAGGTCGCGGCTGAGCTGTGGGAAGCATATCGGAGGAACACTTCTTCATGGTGGGATGTCGCACACCTCTTCCCTCAGATTTGGTTAGATGCCGACCTCAAAGTATTGCGATCTGTGTACGGTGATGGTGTGGAGCTTGAAAAGTATGTGCCCCCTGGTTGGCGTGGTCTCTACATTGATTTCCTTTCCGCGTCTGGCGATTCGCTACCCGAGGCAATGCAGTACTGGAAAAAAGGGAAGGTCAACTTGCTAGAGCATTTCAAAGGCCGCGTGTGAGTGCGGACAGGCTCAGTGCTGAACTCGATCCTTCTTGGTGTGGCTGTCGCCTGATGACGCACGAGAAATGAGTGCTTTAATTGCTGGAATGGCTCAGAGCCCCCTAGCGCCTTCAAGCGGTTAGTGATCACCGAAATCAGTCTGTTGGCGTAGTCCGGAGTCGAACACAAGGCTTGGAGTCGAAAAATGCGTCATCTTGCTAACTCACCCTGCTTGATCTTGCTAGGCTTGCTTCTTAGAGGCTGTTTCAAAACCATTCTAACTCCGTAATGCCTTGTTGAAGCAGATCATGGCGGCGGCGAGGGTATGAAACCCGATCAGGCTCAGAGGCGTCTTCTCGTAACACACGCGCAACCTGCGCCAGGCCTTGAACCACGGGATCGTGCGCTCCACCACGTACCGCAGTTTACCCAGCCCGCTGCCGTGGGTGTTGTCTCCGGGCCTTGCCAGCAGAGACTTCACGCCCATGGCCTTGACCCGAATGATGTTCCACTCCCATCCGTAGCCGCGATCCGCAAGGTAGTACTCGGGCCGGCAGATCGGTGGTCCCGCACGGCCGCGAATCGGCGGGATGGCGTGCAGCAAGGGCAGCGCGAGGTGCCCGTCCGGCACGTTGGCGCCCGTGAGGAAGTGCGCCAGCGGCACGCCGTTGGCGTCGGTGATCAGGTGGTGCTTGCAGCCTTGCTTGGCACGGTCGGTCGGGTTCGGGCCGGTGTGGGCCCCCCAAAAACCGCACGCATGGAGACGCTGTCGGCAACAGCGCGGGAGAGGTCAATCTTGCCCTGCCTGTTGAGCCTGGCCAGTGAAAGCTTCCAGATGGTCTGCCAGATGCCGGCTTTGGTCCAGTCCTTGAAGCGTCGCCAGCAGGTGGCCGGGCTAGCGGCTCCAAGCTCGGCCGGGATGCTGTTCCAGGCCCCGCCGGACTTGAGCACAAAGAGGATGCCCAGCAAACAGGCACGGGGATCGGCAACGGGCCGCCCGCCCTTTGGTTTGGGACGTTCGGGGGGAAGCAGGGGTTGGACGACGCTCCAAAGTTCATCGCTGACCAAGGGTCGAGGCATGGCATTCTCCAGGTTAATGGACCTATGCCAAACCTATCGGCCAGCCTCCCAAGCCAACTTTACTGGTTTTGAAACAGCCTCTAAGGGGCGGCTAACGGAGCGAGGGACTGTGCCCCAGCCCCGCGGTTCGCGTCGGAGTCGAACTGTCCTTAGTCCGTGACTTCCCGCATTTTCTGTTGGCAGTTGAGGTCATGTGACCCCATGGGTTTGGTGCTTCAATGGCCGATTATTCGAATAATCGACCACTTACGGTTTTGTGCTCGATCATATTTGGCTGTTTACGACCTGGGTAGCCAGCGAAGCCCGCGACATGCCGGTTGGCGATTCTACACCTCCGTCGAGTCGAAGAGGTCTTTGTATGCCTTCGGGTCGGCTATGGTTCGGCCAGGTTCCATGTCGTAGATACCGAGCAGTTCGGCAAGTCTAGTCGCCTACCGTTTCACTATCACGGGGATCAGGACGCAGATCTGGACAGCATGGGACAAGTGTGTCTCGCAAGCCTTAAGAGGTTTGATGCAACTGCCTTTCAGGCTGCAATCAGCGTAGACTCTTGGCCAACAGGGCCAGTCTCTTGTTTGTTGCGGCGTCGGAGACCTGATCTCGAAGCCACCTAACCAACCTTCGAAAGTGCGTGGCTGGTAGCGCCCCTGGGTTGCGAGTGCCCGGCATTCGGCCGAACCAGCCAATCAAGTCAGCATCGGTGACGTGCGGTGGGTCCTCAACATCGACAAAGATCGGTTTACACGCATGAAACACGCCATGCTTGCGGGCACGGGCACGATACTTGAGGTTCCATTTCCCAAGATCGTTGTCTTTGCAATCGGTATGGTCGAGCGGGAACGGCATGCTGTCGCGTAGCATGCAGTTGCTGGGCGGCTCAACGCCCCGCTTGCGGTACCACCGGGCAGCCCGCTCGTGTGCGCGGAGACCGTTTTCGTCGACCTCAGGTCGCCATGACTTCAACACGCGGAGTACCGCAACAAGTCGCCTGCCGGACTCTTCGCCCCTGGGGTACACGATCTTCTTGGTCATGTAGGCGACCACGTCACCCTGCTTCAGCCGCGGTGCAAAGTTGCCGGCGCGGCATAGCGCTGTGATGGACGGGTACTTGGACCTGAGGTCCGGCTCACGACGGCAAGACGCGTCAATGAATGGTGGCAGGCCAAAAAGCGCAACGGCACGCCGCCCGTGGGCGTTATGGATCAAGGGTCTGAAGGTGTTCAGGTACAGGGACATCTGTTCGACTTTCGCAGTGCGCCATGGAGGGTGCGCCCCAACCAGTTGGTCACAACCCGGCCTGGACGTCGTCGTTCAGTCCGAGCTCCCTGAGGTCCGCCTTCGTCTCGTCCATCTTCTGCGCTTGAACGCCGCCCTCGGGAGCTGCCTCGAAACTCACGCTTAGTTTCAAATTGCCGGCCGTGGCGTACTTGGCCAAGACCTTGGTGTAGAAGTTCATCCACTTCTGCGCCGGCACCTCGCCCGTCCAACGCAGCGTCTTCTGCTTTGGGGGCTCAGGTAAAGGCGGCGGTTGCGGCGTCTCCTTGCTGGAGATCCTCAATGTTGCTCTCGCCTGAATGTCATCCACGACCGCCTCAACAACGTACTCACCTTCCTCGCCAGTGGCCTTGAATCCACCCTTGTCGTCAATGTCGCCGCCCGTGGCTGACCACTTCACGCCACTGACATTCATCGGTCGGCCATGCTGGTCCAGCCCGCCCACACGAAACACAACGCGCCCCTTGGGTTTCACGTTGGCAATCGAGGGACTGATCTCGATGCTTGTCAGCTTGGGCGGCTCCACGTGCTTCTTGGCTTCGTCGGCCGTGAGGATCACAACATCGTCTGAAATCTCAATGTCCTCGGCCGCGCAGTCCTGTTCGAAGATGAACGGCTCGTAACGTCCATCTGGGCGCTTGCCCGCGTATGCTAGGATCTTCTCGCTGACGCCTCTGGCGATGGTCTCCTTGATGACGTCCGCGTTGAGCAGGCGTGGGAACTCCGGGGAAGCGAAAAATGCATCCCGCACTGCACGTGTGCTCCACTCTGCAAATCCGGGCCATTTCCGGACGAGGAAGTTCGGCGTGATGGTCTTTTCGACGACGCCTTGCTCCCGAAGTCGCTTGAGTATGACCTCGACCATTGTTGAAGCCTGGCTGGAGTTGATCAGTCCCAAGTCGATCCTGGTCAACTCGTTGTCCTTGCCCAGCAACAGCAGGAACTTGTAGCTACGCCATACAGATTCCTTCACATCGCGCTTTGCCCGCACCACGTGTTCGGCAAGCTGGCGTTTCTGGCCATCGTCGATGTGGAGCTCATCCTTTTCGGCGTCAATCGCCTCCCACGCCAGCGCCTTGCGAACTTCTTCTCGCACGTGGTTGGCGGACTCGGCCACGCACCACACAATCGCGCTCTTGAAGGTCCGGCCTGACTTTCCGCACTCCCATGTCATGGGCTTCACCAAGGCCTTGGTCTTGGCTTCCTCCTCCATGGAATGCTCAGGCGCGAGCACTGCCAGCGTCAAGATTGGTCGGTCTGCGACAGCGCTGCTCTTCTCTGGAAAGAACACGCGTTCGATGCCATTGTCTGGCGGAAATACCTTCTGGATTTCAGCCCGCGCTCGTTCGTCAATCGCCTTCTCCGTGATGCTGGCACGCCTGTCCGAAAAGCGCTTTATCAGATTCTCGGTAGTACTGAACTTGTACCGGTTGCGTTCAACGGACAGGTAGTAGCAGCCCTGGCTGAGCGTCTCCAGCACGGTTTCAATATGGCCGATGTCGAGGCCGGGCTCGCCCACACCCAGCCGAATCTCCGGCACAGTTGCCACCGCCTTGAGTTGGCCGCCGTTGGATTCAAAGAAAACTGTCGTGGCAACCTTCTTGTGCAGCCTGGCCTTGCGAATATCCGGCGTGGCTTCACGGTCCAGCCGGTCTGCGTGGGAGTCGTTCTTGCCGGAAATGTCGGTCGTAACCGCGCCCTCAAGCTTGTTCTCACCCAGCTGCTCAAAGGTCGCGGTGCGGAAGAATGGATCCTCAAGTGGCGCAGAACCAAGGCCGATCAACGCGTCCTTGTGTGCCCCGCGGTAGTCGTCGCTGTAGGCCTTGGACACCCACAATGCAAGCAAACGCAGAATGCCGCGGGTCTGCTGGAACCTCGGAAGCTGCTGCCACTTGCGCTCAAACACCGACAAGACCACGGGGTGAAACGGATATGTGGCGGCAAACGCCTCCCTGGCGTTATCCGCGGGAAACCAGCCCGGAATCTGTGTGCGGTGCTCCGACACCCACTCGGCGTATGCCGCAACGACCTTTTCGGCTTCCTTCGTCAAGCCTTCCCACTCGAAGAGGCGCCGACGAATGATCTCGGCGGTTTCGGTTTCGGCGGACAGCAGTACGGCCTTGGCGTACTTGTCCAGCTTCTTCTTGATGCGCTGGTAATCGTCCTGGTCCTCAGCCGTCATCTCCAGGTCGGACTTCGGTATCGACACCATTAAAACGATGCGATTGGACGTCGCCGCAACTTCGCACAGGTTCTCGATGAAGTTGTAAAGCTCGCCGCCAAGGCCGTTCTTCCGGTTTCGGCTGACATAGTTCATGACCTCGTCCATCAGGATGAGGCAGGGCTTCTTGTCGGGGATGAACGAACGGATCACTTCGCCGGATGGCGCCGTCTTCTGTTTCTCGTGCTCGGCGACCAGTTCAAAGCCTTCCTTGCCGCCGATCTGCCAGGCCAGTTCTCCCCACGGTGTCTTGCGCACTGGCGTGCCGTCTTTGCCGCCGCGCCCCGTTAGCGAATCGAACTCCGTTCCTACAAAAATGCCCGTGGCAGCCTTGGGCACTTCCTTCGTTCCCGCGTGCTCAAGGATGGTGCTGACGCCCCGCCACGACTTTGCCTCTTTGCCGGCCGAAGCAAGGTGATACAGCAACGTCAACGCGTGGGTCTTGCCGCCGCCGAACTGGGTCACGAGGTTGAAGACGGGCGAGCTCTCAACCACGATTCCCGACAGCCGCCGCACAACCTGTGCCGCCGTGGTCAGCAGCCCCTTGGTCAGATATGTGCGGCCGAAGAAACGTGCCGGGTCCTGATAGTCCTGCCGTGCATTGCCGTCGCGCACCTGGTCGAGGTGCACGGCGAACTCTGATGCATCCAGCGGCTTGCCCTCGCGCAGGTCTTCGCGGGGGTAGATCACCTTGTACCAGGGTTGAAGGGCCATCTCGCGCTCCTACTTCATCAAACCAAACCTGCCGGTGCCGGCGTCCAGTTGCCACCACTGAAAGAACCCGTACGGAAAGTACTCCGCCTCGTTCGTCCTGCCCACCACCACAAGGGTCTCGCCTTCAAGGCCGACACGGCCGGCAAGGCCCATGGCCTGCACCACCTGCTCTTCCAATGCCCGCACCAGCTTCGGCGCGTCCTCCGGGTTTCGCCGGTAGCAAAACACAACCCGCAAACTGGCCCGAACAATCAGCACCTTCCACAGCGAGTACGCAATGCGGTCAACCGCCTGGCTGTTCTCAAGCTCTGCGACCGCTACCGGGAACCTCCATCGCTTCTCGCTATCCCCAAAGGCCATCATGTCCAGTGCCAGGTACTCGCTTTGGTTCACCGGCAGCAGCGTGGCCTTGTGCCCGATGGCTGATGCCTGCCAGCCCACTTCGCGGCAGGTTTCCACCGTGCAAGTCGTCAGCGCCCTTGTCCAGGCCGCGAGCTTGCCCTGCGTGGCCGCCTGCTTGAGCGGCCCGGCGTGCTCCTGCCTGCTGACCAACTGCAGGAAGACATCGCGCCAGTCCGCGGCCTCAACCATTAGAAGCCCAGTCCTTTCTTGCGGGCAAGCACGCCATCGACCCAGCGTTTTTCGTCCGTGCCCGTCGGGTACAGCGCCGACAACGCCTGTGCAAGCGTCCAGAACTTACCGTCGCGCCCGACGCCTTCGTCAACCAGAAAGCGTTTCATGGCTTCGCTGCGCCCGGCTGCGAACAGGATCATTGCCTGGTGCACACGGTCCAGTGTGGTCTCGCCTACCTTGGGGGCACCCTTCTTGCCCCAGCCGCCTTCAACTTCAGCCTGCTCCAGTTCTTCCTCGAAGGCCATTTGTTTCTGCTTGGACTTCTTACGCCGGCCAGCCGGCGCGTCGCTTTCATCCTTGCCGAAGAGAGCCTTGGTACGCTCAGAAACAGGCAACAGGCGTGCCGTGTCCTTTTCGATGGCGACGACTGTCTGGAGATTCTCCAGGTGTGCGCCCAACCCCTGGGCTATCTTGCGCGCCGCGTCGTACTCAAGGCTGAAGCCGGCAGCCTTGCTCTTCTTTTTGTTCTTGTTGTTGTCGCTGTCGTCGGCGTCAGCGTCGCCACCGGCATCGTCTTCGCCGGAACTATCGGGTTTGCCGTTACCGGTACTCAGCGTCCAGAGCCACATGGCCGTGAGCCGGGCGTCTTCTTCGAGACTGGCTGCATCCACGCCCTGGAAGACCTGGTTTAGAGCTTCCTGGGACACGGCGGCCCAGACTTGCTCCAGATAAACCCGCAATGTCACTTCTTCGCCGCTGGCCTTCTCGACACGGGCGTAGCGCGAAAAGATCTCCAAGGCAGGGCCCAGGCAAGCGAAGATGGCATCCGCGCCCACGATCCCTTCGGACCGGAGACGTGGCATCCACTCCGAAATGCGCCGAGGAAGTTCAGCGAGTACTTCACGCCAGTCGCCTACTTCGGCATCGCGGAGTGAGCCGTCGGGGTTCTCGCGGGGCCTGCAAACCAAGTGGACCGAGCTGCTAAGTGCGGCTGAATCCTTCGCTCTCATCCGAGTGGTGTTCTCTGTGTGTATGGGCCAGGACGCCGTGACCATCCACCCGGCACTCACCAGTGCATTGAGAAGAGCTTCCCATCCGGCCGTGCCCTTGTGAGCGAAGATCACGACACCCACTCCGTCAGGCTTTAGTGCTCGCCGGGCGTCCGCTAGTGCCGCTTGCATCGTTGCTTCGAAGTAACGTCTGTCCTTTGGGGGCCCTTCATCAGCCGGCGGCCCCGGGTCCATTATGCACTCCCCAGTTTTCGGGCTGAGTTGCGACGAGAACAAACCCGGATGAACATGAACCAAAGCACGCTTGAGCCACACAAAGCAAAAATCTGACAGCGCCGCATATGGTATGGCGTCGTAGTACGGAGGGTCTGTCACAAGATATGTAAGAGAGTCATCGGGCAAGGGAGTTCTAGTTGCCGAGCATCGTGCGACCGTTCCCACTGATCGAATTGAATCCCCCTCCCGAGTCAGAAAGCTGACGATCAGACCATGCGCGTACTCGACACCGCCCACAAGCCTAGACATTAGTGGATTGGCCTCTGCAAAATCTGGCTTCATTGGTAGACCGCTTCCTTGGAACACGGTCCTGAAGTGATCGTGGCCAAAATAAGAACACGCGGAGAGCATTGGGGCGGTGTTACTGACGGCTAGGGCAATACACGATGCCACTGCGTCGGCGTAGTTGGCATCATCGCCTGCGCTGAGTATCTCCGCTCTGACATAATCAACGAGCCGGCACATAGTGCCCAACGCCAGTGCCTGCCGGGAAAGGTACACGTCGCTCCACCGTTCCATTCCGTATTTGTTTATTCGGTAGCCGAGAGTGCCGTCCGGCGGAGTTGGCTCATCCGGTATAAAGGAGTAATGGCCTTGGTTGTTGACTTCAATGCTGGAAAGTTCGCCCTCGGCACTTCGTGCTGCGTTGATGTCTTCCACAGTGGGCAACCGATAGTGTCGACCGCCGCCCTTGTCCAAGGTGATGACAGCAACCATGCGGGCATCTCGTGTGCCACCGTGCTTGGCTCGCAGCTGTTCTCGTGTCGCTTTGTACGGCGTCGTGTAGCCGCAGCACGGACAAGTGACTGCCATTCGATTGACAATGCCGGGCTGCACCTCTTTGTTAGACTTCGGCTCGAACACCTCAACATGCACTCTTTTGGCGGCTCGGTCGCCCCGATATCGCAGGGCCACACGAGACTTTGCTTTCTTGGACAGCCAAAGCATCCCCAGCAAGGGCACTTCTGCCCCGCAGGCAGGGCCTTCACATGTGATGGTGCGCGCCCAGATGTACGCCAAAGGGATGTTTCCCCTGCTGTCGGCCGGATAGAAGGCCGACAGTTTTTTTCGCGCTTGTTCCAGCACCCACTTGCCCCATTTCTCAACGCCCTCCGCAAGCCGATGCCCGAACTTGGGGAGGTACTCCTGCGATACCTTGTTCAGCAACACCGGAATGGGATTGAGGTCGCCGGCGAACGTGTTCGCCCCAACTCGCAGCGCCTCAAATGGAATCGAGCCCGCGCCGGCAAACGGGTCCATGATCAGCGGCGGACCCTCGGGATGTGCAGCCGAAACCAACCTGCGTGCGGCGGTCAGGTATGTGGGATTCACTCCCGCGTCCCAGGCCGCAAAGTCGGCCACAAACTGCAGCAGCGCTTGGCGCAAGGCCATTGGGTCCGACAGGTTGCGACCGGTAAACGGCTTGAGGGCTTCACGGGCGGCTGCACGAAATCCATCCGGGCAGTTCTCGTCAGCGGGATCCGGAACGATCGTTGCCAGAATGACCGCCCGGCAGGACGCCAAGGGCCGCGTTGCCCACCAAACGTGCATGGTATGCAGGTGCCCCTTGCGCACATTCTGGTCCTTCCGCGCATGCTCCGAAATCTGACGAATCGGCAGGTCAACTTCGATGAGTTTCTTGGGTGCATTCTTCATGGGGACGATGCCTTGATCTTCTCAACCAGCGCCTTGCGTTCTGCTTTTGGTACGCCTTCCAGGTACGCCCGGGCCGCAACCGCAATCAGTTCGCCACGATTGAGCCGAGTTTGTGTCTCAAGGACGTCAAACCATTGGTGGTGGTCTCTGTCCCTGTTTGCGATGTCCGCGGCACCCCAATCAACATTCAAGCTTTCGCTGAAGCGCTGACGGAAGGTAGGCGACTTGAAAATCTCCTTTTCAGGCGGTTCCGTGCCAAACAACTTGAAAAGTTGAAGCCGTACATTCTCGCCACAGTCTCCATCCCGCACGGCGCATATCGGGATGCGCTGATCTTTGAACACGTCCATCATCTGCGCGATACGGTCCTTATCTCCGGCCGCAAACACGCGTGCTGTCTTCAGGAAGTCCGCGTCATGCATGCGCAGAAGCTCGGTAACAACGGCCCCCGCAATTTCGTCCTCCACGAGAATGTAGATCGACGGAATGGCCAAGCTGTCCATCATGCTGACGGCCTGGCGGACACCGATTCGCGGAATCGGAACGACACCCGTCCCCTCCCGCTTCAGGAAGACGCGAGATTCTTCCGGCAGTGCCAAGAGTACATACTCGCTGTGTGTGGTCATGAGAATCTGGAGCTTTCGGCGCTTTGCAACCTCTACCAGGTACTTTCCGAGCTCAAACTGGGCGCTCGGGTGTAGCGCTGTTTCCGGTTCCTCTAGCAGAATCAGGCTTTTCACTGGCGTGGCTTCCAAGGCTGTGACAACCAGGTACAGGCGGGCTTCGCCGGACCCCATGTTGGCCTCGGTGTATTCCGCGCCGACCTCGCGCTTGACGGTGAGCATATCAAAGGCCCGCCGGGCGTACCTCTTCTTCATGACATTCACGTGGGCGGCGTCGTACTTGCACAACAGGATCTGCGAGACGCGTTCAATCACCTCGGCTTGGATCTGCTTTCTCTCACGCGCAGAGAGTTCGGCATCTTCAAGTTGCTTCTTGACTCCGCGCTCCGCTCCGAGTGCGGCACGTAGAACCCTGTACCGATGTAACGGACGTGGCGATCTGGCTGGCGGTCGTAGCCTGCCCATGAATCGCCTGAACGTGACACCGTATTGGTAGTTACCCTTGCCGCGCCATCCTTGCCCGGCTGAGCTGCGTAGAAAAACTCTACCGACGCATCATCCCGAAACGGTTTCTGCGGCAATCCGCCTACGAGGATGAATGTAGATACGTAGTAGCGCTCTTTACACTTGTATGCGGACGCTGCAAGCTGCAAGACCGTTGACTTGCCTGTGCCATTCACGCCGCAAAGCGCCAAGATCGGGCTCTCGATGGAGATCGTTGTGTCGGTGTGGTTGCGGAACCCCTGTATCCGCATGCGCATCAACACTTCGCCGTAGCGCTCAAAGCGCGTTGACGCTGCAAAGTCCGCCTGAAGCTCTTTACGCGGATCAGCCATTCACGGCCCCCTTGATGGCCTGTGCTGAAACAGCGTAATGCTCCACGGTCACGATGGGCTTCCATCCCAAGCGTGCCGGGTTGCGCACCACGTGAACTTGGGGTGTCGAGCCGCAGTTGAAAACCACGTACAGCCAGAAGTCGTCCTTCAGCCGTTCGGCGGTCTTGTATTCGTTGGTGGTCAGCGCCACCTCGCCCACGCCCGAGCGTCCCTTCACCTCAATGAAGCGCACGTCTATAGCTGTGGCCGGGTCCTCCGGGTGCGGCAGCCTTGATATCAGATCAAAGCCACGGTTCTCGTTCTCGACGCTCTCGACCGTGCGGCCCTGGGCTTCCTCGTAGGCGATCACGGCTTGCACGGCAATGCGCTCAATCTCGTCGTCCCGGACCATCGGGGCCACGCCGGGCGAGGTGCGCTCCGGGTGCGGCAGAACCCAGGCGCAGCCAACGTGCTGGATTTCGCCGATAGTGCACTGGCACTCGCGGTCAAGCTCGGCGATGCGCTGCTCGCGCCGGCCATTCAGTTCTTCCAGCCTGTCTTCGGCCTGCTTCATGCTTGCAATCAGCCACGGCGGCGTGGTGCCGAGCTTGCTGGCCTGGTCATGCAGCCCGGCATAGGTCATCTGCTGGCGGTGGATCAGCTCGTTCAGGCTGATCTCAATGTGCCGGCGGATGGTGTTGGTTTCCTTCAGGCGCTGCTTGGCGACCTCGGCCAGGAAGCCTGTCAGGCACTTGTCCATCAGGGCGTGCTCTCTGGCCTCGCGGGACGCCAGACCATCAGGCCCCGGCGCGGCGGTGCCCTTTGGCGCGGCCGTCAGGTCAAGGAAGATGGTGGGCTGCCGCACGGAAAGCTCGCCGCCCGGCGTGGCCTGCACCACAAACAGGCGACGGTGCAGCACGTTGCCAAGGCCGTCCTTCACAGACGCCGAAAACACGTCCAGGTGGTAGGGCACGGGACTGTGCAGGTCATGAAACACCGCGCCGCGTCCCAAGCCCTCGCGCACTTGTTCCCACAGAGTCTGGCGCACGGTTTCAAACAAGGGGTGGCCGGGTGTGACCCATTCGCACGTGGGATCTTTGCTAAGCAGGGTTTTGTCAAAGACGATCTGCTTGTACTCGCGGCCCAGTTTGCCAAATCGGGACTCAAGCTTGTCGCCCATGGGCCACAAGTGCCGGGGCACGCGGCCGACACGATAGTTGTGGCTTGCGGCCGGCGTTTCTTTGGGCACGACACCCACAACTGGGCCCGCCTGGACGAAGAAATCCTCGATGACCTCGGGAACGAGGCGGCGCTCGCGGGCCTCGGCCGATTTGCCTACGATGGCGGAAAGGTTGAGCTCTTTCTTGGCCAGGCCTTCGAGGGTTGATTCAGTGATCTCGCGGAAGCGTTTGGGGTCAACGTCCTGCACGATGCGGGCCTTGATGCTCTCTTCTGTCTGGTTGTGCAGGTACATGTCGCGGATCAACTTCTCGAGCTGGTTCGACGGAAACAAGTCGCCCAGCACGTTGAACACCTTCCCGGTGCGCAGAGGGTCCAGGTCGGCTTCGATCTGCTCCAGACGTTCAAACAGCTTGTCCAGCACGCGGCCTTCACGTGTGTTGGTGGCCACGAAGTTGAAGATGAGGCAGTCTTTCTCCTGGCCGTAGCGGTGGATACGGCCCATGCGCTGCTCAAGCCTCACGGGGTTCCACGGGATGTCGTAGTTGATCATGAACCAGCAGAACTGCAGGTTGATACCTTCGCCCGCGGCCTCGGTGGCTACAAGTACCTGGGCGGAATCACGAAACTCTCGTTCGGCGTAGATGCGGGTGCCGGGCGTGTCGCGGTCGCCGATCTTCATGCCGCCGTGGATCTGGGTGACCGACAGCCCCCAGCCGTTCATCTTGCCGACGAGGTAATCCAGCGTGTCCTTGTGCTCGGTGAACAGCAGCAGCTTCATCGCCGGGTCTTTGAAGATGCCCTTCTCGATGAGCAACTCGCGCAGGCGTGTCAGCTTGGTTTCAATCTCGCGCTGCTCCAGCAGCTTGGCCTGGTCGATCAACTTGTTCAGCTCGATGATCTCTTCGCGCAGGGCAGCCGGGTCAACGGACGCGACCACATCTTCAAGCTCGGCCAGAATCTCCTGCTGCTCGTCGTCCGGCAGTTCATCGAAGTCCTCCGGCAGCTTCTTGTTGATCTGCCGCTTACGGTAACCTTCGGGGTCCTTGAGAATGTCCTCGCGCTTGTCGCGCATACGCTCCAGGCTGCGGCGTGCCGCATAAACACTGGACGCTAGCCGGCGCTGCAACATGGCCATCGTGAAGCCAACAGCGCGGCCGGTCGTGGCATTGGCTGCCTGGGCCTTAATGGACTGATCTTCAACGTAGCGCGTGAGCGTGTCGTAGAGGTCCCACTCGTCGCTGTCGATCTCGAACTTGGCCGTCTGGACGTTGCGCTTGGTGAACAGTTTTTTGATCTGGCCGGTGTCCGGGTCCGGGAACGTAACCAGGGCTTCTTTGGTCCGGCGCAGATAGAACGGCGCGGAGTTGCGCTGCATGGCTTCTTCAAGGCTCTTGACGTCGCCGTACACGTCGGAATCCAGCAGCCGCAAGAACAGGCAGAAGTGGTCCGGGTCGCCCTTGTGCGGCGTGGCTGTCATGAGCAGGTAGTGGTCGGTCATCGCCGACAAGTGCTCGCCAAGCTGGTAGGCCAGCGTCTTCTTGTCAGCACTGTAGGCCGACATTTTGTGGGCCTCATCGACAATGATCAGGTCCCAATGGCTGCGCAGCAGGCTTGCGCGGGCATCGTCAATGCGCGACACCCAGGACACTGACGTGATGACCTGGTTCTTGTCTTGCCACGGGTTGGTGCCGTAGTTCGCGCGCAGCACGTCACCCTTGACGATTTCAAAGGTCTCGCGGAACTTGTCTTTCAGTTCGCGCTGCCACTGAAAGGTGAGGTTCGCCGGCGTGACGATCAACGTGCGCTTTGCAAGGCCGCGAACCTTGAGCTCCTTCAGCAGCAAACCGGCCATGATGGTCTTGCCGGCGCCCGGGTCGTCGGCAAGCAGAAAGCGGATGCGCGGCAGCTTGATGAAGTAGTCGTAAACGGCCTCAAGCTGGTGTGGCAGCGGGTCCACGCGGGCGATGGAAAGCGAGAAGTAAGGGTCGTACTCGTACGCTAGGCCAAGCCGCAGCGATTCCACGCCAAGGCGGAACTGCACCGGGTCGCCATCGAACGGCGGTTGATCGGGGCTGACATTGAGTGAGGCTAGCTGGGTGGGGTCGAGGACAGGCTCATAGACCTTGCCCGAGTCCAACCCCTTGCCAACAAGCTTGACCGAGGGCCCGACGGGCATGCACACGATTACCTGCACGGGCTCTGGGAACAGAGAGCCGCGCACGATTGCTCCGGGTTTCGGCGCACTTCCGGTCATCCGCCCGCACCAGTTGGTTCGAATCACCCATTCAGCCATCCACCGACTGCATCACAACGCCCGAGTTGGAACGAGGTTACGCCCGGTGTTTACAAGCCGGAAACACCATACTCGGTGCTGCGACACTTTCCAAGGATGGACGGGAATCGGATCTCGCGTCGCATTCAGATGTAGGCTGTCCGGCGTAGCGGCCACCCATGCCCAGCAGGCGACTATTGCAAATGCAATAGCTCCTGCAATACTGGGCAACTATGTGGACAGGCGCCAACATTCAGAAGCTACGACACCGCTTAGGCTGGACCATGGAGCAGATGGCCCAGGCGATGGGCGTCAACTACACGACCATTTGGCGCTGGGAGAGCGCCGTGCTGCCTCAGCTTCCCGACTGGCAGGGCGTGATTCTGAACAGGCTGGCGGCCTACGCCGACGAATGGGAGGCGAAGCAACGCGCTCAGCAGCAGGCTCAAGCTGCAAAGCAGGGCGCGGGTGATGCCCTGGGGACGATACTGGTTGCCGGCGGGCTCATCGCGTTGGCGGCAGCGCTGTTCGCCGGCGCCGCCGGTTCGTCCAAGCCGACCAAGAAACGGACGCGACGGAAATAGGCGGGCTTTACGGGCTTGCCCGCCAAAGGACCTAAATGCCCGAAAACCGTTGAAAAGAAAGGAGGATCGAAACCATGCGTAAGGACATCGCAAAGACAGGCAGCGCAAAGCTGGCCCCGAAGGGCCAGCTTAGGCTGACCGTGCCGCTGAAGACCGAATCACTGGTCATCGCGGGACTGTTCTGCTTCGGACTGGCGCTGCTGGTCTCCGCCGCAAAGTAGCATCACGGCGGAAGGTGGGAGGGGCGCGCCAACGCCCCTCCCACTGTCATTCTGATTGAAACAAACTGAAATTCAATGGCCGTTTTATGTGGGAGTGGAGGTGGGAGCGCGCCTGCCTCTCTCGGATCGAAAACCGCCAGCCTCGGCATAAGTGCTTTGGCTGGCGGCGTTTACTTGGAGCGGGCGAAGGGGTTCGAACCCTCGACCACCTGCTTGGGAAGCGACAAGTACACACCTTCCCCCAACTAGACCGACTTGGCCCAATGAGCCTCACACTGGCTTCACGGGCTGAGTTGCGGGCGATTGACGATCCCGGATCAAAACCTTGCATGTCCCTGCTTGTCCCGGATATCGTGTACATATCGTGTACATATCGTGTACAACGGGGACGCCTGTCGCGTAAGCAGGCGGTCATGGGTTCAGGTCATGGCGAGGTCGAGAAAACCAGCGCGGGTCGTGAAGTGGCGCGGTGTGTGGTACCTGTTCTACACGGACCACAGCACCAACCGGCAGATGCGCCTGGCATGCACCTCGTTGGGCGCGACCAACGCGGACGAACGCCGCGAGCTCCTCAACGAGTATCGCTCCAAGGAAGTCAACGATCTTGCCGAAGTCAACAAGCGCGGGGGCGGCTTGGCATACGATCGCCCGTTGATCACGGAGCTTGACAGCTACGTGGAGGCGTCGCTCAAGCGGGTATCTATTCGTGCCGCCAATCCAGAAGCGCGTAGCGGACTGAGCGCCAAGACCGGCAAGGTGATCGAGAATGTTGTGGACCACTTCAAGAAGTGGCTTATCCGAACCGGCCGAGAGCGATTGACCACGGGAAGGCTTGATGGCCCAACGCTGCGCGAGTATCGCGACGACTTGGCGGCAGAACCCGCGCGGCTTGGTCGCAAAGCCGTCAAGAGGTCCGCGCCGACCATCAACCAGTATCTGCGAACGATCAAGACCTGCCTGGTCTTCCTGCACTCAAAGCGCCCTCCTCGATTCCCAGACTTCGAGAACTTGAGGATTGCGCTGAAGCCACTGCGGGAGGATCGGAAATCCCCCGTGGCATACACGCCGGCGGAGCTTCGGGCCTTTCTGGCGGAGGCGGAGGCCCGCGAACAACCCCACAAAGTAGTGGAGGTTCAACGAACCAAGCACGACAAGCCAGAGAAGTTCCTCATGGAGACGGTCAAGACTGCTTCCACGCCTGTTTCGCGCCTCTTTCTGGTCTTGGCGCTGATCGGATGCCGCCTGGGCGAAGCCCTGGCCCTGAGGTGGCAGGACGTTGATCTCAATCGTGGCAGGATCACCATCCGTGCGCCCAAAACCGGACGCACGCGCTGGATTCCATTGGTGGGCGCCCCCGAGGGCGCCATTGCGCCCTCTTTGCTGGACAGGTTGCGGCGCTGGCGTGAAGAAGACCCCAAACGCGAGTATGTCCTGCCCCACACTGGCCTAGACGCGCCCGTCTTTCCCAAGGGGGCATGGAAGGGCACCAACCGCAACGCGGGCATCAGGGCGATCTCCCCGCAGCACCTGCGGCAGAACTTCACCAGCTACGCGGGCTCACTTGGCATCCCTGCCACGGTGGCGGCCATGTGGCAAGGGCACGGTGCAGACGTGGCTGAGAAGCACTACCGCGCCCAAGTACTCGACCGCAACGAAGGAGCTTCCTTCGACGTCGCGATGGGATTAGCCTGAATTGAGAATGAGAGGAACGTATGGGCAAAGTGCCTCATAACTCCAAGGCGGCAGATGCTGAATCAGCAGTTTCGCGTAGCGCGATTCAGCTGGCTGCCGCTGTCAAGAACTTCCCCGCGCTTGACGCCGAAGAGCATTTGATACCACTTTCCGAACTTACGGAAGTGGTCACCGTAAGGACGAACCAATGGTCGTCCCGCGTTCAGCGGGCTCTGGATAAGCTCGACATCTGTGCGGCACAACTACCAGACGCAAAGCGGTCAACCACGGTACTCGCAGCCAGTGCCCGGATTGACGAACTGTTTGATCCGGTACGTCAACAAATCGCTGAAACTATTGCGGGGTACAAGGCTGGGTATCTTGCACCTCACGAACGGCGCGACGTCCTGTTCTGGTCTTGGCGGGCTATCAAGGAGAAAGCTGAACTGCTTTTAGCCTCAGCAGAGGAAATCCGCATGCTCGCACTGCGCGAAGTTCCTCTTCAAAGATCGTGACGATCGTGCTGACTGATCCGTCTCAACCCGGACGCGGCAAGAAAGGGGCGGATGTGGATTGGGGGGATGGCAGAACTTATGTGCCGCCATCCGTCGCGGAGCTAATCAAGGACGTATTCACGAACGGTGCTGGCTGGCACCCGGCTGCCGCATTCATCGGTCGTGACCGGGGTGAAGTTGTTGACGTCGTGAAGTACCCGGGTCGCAAAAGATACCAAGAGGGGCTCAAGAAGTTGATCCCGAAGTTGGCAAGGCTTGTGAACGAGGACAAGAGCAGCAAGCGCCCCAGTAAAGAGCCGCGCACCAACCGAAGGTACGTGCTCAAGGGCGGCGTGCGGGTCGAAGTAGTCGACTGTCGCTCACGCAAGGCCAAGGCCCAGCAAGATACGCCGGACACCAAGTAACGCCTTTACGGCCAATGCTTGCGGAAACAGCGACATAGGGGCTGTGGCGGACCTCGCGGGCGGCGTCAACCGAAACCATGGCCCAAGGCTCCGCCGCATCCATCATCGGCTCCTTTTCCGCCAAACCGCAGCGGTTTTCGCAAATCACCTGACTCGTGATCTGCTCCGGTCGTTGGTGCCCCCGTCACTTGATTCCGCAGCATTCGCCATTACGGCTGCATTACGGATTCAAAATCGGTCAAGTAGTTTGACCCTCGTACCCTCCTGGAACGCAGGTGGAATGCGGCTTCTGCGGTGTTTTGCGTTTCAGCGGAATTTCTTTTTGGTTACAACCGCAGCTCTCTAGAGAAGTCGCGCCGAGCGCCACAATGCCCTCACGTCAACGAGATCAAGCAGAGCTCGCTGACACGTGCGAAGGGGAACAGTTGTGGAGCAGGCACCTCGGATACCTCGACTCATGACGCTTGTCCAGGCAGCGGCCGCGCTTGGTCAACACGTCAGCGTCAAGGTGCTCCGGGCAGAAGTGAAAGCAGGGCGCCTGCGCTGCTACCGAGTACGCCCCGGAGCAAACTCGAAAATTCTGCTCAGTGAGTGTGACCTCGCGGACTGGCTTCAGAACGTCGCTGGCAGTCGCCAGAGGGCGTTTCGCCAACGCGGCGCGCACTAGAAATCAGGAGAAGTCAACCATGGCTAAGAAGACAAATCCACCAGAGTCGTTCGAAGGGAATATTGAAGACCTTTATGAAGACGGACAACTACAGCCCAGTTCGGCCCAAGGCGACCCAGGCACATCCCAGGGTACGATGACGCCAACTTCGGACTCGCCTACGGAGTCTGCCGCAGAGGACGGCTCGAATCAGACTGCGGCTGCCGCCCCGGCCAACTCATCTACCTCCCCCAAGGACAACCCGGTCATGGCGGAGCATGACGATCAGGGTGCCCCTTCAGGAGTGGCCGGATCTGACGGCTTGAGAGCTGAGGGCGCCAATACAGGTGCCGAAAGTAACCCCGCTGACAATGAAGCTCCCCAAGGCTCCGGTGCGGATGTGGATGTGGATGTGGATGGGCCGGATGCCGCCGCTGCAGAAGGCCCTCCAAAGCCGCCGGAGGTCACGCCAGCTGTTGCTGAAGACGCACAACACATGAGCGTGGCGAATGACCACTCGGCGTCGGAAAGCCAACCTGCCGGCCCGGACGCGAATAGTGTCGGTAGTGCTGCATCAGGAGTAGTCCCTGCAGGTTGTGCTGGACGTGGACAATCCCATCTAACCTACGACCTGCCCGTATCCGATCGCACATCGGAGTTCGTCGACTTGATGAAGGACTCCCACAGAGTGTTTCGCGCCGAACCAGGCGGTACGGCTCCGGGCAAGCGCATACTATTGCTCGTCGGAACGCCCCCGCATGTGCGCTTGCGCATGGCGGCGCCTGCAGAGTTGCGCCACGACCTTGCGAACTACATTGATGTCTATTCGGAAAGACTCAAGGGCTACATTTCACTCCCTATGGAGGAGACGTTGAGCGTTCTGCACAGTGTGCACCTTTCCAGACTGCCTGCGATCACCCGTGTCGCCAACGGTGTGGCTTACAATGGCGACTACATCCAGCTGTCCGCCGGTTACGACCCGGCCACGCGGACGTATGTCACCCACAGAGTTCAGGCTGACGCGCAGGCAGTTGGCGCATTTCGACAACTGTGTCGCGGATTCAAATTCAAGGACGAGGCCAGCTTCGTCAACCTGCTGGGATTCCTGCTCATTGCGATGCTGGGTCCCCTGATTGTGCGCGCGCCAGGCCTGATGATCATGGGCGACCTGCTGGTCGGTACTACCGCGGGCAAGACGACCTTGGCTCTGATGTTGAAGGTCATCATTGACGCTTTCTGCGCACCCCGAATCTACACATTCCCCCACGACGAGAAGGAGTACGTCAAGTTGCTCGGCGGCATCCTCAGCGAGCCGAATGAGCGAGTTGTGGTGTTCGACAATGTCAAGCCAAAAAACGGTAACTCATACTTGGAGAATCAAACCTTTGAACAGCAGATAGGCGCCAGAGTACTGAATGTGCGTGTTCTGGGTACAAGCCATCAAATAGCCCGCATCAATGACCTTCTGTTTGTTTGTACGGCCAATGGCCCCTCCATGGCGATCGATTTTGCCAACCGATTTATCCACAGTCATTTGGAAGTGCCGGACGGCGGAGTGCGTCCGGAGCCAATGATTGACAAGGTAAAGGAGGCCGAGGAACAACGCGAAAGGGTTCTCGCCGAGCTGGCCTACATGGTCCAAGTATGGAAGGAGAAGGGGGCGCCCTTGTCAACCAAGTGCAAGCACCGCGACCAAGCCATGGCCAGTTTGATTGGCGGCATCATGGAAGCCAACGGATACGATGCCTTCCTGGCCAACCACAGTTCTGCCCTTGCCGGGGCTACCGGTCCGTTGGTCGAGACCTACTACACCTTGGCGTCGCTGAACATGGCAAAGAAAGGTGGGACCTTCACTGCCCTTGAGTGGGTCAACCACGTTCGCGACAACAAGGCGCTAAAGCAGCACTTCCCCGCCACGGTCTCACTTCACAGCCAGCGTGCCCGCGCCAATACCTTCCTGCAGCACGTTGCCCAAAACCCGGTAGTACTGGACGGCATCCGCTACACACTCACGGTGATCAAGAACAAGCGCAACAACAACTACTTCGTCACGGAGGAAGCCCTGCCCGGCCACGAGGCCGAGTAGGCGCACGTTCCCGGTGACCGGAGGCCTTCCGGCTTCCGGTCACCGGGGCGGGAAAGCCCTCAGAAATGCAGTGAGTGCAGTGGTCTCAGTTGTTTTTGCACTGCGGCCCCGGCGATCAAGGAGAAGCCATGAACGATGTCCAAGCGGCAGAACGCGTACGGGGTCAAGAGACCGACGTTGCGGGCGTCGATGCCAAACAGCTTCCAGGTTCCAGCTTGCATGGCGATGGCAAGCGTCACCCTGTCGGCTTCAGCATGAGTGTTGTGGGCGTCAGGCGGACAGCAGGGGCAGGGGAGGGCTTGGTACCTGTGGAACTGGACGAAATCTCAGCCGAGGCGGTGGTCGGGGCTCTGGATGACGCCGGTCAATACGACGGCGGCGCGGTCATCCACATGTTCTCACCTCACTTGTTTGCCAAGCGGGTCTATGTGGGAACTTCCATGGTGGTGTGCCGCGTCGTCCGCCTCGATGGCGAGGGTCGAGAAACCGACCTCACCGACGTTGACGTGGACCGACTGAAGTCTGTCTTGCACGATGGGCAAAACTACCACATCGCGATGCCGGGGCGGCAGGAACTGATCGTGTTGCTGCTAATGAGCCGTCCGGTGCTGCCGCGCCAACAGCCCATCCATGACACCGGCCTCAAGGGCCTGTTCAACCGCGCCGCGCTTGGCGCCAGCGCACTCCTGGAAGGCGCCATCGCCGCGGCGGGCATGCAGATCGCAAGTGAAGCGGTCTTGCCCGCCTCCAACCGCCACGGAACCCCGAGCTATGAGAAGGGTGAAGAAAATGGGCGCGGCTTCCGCAGGGCGCTGAACTTCAAGCGTGTCTCCGGGCTGGCGGCTGTCCCGGTTCTGGGGTTCCGGCAGGAGGTTCAAGTGCCTCTGGGTTCCAACATACAGGACGAGCGCTTTGGCCATCCGGCCTTTGTGTCCCGTCGCGCCCTGTACTCGCCGGAAGAGCTGGCGTCCTATGCGCCCGCGCCGGAAAACGCGCTGGACCAGGACGAGGCCACGTCATTTCTGGCTCGCCTGCGCTCCCCTCAGTACCGCACCGAGCTGATGCAACGCTTTGCGGCTACACACGGGGAACTCGCCTCTTTCGGCGGTTTGGCGGCACGCCTGCAACCCGTGCCGGCGGAGGAGCTTGAGAAGGCGCTCGGGGACATGGCCGCATTCTCCGAGAACCTGGCGATGGTGAACAAGATGCGCACGGACGCCGGGCTGCCCCCGGTGGGTTACCGCAGCCAGCCCTTCGGCATGGCGCACTCCAACGACGAGGTCATCAGCGATCCCATCGAGCTGTTCCGTTTCAAGGCCAAGAGCATGTTCCTGGGCGGTGAGTTTCATGCCGCTCTGCTCAGCGGTGGTCCGCCCACCGAACTCGTGGTGCCCATGGACCAGCTCGGCTGGCGTCCGCTTGAAGGTGGACTTCTGCGTGGCGGCGTACCATGGGAAGCCAGCGGCCCCCGTGTGGCGTGGATCGAACCGGGCAAGGATCAACTGCTGCTCGATCTGCAGGCTGTGCTCCAGCATTTCCGCCAGACCGGGCTCAAGCGCTGTGTTGACCTCTGCGTCAGACCGGCGCACTTCGCGCAGTTGATGGCTGGCGCCGGTCTGCTTTCGGGAACAAGCACGTCCGCCACGACAAGATCCATCGAGTCAACTCCCCGCTCCGTGTACCGCCTGAAATTCAAGAGCTTCTTTCTTGGCTAGGAGAGACATGGACATCCTCGACAAGAACCAAGGCTATGACGCGCTCTCCATTTGGGAGCTCGCCAAGTCCTTGTACAAAGTTCGGATCTTTCGAGGCCACGTCGCCAACGAGGCTGTCGTGGTGTGGCGGGTACCAGACAAGCACGAGTGCGCGGTCAGGGTGCAAGTGCAGGACCTGCCCCAGCTGGCGTGGCGCTTTGCGGTGATGCCCGGCGTGTGTCTCCCGGGGGGTGCCCAGATCGCGCCACAATTCGATGATTGGCGTCCAGTGGTGCCTTCGCTGCACGAGCTAGCGCTGTTGCCGGTGGTCAGGCATATTGCCCGCGGCCTCTGCTGGCCAAGCGGCGGATTGCAATGCGGCCCCGGCTATATCCCGGAAAAGCAGCTGCTCGTACTTGAGCCCGAAGTCGTAAAGACGAAGTTCGCTAACTCCGCGGCCGAACTCGCTGCCAGGCTGCCGTTTTCGAATGCAGTGGCGGCGCGGAAGTGGCTGGAATGGCTTGCGCTGGCGGTCCAAGTCCCGTCGCAGGCCCCACCCTTGGTTATTGCGGGCAGTGCGGTTGAACCCGTGAAGTCCATCGTGGCTGACGTGTCGAGCGCGCTGGTCGAGGGCAAACCGCCTTTCCGCCTCAACCGATCGGGTCAGAGCGACCGACGACTTCGTGTTCAGCTGGAGCTTGCCTACCGTAGTTGTCTACGTGTGGCCATACTGCACCAGCCCCAGTTCGGGGCGCATTTTGATCGAGTGCTTGAACTGCTGCTTCGCGGACGAACCAGCGGCAATCTGCACAGCCCCGAGGTACTTGTCCTGGTGGTGGGAAAGTCGTACTCGCCATCACCGTTGCTGGACAGCGGGCAATGGCTGGAGGTGGAGACGCCGCATACTAAGCTCCGCCCGTCCATCACGCGACATGCCATGACCACCCGGCAACAAATCTTGCAGGAGATCGTGGCTCAGCGCTTTGCGACCGCCCCGACTCGTGAGCGTGAGTGAAAAAAAGAATTTTCAGAAACAATTTGGCAGCTTTTTTGCCGTGGTGTAACGGTAGTTGTCTGTGGTGTAGGCTGGGCTGGCCAAGCTTGCGGTCTCGAACTTGACCAACTCGCTCAACTCGATTCCTAAGATCCTTGAGGTCTAGAGAATCGGCTACTAACGCCAAAACATCACAACAAAATAAGACTTCTGGTAATGCCAGAACAAACCAAGAATGTCCACGAGACGAGAAACCGTGTTGCACGGAAACACTATCCTTACGAGGATAACCAAGCCGTATCAGCCACGTCCCCAGGGGACAGATACCCGTCGAGGAAAACTGTCAAGGCGACAGGACACCAGCCACCCGCTCCAGCGGGCTGAAGTTGGCGGAGTTGCTTCGCGGTCTGGCGAATCAGGAGTCGCGACCCAGATTCGTCCGGCCCGACGGCAGGCGCCGACTGGCTGAAGAACTACGGTGGCGGGGTCGCAACCCGCCCCGAAATCTGAACACAACCAACCTGAACTGCGCAATCCCGGCCGTGGGGACGCCCGCGGCCGGGATGCACGTCTTCCAAAAACAGCTACGCTGCTGAAGTTGTCGCACCGCTTGCTATCATTGTGCCGCCAAGGGCTTGAACTGGAGTTCGAGCCAGGCAGATAACGCAAGAAATGCCGTTGGCTGGCCGGGTTCGACCAGCCAACGGTAAACGATGAACAGGGAGATTTGACGGGGCAGGCCGGCTTGGCTGCCCACGACAGAACGAGAGCGCAAACAACTGTTTTCTGCGGCTCACACGAATCGGCCAAATTCACATACGACCGCAGATACGAGGCGCCCCGCTTGGGGCGGCCTGCGTGTCTGCTTCGTATAGGGCTCTTGGCCGAGCCCGTGTGAGGGCGGCGTGGGTCGTCCCTCCTTTCGTTTAGGGGATTGGCTGCCCACGCACTCTTGTGTGGGGACGGCCATGAATCCGAACACCGAATACCAATCGCATCCAATCTACCGCACGGTCCGCCAGGCATCGTTGTGCTTGGCTGGACTGGTTTGCGTGTGGACTGCTTCTTGTGGCGGCTCCGCCGGCAACTCAAGCGGCGTGGCCAATGGCAGCGGCGAAGACCGTGGCGGAGCAAGCGGTGCATCTGGCCAAGGACAGGTTGCAGGGGCGTCGTTGAGGGCGGTTCTCGATGCCAAGAAACGCTACGACGAGCACTCCAAGGCCAATCCTGCACCCTTGACCGAGGAATGGAAGCTCTGGCAGCAGCGGCAGGAAGAGCTTTCCAAAGAGCTTTCAGCCGTCGCGGAACGGGAGTATCCAGAAATCTATGCCGCGATCCGGGGCCACCAGAAGGCCACCACGGTGTCCAAGGACAGGGTTGCGGCCGAGATGTTGCATCTGCCGTTTCGCATGCCGATCAAAGTTATTGACGTGGAGCCTGCCAAGTCATGGGCCAAACAGGCCATGTTTGGCGGGGCTGACATGAAGTACATGCTGAGGTTCTCGCTTGTCGGCAAAAGCGACGCGATTGGCCCCATGTTATTGCTCTACTGCGCGGTGCCGGAAAAGTTTGCAACGGCATTGAAGAAAGACGAGATCATTGAACTGCGCGCCACGTTGCGCGCCATTGAGAGCGAGATTACGTACCAGTTTGCGTTCGAGACGCCGGAGGCGTTTCCCGTGCGCCAGCAGATCGCGGCTATCCGAAAGCAGCTGCGGGAGACCGACGACTCCAGGAAGGCTGCCTTGCTGGTCCGAGATGCTGGCGGACTCGGCCCTTTCGCGGCCTTCGACGCCTGCCTGTTATGGGAGGCATACCTCATTCAGCGGGTTGGCCTCGTGTTGGATGACAATCTGACAACGGAGGAGGCGCAACCGCTCGCCCGACAGTTGATCGATATCGATATCCCGCTCATGACTGCCCGTAGCTTCGAGTTCCAGCAGATGGCCATTGTGTCGGATGAGTTTGGCCCGCTACTCCTGATGTGTGTACTTTCCGCTATGGCGGAAGGGAAATTTGATCAGGCCAAGGCAGAAGATCTTGGCCACGCGCTCGGAGGGCTGTTGGCGCGCAGCGAAACCGTGTATCGCGACAGGGCCAGGCGCCACGACGACACGAAGTATGGGTTGTTCGGCGCAGTCCTCATCCCAGAGTCCGCGAACTACTCACGGGACGCGGTCTTGCAGACCGCAATCATCAGCGCCTTGGCAAAACTCCGCTCTGCCAAGGCAGTTCGGGGGCTTCAAGAGTTCATCGGTGCCAGGTGGCCCATGGAGACACTGCGCCTGCAAGCGGCGCTGGTCTTGGCGGTCACACCCGGCAACGAAGCTGCCCAGGCGTTGCAGGATCTTGGCGACCTCCAGCCGGTGGCGCTGGCCAGACGCGTCCAGAGCCTCAAGACCAAGTTCCCTCGCTGCCTCTTTGTCTTCCAACTGGACCGTGGCTCGTTGGCCGAAACGGCAGGACTCAAGGTCGGAGATGTGGTTCTTCGCTATGACGGACAGGCCGTGGACACCACAACGGCCTACGGCGAAGCACGCGAAGCCGCGGAGAACGCGGGGAAGAAGCAGGTTGCGCTCGTGGTCTGGCGGAACGGCGAAGAGAAGTCGCTGACCGTTCCGGTCGGCAAGTTGGGCTTCAACGTGTTTGACGTCGAGTTTCCCAAAGAAAACAAATGATGAGGCCGCCGGTCGGCCGGGCTTGTTGCTTCATGGAAAGGGGGCAATCGTGGATATTGCAGCTGCATTGAATCACCTTCTGGCATCGCCGCACTTTGTTCGGTTCGAGACCGCGCTCCAGCAGGAGTCAATCTTTGACGTGCTCAAGATCAGCACGCGCGAAGTTTCCCATGCTTCGTTCCTGGCATGGTTGCTCGATCCCCAAGGGGGTCACGACGCCGGCGAGAAGCCCCTGAGGCTGTTCCTCATGCGCGCGGCCGCAGCCAAGGCCTCCGAGAGCATCACTCCTGTCGTCATTGACGCGGTGGACCTCAGTACGGCGACCGTTTACTGCGAGTATCAGGTCACCAAGGACAAGAGTGAAAAGGGCAGGCTCGACATCGTGGTGGACCTGCCGCGCGAGGGGAAGGAGATCAACCCACTGCTGGTGTTCGAGCATAAGGTGTTCGCGGAACAGAGCGGTACCCAGACCGACGTGTATGTGGGCTGGGCCAAAGAGAACAAGTTCTCACAGCCACCGGTTCTCGATGGCGAGCACATGCCCTTAATGGTGTATGTCGCCCCGGCGGCCCCGGAACAGCCTCCCGCAAAGCCTTTCGTGGTGTTTGACTACGATCAGCTGTCGCAGTGGCTCGATGACGTGCTTGCCAACACCGGAATCAACCGGCATGGGCGGTTCCTCGTCAACGAGTACAAGGCTTGCCTGAGCCAGCTTGAGCTTTTCGGCAATCCTGCCGCTCAGTTGGCCCAGACTGCACTGACCAGCGAACCAGAATGCCATCGGGCCATTGAAGTGCTTCGCGCGGGAGGCGAGGGGCTGCGGCGCTTTGACCACCATGTGGCCCGCCACGCCAAGGCCTTTGCCAAGCTGGGCATCGAGACCAAGCGGGTCAAGTCCAAGGGCGCATCGGCCACGGTCTCTGAGCTTCGCAGCCGTGTTGAAGGGGTGTTCAAGGGGTCAAGCTGGCAGCTTTCGGGTTCCACGGGGTCGCTGGCAGTTGACACATCGGTCTTTACTTCATGTTTCAAGGCAGGCGTGGCCAACGGGGGTTTCGAGAAATACGGGTGGCCCTACATGCGATTCTACTTCGCCCGACCGGAAAACGGCGAGGCCAGCGTCGAGTTCTACGTGGGCGTTGTTTACGGCGACAAAGAGGCGCGCGAGAAGACCAAGGCGCGTGTGTTGAGGGCGGCCGAAGCTCTGCGCGGCGCCATCGACAAGGCCGGTCTGGACTACGCCAAAGGTCGAAAGGGCAACAAGATCGCCATCTGCAAGCTCAGCATGCCCACCATCAAGAACGCTGCCGATGACATTCCGGAGCTTCTCGCCAAGCACAAGTCGGAAATCGACAAGGCCGCGGCGTTCTTCCAAAGCTTGCGTCCAATCGTTGACCACTGGCTGGCCGAAGAGTTCCCCATGGCTATGGCGGACTGGAAGCCGGAAGCATAGGCTCTGTGATGCAGTGCTGAGACCGCACATCCTCGTTCGGGCGCGTCATGGGTGGCTTTGCCAGAATGCTGCGAATGACGTCATCCTTGCGCGCCCGGACTTCCGGTGTTCGCGGCGTTGTACGCTGATGGTAGTACAAGTACTCGGGCAGGTAGAGTGGTTTGCGTGCAAGTTCGACCATCGGAATCATGGTTGCGTAGTCAGTGCACTCCTCGATCCACTTACCGCCGACCTGAAATGCCTCGCGCGGCACTCGGTCAAAAAGCCTCTTTTGGAAAGCTCGCAGGTGAATCCACACTTCGCCTCCCCATTTGCGCCGTGGGTCAACGAAGTTCGGATGGTAGAGCTTGAGCGGTTTGTCCGGCCGAAACATCGCCCCAAGTATCAAGTCGTGGCCATCGCCTTGTGCTGCGCGAAGGCGACTGATAGCGCGCGGAGAAATGAGCGCATCATCCATGTCCACGATCACCACCAGCGTCTCTGGATCAATGCAGATGGATGACACGCCTGTAATGAAGTTCGGGATCCGTCCATGGGGTCTGGAATTCCGCATCAGTGTAAGGCGGCTTTCCAGTGGCTTCAGGACGTGCGGCAGCAGAGTCGAGTCGTCAGATGCGTCATCAATCACGATCAGGCCGAATGCTTGGTCGTCTTGCATAAGCATGCTTGCCGCGAAGCGGCGCACGCTGTCAGGTGGCGTGTTCCGGCCCTTGGCTAGGACGACGATTGGCTCAACCCGCCGAGCGTATTCCCAATCTTCAGGCGTTCCTTCCAGATCCCACCGGCCATGCTGCACCACAGGTACTCGTCCTTGACCGGCCAAGTCGCGTACGCGCTCCAATGCACTGGTCTTGGTCTTCCAGCTATTGGGGGGATGAATGTAGAAAGTTCGTGGATCGCCACCCCTCAACGTTCTTTTGCCTTGGAGTGCCTGACACTTCTGAACGGAACGGTACCACGAAAGTGCCAAGCGACCATCTTGCTCGTAATTTGGAAGCGGGCGGCATTCCTTCAGGCGAGCCAAATCCAGCAAGCCGCACCTGACCTCGGGGACGTACTCACCTGGTGGTGCAGCATATGTACTTGCGCTCGATACCGGCTCGTGGGCAATGTTGAAAGCGACCCCCAGAACATCATCCGCCTTCACGGCCTGGAGCATTTCGGATAAGTAATCGTGCCTGAGGTCGCGTCGACCGATGATCACGTCAACGTCGCACTGGAGTACGTAGCGGGTGCCTATCTGTTCAAACGCCCAGAGTTGGGGCGCAACTGGAACGGTGACATTGGAGTGGCTGTGCACGCATCCGATCCCGAACCAGCGCTCGTTGATCTCAGCAATCGCTTCTGACGCTTCGGGGGCGATCACAATCCTGTTGACGACTCTACTCTCCAGAAGCGCTTCTGCCTCCCGCATCAGGCGTGGATAATCACCCGGCGAGTACTGTCGAAGAAATGGACCACGAAACGGATCAACGGCCAATACAACCTCGGCGAAGCTGCGCGGCAAGCTCAGTTGCCTGACGATATGACGCACTTGATCGGCGACGATTCCCGCATCCATCGCGCAGGCCTTGATCATCAGCGTGACGGCAGGTTCAGCTTGAACAAGCTCAGGCGCACTTGGCACCCAAGCTGCCTCCCAATTGCTGTTGGCCCAACCCCGGACCAGGTCGGCATAGAAGTCCTGAAACCCGGGGAGTTCAGCGGGGTTCGCCAGCACATCGCTACCCCGATCGCGTCGTGCCAGTTCGTCGTCGGCAAGGTTCAACGCACTAATTGCATAGAGTCTGGCAGCGGAGTCCATGAACACGTCAACATTCATCGGCAGTATTGATGTTCCGATGTCGATGTACACGAGGCGGGAGTTGACGATTCTGAAGTTTGTGCGCTTGATGTTCGCGCAGACGATGCCGGCATCAAGGCAGGCGCGAAGGAAGTCAAGTGCCTGCTGGGTCGTAATGCGCGCGGCTTCTTCGGATGGGTCCCACGGATATGTACATCTCCAAGACTTGCCATCTTGGTGCCACTCCGGTGTCGGCGCGACCTTCTGCCCTGCGCCTAGAGCGTGCTGCAGCCAGTCCACAGTGGGTACGGTGAGGGTTCCTTCGTAGAAGATCTTTTCCACTTGGTCGCCGACTCGGTACACAACTCCTTCCTGTCCAGCGCCCAACAGGAGTTTCTGCGAGCTGGTGTGAACCCAGCAACGCGCAGCTACTGCCAGCTTGCGTCTAGACTTGCCATACTCGCCGTCTGAAAGTGCGTATTGGGTGACTTCGCCGGACAATGAGTAATCGCAGTAATACGGCTCGCACATGACTGTGCCGATGCGGGGGTGCTGAAGTAGCAACCGCGCAACCAGCCAGTGGTCTTCAGCGCTGCGTACATCGGGGTAGCGCACCCCTGATCGTGTGCGAAGGAGAAGATTGCACGAGGGCAATTCGTTCTCTGCCGTTCCTTCAGCCATCTGCTCAAGCCTCTTGACAACGAACTGAGCGTCAAGCAGTTCGGAAGTGGCGTTGTTCGTTTGGGCCGTAAGGCGGCCATCCCGAAACAGGCGGTTGCCCCCGAGGACGAACATAGCGTCATGGCGCTCACCCGCTTCAATCGCTGCGCCTAGCGATCTTGAGGTCGTGAAGCAATCGTCAGCGTCAAGGCGAGCCACCCAAAGGGCTGACGGCAGGTGGGTATCAACGTAGTCAAGGATCGCATTACGAGATCGGGCAGCAGAGCCGCAGTTTGCTTGCAGGCGGACTAGAGCAAGTTGGTTCAACAGGTCAGCATTGGTGACATCCCAGTTGTCTGTCGAACCGTCATCCAGAATAACGACGGCGACACGGCGATGACCAACGTCCTGGGCCACTACGCTCAGCAAACACCGTCGGAGTAAAGTACTTTGGTTGCGCAGGGCCACACCGACCACGACATCTGGTGGTGCCGCAAGTATTTGTTCGGACGTAGCAATTACCCGCAATCCCTTTCGGGCCAGTACGCCACCTCCACGAATCGAGGCGAAGAGCGTCATGCAGACCGTCCGGCATTGAGCGGGGCCATCGTGTCATCGGACACAGGCTCATGGTTGCCTCTGCGCTGGTCGCGCCACTTGGAATATGCTTCTTGCCAAGTCGGGGAAATCTGCTCGCTTGTCAATGCTGGCCGCAACTCAGGAGGAATGTAGTGCCCGTCCTTGAACCGGCCGCACAGCCTGCAAAAGGCACGAGCTGCCTCAAGCATGCTGTCCCCGTCGTCAGGCAGACCGGGCTTACCTAAGCCAATCCCGACCACGCGGTCGATACCACCGGCAAGCGCACAGGGGTAGTAACCTGTCGGCGTCAAACCCATGCCGCACTCGTCCATGATGGCGCACCCATTCGTGAAGTCTGCAGATGCGAACGCAGGGTCGTCAATCGGCGCCATGTTGAACGGCCGAAATGATGGCTGGATAACATTGGTCTTGGCGGAGTCCTCTATCCAGATGTCCTCAGGAAGTTGTGCAAGGCGCGCTTTGACAAACTCACCATATCCGTTGGTTACTACTTCAATGCGGCATTGAAGATTCCAAGCCCGATATCGGCGAAGTTCGGCGATGATTTCAAGAAACTCCGGATGAAGTGTCGGCTCGCCGCCCAGAACTCTGATTCTCTCCCAGCGCTTACCCCTCGCAATTGAATCATCCACAAAGCGCTGGATCATCCGCAGGGGCATGTGTCGGGATTCCGGGGCTTGGGTGACTGAGCGATTGCAGTTGAGGCAGAAGAGGTTGCACGCGTAAGTGATGTCAATTTCAATCTTGCTTCGACTGCGAACATACTGCGGCCCAAGCAGCTTTGTGATCACGCGACCAGTGCGTATACGACGCCACGCCCCCTTGAAAGTGTAGAGTAATCGGCCGAGCCAGCGCCAAGGCCCGCCGAAGTAAACCCGCTTGGGGAAACTACCCGAACGCTTGCGCATCCCAGTCCCCCTTGTCTTTGCGCACCGGTAGCAGATCGTCAGCGGCTGTTACGATCTCGTTGTGACAGAAACCGAATAGGTCCTGCGCGCGCCCAAAGAACTGCAGCCGTTCAAGTGCGTTCATTTGCTCTCCGTAGATCTGCCAAAACCAGCGCAAGCCCGAGAGTTTCTCGGGCGCGCGTGGGGAGGACAGCGTGCCAGCAGATCGGCAGTGCCATTTCGCGGTCCACTCGTCAGTGTATGCAATGTGTGATCTATCGTTACGAAGCAAGCGGATCGCGAGGTCTCGATCATTCAGGCTGCAGAGCCCTTCGCGGTAGCCACCGACGGCGGCCATCAGATCAAGCCGCACAAACGTATTCGACCCCTGCCAACCGGGGTTGCCGACAAGGAAGTCTCTATCTCGCAGGCTGTTGGGCAGGGCACGCGTCACCTCCTCGCCTCCGATCACGAGGCGAAGGCCGGACACGACGATGTTGGCGCCCGTCGATAGGGCGCACTTCGTGCAGGCTTCCAAGTGAGAAGGTTCCCACTCGTCGTCATCGTCCAGGATGGCCACAAATCCCGATGCCCCTTTGCGGGCTATGTGATCCAATCCCGAGTTCCATGCGCCGGCAGCCCCTCTGGCGCACGTGTTGGCTATCAGGTCAAGCGGGATAGTGCCGACGGCTCGCGCCAGGCACTGAGCGTACCCGCCCGTCCATGGCTCGCCGTCGTTTACAACTACGATGGACGCCGGAGGACATGTTTGCAGTGCAATCGACTTCAAGGCCCGCAGGAGAAAGTCCCGACGATCCTTGGTGGCAACGAGCGCACTGACGTCCAATGCGGCAGTTGGTGGCATGGCGATTCGCGATAACGCGGCCCGCAGACAGGATACCTACCAGTATCGGATAGGGAAGAACGTCACACTCGCCCTACTTCTACGAAGGAGTAGTGTCGGCCCGGTCTTGGTTGCAGGGGCGCGGCCTCAAGTTTTTCCGGTTTGAGGTAAAATCCAGCGGAGCTGCGGCTGTGTACTGGGTATGGAAAATCCCATCCCGTACAAAGCGAGTCTGCAGCGGGGCGAGCTGACTGCCCCGCAACCCAGCCAGCACTGGTCTGACCTGCCTTGGTTGGCTGACCAGCGTAACCTCCGGGCCATTCTCCGGTTGCTGAAGCGCGGTGAGTGCCCGAACGCCCAGGACCACTACGGCAGAACTGCCCTGCACTTGGCGATCTTGCGCGATGAAGTGGAGATCGTCCGTGTCCTGCTACAGCACGGTGCGTCGGTGCACATTGAAGATCGCAAGGGACGTTCGCCTTGGGACATTGCCTTGAGCTGCAGCCCTGACGACATGATCCTCAAGATGTTGTTGGAGGGCTTTCTCAGCCCGTCAGACCGGAAAGAATGGGTTGAGTTGGGCTTGAGCAAGATCTTCCCCTCATGATGGCGTTCGGCCAAGACCGGGCAGAACACGGGGCTCCTTCCCAAAGGCAAGTGCTACGTTCACGCGCATACATCAAATAAGCAAACTTTGAGATTTCGGTAAAATCCTCAAGGGCGGGCTTTGTCTACAACACATGTTCAGGTTCTCGTCGGACATGAGTTGCCGGACGGCCCTCGTTGAGGTGCTGCGCAGTCTTGCCAAGTGGCATTGGCTGCCCGCCACCCACGCGCTGGCCCGCGAAGGCCAGGTTGCGGCGCTGAGACTCCTGCTGTCTGCAGGGTACCCGGCTCAGGCAACGGACGACGGCGGTTGGACATTGCTGCACATCGGTGCCTCGCAGGGCGATCCAAGGATCGTGGCGCTCGCGCGGGCCTTGGGTTGCAGCCCGGACTTCGCTGCGCGCGACGGCACCACTCCGGTGGACATCGCGCGAACCAAGTCATCTTCGCGTGTGTTGGCGGTGCTGGAGCGTCCAGCAGCGATGCCGCACACCGTCATGGCGGGCGCAGAAGGCGTCCGCGAACCCATGGAGGAAGCATGATCCGTATCAACGCCCATTACAGTCGCAAAGTACCGGGCGCTCAGGAGTTCTCGAGCGAACAGGCCGGTGCAAGTCTGGAAATCGAGGTGGCGGACGCTGCCGCGCCCCAAATTCGGCATCAGTTGCAGGAACTCTGGAACAGCCTGCGCCAGGCAGTGGACGCCGAGCTTGGTATCGCTGAACAACCTGCCCGGAACGCCGTATTCGGTAACGGCCAGCACCGGCTGACCGAACAGACTGCCGGCAACGGTCGGAACGGCAACGGGCTTGCTGCCCACTCCAACGACGCGCCGCGCACCGGTGATTGGAACGAGCGCGGACCGGTCCTGGACCTCCCCCCGTCCAACAGTGCCAATGGCGGCGACGAGCGCGCGACCCGCAAGCAGATCGGCTTTTTGCTCGCCAGTGCGCGGCGCACCCGGAATCTCGACGCGGCTGCTCTCAAGTCGCTGATTCAGCGCGAATTCGGCTGCGGGCTCAACGACCTCTCCAAGCGCCAGGCTGGCGACCTGATTGACCGCTTCCAAGGACGCAAGTCGGCCTGAGGCCACGGAAAGGAACGCCATGACGACCGACACCATGACATCCGTCAGCTACACGCGGCTGAGCACCTGGCAGGATTGTCCCAAGCGCTTCAAGTTCCGCTATGTGGACGAAGCGCCCGAAGACGGTACTGCCGTCAACCTCGTGTTTGGCACGGCTATACACGAGGCGGCAGAGGCCTTTCTGGAGTCTCTGGCCCAGACGCCCAAGGGCGACGATGAGATCATTGCCGTATTTGAACGCGCCTTCCGTGACTCCATCAAGTTCGCTGAAGAAAGCCAAAGCCCGCTCGATTGCGGCCCTGAAGAACTGGAAGCGCTGGTCGAGAAGGGCAAGGCGATGCTGCGGTGCTTCACGACCAAGGTAGATCGCAACGCCAAAGTAATCGGCACGGAACTCGCCTTTGACGTGGAAGTCCAGCCAGGCGTCACCCTCACCGGCTACCTCGACTGCCTTCTGATGACCGGCCTCAACCAGTTCAAGATTGTTGAACTAAAGACAGCCGCGCGCACTTATGGCGAGGACCGTCTGCGCTATGACCTCCAGCCCACCTGCTATCTGGCGGCGGCTCAGCGGTTGCTGCCTCCGGGCGCCAAGGTCGAGTTCGAGTACTGGTTGATGATGAAGACCAAGGAGCCCGACCTGAAGATCCTCCCGGCAGTTCGCAATGGTCAGGACCACGACGAACTGCACCAGTTAATCCGCGATTACCTGAAGGCGGTAGGCGTTCAGGTGTTTCCCCGGCGACGCAGCTACCAGTGCGACGGGTGCGGCTACGCGCGGCTTTGCGCGGAGTCCAAGCAATGAAGGCCCGCATTGTCGCCACCAGCACGGTGATCGCTGATCGCCTGCGCCATGCTTGCGTGATTGCGGGTCTGGAGCACGAAGTGGCCTCTTTGGACGCCCCGGGTGCCTTTGACGTGCTGATCGTGGACCAGGATGCCCGGCCACCCCAGCCAGAAGACCTTCGGGCCAAGTATCCCGATGCGTCCCTGTTTGTGCTGACTCGCTCGCGAACACCGCTGTACTTGAAGGAACTCGTCCAACGCGGGGCCACGGCCACGCTGGGTTACTCCATGTGTGCCCGAACCGTGGCGGAGGTGCTCGTCGGGGCGCTGGTCAAAGGCTGAACAACAACCAATTCGCTCAAAGCTACGGCCGCATGGTGCGGCCCTTTTTCGTTGATGGAGGTGAAACATGGTCCAACTTGTGGAAACACCAGCCAGTTCGCTGCGCTCGCAGCCCGATTCCGGTCTTGCCCAGCTTGAGGAAGTCTTGGAGCAAAGGGCGGCGTCATACCATGACGTGAAGGCATCCAAGGACGAACTTCTCGTGGACTCGAACACCGGGGCGCTCATCCACCGCCCCACCGGGCGCGAGTTTACCCTCAGCGAGCTTGCCCTCGCCCAGCTTGGCGGCAAGTTGAGGGTTCCCACCGCGTACCTGTTGCGCTGCCCGCCCGACCTGCTGGCGACCAACGTCAACCACTGGCTTGGTGTCGCTGGTGCCCGCAACTTCCTGCTGCGGTGCGACGGCAACCGGGTGCGCGCAGTCCTGTCCGAGCGTTACGCGCCCGTGGACAACCTGCCGTTGGTGCGCTCGCTTCGCCGCACGTTGGGCAATGCCCCTTTGCGCTTTGAACTGACCGAGTACGAACTCAACGTGCAGTTCGTTTCCGGCCGAGTCCGTGTCGCGGCACCCGGCGACACGTTGAACCCTGGCGTCGCCATCCGTAACAGCGAGGTAGGTCTGGCCAAGGTCGAGATTCGCGGCCTGATCTACCGTGCCATCTGCCTCAACGGCCTCATCCTCGGGGGCAGCCAGGACACCTGGGCTCGGCGTCACATCGGCCATGTTGACCTTGCGGCCAGTGTCCAGCGCGCCATCGACACCATCCAGGCCAAGGCGGATACGAGCATCGAGGGCTTTTCTCGCACGATGCACATCCGTGTGCCCGACATGGCGCGCGTGCTGGCGCGCATCATCGAGCGTTACGCGCTCAGCGAAGAAGAAGGCGCGGCACTTCGCATGGCCCACGAACAGGAGCCAGGTGATTCCCTGTATCACGCGATCAACGCCCTGACTCGTGCGGGCAACTCGGCCCACCTTCCCCTGTCGTCCCGCCAGAGGCTGCAGGAATTGGGCGGAAGCATGCTGGAGAGCGCCGAGAACGGCAACCGCTGGCTTAACTAGCCGGCCACGAACCCTCCGGGCGGGGCGGTCCCGCCCACACAGGAACGACGACGGCAAGCATGCCTCGTCGTTCTTGCTGTTTCAGGAGCGTCAAAACGGCTAGGCTTGCAGGTGTGCCACATCGGCCACAATCGTCGCGGCGGGGACGGTCAAGGTCTGGTTAGGTCAGCCAAAGGCCCCTTCCTCAAACCACAAGATTCTGGAGTCCCGTGGGCCAGAACCGTCAAAAAACACGCTATTTCCCCGCCGCGCCAACTTGGGGGGTGCGGGTGCCGACGAGGCTTGCCAAGCCCCTGGCTCCAAAGGCCGCCAGGATTCGGCATGAGATTCTGCCTAAGTTGCCTTGGCCAGCGCTCGCCCCGAGGCAGGCTTTGGGGGGACCGCATTGGGCTGTGCCACTTCCGCTGCTTAGTCGGAACGATAAAGTACTTGGCTTCAGGCATTGATCCGACCGAGGGCGGGCATGGGGACATCATACCACGTCAAGTACTTTGCCCATGATCTCGCTCGCCAGAGTGCCGAGTCCGGCGTGGAACGTCTGGCATCGTCGCTCTTCAACGCCTCAATCGAACTCACCCCGCACCAGATTGACGCTGCGCTCTTTGCCCTGCGCTCGCCCTTGGCGGCCGGGGCGCTGCTTGCCGACGAAGTGGGCCTGGGCAAGACGATTGAGGCAGGGTTAGTACTTTGCCAATGCTGGGCCGAGCGCAAACGCAGGTTGCTCGTTCTTTGCCCGGCCTCGCTGCGCACCCAATGGCAAGACGAGCTGCTAACAAAGTTCAACCTGCCATCCAGGATCGTCGATGCTTTCGCTTACCGGCAGGCGGCCAAAGACGGTCAAGGCATCCCCTTCCAGTGCGACGAAGTCGTCATCAGCTCTTTCAACTTTGCCGCCGCCAAGCACGAGGACCTTCTGAAGGTCACGTGGGATCTGATTGTTTTTGACGAGGCCCACAAGCTGAGGAACTGCTACCGCGAGAGCAACGTCATGGGCCAACGACTGCTCTCTGCAACGCGCGGCTTCCGCAAGCTGCTCCTTACCGCCACGCCATTGCAGAACAGCCTGCTGGAGCTGTTTGGTATTGGTCAGTTGCTCGACGAGTACATCTTCGGCGACAAGACGGCATTTCAGCAGGCGTTCATGAATGGCGGTGGGGACCCTGATGCGCTTCGCAATCGCCTGGCGTCTTTCTGCAAGCGAACGCTGCGCAAGGACGTTCAGGAATATGTGCCGTTCACCGAGCGTCATGCGCTGCTGGAGTCATTCGCCCCCAACGCCGACGAGCAGAACCTCTATGAGCGCATGTCGGCCTACCTCCAGCGTGAAGACACTTACGCCATTCCCAAGCGGCTTCAGCACTTGCAAGTGCTCGGGGGAAGAAAGCGGCTGGCGTCAAGCACAGCAGCCATTGTCGGAACCCTTGACGCGCTCATTACGCGGCTTAAGCGCATGGCCCAGGGGCTTCCCGCACCAACTGACGACCTTGAGCGCCTGGTAGAGGAACTCATCGACGACGAAGCGCTGGACGACGACGAGGCTGAGGAACTTCTGGTTGCCGACTCCAGTCAGGGCACATCCCACAGTGCCGAGATTGACCGCCTAAAGCTGAACGCGGAAATCGCCGAACTCGAAGAACTGGCCCGGCTGGCGCGCTCCATCCGCGTAGATTCCAAGGCCAAGGCCCTTCTCAAAGGGCTCGAAAAGGGCTTTCAGCAAATGCAGAAGGTTGGCGCGCAGCGCAAAGCCCTGATCTTTACCGAGTCGCGCCGCACACAGGACTATCTCAAGAACTTCCTCGAACAGAACGGCTACTTGGGCCAGGTGGCCCTGTTCAACGGCAGCAACAGCACACCCGAGGCCCGCGCCGCATACGACGCCTACGTCCATGCGCAACGAGGGGCGGGCAAGCCCCTGACTTCTCGTGAGGTAGACATGCGTGCGGCACTGGTTGAAGATTTCCGCAACCAGCGCGAGATCATGATCGCCACCGAAGCAGGCGCTGAGGGCATCAACCTCCAGTTCTGCTCACTGGTCGTGAACTACGACATGCCCTGGAACCCCCAACGTGTCGAGCAGCGCATTGGACGCTGCCACCGCTACGGGCAGAAACACGACGTCGTGGTCCTCAACTTCCTCAACAGCAAGAATCTGGCTGACAAGCGCGTTTATGAATTGCTCGAAGCCAAGTTCAGGCTGTTTAACGGCATCTTCGGCAGTTCCGACGAAGTCCTTGGCAGCCTTGAGTCCGGCGTTGACTTCGAGCGCCGCATCCTGGCCATCTACCAGAAGTGCCGTACCCCCCAGGAAATTGAAGCGGCCTTCGCGGAGCTTCGTTCCGGCCTTGACGAACAGATCAACGAGCGGATGCAGAAGACCCGCGACCAATTGCTGGCCCACTTCGATGAAGAGGTTCACGAGCGCCTCAAGGTGCAGTTGGACGACGCCCGCCAGCTCATCGGCAAAATGGAACGCCGTTTCTGGATCGTTACGCGCCATGCGCTTGCCCAGCGCGCCGAGTTCCAAGACGAAGCGCTTTGTTTCAAGCTTCATGACCCGCCAATGCCCCCGGCCAAGTCGCCTCCCGGCCTTTACCGCCTGATTTCAAAGCTCGATCAGAAACCCGAGGACGGCGTCGTTTATCGCCTGAACCACCCCTTGGGCGAGTGGGCGGTTGAACAGGGCAAGCAGGCCGCATCGCCCCCTGCGGAGATCACCTTCCACGTCACCCAAAACCCGACGCGCATTGCCGTGGTCGAGCAACTGAAAGGCAAGGGCGGCTGGCTGCGCCTTGACCTGCTGACGCTCAAGGGCGCTCCACGCGAAGGTGCACAGCGTCAGAGTGCTTATCGCGAAGATCACCTGCTTTTCACCGGCATCGACGATTCCGGCGCGGCCTTGCCCAACGACGTTTTGTCACGGCTCTTTGATTGCCAGCGCGCCGAGGTTCGGCCCGTAAGCGAAGTGCCCGATGACGTTGAGCAGCGTTTGGCCAAAGAAGCCGAGCAGCACGCGGCAGGCACCATAGACGAATCCAGCAATCGTTCGCTGAAGTTCATGCACGAGCGCTTTGACATGGTGGACCGCTGGGCCGACGATCAGGAAAAGGGCCTTGAGCGCCGTATAGACCAGAAAAAATCCGAGTTGCGCCAGGCCTTTGCCAACAGCAACAAGGCCAAGAACCTGGCCGAGAAAGAGCAGTTTGAATCGGAGAAAGAAAAACTGCGCCGGGAACTCCAGAAGCTGCGCAGGCAGCGTGAGGAGGCCTTTGACGCGATCATGGAAAAGTCCGAGCAGATCAAGAGCAAGCTGCGCGACGCCGTGAAGCAAACCACGGATCGCTCGCATCTGTTCACCATCCGCTGGCAAGTTCGTTAGGATGGCCCCATGGCCCAACCACGCAAACACAAGTTCAAGTTTAAGTTCTTCTTCCTTGGCATAGAGCAGGCAAAGACATCCGACAATCCCATCGACCGGCCTGACTTTGTTCGCGAGACCGCGAGTCGGTACCTCAGGGTGCTGGCGGCAGCAGGCGGCGGCGCGTTCCCCGACAGGTCACTGGATGGAGTTACGTTCAAGTTGATCAAGGCGACCATAGGCAATACGCCCGAAGCCATGAACACTCTGAAAGCCGAGCTTCGCGAGTGCAGCGAAGAACTGGACAAGCTGCTGAAGCCGCCGTTGATCAACGAGAAAGAATTGCGGAAACGGGCCGAGGAGTTCGTGGACAACTACCTGTTCCTCGACCCTCCAGGCGAAGGCAAGCTCTTCGCCGATGACGTGGTCGCCAAGGTGCGCGAGGCCGAAAAGGACAGCCACGACGAGGACAAGTAGCCCATGCCTGAAACCAAGTACCAGCGCCTGATCCGCTTGCTCAAGGAAATGTTCCAGCTTGGTGATGCCGCCGAACTGGATTTCGGCATTTATCGCATCATGCACGCGCGCAAGGCCGAGATTGAGAAGTTCCTCGATCAGGAGCTTTTCCAAAAGCACGTCAAAGAGGCTTTGGCGGGCGAAGCCGGCGGCAAGCGCGCCGAGCTTGAAGCGCAAATCGCCGAACTTGAGAAGACGCTCAAGGCCGCAGGAGTTGATCCCAAAACAGCCCCCAAGTACCAGGAGCTTGTAGCCCAGCGTGAAGCCGCGCCGGATCAAGGCGCGCTTGAAGATCAGGTTTACAGCCACTTGTTGACGTTCTTTGGCCGCTACTACCAGGAAGGCGACTTCATCAGCCAGCGGCGCTACGGCGAAAATGCCTACGCCATCCCCTACAATGGCGAAGAGGTCAAGCTGTATTGGGCCAACTACGACCAGTACTACATCAAATCCAGCGAAGATTTAAAACACTACGCCTTTCTTGTCGGCCCTGAGAACGCCCGCAAGCGTGTGCGTTTCAAACTGGTCGCGGCCTCCACCGAGCGTGACAACGCCAAAGAGCAAAAGGGCAAAGAGCGCTACCACATTTTCGCGCGCGGCGAGAATTCAATTGCAGAAGAAAAGACCGAGGCCGGCACAGAACTGGTCATTCCCTTTGAGTACCGGGTGGTCACGCGCGAAGAGGTTGCCGAGCACCAGCCGGACATCGGCGCGCGGCCCAACATGCGCGACGAGCTTTCCGCCCTCAGCGCCAGATGGATTCTTGAAAGCGCCAGGTTGCCCCAGGCGTGGAAGCCAATGCTGGAAGCCGCCCATAGCAGAGACGGCGAGGCTACGGGCAAGAGCGTGCTTGAACACAATGTGCTTCGCTTCATGAGGAAAGCTCACTTCGATTACTTCATCCACAAGGATTTAGGCGGGTTCTTTCGGCGTGAGTTGGACTGGTACATCAAGCATGAGCTGCTCAAGCTGGAGGACATTCTTGATGGCAAGCAGACGCCCGAACAATTGAGCACGCGCCACTTCGCCAAGCTGCGCGTCCTGCGGGCGATTGCCGAAAAGCTGATAGACTTCCTCGCGCAGATCGAGAACTTCCAGAAGAAGCTGTGGCTTAAGAAAAAGTTTGTGCTGGAGACGCACTACTGCGTCACGCTCGACCGTATTCCCGAGCGGTTGTACCCCGTAGTCGCGTCAAACGAGGGACAAAGGCTGGAGTGGGAGCGATGGTTCGCGCTGGAACGCATTGAAGGCTACAAAGGGACATTGACGCCTGATTTCCTCAAGGCCAACAAGACCTTGCCCGTCAATACCGCTCACTTCCCCCGGGCATTTCGGGATGAGTTAGTGGCTGGCCTTTCCGGACTGGCGGAAAACACCAACGGACTTTTGGTGCGCAGCGACAATTTTCAGGCGCTGAGAGCCTTGCAGCCCGCCTACACGGATCGTGTGCGCTGCGTCTACATCGATCCGCCTTACAACACAGACGTAAGCGCCATTCCCTACAAGAATAACTACCGCCATTCTTCCTTCGCGTCACTCATCCACGACCGTATGGAGGCTTTGCGCCCAATACTCTCGAAGCAAGGCGTGTTGTTTGTATCCATTGACAAGAACGAGCGCCTCATGGTGCAGGCTGCGCTGGACGCAGCATTTGGACCGGAAAACAAGGTGGAGGAACTGATTTGGGTCCAGAACACAAACGACAGTCGCTCTCCGACGTATTCCGTTAACCACGAGTTCGTGGAAGTATACGCCAAAGACCGACCGACAACCGAGGCCAACCACCGTACGTTCCGCGAACCGAAGCCGGGCTACGCCGAAGTGATGGAGTTGGTTCAAAGGCTCAACCCCGGGTTTCCGCCCATTGCGCAGGTCGAGCAGGAATTACGAGCGCTCTACAAGGCACACGTGAGCGAATACCGCCGAATGATTGAGGAGCAAGGCCTAGATTGGGAAGAAGAGAAGCGAAACAACCCTTGGAATGGGGTTTATCAGTACAAGTTTGCGGAGTATCGGACTGCGGATGGGAAGCTCGTAAGAGAAGCCGAAGCCAAGCAGCTCAACGCCATGATTTGGGTTTATCGCGAAAGCGACTGGACCATCATGTCTGCCGAAGACAAGCAATCGGACACGATTAATGACCCAAAGAGCCCGAACTACCGCTTTTATCGACCGCTTCACCCCATCACCAAGAAACCCGTTGAGATGCCTTCACGGGGGTGGAAGGGTACGGAACGAATTGATCCAGAACATCCTGATCGGAATAGCTGGGAATCGTTGCTCGCGGACCACCTTATCGCGTTCGGGCCGGACGAAACCAAGGTCCCCCAGCAGAAGCGCTTTCTACACAACGTCGAAACCAATGTCTGTAAGAGCGTCTTCGCGGATTACTCTGACGGCGAGAAAGAGACAACATCGCTCTTTGGTCGGGCTGGCGTGTTCCTTGCGCCTAAACACACTAACTTCGTGCGCCGTTTCTTACGTCAAGTGGTTATGCCCGGTGACACAGTGCTCGACTGCTTTGGCGGCTCCGGCAGTACCGGACATGCGGTCATTCGTGCGAATCGCGAAGAGGGCCTGAAGTTGAAGTTCGTCTTGGTTGAGGTCAACGAGTACTTCAACACAGTGCTCATGCCGCGCATTCTGAAGGGTGCCTATGCATCGGCTTGGGAAGCCGGCGCTCCCAAAGAGCGTGATGGGTTAAGCCAGATTCTGAAGGTCGTTCGCTTGGAGTCCTACGAGGATGCCTGCGACAACATCTTTCTCAAGCGGGGCGAGGCTCAGCAAAAGGCCTTTGACAAATTGCCCGAGGCCGAGCGGGAAAAGTACCGGCTCCATTACATGCTCAATGTCGAAAGCCGAGGCAGCGCCAGCCTGCTCAACATCCAGAAGTTCGAGCGCCCCTTTGAGTACACGCTGCGCGTCACCCGTGACGACGTAACCCGTGAGCAGCCCGTTGACCTCGTTGAAACGTTCAATTGGCTGCTTGGCCTTCGGGCGGACACTATCCGCTTGTCCAAGGATTCCACGTTCAAAGCCGCCGATCACGGCATCCTCGAAGTCACGGGCAAAGACCCACAAGGCAACCGCTGCCTCGTCCTCTGGCGCAACGTAGATGAAGTGCCCGACGACAAGCTCATCAAATGGTTCGAGAAGAACCGCTACAAGGTCAAGGACTTCGAGTGGGATTTGATCTACGTCAATGGCGATAACACGCTCGAAAACCTGAAACGCGACGACCAGACTTGGACTGTGCGGCTGACCGAACAGGAATTCCATCGCCTCATGTTCGAAGGCACTGAGTAGGCATGGCGCGCAAATCAAAGTCCGACACCCCAAAGGTCACGCGCAGGCTGCGCCAGCGCCTCGTGCTCAATCGCTGGGCGCTGAACATCCTGGGCGCACCCTTGGATGAAAAGCACCCGCTTGAGCGCATGCGCGGCCTGCTTGGAGGCGACGAACATCGCGGCTTTGTTGAAGGCCACACCAGATTCTGCCGCGCCCTGCAAAGCACGCTCGACATCGGCTGGCTTCTGGGACTGACCAGGGACCAGCTTGATGCCTACGACGGCAACATTGTCGAAATCACGCGCAAGCTGTTTCCGCCCGAGAAAGACCGCGAAAACTTCGAGTGGACCTGGTTCCAGTACCTGTGCCTGCTGCTGACCGAGATTTACCTCGACCGTTACTTTGGCGACAAGCGGGCGCTCTGTGCCGCGCTGAATGAGACGCGCGAGGAGTTCAACCGCACATGGGAAGACGACGTTCCGGCCTTTGAAATCAGCGACTTGAACAAGCTCGCGTTCCAGAACGCCACAGGCAGCGGCAAGACGCACCTGATGCACGCCAACATCTTGCAATTCCGCCACTACGCCAAGCGCGCGGGATTGCTCGGGAAGATCAAGAGCACCATCCTGCTCACACCCAGTTCCGGGCTTTCGCAGCAGCACGTAGAAAAGTTTCCCGATCACCTGTTTGCGGCCGAGCAATTCCAGAAGGACCACCTGCCGGTGTTCGCGGCGGGCAAGATTCAGGTGACCGTGCTGGACTACCACGACTTCGCCAAGCAGGGACGTGACGGGCAGACCAAGGAAGGGCCGAATACCGTTCACCCCGACCAGTTCGAGCGTTGCAACCTTGTGCTGGTTGACGAAGGCCACCGTGGGGCCAAGGGCGGCGAAACCGGCCAGTGGAAATCGCGCCGCGACGAATTGAGCGAAGAAGGCTTCTCTTTTGAATATTCCGCCACGTTCAGCCAGGCCATTGACGGCTCGGCGGACAACGCGCTCAAGAACGAGTACGCAAAAAGCATCCTCTTCGATTACAGCTATGGCGAGTTCTACAAGGACGGCTACGGCAAGGAATTCCGCATCCTGAACGTGGAAAGCCGCGCCGGAGAAGCACCCAAGAAGAAGGGCAAGTCCAAGCAGATCGACGAAAGCGAGTTTCCCTATCTGGTGGGCGCGCTGCTGGCGTTTTACCAGCAGGTGCGTTTCTTCGACGAACACCGCGCCAAGCTGGTGCCGTTCAACATTGAGCGGCCATTGCTGGTGCTCGTGGGCGCGAGCGTGACGGGCGGCGACAGCCTTTCTGAAGGCGAACTTTCGGACGTGCAGGAATTGCTTGCCTTCTTCCGCGACGTGCTGACCAAGAAAGACGAACTGACGCGGCTTATTCAGCAGTTCATGGGCAATGAGGTCGTAGTAGCGTCGAAGGATGGCGTGAACGCTTTCGAGGGCACGTTTGACTGGCTGCGAACCAAGCACGACACGCCGGAACAGCTCTACGACGACCTGAAGCGGCGCGTGTTTGGCTCGACGGAGAACACGTTCAAGCTCACCTACGTGACCGCGAGCGGCGAGATACGGCTTTCCGTGGGCGCGGCTGAAAAGCCTTTCGGCATCATCAACGTGGGCAGCGAAGGTGCGCGCAAGGTAGCCGAGACTTGCGAGGAAAGGCTGAAGCTGACGGTAGAACGCGACCAGACTGGCACAGAGGCGCTGTTTCCGAAGATCAACAAGCTGGAACACGTTCAGGTTCTGATTGGCTCGCGCAAGTTCACCGAAGGCTGGGATTCGTGGCGCGTGAGCACCATGGGTTTGCTCAACCTCGGCAAAGGCGAAGGAACCCAGGTTATCCAGTTGTTCGGGCGCGGCGTGCGCCTCAAGGGCCAGCGCATTCGCGACTCGCAGGGCAACGAGAAGGGTTTCAGCCTCAAGCGCAGCAGCCGCTTCAACGGTCAAGCCAAGCCGCCGGCACACGTGCAAGTCGCGGAAACACTCAACGTGTTCGGCGTTCACGCAAGCTACATGGCCACGTTTAGAGAAATGCTCCAGAACGAGGGCTTGGACGTGACGCGCAAGCGCACGTGGGAATTGCCGGTAATCGAAGTGTTCCGCGACAAGGGCGTATACGAGAAGCTCAAGATTCCGGTCGTTCCCAAAGGCGAGCGCGGCTTTAGGGATGCCGTGAGGATCCCGCTGCTGGCGGAGTACCAATCGCAGCGAAACAGGCTGGGCGAGATTGAACTGAATTGGTTCCCGCAGGTCGAAACGACGACCAGCAAGGGCGTTCGGCCCGACACCGACGCTGCCCATGCACCCGACAAGACCCGCATTCCCGATGAAGCGCTGGCGTTCCTCGATTGGGACAAGCTCTATTTCGGCGTGCAACGCCTGAAGTACGAGGTAGGCCACAACATTAAGGTGACGCCTGGCGACGTGCAGGCCGTGCTTTCAGACGCCGGTTGGTACAGGCTACTGCTGCCCAAGCAGGATCACGAGTTCCGCTTTGACCGGCTTGGCATGTGGCAGGAAATCGCAGCGCAGTTGCTTGCCAAGCTCTTCCGCAAGCTCTACGACGACGCCAAGGCCCGTTACGACGCCAAAAACCGCAAGCTCGTGCCCTTGAAGGAGGCCATTGCCGAAGGGGGCGAGTACGAAGGCATGTTCCCGACGTGGCTGATTTCGATGTCAGAGGAGGCGGCGGAACAGCAAGGCGAAGAGAATCTAAAAATGCTGGAGGCGCTCATCGGAGCAGTGAACGATGGCGACCTGAACAAGTTCAAGCTGCCGAAGTTCCTGGAAGAGGCGCTGAATGAGCGCCACCTGTACCGGCCACTGCTGGTAGGCAAGGCGGGCAGCATCACCATCGCGCCCGTTGCGCTGAATGACCACGAGAAGCGGTTGGTGCTAGACGTGGCCAAGGAGTGTGGAGCCAGCGGGTTGCTGGCCAAGCACGAAGTCTACCTGCTGCGCAACGGCTCGCGGGGCAAAGGCATCGGGTTTGCGGAGGCCGGAAACTTCTACCCCGACTTCCTGCTCTGGATCGTGCTCAAGGACCGGCAGCACATCGTCTTTCTGGACCCGCACGGTATGCACCACGAGGGCTTGGCCAGTTCCAAGGTGGCGTTCCACAAGGACATCAAGGCCATCGAACGGGACTTGGTGGCCAAGGCCAAAGAAAACGTGCACCTGCACTCGTTCCTGCTTTCAACGACCGAAGCGCGAGCCAACGAACCCGACTGGATGCGCCCGATGAATGACGATGAGTTGCATTCTCGCGGCGTGGTCAGGATGTACGCGACCGACTACTTGAAGCGTGTTGTAGGCACTGTCGTCAGCACAGAGCAAGTCGCTTCCTAGCTTACGGCACACATAGTGGCCACGGTACGCACTTCGGGTGGACTATGCCGCTCGCATTTGAGTTGCAGACACCCTTGTTGAGGCCGTCAATGGCCCATGGAGGATTGGATCACGGCGACCGAAGTGCCCCGAAGAATATCGTGTACGGAATCGTGTACAACCGGGCAAAATGCCTTGTGTGTTAAAAAGCAAACCCGCCTTGGGGTTGGCCTCCAAGGCGGGTTTGGGGCTGGAGCGGGCGAAGGGGTTCGAACCCTCGACCACCTGCTTGGGAAGCAGGAGCTCTACCACTGAGCTACGCCCGCTCGATGACTCTCTCCCATGGCGCGGCCGAGCGACTTCCTCAACAAACCCACTGAAACAGGCAATGGCCGCGTAGTTTTCTACCAGACTCTACTCACACCAGCCGGGACAGCGCAACTTCCGCACCCATCCCCACTGAAACAGGCCGCAACTGCGCAGCCTCTGCGTTCAACCGTACCCGCACAAACCGCGGCCTCGCAACTTCCGCAACAAGACACCCAGCCTCACTCACACAACCCGCGCTCACCCCATGCGGCAACGATTACAGCGCCTCAAGGCCTTGCGCAGGACACACTTTGCTCGATTCGAGCCGGCACAGCGTCCTCGCGGCGGGCCACGCATCAACCCCAAAACCATATCAGCCCAAGGCCAACGCATCACCGGCGGCGGGTGGCAAGCCTGGTCTGGTCCGTCATTGGGTGCGGCCGCGCGGCCGCTGAGCCACTCATCGTCGGCGCTTGCCTTCGCGCCGCGGTTGTCAGGCTCCGCGACCAGCCACACACCAATGCCAAGCCGCCCTATGATGCCCCACCGCTCCGCACGGTCAAGCCGGCGGCACGCGCGGTCAGGCCAACTCGGCAATGCCGGCCTGGCGCAGGTACGCAAACGTGGAGTCGTACCACTGTGGCCAGCGTGTGGGGTCGGCGGCATCACCGGGCGGGACAAAAATGACCATGCCCTGGCGCGCGCGGGTAAGCAACACGCGATAGGCATTGAGCAGATAGCGCCGGTTGGCCTGGTTGTGGATGGTGATCCATTTGTCGCCGCGAAAGTCGTGGTGGCTCCAGCCGCCGCGGCCAAAACGCAGGTCGGCGTCCCAGTTGACCAATGCCCAGTCCAGTTCCAGCCCTTGCACCTGAAACTCGGTGGCAACGTCTTCCAGGTAAAAACTCGAGCGCGTGTCATCAGGCCCATTGAGAAACCAGTGCACAGGGTCAACCTTGAAGCGCACATCAATGGCATGAGGCTTAAGCCGTTGAGCCCTGGAGGAGCACAGCATGCCGAAGCGTTCGGTGCCCCGGGCGCGGGCGCGGACCCACTGCTTGGCGGCGGCAAGATTACGCGTGACACGGATCGGAAAGCGGTCCTGGGTTCGATCAAGAGCTTTGCACGCGGCCTGTGTATCGCAGTCCAGCAGCGCCTTCACAAATGCAGCGACATTGTCCGCCCGGAACGAACGCATCGAGGTTGCCAAATGGAGCGACGGTTCCAGCGTGCAGTTCGGCCGGGCGCGCACTTGTTCCAGCGCACGGCCCGCAGCGTACTCACTATCAGTGAGTTTCTCTGAGATATGCAGGTGCCAGCCCGGAAACCGCTCGCGTGCTGCGTCAAGCCACGCCTCAATACCGGCCTCACCGGTGTTGATTTCCTGCCCGCCGCCGACAAGGCACACAACCACGGCCCAGTCCGGGTGGCGATCCATACAAGAGATGAGAAACTCCGGCTCCGACTGGTTGAAGTCTGGCCTGCGCTTCTTGCGCAGCATGAAGGCAGCGGTTTGTTGAAGGTTCCAGGCGCGCTGCGCTTCGTCGAACACTGCAACGTGTTCGGATGGCGGTCCTGCGTGCTGCAGCCCGTCGTCACGAAAGTGGTGAACGTTCTGGATGAAAGCCTTGATGCTTTCGCCTACGTGCCCTTTACGCGGCTTTTCACCCCGGAGCTTGCGGCGCTCGTATTCATCACGCGTCAGCGCCGCGCGCAGTACATTGACCAACGGACCGTTGCCCGAAAGGAACACCGCGTGCAACGATGGATCATCTTCGTTGCGCTGGGTCGCTACGTTCAGGCCAACCAGCGTCTTGCCGGCACCGGGTACGCCGGTCACGAAGCAGAGTGACTTGCGGTTGTGGGCGCGAGATTCGCGCACAATCTCGCGTAGACGCTCAGAGGTAACAGCGAGGTTCTCTGCGCCTGCGTCAAAGCGCGCGATGGCTTCCACGCTGTGGTGTTGGTACAGGGCACGTGCAGCTTCGATAATGGTCGGTGTTGGCTTGTATGGCGCAGACTCCCAGGCTCTTGGGTCAATGGGTGGCGAGCCTCCACTTGCCAGTTCGCGATCGAGTGCAGAACGCAGTGTTGTTGGCGACACAACGACAGGCTCCGAAACAAGATCATGGGCCATGCCGGACGCTTGGACTTGTCTTGGTGCACCGCCAGTCACCAGCAGCGGCACCACACGCGCCTGATGCGTTCCGGCGTGGAAGTTCTTGAGGTCAAGCGCGTAGTCCCAAACCTGATTTATGGCCGACTGGTCAGCGGCTGTTGTCTTGAACTCAATCACGAACACAACAGGCCCGGCAATCAGCACCGAATCAATGCGCTTTCCCATCCGCGGGATGTTGAACTCCAGGTAGACATGCGCAGACAGGCCCACCAGAGCCGACTGCAAGTCTCGAATCTGCTGCAGCCAGGCGTCGCGCTGGTCCAGCTCGATGGCAAAATCTGTTCTTCGTGCCACCTCTCCCAATATTGCTCCGGGTGGCCTGGCCACGAACTCGGAGACCGGGGCGCTGTACCAGGCGCGCGAGGCCAGCAATAAGCTTGTTTCATGAGCGGGCATGGCCGCGCCAGGCTAGCACGTGCGCAGTCCTTGTCAGTCCTTGATCTTGCCCGCGGTCTTTCCAGGCTTGGCCAGATCGGTTTTGGCGCCGGTGCCGGGGGTATCGTTTTTGGGAGGTGCAGGCAGGGGGTCCGCGCCGGTCTGGTCGGCGCCGATGTCCCAGGGTTTGCGGTCTTTGGCCTCGGGGCGCTGGTTGCCGTCGTAGTCATCCGTGAACCCGGCGGCCGGCCCGGCTTCGGGCTTGTCTTCGGCGTTATGCTTGCCTGTGGCCGGCTTGTCGTTGCCCGCTTTCTCGGGGGGTGCCAGGTTTGCGGCCTTGCCGATGCAGGGGCTGTCTTTCTTGAGGTGCCAGGTTTCGTCCAGGCCGGGGTCACCTTCGGCGGCTTCCTTTTCGCCGCTGGCTTTTGCCCAACCGGCCAGGTCCAGGTTGTAGGCGTTGTCGGGCTCCCACCAGAACAGGGGTTTACCGCCGACCTTGTGATAGTGGTTGTGGCTGATGGTCAGTGTGCCTTCGTGGCTGTCCTTGTGCATGGCAATGGCCGGGCGGCGTGACTCGGCGCCGATCACAATAATGTTATTGCGGATATCGGCGTCTTTCACCTTCACCAGGCCCGCGTTGCCACCCTTGTTGTTGCCCGAAATGCGGATGCCGGCGCGCATGGTCTGGGCAACGTTCACCAGGGTATTGTTATAGACCTTTGGGCGCAGCGCGCTTTCCAGGTCAATGCCGCTACCCTTGATGTCCACAATGATGTTGTTGCGTGCGATGCAGTCGCGGCACGAGTAATATTCAGGGTTCACTTTGGTATCATAGAACTGCAGACCACTGGCCTGGGCCAGGCTGATGCCGGCGGCGCCACAGCGGGTAATAAAACAGCGCTCAATGATCGAGCCGATGCTGCCGCCCTTGGGGTACACGCCGCAAGTGGCAATATCGTGGATGTAACAATCCTGAACCAGCATGTAGTTGCCGTTGACGTTATCAATGCCCTCGGCATTGCTGTTGTCGCGCAGGCCCGAGTTGAATATTTCGCAGCGCCGGATCGTGATGTTGTGGGCACCGGCGATCTTGACGCAGTCGCGGCCGCTGCCGTAAATGCGGCAGTCTTCGACCAGGCCGCCGGTCACGCCCAGTTCGAACTTGAGCGCGTAAAAGAATCCGCCCTCGATGTTCAGGCGCCTGAACGAAACATTGTTGGCCGTGGCCCACAGACAGTTGCCCAGGCGTTCGACATCGTTGGGCACTTTAACCGTGGCCGTTTCGCCCGCGAAGGACTGCACGGTGATGTCCGGCAGGCTGATCGTCTGGCCGCCGGCATAGGTTCCGGCGCGCAGGGTGATGGTGTCGCCGGCGGTGGCCAGTTGCAGCGCGCGGTTCAGCGTTGCCACGGGCGCGTCTTTGGTGCCTTTGGCGGCATCGTCACCGCCAGGAGCCACGAAATATTCGGCGGCACCAAGGCCGCAGGCCAAAACAACGGCCACCATCAGCAGTGTACGCATGGTGTGCATGATAGCACGCATAGTAGAGGCTGCACTGTGCAACACAAGGCACGGAGATAGTCCCAAACCGGCTGCGGCCACCTTGAACGTGTCCGGGGAAACGGGTTTGGCACACGGTCGCCACGCAGGCTATAGTCCGTGCGTATTCGGCAACTTACTTCGACCACAGAACAGGACAATCCATGAACACGGGCTCACGTTGGTTTCGTTTAACCGGCGCTCTGGCGCTGGGAGTTATTGTCGGCCTTGTGGGAGGCTGCAAGGGTGACGACAAAAAGAGCAGCAGCGGAGGAGGCGGCGGTATCGCCCCGCCCCCGACAGCACGCCCCACCCTGGTGGGCATGCCGCTGCGCGTTGATCTCAGCGGCGGCAATGCTACCGCTGGCGTTGGCGGTAGCGGCGGCAACCTGACGACTTACGTGGAAACCGGCTCGTTCAAGGACGGCGCGGGGCCGTCGCGGCCCGGCATTGACAACAACATCATCAGTGCCGCTTCGCTGGCGGACAGCAGCGTGACCATCGCCGAACTGATAGCCGACGGCGGAGTGTCGTACTGGGCCAGCGGAACCGACGGCTACCTGGAACTGTTCGGCAAGGACTTCTTCCTTCCGGCCGGTGTCACACTGAACCTGGCTTTGGCGGGCATTGACAGCCTTACCATCCGCTCGCACCAGCCCACGGATTACATCCGCATTGCGGGCACAATCTCGCTTACTCGCCCCGCGAACTCGTCGGTGAACCTGAACCTGATCGCCAACACGGCCCAGGGGCTGGCGATCTGTGTTGACGGCACGATCAATGGCGACGGCTCGGCTGGCAACTCGGCCGCGAACATCTACATGGATCTGCTGGCCGGGTCCTTTGCGATGACGGGTACGATCCAGTGTCGGGGCGCGGCCGGAGCTTCCGGTGGAACCGGTGGCAACCTGGAAATTTACGTTCGCAATGGCGATTTCTGGATGGCGGGCATGGTCCGGGCCAACGGCGGTGACGGCACAGCCGGCGGCGGCAACGGCGGCTACTATGACATCGAGGCTGGCGCCAACGGTATGGTCCAGCACTTCCGTTGGGGTATCCAAGTCAACGGCGGGGCAGCCAGCGCGGGCGGCGGCGGCAACGCCGGCTTTGGTTACTTTTATCTTTATGGCATTGTTGAGTATTTCACGTACCTTCAACTCAACGGCGGTAACGGCACCACTTCCGGCGGCGCTTCCGGGTCTAACAGCAACTATTTGTACGCCGGTGATGCCCGCGGCGTAATTTCTGTGGAAGGCCACGGTGGTGACGCCACTACGGGCTCGGGCGGCGATGGGGTTTACCTCTATGTGTACCCTTATCGCATGCAGAGTCTGGCGGTCGTGGTAAACGCCAATGGCGGGGCGTCCACAAGCGGAGGGGGTGGCACAGGCGGGTACTCGTACATCGTCTCAACCACAGGTGATATGGTGCAGGTGCTTGTTGACATTACCGCCCACGGCGGCAATGGGGTAAGCGGCGGCAACGGATATGAATCGTACGTGTACGCCTACTCGAACATGCACCATGCAACAGTGCAGCACACTTCGAACGGCGGTACCGGCACAACCGGCATGGGCGGCAACGGCGGCGGTGTGTACGTCAACTCCAGCTACGATGATTACGGCGGCGACTTCCGTAATGTCACTGTCAACTCCACCGCCAACGGCGGCAACTCGACCAGCAGTGACGGCGGGACAGGCGGTACTGTGGAGGTAACACAGGGCCAATACTTCGGCACCGGGTTTGTCACCGTGAACGCCCAGCTCAACGGCGGCAGCGGCGTCAACGGCGGCAATGGCGGCTACTTCGGGCCCTATGGTGACTATTCGCAACTGGACTGCACGATGAACGTGACCGCAAACGGCGGCACGGGAACCACACTGGGCGGCACGGGCGGCCAGTTGGAGACGTACGATTACTATGACTCATATTTCCTGCGCGGCACATTTACCGCCCGCGGCGGCATGGGCATGGGCGCGTCAGGCAACGGCGGCACTGGCGGCGTCGTTGACCTTTACGCCAACGAATACATGTCCAACCTGAACCTGACCAACCTGAACCTTGACGTGCGCGGCGGTGACAGCCAGCAAGACAATGGCGGCGACGGTGGCACCGTCACCATGTACTCCGACGGCACGGTATGGATCACCGGGGGCACCTGGGATGCCAGCGGCGGTACCGGCTCGACCGTTTCGGGTACCGGCCAAGGCGGCCTTGGCGGCACCATCCAGGGTGGCGCGTACGACGGGGCCGTGATTGTGTCCAACACCACCATGCGCGCCAACGGCGGCAATGGCCGCGGCGACGGAGGCAACAGCAACCCCGCCACGGCCATTCATTTGTTCGGCGACTACGACAGCGACAACATTGGCGGCTTCATGTCTCTCAATGGCATGTTTGAGGCCAACGGCGGCAGTTCCACAGGTACCGGCAACGGCGGCAACGGCGGCAACCTGCGGTTTGCGGGAAGCTTTTGGGCATCCATCTTTGTCGGTGAACTGGAAACCCGCGGCACCTACAGTGCCAATGGCGGCAACGGCCAGGGTGCGGCAAGCATGGGCGGTAATGGCGGGGAAGTGTACATGTACGGCGGCAAGCATGGGCAGTACCAATATGGCACCGTGAATGCCAACGGCGGCACCGGAGATACGGGCGGAAATGGTGGTCAGGTCGTGGTTCAACACGGTAACTCACCGTTTGTGACCATTGCCGGCAGCATGAGCGCCAATGGAGCCACCGGTACAACCACTGGCGGCAACGGCGGAGGTATTACCGTCCATTACTGGACTGTGGGCAGCACAATCACCATCAACTCCGGCGTTACTTTGCGCGCCAACGGCGGCGGCCCGGCTGGCAATGCTGGAACAATCTTTCTGAACAGCGACGGCGCCGGCGTGACCACCACAGGCGCAACGCTGCAGACCAACAACGGCATGGGCGTTGCCGTACCGGCAAACATCACGATCAACTAACCGAACACCCTTCATTCCTGAGTACGGGGCCCGTCTAACGGGCCCCGTGTGTTTCCGGTGTGAACCATCCGTGCCCGTTCAGCGTGCGTACTCCAGGTAGCGGCCGATCTCGTCCAGTACGGCCCGGTCGGCGTTGCTTTGGCCGTGCAACACCAGCCAGCCCCCCGCGTGCTGAAACTGGTAGTGCAGGCCGGCCGGCTTCATTTCATCCACGCAATGCAGCCTGAGCTCGGTGCCGTCGCCCAGGCCGCGCAACGGTTGCAGCAGGCGAAACGTGCGGCCGGGCACGAGGTCCCACAGGTTCAGGGTTTGCAGGCTGCCGGCGACGGCACGAACGATGTCATCGAGAGCGTCCGGCGGCAGGTGCCACAGGCGGTTGGAGGCACAGTCACCGGCCGTCGTAACCACCAGGTGGTCACCCGCGGCGCGCACAAACGCCGCGTGGCGCAGCCAGGGCGGGTCGTCATGTTCAATGCAACAGTCCAGCACACCGCGCGTGACGTGCCAGTCGCGCCGGTGGCCCAACAGCGCGTCCAGGGCCTCGGCCAGCCGGCACGCCAGTGCCCAGGCATCATCGTTGGTCAGGTGACCGCCGCTCAAAGCCAGCCCCGGGCCTTGATCCAGGATGGCACTGTGTCCAGCACCGCCGGCTCCACGACAAACCAGTGGCCGTTCAGGCCGACAAACAGCGTATCGGCCGTCGCGCGCAAGGCCACATCAAGCCCGTCCACGGGCCAGGAAACCCAGCTTGTGCCGCCCTCGCCCGGCGGCGCCGGCTGGTCAAGCGGGCGCACCCAGAACACGTCTATCACTGGCCTCAGGTCGTACCCGGCGTGATGCACGGCCACCATGCGGCGGGCGGGCATAACGGCCATCTGCCAGGCCTCGAACATGGGCTCTTCCAGCAGCAGGCGGCCGTCGCGCAGAACGCGCAGCGATGTCGGCGTCAGTTCGACCTGTTCATCACCGATGGTGGCGGGGGTGCTTTTCGCCGGGGGTTGAGCCGCGACAGCCGGAATCGCGCCAACCGGCGGCAGCCACACGGCAGCCGGGACATCCAGCGCGCCCTCGATGCGATATCGCGCGCCATCGAGCGTGCGCGCCAGAATTTCGCCGCCGTCAAGCTCAAGCCCGTCAAGGTCAAAGGCCAGGCTGGTGATCGGCGCCAGACGATTGTCGCGCAGGCCAAGCAGCGTCAACTGGCCGTCGCGCGGGAACTGGGGGTGATCGCGGCTGGATCGCCGGTACAGCACCGCGGCCTTGCCGCCGGCCACCTGCACCGAATGTTCATGGCGCGCGTTTCCGCCGTCGCCGGACAGCGCAAACGCCGAAAGGGCGCGGCCGTCGCGGCGCAACACCAGCGATGTACGCGGGCCGGCGGCGGTGACGGTCAGTTCAAGGCCGTTGTCGAGTCTGGCCCGGGTTGCCGTTTCGCAGGGTTTGCCCTGGCGATCGGTGCGCACCAGCCGCAGGCCGCGCTGGCCCGCCAGAAACGCGTCCAGGTCGGCTCGGCGTCGCGTGGCAGCCGCACGTTCGCGCACCACCGGGTCGTTGATCACGGTCGCGGCTTGCTCGCGCAGGGCGCGCAGATCGGTGATCGCCCCCAATTCGTTGCGGCCGGCAAGAATCTGCTGCATCAGCCGCCCGCAGTCACGGATCCAGCGCGACGGGCTTTGGGCCACCACAGGCAACAGCATGTTCAGCCTGGCGTCATCTTTGGCGAACCAAAGGTGCCACAGCGCGTACAGTGCCGTGGGCGGGTAGTCACGCAGATTGGCTTGGTAATCCGGACGAGCGGCCTCGATGACCGGGTGATCAAAAGCGGTGAACAGGTCCAGTTCAAACCGGCCTCGCGCCAGGGCCTCCACGATGTAGAGCGACCGCACACAAAAGCGCAGCGGGTTGGCCGGGTCGCCCGGCGCCAGACCGCCAAGATCTCCGGGGCGGGGCGCCTCAAACAGATCGCGCTGGTGATCCCAGACCACGATGGCCGGCCGGGCGCCGGCCAGTCGGGGCGAAGGCACGTGCACATGCAGCACGTCGCCGTTATCCAGCGCGTGCATCGGGGCAACGTTCAGAAACGGTCCCCACAACAGCAGGCGATCGGCACCGCGCGAGGCCGCGACCGCGGCCTCAAACAGGTTCGGCGCGTCCAGAAACCCTGCCGATCGCATGCCGGCAAGTTCGGTGGCGGCGTCAGGAGCAAGTTGCGCCGCCGCCGTGGGCCACGGGTGGCCGTGCAGGTCGGCCCATTCTGCGGCAAAGTCGCGCGATTCTTGGGCCAAGGCGCCTCCTTGGGCGCGACACTAGGTTGCGACTTTGGGCACGGCAAGATCGCTGCCAGCCCGCAGGGCCTGGTAGCCGGCAGCCCGGTGGGCCTCAAAGAACCGTCGCGCTTCGCGGCGCAAATCGCGGTGCCCCAGTTCCAGTGCATTGCGGTAGTGCAAAGCCCGCACCAGCAAAAGCGTGCGCGCCGGCCGGACGGGCCGGGTGATGGCGGCTTCCGCTGCGCAAAGGGCGCGGCGGGCCGGCTCGGCACGACCCAGCAGGCGCAGCAACTGGGTTTCAAACACATGCAATTCCTGTTCCGTAGTAGCCTGCGGGTGTTCCAGCGCCCGGCGGCGCAGGCGGTCAAACCTGCCGCCCTCGTCACCGCCGGAACGAACTTCGGCAAGCAAACGGGCGTAGTCTTCCACATAGGCCAGCGGAGCCAGATCGGCGCTTTGGCCCCGAACCTTGTCGCGGTATTTTAACGCCCGCCGCAGATAGCCGGCGTCGGCGCGATAGATTGCAAAATACAGCAGATTCATGGCCTTGACCTCGCTCTCACCACCGAAGTCAAAAGCCTCGTCAGGCTGCACCAGCCCCGCGTACAAAAGCGCAAACGCCAGCATGTGGCGTGTGGCACGCACGCGCGTGGCACCGGTTACATGCGGCTGCCAGCGTTGCATGCGTTCGATCCCCTCAAACAGGCGCAGATGGTTGGTCATGTAATGGCCGGTCAGAAACGCCAGAAACGGGTAGCTCTCCCATTGTTTGCCCTGTTCCGGCACAAGTTCCAGGGCGGCCAGACACAATGATAACGCTTGCTGTTCCCGGCCCGCCTCAGCCAGCAAAAAAGCCAGACGTATGGCTTCCTCCAGGTCACTGGCACCGGTAAACAGACCGTCGCCCATGGAAAGGCGGAACACACGCTGCTGGTGGCGCAGCGCGGCCTGCGGGTTGCGACGCATCAATTCATATTTGGCGCAGGCGCGCTCGACCCGGTACTCAAGATCGGGGGCGTCACAGAAGCGGCGAACTTGGCCTATCGTGCTGTGCAGTTCGGCCGCGCGATCCACATCAGTGCGATTCATCGCGTCGTCAATGTCTTCCAGCAGGCGGGAAAGCACCGGTTCGGCGTGCTCCTTCAGCCTGCGGCGCAATGACTCAAACCGGTGCAGCGCGTCGTCCAGGTCACGCAACATCCGCAACTGGTTCTTGCCGGTCAGCGCGCCAAGGCGCGCGTGCGCCACGCTGTTCATGGCCTCGACCAGTTTCAGCAGATCGCCGGCCATGGCCGAGGTGTGCCCCGGCACATTGGTGGTCCAAGGCACGCCCTCGCCGGTCAACAGCCAGATCGGATTGACTCCAAAGTGGGTCGCCAGTTCGCCGCAAAAGCCCGCCGGCACGCGCGTACCGCGAAAATAACGCGACACGCTGGCCAGAGGCGTGCCTGTACGGCGGGCGATCTCGGACAGACTGTACCGCTCGGCCAGTACACGCAGCCGGCGCTGCAGAGCCTGATGCGAGGCCGGACTCTCTCGATTCCGCATGCGGGCGCCCACCCTATCAATACTGAAAGGGTAGATTGTTCGGCTTGCTACAACAACCCTATTGATTTCGGCAGACTGGGTACAAGGAGGCAAACCATGAAAACCACACTGCTGATTCTGACCCTTGTCTGTGCGCCGCTGCTGGGGGCCCAGGACCTGCGTTCAGTGTTCAGCCACCGTGGCGTGTGTGTTACCAACGCGCTGGGGCATGACGCCGCGGGCAATCTGTATACAGCCGCCGGAGGCACCGGGCCCTACGGCAACAACCAGACCTTCTACCCTGGGCCGCTGAACAACCAGGCCCAGAACCTGCCGGAATGGGGCTTCATTGTTACCAAACATGCGCCGGACAACACCCTGCTGTGGTGGCGCGGCTTTTCCATGGATCCCACGGCAACCTGGGCACCGGGCAACCAGGAACTGCTGGTGTACGACATGGCCGTGGCCGCAAACGGCGACCTTTTCATCGTGGGGTGTTTCGCCGGAACCGTGGACTTTGATCCCGGGCCGGGCCAAGCCAACACCACGGCCAGCACGACACTGGGAGCTGACGCTTTCAATGCCTTTTTGGTCAAGCTGGACACAGGCGGCAACTTCCAGTGGGTACGCCACTGGCAAGGCAACACCGAGGCGCTGACTGTTTGTGTGGCGCCGGGCGGAAACATCTATGTCAGCGGAACGAGCGAAGGCGGTCCGGTGGATCTGAATCCGGGTGCAGGCCAGCAGATCATTACGGAACTGCCCGGCAACTACCCCTGGGCATCGGCATGGGTCTGCGGTCTGGACAATGCCGGCAATTACCTTTGGGGGCACTATTTGACGGTTGACACCACGGCCACGCGCCAGACCGCAAGCATTGAGATTGCCCTGTTCTTCGACAGTGCCGTGGACTCGGCGGGCAACCTGATACTGGGCGGCTATTTCGGAGGCTCCATGATCATCAGCAGCAACCCAGCCGACTACGACCCGAACGAATTGGTAATTCTGACTGAAGGCACCCCGCGCCCGCGTTTTGTAGGCAAGGGCAACACAAACATGCTGGTGGTCAGTTATGACCCGGCAGGCAACCGCCGCTGGTTACGGCACTATGGAACGGAATTGACCTACTCGCTGGTGGGAAACCTGGGCTGGGGGGTAGCCGTGGATGACGATGATTCGGTCTATTTTACCGGCGGGTTCTGCGGCAGGGTCAGCTTCGACCCGCCCACGGGCGCAATGCTGGACAGCCACTACAATCCCGCCGGCAGCGGCCGATACGTCGGCAGCATCATGGTGCAAAAGCTGGACTCCAGCGGTAATCATCAGTGGGTTCACGGATTCAATGCCCTGAACGCCACGAACAACGACATGAATATTGGCAAGCGGGTGATTGCCGACAGCACCGGCGTGGTGCTGGGCGGCATTTTCTGTGAGAGCGTAGATCTGGATCCGTCGGCCGCCAGCGCCGTGCACAATCCGGCTGCCGGTCACTCGTTTCTGGCCAAGTACAACAAGCAGGGCCAGTATCAGTGGTCCGTCAACTTCGGATCCTCAACCACAACAGGCTGGAGCCAGTACCCGGGATCAGACATCAATGCCCTGTCCTTGACCGGCGCCCATCGTCTTGCCGTTGGCGGCCACTTTAACGTGGATTTTCTGGCGCCCGGCCCAACCACCCAACAACTGCTTACGCCGTACAACGGCCAAGCCACGTCCTGGATCATGACAATGGACCAGACCAGTCTGCACGCGCCGTTGCAGATTGACCAGACATCGCTGGCGCCTCTGTCCGTGGGGCAACCCGTTGTGGCTCCGTTCACCGCTTCCGGCGGCAGCCAGATCGGTCTGATCTGGAGTATCAGCCAAGGCAGCCTTCCGTCCGGCGTGAGCCTTTCATCCACTGCCGGTCCGGCCATCCAGGTTGTCGGCATGGCCACACAGACGGGCATGGGCCAGTTCGAACTGACCGTACAGGATGATCTGGGCAACACCGCCAGCCGCGCGTTCCAGTGGGTGGTCGCCAGCCCGCCGTTGCACAAGGGCGGAGGCGGAGGCTCCGGCGGCGGAGGCTGCACCGCCGCTGCGCCGCGCGCCACACTGTTTGCCCTGCTGCTGCCGGGATTCATGGCGCTGCGTCGCAGAAAATGTCAACCGGCAACGCACTAAAGGGGCGGGGCTCCGGCGGCGTACAACTGATCCCCACAACAGTTGCCGCCCTGGGCAGTCCGGATAGGACGCGGACGCACAACTTGTTCAGTTTCCTGCCCGGAGCTGCGCCGGGGCCCCTGATGTCCCCATGTACCCGCAGGTCAATAGCGTGCCAGAACCCACTGGCGCCACTGGGCTTCGAGTTCGTCGGCGGATTTGCCAAAGGCGGTTTCCAGTTCCTTGGCGCGCTCGTCTTTGGGCGCGGCGGGCTTGCCCAGCCACTTGCGCGCCTGTTCGGGGTACTGGCTGAAGAAAAACTCCATCAGCGCAAAGGCCTTGGCCGCCGCGGACTGGTTGACATCGTTGGTTTCCATCACCAGCAGCCGCGCCAGTGGCGGGTCAACGCCGAACACCACGTCATTCAGCGCGACCTCGCGCAGCAGTTCGGGACTGCCGGATTTTTTGGTGAACTCGGGGATCACTTCGTGGCTGCTGGCGGTGGCCCCTTTCTGCTCGATTGTGTAACGCACCGTGGAAGTGCTGCCCAGCACCTGTGACGTGACCAGATAGCTGAAACCCACGGTAATCCACGGCGGCGTGTCGGGACCCTTGCCGCGCGAAGCATGCAGAACCTGAATCGCCGTGCTGTTGCCGATCATGTCATCGGCCGATGCGTCCAATACACCGCGGGTCATGAACCCCCAGGGGTCGCGCATGAACGTGCCCTGCAGCTTTTTGGTGAACTCAAGGTTGTCGCCTTCCAGTTTCATCACGCGCGTCAGCATCGCCTCCCACATCGGCGTCGTGTTCACCTGGGTCAGGGTCATGCGGCGTCCGGCGCCAAAGGGCTGATCCTTGACGCCCAGAATGTCCATCGCGCGGCGCATGTTGGCCTCGGCATGGCGGTGCATCATTTTGGCGCGGGTTTCGTCCACACTGGTGCGCACGACCAGAAAGGCGCTCTGGCGGCGCCAGAAGCGCGCGCCGATTTCTCTGGCCTGGGCGTCTTCGCCGGCCAGCTCTTCGCCGAAGGTTCCGGTCTCGACGGCCTTTTTGCCTTCGTCGCGCCAGGCTTTGGCGAAATCAGGCACCCAGTCGGCGTCGCCACGCACGTGCTCGCGCAGTTTGCGGGCTTCGGCGTCATCGGGCAGGTAATAAAGCACGTACAGCGCGGCCACGCGGCGGGCGGTTTCGTCTCCGGCGCGGCGGGCGTCTTCCATCAGGCGCCTGCAGCGTTCGGCGCAGCGCGTGAATTCCTTGGTCTTCTTTTCGTCGGGTTTCTTGCGCGCCTCGACCAGAGCGCGGGCGTCCAGAACTTCCTTGTCCGGCAGCAGTTTGTCAGGCACCCACTGGTTCTGACGGCGCTGGTAGCCCAGACCTTTCCAGGCCTTGGGCAGTTCCGGCGCGAACTGCAGGGCACGGTCGTACTGCTTGCGGGCGTCAAGGTACACCTGGGCCTTCTTGTACTCGTCACCCATGTCGGCGTGCTTGTCGGCCAGATACTCCCACAGCCGGGCGAGTTCCTTCTCAAACTCAAAGGGCGGCGGCTCCTTGGGCTGGGCCACGGCACAGGGCACAACCAGCAGCAACAGCAAGACAGCGGAAAACAGGCGCATGAAGTCTCCAGACCGGCAACCGGGGCAACCGCAGGGCACAAAACACCGGTTGTCGGCCTGGCCGCCGAAAGCCCGGTCGCACGTTCGCGCCCGCCTGCCAGTATGTATTTCTTACGGCCCGCGGCTTACGCCAAACCCGCGTGCATCGTTTATGCCGGCAGCGCCGCCGCAATCCGCGCCGCTGCCACCCGGCCCGTTTCCGCCGCACCGTTCATGTAGCCTTGGGAACCCAGACTGCAGTGCTCACCGGCGAAGTACAGATCCCCCACCGACGTGCCCTCGTGGCCGCGAATCGCCGTCCACTGGCCGGGGCGATAGGCCGCGTAGCTGGCCAGCACAAAACGCTCCTGGGGCCAGTTCATGCGCAGCGACTTGCCGTTAAGCACGCGCTGAACACCCGGAAAGGCGGGTTCCAGGCGCGAAACCAGTCGCTCGATCTGGTTGGCCGGCGTGCCCAGCGCCATCATGTCGCACATCGAGCCGCCCGAATAAAAGGTCAGGCCGGCCGGGCCCTGCACCGGGTCGGCGCCCTTGCCCCATTGCAGGCGCGAGTTGTCCCACACCAGTTGGAACGGTTCGTCACTGAAGATCCCGCCGGAGTAGCCCGTGACGCGCCAGGGGCGCCGATCCGTGCCCACTATCAGTTTGCCGTTGCGGCCATAGCCGAGCTCGACAATCGCGCGGCGCTTGGCCGGCGGCAGTTCAACGCGCAGTTCAAGCTCACGCAGAATCGTAAACGGCAGCGCCAGCACCACCACATCAAAGGCTTCCTCAACCGCGCCGCGCGGCGTGTCAAAGACCAGCCTGAACGGCTTGGGGCCGCTGACGCGCGCCAGCCGGTGCTCCAGCCGGATCGTGCCCTCCAGACGGCGCGCCAGTTCTTCGCACAAGCGCTCGTTGCCGCCGCGCACCTTGTAGCGTTCATCGCTTTCACCAAAGGGTTCAAACGGGCTGCCGGACGGCGCCAGCAGACACAGCATGTTCAGGCATGACTGGTCGGCGGCATCCAGCCCGTACTCGGTGACGAACGCAACCTCGATCAGCGCGCGCAGCCAGCCCGTGCAGCCGATCGCCTGCAGATAGTCTGACAACGATGTCGCGTCCAGCGCCGCGAAGTCGGCGTTCTGGCGCGCGGCGTCGGGTTCCAGACCCGCCAGTTCGGCGTCGGATTCGATGCGCCGGGCAAAGGGCTTCAGCGCCTGCACGACTTCAGTGTCGCTGACATGGCGGCCGCTGAAGTACCAGGCGTTCTCGATCACGCCGTGGTCGTCACGCATGTCCAGCAGCGGCAGCCCGAACTCCTTGCACAGGGCCAGCACGTCTTCATGTCCGCTGTCAATGAACTCGCCGCCCAGTTCGGTCGTCAGCGCCGGGCCCAGCAGGCCCGTCTGGCTGCGCACGCGCCCGCCGGCACGTGTCGCGGCTTCGAACACCGTGGCCCGCAGGTTCTGCTTGCGCAACTGCCAGGCGCAGTTCAGCCCCGCCAGACCGGCGCCGACAATGCCGATACGCGGCTGGACGCGCGTGGGCGCGTTGCGGTCAGGAGCAGACGCGCAGGCTGCCACGGCCAACGCGCCCGCCGCAGCCCCGGCGTGCAGAAAACGCCGGCGCGCCGGTGCCGGAAAATCGCCGGCTGCGGCCTGGCGCAGCAGGGTGCGAAACCTTGAAAACAGCGGTGTGCGGGCCATGAAAACCTCCGGTCGGGGCGCAGAGTCTAACCATGCGCCCCGCCGGAGTCATGCGACATCGCGGTTGTCCGTCGCGGCCGCGGATCCTGGTTTCACCGGCTCACTTCTCACAGGCACCGGCCACACGTCCGGCGCGCTTTGCGCCCGCGAGGTCGGTTTCCACTTTGGGTTCGCTGTCCGCGGCGCCGACCAGAGGCGACCCCGCGGCCGGGCGGGCGTCGCGCCGCGCGGCGTCCCAGGTCAGGCCGGCAAAATCCTCAAGACCGCGGCCCTTGACGAAACCGGCGCCGGCGCCGCTGACACTGCCGAACACCACGTTGCCGCGCAGATCCACACCCTGACTGCCGCCGGAAAACTGAATCGCCGCGCCCTCGCTGTAGACGGCGTTGTTGGCAAAAACCATGCCTTCGCGGGCGCTCCACGAGTTCAGCTTTGCGCCCAGTTTGCGGCTCACAATCGTGTTGTGAACCACAACCAGATTCACCGACTTGCCCTGGTGGTCGTGGCTGGCAAAGCCCGCGTTGCCGCCGTTCAGCAGAAGGTTGTTGCGCACCACGGCCTCACCCTGCACCTGCATGACGTTGTCGCCGCTGTTCCAGCAGGTGTTGCGTTCAATGATGTTCGGGCGTTCGCCGCCGGTGCCGTAGGCGATGATGCACGGGTACGCGGTATCGTGCACGGTGTTTTCGGCAATCCGGTTGCCGAAGCTGCCCTGCTTGACCTCAATGCCATCGCCCTGGGTGACCTTGTCGCCGCCGATGTCGTGAATGTGATTCAGCGCGATCACGCTGTCGCGCATTTTTACCTTGCCGTCGTTGGCGCCCAGGTACATGCCCTCGCCGGTGCCGCTGGTTCGGCTGATGTCGTTGCGCGTGAGAAACAGCCGCGCGGTGTCGCGGGTGTTGGCGCTTATGGCAACTTCGCCGGTGTCGTAAAACCGGCAGCGATCCACCCACACGTCCTCGCAATCATGCAGACGCAGGCCGTGGCTGCCGCCGGTGATCTCCAGCCCGCGCAGGCACAGAAAGCGCGCCGGCGCTGCGCCGCCCACGTTCAACACGTTCTGTCTGGCATCGGGCCGTGTGATCACGACCCTGGCTGGTTCGCCCTTGCTCTCGGCGGCCGTCACCCAGACCGGCGCCTTTTCGGTGCCCGCGACGTTCAGTTCAAACATGCCCCCGGCCAGGCTGTAGGTTCCGGCCTCAATCACCAGACAGTCGCCTGCTTTCAGGGCAACCAGCGCGGTCTTGAGGGCAGCGCCGTTCTGTTCGGGTGTCTGTTTGGCGTTGTAGGCGTGCTGGACCGTGCGTAACGGTTTGACCGCCGCCCAGGCCGGGTCATAGGGCGACCGTTCGTCCTTTTTGCGCTGCGCCCCGGCGACGGGCACCAACGCCGGCACAAGGCAGACCAACACCAGCATGAAGGCCGCAACGCGCATGAATTCTCCCGGTGTTCGGGGTAGTAACCCCGCCGGGCAACCCAAGGTCAGGAAAAATGGACCGCAGGCTTCCAGTCCGCAAGAACAGGCGGGCTGGAAAGCCCGTTTCACGGGGTTGCCCCGGGGTAACCCGTCGCTAAAGTCGCGCCTCCGAACCGGAGAATCTCATGCCCACGCCCTTTGTGAACGAGCCGATCACCACCGTCTGGACCGAGGAACGCAGAAAGTCCATGCACGCGGCCTTTGTGAAGGTGCGCGAACGCGCCGGCCAGGTTCGGCCGCTGTGGATCAACGGCGAACACGACCACGACGGTGAAACCATCGAGTCCTACAACCCCAGCAACCACAAAGAGATGCTGGGCCGCATCATTAAGGCCAACAAGGAAATCGCCGCCCGCGCCGTCGAACAGGCCCACGACCGGTTCATGAACTACTGGCGCAAGACCGACCCTGCCATGCGCGCCCGCCTGCTGCTGCGTGTGGCCGGCCTGATCCGCAAGTACCGCGACGAATTCAACGCCTACCTGGTGCTTGAGGCCGGCAAAAGCTGGACCGAGGCCGACGGTGACACCGCCGAAGCCATTGATTTCTGCGAGTTTTACGCCCGCGAATGCATCCGGCTTCAGGTGGACCGCCAGCCGCTGACGGACATCCCCGGCGAGGATAACAACCTGTATTACATCCCCATGGGCGTGTGCGCCGTGATTCCGCCCTGGAACTTCCCGCTGGCGATTCTGGTCGGCATGACCACCGCCGCGCTGGTTTCCGGCAACACGGTTGTCCTCAAGCCCGCCAGCGTCACGCCCTTGGTGGCCGCGCGGTTTGTCGAAGTACTCGAAGAAGCCGGGCTGCCCGGCGGCGTGCTCAACTTCATTCCCGGCGGCGGCAGCGACGTGGGCAACACGATCGTTGAGCACCCGCTGACGCGCGTGGTGGCGTTTACCGGCAGCAAACAGGTCGGCCTTGGCATCCAGAAGACCTGCGGCACCGTCGTGCCGGGCCAGGTGTGGCTCAAGCGCGCGATCCTGGAAATGGGCGGCAAGGACGCGATTCTGGTGGACGAAGGCAGCGATTACGAAGACGCCGCCCAGGCCATTGTCAGCAGCGCCTTTGGCTATCAGGGCCAGAAGTGCAGCGCCTGTTCGCGTGCGATTCTGGTCGGCGAGGCCTACGACAAGGTCGCGCCGCGCGTGGTGGAACTGACCCAGAAAATCAAAATGGGCAACGTGGAAGACCCCGCCAACTGGATGGGCCCGGTGATTGATGGCAGCGCCCAGAAGTCCATCATGCAGTACATCGTGATCGGTATGAAAGAGGGCAAGATCCTGACCGGCGGCAAACAGGGTGACCCGGCCGGATTTTTCATCGAGCCCACCATCTTTGGCGAAGTGAACCCCGACGCGCGCATCCACTGCGAGGAAATCTTCGGCCCGGTGCTGGCGCTGTTGCGCGCCAAGAACTTCGAACAGGGCCTGGATATCGTCAACAGCACCGAATACGGCCTGACCGGCGCCGTGTATTCACGCGACGTCGAGCACCTGGAACTGGCGCGGCGCGACTTTCACTGCGGCAACCTGTACTTCAACCGCAAGTGCACCGGCGCACTGGTGGGCGGCCACCCGTTTGGCGGCTTCAACATGAGCGGTACCGACAGCAAGGCAGGCGGGCGCGACTATCTGCTGCTGTTCACCCAGGCCAAACTGGTCAGCGAAAAAGTACGCTGGTAGGGATCGCGGGTGCCCCGTCCGCGGCAGTCCGCGGGGAAGGCTGGAAGCCGGCTCGGCTTCGGCGTAGCATTGTCGCACTCCTTCGAGGTCACCCATGCGCGCCTGTCTGCTGGCCTGCGTTTTCGTGCTTGCCGCGTCACTGCACGCCGAAACTTTCTTTGTTGACCCGCTCAATGGCAAGGCCGGCAACCCCGGCACCAAGGCCGCGCCCTGGCGCACCCTGCAGGAAGTTGTGGATTCCGGCGGCCTGCGCGCTGTCAAGCCCGGCGACACAATTGCGTTGAAAAGCGGCTTTCACGGCCGCGTCGTGATTGCCGGCGACAACACCGATTTCATCACCATTGCCGCCGACGAAGGCGCCCGCCCGCGCCTGAGCTATTTCGAAATCACCCAGGGTTCCAAGTGGCGCGTGCGCGGCCTGACTGTCAGCGCCAGCTTTGGCGAGCCCTACGAAGGCGCGATGCTCAAGTTCGCCGACGGCGGCGCCAGCAGCGAAATCATTGTGGAAGACTGCTTTGTTTACAGCACGCTGGACACCAGCAAGTGGGGCGCGAAAGAGTGGATGGCCGCAAACTCCGGCATCACCATGGGCCGCCACGGCAAGGGCCATGTGGTGCGCAACTGCTACGTGTTCAACACGCGCTTTGGCATTGCCCTGTGCGCCGAAAACTCGATCTGCGAAGGCAACGTGGTTTCGCACTTCTCCGCCGACGGCATCCGCGTGACCCGCGACGGCCAGCTGGTACAGCACAACGTGATCCGCAACATCTACGTCAGCGACGACGACGGCGACAAGAACCACGACGACGCCATCCAGTGCTTTCTGTTCAACGTGGGCACCGGCACCGTGCGCAACGTGACCATCCGCGAAAATCTTGTCGTCATGCGCGAAAGCGAAGACCAGAAACTCAAGGCCAACATGCAGGGCATTGGTTTCTTTGACGGCCCGCTGATCGGCTTCACCGTCGAAGGCAACGTGATCAACACCAGCCATTGGCACGGTGTATCACTGTTCGACGCGCAAGATTGCACGATCCGGAACAACGTGTGTTACACCCAATGGCAGGCCGAAAAACTTCGCCCCTGGGTCATGCTGGGAACCAAGAACAAGGGCGAGGTCAAGGGCAACACAGTTACCGGCAACTACGCCTACACCTTTGACCTGAAAAACGACAAGGGCGTGACAGCCAGGGACAACAACCCCGTCACCGAAGAAATCCACACCAAGCGCCAGGCCGAACTGCTGGCGCTGATCGAGAAGAAGTACGGCAAGACCGTGCCGGCGGCTGGTTTCAAACGGCTGGGACTGGAACGGGTAAAATGGATTGAAGGCACCGCAAGCGCCGACGGCCAGCGCATTGAGGCCATTGACGCCGCCCTGAACCAAGGCCGCCCGGTGGTGCTGTACCTCTACAAGGCCACCGAGAAAGCCGCAGAAAAGTTTGAGCGCGAAACCCTCGAAGACGCCGCCGTGAACGAACAACTGGACCACGCCACCGGCATCCGCATCAACGTGGACGACCTCAGCCGCGACCTCAAGAAGAAATATGGTCTTGGCTCCAAACCACCCGCCATCATCATTCTCAAACCCGACGGCACACCCGTATGGGACGCCGCCGGCCCCACGGCCAAACAACTCGCCAAGCAGTTGCAGGCAGCAAGAGGAGAAGTGGACAAAGGCGGTGGTTAGGGCGCCTCAGGGTGCGGCAGAGAGCGGCGGCGGAAGAACAATGGCGCGAAGGCCAGCAACGACAGCAGGCCGCCCGCGCCTGCGGTGCAGCCTCCGCCTCCCCCACCGCCTCCGCCGGAACCGCCTGTACCCGGGCCGGGGCCTCCGCCTGCGGCTGTCACAGTGATGGCGAATGCGCCGTTGTCGGTCGTCGGCGTGGGGCTGGTGCTGTCGGTGACTGTCACACTGAAGTTGAACGTGCCCGCGACCACGTCGCCGGGTGCCGCTGTCAGTGCGCCGGTGAGGCTCATGGCCCACCCCGCGGGCAGGCCGGTGGCGTTCCATGTGTACGGGGCCGTACCGCCGCTGGCTGTGAACTGCACGTTGAGAGCCGCGTTGGCGGCAACATTCGGCAGCGGCGAGCTGGTGGTGATGCTAACGCCGCTGCCGCTTCCTCCCCCCGGGGATTGCTCCATCAGCCACGCGAAGCTGTTGCTGGTGCGGTATTCCCAGCCGTACTTCCGCCACGGCGTCACACGATAGGCCGTGTTGCCGCTGGCAGGGCCGGTCGGGCGGATCCAGTAGGTCACGGCGGCGTCGTAGGTGTTGTACAGGTTCTGGGCCATGGTCTTGTGCGCGGCGTCGGGCTGGCCTGTCAGTTCGCTGAAGTACCAGGCCCAGGCCAGCGCGCCGGCGACATCCAGGGCGTGCTCGGCGTCGCCGCCGCTGCGCATGTCGGTGGTTCCGTTGTACTGCACCAGATAGCTGGCGTAGTAACGCAAGCCGCCGCCGTAGCTGTGTGAGGTATCGCTGAGACAGGCGTTGCGGATGAACACCCCCATGCGCCGCACAAACGCCGCGATGTTCGCGTCTTCGGTAAACGCATAGGCCCGCACCATGGCGTCCACCACCAGCGCGCTCATCCACGGTGACGCAAGATACGCGCCGCTGGTGCCCTCGCTGTGCTGGGCGCCGGTGTGGTACAGGCCGCCGTCAATGCGGCCAGTGGAGGGAATGGCCCCGCCGGCGCCGTTCTGGTGCCAGATGAAATGGCCGGTCTGGGTGCCCACGCGGGTGCGGGCGTTGGCGTCACCGGTAACTTCGTAATGCACCAGGTTGGCAATGATGCGGTACGACGTGTGGCGCTCGGTCCAGAAGCCGGTGCCGGCGCTCCACTGCGTGTTCATGCCGTTGGTTTCGTGGCACTGGGCGACCCATGTGATCGGGTCGAACATGTCGGGATCACCCGTGATCCAGTACTGCAACGCCAGACACTCGTTGTAGACGTACTTGGTATCAATACTGGCCGGGTTGGGGCTGACCAGACTGAAGCCGCCCAGACCGCTGGCGGGCGAAACGCCGGGTGCGTACAGCTTGCCCTTGTAGAAGCCGGTGTTGCGAACGGCCTCGCGCAGGTGTTTGAAGTTGCCGCTGCGCAGGTACAGGGCGAACATGCTTGCGCCGCGGTCGTACAGCCACGGTTCGCTCTGGTTGCGGAAGTCGCACTGGTTGGCGGCGCTGACGTTGGGATCGTCTTCGTTGATCAGGCTGAAAAAGAAGTTGTGCTGGGCGTGATCCAGTTCGTTGTAGCCGGCAAAGGTACCGTTCTTGATCGTGGTCGGGTCTTCGCGGGTGTTGCTGACGCCGCTGTAGAACGGCTTGACGCGGCGGGCGCCCAGCACGCCGTGACCCAGATAGCCTTTGGGCAGCACCGCAAACACGTTGGGTTCCCACACCTGATCGGCGGCCTGCCACGGCGCGGTGGTCACCTGGTGCCAGCCGTTGCGCACGGGGGTGAGTGTGGCCACGTTCTGGGTGCGGGCCGTGACACCCCACTGGATGGTGACATCCTGGCTGTTGGGGTATGTGACGCTGAACGTGAACGAAAACTGCACCCGGGCCACACGCACGCTCTGGCTGTCAACGGCCGCGTTGGTGGTATGCCGCCAGGGCGTAAGCTGTTCCACAAAAGCCGGAATCTCGCTGGCCCCGTTGAGCACACGCAGCGTCGAAAGTTGGGCCTGTGTGATCGAGCCGCGCGGGAACGGAAAGCCCAGCGTGACCAGTTGCGGCGTGCCGGTGGGGATGCCTTCGGTGGGATGCAGCCTGACCGTGACACTGCCGCTGGATTGGGCGGGTGCAAAGAAGGGTTCGATTGCCGAAAGCGTGCTCGCAAACAGCAATCCCAGCAGCAGGGCAAGGCGCATGGTTCCCCCGTCGTTGGCGTCACACCCCGGATGCACGGGGGTGCCAGATGGGGTCAAACTTTTCGGGCCGGAAGTCCGCGGCGCGCCATGCAGGCTGGAAGCCTGCACCACATTTCCTAACTTGCCCCCATGGAACCGCCGAAACCTGAGATTGCCGCGCGCGCCCTGGTGCGCTCGCTGAACCATTACCGTGAACTCTATGCCGAGTCCATCAACGACCCGCTTGGGTTCTGGGGCAAGGTTGCACGGCGGCTGGACTGGTTCTCGCCACCCCTGAGCACCGGGCGCTGGGACTATCACCGTGTGGACTTTGCCTGGTACGAAGGCGGCAGGCTCAACGCGGCCTGGAACTGCCTTGACCGCCACCTGCCCCTGCGTGGCGACAAAGACGCCATCATCTGGGCCAAGGACGAACCGGGCCAGTACGAACGCATCAGCTACCGCCGGCTGCACCATGAGGTCGGCCGCGTCGCCAACGTGCTGAAGCACCACGGCGTGCGCAAGGGCGACCGGGTGTGCATCTATTTGCCCATGATTCCCGAGCTTGCCTACACCGTGCTGGCCTGCGCGCGCATTGGCGCGGTGCATAGTGTGGTGTTTGCGGGCTTTTCCGCCGAAAGCTTGCGCGACCGCATCATAGACGCCCAATGCAAGGTCGTGGTCACCGCCAACGAGGGTTTAAGAGGCGGCCGCAAGATCCCGTTGAAGCAGACCACAGATAAGGCCGTTGATGGCCTCGACCTGGTAACCACCGTTCTGGTCGCGCGGCGCACGGGGCTGGATTGCCCCATGCGCCCGGGCCGTGACCACTGGCTGGCGGAAGAGATGGACAAACAGCGCGGCACCTGCCCCGCCGAAGTGATGGACGCCGAAGATCCTCTGTTTGTGCTGTACACCAGCGGCAGCACCGGCAAGCCCAAGGGCGTGCTGCATACCACGGGGGGGTATCTGGTGTACGCCAGTTACACGCATGAACTGGTGTTCGACTGGCGCGAAGACGACATCTATTTCTGCGCCGCCGACGTGGGCTGGGTCACTGGCCACAGCTATATCCTGTATGGCCCGCTGTGCAACGGCGCCACCACGGTGATGTTTGAATCCACGCCGCTGTACCCCGACGCCGGGCGTTACTGGCAGATCGTGGACGATCTCAAGGTCAACATCTTCTATACGGCCCCCACTGCCATCCGCGCCCTGATTGCCAGCGGCGAAGAACACCTGTCGCGGTCCAGGCGCGACAGCCTGCGCGTGCTGGGCAGTGTGGGCGAGCCGATCAACCCCGAAGTATGGCGCTGGTACCACGACAAGGTCGGCCGCAAACGCTGCGCTGTCGTGGACACCTGGTGGCAGACTGAAACCGGCGGCATCCTGATCACACCGCTGCCCGGGGCCACGCCCTGCAAGCCGGGTTCGGCGACGCTGCCGTTCTTTGGCTGCGAACCCGTGCTGGTGGACGACCAGGGCCGCGAGATCAGCGGCAACGGCGTATCCGGCAACCTGTGCCTGCGGCGCAGTTGGCCCGGCCAGGCGCGCACGATTCTGGGCGACCACGCACGCTTTGCGCAGACCTATTTCAGCACCTACCCCGGCCTGTACTTCACCGGCGACGGCTGCCGCCGCGACGAAGACGGCTATTACTGGATCACCGGCCGGGTGGACGACGTGCTGAACGTGTCAGGCCACCGCCTGGGCACGGCCGAAGTGGAAAGCGCGCTGGTGGCCCACGAAAGCGTGGCGGAAGCCGCCGTGGTGGGCTGCCCCCACGACATCAAGGGCCAGGGGATTTACGCCTACTGCATTCTCAACCCGGGTTACGCCAGGCACGACGAAAACGACCTGCGCGGCATGCTGCGTGAAAAGGTGCGCGAGGTGATCGGCCCGATCGCCACGCCGGATGTCATCCAGTTTGTGCCCGGCCTGCCGAAAACCCGCAGCGGCAAGATCATGCGGCGCATTCTGCGCAAGATCGCCGAGCGCGAGTACACGTCGCTGGGCGACGTCACCACCCTGGCCGACCCCGCCGTGGTGGAACAAATCCTGGCCGGCCACAAGGCGCTGGTATCGTAGGCTGACGGGGAAACCGCGCGATACACATGGGTTCTGGCGCTCTTCATTCTGGCCGCGGCCTGCGGCGACCAGACCGTCACCAACACGCCCGAGCCGCCGCCCCGGCGCATTCTGCCGAAATGAGGAACCGCCGCCCAACCAGGACGAAATGGAAGCCGCGCTTGCCGATCCGTAACCCCGCGACAGCCTTTGCTGCCACGCGACACAGGTTGTGCCTTGCACTGCGCGAAATCGCAACGATGGGCCATACTGACGCCACCACCGGAGACCTCCATGCTCGCCCGAATCACACCCGCGCTGGCCGCCCTGACCTTGCTGGCACCGCTGGCTCTGGCCCAGAAGCGCCCCGACGCCAAGGCACTGGACAGCCGCACCGACGCCATCCTGCGCTTCATGGACGCCGACAACGACGGTCGCATCGCCTGGCAGGAGGCCTGGAACAAACATAACGAACACCGCTCGGCCGTGCGTTCGGCCGAACGCGCCGAGGCCCTGGGCGACGACGAAAAAGACTTTCCCGGCCTGACACGCGCCAAGGTTGCCGCGGCCTATGCGAACCTGCTGGAGCCGCTGGACGCTCTGCTGGCCGACAGCAACCGCAACCTCAGTGTGGATCGCGGCGAACTGCGCGCCTTTCTGGCCCGCAACGCTGTGGGCGAGGCCGGCAAGCCCCAGCGCTGGCACTATGAACAGCTTTGCGCCGCGCAGGTGCGCCGCGACTGGGAACTTTGGCTGCGCCGCCTTGACCGCGACAACGACGGGCGCTTCAGCCGCACGGAAATGGACGACCATTATCTGGTGGACGTCAGCGACAAGGTGTTCCGCGCCGCCGACGCCGACAAGGACAACCACCTGACCCAGGCCGAGTTCATCACCCTGCACGTCGAGCACCGCCTGGCAGGAGTCACCGTGGAAGTTTCCGACGCCGAAGACAGCGTCGGTGTCAACGGCGACGCGCAAAGCAGCGCCGGCGAAAAGCCTGCTGACGGCGCCGAGCCCGAAAAGCAGCCTGCCCCTGACGACGCCGGGAATCCTCGCAAGACCGAAGCCACCCGCCCGGTGGCGCGCGGCGACATGCGTTTCAAGGTTGGCAGCTCGTGGGTGATCCGCCGCCAAAGCTCCTTTGCCGCGGGCGAAGTCGTTCGCTGGGGTGTGGGTAACAGCGCGACGGGATTCCAGGAGTTCGAGGCCGTATCCGACGGTTACGCCTATGACCGCCATGAAGTCACGCGCTGGACCGACAAACAGGGCGATGTCAGCCACACCCGCGGGTACTTTGAGGCCTCGTGCAAAGGGCCGGCTTGCGGCTCCGGTGGCGGCACTCTCAACGGCCGGCTGTTCGGAAAACCCGGCACGATCGAGATCACCGTGCCCGCCGGAAAGTTTCTGTGCGTCGTTGAAGACTGTAATATCACGCCGCCGCACGTGCACGGCAGCACCAGGGAAGAACACGACGCCAAGCGTCGCCGCCTGACCATTACCCGGGCCTGGTACACCTGGATTGACGGGTGGAAAGTCATGGTCAAGGGCGTCAACGCCGACGGCGAACTGGTGGCCGAACTCTACACCGTGACTCCGTAAGCGCCGCGTACGGCAGACACGCCCGAGACCGGGGCCCGCCACGGCGGGCTCTGGCTCATGGCCTGTGCGCGCCTGGCGCGTAATCCGCCGATGCCAATCTTGAACAAGGACGGCAGGCTCCTATACAGGTTGGCGGCGCGGTCGCCGTCCGTGCGGGCGCGCCCAGCAACAGTGGCAGCCGGAGAACCCGTGGGACTGTTTGACCGCATTCTTGGGTTCCGCCAGCCCGCCGCGACGGCGGCGCCGGCAAAGGTTTCGGCGGCTGACCCGGTGGCCAACCCGCCGGCACCCGCGCCGGGGGCCGGGGCAACGCCACCTGGCGCAACCGGGGGCACGACGCCGACGGGGGGCACACCGCCCAACGGGGCCACCCCCGGTACCAACCTGGCCGCGACCGCACCGACGCCCGAGAAGAAGGGCCTGCTGCGCAAAATGGAAAGCAACATCCGCCGCGCCGTGGACGGCTACGTAGACCGCAAGGCCGACGCACTGCTGGACGACGCCACCAAGCGCGCCGAAGAATTCCGCGAGGAAACACTCGAAATCGTTCAGAACCAGGCCATGCAACTGCTGGACATCACCGAACAGCGCATAGACCGCAAGCTGCAGGATATTGAGAACCTGCTGGAACAACGGTTGCAGGCCGAACTGCGCATGCGGCTGCGGGCGCTGATCTGGACGCTGGCGTTTGTGCTGCTGATGGCGATCATCAGCGTGCTGTATGTATGGATCAAACGCAGCGCAGGGCTGGAAAACGCCCCGGCCGCGGGCCGCGCGACGGCATCCCCCGTGCAAACAGCCCGCGCGGGTCTATAGTATGCGCTTCCCCGGTCTTTCCCTGTCCGGCCTGACCATGTCGCGTCGTCTTGTCTGTCTTGCCTTTCTGCTGGTTGCCGCCTGTGCCACAACCGCCGCCGGGCCCGACGACACGGCCCGCCGGGCCGCTCTGGCGCCGGATCACCCCGAGGACGAAGCCGGCACGCCCGTGGACCTGACGCGCCTGAGCCATTCGCCCCAGGAAGCCCGGCGCTTCATCGTGCGGCGCGAGGCGCTGAAGGTGGGCCTGGTCAACTACATTGACCCCACGCGCACCGAACTGGTCTCGCGCCAGTTCACGGGCGAAACTGTGGTGTTCAAACTGGACAACACCGGCGACACCGGGCCGCTGTGGGATGCCGCAGCCGACCGCGCGGCCGAAATGGTTTCGGAATACGGCTGGCCCGAGGCACAACTGAAGTGGGAGCCCGTACCCGAAGGCCGCGTGGCGCTGGTGCGCGTGGAATCCATCGGCATTCCGGCCGGCGCGCGCGCCGGCGACGACGTGCCGGTGCGCGTGGTGTTGCTGGGCAATGCCAGCGAAATCCGCGGCGGCTATGTGTACCCCACGCCGTTGCGCAACAAGCTGGGCCGTACCGTGGCGTACCTGCGCGAGGGCTATCTGCCGATCCACCCCAAGGACGCCGTCACCGACGAACAGCGCGAAGACGCCAAACTGATGGAAAAACGCGACGGCGTGGGCCGCGTCACGTTTCTGCTGCGCAAGGGCGTGCGTCTGGCCGGCAATGTGCGCGCCGACGACCTGACCGCCGACCAGATCATCATGCCCCTGACCCGCGAGATCGAGCCCGGCTCGGGCAAATTCCGGCGCACCCTGTCGGCGGAACTCGTGCCGCAGGTCATCACCCAGATCGAACACCTGATGGCCGAGGCCAAATTGCCCTGCAAGGCCACCACCGAAGGCGACAACCTGATTGTCACGCCGTTGGGCGTGCGCGAGGCCACGTTGCGCCAGGTGTTCGAGCGCATCCAGTCACTCAGCGTGACGATCACGCCCCAGAACCAGGTCATTGTCGTGTTCGATGAAGAGGTTGTACGTGTGGTGATCTACGGCCCGGTCAAGCACCGGCTGCTGATCCGCGACGTGGCCATGACGGTAGACCCGTTCACGCGCAACTCGACCATGTCCAGCCCCCAGCCGTTGCGCTTTCGCGTGCATTGCCGTGTGCTGAAACGCGCCGACCCCGGCAGTTCGCGGCGCTACGGCATTCCCAACGCCGAAGAAGCGGCCGCCGGGCGCCGTCCTGACGGCGATCTGGGCCGGGTACGCCTGAGCTGGAGCCGCTGGGACGAAAAAGGCCGCATGGTCGCTGACGGCACAGACGAAATCGGCACCACCGACCTCGGCGACATCCTGCGCGTTCTGTGGACGCGCGGCATGGGTCCCGCCGAGGCTCTGGCCTTTGTGCTCGAGGCCAAGGAAAGTCTGGCCCTGTCGTGCGAACTTGGCTTCAACTGGCGCAAGGTGGATGTGGACGCTTTACGGCGCGAAATGGAGGCCGACACGGCGGCCTCGCGCAACCGTTGATGCCAACAGGGTTTGCACCGCTTTTCCACAGCCGGGCCAGGCAACGCCGGAAGTTACAGTGTAAGGGCTCAAAAACCGCTTGGTGATGCGGGTTTGCGTCAAGAGCCGCGGCCGGACGGGCCGATGATGTACCTATTGGGGGAAATCATCCCTCTGGCTGATCCGCACCGAGGTCTACATGCGCATCGTCAAGCTGGAGATGGACGGCTTCAAGTCGTTTGGTCGCCCGGTCAGTTTCGAGTTCGACGCGCCGATCACCGGCGTGGTCGGCCCCAACGGCTGCGGCAAAAGCAACGTTGTGGACGCCACGCGCTGGGTGCTGGGCGAAATGAGCCGCAAAGCCCTGCGCGCCGGATCCAGCACCGACGTGATTTTCTCCGGCAGTGCCACGCGCAAGCCCGCCAGCCGCGCCGAAGTCAGCATCACGTTTGACAACTCCTGCGGCACGCTGCCGCTGAGCAGCCGCAACGTGAAGATCACGCGCCGGCTGCACAAGAACGGCGAAAGCGAATACCTGCTGAACGACGAACCCGCCAAGCTGCGCGATATCAAGGCGTTGATGGAAGGCACCGGCGCGGGCATGAGCGCCTACAGCATCATGGAACAGGGCAAGATGGACAGCCTGATCCAGGCCAACCCCGACGACCGCCGCCGCGTGTTCGAAGAAGCCGCCGGCATCGGCAACATGCGCAAACAGCAGGAAGCCGCGCAACAGAAACTGGTTCTGGTCGAACAGAACCTGGAAAAACTCCAGAGCATCCTCAGCGAGGTCAAGGGCCAGTTGCGCAAGATCAAAAGCCAGGCCTCGCGCGCGCTGCGCTTTACCGAACTGAAAGAGCGCGCGCGGGTGCTTCACCTGCAGCTTGCGCTGGCCGAGTTTGCCCGTCATGACAAGTCGCGCGAGGAACTGCTGGCCACCATCAGCGCCGCGGGCCAGCGCGAAGGTTCCATTGCCGCCGATCTGGCCAAGACAAAGATGGATCTGGAAGACGCCCAGGCCAGCCTGGCCGACGCCGAAACCGAAGAACGCCGGCTGTCGGAACGCATCCACAAACTCGAGCTTGAGGCCCAGGCCGAGCAGTCCCGGCGCGAACGCGCGCTGGGCCGCGTGGAAAGCCTCAAGCAGGCGATCGAGCGCGCCAAAGACCTTTCCGCGCGCATCCGCGAGCAGGTAACAGGCCTGAAGTCTCGCCGTGCCGGCATTGAACAGGCGGTGGAAACCGGCCGCGCCGAAATGGCCGAAGTCGCCAACCGCGCGGCCGAACTGGCCCGCGCCGAGGCCGAGGCCCGCGCGCGCGCCGACGCCCTGGAAACCGAACTCAAGCAGACGCGCGTGTCGCTGCTGGATGCCATCAGCGGCGCCAACGCCGGCCTGAACGAACGCATGAAGCTGGAGGCCGAAACCCGCGCCGCCCGCCGCCGGCTTGAAAATCTTCAATCCCGCGCCAACAGCCTGGGCCGCGAACTGGATGAGGCCCAAACCCGTCGCGCCCAGGCCCAATCCGACCGCGACGCCGCCGAGGCCGAACTTGCCGCCTGCAAAACCGCGCTGGCCGAAAACGAAAACCGCCGCGAACCCGCGCAGGCCCGCGCCCACGAATTGCGTCAGCGCCGCCACGCGCTGGAACTCAAACGCGGGGCCAAGGTGGAACGCCGCGCCATGCTGCAAAGTCTGGCCGAAGACCGCGGCGGTCTGCACGAAGCCGCCCACGCGCTGCTCAAGGACGACGCTCGCCGCGCCGGCTTTGGCGTGCTTGGACAGCTTGCCGACGGCCTGCGCGTGGATCTGGCCTTTGCCGCGGCACTGGAGCGCGTGCTGGAAAACCTGGGCGGCGCGATTGTCACTGACACGCTGGAGCACGCCCACGACCTGTTCAACTGGCTGGCCGCGCGCGGCTGCGCCGGCACGGCGATTCTGGCCCGCGACGCCTTTGAGGCCGCGCGCGCCGAACGCGCCTGGCCCGGCGGCAAGGGCGTGATCGGCCCGTTGCTGGGTGTGGTGCAGGTTGAGCCCGCCCTGGCAGCCCTGGCCGGCGCGCTGCTGGCCGATGTGCTGCTGGTAGCCGACCGCAACGTGGCCCGCCGCCTGATGGCCGCCGGCGTCACGGGCCTGCGCCTGGTCACGCCCACAGGTGAACTGTTTGCGCTGCCGGGCTCGTTCCGTCTGGCGGGCTCGGACGCCAACACCGGTCTGATTACCCAGCAGGCCGAAATCGCGCGCCTGAACACCGAACTTGAGGCCCTGGACGCCGAAATCCTCCACACCGCCGACCAACTGGCCGAAGCCGACCACGAGTGCGACCAGATCACCGCGCGCGCCGCCGAACTGCGCAACCGCGTCTACGACGCCAGCATGGGCAGCGTTTCGCGCCGCGTGGCCCTGGAAAACCTGACTTCGCAGTGCCAGCGCCTGACCGAAGAACGCCGCCTGCTGGAATCGGAAAGCGCCCAGCTTGACCGCCAGCTGGAAACCGATCTGGCTCGCCACACCGCCCTGGAACAGGAAATCGCCGGCTTTGAAGCCGAGCGCGCGCGCTGCGAAACCCGCCTGGCGGCGCTCAACGACGAGGCGCTGGCTTCGCGTAACGCGCTGGCCGAAGCCCGCGACGCCCTGACGGCCGCGCGTGTGGACGAAGCCGCGCGCCAGAGCCGCCTGGCCCAGTCCGAGGAATCGCTCAAGGGCATTGACAGCGCGCTGGCGCGCTATGCCGATGAAATCGCCCGCGGCGCTGCCGAAATCGAAGCCCACGCTCAGGAATGCCGCAAGCTGGAGCACGAAGCCACGGCCAGCGTCAACGTGCAGGCCGAACTTGAGCGCGAACAGCAGGAACTGCGCGCCCGCCGCGACCAGGGCGGCGGCGAACTGTCCCGCGCCCGCACGGTGGTCGAATCGGCACGCGCCAGAGTGGACGAACTGAACGAACGCCTGTACGCCGAACGCGAAAGCGTCCAGCAGGCCCGCATTGATGAAAACACGCTGTTCATGAAGATGGACGCCGTGCGCCGCCGCATGGCCGAACTGTACAACGCCGATCTGGACACCCTGTACCGCGAATACAACCCGCAATCCGCACCGGCCGACGAGGCCGCGGCGCGCGCCGAACTGGAGGCTGTGGAAGACCAGTTGCGCAAACTGGGCAACGTGAACCTTGAGGCCATGGACGAGCTCAAGGATGCCGAAGAACGCAATGATTTTTATTCGCGCCAGGAAGCCGACCTGCTGCGCGCCAAGCGCACACTGACCGAGGCAATCCAGAAGATCGAGCGCGAAACGCGCCGCATGTTCCTGGAAACATTCGAGAAAATCCGCGCCAACTTTGCCCGGCTGTTCCGGCGCATGTTCGGGGGCGGTTCGGCCGACATATTGCTGACCAACCCCGAAGAGCCCCTGACCAGCGGTGTGGAAATCATCGCCAAGCCGCCCGGCAAGGAAGCGCTGCCCATCAGCATGCGCAGCGGCGGCGAGCGCGCCATGATCAGCGTGGCCATGATGTTTGCCATCTACGAAACCAACCCCGCGCCCTTTGCCATTCTTGACGAGGTGGACGCGCCGCTGGACGAAGCCAACGTGGACCGTTTCTGCACCGTGGTCGCCGATTACGCCAGGGTCAGCCAGTTCATCATCATCACGCACCACAAGAAGACCATGGCGGCCTGCGACACGCTGTACGGCGTGACCATGCAGGAACCCGGTACCAGCACGCGCGTCAGTGTGGACCTGCGCGACGTGCGGCAGCAGGAACTGGCGGCGGTAAACTGAGAATCTACAGCAGCATTGCCGTCATCAGCGGCTTGACTGGCGCGAATTCATTGATGCCGATCTCAACGATTTCGCCCGTGATCGGAAACGTGTTTTCCATGACCAGCGCGCTGGCACGTCCGATCTGCTCATGCCGCACGCTGGTCATCAGCGTGCAGTGCGGGACAAACCGGCCCGGCGCGTACTCCTGCCACGGGTTGCGCGTCAGACGCGGCACGTGCGCCCACAGATCGGCGTGCAGGGTCAGCAGGTCGGGCGACACCACCGGCGCCAGGAAAAACACCGGCTCGGCCTTTGGAAACATGCCCACCGACGAAAACGTCACCGGCATGGCATTGTGGCGGTCGGCAAGCTGGCGCACCTTTTCGGACAGCTCGACAACGTTGCAGCCCTCCATCACTGCCAGGCTCAGGTGTGGCCGCGATTTGATGTCTTCAATCACCGTGACCGCACCATCAATTTCGGCCCGGATCACATTGCACATGCGCCGCAGGCGCGACTCCAGCGACGGGTTGAAAAACAGTTCAATCGAATAGGCCATGGCCGCGCCGGTATACAAAACAATGGCCCCGCGGCATACGCGGGGCCATTGTTTCGACCTGTATCTTAGACGTTGACGCTGACGTTCTTGACGCTCAGCGGCTGGCGCTCGTAGTAGGCGATCTCGTTGGCGGCCTTGCCGCTCTCAAGCTGGCGGCGCGTGAAGGTTTCAGCCTCGGCGCGTGAACCAAACTCGTGCGGTTCAATGTCGCCGCCCACGTGCAGTATCACCACGTGCTGGGGCATGGCCTTGAGAGTCTCGCGCGTGCGGTAGGCCCGCTTGTCGCTTTCCCGGCGGCCCAGACGACGCTCGACCAGTTGGGTGCGGGGCTTGGGGCGGCGACCCGGACGGCCTATCTTGCCGCCAGCCTGCTTGAAGGCCTCTTTCAGCCGCGGGAACGCAAGCTGGGTCTTGAACCGCGCCCGCACCTGCTTGCCGGCTTCGTTCATGGTGATGCCCGGGTTCTTCTGCACCAGTTCTGCCACATAGGCCTGCTTGGCCGCCGTGTTCTCGCGCGAACGGCCGCCTTTGCGGCCCTTGCGCGCAGCCTTGGCCTTTTTGCGGCGGCCTTTGCCGGCCTTGGGGCCGCGGCGTTCATCCACCTTGCCGCCGGCGTTTACAAAGGCCTCCCGCAGCTTGTCATGGGCCAGTTGCGTGCCGAACTTGGCCTTCACCTGCTTGCCGACCTGGTTCATGGTCAGTGCGTTGTCGGCCTTGAGCAGTTCAGCCACAAAAGCCTGCTTTTCCACGGTGTTCTGCTGCGAGCGTTTTGCCACAGTTGTCTCCCCGGTTCAGTGATTGACGGAATCAAACCTCGGGCAACGTCTAACATTTTGGCGTCGTGTGCCAAGGCGCAAACCAGCAAATGATTACTTGCGAATCACTGTGTCAGAGACGCAAAATTTCCAGTCCATGTCGAAGTACCCCGCCGCGCGCAGGCCCGGCGCGCCTTCGCGCAGCATTTCGACATCCAGAACCACAAAATCCGGCATGCCCGCGCCCGAAGTCAGATACGGCAGGCGGTTAGTAAGCATCAAACCGGCCAGACTGGTGCCCGAAATCACTCCGATGCTCGCGCTCGCGCTCCCCGGTCTGGGATATACCGCCAGCACGGCCAGATCACCGCGCAACACCGACTCTCCCACTCTGACCTGGCCCGGGCTGATCTCAAGCGGCGGCGCAAACCCCAGCAGTGCATAGGCGTTGTTGGTTTGAGGCGTGCCGATCAGAATAATGTTGCGGCCTTCGTGGTTGCAGTTTTTCAACTCGGTGTCCGCCACCACGTCTACACTGCCGTTGCCGCGCACATAGAAATGTTCGGCATCCATGCGCGCCTTGGCGATTGCCCACTGGCGTGTTTCCGCGTCACCGCCGGTTCCGTAGACAACAATGAAACGGTTGCGGAAGGCATCTTTGAACCCGCCATAGCGCGCCGGGGTTTTCGCGCCGGCAGCCGGAGCACCGGCCACGCCCCACTGTTCGTCGCGTGCCAGCCACAACACGCCGTCGCGCGGCCATCCGCATGTCAGCGTCTGGCCGTCCAGCACAACCGTGATCTGGCTGTCAGTGGTCTGTCGCAGGGCGCTGTTCACGTCCAGCCGCAGCAGCCGGACATTGCCCGTGACACCTGAAACACGCTGCATGTTCGGGTCAGCGCGCAACTGCAGGCGGCTGGGCTCCAGCGGGCGTGTCTGCTGCCATACCGCGGCCCAATGACAACGCGCCGAAATACCGGGGCTCATGGTCGTAAAGTCAATCTCGCGCACCTCGTGGTCGGCGGGCACACGGCGGCGCGAAAACAGATCCCAGATCGGCTGATAATCCATGCAGTCCGCGCCGGTGTCACCGTTGTCGTCGCCGCCGTCGTACCAGTGCGTGCCGCCCGGGTGTTCGTAATAGTGGAGGTCTTTGTGGAACTCTTTCAAAAGGTCGCGCATGGCCCGCGCCTCAGTGACCGGCACTGTCGGGTCGGCGTCACCATGCACAATAAAGACCCCGTGCCGCAAGTGATTGCGCGCCAGCAGCGGCGTGTCCAGCGGGTTGTCGGCCCGACGCCACAGCCGCGCCATGTCGTCCATGACCTCGGGGTCGCGTTTGCCGCCATAGGTGTAAAAACTGCGCCAACCCGCGCAGGGCGCGATCGCCGCGAACATCGCCGGATAGTGCGCGCCCAGTTGCCACGTGCCGTGCCCGCCCATCGAGTGGCCAGTCAGATAGATCATGGCGGGGTCGTGATCCAGTGTTGCCCGCGCGTGCTCAAGCACCTCCAGCGCGTCCAGACGCCCCCAGTCTTCCCAGTCAAATCCGAAGGGCCGCCGGTTGGTTGGACACACAATATGGCACCACGATTTATCCCCATAGGCCGCGGCCTGACTGCTGGCCTCCACCGACGCGCCGTGCAGGGAAAGTACAATCCCGGGTTTGGTTGTGACCCCGGCGGGCACCTGGGCCGGGCGCAGGGCGTAATATTGCACACTGCCGTCAATCTGACTCAGAAATGTGATATTGCGAGTCTCATGTGACTTGCGAACCATCAGGTCTACAGAGCGTTTGTCCACGATCTGACGGCGCCCGTTTCGAACAACGCATAATGTGATCTCCGGTGTCAGTTTCTGCCATCCGGCCTCTGTATTAACGTGAAAAGACGCCGGCAGCTTGCGTGTGCTCAGCGGCGGCACAAGGAAATGCTGATAGACCGAAAACTCTCCGACTGCTACCGCAACCTCCAGTGTCTGCGCCGTACCGTTGCACACCGGAATTCCAGCCCAATAGACGCCGTCGGTTCCCGCCACCAGATGCGGCAGTGTGAAATCAGAATCGCCGATCCAGGCTTCGCGCGTCACGGGTTCGAGTGTCGCACTCACAAAGCCGCGGATCGCGCGAAACACAAAATGATTGTCGCCCTTTCGCAGTTGCACCGGCAGCTTCACATATCCGGTGTTGTACGGATCGCCAAAGCGGGGCTCGCCGTTTACATACACGCCGATGTGACCCTGCGCCGCCAGCACACGGGTTTCTGCAACCTCCGACTTCACTTTCCACCACAGGTACCCGCCTGCCAGCGCTCCATGCCGCACCTCTCCCGGCGTTTCGGCCCTTACGGCCTCCCACTTCAACTCTTTGCCTTCAGGCCCCGTCACCGCATCGCCCGCCGCCGGCGACTTGAGCGTGCCGCGCGCGTATTCGTACTCAATCGGGTCCGTGAACACAAACGATCGCACGCCGCGCGCCACCGGCGCCAGCACCAGACAATCTTCCAGCAGGATCGGCGCCCCGCCCGCCGGTGCATCTTGGGCCCGTATCTGCAAGGCCGGCCTTGATGCTACACCCACATACGCCAGAGCTGTCAGGGTGGCCACGAACAGGGCCAGGGTGGCCGGGACACGGGTTTGCATGGTCATTCCTACGCGCGGGGCGCCGCATTGTGCCAGACAAAGGCGCACGTGCAGCAACTTTCGACAGGGTGTGCGCGAACGCAGCCCGCCGCAGCGACTCCGGTGTTTCAGCCGCCTCCGGCAACAACCCCATCGCGTAGTGACACCACCAAGCAGAAACCTGTGCACCATGCCCGTACCCAGCAACGCTGTAACATCCTGATGCTCGCTCAGACCCAACGGCCGCCGCACGACCGCCCACGTGATCGAGAACGGGACCGACGGCACCGTAGCCACCGGCGACGGCACGGTGATCAACGACCCCAACGGCTCAACCACAGTGGGCGTGCGATTCACCCTGCTCACCGACGCCGTAGGCCACACCCACGTCTACACGCCCGTCAGCGAGTCTCATCAACCTGGAAACTACCGTTTCAACGCAATCAATGACCCCGCCGACATGGTGCAGGCCGGGCTTAGCAAGCTTGCCGAAGCCACGACGCATTTTGGCAGGCGGCGCGGACCTGAAGGGACTTACGCGACCGCTGCAGGATCTGGCTCAGAATCTACGGGTTCGGGCGGCGAGTGCCGTTATGCCGGGGCGACGGACGGCGAGTTGCAGACAGACAACGCGGGTTGCGCATGCCGTAACGTCAACCCGTCGCAAACGCGCCAGACTGTGGCAACCGTCAATCCGTCCACGGGTACCCGGACTGATTCAGGTTCAACCAGCGAAAACGACGACAAGCATCGCACGTCCCGCTATCTCGGCGATCACATACCAATAGACCGCGCAACGATCTACAGCTTCTCCCGGAATGGGGTCCTCACAAAGCTGCCGGGCGCCAATTGACGGCGCGCGCGGCGGTGGGATAAGCGTCCCATGCAGATTCGGGGGCAGGGGCGCTTTGCGGTGCCGCGCTGGGCGATTGCCGTGGTCGCGGTGGCCTGCGTGGTGCTGGCGGCCTGCGCGGTGTGGATCGGCACGTTTACCCACCCCCAGGCCGACGACTACGTGTATGCCCTGATGGCGCGGCAGCACGGCGTGCTGGGCGGCCAGCTTGAGTACTACATGACCTGGAACGGTCGGGGCTTTGCCAGCGCGATGTGTTTTTTCGCGCTGGGAGCCGAGATGCCGCTTTCGGTGTATCGCGCGGTGCCGGCGCTGGTGCTGGCGGGACTGTTTGCCGGGTTTGCGCTGTTGACGCGTTCGCTGCTGGGGCGGGCCGCGCCGCGCGGCCAGTGCCTGCTGCTGGCGGGGGTGTTGACGCTGCTGTACTTCACCGGCGCGGTCTCGACGCGCGAGGGATTCTTCTGGCTGTCGGGCAGTCTCAATTACCAGCCGTCGCATATTCTGGGGCTGTTGCTGGCGGCTTTGCTGCTGCGGCAACCGCTGCCGCGCGGCGCGCCGTGGCTGGCGGCGCTGCTGGCATTGTGCATGGCACTGGCCAACGAATCGGGCATGCTGGTGCTGGCGATGGCGCTGACGGCCTTTGCGACGTGGGCGCTGGCCACAAGGTCGCTAGCGCGGTGGGCGGCGCTGGCGGCTCTGGCGGCCTGCGCGCTGGGCATGGTGATTGACCTGGCCGCGCCCGGCCTGCGCGTGCGTTCGATGATCGAGACCGGTGTTGGCTCGGGCACGCGCCCGCGCGACCCGCTGTGGGCGTTTGCGGGCAGTTTCGGCCACGGGGCCACGGCGCTGGCGCGGCTTTTGATTCACCCGGCGTTCTGGGGCGTGCTGGTGCTGGGTCTGCCGTGGCTGGTGCGGGCCGACGGCCGGCTGCGGCGCCGCCTGTGCCGGTGGTGGGTGCCGGTGGTGCCGGTGCTGTGGCTGGGTTTTGCGGCCGGGGCGCTGTTTCCGGTGCAGTTTGCCACGGGCATTGAACCGCCGGGGCGCATCATGAACGTGGCGGGCTGGGTGCTGGTGGCCGGCGCGTTGCCCGCCGCGGCGTGTCTGCTTTCGCTGGTGCTGCGTCTTGCGCCGGCGCGCGCGGCAGCACAACGCCTGCCGGGTCGTGTGGTTGTCGCCGTCGGCGCGCTGGCCGTGACGGCGGGCCTGTACCTGAACCAGAACGCGATCCGCCTGATGCGCGATCTGCCCCAGGCGCCGCAGTACGACCGCGAGATGCGGGATTTGCGCCGCGGCCTGGCCGAGGCCGGGGCCGCCGGCGCCGCAGGCCACCGCGTGCCGAAGCTTCAGATCCGCCCGCGCACGATTGCCTACCACGAAATGCCCGACGACCCTGACCACTGGCACTGCCGCGTGGTGGCCAGTTACTACGGCGTGGGCACGGTGCGCGGCCCGGCACGCTGAGCGTTCAGTCGTAGATCGGGTCACGCCGGCGGTCGCGCACACGCAGGCCCACCAGCGCGTACAGCCGGGCCTTCCACAGTTTGCGCCGCGTGCGCCGCAGCGGTTCCAGCCATCCGGCGCGCGCGACACCCTGGCGCAGGTTTTCCGCGGCGCCGGCAAGGTCGCCGGCCCAGATGTAGTGGTTCACGATCTGTTTGTACCACAGGGCCACAGCGTGCTGCCACGCGGGTTCATTCCAGCCGGCAAGGTTGCGGCAGGCCTCGCGCGTGATGTCGGCCTGAAGCCGGCGGTTGTGGTCGCGGCGCTGCAGGGCGGCCTTGTCGGGCACCCGCGACAGGCTGTCGGGGCGGTCAATCCAGGTGGCCAGGACTTCCGGCACGGGGGCGAAATCGGCGTGATGGGCCAGCCGGATCAGAAACTCGTCGTCTTCGAAGATCTGCAGTCGTTCGTCGTAGCCGCCGCAGGCCTTCAGTACCTCGCGCCGCACAACCAGGCTGTTGGTATGGCCCCAGGCGGCGCGCCGCAGAACCCCGGCGGGGTCGCGGCCTTTGATCAGGCCGGCCGGGTCATGGGGGTAGGGCCGACTGCTGTCGCCCACGCGGCGTTCAACCTGGCAGCACGAGGCGCCGGCGCCGGAACTGGCCATCGCGGCAACCTGTTTTTCCAGTTTGGTCGGAAAGAACAGGTCGTCGTCGTCCAGAAACGCGACCAGTTCGCCGCTGGCGCGCGCAATGCCGAAGTTGCGCGCGCTTGCGACGCCGCCGTTGGGTTTGGTGGAAAAGGCTGGCGTCACGTCCGCGGCCGAAACTTCGGCGCTCATGGCCTGGATCTGCGCAAAGCTGTCGTCGGGGCTGCCGTCGTCCACAACCACCAGTTCGATCGGCCGCCAGGTCTGGGCCAGCACCGACTGCACAGCCTGGCGCAGCAGGTGCGGACGCCGGAAAGTGGGAATGACGACGGAAACAAGCACACCGTGATTCCGCCAGCGCCCGGCGCTTCGCGCAAGGCGCCGGTGGCGGGGGGCACCGTTGTGTTCTACGCGTGGACGAATGTGGCTTTGGATTTGGCGCCGTTCTTCAGGAAGTTTTCCATCCCGATGTGCATGTCTTTGGTGTCCACGCAGGCGCCAAAGGCCCTGCTTTCCAGCTTCAGGCCTTCGCGCAGCGGCAGCGCGCAGCCCCTGATCACCACGTCGCACAGAATCTGGTCAATTTTGCGGCTCAGGTGCCCGATGTCGAGCGCGGGCGCGGCAGCCGGCAGATTCTTCAGCGGTTCGCGGTTGATGCGCCGCAGTTCGCGCTTGCCGCTTGCGTATTCGTTGACCAGCGCCACAGCGCGGGCAACCAGGTCGCCCTCGACTTCTTCGCTGATCAGGCCCAGCTTGAGCCCCGTCGCGCCGTCAATCGGTTTGGCCGTGCGCATCAACTTCAGCGCCTCGTCAAAGCCGATCCAGCGCGGCAGGCGTTGCGTGCCGCCGGCGCCGGGGATGATGCCCAGGTTCACTTCAGGCTGGCCGGCCAGAATCTTCAGGCCTTTGGCCGCAATCCGCGCGTGGCAAGCCATGGCCAGTTCATTGCCGCCGCCGAACGCCAGGCCGTTGTAGGCGCAGACCACGGGCTTCTTCATGTCCTCGATGTAATCCAGCGTGGCATGGAACTGGCGACTGTTGGCTTCGCCTTCGGCGGCGTTCTTGAGCGCCGCCAGCATGTCAATGTCGGCGCCGCTGACGAATGCCTTCGTGCCGAAACCGGTGATCACGGCGCCCTTGAGCTTCGGGTCGGCTTCGACGGCCTCGCAGTGGGCGCGCAACTGGCGGAATACTTCCAGGTTCAGGGCGTTGAGCACCGCCGGGCGGCGGATCTTGATCACCGCCACGCCGTCCACATCGCGGCGGAACACCATGGCGATCTCAAAGGGCTTGCCGGCTTTGGCCTGGGCTTCGATGCACCTGGGCACAGGAAAGCCGGGGTTATCCCTGGCGTAAGCCTGCACCAGTTTCAGCGCGTTGGCCGGGCCGATCTCGTTCATCCAGCCGAACGGCCCGCGCACCACCAGCGCGGTGCTTACGGCCATTTCCAGGTCACCCACGCCGCACAGGCCGGCGTCCACGATCTCGCCGCACAGGCCAAAGAAGGCGCCGGTCATGGCGTCGCCGATCTGCCTGGCCTGTTCAGGCGTGTATTCAACTTTTTCGTCGCGGCCGGCGGTGGGCCAGGGCTGCTTGAGTTCAAGCTGCTTTTTCAGCAGATCCGGCGTGCGGAACCACTTGTGAATCTTGCCGGTGTACTGGTCCAGTCCCACGGCCGTAATCGGGTTGCCGCCAGTTAAATTCATGGCTGTAAACGGCCCGATGCCCAGACCCAACGCCTTTTGCGCGATCACGTCCACCTGCTTGACGCTGCCGAGTCCTTTTTCCACCAGCAGCGCCGCGGCCTGAAAGATGCCCTCAAACACAGGGTCCACGGCATAGCCGTAGCGCGACTTGACCTGCACCGGGGCCTTGCCGATGTTTTCGTAAAAGTCCATCACCCAGTTGGTGACCACGTCGTGGGTTTTGGCGCCGGGCACAACCTCGACGATGATGTTGCGTTCGGCCGGAAAGAAGTAGTGCACCACCAGGCCGTGTTCGGGCGCTTTGGCCTGCTCGAAAATCACCTCGGGTTCCATGTGGCTGGAGTTGCTGGCGATGATGCAGTCGGGCTCAACGATGCTTTCGAGCTGCGCGACAATCTTGCGTTTGATGTCCTTGTTTTCGGTTGCGGCCTCGACCACCAGGCGCGCGCCCTTGAGCGCGGCGTAGTCGCTGGTCCAGCTCAGCGCGGCCTTCATGCGTTCGGCTTCATCGGGCTTGAAGGCGCCCGATTCCACGCCCTTGGCGATCTTCTTTTCGGTGCGGGCCTGGCCGGATTTCAGGGCTTCGGCGCTGACGTCCACCACCACGACCGACACGCCGTGGGGCGCCAGTGTTTTGGCAAAATACAGGGCGATGTCGGGGCCGATCTGGCCGCTGCCGATGACGCCGACCTTGTTCAGTGTCCAGTTCTTGAGCGTGTAGGCCATGATGGAACCCCCGTGATCGGTTCGGGTTTAGCGAATGCGGCCGCCGGTTCAAGCGCCGCGAACGGGCGAATTCAGCGAAAAGCGTTTCGTCCACAGATGGACACAGATGAACTTAAGATGAGCCGGGACAGGTTCGGCGTTCACCTTTGGCCCCATGTTGACCCGAAACAGCCGCCCGCCATACTCGCGACAGAAACGGAGACAGCCATGGCACTCAAGAACGTCTACATCCCCTACGGCGGCTACTGGTCAAGCCCCTTCATCAAGTGGCAGGGCAGCATCAGCCACCTGCACTCGGGCCTGCTGGCCGCCGAAACCGCCAAACGCTGGCTGGCCTCGCGCCAGATCAGCGCCGAGGGTTTTGACAGCATCGCCCTGGGCTGGACTGTTCCGCAAAAGCAGATCTTCTACGGCACGCCCTGGGTCGCTGGTTTGATCGGCGCGCCCGGCATCAGCGGCCCCATGTACGCACAGGCCTGCGCCACCGGCGCGCGCGTGCTGGCCGGCAGCGCCCATGAAATCGAAACCGGGTTCAAGGATTGCATCCTCGGCCTGACGTTTGACCGTTGCAGCAACGGCGCGCACGTGGTGTATCCCAATCCCAACGCCCCGGGCGCGACCGTGGACGCTGAAAACTGGGTGTGGGACAACTTCGGCCACGACCCGTTTGCCAAAAACTCCATGCTGCAAACCGCCGAAAACGTGGCGCGCGAGGCCGGCATCACCCGCGAAGAACAGGACGAATGCGCGCTGGTCCGCAACGCGCAGTACCAGAAGGCGCTGGCCAACGACCGCATCTTCCAGAAGCGTTACATGTTTCCGCTGGAGGTCGCGGCGGGCAAACAGAGCAAACTGATCGAAGCCGACGAGGGCGTGTTTCCGACTACGAAGGAAGGTCTGGCGAAACTCAAGCCCGTGCTGCCGGACGGCAGCGTCACCTACGGCGCCCAGACCTATCCCGCCGACGGCAACGCCGGCGTGATTGTCACCACCAAAGCCAAAGCCGCGGAACTTTCACGCGACAAGAGCATCAGCGTGCAGGTGCTCAGCTTCGGCCAGTGCCGCGTCAAGAAAGGCTTCATGCCCATGGCGCCGGTGCCCGCGGCACAACAGGCGCTCAAGGCCGCCGGCGTGGACCTCAAGGACATGAAGGTGATCAAGACGCACAACCCCTTTGCGGTGAATGACGTCTACTTCGCCAGGCAGAACAACCTGAAGCTGGAAGCCTTCAACAACTACGGCAGCCCGCTGGTGTTCGGCCACCCGCAGGGCCCCACCGGCCTGCGCGTGATCATCGAGATGATCGAGGAACTGGCGACACTGGGCGGCGGTTACGGTCTGTTTACGGGTTGCGCGGCGGGCGACAGCGCCATGAGCTGCGTGCTCAAGGTGGGTTAGTCGCGGCCCTACACGCCCGGCAACGGCGCCGGTCGGCCCTGGTGGGGCCAGTCCTGTGGCGTGGCCACCAGCAGGCCGCGCACCGGGTTCTGCAGAATGTATTCGCGCGCGTCGGCCAGACCGGCCCAGGTGACGGGGTGGTTGACCGCGCGCTGGCGCCAGTGCAGTCGCGGCAGGCCGCGCCGGGCCAGCCCGGCGTTGATGCGGCGCTTGATGCGGCCCAGAATTTCATCCAGCCGGTGCGGGCGCTCGGTGGAAAAAAGAACGTGGATGTGATCCGGCATGGCCAGCCACGCGTACACCGTGGCCTCGCGCGCGGCAAAATCGCGCAGCACTTCGTGCACGACGCCGGCGTGGGTAATGCTGGTCAGGCGGCGCTTTTCGCGCGAGCGGTCAAGCTGAAGCGCGCCGTTGTACAGGTGTCGCATCAGCAGCAGCGGGGTGTGTGAAGCAGGCGTTCCAGGATCAGCCCGGCGCTGACGGGTCCGGGCACGGTGCCGGCCGGGATGATCATCAGCCCGGGCAGCAGGCGGCGCAGCTCGTCGGCGTACTGGCCCAGGTTGCGTTCAGGGATCACAACATGGCGCGCGGCGGCCCCGGCGCGGGCAATGGCTTCTTCGGGCACGGGCCAGAGCGTGTGCAGTTGCAGGTGGCCCACGCGCACACCCCGGTCGCGGGCCAGGGCCACGGCCTGGGCGGCGGGGGCCACCGAAGACCCGTAGCTGACCACCAGCCATTCGGCGCGGGCGCCGGGCGTCGGGTCGGGCTCGTGGGCGGCCAGGCGCGGCGCGCCGGCGGCGCGGTGGGCGGCCAGGCGCAGGGCGCGTTCAAGCGCGGGCAGCAGGGGATCCAGCGGCGGGTCGGGCGGCAACGGCCCGGGTTTGACCAGGTCGGGCTCGACGGGCATGCCCTCCAGTTCGGCCGTTTCGTGTTCCAGCAGCACCACAGCCACGCCGCGCGACTGGCGCGCGTGCAGGGCCGCGCGGGCGGCCAGATCCATGCAACGTTCAAAGTCCGGCACCGCCACCACCAGCGGCGGCACGCCCCCGGGTACAAGCGCGCGCAGCGCGGCAACGTCGGTGGGCGCGCCGGGCTCGACGCGCGCCACAAACACCTGCGCGCGGTCCGCATGCGCCGGGCGGCGGCGCAGCAGCGCGCCCAGCGTTACCGCCTCGGCGTCAGGCACATGGCGCGAAGCCGCCATCAGGGCGGCATCGGCGGCGGTCATGGTCGCGGTGGGTTTCATTGGCGGCCGGCCTCGCGTTCCCATTTTGCCGCCTCGGCGTGGTTGCCGCGCGAGCGTTCCAGTTCGGCCAGCGCCAGGCGCGCGGCGTTGAAGCCCGGGTCAATCGCCAGCACCTTCAGAAACGCGGCGCGGGCGGCGTCCAAGTCACCGTCCTTGGCCAGAAAAATCGCATTCAGCATCTGGGGTTCGGGCCAGTCGGGCCGCTTGCGCATGGCCTCGCCCAGGTCTTCGCGCGCCTGCACCTTTTCGCCACTTTCATACAGCAGACGCGCCCGCGCCAGATAGCAGTGCACAAAGTTCGTGTCTATGCGCAGCGCGGCGTTGAAGTCCTTCAGCGCCTCGCGGTCCTGGCCCAGTTTGCGGCGCACAACGCCGCGGTTGTACAGAGCCTCGCAGTTGGCCGGGGCCAGCTCAATCGCGCGGTCATAAAAGCGCACGGCGGCTTCGTGGTCGCCGCGCAGGTGAACCAGCCCGGCCAGGTTGTTGTACAGCGTGCCGAAGATTTCGCGGTCGCTCAGCGGCACCAGATAAGCCCCGGCCTCAACGCTGGTGGTCGAAAAGCGGTGCTTGGCCCAGTAATAGGTGTCGTCCTGGGGCTCGCCCTGGGTCGTGGTTTCCACCAGCGTTTCCCACGGGCGGCCGTCGGGTTCCTTGTCGGCAAAGCGCACCACAAAATGCGTGGGCACGCGCACGCCTTTCACGTCAAGCCCCGCGGCCTGGCCGAACACGATGTAGGCCAGCGACAGCGTGACGCAATAGCCACGGCGGTTCTGAAGCACGCGGTCAAAGAACAGGTTTTCCGGGTCGTGGCCGTTGGGGTCAGCGGCGTCAAACCGCAGGCCCAGCTTGCCGTGCACAAACTCGCGCAGCGTGCGCAGGCGCTGGCGCCCGCTGGTGTCACGGCGCAAAGCCGCGCGCAGGTCGCGGGCGTAGGCGTCAAAACGTTCGAGTTTGGCCTCAATGCCGGTGTCGTGGGTAACCTTGCCGGCCAGCGGCGGGTAATACTTTTCACTGAACAGCAAAAGCGCGCGGGGCAGGTCGAAATCCGGCTTGGCCAGCATTTCGTCCAGAGTGGCGGGACCGGAGGCGGTGTTGCGCGGGGTTTCGGACGGTGCGTCGGGGGGCCTGGGGCCGGGGCCAGCGGGGCGGCTCTGGGCGGCGCAGCCCGCGGCCAGGGCCGCCGCCAGCACCAGCGCGCGCAGCCCAAACGCGACCGCCGGAGTTGTGGTCGGGCCGGCGGCTGGGGTCAGGACGCGGGTCATTGCTTTTCAAATGTTACGGCAACGTCGGTGGTCTGCCCAGCGATCACCACAAACGTCTGTCTGGCCTCTTTGTAACCCGGCAGCTTCAGGGTGATGGTGTAGGTTTCGGGCGGCATGTCGCGCACGACAAAGCTGTTCTGGTCCAGGTTCTGGGCCGAGCCGTCCGGGTTGAAGAAATCCAGAAACGTGAAACGCTTGACGAACGTTTCGCCCTTGCTGTTGACAATGTCGTATTGCAGTTCATAGGCGCTGGCCAGCACGATGTCGCTGTTGGTCAGGGTTACGCGCGCGTTGCCCGAAGCCGCAAAGGCAAACACCAGCGCGGTGGTCTGGCCGGCGGTGAACTTCACGCCCTTGTGCGTCACCGGCGTGTAGCCGCCGGCCGACAGCGTGACGGTGAACGTGCCCTCGGCCAGGCCGGGCACGGTGAACTCCTTGGACTGCGTCAGGTTGACGGCGTTGTCAAAACCGCCCAGCGAGATCGGCCGGCCGCGCTCGTCCTCAATCGTCAGGGCCGCGATCAGGCCAAAGGGCGTGTTGGGTTTGGCGTCGTCCAGACCCCTGACCACGCCCGAAAGCGTGGCAGCGGCACGCGGAAGCTGGATCACCAGCCCGCTGACACTGGCGCGGGCATTCAGGTACGGGCGCGTGGCCATGCCGTTCTTTTCGCTGCGCACGGTCAGGCGGTAAAAGCCGGGGCTGAGGCCACGGATGGTGAACTCGCCTTTTTCGCCGGCGTTGGTTTCCTCGACCACCAGCATCTCAAGCGAGTTGACCTGTTCGTTGTCGTTGCCGGCGTCGTCGCCTTCGGCGCTTACGGGGCTGGCCATCACGCGCACGCGGCCTTCCGGCACGCCGCCGCCCTCAAGCTCAATGCGGCCGGAAATGCTGACGGTGAAGAAATCAATGTTGACTTCGATGTCGCCGGCCTTGTCCACGCGCACGCGCTGGCGCACCAGCGAAGGCCCGCGCTGTCCGCCGCGGGCGATCTGGTAGGTGCCCAGCGGCACGCTGCGGAATTCATAACGGCCGTCGGGGTCGGTGGTGGTGTTGTTGGCGGCAAAGCCGCCGAAACTGCCGCCGATCAGCACCAGCGACTTTTCGGCGTACACCTCGCCGTCCAGGCGCACCCGGCCGTAGATGCGCGCCGTGCCGGGTTTCTGGTCGTACAGGTCGAACTGCACGCGCTGGCCGGGCTGGACCTCGACCTCGCTGGCCGGGTTGGGCAGCAGCAGCCGCGTCAGGTCGCCGGTGTTGCGCACCACGCGGTACACCCCGCCGCCCAGTCCGGTCAGTTCATAGTTGCCGTTGCGGTCGGTGTAGGCGGTCTTGACGCGCACCGAATCGTCGGCAATCAGCCGCGCGCCGGTGACCGGCACGCCGGGCATGGGCAGCCCCGCGGCGTCGTACACGCGCCCGTAAATGATGCCGCCGGCGGCAAGCTTGATGTCATGGCGCGTCTCCGTGCCGACTTTCAGCGCCAGCGGCTCGCTGACATGCTTTTCGTGCAGCGGGCCCGTGGCCACCACCACATAACGCGCGGCCTTGAGACCCTCAATGCGATAACTGCCGTCGGTGCCGCTGCGGATCGAAGTGGGGAACATCGTGCTTTCGCCGCGGTCGGGCAGGGATTCGCCGAAAAAGCTTTTCATGACAAAGCCCAGCTCGCGCGGGCCGTCGGCCTCGTAGGCCGCCACGGCCACGCCCGCCACGGGTTCGCCGCGGTCGTCGGTGACCGTGCCATAGATGACGGCCTGGGGCGCCAGCACCAGCGTCACGGTCTGGGGCGTGCCGACCACGGCCTGCACGGTGGCCGTGGCGTTGGCGTAGCCCTGGCGCGCCGCGGCCAGCGTGACCGTGCCGGGCGGAATTGCCGCCAGGGTAAAACTGCCGTCTTCGGCGCTGGTGGTTGCCACCTTGCGCGGCGGGATGGTGATGCCCACCACCAGCTCGCCGCCGCGCTGAAAATCGGTGTCGTTGTAATAGACAGCGGCGCCCGCCACCGGTTCGCCCCGGTCGTTGACCACGCGGCCGTTCACCACACAGCCCGAATCCAGCAGGATGTCCTGGCCGGAACGGGTCTGGCCGCTGCTTACACGCACGTTGCGCGTGCCGATGGCATAGCCCGGCGCGGTGGCGCGCAGCGTGAGCCCGCCCATGTCCTGGCCCGGCCCTTGGCCCTGGGCGTTGCCGCCAATGCCCGGCGGCGCGTTTTCAAACCGGAAGCGCCCCTGCGCGTCGGTAACCTGAAGCTCGAACATCCCGCCCAGAATCGTGCCCAGCTCCACGACCGCGCCGCCAATCGGCGTGTTGTCGGCCTTGCGCAGCACGCGGCCTTCAATGATGCCGGCCTGCACCAGCACAAACGGCAGCAGTTCGAAGCTGGCAAATTCGGCCAGTTCGACCTCCTGGCGGTCGCGCGTCAGCGGGTTGATTTCGTTGGCTGTCCAGCCCGGCTTGTGGGCCGTGAACAGGTGCGTGCCGGGCGCCAGGTGTTCCAGGGCAAAGCGGCCGGCCTCGTCGCTGACACAGGGCCGCAGCCGCCCCAGCAGCGCGCCCAGGCGCGCCAGCGTGCCGCCGGCCCGGGCCGAGGTTTCGATTTTCACGCCCGGCAGCGGTTCATTGCTGGCGCCGTTGATCACCACGCCAAAGGCGCGCGCGGCGTCCAGCACGGTCAGTGTCAGGCCCTCGACGGGTTTGTCTTTCTCGACAAGAAAGGGTGCCGTGGCCGCCAGCGCCTTGCGTTCCATCAGGCAGGCCACAAAGTAGCGGTCGCCGACGTTGAGCTGTTCCTCAAAACTGAAGTTGCCGTTGTCGTCGGTGACGGCACTGGGACCGGTGGTGACGGGTTCGTCTTCGGGCAGCAGCGTCACGGTAATGCCGGGGGCACCATCGCCGTAGAAATCCAGGGCGCGGCCCGAAACACGGGCAGCAGCGCGCAGCCTGGGCACGACCACTTTGGGCTGGGGTTGCGGGTTTTCAGGCCCGGTCTCGGGGCCGCCGGAATCCGGCGTTTGCGGGCGGGGGGCGTCGGGGCGCAGGGCGATGGCGGCGTTTCCGGCCGGGGCGTTGGCGGCTTTGGCGCGGCTGTTTGCCGGCGCCGGCTGTTGCAGCACAAACCAGGCGATCAACAGCCCGACCAAAAGCAGAACCACAACCCCGGCAAGCAGCGGCGCGCGTGACTGGCCCATGGTCTCTCTCGAACTCTTTGCCCCCGTCCAAACATAGTGCATCGGGGCAGCAAACCCTCACGGTACGGGCACGTTAAATGTTGCCACGGAACGTGGTTACGTCACAGGCACGGGCGCGGCGCCGTCCTTTGCGTCCCGCTGATTCCCTGCGGCGGAATGCCGCGCCGTCCGTACAATCCCCTCAGGAGACAACCGATGCGCCTGATGACCGCCCTGTTTGCCCTGTTTGTCCTTGCGGCCGCGCCGCTGTGCGCCCAGGCCACGGTACGCAGCATCTTCAAGGATCCGGTGACGGGCAAGATCCGCAAACTGGACGCCCAGGGCCGGCTGGAAATCGAAATCGCCGGCAGCGATGTGCCCGAGCGCATCGGCCTGGATGAAATCGAGCAGGTCTCGTTTGCCCACAAGGGCGACGAACGCAAGCCCGAAGACGCGCCGCTGCGGGTGTATCTGGTCAACGGCGACGTGCTGTACGGCACGCCCGACACCGCGCCCGACAAGGACGAAGACAAGTTCGTGCTGCGCAGCCCCCGCTTTGGCGAACTGGTGCTGGGCATCAACATGGTGCGCCGCATCGAGGTCGTGGCCAACGTGCAGCCCGGCGTTCTGCCCGAGCTGGAACCCTCGGCCAAGGGCGATGTCACCTACTTCGCCGCCGTGGGCAACAAGCCCGCCCAGGCCGACCCGGCCTCGTCGCTGATGCGCATCGTCAAGGAAGGCGCCTGGCTGTACAACGAACACCTGGACGACGACGAGTCCGGCATGCTGTACGAATGGGGCCGGCTGCGCGGCGTGGTGTGCCTGCGTTCGCGCCACAACGCCTACGACAAGCTGCTGGGCATTGCGCTGCTGCGCGACGGCAGCCAGCTTCGCGGCCCGATCGCAAGCTGGCAGGACGGCAAACTGGTGCTGGACCACAAGGTGACGGGCAAGCCCGTGACTCTGGCCGAAACCGCGCTGCTGTCGGTGACGATGAAAAACGGGCGCTACCAGTACCTGAGCGACATGGAGTTCGCCCGCCAGCCCGAAGAGCGCCCGTTTTACCTGCCGGGCGACTTCAAGTACGAAGACTATCTGTTCAAGGTGCGCCGCGACCAGGCCCAGGGCGGCGGCCCGCTGAGCATCCGGGGCCGCACCTACGCCAAGGGCCTTGGTGTGCACGCGATCAGCCGGCTGACGTTCAATGTCAACCGCGGCTACAAGCGCTTTCTGGCCGATGTCGGCCTTGACGACAGCGCCGGCGACCTGGCCAGCGTGGAGTTCAAGGTTTACGCCGACGGCAAGCTGGTGTGGGAATCGGGCGTGCTGCGCCGCAGCACGGGCGTCAAAACGATTGACATCGAGATCCTGAACGTGACCCAGCTTGTTCTGGAGGTCACGGCCGCCGACAACGCCGACATCCAGGACCGCGCCAACTGGGCCAACGCCAAGGTGGTGCGCTGAACGCGCGCCGCGCCGGGGCGTATCGCGCGCCAGAACGGCTGCTAGAATCCGGCGCCTCTGTTCCGCGGCATGCCGCCGCGGCTGTTCTCCGACGATCTCGCGTTGTGTCCTTCGACATTGCCGACGATTCCGGGCCATGAAAGCCTCTGCATGGAACCAGCCAGTTTTGAAGCCCTGTCACTCGATGTCCCGTTGTTGCGCGCCCTGGCCGACGAAGGTTACGAAAGACCGACCCAGATCCAGCGCGATTCGATTCCGCCGGCCCTGGCCGGCCGCGACCTGCTGGCGATTGCCCCCACCGGCACCGGCAAGACCGCCGCGTTTACACTGCCGATTCTGCAGCGTCTGGCGCGCGAAAGCCGGCCCGGCCCGCGCGTGATCCGCGCGCTGATTCTGACCCCCACGCGCGAACTGGCGCTGCAGGTCGAAACCAGCCTGACGGCCTACGGCCGCCACCTGGCGCTGACCAGCGCGGTGGTGATGGGCGGTGTGAACATGAACCCGCAGATCCGCGCGCTGCGCAAGGGCGTGGACATTCTGGTGGCGACACCGGGGCGGCTGCTGGACCTGATGCAGCAGGGTCATGTGAAACTGGACAGCGTGCAGGTGTTTGTGCTGGACGAAGCCGACCGCATGCTGGACATGGGTTTCATTCATGACGTGCGCCGGATCGCGGCGCGCGTGCCGGCGGCGCGCCAGACCCTGTTCTTTTCAGCCACCATGCCGCCGCCGGTGGCGGAACTGGCCCACACGCTGCTGCGCGACCCGGCCCGGGTCGAAGTAGCCCCCGAGCCGGTGGCGCGTCCCAGGATCACGCAGCGGCTGATGTTCGTGGACCAGAAGGACAAGTTCGGGCTGCTGGTCAGCCTGCTGCACCAGTTTGCGGGCGGGCGGGTGCTGGTGTTCGCACGCACCAAACACCGCGCCGACAAAATCGTGCGCCAGTTGTCGCGCAACGGCATCCGCGCCGACGCCATGCACGGCAACAAAAGCCAGAACGCGCGGGTGCGCACGCTGGCCGATTTCGCCGCCGGCAAGCTGCGCGTGCTGGTGGCCACCGACATTGTGGCGCGCGGCATTGACGTGGACGGCATCAGCCACGTGATCAACTTTGACCTCAGCGACGAACCCGAGAACCATATTCACCGCATCGGGCGCACCGCCCGGGCCGGGGCCAGCGGCGTGGCGATTTCATTCTGCGATCACGACGAAATTGAAAAGCTGTGGCAGATCGCACGCCTGCACGACGAACCGCTGCCCCAGGACACCGGCCACGCGTTTCACCGGCCCGCGATCACCAGCGCCTATGACGATTTCGCGGCCGTGCGCGTGGGCGGCCGCCGCGCGCCCGCCCCGGCCGCGACAGCACACAGGCGCGAAGGCGGCGGACACCGGGGCCCGGGCGACAAACCCGGCCGCCCGCGCGGGTTCGGCCGCCGCCGGCGCCGGGGCGGACACCGGCGGTAAACCGTTCTTCAGGCCGTGGCGGGTTCGACGGCGTTGAGTTTTTCCTCGGCCAGTTTCCTGACGCCGCGCAGGTCAATCTTGCCCGTGCCCAGAACCGGCAGCGCCGGCACTTCGACAAAATCGTTGGGCCTGGGGATGAACAGGTTGGGCAGGCCCTGCTTCTGAAGGCCTTCCAGCAGGATTTCGATGCTGACTTCGCACTTGCAGTGCACCACGGCGATGCGTTCGCCCTTGCGTTCGTCGCGCACGGCGGTCACGGCAAACACCTGCTGGGTGGCGGTGACGCAGGCGTGCAGGGCTTCTTCGATTTTGATGTGCGGTACCATTTCGCCGCCGATCTTGGAAAAGCGCGACAGCCGGTCGGTGATCGCGATATAGCCGTCCTCGTCCACTTTGGCGATGTCGCCGGTGACGTACCACCCGTCGCGCAGCACCTTGGCGTCAAGGTCCGGCCGGTCGAGGTACCCCTTCATCACGTTGGGGCCCTTGACCAGCAGCATGCCCGGCGTGCCGACAGGCAGGGGCTCAAACGTGTCCGGATCCACCACACGCACGCTCACGCCCGGCAGGGGCTGGCCCACGGTGCCCACGCGGTTGCCCTTCTGGTAGAAGCCGCGGGCGCGGAAATCCAGGCTGTTGACGGCAATCACCGGCGCGCATTCCGTGCAGCCGTAGCCCTCCAGAATCTCGACACCGAAGTGTTCCTTGAACGCGGCGGCGAACTTGGGCGAAAGTTTTTCCGCCCCGGCCACGACCAGCCGCATGCTGCCGAACTGGCCGGGCTGGATGCGCTTCATGTACATCTGCAGAAACGTGGGCGTGGCGCAGATCGCCGTGCCGCCGTAGCCCTCGCACAGGTGCCCGATCGTCTCGGCATCCAGGGGGTTGGGCGCCAGCACCAGCGCCGGCCCCACGTGCACACCCACCCACAACAGCAGGTTGCCGAAGCTGTGAAACAGCGGCAGCAGATGCACCAGCCGGTCTCGGGCGTCAAAGTGCAGCGTCTGGGCCGCGGCCTCCACGTTGCTCAGAATATTGAAGTGCGTCAGTTGCACGCCCTTGGGCTCGCCGGTGCTGCCGCTTGAGAAAATGATCGTGGCCACGTCGTCCATTTCGGGGCGCTTGCGCGCGTGCACCAGCCGTTCAATCGCGAAATACGGCATCACTGCCGCGAAAAGCATGGCCTTGAGCCTTTCGCGCGTGCCGATGGTCGGGGCGATGTCTTCCAGCAGCACGACCTGCACGTTGCCCGGCGGTTCCAGTTTTGCCTTTTCCAGAAACGCGCGGCTGGTGACCACGGTTTTCAGCCCGGCCTGGGCGCAGGCGGCCTCCATGCCGGCTTTGCCCGTGGTGTAGTTCAGGTTGACAAAACAGCGCGCTGAAATCGCGGCGGCCATGTTCACCAACGCGCCGCCGACACTGGGCGGCAGCAGAATGCCCACCCGCGCCTGGTCGGCCCACACCTTGCGCAACGCGCGCGCCAGCGCGATCGCGCCGGTCACGGCCTTGAGCCGGATCAGCGCCCCGCGCACCGGGTCAGCCAGCCCCAGCGTGAACGGGTGGCGGCGGGCGCTGCGCACCACGCTGTAGCCCAGCGGCAGCATGCCGCGCTTGCGCAGCATCCAGCCCTGCTGGCTCAAATCGTGAACCGCGCGGCGCACCTCGGTCAGCGGCGTGGACGACGGCATGGGCGCGCCGAACAGCACGTTGATCGGCCGCGGGAAACGGCGCGGCAGCTTGGTCACCATGCGGCCGCCGGCGGGGCTGAAGACACTGCCCCACACGTTGTCCAGTTGCATCGGGATGATCGGAACGTTGCGGCCCTTGACGATAATTTCGGCGCCGCGCCGGAACGGCAGCAGCATGCCGATGCGGCTGATTTCACCCTCGGCAAAAATGCACACCAGCTCGCCCTGGTCCAGATAGCGCCCGGCGTCCTTCAGCGCGCGCATCACCACCTTGGGCCCGCCGGTGCTGGAAACCGGAATCGCGCCCAGCGCCTTCATGAACGGCTTGAGCAGCGGGTGGTAAAAGTAATGCTCGTCCACAATGAAGCGCACCGGCCGGTCAATCGAGGCCAGCACGAACAGCCCGTCGGCCAGCGACAGGTGGTTGGCCACCAGCAGCGCCCCGCCCGTGCGCGGCACGTGGTGACGCCCGGAAACGTGAATGCGGTAGGCCGTGCCGGCCAGAATCACGGCCACCAGCCGCACCAGCGCGTCAGGCAGAAGTTTGATCGCCCAGGCCGTTCCGGCCAGGGTAATGCCCGCCGCGCCCAGAAAGATGCCCACCGGCGACAGCCGGGCAAAGAACGCCAGGCCGGTGCCCAAAAGCGAACCCGCCAGCACGCCCGTGAACACAAAGATGTTGGCCAGCGCGATCACACTGCCGCGCAGGTGCGCCCGCGGACGGCTTTGCAGCACCGCCTGCAGCGGAACGACGATCAGGCCGCTGGAGATGCCCATCAGTGTCATCAGCACGCACACGCCGGTCATGCCCGGCGCGCCGGCGCCCAGCGCCAGTGTCAGCACGCCCAGCCCGATACTGCCCAGCGGAATCAGGCCGTATTCGACCTTGCCGCCGGACAACCGCCCGGCCAGCACGCTGCCGGCACCCACGCCCAGGCCGAACAGCGCCAGCGGCAGACCGGCCAGGTCGTCGCCGGCGCGCACCACGGCCTTCATGTACACGACCAGGTTCTGGCCCAGCAGGCTGGCCACGCCCCAGAACAGCGTGGCGCCCAGCACCGTCAGCCACAGCACGCGGTCGGCGCGCACTTCGCGCCAGGCCGCGCGCATGCCGCCTTCCTGGCCCGGCGCGCGCGCGGGGCTCACGCGCGGCACGGCCAGCGACGCCGCCAGCCCGATCGCGGCAAAGGCCAGCAGCGGCAGAATCGCCCAGTGCGGCGCGGCACCGGCCCGGGCCAGCATCACACCGCCCAGCGCCGTGCCGCCGATGATGGCCAGAAACGTCCACAGTTCGAGCAGCCCGTTGCCGCGCGAAAGTTTTTCATGGGGCAGAATCTCGGGCAGAATGCCGTACTTGGCCGGGCTGAAGAACGCGCTCTGGATGCCCATCGCCGCCAGCACCGCCAGCAGCGGCCAGAACGCGCCCTCGGGCGCCAGCCACAGCACCGCAAACGCCCCGGCCACCAGCAGCAGCTCAAGACCCTTGAGCGCCACGATCAGCCTGTGCTTGCTGACCCGGTCAGCCAGCACGCCGGCCGGAATCGAACACAGCGCCAGCGGAATCGTCAGCGCCGCCATCACACCCGCTGTCACCAGTTGCGCCGCCCGCGCCGCCGATTCGCCGGAATCCCCGCGCGTGAACGCAGCAATGCCCAGCAGCGTCAGAATCATCTTCAGCGCGTTGTCGTTGAACGCGCCGAAGAACTGCGCCACCAGCAGCCCCGGCATCGGGCGCCGGCGTGACGCCGGCGCCGAAGTTGTCGCGCTTTCGTTCATGGCTTTCGCCCGGCCCGATCTATCACGGCATTATATCATACCATGATACATTTGCAACCGGCTTCTGAACCCGGCAATCATAGGCACCGCCCGCGTCCGCGCGACACGATTCACCCCGGATTGTTCCCCCTTGCTACAATCCGTCCATGCGCCGTCTTGCCGCCGTTGTGCTGGTGCTTCTGGTCTTTACCGCTTCGTCCGTGGCCAAGGACGAGCCGCTGGTGATCGAAATTGCCAACACCGGGGCCCACGCCACGGCCTTGCGCGTGATTGAGCACGAACTGGCGGCGCTCAGCGGCGATTTCGCCGTGCGCGGCCCCGACGGCAAGGATCTGCCGGCGGTGTATGACGCCAAAGGCAAAAAACTGCGCTTTCTGGCCAGTGTGCCGGCCGGGGGCGGCAAGTTCACGCTGCACCGGGGGACCAAATCCACGGCCAAATTGCCGGCGTGGAAGAAGGCAAAAATTGACAAGTCGCAGCTCAAGCTGGATGAAAAGAAGACCATAGACTGGGTCAGCGGCGGTCTGGACAACGGCCTGCTGTACTGCGGCGTGATGGCCGAAAAGACCGTGCAGGGGCGGGTAGAGATCCGGACGCTCAAGGGCGACTACGCGATCCGTCTTTCGCCGCTGGGCGCCAGCGCCGGCTGTGTCGAGACCGCCCAGGACGGCGCCAAGGTCAACGAGGACTACGCCAAAGGCGTGCAGAAATCGCCCGAGATTTTCTCGATCACGCCCTGCATCGCCACGGCAATCAAGGTGGATGAAAGCGACCCGCTGCGGCGCGTGATCCGCGTGACCTGCCACGCCCACGCCCGGCGCAACGACGGCAGGATGCTGGATCTGTTTGAAAACCTGGGCTACGACATCACGCTTACCTGGAACAGCCCGGTGGTGGTCATTACCGCCACGCGCAAGCTCAAGACTGCCTATTACAACCACAACGGCGTGAACCTGAACGAGATCTACGTGGACGCCCTGCCCGTCGGTTACGCGGCCGACGGCGGCGAAATCAAGGACACAAAGCCGACCGGCGCGGTGCTGAACCTGAACTTTGAACGCACGATGTGGCTGCGCGACAAGACCGGCTCGACCGTGATCTGCCAGCCCGACTACAAACGCCTGGGCATCTACAAGCCCTGCGTTGTGCTGGCCAGCGACCGCATCATGACGATTCTGAGCCAGAGCTGGCACGAAGGCTGGAAGGCCATTGAAATCAAGGCCGGCGACTACGTGGACACCATGACCTTGGCCTGCAACGTGGGCGGGGACAAGACCCTGGCCGACTGGACGGCCGAACTTCTGCCAGAATAGCGGCCGGAACCGCGGCGGGATTTACCCGGTGTCGCCGGGTTTGCGCGGCGTGGGCAGGCGCACGCTTTTCTGGCCGGGGTTGGTCGGGGGCGCGCCGGGCAGGCGCACGCTGGTGCCCGCGTTGGGCAGGCGCACGCTGGTGCCGGGCTTGATCGGCGGCTTGCGGATCGAGCTGGTGTTGCTGCCGGCCCCGGTCACCGGCGGCTTGCGCACACTGCCCGCGGGGCCGCCCACCGGCGCCATGCGTGTGGAACTGTTGCGCACCGGCGCGAACTTGCCCGTGCTGTGGCCCGCCAGGCGCTGGGTGGAACTGGGATTGCCCAGCATGAACGGGCTGGTCGGGTCGTTTTCGGGGTTGTACTGAAGGTCCGCCGCGCCCTGCAGCACCTCGGTCACGTCGTCCACCACCTCGCGCGCTGTCTGGTACCGGAAGTCGCGTTCCTTGCTCATCATCTTTTCGATGAAGTAGTGCATGTGCACGCTGATCTTGCCGCCCTTGAGCGTGTGCTGGTTCAAACCTTCCATCACCTGCTTGGCCATGACCTCCATGCTGTCCTTGCCGGTGAACGGCAGTTCGCCGATCACCATGTGGTACAGCGTGGCGCCCAGACTGTAGATGTCGGCGCGGATGTCCAGGTCGGCCATGCCGCGGGCCTGTTCGGGGCTGATGTACTGCACAGTGCCGCAGGTTTCGTCTTCGTACTGGCCGGCCAGGTCCTTGCGGATTGGCGTGGCAAAACCCAGATCCACCAGCATCACGCGCCCGTCGCCGGCCCACATGATGTTGTCGGGCTTGACGTCGCGGTGCACCACGCCGCGTTCCTGCATGTAGGCCAGGGCGCGCGCGGCCTCCAGAATCACGTACACCGACTTCTGTTCGTCAAACGGCCCGTCGCGGTCCAGCAGGTCCTGGATGCTGGGGCCGTCAATGTATTCCATGCTCATGAAGTACAGCGGGCTGCCGGAATCCTTGCCCACCACGCCGTAGTCGTAGCCCTTGGCGATGTTTTCGCACTCAAACTCTTTCAGCAGCCGGCCTTCGCGGATGAAGCGCTCGACGAACTTCTTGTTGCTGACGTGTTTGGGGTACAGAACTTTCAGCGCGCACCTGGCGCCGGTCTGCTTGTTGCGCGCCAGAAACACCTGGGCCATGCCGCCGGCGCCGATCTCGCGCTCGACCTCGAAAATCGGAATCCGCCGCGCCTCTTCCAGCGACACGCTGTCGCCAACGCCCGGAATGTCCACCGGCCCGCCGCCGCCGCTGAGATTGGCCGCCTGTTCGGGCGTCAGGTACTTCTTCTTCAGCGCGATCTGCACCAGCGGAATGTCAACGCCCTTGGCCTCCTTGACCGCGGCCTGCAGGTCCATGCATTCCTGCACCCGCTCCTTGGTCAGCAGGCCCTGCTTGACGGCCAGCGCCATCAGCATCATTTCCTGGTTGGCGGCCATCAGGAATCACCGCCTTCGTCGGGGTCGTCAATCAGGATTTCGTCGCACATCTTGTGCACGCCGTTGATCACCAGCACCGTGATCAGCTCGCGTTCCTCGGCCGGAAAATCGTCCAGCGCGTCCTTGATCGCCATCAGGCAGTCGCGGATGCGCAGTTCCTGCGCGTCCACGCGGCGCGACAGCTCGGGGTGCTTCAGCTTGATCGTGCGCACGCGATCGAAGATGCGGGTGACCATGCCCGGCGTGAAATCGCCCGCGTCTTTGGGTTCCGCCTTTGCCGCTTTGGGGGCCATGAATGCTCCGCCTACAGTGTATGTCCTAACGCACAGGCCGCGCGAGAGATTTCACGCTACCTGACGCAGCATTACCCGTTATCATGCCTTGGGGACCAAAAGCTTACCAATCCGGGGGTTGCAATGCATTACCGTGCTGTCGCCGCCGTCTGTCTGGCCCTGTCTCTGGGTCTGGGCGTTGTGTCAACCGTCATGGGCCAGGCCAAGGCCAAGGAAGAGCCCAAGGTCGAGCCCAAGAAAGAAGAACCCAAAAAGGAAGACCCGAAGAAAGAAGAACCCAAGGAAGCCCCCAAGCCCCTGACCAGCGACGAATACGACGCCCTGATGAAGAAGATCAAGACCGCGCAGGGCAAGCTGCGCGCCAACCTGCGCAACAAAAAGGGCGCCGAGGCCGCCGAAGCCGGCGAAGAACTGGCCAAGCTGGCCGCCGAGATTCTGCGCTATGACGGCGACGTCAAGGAAGGCGACAACAAGGGCCAGAAAGTCCGCGACCAGAAAGACTTCAAGCAGTGGGCGGAAGACCTGAAAAAGGCCGGTGAAACCGTAGCCAAACACGCCAAGGCCGGCAAGTGGGACGACGCCGACAAGGAAAAGGACAACATCGGCCGCACCTGCAGCAACTGCCACGACGTGTACGACAAGTAGACCCCGCAAACTCCGCCGCGGGCGCGATCACGCAGTGACGCGATCCGCGGTTGCGCGTTTGCGGCCATGCCGGCGCGCAAATGTTGAAGGGGCGACTCGGGAGTGTCGCCCCTTCGAGCCAGGCCGCGCTGGGCATCGTGGCCTGACAGTCAACTGTCTGCGGGCGGGTTACTGGCCGCCGCGGCTTTCGGTGTTGCCGGTACCTTCGTCCTTGCCGCCGAAGTTCTGGGTCCAGATGTTGCCGAACTTGCCGCTGCCCAGCACGCGCCAGGCCGGGTGCAGGATGTTGCGGTGGTGGCCGCTGCTGTTGCACCAGGCGTCGTGGCTGCTCTGGGCCGTGGGGCCGCGCCCGTTCATGTGGATGTTTTCGCCGCCGGGGCCGTTGTAGCCCTCATAGCGCATGCGTTCGGCGGGGTTGTTGCCGCGCGGTCCGCCGGGCGAATCGTGGGCGATCTGGCCGCCGTTCTGCTCCACGCACCACTTGCTGTGGTGCCACGCGGCCCAGAACAGCTTGTCGTTGATCTTCAGCGCCACGCGCCCGAACATGATGCGGTACTCGTTGGTGATGCGTACCTGTTCGCGGCCGTCGCCGTCGGTGTGGCCCTGGCCGGTCGGGAACTTTTCGTTGTATTCCATGATCTCGCGGTTGAGGCTGATCAGGGCCTTGCGCTGCTTGTCTTCGGCCGGGGCGTAGTTGCGGATGCTCAGGGCCTTGTTGGCGATGGTTTCCACGTACTTGATGTCTTCTTCGGGTGTGCCGGTGTAGAACTTCTGTTCGGGGTCAAGCTGCGCCATCCGTTCGCAGATCGCGCGCACGCGGGCCAGAATCGCCTCGTATTCGGGGTTGGTCTGGCCGGTGAACTTGGTGGGATCGTTCCAGATCTCGCGCACCGCCGCCACGCGCTGGTTGACTTCGGCCTGGACCTCGGCCTGGTTGGGGCCGTAGGGGTACGGGTAGCGCACGGTGTCCATGATCAGTTCCAGCGCGTGCGCCCGGCGCTTGTCCAGTTCGGTCAGCAGCGCGCGCATCTTGGTGTCGTCGCTGGCCAGCAGTCCCGTAGCGGCCTCGGCCCGGGCGATTTCGGCCTGGCGCAGCTTGTCCAGAATCGCCACGGCGGGGCCCACGGCGCGCTCGCCCATGGACTGGATTTCGGCAAAGGCCTTTTCCGCTTCCTCGGCCTTCTTCCTGTCCTTGCTGCCGGCGTTTTTCTCAAACCGCGTCAGCACCGCGCGCAGCCGCCGGTCGAACTCGATGTTTTCGCGCTCGGCGGGCGCGATCAGCGCGCCCTCGAACTCGATGTAGCCGCCCTCGGGAATCGCCATGCGGCGTTTGGTGGCAATCAGGATGTCAATGCCTTCCTTCCAGCCGTTTTCTTTCTTGTACAGAGCGCAGGCGCGCTTGCTGGCCTCGTCCACCAGACCGGCGTTGAAGGCAAAGATCACCGCCGCCAGCAGGTCTTCGCTGGTCAGCCCGGGCACCCGGTCGTAAAGCTGCAGCATGTCCTCGGGCGCGATCTCGGACCACTTGACGCGGGTGCGGAACGGGATTTCCTCGCCGGTCTTCTTGTCCGTGCTTGAGGCGTCAATCGTGATCTTGTCGTCGCTGGCGTCCTTGATCTGCGCGGGCTTGCCGCGGTAGGTAAAGCGCCGGTCGGTCAGCTTCTGGCCTTGCGCCGCGGCCACCAGCTTCTTGTGCAGGGCCGCCAGCAGCTTTTCCTCGCTGCGCGCGCCGTCGGCCAGCAGCGGGTTTTTACCCGGCAGGTTTTCTTTGGTTTCCTTGACGCGATCCAGCACCGAAGGCTTGCGCGGCGTGTCCACCACCGGCGTTTCTTCGGGGGCGCTGGTGGCCTTGAGTTCGTACAGCTTGGCCTGTTCGGCGCGGTACAGTGATTCTTCTTCGGCGCTCAGCCAGGCGCGGTCCAGCACCATGGCCAGAATCGCCAGCGCGTCGTCGTAACGCTTAAGATCGCGCAGGTCCGTAACCTGGGCAAAGGCGCCGCCGACCCAGCGTTCGTTGGCTTTGACCGCGTCGGTGCGGAACTTTTCGATGCGCGAACGGTAGTTGTTGCCCGTGGCGCGCAGGTATTCGTTGCTGTTCAGCCACGCGGCCAGCGTGGCCGCGCGCGAAATACCGCGACGGAACTCGCCGTCTTCCAGATCGGCCGAAGCCGCCGCCAGGTCGCCCTCAACGCGGGTCTTGACCTCGGTGTCCAGTTCGCGCAGCACCGCCGCGCGCAGGTCCGAAATGCGTCCGGCCGCCACGCTGCCGTGCTTGCCCTTCAGCGGTTCGGCCAGCTTGTCCAGCGCGTTCAGGCGTTCCAGCGCCGGGGCCGACGAACCGGCCTTTTCTTCGGCCAGGGCAATCGCGGCCTTTTCGTCTTCGGAAAGTTCGGCCTGGCGCGGGATCACCGGGCCGGTGCGGGCCACTTCGGGCTGCTGGCCGCCGCCGCCCAGGTTGCTGAACAGCAGGTACGAACCAACGCCCAGCACAACCACCGCCGCGGCCGCCGCCGCCAGCGCGAACACCGGCGGCTTCTTGGACGGCATGGCGTGCACCGGCGCTTCGCCTTCGGGACGGTCCGCGCGCGGCGCCTTGGGTGCAGCCCGCCGTGCGGGCCGGGCTGCCACCGGCGCCCCCCCGGGAGCGGGTGAGGCCTGGGCCACATCGGCCGGCAGCAATCCGGTCACCTGGATGCGCGTCTTGCCGATGATGATGACGTCGTTTTCCTTAAGGTAGGCGAAGTTCACCTTTTCGTCGTTGACCACCGTGCCGTTGGATGACATCTGGTCTACCAGCTTCCAGCCGTCCACCGTGCGTTCCAGCGTCAGATGTTCGCGCGAGGCCGCCTTTTCGTCGGGAATGGCCAGGTCATTGGAGGGCGCGCGGCCGACCTTGATGATGCCCAGGTCAGGGTTGGGGTTGAACTCGCGCACCACACCGTTTTCGGATACCAGAAGTTTCATGGGGCTCTCCGCACAATCGTCAACCTGGTTACCAGCACGGGCAGGTTCGCCTAAATCGGCCCGGCCGGAAGGGTTCCAACGACGCTATAGCGCATAGCCCGTGCCAATCCGGTTTTGGGGTGTGAGCAACGGCCCAAAGCCGGTGACGGGGCGACGCGAAAAGAGCGTGGCACGACGGGTGTGTAACTTACACACAAATCGGAAGGTTTGGATGCAGTTGGGCACTGTTTCCGAGGTGTCCAAATTTCTGGAAACCTTGATTTCAATAGGGTTACCAGTTAGTAGCCGGAAAATGGTCCTGTGTAGAAAGGACACAGTGACTGGAGAAGGTTGGATGGGCAGAGTCTGCGCCCAGGCCCGTGGCCCCTGACCTTAAACCCAGCGGCCCCGGCGCGAACCGGGGCCGCCACAGCGCAACAGCGCGTCAGTTGCCAGTCTTGATTTCCGTGTCTGATTCGCGGTACCAGAAGGCCCGCTGGCGGCGGATCAGATCGCGGAAGTTTTCAAACTCGTCGCCCAGCCGTTCAAACCGCACGCGGTAGACCCATTCTTCCGACGCATAGCGCGGGTTGAAGTAGGTCTTCTTGACCGGCGTCTTGCCCAGGTCGGCCGGGTTGGGCACTTCCTTGACCGATTCGTCCACAGACAGGCCGGCCTTGGCCACCTGGCCGCGCAGCCCGCGCACGATCACGTTGGCCCAGTCCCAGTCGCGGCTGACGTTGCGGAAGATGGCCACGCCCCACATTTCGCTGACGTAACGGGTAATGAAGCGCGGGGCGTCGGCGCCGTCCCAGCGGTTGGCGGGGCCGATCTTGTCGGCCAGGCGCGTGATCACCTGCCACTCGCCGCTGTCGGGATCCTGGTAGACCATCGGGGGCGGCACGGTCCAGCGCCGCCAGGTCTGCATGTTTTCTTCCAGGGCGTTGTCCTTGACCTCGGTTTCTTCAAAATCGCCGCTGTCCACGGCCTTGCCGCGGCGCACGTCGCCGCCCTGGCTGACAAAGCGGTCGCGGAAGCGGTTGACATAGCGGATCACGGTGCGCGAGCGCACCTCAAAGCCGTCGGCCTTGGCGCGGGCTTCGGCGTCCTGCCAGCTTTCGACGCGGGCGCCGGCGGGCACGCGCACGCCGTCGGCGAACACGCCGACCACAACCGGCTCGGTGGTCTTGCGGGCGCGCACGATCTTGACCTTGACGACCTCGCGGCCGGGTTCCTTGCCGTTGGCCTGGGCGTATTCTTCTCTGGTCAGGTACGAAACCTTGCCCTCGGCGTCGCGGGATTCATAGCCGTCCAGCACTTCGGGCTCGGTGATTTCGCGGTTTTCATAGATCAGGCGCGACAGCGGCGCGACGTCAACCTCGCCGGCGGGGCCGCGCTTGACCATCATGCGGATTTCTTCCTGCACCAGCTTCCAGCGGTCGCCGCCGTACTGGCCCTTGAAGCCTTCGTCTTCCTGGGCCTCGGACGCGTAGTGGTACAGGTACACGTATTCGTATTCGTATTCCTTCAGGTACAGCAACTGGTCGAACTCGTCGCGCACCAGATCGCCCTTTTCGTCGCTCATGGGCACGCGCACGCCGCTGAACTCGTCGTGCCAGTCGGCCCAGGCGCCGTGCTGGTCAAACCGGGGCACCGGCACCGCGTTTTCGCCGGGGCCGCCCAGCGGCGCGTACACGTATTCTTCGCCGGGGCGCAGGCTGGCGCCTTCGGGGATCGGGGCCACGCGATTGGTCGTGTATTCACCGTCGGGGTCACGCATGAAGTCGTCGGCCTGGATCGTGCGCGGGTCGTAAGGCCGGCCGGTCTTGTAATCCACGGTGGTCAGGATGATTTCGCCCTTGGGCCCCTTGCGGCCGGTGTTGACGCCGCGCTTGATGGTTTCGGGCTGGTTGCGGTCGGCGGGCCCGACGAAGTAGCCCAGCTTGATCTTGGGCAGACCCACCAGCGGGTCGTCGGCGGTCAGGGGCCGGCCGACAATGTTGTTCAGGTTGGTGTAGCGTGCCAGCACGCCGGGCCCGATGCGCGCGCGCCAGATATCCCATTCGGCCTGGGTGATCACGTCGCCGGCCTGGTAGGTGACCAGATACTTGCGCAGGGCGCGCCCGCGCGAGTCCACCATCTTGACCGGCTTGCCCACAACATTGGCGCCGAACTTTTCGGTGCCGGCGTCAATCGCCTCGGCCTCGGCATAGCGCGGGTCGGCGGCGTTGATGATCACGCCATTGATCTTGAACGTGTCGTTGCGCCGGCCGGGGATGGTGATGCCGGTGTCGTGGTTGAACAGCACTTTGTCGCCGTCCTTGTACTGCAGGAAGTGCGGCATGGTCACGCCCTGGCCCACGGCCGGGTGGTTGGGGCCGATCAGGCCGTAGCTGTTTTCGCCCTCGCCGTTGCCGCCGGCGATGCGCGCGTTCAGATAGCCCGGGTCGTTGGCGCGCAGCACGCGGCCGTAGCGGTCAATGCAGTCGCCGGGTTCATAGCGGCGCTGGGTCAGCTTGCCCCACATGCGGTCGTCGGTGCTGGTCACCAGACGCGCGCCGTCGGGCAGGCGGTCGCCGGTGCCAAAGATGCCGGCATAGGTGTTGTCGGCAAACACGGCCACATAGCGCGTGGTTTCGACGCGCTCGTTGCCCTGCAGCACCACGGCGCGGTACGGCAGACAGCGCGGGCCGGACAGGTCGGGCGCGCTGCGGTCAAAGCCGCGGCCCATCTGGCGCTGGAAGTCCGACAGCGGGTGCAGCAGCGTCACCGGCTCGGGCGTGCCGGCAAAGTTGCCGTTCCATTCCCACATCTCTTCCTTTTCCGCAATGCGCTGCAGCACGAACGGATCCGACACCGCGCGGTAGGTGCGCTTGATGTTGGCCCGGCGTTCGGCCTCGGCCTGTTCCGATGCCGGAAGCTGGCTGGGCCGTTCGATTTCTTCGGGGTCGCGCGGCCATTCGGTATCCCAGGGGTCGCGCTCGACGTTGCGCGTGAACACCTGAAGCTCGAAATCAATGTGGCAGTTGACCGGCACGCCCTCGAAGTTCGGGGTGTTGCCGCCGCGGATTTCCAGCGGCTCGGGCGGGCGGCCCAGGTCCACTTCTTCGGGGTTGGGCTCGGGCAGGGTCGTGGACTTGACCTGGCGCACGTTGTTGTTGATCACCCGGAACAGCACGTACCAGTATTCGCGGCTGGTGCCATCGGGGTAGTTCACCACGATGCTCTTGGGGTCGTACAGGTCAATCTTGAGCTGCCACTGCGGGTCGTTCAGGTGCCGTTCGTTCTTTTCGCCGAACTGTTTGAAGTTTTCCGGCCCGTAGGGGTCGGGGCCGCCAAACCGCCCCGCCTGGTCGCTGGTGTTGCCCTGCATCGGGTGGTCAGGCCCCTGGTGGCTTTCGCGCGTGCCCTCTTTGCGCAGCTTTTCATGCTCGCTTTCAGGGATTTCCTTGAGCGACTTCTGGGCCAGCGACAGGTTGAGCACCAGCCCCGCCAGGGCCAGCGCCGCCAGAGCGCGAAACACAATCCGCATGGGTAGCTCCACGGCCGAACCAATACACGCCAGATACCACACACCGGTCACGGCCAAACACCGGCCGTACCGGGGCGAACGCAATCCTGCGGGGGGTCGGCGCAGTCTACCCCACCCCCTTACCCCGTCAAGGCTTGCAACGTCATGGCTGTGTCGCGGGAAGGCGGGGGTTGGGGGTTGGTACCAATCCAAAACCCCGGCCCCCGGCCCCCGGCCTCCATCTTCCGGCCTTCCAAAGTTTGTCGCATGGCCCCGTATACTTCCCTGCAACACATACGGAGACCACCATGCCCGCACGCAAACCCGAACGAGAAATCATCCCCCACTTTGTCGCCGTCGGTCTGGCACCCGAGGGCGAACTCAAGCAGCAGGTGATTGCCCACGCCGAGCGCATCCTGGCCGTGCGCATGCGCATGCTGGAACTCGCGCTTGACACCACCGCCGCCGCGGTCGCCTGGGCCAACCGCTATCTGCGCGACCTGTCCAAACGCCCCGCGCCCGGCCCCGAAACCCCGGTCCGCCGCGACCCCTCCGCCGTCACCGTCGCCCAGACCAACCGCGCCGTCGCTTTGGGCATCAGGCTGCTGCACGACATGGACCGTCTGCGCGAATCGGCCTACCGCGAAGCCCGCGAGGCCGCCTACCGCCGCACCGGCACGCGCGTGGGGCCGGTGTTCTGGTCCGATGCAGGCGATGATCTGCCGCCGGGCGCGACCGCGCCGCGGGCGGAACCGGCCTGGAGCGAAACACCGCCCGAGCCGGTCACAGAAACAGCCGCGGAAACGGCCGCGCTGCCGGTTGACATGAACCCGCCCGCGCCGGAACAGCCGGCCGAGGCAGCCGAAACCGGGCCCAAAACGCTGACCAAGCGGCTGGTCAAGCTGGGCCAGGCGCGCATGGCCAACGCGGGCATCCACCGGCGGGTGCAGGTGGAACTGGCGCGCCGGGCGCGGCAACTGCGCTGGACCATCGAGAAATTCAACGCCGAAATAGACGCGGCAATTGCCGCGCGGGGAAGCGCCGCCGTCCCGGCGGCATAGCGCGGGCATCTCGCCCCTGGGAAGCGCCGCCGTCCCGGCGGCAGGTTGTCTCGTTTTGTACAGGCCGGAGGCGGGACGCCTGCGGTCTATGCCAGCGGCAAGCCGGCGTCCCGGCGGCAGGTTGCCTCGTTTTGCACAGGCCGAAGGCGCGACGCCTCCGGTTCATGTCGGCGGGATGCCGGCGCTCTCTTCCGTGACAAGAATGTGACAATGCCCGGAAAGCCGCTAGATCTCGTCCAGGTCCACCTCAATCTCGTCTTCTTCGGGTGGCTTCTTTGGCGCCGCCTTCTGGGCCGGCGGCGCGTCCTGGCGCGCCTGGATGCTCTCGTTCACGCGCCGGGCCGTGTCGGCCAGGGTTATCACCGCTGTGGCCCCGGCCTTGGCGGCCAGCAGCGCCCTGGCCTTTTCGTGGTCGGGTTCGTATTCGATCAGCAGGCGGGCGTGGAGTTTGCCGGCCACATCTTCGCCGGTGGCAAAGCAGTCTTCGGCCAGGCGCAACCGCGCGGCGTGAAAGCGCGAATCTTCGCGCAGGGCCCGCACCAGCAGCGCGCGGCCCTGCTTGCGCTGGCCGATGCTGAGCAGCAATTCGCCCATGGCGTAGGCCAGCACCGGGTCGCGGTTGTCCACCTGGCGCGCGGCGTGAAAGCGGGCCAGAGCCCCGGCGGCGTCACCGGTAAGCCAGGCCGCGTCGCCCAGAAAGCGCAGCGCCCAGAAGCAGTCCGGCCAGAGCTTGAGCGCGCGCTGGGCCACGGCGGTGACTTTCTTGAAGTCGCGCTGCATCAGGGCGATTTCGGCCGACAGCCGCAACGGGGCCTGTTTTTCCGGGGCGCTCTGGGCCAGGTCTTCGGCCGCCGCCGCGGCCTGGGGCAGTTTGCCCTCGCCCACGGCCCGCAGCGCCTCAACAAACCCGCGCACCAGGCGCTCGTCGTCGCCGCTGATGCCGGGCAGGTGCTTTTTGCGGCCGGCCGGGGCCACGGCGATGCACAGGCCGTCGTCGTGGCGCCAGGCCTGTTCGAACTCGGCGTAGGGAATCTCGACCGGCTCCAGAAAACGCGGGTCCTGGGCAATCACCAGCCGCCCGGTGTCGTCGTAACCGATCACGGCCAGGGCGTGGCCGCTCATGCCCCAGTATTCGGTGGTGATCACGGGCAGGCCGGCGTCCACGCAGCGGCGCAGCAGATCCAGCGACCCGAAATAGGCGCGCCAGGCGATGCCCTCAACACCGGCCAGATAGTCGAAAATCTCGGGCCAGCGCGTGCCGCCGCCGCGGAACACCCGCGCCGCCACCTCTTCCTGGCTGACGGGCTTGCCCGCGAACGACAGCACATTGGCCAGCGTGTTGGGGGCGCAGAACGCGCGCTTCTGCAGCTTGCGCGGAAAGCCGGTCAGCCGCGCGGCTTTGGCGCCGGTCTGCCGCGCCTGAAGCGCCGTCAGCCGCAGCTCGGCCAAACGCCGCAGTTCCGAGCGCGGGTGCTGCTGGATCATTTCGGTAAAGGCCAGCGTCGCGGCCTCCAGCCGGCCGGCGTGGTACAGGCTGCAGGCCAGTTCAAAGCGTATGGCGTCGGCGCCGTCGCATTCGGGGCTGACCTCCAGCGCGCGCTTGAGAAACGCCGCGGACTCCTTGTGCTGGCCGCGCATTTCGTACATGCGCGCCATCAGCTCGTAGAAGTTCACGTTTTCGGGCGATTGCTCAATGCCGTAGGCCAGCACTTCCTGGGCCGGGTCCAGCTTGTTCTGGATCATCAGCGCCGTGGCCAGACGGAAAAACGCGTCCTCGCACGTGGCGTCCACCTGAAGCCCCTTGGCCAGCTGTACCTCGGCCTCGGGGTAGGCGCCGATGCGCATCAGGCGGTAGCCTTCGTCGGCCAGCAACTGGCCGCTGATCAGGCCGAAGCCCGCCGATTTTTCCAGCGCGTCCTGGCTGCTTTTGTTCAGTCCCAGCGCCGAATAGGCGACACTGAGCGCACCGCCGGCGTGCACCCGGTACGGCACCAGTTCGTCGTCGTCGTGCAGCACGGCGTCCAGCACGCGCACGGCGTCTTCGGTGCGGCGCCCGTCCAGCAGCGCCCGCCCCAGCAGATAGCGCGCCTCGACGTGGCAGTCCTCCTGGCGCGCCGCAAGCTGAAGACAGCGCCGCGCCTCGCGCAGCCGGCGCTGGCGCCACGCCACATGCCCCAGCAGCGTCAGGTATTCGTGCTCAAAGGCCAGCGCGGGCCACTGGCGCAGGCCCTTGTCCAGCGTGTTGCGGGCGGCGCGGAACGCGCGGTTGTTAAGGTGCTCGCGCGCGCGGGCCAGACAGGCCTTGCGGTTGGAAAAAGATTCCGCGGTGACATCACCGGCAGCCATGCAGATCCATACGGTCCGTGGGGCCGCGCGGGCCCCCCACACAATGCCTCGGTCACATGCTCAGCCGCGAGAAACACGCGGGGGAACGATTGTAGGCCGCGCGCGCTTTGGCGCAACTACGCCAGCCGGCGCGCCACCACGTTGCCCGGACGCAGCCCCGCGTCGGTGATCTTTTTGACCGCCGCGGCCAGCGCCGGGTCTTCGCCGCGCGCGACGCTGTCGGGCGGGGCCGACCCGTCGGGCCGGGTGATCTTGCCGCCCAGGCGGCGCACAAAGTAGTTGCAGGCGGTGAACATGCGTTCCAGTGTCTTGGCGGGCTGGGCCACCTTGACCGGCTCGAAACTGAAGTGGACCCTGGCCACCGCGCCCCTGGCACCGGCGGCCAGCGCCGTGGGCTCGCCGCGCACCACAAACGTGGGCTCGTCGCCGACACTGCCGAACCAGCCGAACTGGTCGCCCCGGCGCTTCATGCCCAGACACAGGCAGCAGTCAATCACCTTGGCGGCGTCAAAACTGCCGGCCACAACCAGCGCGCAACGGTCGGCGAACCTGCCCTTCAATGCCGCCAGCTTGGCGCTGCGGGCCGCGGCGCCGGCGGCGTTTTCGGTCATCGGCTGCTTGTCGCGCTTGAGCAGCTTGGCAATGCGGCCGGCCACCATCTCGAACATGCCCAGGTCGTCTTCGGCCATGGGCTGGCCTGAAACGCCGAACAGTTCCTGGGCCACGATCAACTGCACCGGTTCGGGGCTTACGGCCTCGACTTCCAGCCACGGTTCGCTGTCGGCGGCGCGGCCGAACAGGTGCACGTCGGCCAGGCTCTGGAACAGCGACGCGCCCAGCAGCTCGCCCAGCGTGCGGGGCGGGTTGCCGGGGCTGCCGTCGGCAAGACGCATGGAAAAGAACGCCGCGGGCACGAACTCCTTGTCCTGCGGCAGCTCGCGAATCGCGGGCAGAAGGTGCGAGGCTTCTTCACTGGCGGCCTCTTCGTTGCCGAAGTCGCCCATCAGGTCCGGCTGCAGTTCCGGCCCGTCCGGCGCAAGTTCGTTGCTCATTCCACCCCCGACTTGTGTTCGAACGCCCCGCTGGGGCCCCGGGCCGGAAGATAGCACCGGCACCCTACCGCGTCATGGGGCTAGGGGCGGCGGCGGGGCAAGCCTGACGCGCCTGATGTGCCGGCCCAGCCAGTCGCAGAATACCCTGGCGCCGCCAACCTCCAGGTGCGAACCGTCGGGCGTCCACAAGTCTGCCAGTTCGGGCTCGTCGGCAAAGTGCACACACCGTCCCGGCAGAGCCGCCGCCAGCACGTCCCAGGTCTGGCGCCGGGGGTACAGGCGTTCTTCCTTTTCCGCGTACAGGCCGCCCACGGGCAGCCTCAGCCACAACACTGTCACGCCCCGCGCCTCCAGCCGCCGGCACAGGGCGACACTTTCGGCCACAGCCACGCGCGCGGCGCGCGCGTCAGGCGGCAACACAAGCGGCGGAGTGAGCGCCGACTGTTCAATGGCCCGGGCATTCCAGTACGCGCGGTCGCCCCGCAGCAGTGTCCACTCGCGAAAGCCGTTGTCGTGCGCAACCACACGCTGGGTCGGGTCCTGCCCCGGGTCCTCTATGGGCCGGCCCAGCGCGCGCCGCGCCAGCCCGTGCACGGCCTCGAGCGGACCTTCGCCGGCGCGGGCGATGGCCAGGTTTTTCTTCAGCCCGCGGGCCAGTTCGTCTTCCAGCCACTGGTACGGGCGGGCCCGTGCCAGCCGGTTCTCCGCCTCCTGCTGCTGCTCCAGCTTGCGTCCGCCAAAGTACACCGACGGCAGCACATCCAGAACCACCACGTCGCCGGCCGAGAGGTCCGCCTCGAGCGTTTCCAGCATCTTCAGCGAGTTGCCGACCGGGATGCCAAGGTTGTGGGCGCTGTACCCGCCGCCCGCGGCCCGCGCCAGCCAGGGCGGGTTCACGGCGTTCAGCGTGCGCGAACTGCCCAGCACCAGAATCCGCGGCGGAACGGCGGCCCGTGCCGCCTCCCATTGCCGCACCCAACGGCGCGAACCGGGCTCTTCGCTTTTCAGTGGCACCGCGCCGCCGCGCGCCGCGGCCTCCCAGACCGCCGCCAGCACCGCCAGCAGCGCCAGCGCCGCAAGCACCATGCGCCCGTCCGCCACTGGCGGACAGCGCAGCGCCGCGGCCGGCGCCTCAGAACTGGAAGTAGATGAAGTCTCCGCCACCGTGCCCCCTGCTGATCACCAGAAACAGCATGACCGCCACCACCGCCGCCGTGCCAAAACGACCCAGACGCCGGGCCCAGTCCTCGGGCGTGCGGTCGCCCCAGCACAGATGCACCACAAACAGCGCCGCGCAGGCACCCGCCGCCAGCGCCAGTTCCAGACGCGAACGTATCGGCCGGTCGGCCCCCTGCCCGGCCAGCGCCAGCACAATCCCCCACAGATCGGCCAGCGACGCGGCACGAAACAGCAGCCAGCCCGCGCACACGGCCTGAAATGTCAAAAACACCCCGATCACCCGCCACAGCCGCCCGCGCCAGGCCGCCACCACCGGCCGCAGCACGCGCTCAAGCCCCAGCAGCATGCCGTGCCAGGCACCCCACAGCACAAACGTCCAGGCCGCGCCGTGCCACAACCCGCCCAGCAGCATGGTCAGGGCCAGGTTCACACGGGTGCGGATCGGGCCTTTGCGGTTGCCGCCCAGCGGAATGTACAGGTAATCGCGCAGCCATGTGGACAGGCTGATGTGCCAGCGCCGCCAGAACTCGGAAAACCCCGGCGCGCCGTAGGGCGCCCGGAAGTTGTCCGGCAGCACAAACCCCAGCGCCAGCGCCAGCGCAATCGCCATGTCGGAATAGCCGCTGAAGTCGCAGTAAATCTGCCCGGCAAAGGCGTACAGCCCGGCCCAGGCCTGCCAGGTGCCGGGCGCCACACCGGGCGCGAACGCCTGTTCGGCCACCGGCGCGAACAGCCGGTCGGCCAGAAAGCTCTTTTTGAACAGACCCAGCGAAAACAGCGCAAAGCCCCAGGCCACGTGGCGCGGTTCGGCCTGGCGCGGGGTTTTAAGCTGGGGCAGAAACGTGGCGGCGCGCACAATCGGCCCGGCGACCAATTGAGGAAAGAAGGTGACGAACAGGGCAAAGTCCAGCAGGCTGCGCTCGACCTCGATGCGGCGCCGGTAAAGGTCAATGCTGTAGGACAGCGTCTGGAACGTGTAAAAGCTGATGCCCACGGGCAGCACCAGGTTGAACGGCATCAGTTGCACTTCCAGGCCGGCTGCGCCGGCCAAAGCCACAAAGCTGGCGGCCAGAAAGTCGGCGTACTTGAACGCCGCCAGCACGCCCAGGTTGCCGCACAGGCTCAGACCCAGCAGCAGCCGGCGCGCGCCAGGCCGCTGCGCGCGGCCAAGCCCCAGCCCGACACAGTAGTCCAGCACCACCGACCCCAGCAGCAGCAGCACAAACGGCGGGTTCCACGCGGCGTAAAACGCCAGGCTGGCGGCCAGCAGAATCGCCTTGCGCAGCGGCCAGGGCGGGCCCAGCCGGCACAGCGCGAACACCAGCGCAAAGAACAGCAGAAAGACCGGCGACGTGAACAGCATGAAGGGGCGGCACTATACCTTGCGGGCCGAACCCAGGGCATCCCGCCAGGCCGACGCCACCGCCGCGGGGGCAAAACGCCGGCTGTATGCCAGCCCGCGCGCCGCCACCGCCGCGCGCCGCGCCGGATCGGCCAGCAGTTCGCCCAGCGCCGCGGCCAGGGCGCCGGGCTCGGGCTCGCTGCACAGCAGTGCCCCCGCCGCCGCCATTTCAGGGGCCAGCAGGGCGCGCGGACTGGCCAGCACGCACACGCCGGCGCTGGCGGCCTCGGCGATCACCATCCCGAAGTTTTCATAGCCCGTGGCCGGGTGCACCAGCACGTCGGCCGACTGCACCAGCGCCCGCGCGTCCTCGGGGCCCAGCGCCGGCCGCAGCGTAAGCACACCCGCGGCCTCACGCGCCACGCGCGCGGCATAGGCCGGATCTTGGGCCGGGCCGGCGGCCACGGCCTCGAACTTCACGCCGCGCCGGCGCAGCACATGCAGCGCGCGGCACAGTTCCAGCACGCCCTTGCGCGGGTGCAGCCGGTTCAGGCACACCACGCGCGGCACGGCCCGGGCCGGCACCGGCGCCGGACGCCAGGCCGGATCCACGGGGTTTGGAATCACCACATGCGGCAGCGCCGCAACGGCGGCGGTGCGGCGGGCGCGCCGGGCGTCTTCCACGGTGCTGAACACCAGCGTGCAGGCGCGCACGCGGCGGCCCTCGCCGCCCAGCCAGCGCAGGCGCTTGCGCCAGGCGTGGTGCGCCAGCGCGTCCGGATCCAGCATGCCGTGCGGCGCCAGCCACACCGGAACGCCCGCGGCCCGGGCCGCGTCCACGGCATAGCGCGTGGGCGACAGCCAGATCGTGTGCGCCACCACGGCGTCATAACCGTCGGCGTGTTCGGCCAGCCAGCGTTTCAGCGGCGCGCTGGCCCGTGTCAGGCGCGGGGCGGTGGGCGCAAAGGCCCGCACGCAAACGTCGCCCAGCGGCGGCTCGGGCTCGCCCACACAGGCGACCTCGGCGCCCAGGCCCGCGCCGGTCATGGCCCGCAGCGTGCCCGCCACGGCGGTGCGAATGCCGCCCTGGGCGGACTCAAGCCCCGGCACAACGTGCAGAACTTTCAAGCGGCCATGCGCCGCGCGGCCTCGCGGTCCAGCCGCGCAAAGCCCAGCAGCGCCCCCACACAGGACCAGAACACCAGGCACATCGTGCCGTTTTCAAGGATCGGAAAGGCCTTCAGCAGATACCAGGCGAATTGCCCGCACAGGTACACCCACAGCGCCATGCGCAGCGGCGCGTAACGCATGCGGCGGTTTTCAAGCGCCAGCGACAGTAGCCCCAGAAAGAACCATGCCATCAACAGCCCGCCGGCAAACAGGCCCAGATCGCCGTAACAATACCGGATCAGCGCCCCGCCCCATTCCACCCATTCGGCGCTGGCCGAAGGCTGGCCGATCAAAGACATCACGCGGCCGCTGGCACCGGCGGTGCCCGTGCCGTGACCGAGCAGCCCGGCCTCGACGGCCAGCGGGGCGCTTACGGCAAAGTCCACGCGCTCGCGCACGACTTCGGGGCTCAGCGCCGTCCAGAACGCCGTGGTGCGGGCCGGGCCCATGCTGCCCACCAGCAGCGCGCCGATCAGCAGCCCGGCCAGACCGCCGGCCAGAAGCCCGCCGCGCCGCCGCGTTTCGGGCACCAGCAGCGGCCCGCGCGGCTCGATGTAGAAACGCGCGAACGCCAGCGGAAACATGGCGATCACGCCGCACACAATCAGCGACAAACCGGTGCGGATGCCCGACAGGTACGCGCCCGACACGGCGCAATAACCGCACAGCCACAACCAGAGGGTATGCCGATGCGACTGGCCGGTCTTGATCAGCCCCACCACCAGACAGAACTGCAGCAGGCAGACCAGCGCGTACAGCGTGGGCGTGGCAAAGATGGATTCGTTGTAGCCCAGCACTTCGCCGCTTTCGAGCCAGCGTTCGCCAAAGAACGCGCGGTCGGTCAGAAAATCCGGCAGCAGGTCGCGGTAGTCGTTCTGCAACAGACACAACACCAGCAACGGCACGGCCAGGTACACAATCCGCCGCAGCCAGGCCGTTGTCACTTCGCCGTCACGAACCGACGCATAGACCAGCAGGGCCAGCGGCACGTACACCGACCAGGTGCGCAGGCCCGAAACCGCCACCAGCCAGTGCGGCACATCGGGGTTCAACATGCCCACAACCACAAGCCCCAGCCACAACACCACCGGCGCAACCACCTTCGCCTTCATGTCCGGCGCCAGCGGCACACGTCCGGCGCGCGGGCCGAAGAAATACGACAGGTACGCCCCGGCGGCCACCAGGTCTTTCATCACCGGAACCCAGCCCGGCATGCCCGGCAGGGCCTTGCGCACGGAATCTTCCATCAGGGCCAGAAGCAGCAGAAGAAACAGCCCGCGCCGCCAGTCCAGCACGGCAATCAGCACGCTGCAGGCCAGAACCGCCGCGCCGGCGCCCAGAATCGCGCCGGTGACGGGGTCATCACGGTTCAGCGCCGCGCCAAAACCGGCGCTGAGCGCCGCCAGCACGCCCATCAGCAGAAATACCCCGCCCATGCGCATCGGCAAAAGCGCCGGGCGCGGGGTGGGGGCTGGGGGCGCGGGATTCAAGATTGGCGGCATGCCGCCCTTGAGTGTAAGGCAATTTGTGCCGATAATAAAAGGTAAGCTCACCCGGCCGCCGCTTCCTCGACGGCAGGAGACATTGTGACCGAGCACACGGAGTCCGCCGTTGCCGAAGTCCGCCGCTTTGCCGCGGCCGGCGACTACACGTCCGCCCGGCGCCGTCTGGGCGAATACGTGGCCGCGCACCCCGAACTCGACCCCCCTACTGCCGCGCGGCTGGACGAACAGCGCCGCACGCTGGAAGTTCTGGAATCGCTCGAAGTTATCCGCCAGTTGCTGCGCGAGGGCAAGACCGCCTCGGCCGCCCGGGCCGCCGACGGCATCCGCGAAGCCCTGACCGCGGCCGACTACGCGCGGCTGGGCATTGTCGGTGCGGCCCTGGCGCTTCTGGGCCGCGCCGGAGACCTGGCCCGCCGCGCGCAATCCGGCGACCGCAGCGCGACCTTGCGCGACGAAATGGGCGCCTTTGTCGAACACCTGGCGATCGAGCTCAATCACCTTCAGACCGAGCAGGTGGACCGGCGCCTTCAGGCCGTTCTTGAACCCGCCACCGGCGGCGCGACACTGGGTGATCTGCTGTCGCGCCGGCCCTGGAAATCCAACCTGTTGCCGGCGGTACCCCCTGAACCCGAGCCGGCGCGGGCTTCTCAGGCCTCGGCCTCGGTTCCGGCCACGGCGGCACCCGGCGGTGACGGCCCGGTGATCGGCCGGATTCTGATCGCCCAGGAACAGCAGGAACGCGTGGCCCCCGTGGCGCAGCCCCAGCCCGTGACGGGGCGCGGGGACGCCTTTGACCTGGTGGGCGGCGCGGCGTTGCGCTACTGGCATGTGGTCGCGTTTGTGGCGCTGTTGGGCGCAGCGATCGGCTGGATGGGCGTGCTTTCGACGCCCGAGACCTGGCAGTCCTCCAGCATTCTGCAGAAGTCGCCCCAGTCCATCCCGCGCGCGCCGTTGACCGGCCGGCCCGAAACCTACGTGTCGTCGTTGCCCAGCCAGACCGCCCTGCAGCTTGCGGCATTGCCCACGTTTCATGAACGCATCGCGCGCCGGTTGTCGGAAACCGGCTGGGCCGAAGACGGCGCCAAGCCCCGCACCATGCCCGTAACCCGCGCTGAGGTCACCGGTTCGCTCAAGCCCACGGTCGAAAACACCGGCGGCGGTTTCTATTCCATCCGCTTTACCGCCACCTCGCGCGAAGCCGACCGGGCCCAGGCCATTGCCGCCGCCGCCGCCGAAGAATTCCAGAAACTGCACTTTGAACACATCACGCGCGAGGCCGACGCCAACCTGTCCGAATACGAACAGCGCCAGCGCCAGGTCAACGCGGCGCTGGACAAGATTCACGCCCGGCGGCTGGAAGAATTCGCCGTGGACGCCGCGGCCGTGGGCGTGACGATCAAGGACCGGATTGACCAGTTGCTGTCCGAACTGCGCTCGGCGCGCCAGGCCCAGGCCGACCTGCGCGACAACCTGGCCGCGGCGCGCCAGCAGGCCAACGCCCTGCGCGAAATCGCCGAGCGCATCCCGCCGCTGGAAGAACCCCGGCCCGACCCGAAGCTGGAGGCGCTGCGCAAACTGCAGACCGAAATTGAAAAGGAACTGTACGACCTGCTGCGGCGGCGCGGCGACTTCGGGCCCGAGCACCCCATGCAGCGCCGTATCCGCGACCTTCAGGAAGACCTGCGCCTGACGGAAAAGGAAGTGCAGGAACTGGAACGCGCCGCGGCATCCGACCTTGACCGGCGCCGGCCCAACCCCCAGCGCGCCGCCGCCGACAGCCGAGCAGCCGAGGCCGCCGGCGCGGTGTCACTGGCCGAAATGCGCTACAACGCCGCCAGCGAAAGCATCCCGCGCCTGGAAGGCGAGCTGTCCGGCCTGCGCGAAAAATATCTGGCCAGTGAATCGCTGCGCCGCGAGGAATCGGCGCTGCTGGCCCAGAAGGAACGCTACGCCGTGATCGTCGAGGAACTGACGGCCGTGCGCGGCTCGGCCGCGCGTGAATTGACACTGATTGCCCCGGCGGGCAAGGCGCACCTGGTGCCGCGCCAGGAACTGGTGGGCATCGCCGCCGGTCTGGTTGCGGGCCTGGTGATCGGCATCGGCGTGGCGGTCATGCTGCTGCGCCGGCGGCAACTGGCCAGGATGGAGGCGGCAGAAGCATGAAGCCCGCGCGCGTGACAACCTGGGCGGCGGTTCTGGCGCTGCTGGTGCTGCTGGCACCGGCCTGTGCCGGGCCCGAAAAGTACACCGACGTCAGCAAGCTGCAGGAACTGCCGGCCGACCATTACGTCTACACGCTGGCGCCGGGCGACGAAGTCGCCATCGAGGTGCTGCAGGACAAGGACTACAACCACGAAACCACGGTGCTGCCTGACGGCTCGGCCAGCTTCCGCTGGATCGGCGAGATCCAGGTGGCCGGGTTGACTCTGGCCCAGACGCGGGAATCGCTGCGCGCGAAACTGGCGCCGTACTACAACGCGCCCACGCTCAGCCTCAAGCTCAAGCGTATCAACGGCCCCGACCCGATCGTGTTTCTGGGCAACTTCGGCGGCAGCGCCAGCGGCGGCCCCACCCCGCAGGTCAGCCGCGGCGGCGTCATCCCCTACCGCAAGGGCATGGGCGTGATGGAGGCCGTGGCCCGCGCCGGCGGCGTGGGCGAACCCGACATTGACGTGGCGCCGTACCTGTTTGTGGTGCGCAACATCAAGTCGGTCAAGGACCGCACCGTGTACCGTTTTGACCTGGCCGAGGCCGTGCGCGGCGGCTCGCCGGACCTGCCGCTGCACCCCGGCGACGTGATGTTCATTGACCAGTCGTGGCTGCAGGACCTGTCGCGCGCGCTGGGCTATGTGTCGCAGGTGGTGGGCTCAACCACCCAGGGCATCGGCACGGCCCTGCTGATTGACACGATTTCAGACCGGGCGCGCAACTGATGGCCCGGGTTCTGGTCACCGGCGGCGCGGGCTTTCTGGGCAGCCACCTGTGCGGGCGGCTTCTGGCACAGGGCCACCACGTCACCTGTCTGGACGACTTCAGCACCGGCTCTGCGGACAACCTGCGCGAGTTTGAAGCCCTCCCCGCGTTCACCCTGGCGCGCGGCGACGTGACCGAGCCCTTGACCGGTCAATACCAGCAGATCTATCACCTGGCCTGCCCGGCCAGCCCCGTGGCCTACCGCCGCGACCCCGTTCGCACCTGGCGCGTGGCGGCGCTGGGCACGCTGCGCGCGCTGGAACTGGCGCGCGATTGCGGGGCGCGTTTTTTGCTGGCCTCGACCAGTGAAGTGTACGGCGACCCGCTGGTGCACCCCCAACCCGAAGATTACCGCGGCAACGTGGACACCCAGTCGGTGCGCGCCTGTTACGACGAAGGCAAGCGCGCCGCCGAAACCCTGGCCGCCGACTTTCACCGCGTGCAAGGCACGGGCGTGCGCATCGCGCGCATCTTCAACACCTACGGCCCGCACATGGCGCCAAACGACGGCCGCGTGGTCAGCAGCTTCATCGCCGCGGCACTGGCCGGCGTGCCGTTGCAACTGGCCGGCGGCGGGCGCCAGAGCCGAAGCTTCTGCTACGTGGATGACCTGATCGGCGGCCTGGTCGCGCTGATGGAATGTAACGCGCCCGACGCGCACCAGCCCGTCAACCTGGGCAACCCGCACGAAATCACGATCCGCGAACTGGCCGAAACAATCACGCGCCTGACGGGCTCAGGTTCGGCGCTTGTGGACGCACCCGCCGAACCCGCCGACCCGGCCCGGCGCTGCCCGGACATCCGCCGCGCGCGCGCGCTTGTCGGCTTTGCACCCGCCACCGGCATCGAGCAGGGCCTGGCTCGAACCATCGCCTGGGCGCGGGCTCAGGGCGCCAGCTCACGATAAAGCACCGCGTATTGCGCGGCCACCGCCGGCGCCGCAAAACGCGCCGCGTTGCGCAGCCCGGCCTCGCGCAGCGATTGCCGCATCACCGGGTCGTCGCGCAGCCGCAGCACCGCCGCGCGGATCGCCGTTTCGTCGCACGGGTCCACCAGCAGCGCGCCGTCGCCCGCCACCCAGTCCATGGGCGCCAGCGCCGAGGTCACAACCGGAAGACCACAGGCCTGGGCCTCGATAATCGGCATGCCGAAACCCTCAAACGTCGAGGCAAACAGCAGCACCCCGGCCTGGTGATAGGCACGGGCCATGGCCGGGCCGTCCAGGTTCACGCTGTTGCGCCACGGCAGGCCCGCGCGGTCCAGCGCGCCGCGCAGGGCCGTGTCGGGCTCGCCCACCACGTGCAGCGTCAGGCCCGTGCCCGCCAGCGCCGAAACGCAGCGCGCCAGGTTCTTGTGCGGCAGCGTGCCGACCATAAGGACCGTAAAGTCGTCTGCCGGGGGGCCGGGTGTAAAGTGCGACGCCACGCAGTTCGGGATCACGCGCACCCGGGCCGAATCCACACCCGCCAGTTCGTGCAACTGGTCGCGCGTGGCCGCCGACACCGCCGTGACCGCCGCCACGCGTGCCGCCGGCGCCAAAAAATACAGCCGGCGCAACAGCGCCCGCCGCAGCCCGCCGTGACGCAACAGCGCCCCGCAGTCATGCACCGTAAGCAGCGTGCGGCGCGGATCCGTGGCCAGCGCCAGGTAATGCGAATCGCCGGTCACGTGCAGCACGTCGCCGCGCGCGCCGGCCGCCGCAGCCAGATTCAACAGCCGCCGCAGCACGCCGCCGTTGTCGCAGGGGCTCTGCCGCACCCGCGGCTCAATGTCGCCCGGCAGCTCGCGCCGCAGTTCGGCAAACAGGTTTTCGATGCTGTGAAAACCCGGCATCGGCCGGCGCACAAGCTGTGTCACCCGTGTGACGCGGCCGGCCCGCGCGCGCTCGGCCGCGCGCAGCACCACCGGCGCGTAGCGCGCCGCAAAGGCCGCCGTGCCCCAGCGCGCCAGCACCTGTTCGCGCCACAGGCGGCGCTCGTCATCCTGGACCTCCAGCCCGCGCCGCGCCGCCGCCGCCAGCGCCGCCACATCAGCCACGGGGGCCGTTGCGCCCCACGGGTCGCGGCACCACTCGCGCACGCCGCCGCTGTCATAGGCCGCCACGGCGCAACCACGGGCCGCGGCCTCGGGCCCGGCCATGCCCCAGGCTTCAAACAGCCGCGACGGCATCAGCAGACAGCGCGATTGCGCCATGCGCCGCCCGAGTTCGGCCTCGTTCAGCCACGGCGTGAATTCGACGCGATCGGCCACGCCCAGCCGGTGGGCCAGTTCGCGCGCCCGCGGCCCGGCAGGCCCGGTGCCGGCCACGCACAGCCGCGTGCCGTCCAGACGCGCGCAGACGGCAATCGCGTCCAGCACGCCCTTGGTCTCGATCAACCGGCCGCAGAACAGCAGGCTGCCCTCGGCGGGTTCGGCCGCGTGCGCGGGTTCGGGCACCGCCGGCGCAATCACCCAGGCGCGGCCCGGCACGCCCACGGTTTCGGCAAACAGGCGCTCCAGTGCCGCGCTGTTGAACACCACGCCCCAGGCCAGATCCAGCACCTGCCGCGTCAACACCCCGCGCAGCGGCGCGCGCAGACGCTGGTTGAGGCCAAAGGGCGTGCCGTCGGGCGTGCACAGACACCGCCGCGCGGCATCCACGCCAAGACAGGCCACACCCGGCGGCCGGTCACACACCGCGCCGATGGCCGGCAAAGCGCGCCCGCCCGCCGGGCAGGTCAGTTCCGAGGTGTGGGCAAACAGCAGCATCGGCACCCGGCCCGCCAGCGCGCGCATCAGCGGCAGCGGCGCGCAGCCGTGAAACTCGACCACATCGCAGCCTGCGGCCACAACGTCGGCGCTGCGGGCCACGGCCGCGGCGTCGGGCCGGCGCAACGGGTGCAGCGATTCGCCCAGTTCCAGCCCGCGCGCGTCCCAGGCTTTAACCGTCGCGCCCAGTTCGCGCTGGGTTTGCATCAGGCGGCGCACGTAGATTTCCGTGCCGCCCACCGGCTCCAGCCGCGGCGTGATCACCCCCAGGCGCAGGCCGCCAAGCACGCTCATGCCCGGCCCTCCAGCAGCAGCCCGCGCCAGGCCGCATCGGCCCGCACCAGATCAAAGTGCTCGCGCGCGTGCCGCCAGGCCGCATGGCTCATGGCCTCCAGCCGCGCGCGGTCGGCAGACAGCGCCGACACATGCCCGGCCATCGCCTCAACGACGGCGTCTTCAGGCATCGCTTCGACCAGCAGCGCGGCGCCTGGCGGCAGCAGTGCCAGCCCGCCCACGCGCGTGCACAACGGTACGGCGCCGCGAGCCATTGCCTCCATGACCGCCACCGGAAAGCCCTCGCGTTCGGATGTCAGCACCAGCACATGCGCCGCGGCGTACTCGGCGGCCAGAACGGCCGGGTCGGTCACCAGCCCGGCAAAGCGACAATGCCGCGCGTCGGCCTCGGGCATCGCCGCGCGCACGTCGCCCAGGCACGTCACCGCGGCATCCACACCCATTGCCGCCAGCCGCGCGGCCAGACGCCCCACCAGATGCACGCGCTTTTCCGGTGTGGCGCGGCCGGCATACAGCACGCGCAGCGTGCCCGCGGGCTTTGCCGGCGGCGTATCGGGCACCTCGACGGCGTTGGCAATGACCGTAACGCGACCGGCCAGATCATCCAGCCCGCGCGCGCGGTACAGGGCGGTCAGTTCGTCGCGCAGCAGCGGCGTGATCACCACCCGCGCGGCCAGACGCCGCGCATGAGGCAGGCTGTAGTGTTCAAAGTTCACGCCGAAGTTGTGGAGCAGGTCCACGCAGCGCACGCCGTTCAGGTGCGGCAGCATGTCGTAAAAGAAATGGCTGAAGGCACCGAACACCGTGCGCACCCCGCCGCGCCGGATGCGCCCGGCCTGCAGCCCGGCCTGGAAGTACGCGCCCGGCCGGCGGCGCAGCCGGCCGCCCAGCATCACGACCGGCGCCACGGCCTGATAACGCGGCAGCAGCCCGCCATCGCGGGGCGTTTCCGTGAACCAGACCTCGGGACAGGCCTGGGCCACGGCGCGCACGATCTCGGCGTGCACGCGCTCGGCCCCGCCGACGTCGGGTGTGGCAAACACGCACACCAGCGGGGCCCGCACCGGCGGCACAAGCAGCGCGCACAGGCGCCCCAGGGCACCCAGCACCGCGCGCAAAGTCACCACAACCAGGCGCTTCACAGGCCCATCTCCGTGCGCACGACTTCGGCCGTGCGATCCCAGTCAAAGGCGTGCAGCCGCGACGCGAGATCGTCGGGGTCGAATTTCGGAAACGTCGCCGGGTTGGCCAGCGCACGGCCCCATTCATCGGCGTTGTGCGCCGCAAACGTCAGGTTCGGCCAGGCCAGCCGCTTCAGTTCGCGCAGCGGGCTGCACAGCACGGGCTTGCCGCAGGTGCTGAACTCGACCACGTTCAGGGGCGTGGCGTCTTCGGTTACCGGGCGCGGCACATAGGGGTGAACGCCGGCGTCACAGGCGTGAAGATACGCCGCGACTTCGTCGGGCTTTACCGGCCCTACGCAGTGCACGCCCTCGGCGGGCCCAAGCCGTCGCGGGCCGGCCACGCGGTCGCTGCCGGGCCCGACAACCAGCAACGCCAGTTCGGGCCGCGCCGCCCGCGCCACCAGCCAGGCATCCAGCAGCATTTCCATGCCGTCAAAGGCCATGCGATGGTTGCCGATGAAACCCACCACAAAACGCCCCTCAAGACCAAGGCGCGCGCGCACCCGCGCGCCCTGTTCGGGCGGGCATTGCAGCAGGGCCGCGCGAGCCGCGCCGTTGGGCGCATAGGCGGCCCGGCGGCCGGCCAGCTCTTCGGCCTGTTCGCACAAACTGTGGCTGCAGGCGCTCAGGGTATCGGCGCGGCGCATGGCGTCCTGCAGAAACCGGCGCCGCGAACGCGCCACCACGCCGCCGCGCCATTCGTCGTGAAAGTTGTCAATCACATCAAAGTGAACGCGATACTTCCTGCGTCCGGGCGCGGGCGGCAGAAAGAAAAACGGGTTGCCGTGAAACACGTGCGTGCAGCCGAAACGTTCCACCAGCGCGGCAATGCGGCGGTTGTTGCCCCAGGCCGCCAGGCGGTTGAACAGCGGCCCCGTGGCCGGCCACACCGGCATGGTGACGCGCGTGACCTTGCCATCTTCCAGCACGCGCGTGCCGCCGAACGCCAGCCTGCGCCGCATGGCCAGCCGCGCGCCCAGGCTGTTGTCGGAGGTGTTGACGGCTTCGCTGCGGTCCAGCGCGAACACCGGCACGTGCTCGGCCACGCGCCGGGCGATTTCGACCTCGCGCACGCGCAGATCCGGCGCAAACAGCATGCGCCCGATCCACAGCACCGCCGGTTTTCGGCCCTGGGGCGGCAATCCGGCCTAATCCTTTCTGGCGCGCGCGCCGCGCCACAGTTTCAGCAGCGGCCCGGGAACCAGCGCGCGCACCCCGGCCCGGCACGCCGCCCAGGGCCGCAACGGCGCCAGCCGCCACGCCGCACCCAGGCTGGCCAGCACCATGCCCTGGTTCTTGTACGCGCCCGCCAGACGCACAAGCTGGTCGGCGCGCGCCGCGCTGTCGGGCCTGCCCACGTGCGTCTGCTGCACGCGCATGGTCATCTCCAGAACCTGCGCCAGCCGGCTTTGCGTCAGCGTACCGGCGTGCTCGGTCACCGTATACAGCACCCGCGCCAGCCGCCGCAGCCGCGTCAGACGCGACAGACGCAGCCACAGCTCGTAGTCTTCGGCCAGGTGGTACTGCGGGTTCACGCCCCCGGCCTGCTGCCACACCGAACGCCGGATCAGAAAGCACAGCCCGATCACGTTGCGTGACGCCAGTTCGTGCAGCGGCCCGGTCTGCACCACACGGCGCGCGCCAGACGCGTCGGCCAGTTCGTAATCGGCAAAAACCACGCCGGCCTCGGGGTCCAGCACCAGCTCGCGCGCCAGCGCGGCAATTGCGCCGGGCGCGAACAGGTCATCGTCGGCCTTCCACATCACCAGTTCGCCGTCGGCCACGGCCATGCCGGCATTGATCGCACCACTCAGGCCGGCGTTGGGCTGGTGGATCACGCGCACGCGATGGTCGGACTCAAAGGGCTTCAGGCGCCGTGCCGTGTCGTCGGTGCTGCCGTCGTTGACCACAATCAGTTCCAGATCCGGGTAGTCCTGCCCCAGCGTGTTGCGCACGGCGGCTTCGACCCAGTCCGCGCGGTTGTACGTGGGCATGACGACGCTGACCTTGGGCAGCGGCGCGCCGGTAGCCAGCGCGTAGACGCCGGCCTCGCGCCGGCCGATCGTGGCCACGTCGTAGGCTTCGCTGGCGGCGCGGGCCGGCGCCGCCAGCCGCGCGCGCAGCGCGGGGTCGGCAATCGCGCCGATCGCGCGCGCGATGTCGGGCACGCTCAGCGGATCGAAGAGCAGACCGTCCCACTGGTCGGTAACAACCTCGTTCATCGGCGCGCGGTTGGATGTCAACACCGGCGTGCCGCAGGCCAGAGCCTCGACAATCGCCGTGCCGAAGCCCTCAAACAGGCTGGGCAGGACCAGCGCGTCGGCCCAGCGGTACCACGGCGGCAGCTCGACGTTAGGCACGGCATCAAGGTGCAACGCGAACCCGAGACGAGACCAGTCGCGCGCGCTGCGCCCGATGTGCACCAGCCGCAGTTGCGGGTGAACCGCGCGCGCGCTTTGGCAGGCTTCCACCAACCGGTCCAGGTTCTTCTGGGGCACATCGCGGGCCACGCACAACAGGCACGGCGAGCCTTTTGGCCCCGCGGCCGTCGGGCCGTCAGGCGAAAACAGCGCGCGGTCTACACGGTTGTGCACCGTAACCACACAGGCCGGATCGGCACCCTGCCCGATGGCCGCGCGGGCAACTTCGTCGCTGACGGCGATCAGCCGGCGCGCCCGGCGCAGCACCGCCGAGCACAACCCGATCACATTGTGCAGGCTGATCACCACCGGAACGCCCAGCGCGGCGGCAAGCTCGAGGCCCAGCCAGCCGCTCCAGCGCGCGCCGTAGGCCCGCACGCAGCAAGGCCCGAACTCGCGCGCCTGCGCCAGCCACGAAGGGGGCACACCGGGCCAGCCCGCGGCGATTTCGTCGCCCATGGGCGCGGCAAAGTCCGCCGCCTGTACCGTAGCCAGCCAGGCCTCCAGCGCGGGCTCGGGCGGCAGGGCCATGACGGGAATGCCGGGCCAGTCTCCGCCCCGGCCCCAGTCCATGAGCGTAAACCCGTCAAAACAGCCCGCCGGGTTGTAGTACGCGGTCTTGACGGCCGCGTCGGCGCCCGCGGCGCAAAGCTCGCGGGGCAGTTCTTCGGTGATCACCAGAAGGCGTCGGCTCATGTTACCCGCGCCGCCGGCGCCGCCACCTGCCAGCGCTGGCGCACGTCAATCAGTCCGCGCGCGTCACCCCACGCGGGCCGCACGCACTCCAGGCGCGCCGCGCCGTCACGCGCGTACAGGGGGTTCTGGTGCGCGCCGTCAAACACGTAGACCTTGCAGCGATAGCGGCCCGCCGGCAGATGCAGGGCTTCCACCTCCACTTCAACCGCGCCCGTGCCCTCAAGCGTGCGGCCGGCAAACGCGCCGCCGCTGTGCAGATGCACCAGATAGCCCCGCATCGCCAGACCAAAACGCGGGTCATCGTGAAACAGCGACAACGCAAACATCGGGCCGTTCAGCGGTGCCCTGGCCTCGAAATGCAGGCGCACCGTCGCGCCCTGGCCGGGTGTTAAGGTTTCCAGTTCGGCACCGTCAGGGCCAAGCCACTGCACGCGCGTGATCTCGACCAGCGGGCGGCCCTGGACATCTGCGACAAAGCCGACCTCGTCGGCACGGGCGCCCGAACCGCCGCTGTCAGCCAGATAGCGTGCGACCACGTCGGCGGGTTCACCCAGCGCCGCGGCCCGGCCCTGGTTCAGGTACAGAACGCGATCGCAGGGCCGGATGTTGTGCATTTCGTGGCTGACCAGCACCACCGCCCCGCCGCCGCGACGCCGCGAGGCGATCCAGTCATAGCACTTCACCTGAAACGCCGCGTCGCCCACGGCCAGAACTTCGTCCACCACCAGCACGTCGGGTTCGGCGTGGGCCGCAATCGCAAAGGCCAGCCGCGCGTACATGCCGCTGGAGTAATCCTTGACCGGCATGTCCATGAACTCGGCAAGTCCGGCAAACTCGACAATCGAATCGTACTTGCGCCGCACCTCGGCCCGGGACAGTCCCAGAATCACGCCATTGATGGCCACGTTTTCGCGCCCGGACAGGTACGGGTGAAACCCGGCACCCAGTTCAATCAGCCCGCCGGCACGCCCGCGCACGGCCACAACTCCGGCGTCCGGGCGCAGAATGCGCGTAAGCAGCTTGAGAACCGTGCTTTTGCCCGAACCGTTGGGGCCGATGATGCCCAGCATCTCGCCCGGCCGCACCTGAAACGAAACGTCGCGCAGGGCAAAGAACTCGCCCGGCCGCAGGCCCTCGGCATCACGCCCGGCGGCCCACCGGCGCCAGGCACCGCTGACCAGTTCCGCCAGCGTGCGCGCGCGACCGGTGCGCGCAAAGCGCTTGGACACGCCGGTGACCTCGACGCAGGGGGCGCTCATGCCAGCTCCCCAAAGCGTGGTTCCGCGCGCCGGAACCACAGCCAGCCCGACACCAGCACCAGCGCGCTGATCGCGGCGGACGCGCCGAATTCGGGCGCCAGGGTAAACTGCCCGCCGACAATCAGCCCGCGGTAGGCGTCCAGAATCGGCGTCATCGGGTTCAGCCACGCCAGCAGCGCCAGCGAACCCTGGCGTGGAATCGGCCAGATCACTGAACTGGCGAACATCCACACCAGCACCACAAGCTGCAGAATGAACTGCACGTCGCGGTACAGGAGGTTTGCCGCCGACACCCACAGCGCCACGCCGCAGGCCAGCACAAGCTGCACGCCGATCACCACCGGCACCAGCAGCAGCCCGGCCCCCGGCTTGACCCCGAACCAGGCCATCAACCCCGCGACCAGAACACCCGCCACGGCAAAATCCACCAGCGCCGAAAGTACCACGGAAAGCGGCAGCACCTCGCGCCGGAAGTAAACCTTGGTGACCAGGTTGCGGTTGTCGCTCAGGCTGCGCGCGGCGCCGGTCAGCACCGCGGCGTGGAACTGCCACGGCACCAGCCCGATGTACACAAACACCGGGTAAGGAACGGGCGCGGTGTCCAGCCGCGCCACGCGCGTGAACACCAGCGTGAACACCAGCATCAGGCACAGCGGCTGGGCCACGGCCCAGCCAAGACCCAGCAGCGTGTGCTTGTAGCGCACGCGCACCTCGCGCATGCCCAGCATCCACGCCAGTTCGCGGCTGCGGAAAATTTCGCCAAGGTCGGCAAGCAGGGCCATGTGTGCATTGTGCGAAACGCGCACGGCATGAACAGCCCGCCCGTCAGGGCCGTCAGTCGCCCCAGAACCAGGTGTCGGCAAAGCCGTCGGAATCCACGGCCGGGATCTCGCCGTCAATGAACCCGCCCACCATCACCATGCGCGCGCCCACCGGGTCCCAGACCGCGCCGTGGCCCCAGCGCCGCTGCGGCTGCGCCACGGGCGGTGCGGTCAGCGACCACACCAGCGTGGCGACGTCAAGCACGTACAGGCCGTTGGCGGCCTCGCTGCCGAACCCGCCAAACAGCAGCACGCGGTGCAGGGCGGCGTCGTAGACCATGCTGTGGTAGTACAGCGACGGTGGCGCGGTACCGGTCTTGGTCAGCGTGGTCCAGACCGGCGCCCCGGTCAGGTTCAGCGCGTGGAAGGTGCCCAGCGCGCCGCCGTTCAGCCCGCCGTACAGCAGCATGCGCTGGCCCGCCGGGTCGTACACCGCCGCCGCGGCCAGACGCGGCAGCGGCGCGTTGGCGGCCGCAATCTGCGACCAGACCAGCGTGTTCAGGTTCAGTTCGAAGGTGGTGTTCTGGATCGCGCCGGTTTCGCTGGCGCCGCCGAAAATCACCATGCGGCCGGGCCCGGCCAGAACCGCCACGTGCTGGGCGCGTCGGCCGGGCGAGGCGCCGGATGTGGTCAACAGCGTCCACTGTTCGGACCCGGGCGTAAGGTCCAGCGCCCAGACTTCGTCCGTAATCGTGCTGTTGGCAATGCCGGTGCGGCCGCCATACAGGATCATGCGCCCGCCCGCGGCGTCATAGACCATCGTGCCCGTGCGGCGCGGGCCGGGGCGCGGGCCGGTCACGGCAAGCCGCGCCCAGGCCGGACGCACGGCATTGAGGTCAAGCTGCCACAGTTCACCGTCGTTGGCGCCGGCAAGGAACCCGCCGAACGCAATCAACCGGTGGTTGGCCGCGTCGCGTTCCACGTGCGAGTGCACCAGCCCCGGCGGCTGAAGCGGCGCGCCCGCAAGCTGCCAGCCCGCCGACGGGTTGGTCACGTCCAGGCGCCACAGGTCGCGCACGCCAGCCCCGGCCTCAAGCCCGAAACCGACCAGCAGGTCGTTGCCGTCCATCACCGCGTTGTGGCTGGTGCGCGCGCCGGGGCCGCCGCCGGGCAGTGTGACCGGCGCCCAGGCCGCCTGCGTGCCGCCAAGATCCAGATGCCACAGGTCGGCCGCGGCGCCGTTGCCGCTGTGGATCCAGACCGACGTGGCCGCGGCGTTGGCCGCCCAGGCAAAATGCGACCGCACGTTCATGGGCGTGCCGCCGACCTGCGAAATGTTCGTCCACGCACCGGCGGGGTTCAGGTCCAGCGCCCATACGTCGTTCAGACCCTTGAGCGAGTTGCGCCCGGCAAAGATCACCATGCGCTGACGAACGGCGTCATAGATTGCGCCATGGCCCTGGCGCACATCCGGCGACAGGCCGGGCAGATGCTGCACCCAGCCCGGCGCCGCGAAATCAAAGATCCAGACATCATTGTAGTTGGTGGTACCCAGACCGCCGAACAACACTGCGCGGTCCAGCACACTGTCGTACACCAGCGTGTGGAAGATGCGCCCGGCGGGGCCGCCGGCTGCATGCTGGGTCCAGCTTGCGCCGGTGGCCGAAGACAGATCCAGTGACCACAGGTCGGCGTGCCGCACGCCCGAGGCATCCTGGCCGCCGCTGATCAACAGGCGACGGTTCAACGCGTCATAGGCACCGGCGGCGTACACGCGCGTGGCGGGGCCGCTGCCGGTCACGCTCAGACGCTGCCAGGCCGCGCCCGCCACGGAACGATCCAGCACCCATACATCGCCGAAGTAGCTGCTGGCATCCTTGCCGCCCCACAGCACCAGCCGGTCATGGAACGTGTCGTGAACCATCACCGCGCCCCAGCGCGCCGCCGGATAGGCGGTGACAGATGCCGGCGGTGTCCAGACCGGAACAGCGCCCAGCGCCAGGATACTCAGGCCGGTCATCGGCTGCGTGTTGACGTTCAGGCCGCCGTAGAAGATACCCTCCAGGCGCGCCGGATCCATCACCGCCGAACCCTGCACGCGACCCGTGGCGGCGATTTCGTCCTGGGCCAAAGGAGTCCAGACGTGCTGGTTGGGACCCTGCAGGTCCAGAATGAAGCCGTCCAGCCGCACAGTGCTGCCGTTGTAGCCGCTGCAGGTGATCAGCCGGTTGGCCGCCGTGTCGTGCAGATAACTGCTGAAGTAGCGCGCCCCCGGTGTACCCGTCGTGCTGACAGCAGACCAGGCCAGACTGGTCAGGTTCATCTGCCACACGTCGGACTGCGTGCCGGCGGTGGTGTGCCCGCCGTACACCACCATGCGGTTGCCCGCGGCGTCCAGCACCGCGGCGTGGCCGTTGCGACCCGGGCCGCCGGTGCTGATAGCGGCAGCGCCCCACAGGCTGGTGCCCAGGTCCAGCGCCCAGGTGTCGTTCAGATAGGTGCTGCCCAGGCCGCCGTGCATCAGCACACGGTTGTTGCCGGCATCCAGCACCAGCGAATGGCCGTACCGCGCCGCCGGAATGCCCGGCGAGGCCGCGGCAATCTGTGTCCAGGTTTCGGTGCCCGCGCCCAGGCTGAGCTGCCAGGCGTCATTGAGCGCGCCGGAGTTGCCAAACCCGCCGAACACGATCATGCGCTGGCCCGCGGCGTCGTAGACGGCCGCTGCGTACTGGCGGCCCGCCGGTGTTGTGCCCGCCGGGTAAATACGGCGCCAGTACGGTGCGGCACCACGCTGGTACACCCAGGTTTCGTTGCTGCGGATCGAACCCTTGCGACCGCCGAAGATCACCATGCGGTCGTTGGCGGCATCAAACACCGCCACGTGGCCGAACAGCGGCACGCTTTGTTCGCCGGGCGTAAGGTGCTTGGCCCAGCCGCCGTCACGACTGAGCGCAAACGGCGGGCTGAGACCCGGCGCGCCGGGCAGGGCACCGATAAACGGCTGCAACGTCAGTACATAGGCCGGGTCTGTCGCGTGGCGCTCGGTGGCGTAGGCGTCCCAGACAAACTCAAGGCTTGAGTTGGCCGGAATGCCGACGATCGTGTTGCCGGAAATTGTGCCGGTGCTGGTCCAGACCAGCACCGGCGGCCCGGCGTTGGCGCCGCCCGTGTAGGTAACAACTACGTCAATTGTGGTCAGCGGCGTGCCGTTGACCGTGGCGCTGACGCGCAGCGGCCCGCCGTCGTCGGGGCTGACTGTCACGCCGGTGACACTGCTGGCCGGCAAGGCATTGCCACTGACGGCAATGTCGTAGGTAGCTTCATCCAGATCATCACTGTCAATGTCGAGGTCAAACGACCAGCCTCCGGCCGCAATCGGCGTGATGGTCACGTCCAGCGTGGCAGTACCCAAGGGCGACAGGTTGGTCGAGCTGAAGCTGCCCAGTACCACGTTGCAGTTGCTGTTGTTGGCAAAGCTGCGGCCGGTCAGGGTCAGGTCGGCCGAACCAAAGTTGCGGATCGTGTAGGTGATCAGCGTCGGCGTGCCGGAAACAGTGCCGGTCACGCTGTCGCTGCCGCCGTCGGCAATCGGGTTGCCCGCCGGGCGCTGCACGTCAATCTCGCCGCCGGGCGCGGCCGTGCCGCTGACCGCAATGTCGTAGGGGTTCTCGTCCACATCGTCGCTGGCAATGTCGAGATCAAACGACCAGGCCCCGGCCGCGATCGGCGTGATGGTCACATTCAGTGTCGCCGTGGCCGATGGAGCCAGGCTGGTGCTGCTGAACGTACCCAGCACCACGTTGCAGTTGCTGTTGTTGGCAAAGCTGCGGCCGGTCAGGGTCAACGTCGCCGTTCCCTGGTTGCGGATCGTGTAGGTAATCAACGTGGCCACACCGGCCACCGTACCGGTCACGCTGTCACTGCCGCCATCCACAATGGTCGTACCGGCCGGGCGTTCCACGTTGATCTCGCCGCCGGGCACGGCTGTGCCGCTGACGGCAATGTCGTAGGTACCTTCGTCGAGATCGTCGCTGAAGATGTTCAGCGTAAACGACCAGCCGCCGGCGGAAAGCGGCGTAATTGCCACGTTCAGTGTTGCCGTCGCCGCGGGGGCCAGGCTGCTGGAACTGAAAGCGCCCAGCGCCACGTTGGTGTTGAAAAGCGACGTCACGTTGCGGCCGGTCAAAGTCAACGTCGCCGTACCCTGGTTGCGGATCGTGTAAGTGATGATCGTGGCCGAGCCGGCGCTCGTGCCGGTCACCGTGTCACTGCCGCCATCCAGAATGGTCGTACCCGCCGGGCGCTCCACGTTGATTTCGCCGCCAACCTGAGCCGTGCCGCTGACAAAAATGTCATAGGTGGCCTCGTCCAGGTCGTCGCTGTCTATGTCGAGGTCAAACGACCAGCCACCGGCGGCGATCGGCGTGATGGTCACGTCCAGTGTTGCCGTGGCCGACGGCGCCAGGCTGGTGGAACTGAAGCTGCCCAGCACCACGTTGCAGTTGCTGTTGTTGGCAAAGCTGCGGCCGGTCAAAGTTAACGTTGCCGTGCCCTGGTTGCGGATCGTGTAGGTGATGTTGGTGGGTGCCCCGGCCACCGTGCCGCTTACACTGTCACTGCCGCCATCGAGGATTGTCGTACCCGCCGGACGTTCAACATTGATCTCGCCACCGGGAGCAGCCGTGCCGCTGACAAAGATGTCGTAGGGCGACTCGTCCAGGTCGTCGCTGTCAATGTCGAGGTCAAACGACCAGCCACTGGCGGCAATCGGCGTGATGGTCACGCCCAGTGTCGCCGTAGCCGACGGCGCGAGGCTGGTGGAGCTGAAGCTGCCCAGCACCACGTTGCAGTTGCTGTTGTTGGCAAAGCTGCGGCCGGTCAAGGTCAGCGTAACCGGGCCGGTGTTGCGGATCGTGTACGTGATGACAATCGGCGCGCCGGCGATGCTGCCGGTAACGCCATCACTGCCGCCGTCGAGGATGGTCGTTCCCGCCGGGCGCTCGACGTTGATGTCGCCGCCGGGCGCTGCCGTGCCGCTGACAAAAATGTCGTAGGGGTTTTCATCCGTGTCGTTGCTGTTGATATCGAGATCAAACGACCAGAAGCCCGCCGCGGCAGGCGTGATTGTGACGGCCAGCGTGGCCGTGGCCGCCGGGGCCAGGTTTGTGGAACTGAAGGAACCCAAGGCGACGCCGCAGTTGACTTCGTTGGCGGTGCTGCGCCCCGTCAGTGTCAGTGTCGAAGAGCCCTGGTTGCGGATAGTGTAGGTAATCACCGTCGGCGCGCCGGCCACGGTTCCGCTCACGCTGTCGCTGCCGCCATCGGCGATGGTCGTGCCTGACGGACGTTCAACATTGATCTCGGCGCCGGTGGTGGCGGTGCCGCTGACGGCAATGTTGTACGGGTTCTCATCGAGGTCGTCGCTGAGGATATTCAGGGTGAACGACCAACCGCCGGCGGCAACCGGCGTGATGCTTACGCTAAGCGTCGCTGTGGCACCGGGCGCCAGGCTGCCGGAACTGAAGGACCCAAGCCCGACACCGCAGTTGACCAGCGACGCCGCGTTGCGGCCAGTCAGTGTCAGTGTTGCCGTACCCTGGTTGCGGATCGTGTAGGTGACAATCGTGGCCACACCGGCCACGGTGCCGGTCACGGTGTCACTGCCGCCGTCCACGATGGTTGTGCCGGCCGGGCGTTCCACGTTGATTTCGCCGCCTACCAGGGCCGTGCCGCTGACGGCAATGTCGTAGGGGTTCTCGTCGCTGTCGTTGCTGTCTATGTCGAGGTCAAACGACCACGCGCCGGCCGCCGTGGGCGTAACGGTAACGGTCAGCGTCGTCGAGCCGCCGGCGGCCACAGTGGACGAGCCGAAGCTGCCCAGTGCCACACCACAGTTCACCAGGTTTGCAACGCTGCGCCCGGTAAGGTTCAGTGTGGAACCACCCAGATTCTGGATCGTGAATGTCACCGGCGTGCCTGCCCCGGCCACGGTACCGGTCACCGCGGTGCTGCCGCCGTCGGCGATGTTGGTGCCCGCCGGGCGCTGCACATTGATTTCGGGCGGGGCCAGAGCCGTGCCGCTGGCGTTGATGTCGTAGGGGTTCTCGTCCAGATCATCGTTGGCCAGGTGCAGGGCAAAACTGAACGCGCCCGCCGCCGTCGGCGTCACCGTGGCCTGCATGGTAGTGCTGCCGCCAGGAGCCAGGGGCGTCGCGCCGGGCGGGGTCAACACCACGCCGCAGTTCACAATGCCGTTTACGGTAAACGCGCCCAGATTGATGCTGCCGGTGGCCGCCACGTTGCGCACAGTGTAGGTCAGAACCAGCGGCACACCCGCCACGTGCGTGCCCAGGGCGTCGTTGCCGTTGTCGGCAATGATTGTGCCCGCCGGGCGCTCAATCTGGATTTCGCCGGGCACACCGGTACCGGACACATTCACCGTGTAGCTGGGCACGTCGGGGTCGTTGCTGGCAAAAACCAGCTGGCACGAAAACGCGCCGGCCGCCAGCGGTGTCACCTGCACCTGAGCGGTCGTGGTTGCCGACGCCGCCAGCAGGGTACCCGACGGGTTTGTAGTCACGTTGACGCTACAATTGGTCGCGCCGCTGAACGAAAGCGCAGGGTTTCCCAGCAGCAGCCCGGTGCTGCCGATGTTGCGCAGCGTGTAGGTCAGGGTCTGCGGCGCGCCGGTGGGCACACTGCCCAGGGCTTCCGCGCCACCGGCGGGAATGATCGTGCCGGCCGGGCGCTCTACCTGAAGCCGTCCCAGAATTTCGCGGTCGCGGTCGGCCATAATCTGCGCCGCGGTGCGCGCATGGGCCCAGAAGCGGAACTCATCCACACGGCCGTCAAACGACGTGGGAGTCCCCCCGCCATTTCGCATCACAAAGAGCTGCGCGTTGGCAAATGGAAACGTGTAGTTGATGGACTCAAATGCCTGTGTGCCGTTGGCATACACCCGCAGGCCGAACACGCCCGGGTTGGAAACAATGGCAATATGCGTCCAGCCATTGTTGGCCAGGTTCACCCCGGTGGAGATGTCCTGGTCGCCGCCCGCCGGGCCGCTCTGGATGCGTAGTGTCGCGTTCTGGCGATACACCCGAAACGAGGTTCCGTCGCCGCAGATGGTCGTGGTGGCATTGCCCGATCGCCACACCCAGAACTCCAGTGTGAACTCCGGGCGCGGCAACTGCGTGCAACTGAAACCGGTGGGAAGGTTCGTGGTGGCCTGGACTGCAGATGCCCCAAGCCGCGCATTGGCCGTTGTGGTCCAGGACACTGCGGCAAATGTGGCGGGATTATTCCCCCGGCCCGGCGATGCGTCATTGCGCGTGGTTGTACCTGTACCCTCGTTGAACCGGTAATACAGCATCTCCGGTCGGCCCGTGTTCACCATGCCGTTGAACGTGAACGTATACGGGTTGGGCGATCGGTCATTGTTGATGTTCACCGTGAACGTGAACTCGGCCTGGGCCGGCGTGACCTGAATCGTGAACGTCGTGGTGGCCCCCGGCGCGATCGTCGAAGGCTGCACCGTAACGTTGGCGGTTGCGCCGGTGATGCTTCCCAGAGTCACGGGCGTAAAGCTCACGTTGCCGGCGGGGCGCATGTTGCGAATCGTGAACGTGAAGTTTGACGCCACACCCGAGGCCACGTTCGTAAATCCGGCCAGACCCTGGTGCTTCACAAAGATGTTCGAAGAGTCAAAAACATCTATGTCCTGGGTAAGGAATGACGCGAACCGGTTGGCCTCAAGCTCGGCCTGGGTGCGCTGAACCGACCACAGCCGGAACTCATCCATTTCACCGCTGTAGGTCGCGGGCGAGGCGCCCTGCCAGTACAGCAGACCCATGGCGTTGGTGGTGAACGTGTTTGCCATGGTGCCTGTTACGCTGGTCAGACCGGGCGCCGTGGTTCCCCAGTACAAGGTCCAGGCGTTGGTGGCGTTGCGGGTGACGGCAACGTAGCGCCAGGTGCCGTCGTTGTTGTTTGTGTTGGTGGACTGAATCGTACCCGCGCTGGTCTGCAACTCGATGCGGCCGTTGTTCAGCCACAGACCGAAGTTCACGCTGTCGTTGACGAAGTCCTGATACCCGGTGCCCGTGGTGCGGAACCACAGTTCAATCGTCAGGGCCTGGCCGTTACGTTCGGCCAGCGAATAGCCCGTGTTCAGGCGCCGGTTCTGGCCAACGTTGTTGACTGCCGCCGGCGGAATCTGTGGCGTTGTGGTGTTCCACAATGGCGCGGCGCTGAAGGCACCCTGGTTCCAGCCTTGGCCGGGTATGGCGTGGTTCTTGGCCGCGGCGCCGGATGTTTCGTCGAACTTGTAGTAGATGATCTGCGGCTGCGCGAAGCAGCCGGCGGCCAGCACCAGACATGACACCAGCAACCAGAGCTTCCGCATACCGGCCCGTCCCAGCATTATTGGCGTCGCAGGATGCCCGAACACGAAAATGCAGCAGGCCAATATTCTATACCTGCGGCCCCACCGGCGCCACAATTGCACTGCGCCATTTTGAATTGTTGTCTTGCTATATCGCCTATTTTGCACATAACAATACGCACGATGCTGGGGTCCGATAATCCCAAACAACGCCTTCGCCTGCGCGAGGATAGGCCAACCAGGCCAGCGATATGTCGTTTTGACTAGTTTCGGATCGCCTGCGCGTGGAAAGTCTGTTCACAAAAAGACTTAGGCTTTGCTGGCCAAATTGCCAACACAGGGGGTATCCTTCCGCCGACGGGGGTCTCTTGGATTCAGCCCAGCCCAACCCAACCTGGTGCGTTGCCAGCCAGCGCACCGCGGCCGTGAAAGAACTTGCCCAAGCCTTGGGCGTACCCGATTTCTTTGCCCGCGCGCTGCTGAACCGCGGCGTGCGCGACGCGGATTCCGCGCGGGTTTACCTGTCCGCCAGCACCGCCAGTCTGGAAGACCCGTTCACATTCCGCCACATGGAGCGCGCCGTGGCCCGCATCCAGCAGGCCCTGGCGCGGGGCGAAAAGATCCTGATCCAGGGCGACTACGACGTGGACGGCAGCACCAGCGCGGCGCTTCTGGTGAACCTGTTTCGCCTGCTGGGTGCCCAGGCCGAAGTCAGCAGTCCGGTGCGCAGCCAGGACGGTTACGGTCTGAACGAGCGCATCGTGCGCGAGGCCGCCGCGCGGGGCGTGAACCTGATGATCACCTGCGACAACGGCACCACCGCCCACCGCGAGATCGCGCTGGCCCGCGAACTGGGCATCGAAACCATCGTGACCGACCACCATACCGTGGGCGAAACCCTGCCTGACGCCGTGGCGGTGCTTAACCCGCACGTGAAGGAAGAAACCGTGCGCTTTCGGGATCTGTGCGGCGCCGGCGTGGCATTCAAGCTGGCCTGGGCGGTGCTGCAGCGCGTGGGCGGCGCGCCGAGACTGGAACAGGCGCACCGCGACTTTCTGGCCGGGGCCCAGAGTCTGGTGGCGCTGGCCAGCGTGGCCGACGTCGTGCCGCTGGTGGCGGACAACCGAGTCTTGACCCGTCAAGGTCTGCGCGCGATGCCCGACAGCCCCAACCCCGGCATCCGCGCGCTGATGGAAACCAGCGGCCTGCAGGGCGTGCCCAGCGGCACGGATGTGGGGTTCAAACTGGCGCCGCGCATCAATGCCGGCGGCAGGCTGGGGCGCGAAACGCTGGGGCTGGAACTGCTCACGGCGCGCGGCTACGGCGAAGCCGTGGAACTGGCGCGCCAGATGGACGCCCTGAACCGCCAGCGCCAGAGCCTGGACCGCGAACTGACGCGCATGGCAGAAGAGATCGTGGCGGCCGACCGCACCTACGAATCAGAGCGCGTGCTGGTTGTAGGACACGACGACTTCCATGCCGGCGTGGTGGGGATTGTGGCGGCGCGCATTTCGCGCCGGTTCAACAAGCCGGCAGTGCTGGTGGCCACGCGCGACGGCATCGGGCGCGGCAGCGGCCGCAGCATTCCGGGCTTTCACCTGTACAATGCGCTGAACGAATGCGCGCCGCTGATGCACCGGTTTGGCGGGCACGCGCTGGCGGCCGGGCTGGAAATCACGCGCGAGAACCTGGGGCTGCTGCGCCGGCGCGTCAACGAGGTTGCCGAGCGCCACGTGGTGCGGGCCGACTACGCGACGCCGACATTGAACATTGACGCCGAAGTCGCGCTGGGCGACCTGGAGGTTCGCGGCGTGCAGGCGCTGACCCAGATGGAGCCCTTTGGCGAAGGAAACCCCGAGCCGGTGTTTGCGTCGGTTGCGGCCGAAGTCGCCGCGCCGCCCAAGGTGGTGGGGCCGGGCAAGGGCCATTTGCAGATTCTGCTGCGCCAGAACGGGCCGGCGCTGCGCGCGATCGGGTTTGGCATGGGCGAGCGCGTGGCTCAGTTCAAGCGCGGGGATCGCGTGCGCGTGGCATTCACGCCGCGGATCAGCACATACCGAGGGCCGGCCGAGGTTGAACTGGAGTTGAAGGATATTCGCGGCCAGTAGAAACGGACACGGGCCGCAGAGTGATCTGCGGCCCGTGCTATAACCCGGCACCGACCTACTTTCGCCTTTCGACTATCATCGGCCCCAAGGGCTTAACTTCCGAGTTCGGAATGGGATCGGGTGTGACCCCTTGGGTATGGGCACCGAGAAAAATTGTCAAGCGGTTCGCTGACAACAACATACTGCTGGTTGCAGAAGCCAGGGCTTGCGCCCAGAAAATGCGTGATCGCGTACGGCATGTCCTGGAGTGTTGTAACATTCCAACCACCCCTGAAGAATCAGAGATTGTTGAGGTCAAGCCGATCGGATGATTAGTACCGGTTAGCTTAGTTGATTACTCAACTTCCACACCCGGCCTATCGACGTGGTAGTCTGCCACGGTCCTGGTAGAGAGTCCTTATCTCGCGAAGGGCTTCGCGCTTATATGCTTTCAGCGCTTATCCTTTCCGTACATAGCTACCCTGCGCTGCGACGGGCGTCGCAACAGGAACACCAGAGGTACGTCCAACCCAATCCTCTCGTACTAAGGTTAGACTCGCTCAAGACTCTTACGCCCACAGTAGGTAGGGACCAACCTGGCTCGCGCCGGTCTGAACCCAGCTCACGTACCGCTTTAATCGGCGAACAGCCGAACCCTTGGGGCCGCCTTCAGTCCCAGGATGCGATGAGCCGACATCGAGGTGCCAAACCCTGCCGTCGATATGGACTCTTAGGCAGGATCAGCCTGTTATCCCTAGCGTAGCTTTTATCTGATAAGCTATGTCCCTTCCACACGGATCCACAGGATCACTAAGTCCCTGTTTCCAGTCTGCTCGACACATTCGTCTCGCAGTCAAGCACCCTTCTACCTTTGCGCTCTTCGGGCGATGACCGACCGCCCTGAGGGTACCTTTGAACTCCTCCGTTACTTTTTGGGAGGAAACCGCCCCAGTCAAACTGTCCATCAAACAGTGTCCCACACCCGGATTACGGAGTGAGGTTAGAACCTTCATACCTAAAGGGTGGTATTTCACCGATGGCTCCACCAGGGCCGAAACCCTGGTCTCAACGCCTCCCACCTATCCTACGCATCAAATACGAAGGCCCAGTGTCAGATTACAGTAAAGCTGCATAGGGTCTTTCCGCCTAGCTGCGGGTATGTTGTATCTTCACAACAACTCCTATTTCGCCGTGTCCCTGCGGGAGACAGTGCTCCACTCGTGCCGCTCTTCGTGCGCGACTGAACTTACCAGCCAAGGAATTTCGCTACCTTAGGACCCTCATAGTTAGGGCCGCCATTCACTGGGGCTTAGGTTCCCGGCTTTGACTTGCGTCTGACCAGTCCCCTTGACCTTCCAGCATTGGGCAAGCGTCGCTCTCTATACATCCTCTTCGGAGTTAGCAGAGAGCTGTGTTTTTGATAAACAGTCGGCAGAGCCTCTTTTCTGTGACCTCCCTTGCGGGTAGGCACCCCTTATTGCGAACTTACGGGGTCAATTTGCCGAGTTCCTTCCGCAGAGTTCTCACGCGCGTCTGAGGATATTCTCCTCGCCTACCTGTGTCGGTTTTGGGTACGGTCTCATCGAGGCTGAAGCTTAGAGGATTTTCTTGCCAGGACATCCGGTCAGTACGCCTTGGCGTGAGCCGCGGCGTCTCATCCCTCACAGATTACGCAGGCGGATTTGCCTGCCTGCCACCGTTTGGGACAACGGGCCATCCAACAGGCCCTAGACCTTCCACCCTGGGTCTCCCCATCGCACCTCAACGAGGTTGACGAATATTAGCGTCATTCCCATCACCTACGCCTTTCGGCCTCGGCTTAGGGACCGACTAACCCGAAGCGGAATTACCTTGCTCCGGAACCCTTAGGCTTACGACGAACGGGATTCTAACCCGTTTAATCGCTACTGAATCCGGGATCATCACTTCCAACCACTCCAGCGCTTCTCTCGATACGCCTTCATCGCAGGTTGGATCGCTCCGCTACCCCTCAGGACCGGAACACCGGTCTCTGAAGCCATAGCTTCGGTATAACGCTTAGTCCCGATTATTGTCGGCGCGACCTTGCTCGACCGGTAAGCTATTACGCACTTTTTAAATGGTGGCTGCTTCTAAGCCAACATCCCGGCTGTCTCTGCAAGATCACTTCCTTTGTCCACTTAGCGTTAGTTTAGGGACCTTAGCTGATGGTCTGGGTTATCTCCCTCTCGACGATGGAGCTTATCCCCCACCGTCTTACTCCCAAGATACGGCAGATGGTATTCGGAGTTTGAAAGGATGGGGTACGGCGAACCGCCCTCCAATCCTCTCAGTATCTCTACCCCCATCTGCTATTACTCAAGGCAAGCCCTCAAGCTTTTTCGCGGAGAACCAGCTATCTCCGAAGTCGGTTAGCTTTTCACTCCTATCCTCAGCTCATCGGATAGATTTTCAACTCTAAGCCGTTCGGGCCTCCATGGGCGGTTAAGCCCACTTCACCCTGGCCAAGGATAGATCCTCCGGTTTCGGGTCTACGTCACGTAACTGTAGTCGCACGTTTCGCACTCGCTTTCGCTTCGGCTTCGTGCCAGAGGCACTTAACCTTGCTACGTAACGAAACTCCCCGGATCATTATGCAAAAGGCACGCCGTCGCCCATGCCCATACGGGTATAGGGCTTCGACCGCTTGTAGACATACGGTTTCAGGATCAATTCCTCCCCTTCCGGGGATCTTTCCAACTTTCCCTTACGGTACTGGTTCACTATCGGTCACTGAGTACTACTTAGCCTTAGAGAGTGGGCTCCCTTAATTCCAGCCGGATTCCTCTTAACCGACTGTACTTGGGGTGTCCTACAGAGATCGTAACCTTTCGCCTACAGGGCTTTCACCTTCTGCGGCGGGACTTTCCAGTCCCTTCAGCTAGGTCCGATTTTGTAACTCTGTGCGGGGCCAGCAGTCCCCGCGAAGGCCCCCACGACCCCGCATGCACAACGGCTGCAGCCTTGCATGCATGCGGTTTGGGCTGATTCCTTTTCGCTCGCCGCTACTCAGGAAGTCTCTTCGATTTCTTCTCCTGTGGGTACTTAGATGGTTCAGTTTCCCACGTTCGCTCGCTCTGGCCTATGCATTCAGCCAGGCGTCTCTGGTATTCAAACCAGAAGGGTTTCCCCATTCGGAAATCCCCGGGTCATAACGCCTGTTACCGGCTGCCCGAGGCTTATCGCAGGTTTCCACGTCCTTCCTCGCGTCTCAGTGCCAAGTCATCCCCCGTACGCCCTTAGTATCTTGACCACAACAACCTCCGGATCCCTCCGAGGTGTAATTCCCCGCAACCCGGCCGACATTCGGCCGCCGGGCCGCAGAGAGCCAAGACATGTCGTAGCGATACATCGTTTTTCTCTCAGACACGCCATGATGTCTCTCGACACATGGTGAATCAGGAGTGACTTCTGCACTTCACAGTATGTTGTTGTCAAAGAACCGTCGGTACCACTGCTCCGGCACCGGGGGCAGGCCATCACAATGACCTGCCCCCGAAGCCGGCACGCGCGCCTGGTGGACCAGAGGGGATTCGAACCCCTGACCCTCGGCTTGCAAAGCCGATGCTCTACCACTGAGCTACTGGCCCCCTGTGCCGCAGGGATTTCGGCCAGCGGCAGGGTGGTGCGCCGGGGCGGACTCGAACCGCCGACCTCACGCTTATCAGGCGTGTGCTCTAACCAGCTGAGCTACCGGCGCCCGACTTGCAGCCCCGGAAACTCTGGGCACCTCTGCCTCGCCCCGCGGTCCGCGGCGCGATGCCGCATCGGGCCGCGGGAAATATCCCCGCGGCCCGGTGCACGCGTATATGTTGAATAGCCAGAACGTGAGGACATGCCTTACGACGGGGCGAATCGCTTCGCACCGAAGTCTATGTAATCCTTAGAAAGGAGGTGATCCAGCCGCAGGTTCCCCTACTGCTACCTTGTTACGACTTAGCCCCAGTCACCGACACTACCCTAGGCGCCGCCTCCTTGCGGTTAGGCTAACGACTTTAGATAGAACCGGCTCCCATGGCTTGACGGGCGGTGTGTACAAGGCTCAGGAACATATTCACCGCGGTATGGCTGACCCGCGATTACTAGCGATTCCGGCTTCATGGAGTCGGGTTGCAGACTCCAATCCGAACTGGGGGGCGCTTTCTGAGGTTTCCTCCGCCTCGCGGCCTCGGTTCCCTTTGTACGCCCCATTGTAGCACGTGTGTAGCCCAGGCCATAAGGGCCATGATGACTTGACGTCGTCCCCACCTTCCTCCGTCTTACGAGGCAGTCCCGCCAGAGTCCCCGGCATTATCCGCTGGCAACTGGCAGTAAGGGTTTCGCTCGTTATGGGACTTAACCCGACATCTCACGACACGAGCTGACGACAGCCATGCAACACCTGCACAGGATTTCCCTTGCGGGTTGGCTGCGCTTTCACGCAGTTACATCCTGATGTCTAGGCCTGGTAAGGTTCTTCGCGTTGCTTCGAATTAAACCACATGCTCCACCGCTTGTGTGAGCCCCCGTCAATTCCTTTGAGTTTTACCCTTGCGAGCATACTCCCCAGGCGGCGCATTTAACGGTTTCCCTTGGGGAGAGAATGTCTAGGAACACCCTCTCCCTAATGCGCATCGTTTACGGCCAGGACTACCGGGGTATCTAATCCCGTTCGCTCCCCTGGCTTTCGCGCCTCAGCGTCAGTACATGGCCAGTGCGTCGCCTTCGCCACCGGTGTTCCCTGTGATATCTGAGCATTTCACCGCTCCACCACAAGTTCCACGCACCCCTCCATGACTCCAGCCCAGCAGTTTAGAGACCAGTTCGACGGGTGAGCCGCCGGATTTCAACCTCTACTTGCTGAGCCGCCTACGCGCCCTTTAAGCCCAGTGATTCCGAATAACGTTCGTGACCTACGTATTACCGCAGCTGCTGGCACGTAGTTAGCCGTCACTTCCTCTGGGGTTTAACTCATCACGTGAGTTACACGCTTATTGTTAGCCCCTGACAGTGGTTTACAACCCGAAGGCCTTCATCCCACACGCGGCGTCGCTCGTTCAGGCTTGCGCCCATTGACAAAGATTCTCGACTGCAGCCTCCCGTAGGAGTCTGGGCAGTGTCTCAGTCCCAGTGCGGCCGACCATCCTCTCAGACCGGCTACGCGTCGTAGGCTTGGTGAGCCGTTACCTCACCAACTACCTGATACGGACTGATCCCCTCCTGAAGCGCCCGAAGGCTTTGACCCCTGAGAGATGCCTCTCCGTGGTCTTATGCGGTATTAGCCCCAGTTTCCCGAGGTTATCCCCCACTCCAGGGCAGGTTAACCAGTTTATACTCGCCCGTTCGCCACTCGTGTATTGCTACACGCGTTCGACTTGCATGCCTCATCCACGCCGCCAACGTTCATTCTGAACCAGGATCAAATTCTTCATCAACAAAAGATTGATCCAGAGTCACATCAAACTCGGCTGTTTGGGCAAAACACCGAATTCACGGTGCTTGCTTGCATACATCGAGGATGTGACCTGATTGTTTGAATCAGCGTCCGTCCGGGCAGGCCCGGCGGACTTCTGCGACGTTTCCATCGCGCATTCCCTGACCCCTAAGGGTCGAGGGCGCAGAACCATGCTTCCGGTAATTGCCCACCGTTGTGGTGGCCACCAACACACCCGAAGGGGTCTGCCGGCAGGGTCATGGACCGTCAACCAGGAAGATCAAGTCCGCCTCACATCCTCGCGTTCTTGGCTATTCAGTTTTCAAAGAGCACATCTTTCAGGCCGCCTTTGGCCGCCCAAAAAATCACCGGTGCCGATCCCTTTGCAGGGCAGGCACCGGACGCGCGAGGCTCGCAAGCCTCAGGCGTTCAGCGCCCTGCTCCTGTCCCAGGAGATTCGGTTGCGCTAACGGCACATTCCTGCTGTGCCGGGCCGCGCAGTGTAACCCGGGGGTTATTGCCGGTCAACCCCGTACCTGCCTGTTTTTTGCCCGTGCTTCGCTGCGGCCACTGCCGAAACCCGCGCTGTGACGCAACTTCCGGGCTGGTGGGTACTTCGTGCTTCCTTCAACTTCCCCCGAAGGGGACGCGAAGGGTATACACCGTTCGGGCCGCGTCAACGGGTTTCTTGAAAAAATCTTTTCCAAGGCCGCGTCAATGCCCGCCGCCCCTTAACGCTTCGGCGTTTCCCGCTCTTCCACGGCCGGTCAGATCGTCACCAGGCTGACAATCTGTCGCCCCGGCAACTTCTGGCGCCCACCCAGAAACCCCAGCTCAATCACAAACCCCAGTGCAACTACCTGCGCCCCAAGCTTTTCCACCAACTGGCACGCGGCGGCGGCCGTGCCGCCCGTGGCCAGCAGGTCGTCTATCACCACCGCGCGCTCGCCACGGGTTACGCCGTCGGTGTGCATTTCCAGTGTGCCTTCGCCGTACTCCAGCGAATAACTGACGCTGATCTTGTCATAGGGCAGTTTGCCGGGCTTGCGCACCGGTGAAAACGGCAGATTCATCGCCGCCGCCAGCACGCCGCCGAACAGAAACCCGCGCGATTCAATGCCCACGATGCGCGTGGGCTTGAGCGGCTCCAGCGTCTGCTCGAACGCGCCGGTAATGCGCGCCATCGCCGCCGGGTCACCCAGGATCGGCGTGATGTCCTTGAAGATGATGCCCTTCTTGGGAAAGTCCGGAATGTCGCGGATCAGGTGCTTGATGGATTCCATGGCCGCTCCTTTGCGCCGCGCACAATAGTCAGGCCGCGAAAAAGCGAAACCGCGAACCCGGCGCACGCAACACCTTTGCTTTTGCACGCGCTTCCCTTGCGCTGGCGCCTGAATCAACCGAAAAGACGGGCATGAAGAGCCTTTACCGCGATGACGAAGCCGCCCAGTACGTGGAACGCTTCAAGGCCGCCGGCACCGATCTTGCGCTGCGTGTTTACACGTCAAGACTGATCGGGCGCGATCCTTCGCTGGTCATGCACGGTGGCGGCAACACCAGCGTCAAGGGCGAGTTCACCAACCTGCTGGGCGAGCGCGTGCCGGCCATCTTTGTCAAAGGCAGCGGCTGGAATCTCGACAGCATCGAGCCGCCGGGCTTTCCCGGACTGGACCAGAACTACCTCAAGCGTCTGCGCGCGTTGCCCGCGCTGGGCGACGAAGAAATGGTGAACCAGCTTCGCACCCACATGTTCGACGCCGAGGGCCCGAACCCCAGTGTCGAAACGCTGCTGCACGCCTTTCTGCCGCACAAAGTCGTGGACCACAGCCACGCCGACGCGATCCTGGCCGTCACCAACCGGCCCAACGGCGAAGCGCTGGTGCGCGAAATCTTCGGCGCGCGGGTCGGCATTGTTCCCTACGTGATGCCGGGTTTTGCCCTGGCCAAAGTCTGCGCCGAAGTGTTCGAACGCGACCCGAACGTTGAAGGTCTTGTACTGCTCAAGCACGGGCTGTTCAGCTTCGGCGACAGCGCGAAGCAAAGCTACGAGCGCCACATCGCACTGGTCACGCTGGCCGAAGAATACCTGGCGCGCGAGTCACGCGCCGGCCGCAAACTTTCGCCGCGTTTTGACCCGCCGGCTGAACCCTCCGAACTGTGCGCGCGCGTCGCGCCGGTGCTGCGCGGGCTGCTGGCCGAAGCCACGGGTGACCAGGACACGGCCTGGCGTCGCATGGTGCTGGACTGGCGCTGCAACGACACAATCCTGGACTTCGTGAACAGCGCGGAATTTGCCAGGCTGGCGTTCACAGGCCCGCTGACGCCCGATCACGTAATCCGCACCAAGGCTCTGCCGCTGGTTGTGGCCGAACCGGATTTTGAAAACCTCGACGAGCAGTTGCAGGCGCTGGTGACCGACTACCGCCGCGCCTACAACGCGTACTTCGATCGCGTCAGCGAAATGCGCGGCGTCAAGCGCACACGGCTGGATGACTTCCCGCGCGTGGTGCTGATGCCCGGCGTGGGCATTCTGGCCTGGGGCGGCGGCAAGAAAGACGCGCGCATCGCCGCCGACCTGGCCGAGCACACGCTGGCGGTCAAGGCGCAGGTGTTTGCCGGCGGCGAGTACCAGGCCCTGCCGGAAGAAGACCTTTTTGACGTCGAATACTGGCCGCTGGAACAGGCCAAACTGGGCAAACACAAACCCAAGGCTCTGGCCGGCCAGGTCGCGATTGTCACCGGCGGCGCCGGCGCGATCGGCAGCGCCGTTGCAGCCGGTTTGATTGAACAGGGCTGTCACGTGATGCTGGCCGACATCAACGGCGAGCGTCTGGAGGCCACCTGCGAGGCTCTTGGCGCGAAGTACGGCAAGGATTCACGCCGCGGCGTGGTCTGCGACGTGACCGATGAACACAGCGTGCAGGCGCTGTTCCAGGAAACGGCGCGCCAGTTCGGCGGCGTGGACATCGTGATTCCCAACGCCGGCATCGCCCACAGCCAGCCTTTGGCCGACCTGGACCTGCACGACTGGCGCCGCGTGCAATCCGTCAACAGCGACGGTTACTTCCTTGTCTGTCGTGAAGCCGCGCGTGCCCTGCGCGCGCAGGGCACCGGCGGGCATATCATTATCATCGGCAGCAAAAACGTGGCCGCACCCGGCGCCGAGTTTGCGGCCTACAGCGCCAGCAAAGCCGCCAGCCACCAGTTGGCCAAGGTTGCGGCCCTGGAACTGGCCCGCGACCACATCCGCGTCAACATTGTGGCGCCCGACGCCGTGTTCGGCGACGAACGCAACCCCAGCGGCCTGTGGGCCGAAGTCGGGCCTGACCGCGCCAGGGCCCACGGCATTGAGTTCAAGAACCTTGAGGAACACTATCGCGCCCGCAACCTGCTCAAAGCCCGGGTCACGGGGCGGCACGTGGCAAACGCCGTGATCTTTTTTGCCACCAACCAGACCCCCACCACCGGTGCGACACTGCCCGTAGACGGCGGTCTTGCCCCGGCGTTCCCGCGTTAGCCGGCGAATTGCCTGCTGTCAGCGGCCGGCAATGCGTCCTATATAGGAAGCTGCCAATCCGGGAGTCTGCCGTGAGGACTTTGCGCATCAGCCTGCTGGCCTGTCTTGTGTTGACGCCTGCTTTTCTGGCAAAGCCGGGCCAGGCACAGGATGAACCGGCCGCCAAGCCTTTGATCCAGCGCTATCTGGACGCCACGGAGAACCGCAAGCCGGAGTACCGCAAACAACTGATCGCTCTGGGTGCCGACGGCCTGCGCAAGGCAATCGCCGAGTACCGATTTGAAAAACCAGCCCAGACCGGCACGGTCAAACAGCGCGTGATGTGCCCCGACGGCCACGTGCGCCCGATGTGGGTTTACGTTCCCGCAAACTACGACCCGCAAAAAAGCTACCCGCTGATCGTTCACATGCACGGCGGCGTGCGCGGCGCACCCGCCGACGCCGACCCCGTCGGCCCCGGCCAGTACGAGCTGGAAAGCTGGCTGAATGTTCTGCCCGAAAACTGGCGCAACGAGTTGATCCTGCTGGGCGTTTCGGCCGGTGTACCCCAGACCGGCGAAGACGCCATGTGGTGGCGAAACGCCGGCCAGAAAAACGTGCTGCACATGATCCGCGAAACGCGCCGCCTGCTGAACATTGACGACGACCGCATCTTCATTGAAGGCCACAGTGACGGCGCCAGCGGCGCGTTCGGGTTTGCCTTCCGGCGGCCTGACACCTTTGCCGGCTTTTTTCCCATGAACGGTCACCCGCTGGTGCCGCACAGCAACGGCACAACGGCGTGGCTTGAAAACCTCAAGGGAAGCAGCATCTACGCCGTCAACGGCGGGGCGGACCAGCTTTACCCGGCGCAGTCACTGGCGCCGGTTTACACCCAGGCGCTGAACACCGGCGCCAGCATCGAGTGGAAGGTTCACGACCGCCTTGGCCACCAGATCACACCCGTGCTGAAAGAGGAAGTCGCCAATATCCTAGCCACCCGCGTGGCCAAACAGCGGCGTGATCGCGCGCCCACAACTGTGGACTGGACCACCGACGACCCCCAGACCGGCCGCCGCGCCTGGCTGGAGATTACCGAACTGCTGGACCTGGGCCGACACAACTCGGCACCGGCCAACGTGCAGATCCAGATTCCGGGCCGCCGCGTGCGCCTGGGTGTGCAGCTTTCCCAGGAGGCCGAAGCCCCCACCGTGGACACGGTCGTGGCCGGCAGCGTGGCCGAAAAGATCGGCGTCAAGGCCGGCGACGTGATTCTCAAGCTGGATGACAACGAAACGCCGGCCGTGGAAGACCTGCTGGAAGTGCTGGGCAAGAAGGCACCGGGCGACAACTTCACCCTGACGGTCCGCCGCGCCGGTAAAGAACACACGCTCAAGGGCCAGTTCGAGGGTGCCGATTCGCCTGCTGGCGCGGCAGCCATCACCGCCCGGGTTGTGGCCGAGCTTGCGCCGGGGCTGGTCAGCATTCGCGTGCGCAATGCGGGCACTGTGGTTCTGCACGTGACGCCGGCCATGCTGGACAGCGAGGGCAAACTTCAGGTTGTGCTGGTTCGCGCCGACGGCAAGACCCAGGTACTGCGCGCGGCCGCGCCCGTGGTCGCCGACCCGGCGGCAATCCTGGACGCCTTTGAGGCCGGCCTGGACCGCAAGGACACCACCATCGCGCGCCTTGTGCTGGACATTGCCGGGGCACTGGAAGTCAAGCGCAAGCCCAAGGCGCCGCCCCAGCAGGAAGATGACTTCTAGCTGATACAATGCCGCGGATGCGCAACCTGCTTCTGGTCGTGGCCCTGCTTGCCCTCTGTCCGGGGGTGGCTCTTGCGCATCCCTTTGACGACCGCGCTGAAGTGCTGGCCGAGGTGCTGATCGTCCGCACCGACCAGAAGCTCGAGAGCCTGAAGGTCACGGTTCAGTACCGCTACGAGGCGATTTACGCGTCATTCAACGAAGCGCATCTGGAGCTGGACGACGACCGCGACGGTTTCATCAGCGCCTCCGAGCGCGACTCACGGTTTGCCGAACTGGCCCGCGACATCGCCGCGGCGGCGCAGCTTAAGGTTCGCGGCAAGCCGGCGCGGCTGGTTCCGCGCTTTGAGGAATTCTCGCTGGTTGATTTGGGCAACCCCGACAACCTGATCACACCCGAACGCGGCATGGACGTGCGCAACCTGCGCATCGGTTACTGGTTCACCTTTGACGTGGAACTGGCCGAAGCCTGGGGGCCGGGCAGCCACCCGGTCGAGTTCTACTTTTCCACGCGCATAAGCGCCGAACGCACGGCGCTGACCGACCCCGAAGACCAGTTGCGCGCCTTTGACGACCGCGGCTCGCGTCGCCGGGCCGTGCCGACCGTGCAGTACGGCAAAACCCGCGACAAGCACGACGTAATGGCCTTTGTCTGGGAGGCCCAGACCGACACCACCGGCCCGGCGCCGCGGCCGGTAGAGCCTCAGCCCGCGCCGCCTGTCGCGCCAGACAACTCCGCCGAGGAAGCCCGCGCCGCCGGTACCCGCCGGCTGCTGGAAACAGACAAGGAACGACGCGACGAGTCCAGCGTGGACGCCCAGATTGACCGCGCCTTTCGCCAGTTACGTGACGGCAGCGCCGGGCCGCTGGTGTGGCTGTCGGTGCTGGGCCTGATGTTTCTGCTTGGCTGTTACCACGCCGTGCAGCCCGGCCACGGCAAAACGCTGGTGGCCGGTTATCTGATCGGCACCCAGGGCAAACGCACCGATGCCCTGTTTCTGGGCGTAGTGGTCACGGCCGCGCACACCAGCGGCGTGCTGGCGCTGATGGGCGGCGCCTGGATCATCAGCGAAATCTGGCCCGGAACCTTCCGTGACGCCCACAAGACCATGGCCGAATGGATCACGTTCGGCGTGGGCGCAACCATTCTGCTGATGGGCGTCGGCCTTGCACTCAAGCGTGCCGGCGGCGTGCCGCACGTACACGACGCGCTGGGCCGCCACATTGACCCGCGTGACGGCCGCGTGCTAGACGACGGCCACAGCCATGACCACATGCACGATTCCGAACCCGACCTGCCGGCCCACGAGCTGCGCGAACACCACGACCACACGCACGATCGTAACCACCGTCACCACGACCACGCTCACGGGCACACCCACCACACCCACGAACATGACCACCACCACGTTCACGGGCACGGGCACGACCATCACCACGGACACACTCACGCGGCCGGCACCGGTCTGTCACGCTGGGAGGTTCTGCGGCTGGGTATTCTGGGCGGCATCATCCCGTGCCCCAGCGCATTTGTGATCGGCGCGATCGCCTTTCAACAACAGATGTATTTTGCCGGTCTGGTCATGGTGATTGTGTTCAGCCTCGGGCTGGCGCTGGTGCTGGCCACGATCGGTCTGGTGCTGGTTCAGACCAAGGACTACCTCAACGAGAAGCGTCGCACCACCCGCTCGCGCCTGTACCGCACGCTTGAGGCCAAGCTGCCGGTTTTTGGCGCGCTGGTGATCACGCTGATCGGCGCGGCCATGGTGATGCTGGCGGCCATACGTCTTGGCTGGATAGACCCCAACAGCTTCGCGGTATAAACTGGGTAACGTATTTCCCGGAAGGTCGCCCGAACTTCCGGCGGTGACATTCGTTGTTACCCCTGTTCAACCCAACCCCGACGGAATGGCCATGAAGGCGCGACTTCTGCTGCTGCCATTGTCGGCGTTGGCGGCCTTGGCCGCCCTGGCGCTTTGGCTTGGCCTGGAATCCCGGCCCGCCCACGCGCCGTCGGGGCCGACGTCGAACGACGCCGACACGATGGCCCCGAACACCCCCCACGCTGACATATCGCCCGTCACCACGACACCGGCGGTACAGTTGACAATTCCGGCCCTTACGCTGGGTGACCCCGGCCTGACCGCCACGGTTACCAATGACCCGCACAAGGGCGAGGTGTGGCTGCGGATCCTGGATGACGTATCTGGACGACCGCTGGCGCACACTGAGTGCGAACTGTGGGGCGCCTACGTATGGGATCCGGAAGTTCGCCCCGGCGCCAGTTTCAACTTTGAAGGAGATGTGCTCGACAGCAACCTTGATCTCACATCTCCACGGCGCGTCGTCCCACTGCGAGTACAAACCACCGATGCCCAAGGACTGCTGCGGCTCACCGCGACACCAGCCACACTGGAAGCAAGGTTCTTCGACAACGAAACAAAAAAGGGGCTCCAACCGGAGGGCACTCGCAAGCAGGTTTCAGGGTTTGACGTAGACTTCCCGCCGGATGAGGTCGGGTTTCTGTTCCCTGTTCCACGCCACTGCGAACCGGTTACCGACCCGCTTGACTTGGCCACCCAGATTCTTGACCTGCGCCGGCAACCGTCGGTGCACCCTCTGGATGTCCGTGTGCGGAGAGCACCGATTCTGTCAGGTCGTGTTTTTGACCAAACCGGTGCGCCACTGTCCGGCGTCAACGTTTTTGCCTTCCCCTTGGAAGTCTCGCCGCGTTTGGGTACGTGGATGTTGTTTCAGGATGCGTTTTATCAAGACATGCGGCACTTCATGTGCCTGCCCGGTCAGACCCTGGAGTGGTTTCTTGCTGAACACATGCGCGGTTTGCGCAACCCGACACGACATTGCTTGTACGCATCAACCGCGCCCCCACACCATCCCGGCGGGACGTCGCGACAACACGAACACAGCGTGCGTGGGTGTGTCCAGGGCGTGACCGGGCCCGATGGATGCTGGGCAATATCCTTGCCGTGTCGCGGCAAATGGCTGGTTGGCTGCTACCGCCACGACACAACGTACAGCGAGCTTACACGCACCGTGGAGTCCGACACGGAGCTTGAGTTTCGGCTCTCGGTTGAACCGTTCGGCGCAATAGAAGTTCTGGTTCACTACGACAGCCAGGAAGCAGATGAGCCACTTGAAATGGATCTTGCCGTCACAAGAGTCGGGCCCACCGGCGTGTTGTTGCCCCTGAGCGATAACGTTGACCGCCTGTTTTGTGCCAAGGCATCCCCAACGGCACCCGCACGTCTTCACATCCTTCGCGTTCCGGCAGGCCTGTGGAACCTTGCGGTATCGGCTGCAGTCTCGGGTTTCGAAGATTGGCACGACTCGCGTCTGACTCAAGTCGAGGCCGGTCGCACCACACGGGTCGAATTTCGGCCCGCACACGTTGCCAATGGAACACTGCGGCCCTTTGTGTATATGGACGGACGGCTGGTGGCTACCGCAAGCTTCTACTCGCGTCATGAAACATCGGCCGCCTTCAGGCAACATCTCGTGACTGGTACCAACGAACAGCCACCCGAGTGCAAGCTGCCGGCGGGCATTCATCAGCTTTACTTTCAGGGCATGGAGCCCGTCCAATGCACCATTCACCCCAATGCCACCACAACACTGCGTGTGGATCTGCCTGTGGCGATCGTCGAATTCAGCATCAACACGGAACTGTTCCAGTTGCTTTGCTGCGACTCGGCCGATACGTGGGTGTGGCTGAACCTGAACGCCGTGGATGAGTGGCGAGATGCCCTCCATCTGACTGCGATCGGTGGTCTCATGGACGCCGACAACGAAGAACACGACCGGCTGCAACCCGGCCGGCTGCAAACGTGGCGGTTACCGCCCGGCAATTATCTGTGGGAACTCTGCACGTCGTCCGAAACGACACTCACCGGGGTACTCAGCGTAAGGGCCGGCCGTAGTGCCGTTCAGTTTGCGCTTCACAACCTGCCCGGCCTTGGAGCAGTCAGAGTGGATCTGGCGGGATTTACCGACGAAAACCAGCCTGACATCTCCGTTGACGAATTGCTGGTACCGGATTGCCTTTGGCGTGACTGGGAACACTCCGGCAGGTCGGAACCATCCATCTTCTATCCGACGCTCGGTCCAGGCCCGGACTGGTACTACGAGGTCAACGTATTCAGGTCCGATCGCAACACCATCTGGCTGGTCACGGGTTACGGCCGCTCCCTGAGCGTAACCTGCACTTGGTCCGAAGCAGAAACCGATCATCAGGTCACGTACGGTACGGCCGTACCCGGCAAGCTCCAGTTCGCACGCCGGGACTCAACCGGCGAAGGTAACCTCGTGTTGACCACACCCGAAAACGATTTCGCCTCATACGACCTGTTGGCCCTGAGCGGCAATCACACAGCCCGGAAGCTGCGCAAGGATTCCAATCAGTTGCCGCAAGGAACCTGGCACGTCGTGGTTCGGCGATCCACCTGGCTGCCGGACGAAGGTCGAACGTTAGTCGAGCACGCGGCGGTGGATATTCACCTTGGGGAAGAACTGGAACTTGACTTGGGCCGCCTGCGGTACCATGCCTCGGGACGCCTTGTGGTTCACCTGACGGGGCGCGGCCGAACAACACCAGGACGTGACCCGTGGTGGGAGTCCGACAAGAGCCTGGAGTTTGCCGACCCTGTTATCGAGCACCTGGATTTCGGCCCATCTCGTTCGAATCCTGCCAGAGGTCTGGGTCAGCCCAGTCACATAGTTTTCGGCACACCGGGGAACCCGAAAACCATGATATTGGCCTATGACCCTTTGCAACTCGCGCCGGGACGATATCGGCTGCTGCCCTGGTTCGGCGCCCCGGCCAATCTTGGGCGCGAATTCACAATCCAGCCCGGCCAGACCGTCACGATCACCCTGACGGGCGGATAGCCCGACCGCCCAACCCGGCACTTGACGCGCAGCGGCCCGGTTCATACTCTTGCGTAAGGTTTTTGAACGAGTGGTCAAAATGGCCAAGGCCGCCATGCCGTCCGCCGAACGCCGCGAACGCAAAACGCGCATGAAGCGCGAGGCCATTCTGCGTTCCGCCGCCGCCGCGTTCCGGCGCAAGGGCTTTCACGGCACCAGCATGGAAGACATCAGCGAAGCCCTGCTGATGACCAAGGGCAGCCTGTACTACTACTTCACCGACAAGGAAGAAATCCTTTACGCCTGCCACGACTTCAGCCTCGACCGCGTGCTTGAGACCACCCGGCGCGTGATGGAAGAACAGAAGGGCGCGCCGGCGGCGGAAAAGCTCGCGGCGCTGATTGACGCGCTGGTACACGTGATGATTGACGACCTGCAGGGCTCGGCGCTGGCGCTTGACTTCAGCGTACTGCGCGACGAACCGCTGCAGAAAATCATTGCCCGCCGCGACCAGTTCGAACGCGCCATGCGCACTGTCATCCACGAAGGCGTCAAATCAGGCCAGTTCCGCAAGACCGACCCCAAACTGGCCAGCTTTGCGATCCTGGGCGCGATCAACTGGATCAGCAAGTGGTACCGCCCTGACGGCACGTTTACGGCAAGCGACATCGCCCGCATGTACGCCGACCTGTTTGTCGAGGGCCTGAAAAAGGGAAATGTCTCCTGAAACTAAGGAAACCGCGCGCCTGTGTTGCGGCAGTGAACACAGAACGCGGAACCGCAGCAAAGAACTGGAGTTCACCATGCAAGTCATCCGCAACATCGGCACCTTCAGTGACTGGATGGATTACCTGAAGGAGTGGCAACGCGACATCGGCGTCAAGATCGAGGACGCCGAGAACTTCATCATGACCCCGATCTATGACGAAAAGATCGCGCCCGAAATCGAGTTCGGCGACTTCAAGGGCCAGCCCAAGTGGGACCGCGTCACGCAAATCCCGACCCAGAACATGCGCGACGCGCTGCTGGCGCTAACCTACGTGCAGGGCGACACTGAATTCGCCAGTGTCGAGCAGCAGCGCCGCCTGCTGGAAAGCGTGCCCCACGACTACGACCGTTACGCCGCCGTGCGCATCATGCTTGAGGAAATCCGCCACGGCCTGCAGATGTGCCACATTCTGGTCGAGCACTTCGGCCAAAGCGGCAAGATCGAAGCCCGCAAGCTGCTGGAACGCCGCGCCCGCGAGGCCTTCCCCGATACCAAAAACCCGCGCCTGCTGGGCGCCTTCAACGAGGCCGTAGACAACTGGCTGGACTTCTACGCCTACACCTGCTTTGTGGACCGCGACGGCAAGTTCCAGTTGGGCATGCTCAAGCCCTGCGGCTTCTCGCCGCTGGCCCGCAGCGCCGGGCCCATGCTGCGCGAAGAAGCCTTTCACCTGGGCAGCGGCAACGACGGCCTGACACGCATCGTCAAGGCCGGACGCATTCCGGTGCCGGTGCTGCAGAAGTTTTTCAACAAGTGGATTTCCTGCGCCATGGACCTGTTCGGCAAGGACGAAAGCAGCACCGCCGAATGGGGCTACGTTTGGGGTTTCAAGGCACGCTTTGACGAAGAGCAGCAGCGCAAGCAGGGCAACCTTGACCCCGACCGCAAGGAACTGAATCACCACAACCGCATGCTGTACCACAAGGAAGTGGCCGACATCGTCTCGCGCCTGAACAGCTTCATTCCCGGGGAACCCAAGCTTTTCATGCCTGACGAAAAGTACCACCGCGCCATCGGCCGCTGGGCCAACCAGCCTTTCAGCGTCAAGGGCGAAAAACTCACCGAAGAACAGTACCAGCAGCACCTCAAGGACACCCTGCCATCCGAGGACGATTACAAGCTGCTGGCGGACATCTTCAAGGATCCCAGGTGGATCGAGGCCAAGCCCCTGCCCAAGGACCTGTGGGGCTACCAGGAAAACATCCGCAAGGCCACGCTGGGCAAGTAGGCAGCGTGTGTCCCGTTGTGCATTCAAAAAAACGCCGGCCGGGGATTAGCCCCCCGGCCGGCGTCGTTGTAACCGGGAACCCGCAGACAATCATCAACCACAACATTACTCCAACACAAAGGAGCCCGTATGAGCCAGAGCATGGAGAAGCAGAACACCGGCGGCCCCCGCAACCGCGACTGGTGGCCCAACCAGCTTGATCTTTCGGTACTGCACCAGCACTCGGAACTTTCCAACCCACTGGGCGACAGGTTCGACTACCGCAAAGAGCTGAAGTCGCTGAACGTCAACGCGCTGGTCAAGGATCTCAAGGCCCTGATGACGCAGTCGCAGGACTGGTGGCCCGCCGATTTCGGCCATTACGGCCCGCTGTTCATCCGCCTGTCGTGGCACGCCGCCGGCACCTATCGCGTCGGCGACGGACGCGGCGGCGCGGGCACCGGCCAGCAGCGCTTTGCGCCCCAGAACAGCTGGCCCGACAACGCCAATCTGGACAAGGCCCGCCGCCTGCTGTGGCCGCTGAAGCAGAAGTACGGGCGCAAGGTCTCGTGGGCCGACCTGCTGGTACTGGCCGGCACCGTGGCGCTTGACGCGATGGGCTTCAAGACTTTCGGCTTCGCCTTCGGGCGCGCCGACGTGTGGGAGCCCGACGAAAGCATTTACTGGGGGCCCGAAGGCAAGTGGCTGGAAGACAGGCGCTACAGCGGAGACCGCGAACTCCAGGCGCCGCTGGCCGCCGTGCAGATGGGCCTGATCTACGTGAACCCGGAAGGCCCCAACGGCAAGCCTGACCCGCTGGCCGCGGCCAAGGACATCCGCGAGACGTTCGCGCGAATGGCCATGAACGACGAAGAAACGGTGGCCCTGATCGCCGGCGGCCACAGCTTCGGCAAGGCCCACGGCGCCGGCCCCGCAAGCAACGTCGGTCCCGAACCCGAAGCCGCGAACATCGAGGAACAGGGGCTGGGCTGGCGCAACAGGTTCGGCACCGGCAAAGGCAAGGACACCATCACCAGCGGTCTTGAGGTCACGTGGACGACCACGCCGACCAGGTGGAGCAACAATTTCTTCTGGAACCTATTTGGCTACGAGTGGGAACTGACCAAGAGTCCCGCCGGCGCCTGGCAGTGGACGCCCAAAGGCGGGGCCGGCGCCGGCAGCGTGCCTGACGCGCATGACAAATCAAAGCGCCACGCGCCCGCCATGCTGACGACGGACTTGTCGCTGCGCTTTGACCCGGTGTACGAGAAAATCTCGCGCCGGTTCTACGAGCACCCGGACCAGTTCGCCGACGCCTTTGCCCGCGCGTGGTTCAAACTGACCCACCGCGACATGGGCCCGATCGCGCGCTACATCGGCCCGCTGGTTCCCAAGGAAACCCTGATCTGGCAGGACCCGGTTCCGCCCGCCAAGAAACCGCTGATCGGCAACGCGGATATCGAGGCCCTGAAGAAGAAGATTCTGGCCTCCGGCCTTTCGGTGGGCGAACTGGTGTCCACGGCCTGGGCTTCGGCGTCCACGTTCCGCGGCTCGGACAAGCGCGGCGGCGCCAGCGGCGCGCGCGTGCGCCTTGCGCCACAGAAGGACTGGGACGTCAACCAGCCCGCGCAACTGGCCAAAGTGCTGGGCAAGCTGGAGGGCATCCAGAAACAGTTCAACAAAGGGCGCAAGCACGTCTCGATGGCCGACCTGATTGTGCTGGGCGGTTGCGCGGCGATAGAAAAAGCTGCCAAAGCCGCGGGCCACAAGAAGGTGAAGGTTCCCTTCAAGCCGGGCCGCGCGGACGCGACACAGGAACAGACGGATGTCGCCAGCTTCGCGCCCCTTGAGCCGACGGCGGACGGGTTCCGCAATTACCTGCGCGGGCCACAGCGCCTGGGCCCGGAAGAATTGCTGGTGGACAAGGCGCAACTGCTGACCCTGACGGCACCGGAGATGACGGTGCTGGTGGGCGGCCTGCGCGTTCTGGGTGCCAACCACGACAAATCGCCGCACGGCGTGTTCACAAAGAAGGTCGGCGAGCTGAGCAATGACTTTTTCGTCAACCTGCTTGATATGAGCACACAGTGGCAGGCGGCCGGCGATGTATTCGAAGGCAAAGACCGCAAGACCGGCAAACCCAAGTGGACCGCCACGCGCGTGGATCTGGTCTTCGGCTCGCACTCGCAGTTGCGCGCACTGGCCGAAGTTTACGCCTGCGAAGACAGCAGGGAAAAATTTGTGCAGGACTTCATCGCGGCCTGGGACAAGGTCATGAACCTCGACCGCTTTGACCTGAAGTAGCCACAACAACAACACCGGCAAAGGGGCGACATACACGTCGCCCCTACTTGCTTTCCGGCTCGTCAAATGGCGGCACGCCGGCCCTGGCGCAGGCCTCGCGCATGGCCAGCCGCTTGTGTTCCAGAACTGAAAGAACATTGAGCTGGCGCAGTCGAGATGCGCCTTCGCGCCAGCACGCTTGTGCCTGCTCGTGTCGCCCTTGGCCAAGCAGACTGAGAGCATAGTTGCACTGAACGTTGGCGGCAAATCGGTGGTTTTCTGATCTCTGAAGCACATCTATAGCTTGTCGGTACAGCCTGCCGGCTTCCTCAAACTGACCTATGTCCCGGTAGATGCCCGCAAGATTGCCCAGGCTGATTCCTTCGCCCCGCACGTCCTTCACTGCACGATTCACCTCCAGGGCCTGACCGAACATGGTTATGGCCGCATCGGATCGTCCGGTCTCATGGTACACGTTGGCCAGATTGCCCAGCGTCGTTCCTTCGTAACGACGATCCCTTACCTCGCGATGCAAGGCCAGGGCCTGCCCGAATGTTTCTTCGGCGGCTTCAACCCTGCCGGATTCTTTGTAAAGCAACCCCAAGTTGGCCAACGCAATGCCATGGTAGCGCCGGTCGCCTGCTTCAACGTGAATTGACACGGCTTCCAAGAAGGTGCGCTCGGCGGCCTCGTCGCGCTCAAGGTCGCGATAGAGGTTGGCCAGACTGGCCAGCGTCACGCCCTCAACGCGCCGATTTCCCACTTGTCGGTGGATCTCAAGGGCTTGAACAAAACACTTCTCCGCTGCATCGGCGCGCCCAGAGTCCTGGTACAGGACAGCCAGGTTGTTCAGGGTGATACCTTCGTTGCGGCGATTGCCCGTTGCCCGGTGAATCGCCAAGGACGACTCGTACAACTGCTCTGCCTCGGTCACTCGCCCGGTCTGGCGGTAAAGGATGGCCAGACTGCTCAGGGTCGCGCCCTCTGAGCGCGCGTCGCTGGCTTCCCGATGCGCGGCCAGGGCTCGCTGGTATGTTTGCTCTGCCTCTTCGACACGACCGGTTTCATACAGCAGGCCGGCTAGACTGTTCAGGGCCCTGCCCTCAACGCACCGGTTGCCCGACTTGCCCGCGAGAGTCAGCGCTTCCAACAGAATCGGCTCGGCTTCACTGATGCGCCCGACAGACCTGAATACACCGCCAAGTCGACGAACAGCTTCGGCATGTACGCCGTCCACCGACAGCGAGGCAAACACCCGCCAAGCCTGGATGGCCGCCTCAGCTTGAAAGGTGTTTTCGCCGTGTTCTGCAGCGCGGCGCAAGTACAGCTTCAACAGCGGCAGCATTGTCTGCCTTTCGCCTGCATGGCCTGTTTGTGCCAGGCTTAAGTGTTTGGCCAACTCGTGGGCAATACCGTCCGTAGGATGAGGCAGGGTGCCAACCGTGGAATGCGCTTCTGGCGAGTCCAGCGGCGGCAGCTCGGGGGCGCGGCCGCCAAAGGCTTTCTCAATCAGGTGAAACGCCAGCGCGTGCAGTTTGGCCCGATCGCCTGGCAATTGCAGTTCATAGGCCGCGTCGCGCAGCAGCGCGTGGCGAAACAGATAGGCTGTTTCGCCACTGGTCATGGCGCGGCCTCATCCAGTGGCGGCACACCGGCCCTGGCGCAGGCCTGCTTCATGGCCTCGCGCTTGCGCTCAAGTTCGCCGGTGTCGGCAAGTTCTCGCAGAATGGCCGCGCCTTCGCGCCAGCGTTCGCGGGCTTGCTGGTGGCGGCCTTGTGTCAGCAGGCAAAGGGCGTAGTCGCATTCATGGGCGCCCTCGAAGCGCCGGTTGCCCACTTCGCGATGAATCGCCAGGGCTTGCTCATAGGTCTGCTCGGCCTGCTCCACGCGACCGGTTTCGTGATAGACAGCTGCCAGGTTGCCCAGGGCGATGCCCTCGAAACGCCGGTTGCCGACTTCGCGATGAATCGCCAGGGCTTGCTCGTACGTCTGCTCGGCCTGCTCCACGCGCCCGGTTTCGCGATAGACAACTGCCAGGTTGCCCAGGGCCATGCCCTCGAAACGCCGGTTGCCGACTTCGCGGTGAATCGCCAGCGCCTGCTCGTGCGTCCGCTCGGCCTGCTCCACCCGCCCGGTATCGCGATAGACATTTGCCAGGTTGCCCAGGGCCACGCCCTCAAAGCGCCGGTTGCCGACTTCCCGTGCAATCGCCAGGGACTGCGTAAACGCGCTTTGCGCTGCCACGGGCTGGCCGGCCTGAAGGAGTACGGCACCCGCGCGGCGATGACATTCGCCCCTTGCAGCGCCGGCCACAAGTTCGGACAGCGCTTGCCAGGCCTGCGCCGAAGCCTGCCCATGAAACGCGCGCTCCAGGTACTCGGCCGCGCGGTGCAGATAAAGCCTGTAAAGCGCGGGCGGCACGCCCGCGCCCTCACCCTCGCCGCCCCCGGCAAGGCGCGAGTGCTCGGCCAGTTCGGCGGCGATGCTGTCGGTGCGGTGGGGCGGACAGGGTGGCGGGTCAATCGTGTCCAGTGGGGGCGGCATGGGCGCTCTGCCGCCAAAGGCTTCTTCAATGAAATAGAACGCCAACTCATGCAGCCGCGCGCGGTCGGCGGGCAGTTGCAGATCATAGGCCGCGTCGCGCAGCAGCGCGTGGCGGAACAGATAGGCCGTCTCGGCTTGCATGGCGGCATTGTATTGGCACCCCCGCGCGACTGTCTGCTGAAACAATCCGCCGAAATTCAACCCGTCGCTGGCGCTCCGGGCTCTTGTTCACTTCCAGCGCCATCGTCCAGTGGCAGAACACCGGCGGCTTTGCACTCGATCTGCATGGTTTCGGTGAACGATGCGGCCTCCTGCACATCCTTGAGTTCATGCAGAATCATGATGCCCTTGCGCCAGCACGCGCGCGCGAGAGAGATAGCCCCCAACCGAAGATGGCACAGCGCCGTGTCGCACAGGTGGATGGCCTCAAATCGGCGATTGCCGCAGTCCTGATGGATTGCAACCGCCTGTTCCAGGAGGTGCAGCGCCTGAACCGTCCTGCCGGTACGCAAACTGATCTGCGCCATGTTGCCCAGGTTAACACCTTCAGTGCGGCGGTCTCCGATTTCACGCGCAAGAGTGAGCGTCCTGTGGTACGTCTCCTCGGCCTTGTCCCAACGCGCCAGCTTCTCGTGGCACAGCGCGATGTTGCCCAGCGCGATCGCCGCGGAGCCGGGGTTGCCGGCAGCAAGGCTGACTTGATACGACTCCTGCAGCAGCGATTCGGCCTGTTCCGCCCGGCCGGAGGTTATGTACGTTGATGCCAGGTTGCCCAGAGCAATTCCGTAGAGGCGCTGGTTGTCGGTGTTTCGCAGCAAGTCCAGGGCCTGGCGCAGGGTTGCTTCACTCAGGTGGCCGCGACCTGTAAAGCGATACAGATTCGCCAGCGACACAAGCGCGGCCGGCAGGTAACGATCCAGTTTCAGCTCACGCATCATCGCCATAGCCTGCCCCAGCATGACCTCTGACTTGGCGATGTCGCCGCGCTCTCGGGTCACAATGGAAAGGTGATTCAATGCGACGGCCAAGAACGCGCGGCCACCCGACTGCTCAAGGCATGCGACGGCTTGTTGCAGCAGCGTGTCAGCCAGCCTGCTCATGCCGGAGTGGTACGCGACGTGTGCCGCCCGGCGCAGGGCTTCGCCCTTTGCGATGCCCTGACTTGCGTCCGCCAGAGTGCTCCACAGCGCCAGCGCGTGGGTCGTCTGGTGCTTGCGCTGGGCGTACTCGGCAGCGCGGCGCAGATAGTCCCGACGCTGCGCTTCCAGAGAGCCGGCTGAGGATGCCAGCCCGGCGTGCATGGCCAGATCCGCAGCCACAGCGTCACTCGTATGGGGCTCAAGCGCGGGGGCATTGATGTCGTCCAGGGGCGGGGGCTCGGGGGCGCGACCACCGAATGCTTCCTCGATCAGGAAGAACGCCAGCTCATGCAGCTTGGCGCGATCGCCGGGCAGTTGCATTTCATAGGCCGCGTCGCGCAGCAGCGCGTGGCGAAACAGATAGGCCTGTTCGGCGTGCATACGGCACATTCTAGGATTGAGCAGAGCCTGCCACCTGCCGTTCTTCCGGATCGTCAAACGGCGGCACACTGGCCCTGGCGCAGGCCTGCTGCATGGCCTCGCGCTTGCGCTCAAGTTCGCCGGTGTCGGCAAGTTCTCGCAGAATGGCCGCGCCTTCGCGCCAGCGTTCGCGGGCTTGCTGGTGGCGGCCTTGCACCAGCAGGCAAAGGGCGTAGTCGCACAGCGTGATGCCCTCGAAACGCCGGTTGCCGACTTCGCGGTGAATTGTCAGTGCCTGCTCGCACGTCCACTCGGCCTGCTCCATCCGTCCGGTTTCCAGATAGACACCGGCCAAGTTGCCCAGGGCGATGCCCTCGTCACGCCGGTTGCCGACTTCACGATGAATCGCCAGTGCTCGCTCGTACGTCCGCTCGGCCTGCTCCACGCGCCCGGTCTCGCGATAGACATTTGCCAGGTTGCCCAGGGCCATGCCCTCGAAACTCCGGTTGCCGACTTCGCGGTGAACCGCCAGCGCCTGCTCGTGCGTCCGCTCGGCCTGCTCCACCCGCCCGGTGTCCCGATAGACACTTGCCAGGTTGCCCAGGGCCATGCCCTCACTCCGCCGGTTGCCGACTTCCCGTGCAATCGCCAGGGACTGCGTAAACGCGCTTTGCGCTGCCACGGGCTGGCCGGCCTGAAGGAGTACGGCACCCGCGCGGCGATGACATTCGCCCCTTGCAGCGCCGGCCACAAGTTCGGACAGCGCTTGCCAGGCCTGCGCCGAAGCCTGCCCATGAAACGCGCGCTCCAGGTACTCGGCCGCGCGGTGCAGATAAAGCCTGTAAAGCGCGGGCGGCACGCCCGCGCCCTCACCCTCGCCGCCCCCGGCAAGGCGCGAGTGCTCGGCCAGTTCGGCGGCGATGCTGTCGGTGCGGTGGGGCGGACAGGGTGGCGGGTCAATCGTGTCCAGTGGGGGCGGCATGGGCGCTCTGCCGCCAAAGGCTTCTTCAATGAAATAGAACGCCAACTCATGCAGCCGCGCGCGGTCGGCGGGCAGTTGCAGATCATAGGCCGCGTCGCGCAGCAGCGCGTGGCGGAACAGATAGGCCGTCTCGGCTTGCATGGCGGCATTGTATTGGCACCCCCGCGCGACTGTCTGCTGAAACAATCCGCCGAAATTCAACCCGTCGCTGGCGCTCCGGGCTCTTGTTCACTTCCAGCGCCATCGTCCAGTGGCAGAACACCGGCGGCTTTGCACTCGATCTGCATGGTTTCGGTGAACGATGCGGCCTCCTGCACATCCTTGAGTTCATGCAGAATCATGATGCCCTTGCGCCAGCACGCGCGCGCGAGAGAGATAGCCCCCAACCGAAGATGGCACAGCGCCGTGTCGCACAGGTGGATGGCCTCAAATCGGCGATTGCCGCAGTCCTGATGGATTGCAACCGCCTGTTCCAGGAGGTGCAGCGCCTGAACCGTCCTGCCGGTACGCAAACTGATCTGCGCCATGTTGCCCAGGTTAACACCTTCAGTGCGGCGGTCTCCGATTTCACGCGCAAGAGTGAGCGTCCTGTGGTACGTCTCCTCGGCCTTGTCCCAACGCGCCAGCTTCTCGTGGCACAGCGCGATGTTGCCCAGCGCGATCGCCGCGGAGCCGGGGTTGCCGGCAGCAAGGCTGACTTGATACGACTCCTGCAGCAGCGATTCGGCCTGTTCCGCCCGGCCGGAGGTTATGTACGTTGATGCCAGGTTGCCCAGAGCAATTCCGTAGAGGCGCTGGTTGTCGGTGTTTCGCAGCAAGTCCAGGGCCTGGCGCAGGGTTGCTTCACTCAGGTGGCCGCGACCTGTAAAGCGATACAGATTCGCCAGCGACACAAGCGCGGCCGGCAGGTAACGATCCAGTTTCAGCTCACGCATCATCGCCATAGCCTGCCCCAGCATGACCTCTGACTTGGCGATGTCGCCGCGCTCTCGGGTCACAATGGAAAGGTGATTCAATGCGACGGCCAAGAACGCGCGGCCACCCGACTGCTCAAGGCATGCGACGGCTTGTTGCAGCAGCGTGTCAGCCAGCCTGCTCATGCCGGAGTGGTACGCGACGTGTGCCGCCCGGCGCAGGGCTTCGCCCTTTGCGATGCCCTGACTTGCGTCCGCCAGAGTGCTCCACAGCGCCAGCGCGTGGGTCGTCTGGTGCTTGCGCTGGGCGTACTCGGCAGCGCGGCGCAGATAGTCCCGACGCTGCGCTTCCAGAGAGCCGGCTGAGGATGCCAGCCCGGCGTGCATGGCCAGATCCGCAGCCACAGCGTCACTCGTATGGGGCTCAAGCGCGGGGGCATTGATGTCGTCCAGGGGCGGGGGCTCGGGGGCGCGACCACCGAATGCTTCCTCGATCAGGAAGAACGCCAGCTCATGCAGCTTGGCGCGATCGCCGGGCAGTTGCATTTCATAGGCCGCGTCGCGCAGCAGCGCGTGGCGAAACAGATAGGCCTGTTCGGCGTGCATACGGCACATTCTAGGATTGAGCAGAGCCTGCCACCTGCCGTTCTTCCGGATCGTCAAACGGCGGCACACTGGCCCTGGCGCAGGCCTGCTGCATGGCCTCGCGCTTGCGCTCAAGTTCGCCGGTGTCGGCAAGTTCTCGCAGAATGGCCGCGCCTTCGCGCCAGCGTTCGCGGGCTTGCTGGTGGCGGCCTTGCACCAGCAGGCAAAGGGCGTAGTCGCACAGCGTGATGCCCTCGAAACGCCGGTTGCCGACTTCGCGGTGAATTGTCAGTGCCTGCTCGCACGTCCACTCGGCCTGCTCCATCCGTCCGGTTTCCAGATAGACACCGGCCAAGTTGCCCAGGGCGATGCCCTCGTCACGCCGGTTGCCGACTTCACGATGAATCGCCAGTGCTCGCTCGTACGTCCGCTCGGCCTGCTCCACGCGCCCGGTCTCGCGATAGACATTTGCCAGGTTGCCCAGGGCCATGCCCTCGAAACTCCGGTTGCCGACTTCGCGGTGAACCGCCAGCGCCTGCTCGTGCGTCCGCTCGGCCTGCTCCACCCGCCCGGTGTCCCGATAGACACTTGCCAGGTTGCCCAGGGCCATGCCCTCACTCCGCCGGTTGCCGACTTCCCGTGCAATCGCCAGGGACTGCGTAAACGCGCTTTGCGCTGCCACGGGCTGGCCGGCCTGAAGGAGTACGGCACCCGCGCGGCGATGACATTCGCCCCTTGCAGCGCCGGCCACAAGTTCGGACAGCGCTTGCCAGGCCTGCGCCGAAGCCTGCGCTTGAAACGCGCGCTCCAGGTACTCGGCCGCGCGGTGCAGATAAAGCCTGCAAAGCGCGGGCGGCACGCCCGCGCCCTCACGTTCGCCATCGGCGGCCAGCCGCGCGTGATAGGCCAGTTCAGCGGAGACAATGTCCGTGCCATGAGGCGCACAGGGCGGAGGGTCAAGGGCGTCCAGGGGCGGAGGCTCAGGCGCGCGGCCGCCGAAGGCTTGCTCGATCAGGTGGAATGCCAGTTCGTGCAGCGCCGCGCGGTCGCTCGGCGTCTGGAGGTCATAGGCGGCGTCGCGCAGCAGCGCATGGCGGAATAGGTATGCCTGCTCGGCGCTGGTCATGTGCCGCCCCCGGCCGCGCCGGTTTCGTCCAGCGGCGGCACGCCGGCCCTGGCGCAGGCCTCGCGCATGGCTTTCACTTCGTCCGCCAACACGGAACGACTGTGAGACCGGGCCAGCAACGACGCGCCATGGCTCCAGGTGGCCCGGGCCTCAGACAGGCGCCCCTGCTGCATAAGAAGCAGCGCCAGTTCGCAGGTGTGGACTCCCTCAAAACGAAGGCTGCCAACCTCGCGGTGGATCGCCAGCGCTTCGTCAAACAGGGATCGAGCCTCCTCAAAACGCTCCTGCAGCGTCAACAGGGATGCCAGGTTGCCCAACGCTACACCCTGGCTGCCGCGGCTGCCGGTCTGGCGATAAATGCCCAGGGCCTCACGGGTCAGCGATTCGGCAACTGACAAATTGCCGGAGTACTGTTCCAGGGCCGCGAGATTGCCCAGAGCCACGCCCTCGTTCTGGCGGTTGCCGTCCGCCCGGTGGATAGCAAGAGCCTGCAGGGTCAGTTGTCTGGCCTGTTCCGGGTCTCCGGCATGGTGGCACAACGTGCCCAGGGCGCTCAGTACCGTGCCTTCACTGCGACGGTTGCCCGCGCGACGGTGTATCTCCATCGCCCGACGCATGGATTGTTCGGCTTCCTTCAGTCTGCCGACCTGCGTCAACAGCCCGCCCAGGTTGCCAAGTTCTATTCCTTCAGCGCTGATGTTGCCAACCTCGCGATGGATCGCCAGCGCGGCTTCGTAGGCGGCCTGCGACTCCTGCAACCGGCCGGTTTCGCGGAAGATGTTGGCCAGCGCACCAAAAGCCAAACCCTCGTGTCTGCGGTGGCCACCGGAACGGGCACAGTCCAGCGATGACTTCGCAAGCTGCTCGGCAAGTCCGATGTCACCGACATGAAACGCAATAATGGCGGCGCGGCGCAGAACTTCGGCAGATCGGTCATCGGCCAGCAGAACGGCCAGCTCACGCCAGCACTCCAGAGCCTCGTGATTGTGAAAGCTGCGCTCGGCAACTTCGGCGGCACGCTCGAGATACAGGCGCAGCCGGCTTTCATTGCCCGAAACACGCGCGTGACCCGCAAGTTCCAGCGCCACGGCATCGGTACCATGGGGCTCAAACGCACCGGCACCCGGCAATGGTGCCTGCCCCCCAAACGCCTGTTCCATCAGATGCAGCGCCAGCGCGTGCAGGCGCGCGCGGTCGCTTGGTGGCTGCAATTCATAGGCCGCGTCGCGGAGCAGCGCGTGGCGAAACAGATAAACCTGCCCGCTGCTGGTCACGGACCGCCCTCGTCAAACGGAGGCACGCCGGCATTGACGCAGGCCTCGCGCATGGCTCTGCGAATGACATCCAATCCAGTCACTTCACGAAGTTCACGCAGAAGTTGCTCTCCGCGGCGGTACATGGTGGCCGCCATCTCCTGGTGGCCACGACGGAGTTGCAGGAGTGCGTAGTGACAAAGGTGAGCGCCTTCAAAGCGCCGGTTCTCAACCCGCCGATGAATATCCAAGGCCTGCTGGAACTGCAGTTCAGCCTCGTCAAGGCGGCCGGCATCACAGTTCAAAATTGCCAGCACCCCCAAAGATATTCCTTCAGAACGCAGATTGCCTGTTTCACGATGCAACCTTAGAGACTCAAGACCATAATCAAGAGCCAGTTCGGCGCGACCAGTCTTACCACACAAACCCGCAAGGTTGGATAAAGTTGTCCCCTCGCCGCGGCGATTGCCCACTGCACGATGGATGCGCAGCGCCTGGTTATGAAAACTTTCTGCCAGGTCCAAGCGACCGGTATCGTTGTATAGGTTGGCCAGGTTGCCCAGAACTCCACCCTCTGAGCGCAGATTGCCTACCTGGCGGTGTATACCAATTGCCTGTTCGTAGGCTTGTTCCGCCAGATCCAGCCGACCTGTTTCCGAATATAAGGCGCCAAGATTTCCCAGCGCGCGGCCTTCGCTCTCGCGACTGCGAACCTTTCGGCTGATCTCCAGCGCAAGCTCATTTGCCCTCTCGGCTTCCTGCAATCGGCCTGTCTGTTTGAAAACTGTCGCCACGCTGGCCCATGCCCGGCATTCGGACGCAAGGTTGCCCGTCTGCCGGTGCAGCTCCAATGCGGCACGAAAGGCTGTCTCGGCATCCTTGGGTCGTCCGGTCTGCAGATACAGGTTGATAAGGTTGTTCAATATGTTGCCTTCATTCCGAAGATCACCAGCCCGACGGATCTCAACAAGGGCTTGCTCGAAAAGCTCCTCTGCCTTCCACGGATTACCTCCTTCCAGACAGGCGACTCCGGCGCGACGGTACACCTGTCCCAGCCTCGCTCCAACGCACAAGCGCGCCAGCGACAACCACAAGTTGGCCGATGCCGCACACTGATACTGACGGTCGGCATGCTCGGCAGCACGCTGCAGATAGAGCTTCAGCACCGCTGTTAGCTCATGTGTTTCGGTTTGGGCGCCCGTCCGCGCCAGATCCACATGCAGGGCGAGTTCGGAAGCAACGGGATCCGTTGTATGAGGCTGGAAAACACCTGCCCCATGATTGTCCGGCGGAGGGGGCTCGGGGGCCCTGCCGCCGAAGACTTGCTCGATCAGGTAAAACGCCAGTTCATGCACCCTGGCGCGGTCACCGGGCAATTGCATTTCATAGGCCGCGTCGCGCAGCAGCGCGTGGCGGAACAGGTAGGCTTGCTCGGCGTGCATGGCGCCATCGTAGCTTGGCCCGGTTCGGCAGGGATTGTCGTTGCTCTCAACCGGGGGGACGATTGTAAGGGTTGCGGGCCAGCCCGCGGGTTATGATGGCGCCATTACAAGGAGTCTTGGATGAAGATTGTTCTGATTGCTCTGCTGTCCATGCTGGCCGGGCCGCTGTTTGCACAAAGCGTCGAAACCAACGTCGTCACCATTCCCAACTGCGCCGGAGAGTTCAAACTGCACCCCGGCGGCGATGTGCTCAAGGCCGGATGGGTCGGCGAACTCAAGCCTGACCAGTACCTGTCGTTCAAGGCCAACCGCGAACTCACGGACGCCGAACTGGAGCCGTTTCACAAGCTCACCATGTTGCAGGAGGTCAGGCTGGCCGGTGCCCGCGCCATCACCGACGCCGGACTGGCGCACCTCAAGAGCCTGACATCCATCCGCGTGCTGGACCTGGAGGGCCTGAAGATCACTGACGCCGGCCTGGAATGCCTCAAGGACATGACGGCAATGAAGCACCTGAACCTGTTTCTGTGCGTCAACATCAAGGACGCCGGGCTGGCGCACCTGTCGGGCATGAAGGCGATTGATTACCTGAACATCGGTGCCTGCGGTCTGCTGACTGACGCCGGTCTCAAGCACGTGGGCGCTTTGACCAGCCTGACGTTTCTGAATCTCGGCGTGCTGCCCAGAATCACCGACGCCGGGCTGGCGGAGATCAAGGGCCTGACAAAACTGGATTCGCTGCTGTTGACCGGCTGTAAACAGATCAGCGACAAGGGGCTGGCTCACCTGAAAGACCTGACCAAGCTGGAATACCTGACCCTGAACTCGCTTGCCCTGATCACCGACGCGGGGCTGGTGCACCTTAAGGGTCTTGCGGCCTTGAAGAACCTCGGGCTTGCTTCGTGCCCCGAGATCACTGACAAAGGTCTGACCCACCTCACCGGTCTGACCAAGTTGCGCAATCTGGACGTCACCAAGAGTCCGAAGATTACGGAAGCCGGGCTGGAGCCCCTGAAAAAAGCCCTGCCGGAGCTGAAGGTCAAACGCTAAAGGCCCCGGTCACGTCGTGTCTTCGTCCAGTGGCGGCACACCCGCAGATTCGCAACACCGCAGCGCGGACGGGGCGGCCCGTACTCACACCCGGCTTTCAACATATGACTGGCGCGGTTGTAAGGCCGGCACCCGTTGCTACCGTGCGGCAAACGGAGACCGACCATGAAGTTCTTCATTGACACCGCTGACGTTGCCGAAATCAAGGAAGCCCACGCGCTGGGCATTCTGGACGGCGTCACGACCAACCCCTCGCTGATCAAGAAAAGCGGCCGGCCATTTGCAGAGGTCGCGCGCGAGATCTGCAAGCTGGTTTCGGGCCCGGTCAGCCTTGAGGTCACATCGGTGGACAGCACGGGCATGCTCAAGGAAGCCGAGCAACTGGCCAAGTTCGGCGACAACGTGGTAATCAAACTGCCGTTGATCCCCGAAGGTCTGAAGGCCTGCAAGGTGCTGTCCAGCCAGGGCATCAAGACCAACGTGACACTGTGCTTTCAGCCGGTGCAGGCGCTGCTGGCCGCCAAGGCCGGCGCGACGTACATCAGCCCGTTTGTGGGCCGCCTGGATGACCTGGGCCAGGACGGCATGGAGATCATCCCGCAGATCCGGCAGATTTACGACAACTACGGGTTTGAAACCCAGATTCTGGTGGCCAGTATCCGCAACCCGATTCACGTGCTGGATGCCGCGCTGGCAGGCGCCGACGTGGCCACGATACCGTTCAGCGTGTTCAAGCAACTGGTGCACCACCCGCTGACCGACAAGGGCCTGGCCCAGTTCCTGAAAGACTGGGAGAGCGTCAAGGCTTGACTGTTTTCTCGATTCCGATAGACCGCGAATTGTGCAATTCCTCTTTCGCGCGGTGTGTGATTTGCTAGGCTTCGCGCTCCGGTTCGCAGAACGAAGTAGCGCAAGCTGGCGATCACGCCACCGAGCACGAAGATGAGCGAAACTGCCACACAGCGGCCCGCGGCCGCCACACCCGCGAAAGTTCACAAGCCCGAACTGCTGGCCCCGGCCGGCTGTCTGGAGTCGTTTTTTGCCGCCATGCAGTACGGCGCCGATGCCGTGTATCTGGGGCTCAAGAAATTCTCGGCCCGCGACAACGCCATCAACTTCAGCCTGGAAGATCTCGATGCCGCCGTGGGCCACGCCCACGCCCTGGGCCGCAAGGTGTACGTGGCAATCAACACGATCGTGCAGCAGCACGAGTGGCCCGAACTGGTCGAAAACCTGGCGGTGTGCGAAGAACTTGGCGTTGACGCGATCATTCTGCAGGATCTGGGCGTGATGCGCGCCGTGCGCGAGAAATTCCCGCGCCTGAAATGGCACGCCAGCACGCAACTGCTGATCCACAACCCCGAAGGCGCGCGCTATGCCCAGCGCAATGGCTTTGAGCGCGTGATCCTGGCCCGCGAACTGACATTGGCAGAAATCGAGGAAATCCGCCGCCAGGTGGACATCCAGCTTGAAACCTTTGTCCACGGCAGCCTGTGCTACAGCTACAGCGGCCTGTGCCTGTTCGCCAGCCAGGAACAGGGCCGCAGCGGCAATCGTGGCAAGTGCACCTACATCTGCCGCGACACGTTCCAAAGCCCCGACGGCGAAGCCAAGGCGTTTTCGATGCGCGACCTGTTCGCGCCCAACGAAGTGGGGCGACTGGCCGAACTGGGCGTGGCCAGTCTGAAAATCGAGGGCCGGCGCAAGGGGCCGCTGTACGTGGCGGCGGTCACCGACCTGTACCGGCGTGTCCTGGACGGGACGGAAGTAGACATTCCCGAAGTTGAGCGCCGCCTGAAACTTATTTATTCGCGCGACACCACCACCTTGTTTCTGCACCGCAGCCACGGCAACGCCAAGGCCGCGGCGGACACCAGCGAATCGCAGCCTGCGGGACACTTTCTGGGCAAGGTCACGCGCGTGTTTCAGGACCGCGCGCACTTTGTGGCGGCCTGCGACTTTGAACGCCATGACGGCATCCTGTGGCGCCGCCGCGACCCGGCCCCCGACGACGAAGGCGTGCGCTTTGGCGTGGATCGCATCAACCTGGGCGGCAAGCGCGTGTTCACCGTTAAGGCCGGCGAAGAAGTCAGCATCAGCGTTCCGCCGGGCGTTCAGGTCGGCGACGAACTGCGGCTGGTAAGCAGCAACGCACTCAAGCGTCTTTACCCCGTGCCGGCCCCGCGCCGGTCGCTGCGGGCGCGACTGCCGGTGCGGGTGGACGTATCGCTCAAGGTTGACCCGGCAAGCGGCAGCCTGGATGAACTGGGCATGCCCGGCCGCGTCGAAATCATCGGGCGCGTGTGGGGCTTTGAACTGCGCCGCGAGTACCCGTGCAAGCTTCTGTTTGCCGACAGCCAGCCCCTGACGGAAGAACGCCTGCGGGAGTTCTTCGAGCGCCTGGGCAGCACGCGCTTTGAACTCAAGAGCTTCAGCGCCGTGATTCCTGCCGGTGTCTTCATCCCCGCCGGCGAAGTCAACGAGGCCCGCCGCCAGTTCTTTGTCGAACTGGACGAAGCCTTGGCCGCTTCACGCCGCAAGGTTGCGACCGCGGCGCTGGCCGATGTAAGCGCCGAACCGGCGGCCAAAACCGCGACAGAGGCTCCGCCCACAAAGTTCTCGGTGATGGTGGACCGTGCCGAATACATTGACGCCCTGCCGCTGGAGCACCTGGACGAAGTGGTGCTGGATGTCGGCCACGGCACCCGTGAGGGCGTGCTGGAGGCCTTTGACCGTCACGGCCCCAAGCTCCGCATCGGCGTGCCCGTGATCCTGCGCGGCTGGACGGCGCCCATGGTCGCCAGCAAGCTGCGCGGCCTGTACGAGCTGGGGGCGCGGCGCTTTCAGGTCGCCAACATCGGCGGGTTTGAGTTCGTGGCCCGTGCCGCCGGCATCGAACGGCGAGCCAAGGTGGACACCACGCAACTGTTCCGGCGCGGCCGCCTGGGCACGCGCGCCGGCGTGGCGATCTTTGAGCCGCGCCTGCCTGAATTTGCCCGCGTCGGCATTGAACTGACCACAGACTGGCCGTGCTACGCCATGTCGCGCGAAACCGTGCGAAGTTGGCTGGAACAGGGCGCCTCGCGCGTCACTCTGTCGGTGGAAGACGGTATTGACAACCTGCGGCCGCTGCTGGGCGAGTTCGGCCGCGTCGCCGACGTCGTGGTCTACCAGGACACGCCGCTGTTCACCGCCGAAGTCTGCGTTCACGCCAACATGCTGGGGCATTGCCCCGGCCGCGCCAAATGCACCTTCCACCAGATGGAAATGACCGCCCCCGACGGCCACCGCTATCTGGCCGTGGACAAGCACTGCCAGACCATCGTGCTGAACACCGAAGCCTATTGTCTGAGCCGCCGCCTGCGCGAACTGGAACAGGCCGGGGCCTTGCGTTTCCGGCTGGATTTTGTCAACCGCGGCTACACGCCCGACGAAATCCGCCGTGTCTGCGAACAGGTCATGAACGCCCAGCCCGTGGCCGCAACACACGAGGGCAACTGGCTGCGCGGCCTGCAATAGCGGCTATTTGGTCGGCGGGTAGTCCGCAATCCAAGCCTGCCGGGTGCCGCGCGGCGTGGTTTTGGCCTTGCGAAAACGCACCAGATGGGCGTCTTTGACCCGCGTGCGGAAGGCGTCGGAACACTGGATCTGGCCGTTTTCACCCAGGTCTTCGCCCAGTTTGCAGGCGACGTTCAGTTCCTGGCCGTATACGTCCTGGTCGCCGAACTTGAGCACACGGCCCCACCCCAGGCCGATACTCACCAGCACCTTTTCGGACTCGTCGCGGCTGATGTTGTAGGCGCTGGCCGCGTGCTGCATTGCAATCGCGCAGCGCAGGGCGCTTTGCGCGTTGCGGAAAATGACCAGCATGCTGTCGCCTTCGACCTTGAGCAGGATGCCGCCCATCTGTTCGATCACGGGGATGAACAGACGGAATGACTCGTAGATCACCTGCAGAAAGTGCGTGATCCCGAACGCCTCGGTGTTGCGCGAAAAACCGGCCAGGTCGGTGAACATCACGGCCCATTCTTCGCCGAAAAGTTCCCAGATCTGGGCGTCAATCTGCTGCTTGTCGCTGCCGGGACGCGCGCGCTCGGCCAGCAGCTTGTTCAGACGCTGCTGCATGGCCGGATAGGTGACGCTGTGCGTCAACGGCAAAAGGACGTGATTGAGCATCGCACGATTGTAGGAACCACAAACGCCGCACGCACCCCCAACGGCTCTATCCGGCCGCCGGCCTTGCCACCAGGCCGCCAAAGCGCCGCACCCGCCGGTTGAAATCCTCAATCGCGGCATGCAGGTGTTCGGCGCGAAAGTCGGGCCACAGCGTGTCGGTCACATGAAACTCGGCATAGCTGACCTGCCACAGCAGAAAGTTGCTCAGGCGCATTTCGCCGGCGGTACGGATCACCAGGTCAGGCTCGGGCATCTGCGGCTGGTACAGGTGAGCCGCCACGGTCGCTTCGTCAATGTCATCGGGCTTGAGGCGCCCCTGCTTGACGGCCTGGGCAATGCGCCGGGCGGCATCGGCAATTTCGGCCCGGCCGCCGTAGCTCAGCGCCAGGCACAGGTTGGTTTTCGGGTTGTCGGCGGTCATGCGGACGGTCTTGTCCAGTTCGCGCCGCACGTTGGCAGGCAGACGGTCAAGCCGGCCGATGGCCGAAAAGCGCATCTGGTTGCGGATCAGCGTTTCGCGCTCGGCGGAGATAAAGCGCTTGAGCAGCCGCATCAGAAACTCGGTTTCCAGACGCGGCCGGCGCCAGTTTTCCTCGCTGAACGCATACAGTGTAAGCTGTTCCACGCCCAGTCTGGCGCATTCTTCGGCAATCGCGCGCACGCTTTCGGCACCGGCTTCGTGGCCCTTGATGCGGCGCATGCCGCGGGCCTCGGCCCAGCGGCCGTTGCCGTCCATGATGATGGCGATGTGTCGAGGAATGGCCGGGGGCATCACACTCTCTGTGGCAAAGTAACGGTATGGTAGGGACACCGGCTCCCTATGGCAAGCACAGCCCGCACGGTCAGACCTTGGGCCGGTTCAGATAGGCCACCCAGCGCGGGCTGGGGCAGGGGCCGCCGGTGCCGCTGATTTCGCGGCCGCGGGTGCGGGCATCGCGCAACAGCAGGTACTCGCGCACCAATTCCCGGGTCTCAAACCGCGAAACAGGCCGGCGCATCAAGGCCTGGGCCACACGCACCCGAAACAACCGCGCCAGCCAGTACAGGGCAACCGTGCCCGCGGCGCCGATCAGCCCGTAGACAAACCAGTAGCCTGCGGGCTGAACTTCCAGGCCTTCAATCAGTTCCACCGCCAGCAGCAGTTGTGCCCCCCACGCCGCCCCAAAACCCAGACAGGCGGCAAACAACAAGGCCGCGGCGGATGGTGTCGTCCCCGATGGTGTCCGTGTGGAAATCGCCACGCTCATACAGGCCCGCGGTATGCGCCTATGCCGTCACTTTCATCTTGCCGCCACAGTTCACGCAGAACTTGGCGTCGGGCAGGTTTTCGTGCTGACATTCCGGGCACTTGGGCTTGGTGCCCATCTTGAACCCGCAATCCGGGCAGAACTTGGCGTCGGCCTTGACGCTGACGCCGCAACTGGGACAGCGTTTTTCCACCAGCATGGCCTCGCCGCAATGGCTGCAGAAGCGTGAATCCTTTTCGTTCATGCCCTGGCACTTGGGGCAGGCCACATAGTTTTCGGGCTTCTTGCCCTGCTGCTGCAGCACCTGGGCCTGCTGCTGGTTGAGCTGGTTGAACATCATGCCGGGCATCATCATGCCCATCATCATGCCCGCGGTGTTGCCGGTGCCGGGGTTCTTGGCCATGTCGCGCATGGCGTCGGCCATCTGGAACTGGGCGTACTTGGACGGATCGCCCAGCGCCCCCATGCTGGCGCGCTTGTCAATCGCCTTCTGCACTTCTTCGGGCAGGTTGAAGTTGTTGATGAAGAACTCGACCAGTTCGATGCCGAACTTGGCCATGCTGGCGGCCAGGTGCGGCTTCATGGCCTCAGAGAACATCTTGTACTGGCCGGGCAGGTCCAGAATGGACTTGTCCTTCATGTTCGCGCCCAGCCAGTCGTTGACGTGGCTGACAATCAGGTCGCGCAGATAGTCTTCGATTTCGTCGGTGCGGTAGCTGTCGTCCTGGCCGACGATGTTGTTGATGAACACCAGCGGCTCGCGAATCCGGATCGCAAACCGGCCGAACCCGCGGATACGCACGATGCCGAAATCGCTGTCGCGCAGCGCGATCGGTTCCTTGGTGCCCCACTTCAGGTCTGTGAAGACCTTGGTGTTGACAAAATACACCTCGGTGCGGATCGGCGACTTGAACCCCCAGGGCAGGCTCAGCAGCTTGGTAATCACCGGAATGTTCAGTGTCGTGATCGTGTGGCGACCGGGGCCGAACACGTCCGCGGCCTTGCCGCCGCAGCAGAACACAGCCACCTGGTTTTCGCGCACGATGCACTGGCCGCCCAGTTTGAACTCGGCGCTGCCGCGTTCAGGAATGCGGTGGCTGATTTCGTCGGCGCGGGTTTCCTGGTACTCGATGATCTCTAGAAAGACGCTCATGAGTTCTCCTGTGGTCCGCCGCAAATCCTAGCATCGGCCCCGGCGGCGTAGCATTCCAAAGCGGTGACAATCCTGTAAGCCCGCCCGCCACGCAATGTCGCGCGCCGTGGTATGCTCGGGCCATGCCCCAGAAGGCGTTTCAACTTGTGTCACCCAACCAGCCCGCCGGCGACCAGCCGCGGGCAATTGCCGACCTGTGCCGCAACTTCCGCCAGGGCGCGCCTTGCCAGACACTGCTGGGCGTCACCGGCAGCGGCAAGACTTTCACCATGGCCAGCGTGATCGCCGAACTGAACCGGCCCACGCTCGTGATGGCCCCGAACAAGACGCTGGCGGCACAACTGTTCAGCGAGTTCCGCAAGCTGTTTCCGCACAACGCCGTCGAGTACTTCGTCAGCTACTACGACTACTACCTGCCCGAAAGCTACATCCCCCAGACCGACACCTACATCGAGAAAGACTCGATGATCAACGAGCGCATTGACCGCCTGCGCCACTCGGCCACGCGGTCGCTGCTCGATCGCCAGGACGTGCTGATCGTTTCCAGCGTAAGCTGCATTTTCGGCCTGGGCTCGCCCGAGGCCTACCAGGGGGCCCTGCTGTACGCCGAAAAAGGCCAGCCGCTGGACCGCAAGGCCGCAGTGCGCAAGCTGGTCGAGATCCAGTACACGCGCAACGATTTTGACCTGCAGCGCGGCACCTACCGTGTGCGCGGCGAAGTGCTGGATGTGTTCCCGATCTATGAAGACAGCAAGCTGATCCGGCTGGAGTTCTTTGGCGACGACCTGGAGGCAATCTGGGAAATTGACCCGCTGACCGGCGAAGTGCTGGGCCAACTGGACAAAATCACGATTTACCCGGCCACGCATTACGTGACACCCAAGCCGGTAATCGAGGCCGCGCTGGCGGACATTGAACAGGAACTGGTCGCGCGCGTGGCCGAGTTTAAACAGGCCGGCAAGTTGCTGGAAGCCCAGCGTCTGGAACAACGCACGAAATACGACCTGGAACTGATCCGCGAGATCGGCTCGTGCAAGGGCATTGAAAACTACTCGCGCCACTTTGAACGCCGCGCCGCCGGCAGCACGCCGCCGACGCTGCTCAGCTATCTGCCCCGGAACGCGCTGATCTTCATTGACGAATCGCATGTCACCGTGCCCCAGATCGGCGGCATGTACAAGGGTGACCGCTCACGCAAGGAAACACTGGTCGAGTTCGGTTTTCGCCTGCCCTCGGCGCTGGACAACCGGCCGCTGAAGTTCGAGGAATTCGAGGCCGTCCGGCGCCAGACCCTGTATGTAAGCGCCACACCCGGCCCCTACGAACTGGACAAGTCCGCCGGGCGCATTGTTGAACAGATTGTCCGCCCCACCGGCCTGATTGACCCCGAAATCACCGTCAAGCCCGCCAAGGGGCAGATTGACGACGTGCTGGACGAGATCAAACCCGTGGTCGCGCGCGGCGAACGCGTGCTGGTGTGCACGCTGACCAAGCGCATGGCCGAAGAACTGTCGAACTATCTGGCGTCACTCGATGTCAAGGTGCGCTATCTGCACGCCGAAATTGACACGCTGGAGCGCATGGAAATCCTGCGCGACCTTCGCAAGGGCGTCTTTGACGTGCTGGTCGGCATCAACCTTTTGCGCGAGGGCCTGGACCTGCCCGAAGTCGGCCTGCTGTGCGTGCTGGACGCCGACCGCGAGGGGTATCTGCGTTCGCACCGGTCGCTGATCCAGATGGTGGGCCGCGCGGCGCGCAATGTGAACGGCCGGGTAATTTTCTACGGCGACAAGATCACCGAAAGCATGCAGACCTGCATGGACGAAACCAACCGCCGCAGACGCCTGCAGCAGGAATACAACAGGCAGCACAACATCACGCCCAAAACCATCATCAACCAGATTGACGAAGTGCTGCAGAGCATCTTCGAGGCCGACTACGTGACCGTAGACAAGGAAGACGAGAAATACACCGACTATCGCTTCCCCGGTGAAAAGAAGGGCAAAGGGGGCGCCAAGGCCAGGCGCGCGGGCGGCTTCGAGGAACGCAACGCCGCCACACGCAAGGCGATTGCCGCGGCCAGCAAGGCCGGCGCGCGCAACGGCAAACTGGCCGAGCGTTACCCCGAACGCCACGCCGAGCCGCCCAAGGGCATCGAACGCAGCGTGGACCGCGCCGAACTGCCCGGGCTGATCGCGAAACTCGAAAAGGAAATGCATGAAGCCGCAAAGAACCTGGACTTTGAGACGGCGGCCTTGCTGCGCGACGAACTGCGCGAACTGCAAAAAATCGAACTGGGCGTGAAGTAACGTGGGGCAGGCTTCCAGCCGGCCTGACGACTACACCAGCGCCTTCACCTTTTTGATGAACTCTTCGTCCGTGAACGGGCGCTTGAGCCGGGTGTTGATCGCCTTGCCCAGGCCGTTGACCACCTGCGTCAACCCGCGCTCGACCATCAGGATGATTTTTGACTTGCGGCCTTCGGGGCTCTTCTTGAAGGTCTTGATGAACTCGGGGCCGTTGATCACGGGCATGCGCCAGTCCACGATTGTCAGGTGCGGCTCCACCCACACGGCCTTGTCCAGCGCCTCGGGGCCGTTTTCGGCCTCGAACACGACCAGGCCTTCGGCGCTGAGCACGCGGTGAATGCGCGAACGCAGTTCGGGGTCGTCGTCCACCAGCAGCACGCGGCGTTCGTCCTTGCTCGGGCGCGGGTCCATGCCGTGCAGGGCAAGCTTCATCGCGCGCAGAAACGCACCCTCCAGGTCGGCCGTGCCGCAGGCCTTTCCGGCGTAGTGGTACAGAATCGCCATGCTGGCATCGGCCGGAAACAGGTCGGCAATGCCGTGGATGATGGCATTGACCTGGCCCAGGCAGCAGTGCTGCATTTCGTTGTAGGCAGCAAAGGCACTGGGCCCCACCACGCCGTCGCGCACGGCCACGCGGGCAAGCACACTCAATTCCAGCCCCAGCGCCGTGAAAAACCGCGCCGCGGTCTGGCCGTCGTGGGCCTCAAGAAAGCGGGTCACTTCCTTGCGCATGGCCGGACTATAGGAAACAGGCCGGGCGCGTGAACCGTAAACGGGAACCGGCAGGCAGTTGGCCCACGCCCTGCCGCCGGCGTTATAGTGTCGCCGCCCATGCCGCGTCTTGCATACAGCCTTGTCACGCTGGCCCGCCCGCTTCAGGACGGACTGGTGCTGGCCGAGGCGCTGTGCTTTCCCGAGGTTTCACGCGCCGCGGCTTCGGCGTTGCGTGCCCGCCGCGCGCTGGCCCTGAGCACCGTCACCCTTGCCTCGGAAACGCCGGTGCATGCCCGGCACATGCGGGTGCCGCCGGCGGTACTGGAAACTGTTTCGTTTCCGGTCGTGCTGCCGGCTCCGAAAGAAAGTCTGCAATGGAAAGAGCCGCTGGCCCTGACCCTGCATGCCGTGCTGTACCGCGCCGCCGGCCTTGAGATCGCCGCCGTGCCCGGGCTCGGCATTGAGGTCCTGGCGCCGACGCGCGAAGAACTGCTCAAACAGTTGCCTCTGGACGCCCTGGCCGCGTTGCGGCGCGCCGGCGCCGCCGAACAGCTTTCGGAACTGGCGGCACTTCCCCTCGGCAGCGAACTGGTCACGGACCGCGTCAAGCTGTTCGTGGATGTTCCATCCCCGCGCGATGTCGCGCGGGGCGCGACACAGGCGCGGGATTCGGGCGCGGTGCTGGCCGAAGTCGCCGACGACCTGTGCGACACCAGGCTGCCCGAGGCCTGGCAGGTTGAACCACTGGTGCGGCAACTGGCGGAACTGCTGGGCGGGCGCAACGCCCAAAGCGTGCTGCTGGTCGGACCGCCGGGCGTCGGCAAGACCGCGCTGGTGCACGAACTGGTGCGCGATCGCGCCCGGCACGGCTTCGCCGACACGCGCTTCTGGGCAACCTCGGGCTCGCGCCTGGTGGCAGGCATGAGCGGATTCGGCATGTGGCAGGAACGCTGCAACCGCGTGTGCGCCGAGGCCCGCAAGCAGGGCGCGATACTGCACCTGGGCGCGCTGGCTGAACTGATGGAAGTCGGCAAGGGCAAATACATCCAGCAGGGTGTGGCCGGCTTTCTGCGGCCTTACATTGCCCGGGGCGAACTGCGTTGCGTGGTCGAGTGCACACCTGAACAGCTTGCCGCCATAGAGCGACGCGACCCGCACCTTCTGGGGGCCTTTGCGCGACTGGAGGTTCCCCAGCCCTCGCCCGCCGACTGCGACGTAATCCTGCGCAAGGCCGCGGCCGGCCGCAACGTAACCCAGGCCGCGCTGGACACACTTTCGCGCCTGCACCGCCGCCACGCGACGTATTCGGCGTGGCCGGGCCGTCCGCTGCGGTTTCTGCGCAATCTTCTGGCCGATCACCCCGACGCGCCGCCGGCGGCGGCCGATGTCGTGCGGGCGTTCTCGCGCGAAACCGGTCTGCCGCGCGACATGCTGGACGAACACTCTCCGCTGGATCTTGCCGCCGTACGCGCGTTTCTGGGCTCGCGCGTGATCGGCCAGGATCACGCACTGGAACTGGTGACGGATCTGCTGGCCACGATCAAGGCCGGCCTGTCACGGCCGCGCCGGCCGCTGGCCAGCCTTCTGTTTGTGGGCCCGACCGGCGTCGGCAAAACCGAAACCGCCAAGGCGCTGGCCGAGTACTTGTTTTCCGACCGCAAGCGCGTGGCGCGCCTGGACATGTCCGAATACGCCAGCCCCGGCGCGGTGCAAAGGCTGATCGGCGGCCCGCACGGCGAGGGGCTGCTGGTCGCACGCATGCGCGAAGAGCCTTTTTCGGTGCTGTTGCTGGACGAGTTTGAAAAAGCTCACCCGCTGTTCTTTGACCTGCTGCTGCAAATTCTGGGCGAAGCGCGCCTGACCGACAGCCTGGGCCGCCTGGCGGATTTCACCAATTGCGTGGTGATCATGACCAGCAACCTGGGCGCCGAAAGCTTCATGGCCGGGCGCATCGGTTTTGGCGAAACAGCCCCCGATGCCCTGGAGCACTTCACCGGCGCGCTGCGGCGGTTCGTGCGCCCGGAACTGCTCAACCGCATGGACCGGGTTGTGCCGTTTCTGCCGCTGCCGCCTGATGCCGTGCGCCGGGTTCTGCACAAGGAACTTGAACTGGTACACGCCCGGCCCGGTCTGCGCGACGACGGAACGGCCGTGACCCTGACCCCCGAGGCCGAACACACGCTGGTTGCCGCGGCCTTCCAGCCGGAATTGGGCGCGCGGCCCCTCAAGCGCGAACTCGAGCGCCGCCTGCTGGTGCCGCTGGCCGAACTGCTGAACACGGGCGCGAACCGGCCCGGCCGGGTTCTGGCCGCGGCGGCCGCCGGAACAATCACGCTGCAGCCCGGCGCCCAGCCTGAGGGCAACCGCGACGAAGACCAGCCCCTGGCCGCGGCGGCCCGCGAGTGCGTGGCGCTGCGCCGCAAGGCCCAGACTGCCGACCGCGCGCCGGCGGTTCTGGAACTGCGCAACGAATGTTTCCGTATCCGCAAGCGGCTGGACCAGCAGGAGCGCGCCAAACACCGCAAGCCAGGGCAGACGCAGATCGTCGAACGTGACCGCACGCGGCTGCAGACACTCGAACAGATCACCGGCGCCTTCACCACCGGCCTGCAACGACTGGCGGCGCTGGAAGACGACCTGGCGCTGCACATCGCCCGGCGGGTCAGCGGCGACACGCACATGCTGCGTGCGCGGCTGGAGGACGAACAGCGCCACTGGCAGTCGGCGCTGCTTGGCCTGTTGCGGCTTCGGTACGCCGCGGCCGACATCGCCACGCTGCAGCTTTCGGGCCCGAACCACGACCTGGTGTTTGACCTGGGGCGCGCCTACGCGACCTGGGCATCCGGCGCCGGCATGGCAACGCGGGTGATCTGGGCTTCGCACGAACCGACCAGCGAAGACATCGAGGCTCTGCGCCGGCGCGCCGAAAGCGACGCCTGGTGCCGCGCCGCGCTGGAACACTGGCAGGTGCGCGGCAAGGACGGCGAGCCGCTGCGGTTACCACAGGCCAACGCCCTCAAGTTCCTGGCCGAGCCGCGCGAGGAACCGGGGCTGCTGCTGATCGAGATCACCGCGCCGGACGCCATGCTGCGCCTGGGGCCGGAACAGGGCACACACCTGTTTGAATCCGGAGCCCCGGTGCAGCTCACCGCCGTGGTCGTGCGCACCATCGCGCTGTCGGCGCTGTCCACCGACGCCCTTGAGCCGGCAGGCGGCACGCCGCCGGTTCGCCGCAGCTACAACTTCAACACGCGCCAGGCGCGCGACGAGTCGCTCGGCACCGTTCTGGCCTGGACGGGCGGGCGCCTGGACAGCGTGGTGGCGCGCGGCATTGAGGGCGCGTTTGTCCGCGCCCTGGAAGGGCAGGTGGGACTATGAGGGTAAACCTGCCCCTGTATGTGGAACGGCTGAAGACCGAAAGCGGCACGCAGTTCTACGTAAGACCGCTGTTCTTCACCCAACCCGACGCCACGCGCGACGAACTCAAAAAAAGCACCGACGCCGTCGCCGGGGCCCTGAGAAAGCGGCTCCAGCAGCTTGCGGCGGCGCCGCGCCACGAAGAGCTGGCACGGCTGCTGTTTGCCCCGAACCTGCAGGAAGAACACGTGCAGGTCGAGGTGCCGCTGCGGCGTCGGCACTTCCGGGGCAACTACCTGTTTGTGGTCTACGAGGCGCTGGGCCGGCGTGTGGCGTTCACCCCGCGCCTGCCAGACGTGCACTTCACGCTTGAGCCAGGCCAGGACCTCGCGGCCCGGGCGGGCGAAGTTCTGGCCGCGCACTACCGGCTGCTGGAACGCGAAGAAATCGAGTTCCAGCCCGAATGGCACACGCCGCGCGGCGAATCGTGGATCAGCCACGTGGAACTCGGCCTCGAAATCGAGGCCCTGCGCAAAAAGGCCGAACAGGACAACCGCGAAGCCCGCGAAAGCTACAAGGCCCAGAGCGGCGCCCACGAACTGGCGCATGTCGGGCGCAACCTGTGCGACGCGTTCCCGGATAATCTTTCGTCGGCGGTGCTGCGCGAGCACGAAGTGACCGAACTGCACCGGCTGCTGGTGTCCAACGACCGGCGCGCGGTGCTGCTGCTGGGCCGCCCCGGCAGCGGCAAAACCGCCGTGCTGCACGAGGCGCTTTCGCGCGCCATGCGTGACGGCCAGATCCGCAAGGGCGGGGCACGCCAGGTGTGGCTGGTTTCGCCGCAGCGCCTGATCTCGGGCATGAGTTACGTCGGCCAGTGGGAAAACCGCGTCAACTCGATTCTGGCCGAATGCCGCCGCAAGCGGCACACCCTGTACTTTGACGACTTTCTGGGCCTGTTCCGCGCGGGCATCAGCGCCAGTTCACAGCTCAGCGTCGCGGGCGTGCTGCGCCCCCATGCCGAGCGCCGCGAAATCAAGCTGCTGGCGGAAATGACACCCGAGGCGTTCGGGGTGCTCAAGGAAATGGACCGCGGCTGGGCCGATCTGTTTCACGTCGTGCGCGTCGAGGAGCCCCCCGAGCCCGACACCTGGCGCATTCTGCTGCACACCCGGCGCAGTCTGGAAGCCCGCCACGGCACGCGCTTTGAGCCCGATGCGCTTCCGGCCGTGCTGGACCTCGTGCAACGCTACCGCCGCGAAGCGGCGTTTCCCGGCAAGGCCGCCGACTTTCTGGAACAGCTTGCCGTCAAGCACCGCAACGCCGCGGTCACGCGCGCCGATGTGCTGCGCGAGTTTGAAGCACGCAGCGGCCTGTCGGTGACCTTTCTGGACGACCGCGCCACGCTGGCGCGGTCTGAAATCACGGCCGGCCTGCACAACAACCTGATCGGACAGGAACAGGCCGTGGAGGCGCTGGCCAACGTGGTCAGCATCGCCAAGGCGCGCCTGAACGACCCCGAACGCCCGCTGGGCACACTGCTGTTCCTGGGCCCGACCGGCACCGGCAAAACCCAGTGCGCGCGCGCGCTGGCGACATGGCTGTACGGCCACGAAAGCGCGCTGCTGCGCTTTGACATGAACGAATACGTGGACGGCCTGGCCGTTGCGCGCCTGATCGGCACCCTGGATGAACCCGAAGGCCTGCTCACAAGCGCCGTGCGGCGCCGGCCGTTTGCGACCATCCTGTTCGACGAAATCGAAAAGGCCCACCCGTCGGCCTTTGACCTGCTGCTTCAGGTGCTGGGCGAAGGTCGGCTAAGCGACGCGCTGGGACGGACGGCCGACTTCACCAACTGCGTGATCATCCTGACCAGCAACCTCGGCACCCAGCAGGCGGCAGGCGGACTGGGTCTTGCGGGACATGAGCTGCGCACCAGCCAGTCTTACGTCAACGCCGCGCGCGCATTCTTCCGGCCTGAGTTCTTCAATCGCCTCGACTATGTCGTTCCGTTCGGGCACCTGCCGCGCGAACAGATCGAGCAGATCGCGCACCGGCTGATCCACAACGTGCTGTCGCGCGAGGGCCTGGCGCGCCGGCTGTGCGCGCTGCAGGTGGAACCCGCGGCCATGGAAGTTGTAATCGCCCAGGGCTACCACCCCACGCTGGGCGCGCGCGCCATCAAGCGCGCGATTGAATCCAACGTCGTGCGGCCGGTGGCGGACAAGCTGGCGCAACTGGCGCCCGACACCCCGACCATGATCCGCCTTGCCGCGACAGGGCCGGAACTGTCCTCCAGCGTGTACCCGCTGGAGGCCGCAGCCGCGCGCCCCGAAACCGTCGCGGCCCTGGATTACAACGACCTGGACGCGGTGGTGCATCGCATTGACGGCGTTCTGAACGCCGCGGAGTCCTGGCTGGATCAATCACGCCCTTCCGGCGCCCTGTCGGGCCGCGAGATCGGGCCGGACCAGCGCCGCTATTTTGCCGTGCGCCACGCCTTTGAATGGCTGGATCAGGCCGTTGAGAGGCTTGTGGCCGGCGTACAGGCCGAAGACGAACGGCCCGTCGCCCCCGAAGACAGCGTAAGCGCCCGCCTCAGGGACAGGCCTCGCCCGCCGGCGGAAATCGCCTGGGACCAGGTTGCGGACAACGTCTGGCGCGTCGCGCGCGGCGAGGCCGACCTGCGCGCCCTGACAGACAGGGCCGCCGACCCCCAGGCCTGGATGCGACAGGACCGTCTGCGCTTTCTGGCCGCGCGCGCGGCGCAACTGTGCCTGATGTTGCGGGCACCGGCGCGACCGGCCCGCGCCCTGGTTGTGTGCCGCACGCTGGATGGCCGCGCGCACCCGCTGGCCGGAACGCATACCGGCTCGCTGAAGGTGCTGGCACGCAACCGGCTGGACCTGGAGGTTCAGCCGGTTACGGCCGATCAACCCGGTCATTCGGCGTTTGTGGCCGAGGGCGATCTGGCCCCGGAACTGCTGGGTCTCGAAGCCGGCACGGCCCTGCTGTGGCACCAGGGTGAACTCTCGATGCTGCTGACGCGCGTGTTTGCGCTGGCGCCGGGCGATGACGCGCCGGCCGTGGCCGCGGCCCGGCCCGACGATCTGCCGGGGCCGGTCACGCGCGTCTGGTTCGGCCAGCGCTGCCTGGACGTGCGCACGGGCATGCTTTCGCGCGGACGCCCGGCGCCGGGTCTGCTTCAGGTCTGGGCGGCCGGCGACCTGACACTGGGGAGCGACGCATGAGCACCACCCGCCAGGCCGTGCTGTTGTGGACCGACGACGACGGCCACTGCAACGGCGTGCTGTGCGAACGCCCCGAGGTTGCGGCCGTGGGAGCCGACGCATCCGAGGTTATGGCGCAACTCAAGGAGTATCTGTTGTACCTGCTGCGCGAGGAACCCTGGGACTACCCCGACGACCCGATGCGCGAGCCCCGTCTGGTGAAGCTCGCCGTCGAGGTTCGCCCCGAATACCAGGACAAGGGCCGCCGCCACCCGGTCGCCAACCCGGCACGGTTTGTCGTGCCCTGCGTCGTGGGTGAATACACCGGCGGCCGCCGCGCGTGCATCGCGCCGACTTTCGGCCTGTGGTTCAGCTTTGACGAAGAAAGCCAGTTGCCCGAACTGGCCCGGCACTATGTGGCCGAGTTTTTGCGCGGCAGCACACCCGCGCGGCTGGCCCGGTTCCTGCCGCCGGCCAATTGCGAACTGCGCACGCTGGTTGTCACCGAGCGCCCGCCCCGCGAAGGCAAGGCAAAGCGTGTCTGGCCGGCCCTTCAGGCCGTGGCTGATCCGGTGGGCGAAGGCGTCGCGCAACGCACGAACATGCGCGCCTTTGAGCGCGACGCCGAAATCGCCGAACTGACCCGCCGGGCGGCCAAGGAACGCGCCAGCGTGCTGCTGGTGGGCGAGCCGGGCTGCGGCAAATCCACGCTGCTGTTCAGCGCCGCGCGCGAGATTGAGCGCACCCGCGCGCGCGAATCCGAGGCCGGACGCACACGGCTGTTCTGGCAGACCACGGCCTCGCGCCTGATTGCCGGCATGCAGTATCTGGGCCAGTGGGAGGAGCGTCTGGAGCAGGTGATTGCCGAACTGGCCGACTTCGACGGCGTGCTGTGCGTGGAAAACCTGCTGGAATTGGTTCGCGTCGGCGGCATCGGGCCGGGCGATTCCGTGGGCGCGTTTCTGGTGCCCTATCTTCAGCACCGTGAACTGCGGCTGATCGCCGAGGCGACGCCGGCCGAACTGGACGCCTGCCGCCGCCTGCTGCCGGCGCTGGTGGATTCGATGCAGACCCTGCCGCTGCAAACCATGGACGGGCCGGCCGCCGAACGCGCCCTGGCACGGCTTGCGCACAACACCGGCCAGAACCTGCAGGTCACCTGCGCGGGCGATGTTCCCGCGCGCGCCGTGCGGCTGTTCCGGCGCTTTGCGCCCTACGAGGCGCTGCCGGGCAAGGCCGCCGTGATGCTGCAGCGCCTGATCCAGGATGCCGCAACCCGGACAAAAAACGTCACCCCGGATGACGTGGTATCAGAGTTCACGCGCCGCACCGGACTGCCCGATTTTCTGTTGCGCGACGAAGTCACGCTGGATCGCCACAACCTGCAACAGCGCCTGGAGGCCCGCGTGATCGGCCAGCCCCGTGCCTGCGCCGCCGCGGCCGGGCTGGTGACCACGTTCAAGGCCGGCCTGAACGACCCCGAACGGCCGGTGGGAGTCCTGCTGTTTGCCGGCCCCACCGGTGTGGGCAAGACGGAGCTGGCCAGGGCGCTGGCCGACGAACTGTTCGGCCACGGCACGCAGACCAGGCGCCTGATCCGGCTGGACATGAGCGAATTCGCCGATGTCTACAGCGCGCACCGGCTGGTCGGCACAGGGGGCGACGAGCCGGGCGAACTGGTGCAAAGCGTGCGCGAACAGCCGTTCTGTCTGGTGCTGCTGGACGAGATTGAAAAGGCCTCGCCGGCGGTGCTGGACGTGCTGCTGGGTATGTTCGACGAAGGCCGCCTGACGGACCGGTTCGGCCGGGTCACGAACTTCCGCAGTGCGGTGATCGTGATGACGACCAACCTGGGCGCGACACAGGAAGAACTGATGGGCTTTGGCAAGCCGCGCGAGCCGGACTATGTGGCCGCGGCGCAGCGGCACTTCCGGCCCGAGTTCTTCAACCGCATGGACGCCGTGGTGACGTTTGCGCCGCTGGAACACGCCACGATCCTGCGCATCGCGGAAAAGGAACTGACGGCGCTGGCGGGCCGCGAGGGCCTGCTGCGCGCCGGCGGGCGCCTGCAATGGACGCCGGCGGTGGTGGAACTGCTGGCGCGCGCGGGCTTTGACCGCAGCCTGGGCGCGCGGCCGCTGCAGCGCGCCCTGGAACAGCTCGTGGTGGCGCCGCTGGCGCGCCTGCTGGCGCAGGAGCCGGCGCTGGCGGCGCGAACCATTGTTCTGGACGCGGGCCCGGACTCGGGGCTTCGGGTTGCCGCCCGCGACGGTTGATCTGTACGCCAAATTCACCGTGGCTTGACGGGAACCTTGCGCGCGCGGGCTACATTGACGGCATGAGCGACATTGCCGGTGAACCCAGCCACGCCTTTTTCAGCCATGTCCGCCGGGCGCTGGGGGCGCTCGGGCTGGCGGCGCTGGGCGCCGCGGTGCTGGTCGGCCTGATTCCGTTGATCGGCGGCAAACCCCAGCAACCGCCCGTCAGCAAGACCGCGCCCGCGCCAAACCTGCCCCCGCCGCAGGTGGCGCGTTAGCTCAACGCGCGGCCTGGATCGGCACACTCAGCGGCTTGTCCAGCGCCGTGCCGGTGACGTTCAGCCTGGCCGTGGCCAGATCGGCTTCCTTTTCAACCTTCAGTTTGACCGCGCACTCCCAGACCGCCATCGGTTCGGACAGTCCCTTGTGCAGCAGCTCGAACCGGTACTGCCAGTCTTCGTCCAGCGGCAGGGTCGTGGTGGACGCGTTCAGCACATGGCGAAAGCGCAGCACCACCGCCCCTTCCTCCACCTTTGCGGTTTCCAGACCGGGTATTCCGGCCCCGGCCAGCGGCCCGCGCCCGACTTCGTGCCAGCCCAGCGGCGCGCGCTCTTTCTCCAGCACGCGGCGCACTTCCGGTGACAGCGCGTCCAGCCGCATGTCGCGCTTGCCGCGTCGAACCACGCGCAGCGAACAATCGGCCGGGTTCAGCCCGGCGTGCAGCAGAAACGCGGCGTCAAAACGCACATCGGCGGCAATCAGGCGGGCGTTGCCGGCCTTGCGCGATGTGGCCGCGGCGTGGGCGGTGTGGGTGAACTCGAACATCGGCGGCGCCTGCACCAGAACCCAGTGCGAAAAACCCTTGTAGGTCGTGGTCTGGCCGTTGCCGCCGGTGTAGCTGACCACCATGCGATAGCGGTTGACCCCCGGACGCGCCCCGCGCAGGCGAACGTCGTTCCAGGGTTCGCCTTCGTCCGGCGCCGGAACGTCAAACGTGGCAACGCTGGTCTCGGCCTCGCCCTGGATATGGGCGTGTTCAATCTGAACCTTCATGCCCTTGAGCCGGCGCGGCAGGGTCTTCACGTGAAACGCCAGGTCCACGTGCCGGCCGGGGCGGGCGCTGTAGTCGGCATAGTTCAGCACGCGGTCGCAGCGTTCGCCGATGAACGCCGCAAAAATCACCGGCACTTCCGTGCGCATGTCCTCAAACTCCAGCGACACGCCGTCGGCCCCGGCGGCGGCATCGTTGAAGTACAGCCGCATGCGGGTAATCGCCACGGCCTGGTCTTCCATCTGTTTGCGCACCGACGCCGGAACGTCCAGCGCCAGGTTGTCGCCGTAGGCGCGCCCGGCAGCGGGTTCGGGTTCGGGTTTGGGTTCGGGCCGGGGCGCCGGCCCGTCCTGGGCGGCGGCCGGAGTCTCAAGAGCCGCCAAGGCCAGCACCGGGGCGCACACCAGAATCACAAGCAGGCGGCGAAGGAACATGCGGCTCTCCACACGCGCTACAGGACACACCCCCGTCAAGGGGTATGTTTGAAACGTTTCAAGGCTGAACTTGCCGGAACAAATGCCGCGCGTAAAGTCATTTTCACAATGGCCGGGCAATCCGAGGGTTCTCTCCGCCCCACGCGGAAGGTTGATTTTGCGTCCCGCATGCGGGACGACTTCCGCGCCGTGCTCAAGCGCAGCCCGGTGCGGGCCCGCGACGAAGACGCGCGCCTGGCGGCGCTGCTGGAAAGCCGGGGCTTCCGCCTGGACGACAAGCGCCTGAAGGCCGCCTGGGCACCCTGGCTGATTGACCCCAACACGGTGCGCGAACTCACGCGCTCGGTCCGCGCCATCAGCCACCTGCTGGAACAGGTGGTCGAGCTTGCCCTGAACAGCGTCACGTTCATGGAACAGATCGGCATCAGTCCGAACATCGAAGAGCTGGTGCTGAACGACGCGCCCGGACGGCTGGCGATCGAGTTCGCCCGTTACGACTTTCTGCCCGCGCCGGGCGGACCGCGGTTTCTGGAGTTCAACGTGGACAGCCCCGCCGGCGCCGCCTTTTCCAGCGTGCTGGACAACGAATTCCAGCAGACCGAATCCGCGCGCGAGGCCGGTCTGCACACGCTGTTTCCCAGCGCGCCCACGGTAGACCTGTACTGCGACGCGCTGCTGGCGGCCTATGCCGAGCACGCCCGCGCGACGGTGGAAAAGCCGAACGTGGCGATCGTGGACTTTGCCGGCGTCAGCACCGCGCCGGAACAGGAAATGGTCGCCCAGTGCCTGCGCCGACGCGGTTATGTCGCCGACCTGGTGGACCCGCGCGAGTTCGAGTTCCGCAAGGAAGACCGCGGGCTGTACCACAACGGCACGCGCTATCATCTGGTGTGCCGGCGCGCGCTGGTGCCTGAGCTGGCGCGGCGGCGCGTGCTGGTGGCGCAGTTGATCCACGCGTTCCGCCACGGCGACGTGGTGGTGGTCAACCCGGTGCGCTCGCGCATCGCCAGCAACAAGGGCGTGCTGGAGATTCTGACCAGCGGCGCCTTTGACCGGTTCTTCACGCCCGCTGAAAACCAGCTCAAGGCGCGGCTTCTGCCCTGGACGCGCAAGCTGGTGGCACGCCGCACGGATTATCTGGGCCGCGACGTGGACCTGCTGGAGTTCGTGGCCGCCAACCCGGAAAAGCTGGTGCTCAAGCCCGGCGGCGCCTACGGCGGCGAAAGCGTGGTGCTGGGGCCGTTCGTGACGCGCCAGCAATGGCAGGCCGCGCTGGACGAAACCATCCGCCAGCAGGGCGTGGTCCAGGAATACGTGCCCGTGGCGCGCCAGAGTGTTCCGGTGCTGGAGGGCGCAAGCTACGCCGAACAGGAAAAGTACATGATCCTTGGCGCCTTTGCCGTGCGCGGCGAGTACGCCGGCTGCATCGGCCGCGTCAGCGACGACCCGGTGGTCAACGTGCGCCGGGGCGGCGGCGTGCTGCCGGTGCTGGAACTGGGCGGACGCAGCAAGACCGGGCCGATTGAAGCCGCGCGGCCGCGGCGCCGCCGCACCACGGGCCAGAACCGGTGAGCCCGCAAACCGGCAGCCAGAAGCCCGCTGCCGGCGGCCAGCCCCGTACCGAAGTTCCGCCTTTGCCGTTGTCGCCGACTGCCAGGTCATCTTGCCCATGAAAATCCTGTCGCTTCTCAAGCTCGTTCGCCTTTCCGCCCTGCCTTCGGCGCTGGCGGACGTGCCGGGCGGCATGGCGCTGGCCGTGGCGCTTGGGCCGGTGCTGGGTCTGGGCCACGTCGGCGCGGCAAAGCTGCCGTGGCTGATTCTGGCCACCACCGGCATCTACCTGGGCGGCATGGCCGGCAACGACGTGCTGCACGCGCGCAAGGACAGCCTGCTGGGCAAGGCCCGCCCGATTGTCACCGGCGAACTGGGCATCCAGACGGCCTGGACGGTGACCTGCCTGCTGTACGCGGCGGGTCTGGTCGGCGCGATCATGGCCGGCTGCGCGGGCCCGGCGCTGCTGCTGGCGGCGTTGACGTTTCTGTACAACCGGCTGGCCGCCGGGCGGGTAACGGGCACGCGCGTCACCCAGCCGGCGGCGCTGTCGCTGGCCGCCGTGGCCGTGATCGCCCTGTGCCGCGCGCTGCATGTGCTGCTGCCGCTGCTGGCGCATCTGCCGCCGGGGTTTGCCCTGACGCGGCTGTTGAACACGATTGCGCCGCTGTTTGCGGCCAGTGTGTTTGTGTACTTCGCGCTGGTCACTGTGATCTCCCTGTTTGAGGACACCGGCGGCGGCCGCCGCGCGCTGGCGGCGGTGCAGGTGCTGCTGACGCCCGTGCCGCTGGTTCTGCCGCTGGTGGTGCTGGCGCGGCCGGGCGTCGCCCCCAGCATCGTGCTGGGGGTACTGGCGCCGCTGCTGGTTGCCGCCGCCCTGGTTCTGAACCTGTGGCGCGCGCTGGACACCGCGCGCCAGTCCCCCACGCCGCCGAACCTTGGCAAGGCCGTGGGCGCGGGCATCCGCGGCGAATGCCTGCTGATGGCGGCGTTCGCGCTGGCCCTGGCGCCGATGCAGCCGTGGTGGGGTCTGGGCGCGGCCGCGCTTTACCCGGTGGGGCGCGTGATGGCGCGCTGGGTCAGCCCGACATAGCCGGCCCGGGGCGGTCGCACCGGCAACCCGCTGCCGCGTCCGTGTGGGCCTTCCCCGACCGGGGCGATTTTCGCGCCGGCGCTGCCGTGTCTTTCCGTCTGACACCGAAAAAACGCCGCCTCAGGTTCGGGTGGCGGTGGTGTCGGTGGGAATTTCCGTCTGGCGCACGTCCACTTTCAGCCAATCCCCCAGGGGACCGCGGGCGGGCTCGGGCGTCTTAACAATTTTTTCGCCAGACTGCGGTTCCGCCACCGGCGCGGTCCTGGACGGGGCCGGCTGTGACTTCGCGCGATCCACCGGCGGGCGCGGGCGCAGGCCCAGTTTTTCAATCACCTGGGCGCGGCACTGGCGTTTCAGCGAAGCCTTTTCGTGCATCAGCGCGCGGATTTCCCGTGCCGCGCGCATGGCGTCGGCGGTGGTGATGCTGCCGTCGCCGCGGCGAAAGCGCGTCACGACCATCTGCATCGCCTCCAGGGCGGCTTCAAGGGCGCTGCCCTGCATCTGGGTGTACAGGGCTTCGGCGGCTTCCTCGATGCGCGCGGCGACTTCGGTTTCGGCCTCGGCGGGGAAGTCCGCGGTGTACTGGGGCATGAGTCTGGACATGGCTGGTCTCCGGTATGTGAGCCCCCAAACCATACCAGAGGGTGCGACACGCCCCGGCCGGGTGGCGCGCGGGCGGCGCCTACCCGCGTTCGAGGTATTCCTTCTCGGCCGCGGCGTCAATGATCATGGTGCCCTTGCCCTTGAGCGTGAACACTTCCGTCAGCAGCGAGTGCGGCGTCAGGCCGTTGATCAGATGCGCGCGCTTGACCCCGCCGCGCACGGCCTCGATCACTCCCTGCAGCTTGGGGATCATGCCCTTGGTGACCACGCCGGTTTTCATCAGGTCTTCGGCCTGGGGCACGGTCAGGTAGACATAGCGGCTTTCGGGGTCTTTGACATCGCGCAGCACGCCGTTGGTGTTGCTGAGGACAATCAGTTTTTCGGCCTGCATTTCGGCGGCCAGCGTGCAGGCCACGGTGTCAGCGTTGATGTTCAGCACGTGGCCTTCTTCATCGCAGGCCAGCGGGCTGAGCACGGGCACATAGCGGTTTTCCACCAGCGTGCGCACCAGCGCGGGGTTGCAGTCGCGGATATCGCCGACGTTCTTGAAATCCACCAGTGTCTTTTCGCCGGTTTCGGGGTCGGTCATTTCTTTGGGCGGGCGCTTGGTGGCCGTCAGCACTTCGCCGTCCAGACCGCTGAGTCCCACGGGCAGCACGCCGTGGCGCCGGATCGCGGCCAGAATGTCGGTGTTGATGCTGCCGGCGAACACCATCTTGGCCATCTCGAGCGTGGCGTCGTCGGTGATGCGACGGCCGGCGACCTTTTCAGGCTTTACGCCCATTTTGTCGCTGACTTCGTCCAGTTGCGGCCCGCCGCCGTGCACCACCACCACGCGGATGCCAAGCTGGGACAGCATGGCGATGTCCTGGGCAAAAACGTCCAGTGCGTCGGGGGTCTTGGCGATCTCGCCGCCGACCTTGACCACGAACACTTTTTCACGGTAGCGCCGCAGGTACGGCAGAGCCTGCAGCAGCAACGCCACGTCTTCCATGATCGCCCCACCGTCAGCCGGGCCGTGGATTCTGGATTCATCTGCGCGGAAAGAAAGAGAGCAGGGGCGGTTGCCGCCACCTGCCAAACATTTCTCCACAGGCGTTGTCCGCCCCGGCCCGACGGAATATACCCTTGCGCACCCGCCCGGAATGACCCTATGACAACGGCCGCGATGACAAAGCCCACGCTCAGCAACGATCTGCACCGGTCACTGGCCGAAACCGCGCGCCGGCTGCGCGTTTCGGTGATCAAGATGCTGGCCCGTGCCGGCAGCGGCCACCCCGGCGGCAGTCTGGGCATGACCGACGTCTTTGCCGCCCTGTACTTCGGCGGCTTTGTCCGGCACGACCCCAAAAACCCGCACTGGCCCGACCGCGACCGCGTGGTGCTGTCCAACGGCCACATCTGCCCGATCCTGTACGCGGTGCTGGCCGAGCGCGGCTATTTTCCGCCCCAGTGGCTGGACGACCTGCGCAAGATTGATTCGCACCTGCAGGGCCACCCGGCCATGCACAAAACGCCGGGCGTGGAACTTTCCACCGGCAGCCTGGGCCACGGCGTGTGCGGCGCGCTGGGCATGGCCCTGGCGCTGCGCGCCGACGGCAAGCCCTGCCGCGTGTACGCGCTGCTGGGCGACGGCGAAGTGCAGGAAGGCCTGCCGTGGGAAGCCTTCATGGCCGCGGCGCATTACAAGGCCGACAACTTCACGGTCATCATTGACCGCAACGACGCGCAGATTGACGGACGCACGGTGGACGTGATGAACATTGACCCGCTGGACGCCAAGCTGGCGGCGTTCGGGTTTCATGTGCAGACGATCAACGGCCACGACTTTGCCCAGATTTTTGACGCCCTGAACACGGCCGCGGGCGTCAGGGGCAGGCCCGCGGCAATCATCGCCAACACGGTGATGGGCAAGGGCGTGGGCTTTATGGAAAAAGACGGCTACAAGTGGCACGGCAAGACGCCCAACGCCGAACAGACCGCGATTGCCCTGAAGGACCTGGGCGCCTGACGATTTGGGATTTTGGATTGATCCCGAATCGTTTCAACGCACGTCAAAGTACTTGGCCAGTTGCGGGTCGGTGACCAGCGGCGCCAGGTATTCGTCGGCCAGCACGCGCGCGCGGTTCAGATAGCCGTCGTCAAAGGCCTGCTTGAGGCAAAGCACCGCTAGCGTGCGCTTGGACATGGCGCGGCCCGGCGGCAGGTCGCGGGCCTGGCGCGCGTACCCGATGGCGCGCAGCACCTGGTCGGCGGGCGTGCCCCAGTCAAGAATTTCCTGGCGGCGCATGTTGTCGGTGTCCAGCAGCGACATGAAGCGTTCAGGTTCGGCGCCGGCCACGGCCAGAATCCGGCCCAGGTCGAGCCGGTGGCGGGCCGGCGGCAGGGTGTTGCCGGCCAGCAGCACCGGGTAGCGCCGGGCGTCGTCGGCCCAGTCGCGCAGCGTGGCGCGGTATTCCTCGCCCAGCCGCAGCGGGTCTTCCTCAAGCTGGCGCAGCAGCGCCAGCGCCTCGTCAAACCGCGCCAGCATGGTCAACGCCCGCCCGCGCAGCAGCGTGGTCACCGACGGCGCCGTCGCGCCGGTCTGGGCAAACACAATGCCGCACAGGTCGTCAAGCTGGCGGTACTCATGGTCACGCAGCATGACCAGACCGGCCGCCACCAGCGTGCGCACGCCGTGCGGCTGGTTTTCATGCAGCGCCGCGATCACCAGCGCCGTGGTGCGGGCAAATTCGCCGGTGCTGGCGGTAAGTTCCACTTCGATCAGGTCAATCGCCTCGTTGTCCAGGCCGCTTTGCGACTTGCGCATGGCCTCCAGGTGTTTGATGGCGTTGCCGGTCTGGCCTTCGCGCACAAAGATGCGCAGCATCAGCTTGTGGGCGTCGGCATAGCGCGGGTTCAGGCGTATGGCGGCTTCCAGGTCGGCGATTTCCTGCGCGGCGTTGCGTTCGCCCTCGCTGGAAAAGCGCAGGCTGGCGCGTGAAAAATACCCGCGCGGGTCATAGGGAAACTGGGCCGTGAACCGGTCCCACAGCGCGATGCCGGCGCGCTCGCGGGCGCTCTGGCGGCGGCCGACCTCGCGCACCTCAAGCCACACCAGCAGCGGCAGGTTGGGCTTGAGATCCCGCGCGCGCTGCAGGTAGGTGCGCTTCTGAAAGCGCGAGCTCAGCGATGCGTCCTCGTCCACGATCGCCAGCAGCGTGTAGACCTCCCACAGCGGCACGCCCTCGCTTTCAATCGCGGCCAGCTTTTCGCTGGCCTCGCGGCTGGCGCGCATGAACTCGGCGCCGGTGCCGTTGCGGTAGGCCTCGCCCAGGTCCAGCAGAATCTGGGCGATGCGCGCGTAGTTGCTGCCGGGTTCGGCGGCGTCGCGCACGGGTGTGAAGCGGCGGAACACTTCGTCAAAGTTCGCGCTCAGGCCCTCGCGCAGAACCTTGCGCTGAAAGTCGTACATGGCGTAGGCCATCAGCGCCTCGACGTGGCCGCGGCCGGTCTGCACGCTGGTCAGGGTGTCGGCCATGGCAAAGTGCCGCAGCGCGTCGTCGTCAAAACCCAGGTCGGCGTACACGCCGGCCAGTTCCATGTGGGCCTCGACAAACGTAGCGTCCAGCCGCAGCGCGCGCTGGTACAGCCCCGCGGCCTGGCGCCAGACCTCGGCGCGTTTGCCCCAGTCCTCAAACGTCGCGCTGCGGGCGCGCAGGTCGGCGGCCTGGCTGTAGGGCGCAAAGGCGGCCTTGCGCGCGGCCAGAGCTTCGGCTTCCTTCAGGTCGCGTTCGCGTTTTTCGGCCTCAAGCTGCGCCACGCGCTCGGCCTCGACTCTGGCCTTGACGGCCTGGTCGCGGGCGTCGGCCTCGGCGCGCAGGCGGCGCTGGGCTTCGTCGCGGGCGTCGGCTTCGGCGCGGGCGGTTTCTTCGGCCAGGCTGGCGCGGTCTTCGGCGAACTTGGCGCGCGCGGCACCGGCGACCGAACCGCCCAGCAGCACAAACACAATCGCCAGTGTCAGCACGGCGGCGCGGGTGGGGTTGCGGCGCGCCCACTTGTTCAGGGCCGCCCACGGCGAATCGCGGTGGGCCGTGACCGGCTGGGCGGAAAGATAGTTTTCAATGTCGCGCTTGAAGTCGCCCACGGAGTTATAGCGCAGCTCGCGGCGTTCGTGCATGGCGCGCATGGCGACACTGACCAGCTCGCGCGGGTGTTTGCGCCCGCGCGCCACGCCGGCGTCGCCAAAGGCGCGCTTCAACTGTTCGTTGCGCAGCACCTGTTCCAGTTTTTCGCGCGGGGCCAGCAGCCGGTGCTCGCGCGCGTTGTCCAGCGCCTCGGTGATCGTGCTGGCCAGAAACGGCGGCACCAGACACAGCATTTCGTACAGGATGCCGCCCAGGCAGAAAATGTCCGTGCGCTGGGTGATTTCGTTGACCGACCCGCGCGCCTGTTCGGGCGACATGTAGGCCGGCGTGCCGCTGATGGTGCCTTCGCGCGTGCCGCTGCCGTCGCCTTCGGTGCTGCCCAGGCTGACGGCAAGCTCGAACTGCGGCGTGTCCTGTTTGGGGATCGCGTCGGTTTTCTTGCCGGGCCGGATCTGCTTGGCCAGGCCCCAGTCCATGACCAGAACCTCGCCGAACTGCCCGACCATGATGTTTTCGGGCTTCAGGTCGCGGTGGATGATGCCGCGCGAGTGCGCGAACTCGATCGCGTCGCAGACCTTCAGCAGAATCGAAAGCAGCCGCCCCGGCGTGAACTCGGCCAGCGTCGCGGCGTGACCCTGGCGCAGCTTGTCCATCACCTGGCGCAGGCTGCGGCCCTTGACGCGCTTCATGGTGAAGTACACCCGGCCCTGGGCATCCAGCCCCAGTTCGTGCACCGGCACAATGTTGGGGTGTTCCAGCGAACCCGTAAGCTGCGCCTCGGCGATGAACCGGTTGACCGGCCCGGTATCCAGCGGCGAGCCGGAATCGGTTTCGGCCTGGCGCGTGTCGCGCAGCAGCACCTTCATGGCCACCAGACGATCCAGGTCGCTGTCCTGAACCTCCAGCACCGCGCCCATGCCGCCGCGGGCGATTTCGCCCATCACCTTGTAGCGTTCGGATTCGTGGTGGCCGTGGGCGATCTGTTCGCGGCGTTCTTCGGCGGCCTTGCGGGCCAGCTTTTCCGAAAGCCCGTCAAGGTCCAGCAGCGTGCTGCCGCCTTCGGTGAACGCCATGCCCTCGGTGCCCACGCGCTGCATGGACGCCATGGATTCGAGCACAAGAAAGCCCGAATCAAGCGCGGGGTCGCTGGTGATGGTGGATTGTTCGTTCATGCCGCAGCCACAAATGGTGTTCCGGCAACCGGGTTTCTCACCGGTATTTAACTACCAGCCCGGCCTTTGGTTGCATTGCATTTGCCGGCGCTGATTGTAGCGCCCCGAACCGGCCGCGGCAGCCCGCGGGGCCGGCCGCGGTGTAAACGCAAACGCGCCGCGGCAAAGGCCGCGGCGCGTTTGACCGGCAAACTACTTCAACTGGATGGTCAGCCTTGACTTGCGTTCGGGCGCGGCGGGCCTGGCGCTTTCCGTGGTCTCGGCGCCCTGGACCTTGAGGTCCTGAGGCAGGCTGTCGCGCGCGGTGTCACCGGCCACGGCACCGGCCGCGGCCGCCACAGCCTCGCGCATGGCCGGCGGAACCTGCACATCGCCGTACTGCTGCTGCGAGGCCAGCCGGGTCAGCGTGGCCACAAGCTCTGCCACGCGGGCGGCGTCAAGATCCACCACGATGCTTTCGCTGCCGTCGGCTTCGCTGACCACAAGCTGCGCCGCGCCGTACAGGGCCGCCACGCGCAGCACGTCGTTCTGGGCCGCCAGCACGCGGCCCGGCGCCAGGGCCAGCTCAACCACGGTGTCCGCGGCGCGCCACTGGGCGTCCTGGGCAGGGTCCTGGTTGGGTTTTTCGGTTTCCACGCCGCCGTCGCGGTTGGGGGCGGGTCGGGCCGACGGCGCCACACCTCCTCCGCCGCCGCCAAGCTTGGCGGCTTTGGCGTCGTTCTTCAGCCGGTCGTCTTCCTGGTTGCGAGAATCGCCGCCCTCGTTGCCGGGGGGGTGAACCTTGCGCAGGCCGTCGGCGCGGGCGGATTCTTTTTTCGCCTCGTCCTTTTTCTGCTCTTCCCGTTCGTCCTGGGCGTCGTCGTCGGCCATTCCCCTGGGGCTTGGCGCTTCCGCCGGTGCCGGCAGCGGCGCCGCGGGCGGCAACGCGCCGCGGTCTTCACCCTGGTCGGCGGCCCGGCCGGTGTGCGCGCCGTTGCGACCGGCGGCGCCGGTTCCCGGCGCGGATTTGGTCTTGGCGGGGTCGGCGTTGTCGTCCCGGCTGCCCTGGCCCTTTTCCAGTTCCTTTTCCCTGGCCCGGTCGCCCTGGGCGGCCGAGTCTTCCGGCTTGGCCTCAGAGGCGCGGGCACGCCGCATCTCGACGCCCCCGGTTTCGCGCAGAGACTCCGGCAGATCCTTCAGCGCATTGTTGTCCTGATCCGACTTGCGCAGGTCCTGCTTTTCTTCGGCGTATTTGTCGGCGTATTTGTCGGCGTATTTGCCGGCGGCCTCGGAAGTGGGGCCCTTGTCGCGGGTCAGGCTTTCCGTCACGGCGGAGCCGTCGCGCTTGTCGCCCGCATCGCCGGTGCGGTCTTCCACGCGCGTGCCCGCCTTTTCGACGGCCTCGCGGGCAATGTCTGTCGGGGTACGTTCATCCTGTGTCGGCAGCAGCGAAGGCCCGAACACCAGCCCCACCACCACGACAATCGCCGCCGCCAGCGCCAGCAGCGGCGTGCGCCAATTCGCCGCCGGCATGGCAATCACGCGGCCGTCGCGTTCGGCCGTGGGGCGGCTGATGTCGTCAAAGTCGTCGCCCAGGGCACCCAGCACGCGGCCTTTCAGGCCCACCGGCGCCTTGACCGCGCCGTGACGCTGCACCAGCACGCGCGCGGCCTTGAGCGAATCAAGATACGCGCGGGCCTCGGGGCGCTCGAGCAACCGCTGAACCTGCGCGCGCTCGGCGTCGCTCACTTCACCGTCGAGCCAGGCCGACAACAGGATCTGCTCTTGGATGTCCAGCGGCGTGTTCATGGTGTCTTACCCTGCCTTCTACCATCAGACGCGGTGCGGCCAGGCCAGGTTCCTGCGATTTACGCCAGTGTGTCGGAATTGCCCTGTCACTGCAACCGTATGACCAGCTTGACTTTATGCTCCTGGGCGGGCCGGTTCAGGCCGTCCTTGCGGCCGAAGCGCTTGCCAACTTCGCCAGCTTCGCCGCCTCCGCCGCCGGTAAACCGGTCGGCGTTGGCGCGGGTCTCTGACAACACCGCCGAAGGCAGATACCCCTGGATGCGCCGGGCCGAACCGTCCTGGTCTTCTTCGCGGGCGGCCTCGCGGGTGGCCTCGGTCAGGTCGCGCACCAGTTGCTCGGTGTCTGACACGGGCCTTTCCAGGTCTTCGGGCACCTGCACAGCCCCCAGTTCCTGATCCAGCGACAGTTTGCGGATTGCCGCCAGCAACTCCGGCACGGCATCGGCCGGCAGTTCGACTTCAAGGCCGTTTAGTGCCGAAAAGTCGTTGTCGGCGGCTGTATCCTGGCTTTCGGCATCCACCAGCCGCGCGTCGCCGTGCAGACACACGACCGCCAGCAGCTCGTGGTAGGCCTGCAGCGGGTTGCGCCCGCCGCGCGCAAGCTCAATGCTCACCTGGTCGTCGCCATTGCCGCGGTCGAGGTTCAGCACCGTAACCGTACCCCGCGCGTGGTTGGCGGGGCCGGCCTGGGTCGGGCCGGTGGCGGATTCGACAACCGGCGGGCCCGAAGGCGACGGTACAGGCTGGCCCGGCGGGTCCAGCGCCGGCGGCGGCGCAAACAGGGGCGCGGGCGGCGGCATCTCGCGCGACACCTGCGGCCCGGGCGCGGGCGCGCCGCCCGGCACGGCAAAGTAAACCCCGAACGCGACCACCGCGCAGGCCGCGGCCAGCCACAGCACGCGGCGCAACGGCAGCAGAGAGCCCGTGGGCCGGCTGATGTCGTCAAAGTCGTCCCCCACCGCCGCCAGAACCCGCGCTGGCAGACCCACCGGCGCGCGTGCCGCGCCGTGGGCACGCACCAGCGCGCGCAACGCGTTCAGGTCACGCAGGTACGCCCCGCCTTCGGGCGTCGCGGCCAGTTCCGCCGCGGCGTGCTGTTCGTGGCCTTCACACTGGCCGTCGGCCAGGGCGCCAAGCAGTTCCTGTTGTTCGCGCGACAGCGCCATGTTCCACCACCATCAAGACGCAGACGGCGCCCGCGAAGTTCCAGCACTCGCACCCGTTGCGCCTTGGGTTGCCACGGTTACCATCAGCCCCGAGGCCCCCGCATGAAAGCTGTCCTTGTCCGCGAACACGGCGGCGTTGACAAACTGCTGTTTGAGGACGCCCCGCGGCCGCAGATCCGGCCTGACGAAGTGCTCGTGCGTGTCAAGGCCGCGGGCATCAACCACCTGGACCTGTGGGTACGCAGGGGCGTGCCCGGCCACAAGTTTCCGCTGCCCATGATTCCGGGCACCGACATTGCCGGCGAAGTGGCCGAAGTCGGCGCCCTGGTCACCAACGCCAGGGTCGGCGACCGCGTGGCGGTCATGCCCGGCTTTGCCGAAGCCACCAGCGAGCAGGCGCTCAGCGGCAACATTCACCTGGCGCGCGACTACGGCATTTTCGGCGAAACCCGCAACGGCGGCTGCGCCGAGTTCATGGACGCGCCGGCCGTAAACCTGATGCCGATGCCGGACTGGATGAGCTTCACCGACGCCGCGGCCTGCCCGCTGGTGTTTCTGACGGCCTACCACATGCTGCGCAAGGCCGGCCTGCAGCCCGGCGAAACGATTGTGATGCACGCCGCGGGTTCGGGCGTGACCAGCGCGGGCATTCAACTGGCGCGGCTGTTCGGCGCCACGGTGATTGCCACGGCCGGCAGCGACGAAAAGTGTGAAAAGGCGCGCGATCTCGGCGCCGACCACGCCATCAACTACCGCGCCGGCGACTGGCTGGAGGCGCTGAAAAAGATCGTGGGCAAGGGCGGCGTGGACGTGGTGTTTGACCACATCGGGCCCGACATGTTCGAGTCCAGCATGAAAGCCCTGAAATGGGGCGGCCGCATGGTCACCTGCGGCAGCACCACCGGCAGCGAAGTGAAGCTGAACCTGCGCGCGCTGTTCTTCAAGCGCATCTCGCTGATCGGCAGCACCATGGGGCCCAAGTCCGACCAGCTTGCGGTCTGGAAGCTGCTGTGCCAGCGCAGGGTCAAGCCGGTGGTGGACCGCGTGTTTGCCGTGCGTGACGTGCGCGCGGCGCATGAATACGTGGAATCACGCCGGGCTTTCGGCAAGGTGGTGCTGGACCTTTCAGACTGGGGCTAGACCGGGCGGGGGCGATTGCGAGGGGCCATGTACGCGCAATTGATCAAGGTACAGTGCGAAGCCGGCAAAGAGGCCGAAACCCGGGCGGCGCTGGATCGTTACGTCAAGGCCGCGCGGCTGAACCCGGGGTTTGTGCACGGCAGCTTTTTCTGCCCCGAGCCGCACCCCGGCAACGAAACGCCGCCGGGATTCGGCATCAAGGAGCGCGAACGCACGTTTTTTGTGTATCTGGCGTTCCGGTCGTCGCGCGACATGCTCAAGCACGTTGAGCTGTACCACGGCGACGAAGACAGCCTGTTGCCCAGCCCGCACGACTATCTGCTGGGCGCCTACACCGAAAATGAAAACGTGGATGTAGAGAACCGCTACCAGTGATCCGCGGCGTTGACCATGTGCAGGTTGCCGTTCCCCCCGCGCTGGAAAACGCGGCGCTGCGCTTTTACGGCGGGCTGCTGGGCCTGCCGCGGCTGCCCAAACCCGAAGGCACCGAAGACGCCCGCGGCGCCTGGTTTGCCGCCGGCAACGTGCAGCTGCACGTGGGCATCCAGCTTCAGGGTTTTGCCGCCGCCACAAAGGCGCACGTGGGCTTTGTCGTGGAAGACCTTGAACGCATGAAGGCGCTGCTCAAGGGTGACGGCCGCCCGGTCAAGGACGGAGGCGTGATTTCCGGCTTCCGGCGCGTCTTCAGCGAAGACCCGGCGGGAAACCGGCTGGAGTTCCTTCAGCCGCTGTGACAGGTTTGCACTTCGGCCCGCGCCATCACACAATCCGGCCATGAGCTACCACCTGATCTCTCTGGCACGCGAGGCCGTGGACCCGCGCCTGGCGATTGTCACCCTGCGCCGGCCGGCGGTCAAAAACGCCATCAACAAGGCGATGGTGACCGAACTGCACCACGCCTTTGACAGCCTGCGCGAAACCGATGTCGGCTGCGTGATCATCGAACACGACGGCGACGACTTTGCCGCCGGCGCCGATATCGCCGAACTGCGCGACCGCAAGGCGCTGGAAAGCCTGGCCGCGATCAACAACGCCCTGTTCGCCAAGATGGAAAACTTTCCGGCGCCGGTGATTGCCGCGATCCGGGGCTACGCGCTGGGCGGCGGCTGTGAACTGGCGCTGGCCTGCGACATCCGCGTGGGCGGCCAAAGCGCCAAAATGGGCCAGCCCGAAGTCAACCTGGGCATCATCCCCGCCGCCGGCGGCACCCAGCGCCTGCCGCGCGTGGTGGGCCTGGGCCGGGCCAAGGAAATGGTGCTGACCGGCGCGATCCTTGACGCCGCCGAATGCCACCGCATCGGGCTGCTCAACCGCGTGGTGCCCGACGCCGACGTGCGCAACGAAGCGCACAAGCTGGCCCACAACATTCTGAAAAAAGGCCCGCTGGCGATCCGGCTTGCCAAGGCCGCGCTGAACCAGAGCGCGCGCATGAGCCTGGATTCCGGGCTGGTGTTTGAAAGCGTCGCCCAGGCCCTGCTGTTCGAAAGCGAAGACAAGCACAAACGCATGACGGATTTCCTGGAAAAGAAAAAGGGCTGAGCAACGCCCGGAGAACGCATGACCATCACACACATCGCCGTGATTGGCGCCGGAACCATGGGCCACGGCATCGCGCACGTGGCCGCGGGCGCGGGCTACAAGGTCGCCCTGTATGACATCCAGCAGGAGTTTGTGGACCGCGGCCTGAAGAACATCGCCCAGAACCTCGACAAGGGCATTGAAAAGGGCAAGACCACGCCCGAGCAGAAAGCCGCCACACTGGGCAACATCGCGGGCACCACGGACCTGGCCCGGGCCGCCTCGGGCGCGCAACTGGTGATTGAGGCCATCCCGGAAAAGATCGAGCTGAAGCAGGACCTGTACGCGAAACTGGAGGGCATCTGCGGCAAAGACACGGTTTTCGGCAGCAACACCAGCTCGCTGAGCATCGCCAGGCTGGCGGCGGCCAGCAAACGACCCGACCGCTTTCTGGGCATGCACTTCTTCAACCCGGTGCACATCATGAAGCTGCTGGAACTGGTGGTCACCGACCAGACCAGCCCCGAGACGCTGGCCGCGGCGCAGGCCGTGGGCGCCAGACTGGGCAAGGACTGCATCGTGGTCAAAGACTTTCCGGGCTTTGCCACAAGCCGCCTGGGCGTGTGCCTGGGGCTTGAGGCAATCCGCATGGTGGAACAGGGCGTGGCCAGCGCCCAGGACATAGACAAGGCCATGGAACTGGGCTATGCGCACCCGATGGGGCCGCTGAAGCTGACCGACGTGGTGGGGCTGGATGTACGCCTGAACATTGCCGATTACCTGCACAAGGAACTGGGCAGCGATGTGTTCAAGGCCCCCGGGCTGATGCGCAAAATGGTGGCCGAAAACAGGCTGGGCAAAAAGACCGGCCAGGGGTTCTACAAGTGGTAGGGGTTTGACCCCGGCCGGGCCGCCGGCCACAATCACCGCGGGCTTGTCAACACAAGGGGCAATTCATGAACACGCTTGCGAAGCTGGTGGTGGTCGTGCTGTCGGCTGCAATCCTTGCGGGCTGCGGCGGCGGGCTGCGCGTCATCAAACCCGAAGTGGACGACGCCGCCGGCCTGCGCGCCGTTACGGCCTATCACGTCAAGCCGGTCAGCTATGACTTCGAAGTTCCCAAAGAATGGGATGTCACAACCGACGACTGGGCGAAAAAGACCGCCGACTGGTCACGTGAATACGCCAATGGCATTGCCGCCACGCGCGCCAAGCCGGTGTACACGCTGGGCCCCGGCGCCAGCGTCGGCAAAGGCGCGATCATTGAAACCAGCGTGACACAGATGAAGGTGGGCACCTACGCCTATTTCGTCAAGACGCCCGGCCGCATCTGGGGCAAGGTGACAATCACCGACGCGGAATCGGGCAAGGTGCTGTTCCGCGGCAGCTTTGACAGCACGGGCTCCACGGACACCGGCGAAGTCATGACCTTTGGCGGACGGGTAAAAACCGCCCACGACCCCGTGACCTGGGATCTGCGCTGGCTGATTGAACGCAAGGAGTAACCCGTGCAAACGCCAAAGCCCGGCCGCGATGGCCGGGCTTTGTGTTTTGCGCAGGCGGCTACGCCTTCCACTTGATGTTGCAGCCGATGCTGGGTGTCTGCCTGGGGTCCGGGGTCTTGCCCGCAATCACGGCATCCAGGGCCGCCCGCAGGTCTTTGCCGTCGTTTTTGACCTCGTTGCCGGGGCGCGAGCCGTCCATCTGGCCGCGATAGGCCAGCCGGTGCTGCTTGTCGAACAAAAAGAAGTCCGGTGTGCAGGCCGCGTTGCAGGCGCGCGCGACTTTCTGGGTTTCGTCGTACAGGTACGGGAAGGTGTAGCCGCGCTGCTTCTTTTCGGTCTTCATCTTGCCGGGGCTGTCGTCGGGATAGTTCGCCACATCGTTGCTGTTGATGGCCACAATGCCGGCCTTTGGGGCGTAATCCCTGCCCAGGCGCGCCAGTTCGGCGGCGACGTGCTTGACGTAGGGGCAGTGGTTGCAGATGAACATGACCAGAAGCGGCCTGCCGGCAAAATCGGCCAGCTTGACGGTGCTGCCGTCGGTATCGGGCAGCGCGAAATCGGGCGCGGGCGTGCCCAGCGGCAGCATGGTGGAAGGTGTAAGTGCCATCAACGGTCTCCTTACCGGCGAACGGTCCAGACCTGTTCGCCGCCGTGGCGGTAGGGCTGGCCCTGAAAGCCGCCCTCGAGTTTTTCAACGCGCAGGCCGCACAGCTCGAACAGGTGCTCCATCTCGTAGCGAAAGAAATAGCGCAGGCTGAACACGCGGCTTTTGCGCCACTGGCTGTTGCCCTGTCTGTCGAACTTTTCGAACACCCAGTCTTCGACCACGTACTGTTCCTCGGGGCAGGGCACGCGCGTGGCCAGTGCCGTGATGCGCCCGCCGTCGGGGGTTTTTACGCTGCCCACGTTGCGCGCGGCGCTGCCGTGGTGGGTCAGGTTCGCGGCCAGGATGTTCAGGTTGGGGTCAAACAGGTTGATCACCAGGCGACCTTGACGTGTCAAGTGCTCGCGGCAGCATTCCAGGCAGGCGCGCTGGTCGCGCACGTCCAGCAGGTGCTGGAACGCGCGGTAGGGAATCACAACCAGCGGAAAGGTCTGCTTCAGGGCAAAGCGCCGCATGTCGCCGCGGTGCAGCGTTACTTTGCGTTCCAGGCCCGCGGCGGCAACCTTGTCGCGGCAGGCCTTGAACATGTCGGGCGCAAGCTCAATGCCCGTGACCTTCGCCCCGGCGCGCGCCATCGGGATCAGCGTGCGGCCGGTGCCGCAGGCCAGTTCCAGCACGCGCCCGGCCCCGGCGGCCAGTCTGGCGAAGTATCCGGTGTCGCCGGGAACGCCGGTGCTGAACAGGTCGTACAGGTCAGGCGAAGAATACAGCGTGTTTGCACTGGGCATGGTTCATTCGCCGGTCGCTTCGCGCACGTTGGCCACGCCCTCGGCGCTGAAGTCCTTGCTTTCGCCGTCCTCAAGCTTCAGCGTGATGCCCTTTTGCGGGTCCACGCGCTGCACGGTGCCCTTGTACTGCCGGCCGCCATGTTCCAGCGTGACCAGTCTGCCGCCCATAGGCACGAACTCGGCCCAGGCCCTGGCCAGCTTGTCCCACTTTTTCTTGCGCAGCAGCTCGTAGACCTTCTCAAGGTAAAACATCAGCGGCCGGATCACGCGCACGCGGTTCAGCGGCGCCGCGCCCGGGCGCTCCAGCCGCAGGCTGGTGGCCAGGGCGCGCAGGTCTTCCGGAAAATCCTCGCGCAACTGGTTCACGTTCATGCCGATGCCCAGCACGAACACATCGGGCTGGTTGCTGCGGGCCTCGACCAGGATGCCGCAGGCCTTGCGGCCGCGGATGATGATGTCGTTGGGCCACTTGATTTCGGCCGGCAGGTACACGAACTGCTGCAGCATGTTGGCCAGCGCCAGGCTGGCCATGCAGGTCACAAAGGCGGCTTTGTCGGGCGGCACGTGGGCCTTGAGCACAACCGAAAGCCACAGGCCGGTGCCGCGCGCGCTGTGCCAGGCCCGGCCCATACGGCCGCGGCCGTTGGTCTGGTGTTCGGCCACTATCACGGTGCCGTCGGCAAGGGCGGGGTCGGACTCGATCAGTTCCCAGGCCGCGTCGTTGGTACTGACGACCGTGTCGTGAATGACCAGGTTGCGGCCGATGGTCTTGGTGTTCAGGTCGTCCAGGATTTCATCGGCCAGCAGCTTGTCGGGGATGTCAACCAGCTTGACGCCCAGGTACGGGTGAAACTCGATGGAATAGCCGGCCTCGATCAGTTCTTCGACGGTGGTGAAAACGGCGTCGCGGTGAAGCTCAAGCTCGTCGGCCACGACATCCACGGGCACGAAGTCACTTTGCTTTTTGAGGAACCGGATCAGGGCGCGGGACATGGGCCGGGAGTGTAAAGCGAAGGCGACGATTTGGCGAGGGACGTGGATTTCGGAATCTTCCCCCGGCGTACCGGCGGTTGCCGGGCCCTATGGCAGCCGCGGGCGCGCGGTAATCTTGGCCGCGTGAACGCACTTGACGTCATTGTCGTCGGCGGTGGTCACGCGGGGATTGAGGCCGCGCTGGCGACCTCGCGCCTGGGCTGTCGCGTGGCGCTGGTCACCTTTGAACGCGCGGGCATCGGCCGCATGTCCTGTAACCCCGCCATCGGCGGCGTGGCCAAGGGCCAGATCGTGCGCGAGATTGACGCGCTGGGCGGGGCCATGGGCCGCCTGATTGACGCCACGGGCATCCAGTTCCGCATGCTGAACACATCCAAGGGCGCGGCCGTCATGAGCCCGCGCGCCCAGGCCGACAAGGCCGCCTACCAGCGCGCCGCGCAGGCAATGGTGGAGTCCGCGGGGCTGGAGATTGTAGAGGGCGAGGCGGCGGATCTGCTGGTTCAAGGTTCAGGATTCAGGATTCCGGATTCTGCGAGCGGTTCCGCCGGTTCAGTCTTGAATCGCATCGCCGGCGTTCGCCTTTCCGATGGCCGTGAGATCCGCGCCCCGCGCGTGATCCTGACCACCGGCACGTTTCTGGGCGGCCTGCTGCACTATGGCGAAGACAAAATCACGGGCGGCCGCGCGGGCGAAAAGGCCGCGCTGGGCCTTTCGGGTTGTCTGCGCGGGCTGGGCTTCCGTCTGGGCAGGCTGAAAACCGGCACACCGCCGCGGCTGGACGGCAACACGATTGACTGGAACAAGGTGGAAGAACAGAAAGGCGACGAGCCACCGCGGCCGTTTTCGTTCTTGACCGGTCAAGTCACGCAGCCGCAGATGTCGTGTTTCATCACGCGCACCAACGAACGCACGCACCGGGTGATTGCCGACAATCTGGCGCGCAGCCCGCTGTACTCCGGCCAGATTGTGGGTGTGGGCCCGCGCTATTGCCCCAGCATTGAGGACAAAATCCGGCGCTTTGCCGACAAGCAGAGCCACCACGTGTTTCTGGAACCCGAGGGCCGCGACACCGGCGAAGTCTACCCCAACGGCATCAGCACCAGCATGCCGCGCGACGTTCAGGACGCGCTGGTGCGCACGATTGCCGGGCTGGAAAACGCCCGCATCGTGCGCTACGGCTATGCCGTCGAATATGATTTTGTGCCCCCCACCCAGGTGGACGCGACACTGCAAACCAAACCGGTACAGGGCCTGTACCTGGCCGGCCAGATCAACGGCACCACAGGCTATGAAGAAGCCGCGGCCCAGGGGCTGATGGCCGGGCTGAACGCCGCGCTGACACTGGCCGGGCGCGAACCCGTGGTGCTGCGGCGCGACCAGGCCTACATCGGCGTTCTGATTGACGACCTGACCACGCGCGGCACCGACGAGCCGTACCGCATGTTCACCAGCCTGGCGGAATACCGGCTGCGGCTGCGCAGCGACAACGCCGACCGCCGGCTGACGCCGCTGGGCCGCGCGCTGGGGTGCATTGACACGTCAAGAGACGCGCGGTTTGCCGCCAAGGCCGCCGATTGCGCCCGCGCCGAGGCGCTGCTGCGCGGGACGCGCTGGGACGGCAAATCGGCCTGGGAACACCTGCGGTCGCCGCAACTGACCTGGCCCGAAGTGCTGGCCCGTGTGCCCCAACTGGGCGGACTGGACGCCGAAGCGCTGGAAACCGTGCAGCACGACGCGCGCTACGCGGGCTACATGGAACGCGAAGACATCGAAGCCGCGCGCCTGGCCGAACTCGAGTCCATCCGCCTGCCCGCCGGACTTGATCTGGCAAACATCGAACACCTGCGCAAAGAGGCCCGCGAAAAGCTCAGCCGCGTGCGGCCGCTGACACTGGGCCAGGCCAGCCGGATTCCGGGCATCGGCCCGGCGGATCTGCTGGTACTGCGCACGCTGTTGCGTGCAAAGGCCTGAAACTGCTGCATTTGGGGCGATTTGGCCGATTCGGTGCAGCCCATTTGGTGCGCTCGGTAGGCTGTGTGCGGTTTGTGGAGTCAAATCGTCCGAAAAGTTTTGCGCATTGGCCCGCGGCGGGATAGGCTCTATCTAGCGGGTTAACGCCCGCTGAAGTAAGCCCCAACTCCTCTTTGCCCGGGAGGAGTTCGCTTGAAGCCCTCGTGATTGCCCCGCGGGGGCTTCTCTTTTTCGGGCACGGTTCTGGCATTGGGGCATGGCAGCAGGGGCCGAGGTTCCTAGAATCACGTGACTGTTTTCTCAGTGACGTCTCGGGCAAAACCGTGAGTGATGTGCCGGGTCAATTCATGCCAAACGCAGAGTGGGTGCTGCGTCAGGTGCCCGTTATCTCGTACTTCTGCGAGAACGACGGCCTGTACACCATGCGCTGGCTGAACGCCGGTGGCGGCAACGACCTGGGCTATGATCTGCAGGATTTCGTCAACAACAAGCACTACTTTGCCGCCTCGGCGGTACACCCGGACGACCTCGATGTCGTGGACCAGTTCGCCGAGCGCGCGCTGGCCAGCCAGCGGCCGATTGTGGCGCGCTATCGCCTGGTGCATGTCCAGGGCCGGGTCCTGCCCATGATCCTGACCGCGCGGGCGGTGCGCGACGGCGACGGCCAGGCTTACGGTTTTTGCGGCATGGTGCTGGACGTCAGCGAAACCCCGGCGCTGCAGGGGCCATCCAAAGTTCTTACCGACCACGGCGCGCCTAAAGAACAGCCGCAGACGCCGCTGAGCCCGTACCCGGACAAACCCGACCCGGCCTGGATCAACCGGCACGCCCCGGCAGCGACTTTTGCGGTAGAAACCGATGAGTCCTACACCCTGCGCTTTGCGGGGGGGCAGTCCGAGTTTCTGCTGGAATACCCGCCCCAGGATTTTCTGAATAACGCGAAGTTCCGGGCCAGCATGGCGGTTCTGCCTGAAGACGAAGAAGTGGCCGACCAGACCGTGGAAGCCTGCGCCGCCCGGCCGGGCCGGATGGTGGTCAGTCGCTACCGGCTGGTTCACGCGCGGGGCCACGCGGTGCCGGTGTTGCTGGCCTGCCGCGGTGTGCCCGTTGAAGGCCGCGTGCTGGTGGCCGGAATTGGACTGGATTTGACCCATTGCCCGGCCCTGCACGGCAAGCCGGCCGTACTGTTGAAATGATTGCGTGACCATGAACGACCCCGGCCACATGGATTTTCTGGCGCGGTTTGTGGACCACCTGCCGGTGATCACGCTGTTTGTGGCCAACGACGAGCATTACACGCTCAAGTTTGCCAGCCTTGAGGGCGCGCGGCTGCTGGGTTACAGCCCCGAAGACTTCAAGGACAACCGGCGCTTCACCGCGGCGTCGGTGATTCACCCCGACGACCAGGCGATCTCGGACGAACAGACCGAGCGCATCATGGCCACCGGCCGCGCCGTGGCGGCGCGCTACCGCGTGGTGGCCGCGGACGGCACGCCGATTCCCGTGCTTGACATTTCGCGCCTGTACGACGAGCCGGGGCGTGAACCCGGCCTGATCACGGTGCTGGTGGATCTGCGCCTGGCACCGCCGTTGCAGGGCCAATCCTGTGTCTTCGGCCCGGCATGAATCCGCGCGTCCTGGTCGGTTACGTCAGTGTCGGGGGCAACACCGCCGAAACCGCGAACATTCTGGCCGCCGCCGCGCGCGAGGCCGGGGCCGAAGTTGCCGGCCCGGTGGATCTGCGGGGCAAATCGGCAGAGCTGCTGATCGGCCACGACGGGCTGCTGCTGGGCGAGCCGACCTGGGGCGAGGGCGCGCACCACACCGATTTCGCGCCCTTTGACGATTCGATGGCGCGGTTGCTGGAGCCCGGTCGCGCGCTGGCCGGCGTTCGCGCCGCGGCCTTTGGCGGCTGTGACCGGGCGTACCGCAATTTCGGCCGCGCGATTGAACTGATCGAGGATCGTCTGGCGGCCTGCGGCGCGCTGGTTGTCCAGCAGGGGCTCAAAATTGAACTGGCCCACAACGGGCACAGCCGCGCGTTCACGCGCCGGTGGGCGCAACAGTTTGTCGCGCGCGTTGCCGGCAGGCTTGAGCCGCAGGCGTACCGGCCGGCGATGACCCGCGCCGACGCGGACGCCGTCATGGGCATCACGCCGGCCCAGCGCCGCGCCCGCGACAACGCGGGGCTGATGCTGTAAAGCCGGCACACGCGGCACGGTCTTGCCCGCGTGCCCGCATTGCCCTAAACCATGCCGCCATGAGCAAACCGCTTACGTTCGTCGAAGCCATCAGCGAGGGCCTGCGCGAAGAAATGCAGCGCGACCCCGACGTGTTCTGCCTGGGCCAGGACATCGGCGTGTACGGCGGCGCGTTCGGCGTGACCAAGGGTTTGCTGGACGAGTTCGGCAAAGACCGTGTCTGGGACACACCGCTGTCTGAAACCGCCATTATCGGCAACGCCATCGGCGCGGCGCTGTACGGGCTGCGTCCCGTGGCCGAAATGCAGTTTGCCGACTTCGTCGCCTGCGGCTTCAACCAACTGGTGAACAACGCCGCCAAACTGCACTATCGCTGGGGCCCCAACGTACCCATGACCGTGCGCCTGCCCTGGGGCGGCGGCGTGTCCGGCGGGCCGTTCCACAGCGGCTGCATGGAAGCCTGGTTTCTGAATGTCCCCGGCCTGAAGCTGATCTGCCCCAGCACCCCGCGCGACGCCAAGGCCGCGATCAAGACCGCGATCCGCGACGACAACCCGGTGCTGTATTTCGAGCACAAGCACCTGTACCGCGACCCCAAACTGCGCGAAGTGGTGGGCGACGTCGAGCCACTGGAATTCGGCAAGGCCCGCATCGCCCGCGATGGCAAACACGCCAGCGTGATCACCTTCGGCATCATGGTGCATTACGCGGTCAAGGCCGCCGACGAACTGGCCAAAGAAGGCATCGAGGTTGAAGTGCTCGACCTGCGCTCGCTGCGCCCCTATGACACGGAAGCGATTCGCGCCACGGTGGCCAAAACCAACCGTGTGCTGGTGCTGAACGAAGCCACACTGATGGGCAGCGTGGCCGGCGAGTACGCCAGCTTTGTCAGCGAGCACTGCTTTGAAGACCTCGACGCGCCGGTCATGCGCATGGGCGCGCTGGAAACGCCCATTCCCTACGCGCCCGAGCTTGAGCACGAAATGCTGCCCAACGCGGACAAGATCGCGGCGGCACTGCGCAAGCTGGTGGCGTATTAGAGCATTTTCATGGTTCGTCTTCAGGCTTCCGCTTGCGGCGGGCGTCGCATCCCTGCGTCGCGCTCGCCCATGGCCGTCAGCCACTGCGCTCGCGCTCCTTGGTCTGCTTGCCCGGCGCGGCGCGGAATCTCTGCATACAAACCATGAAAAAGCTCTAGAGCCTGCCCGCGGCGGTTGCCGCCCGCGCCCGTCAACCCGCCAGATGCATGGCGATTTCCGCCACCACGCCGCTGCCCTTGACGCCCAGCAGTTCTTCCACCTCGGCCTGGGCCTTCTTCCAGCGCGGCAAAGCTTCGGCCACAAGGCGCAACCCCCGGGGCGTGATACCCAGTTCGCCGCGCCTGGCGGTCTTGCTGATCCAGCCGTTGCGTGCCATGCGGTCGAGGTTGCGTGACAGGGTGCTCTTGTCAATCTTCAGGATGTTGCCGATGTCCACCGGCCGCCGGCGCGGTGACAACTGCAACGCGCACAGAATGCTCAACTGCGCGCCGGTAAGGCCCAGCGGCCGCAACGCGTCGTCATAGTGCGCCGTCACCAGCCGGTTCATCATGCGCACGCGCCAGCCCAGGCACGACTGCGCAATCGTGCGCGCCGCCGCCAGGGAACGCCGTGCCAGACCCCCGGATTGCACTTGTACCGTCATGATCCCAGTGTGCCGTGGCCCGTGGCCCGCTGGCAAGGCAAACCGGGGGGCAGAAAAAGCGACGCGGGCCGCCTGAGGAGGGCGACCCGCGCCAAAACACCGTTGCCGGGGGAGGCACATTTCAACAGATACCTGTCGAAACTTTGGAGGAGGACAATTCCCCAGCCACGGCAAGACTACTGTATAACGTGCAAACGAAGCCGACAAGCAAAGGTTTTTTCAGGTTGTATCCATGACGCAAACCCCGGACGGATCGTTCCTTACAAAACTTGCCCAGATTGCCGCCGAAGTGCACTTGCGGCACTTTGACAAACTGGACCCCGACGCCGTTGACCTCAAGCGCCGGCGCGACCTGCTGACCGTCGCCGACAGCGAAACCGAGGCCGCCCTGATCGCCGCGATCAGGGGAGCCTTTCCCGGCCATGACATTCTGGCCGAGGAATCCGGCGCGCACGTCACCGGCGCCGAGTGGTGCTGGATCATTGATCCCGTGGACGGCACCACCAACTTCGCGCGCGGGTTTCCCGTGTTCGCGGCCAGTGTCGCGTTGTGCCGCCGTGGCCGGCCGGTGCTGGGCCTGGTCGAGGCGCCCTGTCTGCGGGAAACCTTCACAGCCGAACTGGGCGCCGGTGCATGGCTCAACGGCCGGCGCCTGGGTGTCAGCCGCACGCCCGACCTCCACCACGCGCTTCTGGCCACCGGATTTTCCTACGTGCGCAACGAAGTGCAGCGCAACAACGTGGACAACTTCGGCAAACTGGTGCTGATGTGCCACGACATCCGCCGCGCCGGCAGCGCCAGTATGGATCTGGCCTATGTGGCCGCCGGGCGCTTTGACGGCTACTGGGAGGCCTACCTGAAGCCCTGGGATGTCGCCGCCGGGGCACTGCTGGTGCGCGAGGCCGGCGGCATGGTCACGGACTTTGCCGGGGGCCAGGACTGGCTGTTTGGCGAAAACGCGGTGGCAAGCAACGGCCTGATCCACCAGGCCCTGCGCGCCGAACTGTCCGGAACCGAACCGGGGTATCAACCCTGGGGCCGCGACTTGGAGAGGCGCATGCTGGGCGCCTAGGCCAATGCAGCGCCGATGGCAGCCAACAAACCCTTGGGGCCAATGGGTTTGCGCAGCACGCCACAGGCGCCATGCAGCAGGAACGTTTGCAACACGTTGCTGTCAACATCGCAAGGGGCCATGACCAGCAGCTTGGTCGCGGCCGCGACCGGGCGTGACCGCAACTCTTCGATCAGCACCGCGCCGTTATCGGGCCCCAGGTTCCAGTCCATCAATACCAGATCGAACGTGCCGGCGCGCAGCCGGGCACGGGCCTGGTAAAGATTGGCCGCGCTGAGGGCGTGGTAATCGGCCTGTTCCAGTGTGTCCAGAACCCGCAGCGCCATGTCGTCGTTGGCGGCCACCACCAGCACACGCGGACGCGAGGTTTCCACCCGCATTTCGTGGGCCAGCATCGCCAGTTCGTGGCTGCGGGTGGCCCAACTGCGCCGGCGCGCGACCAGACGGGGCCGGTGAGGCTTGGTGGCATCCGGGCTGGTGACACGTTTCAGGCCAGTACCAACGCTGTTCGTTGTGTTGCCGCTGTGAATGGGATCGCCCATGACCTGCCCCCGTCTGAACCCGCACCCGTGTCGGCGCACTGCGCCGGTTGGGGGTAGATGTCCGCCGACGGGTGGCCGGTTGCCGAAAAACTCACTTTTTTGCAGGGAAAACCGGCGGCAACCGGACAATTTTTTTGCAACCAAAATCCGCCGACCGGACACTAACCGGTAAACGCGCCACGGTGCGGGGCGCACAACAAGTAAGGGGGCAAACATGCCGTCGTATCAAACGCTTGTGTTTCGGGCATCGGAGTGGCTTGAAGTGTATGACTCGGCCAATCAGACACTGATCCTCGAGGCCAAGGGTTCGGGTGAAGATCTGTGCCTGCTGGAGGTCTGGCCTATCGCGGGCACGGACCCTGTCCAGTATGAGTACCGCTGCATGAGCACGGGCTGTAACGGCACCTGCGAACTCAAGCGCACGGTGACACCTGCGGGCACCAAGTACTGGTGTGATTGTCCGGGCGGCGGCGGTTTTCGCATGGCCAGCGCGACGACCACCAAGTCCAAGACGGGGAAGGGCAAGGCAAAGGGGAAGGCAAAGGGCAAAGGAAAAGCAAAGGCCAAGAAGCGCTGATGCGTGATTGAGCCGGCGGCCGCGTTCCGCTAAAGTGCACTGACTGCACTGGATCGCAACCGTGAGCCCACTCGATCGTATGGATGCCATGTGTTCCCGGCGCGCCTGGGGGCTGGCCTTTCAGCTGGTCCGAAACGCCGCCGACGCCGAAGACGTGGTACAGCAGGCATTTCTGGTTGTCATGCGCCGCGGCGTGCAGACCACGGCTGATCCTTGGCCGTGGTTTGCCGCCATTGTGGCCAACTGCGCGCGCAATCACCGGCGCGCCCGGTCGCGACGGCTGGCAAGGGAGTCAACACTGGAACACCGCGAAACATTGGCCGGTCCGCCAGTCACCCCGCTCGAACACGCCGAGCTGCAGGCCCTGGTGCACGACGCCCTGGGCCAGCTTCCCGACGACGAACGAGAGGCCGTGGTGCTGTGCTATTTCGCCGGCCTGACCCAGAGCCAGGCCTCGGAAGCCACGGGCACGAACCTGAACACGTTCAAGGGTCGCGTGCAGCGCGCGCTGGATCACCTGCGCCGGCGGCTGGCCTCGCGCTCGCATTCGGTGGAAGCGTACCTGGCGGCGCTGGCCGTTCCGCCGCCGACAGGCGGCTACGAGGCCGCGCTGCGGCGCTGGCGCGAGGGCGCGCTGGCGGCGCCGGCGGTCGGCACGTCACTGGCCACATTGCTGGGCGCCGCGGCGGCGTTGTCCCTGCCGGCGATGGTGCTGGCGGGCTGGGCCCTGTTGCCCGCGAATGAAGCCGGTCTTGCGGCGCGCCCCGTGCTGGCGGCCGTGCCAACCCTGACCGCAGAAGCCGAAACCGGCCGCGACGCGGGCCGCCCGGCGACATCGGCCCCCGCTGTCAACCCGGCCACAGATCGGCCGACGGCCCCGGCAGCGGCAGCCAGAGCCGCGGCGCCGATCAAGTCATCTGCCCCGGCGGATCGCCTTGACCCGCCGGGCCCCAACCCGGTGGGCAGCCTGCAAGTCAGAACGTCGTTCTACGAAACCGGTGAACGGTACATGCAGTGGACGGAACTGGTCACGGCCTCAGGCCCCCTGCGCCGGGGCCCGTTCACGGCCTATCACCAGACCGGGCTTGTGCTCGAAACCGGAAGTTTCCATGACGGCCGGCCGACCGGAACCTGGGAACGCTACTATGACAACGGCGCCCTCAAGTCGCGCTGGCACTACGATTCCGGGCGCCAGGTCGGCGACTTGTTGACGTTTTACGAAGACGGCACGCCCGAAAACATCGGCCACTACGAAGCCGATATGCGCACTGGCCAATGGCGCAGCTTCCACCGCAACGGCCAGTTGCGCCAGATCAAGCATTACCTGGCCGACAAACTGCACGGCACACAGACCAACTACGACGAACAGGGGCGCAAGCGCCGCGAATCCCATTGGCGCCACAACGTGCCCGTCGGCACCGAACTCGTTTTTGACGAGCACGGCAACACGGTCGAGACCATCCACCACACCGCAACCGGCGGATAGCCCGGCCGGGGCAAAAGCCGCGATTGGAGCCTACCCACTTCCCTTGCAGCCTCAGGGGCGCCTATCATCACACGCGCTCAGGCATTTTCCGGAAAGGAACTCATGAACCGCATCAGGCGATTGCCCCGGTGGGCGCTGGCCCTGTTTGTGCTGCTGTTGGCGCTGGTGCTGGGCATCAGTGTAACCACGCCGCGCACCGCGCCCAAAGAAATGTACGTGGCCGTCATGGAAGACAGCACCGACGCCGCGGTCACCAAGACACCCGACCGTTTCGGCGAAGTGCTGGCCGTGGTCAAGTTCAACGAAAAGGTCGAAATCATCCGCGACCTGTGGGAAGACAAGGACAACCCGCGCCCGTACTTCCACATCAAGGTTCGCGGGGTCAAGGGTTACATCAAGCGCAACGCCCTGGCTGAAAAGAGCCAGTACCAGGGTGACCCCAAAGACGCCGAGGCCAAAGTCGCCGTCGGCGCCGCCGGCGCGAACACCGCCGCCAAGGGTCTGAACAGCCAGAACGAAGCCACGCTGCGCAAGAACGACCCGAACTTTGACAAGGCCGTGTCCCAGGTGGACGCGACCGAGGCCGCGGTCAACGAACTGATCTACGGCTCGCCCAAAGACGTGGATGCGCGCAAGGGACTGGACAGCTACCGCGCCTGGGGCGACGAGGGCCAGAACATCGCCAAAGAAACCTCAAGCGGGGGGGGCCAATAACATGACAACCCTGCGCGTATTACGCCGGATTCTGGGCGGGGCTTTCCTGTGTCTTGCGCTGGCCGCCATTGGCGGGTGCATCAGTGTCGGCTTTTCGGGCAACATCGGCGGCGGCGTGGGCAAGGTGTTCGGCAGCGCCAGCTCCGTGGCCCGCGGCGTGAACTTTGCCGTCGGCCTGACCAGCAGAAACTGGTTCCGGTACACCGGCTACTTCTACCACGTGGGCGTCTACAGCGGTGTCAGCCCGGGCCGGTATCTGGCCACTTCAATCCGCGAGAGCATGGAACAGGGCGAAGCCCCCGAGGAATTCTCGCCCGAACAGCAGTACTACATCGGCCGCGGCGTGTCGGCTTCGCTGGTCAACGAGTTCAAGGCCGCCAACCTGGCTGACCCCAGGATCAAGGCCCAGTTGAAGTATCTCAACCAGATGGCCGGCTTCATCAACGTAAGCGCCCCCGACGGCGCGGGTTTGTGGGCGGGCATCCACGTCGGCATTCTGGAATCACCCAAGGTCGGGGCCTATGCCACGCCGGGCGGCTTCATCTGGGTCACGCGCGGCGCGCTGGATCTGGTGCAGACCGAGGACGAACTGGCGGCCCTGATCTGCCACGAACTGGGCCACGTCGCCAAAGAACACGCGATCAAGGCCTACGTCAAGGACGGCGGCGGCAAGGTCAAGCCCAACCCGTTCATCAAGAACCTGGGCATGCTCACGCCGTTTCCGCGTTACACCGGCCAGTATTTCGGCAGCCTGGCCGAGCGCATCGCCAACAACAAGTACGGCAAAGACCAGGAACTGGAAGCCGACCGCTGGGCCGCGGCGTCGCTGCAGCTTGCGGGCTATGACAGCCGCGCGCTGATCCGCCTGCTCAACCGCGTGGACGCCTGGGAGAAGAAAAACCCGGACCGCGGGGCCTACCTGGCCAACCACCCGCCCGTCGAGGATCGGATCAGCGAAGTTGAAAGCTTCATGAAGAAGCACAATGAGGTGTTCCAGCTCAAGGTCAGTGCCGAAGCCACCAGCCGCCGCAACGCGCGGTTCAAGCTGGTGTTCGGGCGCTGACGCAAGCCCGTGCCGCGAGCCCCGCGCAAACGGGGCCCGCGGCGGCCCCGGCAGTCCTTTTGCTCTGCCGCGCCCGGGGTTATGCTGCTGGCATCGTGGGAGTGCCGCCCTTGCTGCGACAGGACCGTTCGCTGCAGGCCGAACTGGCCAGACCAATGCCCGAGCGTTACCGGCTTGCGGCGGCGCTGGCCCGCCGGGCCGCGCCGTTGGCCACCGCAGCCGCCGGCGACGCGCGCAAGGCCGCAACGCTGCTTGACGGCATTGAAGGCCCGGTGGACGACCCCACCGACACCGAAGCTTTGGACGACGCGCTGGAACGCTGCGTGGACGCACTGGCCGCCGACCCGCACTGTGTGCGGGCCTGGGTATTTGCCGGGCGGCTGATGATCAGTTACGGGTTTCTGGAAGACTTCACGTACCACCCGCGCCCGCTGCGCGACGCGCTGAAGCTGCTGGAACGCGCGCGCGCACTGGCCCCCGGCGACGGCGACGCGTTTGAGGGACTGCTGCAGTGCGAACTGCTGCTGCGCCGCGACGAACAGGCGCACGAGCTGCTGGCTGAACTGCAGGCTTCCGGGCGTGACCCGTTTCTGCTGGGCGTGGGCCGCGGCATCTGGTTCTGGCTGCATGACAACTTCAAGCTGGCCGAAGAATGGTTTGAAAAAGCCGTCAAGGCCGCCCCCGAAGACGAACCCGAACGCCTGGGCTGGGCCCTGTGCTGGCTGGGCATGGCGCTGTGGCGCCAGGGCAACCTGCCGCTGGCCGACGCCCGCATGGGCGAAGGCGTGCTGCTGGGCCGCCCCCACCGCCTGAAGCTGCACCTGTGGAGCAAGCTCAAGCACGCGCGCGGGCGTTACGATGAGGCCTTTGAACTCAACCGCCGCAGTCTTACGTTCGGTCTGTTCGACGCCGCCCAGCGCTGGCGCCAGGAACTGCTGGTGTGGTTCCGGCGTCTGGGGTTTGTGCCCAGGGCACCGTTTTCCCTGCCCGAAGAAACACGCCGCAACATTGACGGGCCGTTCCGGTACGTGGGCAGCGATTTCGTCTACTCCGGCGACGCCGAATGCGCCCGCGACGATGATGACGACGAGTTCGTGCCCGTGTTTCGCGTCAACCTGTTTCTCGAGGGCGAACACCTGCCCGTGGTCAGCGACATTGCCGACCCCGGCGCCAGCTTTGAGGGCCGCGCCAGACTGACCACCCGCGTGCTGGAGGCCAGGACGCTTGAAAAGCGCCCGCTGCAGCCCGGCGAGCGCTTCAAGCCCGGCCAGTACATCATGCGCGACGAGCGCGCCGGCACGGTGTTTCACGTGCTGCTGATGAAGCGCCACAACCTGCATGACCCCTACCTTGACCTGCCCGAAGACTCCCGCAGCGTGTTTGACCTTGACCGCACCGCCGTGCGGCGCTTTGAAAACGCGCCCTGGGATGTGCGTCTGATGCTGGTCGAGCACGGCTTTGACCCGCTGCTGGCGGCGCTTTCGGCCTGCAAGCTGTGCGACAGCTTTCTGCGCTTCGCCGGCGGCATCGGCGTGGACCTTGAGACCGGGCTTGCCGTCAGCGGCGGCGACTGGCGCAACGAATCACCGGCCACGCTGGACATCCGCAAACATGTGATCGTGCGGGCGCGCCAAACGTCACCGGGCAGGTACTGGCTTCGCACCGCCGGATTGTGCAAGTTCCTGCGGCCGGAGCTTGAGGTCTGCGAACTGCCGCACGAACTGGTCGAGGGCGCGCGGTCGCTGCTGCTGGAAGCCGCAGCCGAGGCCGCGCAGGGCGAGATTCTGCGCGACGGCGACGTGGTGGGGTCCGCGCGCTGTCCGCTGCTGCTGCGCCCAAGCCGGCGCGGAACAGAAGACGCCGCCCCGCGCGTTGTGTATGAACTGGTGGACGTCCATGCCGGCCGGGAACCCGTGGCTGCCGGCGCCACAAAGGGCATCCAGGCACTTCTGCACATTCACCGATAATGCTCAGCAGCCAGGAAGATCCCGTCAAAGCCCGCATCATCGAGGCCGAACTGGCCCTCGAGACCGTCTCGGGCTTTCTGGAACTTTCGCCGGCCGACCTTGTGCCCGGCACGCGCAGCCAGGCCGAGGCCTTTGTGGCCAACGCGCCGGTGCTGTGGGGATACGAACGCGACACCGAGCGCCTGTTTCTGTGCCTGGACATCGCCGTTTCGGCCATCCAGGCCGACCCGACTTTCGGGGGCGGTTACGCCCTGGCAGCGGCGTGCATCTACCGCATGGGCGTGCGCGACGTGGATATTTACGACCCGCGCGCGCTGATTGCGTCCATCCCGTGGGCCAACCGCGCGATCGTGGTTGACCCCGACAATCACGTGGGGTGGGAAACCTACATCGAGATCCACTGTTTCAAGGGCGACTTCAAAACCGCCGAAAGCGCCCTGGGCAAGGTATTCAGCAAATTCGGCGACAACGACCTGTACGCGCGCTGCGCGTTTCTGTACTTCCGGCTGCAGGGTGATGTCACCCAGGCCAAGAACTGGGGCGCTCTGGCCTGGCAGACCGAATGGGACAGCACGCGGCTGGTGCACACGCTGTTTTCACTGGGCCAGTTGCACCGCGACACCAACGAATGGGCCAAGGCACTGGACTGCTACCGTGTGATCACGGAAAAGCAGCACGACAACGCCTGGGCCTATCACTACTGGGCGATGTGCCTGGCCAATATGGGCGACCCGGCCAACGCCCTGGAGATCAACCAGAAGGCCGTGCAACTGGGCCAGTTGCACGAGTTCCGCACCTACCAGGAAGAACTGCGGCGCATGGCCGGACGCGCCAAATTGGGCGCGGGCCGGATCACGAACCTGCCGCCGGCGCGCATGCCCACGGGCAACACGAGCCGCATCCAGGCGCCCGTGGCGCGCAACGGGGCCAGCGGCAACACCTCGCGCATGGGCGCCCTGCCCGGCAGTAACTCGACCACCGGTTCGGGCCGGATTGTGCCCGCGCCGCCGGCCGCCGGTTCCAACCGCATGCTGCCGCCCCAGCCCGGGTCAAGTTCCACCACGGGTTCAGGCCGCGTGATGCCCGCGCCGCCACCGGCCCAGCCGGCCAAAGTGGCGCCGGCGCCACCGCCGGCCGCGGCGCCGGTGGTTCCGGCGCCGCCCCCGGCCCAGCCGCCCAAGGTTGCCCCGGCGCCGCCGCCGGCCAGGGCCACGCCGTTGCCCGGCGCGGGTGAAAGCCACCGTTCCGAACGCCAGCAGGAATTCCCGCGGCGCCAGACACGCAAGCTGATGAAACCCAAAAAGCCGCCGCAGCCGTAGTTCACGCGCGGGCGCGTTCGCGGCCTACTTCGCGGTACGATTCCAGACACAGCTCGGCCAGCCGGCCGGGGTGGTGGCGCACCACGCTGTCGGCATACACCAGATCGGCGCACAGCACGCGCGGGCCGCCCGGCAGGGCGTTCAGCGCGTCCATGTCGGCCACGACCGGCGCCGCGCCCTCGGCCGCATAGGCGGCCTCCAGCCGCGGCGGCACCTTGCCGGTGTTGACCACGACAAAATCAATCAATCCCGGCGCGGTGTGGTCAATCACCACCTGCGCGTGACGGCCGGCGGTGAAACCCTGGGTCTCTCCGGGCTGGGTCATGATGTTGCAGATGTAGCCCACCACGGCTTCGGTGCGTTCCAGGGCGGCGCGGATGTCGCGGATCAGCAGGTTGGGCAGAACACTGGTGTACAGACTGCCGGGGCCCAGCAGCACCAGATCGGCGCTTTCAATGGCCTCCACCACATCGGCGCCGGCGGGCGCGTCCTCGGGCCGAAGCCCCAGCCGCACCACCGGCTTGGTTACCTTGCCCACCAGTGTCTCGCCCGTGGTCTTGGTGCCGTCGGCGTGTTCAGCCACCAGCGAAACCTTGGCCGTGGTGGCGGGCAGAACCCGGCCGCGCACGCTCAGAATCGCGTTGGCTTCGCGCACCGCGGCATCGAAACTGCCGGTCACGCGGGTAAGCGCGGCCAGAAAGATGTTGCCAAAGGGGTGGCCCTTGAAGTCACCCTCTTCAAACCGGTACTGAAACAGTTTTTCCAGCGCGGCGCCGCCGTCGCTCATGGCCGCCAGGCAGTTGCGGATGTCGCCCGGCGGCAGCATGCCGAATTCCTTGCGGAACCGGCCCGAACTGCCGCCGTCGTCGGCCACGGTAACCACGGCCGTCAGCTTGTCGGTGTGTTCCTTGAGCCCGCGCAAAAGCCCGGACGCCCCGGTGCCGCCGCCAATGGCGACCACGGCGGGTGAACGGCGGAACAGGCGCGGAAAGATCGCCATGCGGGCTACTCGTTCTTGGCGTCCTCGTACGAGGTTTCATCCACACGCGGCAGGCGCTGGGTCAGGCGCTTGACGTCACGTCCCAGCTTTTTGCGCCTGTCCGCGCCCTTGTGGCCCTTGAGCTTTTCTTTCACCTTCTTGAGCTGCGCCTGAATCTTGTCCAGGCACAGGTCCACGGCGGCGTGCATGTCATCCTGGTTGTGGACCACGGCCGAAAGCTGGTGGTGCGAATCCGTGTGGACGTTGATTTCGCAAACGTTGTCCATGCCGTCCTTGTTCAGCAGCACCTGGATGCGGTCAATCCGGTCAAAGTAGCGGTCCAGACGCTCGATCTTGGACTCGGCGTATTCCTTCATCGTGGGCGTGACCTTGACGTGCTTGGCGGTAATCGTGATGCGCACCGTGCTCTCCTTATATGCCCTGCTCCAGGCGGTCGGCGTTGTAGTCGTCCAGTTCCTTCATGGACCGGATCTTTTTGGCCGTTGACGCCACATCATATTCAACGCGCCGCCAGATGAACTTCTTTTCGTCCCAGATCACATAGCACGCCCGCGTGTCGCGGTCGCGCGGCTGGCCCACGCTGCCCACGTTCAGAATGTACTTCTTGCCCTTTTCGGGCTTGAACTCGAAGTTCAGGTCCTTTTCCGTCTGGTAGCTGAAATCCTGCCCGATCACGCACGGAATATGCGTGTGCCCGACCAGACACAGCGTGTCAAAGGCCCCGAAGATCTCTTCCATCTTCTTCTGGGCCATCGGGTCACCCTGGTTGGCCGCCGCGGCGTCGTGGCGCAGAATGTACTCGGTGGTCGGCTCGCGCGGGCTGCCGTGCACCATCAGCGCGCCGTCTTCGCGGTGCGTGAGCTTGAGCGACTTCAGAAAACTCATGCGCTTCTTGTTCTTGAACCCGAACAGCCCGCCCTGCAAGGCCCGCTTGGTCCAGCGGATCGCCGTCAGCGCCCGGTAGTTGAAGCCCACGGGCTCAAAGATCACGGCCTCGTCGTGGTTGCCCATCAGGTTGACGCGAAAGTCCATGGCCGCGTCAATGATCTCGACCGGTTCGGGCCCGTAGCCCACCAGATCGCCCAGGCTCAAAATGTCCGTGATGCCGTGCGACTTGATGTCTTTGGCCACGGCCTCCCAGGCGGCAAGGTTGGCATGGATGTCAGAGACGATGGCTTTCACACGCAACCTTTGCGGCCGTTTATGGTTGCGCAAGCCTAGGGGCCGAAAATCGGCCCTTCAAGTGCTATCGCCCCCAAACGGCTCCGGCGGGTAGTCTACTGAAACCAGCGTCAGGCCGTGAGGGGGCAAATTGGCCCCCGCGTCGCGCCGATCCCGCCCCGCCAGCAGGGCTGTGACCCAGGTCGGGGGCTGTTTGCCCAGCCCGATTTCAAGCAGCGTTCCGGCCATCGCCCGCACCATGCCGCGCAGAAACCCGTCACCACGCACGTCAAGATCAAGCAGGTTGCCGCGCTGGTTCAGCCGCGCGTCAAAAATCGTGCGCGTGGTGCCCTGGGGGCGCGGTTTGCGCCAGGGCGGCGGGTTAAAATCCCCGTGCGCCACGGCGGCCGGGCCGTACAGGTCGGCGGTGGTGTCGGACGCGTCCTCGTCGTCGGGCGGGGTCTGGGGGTCCTGTTCGGGGTTGGTGCGAAAGCAGGCAAAGTCGCGCGTGCCCGCCAGCAGCGCCGCGGCTTCGCGCATGGCGTCAATGTCAAGCGCGCGGGGCACCATGTACGCGCGATCGGCCAGCATCGGGCTGCGCGTGCGGCTGAGGTAAAAACGATAGCGATAATGCTTGCTGCGCGCGTCAAACCGCGCGTGAAAGCGCGGGTCAACCTCGCGGGCGCGGCGTACAACACAATCCTGCGGCAGCCGGACATTGAGCGCCGGCACCAGTTCCTCGCAGCGAAGGCGCGAATCCATGTCCACATGCGCGGGCATGGCCAGGGCATGCACGCCCCGGTCGGTGCGGCCGGCGCCGTGCACGTCGGCCCGGTGGCCGACCAGATCGGCAATCGCGGCCTCCAGCGTGGCCTGCACGCTGCGGGCAGAGCCCTGGCGCTGCCAGCCGAAGAAGGCCTGTCCGTGGTACTCGACCTCAAGCAGAATGCGCCGCATGGGCCAAAGGTTCGTGATTCTGCGCCACCAGGTCAACGGGGGTGAGCACTTTGACCTGATGCTGGAGCCCGACGACGGCGGGCCGTTGCGGACGTTTCAGCTCGCGCGCTGGCCGCTGGCGGCGGGCGAAACCTGCGCCGCGCCAGAACTGCCGCCCCACCGCCGCGACTACCTGGATTACGAGGGCCCCGTCAGCGGCAACCGTGGTCACGTCACGCGCATCACCGCCGGAACCTGGCAGGCCGAAAACGGCGACATCGTGCTGAGCACCGGCGCGCGCCTGCGGCCCGGGCCCGACGGCATGACCCGTCTGGCCTGAACACCAAAAACACAGACCCCCGCGTGAAGCGGGGGTCCGGAACACGCCTGTTGTTGCTACTTGCGGCGGCGACGCCAGACCGCCAGCGCCACCAGCACAAGTCCCAGCGGGGCCGCCGTGACCGCGCCGGCCGCGCAGCCACCGCCGCCACGGGCGCCGCCGGCCTGCTTGCCCAGAACCGTGCCGCCGATGGCGATGGACAGTTGCTTGTCGTCCGTGCCGCCGGTGCTGTCGGTGACACGGAACGTCATGGTGAATACGCCCACCGTGCCCGACGGCACGCCGTCCAGTTGGCCGCCGGCCGACAGTGTCAGGCCGCGCGGCAGGTTCGAGTTATACAGCGACCAGGTGTACGGCCCCACGCCCTGGGCCGCCGTGAGCATCGTGACGGGGTAGGCCTTGCCCAGATCGCCGTTGGGCAGAGAGGTGGTGGTGACGGTAACACCCGTGGGCGATGTGCCGCGCCCACGGAACGGAATGATGTACGGCGAGGTCTGGCTGGCGTCGTTGTGGGTCAGCTCAATGTGCATGTCCTTGAGGCCGACACTGGACGGGTCAAAGCTGACCGTGAACTGTGTGGACGAACCGGCCGGAACCGTCGGCGTGTAGCCGGCCGTGCCGACGGTGAAGTGCGCGGCGTCAGGCCCGGCCAGCACGGGCTGGCTGAGGTTGAGATCCTGGGTGCCGGGGTTACGGATCACAATCGTCAGCGGCGCGCTGGGTCCGGCGGCGGTGTCAATGCTGCCGAAATCGCGCCCGCCGCCGCTTTGGGCCGCCAGACCGCTGGGAACCAGCGGGCCGGTGGTCGTGCCCTCGCGGACTTCAATGTACGGGGCATCCGGCACGCCGTTGCCGGTAACGTTCAGCCGGAACGGCGTGGCCGTGCCCACGCCGTTGTGCGTGAACACGACCTGGGCGGTCTTGGTGCCCAGCGAAGTCGGGCTGAAGCTGATGGTGAAGGTGCGGCTGGCGCCCACGGCAATGGAACCGGCAAAGCCCGTGGTGTTGAGCGTGAACTCGCTGGTGGAAGGCAGCAGCGACGGCGTGCCCACGGTCAGCGCCACGGTGCCGGTGTTGGCCACATAGATCGTGGCCGTGTTGCCGGGGCCCGCGCCCACGGCCCGGTTGCCGAAGTTCAGAATGCCGTTGGCCGGCGCCGGGTTGGCCAGCACCGCGCCCGAGGCGTTGGTTTCACGCACTTCAATCACCGCAAAGGTGGTGACGCCGTTGCCCGTCACCAGAATCAGAAACGGCGACGTCTGGGCCGAATCGTTGTGCGTGATGCTGATTTCGGCGTCCTTCTGGCCCACGCTGGTGGGGTCAAAGGCCACGGTAAAGCTGGTGTTGCCGCCGGCCTGCACGTTGGTGCTGTAGCCGGTTGTGTTCAGGACAAAATCGCCGGGGTTGGCGCCGCCCAGTGTGGGCATGCCCAGTGTCAACGCCTGGCCGCCCGGGTTGTTGATCACAATCGTCAGCGGCGGCGTGGTCGGCCCGGCCGAAACCGACTGGTTGCCGAAATCGCGCGCGGTGCCCGCGGCCGGGCTGTTGTGGGCAATCACGGTGCCGGTGGTGGAGCCGATGCGGGCTTCAAAGGCCGGCACGGTGGCCAGACCGTTGCCCAGCACCGGAATGTCAAACGGAGTCGGGCCGCCCTGCTTGCTGTTGGGAATGCGCACCAGCGCGTCCTTGACGCCGGTGCTGGTGGGCGCAAAGCGCACGGTGAAGCTGGTGGTCTGGCCCTGCGGCAGGCTGAGCACAAAACCCGTGGTGTCCAGCGTAAACTGGTTCCACCAGGTGCCGCCCATGCTGGGCACCTGCAGGGTCAGTGTGCCGGGGCCGGGGTTGCTGATCACAATCGTCAGCGGCGGCGACTGCGAACCCACCAGCACACTGCCGAAGTCACGGCCGGTGCCCGCCGCCGGCTGCTGGTGCGCGATCGTCGGCCCGGTGGCCGAACCCTCATAGGCGTCCAGACTGCCCGTGCCGGGGCTCATGGCCTCGCCGCGCAAGTTGATGATAAACGTCTGCCCGGCAATGCCGCCGGCGTTGTGGGGTATGTTGATGCTGGCGGTCTTGACGCCCGGCGTGCCGGTTGTGCCGACGAAGAACTGTATCGTGAACGTCGTCGTCCCCCCCGGCGGCAGCGGGTTGGTCAGACTGCCGGCCTGGATATAGAAGTCGTTGGGGTTTGCGCCGGTCTTGGTGAAGGTGCCGAAGGTGCAGTTGGTCGAGCCGTTGTTGGTAAGGGCAATTGTCAGCGGGTTGCTCTGCACGCCCATCGTCACCTGGCCGAAGTCGCGCAGACCGCCCACGGCCTGGTTGTTGGTGATCGGGGTGCCGCCGGCGCCGCCCTCGCGCACTTCAAGGTCCGGGCCGGGTTCGAAGATTTCAAAGTCGTCAATGCTCCAGCCCACGTGCGGGTTGGCGTTCGTCGGGCCAATGCCGAAACGAACCTGCACCGTCGCGCTGCCGGCGGCCACGGACGTGATGTCGTACTGGAACGGCTGCCAGGAAGTATCGCTGATCGTGGTCTGGCTGGTGCCGCCGGTGCTGGACCACAGCGTGGTCCAGGTGGTGCCGTTGTTGGTCACCTGAATCTGGGCCGTGCTGCCGATCGCGCAGCCCAGCCAGCGCTGGAACCGCAGCCGCACCGTGGACAGCGTGGTGCAGTTCACCATCGGTGAAATCGCCCAGTAGGTCGTGCCCAGGTTCAGCGGGTAGTCGCCGCCGCGCGTGTCGCCCAGAATCATGTTATCGGTGCTGGATGTCGTGGCGTCGGTCGTGGGCTCGCTGCGCGTGGGTGAACTGGCCGAATAGGCCACGCACACGCCGCGCGACCAGGTGGTGCCGGGCTGCCAGCCCTTGTCGGTGCTGAAGGTGTCCAGAAACGGCGCCGCCGCCGGGGGCGGAACGACGGTTAACTGGAACTGTTTGCTGGCGTTTTTGACCGGCGAACTGCTGTCCGAAACGTTGACCGTAAACGTGTATGTGCCGGTCTGGGTGGGCGTGCCGCTGAGTACCAGCTCGTTGTTGCTCTGGCTGGCCGAAATGCCCGGCGGCAGGCCGGAAATCGCGGTGTTCCAGTTGTACGGCAGCGTGCCGTTGGTGGCCTGGATCGTCTTGTTGTAGGCCGAACTCTGGGCCGCCGTGGGCAGGGGCGACTCGGTCGAGATCGCAAAGCCCAGGTTGACCAGGTAGTCCTCGTTTTCGCCGTAGTAGTACGAGCCCGTCGGGTCATGCGGGCCGGAGGTTCCGTACACGCACATGATGCGCAGGCGCCGCACGCCGCCCACACCCGCCGGCGGCGTAAAGTTGATGGTGCCGGTGCCGCCGGCGCTGATCTGGCCGGTGTAGCCCAGCAGTTCGCCCGCGTCGGCGAAGTCGCCGTCGTTGTTGTAGTCAATCCAGGCACCCAGGTATTCGGGCCACGAGGGTGTAATCGTGCCCTCGATCGTGACCTGCACGCCCGGCACAAGGTTGGCCGCCGGAACGGAGCTGTAGAAAATGTTGTAGGGCGACGCCGACGGGCCGGTGTTCAGATTGCTCAACACCGTGGTGCCGCTTTGCTTGATCACCACACTGTTGAGGTAATCGTTGTCCGTCGTGCCGTAGGCAAACGTCGCGTTGCCGTACCCGCCCATCGGGGGTGACTGGGCCGCCAACGCGCCACCGCACAGGGCCAGCACCAGGGCAAGCCCCAGGCCCTTCCGCACCAGATTGAACATCGTTTTCTCCGCACCGCCCGCCTCGCGCGGGCAACCCCACCCTTGATTCTGCCGGGGCCAAGCGGGCGAGTTTACGCGGACTCGCCCGCTTCCCACTGCCTCGGCAATCTTCAGACCGGCCCCCAAGAACCGACCTGTCTAGCTGGTCACGGGTTCCCGAAACTCGGCCGGCAGTTCATCCAGCGTGCGGGCATGGGCCCACAGGCTGTTGAACAGCAGGCGCATGTTTTCGGCCAGACCACGGTTCGGCACCACGAGTCCCATCGTGGAGCCGTCACTTTCGGCAAGCTCGATCATGGCCGTGGCGCGGTCAATCACCACAAACCGCAACGGCACATGGTCCACAAACCGGATCACGCCGGTTTCCTCGGCGTTGCGCACCAGCGCCGCCCCGTGCACCGGGTCGCGCAGCAGGCGCGTCTCGATCAGATAGCGCAGGTTAACCCCGCGCTTGAGCATGCGCTGATCCGTCGCCGTGTCCGGGGCAATCACCAGTGGCGCCTTCACCGCCACCAGAAACTCGCTTTGGGAGCCCTCCTGGGCCTCCTCAAACACACTGCTGATCTGGCGCGCGCGCACCAGACGGATGCCCAGACTGCCCGGATCATCACTGGGCGCGTCCGGGGCCGTGTCGGCCAGTTCGGTCATGGCCGACTGCGACTCCGCCAGCGAAGCCTCCACCTGCCGCCGGTAGTTCTCAAAGGCCTGTTGTGGCGGCAGACCACGGTACAACTTGACATCGCCCAGCACCTGTTCGGCAAAGCCGCGCTCGATCAGGCTGTTCAGGGCGCCATACACCTTGCTCTGGGGTACGCCGCTTTTGCGCACCACACGGCTGGCCGGCGCGCGGGTTTCCCCCAGCAGCGCCAGATAGACCTGGGCCTCATAGCCCGACAGGCCCATTTTCTTGAGTTTCTGAATCCACTGTTCCCGGTTCACGAAGTATCTCCGACGCGAAGAAACTGAAGTCCGAGCGGTTTACGTAGTCGCCCGGAACCCGTTAATCTCACGCCGAAAGTCACTCGTTGAGGGGCTTGCGCGCGCCCTCCTGGGGCGCAAACGGCATGCCGTCATCGCGCGCGTGCGCGGGGATGCACAGTTTGAATAATTGGCGCATGAACTGGACTCCGCACTTCCGTTCTTCGCCCTGGTGCGGCCGCCACCTTACAACGCGCGAAAGTAAGTCAATCAAAAACGCTTGTTACTTTCTTCCCTGCCTCATAAGTATAAGGACCGTCGCAATTTGCGACGGTCCAAATTCCATCCACCGGCTTCCACAAAGGTCAGGCCTCTTTCGTTTCCTTGACCGTTTCCTTCACCCGCTCGACCCGGTCGTGGGCTTCGTAGGCGTCAATGATGCGCTGGACCACCTCGTGCCGCACGATGTCGCCGTTGCCCAGCCGGCAGATCTTCACGCCTTCCACTCCGTCCAGACGGCCCAAGGCATCCGCAAGGCCGCTTTTCTGGCTGTGGGGCAGGTCGGTCTGGCTGATGTCGCCGGTGATCACGGCCTTGCTGCGTTTGCCGATACGGGTCAGGAACATCAGCATCTGCTTGGGTGTGGTGTTCTGGGCTTCGTCCAGCAGAATGAACGCGCGGTCCAGCGTGCGCCCGCGCATGTAGGCCAGCGGGGCAATCTCGATCACGTCGCGTTCCATGTAACGCTGGATCTGCGCCATGGGCAGAAGCGCGCCCAAAGCGTCAAAGATCGGGCGCAGGTACGGGTTGACCTTTTCCTGAAAGCCGCCGGGCAGAAAGCCCAGTTTTTCGCCGGCCTCGACCGCCGGGCGCACCAGCACCAGCTTGCTGACGTTGCCGTGGATCAGTGCCGCCACAGCCATAGCCGTGGCCAGAAACGTTTTGCCGGTGCCGGCCGGGCCGACACCGAACACCACCTGGGCGGTCTTGATCGCTTCAATGTACGCGCCCTGGCCCGGCGTCATCGGCCGGGCGCCGTCAAGACCAAGCGGTGAGATCTGGGGGTTGGCCTCGACGTCGGTGCCGTCCTGGTTCAACAGGGCGGTTTCAACGTCGTTGGTCCGGATCTGGCCGTACTTGCGGATTTTCTCGATCAGGGTCAGCAGGGCGACGTAGGCGTCCAGCACACCCTGTTCTTCGCCGGCGATGCGCAGCACGTTGTCGCGCGCAAACACCTTCACGTCGAAGTGGCCGCGGATCATCTTCAGGTGACGATCCCGTTCCCCGAACAGCGCGTAGGCTTCTTCCTTGTCGCGCAGCCGGATGTTCTTTTCCATGTAGGCGACCGTGCTCCTGTGGTCCTGCTCGAGACTTTTTCCCATGCTCAAATCGTATCACTCCGGCAGAAGTTTCCGCCACACCCCATTATACGTGTTAGCAGCCGGGGAAACCCTGTGGAAAGCGCCCGATCGCGGGCACCCGGCCCGCACGGCGCGGCGGGCTGGACGCCCGCGGTCCGCTAAAGCAGCGCCATCACCACCAGGATCAGCGGCCCGGTTAACATGAAATTATCCATGATGTCCATGATGCCGCCAAAACTCGGCACCAGGTTGCCGCTGTCCTTGATGCCCGCCGCGCGCTTGAAGCCGCTTTCCACCAGATCGCCGCTCTGGGCCGCAATCCCGACAAACCCGCCCAGCAACGCGCCCTGCCACCAGTGAACGAGCGTTGGTTTCAGGCCGGGGCCCGCCCCGTTGGCCAGCAGCAGAATCGCCACGCCACCGATGGCCGAAAACAGCAGCCCCGCCACCGCGCCCTCGATCGTTTTGCCCGCGCTCAGATGCGGGATCAGCTTGTGCCGGCCAAAGGCCTTGCCCAGAAGGTACGCCCCCACGTCGCCAAGCCGGCTGGCGGCCAGCAGAAAATACAGCAGCCACGGGCCTGAACCCGGCACCTTGCGCAGCCACAGAATCACGGCAATCGGGAAAATAACGTACAGAAAGATGCCCAGGTTGTTGGTGATGCGCGGGCTCAGGTTGCTGACATCTTTGCGGGTCAGCCCCACCAGCGGAAACAGCACCGCCGCCAGCAACGGCGCCAGCAGTGTCAGCTCGCGCAGGCCGTTCATGCCCGGCGGCAACGGCACATGGTGCGTGTACGCCCCGCCCCAGGCCATGCGCGCAAAGGCCCCGAAATCGGGCGGGTTGGCCAGCAACTGCACGTACCCCAGCAGCGCCAGCGTGGCCAGATACAAAAGGCGCGTGTCCAGCGGCAGACCGCGAAACCGGAACATGCGGCCCAGCTCATGGATGCCGCCCAGACACATGCCGCAGCAGATGAGAAAGAACCCCCAGGTAAAGCCCAGCAGATGGTCGGCGGCAAGCACCCCGACCAACGCAAAGAACATGCTGAACCCGAAGAAGAAACGCTTGCCCATGAGCGCGTGACACTAGAGCATTTTCATGGCTCGTCTACAGGCTTCCGCTTGCGGCGGGCGTCGCATCCCTGCGTCGCGCTCTCTCAACGTGGCCTCCAGCCACGTCTGCGCTCGCGCTCCTTGGTCTGCTTGCCCGGCGCGGCGCGGAACCCCTGCATACAAACCTGGCAAAAAGCTCCAGCAGGCCGTTGAAAAAGTCGCATCAGGCGACTTCTTCAACAGAGAGCAACAGCCCGGCTCGCGGCGTGAAGCCGCTCGCCGGCCGGCCCGTGCAGTCGCGCGGGCCGGGCGTTGAGAAACACTTTCCCAACACCCTGCCAGCACGCCCCCGGCCGTCGGCAATTGACGCACGGGCGCGGCGTGCAATCCCGTGCCGCACGCGCGCAACCATCCGTAGCGCGCGCGCCCGCGCCTGCTAGGCTTAACACAGCTATGGAAGAGCTGGAAAAACAGTATTCGCCGGAACAACAGAAGCTGCGCGATTCCGTCGCGCCCTCGGCCAACACGGTTTACCTGCAGGTCAAAAGCGAACAGGTCAAGGGCCTGCTGGGCACCCGATACGCCGTGCCCGCCGGCTTTGTCGGTCTGCTGAATGAAAAGGGCGGGCGCTCGCGGGTCATGCTGCCGGGCGAAGAAGCCGGCGGCGACTTCACCATCCACCTGCTGCGCGACCGCGAGGTGCGCATTCCGTTTCAGCAGGTAAACGCCCTGACCAAAGACGGCTTTGACGCCGGGCTGAGCTTTGAACTGGCCGTAACGCCTGATGTCACCCGGCGCGAGTCCATGGACAGCCTGATCGAACGCGCCGGCGAGGGGCGCCGGCACCTGGACTGGCCGCTGCTGAAGGCCGAACTGCAGCCGCAGGTTGCCGCCGCCGTCAAGCAGGTGCTGCAGCGTTACGACGCCGCCCAGGTTCTTGACGCCGCGCGCGCCGACGCGATCCGCGAGGAAATCCTGGCCCAGTGCCAGGCGCAACTGGAAAGCCTGGGCCTGACCGACGGCGGCCTGGAAATCGGCCGTATCTTCAGCGACGGCTACGAGCGCCATCTCAAGGACCTGGCCGAGACCGGCCAGAAGGTTGAAAAGGCCCGCGCCGAACAGGAAGTGCAGACCGCCATGCTGCGCGACCAGTTGGGCCAGGAACTGTCGCGGCGCGAACTGGAAGAGTTTCTGGCCAGCGCCCGCGAAGAGGGTTTGATCAAGGAACACGAACGCAAGAAGGTTGACATCAACCGCAAGAGCGAACTCGACAAGCTGGAAACCGAATACCGCAAGCAGCAGCACAGCCTCGAGGCCGCGCTGCGCAAGCTTGTCATGGAAGACAAGCTGCAGCTCGACACGATGATGCTGGAAAAGCACATCGGGGTGGTCAAAAAGCTCAAGGACGAACTGCCCGACCACCACCTGGAGGTCTACATCAACCTGATCCAGGACGAAAAACTCAAGGCCGAATTGCTCGAGCGCCTGATCCACCGCACCATGTCGCCTGAACAGCTCAAGGCCGTGGCCGAAATCGAGGCCCACAAGGCCAAGCAGGTGGAACTGGCCATTTCCAAGCCGCGCCTGGAACCTGTACGCGATACACCCACGCCCGACCGCACCAAGGCCGGCGATTCGGTCCAGATGGCCAGCGCCGAAGAGGCCGCCCGGCGCCAGGCCCACGTGGAAGAAGACGCCGCGACCAAGGCCGCGCACCAGATGAACGAGGCACTGGGCACGTCACTGACCGAGGCCGTGCAGGAAGCCACACGCCCGACCGAGGAAACCCAGCCGGGCCAGGAACAGGATTCCCCCACCGAACCGATCGAGGTGCCGGCCCAACCCGAACCCCAGAAACAGGCCGACGCCCAGCCCGAGGTGGACGCGCTGCTGCTGGTGGCATCGGGGCGGCGCGTCTACGCGATTGACCCGCTGGGCCAGCGCACGCTGCAGAACTCGGCCATGGAACTCAACTACGACGAGGGCCGGCTGGGCAGCCTGCGCTCCGTGCGCATTGACGGCGAAGGCGATGATCGCGTGGTGCTGGCCGGCGCGCGCAACGGCGTGTACGCCACCCTGGTGGCGCACCGCAAGGCCGCGCGCGAATACCCGATCGGCCAGGGCGTGGATGCGCGCACCGGCATCAACGCGGCCGTGATTTACCGCGGCTATCTGTACGCCACACACAGCGAGTTCGGCCTGCTGCGCTGGCCCTATCTGCAGCCGTTCAGCCCCGGCGTGCAGGTGATGCCCGAACTGATCCGCCAGTATTCAACCACCCGCAGCCTGATGGTGTTCGGCGACCGGCTGCTGTTTGCCAACGGCCCCACGGTACTGATGCTGGAGGCCCAGAACGATTCCGGCCACCAGTTGCGCGTGGCCGCGCGCTACAAGGGCACGCGCCACGAGGTCACGGCGCTGGCCACCGACGACAAATACATCCTGATTGCCGACGCCGCCGGCGATGTCTACGTGTGGGATCCAAACGCCACCGAGCCGCCGGTGCTGGCGTTTTACGCCGGCACACCGGTCAGCGACCTGGCCGCGGCGCGCCTGCGCGACGGGCGGCATTCGCTGCTGGTGGCAATCAAGCGCGCGGTTCTGCCCATGCTGTTCCGCGACGGCAGCAACGCGCTGGAGTTCACGTCGCCGGAACCGATCCGCGCCTGCGACACTCTCAATGACACGATTGTCGGCCTGGGACGCGACCGCATGCGCGTGTTTGCCTGGCGCGCCAACCGGCCCGAATGGCCGGCCTGGCAATTCCAGTTCACCGAACCGGTGCTGGACATGCGGCTTGTTCTGCCCGGCCGCGTGGCCGGCAAACCCGACACCCCGACGGTTCAACCGGCGCCGGCACCGCGTTCTGCCCCGCCCACACCGCCGCCCCGCACCAACACCGAAATCCGCGCCAGCCTGAAACGCCCGCCGGGGTACTCGTAGCGCCCGCGACCATGACCGACCCCGGCCTGAAGTCCGCGACCGACGCCTGGCTGTGGCAATCCGCCCTGGCGGCCTTTGCCGCCCGCGACTGGTTTGAAGTGCACGAACTGCTGGAAGAACTCTGGCGCCGCGCGCCCGAACCCGAAAAGACCCCGCTGCAGGGCCTGTTGCAGGCCGCCGTGTGCCTGTACCACTGGGGCAACGGCAATTTTGCCGGCGCGCGCATTCTGGCCGCCGAAGCCGCGGACAAACTGGCCCGTTCGCCCGCGCACTGGCGCGGGCTTGACCTGGCGGGGTACCTGCAACGTTTTCGCGCCGCCGTGGCGCCGCTGCATCAACCGGGGGCAAGGCTGAAGCCGCTGCGGCCGCAGGACGCGCCGCTTCCCTGACGCCGGCTTGCGCTGCGCGCCCCCCGCGTGGATGCGGTTGTTATCCGCGCGCGTCCGTGTTATCCGTGCTGGTCGTTGCTTCACGAAAGGATCGCGCCATGGCCGAAATTCCGCCCCCTGTCAAACCGATCGGCGTTGAGCTCAAGCTGCGCAAGCTCGAACTGCCGCCGGCCGCCGGACGCCTGTACGACGATTTCGTGGGCAAAATCGAAGCCCGCATTACCAAAGGCGACGACCGCAACGACATCTGCCGCGACGCCCTGGCCGAGGTGTTCGGCAATCCCGCGGGCAACCACCTGCTGAACGCCCAGTTCGACCCGCGCAACGTGACCCTGGAAAGCGAATACTACGGCGATTGCGACCTGGCGCGCTTTGCCGCCGTCAAGCCGCTGCTGTGGCTGTGGTACATGTTCGACCGCAGCCCCGCGGGCTTCAACCTCGAGTTCGGGTTCCGCCTGCGCCGCATGCTGGCCAAACACATCTTCAAACGCGTGGGCGCAAACTTTAAGTGCTTTCCCTACGTCGAGTTCACCTTCGGCTACAACATGGAAGTCGGCGACAACGTCGTCGTCCACCGCTGGGTACTGCTGGACGACCGCGCCGGCATCGTGCTGGGCGACAAGGCCAGCATCAGCGACTTTGTCAACGTCTACAGCCACACCCACGACATCAACCTTCAGCAGTTCGTGGACAACAAAGTAACGCGCATCGGCCCGCGCTGCCGTCTGACCTATCACAGCACGGTGCTGGCGGGCGTGCAGATGGGCGAAAACTCGATGCTGGGCGCGCACGGGCTGTTGACCAAGGACGCCCGCGAACACGCGGTGTACGTGGGGATTCCGGCCAAGAAGGTAAAGGAAAAAGACCGCGAACTGGCCGTGCCGACGAAACACCCCGACCAGCGGATGTAGTTCATTCAAGACTGCCGATGCAGGATGACCACAACAGCATGGGCGCAATCACCTGTCCTGTCTTGAATCGAGAATCTGGAATCGCCGTTATCCCCCATACGCCTTTTTCACCAGCGTTTCGAGTTGCGCCAGCAGCCTGGGGTTCTTGCCAGCGACCTTTTGCAGCTCGCGGCTGGTCTGCACAAGCGGCTCAAAGGCCGCGCCGGCCGCCCGGCGGGCGGGAACGGGCAGAACGTTGAGCTGGTCAATCGTGATCCGGCCCTCGGCGCGCAGGCGGCCTTCCTTGAAACTGTCGCGGTACAGCCGCGCGAAGTACTCGCTGTTAAAGATGCCCAGCAGGTAATCCTCGTCGTAGGCCTCGCCGCCCAGGCATCCGATCAGGTCATCGCGGAACAGCGCCGGCGGGCTGTGTCTGGCGGCAATCACGCGCGTGGCCTCGCGCCGGATCAGAATCTTGACCTGCTTGAAAACCGCCGGCGACGACAGTTTGGCGTAAAAACCCGTGACTTTGGGGACCTTGCCGCGCAGAAAGAAACGCGGCTTGCGCACGCCAAAGGCAATCACGTCGCTGGCGTCGCGCACGGGCAGGTCGCCGGGGCCGGGCTTGTCGGTGAACAACAGGTGGGCCGAGTTGCCGGGGTTGATGCCGATGTCGCAGAACGACCCGGCGGGCATCGGCGCGTGCCTCTGGATGCTGCTGGCGTACAGCCGTTCGTGCTCGTCGGCGCGCGATGTCCAGGGCTCGCCGGAAATGTCGCCCTTGCCCGCCGTAAACACAAACAGGCCGGGTTCTTCGTCAATGCCGGGGATCTCGCCGGCGCTGGTGTGCAGGATCTGTTCGGGCGCCAGCAGGTTGGCCAGGGCGCGGCGCAGCCCGGCGTAATCGGGCACATCGGCCACGCGGTACGGCAGCAGCATGCCCGCGCGGCCGCCCTGGCGCCGCACCAGCCGCCCGGCCAGTTCGGCAAACGCGCCGTGCAGCGAGGGCAGGCTGGCAAAGCTGCCAAAACGCCGCGCGAACCAGGCGCGCTTGTCGGGGGCCATGCTCTGGGCGTTGGCGCCGCGCAGCTCGCGAAACGGCGGGCACAGCAGCAAGGCATCGGCGATCTCGCGGTCGTCGTTCATCAGGGCGTCGGTGGTGACCAGCTTGAATTTCGGCTGCACGCGCAACACCTGCGCCGCCACGGCAAACACCCGGTGCGCACCGTCGTTGAGCTCGCGGGCGATCTCCCAGCCCTGCATGCGGTTGGTCAACAGCGGCGCAACCCAGTCCGGGCGCTGCACGGTGGCCCATTCCAGCGCCGCCAGCAGCAGCGCCCCAAGACCGCTGCAGGGATCCAGCACCAGTGGGCAGGCACCCTTTGGGAACTTGCCCAGCGTTTCGTGGGCCAGCCGCAACGCCAGCGCGCGCGGCGTAAAGGCCACGCCCAAAGCCTCGCGCACCCTGGGCGGCAGACTTCTGGCAAGCTTGTCATGTTCGGCCCACGCGGGCGCAAGGGACACAGGCATGGCCGGACGTTACCCCATGCGCTCGGAACCGGTCAACCAACCAGCACAAGCACGTCGGCCAGTTCGTTCCTGTCGTCGCCCTGGCGCGGCAGCACGGCGCCAAGCTTTTCTCCGGCCTGGGCGATTGCCGCGGCCAGAGCCTCGGGCACCGGCTGTTTGCGCAGCGCGCCCGTCAGCGTCGCGCAGATTTCGTCCAGCGCCGCCTGGCCCAGCCTGGCCGTGACCTCTTCATCGGCCAGCACCACCGCGCGGTGCTCCAGCAGGCTGACATAAATCAGCAGGCCGCTGGAACCCGCGGTGTGGTGCACGCGCTGGTCAAAGAACGCCTGTCGCGCCGCGCGCTGCACCTCTGCCGCCGTCTCGGCGGCCGGCGTAAACAGCATCGTCAGCCACCCCACGCGCGAGGCCAGCCCCACACCCAGCGCAAAGCCTGCGGGCACAATCAGCAGCGCGTGCCACCAGTCAATCGTGTAGCCCGTGCCCCACGCGACCTCGCGCGGTCCCTGAAAGGCCAGCCATGCCGCCACGTACAGCGCCAGCCCCAGCATCAGGCCGAATGCGTCTTCGGCGCGGTCGTAACGGCCGCTTTGCGTCGCCACCACGGGCACGATCTCGGCGCTGGTTTTTGCCTCGGCGGCCGCAACAGCCTCGGCAATACGCTTGCGCTCAGCCAACCCGAACACCTGATGGGCCCGTTTCATCACCAGCTCCCGCTTGCGCCGCCACCGCGCGAAAACCCGCCGCCAAAACTGCCGCCGCCGAAACCGCCACTGAAACCGCTGCGCCGCCGCCCGGACAACAGCGCCATCAGCAGAAAGCCCAGCACCGTGAACACCACGCCCCAGAACACCCAGGCCCAGCCGCTGCGGCCACGCCGGTACAGCGAAACCCCGGTCCACACCATCAGGGCAAAGAACCCGATTGCCAGCAGCACGGCCTGCCACGGAAACGGCGGCGCCGGCAACTGTTCGCCGCGCGCCATCGTCGCCAATTGCTCGACACCCGCGACAAGGCCGCCGGCGTAGTCGCCCTTGCGAAAGCGCGGCACCATGAACTCGTCCATGACGCGCCGGCACTGGGCGTCGTGGCCGCTTTCCCAGCCCGCGCCCAGTTCAATGCGGGCCTTGCGGTCGCCGGCCGACACAATCACGAGCATGCCCTTGTTCCAGGGCTTGCCGTGGATGGTGGGGTGACCCACGCCCCACTGGTTGTAAAGCGCCGTGGCAAAGCGTTCGATGCTCATGTCGCCGCCGTAGACCTGAATCGTCTCGATGGTGACCACGACAATCGGTATGCCGCGCTCGCGCAGCACACTGTCACAGATCTGCCGGATCGCCTGCACAGAACGTTCGTCCAGCAGCCCGGCGCGATCCAGCACGAACTCGCGCTGGCCCGGCGGCTCAAGTTCAATCCGCGCGGCCAAAGGCGCGGCAAACAAAAGAAGCAGCAACAGACCGTGTCGAACCATGTCACCTCCGTACCAGAGTGTGACCTGGGCGACGCCAACACGCCATTGCAACCGGGTGCCGCAATTGGAAACCCCGGCAGGGTTCGGTAGCGGTTCCGCAGGCAATTATTGTGGACTAAACGGGTCCGCTACCCCGTTCCACCATTGGCCCCGCCGGTGTAACCTTCGGCCCTGCCATGACCACCGTGACCGACAAAGTGCGCGACCACTTCATCAACCCACGCAACGTGGGCGAGATGGCCGACGCCACCGTGGTCGGTGAAGTGGGCAGTCTGGCTTCGGGCCAGGCCCTGAAGCTGTACCTGAAAATCGGCGCCGACGAGCGCATCGAGGCCGCCAGCTTCAAGGTGTTCGGGTCGCCGCAGGCAATCGCGGCGTCTTCGGCCCTTACAGAAATGCTCAAGGGCAAGCCGGTTGACGACGCCGCGCGGATTACCGCCGACGACATTGCCGCGTACCTGGGCGGTCTGCCGCCGGAAAAGATGCACGCCTGCGTGATTGCAATGGAGGCGCTGGAGGCCGCCTATGCCCGGTTTCGGGGCATAGCCCTGGACAACGAAGGCGAAGAAGACCTGCACCACAGCGTGTGCCGCTGTTACAGCGTGCCTGAACACAAGATTGAACGCGCGATCCGCGACCACAACCTGACCCACGTGTATCAGGTTACGCACTACACCACCGCCGGCGGCGGCTGCGGCTCGTGCCACGTGGACATCATGCAGATCATTGACCGCGTGCGCGCGGAAATGGCGCCGGCCAAACCCGCGACCCGGCCCGCGCCGGCACTGGCCGGGGCAACCGGCAACGTTTCGAACCTGCAGAAAATGCAACTGATCCAGGAAGTGCTGGATCGCGAGATCCGCCCCGGTCTTGCCATGGACGGCGGCGACATGGAACTTGTGGATGTGCAGGGCAACCAGGTGTTCGTGCGGCTGCACGGGCACTGCAACTCGTGCAGCAGCAGCAGCGCGACCATGAAGTTTTTTGTGCAGGACCGGCTGCGCGAGATGGTTGACCCGAACCTGGAAGTAATTGATACCACCGAGCATTCGGCCGAACTGCACGCGCCGCCGATGCGATAGACTTCCGCGGGACCGGTCGTGAGGGAACAATGTGTGGGCCCTTGCGGCCGGCCCCCGCTGGTTGACCCATGACGCGACCCCTGTACTTCGACAACAACGCCACCACGTTTCCGGCGCCCGAAGCCGTCGAGGCGGTGCTGCCGCTGCTGGGCGAGTTTTACGGCAACCCCAGTTCCCAGCACGCGTTCGGCCAGAAAGTGCGCCACCAGCTTGAACTGGCGCGCGAAAGCGTGGCCCGGTTATTGAACTGCAAGCCCGCCGAGGTCAGCTTCAACAGCGGCGCCACCGAGGGCAACAACACGGCCATCTACGCCGCGCTGCAGGCGCGGCCTGATCGCAAGCACATTGTCACCGTCAAAACCGAGCACTCCAGCGTGCTTGAGGTCGCGCGCAATCTGGCCGGCCGCGGCTACCGCGTGACAGAACTGAACGTGGACAGCGCGGGGCACCTGGACCTTGACGAACTCAAGGGTGAAATCAGCGGCGACACCGCGCTGGTCAGCGTGATGTGGGCCAACAACGAAACCGGCGTGATCCACCCCGTGGGCGCGATCGGCGACCTGGCCAAGCAGTTCGGCGCGCTGGTACACGTGGACGCCGCCCAGGCCGCCGGCAAGCTCAAGCTTGACCTGGCCGAAGAACCGGCTGTGGATTTTCTGACCATCAGCGCCCACAAGTTCCACGGCCTGAAAGGCTGCGGCGCGCTGTTTGTGCGCGAGGGCACGGGCTTTGAACCCCTGATCCGCGGCGGCCACCACGAAACCGGCCGGCGCGCCGGCACCGAAAACACGCTGGGCATCGTGGCTCTGGGCGCCGCGGCCGACCTGGCCCGCCGCAAACTGGACGCGCACATTGAGCACATGCGCAAGATGCGCGACCGCCTGGAACGCGGCCTGATGGCAAAGTGTGACGACGTGACGCTCAACGGCGACCCGGTCTCGCGCCTGCCCAACACCACCAATCTGGGCTTTGCCTGCGTGGACGGCGAGGCGCTGTTGATGATGATGGACGCCGAAAACATCTGCGCCACGGCCGGCAGCGCCTGCCGCAGCGGCAGCATGGAGCCAAGCCACGTGCTGAAGGCCATGAACGTGCCGCTTTGGGCCATCCACGGCAGCGTGCGATTCTGCGTCAGCCGCTACACCACCGAAGACGAAGTGGACGCGCTGGTTGAAAAAGTCAGCGCGATTGTCAGACGCCTGCGCGAGATCAGCCCGTTTGGCGCCAGATCAGCGCCCAGGCAGCCCACCGACGCCGAACTGGAAGCCCACAAGGCCTACTTTGCCCGAGCCTGACGCGCCGCCCACACTGGATGCCATCCGCGCCGCGATTGCCGCCGGTTTCGGCCCGCGCGCGGTGATGATGGCGCGCGAACTGTGCCGCGTTTGTGACACCGCCACCATGCTGGAACTGGCCGAGCTGCTGTCCGAACACGGCATGCACCCGCCGCTGGCCGGCATGTGGCGCAACCGTACCCGCGACCGGCGCGAGACCCAGCCCTACGCCAACGCGCTTAACGGGCTGGCCCAAACGATGGTTGCCCAGGGCCGCTTTGACGACGCGATGCGCGTGCTGCAGGAGGCCATCGAGGAAGCCCCCGAGCTGCGGTATCTGCGGCGCAACCTGGCTTCGCTGCTGCTGGAAAAAGAAGAATACGAAAACGCGCTGGAAACCAGCGAACGGCTGATGGCCGAAGACCCCGGTGACGCCGAAACAGCCGAATTGCTGGGTGTGATCCGGTACACTGTGGGCGACCCCCAGACGGCACTGGAACCGCTGCGGCTGGCCTTTGAAGCCGGCCGCGCCACGGCGGGGCTGTGGCTGCTCAAGGCGCTGACCCTTACGGGCGACGACGGCGGCGCGGCCGAAGTGCTGCGCCGGCTGGATGCCGAACACCACGACCGGGGCGCGGCGCTTTTGCAACTGGAGCTTGAGGAACCCGGCAGCCCCCTGCACGCGCTGCAGGGGGCGCCGGGCATGGCGTTGCTGTTTGGGCGACTGCTGGGCTGAGCACTCAAACGTGCGGTGAAACGGCTCCTTTGGACGCAATGCGTCAAAAGAAAACGCCCCGGCCGAAACCGGGGCGTTTGTAACGACAGCCGGATTACTGCTCGTAGGTGCGATTGAACGGCTTCTTGTTGCCGATCACGTCGTTGGGGCGTTCCTTGAACGTCGTGGCGTCAATGTTCCACTGCGAGCTGGCGTTGTCGGCGGTCATGTATTCGGCCGTGTCGCCGTCCGACCAGTACACAATCACGCCTTCGTTTTCGTAGTTGTTCCAGTTCTGGCTGTTGAACGTCAGCACCACCGTCTTCTGGGCGCCCTTGCTGTTCAGCACGCTCAGCAGGTCACTGCCCTTGGGCGAGGTGTAGCTGCACGAGTTGGGCGGCATTTCGCCGCTTTCGATCCAGTCCGTGCCGGCCTTGGAATCCACCTTGCTGTTCAGGCTGACCAGCTTGTTGACGACTTCAGGGTCCAGCAGCTTTTTCTTGATGCACTGCTCGTAGAACTTCTGGCCCTTGGCGTCCTTGAGCGCAGCCTCGGTCAGCGTCTTTTTCTTCTTGTTGTCAATCGGAATCTGCTGGATGGCCTGCATCAGGTCGCCAATCTGCTTGACCTCAAGCTTGGCAGAGGCCTGGGCGAGCTTGGGAATCACGGCAACGGCCAGGATGCCCACGAGCAACCCCAGGATGCCGATCACCACCATCAGTTCCACCAGTGTAAAACCGCGACGATATGACCTGTTCAAAGTAGTTCCCCTTGCGTTGTTAAAACGGCAAGCCAACCCTGCGTTGGGTTATCCGACCCCTCAAGTATCGCCATGCAGGCGCGGTCGTCAAGCACCAGACCGGCCCCAAACCCGCTTCATGACGCGAATTATCGGAACGCCATTTGCGCTGACACGGCGTAACATTCCGTTGTAAGTGCTTGCACTTGCTGGCCAAACGGCGTCACTTGGGGCGCGTCGGCGGCTTGAAGTCGTTCTCAAGGCCTTTAAGCACTTCCGGCGCCTCGTCCTTGGGCTGGTTGGCCAACGCGGCCTTGCGGTCGCCGTCGTCAATGCTGCCGTCCACCTTGAGCGCGGGCATGCTGGCCGGAACTTCCAGCGCCGGGTGGCCGCACTTGGGGCAACTGATTTTCATCGGCTCTTTGTAGTTCAGCACGTTGAACTTGCTGAAGCAGGCCGGGCAGCCCAGGATCGTGATGTTCTGGCTTTGCAGCAGTTCGTGCACCTGTTCGGCCGTCAGCACGCCGCGACTGACCATCACCTCACCCAGCCGGAAAAACAGGTTGAAGCGCTCCAGCTTGGCCTGTTCGCGGATGCATTCGTGAACCTGCTGTTCGGTGCAATAGCCTTTCTCAATCGCCAGCCGGCCCAGCGTCATGCCCATCTTGCGCACGGCCGGCGACATCTCCAGGCGCGAGCGGTTTTCGCGCTGGATGGCCAGAACCGTCATCAGTTCTTCGTCAGACAGAAAGCCAAGATCCACCATGCACTTGCCAAGGTGCGTGCCGTCGGGCGCCTTTTCCTGGGCCTCGACGGCCTTGGCAAGCTGCTCCTCGGTGACGAAACCGCACGAGACAGCGATCTTGCCGAACAGAACCTCAATCTTGGTGGTGGCCATGCAGTACCCCGGGCAGTGCCAAGAGTTTAGCGCCAATGCCCCGAAACTGAAGCCACCACGTCAGCGGCCAGGGCGGGAAAAAACACACCCGGCCCCGAAAGGCCGGGTGGCTGCGGCAGGTCAGGCTACATTTCGAAGGTACGCCAGGTGCCCGGGATGTACACCGCGCTGGTGTTGTAGGCGCGCAGGAAGTACGGCGGACAGGTCAGCCGCATGCGGTAATCCCAGTCGTAGTTGCGGCGGTAGTACGAGTTGCCCAGACCGCCGCCGTAGCTGCCCCGGGCGATCAGACCGCCGTGCAGCCAGTGCTCGCCACGGGGGCCCGTGCCCGACACGTAGCCGTAGTGGCGCACGGGAGCGGTGTGGCCGAGTGCCAGGTACACGCCGTCCATGCTGGTGGTGTCGGCGGGGTAGTGGCCGGGCAGGTATTCGCCAACCACGTCGGTAACGCCGGGGCTGCCGCCGTACAAGGTGCTCAGGTTGCTCCACCAGGTGACGGCGGGGTGAATGTCGCCCTTGGACATCACGCCCAGCATCTCCTTGAAGCCCAGGGCGCCGGCGCTTTCCTTGCCGTTGACGCCGTCGGCCCAGAACCGGCGGTAACCGGGGTTGGTCAGCAGCGTCTGGTACACAATCGGCTGCTTGACCACGATCTTGTGGTCGCAGGCCAGCGAAACGCGGCGGTTGTCCAGTCGTCCGCTGAGCAGCAGAATCGGCGTAGTGGTGTGATTGTAGTTGTCGTCCACAATGTCGGTGTTGGAAAGGCTCCAGGCCGAACCGTTGGTGGCAAAGCGCGTCTGGGTGAAGTTGTTGGTGCAACCGCCGCCCAGCGAGTCTTTGGTGGCGGAAATCGCCGAAGCCATGCCGCTTTTGACGTAAATGACGCCTTCGTCGGGAATCGCCAGCGTCTCGACAACGCACTCGTAGTCCGTGTTGTTCAAGGAAGCGTGAATGTAGCTTGTGGTGCCGTTGCTGATGTCCAGCCAGCCCGTGCCTGTCGGCACGGTGCCGCCGCCAGTGCCGTTGACCTTGCGACGCACGAACCGGCGGTGGTAGTTGGTGCCGTCAAAGATGATTTCCAGCGTGTTTTCCGCCCAATAGTGGCCAAAGCCCTGCGCCACGGTTTCCAGTGAAGTCCAGGGCGCGGCCCAGGTCGGAAACGGAATCGCCGGCTGGTTCTGCAACGGGTTGCTCAACGGGAAGGTATAGCTCCAGGGCTGGCCGTTGGTGTGCGAGATCGTACCCGTCAGCACCACATCACCCAGCAACTGCGCGCCGGTGTACGGAATATACATGTTACCGGCGCCGTACAGGTTGCCCACGCACTTGTAGTTCGCGCCCAGTGTGCCGGGATCGCCGGTGAAGACCGCATAGTCGCTGAACGTCGCCACCTTGATGTGATACTCAATCACGCGCGTGCGGCCCGAGGCCGAAGCCATTGAACGCATGCGCGCCGTGGGCACCGACGGGCCGCCCACACTGAGCGCCTGCACCGTCACTGTCGTGCCGTTCACCACCGGCGTGCCCACAGTCGTCCAGGTGGCTGTGTTCAGCCAGCTCCAGTCGTCCTGGATGCCCTGGATCAGCGTGAACCGGCCACGCATGGTTTCAATGCCGGCCTCGGCCGCGATCATCAGGCGCACGTCCACGCCGTTGCGCACAATGGACTTGCGGCTGATCACCGACATGGACAACAGCGCGGTGCCGGCCACGGTCACCAGAATCATGAACAACATGGCCGCCGCCAGGGCGCCACCGCGCCGGGCGCGACGAAGAGAGTTGCGGGTCCTGAGCATGGGATGCCTCTCCAGTGGGAACGGGAACGATGCTGAGAATATTACACACCGTTGCACGCCTGTCAACTTTTCTGCCGTGAATCGTACTAGGATTCTTGCGCCCATCTTACGGTTATCTTACATCAAGCATTGCCAAATGTACCCATAACCATCCTCTGATTCTGAAGTTACGACGTTCGCCCCGTCACACCAAGCCCACCGGCAGCCAAACTGAAAAATCTGTCGCCCCTTGCAAGCCGCCGCACCATAAACCCGCGCCAGGCACTTACTAATGCTTCCGTACCTGTGCGCTGTGTACGATTCGATCTTTGCAACCGCCGGGCTTTCCTGTCGTTCCATGCATGGCGTGCTTTCCCGGCCTTGCCGCGCCGCCTATCATGCCCGCCGCTTTTTCAACCGCTTCTTCCTCCAGTTTCCGGGGCCGCGACGTGTCTCCACGCCAAACCGCCAAGAGCACCGAGCGCGTCCCCAAACCCGAACGGCGCCGCACCGAGGCCCTGCCCCGCAGCCTGGCCGAATGCAGCGACTTTGAGCTGCTGCAACTGTTTGAACGCGAACAGGACCACGCGGCCTTTGAAACGCTGGTGCAGCGCCACCGGCGCCAGGTCTACAACTTCATCTTCAAGATGGTGGGCAAGGCCGAACCGGCCGAGGACATCTTTCAGGAAACCTTCCTGCGCGTGCTGAAAAATGCCGGCACCTACACGCCGCGGGCCAAGTTCACCACCTGGTGCCTGCAGATCGCGCGCAACCTGACGCTGGATCATTACAAGCGCGAAAACCTGCGCCAGCACGCCAGCCTTGACGCCTCTGCCGGCGACGGCGAAGAACACAGCTTCGCGGCACTGCTGCGCGGCGCTGATCCGGAAAGCCACGAAGTCCTGCAGTCGCGCGAATTGATCGAGGAAGTGCGCCTGGCCATCACGCGCCTGCCGGCCAACCAGCGCGAAGCTCTGGTGCTGCGGGTGCACCAGGATCTGCCCTATGCCGAAATCGCCCAGATTCTGGACAGCCCCGAGGGCACGGTGAAGTACTGGGTACACGAGGCGATTGCCGCGCTGTCCAGATACCTGCAACGCAAGGGACTGGTGGAATAGGCAATTTGGCCAACGCCGCCAGCGTCCGGGCGTTACACAAGACAAGAGAAGACGCAGTCGTACCGGAAACTGACATGACCGCCCCGGCCCCTGACAACCGCCTGATTGACTTCGCCCTGGGCGAACTTGACCCCGCCGCCGAGCGCGCCCTGCTGGCCGAAATGGACCGCGACCCGGCGCTGCGCGCCCAGGCCGAACGCATCCGCCGCAACGTGCTGCTGGTGCGCGCCGTGCCCGCCAACGACATTGCCGAAAACGCCCTGGCCCGCCTGTTTGCCGCCGTGCGCCAGGCCGCCACAACCCCGGCCCACGCCGGCGGACACGACAGCGACGGCAAGGTGATTCCGATCGGCGGCCGCGCCTGGCGTTACGCCTGGCGCGCCGCGGCCGCGGCCCTGGTCGCCGGCACGGTGATCTTCGGACTGTCCCAGATGCCCCAGGGCCCGGCGCCGACAGTGGCGCGCGTGCTGGACGAATCCGGCACCGGCTGGGTGCACGACGGCGATGTAGTCGAGGCCGGCATCGGTTCGCGCCGCGTGGTGCGCTTTGCCGCCGGCGAAGTGCTGCTGGACGGCGCTTCGGCCGTGCGGCTGCGGCGCGCCGGAGACTTCGGCCCGCCGGGCATTGAGGTGCTGCGCGGGCGCGCCGTGATCTCGGCCGGCATGGCGGCGCTGTCGGCCACCGTGGCGGAAAACCAGATTGCCCTGGAACCCGGCGCCAGCGTGGCCCTGAACTACGAACTGCCGTACCGGCACGTTTCGGCCGACGGCCGCGTGGTTGAAATCCAGCGCCAGACCGTGGCCGACGTGGCCGCACTGGGCGAAAAAACCTACGGCATTCGTATTGATGTTTCCGGCCTTGACCCGCAGATCCGCCAGCGGCGCCTGAGTTTCTTCGGCAACGACATGACACCCGAAGCCTTTGTGGCCAGTATGGTCGAGGCCGCAAGCCGCTTTGGCGTGCGCGATATTCCGCTGAACCAGCGCGATGTGCGCCTGGTCTATCGCGGCGCCACCGACCGCAGTGAAGGCCTGGACGCCAGCGTGCTGCAGATCGCGCTGCTGGCCGGCAACGCCGTGGTCAGCCGCGAGGGCGAATCACTGCGCCTGGCCGAGGGCACAGCCAACAGCTTTGAGGCCACCAGCACCCGCGGCACCGGCACCGAAACCCGCACCGGCGACAACCTGGCGCGCATGGTGGTGTGGGCCGGCGGTCTGGGCAACGCGGCCGTGGACAACCGCCTGCGCAATGTCGCGGCCCGCGGCGGCCACCTCCCCCAGGGCACCGTGATCCACACCGACCGGCTGGTTCTGCGCAAGGCCGGCCCGAACGAACCCGAACGGGTGTTTCTGCTGGGCGGGCCCGAGTTCACCTTTCCCCTGCCCGGCGACCGCAAGGGCCGCCTGGTGGGACTGATGAGCACCGGCGCCGAGTTCGAAGTGCAGGGTGAAACCACGCGCGAGTTCATCCCGCTGTCATCCCTGGGCCGATAGACCCGCAACCCAAACCCAAGCCCCCGCACCACGGGGGCTTTGTCATTTGCGGGGGCACCTGCACGCCCTTGCTTTCCTCAAAAACAACAAGGCCGGCGTGGGCCGGCCTTGTTGGTGTGACGATCGCGGGTGGTTACTTGCGCGGGGCGACCTGCTTGTTGTGGCCTTCCTTGCGCTCGGCTTCTTTCTTTTCCGCTTCTTTCTTTTCAGCTTCCTTGCGTTCGGCCTCTTTCTTTTCCAGGTGCTTGCGCTCGGCCTCTTTCTTTTCGGCCTCTTTGCGCTCGGCTTCCCTGGGTTTGTCGCCCTTGCCTTCCAGTTTCTTGAGTTCGGCGCGCTTTTCCTCCAGCGCCTTCTTCAGGCGCTTTTCATAGTTGGCGCGCTCTTCTTCGTCTTCCAGGTGCTTCACCTTCTTGGCCAGGTCTTCCAGTTCCGCGATTTCCTTCTTCAACTGTTCCTTGCGGACCTCGGGCCGGACTTCTTCTTTCTTTTCCATCTCGCGCTTTTCGGCTTCGCGGCGCTCGGCCTCTTTCTTTTCCGCTTCCTTGCGCTCGGCTTCTTTTTCCTTGCGCACCTCGCCCTTGATGCCGGGCTTTTCTTCGGCGTTCAGGGCGCCCGCGCCCACCACCAACCCCGACAGCAGCATCGCCAGGGCACCCGCGCGCATCCAGTTTGCTTCCCGCATGGCCTTGTCTCCTTGTTTCCGGGCTTTGCCCGGCCTCGTTGGTTTGTCCTCAAGCACCATTGGCTTCAACCACAGAACTGCCGGCGGGGGCGGGCACCGGTTCAAGGTTCAGAAAATTTCCGCGCGGGCGGTTGCGCATCCGCACTGTCGCGGGGGTCTTTGCAGCGGCGCAAAGGGTTAGGCTGCGGCCGGGGGTGCCGCGGGCGGCGGGGGCGCGCCGGCGTCGGCGGCGGTGTGGGCCTGGGCGGCCAGTTCCTTGCGCGTCATTTCGCGCAGATGGTGGCTGGCGCGCCACACGTGGTAGGCAAGACGATCCAGCCAGCGCTGGGCGGCCAGTTCAGCCAGCGCCTGGTCAGGGTCAATCCTGCGGGCGGCGGTGGCCTCCAGAATCGCGGGGCGGGCGGTGCGGCGCTCGTCGGCCAGGCGCTGGCTGAAGGCCTGGGCGCGCTCGACATCGGGCTCAACCAGCGGCTCGCGGACCTGGGTGGCCAGCAGATCCAGCATGGCGGCCAGATCCACACAGGTGCCGTGCAGAGTCTTGTCTCTTCGGGCGATATCAAGACGGCCCTTTTCGCGGGCTTCGGCGGTCAGACGTTCAAGGTGGTCAATCGCGTGCATGGTGCTGATCTGGCGGTGAAACTCGTACCCCTGCACATCCGGGGGCGGAACCTTGGCCAGAAAGCGCCTGATCTCGTCCAGCGCAACGTCAAGTTCTTCAACCAGTTCATCGCCCGGCGCGTTCTTTTCGTTGCGCAGGTGGGCTGCAAGATACTCGAACAGCTCCGAACACCCGACCTTGAGCGAGCGACGCACTGCCTCAATGGCCAGGGGCGGCACGGCCAGCAGGCTGGCGTCCAGTTCGCGCGTCAGGCGCGGGCCCTTCATCTTGAAGATGTGCTCTGTGATCTTCGCCAGCGTGCCGACAAACGGCAGAAACAGGATCACGCCCAGCAGGTTAAAGCCCGAATGAAAGGCGGCAATCGTCAGGGCGTGGTCACTGAACACGGCCGGAAATTCACCCACCAGCATCATGTACAGCGGCAGCACCAGAAACGCCACCACCGCCGTGGCCGTGTTGTACGCAATGTGCGCCACGGCGGTGCGGCGCGCGGGCGTGGTCGCCCCCAGGCTGGCTATGCCGGCCGTGATCGTGGTGCCGACGTTGGCGCCGATCACGATGCTGGCGGCCTGTTCCAGGTTGATGGTGCCGCCGGCCAGGGCAGCCAGTGTTGTGGCAACCGCCGCGCTGCTGCTTTGCATGATCACGGTCATGCCGATGCCGACCAGCCCCAGCACCAGACGCCCGAACACAGTCGGCTGCGGAAAACGCTCGGGGTGGAAGGTTTCGGAAAGATCCTTCATGCCCGATTGCAGCACGTCAATGCCGACAAAAATGACGCCAAAACCCGCCAGCGCCATGCCGGTCTGGGCCAGCTTGCCCTTGCCCAGCAGTTTGGCCAGCGCGCCCAGGCCTATCACGGGCAGCATGATCTTGCCGATGCTCAGCTTCAGCCCCAGCAGGCTGACAATCCAGCCGGTGCTGGTGGTGCCCAGTGCCGCGCCGATGTTGACGCTGATGGCGTTCTGGAAACTCAGCAAACCCGCCGAAACAAAGCCGATCGTGGCCACGGTGGTGGCGCTGGACGATTGCACCAGCGCCGTGACGCCGGCGCCGGTTGCCAGCGCGGTAAAACGGTTGCGCGTAAAGCGCGCCAGAATGCCGCGCAACGCGTCTCCGGCCAGGGCCTTCAACCCGTCAGTCAGCAGAATCATGCCCAGCAGAAACAGGCCGATCCCGCCCAGTACACTGGAGAGCACGGTAAGCACGGCGCCATTTCGCGTGCCCGCGCGCGCCTGTCAAGCCGCGGCGGTGCGGCCAACGGACAATCCGCCACACACACAAAAGCCCCCGTGTTGGCGGGGGCTTGGCTTGCACCTGATGGACGTTAGACGCCCTTGAACTGCGGGGTGCGCTTGCTGTTGAAGGCGTTCAGGCCTTCCTTGGCATCCTGGCTGTCAAACAACGCCTTTTGCAGCTCGCGCTCCAGCGCCAGGCCGTATTCAAAGGCCATTTCCGTGCCGCTTTGCACGCTGCGCTTGATGTTGCCAACGACCTTGGTGGCCTTGTTGGGCAGGGTGAACTGCTTGCAGTAGTCAATCAGTTGTTCGCGGAAGCTTTTGGCGTCGCCGTCGTAGATTTCGTTGACAATGCCCCACTGGTGGGCTTCTTCGAAACTGAACAGGCGGCCGCTGCACATCAGTTCAATCGCACGGCTCTTGCCGATCATGCGGGCCAGGCGCTGCGTGCCGCCGGTGCCGGGCAGCACGCCCAGATTCACCTCGGGCAGGCCGCAGCGGCCGGAATCCCTGCGCGCGATGCGGATGTCCGCGGCCATGGCGATTTCCAGGCCGCCGCCCACGGTGTGGCCGTTCAGGCCGGCGACCACCAGCTTGGGCGACTGCTCAAGACGTGACAGCGTTTCGTTGGCGTGCAGGCAGAAGAAGTACTTCCAGTGCGGGTTGCTTTCTTCCAGCATCTTGATGTTGGCGCCGGCACAGAAGAACTTTTCGCCTTCGCCGGTAATCAGGATGACACTGATTTCGTCGTCAAAGCGCGCCTCCAGAATCGCGTTGTCCATCTGGCGGAACATCTGATGCGTGTAGGTGTTGGCCGGCGGGTCAGAAAGCTCGATCATGAACACGCCCGGGGCCGGGCGGCTGGTCTTGATGACCGTCATCTTTTCACGTTCTTTGTCTACGCTGGGCTGCCTGATTGTCATTGCGGTCTCCGTTGGGGCCTAATGGCCGCGAAAGGCCGAATATGGCGGCATCCGGGCATAAAGGCAAGCGGGTGCGCCCGCGTTCACCTGACCCGCGCGCCCAGCCACGACCGGAAGTTGCGCCGCTGGGCGGCGTTGGGCTTCTTCACCGGCCGCAGCAGAAGCTTGCCCGCGGGCCGGCCCGCCACCCTGACCCGCGCACGCACCAGCCGTTCACGCCGGAACAGCGCCAGTTCGATCACGTCGCCGGGTTTGCTGTCCTCCAGCCGTGACTCCAGCGTCCTGCCGTCCACACGGTGGCCGTTGATCGCCACCACTTCGTCGCGGGGCTGAAGCCCGGCCTTGCGGCCCGGGCCCTCGGCGTGCACGGCGGTGATTTTGGCACCGTTGAACGTGACGCCCAGCCAGGGCTCGGTCTTGTCGTTCTCGCGCGCGAACTCAAGCCCGTACACATCCAGCACCTCGGTGTAGTCCAGTTCGCGCGTGCCGCGCACATGGTCGCGCCAGAACGCCGCAAGCTTGCGCCCGGCCACCTCCTCGCACAGGGCCTCAAAGCCGCGTTCCGGAAACCCGGGCCTGGGCCAGCCGTAGCGCTCAAAGGCCAGCTTCATCACGTCGTCCAGGCTCTTTGCCCCGCCGGTGGCCGCCCGGATTCTGGCGTCCAGCAGCAGCCCCACCTGCGCGCCGCGCGAGTAATAGCTGACGCCGCTGTTAAGGTAATTTTCATCGGCCAGGTACAGTTTGGTCCAGGCCAGCCAGCTTGCGTTTTCCAGGCTCATCACCTTGCGGCCGGGGCGGTTGTCTTCCTTGTCAATGTTTTCGGCAATGCTCTTGAGCACCGTGGCGGCCGGCGTCACCCCGGCGCGCGCGCACCAGATGCGTTCGTAGTACTGGGTCAGGCCTTCCATGACCCACAACGCGCGGGTGTATTGTTCGCGCGCATAGTTGAAGGGGCCCAGAATCGCCGGCCGGATGCGCTTGACGTTCCAGACGTGAAAGAACTCGTGACTGACCAGCCGGATAAAGGCCTGGTAGTCTTCCTCTTTGCGGAACTTCCACGAGTTCCAGCCGCACACGCAACTGTTGAGGTGTTCCAGTCCGCCGCCGCTGTCGGGCGTGATGTGGTGGATGAACAGGTAATAGTCATAGGGCAGGCCGCCGAACAGTTTGCCCTGCGCCTGCACAACCCTGGCCGTGTCTTTGACAATGCGGTCGGCGTCAAAGTTGCCGTAGCCATAAAACGCCACGTCGTGCTTCACGCCCATGACCGTAAAGCTGCGCACTTCGTGGGTGCCGATCTCAAAGGGCGTGTCGCCCAGAATGTCGTAGTCCGGCGCGCGCCAGGTGTTGGGCCCCACGGACTTCAGGCTGGTGGCGACCTTCCAGCGGCGCCAGGGCCGGATGGTGATGTCATAAACACACGGGGCCGGGCGGCCCTCTAGCGGGCTTTCCACGTACGGAAACAGGTTTGTGCCCAGAAAGAAACCGTGGGTTTCGTCCAGGTGCGGCGTGCGCACAGAAAGCTCGTCGGCGTACAGCGTAAACCGGAACGTAAACCTGCCGCCACGAATACCCGTGACCTGCCAGCGCTGCTTGTCCAGCATGTCGCAGTCGCCGCCCTTGACCGTAAACGCGCTGACGTTCTTGGCGAACTCGCGCAGCTTGTAGCTGCCGGGCGTCCAGACCGGAAAGGCCAGCGTGCAGGTATCGCCAACACCGGTTACTTCGCCCTCAACCAGAAAGTTGTGGCTGGCCGGGTCAGGCATCGAAACGGTGTAACGCAAGGCGGTGCGTACGCGGGGCGACTTGCGGGCAGGCGCGAGCATGGGAACCTCCGCGCGGATGGTAGCAAAGCCGGCGCAAATGGAAGTTGGCGGCATCCACCCACAGGCGGCAGAAAGCGCCAAGGGTCACGGGGCCAGGTGGCGAAGTGCCCTGTAAGCCGTTATCTAATTTTGGCTTACGCCGATACCGACATTTGCCCCCAAAACGCCCAGTTTTGACAGCCATTTTGGCGGCCTAAAAATTCCGGCTTCGTAACCCGCCAAGTCGCCATAAGTTATGACTTCGACACAATTTGTTGCGAGTCCCCCGGTCGGGAAGTGTCGAACCTACTGGTACAATCGTATTCGTTCGGGGGATGGCCCTGTCGAGGTGGTTGATTGCGATGTCTTACCGTGTCGAGAAGCTGCCCCTGACCACGCGTTCCGGTGCCGGACGCAGCGGTACATTGGCGCGCATCCCGCTTCGCCGCGCGCGACTTCCCAAGAGTGCCTTTGCCAACTTTCAGATCCTGGCGCGCCGTCTGGCGCGCAACGGTGTCACGCCGGACGCCGACCTTGAACAGTCCTGCCTGAACTGGCTGCGTGACGCCCGCGCCAGCCGCCGCCAGCAGGAAACCCTGCGCCAGCTTGCCCGCGGTGACGCGCTGGCGGTGGTGGTGCCGCTGCTCAAGGGCGTGGCCGCGCCGCGCATGGACGAAATTCTGCGCGTGATTGCCGGTGTTGAACTGGCCGACCAGTTGCGCGCCCGCAAGGTGGGCAAGGTTGTCACGCTGCTGTGGCCGGCCTATGAGATCGGCCAGCGCGGCGAAACCGGCCAGTGCGTGATCATCCAGCGCGGGGGCGAGTTTCAGGACATCGGCTTTCGCGGCGGCGACTCTGAAAAATACCTTCACACCCTGCGCCATGACCTGCCCGGCACCGGGTTTTCCGCGCTGCTGCTGGATGACCTGGCCCGCGCCGCCGACAGCGACCCCGACCTGTTCAAGGCCCGTCTGCTGCTCAAGTACTTCGAAGACGACTTTATCACTGCCCTGCCGCCAGCCGAGGGCACGGGCTTTGAGTACAACCTGCGCCGGCTGTTCACGCGTCTGCCGCTGGTGGCCCAGATATCCCAGGGGCCGGTGCCCGGAACCCTGCCGCCCAGCGAGCCGGTGCCCTTTCCCGGCATCAGCGCCACGATCATCGAGGGCAAGGTGGAAAGCTGGCTGGTCAAGTTCGGCCTGACGCTGGAAGAAATCCTGGCCGGCGAGGTGCGCCCCGAAGACGCCGCGCGCCGCCACCTGCCCGAAGACGCCGGCGCGGCCGTGGCATCAGCCAAAGAGCGCGTGCTGTCGGAACTGCTGCGGTTTGAGCTTGGGCTGGACGACCTGGGCTGGAAGCCCACAGCCGAGATCCGCAACGTGCTGAACAACTTTGACATCGGCTGTGACCGCATCCGCGCGCGCGCCGTGGCTGAATCCGCGCGCGAAATCGAAACCAACCGCAAGCAACTGGGCAAGCTGTTCGGCTATCTGCTGCCAGACGGCCGCCCGCAGCAGGACGCGGTCAGCCTGTTCCACTTTCTGGACTTTTACGGCCCGGATTTTCTGACCGGCCTGCGCAATGTGCTGCAGGTGGATGACCTGCGCCACCAGGCGGTGTACGTGGCGCCAGCCACCGGCCGGTGAGTTTCTCGCGGTACGTGTAAGCCATGCTTGCACGTGCTTGGGGCCCGGGGTGCTTGGCGGCACCCCGGGTCTTTCATTGGGCGCCGGGAAATCCATGCGGACAAACCGGCAATCGGCTCTAAAATGAACCCATGCAGCAGACCAGCCAGACCGACCTGCAGACGATTCGCCTGGCGCTGGAGGCCAACTCGCGCCTGACGTCGCTTTCCGGCGCGGCGCTGGTGGCTTCGGGCGTGCTGGCCTTTGCGGCCGCCGGCCTGACCTCGATGGCGGGCCTGGCTGAACCCGAGGCGCGGATCGGCCTTGACCACGCGCTGCTGTGGCAGATGGTGCTGCTGTGGTCGGCCACGCTGCTGGTTTCGGTAAAGTTGAACCTGTTCGGCATGCTGCGGCGGGCGCGCCAGGACGGCCAGCCCCTGGCGGCGCGGCTGGGCAAGCGCGTGCTGTTTGCGATGCTGCCGGCGCTGGCGGTGGGCGGCGCGCTGACAATGGGTTTTGCCGTCAACGGGCGGCTGGATTTCATCTTTCCGATCTGGATGCTGTGCTACGGCGCGGCACTGGTGGCCGCCGGCGCCCACAGCATTTCGTCGGTGCGCTGGCTGGGCATCTTCATGCTGCTGGGCGGCGCGGTGTCCATGATTCCGGGCGCGGGCACAGACTTCATTTTCTTCACGGCCACGTTCGGGGCCGGGCACTTTCTGCTGGGGTTCTGGGTCGGGGTGCGGTATGGCTGGTAAGACACGACTGGACCCGATGATCAGCCCGGCGCTGGCGCTGGATCCGCTGATCCATGAACGTCTGCGGCTGGCAATTCTGGCCGCTTTGGGCAGTCACGGGCGCCTGACCTTCAACGAGCTTAAAGGCCTGACTGAAGCCACCGACGGCAATCTTTCCACACACACCCAGAAACTGGAAACCGCCGGGTACATCCAGGCCGCCAAGGGCATGTTCGGCGGCCGCAGCAAGACCACCTATGAAATCACGCCGGGCGGCCGGGCCGCGCTGGCGGCGTACCTGGACGCGCTGGAAAAGCTGCTGGGCAAAGTGCGGGGCAATTAATCCACGGAGGGGCCCATGCCGGTCGAGTACCTGGTGATAGAGCGCATCGTCAACGCGCACGAACGACACGAGCAGGACCGCAGCAACCCCGGCTTTTCCGGTGTGGACATTGAGTCCATGATGCTGCGCAACTACGGCGAAAAGGGCTGGGAGCTTTCGGCCGTGATCTCTGAGCCCGTCAGCCACGACCAGTCCCGCCGCGTCTTTTACCTTCAGCGCAAGACATGACCCTGCGCGTTCTGTGCGCGCCGGACAAGTTCAAGCAGGCCTGTCCCGCGGCCAGGGCCGCATCCGCCATTGCCGCCGGCGTGGCCGATGCCGGCGGCACCCCCACCACGCTGCCGCTGGCCGACGGCGGCGAGGGCACACTGGACGTTCTGGCCCCGGCCTTTCCGCAACGTGTTGCCGTCCGCGTGCGTGGCCCCCTGGGCACGCCGGTCGAGGCCGCGATCGGCCTTTCTGCTGACGGCCGCCGCGCCCTGGTGGAAAGCGCCCAGGCCTGCGGGCTGTGGCGCCTGGAAGAACACGAGCGCGACCCCCTGCGCACCGGCACGCTGGGCGTGGGCGACATGATCCGCGCCGCGCTGGACGCCGGGGCGGTTGAAATTCTGGTCGGCCTGGGCGGCAGCGCCACCAGCGACGGCGGCGCCGGCATGGCCGTGGCACTGGGCGCGCGCGTTCTGGATGCCGCGGGCCGTGATGCAGAACCCACCGGCGGCGGGCTGCTCAAGGCCCGCGCCCTGGACCTTGCGGGGCTGGACGCGCGCCTGCGCCGCGTAAAGCTTACCGCGCTGTGCGACGTGATGACGCCGATGCTGGGCGAACACGGCGCCAGCCGCAAGTTCGTGGTGCAGAAGGGCGGCACCACGCGCGCCCTGCACAAGCTGGAGGAAGGCCTGGCGCTGCTGCAACTGGCGGCCCAGCAGGCCGGCATAAACCTCAAGGGCACCGAACCCGGCACCGGCAGCGCCGGCGGGCTTGGCTTTGGCGTGGCCGGGCTGCTGGGCGGCATGCTGCGGCCCGGCGCCGACGCGGTGCTGGACCTGCTGGACTTTTCACGGCTGCTGCGCGAAACCGATCTGGTGATCACCGGCGAGGGCAGCTACGACGCCCAGACCGCCGAGGGCAAGCTGATCGCGGCGCTGGCCGCGCGCTGCCAGGCCGCCGGCGTGCCGCTGTGCGTGCTGGCGGGCGTGGTCGCGCCCGACGTGGCACTGCCGGGCGTGACGGCCGCATTCGGCATCGCGCGGTTTGGCGCCCGCAAGCAGGACAACCTGGACGAAACCGAGGCCAACCTGCGGCGCGCCTCGGCACAGGTCACGCGCCTTTTGCGCGCACGGCGCTGAAGCAGCACTACCCCTGTGCCCCGGCGCCGTGCGTGGCAACCTGAGACCATGGACGGGATTCTGGTCGGGGCGATTCTGGGCATGGCAGCCGTGTGCTTCGGCGGCGCCTGGCGGTCCTGGCACAACTGGAAATCCGCCAGGCCGCAGGCGCGGCCCGCCCGCGGGCTGGCCCTGGTGGTGGTCGGTCTTCAGGTCGCACTTGGGGTGGGCGCGGCGCTGCTGGGGCTGTTCTTTCTGCTGGGTGGTATGGCGTGATCAGTCGTGGCGCAAGGCGCGCACCGGGTCAATCCGCGCGGCGCGCCGGGCAGGCAGAATCGCCGCCAGAATCGCCGTGCCCGTGCCCAACGCCGGCCCGGCAACCATCAGCCACAGCGGCAGCACGAACACCGGCTGGTCAAACGGAATCGCGGCCTTTTCGTTGATCAGCCGCACCGCCAGCAAATCACCCGGAATCATCGCCAGCGCCGCCAGCGCCAGACCCAGCAGCCCGCCGACCAGACCGATCAGCGCGCTTTCGCACAGAAACACCGTCATCACCTGGCCGTTGGTGGCGCCCACGGCCTTGAAGATGCCGATCTCGCGGGTGCGTTCAATGACGCTGGTGATCATGGTGTTGACGATGCCCAGCGTGCTGACAATCAGGGCGATGCCGGTCAGAAACGAAATGCTGACGGTGATCATCAGCAGCACGCTTTCGATCTGTTTCAGCGCGCTGGCGACAGAAAACGCCGTGTAACCCTTGTCGCGCAGGGCCTGTTCGACTTCCGGCGCGAACTCGGCGTCGGTCACGGTCACCAGCGCGCGCGGGTAACCCAGTTCGATGTTCACCGCGCTGGCCAGAAACAGCTCGCGCGCGGTTTCCTGGGGCAGAAACAGGTCGGCCTGCACGGCGTTGCCGTCCTCAATCACGTTGAAGGGGTCGCCCGGCATCTGTTCGCGCAGCACGCCCACCACGGTGAACTCGCGCTCGGCGGCGCGGCGCTGGGTGGTCTGGCCCAGTTGCTTCAGCAGCTTGGGCAACAGCGTGTTCATGGCCTTGCGTTCTTCGTCGGTCAGGTCGCGCATGAAGTCCTGCAGCATCGGCGGGGCCTGCTGTTCGGGCGTCAGTTCGGTCTGGATTGTCTTAAGCTTCACTTTCCGGCCGATCACGGCGGCGTAATCGCCGTCGGTCAGCATGCCCCACCGGTAAAGCAGGTACTCATGCACAATCGCCTCGGGGGCGGCCGGGCCGCTGAAGTAGCTGCCGGCGATCACGCGGTCGGCGTAGCGCCGGCGCCCGACATCCACGCCGTAGCTCAGGGTGGCCGGCGACTCGTGGCCGTTCAGTTTCATTTCATAACGCTCGACAATCACCGGCGCGATGCTTTCCACATGCGGCAGTTTCGACAGTTCGGTGATCGTGCGGTCGTCAATGGCGTTGGCGCGCCGGCCCGCAACCTGGCGGATCTGGCGGCGGTTGACGGCGGCGCGCCGCAGGCGTTCGCGCCGCGCGTCGTCCATTTCGCCCGCGATCTCGATCTCGGACGGGTCGTTCGACAGCTCAATGCCGAAGCCGCCGGTCAGGCCGACCTGGCGCAGGTTGTCGGTACCGCTGACAGTGCTGGTGACGGCACGGCTCAGGCCCTGGCCCAGCGAAACAATCAGCGTCAGGGCAAACACGCCAATGAACACGCCCGAGGTGGTAAGGAAGTTGCGGCCCTTCTTGCGCAACAGGCCTTCCAGGGCCAGCCAGATCATGCCGCGCAGGTTCATGCGCCACCCCGCGACTCTTCGACAATGCGGCCGTCGGCCATGCGCAGAATGCGCCCGGCGTGGCGGCGCGCCAGTTCAGGGTCGTGCGTGACCATCACCAGCGACGCGCCCGAGCGGTGGGCGTCGGTGATCAGCGCCATGATCTGGGCGCTGGTGGCGCTGTCGAGGTTGCCCGTGGGCTCGTCGCACAGCAGCAGCCGGGGCCGGTTGGCCAGCGCGCGGGCAATCGCCACACGCTGCTGCTCGCCGCCGCTCATCTGCGAGGGCCGGTGATCGCCGCGCGCGCCCAGCCCGACCTTGTCCAGCATTTCCAGGGCCGCGCGCCGGCGCTGTACGCGGGGGACACCGGCAAACACCAGCGGCAGCGCCACGTTTTCCCACGCCGGCAGGGTCGGCACCAGGTTGAAGCTCTGGAAGATGAAACCGACCGTCGTGCGGCGATACAGGGAAAGTTCCCTGGCGCCCAGCGTTGCCAGGTCACGCTCGGCCACCAGAATCCGGCCGCGCGTGGGACGATCCAGCCCGCCCAGCAGATTCAGCAGCGTGGACTTGCCCGACCCCGACCGGCCCAGCAGCGCCACAAACTCGCCGGTCTGAATGTCCAGGCTGACACCGGCCAGCGCGGCCACGCCGCCCTGGCTGTACTCGCGCCACAGTTCACGGGCGGTTACAAGAGTCATGCGAACAACGCGGCCTCCGGCACGTTATTTCCTTGTACGGCGCACGGGTTTCAATGCCAAATGCGAACCTTGGGGGATAAACGATGAGGCTGCGCGCCACATTCCTGTTGTTGCTGACCCTGGCCGCCTGCGGGTCGGGCGGCCCCAACGAACAGCAGAAAGAACAGCAGATGCAGGCCTCGGCCAGGGTGGCCGAGCGCAACCTGCAGAAAATCCGCGACGCGCTGCTGGCCTACCACCGCAAGCACGGGTCGGTGCCCCAGAGCGTGGACGATCTGGCCGCCTTTGGCGCCGGGCCCGAACAACTGGAGCCCAGCGACGATTACGCCGACCTGGGTTACAGCTTTTACAGCCTTCAGTTCAACGGCGACGGCACGCTCAAGCAGGGCTGGCTGATCGCCTCACCCCGGGCCGACCGCGACGCCCTGCGCGTGCGCATGAACGCCGTCAACGGCGCCGTGGACTACACCAGGCCCGGCGAGGCCATGGACACCGCGCCGGGCGAACCCAAAACCGACCCGCCGGCCAACCGCCCGTAAAGCAAAAAGGCCCCTTGCGGGGCCTTTTTTCTTGCCGCGTCGCGGCCTACAGGTGGTGGTGGACGCTTTCGTCAAAGAAGGGATCCTTGCGGGCGAAAAGCGGCGCGCCTTCCATGGCTTTCATCACGATGAAAAGGAACACACCGCTGAGAGCCAGCACCGGGCCCACCGTAAAGATCGTTTCCCACGGCGTGGTGCTGGGCACCGGCAGGTGGTGGTCGTTGAACACCGGCCGGGGCGCAACCCACTGCCACAGATCCACAAACCGGCCGGCCAGCACAACCAGCGCCGCGCCACTGAGAATCTTGAGGTTGCGCTTGTGCGGGCGCGGCAGCAGCACCAGAAACGGAATGGCGAAGTTCAACAACGGGTTGAGGATAAAGCTGACCCAGAACCACGGGCCGTTCCAGCGCACAAAGTAGTGCTGGGTTTCCTCGGGGATGTTCGAGTACCAGATCAGCATGAACTGGCAGAACCAGATGTAGGCCCAGAACACACTGCTGGACAGCAGCCAGATGCCCAGGTTGTGGTAGTGGTTTTCGTTCACGTGCTCGCGCATGTGGCCGCCGGCGCGCAGCAGCACAAGCAGCAGCACCAGCATGGCAAACCCGCTCTGGATAATCCCGGCAAACTGGTACACGCCGAACATGGTGCTGAACCAGGTGGGCTCCAGGCTCTTGATGTAGTCAATGCTGGCAAAGGTGACACTCAGGCCGAACACAATGCCGAACGGCGCGGCCAGCTTGCGCACCGCCCAGGTGTGCTTGAGGTCGCCGTCAACGTCCTGCGCCCGCGAATGACGCACCATCAGCCAGGTGAAGCCCGTCCACAGGCCGAAGTACAACAGGGTGCGCAGCAGCCACCCGGTCTTGTTCAGCCAGGGTTCCTTGTGGTGGATCAGTTCGGCGTGAAGGCCGCCGCCTTCGTGCGGCACGGCCCATTCGTACAGGTGGCCGCCCCACATCGCAAACGCCACCACGCCAAACGGCACAATGCCGAAGGCGAAGTAGCGCGTCATGGCCTCGGGCACGCGCTTGATCACCGCGGCCCAGCCGCCCGACGCCAGTGCGTTGATGGTCAGAAAGAAACTGGCAAACAGGGCAAAACCCAGCACGTACCAGCTTCCCATCAGCCAGCCGGCCCAGGCCACTTCCTTGCCGAAGGCAAAGCTCAGGCCGAACAGCGCCAGCCCCGGCACCAGAAGCGCCCCGGCCGCGATCTTGGCAATCGCCGGCGCCACAAAGGCGGGCGGGGTCGCGGGCTGTGCGGGATGGGTTTCGGGGGTGGTCATGGCTGCCTGGCCTCCCGCTGTAATTTGCGCAGGTACTCAATCACGGCCCAGCGGTCGTCAATGTTCATGTGGCTGGCGTGCGCGGGCATGTTCAGGCGCCCGTAGGTAACGATGTGAAACAGCTCGCCGTCGGTGTAGCGGTCGGCCACCACCTTGTCGGCAATGCGCGGCGCGGGCATGCCGTAGGCCACCACCGGCGCGTTGCCCACGCCGTCCACGCCGTGGCAGCCCTGGCAGATATGCCGGAACACGTCCTTGCCGCGGGCGATGACGGCCTCGCGCTGGGCTGTGGTCATGGCCGCGACCGGGTTGACCAGCAATTTCGATTTCTCGTACTCGTTTTCGGCCACGGGCGAGAAACGCTGGCCACGGTAGACCGTGCCCTCGGGCGGCTCGCGATCGGTGCGGCCGTCGGCAAAGGGGCTGTTGCCGTCGGCATCGGCGTACACCCTCTGGGACTCGGCGGCCTTGGAGACGCTCATGTCGGGAATCGGCTGGTACTCGATGTTGCGCTTGCCGAAGTCGCGTTGCAGATAGCCAGCCACACCGCCGGCCAGCAGCGCGCCAACCAGCGCCCCGACGCCGATCCAGTAACGCGCGCCCACCCTGCGGTGCAGGGCAACGGCCACGTCCTTGCACTTGTCAAGCTGACGCACCGCGACGTCAATGCCGCCATTGAGAACCTTGTCAATCACGCCGCACCTCCGGTGGCCGGCTCGTCGGCGGCGTTGTAGTGGCTGTCACGGTGGTGCATTTCTTCGGCATGGTGGCGGGTGAAAATCTCGCGCGCCTTCTGTTCGTTGAAGTTTTCGCCCTTCTTCAGCGCGATCACGAACTTGTCGTCGGTCTGGCCCTTGTGCAGCAGAAGCGCCTTCTTGCCCGGAAACAGCAGGCACATGGCAAACATGCCCAGCATCGTGCACACGCCGCCGATCAGCACCGTAAGCTCGAACGTGATCGGCACAAAGGCCGGAAACGGCAGGGCTTCCTTGCCGCCCACGTTCAACGGCCAGTCCCACCACGACGCGTAGGTCATGCCCGACAGCGCGATTGTCATGCCCAGCGCGCCGAAACAGAACGTAACCCACGTAACCTTCGAAAACGGCAGGCCCATGGCACGGTCCAGACCGTGCACGGCATAGGGCGCGTACACGTCGTAGAACTCAAACCCGGCCTCGCGGCAGGCCTTTGTGGCCTCCAGCGTGTCGTCTTCGTCGCTGAACACGCCGCAGAACAGGGGAACAGGAGGCTTAGGCATGCTTCACCTCCGCGTGGGCGTGGTCATCGTGTCTGGCGAACTTGTTGACGCCCTTGACCTCGCCAAAGGCAATGCCGGGCAGGAAGCGGATGAACACAAAGAACATGAAGAAGAAGATGCCGAAGGTGCCGATCAGTTCGGTGTACTCGACCCAGGTCAGCTTGTAGTACGCCCAGCTTGAGGGCAGGTAGTCGCGGTGCAGGCTGGTCACGATGATCACGAAGCGCTCGAACCACATGCCGATGTTGACGAAGATGCTCATCACAAACAGCACCCACGGGTTGCGGCGCAGCTTTTTGAACCAGAGGATCTGCGGGCTGATCACATTGCACGAAACCATGATCCAGTACGACCAGGCAAACGGGCCGGTGGCGCGGTTGATGAAGGCAAAACCTTCGTACAGGCTGCCCGAATACCAGGCGATAAAGAATTCCGTGCCGTAGGCCAGACCCACCAGACTGCCGGTCAGCAGCACGATCTTGGCCATATTGTCCAGCGTCACGTCGTTGATGTAGGCCTCCAGCCGCATGGTCTTGCGCGCGATCAGCAGCAGCGTCAGCACCATCGCAAAGCCGCTGAAGATCGCGCCCGCCACGAAGTACGGCGGGAAGATCGTGGTGTGCCAGCCGGGAATCACGCTGGTGGCAAAGTCAAAGGACACGATTGTGTGCACGGAAAACACCAGCGGTGTGCTGAGACCGGCAAAGATCATGTACGCCGTTTCGTAGTGGTTCCAGTTGCGCACCGAACCGTTCCAGCCCAGGCTGAGCGTGCCGTAGAAAATCTTGCGCAGCCAGTGCTTGGCCCGGTCACGCACCGTGGCCAGGTCAGGCACCAGACCGATGTACCAGAAGCACGCGCTGATGGTGAAATAGGTGCTGATCGCGAACACGTCCCACAGCAGCGGGCTGCGGAAGTTCACCCACAGCGGGCCGCGCAGGTTGGGGTACGGTGCGATCCACAGCGGGCCGATCCACGGGCGGCCCATGTGGATCGTGGGGTAGATCAGGGCGCACAGCACGGCAAACAGCGTCATGGCCTCGGCCGAACGGTTGATTGACGTGCGCCACTTCTGGCGGAACAGGAACAGCACGGCCGAAATCAGCGTGCCGGCATGGCCGATACCGATCCAGAACACGAAGTTGGTGATGTCAAAACCCCAGCCCACGGTCTTGTTCAGGCCCCATGTGCCGATACCGGTGTACATCTGGTAGAACATCGTGATCACGCCGATCGCCGCGATGCCGCCGGTCGTGAGGAAACCCAGCCACCACAGCATGGACGGCTTGCCCTCGATGCTGTGGCAGACGTCGTGCGTGATCTCGTGGAGGGTTTTCTTGCCCACCACCAGAGGTTCGCGCGTCACCGAATAGACGTGTACTGCCATAGCCTGCTTCCTGTCCTGCCGCCTTGACGGCTAATGATCATGCCCGTGGTCGTGCGTCTTTGTCACATTGGCCGGCTTGGGCGCGCGGTTGCGCACCTTGGTCAGGTACGTGACCGCCGGCCGGGTGTTGATTTCCGCCAGCAACTGGTAGTTCCGCGGATCCTTGCGCAGCTTGGCCACGCGCGCGTCAGCGTCGTTGCCGTCGCCCACCACAATCGCCTGGGTCGGGCAACTGCTCTGGCAGGCGGTGCTGACCATGCCGTCGGCCAGCTTGCCGCCGTTGTGCAGCGCCGCCATCCGCTTGCCCTCGTACAGGCGCTGGGCGCACATGCTGCACTTTTCCATCACGCCCTGGGTACGGATGCTGATGTCCGGGTTCAGCGCCAGGTTCATCGTCAGGTCGTTGTGCTTGTACGTGAACCAGTTGAAGCGCCGCACCTTGTACGGGCAGTTGTTGGCGCAATAGCGCGTGCCGATGCAGCGGTTGTAGGCCTGGGTGTTCAGGCCTTCCTCGCTGTGGATCGTGGCCAGCACCGGGCACACCGTTTCGCAGGGCGCGTTTTCGCAGTGCTGGCACATGATCGGCTGGAAGGCCGCCTGCGGGTTTTCGTCGCGGGTCAGGTTGCCGTCGTAAACGCTGCCGTCGTTGTCGTCGTAGTAGACGTCAATCCGGATCCAGTGCATCTCGCGCCGGTTGAGAACCTCTTTTTTGCCCACGATCGGCACGTTGTTTTCAATGCTGCAGGCCACGACACAGGCGTTGCAGCCGGTGCACTTGTTCAGGTCAACGACCATTTCCCACTTGTGGCCCTTGTATTCCCACTTGCGCCACAGGGTCAGGTCCTTGGGCGGAATCTCGTGCTCGTTGCCGGATTTGGGGTTGGCCTGCCACTGGCCCAGCGAGGTTTCCTTGATCAGCGGGCGGTCTTCCTGGCTGTCGTGTTCCTGGATACGGGCGACCCTTTCCTTGCCGCCCGCGGCGCTGACAGATCCGAACACCACCTTGCCGCCGCGCGCCACAAACGGGTACGCGCTGGCGCCGATCGCCGCGCCCTCGGCCTGGTTGTAGGCCAGTTCCTCGGGGCCCATGCCGTGCACGATCTTACCGGCCTTGACCCGGCCGTAGCCCACGGCCACCGCGGCAACCTTTTCAGCCTGGCCGGGCTGGCGCACGGCGGGCAGGGTCAACGCGGCCTGGCGGCCGTCTACCTCGGCGGTCAGCCTGACCAGATCGCCTTCCTTTACGCCCAGGGCTTCCATGGTGTGCGGGCTGAGCGCCACATAGTTACCCCAGTTCACGCGCGTCAGCGGGTCGCCGTTTTCCTGCAGCCAGCCGTTGCCGGCGTGGCGACCGTCACCGATGTTGATGCTTTCATAGGCGATGATTTCGAAGTCGCCCGCCGGCACCTTGCCCAGGTCGGCGGCTTTGGCAGCGTCTTCGTTCATCACCGGCATGTTGTGGATTACCGAAGCGCGGGCATCCACAAACCCGCGCTCGACGGCGCTGGTCCACGCCAGACCGCCCAGGATGTTGTTTTCCCAGAAGGTCTTGAGGTACTCGCGGTAATCCTTGCCGCCGGCGGGCTCGCCTGCCCACTTCAGCAGGCTTTGCAGGCCATGCCGCGTCTTGTACAGCGGCCGGATGCCCGGCTGGGCAAGCTGGTACAGACCGCGCACGGGTTCAAAGTCGTTCCAGGACTCCAGCGCGTGGTGGTCGCCGGCGACCCAGGCGCACTCCGAGGTCGTTTCATCCAGGTGCGTGCCAATCGCCACCGTGGTGGCCACCTTGGCCAGCGCCTGGCGGAACTTGTCGGCCTCGGGCAGGTCGTAGGCCGGGTTCACGCCGTACAGAACCAGCGTCTTGACCGACCCGGCCTCAAGGGCCTTGAGCAGTTCGGCCAGAGCGGCGTCGTTGCCCAGCGCCTGGCGCGAATGGTTGCGCAGGTCAATCGTGGCTCCGTAGGCGCCCAGGTGGTGGTTGATCCAGTTCACCAGCCGCTGCTGTTCCTCGCTGTCGCTGCCGCACACAACCAGGGCGTGGCCTTTGGCGGCCCTAAGTTCGCTGACAATCCGGTCGAGGTCGGCGGGCAGAACGTCGTGCTTGCCGGGTTCGCCAAAGCGTTTGTCGCCGGCCAGACGGTTGGCGATGTCCACCAGCAGGGCGCCGCGCTGGGCGTTGGGCAGGCGGAAGCGTTCGTCGGCGTTGGCGCCGGTCAGCGAATAGCGCGACTCGAACTGGATGTGACGGCTGAGTTCGCGGCGGCCGCCGGTCAGGTCGCGGGTCTGGGCCCACTGGGCGGCAAACTCGACCGGAGAGATCCAGGTGCCCAGAAAATCGGCGTCCAGGCTGACAATCACGCGCGCGTTGTCAAAGCGATAGTGCGGTATCACCTCGGCGCTGTGGGTGGCCTTGTGGGCCGCGGCCACGGCGTGGCTGGAACAGGCGTCGTAGCTGACATGACGGGCGCCGGTGCGGGCGCAGAACGCGGCAATCGCGGCGTTGGCCGCGGGGCCGCTGACGGTGCCGGTCAAAAGCCACACACCGCCGCCGCGCACCGCCGCGGTGACGGCGGCATCCAGTTCGTCCCAGGTGGCGTCGCCGTCCTTGCGGCGCGCGCCCTTGACGCGGTCGGCGTCGTACAGGCCCCACATCTGGGCCTGGCCTTTGGCGCACAGGCCGCCGCGGGTAAGCGGGTTGGAACGATCGCCCTCAAGCTTGACCGGGCGGCCGTCGCGCACCTTCATGACCACGCCGCAGGCGCTGGCGCAGCCGCCGCAGGTGCTGGCGTAGTCGTACACCACGCCGGGGGTGATGCCTTCGGCTTTCTTCAGCAGCGGGTTGACGTAATGCTCGCGCGCGGTGCAGCCGGCGATCACCGCGCCCATGGCGGCCATACCGGTAACCTGCATGAATTCGCGGCGCGACTTGCTGACGACCTCGAGCTCCGCCCTCATTTCGGGCGGCATGTCCGCAAGGTCGTCCTGCCTGCCGGTCTGGATTTCGATCGCCATGTCGCTGTACCGCCCGCTTACGCTTTGCACTCCCTGATGCCTTCCCTGCCGCGCCTACCTGTGGCAGGCGTCGCACGCGTTCACCGGCGCGCGCTTTGGCAAGCCAAGCTTGCCCTGCCGGTCGTTCTGGTCACGGTGGCAGTTGATGCACCAGCCCATGGTCAGGTTCTGGTGCTGTTTGGCCACCCCCACCGTCTTCATGTCGCCGTGACACACCGCGCAGTCAATGCCCTTGGACAGCTTGCCCGCGTCGTCCACATAGTGCGCGATCTTCACGTGCGTCATGTGGTTGAAGTACACAAAGTCCGGGTTGTTGTGCACGCGCTTCCATTTTACGCCCTCGCCGGTAGCCCAGGCCTGGCGCAGCGCCTCGATGTTGGTCTTGGCGTCGTCGCTCTGGCCCAGCACAAGCTGGGCGTGGCAGTTCATGCAGGTCTGCAGGTTCGGGATCGTGGCGTGGCGGCTTTCTTCGACACCGGTGTGGCAGTACTGGCAGTCAATGTTCAGGTATCCGGCGTGCAGGCGGTGGCTGTAGCTGATGGGCTGTTCGGGCTGGTAGTTGGTGTGAATGTTCGGAAGCTGGATGTCATCAATGCCGCGGATGCCAAGCAGCACCGGCATCGCAAACCCGATGGTCATCATCAGAAACAGAACGGCCAGCTTCGCGCTCATGAACTCTTCCGTGCCCCCTTAGTGGTGCCCGCCCTTTTCCTTTTCAGCCGAAACACCGCTCATGCGCGCGGCCACACGCCCGGCCTCGCCCAGAGAAATCCCGCGCTCCAGTGACTTGAAGCCCCAGACCCGGATGTTGGGAATCAGCAGGTGCGTGACCATGCGCGAGTGCAGCAGCACACCAAACGCCGTGGCGCCCAAAATGATGTGCAGCTTGGCCATGGTCGGCAGACTGTAGACCGCCGAACGGTCCGAAAACCTGAACATCCAGCAGTCCAGAAAATGCTGCCACGCCACCGTGCCTGTCCACTGGCTGGCCCAGCGCACCGTGGCCCAGGCATAAATGCCCGCGCCCAGCGCCCCCAGCACGTGCCCGATCACGCCGATATCCGCCAGCGCGAACTGCTTGCGCAGCGCCGGATCCAGCAGGTGCCGCAATTGCAGGTTGAAAATCGCCAGCATGGTGAAGAACGCCAGCGCCATGCCCACTGTCTCCAGCAGGCCGCGCTGGCCGGCCTCGGAGTTCCACCAGCCCACCAGGTTCGGAAACAGCACCAGCGCCAGGTGCAGCAGCGTCAGACCGATCAGCCCCACCGAAAGCGGCACGGCACGCAGGTCGCGCTCCTGTTGCAGCGTCAGCACCGGCGGCTTGAGCTGGTTCAGAATGAAGTGCAGCAGCCACGGGCCGTCCGGGCGGGGCAAAGCCTTGTTGAAGCTCAGGCGCCACTGCACGCAGGCACGGCCAATGCCCGCCAGGATCAGCAGCACCGTAAGGTGCGGCGTGATCACCAACAGCACATCCAGCAGCGGGTTCACCGCGACGGTGATGTCGTCCAGGGTCTTCTGCGGCAGATAGCGGAACTCGCCTGACATCCTGTCTCCGTGCTGCTAGTGGTGCCCGTGGTCGTCGGCGTAAGGCCCGTCCACGTACTCGTGCTCTTCCTCGACGAACAGCTTGCCGAACAGCGAACCGTCCAGCAGGAAAATGCCCAGCGCCGCCAGAATCAGCGCGAAGATGGGCAGATAGTTCGACTGGTGCTCGGTGCCGGTGTCGCGCGCCGCGCGCTCGAAGAACGCGATCAGCGACGCGTATTCGTCGGCGGTGATCGGTTTGGCCCTGGGCCCGTAAAAGTGATGCATCGGCGTGCCCTTGGGGTCTTCCAGCAGCGCCTTGAGACCTTCGGCGTCGCGGGCGATTACCCAGGTGTGGGCGATGTTCGGCCCCACGTTGGCGCCGCGAAGCTGTTTGTGCGAGCTGTTCATGCCCGCGCCGATGGTGTGACAGCCGGTGCACGACGGCGCGCCGTTTTCAAAGCCGTGCTCGCCGCTGGCCAGCGCGCGGCCCAGCCGCACCTTTTCACGCGGGTCAGGCCCGAACTCCTGGCGGTGGCGCAGGATGAAGTCAATGATTTCCAGCAGCTCGGCATCGGTGAAGCTGCTGCCGCCGCGCGGCGCCATGGCGCCGGCAAAGCCGTCGCGCATCTTCACAAAGTACGGGTCGGCCACGCCCTGCGGATCCTGCACGAACTTCAGGATCCGCTCGCGCTCGGGCACGCGCTCGGCCAGTCCAAGCAGCCCCGGCCCGGCCGCGGTGCCCTTTTCATCAATCCGGTGGCAGCTTGCGCACACCTGCTGGAACTTGGCCTTGCCGGGGTGTTCGCCCTTGGCCGGTGTCCAGTCCAGCGGGGCAAACTTGCCGGTGTTGGCGGGGTTTTCCTTGGGCGGGTCAACGGGAACAAAGGTGGACTGCTGGGCCAGCACGCGGCCGGTGCCCAGACCGGCGCAGGCCAGCGCCAGCGCCGCGCAGGCCAGCGCCACAAGCCGCAGATGCTTTCCGCGCCGACGCTTCACTTCGTTCCAACCTCCGTGCGCAAACCTGACCCGCAATGCACCGCCAAAGGCGGAGAACGCCCCCTGCGCTCTCCCCTGAAACCTGGCAAGGCTTGCGGTAACCCCCTGGGCCTTGGCCCGCCACACCCGCGCTGTTGCTGCTTCCCCTGTGCCCGCGCGAGTGTCGCGGCGTCACGACGCGCAGGGTGTATACACCCAAGCCACGCCGCGGAAAACACCCTATTTTCAACTATTGCGCCGGTTGTGCCGCCCCGGCGCGTTGCTCTGAAACCCGCTTGATTAAGCGGGTTTCAGGGCGTGACAAAGGCAACCATTGCAGACTGCCGCGATCCGGCACACACCGGCTACTTGCCCGCCAGTGACCGCACGTATGCCACAAGCTGCCAGCCCTCTTCTTCGCCGGCGCCGATCAGGCCGGTCATGGCCGAGCCACTGGGGCCGCCGACAGCGCCGGTCATGACGCGCCAGTAAATGTAGGCGTCACTCACGGACTGAAACTCGGCGCTGGTCAGGTCGGTGGGCTTGGGGTTGAGTTCCTTGCCCTGTTCGCCGTCGCCCTTGCCGCCGGCGCCGTGGCAACTGGCGCAGTTGCCCTTGCCGGCATAAAGCTCTTTGCCCTTGTCAATCACGGCCTGGGCCTTGAGATCAACACCTGCCGGCGGCTTCTTTTCCTTATAGTCGGCCGGCACATCCTTGCGCAGGATCACCTTGGGTTTGGGCGCGGTATTGGCGCTGTTGCCGCCGCCGCCACCGCAGGCGGCCAGCAGCGCCAGAACCATCGCGCCGGCCAGCATCATCGTCAGCCTGTTCATGAGTCGTCTCCGTTGCATCGTCCCCGCCGTGGTTCTTTTGAGATGCCAGGGGCGGGCTGTCAACGGGCGTGGATAAGCGGGTTTGCGGACAACACAGGTCCGATTCAGGCCGTGACGCCGGCCCGCCGTTGCGCGCGCCGGCCCGCCACCAGCACCGCCAGAAACAGCACGCCGCCGCAAAGCGCCACCAGCCCGCCGGCGCCCATGACGCTGAGGCCGGCCCATTCGCCCGTGCTGCGCACGATCTGTTCGGCGCCGTACTTTTTGCGCTCGGCCCCGGCCACACCGGCAATGGCGAACCCGGCGCCGAAGATGGTCTGGCCGATGCCGAACACCACCGGCTGCCACGCCGCCACACGCCGTAGCCGCGCCGGACGCCCGTAGTCGGGCTGCAGCGCCAGAATCGTGGCCATGTACGTGGCGGTCACGGCGCCGATGCTGACGTGATAGTGCGCCGGCACCAGCGTGGTTTCGGCGCTGATGCCCGCGCCCAGCAGAAAGCCCAGAATCGTCATGCACGCGGCGGTGGCAAAACCTGTAAACGCCGGCGTGGTCAGCGCGCCGGGCGCCAGACTGCCGCGCGCCTGCCACAACGCGCGGCCGCACGCCGCCAGCAGCACCACCACCGCCGGAAAAATACCCCAGCGCATCAGTTCCGTGAACAGGCCCATGCCGTCGTCGCGCGCGGCAAGCCACGGCCCGGCCAGTGCCGGCGCCGCCAGCAGCAGCATCAGGCCCGCGGCCAGCTTTGGCGCCACGGGCACGCGCCCCAGCACCCGCGACAGCAGCAGCAGCCACGCCGACGCCATGGACAGCACGTTGACGAACTGCAGCAGATGGCCGCCGCCCCAGAACAGGCGCTCGAAGTATTGCCACTGGGTCAGCCCGTCGGCCTGGGTGGCCCAGGCCGCAAACACCGTGGCCAGCGACAGCACAAACACCACGGCGGCACAGCGCATGCCCGCCACGGCACCCGGCGGCAGCAACGGCGAGGCGCCCGGCGCGACCAGACGCCGGTCGGCAAATTGCAGGCACACACCCCCGGCAAACACCGCCAGCCCGCCCAGAAACAGCCCGTGGTCCAGCGCCGGCACATAATTCGACAGCACCGGCTCGGCGTCGGCAAAGAACATCGCCAGACTGAACAGGATCATGCCCGCCGTGGCCACGCACCACGCCGGCAGGGAAAGACTGGGCCGGCGCGCGCCGGGCAGAAGACAGAACAACCCGGCGGTGCTGGAGAAAAACCACACGCCCAGCGCCAGGTTCACGTGCACCACCAGGCTGCGTTTGGCCGCGGCGGTATCAATCAGGTGCGACAGGCCGGGGATCCGCCCCACCACCAGCACCAGCGCGATCGTGCCGGCAATCAGCAGCGACAGCACGCCCAGCGTAAACCAGCGCCGCGCGTCGGCCAGCGCGATTTCGCGCGGCCCCGCTTGCCTACCCGTTGTCGGAACTTCGGGCGCCATGACCGCCACCATAGCATCGGCATCCGTGGTACAAGGGCGCGCCACCGGAGCCCGCCATGAACCCGCTGCCCTTTGACTGGAACGCCGCCGCCGCCCACGTGGCCGCCGCCGACCCGCGCCTTGGACGTGTGATTGCCGCCTGCGGCGACGCGCGCCTGGTGCCGCGCACGCCGGACTCGCCGTTTCATTCGCTGGCCCGCGCCATCATCTACCAGCAGTTGTCGGGCAAGGCCGCGGGCACAATCCACAACCGGCTGCTGGGGCTGTTTGAACGCCGGCGCATGACGCCGCGGGGTCTGCTGGCGCTGGGCGCGGGCTCGCTGCGCGCTGCCGGGGTGTCGGCCAACAAGCAGAAGGCGCTGAAGGACCTGGCCCGGCGCGCGCTGGACGGCGAGGTTCCGGGTTTTGCCCGTCTGCGGGGCATGGACGACGAGGCGATTATCGAACAACTGACCCGCGTGCACGGCATCGGCCGCTGGACGGTCGAGATGCTGCTGATCTTTGACCTGGGGCGGCCCGACGTTCTGCCATTGGCCGATCTTGGTGTGCGGCGCGGGTTGATGCTGGCCCACGGCATGAAGTCGCTGCCGGCGGCCGTGACGCTGGCGCGCCGGGCAGCAGCCTGGGCACCCTTTCGCACAGTGGGAAGCTGGTACTGCTGGCGGGCGTGCGAACTGCAAACATAGCGGCCGCAAAACAGCAAAAGCGCGAAATGCCGACGGGGCACTTCGCGCTTTCGTCTTTGCGCGGCCGGAAACTACGAACCGCGTTTCATCAGGCTGGGGTCGGTCTTGGGCTCAACGGGGCTGTCGCCCTTGCGCTTGAGAAAACTGGTGTACTCGGCCCAGATTTCGCGCACCTGGTCGGGCGTGATGTGGCCGTCGTCCATCAGGATGCTTTCAATCCGCTTGATGTCGCCCAGCGCCTTGAACAACTGGCGCTGAAACGCCAGCCCTTCGTCAAGCTGGGTCTTGGTGATGAAGCCCTTGCGGAACATGCGCCGGCCCAGCCGCTTGTCTTCCTGGCGGATCAGTGCGTAGTTGCGGGCCTTGACCAGTTTGTACAGTTCGGCCCGCGACAGCCAGTTGTGCGCCAGAATCGCGTGGGCAAGGTCAAGGTCACGATTTTCGTTGCGGGCCGTCTGGCAATCCGCCAGGGCCTGGTCGATCTGTTCCTGAGTGACCTTGGTGTTCTTCAGGATGATCTGAATCAGCAGTTGATCCGCCTGGGACATGCGCACAGCCCTGGCTTCCTTGGTGGTAAATGCGTTCATCACTGCAGCTCAGTCGGGGGGTGCGGGGGTGGCTGCCCTGTAGATTGAACACCATCGGCCGCCCGATGGCAAGCCGACGCCGGCACGACCGGACAGGAATTGGGCGTTTCCGCAACAGCCTACTTGAACTTCGCGTATTCCGTGCTCAGCGTTTCGCTGCTGGCCGGGCCGCAGACCGAAAACCGCACATTGCGGTCCTTGTCGGCCAGAATCGCAAACGGGTAACGGTTCAGTGTCACCGTCTTGCCGCGTTTGGTTTCAAACAGCCGGTTGAACGCCGTGCCGATGCGCGTCACGGCATCCACCTTGTAACACGGGTAGGTCAGGCCCTGGGCCGCCACAAAGTCGCGCGCCTCGGGCAGCGCGTTGGCCACAAACGCGATGATTTCGACCTCGGGGTGGGCCTTGTGAAAGGCCTGGACCTGGCGGGCCTGTTCCACACTGGCGTCGTTCCAGGTGCTGAAGGCGACAATCAGCAGGGTCTTGCCGCGGAAACGTTCGTCGGACAGGCGCAGTTCGCGTTCCTGCAGGTCGCGCAGTTCAAAGGCCGGCACCTTGCGGTTTGCGGCCGCGTCACTGGAACCGGGCAGGCACAGCAGCGCGCCAAAGGCAACGCTCAGGGTCAACAGGAACAGGGCAATGCGCTTCACCGGTTGCTCCTTACCGCAGGCGCGGCGCGCGGAAGTTGCCCGCGACGCGGTGCTTGCGGAACTTCAGGTCCAGGCGCCCCACGACCAGTTCGGGCCCGTCGTACAGCAGCACCCAGGTGCCGGACTCAAAGCGGTCGTTCTCAAAATCCACAAAGCCGTCACTGACCCGGCCCTGGGCCGAACCCAGCAGGGCGCGCACCACGGCACCCCCGGGCCCCAATTCGGCGCGCAACGATAGCCGCTTGTCATCCGTGCGCAAGGTCGGGATGTCGCCGTGGTCCACGAAATCCAGCAGAAACACCCGGTTGGCGCCCGCGCGCACCCGGCCGTCGGCGTCCAGTTCCGCCGCCGGGTAAAACCCGACATCGGTGATCGTGAACGCGCCATTGAGTTCGTTGACCAGCGGCGGGCTGGCCAGGCTCAGAATTCTGCCCTCGGCCGCGCCGGTGTCCCGGAACATGAAATCCACGCACGCGTCCTCGCGGCCGGGCCCGCCGGCACAGGCCGCCAGAAACAATGCCATACATGCCAGCACCCGATGCATGCCCCGCACGCTAGGAAAACCGGCCCGGCGCGCCAGTTGGCATTTTGCCGTTTGCAGCAATCCGGTTTCCTTGCATTGTGCCCGCGCCCGCCGGGCGTTCAGACACCAAAGGAGACCCCATGAAAATTGACATCGGCATCGAAAAGAAAGACCGCAAGGAGATCGTCAAAGGCCTGTCACGCCTGCTGGCCGACACCTACACGCTGTACCTGAAGACCCACAACTTCCACTGGAACGTGACCGGGCCGCACTTCAACGACCTGCACGCCATGTTCATGGGCCAGTACACCGAAATGTGGAACGCCGTGGACCTGGTGGCCGAACGCATCCGCGCCCTGGGCGAATTCGCACCCGGCAGTTACGCCCAGTTTGCCGCCTTGACCGCCATCAAGGAAAACGACGGCGTGCCCAGGTGGCAAAAGATGGTTCAGGAACTGGTGGATGGCCACGAAACCGTGGTGCGCACCTGCCGCGAGATTCTGCCCGCGGCCCAGAAAGCCGGCGACGAAGGCAGCGTCACGCTGATTACTGACCGCATGGGCGTGCACGAAAAGACGGCCTGGATGCTGCGCGCGGTGATGGAATGACAGCACCGCATTGACCAACGGCCCGAAAGGGCCGTTTTTTTTGGAATGCTGGAACCCGTACTTCAGTACGTGTTTGTTCTGCTCGCAGGAAAGGAGACCGCCATGAAAACCCTGTTTGCCATCCTCACACTGGCCTTGGCCCTGTCGGCCTGCGGCCAGAGCAACCCCAGCGCCCCAGCCGACAACCGCAGTCACGGGCACGATCACTTTCATTCCCACGAAGGCGAAACCATCACCCTTGGCACAGCCACGCTGGGAGACCTCACCGTGGAGGCCTTCCAGAAGGACAAGCCCCGGCGCGGGCAGACTTCGTACTTTGAAATCCAGTTCCGGGGCGAGGTGGACGCCGCCCGCGTACAGGCCGAAATTCTCGGGCCTGACGGCCAGCGCGTGATCTGGCTGGGGCTGCACCCCATGGCCCAGAAAGGCCGCTTTGGCGCGCACGCAGGCCTGCCGGCCGATGCCCCCAAAGACCTGAAGCTGCGCATCACCCTAAAGGACGCGACCCCCGCCCAGGCGGAGTTCGCAATCAAGGAATAGCCATGTCAGCATTGGCGGCAACGCAGGGCCGCAAAGCCCCCGTGGACCACAACCATTGCATTACGGTGAACGGGAAACACGTGCACATGGATCCGCCCAAGACCGATGCCCCCGCTGCCACGGATCATCATCACGGCCACGGCGGCCAGGATCACCACGGACACGGTCATGGTGCCGCGGTGGCAACAGCCGCACCGGGCGCCCAGTACACCTGCCCGATGCACCCGGAGATACGCAGCGACAAGCCCGGTGCCTGCCCGATCTGCGGCATGGCACTAGAGCCGGTGATGCCCGCAGCGGAACCCGAAGACAACACCGAACTGCGCGAGATGTCCGTTCGCTTCTGGGTCAGCGCCGCGCTGAGCCTGCCGCTGCTGCTGGTGGCCATGGGCGACATGCTGCCCGGCAGCCCGGTTTCCAGCCTGTTGCCGCACGGCTGGCGCATGCGGCTGGAACTGGCGCTGGCACTGCCCGTGGCCACCTGGGGCGCCTGGCCGTTTTATGTGCGCGGCGTTCGGTCGCTGCGCGGCTTCCACCTGAACATGTTCACGCTGATCGCGCTGGGCGTTTCCGTGGCCTTCGGCTACAGCCTGGTGGCGGCGATTTTCCCGGGCCTGTTCCCGCCGGCCTTTGCCGGTCACGGCGGCGAAGTGGCCGTCTACTTCGAAGCCGCGGCTGTGATCACCACCCTGGTGTTGCTGGGCCAGGTGCTGGAACTGCGGGCGCGCTCGCGCACCGGCAGCGCGATCCGCAAGCTGATGAACCTGGCACCAGCCACAGCCGTGCGTGTGAATCAGGCCGGCGACGAAGAAATCCCCCTGGCCCACGTGCACGTCGGCGACACGCTGCGCGTGCGGCCGGGCACCAAGGTGCCCGTGGACGGGCGCGTGCTGGAGGGCACCAGCAGCATTGACGAATCCATGGTCACGGGCGAACCGATGCCCGTGCAGAAACAGGCCGGCGACCGCGTGATCGGCAGCACGGTCAACGCCACCGGAAGCTTCACCATGCGCGCCGAACAGGTGGGCGGCGACACCCTGCTGGCGCGCATCGTCAACATGGTGGCCCAGGCCCAGCGGTCACGGGCCCCGATCCAGAAGCTGGCCGACCAGGTCAGCGGCTGGTTTGTGCCCGTGGTGATCCTGATTGCCCTGGTCACGTTTGGCGTGTGGGCACACTTGGGGCCCGAGCCGTCGCTGACCTACGCCCTGGTCAACGCGGTGGCGGTGCTGATCATTGCCTGCCCCTGCGCGCTGGGCCTGGCCACGCCGATTTCGATCATGGTGGCCACCGGCCGCGGCGCCAACCTGGGCGTGTTGTTTCGCAACGCCGAAGCCATCGAACGCATGCGCCAGGTGGACACGCTGGTGGTGGACAAGACCGGCACACTGACCGAAGGCAAGCCGCGGCTGGTCACCGTACAGCCACTGGGCATTGAACAGACCGGGCTGCTGTCCCTGCTGGCCGGCCTCGAACAGGGCAGCGAACACCCACTGGCCCGCGCGATCGTGGAAGGCGCCGCCGACAAGGGGGCCAGCCCCGCCCCTGTCAGCGACTTTGCCTCGCATACCGGCCGGGGCGTGACGGCCCGCAGCGGCACCACCACAATTGCTCTGGGCAATGCGGCGCTGATGCAGCAGCTCTCGGCCGACGTTTCTCCGCTGGCTGCCAGGGCCGACGAACTTCGGGCGGCCGGCCAGACTGTAATGTTCGCGGCAGTGGATGGCCGCCTGGCGGGAATCGTTGGCGTGGCCGACCCGGTCAAGGCCAGCACACCGGCGGCAATTCAAGCCCTGCACCAGGCCGGGCTGCACATCGTGATGCTGACCGGCGACAACGCAACCACCGCCCGCGCCGTGGCCTCGGGGCTGGGCATTGACGAAGTGGTGGCCGGCGTGCTGCCCGACCAGAAGGCCGCCAGGATCAAGCAGTTACAGGCGGCGGGCCGCGTGGTGGCCATGGCCGGCGACGGCGTGAATGACGCCCCGGCGCTGGCCCAGGCAGACGTGGGCATCGCCATGGGCACCGGCACCGACGTGGCCATGGAAAGCGCGCACGTAACGCTGGTCAAGGGCGACCTGCGCGGCATCGTGGCAGCCCGCGAACTGAGCCAGGCAACACTGCGCAATATCAAGCAGAACCTGTTCTTTGCGTTCATATACAACGCGCTGGGAGTACCCCTGGCCGCCGGACTGCTGTACCCGGCGTTCGGGCTGCTGCTCAGCCCGATGATCGCGGCCGCGGCCATGAGCCTGAGTTCGGTGTCTGTGATCACCAACGCCCTGCGCCTGAACCGAAGCAGGTTGAATTCCGGCGCGTGAATTCGCTGTGGATAACGCCGGAATGCCGCACCCAAACCCCTGCCGCAACGCGGGTTTGGTCATTAACACACTATTAATCTGCGCCACACACTTCGTTCATTGCATGGCCCTACGCTGCTTGCCATGACAAGGACCAACGGAGAGAAACCCATGACGAAGAAGACCTGGATGGCAAGCGCGTTTGCGGTTGCCGTCGCGGCGGTGGCGTTCACCGCCGGACCCACGATGGCCGCGGATGACAAGAAAGAGGGCGGCGCCAAGGTGGACGCCGCGATCGAAAGCTACAAGCCCGTTGCCGGCGTTTCGGGCAACATCAGCAGCATCGGCAGCGACACACTGAACAACCTGATGACCCTGTGGAGCGAAGGCTTCCGCAAGCACTACCCCAACGTCAAGTTCGCCGTGGAGGGCAAGGGCAGCACCACCGCCGTGCCGGCGCTGATTGACGGCAAGGCCGATCTGGGCCCGATGTCGCGCCCGATGAAGTCCGACGAAATCAAGAAGTTCGAAGACAAGTTCGGCTACAAGCCCACCGCCGTGGCCGTGGGTCTGGACGCCCTGGCCGTGTTCGTCCACAAGGACAACCCGGTTGAAAAGCTGACCCTGGCCCAGGTGGACGCCATCTTCAGCGCCACCCGCAAGGGCGGCTACAGCGAAGACATCACCAAGTGGGGCCAGGCCGGCCTCAAGGGCGAATGGGAAAACCTGGGCATCACGCTGTACGGCCGCAACAGCGCCAGCGGCACCTACGGCTTCTTCAAGGAAAACGCGCTGTTCAAGGGCGACTTCAAGGCCACGGTCAAGGAACAGCCGGGCAGCAGCACGGTGGTGCAGCTGGTCAGCGAAGACCGCACCGCCGCCGGTTATTCGGGCATCGGCTACAAGACCGCCGGCGTGCGCACCGTGCCGCTGGCCAAGGACGCCAGCAGCGAGGCTTTTGACGCCACGCCCGAAAACTGCTACAGCGGCAAGTACCCGCTGTCGCGCTTTCTGCTGATCTACGTGAACAAGGCGCCGGGCAAGGAACTGCCGGTTTCCGTGCGTGAGTTCTTCCGCTATGTGCTCAGCAAGGAAGGCCAGGAAGTCACGGTCAAGGACGGCTTCATCCCGCTGCGCAAGCGCGACGTGGACAAGTACCTCGAACAGCTCGAGGGCTAGGCCTGACCGGAACCGCGGGCGCGACACCGGTCGCGCCCGCCTTCCGGGGCCGCGTCGGGGAACCCGGAACACAGGTTTCCCGACACGCCTCCGGACGGCACCACCGCCGCCCTGCCTATGACCGAAGACCACAAGTACGTTCCCAAAGACCCCGCCAAACGGCCGCGCAGGGCCACCCGTTCGGTCTATTTCTTTGACCGCACGGCCAATGTGGTGATCCGAGTAGGCGGGCTGTTTGTGGTGTTTGCGGTGCTGGGTCTGGTTGTGTTCATGTTCAGCCAGGTGTTTCCGCTGTTCGGCAGTTCCGAACAGGGCGCCGTGGAAACCACGGCCCGGGCGTTTTCCGGCCGCACGCTGTGGGTCGGCACCGACGAATACCGGCGCGTGGGCGTGCGCATAAGTGACAGCCCCGAAATCGAAATCTTTTCGGTTCTGACCGGCGAAGTGCTGCACAAAGCACCCGTGCCCGGCCTGAAGGGCAAAAAGATCACCGCCGCCAACGTGACGCTGCGGCCGTACCTGACCGACGTGGTCGGCGCCAGCAAGGACGTGCCATTCTACGGCATCGCACTGGGCACCGAAGACGGCCGGATTGTCGCCGGCTATCTGCGGTACCTGACCATCTACAAGCGCTTTGACGTCGGCCAGGAGCCGGCCGAAATCAAAGACCTGCGCATGCCCGAACCGGCCGAATTCAAGGCCCCCACCTACGTGCCGGCCACGGCACTGGTCGAGGAACGCAAACGCAAATGGGTCGCCGAGCACCTGCCCGAGTTCGGCTTTTACCGCTACATGCGCGCCGAGGTGCAGTTCAACCGCAGCGTGGACATGCCGCTGAACGGCGAAGCCGTCGAGGGCATCCACATCGCGATGGAACACGCCAAACCCGGCGCCGAACTCGACACCGCCACGGCCGTGATCACATCCGGCGGGCGCGCGCTGGTGCGCCAGGAAAAGCTGGTGCCCAACCCGATGGACGAAGACGAAATCCTGCCCGAGCTGGTCCACCAGGCCGAGTTCCAGTCACAGCTTTCCGGACGGCCGCGCCACGTGCTGATCCATGAAAACCGCCGCGACCTGCTGTTTGCCACATCCGACGGCACGCTGCACGTGTTTCGCACCTACGTGGACGAAAACACCGGCAAAAAGGATTTCTTTCTGCCCGCCTACCCCGGCATCAGCCTGCTGGGTTTTGACCAGGACAACGGGCGCGAGTGGCGCGACACCGCAATTGCCATGCGCGACGACAGCACCCGGCCCGAGGGCAGGCTGGAACTGACGGCCCTGCAATGGCTGCTGGGCGACGCCACGCTGCTGGTCGGCGACAGCTACGGCGGCATCCAGGCCTGGAGCCCCGTGCGCGAGTTCGACGACGACAACAACCCGCGCTACCGCCGGATCCGCGCCCTGCCGTCGGGTTCGGGCCCGATTGCCGGGTTCTGTTCGGCCGAAGCCTCCAAGTCGTTTCTGGCCTGGGACACCACGGGCCGCATCCGCGGCATCTACAACACCAGCGAGCGCGAGTTCTTTGACGCGCGCATTGACGGCGCCCACGCCGCCTGGTGCATCTACTGCCCCAAGGGCGACGGCGCGCTGGCAATTGACACAAAGGGCCGCCCGCACCTGTGGTGGATGGATCTCAAGCACGCCGAGGTCAGCTTCAAGGCCCTGTTCGGCCGTGTCTTCTATGAGGGCTACCAGTCGCCGCGCTATGAATGGCAAAGCCACGCCGGAACCGACGACGTGGAAAACAAGTTCAGCCTGATTCCGCTGATTACCGGCAGCATCAAGGGCGGCCTGTACGCGCTGCTGTTCGCGCTGCCGCTGGCGGTGCTGGGCGCCGTCTACACCTCCGAGTTCATGGCGCCGCGCCTGCGCAGCGTGGTCAAACCCACCATGGAAGTCATGGCCAGCCTGCCCAGCGTGGTGCTGGGTTTTCTGGGCGCGCTGTACTTCGCGCCCGAGGCCGCCACGCGCATGCCCACGCTGCTGGTGTTTGCGCTGCTGACACCGGTGCTGTTCATGCTGTTCGGGTGGCTGTTCGGCCAGTTGCCGCCCTATGTGACCAAACGCTTCACGCCGCTGGTCACGACGATTGCCCTGGCGGCCGTGCTGGGGCTGGGCTGGGGCGTCGCCACCGTGCTGGGGCCGCGGCTGGAAACCCGCATTTTCCCCGCCATTGAAGGCGCCAACCCGGCTCTGGTGGACAGCAAGACCTTCAAGCCCCTGACCGAAGCAGACGCCAAGGCCTATTCCGCCGGCAACTTCCGCGCCTGGACCGACGGCGGCCGCGAACTGCCGCGCGAGGCCAAAAACGCCCAGGGCGTCACATTGCCCAAGGGCTGGTGGATTCCCGGCGGCCACGCCCTGTTTGCCACGCTGATGATCGCGCCGTTTGCGCTGCTGGCCGGTCTGATGCTGAAGCTCGGCCACGCGCTGCTGTTCGGCGGCACCATTCTGGGCCGCGCGATTGCCGGCCGTGCCGCGCCCAAAAGCCCGCTGGCAGCCCTGCGCGACAGGCTGGCCGGCACGCGCGCCGGCCTGCGCCCGGTGATCGTGGACGTCACGCTGGCGCTGTGCTTTGCCGGTCTGGCCTTTGCCCTGGGCTGGATGCTTTCGGGTCTGATTTCGCCGCTGCTGGAAATGCTGTTCTTCAGCTACGACCACCCCACCGCCGGCCGCGTGGCCGACTTCCGCCGCTGGCTGACCGGGCCCGAAGGCTGGAAGTTCAACCAGACCAACTCGCTGATTGTCGGCTTTGCCATGGGCTTTGCCGTCATTCCCATCATCTACAGCATTGCCGAAGACGCGCTGTCCAGCGTGCCCAACCAGTTGCGCGCCGCCAGCCTGGCCTGCGGCGCCTCGCGCTGGCAGACCGCCATCCGCGTGGTGGTGCCCGCAGCCGCCAGCGGCATTTTCTCGGCGATGGTGATCGGCCTGGGGCGCGCCCTGGGCGAAACCATGATTGTGGTCATGGCCGCCGGCGGCACGCCGCTGAACGAATTGCAGCCGCTGTCCGGCTTCCGCAGCCTGTCGGCCGCCATTGCCATCGAAATGCCCGAAGCCCCCCACGGCAGCACGCATTACCGCACGCTGTTTCTGGGCGGATTGATCCTGTTCCTGATGACCTTTGTGATCAGCACCATGGCCGAGTTTGTGCGCATGCGCCTGCGCCGCAAGCTCAGCCGCATGTAGGAAACCATGGCCGGCACCGCGATGATCCCCAAGCCAGACCACTTCGGCCAGCCCGTGGCCCAAAGCCGCCGCCAGGCCAGCGGCGAATCGTTCGTCTGGCTGTCCGGCGGCGCGATCATCATGGGCGTGTTCATGATCGCCGCGCTGATTCTGCTGGTGGTCTACGAAGGCGCCATCACCTTCTGGCCCCGCCCGGTTGAAACCGTGGTCACCGGCGAGGCCCGCTATTTTCTGGTGCACCAACAGCACGGCCCGGCATTTCTGGACGCCCAGGATCGCCTGATTCACAAGACCGCCCAGGGCTATGTGTTCGCCGACGACAACAGGCCCGTGCCCGCCGACGCCCCCGCGCCGCGCCCGGCCGGCATTGACGAGTTCCGCCGCAGACCCGCCCTGTTCGGCAACCAGCCCTACGTGCTGGTGGACGCGCGCGAGCGCCCGCTGAAGGACGCCGCGGGCAACCCCGTTTCGCCGCGCCGCTTTCTTGACAACCCCGCCGAGTTCCCGTCGCCCTATGCCGTGCCCGTAGCCGGCAAGTGGCAGAGTCTTGAACAATACATGGGCGACGACTCGATCCGCGACCTCAAGGTCGTGATCGGCAGCGAGCGCCAGAACAAGCCGCTGGACCTGCGCGATCTGCCGCGCAAAGCCGACGGCACGCCCTGGAAGCAGTTTGAGCTGAAAACGACGCCGACCGAAACCCTGCTGCGCATGGGCAACAAGGTCGAGGAACTGGGCGGCGACCAGACCTACTTCCGCTGGCTCAAGGGCGACGTGCCTGACCTGGACGGCTACCGCCGCGGCAACCCCACCGGCTACGCCTCGTATGTGCTGCGCCGCGAGTTCACGCCCGGCGCCGTCGAGATCGAGCGCCTGGAAAAGGGCTTTTTGTGCGGCTTCATCGTCAGCGTGCAGGACAACGACCGGCCCCAGGCCGAACGCCTGCTGGCCTCGTTTGACCGCGACGGCCCCGAAAAGGTCTGGAGCGTGTTTCAGGACCTGCACGATGAAATGCGCGACGCGTACCTGCGGCGCGTCAAGATCGAAAAACACGACATCGGCCGCGTCAACGCCGAGATGGAATCGTTCAAGCGTGAACTGATGCGCGCCCGCTATGAACTGCGCGCCTCGGGCACCGCCGTCACGGCGCTGAACAAGCTGGAAGAATCCTACGCTTCCTGGGCCCGCAACGAGCCCAAGCCCGACCACACCACCACCGTCGAGGCCCAGACCGAAGCCTGCGAAAAATGGCGCGGGGAACTGCCGGAAATCTTCAGGGCCTGGCGCGAACAGACCGCGGCGCTGAAGCCCCCGGCCGAGGAACTGGCCGTGCTGGACCGCGTGGCCGCGGCCCAGGAAAAACGCGCTGACCTGCAGGCCGGGCCCTATGCCCTGCTGCGGCTTGAAGTCATCAAGATGCAGCACCGCGAGTCCGCCGTCACCTACACCTTCCGCACGCTGGACGGCCGCGCGGCCAGCCTGCCGCTGGCCCAGGTGGTGCGCGCCTACCAGCCCAACGACCTGGGCTGGTTCGGAAAGCTGGGGGTGTACCTGGGCCGTGTGCACGAATACCTGCTGGATGACCCGCGCGAGGCCAACACCGAGGGCGGCATTTTCCCGGTCATCATCGGCACCCTGATCATGACGCTGCTGATGAGCATTGCCGTGGTGCCGTTTGGCGTGATCGCCGCGCTGTACCTGCGCGAATACGCCAAACAGGGGCCGCTGGTCAGTCTGGTGCGAATCGCCGTCAACAATCTGGCCGGCGTGCCCAGCATCGTGTTTGGCATTTTCGGCCTGGGCTTTTTCTGCGTGGTGATGGGCGGCACCGTGGACAGCCTGTTTTACCCCGAGCTGCTGCCCACACCCACGTTCGGCGGCGGCGGCGTGATGTGGGCGTCGCTGACCCTGGCGCTGCTGACCGTGCCGGTGGTGATTGTCGCCACCGAAGAAGCCCTGATTGCCGTACCCTCCAGCCAGCGCGAGGCCAGCCTGGGCGCCGGCGCCAGCCGCTGGCAGACAATCCGGCGCGTGATACTGCCCCAGGCCATGCCCGGCATTCTGACCGGCCTGATTCTGGCCATGGCGCGCGGTGCCGGCGAAGTGGCGCCGCTGATGCTGGTGGGCGCGGTGAAACTGGCGCCGGACCTGCCGATTGACGGCACCGCGCCGTTTGTGCACCTGGAACGCAAGTTCATGCACCTGGGCTTTCACATCTACGACGTGGGCTTCCAGAGCCCCGACGTGGACAACACCAAGCCGCTGGTGTTCACCACCACGCTGGTGCTGCTGGCGCTGGTGGCGGTGCTGAACGTGTTTGCGATCCGTGTGCGCAACAAAATCCGCAAGCGCCTGAAATCAAGCCATGTTTGAGCATCACGCAGGGGAAACCTATGGTGAGCTACGCCATGAACGCCGACCAGCAGACCAACACCGCGCCGCCCGAACGCAGCCAGCCGCTGATCCGTACCGACAGCATGGTCAGCCAGGCCGAAGACCCGGCGACACTGCCGCACGCCGTGCGGGTGGAAAACTTCAACCTGTGGTACGGCAGGCACCAGGCGCTGAAGAACATCAACCTGACGTTCCCGCGCAACCGCGTGACGGCGCTGATCGGCCCCAGCGGCTGCGGCAAATCCACGCTGCTGCGCAATATCAACCGCATGAACGACTTGGTGGACGGCGTGCGCACCGAGGGCCGCGTGCTGCTGGGCGACGACGACATCTTTGACCCCAACCAGGACGTGATTGAACTGCGCCGCCGCTGCGGCATGGTGTTTCAGAAGTCCAACCCGTTTCCGAAAAGCATCTTCGAAAACGTCATCTACGCCAACCGCATTGCCGGCGAACGCAACAAGAAGGTGCTGGCCGAAACCGTCGAGCGCTGCCTGCGCCGCACCGCGCTGTGGGAAGAAGTCAGCCACCGCCTGCACGACAACGCCACGGCGCTGTCGGGCGGCCAGCAGCAGCGCCTGTGCATCGCGCGCGCGATCGCCAACGAACCCGAAGTGCTGCTGATGGACGAACCGTGCTCGGCCCTGGACCCGGTGGCCACGGCCAAGATCGAGGAACTGATTCTGGACCTGCGCGAAAACTACACCGTCATCATCGTCACCCACAACATGCAGCAGGCCGCCCGCGTGGCCGACTTCACGGCCTTCATGTATCTGGGCGAACTGGTCGAGTTCGGGCCCACCAGCGAAATGTTCCTCAAGCCGCGCAAGCGCCAGACCGAAGACTACCTGACCGGCCGCTTCGGATAGCCGGCCCGGCCCGCGTTTCTGACCGGCGCGCGACCTGCTATAACAGCGCCATGATCTGCAAGGTCCAGTGCGCCGGCATCGCGGGCATCGCCGCCACCCCCGTAGAGGTAGAGGTGGACGGCGCCCCGATTGTCGGCCAGTCCAGCCCCGAGTTTCTGGTCGTCGGCCTGCCCGACAAATCCATCAACGAATCGCGCGAACGCGTGCGCGCGGCCATCGAAAACGCGGGCTACGACTTTCCGGTCCAGCGCATCACCGTCAATCTGGCGCCCGCCGACCTGCGCAAGGAAGGCCCCAGCTACGACCTGCCGATTGCCGTGGGGCTGCTGGCCATCAACCACCAGATTGACCACAACGCCGTCGGCCGCTTTGCCATGATCGGCGAACTGGCGCTCGACGGCCGTTTGCGCCGCGTGGCGGGCGTGCTGCCGATTGTGCTGGAACTGAAAAAGCGAAACCTGCCGGCCGTGATTGTGCCCGAAGACAACGCCCCCGAAGCCGCGGTCGTAAACGGCATTGACGTGATTCCGGCCGGCCATTTGCGCGAGGTGGTGGGCTTCATCAACGGCAACCTGCCGATTGAGCCCTTCCGCATTGACGTGGAAGCGTTCTTTCAGCAGGCCGAAAGTTACGGCGCCGATTACGCCGACGTGCGCGGCCAGGAAGCCGCCAAACGCGCGCTGATGATCGCCGCCGCGGGCGGCCACAATGTGCTGATGATCGGCAACCCCGGCGTCGGCAAAAGCATGCTGTCCAAGCGCCTGCCCACCGTTCTGCCGCGCATGACCCTGGCCGAGGCCCTGGAAACCACCAAAATCTACAGCGTCGCCGGCGAAGTCACGCGCGACAACCCGCTGGTTACCCGCCGGCCTTTCCGCAGCCCCCACCACACCATCAGCGACGCGGGCATGATCGGCGGCGGCACCAATCCGCGGCCGGGCGAAATCAGCATGGCCCACAACGGCGTGCTGTTTCTGGACGAGTTTCCCGAATTCAACCGCAAGACACTCGAGGTCATGCGCCAGCCGCTGGAAGACGGCACGGTCACGATCAGCCGCGCCGTGGGCAGCCTGACCTTTCCGGCGCGCCTGATGCTGGTGGCGGCCATGAACCCCTGCCCCTGCGGCTATCTGGGCCACCCGACCAAAAAATGCTCGTGCACACCGCGCATGATCGGAAACTACCGCTCGCGCATTTCCGGCCCGCTGCTGGACCGCATTGACATTCACCTGGAAGTGCCGGCCGTGGACCTGAAGGAACTTTCCGGCGCGCGCCCCGGACTGACCAGCGACCAGATGCGCGCCCAGGTGCAGGCCGCCCGCGACGCCCAGACCCGGCGCTTTGCCCGCGACCCGCGCGGGCTGCACGCCAACGCCGCCATGAGCGACCAGGACGTGAACCGCTTTGCCGCGCTGGCCCCGCCGGTCAAGACACTGCTGGACCAGGCCATGGAGGCGCTGCAGCTTTCCGCCCGCGCCTACACGCGCATCCGCAAGATCGCGCGCACGATTGCCGACCTGGAGGGCGCGGCCGAAATCGGCCCCGATCACATCACTGAAGCAATCGGCTACCGCACCCTGGACCGCGCCGCGAACTGACCGGAATTAGCCGAACCGGCGCGCCCACCGCCGTCTCCGGTTGCCGGGTTTCGCCGCGCGCCAGAACATATCCTTTGGCGCTCTGGCGATCCGGCGGTTATGAAGCAACCCCAAAGCGTTACCACCATGCCATGAAAAAGACCGACGACAGGGAACCCGAAGGCCGAAAGGTGGTCGCCACCAACCGCAAGGCCTTCTTTGAATACCACGTGCTGGACAAGCTCGAGGCCGGGCTGAAGCTTTCAGGCATGGAAGTCAAGGCGCTGCGCGCGGGCCAGTGCGTGATCAGTGACGCCTACGCGACAGTGGACAAAAAGGAATCGCTGGCCTGGCTGCACAATCTGCAGATCCCCGAATGGAACCGGGGTAACCAGATCGAACCGCATGAACCCAAACGCCGGCGCGCGCTGCTGCTGCACAAACTGGAGATCAGGCGCCTGCGCCAGTCGCTGCAGGAAGAAGGCCTGACACTGGTGCCGCTGAGCGTGTATTTCCGCCGCGGCTGGGCCAAGGTGGAACTGGGCGTGTGCAAGGGCAAAAAACTGCACGACAAGCGCGCCTCCATCAAGGAACGGGACGCCAAACGCGAAATCGCTCGTCGCGTGAAGCGGTAGCGCAATCGGAGACCCACATGGCAGACGACATCACCCGCAAGTGGCGCATGACCATCCCCGGCCTGGGCAACCACGCCCTGCCCGGCGACAACGTGCCGGAAACGTTCGACGTGCTTTCCGTAAGCCACGGCCTGAACTACGACCCCGGCTACGGCGGCCAGAGCCCGCGCACGCACGTGCAGGAACTGGCGCTGATGCGCGCCGTGGACGCGGCCACGCCGGTGTTCTTCAAGCTTTGCGCCACGGCCGACCCGATGCCACTGGTGAAGCTGGAGCTGACGGCCTGGCGCGACAACGTCGAGATCAGCCGCATGGAATACGAACTGGTGGACGCCCGGGTGTCTTCGGTGCACACCGGCGGCAGCGCCTTCGGCGGCGACCCGGCCATGAGCGAAAGCCTGATGCTGCGCTTTGAAAAACTGCGCATGCGCGTGGTGCAGGGCGGCCACACCGGCCACGTGCAGGTGGTGCCGCCTTCCAACTGACGCCACCCGCCCGTCACCTTGCGGCACCGGCCGGCGCGCGTAGAAGCAGGGCATGACAGGGGCCGATCCCAAACCCGCCTTTGCGCCCGATTCGCCCACCGACCACCGGCGCAGTTGGGCGCGCGTGGCCGTGGGCATGGCGCCGTCGCTGGTGGCGCTGGCGTTGTGGTGGGGCGGCACGGCCGCGGGCGTGCTGCCCGACATCCGCGGGTTGTTTCCGGTGTTTGTGGTGTGGGTGTTCGCTTCGGCGATGGTGCCGCTGGCGTACATCCGCAAGATCTACTGCCTGCTGATTGTGCTGGGGCTGCTGGTGCCGATCACGGCCGCGGTTCTGGCCATGAACTTCCGCACCGCGCGAGTGGAGGGCCCCAGCATGCTGCCGGTGCTGGTGGAAGGCGACGTGCTGCTGGTGGACGAACGCGCCGATCTGGTGCCACTGGGCATTTACGTGCTGGAGGTCGAGGGCGAAAACAACCCGCTGGTCAAGCGACTGGTGGGCCTGCCCGGCCAGACCATGGACGCGCGCTATGGCCGCCTGTTCGCCGACGACACCGAAGTGCACCCGCGCAGGGGCGACGCACCCGACACCTGGAACACGGACCGGCCCGTGCCCTCCATCTTCACCTCGCGCCTGCCGCGCAGGCTTGAGGACGGCCAGTACTTCTTCCTGGGCGACAACCCGCCCGTCAGCCGCGATTCGCGCCAGTTCGGCCCCGTCGGACGCGAAGCGATCAGGGGCCGGGTGGTGTGGTCGCTGCGCGGCAGCCACGGCTTCGGGCCCGTGGAATAAACCATGCTGCCAGACTGCATCGAGCCGCAGCCGCGAAAGGGCGAAGCGCTGGCCGCTGTTTTGCAGCCGTGCGAATCTTGCTTACAGACCGGGCAACGCTGCAACGGCCCGCGTGTCACCACGCCACGGCGTGGGGCTGGCCGTTGGGGCCGGGCTCGGTCACGGTCACGCGGCCGTCGGCCTCCACGGCCGCGCGCAGCCGGTCATAGCCCAGTTGCGCCCAGGGCGGCAGTTCGCGGTTCACGCTGTCGTGTTCCAGATCATGGTTGATGTGCGTGAAAAACACGCGCTCGACGCCGACCCGGCGCGCGACCTCAAGCGCTGCCGGCAGGCTCATGTGCGTGGGGTGCGGCGCCCGGCGCAGCGCGTCCAGCACAAGCAGGCGCGTGCCGCGCAGCTTTTCCATGCTGGGCGCCGGCACCTCGTTGCAGTCCGTGATGTACGCGACGTCGCCCACGCGAAAACCCGCCACGCGCATGTTGCCGTGCACCACCGGCACCGGCGTCACGGTTACGCCCGCGACCACAAACGGCTCGTGCTCGAACACGCCGGGGCTGACGCGCGCCACGCCCTTGTAGTCGTATTCGTCGTCAAAGATGTACGCGAACGCGCGCCGCAGTGACGCCATCGCCTCGGGATAGGCCCGGATCGGCAGGGGCTGGCGCCCGCCGCCCCAGTACAGCGCGCGCAGGTCGTCCAGCCCGTGGCAGTGGTCGGCGTGCGTGTGCGTGATCAGCACCCCGTGCACGCTGGAAAGATTCGCCCGCAGCGCCTGCATGCGCACGTCGGGCGTCACGTCCACCAGCAGCCGTGTCTCGGCTTCGCCCGTGCCCACCCGGAACAGCGCGCTGGCCCGCAGCCGCTTGTTGCGCGGGTTGTCGCTGCGGCATACCCAGCAGTCGCAGCCCACGGTGGGGATGCCGCTGCTGGTGCCGCTGCCCAGAATTTCGATCTCCACCCGCATCATCTCATGGTCGCAAGCCCCGCCCGGCCTGAAAAGCCCGCGTCGGGCAAACCCGCCATTGCGCTGGCATTGGACAGCCGCCCGTGGGACAATGCCCCGGTCACCCCGGGGCCTTTCCCCTTCAGGCCGTCCATGCGCGCGTTTGCCCTGTTGCCGGCCCTGCTTGCGGCCTGTCTGGCGGCGCAGGAGCCGTTGCCCTATGACCCGGCCCAGCCGGGGTACCACGACGCGCAGATCGAACTGGCGCGCTATTGCCTGGAACAGGGGCTGGTTTCGGAATGCCGCCGGCTGTGCGCCCAGGCCGCAGGCCATCCCGACGCTGCCGGCCTGCAGAAAGCCTGCGAGGGCAGAACCGACACCTACACCGCCGCGGCCTGGGGCGGGTTTCTGGACCGGCGCGAAGCGGTCCAGAAGCGCCGCGCCCTGGCCGCCGCGGCCGCCGGCCACGAGGCCCGGCGTGTGCTGTACGTGGACCCCGACCACGCGCCGTCGCGCAAGGAACTGGGCCAGCAGTGGCACGATTCGCTGGGCTGGCAGACCGCGGCCGAAGTCGCGCGGCTGGCGCCGCTGGTGGTCAGGCGGCCCGCGGCAACCGACAAGGCCCCCCACGACGCCACGTGGGAAAAACCCTATGTGATTGACGGCGGCCGCTTCACGCTGGTCACTGATTTGCCCTGGGCGCGCGCCCTGAAGTACAGCGCGCTGCTGGAACGCTTTGACGAATACTATTTCAGCCTGGTCGGCGATGTCGTGCCCCGGCGCGCCGTGCCCAACGTGGTGTGGTGCTGCCGGCTGGCCGACACCTTTGTGCGCTTTACCGAAGCCGCGGGCTTTCCCATGACCGCCACCAGCGGCGGCCTGCACGTCGGCGCGCTGGGCGCGGTGTTTGTCAACGCCGAGCGCTGCGACGAAGTCGGCCGCAAGAACAAGGCCCGCGACAACCTGGCCCGCACCCTGTTTCACGAATGCGCCCACCGCCTGACGGAAATCGGCCTGCGCGGGCGCAACGGCAGCATCTGGGACCTGGCCCTGACCACCGAACACGCCTGGATCGTTGAAAGCATCGCCGTGGTGTTTGAAGACCTGCACTTTGACGGCACAAAGCCCGTGCTCAAGGGTCTTGAGGACCAGCGCCAATACACCATAGACAAATTCTGGAAGGCCAAAGGCGGCAGGGTCCCGGCGCTTGCCCCCGTGTTCGCCCAGGGGTCACAGGACTTCGGCACCGACAAGCCGGTCGGCAGCGCCGAAAAGTACGCCGTGGCGGGAAGCGTGGCCTGGTTCTGTCTGTTTGAACACAAGGACAAATACCGCGCGGCCTATCTGGCGCTGCTGGTGGATTATTACCGGTGTGACACCAAAGGGCGCGGGTTTGAGGCGCGCTTTGGAGTGAAGCCGGCCGAGTTCGAGACCGAATGGAAAGCCTGGGTCACGAAATAGCCCGGCGCGTTTTCCACAATCGTTGCGGCTGTGTTGACCCGCGCCGCGCCAGGGCCGGACAATAGACGCGCATGCGCTGGCTGTACCCCGACGAGCACGACACCGAAGAAAACGCCGCGCGCAAGGCCGTGCTGTCGCGCGTGGACCGCTGGTGGCAGTCGCTGGCGGCCCAGGCCGACGCGATCGCGGCTTACCTGCACGGCGCGGGCGAGTTCGACGTGCCCGAGTTCATGGCCGAACAGCTTGAAGCCGTGGACCCGCGCCTGGGCTGGGAATTCAGCGCCACCGGCCCGCGCCGCTGCCGGCTGGTGATCAGCGTGGACGGGCACCTGTCACTGCGGCCGATGGTGGACGCCATGCTGGCGCGCGCGCCCGCCCTGCCCAACTGGGAGTTTCTCAACGCGCACCCCGCCGACACCCTGGCCGGGGCGCTCAGCGCCGTCGAGGCCGAAACCGACCACGCCGTGGGCCGCGCGCGCGTGCGCGCCCAGGTACGCAGCATGAACCGCGTGGATCTTCAGTTCTGGCTGCCCGACGCCGGCGGCCACGAACTGGCCCGCACCCAGGCCGTGATCGCGGCCTGCCGCCTGCTGGGCGAAGACGCGCTGGCGCGCTGGGTGGGCGCGATTGAAGCCGTCAACGAAACCGGCACCGGGCGCTGGCTGCCGCTGGACGCGCTGCAACAGGCGGTGTTCAGCGAAGTGGCGGGCGTCAACGCGCGCCTGCCCGAAGTGCCGCTGGTTTCCATGGTCAAGGACCTGCGCTGGAGCCTGTGGCGGCTCAACCCGCCCCAACAGGGCGACTACCCCGGCGAACAGGACTTGATCATGGGCAGTTCGGCGCTTGAGGAAATGAGCGCCTGCGCCCAGCTTGGCGCTCCGTTTGATTCGCGCCGCTACAGCAAGGTCGGCGAAACCTTCTGCTTCCTCAAGTTCGACGGCGAAGGCCGCAAGGTCGCTCCGCGCATGGACGAACGCAAGCGCGTTGAATCGGCACTGGGCGCGGCGCTGGTCGAGGGCGGCCTGGGCTGCGTTGTCGGCGCGGGCACCGGCCGGCGCTACAGCTACCTGGACCTGGCACTGACCGACGTTCAGGCCAGCCTGCCGCTGATCCGCGCGCACATGCGCGGGGCCGAAGTCAGCCGCCGGTCATGGCTGCTGTTTCACGACGCCACACTGGCCGAGGAATGGGTCGGCATCTACGACGACACGCCCCCTCCGCCGCGCTGACCGGGCGTTGCCCAAACCGCCGCCCACCGGTACAGTTCCGCGCCGCATGGACCTCAAGACCGTACAGCACGTGGCCAGACTGGCGCGCCTGCAATTGACCGACGCCGAGGCCGCGCGCATGGCCGCCGACATGGCGCGCATCACGGAACACATCCACGCCCTGGGCAAGGTGGACGTCAGGGGCGTTGAACCCACGGTGCACCCGGTGGCGGCGCGCAACCAGTGGCGCGAGGACGCCGTGACCGAAAGTTTCACGCGCGAACAGGCCACACAGAACGCGCCGGAAAGCGAACAGAACTTTTTCAAGGTACCGCCGGTGATTGAGTAGCCGGTCGAAAGTTGCCCTTTGCCGCCCTCCATGCCCGACCTGCTTTCACTTGATGCCACGGAGCTTGCGGCCCGGATTGCCGCCGGCGCCGTCACCGCCGAGGCCGCCACACAGGCCGCCCTGGACCGCGCCAAAGCCACCGAGGCCAGAGTCGGGGCCTATCTGCTGCTGGACGAAGCCGGAGCCCTGGCTGCCGCCCGCGAAATTGACGCCGCGCGCAGGGCCGGCAAATCGCCGGGCCCGCTGGCTGGCGTGCCGGTCGCAATCAAGGACAACATCCACGTCGCGGGCAAACCCACCACCTGCGCCAGCCGGATGCTGCAGGGCTTTGTCGCCGGCTATGACGCAACGGTCACGGCCCGGCTGAAGGCCGCCGGCGCGGTGATCCTCGGCAAGACCAACCTGGACGAATTTGCCATGGGCAGCAGTTGTGAAAACAGCGCGCTCAAGCAGACCCGCAACCCGTGGGATGTCTCGCGCGTGCCCGGCGGCAGTTCCGGCGGCAGCGCCGCCGCCGTGGCCGCCCGCAGCGCGTACCTCAGCCTGGGCAGCGACACCGGTGGCAGCATCCGGCTGCCCGCCAGCTTCACCGGCCTGGTCGGCTACAAGCCCGGCTATGGCCGCGTCTCGCGTTACGGACTTGTGGCCTTTGCAAGTTCACTGGACCAGATCGGCCCCTTTGCCCGCAGCGTGCGCGACGTGGCGCTGAGCCTGAAAGTGATGGCCGGGCGCGACGCCATGGACAGCACCAGTCACCCCGCGCCGGTGCCCGATTACCCGGCGCTGCTGGGCAACGACCTCAAGGGCAAACGTGTGGGTGTGGTGCGCGAATACCTGGACAAACTGCCCAACCGCGAAGTCGCCGGAATGTGTGAATCCGCGATCGCCCGCATGAAGGCCCTTGGCGCCGAAATCGTCGAAATCACCCTGCCGCATGCCGACTACGGCGTGCAGGTCTATTACGTGGTTGCCAGCGCCGAGGCCAGTTCCAACCTGGCGCGCTTTGACGGCGTGCGTTACGGCCTGCGTGTGCCCGCCGACAACGGCATTGCCACCTACGTCGCCACCCGCGGCGGCGGCTTCGGCCCCGAAGTCAAGCGCCGCATCATGCTGGGCACGTTTGCGCTTTCCGCCGGCGCCTACGACGAGTTCTATGGCCGCGCCGCCCGCGTGCGCACCTTGATCTGCCGCGATTTCGAACAGGCCTTTGCCCGCTGCGACCTGATCGCCACGCCCTGCGCGCCGTTTCCCGCCTTCAAGGCCGGCGAAATCTCCGACCCGCTGTCCATGTACCTGTGCGACATCTACACCATTCCCGCCAGCCTGGCCGGTCTGTGCGCGCTCAGTTTGCCTGTGGGCTTTGACAGCGCCGGCCTGCCGATCGGCATGCATTTGAGCGCCCCGGCCTATCACGACGAGCGGCTGCTTTCGGCCGCCCACGCGCTGGAACAGAACCTGCGGGCCGACGCCGCGCTGAACCTGAACCGCGCGCCGGCAGTGTAAACCGCCGGGGCTTGCCTGCGGGGCCGGTTGCGACTATGCAGGTGCGTGTTCTGCACGGCCGGCAGGCCCCTTTCCGCACGGCCTTTTGGGGGACACCATGACCACGCGCGACAAAGCCCGCACCGAAATCAACACCGCACTCGGACGCAAGACCATCTACCGCCTGGACGCCGCCGGCGACGTGTCTCACCTGCCGGCAACCATCAAGGTTCTGCTCGAATCCGTGCTGCGCAACCTGGACGGCGTGGCCTATACCGAAGACCACGTGCGCGCGCTGGTGAACTGGAAGCCCAAACCCGCCGAGGCCGAAATCCCGTTCATGCCCGGCCGTGTCGTGCTGCAGGACTTCACCGGCGTGCCCTGTGTCGTGGACCTGGCCGCCATGCGCGAAGCCATGCGCGCGTTGGGCGGCGACCCGAAAAAGGTCAACCCGCTGGTGCCCTGCGACCTGGTGATTGACCACAGCGTACAGGTGGACCACTTCGGCACGCCCGACGCCGAGGCCAAAAACAGCCGCATCGAGTTCGAGCGCAACCGCGAACGTTACGAGTTCCTCAAGTGGGGCCAGGGCGCGTTCAACAACTTCCGCGCCGTGCCCCCCGCCACAGGCATCGTGCACCAGGTGAACCTGGAATACCTGGCGCGCGTGGTGTGGGAAAAAGACGGCGTGCTGTACCCCGACAGTTGTGTCGGCACCGACAGCCACACCACCATGATCAACGGCCTGGGCGTGCTGGGCTGGGGCGTGGGCGGCATCGAGGCCGAGGCCGTGATGCTGGGCCAGCCCACCTACATGCTGATTCCCGAAGTGGTGGGCATGAAGCTGACGGGCAAACTGCCCGAGGGCGCAACGGCCACCGATCTGGTGCTGCGCGTGACCGAAATGCTGCGCAAGCACGGCGTGGTGGACAAGTTTGTCGAGTTCTTCGGTCCGGCGCTGGCCGATCTGCCGCTGGCCACGCGCGCCACGGTGGCCAACATGGCCCCCGAATACGGCGCGACCTGCGGGTTCTTTCCCGTGGACGACGCGACACTGGAGTACCTGCGCCTTTCCGGACGCGACGAAAAACTGGTCGAAACCGTCAAACAATACTGCCAGGCGCAGGGTCTGTGGCGCGACGATGCGCGCAAGGTGGCCTACAGCAGCGAGCTGGAACTTGACCTGGGCACAATTGAGCCTTCGCTGGCCGGGCCGGCGCGCCCGCAGGACCGCATCGCGCTCAAGGATATGAAGGCCGGCTGGCAAAAGTATTACGCCGCGGCCAACCGCCCCGCGCCCGCCAGAGGCAAGACCGGCGTGCAGGACGGCGGCGTGGTGATTGCCGCCATCACCAGTTGCACCAACACCAGCAACCCCTACGTGCTGATCGGCGCGGGCCTGCTGGCCAGAAACGCCGTGGCCAAAGGCCTGTCGCGCAAGCCCTGGGTCAAGACCAGCCTGGCGCCCGGTTCGCGCGTGGTGACCGATTACCTCAAGCGCGCCGGGGTCCAGGACGCGCTGGACAAACTGGGTTTCAACATCGTGGGCTACGGCTGCACCACCTGCATCGGCAACAGCGGGCCCCTGCCCGCCGACGTCAGCCAGGACGTGGCCGGCGCCGACATGATTGTGGCCAGCGTACTGAGCGGCAACCGGAACTTCGAGGGTCGCGTGCACCCCCAGGTGCGCGCCAACTACCTGGCCAGCCCGCCGCTGGTGGTGGCCTACGCGCTGGCCGGCACAGTGGACATTGATTTGACCAAAGACCCGCTGGGCACCGGCAGTGACGGCAAGCCGGTGTACCTGAAGGATATCTGGCCCACACCCGGCGACGTCGCGGCCGCGGTTCAGAAGAACATCACGCGCGAGCAGTTCCAGCGCGTGTACCAGGACGTCTTCAGCGGCAGCCGGGAATGGAAGGACGTGAAGACCGCCGCCGGCGAGCTGTACCGCTGGGACGGCCAATCCACCTACATCCAGCACCCGCCCTATTTCACCGGCATGACCAAACAGCCCGGCAGAATCGGCCCGATCCGCGGCGCGCGCTGCCTGCTGGTGCTGGGCGACAGCGTAACCACCGACCACATCAGCCCCGCCGGCGACATTGAAGAAAAAACTCCCGCCGGGCAGTTCCTGCTCAGGCACGGCGTCAGCAAGGCCGACTTCAACAGCTACGGCTCGCGCCGCGGCAACCACGAAGTGATGATGCGCGGCACGTTCGCCAACAAGCGCATCCGCAACCGCCTGGCGCCCGGCACCGAGGGCGGCTGGACCACCGACTTCACCGACGGCAAGGTCAAGTACGTCTTTGAGGCCAGCGAAAACTACCGCAAGGCCGGTATTCCGCTGGTGGTGCTGGCGGGCAAGGACTACGGCATGGGCTCAAGCCGCGACTGGGCGGCCAAGGGCGCGATGCTGCTGGGCATCAAGGCCGTGATTGCCGAAAGCTTTGAACGCATCCACCGCGCCAACCTGGTGGGCATGGGCGTTCTGCCCTGCACGTTCGAGCCCGGCCAGACGGCGGCAGGCCTTGGGTTGACGGGTCAAGAGACGTTCGAGATTGAGGTGCCGGAAAACGTCCAGCCGCTGCAGAAGCTGAAGGTGAAGGCCGGCGACAGGACATTTTCCGTGATCTGCCGCCTGAACACGCCCGTGGAAGTCGAGTACTACCGCAACGGCGGCATTCTGCACACTGTGCTGCGCAAGATGGCGCGGTAGCGGTCACTTGGCCTGGCTGCGTTTGATGGCCGCGGCCACAAACGCGGCAAACAGAGGGTGCGCCCGCAGCGGCTTGCTCTGGAACTCGGGGTGGAACTGCACGCCCACAAAGAACGGGTGGTCGCGCAGTTCCATGATCTCAACCAGATCAAGTTCAGGGTTGATGCCGGCAATCACCAGCCCGTGCTCGACCAGCCGCGACCGGAACTCGTTGTTGAACTCATAGCGGTGGCGGTGGCGCTCGGTCACTTCGGCAACGCCATAGGCCGCGCGCGACAGCGTGCCCTCGACCAGCCGGCAGGGCTGGGCACCCAGCCGCATTGTGCCGCCCATGTCCTTGATGTTGCGCTGGTCCTTCAGCAGTGAAATCACCGGGTGCTGGGTCTCGCGCGAAAATTCGCTGGAGTGCGCGTCCTTCATGCCCGCCACGTGGCGCGCAAACTCGATCACCGCGATCTGCATGCCCAGACACAGGCCGTAATACGGCACCTTGTTCTCGCGCGCAAAACGCACGGCACTGATCTTGCCCTCAATGCCGCGCTCACCGAACCCGCCGGGCACCAGAATGCCCGCCATGGCCCGCAGGCGCTTGCCCGCGTTGTCGTCGGTGATTTCTTCGGCGTTGATACGGTGCACCTTGATGTCGCACTGGTTGGCAATGCCGGCGTGGTCAATCGCCTCGTACACGCTTTTGTACGCGTCCTTCAGTTCCACGTACTTGCCCACCACGGCGATATCAATCGTGCTCTTGGGGTTCAGAATGCCGTGCACCAGGTTCTGCCACGGCTCCAGTCTGGCCGGCCCGGCCTGAAGGCCCAGACGCCGGATCACGGCCTCGTCCAGTCCGGCCTGGTGAAGCTGCAGCGGCAGTTCATAGATGCTGTGTTCGACATCGCGTTCGTCGAACACGTACTGTTTTTCCACGTTGCAGAACATGGCGATCTTGTCGCGCATTTCCTGGGTCAGCGGCTTTTCGGTGCGGCAGACCAGAATGTCGGGCTGGATGCCGATCTGGCGCAGCACGCCCACGCTCTGCTGGGTCGGTTTGGTCTTGAGTTCGCCGCTGGCACGCAGGTACGGCACCAGCGTCAGGTGCAGAAACGCCGTGTTTTCGCGCCCGTGTTCGTAGGCGAACTGGCGGAAGGCCTCCATGAACGCCATGCCTTCAATGTCGCCGGCCGTGCCGCCCAGTTCGTTCAGCACGATGTCCACTTCAGGCCCGTCCCACTGGCGCACGTTGGCCTTGATTTCGTTGGTGATGTGCGGAACCACCTGAACACAGCCGCCCAGATAGGCGCCCTTGCGTTCCTTGTTGATTACGGTCTGGTAGACGCGGCCGCTGGTGATGTTGTTGTTGCGGCTCAGCGGCGTGTTGGTGTAGCGCTCGTAGTGCCCCAGATCCAGGTCGGTCTCGCCGCCGTCCACGGTGACGTACACCTCGCCGTGCTGAAACGGGTTCATCGTGCCGGCGTCCACGTTGATGTACGGGTCAAACTTCTGGATCCGCACGCGCAGACCCCGGGCCTCCAGCAGCGCGCCGATACACGCCGTGGTCAGGCCCTTGCCCAAAGACGAAACCACGCCCCCGGTGATGAAAACGTGCTTGGTCACATGCTTGCTCATGGCGGCAACCCCGGACACAAAAGAAGGACGCCTCGCTGAGAGGCGTCGCCCGGGAGTTCAATCCTAGCGCGCCGTGGCGGCGGCGCAACTCTGTGGAAACATCGAAAAAGCGCCGGGCGGGGCCCATGCGGGCCCCGCCCGGGCCGGCGCGGGTGGGGTGTCGCCGGCGTTGTGGTTATTGCTTGCGTTCCTTTTCGGCCGGGGCTTCGGGCGCGGCTTCGCCACCCCTGACCGTCTTGCGCACAATCCGGATCTTCACCCGGCTGCTGCCGTCTTCCGAGCTTTCGTCAATTTCGATGTCCACGTCGCCGTCGGCGTTTTTGGCCTTGTCGGCGGCGCCGCGCGCGCGTTTGAGCGCATCCTGCACGCGCTTGCGCATCTCTTCGGGCAACCCGCGCAGTATATCGCCCATGTCGTCTTCAAGGTCGTCCGCGGGCTCCTTCCATTCGCGTTCGGCACGCGGGCGAGCACCCTTGAGGCGGTCCTCGACTTCCTTGCGCAGGCGCTCAACCTCGGCGCGCATTCTGGCGATTTCGGCCTCGGCGTCTTCGCCTTGCAGTTCGGTCACCTTGCCGTTTTCAATCTTGATTACTTTGGATGTGCGAACTTCCTTGCGTTCGACTTTGGGTTCTTCCTGGGCGCTCAGCGGCGCGCAGACCAGCACGGCGGCAAACAGGGCGCAGATCAGCTTCATGGCGGTGTCTCCTTCAGGGTTGGGGTTTTCACCAGCCATTACCGGCGGACACCGCCCGGCGTTACATAAAAAACAGCCGCCGGGGGAGTTCGCCCTCCCGGCGCTGTCGCGGCCGCAAAAGCCGGGCTATTCGTACCTGCCGGCCAGAATCTCGCGCTTGAATTCCAGCGTTTTGCCGGCCTTGACCGTGGCGCCGATGTCATTGCCGAACGTGATTTCGGCGCGCGCGGGTTTGCTGACCTTCACCGTAACCTTGCCGCCGCTTTCCTTCACCTCGGCGTCCACGGGGCCGTCGGTGGACAGCACGTGCAGAAACACGTCGTCGGTCGCGGCCTTGCCGGGCGTGGTTTCAACGCGCCACTTGCAGGCGTATTGGCTGTGGCCGGTCTGGGGCGGGTCGAAGGTCTGGCCGCCGTAGGTGTAGCCGTGAACCGCCGCCAGTTTCGCGTCTGCCGGCAGCAGGCACAGCCCGTGCAGTTCGCCGGCGCCGTCCTTGATCGCGAACGTGTTGTCCTTAAGCGCCGGTTCGTTGCGGCAATGCAGCAGCCAGGTTTTGGCAAAGTCGGCCCGGGTGCTTTTCACGCGGTCCAGAATCACGAACAGGCCGGGCCGGATGTAGACAATCTGGCGCGTCCACAGTTTCAGCTTTTTCGGGGCGTAGGCCGCGGTGACGTCAGCGGCCACAAACAGCGCGGCGTCGGTGTTGGCCCAGGCCACGATGTCGCCGCGCTCGAATTCGGACCGGCGCTGTTTCCAGGTGTCCAGGTCCTGCACCGTCCACTGCCATTTTTTGGCCTGGCCGCCGTCGTTGGCATAGGCCACGCGGCCGCCGTCGCGCATCTGGGCCCAGGTTTCGCTTGGGTCATGCACCAGAATGCAGTTGTGGGCGATTGTGCGCACCAGCCAGTTCATGGCATGGGGCGAGCCCCAGTCGTGGTATTCGCCGCTTTCGGTGGCCAGCGACTCGTGGCGGAAGATCTCGAAGTTGCCGGCGTCAAAGTGCTGGTGCGCGCAATAGTAGTCGCTGCACTCAAACCGGAACCACGTGGCGTCGTCGCCCCAGCCGCTGCGGGCAAACACCTTGCCGATGCCCAGCGCGGCGTGGGCCAGCGGCAACTGGTCCGGCGGCAACGGATCGTCGGGCTTGTCGTCCCACAGAAACAACTGCATGTCCGACTGCGGGTTGCCCCCGCGCCGCCGGAAGTTCGCCACGGCGCGGGCCAGCTCGCTGCCCTTGAAGTACGCCGCCAGCAGCGCGCGCGTGTTCATGGGGTATTCGCTGTGGCCGCCGTAGCCTGCCGCCGCGTCACCCTCCAGCGGGAAACGCTCGGCGCCGTAGTAATCCTTGTGCCGGCCGGGGTACCACTGAAAGCACTCATAGGCCAGCCGCTGGTAGAAAAAGCGGTCGGCTTTGGCAAACCCGTCGTAGCCCTCGACACGGCGGGCCAGTTCCAGTCCCTGGCACAGCGCCCACAGCGCGCCCTTGAGGTACCAGCCGCATTCGGTGCCGCCGCCGCCGCGCCCGAACTCAAGCAGCACCGGCATTACGCGCTTTTCGTACAGAAAGCCCAGCGCCTTGTCGCGGAATTCTTTGGCGCGGGGGTTTTCCGTCCAGGTCGCGTAGGCGACCTGCAGATAGACCAGAATCTTGGTCATCGTGCTGTTGTGAAAGGCGTTTTCGTCGTCGGTGAAGCTGTCAAAGTTCGCGTTAAGAAACTCAATGAACTGCTTGCGGTCGTCTTCGGTCACCTGATCGCGAAAATAGTCAAAGCAAAGCGCCACGCGCTGCATCCAGACCCAGGTGTCCTGGTGCACATTGGTGGCGCCGCGTTTGGCGTCGGCCCGGGCCTGGTCCAGAAAAGGCCTGATCTTGTCGGCAGGCAGGCCGTCCACGGCGTGCACAATACCCGCGGCCTGCAGCGTGTCGCCGGCGCAGGACTGCACGCGCCTGTACAGTTCGGGGTAGTCTTTGGCGCGCTGCTTGAGCCACGCCGCCGGGCCAAGCGTGCGCACCTGGTTGCCCTTGAGCACTTCGGCCCAGGCACCGGCCTTGATGGCAGGGGCGGGCTTGGGGATTTCGGGGTCTTTGGACTTCTGGCGTTGGGCGCCCGAGGGCGCGAAGCAAAGCAGAACCAGCGCAATCGCAAGGATCAGGCGCGGCATGGCGGTCTCCGGCGGCGTTGGCGTCGCGCCCATTGTGCCTTGGACGGACGCACAATGCATGAGCCGGCAGCGGTCTTTCAGCTTCGGGGTGCGGGGTAGATCCAGCGCGCCAGCCAGCGCGTCAGACGCGGCATAAGCAGATAGGTCATCAGGATGACCTCGATGATGATGGTGACCAGAAGCCGCAGTTCAAAGGGCCAGCCGCGCAGCACCCACCCCACCAGGCTGCCGATCGAAAGCACCATCAGATACACCACCACAATCAGCAGCACGCACATGCGCCAGCGCGAGGGCTGCGGCACCAGCGCGCCGGGCGGGGGCGTGAACCAGAACTCGAGCCCCGTCATCTGCTTCCACTGGGCCGGCGTTTCCGACAGCGGCGCGACGTCAGCCAGAAACGCTCGCCGCAGCGGCGATTCCTCAAACGCCCGCAGATTGTCCAGCGTGTCAAACCGGAACACCGACGTGTATTCCGGCGCCGCGCCGGGGGCCGGCCGCGAAATCTGCGCGCCCAGATACCCCGGCAGGGCCGCGGCCCCGCGCAACAGGGCTTCCAGCCGCTGTTCGTAGGCGGATTCGCGGCCCGGACGGATTCTGCGCCGGACAACCACGGTAACCGGGGGCTCGGCCATGGCCTATTGCCCCAGCGCCTGCACCAGCAGTTGCGCGGCTTTGCGGCCCGAGTTCTGCTGCTGGCCGGTGATCAGCAGGCCGTCGCGCACGGCAAAGGGCGCAAACGCCGGCGCCACGGCAAACAGCGCGCCGCGCTTGCGCGCTTCGTCTTCGATGCGCCAGGGCATGATCTTTTTGCCCACGGCCTGGTCGGCGAAATCTTCTTCGCTGTTGGCAAAGCCTGTCATCAGACGACCCTTGATGAAGTAATCGCCGCCCGGGAGCTTCAGATCCACCAGTGCCGCCACGCCGTGGCACACGGCTGCCACCGGTTTACCGGCGCCGTGAAAGGCCAGAATCGCGCGGTGCAGATCGGTATTGTCGCGGAAGGTGAACATCGGCGACTGCCCGCCGGCGATGTACAGGGCGTCGAAATCGGCGGGTTTGGCGTCTGCCAGACGCCGCGTGTCGCCGACCTGCGCCCACAGCTTCGGGTGGTGGATGAACCCCAGCGACAGCACGTCGTGGGCGCTATAGCCGCTGGCGTCACGCGGGTCGGAATAGGCGTCCAGTTCGCATTTGCCGCCTTTGGGGCTGGCCAGGGTTACGTCGTAGCCGGCCTCGATGAATTCGTGCCAGGCGTGGGTCAGTTCTGCGGCCCAGAAGCCGACAGGCCAGCCCAGGGTGGTGGATACGGCGGGGCTGGCCAGCACGATCAGTACGCGGCGGCGCGGTGCGGAAGTGTTGTGCATGTCGTTCCTTTTATTTATTTATACGTAACGTAATGTATTTACAGACAACCGCGGGTTCGTCCAGACCCTTTGCGGAATTCCCGGTCTGGACACCCGCAAACACATCTGCGACTCTTGGCCCATGCCCAAAGCCGCACGCAAACCCGGCAGGCCGCGCGACCCCGCGCTGGACGGGCGCATTCTGGCCGCGGCATTGAACGAACTGGCCCGCTGGGGCTACGAAGGCATGTCTCTGGACCGCGTCGCGCGCGACGCCGGCGCCACCAAGCCCACGCTGTACCGCCGCTTCCGCAGCAAGGAAGAGCTGGCCGTCGCCGCCGTGCATTCGCTTCAGCAGTCCACGCTGCCCGCCCCCACCGGCGATTGCTTTGAAGACCTGGTGGCGATTCTGGCCGATCTGCAACACTGCCTGCTGCGGCCCAACGGCATGTCGCTGATCGGCGTGGTGCTGGTCGAAGAAGAACGTACGCCGAAGCTGATCCAGCTCTTCCGCAAGCGCATCGTCAAAACCCGCCGTGAGGCCATCGCGCGCGTTCTGGCCCGGGGCGTCAAGCAGGGCGTGCTGCGCCAAAACGCCGACCTGGACGCCGCCACCAACCTGATGGTCGGGGCATACTACGCGCGCTATCTCAGTGGCGATGCGTTTCCGCGCGCGTTTCCGCGCCGGGTGGTGGCGGCGGTGTGGCCGGCGCTGAAGGCCTGAAGGGCGGGGTTACTTTTCGTACTTGGGCCAGCTTGTGATGTCGTCGCCGCCGCCGTATTCATTGATGCCGTTTTCGCCCACGCTCCACAGCGCGTAGCCCACCGGGTATTCGCCGGTCACGGGGTGGCGCAGGCGCGCCTGGCATTCCTGGGCGGTGATTTCAATGACTTCGCCGGTGTGCAGGGTCACGCGGTCGGCCACGGTTCCGGCGCGCACGTCGTTGATGTTGACGTAAATGAACGGGTTGCCCCACGGGTCCAGCAGTTCAAACAGGTCCAGACTGGCGCCGTCGGGCAGATCCAGCGCCGCGGCGGCATCGGCCATGAAGGTGTCGTTATCCATGTTGCCCATGCGCGAGGAATCGCCAAACAGGTTCTGGTCCAGGTACGGGCCGCCCTCGCGCCGGGCACGCAGGGCCAGAATCATGGCCTCGATGCCGCGGTTGGTGTCGTTGACTTCAAGCAGGTTGACGGCGCGGACCAGCTCGCCCAGTTGCTGCAGCGTGCCCGGCGGGTAAACGCCCCAGCGGTTTTCAAACCCCGACAGGTTGCTTTGCAGCGTGGCGATGGTGGCCGCGGCGCGGGCGTTGTCGCGTTTGGCGAACACGCCGCCGAAACTGACCACCAGCACCCCCACCAGCAGCAGGATGATGCCGATCACGATCATCAGTTCGATCAGCGTGAACCCGGCGCGTCTGGTGCGGCGCGTGGCCATCACTTGCCCGCCTTTCCGCCCAGCCCGCTGTCATAGACAAACCTGACACGGCGCACCTGCACCGTCCCCTTGACGCCGGCCACGGCCTGGACAAAGAAGCCGCAGCGCTGCTTGAACGGACCTTCCTTGATGTCCTGGGCGGTCAGGTCGCCCAGCGTGACATTGAGCTTGACCTCATAGCCGTTGATGACGGCAAAGTATTCGACATAGCTCAGGTCATCGGAAAGCTGGCGGCGCAGCGCAAGCGTAAGCTTTTCGTCCTTGTTCAACGGAATGCCGCCGTAGCTGCGCACGTCAATCAGGCCGTAGTCCTTCTGTTCTTCGGGGCGCGCGGCGTTGTCCAGCCGGAAGCGCCGGGTCTCGTAGTACACGCGACCCTCGGCATCAATGCCCAGCATGATCGTGGCCACGGGCTGGGGTTCGCCGGTGGCGGCCGAGCTGGTCTTGGTCATTTCAATGCCGCGGTTGAAATAGGCGTCGCCGGTGCGCACGAACTCGGCCTCGAACACCGCCAGCGTGGCGTGGGGCTTTTCGACTTCCAGGCGCGAGATCACGCCGGTTTCCTTCTGGTCGGCGCCCAGGTTCAGCACCCCGTTGCGGATGCTGACGGCGCCGGCAAAGCCGGTGTCGGGCTTGGGCTTGGTGGCAATCTGCCATTCGCCGTAATAGTCGGGCGTGCTGTCCTTGCGGAACTCGACAATCTCAAAATACCGCCGGTCGTTTTCATTGATGCGGCGCAGCCATTCCAGGGCGTAGGCCAGCGCCGCCGAGCCCTGGTAGGCGCCGCGCGACTGCACGTCGGTGAAATATTCGGCCTGCTTGCTGGCCTCGACGTGTTCCTCAAACGCGGCCTTGGCGCCGGCGTAATCGCCCAGCGCGTACAGGGCAAACGCCCATGAGTTGAAGGCCTGCAGACCGGGGGCTTCGGCGCGCACGCGCGGGTCCGTGGTGCCGGTTTTGGGTGTTTTGGCCCAGTCGCGCGCGGCCTGGACAAGTGCAAAGCTGAGATCGCGCGCCTTGGTCAGGTACGCGCGCTTGACTTCGGCGGCGTCGGCGCGGTCGGCAATCGTCAAAGGCGCCAGTTCGGCCAGTTGCAGGTACAGGGTGGCCAGGGCGTGCTGGGTCGCGGGCTGGCGCGCGTGGATGCCCAGGCTGGCGGTCCAGAAGGCCGCGGCCTCTTTCATCGGCGGGACCAGTTCGCCGGCGATGTCCACCTTTTCGCCGGCCTGGATCTTGATCGCCAGCACCTCGCGCACGCGTTCGATCTCCAGCACCGCGATTTCGCCCATGCGCGTCAGCGCCGGGTAAAAATTGGGCGTGGTCTTCAGGGCGCGGCCCAGAAAATCCTTGGCCACGGCAAGCTGGCCGGCCTTGAAGTTCAGGTCGGCCATGCGGAAGTTGAGCAGCGTGTCGCGCGGGTCAACCTCCAGCCCCGCGGTGTAGGCCGCGTGCGCCTCGCGGAACATGCCGAAATGCTGGTACAGCCGGCCCAGCGCGTAGTGCGGCTCGACGGCCAGGGGGTCAATCGCCATCGCGGCCCTGAGGCGCTGGATCGCCTCGGGCTGGGGTGTCTGGCGTCCCGAAGGCGTGGAACGCATGACTTCGTCGGCCTGCACGTGCAGCACCAGCGCCAGCGCCATGTCGGGGTCCAGCGGGTACACCGTGCCCGCCCGCGCCTGCACCAGCGTCAGGGCCTGGTTCCACAGCGGCAGGTCCTTGATCGCGTCGCGGGCTTTCTGAAAGTCAGTGTCCGAGCCGCCGGCGCCGCGTTCGTTGCGGTACACCAGCATCGCGGCGTAAACCAGGCGCGAACGCTGGTAAAACTGGCTGCCCTTGGGCACCTTGTCCAGCGCCTGTGCCGCCGAGCCGAAGTTGCCAAGACCCATTTCAGCCTCGCCCAGCAGCAGATGCGCCCGGCCCAGTTCTTCGTCCTGGGTCAGGGACAGCAGCAGCGCGCCGGTGGGCGGCGGGGTCTGCAGGTTGGCGATCAGGCCGGCCAGTTCGTCGCGGGCCTGCTGAACCTGGCCCAGCCGCAGATGGCACAGCGCCAGCAGATAGCGGGCCTCGGCGTACTGCTGGGCCTGGGTCAGGTGCGGGCGGGCGTCGGCGTACAGGCGCAGGCGTTCAACCAGAATGCGCCCCACGGCCAGATGAAAACGTTCGCGGTTGGGGCTTGGAATCTGGGCGCCCGACTGGTTGCGCGCGCGCAGCGCGTCCAGATACGTGCTGAGTTCGGAATCCAGATTGCCGCGCTCGCGGTGAAAGGCCGCCAGTTCGTCGTAAATGCCGGGCAACAGCGGGTCGCGGTCGCGGATGTAGACGAACTGGGCCTGGTAAAAGCGGGCGAATTCGTTGCGCTCTTCCTGGGTGAAGCCTTCTTTGGCGTTGTTGTCGTTGCGGATCAGGTCGCGGTGGGCGGCTTCCCATTCCTTGACGGCCTGCTGGCGCTGGTCGCCGCTGAACTGGCCGACGTAGCCTTCAAAGATGTCCACCCAGGTCTGGGGGTAGCCCACGACGCGCACGCCGGCGGCGGGCACCCAGTACATGCGGCGGCGGGCGTCCACCAGCGTGATCTTGCCTTCGGCCAGAGGCTGGCGCGGGTTGATCGCGTAAAAGTAGAAGCGCGCGCCGTCGGGGGCGTTTTTGCCCGAATGCTTTTCCATGGCGTCGCGCCAGGGCCGGGTGTTGTAGCGCCGGGGCAGGCCGGTGCGTTCCCAGCGGTCCACGCGCATTTCAAAATCGCGTTCGCTGGCGGTCAGCAGCGTGCCGCCGTTTTTGTCGCTGATGCGGATCGGGCGCACTTCCCATTCGCGGGTGGCGCCGTCGGCCTGGATCTGAAGGTAGGTGCGGGGCCGGTCGTTGATCGTGACCTGGGCGGCCAGCGGCGGCGCCAGCAGCGCCAGCAGGCCCAGAACCAGGGCCAGACTCGCGGCGTTACGGTTGCGTGTTGGCGTGTGCATGGCGCACCTTCGGGTCTAGTCCTTGAACTCGCTGGCGGTGGTGTCGGACAGCGTGACCGGCCGGACGTCGCGCGGCGTGATGCCGCGGGCGCGCGACAAATCAGGCAGCGGCCCGGCCGGCACGTCAAAGTCCGTCAGGGTCGGGTACGGCGGCACGGAAATCGGCAGCGGCGGCAGGCGCTCGAAGTTTTCCTGGCCCAGCATCCAGCCCGAGCCCTTGCCGGAACGGAAGCCGTGGCGCTCGTCATAGAACAGCCGGTTGATCTCGGCGGGGTCGGCCGGCGTGGGCGAAATGTCGGGCGGTTTCTTCAGCCGGTCCAGCGCGCGCATGCCGGTGGCTTCTTCCACGCCCGAGGCCGCCAGCGCGGCCTGGCGCGCCTCGCGGTCTATTTCTTCGATGCCGCCGCCCAGCACGTTGGCGTTGCGGGCCACGTACAGCGCCGCCAGCAGCACGCAGCCGAACAGGATCTTTTCTTTCCAGTCGGAAAGCTTGCGCAGGATGGTTTCGGCATCGAACTTCATGGCGCTCCTGTCGGCTACCGGTCGCGGAACGACCGCGGCTGCCCCACCGTGGACTGCTGCTGCTGCGGGCCGCTGCGGTCCACCGGGTAGGGGCTGTCTTCATTCACCTTGTAGGCCACAACCAGAATCGTCGCCGTCACCAGGTTGTCGGCCGGATCCAGCAGGTCGGGCTTTTCCAGCTTAAAGCGCTCAACGGCCAGATAGCGCGTGCGGGCGCCGTCTTTCATCGGGCGCTGCAGGTCCACCAGAAAGTTGTACAGCGCCTCTTCGTTGGCCTGGACTTCCAGTTCCAGACAGTCGGCATCAAAGTAGGCAATGTCGCCCTCGCGCGCGACCTTGGTGGCGTCCAGCGCGGCGTCGCGCACCGGCAGTTTGCGCGCGGCAATGGATTCGCCGGCGGATTTGAACGCCAGCTTGCGCAGCCAGGTCACGCCGCTGCGCCCGGCGCTGTTGCTGACCGTGCGGGCGATATCCAGCCGCCGCAGCAGCGCCGGCACCATCGCGGCGGTGATGTTCTTGTCGTCGGCCTTGAAGCCCACGGCGCTGTCGCCTTCGGCCTGGATGTAGCGGCGGCGGGTGAACTCGCGGGTGACCTCGGCGGCCTTGGTGCGGTAGTAGGTGACCTTGTCGTCGTCGCCGGCGCCCTGGCCCAGCGACGCCAGGGTGAACGCCGGGTCGGTTTCAAAGGCCAGCATCGAGTTGCGGCCCGATTCCACCTGGCCCAGCGCCTGGGTGCGGTCCTGGATCTTGCGGCCCTCGACCACGGCGGGTTCGCCGCCAAAGGCCTTGGCGTCCTTGAACAGCGCGCCGTAGTTCTGGGTCAGCAGCGATTTGGCGGCCCCGCGCGAGGATTCAATCTTGCGGCGGCTGTCGGCCAGTTCGGCGTTGGCAAAATACAGCAGGATCATCAGCACCAGCATGACGACCAGAAAGCGCGCGTGTTTTTTAAGAAACGCCATTACGCGCCTCCGGGCGGCGTCGCGCCGAGGTTGAGTTCAATCGTGTAGTCCACGTTCATGCCCGGCGTGGTGGCGCTGGGCGTGGCGGCGCCGGGTGTGACGGCCTTGATCCAGGGAAAGCGCGCCGGGTCTTTCAGCAGGTCGCGCAGCTGGTCTTTCACCTTGATCGGGTCGGCGCCTTCGTCGCTTTCAATGAAAAAGCTCATGCGCAGCACGCTGCGTGGAACAAAGTTCTTGTCGCCCGACGGGTTGCCGGCCAGCGTTTCCAGCGTGGCGCTGCGGATGCGCACGCTGTCGGGCCGGATTTCGGCCAGCTTCATCAGCACTTCGGTCGCGGCCTTGCCCGGCGCGGTGGCCAGCAGGCTGGCGTCGGCGCGGGCCTGGGCACGGGCGTTGGCTTTTTTGTGGATTTCGATTTCGCGGCTGGCGTTGAGATAGCGGCCGATCGGCGCCTGCTGGCGGCGGCGCAGTTCTTCTTCGGCGCTGACGCGGGCGTTGCGCGACAGCAGGTACAGCGGCAGCAGCAGCGCCAGCACGGAAGCCGCGGCCAGGTACAGAAACAGGCTTTTGTTAAGAAACTCGCGGCGCTTGCGCACGCTGGCGGGCAGAAACGCGATGCGTTCGGCGGCGCGGTCGGCGTTGATGCGGGCAAGCCCGACGGCCAGCGCCAGCGCCGGACGGTAGGCGCGGATGGTTTCCTGGCTGCGTTCGTCGGCGCCTTCAATGTCCACGTTGGCCAGCGGGTCGAAGATTTCGACCTGCTTGCGCGTGCGGTTCATCATCAGCTCGCGCAGGCCGGGGATGCCGGCGCCCGGCCCGCACAGCAGGATTTTCGGGGCGTCCAGTCTGGGCGCCTTGTGGGCGCTTTTGGCCAGCATGATCGTGCTGGTGATCTGCATGAACAGGCGGGCCGCCACCTCCTGGCCGCCCTCCACGCCGCGGTTGCCCTGAAGGTTGTCGGCGGCGATCGCGGGGCGCAGGTCAATTTCGTTGAACAGCACGCGGCGCACGGCGTCGCGGTCGCCGCCGTAATCGGGCAGCAGACGGGTGATGAAGTCTTCCACGCCCATGCCCACGGCGCGGGCGTACAGAAGGCTGCCCTCGCGCACCAGGATGATGTCGGTGCTTTCGTCGCCGATGTTGGCGATCAGAGCCGGGGCCTCGCCGTCGGTGTCGCCCGAAAGTTCATAGGCCGAAAACAGCGCCGCGCACCCCGGCACCAGCGGGCCGAAATCAATGCCCATGGCGCGCAGACAGCCGGCGAAGTGGTCAATCACGTTTTCGCGCGCCAGCCCGATGTGAATCACCGGCGCGTAGTCAAAGTCGCAGCCGCTGACGTAATCGGCCAGAACCTTGCCCTCGTCGCCCGAAAGTTCGTCGGCCTCAAGCTGCACCTGGCGCTCGATCATGCGCGGGTCGGCGCCGCTTGGCGTAAAGCGGTAAAACACGTCGCGCCCGCTGACCAGCACGGCCGGGCTGCCGCCGCGCACGCCCACGCTGCGCAGGGCACGGAACGTGGTGCCCAGCGGCGATTCGGCGTAGGTTTCGGGTTTGGCCTCGCCGTCACGCCGGAAGCCCGGCAGGACCACCGCCGAATCCAGGCGCCACTGGCTGCCGCGGCGCGACAGCCCCGCCAGCACCGACAGCGACGCGCCGATGTCAAGACCGGTGGCCATCAGTCGTCTCCCGGGGCGGGCAGGTTGGGCGGCAGCGTGCCGCGCAGTTCGGCAATCCGGCGGGCCAGCGCGGCCTCGCGTTCCAGCCATTCGCGGCCGCTGCCGCCGTCGCCGAATTTGGCCGCCAGCAGCCAGCCCTTCTGCTGGTCGTCCAGAATCCGGGCCAGAAGCTGGCGCTCGCACAGGTTAAGCTGCGAGCGCGCCAGCATCGCGCGGTCGGTGGCGATGTTGGGCAGGTTCTGGCCGGCGTAGCTTTTGGATTCGGCGATCAGCCGCGCCGCCACCTCGACCAGCCGTTCCTTGGCCTCGGTGCCGCGCAGACAGCGCGGGTGGTTTGTCACCACCGTGCGCAGCTTGAGCATGCCCTGGGTGTACTGGCCCGAGGCCAGAAAGTCGCGGGCCGAAACCAGAAACGGCTCGCTGTCGCGCTGGGCGATGTCTATTTCCAGCAGAAACAGGTTCTTGCGCGCCAGCTCGCCCAGTTCGACAAAGTCGCGCGCCACAGCCACAAGCTGGGTCAGGGCCTGGCGGGCGCGCTCGGCGGATTCGCGCGTGGCCGGGCTCATGGCCGAGGCGTTGGCCTCGCGCAGCACGACCAGCGCCTCGTTTTCCCATTCGGAACGCATGGCGCCCAGGCGCGCGGAAATGGCAATCGCCTGCTCCATGGCGCCGCGGTACAGGCTTTCGTTGCGGGTCAGTTGCGGCACGTTGATGCCGTCGCGCAACTCGACCAGCCGCAGCTTGTAGTCCTTGGCCGCGGCGTCAATCGCGTTGGCGGCCAGCGCCAGCTCGGGCTGGCAGTAGCGGAAGCGCGCGAAAATTTCCAGCGCGCGCGAAATGCGGTGCACCTGGTCTTCGCCGGGCTGCACGGCCGCGATCAGCGCCACCAGTTGCTGCAATTCTTCCTCGCCTTCGCCGGGGGTGAACGCCAAAGCCAGCGCCTGGGCGTTCTGCAGAAACAGCTCGCGCCCCAGCGGATGGCGCGAGGCCACCACCGCGGCCGTGGTGCCCGACACCGCGGCAATGCTGTTGCCGCTGGCGGTGTTGGCGGCCACCAGCCGGCCGATCGTCTTGCGGTTGCCGGGCCCGCCGATTTCGTGGCGGTATTCCATCAATGTGTCGGCCTCAAAGCGCAGCAGCTCGGCGGGAATGAAGTTGGGCGTGGCCAGCACGTGCAGCGCCATGCGGCGCGAGGCGCCCTCCAGCGGGCCGTCGGCGGTCGCGGCCTGGCGCGCGACCAGCACGGCGGATTTGCCGTCGGCGGCCAGTTCCAGGTTCAGGCGCACGCGGCGTTCGGCCAGCGGGTCGAAGTAGTCAAAGCCGCCGGTGATGCGCGAATCGCTGGTGTTCACCTGTGGCGCGCCCGCCAGCATGCCCATCACGTCCAGTCCGTCGGCGCGGCCGTCCACCTGGTGCATGCCGATGCGGCCGCCGCGCAGAAGCTGGCCGCCGGGGCCGTCCAGCGAAAGGCTGCCGTCGGCGCCGATGTGCCAGGTCAGGCCGTTGGCCAGCTTGAGCGACACCGGCTTGAGCCACGCCGGCGCGGCGTCGTCGCGTTCGGCCACCACGTCGTCAAAGGCCACGCTGCCGCTGGTGCCGGCAATGCCCACGCCGACGGAAAACGCCCGCGCGCCCTGCGGCGCCGCGTGCGAACCGGAAAGGTCGGTCCACTTGTCCATGCGCGACCTGAAGGCCACGGGCGTGACCATCAGCGGCTCGCGGTCGCGCGGGTGCTCGAACCAGAAAATCGCCAGCACCGCCACGCCGTAGCGTTCCACGGCGTATTCGCTGTTGACGGCCGCGGCCGTGGCCTTGATGCCTTTGGCGCCGGCAAGCTCGATCGCCGCGCTGACGGCATAACTGACCGAGTTGCCGGGCGAATACCGCGAAAGCTGCATGGCGAACTGTCCGCCGCGGGCGCCCTCGACCAGGGCAAAGCTGTCGGTGCCGGCGATTTCATAGCGCCAGCCCTTGGCAAAGCCGCCTTCGTCCTTTTCGTCAAAGCTGGGGTTGACGTTCAACAGCCCGCCGGCGCGCGCAGCCGGAAACCCGCCCTCAACGCCGGCCTGGGTGCCGCCTTCGTCGCGCATCAGCATCCAGGCCGCGTACAGCACGCCGCCGGCAATCGCCAGAATCACGATCACCTCAATCACGCCGAACAGCGCGCCGCTGGAAACCTTGGCCACTTTCTGGGTCAGGGCCGCGCGGTCGTGTTCGGACAGTTCGGCGCTTTCCGCGCCGGGGGCCGCGGCCGCGGCGGCGTCCAGTTCCTGAAGGTCGTCGTCGTCGCCGGCGGCACCGGGGGCGCTCAGGCGCGCCTGGATGTCCTCACGCGCCAGTCTGGGCGCCGTCACGCCGCTGCTGACGTTGGGCTTGCCCTGCAACTGAAACTCGAATGTCTGCAACCCGATCACCACCCGGTTGCCGGGCTTGAGGCTGACCGGCTCGGTGATCTTGCGGCCGTTCACCGTCACGCCGTTCATGCTTTTGAGGTCTTCCAGCACGTAGCTCAGGCCGTCACGCTTGATGTGCGCGTGGTGGCCGCTGGCCTTGGTGTCACCTTCCAGGCACAGGTGGTTGTCTTTCTTGCGGCCGATCGTGAACACGTCGTGCGTGATCGGGTGAATCTTGTCGGCCAGGCTGCCCTCAACCAGCACCAGCGCGGCGGGCGCCACCACGGTGCGGGTGCTGTCCACCTTGCCGCTGTCGGGTTTGGCGGGCTTGTCTTCGCCCACGGCCGAAAAATCGGCGGCCGCGGCGCGGCTGGACTGCACGCCGGCCATTACGGTGCTGGCACCGGGGCCGGTGTTGGCCTCAAACACCATGTCGCAGGTGCCGATGGTGACGACGTCGCCGGGCTTGACCAGGGCTTCCTTGACGCGGCGGCCGTTGAGAAACGTGCCGTTCTGGCTGTCCAGGTCCACAATCGCCCACGAGCCGTCGTCGCGCGGCTCAAACCGGCAGTGCGCGCGGGAAAGCCGGTTGTCCTTCACCACCACGTTGGCGTGCTGCTCGGAACGGCCGACGGTGGCCGCTTCGTGCAGGTCTACGGGGGCGTGTTCCGACTTCTTGAACGTGATTCGGGGCATGGAAGGCCGTCCGGCGTTACGCGCGCCGGTGTCATCAAAGGGGGTCAATCACGCGGGCAAGTCTATGCGCAACCAGACCATGCCGCAAGATTGGCGGCCAGACGGCTTTGCGCAAATCACCCCCGGCGGAACGCATAACCGGATTCGCAAACGGGGGGCGCGGGGCACGCCAAAGTCGGGCGCCCGCGTCCGGAACTCTTGCCCTACTTTCATCCTGCCGCCGCCGCCCCGGCGTCGTTAACTAAGGAAGCATGGCCCGCCGCAAACACCTGTGGCCGCTGTTTCTGCTGCCCGTGGCGGCGGTGCTGGCCCTTGTGCTGCTGGCCCCCAAACGCCCCGGCCTTGCGCCTGAACCCCCCGGCGTGGCCAACGCGCCCAGGGTGGCCGATCTGGGGGGCCGGGGCCGCAGCCTGCCCAAGACCGACGCCCCGGCCGGCAACACCGCGCCTGAAATGCCCGCCGGCAACGAAAGGCCGCCCGGCCCCGAACCCGAGGGCGGCGAGCCGCCAGTCGAGGAACCCGCCAGCAGCGCGCGCGAGATTGACATCTACCTGAGCCAGTTGGCCCACGCCACCCGCGTCAACGACGCGCGCGGGCGCAGCCTGGCCCACACCGCGCTGCGCAGATGCCGGCCCGGCGAGCTGGTGGACGAGCGCGTGCTGGCCGCTTTGGAAACCGAACCCGGCGCCGCCGTGCGCGCCGAGTTCTTTGCCGCCTTTCACGCCGAAGCGGCGCGGCTGCAATGGGCGCTGCGCGCGCTGGATCGCCGCGCCGGCAAGTTTCTGGGCACAGACCGCAACTACGACCCCGGCGAAAGCGACGAACTGGCGCTGCTGGCCCGCTGTTTTCTGGGCACCGGCCGCGAGCCCGACCTGCCCCCCGCCGTCTGGGCCTTTGTACGCAACGCCCTGCAGACCGAACAGCCCGACTGGGCGCTGTCTGTCGTGATCGCGCGCCTGGCCCCGGCCGACCGCGCCCGGACAACCGGCGAGGCCGAATACGCCCCGCCCGACGCGCTGTGCAAGTCCGTTGAACTTGAACTGCGCCAGCTTCTGGAACGCGCCACCGCCCCGTGGGAACAGCGCGAGCAGGCCTTTACCGCCTGGGCGCTGACGTTTGCCGGCACCGCCGGGCTGTTCACGGCACTGGAGGCCCCGGCGCTGCGGCCCTATCTGGCGACGCTGCTGGACCTGTGCCACCAGCCGCGCGACAAGGGGTGGCAGGCCGCCGGCTGGCTGCGCTTTGTCACGGGCGACCACGATGCGCTGCGCGGCGCGGTACAAAATGTGCTGGCGGGCGACGCCGACACCGCCGCCAAACAACTGCTGATCCAGCGCCTCGGGCTTGCAGCCTCATTTCCGCACCGGCGCGCGCTGCTTGAGGCCGGGTTGCAGCGCAAGGACGCCAACCTGGGCGACTACCTGGCCGCCTGGGGCCGGGTGGTCGAATCCGAAGCCGACCTGAAGCTGCTCAGCGAAGCCGCCGACAGCGCCGACCCGGGTGTGGCCGGCGGCGCGATTCAGGGGCTTTCCGCCTGCGGCTACCCGATGCACGCCGCGGCCAACGCTGAACTGCGGCGGCTGGTGGAACAGGGCAAAAACCCCGGCGTGCAGTCGCAGGCACTGGGCGCCGTGCTGGCCGGCCTGCCCAACGCGGGCGAAAAGGAAAAACTGGTGGACCGTTACCTGGGGCCCGAATTCGACGCCACGGTGCGCGCTGTGGCCGTCGGCCACATTGCGGCCGCCAACACCGAGCGCATGAAACAGGTGGGCGAAAGCGACCCCAGCCCGCGCGTGCGCCAGGCCGCGCTGACGCGCCTTGGCGAAATGAAGGACAAGAAACTGCGTCCGTATTTTCTCAAGGTCGCCAACAACGACCCCCAGCCGCTGATCCGCCAGCAGGCCAAAAAATACGCCGATGAACTGAAGGACTGACAGGGGGTCAGGAACGTTTCTCCAGGCACCCCGGCCGGCGCACCGGTCAAAAAACAAGCCACGCAGCGTCAGGCGACGCCGCGTGGCGGGGTAAGTTGCGGTTCAACTAGGTGTTGGGCGACTCGTACTCGATGTCGCGGCTGGGGTCGTCGTAGTCGTAGTTGAAGAAATAGCGGTCAAAGGTGCGGTGCATGCGGTCAAGGTCTTCGTTCCAGGCCCGCAGGTGGTTCAGGTTGTGCTTCCAGTCCACAAACGAGAAGCAGCCGCCCAGCATCGAGCCGGCGACCAGCAACAACAGAACAGGCGCGAACTTACGCATGACACTCCCCAACAGGGTCTACACGGCAGGGGCCGAGATCGAGGGGTAACAGCCAGCGGGGGATACGTGAGGATACCCCGGCGACAGACCCGGTCAAGCGGGAAAAACGCTGCTACTTCTGGATCAGCTTCAGGTGCCGCAGCTCGGCCGCGCGGTCCAGGGCGCGGTTCAGGTTGGCCTCCACAGCGGCTTCGGTGCGGCCCAGAAACCACTGCGGCGCCAGACCCAGCACGAAGATCAGCACCACAATCGGCACGGTAAAGGCCAGCTCGGTGCGGTTCACGTCGCGCAGGTTGTTGTTTTCGGCCACGGTGATGCGGCCAAAGAAGACCTTCTGGTAGCTCCACAGCATGTAGACCGCGCCCAGCACCACACCGCTGGCGGCCAGAACGGCCAGGGTGCTGTACAGGTTCCAGGACCAGGTTTCGGGGCTGGGGCCCTTGAAGGTGCCCATCAGGATCAAGAACTCGCCGACAAAGCCGTTGGTGCCGGGCAGGCCCACGCTGGCCAGGGTGGCAATCATGAACAGCACGGCAAAGCGCGGCATCACGCGGGCAATGCCGCCGTACTGGGCAAAATCGCGGGTGTGGCGGCGCTCGTAGACAATGCCGATCAGCAGAAACAGCAGGCCGGTGCTCAGGCCGTGGTTGATGCTCTGGATCACGGCGCCCTGGGTGGCCAGGGCGTTGAAGCTGAAGATACCCAGCACAATGAAGCCCATGTGGGCCACGCTGCTGTAGGCCACCATGCGCTTCCAGTCGCCGGGGCTGACCAGTTGGGCTGTGGCCATCATGCTGCCGTAGATGATGCCGATCACCGAAAGCACACAGATCGCCGGGCCCAGCGTGACGGCCGGCTCGGGAAAGAACGGAATCGCAAACCGCAGCATGCCGTAGGTGCCCAGTTTCAGCAGCACACCCGCCAGCACCACCGAGCCGCCGGTGGGTGCTTCGGTGTGCGCGTCAGGCAGCCAGGTGTGAAACGGAAACAGCGGGGTCTTGATCGCAAAGCTCAGCATGAACGCCAGAAAGCAGGCGTACTGGGCGCGCACACTGAAGGTGCCGTTGCGCGCCATGTCGTGCAGGCGGCCCGGCAGCTCGCGCAGGTCAAAGGTGCCGGCAATGTTGGCGATGTACAGCACGGCCAGAAACATCAGCAGCGAACCGACCAGCGTATAGACGAAGAACTTGATCGCCGCCGTGCGCCGGGCCTCGGGGTCGCCGCCCCAGACGCCGATCAGCAGGTACATGGGGATCAGCATCAGCTCAAAGAAGACATAAAACAGAAACAGGTCCAGCGCGCAGAAACTGCCGATCACGCCCGTCTGCAGCACCAGCATCGAGATAAAGAACTCCTTCACCCGGTGGTGAATGTTGGTGCCGCACGACAGCATGATGATCGGGCCCAGCAGCGTCGTCAGCAGCACCAGAAACAGGCTGATGCCGTCCACGCCCAGCGCGTACTTGATGTTGAAGGCCGGAATCCAGGCCGCTTCCTCGACCATCTGGAAGGCCGCGTTGTGTTTGAACTCCCACAGGATCGGCAGGCTGGCCACAAACGTGATCAGGCTGAAGAAGATGCTGACGGCCTTGATTTCGCGGTGGCGGCGGCCGTTCATGAAGGCCACGAAGATCGCGCCCACCAGCGGCAGAAACGTGATCACGCTCAGGTGGTGCTTGAGGTTGTCGGGATCAAACGCGGCCAGCAGAAAGTCCATGCCCACACCCCAAAGGAGTCGGGCCGGATACTAGCGGGGCAAGCTTGGGCCGCAAGGGTGATGGGACAACCCGGCGGAAGTCGCTTTGCCGGTGCGAGCACCGCCCGCTGGAAGCCGGCGCTCCCGTAGAAGCCGCGTACCGCCCCCAAGGGGCGGGCATTGTTCGAAACTGCTTACTGGGTCTGGTTGCCGAAGATGACAAACAGGGCCACGATCGCCGCCACCAGCACCACGACCACGGCCACAAAGATCGCCACCTTGACCTTGCTGATCGGCGCGCGGCCGCGCACCTCGCCGGTGCTGCCGTTGACCAGCACGTTGTAGGGTTTGTCTTCAAAGCGATAGCTCAGCACAAACACCGGCAACAGAACGTGCTTGAAGCTCTGGCCCCAGAAACTGCTGCGCACCTCCAGAAACCGGTACGTGTCGCCGGGCACGTCGCGACCGCAGCGCGCGTACAGTTCGGCCTTGATGCCCTGCAGGGCAATGTCCCAGCCGGCCTTGAGGTCCAGGCTGTAGCGTTCGGCGCGGAACCCGGCCAGGTACTTGTTGTCAAAGGGCACCATGGCGCGGGTGGGGAAGGGCTCGATTTCCTTCATCAGGCGCTGCAGGTCGCCGCCGTAGTACTGGCGCGAGGCACAGACCAGCCAGTCGTCAAAGTGGTCGCGGCGGCTGCCGTTCTTCCAGACCCAGCGGATCTTGCGCACCTGGCGGGTCTGGGTGCGGCCCTGGCTGTCGCGGTAGGTTTCGGTGACGTAGTAGTAGTAGCCGGCCTGGGCGGTCCAGTTGCTCTGGCTGTGGGTGTCGTAGGTCCAGAACGGCACGTAAATGCCGTGCAGTTCGTGCACGCTGGCGCGCGCGGTCAGGGCGCCGGGCCGGAACAGCCGCACCCACAGGCGGCCCCAGAAACCGGTGCCGGAAAGCCATTTGCGGAAGCGTTCCTCGGCGTTGCGGCTGTCAAAATTGAACGGCAGCAGCGCCTCGGGCTGCAGCACGCCCGGCGGCAGTTCTTCCTCGACGATGCGTTTGCCGCCGCAGTAGTCGCAGCGGGCGGTCCGGGCGCCGGCCTCGACGATGATGTCGGCGCCGCAATCCTGGCATTTGACGCTGCGGCGCTGGCCGGTGGTCATCTGGGGCACGCGGCCCAGATAGCGGGCAATGGCGTCGTTCAGGTCGTATTCAATGACCGCGGCGCCCTGCCTGACCTCGATGGTCTGGCTGTGGCCGCAATAGCCGCACTTGAGCTGGCTGGCGCCGGGCCGGAACTCCAGTTCGGCGCCGCACTGGCCGCAGGGCAGGGTGCTGACGCTGGTTTTGGTGCCCTCGACCGGTCCGTTGTCGTTGTCGTGTTCGCCCACGGTTGCCCCCGGTCGGCATGTTAGCGAAGAAAGCGCCGTGGTGGATAGAGAGCCGGGCGGCGCGCGCGACCCCGCACCGATGCGGCCGCCGCGCGCGTGCCCGACAAACCGGCCCTGCCTGATGGCAGGGCCGGTTGGGGACTGTTCCCGGTTCCTGTCAGGTGGACAGCCCTTTTCGACGCCAGAGAAGGGTGCCCGCGCCCGCCAGGAAAGCCAGGAGCAGGAGGAATCCGTTGTTGCCGCCGGCCGCGCAGCCGCCGCCGCCCCCGCCGCCGTTGCCAAAGGCCGCGCTGCCGCCGTTGCCGGTGACGGTAAAGGTGTAGCCGGCTTCGTCGGGGTCGTCATTGAGCACCGTGACGGTGACACTGAACGGCCCCGGCGCGGGGATCGCGTAGCTGACGGCAAAGCTGGCGTTGCCGCCGGCGGCGACGCTGGGGCCCGGCATGGCCGAAACATTCACGTTGATGTTGCTGGCGCCCGAAAGCGCCACACGCGGCGTGCCGGTCAGGTTCAGCGGCGCGTTGCCGGTGTTGAACACCAGAAACACCAGGTTCTGGTTGGTGCCCGAGGGCAGGGTGCCGATGTTCAGCGTGCCGCCGTCGCTGATGCTGATGCCCAGGCGCTGGATGTCAATTTCCGGCAGTGTTCCGCCGTTGCCCGAGGCCGTCCAGGCCACGGGGTTCTTGCCCGCCACGTTGTTGGCGATGCTTACGGCAAAGTTGAAGGCCCCGGCGGCATTCACCGTCAGGGTCAGGGTGAAGTTCACGCTGCTGCCGGGGGCCACGGTCGTGCCCGCGGGCTGGGTGACCACAACGCCGCAGTTGGCGCCGGGCGTGACGCTGACGGCGGGGCTGCCGGTCAGGTTCAGCGGCTGGGTGCCGGGGTTGCTGATCGTGTACACCAGGGCGACCGGGGTGCCGAACGGCAGCGTGCCCAGCGACTCGGCGGCGCCCACGGGCGTGCCCGCCGGGCGCGCAACCATAATGTCCGGGGCGTTGACCTGGCCGGTGCCGGACAGGTTGATGATGTAGGGGTTTTCGTCGGGGTCGTTGCTGGCCAGGCTGAGCTGGGCGGCAAAGGCCCCGGCCGCCGCGGGCGTGACGCTGATGGTGAAGGTTGTGCTGGCGCCGGCGGCGACACTGGCCGCAGGCTGGGCCGTCACCGTGACGGTGCAGTTGCTCTGGCCGCTGACGTTGACGCTGCCCGGCGTAAGCGCCGCGTTGCCGGTGTTCAGCACGGTGTAGGAGAAGCCGGCCGCGCTGCCAGCGGCCAGCGTGCCCAGAGCGTCCGTTGCGCCCGAGGCCACGGGCGTGCCGGCGCGCTGGACGTCAATTTCAGGGGCGCTGACGGCGCTGCCGCTGCCGCTGACGTTGATGATGTAGGGGTTTTCGTTGCTGTCGTTGTTGGCAATCGTGATGCGGAACCCGAACGCGCCGGTGCCGGGCGTGAACGCCAGGGTGAAGGTTGTGCTCGCACCGGCGGCAACTGACGCGGCAGGCTGGGCCTGCACGCTGACGGTCACGTTGCTCTGGTTGCTAAGGGCGACCGGCGGCGTGCCGGTCAGGTTCAGCGCGGCCGTGCCGGCGGCGTTGCTGACGGTGTAGCTCAGGGTGCTCTGCACGCCCGCGGTCTGGCTGCCGACGTTGTCGGTGCCGCCGCTGGCGATGCTTGTGCCGCGCAGCACGTCAATCTCCGGCGCGCCGCTGGCGCTGCCCGCGGTGCCGCTGATCGTCAGCGGATAGGGCGTGCGCGCGGTGTCGTTGCTGGGGATGCTCAGGTTCACCGAAAACGGCTGGCCGGTGGTGGCGGGCGTGATGGAAACGCCAAAGGTCATGGACCACCCGCCGCCGGGCAGGGTCGTCACCGGCGGCTGGCTGGTGACCTGGGCGGTGCAGTTCACGGGGCCTGCCAGTTGCACCATCGGGCTGCCGGTCAGCGTCAGGTCGGCCGAGCCGGTGTTGAAAATGGTGTAGGTCAGGTTCAGGGCGTTGCCCGCGGGCTGGGCGCCCACGTTGTCGGTGCCGCCGGGCGGAATCATGTTGTAGGTCGGGCGGTGCACTTCCATTTTCGGAGCCGGGGCCACGGCGTTGCCGCTGCACGTCCAGCTCAGGTTCGGGTAGTCCGGGTCGTTGCAGGGCATGGTCATGCGGAAGCTGAAGGCGCTGCCGGCCGTGGTGGGCGTGACCATCGCGATCATCACCACATAGCCGCCGCCGGGGCTCATGTAATAGCCGTTGCCCATGCCGAACATGTTCACCTGGCAGTTCACCAGGTTGCTGACCTGCACCGTGGGGTTGGGGTAGGCCGTGGTGAAGTGCAGGCCCTTGCTGGCCGAGGCCAGGTTGGTCAGGGCGAAGTACACGTTGGCCTGGATGCCGGCGGTCAGGTTGCCGGCGTTGAAGTTGCCGTTGTGGGCAATCGGGTTGCCCACGGCCATGCCGTCGTATTCGTAGATGCGGGCCTTGGAACCGGTGCTGACGCCATAGGGAATGTCGTGGTCTTCGACTTCGCCCCATTCGGTGTAGCCGGGGCCGCCGGTTCCGCCGGGGTGCCCGCCGCCGTTGGCGACAAAGGGCCCGGCGGCGGTGGCGGTGTCCCACAGAATCGCGCGCACCTTGACGCTGGTGCCGACGGCCGAGGCGGGGATGTTGACCGTCCAGGTGTTGAAGCTGGTGGAACTGCCGCCGTAGGGCGGCGACTGGGGCGCGGCGAACGGACCGTTGGGCGCGCTGCTGCTGTAGCCCGCCCAGATCACGCGTTCGCCGGCGTCCAGCCAGTCGCCGTCGTTGTTGAAGTCCATCCACAGGGCGAAGTCGCTGGTGTTGTAGCTGGTGACCAGGGCGACCTTGATCGTGGCCGTGCCGCCCTTGACCATGTTGAAGAACTCAATGCCGTCGTCGCCGGAATCCTGCTGCCAGCCGGTGCCGTGGGTCGTGTCGTCGCTGACCTCGGCGCCGATGCAGTCAATGCGATAGCCGCTCTGGCTGGACTGAAAGAAGGTAAAGGTCGGGTACGGCGAGGGCGCGTCACTCAGGTCCTGGGCGCCCAGCACGCCGCCGGCAGCCAGCAGGGCCGAGGCGGCAAGAATCGTGGCAAGCTTCATGGTCGTCTCCTGTGTCCGGTTTCCCGGGGCGTCTGCGCGGGAAAGCTCCCCCGCCTTCCCGGAATCAGTGTATCGCACCCATCACAAGCACACAGAATTGCCGGGATTTTCTGTATCAAAATGAATACACTGCGCGCCGGTCTGTCACGCATCGGGGACAACATGGCCCGCGCCCGTTCCGAGTTTCACACCCGCCTGCACTTTCTGGCCCAGCGCTTCAGCCAGGCCGAAATCGCCCGCAAAACCGGCACCTCGCGCAACAACGTCAGCCGCTACATGCGCGGCGCGAAACTGCCCGTCGAATTCGCCGCCGCGCTGGTGCGCGGGCTGGGCGTCAACCCGGCGTGGCTGGTCGCCGGCGAGGGCACGCCCTACCTCAGCGACGTCAACACCACCACCCAGAAAACCGCCGGCGACCTGCTGGAACTGGTGGCGGCCATGAACAGCGTGGCCTCGATGCAACTGGGCAGCCTGACCGGCAAGCACCACCTGCGCGTGCTGCGCGAACTGAACGACGCGCTGGCGCGTTACCAGCAGTTGCGCGTCAGCATCAACGAAAAGACCGCGCCGATCTTTACGCGCATTCTGGACGACTACTGGAAGGCCCTGGACCGCTGGGAACTCGACCGCGCCCAGGACATCCAGCGCGCCGCCGAACAGGTGGCCAAGCTGTGCGACGACCCGGCCCTGAACCTGCGCTTTGAGCGCACGCTGGCCTATCACGCCTATCTGCGCCGCGACGTGGACGACTCGATCGCGCACCAGAAGCGCGTGTTCCAGCGCTCGCTGACCCAGGGCGCGCTGATTGACGAAGCCGGCATGAAAGAGGCCTACAACCTGGCCAACACCATGCAGAGCGTGGGCCGCATGGCCGAGGCCAGGGCGCTGTGCGACGGCGTGCTGGCGCTGGCGCGCGTCAACGGCTCGCGCCTGCCGATTTACCGCTACCTCAGCGCGCTGGGCGGCTATTGCCAGCTTGAACTGGGCGACCTGCGCGACGGCATGGCGCGCATCATGGCCGCCCTGCCCCAAAGCGACCCGCGCATGGCCCTCAACCAGAACAGCATGATGATCCGCGCGCTGCTGCTTTCGGGCGCCCTGGACTTCCGCCAGGCCGCCGAAGCGGGCGACTTCGGCCCGGCCCACGCCCAGGGCATGGTGAGCTGGGCAATCATGCTGGAGGACGCCCCGGCGTTGCAGCTTGCGGTCAAACGTTTCACCCAGCCCGCGGCCGACGATTTTACCACGCGCCTGGCGCGGGCCTGGGCGGCCCTGCTGAAGGGCGACACCGCGCCGGCGCGCCAGGTGATACGCGACTTCGGCCGGCCCAGAGAACACGGCCCGCACAACGAACGTTTTGACCGCGCCATGTACGCCGCCCAGTTGACGCGCAAATACGCGCCCAAAGAGGCACGGGCGTACTTTGCGGCCGCCCGGGGCGCGATCGAAGAAGCGCCCCCCGGCGTGGACATGTCCATCATCGGCCTGGCCAACTTTCACCGCACGGCGCTGGAACTGTGCCGCGACGGGCGCGGCGAAGACGCCCGCAGCCTGGCGGACGCGCAAGCCTTCTTTGCCCGCGTGCACAACGCCGGCTACGGCGCCCTGGCGCGCCTGGCGCCCCGTGACGCGGGCGCCCCGCCCACGCCGTGACGCGGGAGGCCGGACCACCCGGCCTCCCGCTGGCTCCTTCCGTCCACCAGTGCAACCGGAAAGAGCCGGGATCTCTCACGACGGACTGCCCAACAGCGACGCCGGGCACAGCATTTCCACCAGCAGTTCCAGCGGCTCGTGGCCGCGCGCCAGCACCTCGCGCTGCACCAGCCGCAACGCCTGGGCGGGCGAGGCCGCGGCCACGGTGGCCCAGACCGGTCTCAGACCCTCCAGATAACTGACCAGAAAAATGTGCTCGTGCATGGTTGGTCTCCGGCCCAAGCTTGTATTGAGACGCAGTCTCAGTTGCAAGCAAAAAATCGCCCGCGCGCCCGGTTTGTGTCGCACATGCCCGTACCATGCACCAAAACCCTTTTGGAGAACCGTCATGTCCGCAAAACTTCCCGCCTATTCCCACCAGTTCGGCACCGACAAGGAGCTCGACGTTGCGCGTCTGCTGGAACGCACCACCGCCGAGCTGTTTGTCAACATGCAGGGCCCGGCGCTGGAAACCGCCATCGTCGCCCTTGAGCGCATGATCGCCCGCCACCTTCACGGCGACCCCGCTGTCTCTGACTTCGACACCCTGCGCGCGGCGCGCGAACTGCGCAACCTGATGCACGAAAAGGCCGCGCTTCTGCGCCAGTGCCGCGCCGAGGCGATTGAACTGCTCGGTCTGCGCCCGCGGCCGCCGCTGGAAAACCCCGCCGACGAACTGGTCACGGCCAAGGTCGCGGCCGGAATCGTCGCCCAGACCCCGGCCGATGCCCCGGCCGAGCCGACCACGGCCACCGCCCCGGCCCGGCCTGACGCCGGCCCGATCGCGGTGTTCCATGACGCCCTGGAAAAGTTTGTTAAGAAAACACCGGGCATACCCCCGGCCCAGCCCCAACCGGAACCCCACCGGGCGGCTGAACGGACCGTTGGGGCACAACCGCAGCCCGCGGCCTGAGACAACCGGCACGGGCCGGCACCTGTCGCGCGCTCAAAACCGCCCGGCGCTAGGCCGGGTCAGGCCCCGGCTCGCCCGCGGCGATTTCGCGCGCCCGCGCCAGGGCCTGCTGGCGGTCCAGCGCGCGGCCCTCGAGCATTTCGTCCTCCAGGGCCGTAAGGATGCGCCGGTACAGCGGGCCGGGGGCAAGCCCGATCGCGCGCAGGTCGTGGCCGTCAATCGGCAACTTGGGCCGCAGCGCCGCGGGGGCGGCGGCAAACTCGGCCAGTTTGTCGCGCACGAACTGCCAGGTTTCCAGGGTCTGCGGCCCGGCCAGGCAGTCAATGCGGTGCAGTTCGAGGTCTTCGTCAAAGTGCGGCTTGCGCAGCCAGCGCTTGAGGGTGCTGGTTTTCATCCGGCGCGCGTGCATGAACTTCAGGTGGTCGGCCACCAGCGACTGCACGCGCTCGATCACTTCGGCCGGAAAGCGCAGCCGGCGCAGGATCTCGCCGGCCATCTGCGCGCCCAGTTTGTCGTGGCCGTGAAACCGGATGCGGTCGCCGCTGGCGTCACAGGTCGGCGGCTTGCCCACGTCGTGCAGCAGCACGCCCAGCGCCAGCGTGACCGTGCAGGGGTAGTTGATCTTGTCCATGGCCAGCAGCGTGTGCACCCACACGTCGCCCTCGGGATGAAATTCGGGCGGCTGCGGCACCCCCGGCATGGCCGCCAGTTCGGGCAGAATCGCGGCCAGCAGGCCGGTTTCCAGCATCCGCTGCAGGCCGCGGCTTGCGCCCCGGTTTGTGATCAGCTTTTCCAGTTCGTCGCGGATGCGTTCGGCGCTGCACACGCCGATCTGCGGCGCAAGCGCCGTCAGCGCCGCCAGCGTCGCGGGCTCGAGGCTGAAGCCCAGATTGGCCTCAAAGCGCACGGCACGCAGAAGCCGCAGCTTGTCTTCGTCAAAGCGGCGCGTCGGGTCGCCCACGGCGCGGATCAGCCGGGCCTCCAGGTCGGCACGGCCGCCGGTGTAATCCAGCACCTCGCCGCTGGCCGGATCCAGAAACAGCGCGTTGATCGTGAAGTCGCGGCGCGCGGCATCGGCCTGTTCGCCGCCGAAGCTCACGTGGCTGGGATGCCGGCCGTCCCGATAGGGACCGTCGCTGCGAAAGGTCGCCACCTCGACGAACGCATCACCCGCGGGGGCACCGACACGCACCACGCCAAAGGCCTTGCCCACGGCCACGGTGCGGTCGAACAGGGCCTCGACCTGGTCAGGCAGGGCGCTGGTGGCAACGTCGTAATCCTTGGGCGCGCGGCCCAGCAGCAGGTCGCGCACGCAGCCGCCGGCCAGCAGCGCGCGGTGGCCACGGGCGGCCAGCCGCGCGCAGATGTCGCGGGCCAGTCTGGCGCCGGGTTCGTCGGGCAGCTCAGGCACGGCCCCATCATCCATGACCGGCGCGCCCGCGCAACGTGCGGCCGTAAGGGCTCAGCCCAGGGTGGATTCGGCCTCGGCCACGCTGTTGTGAAAGCGAAACCACTGGGCCAGGTCCAGCATGTCCAGCATCACCTTCAGCTTGGGCCGCGCCCCCACAATACACACCACACCGTCGCGGGCGCGCACGGCCTCGGCCATGCGCCGCAGCCGGTCAATGCCTTCGTCCACCACGCTGCGCACATCGGCCAGATCCAGCACCAGGTGCCGCGTGCCGGCGTTGAACTCGGCCTGCCAGTGGCGGTCAAACTGCGGCACGCTGACCTTGTCAAAGCTGCCGGACAGCGTCAGCACCTGCACGCCGGCTCTGGCGCCGTCGCGCATGTCCTTCCATATGGAATGGGCGATCTCGGTGGTGATGGGCCGGGGCGCCTGGCGGCCCGACAGGCTGGACAGCACGTGATCGAGCACGCGTACCGCGGCCTGGCTGAAGTTGGCAAAAAAGCGCACGCTGCCGGGTTCGGCCAGGGGCTCAAGCTTTTCGCGCAGCAGCGGCGCCGCGGCCACCAGCGCGATGTGCCCGCCCTCCTGTTCGGCAAACAGCCCGGCCATGCCGGCCAGGGTTTCCAGCCCGGCGCGGTCAATGCGCGCCAGTTGCGCCACGTCCAGCATCAGGCGCCGCGGCCGCGGCTGTAAAAGCCGGCCGAACTCGCTGGTCAACTGGCCCAGGTTGGCCGTCACCAGCGCGCCCTCAAGCCTGAACGCCCGGGTGCCGGGCGCCTCGCACTTCAGCTCGCGCCAGCGCAGCACGTTGTCGTCGCCCGCCATGCGCACAGTGTAGCGCCGGCCGCGCAACGGCGGTCAGTCTTTGCAGAATTCGGGCTACAGGCCGATCCAGCCGCCAAAGACAAACCGCCGCCAGGCTTCGCCAACGGTCAGCCCGCGGATGACCGGCCAGGCCAGGCCCCAGCTTGCGGTCTGAAGGGCAAGCAGCAAAAGCGTGCCGGCCACGGGCTCCCAGGCGTGGTTGCGAAAGGCCCGGGCCAGGCTGAAACGGCTGACGTCGCCGGCGCGCCAGGCCGACAGACGCGGCAGAAACCGCGGCACGTTGCGGCAGTATTCGGCGTAGGGTTCGCCGTAGATGCTGCGCAGCATTTCTTCTTCGATGCCGATCTGTGCGCGGTAGATGAAGTAGAACATCGCGTTGAACAGCGCCAGCAGCGCCAGGTTGAAGGGCCAGGCGGCGTTCAGCGCCAGCCCGCACCCGATCAGCCAGGTGCCCACATACAGCGGGTTGCGCGTGCGGCCGTAGGGCCCGGCGGTCGCCAGTTCGGCCTTCTTCAACAGATAGCCCAGCGACCACACGCGCATGGCCACGCCCAGCAGCACAAGACCCAGCCCGGCAAGGCGCAGCCCGACCAGCGCCGGGTGTTCTTCGGCCAGCGGCGGGCGCAGCGCCAGCACGACAAAGGCCGCGTACACCGGCCAGAAGCCCTGCAGCCGCAGCCGGTCCAGCCGCTTTTCGCGACGCTTGCCGTCGCGGATTTCGGGCGGGCGTTCGGCCCTGAGCGGCCCCTGGGCAAACGGGTTGTCGGACGTGTCGTTCACGGGCGGGAATCTAGCGCGGCGGGCACGAAATGGGATTGCCGAAATCGGAAAGCCCGGCTACGGCGGCAAAAGCACCTCGGCCAAAGCCATGCGCAGCACTTCGTCTTCAAACATGGCACGGTGGCGAAAGGGCGTGAAGTGCGCCCCGGCCAGCGACCGGCGCAGCGTCTCGCCGCGCGCGGCCAGTTCGGGCGCGCTTTGCGGCAGGGCCAAACCCAGCCCGCTGCGCCGGGTCACCACGCCGTCGCCGGCGGCGAACATGGCCTCGGCCATGGGGTCATAACGCCCCCAGGGCACGCGCGGGCGGAAGTAAAGGCGCCATTCGTCGCCTTCGCGCACCAGCCCGGCGCGGGCCAGCGTGGGCGTGGTCACGCCCAGCATCACGGTCATGGGCACTTCGGGCGGGCCCTCAATCGCCGCGCGAAAGCGCCGGGCGTGGGCCAGCACGCGCCTCAGCCAGGCCAGCGTTGTTCCATGGCACGGTCAAACAGGGCCCGGCGGTCGTCGCCGGGCCAGCCACCGCCAGCGCAATCTGGTTCTTGAGGGCGATTCTGTTCGCCGGCGTCGAACACGCTCAGGCCGCAGGTTTCGGTGACAGGCGGGATCCCACAGGTCCATCGGCACGTCTTCGCCGCCGCTGCCGACAAAGGTGCGTTCGCCGGGTTCGGGCAGAAGCTCAAAGGCCGCGGGCATGCTGAAGATGGTGGCCGGCGGGTAACGCCGGGCCAGCACGTTGGGCGCGTAGCCGTCATGGATCAGGCTCAGGGCGTCAATCGTGCCGCGGTGCGGCGTGCCCAGACAGATCAGCCGCCGCACATCGCGCGCGCCCGCACCCGCGGCCGCCGCCGGCACGGCGCCGTCGCTGACGACATCGGCACCGCCATAACGCAGGTAATAGCGCGCGATCAGCCCGCCGTTGGATACCGCCAGCAGCGTGAACTTCAGGTTCGGGTCGCCCAGGTCGCGGCGGATCGAGGCGATGAACTCGGCCAGTTGCGCCGCGGCCTCGACGTTGCTGCGGCGCCAGTCATAGAAGAAAACAAACAGGTCCTGGCCGGGAAAGAAGCGGCGGCCAAAGGCCGGGCGATAGCCCAGCGTGGCGGACAGGTGGTCAATGATCTCGGCGTAAAAGCGCACCTCGCCGCTGCCTTCCTTGAGCAGGATTTCGGCGCGGTCCAGCACGCGGTAGGCGCGCAACCTGTCCACGTTGTCGCTTACGCGCGGGCGGTCAATCGGCAGTTCCAGGTCGTCGCTGAGCTGGCTGACGGTGGCCGCAAAGTTGCCCCAGGCGATTTCGCCGGTGTCCAGGTTGTACAGGCGCGAGCCCAGCGTTCCGGGAATCAGAATCACCGGCTCGCGCGCGCGCGCGGCGCGCTCGGGCCGGAACTCGGCCGCGGGCGTGACCACCAGGCCCTCGGTGCCGGTGCCGGCGCAGGCGGCGGCAAGCAACAGCAGCATCAGCCACGGCGGGGATCTCATGGCGCGGTCTCCCGCGCTCCGGCCAGCCAGTCGGGCAGAGCGTGGGCCAGCCCCGCGGCCGCCAGCGCGTGGTTCAGTTCCGGCCACAACGGCGCGCAAAGGTCCAGCGCCGCACCGGTCACCGGGTGCTGCAGCCGCAGCCGCGCCGCGTGCAGCCACTGACGCCGCAGCCCCAGCCTTTCGGCCGCGTGGCGGTTGTGCTCGCGGCTGCCGTATTCGTCGTCGCCGGCCACGGGCGCGCCGGCGTGGGCCAGGTGCGCACGGATCTGGTGGGTGCGGCCGGTCACCAGGTCAAGCTCGACCAGCGTGTACTGGCCGCGCTGGTCCAGCACGCGGTAGCGCGTGACGGCGCGGGCGCCGTGCCCGGTTTCAACCTTGCGCCGGCGGCCGCGGGCGTCTTCGTGGCGCGCGATCGGCACGTTGATTTCGCCCTCGCGGCGCGGCAGGCCCCCCACCGCCAGCGCCAGATAGGTCTTTTCGATCTCGCGGTGCCTGATCGCCGCCGCCAGCGCCTGCGTGGCCGCCAGCGTCTTGCCGATCAGCACCAGACCGCTGGTTTCGCGGTCAATACGGTGGGCCAGCGCCGGCGCGAACGTGGGCGAAGGCCGCACGAAATCCCTGTGGCTGGCCGCGTCGCGCGCCAAAGGCCGGGACAACAGCCAGCCCGTCACCTGGTTGATCAGCGTGTCGCGGTCGTCGCCGCGGTCGCCGGCGTGCACCAGCACCCCCGCGGGCTTGTTCACCGCCACCACGTGCTCGTCCTCATACACCACGGCAAAGTCGCGCCGCGTGCTCAGGCCCTGCTCGGCGCGGCGCCGCACCTTCGGTTTCAGGTGCCGGTCTTCGGCCGCGGCAAACAGCGTGACCGAATCGCCCTCGTTCAGGCGTGATTCGGGTCTGGCCTTGCGGTCGTTGACAATCACCTGGCGCGTGCGGACCAGGCGGTAGATGGCGCTGAGGCTGACATCGTGCAACAGCTTGCGCAGAAAGCGGTCCAGCCGCTGGCCGGCTTCGTCGGGCCCGATCCGGATCGTGCGCGCGGGGGTCATTTCTCGGTGGAACGAATCAGCGCGACCTCCAGTGTCGCGGCCGCCCGCGCCGGAACATCCACCGTGGCGGCCAGGCGCGTGCCGTCGCGCAGCACCGCCCGAACCTCGTAACGCGCGGGCATCACCTGGCCCGGCCGGGCGCGGCCGGCGGCGTCGGTGGTGGATTCATAGACCAGCCCGCGCTCGAACATCAGCATCACCGGCTCGAACTCCAGGCGCGCGCCCTCAAAGCTCAGGTTCAGCGTCAGCGAACACAGCGGCAACAGCCGGATTTCCAGGTTGTCGCGGCGCTGGCCGGCGGCCAGATCGTCCAGCTTCAGGGTCGCCGGGGCATAACCGGGCGCGCTGGCGCGCAGCAGCACCGAGCCCGTGGCGTTCAGCACGCGCCATTCGCCGCCCGGCCGCAGCGGAAACGCGCGCTCGGCTGACACGCGGTCATAGGGCGTGACCTTGTCCTGCGACCCGCGCAGCAACCGCAGGTCGAACTGTTCCACCGGCCGGCCGGTTTCAGCGTCACGCACCACGCCGGCCAGCACGCTGTCGGCCTGCACCACCAGCACCACGTCGGGCCCGCCCGGTTCCTGGCCCTCGACCACGGCCTCGGATTCGCCCACACGGGTGGTGACCGTCCACGGGCCGGCGGCCAGACCAAAAAACCCGAAGCGGCCCTGGTCGTCCGTCAGCGCCATGTTGCCGGCGTTCAGCCGCAGCCGCAGGTCGTCTTTGCGGCTGGTGCCCAGAACGCCCCCGGCCTCGTCGCGGGCATTGGAAAGGTCCGGCGCGCGCACGGCCGGCGGGCGGCCGTCGGCGCCGGTGACGCGCACAACGGCGCCGGGCACGGGCCGGCCGTCGCTGTCGCGCACCACGCCGCGCACCCAGGCCGTCGCGGTCAGGTTCACGTCGGCCCACACCGGGCGCGAGGCCGGGGCTTCGACTTCCTGGCGCTGGGGCGCGTGGCCAAAGTAGCTGGACTCCGCGCCCAGGGAATAGCGCCCGGGCCGCAACCCGACAAACCGGAACTCGCCGCGGTGGTCGGTGGTGGCGGCGCGGGACAGATAGACATGCTGCACGCGCACCGAACGCTGGCCCTCGGGGATGGATTCGTGCGTGGTCATGCTGCGCACGGAAACCGTTACACCGGCGGCGGGCCCGCCGGACGGATCCTGCACCCGGCCCCGGATCTCGGCGGAGGCGGCCAGCACCACGTCAGGCATGTCCACCGCGTCTTCGGCCGCCAGGTTCGTCAGCGCCGTGATGCCCTGGCGCCCCAGCGGGTCGTCGGCCAGCACCCGCCCGCTGCGCTGGCCCGAACCCACGGCACGGCCGCGGGTGTTCCAGGCCGCCAGCGTGTAACGACCGCCGGCATCGGTGTGGGCCGTGCCGGTGTAGTCGCCCAAGGCGCCTTCGCCCACAAAACGCACGCGGGCGTCCGGCACGGCCAGCCCGGCCTCGTCCACGACGCGGCCGCTGACCTCGACCCGGTGAAGCTTTTCGGGCGTGCGGAAGGGTTCCGGGCGCTGGGCCTGAACCGGGTCGGGCTGGGAAACGGCGGGGTCAAAATCCCGCGCCGCCACGGCCGGGTTGTCGCGCTTGCGCGGCGGCGGGCCGTCGGGGTCGGCCGGCCTGTCGTCTTTCGTGCCTATGGGTGAGGGCGTGTCGCGCAGCACAAGCCACAGCCCCAGACCCGCGGCAAGGGCAAGAAAAATGGCAACGGCAGGCACAAGCATGCGCTGGTTCATAGGGCGTCCAAGGTTACGCGCCGGCGCGCCCGCGCGAAAGGCCGGGCGCCTATTCTCCGGCGCTGGCGCTGCGTTCGCTGGCGCGGATCGTGTTGCTGACCCATTCGCTTTCGTCGGCCGGGCGCTTGCCGTGCACGAATTCAAAGTTGGCCTGGGGGCGCTGGCCCTCGGGCTCGCGGTACCAGTGATAGCGCATGTGGTACCAGCCGGCGTTTTTGCGGTCGTCCTGCACCACGCGGCCTGTCAGGGCGTGGTTTTTCTGGTGCGATTCGTTGAAGTTGGCCGGAATCACGGTCTTGAGGCAATCGTCTTTGGCCGCGGGCAGGTGCGCAAAGCCCAGGCTGGTCCAGTCGGCACCCTCGACATAGGCCGGGTAGTAGCGCACCACGCGCCAGACATCAATCGTCTTGACCATCGGCCCGACACTCAGGTAGCCGCGTTCAAAGTGCCGGTCGCGCTGCAGGCTGGGCAGGCGGTAGATTACCTTGCCGTCTTCGGCCACTCCCACGCGGCGCAGCCTGAAGGCCTCGACCAGCGTAAGCGTTTCGCGGATCTGGCGGCCGTCGTAACGCACATACAGGGCTTCCTGCACGATTTCCTGGACCACGGCGTTGTAATCGAACTCGCCGGCGGCGCGCAGTTCAAAGCCCAGGCTGACGTCGTAACCGTCGGCGTCGTGGCGCGGCTCGCTGAGCGTCTGGGCCGCCAGCACGTATTCGGGCAGCAGCGCGGGCTCGACCGGCGCCGCGGCGTAGTTGCCGGCACCCACGCAGCCCGCGATCCCCCCCGCTGCCAGCAGCAGCACAAGGGCTATACTCGCGCGTGAAAGAAGGCGTACCGCCATGACCATGCCCGCCACACTCGATCCGGAACTGGCCCGCGAGCCATACTACAAACCGTTTTCGCGGCTGATGAGACAGTGGTTCGGCGAACCGGCCTACAAGATCACCCTGGACGCCGGGTTTACCTGTCCCAACATTGACGGCACGCGCGCCACCGGCGGCTGCACGTTCTGTGACAACGTCAGTTTCAGCCCCGCGCTGCGCACTGGCGACACCGGCATCAGCGACCAGCTCGAACGCGGCATGAAGTTCTACCGCCAGCGCTATGGCGCGCGCCGGTTTGTGGCCTACTTTCAGACCTTCACCAACACCTACGGCAGCGCGCGCAAACTGGTCGAACTGTGGGACGCGGCGCTGGCCCACCCCGACGTGCAGGGCCTGAGCGTCGGCACCCGGCCGGATTGCATTGACGCCGAAAAACTGCGCCTGCTGCAAAGCTACGCCGACGGCAGCGCCGCCGTGTGGCAGCGCCGCCGCGCCGAAGGCAGCACGCAACTGCCCCGGCCCTATGTCTGCATTGAATACGGCATGCAGACCATGCACGACGAAACCGCCGTTCGCGTCAACCGCGCCCACACCCATGCCGAAACCGTGCAGGCCGTTGCGCTCACCCGCCGCCACGCGCCCGACGCGCACCTGTGTCTGCACCTGATTGCCGGGCTGCCCGGCGAAACGCCCGAAATGATCCGCCAGAGCATCGCCGAATGCGCGCGGCTTGGCCCCGACAGCGTAAAGTTCCACCACTGCTACGTGTACGAAAACACCGTGCTGGCGCGGCAGTTCCGGGCCGGCGAATTCGCGCCCCACACGCTGGAACAGCATGTGGCCCTGGCCGCCGACTGCATTGAACGCATGCCGCCGCACACGGTGATTGAACGCCTGGTGGGCGAGGTTTCCGACCCCGGCGTGATCGCCCCGCGCTGGGGCAGGACCAAAATGCAGATCTACGCGGCAATCAGCGCCGAATTGAAACGCCGCGGCACGCGCCAGGCCAGCCACTGGCAGCAAGCCTAGACCGCGGGCTCAATCCGGTACCGGAAGGGCTCGGCCCCGCACTTGGGGCAACGCCGCTGGCGCCCGAACTTTTCGGACTGGTTGCGCATCTTCTGGTTGCAGCACAGGCTGCGGATTTTGACCTCGCCCGGCGGCAGGACAGGGTTTTCGGGCACCTCGGCGGCGCGGGGACCCTTTTCAGGGTGCAGTGTCGGGGCGTTGGCCGGCACGCCGGGCGCGGGGGTGGCGCTGATCGAGCCGGCCTTGCCCAGCGCGCTCAGATGCCCGGCGGTGTCGGGCAGAACAGCCTGGGCCACGGTGTCGTCCCGGGCCGTCGTCGCGTCAGGCAGCGCGCCCGCCGCGCCCGCCGCGACAACCCGGCGCCGCCGCAGCAGCACCACCAGCGCCAGCACCGCCAGCAGCGCCGCCAGTGCCGCCGCCGCCAGATAATGCACCGGCCACTGGCCGCCGGAAAACAGAACCGGAACGCTCATGACCCGAGATTACACCACGTTCGCCCCGGTCGCGCATCAGGCACCGGGTTCCTGTTGACGCGGCACCGCAATCCGGGCACACAGGATTCCATCATGGCCAACTTCACCACACGCACCGCCCGCGGCCAGCCCCTGCGCACCAAGATTGTCTGCACGCTTGGCCCGGCCTCGCGCTCGCCCGAGGTGGTGGCGGCGCTGGTGGACGCGGGCATGGCTGTGGCGCGTCTGAACATGAGCCACGGCGACCACGAAACACATCGCCAGACGTTTGAAACCGTGCGCCGTGTGGCCGCCGAACGCGGGCGGCAGGTGGCGGTCATGTTCGACCTGAGCGGCCCCAAAATCCGCCTGCGCGAGATCGAGGGCGGCAGTTTCGTGCTGGGGGCGGGCGAAAAGATCGCCTTTGTGCGCGGCGAGGCCGCCGGCAACAGCCGCGAACTGACCTGCACCTATGACCGCTTCATTGACGATGTGAACCCCGGCGAGCCGGTGTTTCTCAACGACGGCGCGATCCGCCTGACGGTGATTGAAAAGCACCCTGACCGGCTGGTGTGCGCCACCGACGTGGGCGGCGTGGTCAGCTCGCGCAAGGGCATCAACCTGCCCGGCACGAATGTGTCCAGCCCGGCGCTTACGCCCAAGGACGCGGCCGATCTGGCCTTTGGCGCCAGCCTGGGGGCGGACCTGTTTGCCCTGAGCTTTGTGCGACGGCGCGAGGAACTGGACGACCTGCGCGCGCGCCTGGCCAGCCTGGGCTCCGGCGCCCAGATTGTGGCCAAGATCGAAAAGCCCCAGGCCCTGCAGCGCCTGCCTGAAATCATTGACGCCAGTGACGCGATCATGGTTGCCCGCGGCGACCTGGGCATTGAACTGCCCGTCGAAAAGGTGCCGCTGCACCAGAAGGAAATCATCCGCGCCTGCCGCGTGGCGCTCAAGCCCGTGATTGTGGCCACCCAGGTGCTGGAAAGCATGGTGGAAAACCCCACCCCCACCCGCGCCGAAGTCAGCGACATCGCCAACGCGATTGAGGACGGCTGCGACGCGTTGATGCTTTCCGCTGAAACCGCCAGCGGCAAATACCCCGTCGAGGCCGTGCGCACCATGGCCACTGTCGCCCGCGACGTCGAGCGCGTACTGGCTCAGCGCATCAGCCAGGCCGAGTTTTTAAGCCAGCAGGCCGGCGATTCGCTGCGCAAGGCCATGGTGTTCGGCGCGGCCATGATCGCCGAAGCACTGGGCGCGAAGTTCATTGTGATCCGCAGTGAATCGGGCGTGACGGCGCGGTATCTCAGCAAGGTGCGCGGCCCGATTCCGATTCTGGTGGCGCACCCCGACCCGGCGGTGCTGCGACGCCACGCGCTGCTGTGGGGCGTGCTGGCCGTGCGCACCGGCGTGGAAGAAGGCGAAAGCCCCGGCATGGCCGAAGAGCTGCAGACCCTGGCGCGCGCGATTCTGGACGAAGGTCTGGTGCTGACCAGCGACCGCATCGTGGTGGTCAGCCGCTTTCCCTGGGGCGAACAGCAGCCGCCGAATAACATCCGCACCCTGCGCGTGGGCGACGCCCTGGGCGCCCTGCCGTAGGCGCAGGCACGAGCGCGCCGGAATTTATGCTTGTCGGTCGCGGCACGGGGCGGGAAACTGGGGGTTCCACCCAACCTGGAGGCTGCCATGAAAACCGCAGGCATTGCGATGCTGCTGCTGACTCTGGCGTGCCCGGCCGCGGTGCTGGCCGCGCGCGGGCAGGACTGGTTCTCGCTGCGGCTGGAGCCGCCGCTGCGGTCACGGCTGCTGCCGCTGGATCGCGAGCTGGCGGGCCAGTTGCTGGACGAGTCAGGCCCGCGCAGCAAAGACCAGATGTTCGGCGCCGGCGCGGCGCTGGGGTTTGCCGGCGACCCGATCGGTTTCGGCCTGAGCGGCTGGTTTGACTTCTATTTCACCACCTGGCTGGCCGCGGGCGCGCGGTTTCAGATGGACTACGGCGCGATCACGCGCCGCCACGAAGACGGCGGCACGGGGCTGGACTTTTCGCTGCAGTTCGGGGCCAAGTTCGTGTTTGATCTTGAAGACTGGGAATGGTCACGCTGGTGCCGGCCGTTTGTGGCGCTGTACCCGGCGGGCTTTCGGTACCATTCGGCCACAGAACGCGCCAAAGACAGCCAGGGCCGACGGTTTGACTTCGCCTACAGCGACGTGTTTTACGTGATCTCGGTCGGCGGCGGCGTGGACTTTTTTCTGACCTCGAACATCGCGCTGGGCGCCGGGATCCTTCTGGACGGCACCGTGGGCGGCAGCCGCCACAAGAAACGCGGGGTCAAGATCCGCCATGTGGGCGGGGCCGATTTCTTCTTTGAGTACGCGCGCCTGTCTGTTCGCTTCTGACCGATAAACGTGACCGGGCCCCCGCGGGGCCCGGTCGCCCAACCGGTGTCGCGGTCAGTTCAGGTCAACCTGAACCGTGTAGTTGCCGCTGCCCGAACTCGCGCCCACGCGCACCATGTAGGTACCGGGCGAAAGCGCAATGTTGATCGCCGCCGGGTCGCCAGCCCCGGCCGGGTCCACCCAGGCCAGTTCAACGCCGTACTCGTTCAGGATCTGAAGGTTGCCGTCATAGTTGCCGCTGGTGCGGGTGACAAACACGTCCAGGGTGGCCGAGCTGTTGACGGTGAAGATGAAGCTGTCCACGTCGGCGGCGTCGGCAATCGAGGCGCTGGCAATCACGCCGGCGGGCACGCCAAGCACGCCGAAGTCCACACCGCCCGGAGCCTCAATGGTGATGTCCATGCTGTAGTTGCCGGTGCTGCCGCCGCTGCCGCCGACCACAACAAAGTAGCTGCCGGCGGAAAGCGAACCCACCAGCACGGCGTCGGCGCCGGGGCCGCCGTTGTCGTCGCCCCACAGGAAGTGGAAGTCACCGCGGTAAAGATCCAGAAACCCGTCAAAGCCGCCCTGGCCGGTCAGGGTAATCACCACCAGCGCGGGCTCGTTCAGGCGGAACTCAAAGCCGTCCAGATCGTGCGGGTCGGAAATGTCGCGGTCGGCGTAGTCATGATCAAACATCAGCATCAGCCCGAAGTCGCGCCCGCCCGCGGGCACGTGGTCAATGATCACCACGTTGTGGTCGTCTTCGTCGTGGTGATGGTCGCAACCCGTTGCCAGCAGCAGCACCGGCGCGACAAGCAGCAAGGCAAGGCGGGAGATCGGCATGTTCATGGCTTGGCCCTCCGTTGTTCCGACAGGTCCAAGGTACCCCGCGAAAATCAGGCTTTCGCCGCAAATCTTCCGGCGCCCCGGCACGCCAGCCGCCAGAAAACAGGCAGGGGGCGGCAAACGCCGCCCCCTGTTGGCGTACCACCGTGTCTAGCGGCCCTTCAGGATCTGCAGGGCGTCGTTGATGTCCTTGGTCAGTTCCGTGCCCTTGAAGATCTTCTGCATGTCCTTCAGGCGCTTTTCGGCGTCCTTGGGCTTTTCCTTCAGGATCGTGTCCACTTCCTCGCGCGAGCTGTCAATCAGCTTGCGGTAGGCCTGGATCGTTTCTTCCTGGGCCGAAAGACCGACCACGCCTTCCTTGAAGTTCTTCAGCGCGGCCTTGAGGAAGCCCGCCGTGTCCTTGGCATCAAGGGCTTTCTTGCCTTCGTCAAGCGTCTTCTGCAGGCGCTTGTTGACGGCGTCCATGGCGTCCTTGACCTCTTCGATCTTGGTCGAAAGCTGCTTGCCGTCGGGCACGCGGGTAAAGCGGGTGTACTCGTTGCCGTGATGATCACAGACCAGCCAGGCCGGAGTGGTCGTGATGTTATAGTCGCGGCTGGGGTTGGGGCCGGCCAGCTTGCTGGTCGGCACCGGGCAGCCGGTATCCAGCGACGGCGTGCGGTCGTTGTTGTATTCGATGATGACGAAGAAGGCCTTTTCCTTGGAGAGCTTGGCCACGTCTTCGCCGTGCAGCATCTTGGTGGCGTCAACGCCGGTCATGCCCTCGGACAGGAAGAAGAGAACAATCGCCTTCTGTTCCTTGGCGGCCTTTTCGAGGACCTTGCGCTCGGGTTTTTCCCAGACCGGGCGTTCCTCGTCACGAATGACGGAATCACCGGATTCACCCACAGGCGCGATCTTGCCGCCGCCGCTGCCGGGGTTACTGCCGGACTTGGCGCTCTTGCCGCCGTACTTGTCTTTCTCAAGGGCAGACTTTGCGGCACCCTTGGCGCCGCCGCTGGCCCCGCCACCGCCGCCGCCGCCGCCACTGGGGCTGGCACCACCGCCGGAGGGAGAACCTCCCCCGCCTCCGCCGCCTCATCACTGCGCCGCAAGAGGCTGGGCCATGATCCCAGCCAAGGCAAACGCGCCGATCCCCAGCGCGAGTGCGGAAACGAGCTTGTTCATGCCTCTCTCCAGTGGGTTTGTGCCGCAGTGCCACGATACACACAACAGGTAGAAGAATTAAGCAAAACCCTACAGCCGTCTTTCGAAATCGGGAAACCCAAGCGCCGGGCCATCGAATTCCGCAAACCCGGCCCGAATGTCACATTTCTGTCATGGCGCCGGCGTTACGCCCTGGCGGGTTCAGCAACCCAGCGCTCCAGAGCCTTTTCCAGTTCGGCCTTGATGCCCGCGTGGTCTTCCATCGTGATGCGGCGCTTGTTGTCGTCCAGAATCTCCATGTGCACGTGCACGTACTTCTTGGGCCAAACCTCGCGCCAGATGCTGGCCCATTCCACCACGGTGATGTGCCGATCGTTGTTGATGGCCTCGACGATCTCGCCGGGCAGATCCGGGGCCTCGTTCAGGCGGTAAAAGTCCACGTGGTGCAGCGGACAGCGCCCGCCGTGGTAGCTGAGCATCAGCGTAAACGTGGGGCTGCGCAGGCCGTCCCAGCCGCCCTCTTCCAGACCGCAGGCAATGCCCTTGACGAAATGTGTCTTGCCCGCGCCCAGCACGCCGTCCAGCGCCACAAAGGTGCCGCGCGGCAGCAACTGGCCCAAGGCGCGGCCAATCTGGATCGTGGACTGGGTGTCGGGACTGATCAGGTGGATGGTGTTCATGGTGCTTTCTCCTGCCCCACCCGTGGGTGAAACGGACAACCCCTTGCCGGTGATGCCCATCACAACGGAATTGTACCCCGTAACAGCCGGGGCCGGCAAATGATTCCGGATTGGGGACAGCTAAAGTTGATGAACCCAGCTCATCACCTGCAGGGCCTCGGGTTCACCCTTCTTGAGGATACGAACCAGCGGCTGGCCTTTTTCCAGGTTGCGAACCACGCCCAGGGCGCGGATCGGGGCTTCAAACGGCCATTCGGTGACGATCTTTTTCCAGCGCCCCGGCCGCACGGCAAACAGCAGTTCGTAGTCTTCGCCGTCGTGCAGGGCGTGGTGCAGGGCGCGCTCGGCGCCGGCCTTTTCGAGCTTGGCCAGGCGGCGGGCGCTTTTGCTTACGGGCACGGCCTCGGCGGCAATATCCACGCCGACGGGAAAGCGCAGCCCGGATTCTTCGCACAGGCGGGTCAGGTCGCCGCTGAGACCGTCGCTGATGTCAATCATGGCGCTGACGCCGTTTTCGGCCAGAAAGCGGCCCTCGGCGATGCGCGGCTCAAAGCGCAGATGTTTTCCGAGAATGCTGCCGCCCAGGCTGCCGGTAATGGCAATCACGTCGCCGGGCGCCATGCCGGCGCGCAGCGCGGGACGCACGCCGTTCATCAGGCCGATCATGCTGCAGGTCAGGCTCAGCGGCCCGTCCCAGCTTTGGGTGTCGCCGCCAGCCAGGTTCACGCCGTAGGTGGCGCAGGTCTTGCTGACGCCCAGAAAAAGATCCTGGCGGAGTTTGACCGGGGCGCCCTTGTGCAGCGTTACTGACACCATGCAGGTGCTGGGGGTGGCGCCCATGGCCGCCATGTCGGACAGACAGCGGGTGACGACCTTGCGGCCGATTTCTTCGGGGGTCGCCGCCGGGCCCAATGTGGGCGCCAGGCGCACGCCGGGGCCCGCCAGCACGAAGTGCGTGTTTTCCAGGATGCTGTCAATCTTCAACGCCAGGCGGTCTTTCTCGACGCGCAGGATGCCGCAATCGTCGCCGGGGCCGACTTCAAGATCCGGCGACGCCGGCGGAAGCTCGGAGCGTATCCACTTGAGATACTCGAACTCATCGGACGATTTGGGCGCGTGCTTCATGGTGTCCCTGGGTGAAGACTCGGTGGCGTGGGCGTTGCGGCCGGATTCATGTCGTTCGAACAAATTGGACCCCTCCTGCCGGTCCTGTACCGGCATGGTTATACACTTCGACAGGGGTGTGTCAGAACTTTTCTCCATCTGGCTGCCTTTTCACGTCCGAACTGGCGTTTTCACCGCCCAAACCCAACGTATAACGTCCGCCCGGCCTTGACGGTCGCGGGTTTCACGCCTTCAGAACGCTTGAAGTCACCGGAAACGTCCCATGCGCAAACAGGAAGTGATTGAAGGCCTGCGCGACACCTGGCAGGTGTTTCGCGTCATGGCCGAGTTTGTCGAGGGTTTTGACACCCTCAGCAAGGTCGGCAAATGCGTGGCCATCTTTGGTTCGGCCCGCACCCACCCCGACGACCCGCTGTACAAAACCACCGTGGAACTGGGCAAAAAGCTCGTCGCGGCGGGCTACGGCGTGATCACCGGCGGCGGCCCCGGCGTCATGGAAGCCGGCAACCGCGGCGCCCACGAGGCCGGGGGCGACAGCGTCGGCCTTGCGATTGACCTGCCGATGGAGCAGGAGGCTAACCCGTTTGCCAAGACACTGATTGATTTCCGGTACTTTTTCATCCGCAAGGTGATGTTTGTGAAGTACAGCGACGGGTTCATCTTCATGCCCGGCGGCTATGGCACGATGGACGAGGTATTTGAGGTGCTGACCCTGGTGCAGACGCTGAAGATCCGGCGCATTCCGTGCGTGCTGTTCAACATGGAGTACTGGCAGGGGCTGTACGACTGGATGGACCAGGTGATGTGCGACAAGTGGCGGCACATCAACAAGGAAGACCTGGCACTGTTTCACCGCACCAACGACGTGGACGACGCCGTGCAGCACATCGTGGACTATCACAAGAAAAGCCCGAACAAAAAGGGCCGCACCATCGGCCACGACGACAAGTCGCGGTAGCCTTACTTCAGCTTTGTCGCAAGTTTTGCCACGCGCTCGCCCAAGCCCTTCACGGTCGCGGCGGATTTTTCGTCTCTCAGGTTGCCCTGGTCGTCAAAGGCCTCGGCGGCTTTGGCCAGGGCGTGCTGTTGCGGAATCACCAGCATCTGGAAATGGCTCAACAGCAGGCGCAGACCGGGCAGCATGCGCACGCCGCCAAAGGCGCCGGGGCTGGCGGCCATGATCGCCGCGGGCTTGTTGGCAAAAATGAAGAACAGCTTGTCGCCGCTGCCGTTGGGCCGCGACAGCCAGTCCAGCATGTTTTTCAGCAGGCCGGGGTAGGTGCCATTGTACTCGGGGCTGCTGATCAGAAACCCGTCGTGGGCCTTGAAGATGTCATACAGCTTGCGCGCGTTTTCGGGCACACCGGTCGCGGCTTCCTCGTCGCCGTGATACAGCGGCAGCGGGTACTCGTTGAGGTCAAGCAGCGTCACTTCGGCCCCGGCCGCGCGCGCGCCATCGGCGGCAACGCGGATCAGCTTGCGGTTGACGGATTCGCGCCGCAGGCTGGCGGCGAAAGCAAGCAGTTTGACCGGCATGATCGCCCCCTTTCGTTGTCCATAGAACAATCGGCGCGGTGACGCGAGTCCCGCAAGCCGCCGGCGTGAATAAACCTGTGATTCAAGTTTTTACTCTGTAGTTGGAAAATAGGACCAACTGGAGTTATTTTATCCTTTTTATGTTATCTGTTGCAATACTGCTTTGGGCTTGGAAGGATGCCGGCGTGATGCGGCACAGCGCCGCGTCGGCCCTGACACGGAAGCCGCCATGTCCAGCGTTGCAGCCATCCAGGCCACACCCACCGAGGTCTCGCCCCAAGACGCGTGGCTGATCAAGTTTCACATCACCGCATCCATCGTGTGGCTGGTGATCGGCATGCTGGGTGGCACGCTGATGGGCTATCGCCTGACCAGCCCCGCCGCGGCCGAGTTTCTGGGCAGCACGGCCGAACTCAGCTTTGGCCGCATCCGCATGTTTCACACCCACAGCGTGATTTTCGGCTGGCTGACCAACGGCTTTCTGGCGTTTTCGTACTACGCGATTCCGCGCCTGACCGGCCGCAAGCTGTGGCTGAGCAAACTGGCCCGCATCAACGCGCCGCTGGTGCAGATCGCGCTGGTGATCGGCGGCGGCGCGATCCTGACGGGCCACGCCCAGGCCGTCGAACACACCGAAGCACCCTGGTACGCCGACGCGGCCTTTGCCCTGTGTTTTGTGGTTTCGCTGCTGTGCTGTGTGGGCACGATCCTGCGCTCGGGCGTGCGCAACATGTACGTCAGCCTGTGGTACCTGGTGCTGGGGTTTGTCTTCACGGCGCTGAACTTCGTAATGGCCAACACGATTGTCGCGTTTGTGGCGCCGGGCGCGGCCGGGGCGTCGCTGGCCGGCCTGTGGATTCACAATGCCGTGGGCCTGTGGGTGACGCCAATGGGCAGCGCGATCATCTACTACCTGCTGCCGGTCACGCTGCGCAAACCGATTGCCAGCCACAAGCTGTCATTGCTGGGCTTCTGGACACTGGCGTTCTTTTACCCGCTGGGCGGCAGTCACCACTACTTTTACAGCCCGGTACCGTGGTGGCTGCAGATGCTGGCGGTGCCGCTGACCTTCAGCCTGATCTTTGTCGTCTACAGCGTGGTTTACAACTTTTTTGCCACAATGAAGGGCCAGTGGAAGCAGATCACCCACAACATACCGCTGCGCTGGCTGGCGTTTGGTATTTTCAACTACATCACCACCTGCACCCAGGGGCCGTTTCACGCGCTGCTGTCGGTCCAGCAGGTCATTCATTTCACTGACTGGGTGGTGGCGCACGCGCATCTGGCCCTGTTTGGCGTGTTCTCGTGGTGGCTGTACGCGTTCAGTTACTGGGTCTGGCCCAAACTGACCGGTCGCGGCTACAGCAAGGCCCTGGCCGAGTGGCACTTCTGGATCACGTTTCTGTCGTTCTGGGTTCTGTACTACATACCCGACACGATTGCCGGCCTGATGCAGGGCTTCTTCTGGCTGACCACGCTGCCGCTGCAGGATTCGCTCGAGGCCGCCATGCCGTTCTGGATCACGCGCGCGATTTCGGGCGTGCTGCTGGTGGCGGGCACGACGATCTACGTGATCAACCTTTTCTTTGTGAAGCAGGCCAAACACGGACTGGAGGTGGCCGGTGAATAACGACATCAAGGCCGAACGCCCGCTGTTTGTGCTGCTGGTGGCCGGCATCGGTTTTTTTGTGCTGTCGTTTGTGGCCATGGGCGTGTTTCCGTGGCTGACGATTGACCGCATCCAGCCCCCCGAAGTGGCAACCAACCCCTACCAGGACGAATCCGGCAACCCCACGCCCGCCGGTCTGGGGCGCGAGGTGTACATCGCCGAGGGCTGCTGGCATTGCCACAGCCAGTTCGTGCGCCCCGTGGCCAACGAAGAGTTCCGTTACGGACCGCGCAGCCAGGCCTGGGAGGCCATGTTCGACGTGCCCCACCTGTACGGCACGCGCCGCATCGGGCCTGACCTTTCGCGCGAAGCCGGGCGGCGCAGCGACGACTGGCATCTTGCGCATCTGTGGAACCCGCGCTCGACGGTGCCGGGGTCGTTGATGCCGGGCTATCCGTGGTTGTTTGAACAGAAAGACGGCAGGTGGCAGCCCACGGACAAGGCGCTGAACCTGGTGGCGTACCTGCAGCAATTGGGCAGCTACTACCGCGAAGACGTGCGCAAGCAGGTGTGGCCGTCACGCGTGACGGTAAGCGGCGCGCCGCTGCCCACGGAACTTTCGCTGGGGCGCGGGCGCGCGCTGTTTGGCCATTACTGCGGCGGGTGCCACGGAGAAAACGGCAACGGCGCGGGGCTGGCGGCGGACTTTCTGCGGCCGTCGGCCAGCGACCTGACCACGCGCTATCTGCCGCGCGAAGAGGTGTTCCGCATCCTGTTCATGGGCAGCGAGGGCAGCGCCATGCCCAGCTTTGCCGAACTGACCGAAAAAGACCTGTGGGCGATCAGCCAGTACGTGCATGAACTGGGCAAGCACAACCGCAAACCGGCGCTGGACTACGCCGCGGGTGTTGACCGCCGCGAGCGCGGGCACGGGCTGTACGTCAAGCACTGCCAGAACTGCCACGGCGAAAGCGGCATTGTTCCGCCCGCGATGGAAAACCTGAAACCCGCGCCCAAGCACTTCCGCGACCGTCTGTATGACCCGACCTATCTGGTGCAGGTGATCCGCAAGGGTCGCCCCGGCACGGCCATGGCCGGTTACAGCAACCTGAGCGACCGTGATGTCGAAGACCTGGCCGCCTATGTCAGCAGCCTGTTCGACCCGAAGCTGTACAAAGAGGAATGACCATGCGCCCGGCCCTGCTATTGCTTGCCCTGGCTGTCACGCTGGCCCAGCCTGCGCGCGCCTGCTTCTTCTGTGAGGAAGGCGCGTTCACCACGGCCATGTTCGCCGTAACGGTGTTCGGGCTGGCCTTTGCGGGCATGGCGCTGCTGTGCATTGCCTACTGGCGCGCCGGCGCATTCCGGTCATCCAACCACACGGAACTGCGCGTGCTGGAGGCCGAAGGCGTGATCCCGACCACGGAGGACAAGCCATGAGCGACGAAACCAAACCGGCCGCTGACGACACCATACCCACGGCGATTCCCGAAACCGGAGACTTGAAGGTTCCGCTCTGGGTCAAACTGATGTGGCTGGGCGGCATGGCCTGGGTGATCTGGTACATCGTGTCGGGCATGCAAAGCACACCCGACAAGTGGGCCTGACCGCGCCTATCGGGCCACGACGTTGATGATCTTGCCGGGCACGACAATCAGTTTCTGGATCGCCTTGCCCTCGACAAAGCGCTTCACGTTTTCGTTTTCCAGCGCCAGCTTTTCCATCGCGGCCTTGTCGGCCGAGCTGGGCAGTTTGATCGTGCCGCGCACCTTGCCGTTGACCTGCACCGGCAGTTCGATTTCGTCCAGAACCAACGCGGCCGGGTCGGCCTTGGGCCAGCCGGCGTCAAACACGCTGACCTTGCCGCCCAGGGCGTGAAAACATTCTTCGGCGGTGTGCGGGGCAAAGGGCGCCATGCAGCGCGCCAGAATATCGAACGCTTCGGCCAGCGCCCGGCGCGACGGCACAGTCGGGTCGTTGTCGCCCTTGCACGGCCCGGCCAGGTTCTCGGCGGCAATGAACGCGCGGATTTCGTTGACCAGTTCCATGGCCTTGGCGATTACAGTGTTCAGGGCAAAGCGGCCCTCGAACTCGCCCACGGCCTTTTCAATCAGCGAGTGCGCCGCGTGGCGCAGCTTTTTGGCCGCGGCGTTGATCGCGGCACCCGGCGCCATCGGCGGCAGGTCCTCAACCAGCGGCGCGCTGGACAGCACCAGGTCATGCCAGCGGCGCAGAAAGTTGTACGGGCCCTTGATGCCGTCGTCATCCCACACGCTGTCGGCTTCGGCCGGGCCCAGAAACAGAATCGTCAGGCGCACGGCATCAGCACCGAACTGGCGCACCAGCGCCGTGGGGTCGGCGCCATTGAGCTTGCTCTTGCTCATTTTCTCGATACGGCGCACCACCTGTCCGGGTTCGACCTTGCCCGAATCCAGCAGCTTCTTCAGTTCGTCTTCCGTGACGTAGCGGTCCATTTCGTCGGTCACCACACGCCGCGACTCGCCCTGGATCAGGCCGTGGGCGTACAGCCGCGCGAACGGTTCGTTGTGCGCCGTCAGCCCCAGGTCGTGCACAAACATGTTGAAGAAGCGCGCGTAGATCAGATGCAGGATCGCGTGCTCGCGCCCGCCCACATACAGGTTTACCGGCGACCAGCGGGCGGCCTTGTGCGGGTCGAAAATCGCCTTGTCGTTGCGGGCATCGGTGTAGCGCAGGAAGTACCACGACGAATCCACGAACGTGTCCATGGTGTCGGTGTCGCGCCGCGCGTCGGCGCCGCAACCCGGACACTTCACGCTGCGAAACGCGGGGTGATCCGTCAGCGGGCTGCGACCGGTGGGCAGAAAGTCCACGTCGTCGGGCAGCGCAACCGGCAGATCCTTTTCGGGCACGGGCACCACGCCGCAGGCAGGACAATGGATGATCGGGATCGGGCAACCCCAGTAGCGTTGCCGCGAAATGCCCCAGTCGCGCAGCTTGTAGTTCACCACCGGGCCACCGGCGCCCCTGGCCGCCAGGTCGGCACCGATGCGGGCAATCGCCTCGGCGCTGGTCAGCCCGGTGTACGGGCCGCTGTCCACCAGAACGCCCTGGGCCGTATAGGCCTCCTGCTTGATGTCGGCTTTTTCGTCACTGCCCGGCGCAGGCTTGATCACCTGCTTCATCGGCAGCCGGTACTCGCGGGCAAACTCGTGGTCGCGTTCGTCGTGGGCGGGCACGGCCATCACCGCGCCCGTGCCGTACATCAGCACGTAGTTGGCGACAAACACCGGCACCTTTTCGCCGCTCAGGGGATTGACCGCGAACATGCCCGTGGCAACGCCTTCTTTTTCGTCGCCGCTGGCACGGTCCTGCTCGGTCATGCTCAGGGTTTCTTTGACAAACTCGGCGATCCGCCGGTGCGTGCGCGCGTCCACCAGCTTCAAAATGCGATCCACCAGCGGGTGCTCGGGCGCGATTGCCACATAGGTAACGCCAAACGTCGTGTCGGCGCGGGTGGTGAACACCGTCAGTTTTTCGCGCTGGGTGTTCGGGTCGTTTTCGCCCGGGGGTTTCAGCGGCCCGCTGCCCGATGCCCCGGCGCGCAGTTCGATCGTGAAGTCAATGTTCACGCCCTCACTGCGGCCGATCCAGTTGCGCTGCTGGCTGGTAACCAGTTCGGGCCATGTGGACTGCAACTCATCCAGCCCGCGCAGCAGACGGTCGGCGTACCTTGTGATGGCCAGAAACCAGGCGTCAATTTCGCGCGGCTCGACGGGCGTGCCGCAGCGGAAGCAGGCCTGGAACTCTTCGCCATCCTTGACGTGCGTTTCCACCTGTTCGTTGGCCAGTGTGGTCTTGCAGTCCGGGCACCAGTTGACGCGCGCCTTTTTGCGGTAGGCGATGCCCTTTTCGTACATCTTCAGAAACAGCCACTGCGTCCAGCGGTAGTAATCGGGCTTGCAGGTGTAGACCTCGCGGTCCCAGTCAAAACTGTAACCGAACGCGTGCATCTGTTTGCGCATGGCCTCGATGCTCTCGTAGGTCGTGCGCGCCGGGTGCACGTTTTTTTCGCCGCGCCGCACGGCCTCGACAGCCGCGTTTTCGGCGGGCAGACCGAAGGCATCCCAGCCCATCGGGTTCAGCACGTTACAGCCGCACATGCGCTTGTAACGCGCGATGCTGTCGGTCAGGGTGTACGGCAGCGCGTGGCCGAAGTGCAGCCGGCCACTGGGGTATGGAAACATCGAGAGGATGTAAAAATCCCTGTCCGTCTTCCGGCCGGGCTCGCCGGCCGCGGGCTTGCGGTTTTCGGCCCAGACCTTCTGCCACTTCTGTTCAAAGTCGGGAAACCTGCGTTCTTCGGTCATGGCCTTGCCCCTGAGGCCCGCAACGATAGCGGCGCGCGGTGGATGCTCAACTGGTGAAACGACGCCAAAACTCGCAATCCGGAATTCAAACCGCCCCGAGGGATCGGGGCGGTTTCCTTATGCCTGGGCCGGTTGGGCCTGCTTTTTCGGAACCGCCTCTACCCTTCGGATGTCAAGCCGTGAACCGCTGAAATTCAGAAGCAGCCCGACCTCAAGCTCCAGCGCCCGAAGCAGCGAGCGCAGCTTGCCGTATTCATCGGGTGAGGTTTCAGGCGTGTCAATCAACAGCACGACAATCGCGCCGTTGACGCAAAAATCCACGCCCAGCTCGCCCAGCGATTCGCCGCGGTACTGCAGCTTGACGGGCTTGTCTACCTCGGGGGCAAGTCCTTCCTGGCGCAGTTCAATCTCAAGCGCGCGGCGGTAAAAGTTGTGCGGCAGACCCGAGCCCAGTTCGGCGTGCACGGCCTTGGCGGCGTTGATCACCTGCTGGGTGAGTTCCTTGTGGAGCATGGGCGTATCCGGTGCGTGCAACACGATCAAATGTAAAGACGATGCCCGGTTTCCGCCAGACAGGGTACCCGGCCGGAGCCTTGGTTGACCGCACCCGGTGCTCTGGCCGATACTCGGGCCGTGTCCGAAGACCTTGATCTGGTGCGCGCCCTGGCCCGCGGCGAGGGCCAGGCGCTGGATGCGCTGCTGCGACGCCATCTGGACGCCGTGGTTCGCGTCACGCGCGTGGTGGCCGGCGACGACAGCGCGGCGCTGGACGCCGCACAGGAAGCTTTCATCCGCCTGTGGCGCGATCCCGCCGCCTTTGCCGGCGGATCCCTGCGCGCGTGGCTGATCACCGTGGCGCGCCGTGTAGCGTTGAACGAACACCGCGGCAACACCCGTCGTGCCGCCCGCAATGAAACCGCCACGCCGCGCACACCCAGCGACCCGGAACTCAAGGCCGCCGACGCTGAGCACCTGGCCAACGTCATGGCCTTTCTGGACACACTGCCCGAGCTGGAGCGCACAGCCCTGACCCTGTTTGCCGTGGAGGGCATGAGCCAGTCCGAAATCGCGGCGATGGTGGGCACCAGCGAGGGCGCGGTCAAGCAGGCGGTGCTGAGCGCCCGACGCAAATTACGCGCCCGGTTTGAGTTGTGAGGTTTGCCCGCGCCCGGCCACGGGTTTTTCCTGACCCGACGGCCGCGGGCGGTGTTTTGTCCCGGAGACCCCATGCAACGAGCCACCGGCCCGATCCCGCCCGACCCCACCGACGAAGTGGTGCGCCGCGCGACGGCAAACCTGCCGCCCGCACCGGCGGCGCTGCGGGCACACCTGGTGCAGCGTTTTGCCGCCGAGCAGGCGCTGGCCCGTCGTCGCCGGGCCCTGTGGTGGCAGGCCGTGGCAGGAGTCGCCGCGGCGGCCGCGCTGGTGGTGGCGGTGCTGCTGAACCTGGAACGCCTGCAGGACACACTGCGCCCGTCCGCGACGGCCGGTGGCAGGGACACCGCGGCCGAACCCGCCGCGGCACCCCGGACAGACACGCCCGCCCGTCCGGCTGCAAACCAGACAGACAGGCCGCAGCCCCAGCCCGGCCTCGCGCCCGAACCCGAGCCGCAATGGCCGCCGAAAGACACACCCGGCCCGGCACCGGACTCCGTGCCGGCCCCCGTACCAGCCCCGGAGCAACCGATTCCGCCCGCACCGCCCCAACCGGCGCCTGTAGTGCGCGAGCCCGAACCCGCGCCGCAGCCCCCGGCACCGCGTGAAAAGGAACCCACACAAGCCCAGCCCGAACAACCCAGGATCGTTCTTGGCCGTCTGGGTGAGGGCGTCAAGGCGCGCATCCGCCAGCCCGGCGGCGACTGGGCCGACGCCACGGCCGGGGTTGAATTGCACGATGGCACCAGCCTCAGTGTCACGCGCGGCCATGCCGAGGTTTGGCTGGCGGGCGGGTCGCTGCTGCGTTTTGACGGCGAGATACGGCTTGCGCGCGCGGACAAGCTCACGGTCGTGGGCGTCGAATCCCGGGCCGTCTACGCCGACAACATAGGTCTTTCCGAACCGCTGGAGTTCCGCGCGGCGGATCTTTCCGGGACGCTGGAATCCGGAGTAGCCGTGGCCACGCGCGACCAGCATGCACTGGAACTGGCCTGTCTGAACGGCACGGCAACATTGGGCGGCCAGCCCGTCGCGCCGGGGCAGGAACGGCGCCTGACGGCGCGCGGCGCGGGACAGCCCCGCGTCTTTGCGGGCTCGCGCCTGACACGCGACCTGCCGCCGCGCGTGGTGTACCGCGAGGATTTCGACAAGGCACCCGAAGGCGGCCTGTACGGCGACGGTGAAACCCTGCGCGACGGTTTGCTGGCGCGGCGCGGCGCGGGCAACTACGCGGCGTTCCGGTACAACCCCACGGTCACGGTGCAGCCCGGCATGGTACTGAGGTTTGCGGCCCGCACACGCGGCGTCAGCCAGTTGCAGCTTGAGGTGTTTCTGGACAAGCCGCACGATGAAACCTGCTTCAACATGCGCTTTCGGCCGGTCAAGGACGGCCAGTGGCAGGTCTACGAGATCCGGCTGGCGGACTTTCCTGACAAGCAGAACCCGGCGTTGAAAATGCAGCCCGGCCAGTTGCTGCGCAATTTCAAGCTGCACCTGGAGGGAACCCCCGACGCGCTGGTGGAAATTGACTGGGTTGAATACGTACGCATCCAGGAGAAATAAATGATCCGCCTGTGTTTGCTGCTGGTGCTGTGCTCGCCTCTGGCGGCCGCAACCTACAATGTGGGCCCCGGCCAGCCGCTTTCCACGATTGGCGCCGTACCCTGGGCCACCCTGGGCCCCGGCGACGTGGTGCGCATCCACTGGCGCAGCACGCCCTACGCCGAAAAGTGGGTACTGTGCCGCCAGGGGGCCAGCGGCAACCCGATCACGATCCAGGGCGTGCCCAACACCACCACGGGAGAGTTGCCCGTAATCACCGGCGCCAACGCCGTGACTGCACCGGGCCTGAACTACTGGGGCGAAAACCGCGGTGTTCTGAAGATCGGCGGCGCAAACACGCCCGCCGACACCATGCCGCAGTGGATTGTCGTTGAAAACCTGGAGTTCCGCAGCGCACACCCCAACTACACGTTCACTGACGACACCGGAACCCCGGGCGTGGCTTACGCCGGCAACGCTGCCGGCATATTCGTCGAAAAGGTGAAGCATCTGGTTGTCCGCAACTGCACGCTTACCGATTGCGGCAACGGCTTTTTCGTCGCGCCCGGCAGTGTCGGCGGCACCGGCAACCCCAACCTGACCGAGGACGTTTACCTGGGCCACTGCTACATCCACGGCAACGGCATCAATGCCAGCGCGTTTGAGCACAACAGCTACTGCGAATGCAACGGCATTGTCTACGAGTACAACCGCTACGGGCCGCTGCGCAGCGGCGCCAACGGCAACGCGCTCAAGGATCGCAGCGCCAACTGCGTCGTGCGCTACAACTGGATTGAAAGCGGCAACCGCCAGCTTGATCTGGTCGAGGCCGACGGCTCGGGCATCCAGACGCTTGCCGGTTACAGCACGACCTTTGTGTACGGCAACATCCTGATTGAGCCCAACGGCGCGGGCAACTCGCAGATCATCCACTACGGCGGTGACAACGGCACCACCAGCACCTACCGCAAGGGCACGCTGTATCTTTACAACAACACGATCGTCTCCACGCGCACCGGCAACACCACACTGATTCGCCTCAGCACCAACGACGAAACCTGCGATTGCCGCAATAACATCGTGTACGTGACAGCCGCCGGCAGCGCGCTTGGTCTGATTGACAACACCGGGGTGCTGAACTTCCGCAATAACTGGTTCAAGACCGGCTTTGTTTCAAGCCATTCCGGCGGTTCCATGGCCGGCACCGTCAACAACCAGGGCGGCAACGTAACCGGCACCAGCCCCGGCTTTCTCAACGAAGGCGGCCAGGACTTCAGCCTGGCCGCCGCCAGCACCTGCCGCGACGCCGGCACGGGCCAGCACGCCTCGACCAGCGCGCACCCGCTGTCGCGCGAGTACGTCAAGCACCAGCAGGGCCAGAACCGCTTTGCTGATGCGGTGTTTGACATTGGCGCGTTCGAATACAACTCGGGCACACCCGTCACGCCGCCGGCGGCCCCTTCCGCCGCCAACGCCACGGCCAATACCACACTCGGCGCGACACTTACCTGGACCGACAACAGCAACAACGAATCGGGTTTTCGTGTGGAGCGCCAGACCGGCGCCGGGGCGTTTACCATTCTTGGTACCGTCGGCGCCAACGTTACCACGTTCAATGACACCGGGCTGACGGCCGGCCAGAGCTACACCTACCGTGTTTGCGCCTACAACACCGCCGGCGACAGCGCCTTTGCCACCAGCAACACGATCACTGGAGACAACAGCGGGGGCGGCGGCGGCGGTGGCGGCTCGGGAGGAGGCGGCTCGGGAGGAGGCGGCGGGGGCGGCGGGGGCTGCGTGGCTAACGCCACGGCCTGGACCCCGTTCTGGCTGGCGGCCCTGGCGCTGGTTCGCAGGCGCCGCCCGGATTAAGGGAACAAACGCCGCACCGGGGCTGTTTATCGCATCAGCCCTGGTTGTTGCCCCCAACCGGGGTGGAAGTTGAGGGATCGCGGCTTCGCTGCGGTCCCTCTGTCTTGGTGCTACCCCAGTGCCGCGTACCGGGTGGCACGGGCGCGGCCTGTGCGACGCGCCAGCCCGCGCCGGGCCAGTTCCGACAACGCCGTGGAAACCGTAGTGCGCGACAGCCCCAGCCGGCGCACCAGCGTGCCCGCGCCGGTTTCGCCCAGTTCGCGCAGCCCGGCCAGTACCAGACGCCCGGCAGTCGTCAAATCGGGTACGTCGCGCGGCAGGCGCAACACGCCCCCGGGCTCGTCGGCGGAATCGCGGGCCAGATCATCCGGGGTAATCAGACCTGACGCGCACAACGCCGCCGCGCGGGCCAGTGTGGAGCGCAACTGCCGCACATTGCCCGGCCAGGGATGTTCGGCCACGGCGCGTTCGGCCGCCGGCGTAAGGCGCAGGCGTCGGCCGAACTGGACGCCAAACTCGCGCGCAAAGTGCCGTGCCAGAAACACCGCGTCGTCGCCGCGTTCGGCCAGCGCGGGAACGCGCAGATTCAGCCCGGCCAGACGCTGGGCCAGATCGGGGCGCAAGCCGCCACGGGCCACCAGTTCATCCAGCGGAGCGGAGCTGGTCACCACAATACGCGCGCGGAACTCGCGCTCGCGCAGTCCGCCCACAGGCAGAAAGCGCCGGGCCTGAAGCGCGCGCAGCAGCATGGCCTGAATTGCCGGCGACAGTTCGCCGGGGTTGTCCAGTTGCAGCGTGCCCTCGCCGGCGGCCTGCAGCAGACCTGTGTGATCCGCCGTGGCGCCGGTGAACGCGCCGCGCACGTGCCCGAACAGTTCGCTGGCCGCGGTCTCCACGCGCAGCGTCGCGCAATCCAGAACTACATGCGGCTGCGTTCCCTGATGCAGCGCGCGCGCCACCAGATCCTTGCCGCTGCCGGGCGGTCCGGTCACCACCACGGGCAAGTCCAGCACGGCAAACCGGCGTATGTCGGCGGCCAACCGCGCGGCGGCGGGGCTGGTGCCCAGCGGTTCGCCGGCGGCATAGACCACTTCGCCCTGTTCGGCCCGGCCCAGTTCGTTGCGCAGCGCATCAGGCGCGCGCCGCAAAGCGTGGGCCACCGCGCGCGCGGCATCGGCGCAGGCCTGTTCGGCGCTTTCGCGTGTGCCGCCACGCGACCGCAGCCGCAGACTCAGCACCTCGTCCACGCGCCGTATTACCTCGTGCCGCGGGTCAGCCACCCGCACCGTGGAAAGCAGCACCGTGCCGCGCCGCATCAGCGCCAGTTCCACGCCGTCGTGGCCGGTTTCGGCCGCGCACAGCCGGGCCAGGGCCGCCAGCCGCGCCGCAAACCCGTCTTCCAGCGCCATCGCCCACGCCGCTGAGGCCAGCGCGCGCCCGGCCCGGCGCACGGATTCGCGTTCCGCCCGAGCGGAGCTAACGGCCAGCAGTTCGTCCAGCCGCGCGGCAAAGGCTCGCAGCACGGGCCACTGATCCGGCCCGGCCGCCAGCGCCAGCGCCCCGCCCGCCCCGGGCAAAGCCGTCGCAATCACACCGGGTTGTTCGTGCTCGCCCTCCAGACGCGCCTGGTCGCAGGCCGGGGCCAGCGAATCCGGGCCGTAACGACGACCTTCGATCACCGCCCCGGCCTCGGCGCCGGCGGCGCGGCTCAAGGCCTCCCTTGCTGCCTCGACCAGCCGGCTTTCCGGCGGCGGGTTGAGCGGGTCGGCCGCCAGACGTGCCAGTGCAGCCAGCACCGCGGGGGCCAGATCGGTTTGCACCGTCCGGCGGGGGGCAAACTCGCGGTCCAGCCACAGCCGCAACGCCGGGGCTGATTCCGGTACAAGTTCGTGCGCTGCGCGCGCCAGTTCATGCGCTACCCGGGCGCCGGCGGCGCGCGCCACCAGCGCCGCGACGCCCAGAAACACACACTTCCACAACACCGGACAGGAAGCGGATTCAATCGCCTCGCGCAGTCCGACCCAGTCGCCCGCGGCCGACAGCCGCGCCAGCAACGCCGCCAGTCGCGGCATCTCAAACCCGCGGAGGCCCAGCGATTCAAGGTCCGCCACACCCTCTTCCGGTATCGGCTGCCCCAGCACAAGCCGCCCCAGAACCGCCAGACTGTAAAACCCCGACGCGCGCGCGCCCGCTGACATGCGCGAAAGCCGTGCCGAGGCCTCCAGCAGGTCCGTCAGGCCCCGGCGCCACTTGCCTGCCAGCAGGTAAAACGCCCCGCGCTCGCCCAGCCGCAGGTTGCCCATGCGCGTGCGCCAGGGCTCGGTCAGCCTCGACACACCGCCCCGGCGCCACCAGCGCAGCGCGGCCCGGAAGTCGCCCGCCAGCGCCAGCCGCAGCGCCTCGTGTCGCGCCCAACCGACCCAGGCCATCGGGCTGACCTGCGGGGCGTTCAATGCCGCAAGCCGCGCCCCCAGCCGCCGCACCAGTTCCGCGTCGCCGCGGTACGCCGCGTTTTCCGACAACTGGTACAGCACAATCATATACCCGCGCAGGTTGTCGGGTCGGGCCTCGGCCAGCACGGCCTGGCTGTCAGCGGGGCTGAGTGACCCGATTTCGCGCAAACGCAGCCGGAACAAATGCTGGTTGACCAGCGTGCGCGCCACGACGTCGCGGCAGCCACCGTGGCGCGCCTCAAGCTCGCGCAGCGGCGCCATCACCTCATCCACCGGCCGCGAAAAGAAAACCGCCATGCCGTGGGTCATGGCCAGCAGGCTTTCGATCTCGGCTTCCCAGCGCGCCCGGATCGGCGCCCAGCCGCGCGGGGCCAGTTGTTCGCGGGCCTGCTGCGCCAAGGCCAGCGCCTCGTCGGTACGGATGCTGATGAAAGCGCATTCGGCCCGCACGTACAGCATCCGCGCCCGCACGCACAGCGCGGCCGACTGGGCGGGCTCGTCGGGCAGCAGTTTCAGCAGCGCCATCGCCTCATCGGGCTGTTCGAATGAACAGGCATGCGCCGCAGCCAGAATCGCCTGCTCGCGCGCCAGCCGCGGAACCCCCGGCGCCAGCGCCAGTTCGCGCACCTGTCCCACCAGCGGCATGTAGGCTTCGGGGCCTGACAACTGGCGTTCCAGCAGCGCGCGCAGCCCCAGCAACAGCGCGCGCCACGGGCCGTGATAGCCGCGCAGCCACAGGCGCAGCAGGCGCCGGGCCCGGCGCGGCGGCCATTGCGACAGCGCCAGATCCCGCGCCGCGATCTGCACCTTCACGTCCGGCGGCCCGGCACCGAAACGCGCGGCGCAGGCGGCATGGGCCTCGCACAGGTCAAGCGCCAGCTCAAAGTGCTGCGCCTGCCACAGACGCAGAAACAGATTTGCGCCGTCGGCATCGTCCCAGACCCCAAGGTCGCCTGAACGCAGCCTCAGCGCCGCGCACCACGCCGCGCGACGCAATTCGTCGGGCCACGGACAGAAATATTCGCGCTCGGCCAGCCACAGACAGGCCGCGCGGCGGCCTGGCGCCCCCACGGCCGGATCGGGTAAACCGGGCCCCGCGACAATCACGCCGCCGTCGCGCGCGGCCAGACCGGTTGCGGAAAGCAGTTCGGCCCCGCGACGCAATTCGGGGCTGGTCTCCACCGCGCCGGCATCCAGCCCCGGCCGCGACAGTGCCAGCAGCAGCGCCAGCCGCGCCGCGCCGGGGTGGATCACGTCCACGCGGCGCGAAGCCGTCATGGCCCGCAACTCGTCAGGCCATGTGGTGCCCAGCGCCGGCTGGCCTTCGGCCATGGACGCACCCGCGCGCTCAATCAGGGTAATCACCAGCCGTCGCGCCCCGGCCGGATCGCGCTCGCAGTGCGGCAGAAGCAACTCGCTGACCAGTTCCGGCGGCGCGCCCAGCGGCCGCAGCCACTGCGCCAGCGCCGTGCGCCCCGGCGTGGGCCAGGGCGGAATCTCGGCCAGGTGCGCCAGCGCCGCGCGCGCCTCGGCATGCTCGGCCTGGAGCAAACAAATCGCCGGGCCACGCTGACGCGCAAGCTGCGCCGCGGCCGATTCGGGCCCCGTCGCATGCAGCAGACGCATCGCCCCCGGCGTGTGGGCGCCCTCGGGCAGCAGGCACAATCCGGCCTGCAACGCGGCATCCGCCAGCAGCGCGGCCACAGCACGCCCGGTTTCGGCATCGGGTACCACCAGCGCCACCGCAAGCCCGCCCTCGCGTGAGCGAACCAGCGCGTTCGCGCACCAGGCGCGCATGGCCGGCATGTCGGCCAGCGGCGACAACGCGGCACGCAACATCAGGTTTGCGCCGCCATCCAGCGCCCGGAATACCACCTCGGCCAGGCGCGGCGCCCGCAGTGCCGCTGTCGGGCGCCGCCCGGCCAGTTGCGCCGCCAGAAAAGCCAGCGCCTGGGCGCACTGGGATTCACTGCCAGGTGCAGGAACACGCCGCAGTGACGGCTCGGACGGCCCCAGCATCAGATCCTGCAACCCAAGCTCGCGCGGCGTGTGCCCGGCCCAATGCAGCCGCCAGGCCAGCAGCACCAGTTCCCCCAGATCAACGGCCGAACGCGGCAACCGGTCGCCGCGCACACCACGGGGCGGCTCATCCAGTAAAAGCGCGTGCCCGTCAGAGGGCACCACGCCCCGAACCGGCCCGAACACCGTGGGCAGGGCTGCACGCAGGGCAAGTTCGGCCGGGTTCGCCTCGATCACGCGCCACAGATCGCGGCGGGTTCGCACCAGCGTCGCGCCGTCGTGGTCGCGCGACCGGGCGCCAGGAACACTGATTTGGGCGGGCAACATGGTCTGGATGGCAACGAGGCTGACAGCCGGCGGCCTAATCGTTCGTATTTCGAACGATTATAGATGGTATGCCGGTTACCACAAGCCGGCTGTATATGATCATAAAACAATACCTTTCAATAACTTATGTACGTGCATCCGTCACAATCAAAAACATTGGCACGGCTGGCGCATCCTTCAGGCCAACCCAAACGGAGTCCTGACATGCGCACCGACACCAAGTTTCTGGCGGCCTCTCTGCGAGCACGCGTTGCGGCTGTCGCCCTGTCTTCTGTCGTGGCACTTGTTCTGAGCGCCTGTGGTGGTGGCGGTGGCAGCAGTGGCGGAGGGCTGGGCACGCCCACCCATCCCACCACCCCCGGCGGCGGCGGCACTCCCGGCAACACAGCGCCCACCTTCACCAGCACGGCGCCGACCACCGGCACGGTGGGTCAGCCCTACAGCTACCAGGCCACAGCCACGGACGCCGAGGGCGGGACACTGACGTTTTCGCTGGTGGCGGGCCCCGCGGGCATGAACGCCAGCGGAACCGGGCTGGTCACCTGGACCCCGTCGGCAGGCGGCACCTTCAATGCCACGCTGCGGGTCACTGACGGCGCGCTGCACACCGACCAGACCTGGAACATCACGGTTTCGGCTACCGGCGGCGGCACGGGGCTTCCGGCCAGCGTCAGTTTGACCGACCTGGGCGCGTTGCCCAACGGCATGCTGGTGCTGAGCGACATGGCCGCATTCGACGGCAGGCTGTACATCGCCGCGGCAATCAACCCGCTGGGCAGTCCCTTTGGCGCCGGCATCTACTACTACAACGGCACCAGCATCCAGACCGCCATGTACGACAGCGGCAGCCAGGGTTTCCTGCGCGCCAAGGTGATTGACAACAAACTGTATATCCCCGACGGCGACCCCAACGGACTGGACCCAGGCAAGGTCTACATCTTCAGCCCCGGCAGCACCACGCCGCTTTCCACCAACGTGACCTCCGCGGTGCACAACTTTGACGTGGTCAAGTTCAACGGCCAGCTTTACGTCAGCGGCAGCAACTCTTCGGGCCAGAGCAGCCTCAACCGCTTCAACACCACCACCAGCACTTGGGACAGTGTCAGCACCGGGCCCTACGGGCGCCTGAAGTACATGGCCGTGCTGGACAGCAAAATCTGGTCGTCCAAACAGGTTCAGAGCGGCGTAGACGGCGTCTGGATTGACAGCAGCATGACCCAGGCGGGCTTTCTGGCCTCCAGCAGCGGCGGCAACCTGATGCCGTGCATGGAAGAGATTGACGGCAAGATCTACACCGTGCTGTGGGGTTCTTCGGGCGTCACCAACTTCATCATCAACCCCGGCAGCACCGTCACCGTCATCAACGGAATCAACGGCCTGATGTGGGATGTGGTCAAGCACAGCGACGGCAACTACTACGCCGTGGCCACCGACGGCACCAACGACAAGATCTACGGCAGCACCGACGGCGTAACCTTCACCCAGCTTTACAGCCAGGCTGGCCAGAAGTTCGGCCAGGTGCCCAGCAACGCCGACGGGCGCCCCAGCATCGCCAGCTACAACGGCAAGCTGTACGTGGGCAGCAGCACCAACGGCCGCCTGTACCGGCTGGATTGATCCGTAACCCACTCACTTCCTGACCCAAACGGGAACAAAACCATGCGCACCCAACTTGCAATCCTGGCCCTGCTGTCACTGGCCCTTGTGGCCGGCTGCGGCGGAGGCGGCGGCAGCGGCGGCGGCTTTGTGGCGCCTCCCCCACCGGGCGGCAACACAAACCCCACCATCACGGTGACCGGCATGAGCGCGGGCGCCGGCGGATATGAACTGGCGGTCCAGAGCGGCAACCCGCTCCCGGGGGTTGTCACGGTGACGGCCAGTGACGTCAACGCGGGCGACAGTCTCCAGCTGTCGGTCGGGTTCAATCCGTCGGCGTCCTCGGGCTTTACCTCGATTCCGGCCCAGCTCGTGCTTTCTCCGACACCGGCCGGCAACCCGGCCACCAGTACTGCAACCGCCACAGCGCCGGCCCAGGCCGTGGTCACGATTTCGCCCAACGGCGCGCTGACCGGCACGGGTACGCTGGTGTTTACCGTCGTGCTCACGGACGGTGCCGGCGGCTCGGCCAGCACGCAGCTCAGCATCCTGGTGACATCAACACCCGTGAACAACCCGCCCAGCCTCGGCGCACCCACGGGCCCCGGCACCGTTGGCGGCACCGCCCCCAACCACACCACCAGCGTGCAGGTGGGTCAGTCGCTGGCCTGCAGCATCACCGCCACTGACCCCGACAGCGCCAACACCCTGACCCTGACGGCATCCGTCACCGGCGGAACGCTGACCGCGGCCCAGGCCGGCTTCAGCACGGCGTTTCCGGCCACGTCAACCGGCGGCTCGCCCCGCACCCTCAGTCTTGCGGGCACGGCCGCCGCGGCCGGCAGCATCACACTGACGTTCACAGTCAATGACGGGGCAGGGGGCACGGCCACGCGCACGCTGGCGATCACGATCACCGCGCCCAGCACCGGCGGCAGCGGTACCGGCGGCAGCGGCGGGGCTTACCCGGGCAACCAGTCGCGCACGGTTACGGTTTCAGGCGCGGGCACCCACACCTATTACCTGTACATCCCCAACAGCTACAACCCGTCCACACCGATGCCTGTCATGTACGGCTTCCACGGGGCTGGCGGCGCGGGCACGGCCCCGGCCGCGGCGCAGTCCGTGCGCACCAGTTGGTCCAGCATCGCCGAAAGCGAGGGCTTCATCGTGGTGGCCCAGGCCGCAACCGGCAGCAGCGGCGGCTGGGTTCCCAGCACCGACACACAGATTCTGGACGCGATCATTACCGACGTGTGGGGCGCCTACAACATCAACACCAAGCGCAACTACTGCTGGGGTTTCTCGGCCGGTGGCCACTACGTGCACGCCCTGGCCCTGAACAACAACACGTTCTTTGCGGCCTATGGCGTCAGCGCCGGTGTTCTGGACGCGCTTGCCGGCGCCAGCGCCCCCAATACCGCCGCGGCCACGCGCCGGATTCCGTGCGATATTCATATCGGCAACAGCGACTCAACGCTGCTGCCCTACGCCCAGACCGATCGCACGCGCTTTATCAACGCCGGCTGGAGCGAAGGCACCAACCTGTGGTACACCGAATTTTCCGGCGGACACACCTACACCACCACGCACCTGGGCCAGATCTGGAACAACATCAAGACTCACTCGCTGCCCTGACACGGTGCGCCAGGGCCGCGAAACAGGACACCCGCCGGGTTTGGGCCGGCGGGTGTTGTGTTGTGACCCCGGTCAGGGTGCAAACGCCGCCCGTTGCCTGCGCCGCGCCGCGCGGCATATTCAGCCCGTGCCCTACCGAGGCCAGACCTTTGCCAGCTTTGCCGAGTTCCGCGACCGCGGCGGACGCCTGCGCGAATTGCGGCCGGTGGTCAGTGTCGGCAGCTTTGACGGCGTGCATCTGGGCCACCAGTACCTGCTGAACGAACTGGTCGAGTGGGCCCGGCGCGAGCACTGCCCGGCCGTAGTCGTCACGTTCCGCCAGCACCCCCGTGCGGTGATGCTCGGGCGCGACATGCCGTCGCTCAACTCGCCGGAACAGAAACTGCGGCTGCTGTTCAAGTCGGGACTGGACGCCGTGGTGATGGTGGATTTTGACGAATCGGTGCGCAACCTTTCCGCCCAGCGGTTTCTGGTTGACGTGATCCGCGGTGACCTGAACGCCCGCGGCATGCTGGTGGGCTTCAACAACCGCATCGGCAAAGACGGCGAGGGCACCTTTGAACGCCTGCGGGATCTGGGCACACAACACGGCGTGGAAGTCCGCCCCAGCGACCCCGTCACCGTTTCCGGCCAGGCCATGAGCAGCAGCGCGATCCGCAACCATGTGGCGGCGGGCGACTTTCTGTGGGCGCGCAAGCTGTTGGGACGGCCTTACAGCATCGGCGGCGTCGTGCAGCACGGCGACAAGCGCGGGCGCGCGATCGGGTTTCCCACGGCGAACCTGCCGCTGGAAGGTCTGGCGTACCCGCCCACGGGCGTGTATGGCGTGCGCGTCAAGGTGGACGGCACCTGGCACACCGGCGCGGCCAACATCGGCACACGGCCCACGGTGGATCCGTCACGCCGCACGCCGCTGCTGGAGGTGCACCTGCTGGATTTTGACGGTGACCTGTACGGCCGTGAACTGGAAGTCGAGTTTCTGTTTGCCGTGCGGCCGGAACGGAAGTTTGCCGGGCTTGACGAACTGAAGGCCCAGCTGGCCCGCGACGTGGCCGAGATCCGTGACCGCGCCGCGCAGGAGGAATACCAATGACCGAACACGAAGAACTCAAGCAACTGGTCAAAGCCACCATCGCCGAGGGCCCGGTCAAACTGGCCAGCGGCGCGACCAGCGACTTCTACATTGACGGACGCCTGACATCGCTTTCGGGCCGCGGGCTTGAGCTGGTCTCGCGTTTGATGTGGCAGCGCATCGCCGGCCTTAACATTGCCGCCGTGGGCGGCCCGACCATGGGCGCCGACCCGATCATCGCCGGCATCATGCAGGAGGCCGCGCGCCACGGCACGCACATCAACGGCTTCATCATCCGCAAGGAGCAGAAGAGCCACGGCATGCAGAAACTGGTGGAAGGCCCGGCTTTGCGCGACGGCGACCGCGTGGTGATCGTGGAAGACGTTGTAACCAGCGGCGGCAGCGCAATCACGGCAATTGAAAAACTCATGAGCCAGTACAAGCCCAGGGTGGTCAAGGTGCTGGCGATCGTGGATCGCCTCAGCGGCGCGCAGGAAAACCTGCGCAAGGCCGGGCTGGAGTTCGAGGCGCTGTTCACCCGCGCGGATTTCGGGCGTTAGAGCCCTTTCATGGTTTGTATGCAGGGGTTCCGCGCCCCGGCGCGCGTCAGTCGCCCGGGAAAATCATCCCCGAGATCTCGTCTTCGTCCGCGCCGGTTGCGGGCTCCAGCCGCAGCGTGCCCAGGTCGCAGACCTGGCCCTCAACAATCGTGGCGGCCACGGTCTGGCGCGCGTGGCCGAACAGCCGCACCTCGACGCTGTATGCTCCCACCGGCGCATCATTGAATGTGGCAACGCCGTTGGCGCCCACGTTGGCCGACATGGTTTTGACCAGCGTGTCGCCGTCTTTGATGCGCACGCTGACAAAGCCCTGCAGCGGCTTGCCCTCAGCGTTCTGCAGCGTAACCCGAATCGCCGACGACGCCGCCACCACAAAATCCGCCGCACAGCGCGTTTCGGCCCCCGCCTTGACGGTTACCTCGGTCGGGCCGCTGACCTGGCGCCAGCCGGTCGCACTGAGCCGCGGGCGATAGCGTCCCTCGGCCAGCCCCGTAACCTGAAACGCACCGGCGGCATCCGTGACTGCTTCTTTGCCGCCGCGGTCGGGGAACTCAACACCCTCCACAACGCCGTAAGACATCGTGCCGTCGCCGGCAAAGCGCACCTTGATGCCCTCCACCCCACGGCCGCTGGCATCCACTACACGGCCGCTGACACTGCCGGCACCGCGCAGCACAAGCCGGATGCCCTCTTTCTCTTCACCGTTGCGCAGCGGCACGCGCTGCACCCGGCTGTCGGCGTAGCCTTCGGCCTTGGCCGTCAGGTTGGCTGTAACACTCGATTTCTCGCCGGCCGTGCGCTGGACGGCGGCGCTAAATGTCCCGTCGGGGCCGGTGGTGGCGATCGGCGTGCCGGCATCTTCACCGCTGCGTCCGATCACAATGCTGACACGGCGCATCTCGCCATCGCCGCGGTTGAGAGTCTCGGAATAATCGGCATAGATGGACGCGCCCGCCACCGGAGCACCGGCGCCGTCTACAACCATGCCGCGAAGCGTGGCCGTAAAGTCCACCTGCGGCCCGCCCAGCAGATCCTTGAGTTCGTCCACTTCGTCCAGGCGCGGAAGCTCGGGCAGGTTCGGCATACGCTCTCGCGCACGCTTGAGTTCTTCCTCGAGTTTGCGGCGGATCTCTTCGTGCTTGGCCTTTTCCTCGTCGGCCAGCGCCGGCCGCACGGTATCGGGCCCGGCGGGCCTGATTTCGGGTTTGGCATCGGGCTTGGGCACAGGCGTGACGGCCGGTTCCGTAAGTGCCGGGCCGGGCCGCGCCGGTTGCAGGGGCGGCTCGGCCGGCCGGTCTACAACCGGTTCAAGGCCGGGTCGCGCGGCCACGGTACTGGCCGGTTCGGGTTCGGGACTGGCTGCCGGGGCCGGGGGCGTGCGCGAGGGCTCGGCGTGGTAGGTCAGCATGTACCAGGTACCAAACGACCCGGCCGCCAGCATCAGAACAGCCAGCGCCAGCGTCGGCAGTGGGGACGAACGCATAAAGGTCTCCGGCGGCAAACGCGGGCACGGCCCGCAAGGTGCGGCAATAACACTACCGGCCGCTGCCGCCGGGCGTTACGACAAAACTGCCGGGATTTGGGCAGGAACACCGCACCCGGCGTCGCGTTTCATCTGCCAGGGCCTATGATGCGGAAAACCGCGAGGCAACCATGCGTTCCACACTGACCACCCTGGCCGTTGGCTTCATTCTTGGCGCGACGTTGGGTTTTGCCGGTCTGTGGACACAGGTAATCCAGCCCGCGAAAGAACAGATCCAGGAACTCGAGGCCGAACACGGCATCCTGCAGAGCGCCTTGGACACCGCCACCGAGGCCCTGACCAAGGCCGCCACGGAATTGCGCGCGGAGGCCGAGAAGAGCACGGGTCAGTCCATACAGGCGGGCACCGGCCCGGTGCCGCTGCCGGCCTTGCCCGGCCAGCCACAACCGGCGCAGCCGCAGCCCGCACAGCCCGGTCCGACACCCCTGGTCGTGCCGACCCGCACCCGCGAAGTCGCCAACGATCTGGACAGCCTGGCCAAACGCCTGCGCGAGACACGCAACCGCAAACGTTAAGCCCGCGCCCGAAGACGCCCCGTACCCACCGCCAGCACCAGCAGCGCCAGCACGGCATACAGCACCAGGCCGGACCGGGCACCCGCGGCACAGCCAGCCCCGCCGCCTGAGGAACCCGGCGCCAGTTCCGGCGCGCCGGCGACTGGATGACCTTGTCGCCGGGGGCAACGCCCTGCTGGCCGGTCTGCCTGTGCTCCGCGGGCATGACGCCGGGCACTGAAATACACGGTCGCTTTGCTATCATGCCGCGCTGGCCCCGAGTTGACCCCGACAGGCCGAGTCTTGCCCGAAACGCCAACGACCCAAACAGCACCCGCATCGCGCCCGTGGCACACCTGGGCGTTTGTGGCGCTGATTGCCGTTGCCACGTTTGCGGTGTACCAGCACGGCCTGAGCGGCCAGTTCACGAACTGGGACGACAACTGGCTGATTACCGAAAACCGCCACATCCGCGAACTCTCGTGGCGCAGCGTCCAGCTTTTCTTCAACCCGATGGCCCCGCGCGAAGAACTCGGCAATGAATATCTGCCCGTGCGCGACCTCAGCTATGCCGTCAACTACGCGCTGGACGGGTTGAACCCGCGCGGCTACCACGCCACAAACCTGCTGCTGCATCTTTTCAACTCGCTGCTGGTCATGCTGCTGGCCACCCGACTGACCGGCCGGCGGCTGGCGGGCGGCCTGGCCGGGCTGGTGTTTGTCGTGCACCCGGTGCACGTCGAAGCCGTAAGCTGGCTGAGTTCACGCAAGGATCTGCTGGCGGCGTTCTTTCTGCTACTGGCCACGCACCTGTATCTGGCGGCCCGCCGTCCGCGCACCGGCCTGATGGCCAGCCAGAGCTTTGTCCAGCGCGTGCGCCAGAACACGCGCCTGAGCTACGGGCTGGCCCTGTTGTGTTTTGTTCTGGCCCTGCTGTCCAAGATGCCAGCCGTGGTGCTGCCGGCGCTGCTGGTACTGCTGGAACTGTTTGTGCTGCGGCGGGCAGCCGGTGTAGACACAGGCCCGATCGCCGACGCCCAAGGTTCCCAGACAGGCCCGAGGCCGCTTGCGCATGCTTTGCGCTCTCTGCTGCCGACCTTGCCGTTCTGGATTGTGGCCGGCCTGTTCACCGCCGTGGCCATGAAGATCGGCACCGGCCTGATGCGCGAGCCCTACGGCGACGGCCGGCTGCAAAGCACACTGACAGCGATTTCGGCCATCGCGCGGGATTTGCAGGCCCTGTTCATCGGCTGGCCGATGCAGGCCGCCGTGGACATGCCGGTGCAGACGGGTCTGTCACTGCCGGTGGCAATCGGTGCCGCGGCGCTGCCGGGTCTGCTGGCGCTGGGGGTTACCGGCTGGCGCGCCGCAAACGCCACGGACTCACGCCGCAAGCTCATGCTGGGCATGGCCGGGCTGGGCGGCCTTTGGTTTCTGGTGGCGCTGGCACCGGTAAGCAACTTTGTGGTCCAGATCGGCACCGTGTTTGCCGAACGCTATCTTTACATACCCAGCATCGGGTTTGCCGTCGCGCTGGGCGCGCTGGCTGCACTGGGCACCGAAAAACTCCGGGGCCCCGCGCGCGCGGCCCCCGTGGCGGGCCTGGCCGTAATCTGCGCGCTGTGGGGTTGGGCAACTGTGGAGGCGGTAAAGCCCTGGCGCAACAGCACGGCGTTGTGGGCGCGTGTGCTTGAGCTTGACCCCGAAAACCACACCGCCTGGTTCAACGCCGGCCGCGAAAAACAGGAACTGGCGCTGCTGGAATCCGACGACACCAGACGCGCCGCATTGTTCGAGGCCGCGCTGCGCGACTACGACCAGGCGCTGGTTTATCCCGCGCGCACCTACCGAACCGACGAGGCCCGTGTGCTGATCGCACAGGCCAGCGTCTGGCTGCAGCGCGAAAACACCGCCCAGGCCCTGAAATGCCTTTACATGGCGCGCGACAATGTCGAGCAGCCCTGGCGCACGCGAACGAATCCGGCCCACGCCGACCGCGTGGCCGACATTGAGGCGATTCTGGCCAACTACCTGGGCCTGGCTTACAGCGCGCGGGGCGAACACGAACAGGCCGTGGCAGCGTTTGAAGAAGCCGCGGCCAAATCCGGCCGCTATGTTTCGGCGCGCGTCAACCTGTGCGCCGAACTGGGCCGTAAAGCACTGGCCCAGAACCCGATCAACGAAGACATGCTCAAGCGCGCCTGGCGCGAGCTGGCGGAATACGAACGCCTGCGCGACCGCGACGAGGCCGCGATTGAACAGCGCGCGCGGCTGCGTTACGCCGAGTTCAGCCGCCGGCTGGAACTGTCGGGCAAAGGCGGCGAGAAAATAGTACCCCCGGAACTGGCGCCGCTGCTGGACGAATCCCGCGCCCTGTACGCCGAACTGCTGCGGCGCAAACGCGGCGTGCCCGGCCTGCGCGCGCGCGCGCGGCTTCTGATCGAAGCCGCCGAAGTGCACGCCCGCGGCCGCCCCGGCGACGCTACAGCCGAGGCCATGTTCCGCGAGGCGTTGACGCTTGACCCGGCCCATGTCGGCTTGCGCACCCTGCTGGCCGTGCTTCTGTTCGAACGCGGCAAGGCCAACGTCGAGGCCACCGAACTGCTGGCCGAAGAACTGCGGCGCAACCCCGGTTACCGCCCGGCGCTTCAACTCAAGGCCGCGGGATTGCGCCAGGCCGCAGTGGACGGCGCGGCCAGACTGCGCGCCAAATGGCTGCCGGCCTACCGCGAGGTGCGCAATGACCCTGACCCGACATGGGAAGGCCTGATCGGCGCGTTCTTTCTGGGGTCCAGGCGCGCCCGCGGCGCCGACGCCTTTGCCACGGATGTTCTGACCGTGGCGGCACTGATGCGCGAAGCCATTGAGACGGATCCTGACAACACCGAGGGCCACGCGCTGGTGGAGGGTACAGGCCTGAACATCGCTCTGGGCCTGTGGTTCACGCGCGTGCCCAACCTGCGGGGCAACGCGGAATCGCTGCTGCGCACGGCCTTCAACGCGCGGCCCGAAGACGGCCCGGTGGCGGCGGTGCTGACGGAGTTTTACCTGCGCCTGGCCGAAGAGGTCATCAACCCGCCCAAGCCGCCCGAAAATGAACAGCAGCACCGCGAACTGCGCGAGGGCTTGAACGAACTGCTGCAAAACATGCTGACGCTGAGTGAACGCGCGCGCCACATGCTGTCGGGCAAGCTGTGCAAGGTCGGGCTGGATGTGGAAAGCGGCAGGATGCCCGTGCGCAACGCCGACGGTGAAATCGCCAACTTGTCGGAGCTGTCACGGCGCATGGTGGCAGCCGAGTTCATGCGCGCCTCGGTTCTGCTGCAATCTGACCGCGTCGAGGCGCTGGACTGGCTGAAACATTTCTACCAGGACGAAGGCAACCTGATTGAAGCCGTGCGCGTCTACGAGCAATTGGTCGAGGCGTTGAAAGACCGGCCCAAGCTGCTGCATGGCGTGAACCTGTCGCTGGCGCAGCTTCAGCTTGACCTCGGGCAGCAGATGCTGCGCGCCTTCAGCGCCAAGCTCAAGCTCAAGCAGGACGCCGAGGCCAAACAGATGCGCGACAAGGCCGTGCGCGCCTATCTGGACTGCCTGGCCACCACCGAAAAGCTGCTGGCCGATCCCGAAGACCCCGGCAAGATCGCGTTTCCCGTGCGCATGCGCGGCATTGCCGCCCAACGCCTGGCCTATCTGGTCACGCGCGAGGCAGAAAAATACTACACCATCGCGTTGCAGGCCTACGCCCTGGCCCCGGCGGACTTCAGCGCCGAAATCGCCGAGGTGCGCCGCAAGCGCGCCTGGTTCATTGAAAACCCCTACCAGCGACGCGCCGAACTGCAGGATATGATCCGCAGCGCGCCCGATGGCGCCGACACCAGCAGCCTTGAGGAAGACCTGCGCGATCTCGACCGCCGCATCGCGCGCGAAGAAGCCGACCAGATGCGCCGGCGCGGCGACTACACCGGCGCGCTGCAGCGACTGGCCGAACCGATGAAGGCCCCCACGCCGGTGCTGTACGCCGCGCGCGGCGAAATCTACGCCGACATGGCCCGCGCCGGCATCGAACGCGACGAAAACACCCGGCGCGCCGCCGCCGATCTGGCCCGTGCCGTCACCGAACCCGAGTGCCTGATCCGGGCGGCGCGACTGTACTGGGAGGACGAAGCCCTGATCTTCGCGCCCGATCGCATCGCCAAAGCCCGCATGCCTCTGGTACGTGCCCAGCAGATGATCGAGGACTCGCTGGAAACGCTGGAGCCCGGCGACAAGGCCGTGCCCAAATTGCAGAAACTGTCAGGCGAAGCCACCCAGCTGCGCGCCGAAATGGACCGTCTGGGAGCGGCCAATCTGGCCGCCGCACGGCGGCTTCAGGAAGACGGCAAACTCGAACAGGCGCTGGGCCACGCCCAGGACGCAGTGCAGATGCTGGGCGACCACGCCCGGGCCTATCACCGTCTGGCGCTGATCCAGCGCGACCTGGGCCGCAAGACCGCCGACGCCGAAGCGCGCCGCGCGATACTGGAAGACGCCCGCGACACTCTGCAAACCGGCCTGCGCATGGAAATCCCGCTGACCAGCTCGCGGCTGGAGATGATGCACGACCTGGCCGAGATTCTGGGGCTTGACCTTGGCGAACGCGCCGCCGGCGATTCGTGGGTCGCCCGTGCCCGCGAAGTGCTGCGCCTGAGCCCCGAGGCACTGCGCCCGGATCTCGAAAAGATTTGGAAGCCGCGCCTGGATGATCTGGCCTCGCGCCTGCGGCGATAACAGCTCACGGCGCGGCCTGGAACAGTTCGATGCTCTCGTAGCTGATGTTGGCGTCAAGCTGGCCGGGAATCCAGCGATCGTTGATCCACTTCAGGCGGATTGTGTGCTCGCCTGACAGCGTACCAAGCGCCAGCAGCACATGCTTCGGCACCTGGGCATCACTGGGAATGCTCAGCGTCGCGCGGTGCCGGCCGTCCAGATACACTTCGACTTCGAACAGGTATTCATTGTCCAACGGCAACGCCGCGTAGGTGTGGTTCTTGACGCCCAGTTCCAGCACAAACGGCGCCTCGGTTTGACCAAAGTTGAACCGGTACTCAACCCAGTGGTCGTCGTCCAGCGACCACAGGCACGGAGTTTCCCCAACCGTCTGCCAGCCCTCAGGCCACGAGGCCGCGTCGTAGTCGCGCGGCCGGCGTGAAAGCGGCAGGCCGGGCTCCAGACTTAGGGCCTGTTCGGTCTGTCCAAACGTGACGGCGCGCGGCAGAAGACCGGGGGCCAGGATGTGCAGCACCAGCACCGGCTTGTCCCATTCGAACGCGTAGACGCCGGCGGCTGACGCCGCGCGAAGATGGACCGGCGGCCCTCCCAACTGGTTGACACTGAACCACAGGGCAGTCACGGGCTGAGAAGTGTCGGCCCGCGTCACAGTCAGGTTCACGCGGGGCCGGTGGTATTCGAACTTGAGCACGAAATCAGACGTCGCGCTTGGCATCGGGTCGCTGTCGGCGGCGACAAAATCAGCGTGCTCGGCACGCAGGCTGATCACGCGGTCGCGCAGCCCGCCGAACAGAAAGAACCCGCTGGCATCACTGAAGGCCACGCGCGGGTCACCGTCGCCCTTGAGCGTTACCGTTGCGCCGGCCACGGGCATGTCGTCCGGGGCAACCACGCGGCCTGTCAGCGCAATGTAGCCGTCGTTGGCAAACACCACAGGTTGAAACGGCTTGCCTACCTTACTGAGGCCGTCCGGGTGATCGGCTTCCATGGCACCATCGGACGGTTGGGCGATATGAACCAGCCGCTGGGTCATCACCGGCGCGCCGTGTTCCAGCAGTGTCACAAACGGCGGATCGGCCAGAATGTCCCATGTGCCCTGCAGCTTCGCGCCCGCGCCTCCCACGGGCACACGGCTGAACCAGCCAAACACCTGTGCCGCACGTTTGTTCTCCCAGCGCCGCGGGTCAAGCCGGCCGGTGACGGCCACGGCCAGGCCCGTGCGGGCGGCCGTGACTTTGACGTCCACCTCGTAGGGTTCCTCCGGCGCCCAGAACACGCCTATCTCGTTGTGCTCGCCGGGCCGCAGATCAGGCACGATCAGCGCGTCCACCAGCCGCAAGCCTTCGGCTTCGACACTCAGGGCCAGTTTTGCGTAGCCGGTGGGCCATTTTTCCGGAACCGGCAGATTGGCGGTGAAAAATCCCCCAGCGTCGCTGACGGCTTCCATCATCACCGGCAATACCGGCCCGCCCAACTGCCCGTTGGCGGGAAAGAACGTGAACAGACGCAGCCTGGCACCTTCCACACCTTTCTGGGCCAGCCGCGCCATCAGCTTGCCGCGCACGGGAGTTTTGATCATGGCCGGCGCGGCGTAGCCCTCGCGCGCCCAGTATTCCGCCCAGATTTCGGGCTCGGCCAGTCTGGCCATGTCCAGAGGCGGAAGTTCGACTTCCGCAGCCACAACCTTCGGGATTGCTTCGGCCTTGGGCAGATTGCTGCCCCCGGCGTAGCGTGCCTGCTCAGCGCGTTCGCGGGGTGTGGGCACGCGCGCGGGCGTGGGCAATCCCGGCGGCGCGGCGGGCACCGTTGCGGCCGCATCACTCGCACTGGCGCCGTCGGCCTGCGGCGTTGCCGGGACGGGCCCGGAACCCGGGGGCGGCGGCAAATCACCCGCGCGCGGCGTGTCGGGCGTGCCCGACACCGGCGGCAACGGCCGCGAACCGGAACCGGGCCGGTCAGACTGTCGTGCCGCCTCGACGGAACCGGTGCTTGCGTCACCAGCAGCGGCCTGTGCCGCGTCGGGCGCGGTGCCGTCAGACCGGGATCTGCGTGTATCCTGCGATTCGCCTGCCAGATGCGTTGCAGCGGCATCGTAACCCGCCCGCACATCCACACGGGGACGCGAAGATTCGGTCGGGCGCGTGACCCACCACGCCGCCAGAGCCGTGCCGACAACCGCAACCGCCAGCAAAACAATCCGAACCCGCCGCATGCGGCCATTGTCGGCCTGAACCTGACCAAAGGCAACGCAAACGCGGCAATTCAAAGGGCCCGGCTCAAGTGTCGCTATCAAAGGGCGCCACGCCGTATCGGGCACACAAGTCGTGCGTGCCGCGACATTCTATCCCTCGCCGGCTGTTCCGGCCGCCGGGGATTGCGATTCCTCAAGCACGGGTTCGCCCTCCACGGCGCGGGCCAGTTCACGCGGCCGCGGCAGAACCAGGCTCAGGGGCAGACCCAGCAGAGACCAGCCCAGTTGCAGCGTGCGGCCGCCCAGGCTGATCAACAGCGCGCTTTGTTCTGCCACGCCACGCAGGCCAAAAAAGTAGATGCTGGCGGCTTCGCCCACGCCCCAGCCGCCAAAGCTGATCGGCAGCGCCGAGATCATGCCCGTAACCGGCACCAGCACGGCATATTCCGTCCAAGGCAGCCCCGCGCCGATGCCGTCGCCGATGGCAATATGCATGCCGATCCAGGCCGTCTGGGGCAGCATAGAAACCAGCAATGCCCCCACCAGCCCGCGCTTGTGCCCGCGAAAAATCTGCATGGCTTCGTCAAAGGCACGGATCGCGTCGCTGAACGGCAGCTTGCGCGAGGTACCCTTGGGGATCAGCTTGCGGATGCGCCGGCTGGTCAAAACGACAATCGCCGCGGTCGCGCAGCCGGCAAAACCCAGAATCACCGCCGCGGCCTGACGCATGGTGGGTTCGTCAATCAACGGCAGCAGCATCGCCAGCGCCAGCGCGGCCATCATGAACAGGCCGCACAAGCGATCCACCATCACGGCGGCAAAGGCCTGGGGCTTGCTGCCTGTGGCCTGGCTTAGGTACAGCGCCTTGATCGCGTCACCGCCAACGGCACCGCCGGGAATCGCGCTGTTGTAGAGATGACCGATCAGGGTGTAGACAAACACACGCCACAGCGACACGCGATGTCCCAGCACGGACACCAGCAGCTTCAGGCGCCAGGCCGTAGCGACAAAGCTGACCAGGCACAACCCCACGGCCAGAAACAGTTTGAGCGGCTCAATGCCCTTGATTGCGTTGATGTTGTCGCGCGGATCGGTGCGGAAGGCAAACAGGTACACCAGCACCGCCACGCCAAAGGCCAGTGGCAGAAAACGACGGGTGTAGTGAAGCACGCGCTTCATGGGGGCGTTGTAGCGCCAACGCAACCGGAAGTCATGGGCATGAAGCGCCCGCAGCTTCAGAACGGCAACTGTACGTGCTTGGCAGCACGGATTTCGTACTTGAACGTAAGCGTTTCGTTGGCCCGCGGCGCCACGCTGATCTGCCGCCGCAGGTAGCCGTCCTTGCCGTCGGGCTGCCAGCCCTGGGTCTCAACCAGCTTGACCTCAAGGCCCTCAATCTCGCTGACCGGCACGCGCTCGGTCAGTTCGGCCGCGCGGGCTTCGCCGGCCAGGTTACTCAGGTACAGCGTGACAGTACGCCTGATGGTCTGGGTACCGGTCAGCGCGGCCTGTTCGCGTTCTTCGTGGACACCGCGCTTGCAGCGCAGGCCGTCGTCGGCGCCAAAACCGAGGTCGAAACTTTCGCCCGCGCCGACAAACCCGGTGCGCGCGCGGCCCACCAGCGAAGCGCCACGCGCTACACGCAGCGGCCCGGCCAGCAGCGGATGCGGGCCCGGCCATGTTGCCCTGGCTTTCAAATGGACCAGTGGCGTGCGTTCGGGCATCAGCACCCGCGACACAGTCGCGGCCATTGTCGTGGTGCCGATTTCAACGCGCGCGGGCTGGCCGTTGCCCGGAATATCAAAATGACCTTTGGGCCTGAACTCCAGCGGCACGCCGCCGTCGTCCACACCGGGCATCTGCGGGGCCTGGCGCGCGCCGCCGGTGTCGGCGACGGTCTGCTCGCGCATCTCGACCACGACTTTTTTGCGCTCTTCAGGTGTCTTCTTGCGGCGGGCCAGAACGTCATCATTCAGCAGCGGCGGCTCGGCCACCTGGGCCGGACGGGCGGTGCTGAAGCAAACCTCAATGTCTTTCCAGTCTTCGCCGGTGCGCTGCCACACCGTACCCCAGGTGGTCAGCACCACCTGGCCGGCAGCGGCGTTCCTGGGGTCAACGTTCAGCGTCGCCAGATGCTCGGGCCGCCACAGGGCACAGGGCGTGCGGTAGACAATCTCCAGTTCCACGTCGTCCGGCCCGGCACTTTCAAGCTGGACCTCGACAAAACATTCAAACAGCCGGTTGGTCTGCGAACCCAGTTGCAGCCGCGTGCGTGCCTCGCCCTGCTGGCGCCGCAGGTCGTCCAGCTCCGACTCCAGTGTCAGGCCACGCTCAAACTCCTGTTCGTCTTCCTTGATCAGGGCATCCAGCGCGGCCTGCCAGGCCTCGGGGGTGACTTTGGAAAAATCAGGCACGTTGGCCAGACCGGCAATCACGTTTTGCAGCATGCCGTCCAGTTGCGCGCGGCGATGACCGGTACGGTTCTGGTCGCGGCTCAACTGCTGCTCACGCGCCTGGAGTTCCTCCAGCCGGCGGCGCAGTTCTTCCAGCCGCGCGTCGCTCTCGCGCGGGATATGCCGCAGTTGCCGCTGCACACGGGCGGCCAGCACTTTGGCGCCGCCGCGCGCCACACGGGCCTGCACGCTGCGGTCGTCCAGGTACACAGTGGAGCCCGCAACCCGCACCCAGTGGCGGCCTTCGCCCACGCTTGCTCCGGCGCGGCGGGTTACTTCGGCGCGGTCCTCAAAGAAGGTCACGGCAACGGCCTTGCTGTCCACGGCGGGCTTGGGGTTACTCACGGCGGTTGCCTCCGACAATTTCGTGGTCCGATGCCAGGGTGATGCGGTACTCGTATTCGGCCTTTGCCTTGCCGCCCGCGGGCAGCTTGAGTTTCCAGCGCAGACCGCCGCGCACGTGGCTGTGGCGGTCGGCCTGGTCGTACTTCTCGGCTTTGGGATCGCTGCGCGTCAGGGCAACTTCGATTTCTTTGTCATCCGTGACGGGCAGGCGGTCCATCAACTCAAGCTCGACCTCACCCGGCAAAGAGCTTGCGGCCTCCAGTGTCACGGCGTGATCCACGATGGTTTTGCCACCCATCAGGCCTTTGCTTTCCTCTTTCACGCGCACGTTGCGGGCCACGCGCACACGCTGTTCTTCGCCCAGGCCGACACGGATGGCACCGCCGCGGTCCACGGACTGAATGCCGGAGGTGATCACCAGCGCGCCGTCCATAAAAACGTCCACGGGGCCGGGCAGCAGCGGGGCCTCCAGCGGGTTGACCAGTTCGACTTCGCGAAAGACGCGCTCGTCGCCCAGCGGCACGCACACCAGCCGCATGCGCGACTTGGCGGGGCGCGCCAGCAGGCGGATGCGCTGGGGCTGGCCGTTGGCGGGAATGTCCACGCCGCCCTCGGCCTCGAACTGGTGGTCGAACATGCCGCGCGTGTCGCGCACGTCGCTGGTGCCGTTGGGCCAGCCCAGATATTCAATGTCGTTGATGCGCTGGTGCATGCCGTCGAAGTAAACGCCGCCGCGGTGGCCCAGCCGGCCGCGGTTGGCGGAGTCACCACCGCCGAGCTCCAGCCCGTCGAAATCCATCCACTGCCCGGCATCGGTGCCGTCGGCCTGGTCCTGGCCAACCTTCGCGTCGGCCAGGGCCGATTGCAGCATGCCATAGGCCGCACCGCCGCCCGGCGCGCCTTCCATATCGTCGTGATCGTCATAGGCCGCTTCGGCGGCGACTTCGCCCCGGTCATCCATGTCGCGCCGGGCCGCGCGGCCACGCGGGGGCGCGCCGGCCTTTTTGTTCTTGGCCGATTCCATTTCCTTCATGGGCGCTGGCGCGGGCACCTGGTACGCGATGGTCGAGGGCGCGGCCATGGGCGGCGCGGTCTTGACGGCCTGCCGTACCATGCGGGATTCTTCAGGGGCTTCGGCGCGCACGTAATCGGCGGGCGAAGGCTGCGGCCTGGCTGGCGGCATCGGCTCGGGCACCGACATGGCGCCGCCAAAATCACGATCATAACCAGCAAACAGGGCATCCAGACCCTCGGGCGGTTCGCGAAAGCCGGTGCGTTTGGGCGGCTGGGCACGGCCAAGGCGCAGGCTGGGCAGTTCGGGCAGGTTGACTTCCTGCACCATGTCGGCGGTGCACAGGGCAATACTGGCGCCCTTCCAGTCTTCCAGTGTGTCCTGGGCGACAAACGCTTCCACGGCCAGTTCGGCGCGGGTGCCGCCTTCACTCAGGCGCGCGCAGTAGGCCGGCCACCAGCGCGCCGCGGGCACGCTGTAGGTGATGCGCAACGCTCGCAGGTGTTCACTGCCCGGCGCCAGAGTTACCAGCACCTCGCGCGTGGGAAGATTGGATGGCGCCGGCGGTTCAATCGGGTTGAGGCGCCGGAACTCGGTGTTGATGCGCTTTTCTTCGGCGTTGAGTTTGTCAATCCCGGCGTCAAGGGCCGCGATACGCGTGTCAAAATCCCGCGCCACGCGCAGCGCAGCGTTGGTCCGCGCCAGAATGTCCACCACCGTTTCCGGGTCTTCTTCGTCGCTGTCGGGCACCAATTCCGTGTTCAGGCCGGCCCCCTCAATCGAATCGCGCAGGTGTTGCAGGCGCTCACGGCGGGCCTGTACGCGGTGCAGCTCCCACTGCAGCTTGCGCAGTTCGTCCTGGTCGGGCGCGACGCCGGGCACGGCCTGCACCCAGCTCAACACCGCGCGCATGCCGGTGATACGACGTTCGCCGTCGGCCCAGGCGCGCAGGCTGCCGGGCTCAGCCATGGCCGACACACCGGGGATGGTCAGCACCGTGGATTCACGAGGCACGCCAACAGGCAACGTAACTTCGCGCGTGACCAGTGCGCCGCGGGCATAGACCACAACGCGCGTAATGCGGCTTTCGCAGGCAATGGCGTCCGGCATGGAACCCCCACACGTGAAAGGGCGGCCAGTATAGATACCCCGTGCGCCGTTGTGGTTCGGTGAATTCGGCCGTCCGTGCCGCACGAAAACCCACGGCTTTTCCGCCGCAGTTCGCATCAGTTCGTCCAGGTAATCACGCGAATGCTGTGGCGCGGAAGCACCATTTCATAGCTGTTCTGAAAGTTCGTGATCGTACCGGTCTGGATGGGCACCGTAGCACCGGTCGTGTTCTGGTCGCGCATATTGCCGGATCACCGCACGCCACCAGGCGGCACAGGCGTCGCTGCACATTCTGCCACCCGGCCCCGGAATGTACTTGCGTCACTTTTTTTTACGCTACGATTTGCGGCTCTGGTTTGCGCACGGGGGACACCATGCCGGTTTCCGGGGCCTTGAACACCGCCAACATCCAGGCCGTGGGGTGCCCGACTTTGCCAACCAGGGTGTGCGCATGACCAAAGACATCTGGATGTCCATGCCTGCCGGATTGTCTTTGGGCAGCCAGGGTGCATTGAGTATCCTTACGAACTTCGCGCACGTGGGCGACTGCGCCGGAGGCCCGCCGGCCTGACCACGGGAACGCCATGCGGAACAATGGCCAGAGTTGCAACGATTGCGGCCTGCCCGGCGAGCCTGTGCCGGGGCAAGAGGACGTGTACGCCTGGGTGCCGCCCACGCCGCCGGATCACCTGCTGACGGATCTGCCGCGGGCTGACGCTCGGCCCACCGGAGGCACGTTTGCGGCCGACCAATCAAGAGTCCGGCTTCCGGCAGATATCCCGCCGATGGACGTGCCTGCGACGCCCGCAGCCAAGGCATCGCGACCAGGCACGGTGAACGTGTCGCACGGCGGGTTCCTCGCAAGCCTGATCCGCGATGCGATTTCGGACGCGTCGGCCTCAGCCGACGTCGAATACCTGCCCCGGCTTGGCGCCCCGTGGCTGGAGCCGCCTGCTACGGCACGCCACCTCGGGCACAATATCTCGATCAGTGTCCATGCCTCTGCATTCGGCTTCGCTGGCCGTTCTCCATCAGGTCATGACGCTCGAACACTCGTAGAACGGGCGACGAACACCTTGTTGACCATCGGCTTTGGCTCCATTCCGGGCTTTCCGGACAAGTATCGTCCCGTATTATCGCCTGAGGTTCAGGACTACCTTCATGCCCTGGATCAAGTCCTGAGGATTCTGCGCGGAGAGCACGTCTTTCCGATGCTGGGCGGCAGGAAGGCCGGCTTGATTCAAGGTTGGACCTACGTTGTTGACGACGAGGGGAATATCTATGGTTCCTCGCTGTTTCATGTGGATTTGGTTGGGGCGAGTTGTTGGGTGAAGTGGTCGAGGATCCTGCCCAGCGGGGCGCCGATCAGGTAGATCATGGTCTTGAACGTGTCCGGGTTCCGGTAGCCTCGGGCTCTGGCCCGTGCCGCCTGGAACAGGCCGTTGAGTCATTCCAGCCGCGCGTTGCTGTAGCTTGACTTCCAGCGCCTCAGAATCAGGCTTCGATAACCCGTGATCGTTGCCAGCGCCCGCCGCATGGGCTCAAAGATGCCCGCCTTCAATTCACCCAGCCAGTAGTCCACAAATCGCGTCATGCGCCAAGCCGCCGACTGGTGCGTGTCGGCCATGCGCACCCACGCCAGACTCTCCTTGCAGCGGTACGCCTGCGCTGTGGCCAGGTTGCTTGATTCCAGCTCGTGCAATGCCTCTGCCTGCTTTTCGGTCATCTTCGTGTCCGGGTTCTTCAGAATCGCGTAGCGCAGGTGTTTGGGCAGCGGCTTGTGCCTGGCTTCGGCTCGCCGCACTTCATCCATGGCCTTGCTGACCAGCGCGGTCACATGGAACCAGTCGATGGTGACGGCCGCGTTCTGGAAGTGCTCCTTTGTGGCTTCGATGAAGGCGCCGGACATGTCACAGACCACTTCGAGCACGCGCCGCGCATCGCCGCCCTGCTTCTGAAGGTGCTGCCTGAACTTGGCCAGTGTGTCCTTGCCCTTGCCGGGCGTGACGAACAGGACGGGCTTCTCCTTGCGCTCCATGTCGATGAAGACGGTGACGTAGTTGTGGCCGCGCTTGCTGGCTGTTTCGTCGAGGCCGACGGCTGTGACGTTGCTGAGGTCCATCTCCGAGACGGCCTTGGCCACGTAATGCTCGATCACGCGCCACAGGCGGGTGTCGTGCTCTTGCGCGTAGCGGGCCAGTGCAGCCACGGGCATCTCGCGGGCCAGCAGCATGACCATGGCCTCGAAGAACATGGTGAAGGCGCTGCCCTTGCGTGCCCAGGGCACGGTGACGGTCTTGATGCCGTGCTCGGGACAGTCGGTGCGCGGCACGGGCGCGGTCACGTAACAGTGATGCTGGAAGAAGTTGAGGTGCCGCCAGGTGCGCTCGGCGAAGTCGTGGGCCTTGCAGGGCTTGCCGCAGTCGGGGCAGGGATAGAGGGCGCCGCGCTCGGCCTCGATGCGCAGATCAAGGCGGTGCGGGATCGCGTTGATATCGAGGTTCGAGGAGACAATGCGCCAGGGCGCTTCAAGCCCCAGGCCAATCGAAAAGAGTTGGTTGGTATCCATGCCCTCATGCTAAACTCAACCCGCCGTTTCCACACCAGACAGCGAGGAACCGTTGTGACTGCGCGTAGGATTTCATGGATCAATCGGCTGGGCTCGACAGGCCGTTGGATGATCCTGTGCGTGTTAGCCGCTTTGGCGACTCCGGCCTTTGCCGCGACAGACTGGACGGAGCAGTATCTCTTTACAACAGACCACCTTACTGGCGAGTCGTGGCGCTTGTACAGGCTCAACGACTACACGAAGAACGTACCAGAAGAAGCAAAGGCAGTGAGGCTTGAACAGATTGCCGGCTTGACACTGCTGGAGCGGGTTCCAATTGATGTGGAGCGCATTGAACTCGACTCTGGATACGCCGAGCTGCGGACGGAGCATCTAACGTACCTCACAAAATACAAATCACTGAGGTCTCTGCGACTTTCGGGTGTTATCGAGTCAGAAATACTGCGTGCCCTGGCTGACATACCCTCGCTGGCATCGCTGACTGTCCCCAGTTTGTGCGTGGAGTCTGCCCGGCATATTGGCAGATGCAGGAAACTTGAACAACTACACATTTTTGGTACTCCTGATTCAACCGCTGTCGCACACCTTTCGTCCTCCCTTCGCCTGAAAGGTCTCTCGATAAATGCAGCATCCCTGACAAGCGATCTTCTCGGGGCAGTATCCCTCCACACTGGATTGCAAGTGTTGAGGCTTGTTTATTGGCCGTTAGATCCCACCCCGCGCACAGTGGCATTGAACCGTCCAACCGCCGACTCTTGGCGAGCCTTGGGTTCTCTATCGCAGATAACAGACCTCCATATCGATGTTCTAGGGAATACTGCCGGCTTGACGGCGGATCTGCTCGCCGACATTTGTGAAGGGAAAAGTCTTCATGCCATTGAGCTTTCGGTTCCAATGGTAAGTTTGTCGAAAGCAGCGCTATCAAGGATTCTCAGTTCGAAGCATTTGCAACGCGTCCACTTGACAAGTGTCTGCGATGAAACCGTGGATTTCGAGTTACTCCTCGGGCAGGCTTCGTCGTTAAGACAGCTTGCAATCGGTCCCGTGCGTCCGCAGTGGCGTGGTCTCAGCAAACTGAAGCACCTGCGCGCGTTGAGTCTCACCCTCGATGACAGATTTTATGCAGAAGCAGACCACAGATCGCTCGAATCATTGCCGCCGAATCTCGAATCGCTGCGAATATCCAATTGGCTGCCCGTGGAGGGAGTTGAATCCCTCGTCCGCTGGAAAGGCGCGTCCGCGTGCCGTATACTGGAAATCCAGGTTGATCTGGGCGATGGCAACGCAGAAGCATTTGGCCGGGTTATGAAAGCCCTGCACGGTTTTGTCGCACTCGAACATTTGAAGCTTAAAGTTCGAGGATTGGCGATAACCGGTGTCAAACCTTCCGATTGGAAGGATCTTCACAAGTTGCCCAGGCTTTCGAAGCTTGGGCTATTCTTGGGCGACAGCGCGAGATCAACGCTACCGATCCTTCCCAATGAGCCGGTGGGCGACGAGCCATATACTTTCAGTCAGTCGGCACTCAAGGAGATTCTTGCTTCACCTTCTCTGAAGTCATTAGACTTGAGTTACCAGTGGTTTGAGCCGGATGCGCTGACACTCTTCCGTGAATCCAATCTTGCATCACTTTCCCTTCAAGGCGTGAGGGGATTAAGTAACGCGGATCTTGACGTACTTGCCGCATCGTCCATTGAATATCTGTCATTGGTAGGTACAGGCCTGACTATTACCGTCGAGCAGATACGATCGTTCGTCAGTTCCGGCAGGCGACGCCTCGTGGCCCTTGGAATCAGCGCCAGGCAAGATCGGGCTGCGACTGTTGAGGCCGTTCAGGGACGTTCCGCCAGTGCGATTGTTGTGTTGGAGTCCACGAGTCAAGATGACTGACGACGAATCAGCCGTTGATGGTGGTTCCATCTACACGGCGGCGGCCAAGGGTGCGCTGACCATGCTCAAGGACATTCTGGTGGCCGAAGCCCCGCCTATACCGCTCCCCTTGGAGTTGCAGCCACCCTTATTGAGGCCGATGATGGCTTTGGGAGGGTATGAACATGGCAACCGAACTACCGCAGGACGAAGTGCAGCGCTGGACCGCCAAGCGCCGTGTGGCACTGGTCTTGAGCATCCTCAGGTGCGAGACGTCCGTGGCCGACGCCGCACGCAAGCACGGGCTTACCGTGGCCGAAATCGAGCAATGGCGCGAGAAGTTCCTGGCCGGCGCTGAGAACTCGTTGCGCTACACCCCGCAACGACGAACAGCTCAGGATCACGAGATCAAGCGCCCTGCAGAAGATCGGTGACCTGGTCATGGACAACCAACCTGCAGGAGGCCCTGAAACCCTACCGCCCTCAGGAGGCGACGTTGAACGAATAGGCTGGTTCTGCCCAAGGCCTCCCAGCGAAGGATTTGCCGAGTGCTGAACCTGTGCCGAACTGTTCACCGTCCCCGTCCCTCGTCCGTGCGCGCGAGTATAGATGACGTGCTGGCGCAGCGCATCCATCAGCTGATCCAGCGATTCCCCACATGGGGCTACCGGCGCGTCTGGGCATGGCTGAAGCATCATGAAGGATTGACCGTGAACAAGAAGGCCGTCTACCGCGTCTTCAGGCTCAAACGCTGGTTTGTGACCCAGCGCAAGGCAACGCCGCGGGCCAAGGGGCGGCCAGCCGCAGCGTCGCGGCAGGCAGCAACGAACGCTGGGCGATGGACGGACTCATATTGATTGCGGGGCTGACGGTTGGGGCCATCTGGCGGCTGTGATCGATTGCCATGACCGCCAGATCGTGGGCTACGAGTTCGCGTTGAGGTCGCGGGCCAAAGAAGCGGAACGTGCCTTGGAAGAAGCCTGCCTGGCAAGATTCGGGACGCTGCGGCCGGATGGAGCAACGCCCGTGATCCGTAGCGACAACGGGCTGATCTTCCAGAGCAAGCGCTTCCGGGCTGCCTGCAAGGACTACCGACTGAGCCAGGAGTTCGTCACGCCCTACACGCCCGAGCAGAACGGCATGATCGAAAGGTTCTTCCGCAGCCTGAAAGAGGAGTGCGTGTGGCTTGAGAACTTCACCGACTTTGAACAGGCAAGAGCAGCCGTGGCAAGCTGGATCCGCTTCTACAACTCAGAACGGCCGCACCAGTCATTGAACTACATGAGCCCGGAACAGTTCCGGGCCCAACAAGCAAACCAGGTGGCTTGACTTCAGGGGAGCACTACACGGTCTCCTTCCGCTGAACCACCACAAGCAGTAGTACGTTAATCTCCTTTCTGACGGTGTTCGGTACCCACCGGTGGCCGGTTTTCTTCTGGCCCCCGGAAAGAAATTCGTTGAAATGCGTACTACTTTATACACCCCACTCCAACGGAGCCTGAACCGTGCGCAACCGTAAGTACCAGGCCAGGCTTGCCCTGGCCGCAACGGCGACATTGCTGGTGATCGTGGCAGCCTGTGGCAACGGCGGCGGCAGTAAAGGCGGCGGTGGTTCAGTCGGGGGCGGCGGTGGTGGCAACCCCCAGGCGCCGGTGGCCGAGTTTTCGGCCTCGCTGACCACGGCCACAACCGGCCAGAACATCAACTTTACGGATCTGTCGACAGGCGGGCCGACCAGTTGGTCATGGGACTTCAACAACGACGGGGTGTCCGACAGCACACTGCAACACCCTGTGCACGCCTACACCACTCCGGGCGTTTACACGGTGACGCTGACGGTGACCAACCCCTACAGCGCCGACGTCGAGACCAAGACCAACTACATTACCGTCACCGCCCCGGCCAGCGTGGTGGACATGGATGTAGACGCCAACCGCGACGGCGTGGTCAGCACCGGCGCCGATGACGACGACAACGAGGATGTCTGGAGCACCACCAAGGGCGCGGTGATGTACTACAACCTCGACGATGACGACAGCAACGGCACCGTGGACCACGCCGACACCACCAGCACCGGCAACGACACCAACGATCTGGCGCGCGTGGTGATCCGCCAGATGGCGGGCGCGTCGGGCGGCACGGTCACCGTCAACGTTTCAGCCACGGCCCAGGGGCGCATCCGCGTCTTCCGCAACAGCGGCACAAGCTGGACCAGCGTTTACAGCACCGGCGCCAGCTTTACCGTGCCGGCGGCTGATGTTGTGGCCGGCGACGTGGTTCTGGGCGTCGAGGCCCGCGACCGCATGAGCGCGTCCTGGAACGGCTATTGCACGCTGACACTCGAAATCCGCAACAGCGGCGGCACGGTTCTGGGCACGGACGCCGTCATTCTGCGCGTTGCGCCGCCGCTGATGGCCACCAACCTGTGGCGCGTGCGCGAGTACCACACCGTGAACATCCCCACCAGCTATGGCAGCAGCAACAACCAGACCATGCGCACGGCCATGCAGGCGATCTGCAGCACCGCCGGCTTCACCTACCGCGAGGCCGCCGGCGCGACCTACAGCTACGACCGCTGGCTGCAGGATTCCAGCGAACCGGCCGTGGTGCAGTTGCCCTCCAGCAGCGGCCCGCGCCGCGTCGTGGATCACGTGATGCAACTGGCGCGCTGGCGCCCGGTAGACCAGTGGTGCCGCAACACGCTGCTGGGCCCTGATTTTGATTTCTTTGAACGCTTCAGCACCAACAACAGCAGCCACAACTACGGCGGCAACTTTGAAGTCGTGCCGCCCTACACCGGCAAGCCCTACGGCAAGGTCGCCTTTGGCGGCGGAACAGGCTATCTGCTGGGCACCACACAGACTGTCACCGACCAGATGGTCCAGGTTTACAAAGACTTCTTTGACGCCGCGGCGATCCAGGGCCCGCACCTGCAATACACCAGCGAATGGCTGGCCGTGGGACACATTGACGAGTTCACCATGTTCGTGCCCGCGCCCAACACCAGCCGCGGCTGGGCCTGCCTGATTGCCTCGCCCGCCGTGGCGGTGCAGATTCTCCAGACTGTCCAGGCCGGCGGCGGCGGCGGCAACGCCGTGATGGCCGGTCGCACCGGCTATGCCACCACGGTCAACGGCATTCTCAATGACTCGGCCCTGATGACCCTGAACCAGCAGGCCCAGGCCCGCATTGACACCGCCCGCGCCCAGATCAAGGCCGCCACCAACATGGTGGATTCTGACTTCATCCACATCCCCCAGCTCTTTGAATACGTCAGCGGCGCCTGGGTCGCGGCGCTCAACCCCGGCAGCGTCAACATGATGGTCATGCCCAGCGCCAACGGCACCACATATTTCGCGATTCCCGACCCCGAAGGCCCCGATGTCGCGGGCGTGGACCAGTTCCAGGCTGACCTGTCGGCCAAGATCCAGGCCCTGACCAACGGCTCCACCCCGTTCAACATCACCTATGTGGACGTGTTCTGGAGCTATCACGACCTGCTGGGTGAACTGCACTGCGGCAGCAACAGTGTTCGCACCCCGCCCAACGACGACTGGTGGAACAAGTAGGTGGCGCGAGCCAACCCGGTTGCGCTTGCCGTCGAAACGCCGTCCACAAGAGAACATGCCATGAAAACCACCTTTGCCATGCTCACTCTCGCGGCGCTGCTTGCCCCGGCGCTGGCCGCCGACCTCAAGACCGATCTGGACGCCGCCGCGCGGGTCCAGCCCGGCGACCACGCCGGATGGGTCAAGGCCCGCGACCGCGTCATCGCCCACGGCCAGGCGGCCCTGCCCGAGTTGCGTCAGGCCGCCGCGCCCGAACACTGGACCGCCGAGGGCTGGATGCGCGCACTGGTCGCCGAAGTCGCCCGGCTGCGCCTGGAAAAGCCCGAACTGGCCAGGACCGTGGACGAGCCCCGTGGCCTTGACCCGGCGTTCTACGGCATTACCCGCTTGGGCAAGCCCTATTGCCGCCGCGAGTTCGCCCAGTTTGGCGTTGAGGGCGTGCCCCTGCTGCTGGAACGCTGGCGCTTCAGCCTCCTGGCCCGTCCTTTCAGCGAGGGCGAGGCCGGGGTCGCCGAAAAAGAGGCGCTGGCCACCAGTCTGTTGCAGGTGCCCGGCCAGGTCGGCGACACCCGCGCGCGCTTTGCCATGCTGGCCGCGCTGCGTGACACCACTCTTGCCGCCAACTGGCGCCAGGATGCCGCCGTAAGCTACGGCCAGACCGGCGGCGAGGCCGCGATCGGCGATCTGGCCGCTATCCTTGACGACGCGCGCCAGCCTCTGGCCGTGCGTGAGGGCTGCGCCTGGGCCATTGGCCGCGTGCCGTCGGCCACGGCCGTTGAGGCCTACCGCCTGCGCCTGGAAGACGACCGGCTGACGGGCGGCGAAAACGGCCCGGCGCTGGTGCGCGCCATGCTCAACGGCGTGGGTATTCTCGGCAGCGCCTGGGGCTGGAAGGCCCGCGGCGCCGACCAGCAGGAAAAGGGCGACCGCATCCGCAACGATTGCGCGCGCCTTCTGGTTGACACACTCAAGCGCCACCCGGCCGAACACGCCCTGGTTGCCAACGGCCTGGTGCTGGTGGAGCTCAAGGACAGCCTCAAGTGGCTGCAGGACCTGGCCGCCGACACCGGGGCCTCGCCGGCGGTCAAGGAAGCCGCGCTGCAATGCAGTGTGGTGCTTCAGGACGCGCTGGCCCGGGTTAAGTAACCTTGCGCGCGCCAAAGCCCGCCGCCACGCGGCGGGCTTTGGCGTTTCCCGGCGCAACAGCGGCGCTAAGATGTTCACCCCACCATAAGGAGAGCCGCATGCCCGCGCGCAAGGGAACCATTGACAACGCCGCCGTCATTGACGCGCTGAACGCGATTCTGGAACTCGAACTGGCCGGCGTGTGCCGGTACCTGCACTATTCGCTGATGGTGTTTGGGCACGCGCGCATTCCGATCATCAAGTGGATGCGCGACCAGGCCACCGAAGGCATGAATCACGCCAGCCTGGCCGGTGAGCACGTGACTACCCTGGGCGGGCACCCGTCGCTCAAGATCGGCAAGCTTACCGAAACGCACAAGCACGACATTGACCAGATTCTGCGCGAAGCCCTGGAACACGAACGCGAAACGCTGGATCGCTATTACTCGCTGCTGGAAATGGTCGAGGGCAAGAGCGTGTGGCTGGAAGAATACGCCCGCGAGCAGATTCAGCTTGAGGAAGGCCACATCTCGGAAATTGAAAAGATGCTGCGCCGCCCCGGCGACCTGAAGCCCGCGCGCTGAACGCCGCGGGCGCAAACCGACACCGGCAGGAGGCGACTGTGGGCGAATACAGCGGGCCGGTACACCCGGTTTCCAAGCACGCGCAGGTCAAGCTGCGCGATTACGCCATGGGCTTTCCCGGCGCGACCGAGCACACGCCCTGGGGCGAAATCGCCTGTAAGGTCAAGGGCAAGGTGTTTGTGTTTCTGAGCGCCCACGGCAAGGGCTTTTCGATGTCCGTGAAGCTGCCCCAAAGCCGCGCCGACGCCCTGGACAACGACTTTGCCCAGCCCACGGGCTACGGCCTGGGCAAAAGCGGCTGGGTGACCTGCAGCTTCCAGCCCGGCCTCGAACCGCCGTACGATTTGATGAAGAAGTGGATCGAGGAAAGCTACCGCACCATCGCCCCGCCCAGGTACGTGCAGGCGCTGGACACCGGCACTCCCGCCCCCGCCGAAAAACCCAAGGCCGGCAAACCCAAGCGCAAGGCCGCCCGGAAGCCCGTTCCTCGGGCACCGAAGAAGACCACAAAGCCGCGCATCGCTGCCCGTCGGCGTCGGTAGCCAACCGTGGCTCCAGCCGGCCATAAGTCCGGGGCTGTTCTACAGCCCCGCCCGCATGCGCTGTTTGCCGGTGGGCTTCTTGTCGGCGGGCTTGAAGCCCGCGGTCCGGAACATGCTGACCACGCCCGTCCAGGCGAAGGCGCCGGGCATTTTCTGGCCAGGCTTGGGTTTGACCGGGTAGGCCTCGGCGATCTTGGCCCCTTCTTCTTTCAGGCATTGCATGGCAAAGGCCAGCAGCTTGCCGGCGATGCCCTGGTCGCGGTATCCAGCCTTGATGAAGAAACAGGGCAGGGACCACACCTGTTCGGCGTCGTCGCAGGCCAGACTGGGCGCGCGGTTGAGCTTGGCAAACTCCACGCGCCGGCCGTAGGCGCACCAGCCCACGGGGGTGTCGCCATCAAAGGCCAGCACGCCGGGCGCTTTGCCCGATTCCACCAGCTTGCGAAAGCGGGCCTTGGCGGTCGCGCCCTTGATGTCTTGCCAGGCCTCGCCCTTTTCGGTGCGCCAGTGCATGCACCAGCACCCACCACAGGCCCCATTGGCCCCGAACAAGGCCTCAACGGCGGGCCAAAGGGCGGGGGTGAGCTTTTTGAGTGTGAGGGGCATGGGCTTGGTCCCTTCGCCTGAACGAAAACTATCCCTCGTACTTCCACTTGCCGTCTTCTTTCACGAAGTCGAGGGTTTCATTCTCTTCTTCGGCTTTGTCGTCCTTGCCGGGTTTGATGAACAGCTTGGACTTCACCTTGGCCTTGTCGCCTTCGATCACGATGTCAGCGTCCTTGAACTCGACTTTGAACGGGCCACCGGCGGCGATGATCTCGCCGTACTCCTTCTTCATTTTGTCCTTTTTCTCCTGCGTCGCGCTCTTGGCCCACAGTGGGTCGAACTTGGCGAAGTCACCCGAGGCAAAGGCATCGGCTACGGCCTTGGCCGCACCGGCCGGGGTCGTGAGGTCGGGCCCCGAGGGTTTGTCACTGTCGCTGGAACCGCTGCTGGAATTCGAGCTCGCGTTGTTTGCGCCGCCACAGGCGCTCAGGAAAAGCACAGTCACCAGCATTGCTGCCCATAGGTGTTTCATGTTTGTCCCCTATTGGATGTTTGCCGCGATCACTGGTGCGGGCGAGGCGCCCGCATCACGCCTAGAACATCCCTACGATCTCGCCCTTTTCGTTGATGTCTATGTTCTGGCCGCCGGGGTTTTTGCCCAGGCCGGGCATGGTCATCATGTCGCCGCAGATCAGGTACACAAAGCCGGCCCCGGCGCTCAGGCGCGCGTCGCGGATCGGCAGGTTAAAACCCTCGGGCGCGCCCAGCAGTTTGGGGTCGTGGCTGAAGGAATACTGCGTCTTGGCCATGCACACACTGAGCCTGCCAAAACCCGCCTCCTCGAACTGTTTGACGCGCTTGCTGGCTTCGGGGCTCCAGTCCACGCCCGCGGCGCCGTAGATGTTTTTCGCCACGGCCTCGACCTTTTTCTTGATCGGGGCATCGCTGTCGTAGGTCAGTTTAAAGTGGCGCGGTTCCTCGCAGGCCTTCACCAGCGCCCTGGCGAACTCGGCCCCGCCTTCGCCGCCCTTGGCAAAGACTTCGCTGATCACGCAGTCGCTGGCCCCGGCCTCGCGGGCGGCTTTCTTGACCATCTCGATTTCGGCCGGGCTTTCGGTGCCGAACACGTTGATCGCCACCACCACCGGCAGGCCAAAACCGCGCATGTTGCGCACGTGCCGCGTCAGGTTGGGCAGGCCGGCGCGCAGCGCGTCAAGGTCTTCCTTGACCAGACCGTCAGGCAAAGGCTTGCCGGCCACGACCTTGAACTTGCCGCTGTTGGATTTCAGGGCGCGCACGGTGGCCACGAGGCCAACTGCGTCAGGGATCAAACCGCTCTGGCGGCATTTGATGTTCATGAACTTTTCTGCGCCCATGTCGGCGCCAAAGCCCGATTCGGTGACCACGTAATCGGCGACCTTCAGCGCCACGCGGTCGGCCACAACGCTGCTGTTGCCATGCGCGATGTTCGCAAACGGCCCGCAGTGCACAAACGCCAGCGAGCCGCCGATGGTCTGCAGGATGTTGGGTTTGATCGCGTCGCGCAAAATCGCGGTCATGGCGCCGGCAACCTTGATGTCCTCGGCGGTGACGGCCTTGCCGTCGCGATTGAAGCCCACCACCATGCGGCCCAGGCGGGCGCGCAGGTCCTTGAGGTTTTCGGCCAGGGCCAGAATCGCCATGACCTCGCTGGCCACGGCGATGTCAAAGCCGGTTTCGCGCGGAACACCGTTGCCCTGCAGGCCTGTGATGATGTTGCGCAGGTCGCGGTCGTTGATGTCCATGCCGCGTCGGATGTTGATCGTGTCGGGGTCAATGTTCAGGGCGTTGCCATTGAACAGGTGGTTGTCCAGGAACGCGCAGGCCAGGTTGTTGGCTGCTTGAACCGCATGTATGTCACCCGTCAGGTGAATATTTAAATCTTCGGGCGGGATCACTTGGGCCTGGCCGCCGCCGGCGGCGCCGCCCTTGATGCCGAACACCGGACCAAGGCTGGCCTGGCGAATGACACAAGCCGCCTTCTTGCCGATGTGGGTCAGCCCCATGGTGACGCCGATGGTGTTGGTGGTCTTGCCCTCGCCCAGCGGCGTGGGGGAAATCGCGGTGATGTCAATGTATTTGCCGTTGGGGCGGTCCTTGAGCCGGTCAATGATGCCGAGTTTGACCTTGGCCTTGACGTCGCCGTACAGTTCAAGTTCGTCGCGGTTGATGCCGTAACGCTTGGCGATGTTCTCAATCGGTTCCAGTTTGGCGGCGCGCGCGATCTCCAGGTCCGGCTTCATGTCGGGCTCCAGGGCGTGGTTTGGGTTGGGCCGGGGATTCTAGGCAGACCGGGCCGGGTTGTCCAAGGCCGCCATGGCGCGCAACACACCGGGGCAGGCCTTTTCGGCCATTGCGGGAGCCTGCGGGCTGTGTTCACGCCACCATTGAGGCAAGGCCGCGCGCAGTGCCGGAGTGAACATGCTCAAGCGGTGTCCGAACAACAAGGGTGGAGAGGCCTGATCCCGGAGATAGAGCTGCGCATCTTGAAACGCCATGTCGAGGGACGAGCCAGGCTCAGGTTGACGTTTTGCGGCAAGCGCGGTGAGGTCGGCCGCGAGTTCTTCACGCTGGCCACCCGCGATTCTCAGGCGCAAGCACAAAGGGTAGTAGGCGTTGTCGTATAATGCGGGCTGGGCAGATTCATTGACTGTCCGACTGCAACTGTCCAGCTCCTCGCGGCAGAGAAGCAGGAGCCCAAGCTTCAGGTGTACTTTGGCCGCATCGCAAAGCCGATGGGCGAGCATCAGACTTGCACGCATGCCGGCCAGAATGGCAAGTCCCTGGTCAATGCTGGTCAGGCACTCTGTGATCCGTCCAAGATCCAGCAGCGACATTCCACGACCAACCAAGGCGCTGCCCAGCAAGCGTTTCTCGCCAATCTCGCGGCAGATCTCTGTCGCCACGCTGTAGTGTTCAAGCGCCACCTGTGGGCGGCCAGAGTCTGACTCTCGACCGGCGAGGTTCGCCAGGCACGTAGCTTCGATGTTCTTCATCCCCATCCGACGGGCGCTTCTCAGTGCTTCCTGCAAGCAATCGTTGCTTTCGTCATGCCGGCCCATGGCTTGAAGTGCCATAGACTGCGCCCCCAATGTGACCGGATCCACTTCTCCGGCAATCCGCCTGTCAATGCTCTCGGTCTCCTTGAGTATGTCCATCGCCTCTTGTGGGCGACTCCTGTCCAGTAACAGGTTGGCCAGATTCGTCAACACCACCACTCTCTCGCGATCTTCGTTGAACTCGTCAAATGTTCTCAACGCTCTTCGATAGGCAGACTCGGCCTCCTTCGACCTGCCGGTTGCCGTCAGCAAGAGGCCCAGGTTCCCCCAGGCTGTTGCTTCGCCTCGATGACTGTCGGCTGCGCGCAATAACTCGATAGCGCGCCGGTAATGGTTCTCCGCGTCTTCATACTCTCCTAGGCGATAGAGACAGTCCGCGATCGCCCGGATGAGGCGGCCCTCGTCCACGGAACCGGCCTGAACCAGCTTCAGTGCCTCGCGATAGACTTCCAGGGCTCCCGTCGCGTTGCCACGCCGACGCAAGACATCACCGCATCCGCGCAGGGCACGCTCGCGTGCGCGATTGTCAGCGGCGGGGTGGCTGGCAATCAAACTCCATTGCTGCATTGCCGTATCCATTGCGACCCGTGCAAATGCAAACTCCGCGGCCGAGCTACGGTAGCCGACCTCTTTCTCTTGGAGTTGCGGTCCGCCCAGGGCCGCATGAGTTGCCAGTTCCAGCGCGTACTGTTGCAACGTGGCCTCTGGCAGCACGGCTTCCAGCAATTCCAGCACCATGGCGTGCAGGCGAGTACGTTCAGCCGGAGGGTGCAACTGGTATGCCGCGTCGCGCAACAGCGCGTGGCGGAACAGGTAGGCCTGCTCGGCGTGCATGGTGCCGCCATGCTAACGCGCGCGCGCCCGGCATGCACGCGGCCCCTGTTCAGGCGGCGGTGATCAATTCGATGGACCCCAGAAATTTCACGTTGCTGCACGCGGCCTTGTTGCCCGGTTCGCAGGTCATGGCCTCGGGGTTCAGATAGCGGATCGGGCCGCCCTCTTTTTCAGGCAGGGGCTGCTGGCCCAGGCGGTACACGATCAGGGCGTTGCGCGCCTCGGCAATGGCAACACGCGCGGTGAAGGCACCGTCACGGGAAATCAGCACTACATGGGTTGCCGCGGGCTGGGCACCGGCCTTTTCCAGCAGCGTGGACAGACGCACAGCGGCGCCGGCGCGGCCGGGAACCAGCGCAGAAACATCATCAATCTGCGGGGACAGCGCAAGCAGGTCCGAAAACCGCAAGGAAAGCACCTGCTCGACACGACCGCTGACGGTGAGCCCGGGCATGGGACCCTCCGTGAAATTCACCCAATCTTTATCGTACCAAATGGGGTCAGAACTTGACTGTCAGAAACTTGTGGAAGGCAACTGCCTACTGCAATCCACGACTTGCTGGCATTGAACTCAGAGACGCGTTCGCTAAACGACGACCTGCTCTTTGCGCCGTTTTGGCAGGCTGCTCATTATCCACGCCACACCCCTGCCGAATCTGCAGAAATGGCAGCGATCCAACCCGGCAACTTTGTTCCTAAATGCCTATGAAATAAGCCCATTACGGCGCTTTGCCACCTTGGCACAGGCGTTGCTCTGACACATCCAGCCGGCAACCCCGGATACGGAGAAACAGTCATGGCCAAGACCATCGGAATAGACCTCGGCACCACCAACTCGGTGGTTGCCATCATGGAAGGCAAAGAGCCCAAGGTGATCGCTAACCCCAGCGGCTTCCGCCTTACCCCCAGTGTTGTCGGCTTTCTTGCCAACGGTGAACGCGTAATCGGCCAGATGGCCAAACGCCAGGCCGTAACCAACCCCAAGAACACCGTCTTCAGCATCAAGCGCTTCATGGGTCGGCGCCACGGCGAAGTCGCCAGCGAGGAAAAGCTGGTGCCCTATGAGGTGGTCGGCGCGCCCTCCGAGGCCGTCAAGGTACGCATCCACGGCAAGGACTACACGCCCCAGGAAATCAGCGCGATGATCCTGACGGATCTCAAGAAAACCGCCGAAGCCTATCTGGGTGAAACCGTCACCCAGGCCGTGATCACCGTGCCGGCGTATTTCAACGACGCCCAGCGCCAGGCCACCAAAGAGGCCGGCGAAATCGCGGGGCTCAAGGTGCTGCGCCTGCTGCCGGAACCCACGGCGGCGGCGGTCGCGTTCGGCCTTGAAAAGAAAAAGACCGGCAAGTTCCTGGTGTTTGACCTGGGCGGCGGCACGTTCGACGTAAGCGTGCTGGACGTGAACGACGGCGTGTTTGACGTCAAGAGCATCGCCGGCGACGGACACCTGGGCGGCGACGACTGGGATCAGGTTCTGATCAACCACCTGGCCGATGAATTTGCCCGCCAGACCGGCATTGACCTGCGCAAGGACCAGATGGCGCTGCAACGCCTCAAGGAAGCCGCCGAAAAAGCCAAGTGCGACCTGAGCACCGTCGAACAGACCGAGGTCAGCCTGCCGTTCATTACCGCCGACGCCAGCGGGCCCAAGCACCTGCAGCTCACCATCACGCGCAGCAAGTTCGAACAACTGACCGACCACCTGTTCCAGCGGCTGATCGAGCCGGTGCACCAGGCGCTGCGCGAGGCCAAGGTACAACCCGGCGACATTGACGAAGTGCTGCTGGTGGGCGGCAGCACGCGCATCCCCAAGGTGCAGCAGATCTGCAAACAGATCTTCGGGCGCGAACCCAACCGCAGCGTCAACCCCGACGAAGTGGTGGCGCTGGGCGCCGCGGTGCAGGGCGGCATTGCCACGGGTGACTTCAAGGACATTCTGGTGCTGGATGCCACGCCGCTGAGTCTGGGCGTCGAAGTGCTGCACGGCGAAATGAACGTGCTGATCCCGAAAAACACCACCATCCCGACCGACAAGACCCAGACCTACAGCACCGCGGCCGACAACCAGACCGCCGTGACGATCAAGGTTTACCAGGGCGAGCGCCCGATCGCGGCCCAGAACCGCCTGCTGGGCAGCTTCGACCTGACCGGCATTCCGCCCGCGCCGCGCGGCGTGCCGCAGATCGAGGTACGCTTTGACATTGACGCCAACGGCATTCTCAAGGTCAGCGCCCGCGACAAGGCCACCGGCAAGGAAGCCAGGATCGAGATCAAGAGCGACTCCGGCCTGAGCAAGGAAGAAGTCGAGCGCATGAAGCAGGAGGCCGAAAAGTACGCCGCCGAAGACCGCAAGCGCGTTGAGGTGATTCACGCCAAGAACGAGGCCGACCGCATGAGCTTCAGCGTCGGCAAGATGCTGGAAGAACACGGCAGCAAACTGGACGAATCCGAACGCAAGAACATCGAGGAAAAGAAGAAGGAACTCGACGAGGCGGTCAAGGGTGAAGACATCCCGCGCATCAAGGCCGCCACAGAGGCCCTGACCAAGGCCAGCCACAAACTGGCCGAAAAGATGTACGCCGCGGCCAGCCCCGCCGAACAGGAGGAAATGCGCAAGGCCGCCGAGGCCCACGCGCGCGGCGGCGGCGCCAATGCCCAGCCGCCCCAGGGCGACAACAACGGCGGCAAGGATCGCGTGGTAGACGCCGACTACTCGGTCAAGGACAAGCCGTAAACCGGCCGGCGGCAAACAGACACACCCGGCGGGACGGTCATGCCGTCCCGCCGCTGTTTTTCGGGGCGCCGCGGGTCGCTATAAACAACACGCGGTGAAAACTCCTGCCGCCACGCCAATGCCCGGAGCCAGCCATGCCCGAACACCCGGTCTTTGCCATGAAGTTCGCCAAGGTGTACCCGCTGTACGTGCAGAAGGCCGCGCGCAAGAAACGCACGAAGAAAGAGGTAGACCAGATCATCTGCTGGCTGACCGGCTATGACGAAGCCGGCCTGCGCGAGCAGATAGAAAAGGAAGCTGACATTAAGGCCTTCTTTGCCAACGCCCCGCGCATGCACCCGAACTGCAAGCTGATCAAGGGCGTGGTGTGCGGCGTGCGTGTCGAAGACGTCAAAGACCCGCTGATGCGCAAGATCCGCCAGCTCGACAAGCTGATTGACGAGCTGGCCAAGGGCAAGCCGATGGAAAAGATCCTGCGCTGATCCACCGTCGCGGCGTTATGCTGGGGCCGGAGCGACTGCCCATGCGCATTGCCTATCTTGAGTTCGACAAGGCCGAAGCCCTGCGCCGGGCGTCGCTCAAGCAGGTCATGAAACTGTGGAATGAGCTGCTGCTGATGGCCGCGGGTGATGTTGAACAGGCCCTGCAATGGATGGAACAGCTCTGGCAGCGTTACCAGTTGATGCAGGGCGAAATGACGTTTGAAGAATTCAAGGCCATGCTGATGCAGCAGGGCTTTGTCGGCGAGGGCGAAAGCGGCGGACTGGAACTCACAAAAAAGGGCGAACGCGGCATCCGCCAGGACAGTCTGGAGCATATCTTCAAGAGCCTGCAATCGCTGGGCGACGGCGACCACCGCACCCCCCACGCCGGCAGCAGCAACGAAAAACTGAGCGAAACCCGGCCTTTCAACTTCGGCGACCTGAGCAGCGACATTGACTACAACGTCAGCATCCGCAACGCGCTCAAACGCGGTCTGGAGGAATTCTCACTGCAGGAGGACGATCTCGAAGTCTTCGAAACCGAACAGCACACCAGTTGCGCCACGGTGCTGATGATTGACATCAGCCACAGCATGGTGCTGTACGGCGAAGACCGCATCACTCCGGCCAAAAAGGTCGCCATTGCGCTGACCGAACTGATCCAGACCAAGTACCCCAAGGACTCACTGGAGGTCATCACATTCGGCAACGAGGCCGAACAGGTGCCGATTCACCGGCTGCCGTATCTGCAAGTCGGGCCGTATCACACCAATACGCAGGCGGGCCTCCAGCTTGCCCAGCGCGTGCTGGCACGCAAAAAACACACCAACAAGCAGGTGTTTCTGATCACCGACGGCAAACCCACGGTGATTGTCGAACAGGGCCAGGTGTACCGCAACGTAAGCTGGACGCTGGATCCCCTGATCGTCAACCGCACATTGCAGGAGGCCGAACGCTGCCGCGACCGCGGCATCACAATCAGCACGTTCATGATTGCCAACGATCCGCACCTGGTGGAGTTCGTGGACAAACTGACGCGCGTGAACAGGGGCCGCGCGTACTACAGCGCGCTGGACAAACTGGGCGGCAACATCTTTGTGGATTACCTGAAGAACCGCCGCCGCCGTGTGCGGTAACACCACCCGCAAAGTGAACAGGAACTGGAAAATATATGGGCAACGTGGGACGCAAGGACTTCAAGCTGGCCAAAACCCGCCGCCAGAGCAAGGCCGCCGAATCCAAACAGAAACTGCGCGGACCCAGTCAGGCGCGCAAGAAACCCTCGCGCCGGCGCTGATGGCTACTTCACCAGCCGGGCCATCAACTCCTTCAGCTTCGTGTCTTTGTAGATCGGATACTCCTTGTAGCGCTCCAGCGCCGCCTTGGTCGAGGGCACATACAATGAAAATCCGCACCAGTCGCCGGCCTTGGCCGTGGCGCGGGGTGAAACCCGGTGCAGAGCCACCAGGTCTTCCTTGACCCAGGCGGCAAAAGTGTCGCAGGGGGCCTTGTCCAGCCCGTTGGCGTCGTACAACGCGCGCAGAAGCGCCAGGCCGTCCACAAATGACTCGTCGTTGGCGGGCTGAAAACACCGGCGGCAGAACGCGCCCTCGGGCTTGGCTTCGTTACGGCGCGGGTTTTCGGCCAGAATCGCGGGCTGCCTGAGTGTCTCCAGTTCCAGCAGCGGCTTGAGCACGGCGTTCAGCTTTTCGGGCAGCTTCTCCATCGCCGCGTTGTTCACCAGCGTGTAGGTGGTGAACATGTTGTCGGTTTCATGCTTCTGGATCAGCGCCGCCAGCTCCTTGCCGTCCACATCAGGTTTGGCGCACAGCGCCTTGACGACTTCGGTGTAATAATAGTTCGGCGCGCCCACCACAGTCTGGCTGGCCATCACCCACGGCGCAGCCTTGGCAAAGGCGTGGTAGTTCTCCAGCGCGCCCTTGCCGCACTGCTGGACGAACAGATGCTCCAGCCGGCCCGGCAGGTCTTTGCGCCAGTTGGCGATCACCTCGGCCACCTTGACCACATGCAGCCAGTCGCGCCCGCTGGGACCGGGGGTTTCATCGTGCGACATCTCCGACAGGCGTCCGCCGTGATCCAGGAAAACCACGGCGTAGCGCGCGGCCGGGTAATGCTTGCTGGTCCATTCCAGTTGGGTCTTGAGCGTGGTCTCGTCAGCGGCGTCTTCGGTGTCCAGGGCGGTTTCTTTTTCGCCGGCCTTGGTGGCCTCGTAGCGTTTCATGCCTCCCTTACCGCGAAAGTCGGCCACGGTAATCACGGCCACACGCTCGCCGGTGATGCCCTTGTTCAGCATGTCCAGAATCGGACGCCCGAACACACCCAGGTTGTTGTCGTACCCCATGTAGTAGAAAAGCACCCAATCCCAGGCCGGCGAGTCTTTGGCAGTTTCGGCCGGCTGTTGGGGCGCCGGGGCGGGTACGCGGTCAGGCCGCGGGGCCGGTGTGTCTTGTGCGATGACGGCCGTGCAAAGCAGAAGCAGAGCCGCAAACGCGGCACACAGTCGGCGCATGGGGACTCCTAGAACTCGCCCTCGAACAGGGGAATCGTGTTGTCGTAGTCGGTGATGGTCTTTTCACCCACCAGCTTGCGCGCCTCGATGTACTGGCCGGTCTCCAGATCAAGCAGCCGCGCGTTGAGCGGCAGCATCCCGGCGCGGATGCCGTTGATGATGCTGCTCTCCTTGAACGGCCCCTTGAGCTCGCCCTTGACCAGGACCTTGTAGCCCTTGGTTGCCATAATTTCCTCGTGCCCACAGTGTACGGCAAAGCCCGGCCCCAATGCCAGCCTTGGCCGGGGTTGTCGCCGTCGCGCCGCCACCGCACAATGCCGTCATGGGTCTGTTTGACCGCATCTTCGGGCGCAAGAGCCGCACCCCCCGGCGCTGGAGCCCCCCGCCGGCCTCGCAACTGGAAAATCCGGGGATTCTGCTTCTGCTTACAGAACCGCTGGATCTGGATGCCGACGCCGTATGCCGCGATCTGGCGGCGATTGAGCCGCTCAAGCTCGCGCCACGCTATGCCACGAACCTGGCGCCGGATGACAAACCGCCCACGGAAAACACCAGGGGCATTTTCATGGGGCGCTTTGCCTTTGACAGCCACGAGATTGACGTGGTGGGCCTGAACGCCCCCGTACCTGAAAGGGTGCTGCAGCAAACCGTTGAAGCCAGCGCCTGGACTGGCTAGGGGCGCCAGGCCATGCTGGATCACCGCGCCCACGTAATTCTGCTGCACCGGGGTGGCGGGGCCAGCCCTCTGGAAAAGCATCTGGCGTTGTACAAGCTGGCGGCGGTTCTGGCCGGGGCGCGGTGCGCCGGGGTGCTGCACGAGGCGGCCTGGACCTGCGCGCCGGCCCAGGTGGTGCGCGAATTTGCCAAACCCGAAATGCTGAAAGCCTGCCGTGAACAGATCCCGCCGATTGTGTTCACGGGCTTTGTCAAGTTTCTGGACGACGGCACGGTGTGGTTTGTCAGCAAGGGCCACCACCTGTTCGGCGTGCCTGATTTTGTCCTGCGCGGCACGCCCGAAGACAAGCCCGGTGACATCCTTGACCTGTTCATGAACATCTTTCTTTACGTGATCTCCAGCCGACGTGAGCTTGCCGCCGGCCACACCATGCAGATCGCCGAAGAAGTGTTTCTGCGCTTTGGAGAACTCGAGGCCGGTCACAACCCGGCACTGGCGGGGCCGGGGCGAACACTGACGATCGCGCGCATCGGCCGCGACGAAATCAACCGGGGTTAGAGCTTTTTCATGATTTGTATGCAGGGGTTCCGCGCCGCGCCGGGCAAGCAGACCAAGGAGCGCGAGCGCAGGTGTGGCTGGAGGCCACATGGAGCGAGCGCGACGCAGGGATGCGACGCCCGCCGCAAGCGGAAGCCTGTAGACGAACCATGAAAATGCTCTAGCCCTTTACCCTGGGGTGCAGGCCGCTTTCGCCCGCCAGCACCGGCATGGCCAGTGTAACCGCCGCCATGCTCACCGAGTCCTGCACCGAACTGCCGCGCGGCATGACGTTGGCCGGGCGCTTGAGCCCCAGCAGCAGCGGCCCCAGCGCCGTGGCCTCGCCGGCCACACGCACCAGACGGAAAGCCGCGTTGGCCGCGTCCAGGTTCGGAAACACCAGAATGTTGGCCGGTTCGTTCCAGCGTTCGGCCTCCAGAATGTTGCGGAACTCTTCAGGGGCCAGGGCGATGTCAGCCTGGACTTCGCCAATCGCGTCCACGCCGGGGTTGCGCGCGGTGAACAGTTCGTAGGCCTGGCGCACCTTTTCGGCCTCGGGGTGGTTGCTGGAACCAAAGTTGTTGTAGCTGACAAAGGCCACGCGCGGTCGGATGCCAAGCGCCGAAACGGCCTCGACGCACAGACGGGCACAATCGGCCAGGTCTTCGCTGTCGGGGGTGATGTTCAGGGTGGTGTCGGCAAAGAACATCACGCGGTTCTTCAGCACCATGATGTGCATGCCGACCACGCGGCGGGTGTTGCTGCGGCGGCTGACATAGCGCAACACATGAGGCACGGTTTCGCGGTAGATGCGGTCGGCGGCCGACAGCATGCCGTCCACCATGCCAAGGTCGGTCATCAGGGCCGCCAGCGAATAGCTGTTCAGTTCGGCCTTGTCTGCAAACAGGCCGCTGCGTTCCTTGAACCGCGTGAGCAGCAGTTCGTTGCGCGGCGGGTCGCGCGGGTCAATCACCTCGTACTCGCCGTCGGCAAAGCCCTTCATGCCATCGCGGATTCTCTGGGCGTCGCCGACCAGAACCGGCCGGGCCACCCCGTCGCGCAGAATCTGGCGCGCCACGGCCAGCACGCGGGCGTCGGCGCCGTCGGGCAGGGCCAGGCGCTTGCGCAGTTCCTGGGCCTTGTGGATGGCCACGCTCATCACGGCGCGGCCGGGCTCGGTCATCACGCGCAGGCGTTCGCGGTATTCATCCACATTGAGCACCAGACGCGCCACGCCGGTGTCCATGGCGGCCTTGGCCACGGCCGGGGCCACGTAGTACAGCACGCGCGGGTCAAAGGGCTTGGGGATCAGGTACTCGCGCCCGAACTTGAAGCGTTTGCCGCCGTAGGCGCGGCTGACGCTTTCGGGCACTTCGGCCTTGGCCAGGCGCGCCAGGGCAAAAGCCGCGGCAACCTTCATTTCCTCGTTGATGGCCGTAGAGCGCGTGTCCAGCGCCCCGCGGAAAATGAACGGAAAGCCCAGCACGTTGTTGACCTGGTTGGGGTAGTCGCTGCGGCCGGTGGCGATGATCGCGTCGCCGCGTACGGCACGGGCTTCTTCGGGCGTGACTTCGGGGTCGGGGTTGGCCATGGCAAAGATGATCGGGTCGCGCGCCATGGACTTCAGCGCCTCGGGCTTCAGCGCGCCCTTGACCGACAGGCCGTAAAACACGTCGGCGCCGGCCAGCGCGTCTTCCAGCGTGCGCCAGGGCGTCCTGCGGGCAAAGGGTTTCTTGACATCGTTCAGGTCCGTGCGCTGGTCCTGGATCACGCCCTTGGTGTCGCACAGAATCACGTTTTCGGGTCGCATGCCCAGGCGGATGGCAAAGTTGGCGCAGGCAATCCCCGCGGCGCCGGCGCCGTTGATCACAATCCGCATGTCCTCGAGTTTTTTGCCCACCAGTTCGCCGGCGTTCATCAGCGCCGCGCCGGAAATGATGGCCGTGCCGTGCTGGTCGTCGTGGAACACCGGAATGTTCATGCGTTCCTTGAGCCGGCGCTCGATCTCAAAGCACTCGGGCGCCTTGATGTCCTCAAGGTTGATGCCGCCGAACGTGGGCTCCAGCAGCGCCACCGCATTGATGAAATCCTCGACGTTTTCGGTCTTCACCTCGATGTCGTAGACGTCAATGTCGGCAAACTTCTTGAACAGCACGCCCTTGCCTTCCATCACCGGCTTGCTGGCCAAAGCGCCCAGGTTGCCAATGCCCAGAATCGCCGTGCCGTTGCTGATCACCGCCACCAGGTTGCCCTTGTTGGTGTAACGGTAGGCGTCGTTTTCCTGGCGCGCGATCTCGCGGCAGGGCTCGGCCACACCCGGCGAATAGGCCAGGGTCAGGTCGCGCTGGGTCAGTGTCGGCTTGGTCGGTACAACCGCGAGTTTGCCCGGGCGGCCCTTGGCGTGGTACTCGAGGCTGGCCTTGTAGACGTCAAAGTCGCTCATGGTGTGCTCCCGGCGCACACGCTAGAACGCGCGCCCGCGCGTGCAATGGGAGTTCGGCAGGCAACAGGAGCCGGCACCGGGCCGGCTCCTGTGATGGTTCCAAAACAGTCTGCTAGCGCAGCAGCTCCGGCGGCAGGTACCGCCAGGGGTTGTCCACCGGCGCCAGCCAGCCCTCGGTCGGCGGGACGGCAAAGTCGCCCTCTTTCTGCGGCGCCGTCGGCGTAGGCACGGGCCCGGGCTGGGGGTTGGCCGGGTTGCGGATCTTGTCCAGCGCGACCTCGATCGCCTTTTCCAGTTGCGTGTCACGGCCGGCCAGCCTGTCGGCGGGCGTGATTTCGACCATCACATGCGGCTGGCAGCCGTTGCGTTCCTGGTTCATGCCGTCAATGTTGTAAAAGCCGCTGCTGGGCAGGCGCCAGTTCGTGCCGTCGCTCAGGCGGATGTCGCGGGTGCCGATCACCGCGCCCGGCGTGGGCATGCCCACCAGCGTGGCCATGCCCAGCACCTTCATCGCGTGCGGGAACACCTCGGCGTCGCTGTAGCTGCGCTCGTTGATCATCACCACGATCGGGCGGTTCCAGTACACCGGCGGCTGGCCGATGCGCCGGCCGTCGCGCAACTGCATATAGGCGTAAGGCCGCCGCGACAGGATATCAATCAACTGCTGGTGGATGTTGCCGCCGCCGTTGTCGCGCACGTCAATGATCAGCGCCTTGGCGGCCTGCACGGCGGGGTTGGCCAGTTCGTTTTCAAAGGCCTGCAGGTTGGGCGGCATCATGTTGGCAATGTGGATGTAGGCGACCTGGCCCGACGATTTCTGGGCCGAGGTGGTCTTGCAGGCGCGGATGTAGTCCTGGTAGCCGCGCTGGCGACGCTGGGCGAAGCTTTCGGTCTTGACCTTGACCTCGCGCACGCCGTTGCCTTCGGGGTTGTCGGCCACCCAGAAGGCAACTTCCTGGCCTTCCTTGCCCTCGAGGAAAGCATCCAGGTTGTCGGTGACGGCAAGCTGGCGGCCGTCCACACGGAAGATGTAGTCGCCCTTGCGGATCCAGGCCTGGTCGGCGGGCCCGCCCTTGTCCACGGCATCCACCCTCAGGCGCTGGCGGCCGCCCTGGACGGCCTCGGGCACCAGCGACATGCCCAGCAGGCCGGTGTTGGTCGGTCTGGCGCGCATGGTTTCAGCGTTGGCGCCGGTGTGGCTGGCGCTGACTTCGCCGACCATGCGGTTCAGGTAGTACAGGTATTCTTCGCGCGTGCCGGCGGCCTGCACCAGTTCGCGGTACTTGCGGCCCAGCGCGGCCCAGTCCTTGCCGTGAAACTTGGGGTCATAGAACGACTGTTCGAACGAACGGTGGGCTTCGTCGAAGCTGCGGAGCATTTCTTCTTTCTGGCTGATGCGCTTGGTAGCAATGAACGGAATGCTGCGGCCGTTGTTGATGCCCGCGGGGGTGGGCGCGTACACAAGTTCGCCCGCCGGGTTGACGTACATGATGTGTTTGCCGTCAGGCGTGAAGCTGGCATAGGCGCCCTGGCCGATCAGAACCTCGCCGCTGCCGGCCAGGTCGGTGACCAGAACTTCCTGGCGCACAAACGTTGCGCCCTGGGTCACGCGGTCAAAGGCGATAAAGCGGCCGTCGGGGCTGACCACCGGCACTTCTTCAATCGCGGGCGTGCCGTACACACGGCGCTGGTTGCGGCCGTCGGCGTCCATGATCCAGATGTCGGCGTTGTTGCCGCCGGCGCGGGCGGTATCAAACACAATCTGCTTGCCGTCGGGCGTGAACACCGCGTCGTCGTCGTTGGCCGGGTTGTTGGTCAATTGAACGGCGTTGGGGGCGTCAATCGCCTGCAGCCAGATGTCCTTGTTGCCGCTGCGGGTGCTGGTGAAAACAAGCGCCGTGCCGTCGGGGCTCCAGGACTGAAAGAAATCGTCGGCCGGGTCCTTGGTGAACTGGCGCAGGTTCTTGCCGTCAACGTCCATCAGCCAGATATCGGCGTTGCCGCTGCGGTCACTGTAGAAGCTGATCGTCCTGCCGTCGGGAGAAAGCTGGGGGTTCTGGTTGTGCCACTGGTCGGCCGTGAGCTGGCGGGCCGAACCGCCGTTGGCGTCCATGATCCAGATATCGCCGCCCAGTGTGAACAACACGGTCTTGCCGTCACGGGACAGGCTGGCGCGCTCGACGCCGTTGGTGAAGGTGCGGTCAATCATGGTTTCGCCGCGCGAATCCTCGCGGATCTCCACCTTGATCAGCCGGGGTTTGGCGCCGGGAGTCTTGAGGTCCAGCGCGTGCAGATAGAACTTCCACACGAACACCGCCGTGCTTTCGTCGGCGCTGTAGCACACGTTGCTGGCGCCGTCGTCGCCCAGTCTGGTCAACTGTTCGCAGGTGCCCTTTTCGGTGTCGCACACGAACAGTTCAAAGCTGCCGTCCACCTCGCGCGTGAAGCGCAGGCGCTTGCCGTCCTTGCTGACGCTGGGCTCGCGCGAGTTGCCGTCGAACATCAGCATGTGCTCGGGCGCGTAGCCCGCCACCTGGCGGTACAGCCGGTCGTTGGCCGAACCCTTGTATTCCTGAACCTTGGCGTCGCTGGCGCCGTCCACAAAGTACAGCGTGGTGCCGTCGTCGGGCGTGGTGGCGTCGCGGCCGCCGGTGGTGGTCAACTGCACGGGTGTGCCGCCGGCCAGCGGAATCCGCCACACGTCATAGGTGCCGGCGCGATTCCAGCCCATGTTGCGGTTGGTGAAGAACAGCACGTGCTTGCCGTCGGCGGTAAAGCCGGTGGGCACTTCGGCCGCCGCGTGGTACGTAAGGCGGCGCGGCGGGCCGCCGTCAATCGGCATCACCCACAGGTCGTAGCTGCCGGCGCGGTCGCTGATGAACACCACCTGCTTGCCGTCGGGCGTGATCATGGGCCGGGTGTCAAAGGCCTCGTTGAACGTCAGGCGCGTGGCGCGGCCGCCCTGGGCGGGCATGGACCAGATATCGCCGTGCAGCGTGAACACGATTGTCGCGCCGTCGGGCGACAACGAAGGAAAGCGCGCGCCGGGCACACCGTCACGCGGGTCAAGCACCGGCCGCGCCGGCGCGGCGCCGGGCTGGGCCGGTTGCGCGGGCTGGGGGGCACGGGGCGTGCGCTGGGCAAACAGGCCGCCCGCCATCAGGGCGACCACCATCACGACGATCACGGAACGCATGCGTTCACTCCATCCAGGAACAGCCGGACGCGCACCGGCGGCCGGCCAACAGAACCAATGTGAATAACCGTTGTACGAGCCGCGGGGCGTTTTCCCAACCAGAATCAGCCCTTACAAACAGGCCCCCGCCCAGTAGCGGCGCCGGGCCCGGTTGCCTTTCATACTGTCGGGGCCTTGCTAGACTCTGCGGCCCGACACGGGAGCAATCATGGCCGAAATCAACAGGGTGGCTGTCATCGGCGCGGGCCAGATGGGCAACGGCATCGCGCAGGTCATGGCCATGCAGGGCATTCACGTGCATATGCTGGACGTTTCACCCGAGGCCCTGAAAAAGGGCATGGAAACGATCAGCAAATCCGTGTCCAAGCTGGTCGAGAAGGGCAAGCTTCAGCCGCACATGCAGTCCGTGGCGCTGGCCCATGTGGTGCCCGGCAGTGACTATGGAGTGCTCAAGGATCGCCAGCTTGTGATCGAGGCCGCGACCGAAAACCTGGACCTCAAGCGCAGGATCTTCAAACAGATTGACGACGCCGCCTCCGAGGGCGCGATTCTGGCCAGCAACACCAGTTCCATCAGCATTACCACCCTGGCCGCGGGCACAAAACGCCCGCGCAAGTTCATCGGCATGCACTTCATGAACCCGGTGCCGCTGATGCAGTTGGTTGAAGTGATCCGCGGTCTGGACACCGACGACGAGACCTACCGGACCGTGATGGAGCTGGCCAAACGGCTGGGCAAGACGCCGGTGGCCTGCAACGACTTTCCGGGCTTTGTCAGCAACCGCATTCTGCTGCCGATGATCAACGAGGCCGTGTACGCCCTGATGGAAGGCGTGGCCGACGCGGAAAGCATTGACCAGATCATGAAACTGGGCATGAACCACCCGATGGGCCCGCTGGCACTGGCGGATCTGATCGGGCTGGACACCTGCCTTTCCATCATGGAAGTGCTTCAGCGCGATCTGGGCGACAGCAAGTACCGCCCCTGCCCGCTGCTGAAGAAGTACGTGGCGGCCGGGCATCTGGGCCGCAAGACCGGTCGCGGTTTCTATAAGTATTAGCCAAGGCAGGAGAGCCCATGAACCAGCCCCCGAACGTTCCTCCCGGCTATGGCGCGCCCCAGCAGCCCGCGGGCTACGGCCCGCCGCCGGGCAACCCCGGATACCCGCCGGGGCCGGTGCCGCATTCGGGCAGTTACGCGCCCCCGCCGCAGGGCCACCCCCAGCCCGGCTATGCCCCGCACCCGCAAAGCTACCCTCAGCAGGGCTTCCGTGGCATGACACGCCAGATTTTCAACCCCGCCAGTTACCGCCAGCAGGGCAGCGGCTCGTGGGCCGCGGCGTCACTGATCCTCTCTCTGGTCAGCATCCTGTTCTGCGGCCTGCTTTCGCCGCTGTCGCTGGTGTTCGGCCTGGTCGGCATGGTGGGCAACAAGCGCGCCAAGGGCCTGGCCTTTGCGGGCTTTCTGATCTCGCTGTGCCAGGTGGGCCTGTGGGTCGCGGTGATGGGCCTTGGCTTTCACCAGGTCTACTGGGCCGAAGAATACGCCGCCCAGGCCGGCGCGCCGGTGGTGGCGGCCATTGACGAGTTCAAGAAAGACAACAACCGCGTGCCCCACAGTCTTGAGGAACTGGTGGCCAACGGCTATCTGCCCGAGGCCTGGACAACCGGCACGGACAGCCTCGACGGCGCGGTAAAGAAGGCCGTGGAGGGCCGCAAGTGGTCCGAGTTTTTGCGCTACAAACCCGGCGGCGACGCGGTGTGGGCGGGTGACACGGGGTTTGTCCAGGTCATGCGCAGCGGCGACGCCGACGACTGGGCGGATTTCCTGGGTGTGCCCGCTCGCGGTGACGGCCCGCCCAAAGAGTACCAGAGCTACGGCCTGGCGTTCATCGGCGTGGATAAAACCTGGCACACCACCGACGACAAACCGGTGAAGCAGGAGACCAAGTTCGACCTGCAGACCCTGTTCGGCGGCGGCGACGCCAAAACGCGCGAGATCACGCAAAAGCGCCGCGAACTGCAGAAGATGCTGCAAAGCCTCGAGAACAAGGCCAAATACTACGAAACCGCCCTGACCAAGGCGCAGAATGACCTGAAGGAAGCCGAAGCCGACCTGCGCAAGATCACCAAGGAACGCGGCCTCAGGACACTGGAACAGGTCAAGGGCGACAAGGTGGCCAACGAGCATCTGCAACTGATCGGCGAAACCCAGAAGCGGCTGCTGATCGTGCAGAAGAAGAACAAGGATGCATCGGACACCCACGCCCAGATCAAGGTCAAGATCAAGCGTCTGGCCAACCAGGAAGAAATGGCCAAGCTGGCCGACAGCCCCGAAGAAATCGCCGCCCTGAACAACCTGATTGAGGAAAGCAAAAAGGCCCTGGACGAAAAATCCGGCCTGGGCGAGCTTGACCGCCTGTCCGAACAGGACGCGGCCGAGCAGTGGTTCAAGGCCAACTTCCGCTAGTTTCTGCCGCAACCGGGGGCGCAACCCGCCCCCGGTTGCACGCGCAGGGGTTCATGCCGCTTTCGCCAACAGCCGTGAAGTATCTGGCCATCGGCATTCTGGTGCTTCTGGGGGCCATGTTCATCGGCGCGCTGCTGTGGGACATACTCAAGATCGCGCTGGGGCTGCTGATCGGTCTTGGCCTGATCTATCTGGGTCTGCGGTTTCTGGCCGGAAAGGGTCTGCCCAGGGCAATGGAAGACGCGGCCAAAAAAGTGGTGGATGCCGGCAAGGACGGCAAATAGCCGGCTTGCCTTGCGCCGCGCCAATAACGATGATCCCGAACACCCATGATTGAAGTCCAGCACGTCTGCAAGACCTTCCGCCAGTTCCGCGCCGTATGGGACCTGACGTTCCGCATCGGTCCCGGCGACATCTTCGGCTTTGTCGGCCCCAACGGCGCCGGCAAGACCACCACCATGCGCATGATGGCCACGCTGCTGGACCCCGATTACGGCGACATCACCATTGACGGTATCAGCGTGCTGGACGAACCCGAAACCATCCGCCGCCTGATCGGCTACATGCCCGATTACGTGGGCGTCTACGAAGGCGTCGAGATCCGCGAATACCTTGAGTTCTTCGCCGCCGCCTACCGCATTCCGGTCGAAAAGCGCAAGAAGCTCGTAGACGAAATCATGGAGATCACCGACCTGTCCGGCGTCGCCACCAAGGATGTCGGCACGCTGTCCAAGGGCATGCGTCAGCGCCTGTGCCTGGCCAAGACACTGGTGCATGACCCCAAGGTGCTGATTCTGGACGAACCCGCCGCCGGCCTTGACCCCCGCGCGCGCATTGAACTGCGCCTGCTGCTCAAGGAACTGCAGAAGCTGGGCAAGACCATCATCATCTCAAGCCACATCCTGACCGAGCTTTCCGACATGTGTAACAGCGTCGGCATCATTGAGCGCGGCATCATGCTCAAGGCCGGCCGCATAGACGACATTCTGGCCGAGCGCAGCGCCGGCGAACTCAGCCAGCAGAAGCTGCTGCTGCGCGTGCTGGGCCGGCCGGACGACGCGGTGACGATCCTGCGCGGCCTGCCCGACGTGGGCGGGGTCGAAATTGACCGCGGCATCATCACCTTCAACTTCATGCAGCCGATTGAGAGCAACCCCGGCCTGCTGCGCGAACTGTTGCAGCGCGGGGTGCCGGTGGTCAGCATCGCGCCCGCAACCCAGAACCTTGAGGACATCTTCCTCAACGTCACCAAGGGCATCATCGCCTGAGCCGCGCCTATTCTTCGGGCTGGTACACCTGCGGGCGTTTGTACGGGGCGGCGCCGATCACTTCCACGGCCGCGCCCTTCTTTTCAAAACCCGCTATCTCAAGGTTCCACCGGCCGTTCTCGCGCCGGGGGCCGTTGTAAACCAGTCGCGGCGACTTGCCGTCCTTCAGTTGCGCGGACTTGTCGCCAAACTCGAACTCGCCCAGCAGGCGAAACGCGGTCAGGCCCATGCCGCCCTCTTTCACGGCGGTGAACACTTCATGCGGCTCCACGACGCGGGGCAGCTTCCATTCAAACCACAGCGCCCCGTCGTCCATGCTTGTCTGAACCTGCGCGCCGAACCGGCGCTGGAGTACAACCCGTACTCCGTCTACTCACTCTCATCACACTCAGCCCGCGACCAGCAGGTACACAATCGGCGGGCCCTGCAGCGCCACCGGAGGCAGGTCTTCCTTTTTGGGCGGGGTTTCGGTGGCCTTGACCTCGGTGGGGGTGACCGTCGCCTCGTCTTCTTGCCAGGCCATGGCGCGGCGTCGCTCGGCGCTGTCAAAGCCCGCCCCGATGTGGCAGGCCGCAACGGCCAGGGCCGTGCATCCAAACAACAGGGCTGTCAACGCGCGTTTCATGGTGTTCATACTAGAACCGGTAAGACACGCTTGCACGGGCCGAAAGCTCACGGCCAAGCTGCACGCCGTTCACATCGCGCCAGAGAATCACTTCAAACTTGGCCTTCATTTCCCACCAGGGTCGCGGGTGCCACTGGATTTTGGGCACCAGCACCAGCTCCTGGCCGCCGGAATCGCGCACCCGCGCGCCGTCGTCGCGGTCAAAGTCCGCGCGCTGGTACGCCAGCCCGAGCATCAGAAACATCGTGTTGCCGGGAAACTTTTCCTGGATCACCCGGTACTTCACCTCAAAGTCATGCGCGAAGCTGTCGCCGAAGTCATAGTTGCTGCGCCCCACGCCCACGCTGCGCCAGGTGTATTGCGTGGTCGAGATCAGCTCCAGCCGGTTACGCGAATAGGCGCTGATGTGCGCAAAGGTCAGCCCGACCGCGCCCTCGCCAAGCTGCATGTCCCGCGGCAGCCGCGCGCCGTCACGTCCGGCGTTGTTGTCGCCCGTGGGCAGCGTGGCCACACAGGCCAGGTTCAGGCTGGCGCCCTCTCCGCCGCGATCGCCGCCGGGCACCCACCACAGGTACCGCATGCGCGCGGCTACGGCCACGTCGCCCAGACCGTGCAACTGGTCGCCCACGACGCCGCTTTCGGTCACGGCCCGGAAATCGCGGAACACAAACGGCACCACGGCGCTGAGCGTCCACTCACCGGGGATCACGCGCGGCACGCCCCAGTTCACGCCCAGGCCAAGCTGGTGGTCAACCTTGAACAGACCCTCACGGTTGGCCCGCGGGCGCGCGCCGTCAAACAGGCGCGTGTGCATCTCGTGGCGATGGGCCAGATAAAACTGCACGCCTCCCGCAAACAGCGGCTCGCTTTCCAGCATGTTGACGCCCACGGCCGGTTCCGCCGCCACCGGCGCAGCCAAAAGCAGCAGCAGGCACCACGGCCCGAACGTGCGCCATACGCATCGCAGGCATCGTGGGGATCGCATGGCGCAAACATAGCAACCCCGGCCGCCAAATCCGTCACGCGTCTGCAACACATGAATCACGTTACTTGCGCTTGCGCCGCGCGGACCTTTCTGACCCCGAACGTCGCCGAGGCTTACCCGGCGCGGCCTTCAGGGCTTCTTTGGCCCATTGGGCCAGTTGGTCGCGATTCTCCTGCACGTCCACGGGCACGGTCCAGTAGCCGGCCATCACGTGGCCCGGCCAGGGCTCAAAGGGTTTGCAGCCGGCCTTCTGGAACTTCCCGCGCTGATCGGGCGCCGCTTTCAGGTACAGCACGTCGTTGTCGGCCAGGCCGAAAATCCTGCCGCCAAAGTATACGCCCGCGCCGCCGAACATGCGCTTGACCTCAATCGCGCCAAGGGCACTGAACTGGTCGCGCAGGTAGGCCACGAACTCTTCACTCACTGCCATGCGCCCGATGCTAGCATCCGGGCATGAACAAACACCGCGCGCCCAACGCCCTGATCCACGAATCCAGCCCCTACCTGCTGCAGCACGCCTACAACCCCGTGGCCTGGCTGCCCTGGGGCGAGGCCGCGTTTGCCAGAGCCGCGGCCGAAGACAAGCCGGTCTTTCTGAGCATCGGCTACGCCACCTGCCACTGGTGCCACGTGATGGAGCGCGAAAGTTTCGAAAACGACGAAGTCGCCGCGCTGCTCAATGAACACTTCATCCCGATCAAGGTAGACCGCGAAGAACGCCCCGACGTGGACGCCGTCTACATGGCCGTCACCCAGGGCATGTCCGGCGGTCGCGGCGGCTGGCCCATGAGCGTCTTTCTGTTTCCGGACCGCCGGCCGATCACCGCCGGCACCTACTTTCCGCCCGAAGATCGCTGGGGCCGACCCGGCTTCAAAACCGTGCTGCGCCAGATTGCCGAAGTCTGGAAAACCCGCCGCCCCGAACTTGAGGAACAGGCCCAGGCCATCACCGAATGGCTCAACGCCCAGGGCAAGCCGCTGGGCAAGGCCGAACTCGGCATCGCCACGCTGGTCGAGAACGCCGCCGAGCACGCCCGCCGGTTTGACCACAAACACGGCGGGTTCGAAAGCGCGCCCAAGTTTCCGACCCCCCACCGCCTGAGCGCCCTGATCCGCGCCGCCGGCATCCTGCCCGCCAAAGCTGACGCGGGCGCCCCGTCCGCACCCGAAGTTCTCAAGATGGCCGTCACCACGCTGGACGCCATGGCCGACGGCGGCATTCATGATCAAGTGGGCGGCGGCTTTCACCGCTACTCCACCGATCGCCAGTGGCTGACGCCCCACTTCGAGAAAATGCTCTACGACCAGGCACTGCTGGTGGAGGCCTACCTCGATGCCTGGCAGGTCACCGGCGAACAGCGCCACGCCGACATCGCCCGCGACATCCTTGAATACTGCCTGCGCGACCTGCGCGACGAAGGCGGGGCCTTTCATTCGGCCGAAGACGCCGACAGCGAAGGTGTAGAGGGCAAGTTCTACGTCTGGTCCATGGCCGAGCTCAAGGCCCACCTGGGCGGCGACGCGGCCGTGGTCGCCTCGGCCTGGGGCTGCACTGAAGCCGGCAACTACCACGACGAGGCCAGCGGCACCCAGACCGGCGACAACATCCTGCATCTGCCCCGCCCGCTGGATCAAACCGCCAGGCTGCACGGCATGGAACCCGCGACCCTGCGCGCAACACTGGATCGTGCCCGCGAGATCCTGTTTCAGGTGCGTACCCACCGCGTGCGCCCGCTGCTGGACGACAAGGTACTGACGGACTGGAACGGCCTGATGCTGGGCGCAATCGCCCGCGCCGGCGTGCTGCTTGGCGAAAAACGCTATCTGCTGGCGGCCAACCAGTGCGCCGAGTTTCTCAGCCGCATGATGTGGCGCGACGGCCGCCTGCTGCACCGTTATCGCAAGGGCAACGCGGGCATTGCCGGCTTTGTGGACGACTACGCGTTTTTCGGCAACGGGCTGTTTCAACTTTACCAGGCCACACTCGAGCCGCGCTGGCTGGAACTGGCGGCCGCCCTGGGCCGCGAATTGGTGCGCCTGTTCTGGCACGAAGACGAAGGCCTGTTCCACACCCAGGGCAGCGACGACCCCGACAAACTGATCGCGCCCAACCGCAGCGTGTACGACGGGGCGATTCCCAGCGGAAACTCGGCCGCGGCGCTGCTGCTGGCGCGCCTGGGCCGCACTTTGCAGGACAACAGGCTGCTGGAAATCGCCCGCCGCACTCTGGACGGCATGAGCCCCCAGATTTCCGGCCACACGCCGGGCTTTAATTACGCGCTACAAGCGCTGGAACACTTCGTGCTGCCGGGCCAGGAGATCGTGATTGCCGGCGAGATGGCCGACAGCGCCACGCGCGCGCTGATTGCCGAAACCCGTAGGCACTTTCTGCCCCGGGCGATCCTGATCCACCACGAGCCCGGCCCCGACGGCGAAGCCATACGCAAACTGGTGCCCTTTGTGGCCAACCAGCAGCCCGTGCAGGGCCAACCCGCCGCCTACGTCTGCGAGCACTACACCTGCAAAGCCCCGGTAACCACACCCGAGACCCTGGCGGCAGTGCTTGCGCCCGCGTCACGGGCTGCAGAGTAAGCGGCAACCCCGCCCGCGCCGGTGCGTGGTTGGCAACGGGCGCGCGCAACGGCACACGGCACGAAAAAACGAATCGCCTACG